>JBPOFD010000001.1:0-1951443 GCA_051252055.1 Sulfitobacter sp.
CTTGTTTAGGTCACACCAATCTAACACAACACATTTTGTGTTGAGAAAGCTGGGTGTTGAGTCACACAAGCTTGTTTGGGTCACACCAATCTAACACAATACATTTTGTGTTACGAAAACTGGACTTGGTGTAACACAAGCGAGTTTACTTCACACAAGTCTTACACAACACTCTTTGTGTTACAGAAGACGTAAGTCGAGTCGCGCAAGCCTGTTGCGTCATACGGGATTGAAACGACGCTTGCCAAGTTGCCAGAATCGAAAATCGAGCAGCACACCCATGGACGCTTCGCGAAGTTGTAGCGAAACACTTGTAACTTAGGCGCAACGGCAGGCCGAGTAACATAAGCAACAGCTCGTCGAACACTATCACACGCGAGGTTTGAAGAACGACTAAGCAACCAGATTCTGCAAATCCTTCAAGTTTGTGGATTTAATGAGTAGAGATATTTCCCATAAGGTCATTTGTGTTGCATTTGTCCATTTTTTTGATACTCAAGTTCGGAGTATGAAATCAAAGGAGCAAATTGTGGCGCAAGGAATCGAAAACTACGACCTTAGCAGTATGATCGATTACCACTATGGGCAGTTTCCCCCAACAGACTTTGAGCTTCAGCGTCTAATAGAACCGCTTGCCCAAGCTCAGGATGCTATCTCGCGCTACGATCAGATGCTCATATCACTACCAAATAGCGAGCTATTGTTAGCTCCCCTTAGGCAAAACGAGGCTGTTATTTCATCCCGTATGGAGGGAACCATATCTACTGTGGATGAAGTAATGATATATGAAGCGGAAAGCGAAGATGATGGAAACGCGGGCCCAGTAAGAGATGACGTTGTAGAGGTTGCTTTATACAGTGCAGTGCTGCGCCGAGCTCAACGTGCAGTTTCCGATGGAGAGCCCATTAACGAGGGTTTAATAAAAAATGCACATCAAATACTCCTCAGCTATGGTAGGGGAGCGAGCAAGTCACCTGGGCAATACAAGGTGGACCAAAATTATGTCGGGGATGATAGGCGAAAAGAGATCTACTTTAAGCCAATCAGTCCGCTTCAGCTCCAATCAGGAATGCAAGCCCTCTTAGACTTTATTGAAAATACCTCAATGCTACCTCTTTTTAAGGTCGGGGTGGCACACGTAGAGTTTGAAGCTCTACATCCATTCAATGATGGGAACGGCAGAATTGGGCGCCTTCTTATAACACTTTTGCTTTGGAAGTATGGGCTCATACACAAACCGCACTTCTATGTCAGCGCCTTCTTGGAAGAAAATAAGAATGAATACATTGAGCTCATGCGAAAGGTGTCTCGCGATAACGATTGGACAAGTTGGGTTGCTTTCTTCTTGGAAGCGATAGCGAAGCAGGCGGAAAGCAACTTAAAAACGGCAAAGCTGATCATGAACCTTTACGATGAAATGAAAGATACTTTTCGGGATATTTCAGGATCAAAATGGCATCTTGCGGCCCAAGATGGAATTTTTGAAGCTCCCATATTTAAGAATAGTCAGCTTATAAAAAGAACGGGAATGCCGAAGCATGTAGCAACCAGAATTACCAAACTGCTGCATGAAAGTGGCCTGTTGAGAGAACTTCGGCCTGCAAGTGGGCGTCGTGGTGCGCTGTTCATGTTTGAGCCGCTCATGGAAATTGTTCGAGCCTGACAATTTTCTTCAACTATCTGGTGCGCGGGTGGCCCACAAACTGGACGCGATGGTATTTACAGAAAACCAGCTTGTGTTTTTCACTTTTCAGTCAAACCGACAATGGTGTGACTATTGTAGTAATTTCTCAAATGCATCTTTAAAGCTCTGGCGCCTCGAAGGTTCTGCATTGAAGAACGGAAGGCCTCGAACTTCATGCGGTTCGGGGGCGAGCGTCCCGGCATTATTGTCTGACGTCAGCGCCTATGGGTCCAAATAGGGTCATTTGCCAAGAGAGGGTTTGTTCTTTGCTCTAAAGTCGCGGAGACGAGCCGGAATATCAATGGGCAACGGCAGAGGAACCTGATTTGTTTTCGAAACCGAGACCGGTTCAAACCACACTTAAGTCAATTGCCTATGCTTCAAACTACTGCTACGCGGACGATGGCTTTCAACACATTGAGAGTTGATCGACTACCAGTCCGGGAGAAAGGCCTGCTCCCCGCTTGTAGTCCTGTTAAAAACCGTCTCCGCTCACGTGATTTGCCAGCGGATCAATAAACGCAGCCACGGTCGGATTGAATTCGCAGGTGCTCTTTCTACGCGCTGAGGGTCAAGTCATATACATTGGCTGGCTCATGAGCTGTTCGTTTCCGTCAACTCCAAGAACTGTCGATCCTTCTTGTTGATAATCATCTTTTCAAAGGCGGCTTCAACGCGTGTCGCCTGTTCAGGCGCGAGTGAAGCAAGATAAGCAAAGTAAGCGCCACCGTAGATGATTTTCTTACGAGTATCCGCGCGCCTTTTATCTTCCTTAGATTTCTGCTTGAGATCCGAAAGACGCGCTGTCCTCTGCTCGATTTCGCGCGTCAGTGATAAAATTTTTTGTTCAGTTTTAGACACCGATGTTTCCTTTTTTGTCTGGCTTCAAAGAGGGAAATGGTGCCCCGGTTGGCAATCTGATCGATCTTTTTGTCGTTGGGGTTGACGGGCAGGGTCATTGAGCCTGACGGCCCAAGAGGTCGGAAGGCGCAATTACGCAAACTCTGTTTGCAGCGCGCCTGCCGCGGGCTTTTTTTGTAGCGACATCTTGCCGTGGGCCTGATCTCCCTAAGCATGAAGCATCCAGCATGTCACTTTTCTGTTCTCAACCTTACGCGTGGCAAAACTGCGGGCGCAGTCGCACGGGCCGCCTACATCGGGCGCTGCCGCTTGCACGATGAGCGTATCGGAAAGACGTTTTCTTACGGCCATCTTAGCGGCTTGTTGGCTGGCGGCACGGTTAACTGGGTGGCCGGCAGCGAATTGCTATGGAACGAAGTCGAGGCGGCTGAGACACGCAAGAATTCGCGGGTCGCGCGCGAAATTCGGGTGGCGCTTCCTGCCGAGCTGCCACTCGATGAGATGCGCCGTTTGATTCACGGCTACTGTTGCAACTTGAAGGATCGCTATGGCGTTGCTTCCCAGTATGCGATTCACGCGCCCGCGTTCCATGACGACGAGGACGGAAAGGAGGTTGAGCGCCAACATCGAGGTGGCCAGCTGAACATCGACAAATTCCTGCTGATCCTATCGGATCCAAAGCGGACAAACCTCAACTTTCACGCGCACATTCTCGTCTCAAACCGGGAGAAGGATGGCAGCAGCGGACACTTTGGCGAAAAGGTTCGATGCCTTGATAATATTAGGACAGGACCTGAGGAGATCCAAGCGATGCGGATCGAGTGGGAACTTCGGGCAAACAGTTCTCTTCGTCGCATGGGCTCAAAAACAAGGATCGATTTGCGGTCTTATAAAGAGATGGCCATTGCAGGTGACGCACCGGAGGGCCTGAACCCTCAAAAACATCTCGGTCCCAAAGCCGCAAACGCTTCAAAGAAAATCCCATTCAAAAACACTCCCAAAGTTCACCCGAAGCATTCACCTGCAGAGGGGGAAGAACCGTTTCCGGCCATCGAAGCGCTTGTCGACGTCCGGAAGAAATATAGAGCAGAAAACGATGATCTGTGGACGGCGTGGGTCGGACTTCGGGATTTGCAACGACAAAAAGCCCGGCTCGAATTGTCGGAACGGATAGCAACCGAAAGAGAGGCCCAGCGTAAAAAGGAAGCTGCGAGAGACAAGGAAAACATTCTGAAGGCAACTTCCACCAAAGACGCCCAGGCGGCCGCCGCGGAAGCCGTTAGCATAGCGGCTCCGCGGGGTGGTTTGGCGGATATTATTGCTCGTGTGCAAGGTGGGGAGGAGATGGTGATACCGGAAGCTGAGGATCGCGTGATCGATCCAGAAACCTATCAGCGGACCGGTTCGACCACACCGTTTGAGGAGCCGATCAGGATACAAGTGACTTCTCGCGTCCTGGTTCGATCAAGGAATAGTTAGTCCAACCGCGCAATACCATTGTTCACGCTTTACCCGTAAGTTTTGAATCACGGTTTCGCACGGCCGGGAATAGACACTCCGCCAATTCAATAACGAAAATGCTGGTCTCGATAGGCGAGAACGATGCGATCCTCCCTCGAGAGATAATTAACGCCGTGGCACAAGGGCGGCGTATAATTTTCTTCGAACCAGCGCAGCGCATCCTCTTTTTCACGAGACAACTCATCAACAAGCGCTTGTGGCACCGGACGCGAGAGTCGGTGCAGCGCCTGATGAGCGCTTTCATTTTCTCGCGCTTTACGTTCCATTTCTGCCATCAGGCGAAGCATCAGGAGTGAAGCATCTTTAACGTCGAGCCTGCCATAATCGTTTAGTGGCAGTTGCTGCAAAAGCCTGTCGAGTTCCTCGTTGGACAGCTTGTCCGTTTGATACCACCCAGCTTCGCGGCACTTCAAAGCTTGCCCCGCAACGATTGACCGAATGAACGGCGTCCAAAGTTCACGCCGGCCTTCAGCTGGAAAGCCAAAGATGGTCAAATCGGTCGCGATCCACCCCTCCGGGGGCTCAAGGCGCTTAAGGTTCTCACGCAGGATGACTTCTTTCAGGGTGCCGTTACCGTAACGCTGGAACGCAGTCACTACCGGCACTTTGTAATGATACCGCGCCAAGAGGCGTCGCGCATCGGCAAGAGTGAGATACTCATATTTGCGTTGGAAGCGCTTGACGGCTGCCTCCAGCTTCTTTTCAAGATTGCGGGGGATTGGGGGCGCAAACGTAAGCATTTTTATCTCCAGTGTGGTGTTCTTCTGAATAGGAAGTGGGATCGATCAAAGCGGCACGGAAACGCCCAGACCTTGAATTAGAAACACTACCTAATTTCGGTCTGATGTATTTTGTGCTGGAGTGCTTGAGCATTGAGCACCGTCTTCCCACCACCGGCGCATATCTCGATCACGCCTCGGGTTCCTGCCTCAAATTTGTAAAGCCGGTTCCGTTCCCATTTTGTGTCTTGATGTTGGATCTTGACAGCTACGGAGGTCACAAAATCGTCGATCATGTCTTGCTGGGGTCCAATCAGATAATTCTGATCAAGCAGCTTGCTGATGCGAACTGCGGCTTTGATCCATGATCGGTTGGATTTAGACCATGAGTTGCGCCAAACAGCCTGTTCGGGCTGTGTTCGTGGCATGATGCTGAATTGCGTTTCCGGCATTTCAAGGCGCATGGGGAGACGTGGAAGATAAAATTTCGGCCGATCTTTCCCTCCATGCAGGCATGCCAGTGACAAGAACATCAGGTCATGCAGGGTGTGGCATTCTCTAATTTGATCAGTATGCATGATCGCAAACGCTTTGCTTTTATCGGAGAACGAAGTGAGAAATTTCGCACTCAAACTGAAACGCAGACGCCTTCCTTCAATCTTGATTGTCTTCAGTATATTTTGACCTGCCAGATCCTGGCATGCGATATGAAGCCATCGATTGTCTTTGCACTTCTCAGGCCCAACGGCTGCTGCCAAGCTACTGGTGCGGACGGCATGTTCTTTGGGGAACTGCGCTGGCACGATCGACATGTTGCCTTTGAGTGAAGAATGAATGGCATAGAGCAGCCCATGCACGAGTCTCAGGGCGAGAAAACTGCGCTCTCCTTCGAGAAGAAATTTTATGACCGGTGCGGGGATGGTGTAGGTGTCGTTGATAGGCATTTAGACGCTGGCTCCATGTTGTGTAAGAAGCAACTGGTCCCCATAAACCCCCGTTCAAAATGCGAGTCAGCCCGTCCAGCAGAATAGTAGCCCCGCGCAGCGAGTCACGTCGCCCCGTTTGGAGGACCGCCGCGCCGGCAGAACTTAACTGACTTGGATGTATTCCTTGCTAAGAAGATCGACATCGGCGGCTAAGAAAACCCGTCTATTGCGTCGATAACAGCATATAACTCGTTATAAAATCTGCGTTATTTTGGTGGTGAATTCTTAGAATTTTGAAACCTTAGAATAAGTAGCAACCTCTTCGCAGTTGCTAAGCCTTGTGGCGACCGACATCAGTGAAAGGTGTCCTTAAATTCTTCTAAAATTGGACTTGAGATACAAAAAAGCGGCGGGTTCATTCTGTCCGCGGTCCTCTTTGCGAGACCGCGGACAGAATGAACCCGCCACCAGCAGAAAACATACGCTTGAAGCAAGGCATAACCCCTTGCGCTGCTGGAGATACAATCAAGATGAATATCGCTACCCCTATGGCTCTAAAGCCAGCTTTGCCACACGAGCGAGCTAATTTTCCAATTCATGATTTCATTGAGGCGCATCAGTGCGCGCTCCATCATGCCGCACACTTATTGGGCGGCAAAGAAGGCGCGGGACTCGTTGATATGGTCGCTGACGCACTTAGTCGTGAGTTGTTGTTGTCACGCCGGACGATAGGTCTGCTCCGTCAGTTGAAGAGCCTTCTCTTTCTCGAACATGTCGATGACATCGAGCGGGCAGAATTCGGTCACTTCGCCGCAATCGACCCTGCGGACCCTGTGGTAGAAGATATCTGTCTACTCGCTGATGGTTTGCAGCGAGTGCTGTCGGAGTCGAATGATCGGCCCGTTGGAAATATATCAACAATCCGCCGTAGGGATCCTGGCGTTTCAATCAGCAGTTCCCATCAAATCGATGACACATCGGAGGTTCTCTCCGACCCTGCGGGAGGCGTGAAATGACCTCCCACTCGCTACAGCCCGCTGCCATGATTAGTCTGATTGCAGACGCAGTAGGATATGCTCGGCTGTCTCAGGAAACGGTGTTCGAAATTGTCATCCCGCTGCTCCCGCCTCAAAGGCGGGGCCTGGCGGAAGACATCCAGCGGATGCTCGCAGGGGATCACTTCATCAGCGAGGCCTTTTTGCGCGATCTTGCGGCGTTGGTGGACTTCCTTGGACGTGAGATAGCAAATGGGACTCAGCACGGCTGGATCGCTGACGAGCACGATGTCAACGGTGGTCGCCCTGTCAAACAGTTCAGCGATCACGCACTTGCGCTTATAGGGGCGTCTGATCATTTAATCGATCTGCACCGGGCCATCAGCGATGTTTTGAACTATGCAAAGGCCGGGCGCTTAGCCGAAACGCTGTTCGAACATTGAAATCGAGCGGTGCCCGTCCAGGCATCGTTCTCTTGAGGGCTTAGATGCCCGCATCCATCGTTTAGACACCGGTGGACAAGCATGTCGGCACCCCATCCTACTGCTACGCACCGTCGGCATGCTTCTTGACGCTAAAACGCCAATTGAGCGTTTCTGTCGAGGTCGACCTCCTCTATCGAGACCAACGTCGAGAGAAGCATTCGATAAGTAATCACTGACGTCCGGCGTGGGGCAGCCTGTGGGGCAGTTTTGAAGACCTATAAAGCAAAAAACCCTTATAACCTAAGTTATCAAGGGTTTTTATACTTGACTTTGGTGCCCAGGAGAGGACTCGAACCTCCACACCGTTGCCAGTACTAGCACCTGAAGCTAGCGCGTCTACCATTCCGCCACCTGGGCACGTGAGAGCTGCGTTTAAGGGCATGTGGCGGGGCTGTCAAATGGAAAGTCGCGGCAAAATGCGTTGGATTGCATTTTCTTTTCGCAGGCGGGGCGGCGCGGGTCGGAGCAGTTGATCCTTGTCTCAGCGCGCGGTGGGCGGTACATCCGTAATAACCTATGATGCAAAGGGGTATGGCATGACCAAGCTGGTTACGATCTATGGCGGTTCTGGCTTTGTCGGGCGCTACATCGCGCGGCGGATGGCCAAGGCTGGTTGGCGGGTGCGGGTTGCGTGCCGCCGTCCCAATGAGGCGATTTTTGTAAAACCTTACGGTGTGGTTGGTCAGGTCGAGCCGGTGCTGTGCAACATTCGCGATGACGCTTCGGTGCGCTCGGTGATGCAGGGGGCCGATGCGGTGGTGAACTGCGTGGGCATTTTGAACGAGACGGGCAAGAATCGTTTCGACACGGTGCAGGCCGAAGGCGCGGCGCGGGTGGCGCGGATTGCTGCCGAAGAGGGCGTGGCGCGGATGGTGCATGTCTCTGCGCTTGGGGCGGATGCCGACAGCGCGAGCGAGTATGCGCGCAGCAAGGCCGAGGGCGAGGCGGGCGTTTTGGCGCATATGCCGGGCGCGATGATCTTGCGGCCATCGATTTTGTTTGGGCCTGAGGATGGGTTCTTTAACCGCTTTGCCGCGATGACGCGGCTCACGCCGATTGTGCCTGCGGTGGGGGCGGAGACCAAGTTTCAGCCTGCCTATGTGGATGATGTGGCGCAGGCGGCTGTGCTGGGGGTTACGGGCGCGGCGCCGGGCGGGATTTATGAGCTGGGCGGGCCGGATGTGGCGAGTTTCCGGAGCTTGATGGAGATGATGCTCGACGAGGTACGCCGCCGCCGTTTGGTGTTGAATGTGCCGTTCTGGATTGCCGGCATCATGGGCTGGTTTCTGGATATGGCGCAGGCAATCACGCTGGGGCTGTTTACCAACAGTATTCTGACGCGCGATCAGGTGCGCAATCTGCGGCAGGACAATGTTGTGGGCGCGGATGCAAAGGGTTTTGCAGAGCTGGGCATTCGGCCTGTGACCATGTCGGCGGTGCTGCCTGATTATCTGTGGCGGTTCCGGCCTGCGGGGCAGTTTGACGCGATCAAAGAATCTGCGCGCGATTTGAAGAAAAGCTAATGGATCAATCGACGACGATGATTGCAGCCCTTTTGGGGCTGCTCGAAGGGCTGACCGAATTTATCCCGGTGTCCTCCACGGGGCATTTGTTGCTGGCGGGGCATTTCTTGGGGTTCCAATCGGCGGGGCGCTCGTTCGAGGTGGTTATTCAGCTGGGTGCGGTGCTGGCGATCCTGTCGGTTTATGCGGCCAAGCTGTGGGCTGTGTTTCGCGATGCGCCGCATGATCCGGCAGCGCGGCGGTTTATCCTTTCGGTGCTGGTGGCGTTTCTGCCTGCGGTGTTCATTGGCGTTCTGGCGCATGATTTCATCAAGACGGTGTTGTTTGAGACGCCTTTGTTGATTGCGGTGATGTTGATCCTTGGGGGGATCGTTTTGGTGTTTGTCGACCGGATTGCGCCAGAGCCGCGGCATGAGGATGCGATGGCGTTTCCCTTGCCGATGGCGCTGAAAATCGGGTTCATCCAGTGTCTTGCGATGATCCCCGGTGTGTCGCGTTCAGGAGCCACGATTGTGGGGGCGTTGATGCTGGGGGCGAGCAAGCGGTCGGCGGCCGAATTTTCGTTTTTCCTGTCGATGCCTACGATGGCGGGAGCGTTTGCCTATGATCTTTATAAGAACCGCGATGTGTTGGATGCGGCGGCACTGGGTGAGATTGCCGTTGGGTTTGTGGCGGCGTTTCTATCGGCGGTGATCGTTGTGCGCTGGTTGCTGGGTTATGTGAGCCGGCATGGGTATGCGCTGTTTGGCTGGTGGCGAATCGCCGTTGGGACGGTGGCGCTGGTGGCCTTATTGATGAGTTAGGTCCGTATCGGATCTAAAAAGCAGGTTAAAATTGTAAAAATTCTAATCTGGAACCAATTAATTCAAATATAGGTCAGCACTGCTGACTTTTTAACGGCGCGGGTTTGGTGTATTCGGCATTTCCAAGTGATTTGAGGGGAAATGTGAGATGGCCGAGCAACCGATGCTGAAGTTTGTCAGTGTTCCGCGGGATATGCCCGAGAAGCGTCCCCCGAATTTACGTCGGGAAGATTTCAAAGAGATTTACGCAGAATACGCTGATGCCAAGGCCAAGGAGCAATCCAGCCGTTGTAGCCAATGCGGCGTGCCCTATTGTCAGAGCCACTGCCCGCTGCATAACAACATTCCCGATTGGCTGCGGCTGACCGCGGAGGGGCGTTTGGAAGAAGCTTATGAGCTGAGCCAAGCGACCAACACCTTCCCCGAGATCTGTGGCCGGATTTGCCCGCAGGATCGTCTGTGTGAAGGCAACTGTGTGATTGAGCAGTCGGGCCATGGCACAGTGACCATCGGGTCGGTCGAAAAATACATCACCGATACGGCGTGGGAGCAGGGCTGGGTGAAACCAGCGGCCCCGAGCCATGAGCGCAAAGAGAGCGTGGGCATCATTGGTGCAGGGCCCGGCGGGCTGGCTGCGGCGGATTTTCTGCGGCGTCAGGGCGTGCAGGTCACGGTCTATGACCGCTATGATCGGGCGGGCGGATTGCTGACGTATGGCATCCCCGGTTTCAAGCTGGAGAAGGATGTGGTGATGCGCCGCAACGCGCAGCTTGAGGCGGGTGGCGTGACGTTCAAGCTTAACTGCACTGTGGGCGAGGACATCAGTTTTGAAGAGATCCGCGCCGCGCATGATGCGGTGATTATCGCAACGGGCGTGTATAAATCACGCGACATCGAAGCGCCGGGCGTGGGTGTGCCGGGCCTTGTCCGGGCGCTGGATTTCCTGACGGTCAGCAACAAGCGCAGCTTTGGCGATGATGTGCCGGAATTCAACGATGGCAGCCTGAATGCCGAAGGCAAGAAAGTGGTTGTGATTGGCGGCGGCGACACGGCGATGGACTGTGTGCGGACCTCGATCCGGCAGGGGGCGACATCGGTGAAATGCCTGTACCGCCGGGACCGGGCGAACATGCCGGGCAGCCAGCGTGAAGTGGCCAATGCCGAAGAAGAAGGCGTTGTTTTTGAATGGCTTGCCGCGCCCAAAGGCTTTGTTGGCGATCCGGTCACAGGTGTGATGGTGCAGAAAATGCGCCTTGGCGCGCCCGATGCCACGGGGCGTCAAGCGCCCGAGGTGATCGAGGGGGCCGATTACATTGAAGAGGCCGATCTGGTGATCATGGCGCTTGGCTTTGAGGCCGAAGACCTGCCGACTTTGTGGAACTGTCCTGACCTGCCGGTGAACCGCTGGGGCACGGTGAAAACCGAATATATCACGGGGGCCACGCAGGCCGATGGGGTCTATGCGGTGGGCGATATTGTGCGCGGTGCCTCGCTGGTTGTTTGGGCGATCAAGGACGGGCGCGACTGTGCCGAAGCGATCCTTGAGCGGTTCAACGGCGCGGCGGCGATTGCGGCGGAATAGGGCAAAACGGGGGATACACCGGCTGTGCACATCATGTGCACCGCCTGTGCACCGGAGATATCGCCCGCTGAATACCCTCAATGGTCAGCGATGCTGACCTAAAATGCGAGAAAGATTAAAAATGTCTGAACAGAAGCAATTGCAGGGCGCTTGTATGTGCGGGGCCGTCAAAGTGACGGCACGTGCAGATGCAGCGCCTGTGCTGCGCGCCTGTCACTGCGCCATGTGCCGCCAGCATAATTCATTCGCTTTTGTGAATGTTCAGACGGACCCGGCCAGCGTGACGATCAGCGGGCCGGAAAAAATCTTCAAATCTTCGGATTGGGCGCAGCGGGCATTTTGCGAGACCTGCGGTTCGACGCTTTGGTACGGGTTGCAGCACGACGGCAGCCGCAACCTGTCGGCGGGATTGTTCGAGAGTTTGGAAGGCAGCGCGATGCTGCAGGAATATTTCGTTGATGAATGTCTTTATGGCGCGGGCTTTGCTGGCGACCATCAGAAACTGACAAGAGAAGAAACCTTTGCGCTTTTCGCGCCCGTTGAAGGAGATGCCAAATGACCAAATATGATGACGCATGGGTAGCCCGCGAAGAAGCGAAACGCGCATTCATGGCCGAGAAGGGCCTGTATTCCCCCGAGGAAGAACATTCCTCTTGTGGGGTGGGGCTTGTGGTGAATATCGACGGGTCAAAGAGCCGCGAAGTGGTGTTGAACGGGATCAAGGCGCTTAAGGCGATTTGGCACCGGGGCGCGGTAGATGCGGATGGGAAAACCGGCGATGGCGCAGGCATTCACGTGCAAATCCCCGAGCCGTTTTTCCACGATCAGGTGCGTCGCACCGGGCATGATCCGCGCCCTGACGAGTTGATCGCGGTGGGGCAGGTGTTTTTGCCGCGCACCAATTTTGCCGCGCAAGAGATTTGCCGGACGATTGTGGAAACCGAAGTGTTGCGCATGGGGCATTACATTTACGGCTGGCGCCATGTGCCGGTGGATGTGTCCGTGCTGGGCGAGAAGGCCAATGCGACGCGGCCCGAGATCGAGCAGATTTTGATCTCCAACGCCAAGGGTGTGGATGAGGAAACATTCGAGCGCGAGCTTTATGTGATCCGCCGCCGGATTGAAAAAGCGGCTGTCGCGGCGCAGGTGCCGACGCTTTATATCGCCTCCATGTCCTGTCGTTCGATCATTTATAAAGGCATGATGTTGGCCGAGCAGGTGGCGGATTTCTATCCCGACCTGAAAGATGACCGGTTCGAGAGCGCCTTTGCGATTTATCACCAGCGTTATTCCACCAACACTTTCCCGCAGTGGTGGTTGGCGCAGCCGTTCCGCATGTTGGCGCATAACGGCGAGATCAACACGCTTAAAGGCAACCTGAACTGGATGAAATCGCACGAGATTCGCATGGCCTCCGGGGCATTTGGCGAATGGGCGGAAGACATCAAGCCGATCGTTGCGCCGGGGTCTTCGGATTCTGCCGCGCTTGATTCCGTGTTCGAGGTGTTGGTGCGGGCCGGGCGGAATGCGCCGATGGCCAAGACCATGTTGGTGCCGGAAAGCTGGTCGCAGCAGGCTGTGGAATTGCCGCAGGCGTGGCGCGATATGTATTCCTATTGCAACTCTGTCATGGAGCCGTGGGACGGCCCAGCCGCGTTGGCGATGACCGATGGGCGCTGGGTGTGCGCGGGTTTGGACCGCAACGGTTTGCGGCCCATGCGCTATGTTGTGACATCGGATGGCATGTTGATTGCCGGGTCCGAGGCCGGGATGGTGCCGCTGGACGAGGCGCGGGTGATCCGCAAAGGCGCGCTTGGGCCGGGGCAATTGCTGGCGGTGGATATGACCGAAGGCAAGCTGTTTGGGGATGCCGAGATCAAGGATAAGCTGGCCGCTTCGCAACCGTTTAGCGAATGGGTTGGCAAGATTGTCGAGCTGGACGAGGCGCTGGGGAATGTGACCGAAGCGCCGCTGTTTGAGGGCAATGAGCTGCGCCGCCGGCAGGTGGCTGCGGGCTATTCCATCGAGGAGCTGGAGCAGATTCTGGCGCCGATGGCGGAAGATGGCAAAGAGACATTGGCCTCGATGGGCGATGACACGCCTTCGGCGGTTTTGTCGGGGCAGTATCGCCCGCTGAGCCATTTCTTCCGGCAGAACTTTAGCCAGGTCACCAACCCGCCCATCGACAGTTTGCGCGAGTTCCGGGTGATGAGCCTGAAGACGCGGTTCGGGAACCTGAAAAACGTGCTGGATGAAGACAGCAGCCAGACCGAGATTTTGGTGTTGGACAGCCCGTTTGTCGGCAATGCGCAATTCAATCAGATGGTGGAGCATTTCAACGCCGATCTGGCCACGATTGATTGTAGTTTTGCGCCTGAGCAAGGCTCGCTGAGTGCGGCGCTGGCGCGGATTCGCGCAGAGGCCGAAGATGCGGTGCGCTCTGGCGCGGGGCATTTGGTGCTGACGGATCAGCAATCGGGCGAGGGCCGGGTTGCGATGCCGATGATTTTGGCGACCAGCGCGGTGCACAGCCATTTGGTGCGCAAAGGGTTGCGCACGTTTACCTCGCTTAATGTGCGGTCGGCGGAATGTATTGATCCGCATTATTTTGCCGTGCTGATTGGTTGCGGTGCGACCGTGGTGAACGCCTATCTGGCGGAAGATTCGCTGGCGGACCGGATTGGCCGCGGCTTGCTGGATGGCAATTTGAACGAGGCCGTGGCGCGGTACCGCAATGCGATTGACCAAGGGTTGCTCAAGATCATGGCCAAGATGGGGATCAGCGTTATTTCCTCTTATCGCGGTGGTTTGAACTTTGAGGCGGTGGGGCTGAGCCGGGCCATGGTTGCGGAATATTTCCCCGGCATGACCAGCCGGATCAGCGGCATTGGCATCACGGGCATTCAGCGCAAAGCCGAAGAAGTGCACGCCAAGGGCTGGCGCGGCGACGGTGTGGTGATGCCGATTGGCGGGTTCTACAAGGCGCGTCATTCCGGCGAGACCCATGCGTGGGAAGCGACCAGCATGCATATGTTGCAGGCCGCCTGTAGCCGTGCGTCTTATGAGATGTGGAAGCAATATTCGGCCAAGATGCAATCAAACCCGCCGATCCATCTGCGCGATTTGCTCGACATCAAGCCGATGCGCGAGCCGGTTGCCTTGGAGGAGGTGGAGAGCATCACCTCGATCCGCAAACGGTTTGTGACGCCGGGCATGTCGCTTGGGGCGCTGAGCCCTGAGGCGCATAAGACGCTGAACGTGGCGATGAACCGGATTGGGGCGAAATCGGACAGTGGCGAGGGCGGTGAAGATCCCGCGCATTTCCTGCCCGAGCCCAATGGCGACAACCCAAGTGCCAAGATCAAACAGGTCGCTTCGGGGCGGTTTGGTGTCACGGCGGAATACCTGAACCAATGCGAAGAGTTGGAGATCAAGGTCGCGCAAGGGGCCAAGCCCGGCGAGGGTGGGCAATTGCCCGGCATGAAAGTGACCGATCTGATTGCGCGTTTGCGGCATTCGACCAAAGGTGTGACGTTGATTTCGCCGCCGCCGCATCACGACATCTATTCCATCGAAGACCTTGCGCAGCTGATCTATGACCTCAAGCAGATCAACCCGCGCTGTAAGGTGACGGTGAAATTGGTGGCCTCGAGCGGTGTGGGCACAATTGCGGCGGGTGTGGCCAAGGCGAAGGCCGATATCATCCTGATCTCGGGCCATAATGGCGGCACGGGCGCATCGCCTGCGACCTCGATCAAATATGCGGGTCTGCCGTGGGAGATGGGCCTGACCGAGGCGCATCAGGTGCTGAGCATGAACAAGCTGCGCGACCGGGTGACATTGCGCACCGATGGCGGTTTGCGCACCGGGCGTGACATTGTGATGGCGGCAATGCTGGGGGCCGAGGAATACGGCATAGGCACGGCGGCGCTGATCGCGATGGGCTGTATCATGGTGCGTCAGTGCCAGAGCAACACCTGCCCTGTGGGGGTTTGCACCCAAGACGAGGCGCTGCGCGGCAAGTTCACCGGCAATGCCGATAAGGTTGTGAACCTGATCACTTTCTATGCCACTGAAGTGCGCGAAGTGCTGGCCAGCATTGGCGCGCGGTCACTGGATGAGGTGATTGGGCGGGCCGATCTGTTGACGCAGGTTTCGCGCGGCTCGGCGCATCTGGATGATCTGGACCTGAACCCGCTGCTGATCACTGTGGATGGGGCGGATAAGATCACCTATAACCGCGACAAGGAGCGCAATGCGGTTCTGGACACGCTGGATGCACAGATTGTGCGGGATGCGGCGCGGTTCTTGGAAGATGGCGAGAAGATGCAGCTTTCTTATGCGGTGCAAAACACCCACCGCACCGTGGGCACGCGGGTGTCGAGCCATATCGTCAAGAAATTCGGGATGCGCAATCAATTGCAGCCCGATCACCTGACGGTGAAGCTGACCGGGTCGGCGGGCCAGAGCCTTGGGGCGTTTGCCGCGCCGGGGTTGAAGCTGGAAGTGTCGGGCGATGCCAATGACTATGTGGGCAAAGGTCTGTCGGGGGGCACAATTGTGGTGCGCCCGCCGATGGCGTCCAACATTGTCGCCTCGCAGAACACCATCATCGGCAACACGGTTTTGTATGGTGCAACCGATGGTTATCTGTTTGCCGCAGGGCGCGCAGGCGAGCGGTTTGCCGTGCGCAACTCGGGCGCGAAAGTGGTGATTGAGGGCTGCGGCACCAATGGCTGTGAATATATGACGGGCGGTGTCGCGGTTATTCTGGGCGAGATCGGTGCGAATTTTGGCGCGGGCATGACCGGCGGCATGGCGTATCTTTATGACCCGGACGGGCAGGCGGATGCGCTGATCAACCACGAGACATTGGTGACTGTGCCGGTCACGGTGGATCATTGGGAAGATCAGTTGAAAACCCTGTTGGAGCGGCATCTGGCAGAGACCAACAGCCGTAAAGCCGCTGAGATCTTGCAGCATTGGGAAAGTGAAAAGCCGAATTTCATTCAGGTTTGCCCCAAGGAAATGCTGGTGCATCTGGCGGCGCCGCTGGCCCATGAAAGCCAAGCCATTCCGGCGGAATAGGCTCTAACCCACGCGAATTAATCAAGCCCCGCTCGCAACAGCGGGGCTTGATTGCGTTTGTGGGGGCAATTTTCGTTCACAAAGAGCCGCGCGAACCTTATAGCTGGGATATGGCAAAGAAGGCGGCAGCAAAGAAACCCAAAACCCTCAAATCTGCGATGCGCAAGAAACCCTTGCGAGCGCGGGTGCGCGGCTTTGTGCTTCGGTGTTTCGGGGTGGGGTTGGTGCTGTTGTTTGCGCTGATTGCGCTGTGGTCCGTGGTGAACCCGCCGACCACGCTTTACATGATGTCCGAAGGGCGGCGTTTGGGCGGGGTGGACCATCAATGGGTCTCGATTGACGATATTGCCCCGGTGATGGTGCGCGCCGCTGTGGCGGCTGAGGATGCGAATTTCTGCAATCATTGGGGCTTTGATCTGGCTGCGATCAAGCTGGCGCTGGCGGAGGGCTCGAACCGGGGGGCATCGACCATCAGCCAGCAGACGGTGAAGAATGTGTATCTGTGGCATGGGCGCAATTGGAGCCGCAAAGCGCTGGAGGCGGCGATCACGCCGATGGTCGAGCTGGTCTGGAGCAAGCGGCGGATTATCGAGGTTTATCTTAACGTTGCAGAGTTTGACGAGGGCGTTTTTGGCGTTGAAGCGGCGGCGCGGCATTACTTTCGCGTGGGCCCTGAGAGCCTGAGCGATGTGCAGGCGGCGCGGCTGGCGGCGATTTTGCCAGCGCCCAAGACGCGCTCTGCTTCGAACCCCACACCGTCGCTGCGGCGGCGGGCGGCGCAGATCAACAGCGGTCAGGCGACCATTCGCGCGGATGGGCGTGCCGCCTGTTTCGAGAGTTGAAAAACCTGTCCGCGCAAGGCATTGAGGATTGATCACCCCCCACTCCTGTTATGGAATCGTTCATGGCCCGTTTGTTTCACGCCCCTCTTTCCCCTTTTTGCCGCAAGGTGCGTTTGAGCCTTGCCGAGAAGAAGATCGAGGTGGAGCTGGTTGAGGAGCGCTATTGGGAGGAAGACCCCGATTTTATGCGCCGCAACCCGGCGGGCAAAGTGCCTGTGCTGCGGCTTGACGGGATCATGATGGCCGAGAGCGGGCCGATTTGCGAATATATCGAAGAGACGCGGCCCGAGCCTTCGTTGTTGCCCAAAGACCCGGTGCAGCGCTTGGAAGTGCGGCGGCTGGTCAATTGGTTTGATGACAAGTTCCACCGCGAGGTGACGGCCAATCTGCTCTATGAGCGGGTGAATAAGAAGGTCATGAAACAGGGCTATCCGGACAGCAAGAACGTCAAGGCCGGGTCAAAGGCGATCAAGTATCATCTGGGCTATATGACGTGGCTGCTTGATCAGCGGCGCTGGCTGGCGGGGGATGCGATGACGCTGGCTGATTTTGCAGCGGCGGCGCATATTTCCTCGCTGGATTATATTTCCGATGTGGATTGGAAAGCCTGCCCCGAGGTGAAGGATTGGTACGCAAAGATCAAATCCCGCCCGGCGTTTCGCAGCATTCTGGCGGATCAGGTTTCGGGTTTCCCGCCCCCGCGCCACTATAATGATCTGGATTTCTGAGCCGCTGCGCCGGAGTATTTTTGGAAGGGTGAAGCGATGGGAGGCACGCTAAAACAGCGGGTGGTTTCTCAGGCGCTGGCCGAGGGGTTTGTGGCCTGCAAGATTTGCCGCCCCGATGCGGTGCCTTTGGTGCCGGGACGGTTGAACGCATTTCTGGAAGCCGGGCGGCATGGCACGATGGATTGGATGGAGCGGCGTGTGGAATGGCGGGGCGATCCGAGTGCGCTGTGGCCGCAGGCGCGGTCAGTGATCATGTTGGCCGAGAGCTATGCGCCGGAATACGACCCTTTGGCGGTGCTGGAGGAGCGCGGGCGGGCGGCGGTTTCGGCCTATGCGCAGGGGCGAGATTACCATGACATTGTGAAAAAACGGCTCAAGCGGTTGGCGCGCTGGGTGATTGAGCAAGAGCCTTGCGAGGTGAAGGTGTTTGTCGACACGGCGCCGGTGCCGGAGAAGGCGCTTGGGCAGGCGGCGGGGCTTGGCTGGCAGGGTAAACACACCAACCTGCTAAGCCGGGATTGGGGGAATTGGGCCTTTATAGGGTCTGTTTTCACCACGCTGGAGCTTGAGCCTGATGCGCCGGAGCGCGACCATTGTGGCAGTTGCACGGCCTGTCAGGATATCTGTCCAACGGGGGCGTTTCCTGCGCCCTATCAGCTCGATGCGCGGCGGTGCATTTCATATTTGACGATTGAGCATCACGGGCCGATTGATCTGGAGTTGCGGGGATTGCTGGGCAACCGGATTTACGGGTGTGACGATTGTTTGGCGATTTGTCCGTGGAATAAATTTGCCACGGCGGCCAGTGATGCGCGCTATCACGGGGCGGTGGGGGCACCCGAATTGGCGGAACTGGTCGCGCTGGATGATGCGGCGTTTCGGGCGCGGTTTTCGGGCTCGCCGATCAAGCGGCTGGGGCGGGACCGGTTCATTCGCAACGTGCTTTATGCGATTGGCAACAGCGCTATGCCGCATTTGGCGGAGGCGGCGCGGGGGCTGTGCGATGATCCTGATCCGGTGGTGGCGGAGGCGGCGCGCTGGGCCTTGGTGCAACTGGCCCGCTGAGTGACGTTTTCAGACTGGCGCGGCGCGGCGATTTGGCTACACCCATTTGGGACAGTCAATGAAGGAGGGGCGCGCGATGGCGTTCATGTTGGGCGTGGATACCGGGGGCACCTATACGGATGCGGTGTTGATCCGCGACGAGCAGGAGGTGATTGCCAGCGCAAAGTCGCTGACCACGCGCCATGATTTGGCAATCGGGGTGGGCGGCGCGGTGCGGGCGGTGCTGGAGCAGTCGGGGGTTGATCCCGCGCAGATTTCGCTGGCGTCTTTGTCCACCACATTGGCGACCAACGCGCTTGTGGAGGGGCAAGGCGGGCGCACGGCGTTGATTTACATCGGGTTCAAGGAGCGGGATTTGGCGGCGCATGGGTTGGCGGAGGCGCTCAAGGGGGATCCCTATTTGATTTGTGGCGGCGGGCATAACCATGCGGGGGGTGAGGCCGCGCCTTTGGATGAAGCGGCGATTTTGGCCTTTTTAGAGACGCATAAGGGCGAGGTGAGCGGGTTTGCCGTGGCCAGCCAATTTGCCACGCGCAACCCGGCGCATGAGGTGCGGGCGGCGCAGATGGTGGCGGAGGTGACCGGGCGGCCTGTGTCGGCCTCGCATCAATTGTCGGCCAAGTTAAACGGGCCGAAGCGGGCGATGACGGCGGTGTTGAATGCGCGGTTGATCGGGATGATCGAGCGGTTGATCGGGCGGGCGGAAGATAAGCTGCGCGAGCTGGGGATTGCTGCGCCTTTGATGGTGGTGCGCGGCGATGGGGCGCTGATTTCTTCGGCGCAGGCGCGCGAGCGGCCGATTGAGACGATTTTGAGCGGGCCTGCTGCGTCGATTGTGGGGGCCAAGTGGCTGACCGGGGCGGAACATGCGCTGGTGAGTGATATTGGCGGGACCACCACCGATGTGGCGGTGCTGCGCGAGGGGCGGCCTGCGATTGATCCGCAGGGCGCGCGGGTTGGCCCCTATCGCACCATGGTGGAGGCCGTGGCGATGCGCACCAGCGGTCTTGGCGGTGACAGCGAGGTGCATTTTCTGAGCGAAGGGTTGCAGGGCGGTGTGACGCTTGGGCCGCGCCGGGTGTTGCCGATCAGTCTGGTGGCGCAGGACGCGCCAGAGGTGGTGCACCGCGCGCTGGAGGCGCAGGCGCGATCCGCCGCGCCGGGGGAATATGACGGGCAGTTTTTGCGCGCCGTTGAGGGGCAATCGCAAGAGGGGCTGGGGCTGCGTGAAGCGGCGTTGCTGGCGCGGATCGGGAGCAATGTGCAGCCGATGGGCGATGTGCTGCGGGCGCGGATCGAGACCGGGGCGCTCAAACGTCTGGTGGAGCGGGGGTTGGTGCAGATTGCGGCGGTCACCCCGTCGGATGCCAGCCATGCGCTGGGCCGGGTGGCGATGTGGGACAGCGACGCGGCGCGCAAGGCGCTTGAGCTGTTTGGGCGCAGGCGCACCGGGGCGGGGGAGATGCTGGCGCGCAGTGCCGAGCAGATGGCGCAGATCATCGTGGATCAACTGACCCATCAGACGGGATTGTGTTTGTTAGAGACTGCATTCGCCGAGGAAGACCCCGGTTTTGCCGGCTTGCCCGAGCAATTGGCGCGCCATGAATTGTTGCAGCGCGGATTGGGCAAACATCGCGGGTTGCTGCGGATTGAGACGGGATTGAACGTGCCGGTGATCGGGCTGGGTGCGTCGGCGGCAAGTTATTATCCGGCGGTGGGCGCGATGCTGGGCTGTGAGATGGTATTGCCCGAACATGCGGGTGTGGCCAATGCGATTGGCGCCGTCGTGGGGCAGGTGGTGATGCGCGAGAGTGGCACGATCACCAGCCCCAGCGAGGGCAAGTTTCGGGTGCATCTGGCCAGTGGGCCGCAGGATTTTGGTGATGCAGACAGTGCTTTGGCCTTGTTAGAGACTGTTTTAACGCAGGCCGCAGAAGCGCGCGCCTTGGCGGCGGGGGCGGTGGATTTGCAATTGCGGGTGAGCCGCGACATTCGCACCGCCGGGGTTGAGGCGCGTGACGTGTTTGTCGAGGCAGAGATGACGGTGGAGGCGGCAGGGCGTCCGCGTGTGGCGAACGGGTAAAGACGGGCCAAACGGCCCGCCTTAGGGTCTGTTTTTATTCCGCAGCGTCGCGTTTGGGCAGCACCCAATCGGGGCGGGGGAAGTGGCAGGTATAGCCGTTTGGCAACCGTTCCAGATAGTCTTGATGCTCTGGCTCGGCCTCCCAGAAATCGGAGACAGGCTCAACCTCGGTCACGACCTTGCCGGGCCAGATGCCGGAGGCATTCACATCGGCAATGGTGTCTTCTGCGATCTGTTTTTGATCGGCGTCCACGTAGTAGATGGCCGAGCGGTAGCTGAGCCCCACGTCATTGCCTTGGCGGTTGAGCGTGGTGGGATCGTGGATCTGGAAGAAGAGTTCGAGCAATTCGCGGTAGCTGAGGCGGGCGGGATCGTAGGTGATCTCGATGCCTTCGGCGTGGGTGCCGTGGTTTCGATAGGTCGCATTGGGCACATCGCCGCCGGTATAGCCGACGCGGGTGCTCAGCACGCCGGGGCGTTTGCGGATCAGATCCTGCATGCCCCAGAAGCAGCCTCCGGCGAGAACAGCGCGGGATTGGGTCATTATATGTCCTCCACTTGGTTGAGGTAATCGCCATAGCCTTCGGCTTGCATGTCGTCGCGGTGAATGAAGCGCAGCGAGGCGGAGTTGATGCAATAGCGCAGGCCGCCGCGATCTGCGGGGCCGTCGGGGAACACGTGGCCGAGGTGGCTGTCGCCGTGGGAGGAGCGCACTTCGGTGCGGATCATCCCCAGCGTGTCGTCGCGCAATTCGTTCACATGCGCGGGTTCAATCGGTTTGGTGAAGCTGGGCCAGCCGCAGCCGGATTCGTATTTATCCGACGAGGCAAACAGCGGCTCGCCCGAGACGATATCGACGTAAATGCCGGGGTCTTTGTTATCCAGCAGGGGGCCTGTGCCAGGGCGTTCGGTGCCGTTTTCCTGTGTGACGCGGAATTCTTCGGCAGAGAGGCGCGCAATGGCGTCTGGGTCTTTGGTGTAGTTTGTCATGGCAATGCTCCTGATCGGTTCATGCTATTAGATGGGGGCGAAGCGCAAGTTTCAAAAGCTTTTGTAGCATTGGTGCAAATTTCCGTGAAGCGGGGCGCGCTCTGGGCGTGCGGCGATTATATATGGGGGAGGGGCATCGGGCGCGCGCGGGCTGTCTTGATCTTTTGCGGCGAGAGGCGCATCAGTTGCGCATGGCATCTATTAGCACCGAAAACCGCCCCGGCCGCGCGATTGCGCTGAAGCTTTGTTCGATCTTTTTGTTCATCGTTATGTCCGCTTTGGTAAAAGCGGCATCGGAGGAGGTAAACCCCGGTCAGGCCGTGTTTTTCCGCTCGTTCTTTGCCTTTCCCATGGTGATTTTATGGCTGTGGCAGCAGCATGATTTGAAGGTCGGTTTGGTGCCGCACAGGTTCTGGGGCCATGTGTGGCGCGGGATTTTTGGCACGGCGGCCATGGCGATGACCTTTGGCGGGTTGGCGCTGTTGCCGCTGCCTGAGGTGACGGCGATCGGCTATGCCACGCCGCTGTTTACCGTGCTGTTGGCGGCGCTGCTGCTGGGGGAGAAAATCCGGGTGTTTCGGCTTTCGGCGGTGGGGCTGGGGCTGATTGGGGTGATGATTGTGATGTATCCGCGGCTGTCGCTGGGGGAAGGCTCGCTCAGCGATGCGGGGCGGCTGGGGGTGATGCTGGTGCTGGGGGCCTCTGCGATGCGGGGGTTGGTGCAGATCCATGTGCGGCGTTTGGTGCAGACCGAACATACTGCCGCGATTGTTTTCTATTTTTCGCTGACCGCGACGGTGCTGTCGTTTTTGACGTGGCCTTTGGGGATGATCGTGCCGTTTGAGCCGTTCATCTGGGTTTGGCCGTCAGGCAAGGCGGCGTTTTATCTGATTTCGGCGGGGCTGATTGGCGGGGTGGCGCAGATTTTGGTGACCTCGTCCTATCGTTTTGCCGGGGCGTCGATGCTGGCGCCGTTCGACTATGCCTCGATGATCTTTGCCACGTTGATCGGTTGGGTGATTTTTGACGAAGTGCCCACGGTGACGATTTTGATCGGGGCGAGTTTGGTGATCGCGGGCGGCGTGTTGATCATCTGGCGCGAACGACAGTTGGGGTTGGATCGCAGCAAATCTAAGGCCACAGTGTCACCGCCGGGCACCACATAGGGAGAAGCAAGATGACGGATGAACATAAGGCACTCAAGCAGCAGCAGCAGGCCGAGAAAAGCGCGAAGCGGGCCGAGTTGGTGGACCCTGAAAAGGGGTTGGTTTTGGTGCATACGGGCGCGGGCAAGGGGAAAACCTCGAGCGCGTTTGGTGTGGTGGCGCGGGCGCTTGGCTGGAAACAGTCGGTGGGCGTGGTGCAGTTTATCAAGGGCAAATGGAAGACCGGCGAGCGGCAGTTTTTTGACCGGCTGGGCGGGGTGGAATGGGCCACGATGGGCGAAGGGTTTACCTGGGACACGCAAGATAAAGAGCGCGATATTGCAGCGGCGCAGGCGGCGTTTGCCCGCGCGCGTGACATGATGCAGAGCGGTGATTTCGATCTGGTTGTGCTTGATGAGATCAACATTGCCATGCGCTATGAATATATCTCGGTGGAGGAAGTGATTGCGGCGCTGGAGGCGCGCAATCCGCGCACGGGGGTGATTTTGACCGGGCGCGATGCCAAGCCGGAGCTGTGCGAATATGCCGATCTGGTGACCGAGATGACCGAAGTGAAACACCCGTATAAAGCGGGTATCAAAGCGCAGCGCGGGGTGGATTTCTGATGGAGAGCAAAGTTGCACTGATCACGGGCGCGGCGCGCGGCATTGGGCTGGCGACGGCGCGGTTGATGCAGGCCGAGGGCTGGCGGATTGCGATGCTGGACCGTGATGGCGATGAGCTTCGCGCCGAGGCGGAGGCGCTGGGCGCGCAGGCGTTTGTGTGTGATGTGTCCAAGCCCGAAGAGGTCGCGGCCACGGTTGCGGCGGTGGTGGCGCAGTTCGGGCGGATTGATGCGCTGGTCAACAACGCCGGTGTCGCGGATTTCGGGCCCATTGCAGAGACTGATTTTGCGCGTTGGCGGCGGGTGATGGATACCAATCTTGACGGGGTTTTCCTGATGTCGCAGGCGGCGTTGCCTGCGCTGAAGCAAAGCAGCGGGGCGATTGTGAACATCGCGTCAATCTCGGGGTTGCGGGCGTCGACCTTGCGGGTGGCCTATGGCACGTCCAAGGCGGCGGTGATCCATTTGACGAAACAGCAGGCGGCGGAGCTGGGTGAATTTGGCGTGCGCGCCAATTGCGTTTGCCCCGGCCCGGTGCGCACCAAGCTGGCCATGGCAGTGCACAGCCAAGAGATCATTGATGCCTATCACGATGCGATCCCGCTCAACCGCTATGGCAGCGAGGACGAGATTGGCGAGGTGATCGCGTTTTTATGCTCGGCTAAGGCCAGCTATGTCACGGGGCAGGTGATTGCGTCGGATGGCGGGTTTGAAAGCACGGGCGTGGGTCTGCCTGCGTTGCGGGCGACCTAGGCCGGTAATGTCTGGCGCGCGGTGCTGCGCGCCAGATGGACCAGCACGGCGGTAAAGACAATCGCGCCGCCCAAAAGCGTCACTAACGTTGGGGTTTCGGCAAAGAACAGCCAGACCCAGATGGGCGCAAGCGGCGCGTCGAGCGCGGTGATCAGTGCGGTTTCCACCGCCGGAAGATCGCGCGCCCCAAGCGAAAACAGCGCCAGCCCAAGGGCGGAATTTACCAGACCAAAGATCATCAGCAGGCCCAGATCAGGGGCGCTGACGGCGAGGCCGGGCGAGAAGGGCAGCGCGACAAAGCCGCTGAGCAGGGCCGAGAGCGCCGCCGCGGCCATGATGGGAAGGGTCGGCACGCGGCGAGAGATGACCATCATCACCGCCAGCGCCAAGGTCATGCCAAACCCCAGCAGATCGCCCAGCCACGTGCCATCGCCGCCCATCCCCACCATCAGCGCCACGCCGCCCAGCGCGCAAAGGCTGGCGAGAAGGGCGCTTTTGGAGAGTTTTTCGCGCAGCACCAGCCAGCCCAGCGCGGCGGCGACCAGCGGCACGGTGGCGTAGATGATCGCCACATGGGCCACGGAGGTGAGGCGCAGCCCGGTGATGAAACACAGCATGCCCAGCGCCGAGATGATCGCAAAACCCCAGCCCGCCGCGCCCAGACGGGCAAAATCGCGCAGCGCGCCGCGCCCTTGCAGCGCCAGCGCCACGGCAAAGATGCCAACCGCGCCGAACATGCCGCGCCAAAAGAGCATGGTGGCGGTGTCGACATCGATCAGGCGGGTGAAAAGCCCTGCGGTGCTCCAAGCCAATGTGGCGCAGGTGACGAGGATAAAGCCCCGTTTGTAATGGATCGCTTGGGGCATGGCGGCTCTTTCCGGGGCGTGGGGGTGTTTGGGCAGAGTATACGCCAAGTCTGCTGCCGGAAAGTGGCAGGAGGGGGTGGGGATTTGAGTATTTTTGGAAGGGTGAAGGGGGGGCGCGGCGCCCATGAGGTTGGGGCGCCGCGCGGATCTATGTGGCTCTAACGCTTAGAGATTGGGGCCTTCGGGGTCTAGGGTGACGCTGTAGAGTTCGGTATCGGCGCGGTCCATCAGGCGGATTTTCATTTGCTGGGTTTGCGCGTCGATGTCGACGAGGCCGAAGAATTGCAGGCCTTCGGCGGGGGAGAGGTTTTGGCCTTGGCCTTCGGCGGGGGCTTTGACGTATTTCACTTCGGGGCCAAAGGTGTTGTCCATCTCGCCGGGGCCAAAGGTGCCTGCGTGCAGCGGGCCGGAGACAAATTCCCAGAAAGGTTCAAAGTCTTGGAACTGGGCCTTGTCCGGGTTGTAGTAATTGGCCGCCGTGTAATGCACATCGGCGGTGAACCAGACGGTGTTTTTGATGCCAGCGGTTTTGATGAAGCGCAGCAGGTCTGCGATTTCAAGCTCGCGGCCTTTGGCGGGGCCATTGTCGCCATTGGCGATGGCTTCGGCGCCTGCCTGGTTTGCGAAATCATCCCAGACGATGATGCCCAGCGGCATGTCGGAGGCAATGACTTTCCATGTGGCGTTTGAATTGGCCAGCTCGCGTTTGAGCCATGCCATTTGCTCGGCCCCCATGATTTGCGAGGCGGCGGTGGTTTCATCTTCCATTGCGGGGCCATTTGGGCCGCGATAGCTGCGCAGGTCGAGGAAGAACACATCGAGCATCGGGCCGTAGTTGATTTTGCGGTAGACGCGGTTTGGCTCGGCGGGTGTGATCCGCAGCGGGGTCATTTCGTGGAACGCGCGGGCGGCGCGGGCGGCCAGCACATGCACGTTCTTTTCGGTGTAGCGGTCATCGCCCATCAGGTCTTTGGAGGCGGACCAGTTGTTCACCACCTCGTGGTCGTCCCATTGCATGAAGGTTGGCACGGCGGCGTTCAGGGCGCGCACATGTTCGTCCATCATGTTGTATTTCCATTGGCCGCGATATTCATCCAAGGTTTCCGCGACTTTGCGTTTCTCGTCGATCAGCACGGTGTTGCGCCAGATCACGGAGCCGTCTTTTTCCACCTCGTCCTGCATTGGGCCGTCGGCATAGATGGTGTCGCCGGAATGCAGGAAGAAATCGGGTTGGTGGCGGGCCATGGTGGCATAGGTGAGCATGCCGTCTTCGTTGATGCCCCAGCCTTGGCCTGCGGTATCGCCGGACCATGCAAAGCGGATGTTGCGGCGGGCGGCGGGGGCGGTGCGGAAATGGCCGATGATCGGCTCGGAGGTGGCGTTCAGGTCGTAGAGGTCTGCGGCGGTGAAGCGGTAGAAGATGTCTTGGTCGGAGGGCAGGTCAGCGACGAGGCGTTTGATGGCCATGTCGCTGGCGGGGATCGCGTCCATCGGGGCAAGCTGGCGCGGGTTTGCGAAGCTTTCGGTGGTGGAGATTTCCATCATCACCTTGGCGGGGCGGTCTGTGCGGGTCCAGATCATGCCGGAGGACATGTCCACATCGCCCGATTGCACGCCATGTTCAAAGACCGGGCGGGCGGCGGCGCGGCTGAGGCTTGGCATGGCGAGGCCAGCGGCGAGGGCGCTGGAGCCTGCGAGGAGGCGGCGGCGGTTGAGGTGGGAAAAGCGGTTCATGGCGGGGGTCCTTGTTTGGCGAAATTGCTGCGCCAAAGAACCCCCGCCATGTTACGGGGAAATGTAGGGGCGGTGATCGCTGCGTTAATGTTTTGTAACGCGCGGGGGCCGCCCCCCAGCCGAGCCGGTTAGGCGCGGACCAGTTTTTCGTAGCTTTCGGCGATGTCGCGGGTGAGCGCGCCAACTTCGAATGTATAGTCGCCGATTTGCCCCACGGGGGTGACTTCGGCGGCGGTGCCTGTCAGCCAGCATTGTTCGAACCCGGCCATTTCCTCGGGCATGATGTGACGTTCATGCAGCGGGATGCCTTTTTCCTTGATCATGGCGATCACGGTTTGGCGGGTGATGCCGTTGAGGAAGCAATCGGCCAGCGGTGTGTGCACTTCGCCGTCTTTCACAAAGAAGATATTCGCGCCTGTCGCTTCGGCCACATAGCCGCGGTAATCCATGAACAGTGCATCAGAGCAGCCTTTGGCTTCGGCTTTGTGCTTGGAGATGGTGCAGATCATGTAGAGGCCAGCCGCTTTGGCGTGCACCGGGATCGTGTCGGGCGAGGGGCGTTTGTATTCGGCGATGTCGAGTTTCGCGCCCTGCATTTTGGCGTCGCCGTAATAGGCGCCCCAGCCCCAGACCGCGATGGCCATGCGCACGGGGTTTTTGGCGGAAGCGACGCCCATGTCTTCGCCCGAGCCGCGCCAGACCAGCGCGCGCACATAGGCGTCTTGCAGGCCCGATGCCGCAAGAGTTTCCTCTTTGGCGCGCTCAATATCGTCGACGGAATAGGGCATCGGCATGTCGAGCGCATCAGCCGAGGCGATGAGCCGTTCGGAGTGGGCGCGGGATTTGAAGATCTTGCCGTTATAGGCGCGCTCGCCTTCAAACACGGAAGATGCGTAATGCATGGCGTGGCTGAGGATGTGCACATTTGCGGCGCGCCAATCGACCAGTTTTCCATCAAGCCAGATCTGGCCGTCGCGATCATCATATGCGGCTGACATGGTATTTCCTTCCCGTGAGGCGCGTTGAGTTTCCAAATATTGCGCAACTACACGTGGTAATTGTCATATAATTGCGCTAATCTGGATTTTCCTAGCTCTGCGCTCTTGGAATGTCAACAAGGCTGACGTAAAACCATATGCTACTGGCCGGAGGTGATCATGGCAGATGGAAGACCCGGAGCGGGCGGCGAAAGCCTGCTGTTTTTAACGGATGAGCAGCTTCGGCAGGGGATCGAGGCGATGTTCTTTGCCTATCGCGGGTTTACGGCCGATCCAGACCGGATATTGGCGGATATGGCCTATGGGCGCGCGCATCACCGGGCGATCCATTTCATCAACCGGGCGCCGGGAACCACGGTGAACAATCTGCTCAACATACTTGGGGTCACGAAACAGTCGCTAAACCGTGTGTTGCGCACCTTGATTGCGGATGGTTTGGTGGTCAGCAAGGTCGGGCGCAATGACAAGCGCGAGCGGCATTTGTTTCTGACCGATGCGGGCAAGAGCCTTGAGCAGACCTTGTCGGATGCGCAGCGCTCGCGGATGCGGGCAGCGTTTCGCGATGCGGGGCCAGAGGCCGTGGCAGGGTTTCGTAAAGTTCTGGAGTCCATGATGGATCCGGAAATGCAGCAAAGTTATACGCGGCTTAAGGAGAGTGGGACATGAATGAGAACGATGCCCATCTGCTGATCGTGGATGACGACGAGCGGATTCGCACGCTGTTGCAGAAATTCCTGATCCGGAACGGGTTTTTGGTGACAGCCGCCCGCGATGCCGCCCATGCGCGGCGCATTTTGGGTGGGCTGGATTTTGATTTGATTGTGCTTGATGTGATGATGCCGGGCGAGGATGGGATCAGCCTGTGCCGGTCGTTGCGGCAGGTGCAGCAAACGCCGATCTTGCTGCTGACGGCCAAGGGCGAGACCAGCAACAAGATTGAGGGGCTGGAAGCGGGGGCGGATGATTACCTGTCCAAACCGTTCGAGCCCAAGGAATTGCTTTTGCGGATCAATGCGATTTTGCGGCGCATGCCCACGGCCCCGACCACCGAAGGCGCGCCCAAAGTGCTCAGCCTTGGGATGATCCGTTATGATCTGGAGCGCGGCGAGATGTGGCGCGGCGATGAGGTTGTGCGGCTGACGGCGACCGAAGTGTTGTTGATGCGGATTTTTGCAGGCCAGCCCGGCGCGCCGCTGAGCCGGTCCAAACTGGTGGAAGAGTTGGGCCGGGACCGGGGCCAAGCGCAGGAACGCGCGGTGGATGTGCAGATTACCCGGCTGCGGCGCAAGATCGAGGACGACCCCAAACAGCCGCGTTACCTGCAAACGGTGCGCGGTGCGGGCTATATGCTGGCGCCGGATTAAAACCGCCGATGCCGCGCTTGGCTGCGGAAAAATTGCGCATTTGAGCGGTGGCAACCGTGCCGCACAAAGATTATGGTCTGGGCGAACAAAGCGAGGGCCTGTCATGAGCGATACACCTGTCGAAGAAATGAGTTTTGAGGCCGCAATGGCCGAGTTGGAAAAAGTGCTGGGCCAGCTGGAACGCGGCGACGTGGCGCTGGATGAAAGCATTGCGCTTTATGAGCGCGGGGCACAGCTTAAGGCGCGCTGTGAGGCCAAGCTTAAAGAAGCCGAGGAAAAAGTCGCGGCGATCACGCTGGACAGTGACGGCAACCCGGCGGGGATCAAACCTGTCGAGGGGCTTTGATTGGTTTTGGACGGCGTTCATCTGACACGGCAGCCCTTTGATCAGGCGCTGATTGCGGCGCGCGATGCCGCCGAGGCCGCGATTGCGGCGGCGTTGCCCACGCAGGGGCCAATTGCGCAGGCGATGCGCTATGCCTGTAGCGGAGGCAAAGGTCTGCGCGGTTTTCTGGTGATCGAATCTGCGCGGTTGCATGCGATTGCGCCGGAGGCGGCGGCGCCGCTGGCTGGGGCGATTGAGGCGATGCATGGCTATTCGCTGGTGCATGATGATTTGCCCGCGATGGATGATGATGATCTGCGCCGGGGCCAGCCCACGGTGCACCGCAAATGGGATGAAGCCACAGCGGTTTTGGCGGGGGATGCGCTGCAATCGCTGGCGTTTGAATTGACGGCGCAGAGCGGGTTTGCCCCGGCGCGGGTGGTCACGTTGTTGCACAGTTTGGCGCAGGCCGCCGGGGTGCGCGGCATGGTCGGCGGTCAGGCGCTTGATATTGCGGCAGAGACCGCCACGCGCCCGCTCAGTCTGGCCGAGATCACCACGTTGCAGGCGGGCAAGACCGGGGCGTTGATTGAATGGTCGGCGCTGGCGGGGCCACGTGCGGCGGGGGCAGATTGCGCGCCGCTGTCGGCCTATTCACGCGCCATTGGTTTGGCGTTCCAGATTGCCGATGATATTTTGGACGTCGAGGGCGACGCGCAGACCGTTGGCAAAGCCGTGGGCAAAGACAGCGATGCGGGCAAAGCCACATTTGTGTCTCTGCTGGGGCTTGAGGGCGCGAAGAATCGTGCCGGCGAGTTGGTTGATTCCGCCTGTGACGCTCTATCTCACTATGGTGCGGAGGCCGAAACCTTGCGAGAGGCCGCGCGCTTCGTTATTGCCCGCAAAAGCTAGGAGGCGACGCTTGATGGTTGATGCGCCAAACACCCCATTGTTGGACCGTGTGTCGCGGCCTGCGGATTTGAAACAGTTCAGCGATGCGGAACTGACGCAAATCGCAGGCGAATTGCGCGAGGAGACGGTTTCGGCGGTTTCCGTGACGGGCGGGCATCTGGGCGCGGGTCTGGGTGTGGTCGAGTTGACGGTGGCGTTGCATGCCGTGTTCGACACGCCGCGCGACAAGATCATTTGGGATGTGGGGCATCAATGTTACCCGCATAAGATCCTGACCGAGCGGCGGGGGCGTATTCGCACGCTGCGCCAGAAGGACGGGCTCAGCGGGTTCACCAAACGCAGCGAATCCCCCTATGATCCGTTTGGGGCGGCGCATAGCTCGACCTCGATCAGTGCGGCGCTTGGCTTTGCTGTGGCGCGGGATTTGGGCGGCGTGGTGCCTGAGGGTCTGGGCGATGCGATTGCGGTGATTGGCGATGGGTCGATGTCTGCGGGCATGGCCTATGAGGCGATGAACAATGCGGGCCATTTGAAAAAGCGGCTGATTGTTATTTTGAACGATAACGAGATGTCGATTGCGCCGCCGGTTGGCGCGATGTCGAGCTATCTGAGCAAGCTTTATGCCGAAGAGCCGTTTCAGGAGTTTAAAGCCGCGGCCAAGGGCGCGGTGAGCCTGTTGCCCTATCCGTTCCGCGAGGGCGCGAAACGGGCGAAAGACATGCTTAAGGGCATGGCGGTGGGCGGCACCTTGTTCGAGCAGCTTGGGTTTTCCTATCTGGGGCCGATTGACGGGCATGACATGGATCAGCTTTTGCCGGTGCTGCGCACGGTCAAGGCGCGGGCCACGGGGCCGATTTTGATCCATGTGTTGACCAAGAAGGGCAAGGGCTATGCCCCGGCGGAGGCCGCGCGCGACAAGGGTCACGGGGTTGCCAAGTTCAACGTGTTGACGGGCGAGCAGAAAAAAGCGCCAAGCAACGCGCCCAGCTATACGTCGGTGTTTGCCGATAGTCTGTTGGCCGAAGCGGCGGCGGATGACAAGATTTGTGCCGTGACAGCGGCGATGCCGGATGGAACGGGGCTTAACCTTTTTGCCGAGCGCTATCCCAGCCGGTGTTTTGACGTGGGCATTGCCGAGCAGCATGGGGTGACATTCTCGGCGGCGTTGGCGGCGGGGGGAATGAAACCTTTCTGCGCGATGTATTCGACGTTTTTGCAGCGCGGCTATGATCAGGTGGTGCATGATGTGGCGATCCAGCGCCTGCCTGTGCGGTTTGCGATTGACCGTGCCGGTTTGGTGGGGGCCGATGGGGCCACCCATGCCGGGGCGTTTGATGTGGCGTTTTTGGCGAACCTACCCGGTTTTGTTGTGATGGCGGCGGCGGATGAGGCCGAGCTTAAACATATGGTGGCCACGGCGGCGCAATATGATGACGGGCCGATTGCCTTCCGGTTTCCGCGCGGCGAGGGCAAGGGCGTTGAAATGCCCGAGCGCGGCACGCCGCTGGAGATTGGCAAGGGGCGGATCATCGCGGAAGGCTCCAAAGTGGCGCTGCTGTCCTTTGGGACGCGGCTGGCCGAGGTGGAGAAAGCCGCTGAGGCATTGGCCGCCAAGGGCATCACGCCAACCATTGCGGATGCGCGTTTCGCCAAGCCGCTGGACCGGGAGATGATCTTGGGGCTGGCGCGGGATCATGAGGCGCTGATCACCATTGAAGAGGGCGCTGTGGGCGGTTTTGGCAGCCATGTGGCGCAGCTCTTGGCCGAGGAAGCGGTGTTTGACCGGGGGCTGAAGTTCCGCTCCATGGTGCTGCCGGATATCTTTATCGATCAGGCCAGCCCCGCGGATATGTATGCCGTGGCAGGCATGGAAGCGGCGCAGATCGAGGCGAAGGTGTTGGATGTGCTTGGGGTGGCGCAGATGGGTGCCCAGAGCGCTTAAGGCTTAGCGCCTGAGGTTTATTACTGAACAAACAAGAAGAACCCTGCGGTGAGCGTGGCGGCGATGAGCGCATAGCCCGCCAGCACATAAAGCCCATCGCGGGTGAAAAGCCCAAAGACCAGCAGCCCCACGGTGAGCGCGCCGAAGGTCGACACGAAGGGCAGCACCTCCAGAAAGGGCCAACCCAGCGGGATCAGGGCACAGGCCAGCAGCGCCACCGCGCGCAGCGGTCCGGTGCTGAGGAATTTCAGACGCGGGTGGGTGTGGCGATCAACAAAGGCCGAAGGTTTGCGCATCCATCCCAGCGCCTTGGTGAGCCTGTCTGCGGCGATTTCGCGGTGCAGCAAGAAGGGCGGCAGCCAGAGCCTGCGCCGCCCTGAGAGGGCCTGAACCGCGAGCAGCACGATGATCATGGCCGAGATGGTCGGCGCGCCGGGGATGCCGGAGATCGGCGAGATCATCACCAGCGAGATCAGCAGAATAAACGGTGTGATTGCCCGATCGCCAAATTCATCCAAGACATCGTCAAAGGACACGCAGTCGCCCTTGCCTGCGTGTTCAAGCCTGTCCAGCAGGCCTGTTAATGTGCGGTCCTGAGCTTGGCTCATCTGTCCCCCGGTGTTTTTCTGATCCGAGCAGCGCAGCGAGGCCGCTGCGGTAGGTCGGGTGGTGCGGTTGCCAACCCAACGCCTGTTTCACGTGATCGTTCCGCACGCGTTTGCTTTCGGCGTAGAAGCTGCGGGCCATGGGGCTGAGATCGGCGCTGGCGAAATCCTGGGCCGGGGGCAGGGGCAGGCCGAGCAGTTCTGCCGCATGGGCGATCACATCTTGTGGGGGGGCGGGATCATCATCGCACAGATTGTAGATGGCGCCGGGGGACGGCGCGGCGAGCGACAGAGCGAGGGCCTGAGCGATGTCATCGACATGGATGCGGGAGAACACCTGACCCGGTTTGATGATGCGGCGGGCGGTGCCGCTTCGGACTTTGGCAAAAGGGCCGCGTCCGGGGCCGTAGATGCCCGCAAGGCGGAAGATATGCAGGGGCAGATCGGGGATGGATTGCCATGCCGATTCGGCCTGAGCCCGCGCGCGCCCGCGTTTGGTGGCGGGGGTCAGCGGGGTGGTTTCATCGACCCAGCCGCCGCCGTGATCGCCGTAAACGCCCGTGGTGGAGAGATAGCCAACCCAGCGCAGATGCGGCGCGGCGCGGGTGAGGTCGGGCAGGTGGGCGGCAAGGACCGGATCGCCCTCTGGCCCGGGTCCTGCGGAGATCAGAATATGTGTGGCGTCTTGGATCAGCGGGGCCAGATCTATGCCCGGCCAGAGCACCGGGGTCACGCCGGTGGCGCGGATTACGTCCATTTTCTCGGGGGAGCGGGTGGTGCCGGTGATGTTCCAGCCGAGGGGAATCAGCTGCTGCGCTGCTGCGCGGGCGGAATAGCCATGGCCGAGGGAGAGGAGTGTTTTTGTCATAAGGGCAATGTGCCCTTGGGGCGCGGGGGCATCAAGCGGTGGATGCGCGCGGGGTGGTTTTTGTCGCACTGCCGAAGGGCGCACAAACAAAAACGGCCTCTGAAAAATCAGAGGCCGTTTAAGTATAAGTCTAGAAAACTAGAGCTTAGTCACCGGTAACGGTTGTCGCTGTCGCGTCATCGTCGTCGTCGGAAACCAGAGCTGCCAGAGCTGCTGCTGCAACTACTGCACCCAGAACGGCTGGTGCGCCGATGCCGGAGGAGGAGCCAGCAACTTCAACTACTGGTGGAACTTCGATGATTGGGTCGCTCAGTGCGCCGGCGTAGGATGTTGTCGCCATTGCTGCGATCAGGGCTGCGGCGGAGATTGTCTTGAACATAATATTCTTCCTGTTCTTGCAAGTTAATGGTCAGGCACGTGGCCCTGCGATTTCTTTCGAGACATAAGTAGCTCAATCTCGGTAACAGGACAACGCTTCAATTTCTAGATTGTTCCTAAAGTCGCAACGACCTCGAAACTGTGTCCATTTTGCTATCCTTTGAGCAGGATAAGCTCAAAATAGCCGACGGCGGGGCCCGCCCATTGCTGGGATTTGCGCACGGTCCCATCGGATTGGACCCAGAAATGGTTCTCAATTTGGTCGCTCTTGTCGCTGTGATCAGAGCAGATTTCAACCATATGTGTTGTGCTAAAGGCTTGTCCGGTAACGGAAATTTGAGCCGGGCCCGCCACATGCCATGTGCAATCTAGGGTGAGCTTGGTGGCTGTGCTGTCGCCATCGCTAACTTCGTAGCTGCGCCGGCCACTACCGCTGCGTGTATTCATGACGGCGTTGATCGTGCCCGGCGCGATTGATGCGATGATGTCACTACCCACGCCGCGTGTGCCGACGAGCACGCCATTATTGAGCACAATTTGAGCTTTGTCGGTGGATTGCCAGACGTCGACAATACCTCCGCGCGAATCATTTCGCCTTGTTATGCGGGTCAAAAAGTTGCTTCCGCCGAATCTCAGCGGGTTCACTTGCAGCACCGCCGCGTTGATTGTGGCGAGTTTTTCTGCGGACATGGTGACCACCGGGGGGCGGCCCCCGGTTTTGGATTTCAGCGTTGTCGCAAGGTTGCCCGCGATGTCGCGCATCAAGCCGCGATCAGAGCTGTCGCTGCTACAGCCTGCCAGAACCAGCAGGCCAGCGGTGAGTGCGGCGCCGAGTTTTGCCCCTGCTGCGATCATTCCCAAACCCCTGACCATTGGTCTTCGATGGCGTTGCGGTGGCCCGAGCGGACCTGTTCATACAGACGCCCCGGCACGTTCAACCGTGCGCCGCCGTCGCGTTGGATGGGGCGGATGGTGGTGGAGAAGCTGCGTTTGTCAGGCTCGCCCAGGAACCAATTGACCGGGATGGTCAATTCGATCCCTTTGTCGAAGGAGCCTTCGCCAAAATCATCGGCAGAGACATCGGTGAGGGTGAAGAACCCGCCGACTTTCCAGCCATTGGCAAATTCGCGGCTGACGCGGAAGGTTGCGCCGTAATCGCCTGCGAGGTAGCGGCCCACGTCAACTTGGCCCTGATATCCTTGGCCAAATTCGTAATAGGCAGAGAGGTGTCCGGTGGCGATGGAGTAATCGCGGAAGCCGAACATCTGGTCATAGTCGCGTTGTTTCACGTAATTGGCTTCGGCCCCGAGGGCGAGGCGGCTGCTGACGGGTTTCCACAGCACTTCGGCCGAGACGCCGCCATACATTTGTTCCAGATAGCCACCCGAGACGCGGGCATAGACGTCATTGCCGGCTTTCCACTGTTTGGAGGCGTAGAGCGAGCTGATCGCGGTGCCGCCTTCGCGGGCATAAAGCACAGCGTCGGTGCGCACGCGGGGCAGCACGGAATTGCTGGAGCGGCTGCTGTCGCTGATGTTGCCTGCGATGCGTTGGCGCAGCGAGCCTGCGATGGTCCAGCCGGGGGCGGGGGTGTAGCGCAGTTTCAGCTGGGCACCGATGTCGGCGCGCAAGGGCTCGTCGGGGTCAAAGTAGCTTTGTTGAATGTAAGGCCCGAGGGACCAAGAGAAATCCGGGTAGAGGTCTTCGTTGCGCACAGCGCCGGGCAGGCGCGGGGTGGCGGCATCAAATTGGGTGGTGGCCAGCAGGGCGCTTGGGCCTTCGGGCGAGAATTCCAGCCGTTCCAGATTGCTGCGCTGGATCACCACGGCGGATTGCGCGAGGTTGTTTTCAACGGAGACGATGCGGAAGGTTTCCACCGTGGCGGGCAGGGAGGCGGCCATCACACGGGCAACCCGGCCAATGGAGGTGGCGGCGGATTTATAGCGTTCGTTGCGGTAGCGGATTTCGGCGCTGCGCAGGGAGGCGGAGAAGGATTCCAGCACCATGCCCTCTTCGGCCAGACGTTCGGTTAGGCGGTCGCGCAGGGTGATCTCGGCCTCGCTGGTGCCGACCCAATCGGTTTCCCAGCGGTCGGGTGCGGCGCTGCGCGAGGGGCGTTGCACCACGGGCATGGGCGCATCGACACGGCGCGGCGTGAGGGCTTTTTTCGGGTTCAGCTGGAAATTGACGTTCACGCCAAATTCGGAGCCGTAGAGGTAATAAGCGCCAAGGCGCATGGCCTCGGTGACTTGGTATTCTGCGCCGAAGTTGAAGCGGGATTTGCGGGTGAACACATCGCGCTGCACGGTTTCGGGCAGATAGGCATCGGAGCTGTATTCGGCTTTGAGGCCGAGCTTGTCATTGACCTGCCATTCCACGCCGCCGAAGGGCGCGGCGGGGCCACGGAACCATGAATCGACGGAAAGTTCGCCGCCATTGTCATCTTCGGAGAAGCGGCCCCGGTTGCCGCCAAAGGGCGTGCCGATGTCGCCCGAGGTGCCAAGGCGGCCCCAGCCGAGACCGGCGGTGACTTTGATCTTGCCGGGGATGCGGGCGCTTTCGAAGTTTTTGGTCGCGGCGATAAATTCGCCCGAATAGACGCCGGTGCCTGCAAAATCTTGCAGGCCGATGGTGACGGCGGGGAAATAGCGGCTTTCGCGGTTGGCGAGGAAGCGCACATCGAAGTTACGGTCGCGGTAGGTTTCAAACCCGCCGGTGTTCCAATCTTCGATGCCGACATAGCGGAAGCTGGCCTGAATGCGCGGGGTCGCTTGGAAGGTCAGCGTGGAGCGGGTGATCCCGGCAAAGCTGGACACGGAGGTGGTGAATTGCCCATCGGGCAGCGCCTCGCCGGAGGGCATGTCGATCAGACCCGCCACGCCGTAAAAGTTCAGCGAGGGCCGTTCTTGCCCCGCGAAAATTTCATGGAGATCATCCGCCATGGCAGGGACGCCGCAGACAGTGGCGGCCACAAGTGTGATGGCCTGCCCTGTTTGGATGACCTGCTGATGCATCTTTTTGTGCCGCACAGTTTTGCCCTCGTCTCAGACGCGTTTCAGACTCTATCGCACCCTCGCGGGGGCAAAGCAATATCTGGGGGCTTTCTGGGGCAAACTGAGCGGAAATAGCGGCATTCCTGCGACAAACCGCTAGATTTAGTCTTGCGGGGTCAGGATTGCTCGGCGGCTTCTGGCTGGGGCGCGGCAAAGCCTTCGACCCAGCGGCGCACCACGGCGCGGGCCATGTCTTCGTCGCTGGCGACAAAGGCTTCGCGCAGGCGGCGCAGGGCCGAGGCGATTTCGATCTCGGAGAGGAAATCTTCGCGGGTGGTGAAGATTTTCGCGTGCTGGGTGCTGACCATTTCGCCGGAGATGGAGAGTTCTTCGGTCATTTTCTCGCCGGGGCGCAGGCCGGTGAAGGCGATTTCAATGTCGCCATCAGGGTGATCGTCATCGCGCACAGAATAGCCAGCGCTTTCGATAACCTGTTTGGCCAATTGATAAATTGGCACGGGTTTGCCCATGTCGAGCACAAAGACTTCGCCGCCTTTGGCCATTGCGCCCGCTTGCAGCACAAGGCGCACGGCTTCTTGCACGGTCATGAAGTACCGGGCCACGGCGCGGTCTGTGACGGTGAGCGGGCCGCCGCGGCGCAACTGGTCTTGGAAGAGCGGTACAACAGAGCCCGAGGAGCCGAGCACATTGCCAAAACGCACCATGGAAAAGATCGTGCGGGAGGAATTGCCGTGGCGGCGGGCGAGGTCTTGGACGACCAGTTCGGCCAGCCGTTTTGATGCGCCCATCACATTGGCGGGGCGCACGGCCTTGTCAGAGGAGATCAGCACAAAACGCTCAATGCCGTGTTGCACGGATTGCTGGGCCAAAGCCTGGGTGCCGAAGACGTTATTGACGAGGCCCGCCAAAGGGTTCGCCTCGACCAGTGGCACGTGTTTATAGGCGGCGGCATGCATCACGACCTGAACGCCGTGATCGACAAAGACTTTGCGCACCAGACGTGTGTCGGTGACGGAGCCAAGCACGGGGATGATCTCGATGCCGCTTTCGGCGGCCAGTTGGCGCAGTTCCATATCGGCGTTGTAGAGCGCCAGTTCGCTCAGCTCGACCAAGATCAGCTTGGCGGGGGCGTGTTCGAGCACTTGGCGGCAGATTTCCGAGCCAATCGAGCCACCGCCACCCGAGACCAGCACAACGCGATCTTTGTAGCAATCTTCGGCGCCGTTGATGTCGGCGTTCACCTCGTCGCGGCCAAGGAAGCTGTGGGCGGAGACGGGTTTGAGTTTGTCGATCAGGGCTTCTTCGCCAATCAACTGGGCAAAGGAGGGCAGGGTTTGCACTTCGAGGCCCAGCCCTTCGAGGCGGCGGGCGATTTGCGCCTGTTTGGGTTGGCTGAGCGAGGGCACGGCCAGCAGCACGCGGTCAATGTTCTGTTCCTGGGCCACTTTGGAGATGTCCATGGGCGCATAGACCGGCAGGCGGGCGACGCGCAGCCCGTGCAGGGTTTTATTGTCATCGACAAAAGCGACAGGTTCGATGGTTTCATGGCTGCGTAGGGCGGAGACTAGCTGTGTGCCCGTAGAGCCCGCGCCATAGATCATCACCCGGCAGCGCGGCGCGCCGCGGCGGTAGATGGTCAAAACCATTTGCAGTAGAATCGCCCGGCTGACGACAACCGTGCCGAAGAAAACCGCGCCAAAGACAAAATGCAGCCCGTTGTTGATCTGGAGGCCCAGCAGTTTGGTGGCGAGGAAAGAGGCCATCGCCACGCCAAACGCATAGCCGCCCGCAAGGCCAACGGCGGCGGCCTCGAAGGCGTTAAGTTGGATTGCATTCACGCCCAACCAGACCGACAGCGCCATGGCGGCGATCAGCACATAAGGCAGCACATAGAAGAACTTAACCCCCATGTCCGGCGGCAGGCCCAAAGCGGCATGGGCCAAAAACAGCGAGATCGGCACAAGGGCGGTATCAATGCCAAGCATGATAAAGCGCTTTTGCGCCTTGGTCAGCGATTTTAGCCAATTCAACATGTTCAGCCTGAGCCCTGTCGTGTTTTTAGCAGTTTTGGCCGCGCGGAAATTTGGGGCGGCGGCGGGGTGCGCAGGCGGTAAGACCCGTGCGAGGATTGGATTGGTGTACTGTAATTTTAGTGTTTGTCACAAGCCCGTGAGGAATTTGAGCACAGAAACCGGGTAAATTGGCAAGATATTTAGGCAGATATTAAGGTTTTGTCTCTAGCTGCGGTTGCGCCGGAACAGGTTGCTGATGGTTTGGAACACCAGATCAAAATCATAGCAGGTGTTTTGGTGGCGTTGATAGATCAGGTCGAGCCGCGCCTTGCGGGGCACGCAGATGCGGCAATAAACATCATCGGTTTGCGCGGGCGTGGTGCAGCGTTCGAGCAGCTTTGCCTCGTGTTTGTGAAAGCGGATCGTGGCCAGCCCGGTGACACCGGGGCGCGATTTGAGCACCTCGTTATAGATGGCGGGAAACCGCTCGACATATTCGCGCAGGGGCGGGCGCGGGCCGACAAAGCTCAGATCGCCGCGCAGGATGTTCCACAGTTGCGGGAATTCATCGAGGCGTTTGGCGCGCAGCCGTTTGCCCAGCGGCGTGATGCGGGCGTCTTTATGCGCGCCGGACACGCCTTGGTCGGCGTCGACCACTGTCATGGTGCGGAATTTCCACAAGGTGAAGGGCTGATCCGGGGTTTTCATCCGCTCGGCGGCATAGAACAGCGGGCGGCCCTGTTTGAGCAGAATATAGGCCACCAGCGCGAGGATGACCGGGCCAAGGATAAGCACCAGCAGGCTGGCGAAGAAAAGATCGAAGATGCGTTTGCGCAGGGTCACGATTTGTCTTCCTTGGGGGCCATTGCCAGCCATTGCGCGGCCATTTCAGCCGGATCGCTGTCTTTTGCGGTGAAAACCACGCGTTTTTCAAGCGCGGATGTGTCAAACCTCACGGCGGCAATGGTGTTTTCGCTGGCCGGGCGGGGCGCCCAAGGCAGCGAGGCTGCATCAAGCAGATCGCCCATGGCGACGGTGCCGGGGGCGGCGATGTTGAGCACGGCGGGCAGATCGGGTGCGCAGGTGAGCGCATGCAGCACGTGGGCGAGGCTGCGCGGGCCGATGTAGCTGCGCCGGGGGGTGCTGCCATCGGGGAGTTGATCGAGGATCATGCCCGCACGCCAATTGCCAAGGATCGCATCGGCCCCGGCCACATTGCCGATGCGCAGGATGCACAGGGGCAGGCCAAGTCGGGCGGCGAGGGCGGTGCCTTCGCGCTCCATCCGGGCTTTGGCGTGGCCGTAATCATTGACGGGGGCGAGGGGCGCGGTTTCGGGGAAAGGCCCGCCGCCCGGCCCGTAGACCGCCGCGCTGGAGGCGAGAAACAGGCGCGGCAGCTTGGCGCGGGCGGCAAGGCGGATGGCGGCGAGGGCGGCGTCCACGTTTACGGCCATGTCGGTGCCATGGGCCGCCGCATAGGCAGGGGTCACGCCAGAGAGGCAAATCGCGGCGCGTTTTCCGGCCAGCGCCGAGAGTGCAGCGGGGGGTTCTTGCAACACATCAAAGGCAAGCATGCCATCGTCGCCGCCCCTGCTTTGTGCCACAAGATCATGGGGTTGCGGCCAGTAATGCCGCAGCATTTGCCCCAGACGGCCAGAGCCGCCCAGCAAGAGTGCGGGGTCTTTTGACTGCGGGGTGCTTGAAACGATTGACCTCATGGTCCCAGCAAGTATCTTGCAACGCAACAAATTCCAACTGGGACGGGGATTTTGCTGCCAGATAATTAACCAATATGCAGGGCCTTTGCGCTAGGCGCTGTGTAGAGTATCGGGCGGGCAGAGATGTTCCGGCAATGAAAGAGCGGCTTTATAAGATGGGCACCACAATTATGGGCACAAGCGTCAAACCTTTGATCGGGATTTTTCTGAGCTTGGCGCTCGCGGCGTGCGGGACATTGCCCCGCGGTGCGGCGCTGCAATCCGAGATCGTGAAGAATGAAGATTCCGAGACTGCGGATTTTTCCGTCTATCCGGTGACCAAGGCGTTTTTGCCCGTGGTGGCCGATTGGCCGGAAACCGGGGTGCAGCGCCATGGCTGGATCGGCAAAAGCGCCGGGGCCAAGACGCAGATTATTCAGCCCGGTGACATTCTTGATGTGTTGATCTGGGACAGCGGCGAAAACTCGTTGTTGACCAGTCCCGGCCAGCGGGTGGCGGATTTGTCGGGCATGCGCGTGTCGCAGGCCGGGACAATTTTTGTGCCCTATGTGGGCAAGATCAAAGTATCGGGCCGCTCGCCTGACAGTGCGCGGCATTTGGTGCAGCGCCAGTTGGAAGACATTGTGCCCGCAGCGCAGGTGCAGTTGCGCATGACCGAAGGGCGCACCAATTCTGTTGATCTGATTGGCGGCGTTGGCAGTGCAGGTCCGGTGATTATGCCCGATCAGGATTTCACCGTTTTGTCGGCCTTGTCGGCGGCGGGCGGCGTGTCAGGCGGGATGGAAAACCCGCAGGTGAAACTGGTGCGCGGCAGCAAGATTTATTCCACATCCGTTGATCGGCTTTATGAGAACCCCGCGCTGGATACCCGGTTGCAGGGGGGCGATAAGGTGATTGTGGAAGAGGACCGCCGCTATTTCCTGTCGCTGGGCGCGTCGGGGCAAGAGGCGCAATTTACCTTTAACCGCGATAAGGTGACGGCGCTGGATGCGCTGTCGATTATTGGCGGGGTGAATGACACGCGGGCCAACCCCAAAGGGGTTTTGGTGCTGCGCGAATATCCCAGCAATGCCGTGCGCGCCGATCAAAGCGGGCCAGAGCATACGCGGGCGGTGTTCACGATTGATCTGACCTCGTCGGACGGGCTGTTTTCGGCGCGTAATTTCGAGATTCATTCGGGCGATCTGGTGCTGGCCACCGAGAGCGCCGTGGCCAATACGCGCACCATTCTGAGCCTTGTTGGTTCGGCCTTTGGTGTGGTGAATATCGCCACCAATTAAGCGCAGCGCGGGGGGATGCCCCCGCGCCGTGCCTTTTCCGCGCGCTATTTAATCAAGTTTGATGTGCTTTTCCGGCGCTACGAGGCTGTTGATGCGCGCGACGTGATCGGGCAGGCATTTGGTCAAGAAATCGTAGTTTTCAATCACATGGGCGCGGGCGGCGCGGCCCAAATGGGCATAGTCCTCGGGGCGCTCGAGCACAGCGACGACTTGCTCGGCCAATGCTTCGGGATCAAAGAAATCGACCAAGAGCCCGGTTTCGCCATGGGTGATTGCCTCGCGCACCGGCTCGACATCGGAGGCGACGATGGTGGCCTGCATCGACATGGATTCCAGCAGCGACCATGACAGCACAAAAGGCATGGTCAGGTAGATGTGGCAGCGGCTGATCTGGATCAGTTTTTGATAGTTCTCATAGGGCACCTGTCCCAGAAAATGCACGCGGTCCCAATCGACGCGGTCACCGACTTCGGCCTCCATTTTGGCGCGCAGCCCGCCGGGGTGATCGGATTTGCCGCCGTAGGACACATCATTGCCGCCCAAGATCAGCACGCGGGCATTGGGGCGTTTTTCCAGCATGGTGGGCAAGGCGCGCATGAAGATGTGAAAGCCGCGGGTTTCTTCGAGATTGCGGGTCACATAGGTGATGATTTCATCGTCGCGGGTGAGGTCGCGGCCCACGCGGCCAAGGCCGAGGCGGACATTCGGGTCCGGGCGCAGGCGGTCTGTGCGGATGCCATCGTGGCAGACATAGAGTTTGTCATGGAAGCTTTTTGGAAAGCGGTCGCGTTGCCAGAACGTGGGGCTGAGGCCCAGATCGACGGTTTCGATATTGGCCAGCGGCACCGAATTGCGCGCATGCATGATGTAGGGGGAGTGGTCGGAGACGGTTTCAGTTGGGTCAAACCCCACCGGGCCGCTGGCGGCACTGTAGTAATATTCGAAAAAGCCGATGATCGGCACATCGGGCCAGAGCTCTTTGAAAAACGTCAGCTCGCCCCAGCCGATATGGCCGATGACGATGTCGGGTTTGAAGCCTTCTTCGGTTTCGATTTTGCGCGCGGCCATGGCGCAGCCAAAGCCGTTGCCTGCGGCTTCTTCCCAAGTTTTGGACAGGCCGTAGGCGTCTTTTTTGGGGCGGTGATGGGTTTTGTAGATCCGGGTTTCGACCCCGTCAAATTGCGGCGGTTTGCTGCGCTGGGTCAGGAAATAGATGGTGTGTTCTTTGCGGGCGGCGAGCCATTGCACCAGTTCGCGGTATTGGCCGGGCATGTTTTGGTGCACGAAGAGAATGTTCATCGGGGTCTGCCTGTTTAGGAATTTGGCCCCAGATAATACTTTCGCGGGAAAATTTGCAAATTTTTGCTGTGGTTTGATGGGTTTGGTCGGGGGATGAGTATTTTTAGAAGGGTGAAGGGGGCGGCGCGGCCCCCTTCGGGAGCGCGGGGTTATTTGCCTTTCCAGACCGGATCGCGTTTTTCGGCAAAGGCGCGGGCGCCTTCGAGTTGGTCTTCGGAGCTATAGAGCAGATCAATGGTGGGCAATTGGCGCTGGGTGACGCGGTTCATGGCGTCTTGGAATTTGGAATCCTCGGCGTCGCGCACGACTTCTTTGATGGCCGCATAGACCAGCGGCGGGCCGGAGGCGAGCAGGCGCGCCAGTTCCCATGCGCGGTCCATCAGTTGGTCTGCGGGCAGGATTTCATTGAGCAGGCCCCAGTTTTTGCCTTCTTCGGGGGTGAACCAGCGCCCGGTGAGCAGCAGTTCCATCGCCACGTGATAGGGGATGCGTTTGGGCAGTTTGATGCTGGCCGCGTCCGCCACCGTGCCGGAGCGGATTTCGGGCAGGGCGAAGGAGGCGTGATCGGCGCTCAGGATCATGTCGGCACTGAGCGCCAGTTCCAGCCCGCCGCCGCAGCAGATGCCGTTCACGGCGGCGATCACGGGTTTGTTCAGTCCGCGCAATTCTTGCAGCCCGCCAAAGCCGCCCACGCCGTAATCGCCATCAACGGCATCGCCGTCTGCGGCGGCTTTGAGATCCCAGCCGGGGCAGAAGAATTTCTCGCCTGCGCCGGTGATGATGGCGACGCGCAGTTCGGGGTCATCGCGGAAATCGGCGAAGACCTGCCCCATGATGCGCGAGGTGGCGAGGTCGATCGCGTTGGCTTTGGGGCGGTCGAGGGTGACTTCGAGGATGGTGCCTTCGCGGCGGGTTTTGATCGGGCTCATGGGGGGTATCCTTTAGGCTTTGCGGATCAGGGCATCGGCAGCGATGGCGCGGTCCGGGGTGCAGATGAGCGGGTTGATCTCAACCTCGCTGATCGTGTCGGCATGGGCAATCACATAGGTTTGCACCGCGAGGATGGCGGTGATGATTGCGTCTAGATTGGCGGGGGCTTTGCCGCGGTAGCCGTGCAGCAGGGGGGCCATGCGCAGCGCGCCGAGCGCTGTGCGGATGTCGCCCTCGCTGGCGGGGAGCAGTAGGGAGGCGGTGTCTTGCCACAGTTCGGTAAGCACGCCGCCTGCGCCCAAGGTGAGCACAAAGCCATGGGCCGGGTCGCGCAGCACGCCGATCAGCAGTTCGGCCAGCCCGCCGGTGATCATTTCCTCAATATGGTAGCTTTGGGCGGGCATGTTGGCGGCGGTTTGGGCGAGCTCTGCGTGGGTGAGGTTGAGCTGGACTGCGCCTGCTTCGGATTTATGGGCGTGGCCCATGCCTTTGAGCACCAAAGGAGCGGTCAGGGCGGCGGCGGCGGTGGGGGTATCGGCGGGGGTGGCGGCGCTAGCGCTGGCCGGGACGGGCAGCCCGTGGGCGGCAAGCGCGGCTTTGGCTTGGGTTTCGGTGAGCAATGTGGCGGCGCGGTCTGGGCCTGCGGGCAGGGGCGCTTGGGCGTCTGGCGCGGGCAGGTGCGCGGCGATTTCAGCGGCGGCGATGGCTTCGGTGAGCCCGTGCATCGGGGTCACGCCGCCAGCCATGAGGCGGGCGGCCACATCGGCGGGCATCAGTTCGGGCAGGGTGGCGACCACGGCCACGGGGCGGCCCGACGCGGCGCGCACATTGAGCGCGGCAAGTGTGGCGCATTCCCAATCGCTGCCATCGGTATGGGGGTAGTCGACGATGATCAGCGTGAGCCCGATATGCGGCGCGGCCATGGGCAGCCAAGCCGCTGTCATCTTTGCCGCGTCGCGCCAGATATAGGTGTGGTAATCCAGCGGGTTTGACAGGGCGACCATCGGCCCGAGGGCGGCGGCGAGGTGGCTGCGCTGGCTTTGGGTGAGGGGCGGAAAGGTGAGGGCGCGGCTGTGGGCGGTGTCTGCGGCGAGGCTGGCTTCGCCGCCGGAGCAGCTGATGGAGGAGAGGGTAGGGGCGTCGAGCGGGCCGTTGCAATGCAGCAGTTTGAGTGTCTCAAGAAAGCTGGGCAGGTCATTGGCGCGGCCAATGCCGAGGCGTTTGAGCAGGGCGGCGGCGCCTGCGTCGCTGCCGGCCAGAGAGGCGGTGTGCGAGACGGTGGCGGCTTGGGCTTGGTCGGAGCGGCCAACTTTTAGCGCGACGATGGGCACGGATTTGGCGCGGGCTTTGTGGGCCAGCGCGTGCCATTCGGCGGTGTCTCCGAAGCCTTCGATGTGCAGGCCGATGGCCGTGACGCGCGGATCGTCGAGCAGGGCGAGCGCCGTGGCGGCTTGGGTGGTTTGGGCCATGTTGCCGCACGCCACGGTATAGGCGATGGGCAACCCGCGTTGTTGCAAGGTGAGGTTGATCGCGATGTTGGAGGATTGCGTGAGGATCGCCACGCCGCGGTCCACGGTTTTGCAGCCATGTTGATCGGGCCAGAGCAGCGCCCCGTCCAGCGCGTTGATGAAGCCGTAGCAATTGGGACCGAGGAAGGGCATATCGCCTGCGGCGCGCACCAGTTCGGCCTGAAGATCATGGCCGGTTTCATCTTCGGCGGCGGCCTCGGAAAAGCCGGAGGCAAAGCAGACCGCGCCGCCTGCGCCCATGGCATTGAGCGCGCGCAGCGTGTCGATGGTGGCGTGGCGGTTGATGCCGATAAAGCAGGCGTCGGGCGCGCCGGGCAGATCCTCGAGCGCGGTGACGGCGGTGATGCCTTCGACGGTGATGCCTTTGGGGTGGACAACATGGATTGCGCCATCAAACCCCATTTGCCGGGATTGGCGGATGATCTGTGCGCCCCATGCGCCGCCGCCGATCACGGCGATGGAGCGGGGGCGCAGCAGGCGGGAGAGGTCGCGCGCCATGGGGGGCTATGCTCCTAGTGCGCGCAGCAGATCGCGGCTGATGATGTGGCGTTGAATCTCGCTGGTGCCGTCCCAGATGCGTTCCACGCGGGCATCGCGCCAGAAACGTTCAAGCGGGTAGTCATCCATCAGGCCCATGCCGCCGTGAATTTGGATCGCCGCATCGGTGACGCGGGCCAGCATTTCGGAAGCGTAGAGTTTGGCGCTGGCGATTTCGCGGTTGGCGGGTTGCGATTTGTCCAGACGGTCAGCCGCGGCGAGGGTGAGCAGATCGGCGGCGTCGATTTCGGTGATCATGTCGGCCAGCTGGAAGGAGACGCCCTGAAACTTGCCGATCTTTTGGCCAAATTGCTCGCGCTCGGCGGCGTAGTTCAGCGCGTAGTCAAACACCCGGCGGGCGCGGCCCACGCTCATGGTGGCGACGGTGATGCGGGTGGCGTAGAGCCATGTGTTCATCACGTCAAAGCCGCCGTCGACCTCGCCCAGCACCTGTGCATCGGGCAGGCGGCAATCGTCAAATTCGAGGATCATGTTTTTATAGCCGCGGTGGCTGACGGATTTATAGCCGTCGCGGATGGTGAAGCCCGGTGTGCCGCGATCAACGAGGAAAGCGGTGATGCGTTTTTTCGGCCCTTTTGGGGTTTGGTCTTCGCCTGTGGCGATGAAGACGATGATGAAATCGGCGTGCTCGGCGCCCGAGATGAAATGTTTGGTGCCGTTGACCACCCAGTCGCCGCCATCGCGCACAGCGGCGCATTTCATGCCGCGCACGTCGGAGCCTGCGCCCGGTTCGGTCATGGCCAGCGCGTCCATTTTCTCGCCGCGCACGGCGGGCATCAGGTAGCGGTCAATCTGCTCGCCTGTGCAGGCCATCAAGATGTTCTGCGGGCGGCCAAAGAAATGGTTGAGCGCCATGGAGCCGCGCCCCAGCTCGCGTTCCACAAGGGCGAATTCCAGATGGTTCAGCCCCGCCGCGCCCACGCTTTGCGGGAAGTTACAGGCGTAGAAACCCAGATCGAGGGTTTTGCGTTTGATCTCTTGGGCGATTTCCGCAGGCACCACGCCGGTTTGTTCGACCAGTTGTTCGTGGGGGTAGATTTCCTTTTCCACAAAGCTGCGCACGGTGTCCGCGATCATGTGGTGTTCTTCTGTGAGGCCGTAATTCATGGGGGTGTTCCTATGGGGGAGAGGGCGCGGGTTTATTGAGCCGACTTATTGAGCCGACTTATTGAGCGTAGTCGGAGGCTTCGCTGTCCAATATCGCGCGGAGTTCTGCCAAATGGCGGGCGTCTTGATCGGGGTAGTTTTCCAGCTCGCGGGCGGTTTTCTCTGCGATGTCATCGGGGATGCGGCGCAGGGGCAGGCCGGTTTGCAGGGCGCGGATGTAGGTTTCGGCAGCGCGTTCGAAATAATACAGGCGGTTGAAGGTTTCGGCCACGGTGGCGCCGATGACCATCACCCCATGCGAGCCCATGACCATGACTTTTTGTTTGGGATCGGTGAGCAGGGCGGCGCAGCGCGCGCCTTCGTCGGCAAAGGCCAGCCCGCCGTAGTTTTCATCAATCACCACGCGGTTGAAAAACGTGCAGCAGTTTTGATCAATCGGGGGCAGGCGGCTGTCTTTGAGGCAGGCCAGCACGGTGGCAAAGATCGAGTGCACATGCATCACGCAGCGCGCGTGGGGGCAGGCGCTGTGTACGCCGCCATGCAGGCCCCAAGCCGTGGGGTCGGGCGCATTGGCCCCGGCGTAGGTTTCGGGATCATTGGCATCAATCAGCAGCATGTCGGAGGCTTTGATCCGGCTGAAGTGCATTTGATTGGGGTTCATCAGGAATTGCGAGCCGCTGTCATTGACGGCCATGCTGAAGTGATTGGCGACGCCTTCGTGCATGTTGAGACGCGCGGTCCAGCGGAAGGCGGCGGCCAGATCGGCCCGGTCGTTCCAATGGTCGATGTTCGGGCGGGTCATGGAGTGGGGCTCGGTCATGGGGCGCTGCCTTTTTTGCTGGATGCGCGAAACATGACCTGTCTGCCCCTGCATTGACCAATGAAAAAATCGCAGGCAATCTATAAGTCTGACTAATGGGTGAATTATAATGCAACGAGGATCATTGCCGCCGCTGAATTGGTTGCGGGCGTTCGAGGCGGCGGCGCGGCATTTGTCCTTCACCGGGGCGGCGGGTGATTTGAACATGACGCAGAGCGCCGTGAGCCAGCAGATCAAATCGTTGGAGGCGCATCTGGGGCGGCCTTTGTTTCATCGCCGGGCGCGGGCGTTGCAATTGACGGCCACGGGGGTGTCCTATTTGCCGGTGGTGCGCGATGCGTTTCGCACGCTGCGCCATGGGACGCAGGCGATTACGCGCACCACGCAGGGGTTGCTTCGGGTGCAGTGCAACCTGACATTCGCGATCCATTGGTTGGCGCCGCGCTTGCCGCGGTTTCGGGCGGCGCATCCGGATGTGGCGCTGGATATTTCCACCGAGCTTTGGGAGCCGCGTGACATGGCGGAGGGGGCGGATCTGGAGATCCGGTTCTCGCTGCGCCCCTCGCAGAGCGTGACCGCAGAGTTGTTGCACCGCGATCATTACTATCCGGTTTGTGCGCCGGGCCATGCGGTGGAGTTGGCGGATTTGCACGACCAGCCCTTGTATGATTGCACCAATATGATGGGCAATTGGGGGATTTGGGCCGAGGAGCAGGGGCTTGCGTGGCCCGCGCCGCCGGTGACCTATGTGACGACCTATTCGGTGCCGCTCGCGGTGGCGCAGAGCGGCGGCGGGTTTGCCTTGGGCCATGATGTGATTGCAGGCGAGATGTTGGCGCGGGGCCAGTTGATTGCGCCTTTTGCCCATCGGGCGGTGTTGCAGGAGGCCTATTATCTGATCCAATCGCCGCAGGCCCATGAATTGCCAGCAGCGCGGCAGTTTGCGGCATGGCTGCGGGCGGAGTTGGCGGATTTTCAGGCAGTGGGCCGGGTGCAATCCCAGCGGGATAGATGACAGTTTTGCGAAACCGCGTGGTTGCACTTGCTTCGGCGCGCCAAGTTTGATCCATTGCGCCATGACGCAAATCACCTTCCCTTCTTGGCCCGATATCGCCGCCGACCTTGTAGACACTGCTGCGGGTCGCCGTTTTGCTGACTGTATCATCACAGGGGGCATTTGGGTGAATGTGCACACCCGCGAGACATTGCCGGGTCATGACATTGCGATCACCGGCGGGCGGATTGCCTTTGTCGGGCCTTCGGCGGCGCATTGCAAAGGGCCGCAGACGCAGGTGATCGAGGCCAAGGGGCGCTTCATGGTGCCGGGGCTGTGCGACGGGCATATGCACATCGAGAGCGGCATGTTGACCCCGGCGGAATTTGCGCGGGCGGTGATCCCGCATGGCACCACCAGCATGTTCACCGATCCGCATGAGATTGCCAATGTGCTGGGGCTGGAAGGGGTGCGGATGATGCATGACGAAGCCCTGATGCAGCCGATCAATATTTTCACCCAGATGCCGTCTTGTGCGCCTTCTGCGCCGGGGATGGAGACCACGGGGTTCGAGATTTCCGCGCAGGATGTGGCCGAGGCCATGGCATGGCCGGGGATTATCGGGCTGGGGGAGATGATGAATTTCCCCGGTGTGAGCGCCGCCGATCCAAAGATGTTGGCCGAGATTGCCGCGACCCAGCGGGCGGGCAAGACCGTGGGCGGGCATTATGCCTCGCCTGATTTGGGGGCGGGGTTTGCGGCCTATGTGGCGGGCGGGCCTGCCGATGATCACGAGGGCACTTGCGAGGCGGATGCGATTGCGCGGATGCGGCAGGGGATGCGCGCGATGATCCGGCTTGGGTCGGCGTGGTATGACGTGGCAACGCAGATCACGGCGATCACGGAAAAGGGGCTCGATTCACGCAACATGATCTTGTGCACCGATGATTGCCATTCGGGCACATTGGTGAATGACGGGCATATGAACCGCGCTGTGCGCCATGCGATTGACTGTGGCTGTGATCCGCTGGTGGCGTTGCAGATGGCGACGATCAACACCGCGACGCATTTCGGGCTCGAGCGGGATATCGGATCGCTCACGCCGGGGCGGCGGGCGGATGTGATCCTGACCTCTGATCTGAAGACCCTGCCGATTGAGGTGGTGATTGCGCGCGGCAAGATCGTGGCCGAAGACGGTGTGTGTTTGGCCGAGTGCCCGCATTATGACTGGCCAGCGGCTGCGCGGCAGACGGTGAACATGGCCCGCGATTTGCGCGGCGAGGATTTCACCATCACCGCGCCAAAAGGTGCAAATGCGGTCACGGCCAATGTGATTGGCGTGGTGGAAAACCAAGCGCCCACCCGCGCGTTGCAGTTTGAATTGCCCGTCACCGAAGGCCGGGTGCAGGCCACGGGCGAGGTCTGCCAGATCGCTTTGGTTGAGCGGCACCGGGCGACGGGGGGCGTGGTGAATGCCTTTGTGTCGGGGTTTGGCTATGAGGGCGCGATGGCCATGGCGTCGAGTGTGGCGCATGACAGCCATCACATGATTGTGGTGGGCACGGATGCCGAGCAGATGGCGCTGGCGGCGAACCGGCTTCGGGCTGTGGGCGGCGGCATCACGATTTTCCGCGAGGGCGAAGAATTGGCCATGGTGGAATTGCCGATTGCGGGGCTGATGTCTGATCAGCCTGCCGCCGATGTGGCCGCCAAGGCCGAGCAGATGATGCAGGCCATGCGCGACTGTGGATGCAAGCTTAACAACGCCTATATGCAGCATTCGCTATTGGCGCTGGTGGTGATCCCTGAGTTGCGGATTTCGGATTTGGGTTTGGTGGATGTGCGCAGTTTTGAATTTATCGATGTGATCGCAAAATAAGCGGTGACGGAAATGTAGAAGGCGCGGATCGCCGCGCACCGCTGCGGCGGGATATGAGGAAAGAGATGATATGAATACCTATGCACAAAGCCCCGAGGCCCCGGCCCATGAGCTGTTTGACGATGCCACCGCCGCTGTGGACCGTTTGACGGAGCTTTACCGCCAAGCCACGGATTTTCTGCGCGACAGTTTTCTGTCGGCCATGGCCGATGGCGCGCCGGAGGGGCGGGTGCGGGCGTTCTATCCCGAGATCAGGTTTTCAACATCGTCTTATGCGCAGGTCGACAGCCGTTTGGCCTTTGGGCATGTGTCCTCGCCGGGGACGTTTTCCGCCACGGTGACGCGGCCTGATTTGTTCCGGCATTATCTGATCCAGCAGATCGGGCTTTTGATCGAGAACCACGGGCAGCCGGTGCAGGTGGGCGCGTCTGACACGCCGATCCCGGTGCATTTTGCCGTGACCAATGATGCGGATATCAACATTCCCCAAGAGGGCGCGGCGGATTTCACCTTGCGTGATATTTTCGATGTGCCAGACCTGAGCACCACCAATGATGATATTGTAAACGGCACCTACACCAGCCCCGACGGGGTGCGGCCCTTGGCGCCGTTCACCGCGCAGCGGGTGGATTATTCGCTGGCGCGTTTGGCGCATTACACGGCCACGGACCCTGATCATTTCCAGTGCCATGTTCTGTTCACCAACTATCAGTTCTATGTCAGCGAGTTTGAGCAATATGCGCGCGATATGCTGCGCGATCCCGACAGCGGTTATACGTCTTTTGTCTCGACCGGGAATGTCGAGATCACGCAGGCCGATACGCCCTTGCCGCCCGTGGCGAAGCTGCCGCAAATGCCGACCTATCATTTGAAGCGGGCGGATGGATCCGGGATCACTTTGGTGAACATCGGGGTGGGGCCATCCAATGCCAAAACCGCCACGGATCACATCGCGGTTTTGCGCCCCCATGCGTGGTTGATGGTGGGGCATTGTGCGGGGCTGCGCAACACGCAGGCTTTGGGTGATTTTGTGCTGGCGCATGCCTATCTGCGCGAGGATCACGTGCTGGATGATGACCTGCCGGTTTGGGTGCCGATCCCGGCCTTGGCGGAGATCCAGATTGCGCTGGAACAGGCGGTGGCGCAGGTGACGCAGCTTGAGGGATACGAGCTTAAGCGCGTGATGCGCACGGGCACGGTGGCGACAATCGACAACCGCAACTGGGAGCTGCGCGATCAGTCTGGTCCGGTGCAGCGGTTGAGCCAGAGCCGCGCGATTGCGCTGGATATGGAGAGCGCGACAATTGCGGCAAATGGCTATCGGTTCCGGGTGCCGTATGGGACGCTTTTATGTGTGTCGGATAAGCCGCTGCATGGGGAATTGAAGCTGCCTGGTATGGCGACGGACTTTTATAAAACCCAAGTTGCACGGCATTTGATGATCGGTATTCGCGCCATGGAACAGTTAAGAAAGATGCCGCTGGAGCGGATTCACAGCCGAAAATTGCGGTCCTTCGATGAAACGGCCTTTTTATAAGACGAAAAACCGCAGAAATCCGCTGTTTTCGCCTATTTTGCTGACGCTATTCGTTGTGTTCCACCACTATATACCGTTACATTCTGCGCATGAGGCCCAAAACTCGGGCGGAGACTGGAGATAACAAATGGCAAAACCAATGACAAAAACCCAACTCGTAGCCGCATTGGCCGATGACATGGGCACCGACAAGAAATCTGCAGGCGCAGCACTGGAAGCAGTATGCAACCTGATCACCCGTGAAGTATCTGGCGGCGGCGCAGTAACCCTGCCTGGCGTTGGCAAAATCTATTGCCGCGAGCGCCCCGAGCGCATGGTGCGCAACCCTGCCACCGGTGAGCAGTTCAAGAAAGAAGCCGACAAGGTTGTGAAAATGACCATCGCCAAAGCGCTGAAAGACAGCGTGAACGGCTAAGCCTTTCTGGCCTACCGTGATTGCATAAATCAGCGGTATTAAAAGTTTAAATCGGGTCGCTTTTGGGCGGCCCTTTTTTATTGCGCAAGGCCGATTGCGCCGGGGGTGAATTCAGCACAGTGTCGCGCGGCGCTATGGAGGAAATCGGCGATGGATATTCGAGCAATTTTGATGGGCTTTGCCTTTGCGGTAATGTGGTCGTCGGCCTTTACTTCGGCGCGGATTATTGTGGCCGATGCCTCGCCGCTTTTTGCGCTGTCGCTGCGGTTTTTGATCTCGGGGGCGCTGGGGGTTGGGGTGGCGCTGGCGCTGGGCCAAAGCTGGCGGTTGACCCCGGCGCAATGGCGCGCCACGGCGGTGTTTGGGGTGTTGCAGAACGCGCTGTATCTGGGGCTGAATTTTGTGGCGATGCAGACGGTTGAGGCCTCGGTGGCGGCGATCATTGCCTCGACCATGCCGCTGCTTGTGGCGCTGGCCACGTGGTTGTTGCTGGGCGAGAAGTTGCGGCCTTTGGGGGTTGCGGGGTTGCTGGCCGGGGTTGCGGGTGTGGTGATGATCATGAGCGCGCGGATCGGGGCCGGGGTGGATGGCTTTGGGTTGATGCTTTGTGCGATTGGCGTGCTGGCGCTGACGGCGGCGACATTGCTGGTGCGCGGGGCCACGTCGGGGGGCAATTTCCTGATGATCGTGGGGGTGCAGATGTTGTGCGGGGGCGCGGCGCTGAGTGTGGCGACGTTGTTGCTTGAGACGCCCCGGGTTGATCCGAGCCTGAGTTTGGCGCTGGCGTTTGCCTATACGTGTTTGGTGCCGGGTTTGGCGGCCACGGTGGTGTGGTTCTGGTTGGTGAACCGGATTGGCGCCACGCGGGCGGCGACGTTTCATTTTCTTAATCCGTTTCTGGGAGTCGCGATTGCGGCGTTGCTTCTGGGTGAGCGGCTGGGGCCGCTGGATGTGTTGGGGGTTGTGGTGATTGCCTTTGGGATTTTGGCGGTGCAGCTGTCGCGGCAGGCCAAGCCGCGTGCGGGATAAGGCGCGCGGTGAATTCTGCGCAAAAGCGTCGTTATTTAGCCAGAACGCCCTGCGCGCCGCGCCTAGGTTGGGAGCCTGAGGTGACGCAAAGGATGTACCATGCAGCAGGAGGCCAGGCCCAAGGCATATGCGTTTTTGCTCTTGCCGGGGTTTTCGATGCTGGGGCTTTCTTGCGCGCTTGATGCGCTGTCGCTCACCAATCACCATGCCAGCGGCTTGCCCTATTATCGCTGGCGGTTGCTGTCTGAGGGCGGCGGCCCGGTGCGGACCTATAACGGGGTTCAGGTGGGGGTGGATGAGGGGCTGGTTGAGCTGGACCGCGAGGAGACGTTGATTGTCTGCGCGGGCGAGAAAGCCGGGGAAGGATCGACCAAGCCGCTGTTGGCGTGGCTGCGCAGGCAGGCGCGTAAGGGGATGGATTATGGCGCGTTATCCTCGGGCACTTATACGCTGGCGCTGGCGGGGCTTATTGGCGGCAAGCGGGTGACGACCCATTGGGAATACCGCACCGCTTTGGCCGAGATGCTGCCGGATGTGATCATGGAAGATAGCATTTTTTCCGTGGATGGGCGGGTGTTTACCTGTGCGGGCGGGGCGGCGTCGATGGATATGATGCTGCACCGGGTCAAGGATGATTACGGGGTGGAGATGGCCACATGGGTGGCCGATCAGATGGTGTACACCGTGCCGCGCGCCCATGGGGCAGGGCAGCGGGCCTCGCTGCAATCGCGGCCAGAGCTGCGCAATCCCAAGCTGCTTATGGCGTTGCAGGTGATGGAGGCCAATCTGGAAGATCCGCTTCGGCCCGATGAGATTGCCGATCTGGTGGGGCTGTCGACGCGGCAGCTTGAGCGGTTGTTTGCGCGGTATCTGGGGGCTGCGCCAAAGCGGTATTATCTAAAGATGCGGCTGGAGAAAGCGCGCAACCTGCTGCGCCAGACCGATATGTCGGTGACGGATGTGTCGGTGGTTTGCGGGTTCCGCTCGCTGTCGCATTTCTCCAAGACCTACCGGATTGCTTTTGGCATTTCGCCGGGGCTTGAGGCCTCGGACGGCAAGGTGCTTTGGACCGATCAGGGTTAAGGCGGGCCAGAGTTAGGGCGGGCCGGAGTTAAGGCGGGCCGGAGTTAAGATGGGCCGCCGATGATGCCGCGATTTTCGCCAATCTGGCCGCGGTGCAGCAGCAAATGATCCAGCAAGACGCAGGCCATCATTGCCTCGCCCACTGGCACGGCGCGGATGCCGACGCAGGGGTCGTGGCGGCCTTTGGTGATGATCTGCGTGTTCTCGCCCGAGGTGGTGATGGTCTGGCGGGTGGTCAGGATCGAGGAGGTGGGTTTCACCGCAAAGCGCAACACCACGTCTTGGCCTGTGCTGATACCGCCCAGAATGCCGCCCGCATGGTTGGAGGAATATTCCGGCCCCTCTGGCCCCATGGTGATTTCATCCGCGTTCAATTCGCCGGTGAGCATGGCGGCGGACATGCCTTCGCCAATTTCCACACCTTTGACGGCGTTGATGCTCATCATGGCGGCGGCAAGATCGGTGTCGAGTTTGCCATAGATCGGCGCGCCCAGCCCTGCGGGCACGCCGCGTGCGGTAATCTCGATGATCGCGCCCACGGAGGAGCCTGATTTGCGCAGGCCGTCCAGATAGGTGGCCCAGTCGGTTGCGGCCTCCGCATCAGGCACCCAGAAGGGGTTTTGTTCGATCTGGTCCCAATCAAACGCGGCGCGGTCGATTTTATGGGGGCCCATTTGCACCATGTAGCCGGTGATTTGCAGGTTTGGCGCAAGCAGTTTGATCGCTTCGCGGGCCAGACCGCCCGCGGCCACACGCGCGGCGGTTTCGCGCGCAGAGGAGCGCCCGCCGCCGCGATAATCGCGGATGCCGTATTTTTGGAAATAGGTGATGTCGGCGTGGCCGGGGCGGAATTTATCTTTGATGTCGCCGTAATCTTTGGAGCGTTGATCGGTGTTTTCGATCATCAACTGGATCGGCGTGCCGGTGGTTTTGCCTTCGAATGTGCCGGATAAAATACGCACCTCGTCGGCCTCGCGGCGTTGGGTGGTGTATTTGTTTTGCCCCGGTTTGCGGCGGTCGAGCCAGTGCTGGATCATGGTTTCGTCGATCTGCACACCCGGAGGGCAGCCGTCGACGGTGGCGCCAAGTGCGGGCCCGTGGCTTTCGCCCCAAGTGGTCACGCGGAAGAGATGGCCAAAGCTGTTGATCGACATGTGCAGCGCTCCTTTGTGGTTTGCCTTAACGGGCGCTGGGCCATGGCTCAAGGGTTTTTGGGGGGCTTTGCGCTTGCCATTGCGGGGGTTAACGCCTAGGCCAAAGGAACCTCGGGGGGCCCATAGGGCTGAGAGTGCGCAAGCTGACCCGTTGAACCTGAACCGGTTAACACCGGCGGAGGGAAGGTCTGGACCAGCATCCAAACTCTCGCCGCCGCAAATTTGGAGGATGCGATGAAGTCTTTTGTTTTTGCTGCCACTGGAATGATCACAGCAAGTTTTACGGCGGGCGGGGCGATGGCCCAGACCCCTGAGCTGGTGGTTTATACCTATGATAGTTTTGTGTCGGATTGGGGGCCGGGCCCCGCGATTAAGACTGCGTTCGAGGCGGAATGTGCCTGTGATCTGAAATTTGTGGGCGCGGGCGATGGTGCAGCGCTTTTGGCGCGGCTCAAGCTGGAGGGGGCGCGTTCGGAGGCGGATGTGGTTCTGGGGCTGGATACGGCGTTGATAGCGGCGGCCAAGGAGACGGGGCTGTTTGCCGATACCGCAGTGATGGCGGAATATGATTTGCCCGTGGCATGGGATGACGCGGTTTTTGCGCCCTATGATTGGGGCTATTTTGCCTTTGTGCATGGCAAGGATTTTGCCGCGCCCGGTGATTTCAAAGCCTTGGCGGCAAGCGATGCGAAGATTGTTATTCAAGATCCGCGTTCCTCGACGCCGGGGTTGGGCCTGCTGATGTGGGTCAAGGCGGCTTACGGCGATGAGGCGGCGGATATCTGGGCCGAGTTGGCGGATAATGTGGTGACGGTGACGCCCGGTTGGTCAGAGGCATATGGGCTGTTTTTGGAAGGCGAGGCCGATATGGTGCTGAGCTACACCACTTCGCCTGCCTATCATTTGATTGCCGAGGAAGATGACAGCAAGACCACCGCAGATTTTGCTGAGGGGCATTATATGCAGGTTGAAGTGCTGGGCCGTTTGGCGGGCAGTGATCAGCCGGAATTGGCAGCGCAGTTCATGCAGTTCATGGTGTCGGATGCGGCGCAGAGCGTGCTTCCGACAACCAATTGGATGTACCCTGCTGTGACCCCCAAAGCGGGGTTGCCAGCCGGGTTTGAAACGATGGTTCAGCCAAGCAAAGCCTTGCTTATTGCGCCGCAGGATGTGCCTGCGCTGCGCGCGACGGCGCTGGATGAATGGCTGACCGCGCTTTCCAAATAAGCGCCAGAACCGGCGCAGGTGCCGCGTTCAGCATTGCCGTTTTAATCGCGGCGGCGCTGGGCGCGGTTCTGTGGCGGATGGAGCCGGGGCGCGGGTTGCAGCCGGGCGATTGGGCGGCGGTGCGTTTCACCATTTGGCAGGCGTTTTTATCGGCGCTGGTGTCTGTGGCGCTGGCCGTGCCTTTGGCGCGGGCGTTGGCGCGGCGGCGGTTTGCCGGGCGCGAGGCGCTGTTGGTGCTGCTTGGCGCGCCGTTTATTTTGCCCGTTATCGTTGCGGTGTTTGGTCTGCTTGCGGTGTTCGGGCGCGGCGGCTGGGTGAATGATTTGCTGGGGCTGCTTGGCCTGCCGAGCCTGTCCATCTATGGGCTCAGCGGTGTGGTTCTGGCGCATGTGTTTTTCAACCTACCGCTGGCGACACGGCTTATTTTGCAGGGCTGGCAGGGCATCCCCGCGGAGCGGTTTCGTGTGGCGGCACAGTTGCGTCTCAGCCCGCGCGGGGTGGCGCGGGTGTTGGAATATCCGATGTTGGCGCAGGTGGTGCCGGGGGCGGCGGCGCTGATCTTCGTGATTTGCCTGACGTCTTTTGCTGTGGCGCTGACGCTGGGGGGCGGGCCGCGCGCGACCACAGTGGAATTGGCGATTTATCAGGCGTTCCGGTTTGATTTTGATCTGAGCCGTGCGGCGCTTTTGTCGCTTGTGCAGCTGGCCGTGGCTGGGGGCGCGGCGGTGCTGGCGTTTTGGATTTTGCCGCCTTTGCAAGTGGGCGGCGGGCTGGGCAGGCCTGTGCAGCGCTGGGATGTGCCGGGGGGCTGGCGGCGGGGGGCGGATGGCGCCCTGATCGCGGCGGCGGCGGGGTTTTTGCTGTTGCCGCTGGCGTCGGCCACGGCGCGGGGCATTGGCGGGATCGGGCAGATGCCGGGGTCTGTGTGGCAGGCGGCGGGGGTCTCGGTTGGTGTGGCGCTTGGGTCTGTTGCGTTGATGTTGCTGCTGGCTTTGCCGATGGCGGGATGGATCGCGGCGCGGCGGCGCGGCGGGATGGAGGCGATTGGCCTGTTGGGGCTGGCGGCATCGCCGTTGATGATTGGCACGGGCTGGTTCATTTTGATCAACCCGGTGATGGACCCGGCGCGGCTGGCGTGGCCGGTAACGGCGCTGGTCAATGCGATGTTGGCGCTGCCGTTTGTGCTGAGGGTTTTGGTGCCGCCGCTGCGCGAGGTGTTGGCGCGGCATGGCAGGCTCAGCCAATCGCTGGGGCTGCGCGGCTGGGCGCTTTGGCGCTGGGTGATTGTGCCGCAGTTGCGGGCGCAGATCGGCTTTGCGGCGGGGCTGACCGGGGCGCTGTCGATGGGGGATCTGGGGGTGATTGCCCTGTTTGCCGATCAAGAGCGCGCCACTTTGCCGTTGCAGATGCTGCGGCTGATGGGGGCCTACCGGATGGAGGCGGCGGCGGGGGCGGCGCTGGTTTTGCTGGTGCTGAGCCTTGGGATTTTCTGGATATTCGACAAGTTGGGACGCTGGCATGCTGAAATTTGACGGGCTGCGGATTGAGCAGGAAGATTTTGTGCTGCGGGCGGATTTTACGCTGGAGCAGGGGCGCAGATATGCGGTGATTGGCCCGTCGGGGGCGGGAAAATCGACGTTGCTCAATGCGATTTGCGGCTTTGTGCCCTTTGCGGCGGGGCAGTTACTTTGGGTCGGGGAGCCTTTGCAGGATCAGCCGCCAAGCGCGCGGCCCATGACCATGCTGTTTCAGGATAACAACCTGTTTCCGCATCTGAGTGTGACGCAGAATGTGGGGCTGGGGCTGCGGCCTGATATGCGGCTGAGCGGGCCGGAGAAGGAGCGGGTTGCGGGGGCGTTGGCGCGGGTTGGTTTGCAAGATCATGCGCAAAAGCGCCCTGCGGCCCTGTCGGGCGGGCAGCAAAGCCGGGTGGCTTTGGCGCGGGTGTTGGTGCAGGCGCGGCCTTGGATTTTGCTTGATGAGCCTTTTGCCGCGCTGGGGCCGGCGCTGCGCAATGAGATGTTGGATCTGGTGCAGGATCTGGTGGCCGAGACCGGTGCGGGCCTGTTGATGGTGACCCATGCGCCCGGCGATGTGCAGCGCATTGCCGATGAGGTGATTTTTGTCGAAGGGGGCCGTGCGCATGCGCCTGCTCCGGCGGCGGCATTGTTGGAGAATCCTCCGCCGGAGCTGCGTGCCTATTTGGGTTAGGCGGCCATTGCGGCGGTGATTTGCAGCGCGGCCCCGGCAGCTTCGCGGCCTTTGGTCACGAAATGCGCGCGATAGATCGCATTGTGGTGGTCGGTTTCTTGGTAGTGATGCGGGGTCAGCGAGACCGAGAGCACCGGCACGCCGGTGTCGAGCCCCACGCGCATCAGCCCGTCGACCACGGTGCTGGCGACAAAATCATGCCGGTAGATGCCGCCATCGACCACAAATGCCGCGCAGATCACGGCGGCATATTGCCCGGTATTTGCCAGTTTTTGCGCCATGATCGGCATTTCAAAAGCGCCGGGCACGTCGATCACGTCGATCTGGTCCATGGGAATGGTTTCGCTAAAGCCTTCGAGCGCGCGATCTACGATATCGGCGTGCCAGCTGGCTTTGATAAAGGCGAAGCGGGCGGGGGCAGCATTGCCATGTGTCATAGTAATCTCCTTTAGGTTCAGACACGTCCACCCAAGGCGATTACGGCCAGTGCCAGCCCCAAGACGGGGGTGTGGCGGCTGATCGCATTCTCTTTCATCCGGACTATGACCGTCGGCTCTGGCGTCTCACCAGATCTGCTGACACCTTCGAGAAGGCCGCTCGCGGGCTCATGGGGCAATGCCCATATACCGCCGGTGGGGAGTTTCGCCCCGCCCTGAGAATGGAAAGACGTTGCCAAGAGGCGGCGGGGGCTGCAACAAGAAAATACCGTTTTAGGAGAGTACGGATGCACCCGAACCCGATTTTTCACGATGCAGACAGTCAAAAGAACCTGAGTTTTGCGCGGGACGTGGGGTTTGGCATGTTGGTGATGGGTGGGGCCGAGGGGGCCGCGCCGTTGATCAGCCATGTGCCCTTTGTGCTCAATGACGCGGGCGATATGGCGCTGTTGCATCTGGTGCGCTCCAACCCGATTGCGCGGGGTTTGGCGGCAGGGATGCCCGCCAAGATCGCGGTGAGCGGCCCCGATGGCTATGTCTCGCCCGATTGGTACGGGGTGCCCGATCAGGTGCCGACGTGGAATTATGTGGCGGTGCATTTGACCGGGGTTTTGGAGATGCTGCCGCAGGCGGCGCTGCGCGGGGTGCTGGACCAGCAATCGACGTTTTTCGAGGCGCGGCTGGCGCCCAAAGCGCCGTGGCGGGCGGATAAGATGACGCCTGAGGCGCTCGAAAAGATGATGCGGCAGATTGTGCCCTGCCAGTTTCGGGTGACGGGCGTCGATGGCACATGGAAGCTGAGCCAGAACAAGCCCGATGCGGTGCGGCTGCGGGCGGCGGATGCAGTGGCGCAGGCGGGGCAGGGCAACCAGCCGCAGATCTTGGCGCAGATGATGCAGGGGGCGGGCGCAAAGCCGTGATTGCCTGTGCGCAGCTTTGCGCGGATAGTGCGGCAAGCAGCGCGCTATGAATCAAAGGAATAACTGATGAAGCTCTATCACTCCCCGACCTCGCCTTATGTGCGTAAAGTCATGGTTTTACTGCATGAAACCGGGCAGCTGGATGATGTCGAGCTGGTTTCTGCGGTGACAACGCCGCTGGCCCCTGATGCGGGGCTATTGGCAAAGAATCCCTTGGCCAAAGTGCCTGCGCTGGAGCGGGCCGAGGGGCCGACGCTTTTTGACAGCCGGGTGATTTGCGAATTTCTGGATGGGCGGGGCGACTGTGGGCTTTATGGCACAGGCGCGCGTTATTGGGACCTGCGCACGCTGGAGGCGACGGCGGATGGCATTTTGGATGCGGCGCTTTTGGTGGCCTATGAATGGCGGCTGCGGCCCGAGGAATTGCGCATGCCCGAATGGGTCGAGGGGCAGTGGGATAAGGTGGCGCGCGGGGTTGCGGCGGTGAATGAGCGTTGGATGAGCGAGCTGCAAGGCCCTTTGAACATTGGGCAAATTGGCGTTGCTTGCGCGCTGGCTTATTTGGATTTCCGCCATGATGCGCGGCAATGGCGCAAGGGGAATGAGGCGCTGGCAGAGTGGTTTGCAGCGTTCGAATCGCGCCCTTCCATGCAGGCCACAGCGATTCCAAAATCCGCATAGGCGGGAGAAAATTTTAATAATTTTCTGATTTGCTTGGGGCTGGGGCGCATTGCGGCGCTTTGGCATCTGGACGCGCAGGCCGTGTGTAGGTAAATGTCGCGTGAGTTTTTGTGGCTGGAATGCCGCGCTTTAGCCTGTTGGCCGTTCAAAAATGGCCCAAGAAATGGAGAATGCCCGTGTCTCAAGAAGATGAACACGCCGGGAACCGTAGGGATTTCCTCTATTATGCGACCGCCGGGACAGGCGCCGTTGTTACCGGCGCCGCCGTTTGGCCGCTGGTCAATCAGATGAACCCTTCTGCGGATGTTGAGGCGCTGTCCTCTATTCGCGTTGATGTTTCGGGTGTGGATGTGGGTACGCAGCTGACGGTGAAATGGCTGGGCAAGCCCGTGTTCATTCGCCGCCGCACCGAGGATGAAATTCAGGCCGCACGCGATGTGAACCTTGATGATCTGCCCGACCGCAACGCCGAGAATGAAAACCTGACAGGTGATGTGCCTGCCACGGATGAGAACCGCTCGCTTGATGAAGCGGGCGAATGGTTGGTGATGATGGGTGTGTGCACCCATTTGGGCTGTGTGCCACTGGGCGATGCCGGCGATTTTGGCGGCTGGTTCTGCCCCTGCCACGGCTCGCATTACGATACGTCCGGCCGCATCCGCAAAGGCCCTGCGCCGACCAACCTGCCGGTTCCGGTAGCTGAATTCGTGGATCCAACCACGATCAAACTGGGTTAAGGGAGAGCGAGATGTCTGGAATTCCTCACGACCATTACGAACCCAAGTCCTCGGGCGAAAAATGGCTGCACAGCCGTTTGCCTGTTGTTGGCTTGCTTTATGACACGCTGATGATCCCCACCCCGAAGAACCTGAACTGGATGTGGATCTGGGGCATTGTTCTGACCTTCTGTCTGGCGCTGCAAATTGTGACCGGCATTGTGCTGGCCATGCATTACACGCCGCATGTGGATCAGGCGTTTGCATCGGTTGAACATATCATGCGCGATGTGCGCGGCGGCTATATGCTGCGGTATCTGCATATGAATGGCGCGTCGCTGTTCTTTGTGGCGGTTTATGCGCATATTTTCCGCGGTCTTTATTACGGGTCGTATAAGGCCCCGCGCGAAGTCACGTGGATCATCGGTATGTTGATCTATCTGCTGATGATGGCGACGGGTTTCATGGGTTATGTTCTGCCATGGGGGCAAATGTCCTTCTGGGGTGCGACCGTGATCACCGGCCTGTTTGGCGCGATCCCGTTCATTGGCGAGAGCCTGCAAACGCTGCTGCTGGGCGGGCCTGCGGTGGATAATGCCACGCTGAACCGTTTCTTCAGCCTGCATTACCTGCTGCCATTTGTGATTGCCGGTTTGGTGATCTTGCACATCTGGGCGTTCCACAGCACGGGCAACAACAACCCGACAGGTGTTGAAGTGCGCCGCGCCTCGAAAGAGGAAGCGCAAAAAGACACCGTGCCGTTCTGGCCTTACTTTGTGATCAAGGATCTGTTCGCGTTGGCGATCATTCTGATGGTGTTCTTTGCCATTGTTGGTTTCATGCCGAACTATCTGGGCCACCCCGATAACTATATCGAGGCGAACCCGCTGAGCACGCCTGCGCATATTGTGCCGGAATGGTATTTCCTGCCCTTCTATGCGATTTTGCGGGCCTTCACAGCCGAGGTTTGGGTGGTGCAGATTGCCTCCTTTGTGACCAACGGCATTGTGGATGCGAAGTTCTTTGGTGTTCTGGCGATGTTTGGCGCGATTGCCGTTATGGCGCTGGCGCCTTGGCTGGACACATCAAGCGTGCGTTCGGGTAAATATCGCCCGATGTTCAAATGGTGGTTTGCCCTGCTGGTTGTCGATTTCTTTGCCCTGATGTGGCTGGGAGCGATGCCTGCGGAAGAACCCTATGCGAGCTTCTCTTTGATCGCGTCGGCCTATTGGTTCGGTTATTTCCTCGTGATCTTGCCGCTGCTTGGCGTGATCGAGAAACCGCAGGCGATTCCTGCGACAATCGAAGAAGACTTTGACGCACATTATCCGGCAAAAACGTCGGCCAACCCGGCGGAGTGAGACTTATGAAACGACTGACCAAAACGCTTCTCTCTGCTGTATTGGCATTCACATTGGCACCGTCCGCATTTGCGGCCGGTGGCAGTGAGGGCCATGTGGAGAACATCGACTTCTCTTTCGATGGCCCGTTTGGCACATATGACGTGAACCAGTTGCAGCGCGGCTTGCAGATTTACACAGAAGTTTGTGCGGCCTGCCACGGCCTGCAATATGTGTCTTTCCGCACGTTGGCGGATGATGGCGGCCCGTCCATGCCAGCCGATCAGGTGCGTGAATATGCCAAAGGGTTCGACGTGTTCGATGCCGAGTTGGATGACACGCGCCCCGGTTCTTGGGCGGATCACTTCCCCGGCTCGTCGCTGGGCAATGCGCCTGACCTGTCGCTGATGGCGAAGAAACGGGCGGGTTTCCACGGGCCTTACGGTCTGGGGATCAACCAGTTCATGAAAGGCATTGGCGGCCCGGAATATATCACCGCGCTGCTGGCGGGCTACACAGGCGAGAGCAAGACCCAAGCCGGTGTGACCTTGTATGAAAACAGCATCTTCCCCGGTGGCTGGATCGCCATGGCACCGCCGCTGGCGGATGATCAGGTGGAATTTGCCGATGGGCATGCCGCCGATCTGCACCACCTTGCAGAAGATGTGTCGGCCTTTTTGATGTGGACCGCCGAGCCAAAGCTGGCTGCGCGTAAGCAGGCAGGTTTTGCCGGGGTGATCATGCTGGGCCTGATGTCTGTGCTGCTGTACCTGACCAACAAGAAAATCTGGGCACCGATCAAGCGCAAAGACGTTTGATCAACCGCTAGAGTTCAATAGAAACGCCCTCGCAGGAAACTGCGGGGGCGTTTTGCGTTTATAGGTGCGTGGGTGTTTGTTTAGAGCGGCTCTGCGCGAAGCTGCTCGCCCGCGAGGCCGGTGATGCGCGCGCGCACAATGGCCCCTTCGGGTTGAGGCGCGGCGAAATGGGTTTCGGCAAATTGTGCGGTGCGGCCCATGGTGGGGCTTTCCATCAAGACGTGATGGGTTTGGCCAAGCTGTGCGTTCAGGTGCCGCTGGACTTGGGCATCGCCCGCCGCGCGCAGACGGGCGGCGCGGGCTTTGATCACATTGCCATTAACCTGCGTCGGGATTTTTGCCGCCGGGGTGCCTTCGCGTTTGGAATAGGGGAAGACATGCAGCCATGTCAGGTCGCAATCTTCCACCAATTTGAGCGAATTTTCGAAATGCGCGTCGGTTTCCGTGGGGAAGCCTGCGATGATATCCGCGCCAAAGGTCATGTCGGGGCGCAGTTTGCGCGCCTCTTGGGTGAAGCGGATTGCATCATCGCGCAGGTGCCGGCGTTTCATACGTTTGAGAATCAGGTCATCGCCATGTTGCAGCGACAGGTGCAGATGCGGCATCAGGCGCGGTTCGGTCGCGATGGCCTGCATCAGGTTCTCATCCACCTCAATCGAATCGATTGAGCTGATGCGCAGGCGCGGCAGATCGGGGATGAGTTTCAAGATGCGCATCACCAGATCGCCCAGCCGGGGCGTTGAAGGCAGATCGGCGCCCCAACTGGTGAGATCGACCCCGGTGAGCACAACCTCGTTGAAGCCTTTATCCACCAGCCGTTTGATTTGATCGACCACAACGCCCGCAGGCACAGAGCGCGAATTGCCCCGGCCATAGGGGATGATGCAGAAAGTGCAGCGGTGGTCGCAGCCGTTTTGCACCTGTACATAGGCGCGGCTTCGGGTGCCGAACCCGTCGATCAGGTGGCCTGCGGTTTCGGTGACGGACATGATGTCGTCAACTTGCAGGGTTTCGGTTTCGCCGATGAAATCAGCGGCCAGCCCTTGCCATGTGCCTTGGATCATTTTTTCGGTGTTGCCGATCACGGCGTCGACTTCTTCCATGGCGGTGAAAGTCGCAGGTTCGGTTTGCGCGGCGCAGCCGGTGACGATCAGGCGGGCGTCTGGGTGGGCTTTGCGCAGCTTGCGGATGTCTTGGCGGGCTTTGCGCACGGCCTCGGCGGTGACAGCGCAGGTGTTGATGATGACGGCGTTTTTCAGGCCTGCTTCTTCGGCCAGCTCGCGCATGGCTTCGGTTTCATAGGCGTTGAGGCGGCAGCCGTGGTTGGAAAAGACGGGCACGCTCATGTGGCTGCTGCCATGAATTGCGCGGTGAGGTTTGCGGTGAAGACATGCATGGTGGGTCCGGTCATCCAGACGCCATCCTCGGCCCATGTGATGTGCAATGTGCCGCCATCCAGATCAATGCGCAGGCTGCGCGATGTGAGGCCCCGGCGGGCGGCGGCAACCGCCACAGCGCAGGAGGAGGAGCCAGAGGCCAGTGTGACGCCCACGCCGCGCTCCCAGACGCGCATGCGCAGGTGATCGGGGCCGATAAGCTGGGCGATTTGCACATTGGTGCGCTGGGGGAAGAGCGGGTGATGTTCATGCGCCGCGCCAAAGCCGGGCAGGTCGATGGCGGTGATGTCATCGACAAAGAAGCTGCAATGCGGGTTGCCCATGCCGGTGGCGGTGGGCGCGCCTTCGATTGGCAAGTGCAGCGTGTCCATTTCGGAAGCGAGGGGGATGTCTTGCCAGTCAAGCTGGGGCTGGCCCATGTTTACGGATGTGAGGCCATTGCCCGCGTCCCGCGCAAAAAGATCGCCGCGATCTGTGGTCAGGTGCAGGTGGTCTGCGCCCGATTCGTCCATCAGGTAGCGCGCAATGCAGCGGGTGGCATTGCCGCAGGCCGCCGAGGTGGAGCCATCGGCGTTGTAAAAGGTCAAATGCGCGTCCCCTGTGCCGTTTTCGATCACGGCAAGCTGGTCATAGCCCACGCCGAACTGTCGGTGGGCCAAGGCGATGATCAGCGGCATGGATAAATCATGGTGCTGCGCACGCGAATCAACGACGATGAAGTCGTTGCCAAGCCCGTGCATCTTCATGAAGGGCAGTGAGAGGGGGTCATTTTGCGCCATGGCGCGGATATAACCCCGAAGAATGCACTATTCCAGCAATCAGTCGGTTTTTCTTAACAAATGTGCTTGACCCCCCGGCGTGACCTTTCTAAGTAACGCCAACGTGGGCCGTTAGCTCAGTTGGTAGAGCAACTGACTTTTAATCAGTAGGTCGTTGGTTCGAACCCAACACGGCTCACCACTTACCCCTCCCCTTTCTACCAGGCTGAGATTAACACGCGATTGCCACCGGCAAGAGCGCCGCCGCCGGCGGTTGTTTGTTATTAGATATCCAGTGCTTAGGCGGCTTTAGCTGCTGCGGAAGATGTTGGTTTCGCCAATCACCTGTTCCATGCGGCTGATCCGTTCGGCGCTGCTTTTGGGGGAGAGTTTTTGCACCTGCGCGATCAGGGATTCCACGATGAGATTGATGGCGATGGTTGAATCCCAGCTTGAGGGGGCTTCAACCATGGCGCGGAAACATTTGGTGGAGAATCGTTCAATCGGGGAGCCCCATTGATCGGTGAACAGAATGATCTTGGCGCCTTGGGACACGGCAAGCTGTGCGAGTTTTTCCAGCTCTTTTTCATAGCGGCGAATGTCGAAGATGATCAGGACGGAGTTTTCATTCATGTCCAGAATGTTCTGCGGCCAGACGCTGGGGGAGGCGGAAAGCTGGGTCACGTTGGGGCGGATGATTTGCAGGTGGTTGAAGAAGTAATCCGCGTTGGAGCGGGTGATGCGCCCGCCCAGCAGGTGGATGCTGCTGCTGGGATCGGCCAGCAGGCGGGCGGCGGCATCGAACATGTCAAAATCCAGCATGGCGATGGTTTGGTTGAGATTATCCACCACGCGCCCGGCGAAATTGCTGACGATATGGGTTTCGCGGGCGTCGGGGGTTTGGGCCTCTAGTTTGGCGAGGGGCAGTTTGATGCGCTCGGCCAGCTCGGCGCGGATGGCGTTTTGCAAGGTCGGGAAACCGTCGAACCCCAGTTTGCGCGCAAGGCGGATCACCGTGGGGGTCGAGACATTGGCGGCTTCGGCCAGTTTGGTGATGGATTGCAGTTCAATCGCAAGGGAATCGTCCTTGAGAAAGGGCACCAGACGCCGTTCGGCGGCTGTCAGGTCAGAGCGATGCGTTTCAACCAGATCACGAACAAGCATATCAATCCCGCACTATTTACATTGAAATTACACGATACTGCATTCTGTAGTAAAAATTACAAAAGAAAATTGACAAAGCGTGGGCCGTTGTAGACATTTCTACATAGAGGAGAGCGCTGTAAGATGAATGACAAGAGCTGGGCACCGGTTCGGTTTTTCAAAACCGATGGAATGGCACCGATCGTTTTGATCTGTGAGCATGCGTCGTTTTGTTTTCCTGAAGATTTTGGCGATTTGGGCATTGGGGAAGATGTGCGCGCCAGCCATGTGGCGGGCGATATTGGCGCGCTTGATCTGGCGTTTGGCATGGCGCGGGCGCTGGATGCGCCGCTGGTTTATGGCGGTGTGTCGCGGTTGATTTACGATTGTAACCGCCCGTTTGATGCGCCCGATTGCATACCGCCCAAGAGCGAGATTTTTGAGATACCCGGCAATGCAGGTTTGAGCGAGGCCGCGCGGCGGCAGCGGTATGATCTGGTGTCGCGCCCGTTTCACAGCGGGGCAGCGCGGATGATCGACACGCAGATGGCCAAGGCGCGCGGCCCGGTGGCCGTGGTGACGGTGCATAGTTTCACGCCGACCTATCATGGCGCGCCGCGCCGGGTGGAGCTTGGGTTTTTGCATGATGACAACGCGCATCTGAGCACGCATTTTTGTGCGCAGGAACAGGCGCGGGGCATGTATGAGGCCGCGTTGAACCAGCCCTATGCGGCGCAGGACGGGGTGACCCATTCGCTGCGCAAACATGCGGGGGCGCGGGGGCTGCATACAACGATGATCGAAGTGCGCAATGATCTGATCGACACGCCGCAAAGCGCGCAGGCCATGGCGGTGCATCTGGCCGAGAGCCTGCGGGCGGCGCTGGCCGATCTGGGCCAAGCGGCGGGAGCGGCATAATGAACGCATTGCGTAGGTTTGTTGGAATAGTAGACGGCATCAACCTGCGCATCGGGCGGGTGGCCATGTTTGGGCTGTTTGCCTTGATGGCGGTGTTGCTGTGGTCGTCGATTTCCAAGACGTTTTTCAACCCATCCCTGTGGACGCTGGAAATGGCGCAATTTTTCATGGTTGGGTATTACATGCTGGGCGGGCCCTATTCGATCTTGATGGGATCGAATGTGCGGATGGACCTGTTTTACGGGGAATGGTCGCTGCGGCGCAAAGCGGCGGTGGATTGTTTCACGGTGCTGTTTTTGATCTTTTTCCTTGGGGTGCTGCTTTATGGGGCGCTTGGCTCCACGGCTTATTCGCTGGGCTATTGGGGGGATGCGCCGATCCGGTTCTTTGCGGGGCTGCTGACCGGGGCGGAAGAGATCGGGCGGCTTGAGCGGTCTTCGACGGCGTGGCGGCCCTATATCTGGCCGATCAAATTGGTGATGATTATCGGGCTTTCGCTGATGCTGTTGCAGGCGCTGTCCGAGCTTTGCAAAGATATCCTGCGGCTTGCGGGCCATGACATGCCCGAGGTGCAAGAATGAGCCAAGAATATATCGCCATTTTCATGTTCGCGTCGATGATGTTGCTGCTGTTCAGCGGGCAGCGGGTGTTTGGCGCGATTGGGGCCATTGCCGCGATTGCCGCCATGGCGCTCTGGGGTACGGGCGGGCAGGACATTCCTTTTGCCGCCGCGATGAAGCTGATGAAATGGTATCCGCTGCTGACGCTGCCGATGTTCATTTTCATGGGCTATGTGCTGTCTGAGAGTCGTTTGGCGGATGATCTTTATCGCATGTTCCATGTGTGGTTCGGCAATATCAGTGGCGGTTTGGCCATGGGCACCATCGGGTTGATGGTGCTGGTTTCTGCGATGAACGGGCTGTCGGTGGCGGGCATGGCGATTGGTGCGACGATTGCCCTGCCGGAGCTGTTGCGGCGCGGCTATGACAAGAAGATGGTGACGGGGGTCATTCAGGCCGGGTCGAGCCTTGGGATTTTGGTGCCGCCGTCGGTTGTGCTGGTGCTTTATGCGATGATCGCGCGGCAGCCTGTGGGGCAATTGTGGCTGGCGGGTCTGTTGCCGGGTTTGATGATGGCGGGGATGTTCATTCTTTACATCTGGGTGCGCTGCAAGATGAACCCGGCGCTTGGCCCTGTTGCGACCGATCTGGATGAGGTGACACGGGCCGAGAAGATCAGGCTGCTGGGCTCGGGCGCGACGCCTTTGCTGATTTTCGCCACGATGATGGTGCCGTTTGTGAATGGCTGGACATCGCTTGTGGAAAGCTCGGCTTTGGGGGCGCTGGCGGCGCTGGTTGTGTCGCTGCTCAAGCGGCGGATGACATGGGCGATTTTCAAGCGCTGTACGCAGCAGACCTTGGGCATTTCTTGCATGTTCATGTGGATCATTCTGGCGGCTTTGGGCTTTGGCGCGGTGTTTGACGGGCTGGGCGCGGTGAAGGCGATTGATACGCTGTTCACCGAGCAATTGGGTCTGTCGCCTTGGATGATCTTGATCTTGATGCAGCTGAGCTTCATCATCATGGGCACGTTCCTTGATGACACGGCGATGTTGGTGATTGTGGCGCCGCTTTATGTGCCGCTGGTGGGGGAATTGGGGTTTGATCTGATTTGGTATGGGGTGCTCTATACGATCACCACGCAGATCGCCTATATGACGCCGCCCTTTGGCTATAACCTGTTTTTGATGCGGGCCATGGCCCCGCCCGAGATTACCCTGCGCGACATTTACGGGTCTATTGTGCCCTTTGTCGGGGTGATGGTGTTGGCGTTGATCATCATCATGAGTTTCCCGCAGATCGCCCTGTGGCTGCCGGAATATGTTTACGGAAATTAACCAGAAGGCCGACAACGGCTCATTACATTACTGACCAATAGGAGGGTCTCTCAAATGACAACTTCAAGACGTAAGTTTTTAACCACGGCTGCGGTGGGTGCTGCGGCGGCGCCGCTGGCGACACCTGCGCTGGCGCAGAGCACGATCAAATGGCGGATGCAGACCTATGCGGGCGCCGCCTTGGCCGAGCATGTGATTGATCCGGCGATCAAGATGTTCAACAAGATCGCGGGCGACCGGATGCAGATCGAGCTGTTCTATGCCGATCAGCTGGTGCCGACGGGCGAGCTGTTTCGGGCGATGCAAAAGGGCACAATCGACGCGGTGCAATCGGATGATGATTCCATGGCCTCGCCCACGGATGTGACCATTTTTGGCGGGTATTTCCCGTTTGCCTCGCGCTACTCGCTGGATGTGCCGGTGTTGTTCAACCAATATGGTTTGGCGGAAATCTGGGACGAAGAATATGCCGCCGTTGGGGTGAAACACATCTCGGCGGGCGCGTGGGATCCGTGCCATTTTGCCACCAAAGAGCCGATCCATTCGCTGGAAGATCTAAAGGGCAAACGGGTCTTTACCTTCCCGACAGCGGGCCGGTTCCTGAGCCAGTTTGGCGTGGTGCCCGTGACCTTGCCATGGGAAGATATCGAGGTTGCCGTTCAGACCGGCGAGCTTGACGGTATCGCGTGGTCGGGCATCACCGAGGATTACACTGTGGGTTGGGCCGATGTGACCAACTATTTCCTGACCAACAATATTTCGGGCGCATGGGCGGGGTCGTTCTTTGCCAATATGGACCGCTGGAACGAGTTGCCTGAGGATCTGCAAACCCTGTTCCGGGTGTGCTGTGACCAGTCGCATTATTACCGCCAGTGGTGGTATTGGGGCGGCGAGGCCAATCTGCGCGTGAACGGCGATAAGATGAAGCTGACCACGATCCCCGATGCAGAATGGGCGCAGGTCGAAGATGCGGCTGTGAAGTTCTGGGATGAGGTGGCTGCCGAAAGTCCCACCAAGGCCAAGGTGATCGAGATTTTGCGGAAATATAACGACGACATGAAAAAAGCTGGTCGTCCTTACCGCTATTCTTGATAGGAGTTTCCCCGGCGTGGCAGGTCTGCGCCGGGGGTTTTTAGACACGGACGGGTCTCATGAAATTTACAGAGCTTAAGACATCTATCGCCAATAAAGAGATCGACACCGTGTTGGTGTGTTTCGTGGATATGCAAGGCCGCCTGATGGGCAAGCGTCTGCATGCCGAGGCGTTTTTGGAGATCGCAGAGGGCGAGACCCATTGTTGCAACTATTTGCTGGCCACGGATTTGGAGATGGCGACGCCGGATGGTTTTGCCTCGACCAGCTGGGAAAGCGGCTATGGCGATTACACGATGAAGCCGGACCTGAGCACGCTGCGGGTGATGCCATGGCTGGAGGCGACGGCGATGGTTCTGTGCGATGTGGAGGACCATAAGACCCACGCCCCTGTGGCCCATTCCCCGCGCGAGATGCTCAAGGCGCAGATTGCCCGCGCCGAGGCGATGGGCCTGACGCCTTACATGGCGACGGAGCTGGAGTTTTTCCTGTTCAAAGGCAGCTATGAGGAAAACGCCCGCGCCGGTTTCCGCAATTTGCAGCCGATCAGCGATTACAACGAGGATTACAACATCTTCCAGACCACCAAGGAAGAGTTTGTGATGCGCCCGATCCGCAATCATTTGCGCGCGATGGGTTTGCCGGTGGAGGGGTCCAAAGGCGAGGCCGAAGCGGGGCAAGAAGAGCTGAACCTGAAATATGACGAGGCGTTGGCCTGCGCCGATCATCACACGATTGCCAAACATGCGGTGAAAGAGATTTCCCATCAGCATGGGGTTTCCGCGACGTTTTTGCCCAAGTGGCACCGCGAGCGTGTGGGCAGTTCGAGCCATGTGCATCAGTCGCTGTGGCGGGATGGCAAAAACGCTTTTGTTGATGACAGCCGTCCGCTTGGTAAATCCGAGCTGATGGATCACTACATGGCGGGGTTGATGAAATACGCGGCGGAATACACGTATTTTATGGCCCCATATATCAACAGCTATAAGCGTTTCGCCAAGGGCACCTTTGCGCCCACCCAGATTGTTTGGTCGGTGGATAACCGCACCGCTGCCTACCGTCTGTGCGGTGAGGGCAGCAAGGCGATCCGGGTGGAATGCCGCATTCCGGGCTCTGATATGAACCCCTATCTGGCGCAGGCGGCCATGTTGGCGGCGGGGCTGGCCGGGATCGAAGAAAAGCTGAGCTTGGATGCGCCGTTCACGGGCGACGCCTATGCCCAAGACCAAGAGACCAAACGCATTCCGCAATCGCTGGGGGATGCGCGTGAGAAACTGTTGAGTTCCAAGATGCTGCGCGACGCCTTTGGCGCTGATGTGGTTGATCACTACGCCCGGTCGGCGGAGTGGGAGATCGAGGAATTCAACCGCGTTGTTACAGACTATGAAATCGCCCGCGGCTTTGAGCGCGTGTGAAGAGGACATCATGACTGATATTTTGAAATGTATCTCGCCGATCGACGGATCGGTTTATGCTGAGCGCCCCGTGGCCACGCAAAGCGCGGCGCAGGAGCGGCTGGCCCAGATGCGGGTGGCGCAAAAGGAATGGGCCGCGCGCCCGTTGCAAGAGCGCATCGATCTGGTGATGGCCGGGGTGGCCGCCGTGGGCGCAAAGAACGACATGATCGTGCAGGAATTGGCGCATATGATGGGCCGTCCGGTGCGCTATGGCGGCGAATTTGGCGGGTTTAACGAGCGCGCCGTGTATATGGGCGAGATCGCCCAGCGGGCGCTGGCGGATATCGCGGTGAGCGATGACACGCAATTCAAACGCTATATCAAGCGCGTGCCGCATGGTGTGGTCTTGGTGGTTGCGCCGTGGAATTACCCTTATATGACAGCGATCAACACCGTGGCCCCTGCGTTGATTGCGGGCAATGCGGTGATGCTCAAACATGCGACGCAGACTTTGTTGGTGGGTGAGCGCATGGCAGAGGCATTCCATGGCGCGGGTGTGCCGCAAGATGTGTTCCAGAATATTTTCCTGAGCCACGACACCACATCGGCGCTGATCAGCGGCAATGAGTTCGATTTTGTGAATTTCACCGGCTCGGTTGGTGGCGGCAAAGCGATGGAGCAGGCCGCAGCGGGCACGTTCACGGGCGTTGGCACGGAGCTTGGGGGGAAAGACCCCGGCTATGTCATGGAAGACGCCAATCTGGATGCGGCGGTGGATACGCTGATTGACGGGGCGATGTTCAATTCGGGGCAATGTTGTTGCGGGATTGAGCGGATTTATGTGCATGAGAGCCTGTTTGACGCGTTTGTCGAAAAAGCGGTGGCGGTGGTGCGCGGCTATAAGCTGGGCAATCCGTTGTTGCCGGAGACCACGATGGGGCCGATGGCCAGCCGCCGTTTTGCCGAAGAGGTGCGCGGGCAGATCGCGGATGCGGTGGCCGCAGGGGCCACGGCGCATATCGAGACATTCGCGGAAGATGATGGCGGGGCCTATTTGACGCCGCAAATCTTGACGGGGGTGACCCATGACATGCGGGTGATGCGCGAAGAAAGCTTTGGCCCGGTTGTGGGCATCATGGCCGTGAAGGATGACGCCGAGGCGATTGCCTTGATGAATGACAGCGATTACGGGCTGACCGCCAGCCTGTGGACTGCTGATCTGGACCGCGCCATTGCGATTGGCGATCAGATTGAAACCGGCACCGTGTTTATGAACCGGGCCGATTACCTTGATCCGGCGCTGTGCTGGACCGGGTGCAAGAACACCGGGCGCGGGGGCGGTTTGTCTGAGATCGGCTATCAAAACCTGACGCGGCCAAAATCATACCATCTTAAGAAAGGCGCATGAGATGATGCTTGTGGGCAATTGGAACTATCCGACCGCGATCCGGTTTGGCGCGGGGCGGATTTCGGAAATCGCGGCGGCCTGTGCGGCGGCGGGCATCAGCAAGCCGTTGTTTGTGACCGACAAGGGTTTGGCGGGGATGGAGATCACCGCGCGCACCCGTGGGCTGCTCAAGGAAGCGGGGCTGTGCGATGATATCTTCGCGGAAGTGGACCCGAACCCGTCTGATAAAAACGTCGATGCGGGGCTAAAGCTCTATCGGGCGGGCGGCTATGACGGGGTGATTGCTTTTGGCGGTGGCTCGGCGCTGGATCTGGCCAAGGTGCTGGCCTTTATGGCTGGGCAGACGCGGCCTTTGTGGGATTTCGAGGATGTGGGCGATTGGTGGAGCCGCGCCGATCCGGCAGGGATTCACCCGATTGTGGCGGTGCCAACCACCGCAGGCACGGGGTCTGAGGTGGGCCGCGCCAGCATCATCACCAACGCAGAGAAGGGTGAGAAAAAGATCATTTTCCACCCGAAAATGCTGCCGGTTCAGGTGATTTGCGACCCGGAATTGACGCTGGGCATGCCCAAATTCATCACGGCGGGCACCGGGCTTGATGCGTTTGCGCATTGTGTGGAGGCGTATTCATCGCCGCATTACCACCCGATGAGCCAAGGGATTGCGCTTGAGGGGATGCGGTTGGTGAAGGAATACCTGCCGCGCGCCTATGCCGATGGCAGTGACATCGAAGCGCGTTCCCATGTGATGAGCGCGGCTGCGATGGGGTCGACGGCGTTCCAAAAAGGGTTGGGCGCGATCCATGCGATTTCGCATCCGGTTGGCGCGCTGCACCACACGCACCATGGCACGACCAACGCGGTGTGCATGCCTGCGGTGTTGGCGTTCAACCGCAGCGCCATTGCCACGCGGTTTGATGCGGCGGCGGCCTATTTGGGGATTGCTGGCGGGTTTGACGGGTTCTGCGCCTATGTGGACGAGCTTAACGCGGCGATGGGGATTCCCAAAACCCTGACGGAGCTGGGCGTCAAAGACCCTGATATTGACCGTCTGGTGAAGGGCGCCTTGGCCGACCCGAGCACAGGCGGCAACCCGGTGGAGATGACGGCGGAAAACACCCGCGCGCTCATTGAATCTTTGCTGTAATTTATTGCCGCCGCCCTGCTGGATTTTTGCAAGCGGGGCGGCGGGTTTAGCCTGCCGCGGGCAATGTCTCATAGGCGGCGCGCAGCCCGGCAAGGGCCATTTGCGATCCCTCGAATTCTTCGGCAATGACCCCTTGGGGGGCCAAGGCGGCGGCATATTGCGCGCGGGTTTGCGCATCTGCGATCAGCGCGACACGCTGGCCCAGCCAATAGGGGCGGCTGCCGGCCAATTCGAGACCGATGAGATGCCCGGCCAAGCGGGCCTGTGCGGTGCTGGCGGGCAGGTCTTGCAGGCGGGCCTGTGCGTGCAGCCGAAAGAGCGCGGCAGAGAGCGATTGCGGGTTGGAGATGGCTTCGGCCACGGCTTCGGTGAAGGCGGGCGCGTCCCAGTCTGCGGCGTTTTGGGTGAAGCCAAGGCTGGGGCCGCGCGAGAGCAGGGCACGCAGTTCGGGCGTGAGGAAGCTGCGGAAGCTGACGATCTCGCCTGCGCTGATATGTGCCCAGATGCTTTGGGCGCCGGGCAGGCAGATCACGCCGTCAAAATCGGGATGTTGGCGCAGAAAGCCCGAGATGCGGGTTTCGGGGCCTTGCATCAGATCGGCGGGCTGGGGTTGGTGCAGACCGGGCAGCAGCGAGATGCGCAGCGTGCCGGTTTGGGGCGCGGTTTGCGCCAGAGTGCCGGAAGGCGGCGGCGCGGGCACGGCGGGGCATTGGCGCGGATCCAGCAGGGGGCTGCCGCTGCAAAGCACGGTGACAGGCGCGGCGGGCAGATCACCGCCCAAAGCCTGGGTGATTTTCCCGGCCAGCGTCATGTCTTGCGGGGTTTGGGCCGTGCGCTCGCCCAGCAGCGCGCCATCAGCGCCGATCAGCCAAAGCCGCAGCATATTGCCGGTTTCTTCGGCGGCGATCCATTCAAGGTGTGGCATGATCCGTCCCCTTCGTGTTTGGCGCGCAGCGCGGCAGACTTTCACCCGCGCTGGCAATATGGTTTACGCTTTAGGCAAATCCATTTCCCTTCTCTCACTAGGCCAGAATATGACCCTAAACAATGTTGAGACCTGCCCAATTGACGGGCAAAAGCCGGGCACCTCGGGGCTGCGCAAGAAGACACGCGAATTTATGCAGCCCGGTTTCCTTGAGAATTTCATTCAAGCGACGTTCAACGCGATTGGCGGGGCGCAGGGGAAGCGCTTTGTGCTGGGGGGCGACGGGCGGTTTTTCAACGATGAGGCGGCGCGGGTGATCATCCGCATGGCGGCGGGAAATGGCGCGGCGGAGGTGATTATGGGGCGCGGCGGGTTGCTCTCGACTCCGGCGGCGTCGCATCTGATCCGGCTGAATGGGACGGATGGCGGGTTTATCCTGTCGGCCAGTCATAATCCCGGCGGGATTGACGAGGATTTTGGCGTCAAATTCAACGCGGCCAATGGCGGCCCTGCGCCAGAGGCGCTGACGGGGAAGATTTTCGAGCAGACCCAGAGCCTGAGCCACTATGCGATTGCGGCGGATGCGGCCCTGCCTGATCTGGCGCAGATCGGCACACATGATGTGGCGGGGATGGCGCTGAGCATTGTTGATCCGGTGAGCGATTACGCCGCGCTGATGAAGACGCTGTTTGATTTTGAGGCGATTTCCAAGCTGTTCCAATCGGGGTTCACCATGCGGTTTGACGCGATGCATGCGGTGACCGGCCCCTATGCCAAAGCGATTTTGGAAGAATCGCTGGGGGCGGCGCCGGGGAGCGTGATGAACGCTGTGCCGCTGCCGGATTTTGGTAAGGGCCATCCCGACCCGAACCCGATCTGGGCCAAGCCGTTGATGGATTTGATGATGGGGCCGGATGCGCCTGATCTGGGCGCGGCATCGGATGGGGATGGGGATCGCAACATGATTGTTGGGCGGGGCATTTACGTGACCCCTTCGGACAGTCTGGCGGTGCTGGCGGCGAATGCGCATTTGGCCCCGGCCTATGCGCAGGGCATTGCGGGGATTGCACGGTCGATGCCGACCAGCGGTGCGGCGGACCGGGTGGCGCAGGCGCAGGGGATTGCCTGTTTCGAGACGCCAACGGGGTGGAAATTCTTTGGCAACCTGTTGGATGCGGGCAAGGTCACGATTTGCGGCGAGGAAAGCGCGGGCACAGGGTCGGACCATGTGCGCGAGAAAGACGGGCTTTGGGCGGTGCTGCTGTGGCTGAATATTCTGGCGAAGCGGCAGATGTCTGTGGCACAGATCATGGAAGATCATTGGGCGCAGTTTGGCCGCGATTATTACACGCGGCTGGATTTTGAAGCGGTGCCAAGCGCCGATGCCGCCGCGTTGATGGGCGCGATTGAGGGGCAATTGAGCGCGCTGCCGGGGCAGGAATTTGCCGGGCTTCGGGTGCAAAGGGCCGATCAATTTGCCTATGCCGATCCGGTGGATGGGTCACAAAGCGAGAACCAAGGGCTGCGGATCTGGTTTGAGGGCGGCGCGCGGGCGGTGCTGCGCCTGTCGGGCACGGGCACACAAGGCGCAACGATCCGGGTCTATCTGGAGCAATATGCCGCGCCGGGCGAAGATGCGGGCGCGCAGGCGAGTGCGGTGCTGGGGCCGTTGAAGGCGGCGGTGATGGCGCTTGGGCAGTTCGAGGGTCACATCGGACGTATCACGCCCGATGTGACGACCTGAGTTAGAGGAAGCTGCGGACCGTTTGCAGCGCGCCATCAAGCGCGGTGCCTTCGGGGTCTTGCAGCGCCGCTTCGCGCAGGCGGGCGATCCATTGTGCGGCGTCATCGCGGCCCTCGAGCAGGGGGGCCGCATCCATGACTTTGTCGAATTTTGACAGGCCGCGCACATGGGTGTCGGAATAGCCTTTGATCAGGCGGCGGCAGCGCAGCAATTCAACGCTGAGCGCATAGTCGCGGCCCAGTGGGGCCAGCGCGCGGCGCAGCCATTCATCGATATGGGCCGTTTCAACCGCGTGGCGATAGGTGCGCAGGCGGTAGTTTTTCAGCCCGCCCAGAAAATGCAGCATGGTGAAGGCCATGATGCCATCGGTGCGCAACCGGCGGCCTTTGCCAAACAGGCGGTTCAGCAGGGCGATGCGGCGCGGGTTGGCTTCGGTGCGCGCACCGATTTTGGCGGGCATCAGACCGATAATTTCATCGGCGCGGGGGTGAAAAAACTCGGTGACATGCACGAGGTTTTTCTCTTGGGCGTTCATCTCGGCGCGGATGCGGGACATGCGCGGTTTGCGGGTTTTCAGATCGGCCACGCGGATGATGTCATCATAGGCCATGGCGTTGGCGATGTATTTCGCGGCCGTGGTGGACAGCTCCCAGCCTTGCGCGGCGCTGTCGCGGGTGAGCACGGCATCGAGGCGGTCCAGATAGGCGGAGCCATAAGCGCAGTCTTGGAAGTTCACGGTTTTTTGCAGGCCCAGAAGCGCCATTTCTGCCACTTCAGGCGGGAGTTTCTGGGCGCGGGTGCACAGGGTTTCCCATTCGCCAAGCAGCTTGGCCGGGCCGGTCATTTTTGGCGCGGCGGGGGCTGGTTTGGCAGCAACATTAGTCTCTAATCCGCCGTTTTGGGCAAAGTCATAGCCCGCCGAGAAGGCGCGCAGGGAGGCCTCGACGCCTTTGCCGCTGCGGCGGATTGCGTCTTCGAAGGCGGCGCGCTCGAAGGGCAATGCGCCCGATCCCGCCAAAGCGCCAAAGAGCGAGGAGGAGATGACCGAGCCTTGGCTGACCGCGAGTTGATCCATGTCGGTGAGGATCAATTGCTGGGCGGCGATTTCGGCGGCGGCGCGGACTTCTTCTGCGTTGGCGATGCCATCACCGGGCACGGATTTTTCGCTCACTGCGAGGGAGCGGTGGGTGGAGCCGATCAGGGTGGTGCGGTCGGGGGTCACAAAACCGCGCAGCACGGCGCGGCCAACCTCCATCATTTCGGCGGCAATCAGAATGTCCACATCGCCCATCGAAGGGGCGAGGGCAAAGACCGGTTGCTGGCCGGTGTCGGGGGCCATTTCCACGTAATAGATCGTGGCCCCGGTGCGCTGGGCCACGCCCGCAACGGAGGTGGCTTGGGCCACATAGCCCTGTGCGCGCGCGACGCTTTCGATCCAAGCGGTGAGCACGCCGCCGCCTTGGCCGCCCACGGCCATGACCGCGAGTTTGGTGATTTGCGCCATCCGGGTGTCGGTGGCTTTGGGGGGCAAAGTCATGTTCATGTGGCGTCTTCCAGTCGCAGGCGTTTGGCATCGCGGCGGGTTTGTAGCCATGTGATCAGGCTGTTGCGTTTGTCGGAGAACCAGCTTTCCAGCTGTCCGGGATTATGCACCACATCGGCGCGGTAGAAGGAGGGGCAGAGCACCGCGGCATCGGCCACTTCGCCGCAATTGCCGCAGCCCACGCAGGTTTGATCGATATGGGCGACGGGATCATCGCGCAGCGGATCGTCGAGTTTCTTGAGCGAGAGTGACGGGCAGCCCGACAGGCGGATGCAGGCGTGATCCCCGGTGCACACATCGCTGTCCACGCCAAAGCGGGGGATGTCGATGCGGCGGCCTTCTTTGATCGCTTTGTTGCGCAGCGGTTTTTCGCGGCGTTGTTTGTTGAGCATACATTCCGAGGACATCACGATGACCTTGGGGCCGTTATAGTCGGTGGTGAGGGCCTCGCGCATTGTGTCGCGCACCTTGCCCACATCATAGGTGTGGTCGATCTGGCGGATCCATTCCACGCCCACGCCTTTGAGCGCGGCGGTGATGGGGTTGCCGGTAGATTTTGTGGCATTGTTGGCGCGGCTGGACAGGACGTCTTGGCCCCCTGTTGCGGCGGAGTAATAGTTATCGACAATCACGGCGACGCTGTCGGATTTGTTGAAGACCATGTTGCCGATGGAGGAGGACAGCCCGTTGTGCCAGAACCCGCCATCGCCAAGAATGGAGATCGCGCGCCGTTCCCCGCCGCCGTCAAAGGCCGCGTTGGAGGCGGGGCCAAGCCCGTAGCCCATGGTGGAGCCGCCGATTTCGAAAGGCGGCAGGGTGGCAAAGAGGTGGCAGCCGATGTCGGCGGTGATCTGGTGTTTGCCAAGTTCCTCTTGGGCCAGTTTCATGCCCGCGAAGATGGGGCGTTCCGGGCAGCCTGTGCAAAAGCCCGGCGGGCGGATCGGCACGGTTTTGGACAGATCGGGAATGGCGGGCAGGTCAGCATTGGGCGCACGGACCTGACCGGGCAGCATGTCGGGGGCGGCGGATTTCAAAAACGCGGTCAGCCCGTCGAGCAGCACTTGCCCGGTGTATTCCCCGGCCATGGGCAGCACGTCTTTGCCATAGAGTTTGGTTTTGCGTTCGAGTTTATACAGGTAGGAGCCGAGCTGTTGTTCGATGTGATCGGGCTGGCCTTCTTCGACGACCAGCACATGGTCCTTGCCCGCGCAGAAGGCGTCGAATTCGTCTCTAACAATGGGGTATGTGACGTTGAGCACATAAAGCGGCACGTCGGAATTGCCGTAGATATCGGCAAGGCCCAGACGCTGAAGCGCGCGGATCACGCTGTTGTACATGCCGCCTTGCACCACGATGCCAAGCGGGGCGGTTTCAGGGCCGAAGATTTCGTTGAGCTTGTTTTCGGTGATGAATTTCTCGGCGGCGGGCCAGCGGTTGTTGATCTTGTCCTGCTCGTGCAGATAGCTCATCGGGGGCAGCACCACGCGGTTGAAATCGCTGCGCGGGTTGGAGACGGCTTCGCGCACGGTGAGCGGCGGGCGTTTGTTGTCTTTGGTCTCAAAGCTGCCTGTCACGTGGCAAGAGCGGATGCGCACCATCAGCATCACAGGGGTGTTGGAGGCTTCGGAGAGTTCGAACCCGTCTTTCACCGCTTTGGTGATGCAAGGCAGGTTGGGGCGCGGATCGAGCATCCAGAACTGCGATTTCATGGCAAAGCCATGGCTGCGTTCTTGCATGATCGAGGAGCCTTCGCCGTAGTCTTCGCCCACGATCACCAGCGCGCCGCCGGTCACGCCAGAGGAGGAGAGGTTGGCCAGCGCGTCGGAGGCCACGTTCACGCCCACGGGGCCTTTGAACGTCACCGCGCCGCGGATCGGGTAATGCACGGAGGCGGCCAGCATGGCGGCGGCGGCGGCTTCGGAGGCGTTGGCCTCAAAGCGCACGCCAAGCTCGGCCATCAGTTCCTCGGCATCGGCCAGCACATCCATCAGATGCGAGATTGGCGCGCCTTGATAGCCGCCCACATAGCCCACGCCGTTTTCCAGCAGCGCCTTTGTCAGCGCCAGAATGCCTTCGCCGGTGAAGACATCGCCGTCACCTTTGCGCAGGTGCTCGACCTCGGCTTTGAATGATCTTTCGGCCATGTTTACCCCTTAAAAATTATGTTTGCGGATGTTGCGCAGCATGGTTTGCAATGTGCTGACAAAGGCCCGTTTTTCGGTGTCGCTGATGCCGGCGAACATCGCCTCATAGCTGGCGGACATATGCGGCCAGAGGCGGTCATAGACCTCGCGGCCTGCATCGGTGAGGGTGACGCGCACGGCGCGGCTGTCTTCGGGGTCCGCTTCGCGCAGAACCAGCCCATCCTTGGCCAGCGCATCCAAGGCGCGGCTGAGGGTGCTTTGTTCGACCACGGCATAGACCGCCAATTCGCGGATCAAGATTCCATCAATCACGGAGAGCACGGCAAGCGAGCGCATTTGCGGTGTGGTCAGGCCAAGCACGGCCATTTCATCGCGCAGGCTGGCGTTATAGCGCCCCATGATGCGGTTCATCAGATAGGGAGCGAAATTCTCCAGGCCCAGCTCGCCCAAGCGGCGGGAGGAGGTGATGTCTTGTTGTTGTGTCATATGCCCAAACCTTTTGTCACTTTCCAATCAACCCCGCCGCCTGAACTTGGGCGGCGGCGGGGCGTCACATCCTTTTGCGGATGGTTTACGCTTTGGGGACCAGCGCCAAAGCGCGGATCGGGCTGCCTGTGCCGCGTTTGATTTTCAGCGGTGCGGCGATCAGCACGGCGCCTTTGGCGGGCAGTTTGCTGAGGTTCGCAAGGCTGGCGAGGCCAAAGCAATTGTCCCGGTGCAGCAGGTTATGCGCCGGGTAGGGCGGTTCCATCCCGCCCGCTTGGCCTGCATCGGTGCCGATACATTGCGTGCCCCAGCCAACGATTTTCTTGGACAGAAGATATTCGATCGCGTCGGGGGTTGGTCCGGGGCTGTGAGGGCCGGTTTCATCGGCGTTGAGGAATTGCGCTTCGTCTTCGGCGCGCGCGTCCCAATCGGTGCGCATGACCACCCATTCGCCTGCGCCGATCTCGCCGTGTTCTTTTTCCCACGCTTTGATCAGGTCGGCGGTCAGCAGGAAATCAGCATCTGCGGCTGATTCGGCGGAGCAGTCGATGACGTTGACGGGGGCTATGAGGCGGTTCACATCAAGCGTGTCGGTGAAGCCTTCTTCGTAGTCCTTGCCGGTGATCCAGTGGTGCGGCGCATCAAAATGCGTGCCCGAATGTTCGCCCAGCACCATCCAGTTCCAAGCAAAGAACGGGCCATCGTTATCATATTCAGAAATCTTGTGAATTTCGACTTTGGGTGTGTTTTTGGCAAAATCCGGCGGCAGTTGCAGGATCGGCGTATCAGGGCCAAGCACCCCGGAGCAATCCACCACTTCGACGCCGCCCGTGGCGAGCATTTTGCCAAGTTCCCCTAAAATATTCGTCGCGCTCATGTTCTGGTCTCCCTGTTGCCGCGCAGTTCGAGCCGCGCGTGTCTGAACGATTCAACGCTAGAGAAAAATATATGCGTTTGCAATTATCTTGTGCGCTGTTCAGGCGGCAAGGGGGCTTTTTCCCATGGGTGTAAGGGTGCGCGCCGATTTGTGCGGCGGTGGCGGTGGCAAATTTTGCGCGCGCCGCTGCTTGGTGAGGGTGTCACCGGGGGATATCCGCGCTATTGAAGGGCGGTGGGCGGGAGAGCGGCCAAGGGAATTTGGCGCGCCAATGCGGCGCGGCGCGGATGAGGAAAGACCGGGCGGGGCAAGCCCCTGCGCTGGCGGCAATGGCAAGGCAGATTATTATGACACGACATGGCGGTGATTTATTGGTTGAGAGCCTTGTGGCGCTGGGCGCACGCAAGGCGTTTGGGGTGCCGGGTGAAAGCTATTTGGCGGTGCTTGATGCGCTCCATGACACGCGCGGCACGTTTGATTTTGTGAATTGCCGCAACGAAGGCGGGGCGGCGTTTATGGCGGCGGCGTGGGGCAAGCTGACCGGGGAGCCGGGGATTTGCATGGTCACGCGCGGGCCGGGGGCGACCAATGCTTCCATCGGGGTGCACACGGCGATGCAAGACAGCGCGCCGATGCTGCTTTTTGTAGGGCAGATCGGCACGGATATGCGCGGGCGCGAGGCGTTCCAAGAGGTGGATTACCGCGCCGTGTTTGGCACGATGGCGAAATGGGCGGTCGAGATTGACGATGTGGACCGCATCCCGGAAATTCTGGCGCGGGCATGGAAGATTGCCACAACCGAGCGCCCCGGCCCGGTGGTGATTGCGCTGCCTGAAGATATGCTGACCACTGCCACCGACAAAGCGCCGCTGGCGGGGCCTGCGCAGTACCCAGAGCCCGTACCAAGCGCCGATGCGCTGGCCCAGACGCGCCGCATTTTGCAGCAGGCCGAGCGGCCATTGATCATGTATGGCGGCGCCAATTGGAGCGCGGAAGGCGCGGCGGCGTTGCAAAGCTTTGCCGAGGCGTCGGACATCCCGGTGGTGTCTGTGTTCCGCTATCAAGACCAGTTCGACAATTTCTCGGGCTGTTTTTGCGGCGAGGCCGGGGTTGGCATGACCCCTGCGGTGCGCAAATTGATGCAAGAGGCCGATGTGATCTTGGCGATCAACAACCGGTTTGGTGAAAACTCGACCGAGGCGTGGACATTGCTTGATGTGCCATTGCCCAAGCAGCGGTTGATCCATGTGCATGGGTCGGCGCAGGAGCTTGGCAAGATTTACCAGCCGGAATCGGGCATTCAATGCGGGGCAAATGCCTTTGCCATGGCTTTGGCCGATGCGCCTGTGCGCGGGGGCTGGGCCGCTTGGCGGGCCGAGGCGCGGCAGGCGTGGGAAGCGGGGCTGGCGCTGGATGATCTGCCAAGCCCGGTGGATATGGGCAAGGTTACCGCCCATCTGCGTGAGGTGTTGCCCGAAGATGTGATCTTGACCAATGGCGCGGGGAACTTCACGGTTTGGCCGAATAAATTCTTTAAATATGGTCCCAAGGCGCGGTTGCTTGCACCGCAATCGGGGGCGATGGGCTATGGTTTGCCAGCCGCGATTGCCGCCAAAGTGGCGCATCCAGAGCGCACGGTGGTGTGTTTCGCCGGGGATGGTGATTTTCAGATGAATTGCCAAGAGTTGGCCACGGCGGCGCAGGCCGGGGCCCAGCCGATTGTGTTGATCTTGAACAACGGGATTTACGGCACGATCCGCGCGCATCAGGAGAAACATTACCCTGAGCGGGTGTCAGGCACAGATATGGATGTGAACCCTGATTTTGTCGCGCTGGCCAAAGCTTACGGGTTCCATGCGGAGCGGGTGGAGAGCACGCAAGAGTTTGCCGCCGCGTTTGAGCGGGCCTTGGCATCGGGCAGCGGTGCGGTGCTGGATCTGAACATCTCGGCTGAGGCGCTGACGCCGCGGGTGAGCCTGTCGCAGATCCGTGCGGCGGGGCTGGCGGCGCAGAAAAGCTAAGCGCAATGCTTCTGCGGCGCGCCGGTGAAAAGGGCGCGCCGCAGGTGTGATTTAATCAGCTACAGTGAATTTGCGCAGCAGCCCTGCCGCCGCGGCCAGCAGCGCCACAAGGATGCCATAGGTGATGACCGTCGGGGCGAGGCCGATATGCGGGATGATCAGCCCGGCCAGCACCACCGGCACGCCAAAGGCCAGATAGCTAAAGCAAAAGACGGTGGCGAAGGTTTCGGCCATCACCGCCACCGGGATCAGCGGCATGATCGATTGCAAAAACGCATAGAAACAGGTGCCGAAACCCGCGCCCACGATGGTGAGCGCGATCAGGTAAAGCGGAAGCGAGGCGAGGTGGATGCCGATCAGCGTGCCGAGGGTGCCGATGCAGAGTGCGGCAGTGCCAAAGAGCATAACTTGGCGGGCGTTGAAACGGCGGGCAAAGAAGCCCGAGACCGCGCCAACCCCGGCCAGCAACGTGACCACCGCGCCTTGGGTGATGGTGCTTTCGAGGCCAAAGACGCCTTTGATCACCAGCGCGCCCAAAGACAGGTAGAGCCCGCCTGTGGCCCAGCCTGCGATCAGGGCGGGAGAGCCGCGCCAGAAAGCTTTGCGCACCGGTTGCGGCAGGCCGATTTTAGGGCGCAGCGCCTGCCACGCGCCGGGGCGCATGGGGGCGGTTTCGGGCAGGCTCCAGACAAGGGCGGCAAAGCCGAGGCAAAGCGCGGTTGCGCCCCAGAAGACCTCTTGTTTTGCGCCTACCAGATAGGCCATGGCGATGCCGGAAATCAACGCGCCGCCCGCAAGCCCCAGCAGCGGCACAACCGCGTTGCACACGGCGGCCAGACCGGGGGAATTGCGCGGTTCTAGATCAGAGGTGGCGGCGGGCAGGGTCGAGAGCAGCAAGCCGCAGGCGACGCCTTGCAAGCTGCGCGTGGCCAGCAGCGCATTGGCGGTTTGCGCGTGGTCGAACCAGAACATCGAGACCGCGAGCAGCCCAAACCCAGCAGAGAGCACCGGGCGGCGGCCAATGTGATCGGAGATCGAGCCGAGGATCACCAGCGTGGCCAGCAGAGCGATTGCGTAGATCGCAAAGATCGCTGTCATGATGAACGGCGCAAAGCCGATTTCCTGTTGCAGCACCGGGTAGAAAGGCGAGGGCAGGCTGGCGGTGGCCATCATCGCGCCGCTGCCCGCAACGACGATAGAAAACAGGGATTTCTCCCGGGGGATCGGGTTTGTTTGGGTGGCGGTCATTTGGGAGAGCTTTCCGGGGTTCGAAGATTTTCGAACCTGAGCTAGTTTCATTTCCCTTAAGGTTCAAGTATTTTCGAACCATGAAGATGACACAAGCCGTTCAAAACCCTATTCTGACACATCCCGGCGCAGAGGATCTGACGCTGAGCCAGGTGCTGTTTGCGCTCAGCGATCCGTCGCGCTTGGCGATAGTGCGGCAACTCGCCGATGGTCCGGTGGAGATGGCCCAGTGCAATTTGGCGAACCCTGATTTGGCAAAATCCACCAAGTCGCATTTGTTCAAAGTGCTGCGCGAATCCGGGGTGATCCGCAATGAAGCGGCGGGGCGCGGGCGGGTGTTGACCCTGCGCCGCAAGACGCTGGAGGCGCGGTTTCCGGGGCTTTTGGACGCGGTGCTGGGGGCGAAATAGGCCACCGAGCGGCCTGATTACCACAATTTAAGCGCGTTATCTGACCTTGGGGCGGTGATTTACCAAGGAGGCCGTGATGCCCATTGCAGATAGTTTCAGCGAATATTCCCCCGGTTTGAGCAGCCCCGTGCAGGGCGGTTTTGACATCACCGCAGATGATGCGGTGGACCTGCCGCAGGTCACGCGCGCCGTAATGGTGACGGGGGCGGGGGATGTGACGGCCCTGTTCAAAAACGGCGATACGCTGAGCCTTGCGGGGCTGGTGCCGGGGGTGATTTATCCGCTGCGGGTGATGCGGGTGTTGGCCACGGGGACCACGGCGACGGGCCTTAAAGGGCTGGTGTGATGTTGGGGGTCTTTGTCGGATTGCAGCCGCAATATGCTGCGCGGCTGCCTGTTGAATTTCCGGTTGGGTTCGAGTGGGACCATGGGCGGTTTGCCCTGAATGTGGTGAAATCCGGCGGGCGGTATCAAGTGGCGTGCGCGCCGCGTGATCTGGTTGACGGCGCGATTTGGAGCGGGGCCGCGCTGCATGTGGATGGTGTCGCGGGCGACGACGCAAACAGCGGGTTTGGCGCGGAAGACGGTGATTTTTCAGCCGCCAAGCGCAGTATTCACGCGGCATTTGTGGCGGGAAATGCCACGGGCGCGCCTTACCGCGTGTTGGTCAAACCCGGCGATTATGAAGAAAGCGCCTTTAGCCGCAACGGCAATGACGAGCCGTCAGAGGCGGTGGCGATCATTGGGTTTGGCGGGGCGGTACGCTATCGCACCGGGCCGTTTGAGGCCAGTTGGAGCGATGCGGGGGGCACGTTTCAGGCGGCGGTCACCTCGGTCAAGCGGGCGTTTCGCACCGATGTGTTGACGCCGGAGGGGCAGTATACCGAGCTGGTGAATGTGGCGGATGCGGCAGCTTGTTCGGCCACGCCAGACAGTTGGACCGATGCGGGCGCGCAGGTGCATGTCAATATTGGCGGCGCGCCGGGGCTGCGGGATATTGCGCTAATTCGTTCGTTTCATGGGGCGCGGTTTATGGTGCATGACCGCGATATTTATCTGGAGAATATCCACACCGAAGGCGGCATCACCGGGGCGCTGCATTTTGATGCGGTGGCGGCGCGCAATATTGTCGGGCTGCGCTGTAGTTTCCGCTATGCTGCGCCGTCAAACCCGGCGTCGCCGCTGGATGCGGTGCGGGTGCGGCGCACCAATGGTTTGGCGGCGTTTTTCGAATGTGATGCCTCGCAGGGGGCCAAGGATGGTTGGTCGTTTCATGAGGATGGCACGGCGGGGCTGCATGTGTTGCTGCAAAGCTGTAGCGGGTGGCGCAATGGCACGGCGGGGGCCACATCGTGCAACGGGTTTACCACGCATGACGCGGTGCGGGCGATCGTGCTCGACAGTGATTTTGGCCTGTCGCGCAATGGCACGGAGGTGCATGCGATCCAATCCACCAAGACGTGGCTGGCGGGAAGTTCGGCGCTGGCGCGGGATGTGGATGGCAGTTCGACCGCGTTTAAATGTTCGAACCCGTCTTTCATGTGGTTGCAAGATTGCCGGGCGGATGCGGCGGGGGCGGCGCTCAATTATGCGCTGGAGGCCAATGCAGGGACTGTTTTCACCCGCGATTTCGAGATTGTCGCGGGCGGGGTCGAGGTATCGCAGGGCGGGTCCGTTACCCCGTTTTGAGCCAAGCGCAAAGCCAGCGCGGACCAATCGGGGATGTCCTCGGGGGATTTATGCCAGACATCGAGGCGTTCCAGCGCGTTTGGGGCGCCATAGCCGATGATGGAGGGCAAGGCGGGGTGCATCAAGCGGTCTGGCCCCAGCGTGGGCAGGCCAAAATGCCGGTAGAGCAGGATGCGGTTGGAATTGGTGGTCTGATATTCGACGCCGGGCGCGTCGATATAGGGGGCGAGCCCGATGTCGGCATGAGCGATATGGGCGAGGGTTGTGTCGAAGGACTGCTCGCCATGCCAGAAGATGTTCGGGCACGCGGGCACTTTGGTTTTCAGGCGGCCCAGCACGTGGATTTGCCACGCAGGTCGGGCGGCTGCGAGGCGCAGCAGCGCGGGAATGTCGAGCTGGGTCGTGCCTGCGCAAACGGCAATTTTACCACAGGGCGCGGGGCCATAGGGCGTAGGCAGCGGCGCGGCGGCGCGGGAGCGGGGGATGCCGTTGGGATCAAGCGTGACATTGGGGTGATCGGCAAAGCGGGCAGCCAGATGCGGGCTGGCGGTGCTGATGCGGGTGAAACAGCCATGCGCGGCCTCGGCGCGGATCAGGCAAGCGGGGGCGTTGAGCAGGCGAATATCGTCACTAACACGGTAGATTCGGGGTGCATTGGGCGCGTATCGCGCGGCGATGGGCCCAAGCAACACGGGCGCGCCGCTTTCGCAGATCACCAGATCGGCGGTGGATAAGGCGGGGCGCAAACGGCGGTACCAGTGCTGGGTGAAGAGCGTAGAAGCAGGCTCTAATAAGAGGTTTATCGCGGAATATTTGGTGTTGAACGGGTGCAGCAGCGGCAGGCTGAATTGGGCGGTGAGGCTGGGCGAGATTTGCGTGCAGCCTTGGCGCGGGGGGCTGCCGAGGGCGCGCAGGCGCGCGTCGCCTTTGAGCCGGGACAGGTGGCTGTAGCCGACGGTCACAATGGTCACATGCCAGCCGAGATTTTGCAGATGCTCGCTGAGCCATAACATGCTGCCTTTGCGTTTTTGCTGGGGGAAATGTCCGGTGATCAGAACCGCGTTTTTCATGCGAGCCTCCGTGTGGGGAAATGCAGCGCGGCGAGTGCCAGCGCGTAGATTATCGTGCCGGATGCGACCAGTCCCGGCAGGTTGAGCGGCGCGAGGGGGGCGAGGGCGGCCAGCATAACTGCGCCTGCAAGCAGCGGGGCCGCGGCGGGCAGCAGGGCGCGGGGCGTCAGGCCCAAAGCGGGCAGGGCGCGGGGCAGCAGCCACAGGGCGCTGAGCAGGGAGGCGAGGCTGAGCGCGGCGGCGCTGGCGGCGGCGCAGAGGTGCAGCATGGGGGCCAAAAGCGCGAGCCCTGCGCCAAGATGCAGCACGGCGCGGCGCAGCAGCAAGGCGGTATGCCCCTGTGCGGTGAGCGATTGATGCAGCGGCATGGTGAGGGCGCTGAGCAGGCCAAAGCCGCAAAAGGCGCGCAGGATCGGGGCGCTGGCGCTGGCATGATCGGCCCCGGCGATCAGGGTGAGAAGCTGCGGTGCGGCCATGGCAGCGCCGCCCCAGACCCAGACGCCAAGCGTGGCGGTCAGGCGCATTTGGGCGGCAAAGACCGGGGCGAAGCCCGCGCCCTGTGCCGCACAGAGTTGGGGTAGGGCGATGAAGCGCAGGGGGGAAAGTGTCAGCGCGTCCAGCAGGGCCATCACGCGGGTCGCGATCTGGAATGCGCCAGCCGCGGGCAGGCCGAGCGCGGCGGTGACGGCCAGTTGCGCGAGGGGTAGGAGCGCGCTACTCAGCAGGTCGCGCAGGGCGATTTGCGCGGCTTTCACGCCTATTAGGCTCTGATATTTTAAGGAAGGCAAGCTGTGGGGGAGCCAGCGGGCTTGCCAGATTGAGAGGGCATTGGTCAGCGCCGCATTGAGCAGGGCGAAGGTGACCAGCGCCCACAGCCCATGCCCTTGCGCCAAGAGATAGAGCGCGGTTGCGGCGGCCGCGCCTTGGCTGATCATGCTGCGCAGGGCCAAGGCGCGCAGGCGCAGGGATTTGCGCAGCAGCCCGTCGGGTACCGCGCCCAGCCCGTTGAGCAGCGGGATCAGCGCCAGCGCGCTAAGGGCGGGGATGTTGAGGGCCAGCCCCAAAGCCGCGAGGGTACCCGTGAGCGCCGCGCCCGAGATCAGCGAGAGGGCAAAGAGCGCGTCGCAGCGGCGCTGGGATTTGCCCAGAGAGATGACAGTTTCTGCGATGCCGGTTTTATGCAGCCCCTGCACCATGCGGATTGGCGCGAAGGCGGCGGCGAAAAGCCCAAGTTCTGCGAGGGTTAGGAAACGCGCGGCGATCAGGAAGAGGGCGGCTTGGATGCCGACGCGCGACCATTGCAGGGCGAAGGACCACAGGCGGGTCATGCGGGCAGGGGCTTTGGTTGGCGGGGCATCAGGAATGGGCGTTCAAGATAGCGGTGGGTGGCGATGCCTAGCAGTATTGCAATGCCGCAGGTGGCGGTGACATAGATCCACGTGCCCAGCGGATTGGCGGGCAGCAGTGGCAAGAGCAGCAAGGTCGCGCCGCGCAGGGCAAAGCGGTGCGACAGGTAGATCGCATAGGAGGCATCGCCCAGCGTCTGCCACGGCAGGGGGCGGTTTGGGCAAAGCCACGCGCCTGCGCCCACGATCATCGCCGCGGGCATCCCGGCGGCGATGAAGCGGGGCAGCGGCGCGGGATCAAGCGCGATCAGCAGGGCAAAGCCAGCGGCCATGAGCGCAGTGCAGAGCGGCAGGTTGGGCCAGTGCCAGCCGCGCAAGTAGAGGCGCGCCAACCCGACGCCAAAGAGGAATTCCAGGATGATCGGGTTGGTCCAGAAGCGCAGTTGCGGGTTGGCGAAATCTGCCGCCCATCCCAGCGTGGCAAGGCAGAGGATCAGCGCGCTCAGCATCCGCAGGGGGGCGGGCAGCGCAAGGCAGAGGGCGAAGAGCGCGTAGAAGAACATCTCGTAATTGAGGGTCCAGCCAAGGGAGAGCACCGGGGCGATGCGCCCATCGGCGCGGGCATAGGGGAAGAAACCGTAGGAGCTGAGGATTTGGGCCGGGTCCAGCGCGGTGTCTTTTGCGCCGCCGGGCAGGAGAATGAGGGTGGCGACCATAAGCGTGGTGAAGAAGTAATACAGCGGCACCACCCGCAGGGCGCGCCGCCGTAGGAAGGCGAAGGGTTGCCGGGCAAAGCGGCGCGCTGAGGCGGTGATGACAAAGCCCGAGATCACAAAGAAGATATCAACGCCGCGGGTCCATGGGATGGCATCACCGGGCAGGGGGATGCCGAAATAATGTTCGGCCTCGGCGATCACATGGCCGATTAGCACCATCAGCGCGGCGAGGGCGCGCAGGGTTTGCAGGGATTGCAGCCTAGGCGGGTTCATGACGGAGCCCCCATGTGTTGCGGCGCGGGGCGCGGGCGGTGGAGAGCTGCGCGATGCCTGCCAGCAAGATCAGGGAAAACAGGAAGTTTTGGTGGCTGAAATACACCGCATGGGTGGAGAACATCAGGGCGGCACCGATCTGGGCATAGGCTGCGGCCCATGCAAGCGAGCTGCGCGCGCGGGTGAAGATGCGCCGGAACACGAAGGCCGCTGCGCAGATGAAAATCGCGCCAAACAGCGGGCCAAAATCCACATAGGCGGCGGTGAGGAAGGGGAACTCTCCGCCGCCGAGCACTTGGTCAAGCTGGGCCATTTTGGGGGCGAGAAGCGCGGCGAAATAGTGATCGGTGAAGCTGAAGAACATCACGCCCTCGAAGGTCAATCCGCCCAGAGTGTGGGGGATTCCCATGGTGAGCGGGGCAAAGCCGTTCCACATGTCGTTGACCACATAGAAGGCGAGTTTCTGGGTGCCGATATCGAGGGCGGAGCGGTTGAACAGTGGGTTGGTGATGGCCTCGCGCGCCATCCAGAGGCTGAGGAAAATTGCGGCGCCAAGGGCAAGCCAGCCCAGCCCCATCACGCGCCCGCGCACCAGACAGGCGGCGATATAGGCCGAGAGCACCAGTTGCAGCAGCAAGAGCCGTTGGCTCATCACGATGGGCAGCACAAACAGGGCGATGATGTTGCAGATCAAGGTGGTCTGCATCATCAACTGCGTGCGGCGGGGCAGGGCGCGGGTCGCCAGCAGGGCGGCGGCGAGACATCCCGTGGCGGGCAGGGCTGCGTAGAACAGGCGCATGCCGGTGAAAAGTTTATTGTCGAGCAGCAGGTCGCGGGTGGTCAGGCTGTCGAGATAGGCGGTGGCCGCCAGTTGCATCAGCCCGCCGCTTTTTGCCGCCGCGCTTGCGATCCACAGGGCGGTGACCCCCAAGAGCAAGAGGTTCACCGCAAAGGTCAGATGCGCGGCGCGGGGCAGGTTTATGGAACGCGGTGGAGGCGCTGGGCGCGCTGCGGTCAGGCGCGCGGCGCTGTCGCCTAAGGTATAGGCGAGCAGGCCCAGCATGATCCACGCGAGGCCCGCCAATGTGAAGCCGGAAAGCGTGAGGTTTTCACGCAGCATAAAGAGCTGCACCAGATCGAGATGCTCTAGATTGGCGAGGGTGAGGGCGGCTGCGCTGCCCGTCAGGCCCCAGCAGAGCAGCATCAATGCCAGCGGGGAAAGCGCCCCGATCATGCGGCGGCGCGGGGCAATTGCGCGCTTTGATAGATCGCGATGTCGGCGGCGCAAAGGGCGGTGATGCGGGCGCGCAGATCTTCCGCTAGGGGCGCAGTTTTGGGCGCGGCGTTGCGCCGCCATTGCGGCAGGGGCAGGCGGGTGAGCTGGCGCAGGTGCTGGGCAAAGCCGGGGGTGTCAGACAGATCACCCACAAGATCAAAGCGGGCGAGATTGCGGATCGCCTGCGCGCGGCGCGCAGCTGTGTCGCCGCCGTGGGTTTGATCGGGGCCTGCGAAATAGAACAGATATTGGGCCGCGAGGCGGGCGGCGTCTGATGTGTCCAGAAAGCTGTGCAGGTCGGGGGCGCGTGCGGGATCAGGGTGCCGGCGTTGCAGGTAGTTGTAATGCGACACGAAACGTTCCACCGGATCACGCAGCAAGGTGACATAGGCGTACTGGCCGCGCATTTGGTCGTGCAGCAGGGGGCAATATTGCACATGGCCGGAGATCATCCGCACGCGCCGCGCCATGAGGCGCTGCAATTGGATTTGGCGTTTGGCGTAATCATCCAAAATGCGGGCGGGGGCAGGCAGAGCGGGATCGCCTTGGCCTAGCGTAATTGTGGCCTGCGACAGGGCAAAGCGCAGGCGCAGCGCCGCGCCAAAGCTGCTGCCGCCGCATTTGGGGACGTGGATATAGACAATGCCTGTCATCTGCGCGGCGGTCCTTTACCTTTTGTTAACCTTTTGCCCTATCAGAAGAATTTTTCGGAATAAGGCGCGGCGTTAGTGATTTGGTAAGGATCGCACGCGATGGTTAATGCGGGCTTAACGGTGGTGGGACACTTAAAACCGTAGGAAGATTTGATGCATATTGTTCACCTGATGACCCGCATGTTGCGCGGAGGATCTGAAGAAAACACGTTGGAGACGTGCCGCTGGCAGGTGGCGGCGGGGCACCGGGTGACGGTGCTGCATGGGGCGGGGCTTGATCCCTATTGGGAGAGCCATATGCCGCCGGGTGTTGAGCGGGTGGCGCTGCCGCAGATGGTTCACGCGCTGCGCCCGTTTGAGGATATGCGCGCGGTTGCGGCGCTGCGGCGGGCGTTTCGCATGTTGCAGCCCGATGTCATTCACACCCATCAAAGCAAGGCCGGGATTTTGGGGCGTCTGGCGGCGCGGGCGGCGCCGGGGGCGGTGGTTGCCCATGGGATACATATCGTGCCGTTTGAAGGGGTGCGCCCTGCGCAGCGGGCGCTGTTTATCGCGGCGGAGCGGTTGGCAGCGCGGCGCACGGATGTGTTTATTGGCGTGTCGGAGGCGGTGGGGCGGTCCTATGTCAGCGCCGGGATTGCGCGGCGCGGGCGGGTGCATTGCGTGCGCTCTGGGATGGATCTGGCGCGGTTTCGGGATGCGAAATTGCCCCGCGATTGGCGGCAATTGCTCGATGTGCCGCGGGGCGGAAAACGCCCGAAAGTGGCATTGATGATGGCGGCATTTGAGCCGCGCAAAGGGCATTTGGGGTTTCTGCGCGGTTTTGCGCAGGTGGCCGCCGAGCTGCCTGATTTAAAGATATTGCTGGCTGGGGCTGGCCCTGAGGAGGGGCGGGTGCGGGCCGAGGTGGCGCAGCTGGGGCTGGGGGCGCGCGTGGTGTTCTGCGGGCATCGGCCTGATCCGGAGGCATTGTTTGCGCTGGCGGATTTTTCGGTTTTGACCTCGGCGCGGGAGGGGTTGCCGCGTGTGGCGGTGCAATCCATTGCCGCAGGCTGTCCTGTGGTTTTGCAAGATTTGCCGGGCATCGATGAGGTTATTCGCCACGGCGAAAACGGGTTGATTGTGCCGCCGGGGAATATGCAGGCGGTGATGGCGCAAATGGCGGCGTTGCTGCGCGATGAGACGCTGCTCTCGCGGTTGCGGGCGGGAGCGTTGGCGAGCGATTTGCAGGCGTGGGAGCTGGAGGCGCTGGGGGCGCGGACGACTGCGCTTTATGGTTTGCCGCCGCGCCAAGAAGCGCCGCGCGCCTATGCGTTGGAGCCTGCGTGATGCTGTATATCAATGGGCGGTTTTTGACCCAGCCGGTTTCGGGGGTGCAGCGATATGCGCTCGAATTGCTGGGGGCGTTTGATGAATTGTTGGACGATGCGCCGCAGCTTCGGGCGCGGCTGGGGCCTGTGCAGATTTTGGTGCCGCATGCGGTGGAGCACCCGGGCTGGGGGCGGCTGCCGTTGCGGGTGGTGCCGGGGGGCGCGGGGCATTTTTGGGAGCAAGGCGCGCTGTTTCGGGCGAGCCGGGACGGGGTTTTGCTGAGCCTTGGCAATGCGGGGCCGCTGCGCCATGCGCGCCATGTCCTGTGTCTGCATGACGCGAATTTATACGAAATTCCGGCGGCTTTTTCGCGGCGCTACCGGGCGCTGCACCGGGTTTTGCGGCCTCGTTTGGCGCGGCGGGCGGCGGCGCTCATGACGGTGAGTGGGTTTTCGGCGCAGAGTTTGGCGCGGCATTTGAGGGTGGATGAGGCGGATTTTCGCGTGGTGCCGAACAGTGCAGAGCATATGCTGCGCCTGCCGCGCGGGGCGGATGTGCCGCAGCGATACGGGCTGCGGCCGGGGGGCTATTTGCTGAGTGTGGGCAATCAAAGCGCCAATAAAAATGTAGCCAGATTGATTGCTGCGCATGGGCGCTCATGCGCGCCGGATCTGGTGGTGGTGGGCGGTGCGGTGCCGGGGGTTGCGCCTGTTTCGGCGGGCAGACAGGCGCGGGTGCGGATGCTGGGCCGGGTGCCTGATGGTGATTTGCGCGGGCTGTATGAAGGGGCGGCGGGGTTCGTTTTTGCCTCGCTTTATGAAGGGTTTGGCATTCCGCCGCTGGAGGCGATGCAGCTTGGCGTGCCAGTTTTATGTGCGCGCAGCGGTGCAATGCCGGAGGTGCTGGGAGATGCGCCCTTGTGGTTTGATCCGCGCAGCGAAGCGGCGATGACGCAGGCGCTAAATCTGTTCAGCGGTTTGGGGGCGCAGGAAAGGCGTGCCATGTCTGTGGCTGGGTTGGCGCGGGCACGCAGGTATCGCTGGCAATCAAGCGCGGAGCAACTGGCCGGGGTGATTGGCGGCTGTCTTCGAAGCGGGGCGGTTTTGCCTCAAACACAAGAGAATGTGACACCGGCAGCGGTGATCCGGGCGGCGGTGAGCCGTCCGGTGGCATAGGCGCCCGTGTCGATGGCGATGCGCCCATTTGCGGCAAGGGGAGCGGGCACGATTGTGTGGCCATGCACCACCCAGACCCCATCGCGGCGGCGCTGTTTCTCAAAGGCGGGGTGGCCCCAATGCAAGGTGCTGGCGCTTTGATCTGGCAGGGGCATCGCGGGGTCGGCCCCTGCATGGGTCACGGCGACGTTGCCCGATTGCCAATAGAGGCGCAGGGAGGTGAGCCATTGGATCAGATCGGGGCCGAGGGCCGTTTTCAACGCGTCGCGCAGGGGGGCGTGCGCCTTGCCCGCGCCGGAAATGCCAAAGCTGGCGAGGGTTTGCAGACCGCCATTGCGCAGCCATTGCGGGCCGTATTTTTCCGGATGGCCGAGAAAATTCAGCAGCATTTCTTCGTGGTTGCCAGAGAGGCAAATCACATGCGGGTGGGCGTGCAGCAGGGCGAGTACCTGCGCGCTTTGCTCGCCGCGATCAATGTAATCACCAACGCAGATGATTTGCGTTTCCGCAAAACGATCAAGCGCCTTTTGGAGCAAATCGGCGCGGCCATGAATATCGCCAATTGCCACAAAGGGGGCATCCGGGGCGAGGGCCGCAAATGGTGGCGTTGAATTGGAAAAACGGCGGACCCAATTGCGAAGCATTTTGGCAAAGCCTTTCCGGGGCAGTGTTGCAGTGGCATCGCAAGGCCACGCTAAATCATAGGGGGCGAAATAGAGATTGTGAAGTATAGGCCGCTGATCAATAGTAATCGCATAGATTGTATTTTATCTTTTTTATTCGCTCTGGGGAATTGATGCAGCTTATTCAAGCAGCCGCTCTGGGAATTATTTCTTTCTTTGTTTTGCCCGTTTCGGGTTGGGCACAAACCTTGTCGACATTTGGCACGCCGGGGTTGATTGATATGCCCACGGCGCAGCGTTTGGGTGACGGGCATGTGGCGCTGAGCACCAGTCATTTTGGCAAGACGCAGCGCAACACGCTTACGTTTCAGCTGTTGCCGCGTGTGTATGGCGCGTTTCGGTATGGGGTTATCCGAGGGTTTGATCCGGGTGGGCCGCAGCAGGGCGACCGCTTTGATCGCAGTTTTGATTTGCAGTACCAGATCAGCGATGAGCGCGGCGCGCGCCCTGCCATCGCTGTGGGGCTGCGTGATTTTGGCGGCACGGGGATTTATTCAAGCGAATATCTGGTGGCGACAAAATCTTTTGGCTCCAAGCTGAGGGTGACCGGGGGCATGGGCTGGGGGCGGTTGGCGCAGGAGGGGGCGTTTGCCAATCCTTTGCGGGCATTTGGCGATCGGTTCGAGTCCCGGCCTCTTGCGGGAGAGGGCGGGCTGAACACCACCGGGCAGCTGGATTTTGGCGCGTGGTTTCGCGGTCCGCCGGCGCTGTTTGCCGGGGTGGAGTTTCAGGCGACGCAGCGGCTCTCATTTCAGGTGGAATATTCCTCAGATGACTATGCGCAGGAGGCGTCGGTTGGGCAAATTGAGGTGGAGACGCCGTTTAATTTTGGCCTGAGCTATCGCTATCCCAATGGCGGTCAGCTTCGGGCGTTTGTGATTGGCGGCACGGAAATCGGGCTGCAATATAGCTATGTTTTGAACCCGGCAAAGCGGCGGGTGCCGGGGGGGCTTGATGCGGCGCCTTTGCCGCTGGTGCCGCGAAGTGCGGCGGTTTTGGCCGGGGTTGATCTGGCGCGCGCAGAGGGCCGTGCGCAGGCCGAGGCGGTTTTGGCAAAGATGTTGCAGGCCGAGGGGATGATTTTGCAAGGGTTTGCCCTGCGCGGAGATCATGCCGAATTGCGGGTGGAAAATCGGCGCTGGGACAGTGAAGCGCAAGCTGCGGGGCGTGCGCTGCGGGCGATGGCGGGGGCGCTGCCGGCCCAGGTGGAGCGCCTGCGCGTGACGTTTCAAACGCGAGGGGTTGCGATCAGTTCGGTGACGCTCAACCGGGCGGATTTTGAAGAGTTGCACAGCGATTATGACGGCGCGTGGAAGTCTTTTGTGCGGGCCAAAATCGAGGACGGCGCGCCGGGGGCGCAGAGTGTGGCGGGTGCCTATCCCCGGTTCGAGTATGGCATTGGCCCCTATACGGTGTTTTCGTTTTTCGACCCGGACCGCCCGCTGCGCTATGAGGCGGGGGCGCAGCTTACTGCGCGGTATCAGGCTGCGCCGGGCCTGAGTTTTTCGGGTGTGTTTCGCCAGCCCGTGGCGGGCAATATCGCGGATGCCACGCGGCAATCCAATTCGGTGATCCAGCGGGTGCGCTCGGATTCAGTGCGCTATGCGCAGCAATCTGATTTCCAGATCAGCGAGCTTACGGCGGAATATATGTTTCGCCCCGGCAAGGATCTGTTTGCGCGGATCACGGCGGGATATCTTGAGCCGATGTATGGCGGGATTTCGGGCGAAGTGCTCTGGTATCCGAGCGGTGCGCGTCTCGCGCTGGGGGCTGAGGTTAACTATGCCAAGCAGCGCGATTTCGACATGCTTTTTGGCTTTCAGGAGTATGATACCCTGACGGGTCATGCCTCGGCCTATTACGATATTGGCAATGGATTCAACGCGCAGCTGGATGTGGGGCGGTATCTGGCGGGGGATTGGGGCGCGACATTTGCGCTGGAGCGGGCGTTCAACAATGGGTTCAAAATTGGCGGGTATTTCACGCTCACCGATGTGCCGTTTGAGGATTTTGGCGAAGGGTCTTTTGATAAGGGCATCCGGGTCTCCATTCCCATGTCATGGCTGACGGGGCGGGCCTCGCGGGAGAGCGTGGATCAGGTAATCCAGCCTGTGCTGCGCGATGGCGGGGCGCGGCTCAAGGTGAGCAACCGGCTTTATGAAATGCTGCGCGATTACCGGGGCCAAAGCCTCGCGGATGGGTGGGGCCGGGTGTTTCAATGAGGAGATTGGCGCGGGTTTTGGTGGGTGTTTTGACGCTGGCGGGGTGCGGCCTCGCGGCGGATGAAAACAGCGGCATCGGGCAGTCTTTGGCGCAGATGCGCGGGGTGGAATATGCGCCGCGCTTTGCCGCATTGCTGCAAAGCGGTGTGCCGAGTTTGCAGGTTGGGTTTATCGACCGGGAGGCCAGTGGTGCGTTGCTGCTGGAGCGGCGGATCGGCGGGCTTGAGTATTGGCTGAGCCCTGAGGGCGCGCAGATTATATTGCAAGACGGGATGGTTCACGGCACGCGGGGGCTGGGCGAGGGGCTGGTTGCGGCGGAGCTGAGCGCGCCGCTGGCTCTGGTGCGGGGGATGCATGCGGGCCAGTCGGACCGGTTTCACACCTATCTGGATGGCAATGACCGCACGGTTACGCGAACCTATCGCTGTGTGGTGGCGCCGGGGGCGTTGGCGCCTGTGGCGCTGGCGGGGGGCGAGGTGCAGACGCGGCTTGTTTTGGAGCATTGCCGCAGTCTCGATCAGGAATTTACGAATGTTTACTGGGTGCTTCCTAGCGCGCGAGAGATTGTTCAATCGCGGCAATGGGTGGGCCCGTTTATTGGCGCGATTTCAACGCGGGCGGTGCGATGACCTGCGGTGTGGCCCAGAGGGAGAGAAGAATGATGACACGGTTTTTGATGCTGGGGGTCGCCTTGGCGCTGGCTGGGTGCGGCGCGGTTTATCGGTCTTCTTCGGTGGTGCCGGGGGCGGCGGAGGGCGCGCATGTGCGGGTGGTGCCGCTGACGGCGGAAACTGTGGTGCAGGCCAACCGCGCGCCCTATGCGCCCAAGACCTTGCCTGCGGTGTTTTCCCTGACAGCGGGGAGCGGCGGGGGGCTGCGCGGGGCGGGAGATTTGCCCGAGCCGAGCGTGGATGCCGAGCCGCGCCCCGGTGCGCTGCGGCTTCTGGCGCCGCCTGCGGCCAATCCCGGCGCCTATCAGATCGGGGTGGGCGATGTGGTGCTGCTCTCGACGCCCAATACCGGCAGCACGGTGGCGGAGCTTTCGGGGCTGCTGGCGGCGCAAAATGCGCGGCAGGGTTATACGGTGCAGGATGACGGTTCGGTGAATATTCCCAATGTGGGCCGGGTGCGGATTGCCGGGCTGACGGTGGAAGATGCCGAAGCTGCGCTGTTTCAGCGGTTGGTGGAGAACCAGTTTGACCCCAGTTTCAGTCTTGAGATTTCACAGTTCAACGCACGCAAAGTGTCCATTGGCGGAGCGGTGGCCGCGCCTGCGGTGGTGCCGATCACGCTGACGCCGCTCTATCTGAGTGACGCGTTGGCGGCGGCGGGGGGCGTGACAGTGGAGGATCAGGATTTTGCCTCTGTGCGGATTTACCGCGATGGCGCGCTTTATCAGATCCCGCTGGGGGAGCTTTATGGGCGGGCCGATTTGCTGCGCACCCGGCTGGTTGATGGGGATGCGGTTTTTGTGGACCGGGAATATGAGCTTGATCAGGCACAGCGGTTTTTTGAGCAGCAGATCACATTGGCCGAGGCCCGCAGGCAGGGGCGGCAAATGGCGCTTAATGAATTGCAGCTTGCGGTGAACCTGCGCCGGGCTGATCTGCAAGAGGCGCGCTCGAACTATGCGGCGCGGGTCGATTTAGGGGCGGATGACCGCGATTATGTTTATGTGACGGGCGAGGTGGGCCAGCAATCGCGCTTTGCCTTGCCGTTCGAGCGCCGGGCCAGATTGGCCGATGCGCTTTATGCGGATGCGCGCGGGGTGGCGGTGGAAAGCGGGGATGTGTCGCAGATTTATGTGCTGCGCGCCTCAACTGATCCGCGTGAATTTGGCGCGGTGACCGCGTGGCATTTGGATGCGCGCAATGCGGCGAATTTCACCCTGAGCACGCAGTTTGAATTGCGCCCTGATGATGTGGTTTTTGTCGCGCAGCAACCGGTGACCAAATGGAACCGGGCCGTGGCGCAGATGGTACCGTCATTGATTTCGATCTCAAACGCGGCGGCGGATTAATTGACGTAGTATTTTTCGCCATAAGAGGCATAGGCGCGCCCGCCATAGCGCCGCATACGTTTGGCGCTGATTTGTGAGAGAACCAAGCCGGTGATCCTCTGGCCGGAATTGTGGAAGAGCCGCAGGGAATCTTCGACCTGCTGTTTGCCGGTTTTGTCCCAATGCACGGAAAAGATAATCGCATCGGCTTGCTGGGCGATGATGCGGGCGTCTGGCACCACCAAGATGGGCGGGGTGTCGATGATCACCGCGTCATATTGCGTGCGCGCGTCTTGGATCAGGGCTTTGAACGCCTCGGACGCAAAGAGATCAGCGGCGTTTATATTGGTCGCCTCGCCGCCCAAGATATCAGCGCCGAAATTGGAAGGCCTGTGGACCGCGCTTTGCAGGGTCGTTGCGCCGCTGAGCACGGAAACGATGCCGATATCGGGCATCTCGCCGAAATATTCATGCAGGGTGCGGCGGCGGATATCGCCCTCGATCAGCAGCACTTTTTTGCCGAGGCCCAGCAGATTTTGCGCCAAAGCGATGGCGTTGGTGGTTTTGCCTTCGCCGGGCAGGGAGGAGGTAGAAAGGATGACTTTTGGCGGGTTCTCCATGTCTGGCATCATCAGTGAGGTGCGCAGATTTCGCAGCGCCTCCGCCGCCGCTGAGGTGGGTTTTTCCAGCAGATATTGCAGGGTTTTCTGGCGCGAGGCGGCAGGGATCATCGGGATTTGGCCCAGCACGGTATAGCCGGTTGCGGCCTCAAGGTCTTGGGCGCTGCGGAAATTGTCGCGCTGCATTTCTTTGAGCAAAACCAAAGCGGTGCCCAGCATCAGGCCAAGGATGCCCGACATGGTGAGGATAAGCGGTTTGCGCGGCGAGGCGGCGGATTTTGGCACCACGGCGTTTGAGAGAATGCGGCTGTCGGCTTGATGAACGCCTTGCTGGGCAGAGGTTTCATTGAGCCGGGTGAGGAAATATTCGTAAAGAATTCGGGTCGCTTCGGCTTCGCGGGTTAATTGTTGCAGGGCGATCAGGTCTTCGCCTTGGCGGGATACCTGCGCGTTTAACGCGCGTTCGGAAGTTTGCAGCGCGCGCAGTTGCTGATCGGCGCGGGCGAGAGCGAGTTCAGCGCTTTGGCGGGTTGCGGCGGTTGCAGCGTTTACCCGCGTTTGGGCCGTGGTTTGGGCAAGCTGCGCATTTGCGATACGGTCGCGCAACTCTTTGATTTGACGTTCCAATCCGCGCAGGGTTGCTTCGGAAATCAACTCGGTGGAAGCGCTGAATGCGGAGGCTTTGGCCTCGGCCTGTTCCAGTTTCTCCTGAAGCGCGGCCACGCGTTCGCTCAGCCATAATGTCGCTTGTTCGGTTGCGTCGAATTTGACCTCAATTTGATTAAGAATGTAATGTTTAACGATTGTGTCAGCGATCAGCGCGGATTTTTCCGGGCTTTGGGTTTCGGCGGTGATCTGGAAAACCAAACTGAGCGGGATGTTCCGCACGGTCACCGCGCCGAGCAGGGTGGAGATGACCGCATCTTTTTCGCGTTTGGCGGCTTCTTCGGGGGGAAGCGGGGGCGGGGCGATGGGCAAACCGAGGGTGGCTTTAACCGAATCCTTGGCTTTTTGAGCGAGCGATTTTGTTTGTAAGGCGCTGTTGAATTCAGGATCGGTGGTCAGATTTAGGTGATCCACAACTTTCGCCATTAATCCCCGGGCGCGCAGCACTTCTACTTCGGAATTAACTTCTGAAGTGTCACCGGACAAGCCGCCGACGACAGATTGTAAATCAACAATTTTATCTTGATTGGTTTCAAGAATCACAACCGCTGTGGCGCGGTATAAGGGGGTGACTAATATAAACGCGTAATAGGCGCCGAGGATCAGTGCGAGGCAGCAGATTAAGGAGATTAACCATTTGCCGCTGCGCAGGCTGCGGAATAATGCGGGAAAATCCACGGCGTCATTTAGTACCGTTTGTTGGGCGAAAGACGCGGGGGCGCGGTCGAATTGCAGGGGGTGGCGCATGGGTTCCATAAATTCAGAGCCTTAATAGGAGTATTAACTGTTAAGGTGATTTTAACCGCAAAAAGATTATTAAAGGTTAACGACAATTGAATCTTTTTTGTCTGCCAAACCTCTTTGGGATTCGTGTAATCAGACGTATAATGGCGGCGTGGTCTATTAGGAGAATGCGATGCATCGCCCTTTGATTCTAAGCACGCTAATTTCTGTTTCCTGGGCGGCATCTTTGCTTGCGCAGGAGGCACCAATTGACTGCGCGGCCCCTGCGAATGTTGCGGCGGTAGAGTGTTTGAACCTTCCCAATGAGAGCGCGCCGATCACCAACTTTGCGCCGCTTGTTGTGCCGTTTATTGCGGCCGGGGCGCTGGCAGGATTGAGCGGCGGTTCGACGACCAGCACAACAAGCACGACTAACCCCTAGACTTGCCTTCGAAGGCCTGCGCAAAAAAGTGCGGGCACTTTGTAGTGCAGGGTATTTCACCTCAAATTGGAAACTCTTAACGGGCGGCTGTCAAAGACCCGTTAATATCTCCCGGCTCATCCTTTCTCTCAAGCGTGGGGGCGCTTTGGTCTGTCTTTGGACGGGCCGCTGTGAGTGGAGCGAGAAATGGGGTGCCGAGTTGAAGGCAGGGCGCAGGCCCTGCGGTTGGTGATGATTTGCGCGGTGATATTAGGGGGGATTTGGCCGGGCAGTTTTGCTCAGGCCCAAAGCGGGGGAATGGCACCGCCATTGATTATCGGGAATGACCGTGGCGGATTGCTGGTTGAGAGATTGCGGGAGGTCGCAGTTTTGAGGGAGTCCAATCGGCCCGTTCGGATCATGGGGGCGGTGTGTTATTCCACCTGCACCTTGTATCTTGGGCTGCCGCAAACCTGTATCTCTGCAAAAACACTTTTTGGGTTTCATGGGCCAAGTTCTTTTGGACGCCCCTTGCAACCTGTTGTTTTTGAGAGGGCTTCGCTGGCGATTGCCAGCCATTATCCGCCCGCGCTGAAGCATTGGTATATAACAAAAGCACGTTTCAAGATTGCTTCCGTCCAGAAAGTGGATGGCGCGCAGATTATTCGCATGGGCGTTCCGGCCTGTTGAGCGTTATCGACCCGACATACTGGCGACGGAACCTGCAGTTCGGGCGATGATTTTAAGGTCGCTGCTCAAGCTTATGCGGCGGGCATAACGCGCATCAAGCTCGACACGGCGGTCATAGGAGAGATCATTGCGACCCGAGACCTGCCAGAGACCTGTCACGCCGGGTTTCATGCTTTTGTACATCGGCGCATAGGCCCCGTATTTTGCGAGCTCGGCCAAGACGATGGGCCGTGGCCCGACAAAACTCATCTGGCCGAGGAAAACGTTAAGAAGTTGTGGCAATTCATCGAGGCTCGACCTGCGGAGGAACCCGCCGATGCGGGTGATGCGCGGATCATTTACGAGCTTGAAATCGGATTGCCATTCCGCAGCGGCATGGGGGCATTGTGCCAGATGGTGGCGCAGTTTTTCATCGGCATTGACGACCATGGTGCGGATTTTCCAACAGCGAAAGCTGTGTCCATCTCTGCCGATCCTACTATGGCCGAAGAAGGGAAACCCGCCGTCCAGGACGGTGAGCAGGGCCAGGCCGAAGATCAACGGAATTAACAGGGGCGAGAGAAATATACAAATAGAGAGGTCGAGCATTCGCTTCCCGTATCGCGAGTAGAAATCTGAATTGCGTCGCAATTGCGTGATATCAACTGGGTATGAAAGTGGTTGGTTAAAGTTTTCATGTTTCATATAGCGGTCCCTCCCCGGATGGATTTTGTTATCTACTCGGCGTTTCGGATGGTGGTTGAGCGCTCTTCTTTCTGATTATTGGTATTCGTACAGATACGGATCGTTTTAGATATTTGGGCGCATTGGCGAGGCAAGCGTTTGAGTTTGCAGTAAAAATTTTCACTCAAACAGGCTGCGCGCAGAGGCATCTGCGCGTTTGGATTGGGCGGGTAGGTGAAGCTGGCAGTACTAATTATCGAATGAACCTATTAGGATCATCCGATGAATGGAGTAGAGCTACATATCCTTAAGTTTCTGTTAAAATGAGAGGTAACTCACATTTTGAAAGTTTTTGCGTTCAATTCGTTAATGAAAAGCAATTGTACGCGAAGAAAATTAACGCGTGAGGCGCCGTTATTGGCGCGCGCGTTGCGTCGTACGTATAAATGCGGGGGCGGCCCTGTAATTGGGCAGTGTGTAGGGAAGCACGTAACGTTGCGCCTCGTTTGCCGGATATCGATGACTTAGAAGGGTGTTATCACGTTAACTTCCGCGCCTTGCAAGAACGGCCGGTTTCTGCCCGGTCAGGCAATGTCGGCTCCGGTTGCCCAAGCTTCGAAAGCTTGCACCCGGTGATATCGAATAGTCAGGGCGGCGCGGCGGCTGGCTGCAACGGCAAAACAATTTCGGGTAGCGGAATGAATATGCGGGAAATCTTGCCCTAACCGGGGACACTTGGGTAGCACTGCACGTGCGATCTGCAGGCCGAATTTCGCGGTCCACCGCCGCACGGTTTCATAAGACACGTCAATGCAACGTTCGAGCGGCATCTCCTCAACCTCACGCAAGCTTAGATTGAATCGAACGTACAGCCAAATCGCATGGGCAATGCCCAACCAAGCGCTTGCCCCTAAATATCAACGCCAAAGTTGATTAATGGATCGCGCTCTTTAGCGAGATAGCCAGAGGGGCCCATTTCCATAGGAGCGCGGGCAATAAATTTGCCTTGCCCTTCCTGTGCGATCAGCTTGCCCATGTGTGTAACAAAGGCCCCGCGGCACAATACCGTCTCGGGAACGCCTGTCAGTTCCATTCCCTCAAACGGGGTGTAATCCATGTTGTCGTGTTGATCAGCGGCAGTCATTGTGCGGGTTGTCTCTGGATCCCAGATTGCAATATCGGCATCCATGCCGGGCGCGATGCTACCTTTGTTGGTCATGCCAAATGTACGCGCGGCATTAGTCGAGGACAAAGCGACAAATTGCTGTAAATTGATCCGCCCTTTCACAAATCCTTCCGAAAACAAATAAGGCAGGCGGGCGGCAATGCCGGGCATACCGTTGCTGATTTTAGGATAGGGGGCATCAATACCGTTTAGAAATTTACCCGTTTCATCAAAGCGGTAGGGCGCATGATCCGAGCTTACGGAAGTAAAGGTACCCGACTGTACATGCTTCCAGAGCGCATCTTGGGTGGCCGTGTCACGCAGGGGCGGTGAGCAGATGAACTTGGCACCCTCCATACCTGGGCGGTCAAGATCATTGCGCGTCAACGCAAGGTATTGTGGGCAAGTTTCTGCAAACAGCCGCGTGCCTGCCAGAATTTCGCGTTGCACAATTTGCGCGCCGCCAGCCGTCGAGACATGAACGATGAATAAAGGCGCGTCTACCAGTTTGGCCAGTGAAATCGCCCGATTGATCGCCTCTTCTTCGGCCAGTTCTGGACGTGAGATGGCGTGGAACTTGGGTGCGGTATGGCCGCCATCAGTCAGGCGCTTGTTCATCCATTTTACCATGTCGTTGTTTTCTGCATGGACCATGGTAATGGCCCCGTGAGCGCGTGCGACAGTCAGAATGTCCAACATGCCCCCGTCACCGATATTCATCAAATCATAAGTCATGAATACTTTGAACGAGGTAATACCGCGCGCAAAAGCGCGGGGGAGTTGTTCATTCAACACCTCCGGCGTGGGATCGGAGATGATCAGGTGGTAGCTGTAATCAAGCACTGAGCGCGCGCCGCGTGCATCGTAGGTCGCAATAACATCGTCAACGGATTGACCGCGTTGCTGTGCGGCAAAGGGGATAAACGATGAATTGCCGCCGAAAGCTGCTGATATTGAACCGCTGAGGTAGTCATCCGCAGACATCACCCCAGAGGAGCTTTCTTGGGCGATATGGGCATGTGCCTCAATCCCGCCGGGCAAAACCAAGCGACCGCCTGCGTCGATCCGTTGCGCCCCATCTGGAAGATGCTCGGCGATGGCAGCGATACGGCCATCTTTAATGCCAATGTCCGCTTTGAAGGTGTCGGTAGCAGTGGCGACCGTACCGTCATGAATAACCGTATCAAATTCCATCGTTTTTTCCTTTTAGAATGCCGCAGGTGGGGGCCGGACTATCGCCGGAGCAAATCACGTGCGTCTTGATGAGCGTACCATTTGGTCAACAATCCAGCCACTGGACCTGAAAAAAGTTTGAATGGCACGGGCGCAAAAGGCAGATCATCAAAGGCAGTTTCCGAATCTGGTTCTCCCAGAATTTTACGGGCCAGTTTCATGCCAAAATAGATGCTGCGTGTTACGCCTGATCCGCAATATCCCCCTGCCAACCAAACGCCATCCTCAAATCCGATATGGGGGCTGTGATCCGTTGTATATGCGACATCGCCAGACCAGACATGACTGAAAGCCACATTTTTAAGCTGCGGAAACACTCGTGTGGCGGAAGCGGCAAAGGCTTTGCGCTGTACGTCAGAGTTGCCGCCGGGCGTACCGATACGGCCCCCAAAGATAAAGCGTTTCCCATCTGGAGTGGGCCGAAACCACATAAAAACGCGACCTGATTCACCAAAGGAGCGGCCCTTGGGAGACAATTCGGCCATCAATTGGGGGGGCAGTTGTTCGGTGGCAACAGCCGCGGTGCGGATCTGCACAACACGGCGCTTCATCGCTTTTGCACCGCTGTTGGAATAGGCGTTGGTGGCCATCACAACTTCACTTGCCTCTACCGTACCCAAGCGGGTGTTTAGGGCCGTTTTTTTGTCATCGTGGCGCAGGTGCGTGACCGGACAATTGGTAATGATCCGAACGCCTTCGGCTGCTGCGATGCGGGCCAACTCTAGTACTAATTTACGCGGATGGATATTGCCGTCGCGGTGATAGACAACACCGCCACGGTAAAAGTCGCTGCCAATCTCCGCGCGCTGACCCGTCTGTGGCACCATGTCAAACGACAGCCCCAGATTTTTGCCCAACCACGTACACTCACGCGCTGTGCTCTCGTAATCGGCAACTGTGCGTGCGCCCCTAAAGCGGCCGCGCATTTGGAGATCGCAATCAAGGTTCTCTTGCTGCACGAACTCTTCGAAATACGAAAAAGCCAAGAGCCCCTCGCGCATGATGTTCAGGGTCTTTTGTTCGCCATAGCGCGAGAGCAATCCAGCCGAACCGAGTTTATGAAAACTGGGGCCTGCCATGCCGCCGTTGCGCGAGGAACACCCTGCGCCAATTTCGCCCGCTTCAAAAACCGTGACATCACGGCCTGCCCGCGCAAGATGCAAAGCGACCGAAAGCCCCGTGTAACCCGCTCCAATCACAGCGATGTCTGTTCGGCAAGGCAGGGCAGGTTTGCAAGGTATATCGTTGGGGATACTGTCCCAGTAGTTGTTCTCGAAGGTCATAATATCAGTCTCTAATTGACCAGTTTCCTTGGTTTCTGGCTGTGGGGAAACGATCTTCTAGGCCCAACTCAGCAATGCGCTCAATACTGGCGTCAAACAGGCTGCGCATTACAGGGATACCGTCAGGAGCCAGCGCTACTTCGCGCAAAGTATCCGCACGTTTGCCGTAGGCATCCAGTAGCACACGCAGATCGTCGACGGCGGTTTTTTCGGAAATATCAATTCTCAGGTCTACAGCATCAATGCCATGTTCACCTGTGACACGCACGGCGGCAGATCGCAGCGGGCCTTTGATCTCTCCACCGGCGTTACGGCCAGCTTCAAGCGCTTGCATCAAACGTTCCGACAGTGGCAAGTTGGGGTCTTGGATAAAGGCATTAGCCATGTGCCGGGTAATCTGATCGTTTGCCAAAATATTCCCGAGTGCCAAGCAATCTTTGTCGATGGTATGGGTGAAAATCGAATACATGCGCCTGCCGTGATAGACCGAGGCCACGCCTTTGGCATCCAAAGCTCCGATCTGGCGCCATTCGATGTCATTGGTAGAATTGCAAACTGCCGATACCGTTTCATCAGCGTTCTTGCCGCTGGTCAGAAGCGAAATTCCCAGATCTCCCAAACGGCTATCGGTGCGGTGCTGCGACAGCATTGCGCCTTTGCCATGGGCCAGCCTGACACAACGGCCACCAACAGCCAGATCGGATGTTGTAATGGCGGCGCCATAAGCTCCAGTGCGGGCGCAGCGGCCAATAATTGAAAAGGTCACGGGCGTATTCCTTTCATGTCAGTAAAGATCGGTAGAAGGCAGCGGTACGCCACGATCTTCGGCCCCAAAACGCTGCCACATCGCATCTGTCGCGGTTTGGGCTTCTTGCACGGCGGCACGTTCATCAATGGTGGTCAGCACGCTGTCACGCATCAGGAACCGACCATCAACCATTGTGTCAGTGACAGTGCCAGGATGGCCATAATGTACAATGTTAGAGACTGCTGAAACCCGTGGCGACAGGGCAGGCGTCATCAGATCAAACATCGCAAGATCGGCCTTCATCCCGACCGCAATGCTGCCAATGCCTGAATGATCCAGCGCACGCGCGGCGTTTACTGTGGCATAGTTGAAGACTTGCTGCGGTGTCGGTGTGACCGACCGCTGATAGGCTCCACGGTGCAGAGTCAGACCCATTTTCATGGCGTGAAACATGTCTTCGGTCATATTGTCGGTGCCCAATATAATCTTGACCTTGTGATCAAGGATCGCACGCATGGGCAGCGGGTGCGGGCCTTTGGCCGACATTGATGACGGGCAATGCGCAAGCCATGTGCCGGTTTCGGCCAGTCGCGCCACATCGCTGTCATTGCAGAATGTCCAATGTACGGCCAACAAATCATCACCAAGGAAATTGTTGCGGTCCAAGTATTCGGTAGAGGTGCAACCATGCAGGCTCTCTACCTGTTCTTTTTCGCTGATGATCTGGCTAAGGTGAACGGTGCGGCGCAGGCTGTGTTTGCGGGCCAAATCGGTCAGCTGTCCCAGCATCCAAGGACTGCAATTGTCAGGGGCATGGGCCGCGATCATCACGCGCACACGGTCTTCTTCACTGCCGTGAAATTGCTCAATCAAATCGCGGGTGCGGTTCAAAAAGGTCTCGCCGAATTCGCGATCAAAGCGGTATTTGCCACTGCCGACTTCTGTGGTCACTGCATCTGCACAGCTTTCTGCGAGCCATAGGCGCATACCTGTTTCGATCATCGCGGGAGCGTAATCGGCAACATGGCGCAGCGGATCAACCATGGTTGTGGTGCCTGATCTAATGGCTTCGGCGCAAGCAAGACGCGCAATTGCTGCACGCTCTTTTGGCTCTAGCAGGTAGGATGCTGGAACCATGTATTGATAGACCAAGTTGCCCTCAATATCCTCAACTGTGCCACGAAGTACCAATAAGACAGCGTGAGTATGCGAATTGATCAACCCCGGGGAGACAAGTTTGTCAGACATGTCCAACGGTTCAAATCCGTCGAAATCCGTACCAACGAGTGTATCGGCAATGGCAACGATTTTGCTGCCGTCTATCGCGATATGACCACTGCGAACTTCGGGCAGGCCCGTTTCATGTGAAATATAACGGGTGTTTTTAAGCAATTTACGGGTCATTTTTTGCGCATCACTCCGATGGCTGTGGCGACAAGGGTGATGACAACCAAGACGGTTGCAACTGCGGCGATGGTCGGGTCGATGTTGTCTTGGATACCTTCCCAGATCATTTTGGGCAGGGTGCTGACGCGGCGGACAGTGATGAACAACACGCCTACAATTTCATCAAAGCTGACGATGAAGGCAAAGATGAACCCTGTGGCGATCCCTGGCTTTGCAGCGGGAACAACGACAGCCCAGACGGTTTGCATGACCGATGCGCCAAGGCTGCGTGCGGCGCGGGGAATGTTTCGGTCTAGGTTAGTGAGTGCAGCAAACACCGAAATCGAGACATAGGGCAGGGCCAGCAGAGTATGCGCAAGGATGACGCCGACGTGCGTGTCAATCAGGCCCAAGACGACCCAGAAGCGGTAAAAGCCCAAGGACTGCACAACCGGTGGCACTAAAATCGGCGTAATCAATACCCAGCGCGCAATGGATGACGCGCGATCAGACAGAAACCAGCAGCCGATGGCAAAGGCGGTCCCGAGAATAGTAGCACAGGTGGCGACGGTCACACCGACCCAGACACTGGTCCAAGTGGCACCCAGCCATTTAGCATCCGTAAAGTAGTTCACATAATGCTGCAAAGACAGGCCCTCTTTGGGCAGGCCAATATAGCTGGTATCAGTGAATGAAATCGGCAAGACCACCAGCAGGGGCAGCACAAGAAAGGCAATGACAACCCAGGCACCTGTCTGAAAAAAGATTTGAAAGGCAGATCGTTGCATTATTTACGCTCCAACAAAGCAGAGCGCAGGTTGACGAAGCGCGCGGCGATCAAAAGGACAAGGGCAGTAGCGATGAGCAAGGCAACCGAGAGCGCCGAGCCGAGGCCCCAGTTCAAGAATTCTTGAATTTGGTAGGTGATGTATTCGGAAATCATCAGCACACGGCCACCGCCCAACAACGCTGGCGTGACAAAGAATCCAAGCGACAAAACAAACACCAACAACGCACCAGACATGACGCCGGGCATCGTTTGGGGGAAATAGACTTGGCGAAAGGCGGTCCACTCACCGGCGCCCAGACTGCGGGCGGCTTGGACATAGGCACCAGAGATGCCGCGCATGTTGGTCAGCATGGGTAAAATCGCAAAAGGCAACATAACGTGGATCATGGCGATCAACACGCCTGTTTCATTGTGCATCAGTCGCAAAGGCGCGTCGATCAGCCCTGCGCCTTTCAAGGTATCATTCACGATGCCTGAGCGGCCCAAAAGTACAATCCAGCTGAACGAGCGGATCAGAACCGATACCCAGAACGGTAAAATGACCAAGGCGACCATGAGAGGGGTGAATTTGGACGCGTAATTGCTGATTGCATAGGCCACAATATAGCCGAGGACCAGGCAGCCGATGGTGGTGATGGCTGCCACTCGAAAGGTGATAAGAAAACTGGTTTTTACCGCGTTGGACCCTGCCAAAGCGACGAAGTTTGCGACCCCAGTTTCGGGTTCTGTAAAAGCGATCTTCCAGATGCCTAGCACAGGTACGATATAGAAGATCACCATGATTGCCAGTGCTGGCGCGACCAACATCCAATAGCTGACCTTTTCGTTGATACGTGGCATTTTGTCTCCTGAAAGATCAAGTGACGTGCCAGCTTTGAGGCTGGCACGCAGGGGAGGTTAGTTAATCAACGCGTCTACATAGAGCTCTTCAGCAGCGATCTGGTTTTTGGCGTACCATTCATCATTATAGAGGATCTGTGTTGCTAGATTTTCAGGGCTGGACGGATTGTAAGGGGCCAGTTCCGCAGGAACCAAAGCCGCTGCATCAGGGTTGACCGGGCCAGAGCCGATCATTTCAAGCCATTTCACCTGCAATTCAGGTTTCTGACCATGTGCGATGAATTTCATCGTTTCCTCGACGCCTGCCGGATTGCCTTTTGGGACCACCCAGATACCAGGTGCGATGACACCGCCGTTGAAGCTTACGTTGAAGGACTCTGTGTCCATTTGGTCTTTCAGTAAGTGGGCACGGGTGGACCAGATGTTGCCGATGGCGACTTCTTCTTGCAAGAACAGGTTCTGGCTGTCGCTGCCTGAACCCCATACAATGATATTTTCGCGCAGCTCTCGGAATTTGGCGATGGCAGCATTGATTCCGTCTTGGGTGCCAAGCGCCTCATAGACTTCATTCAAAGGCACGCCTTGCGCCATTGTCGCGCATTCCAATTGGCCGCGCACAGATTTACGGAATGTTCGCATACCAGGGAAATCTTTTACGTTCCAAACGTCTTCCCATGTCTGGGGCACATTGCCGCCCAGCATTTTGGGGTTGGTTGCCAGAACGTAGGAGTAGACATAGTTGCCAACGCCGTTGTTATAGGCAGTACCTTCCAGCACTTTGGATTTGTCCACAATGGAGTAGTCAATCGGCTGGGTCATGCCTTGCTGTTCGAGGATAATGGCTGAGCCAGCGCCACTGTCGCACAGATCCCAAACCACTGCGCCGCTTTCGACCATAGCGCGGATTTTGCCAGCGGAGGGGCCTGAGCCATCAACGATGACGGGAATGCCGGTCTCGGCGGTGTATGTGTCACACAGGACTTCTTGCAGAACGTCCTTTGCGGTGCCGCCCCAGTTGACGACGATTATCTCTTTGGCCTGTGCGTGTGCTTTGCTACCGAGGGCAGGTAGCACGCCCAAAGCGCCCATTGCGGCTACAAACCCGCGACGGGTCAGGCGGCCTTGTTTGTAACGTTCAACCGCGATTTCTGCGATGTCGCGTTTGGCTTCGAAATCTGTTGTATCAGTCATGATGATATCCTTGTTGGGGAGGGGGAAGGGTCTTTTGCCCTTTTTAGTCGTCTGCGAGGACCACGGGCGCGTCAGGTTCCCAGCCGATGCTCACGGCAAGGCCCGCAACGGGCGTGATGTCTGTTTTCCAAGTGGGGCAAGACACCAGCATCTCACCCAGCGTTTCGTTTTTGACAATCACCTGACAGCGTTCGCCCAAATAGCTGACTTGTTTGACAACCGCAGGCAGGAATTCCGCATTGGGTGCGCCAAGTTTCAAGCGTTCAGGGCGCAGTGCGAGTTTGACGGTATCGCCGGCGGCGTTGGTTGTTTCTGTCTCGACATCAAAGGCGGCATCTTGCGCGGCGCAGTGCAATGTGCCGTTGGTCTGGCCCTTTACAATCACGTCGACAAAATTCGACTTGCCTAAAAAGTCAGCAACAAATTTGTTGCGCGGCCGATTATAGAGCGTATTCGGATCGCCTTGTTGCTGGATGCCGCCGTCTTTCAAGATGATGATGCGGTCAGACATTGACAGGGCTTCGTCCTGATCGTGAGTAACATAGATAAATGTCACGCCCAGCTGGTTGTGCAGCGCTTTAAGCTCCCACTGTAAGTCGGCACGCAGTTTCTTATCCAAGGCAGACAGGGGTTCGTCCAACAGGAGTACTTGTGGGCTAAAGGACATGGCGCGTGCGAGCGCGATCCGCTGCTGCTGACCACCCGAGAGTTGAGATGGCATACGATCAGCAAAGGCGCCCATCTGCACCATTTCAAGCGCTTCGTTCACGCGTTTCGTAATCTCGGCGGTTGGTTTTTTGCGTACTTTCAGTGGAAAAGCTACGTTTTCGCGCACTGTCATGGTGGGAAATAATGCGTATCCCTGAAAAACCATACCAAAATCGCGGTGCTCTGGGGGGCGGTTGGTGATGTCCTCGGACCTTAACGTCAGGCTGCCGCTGTCCATCTTGATGAACCCTGCAATCGCGCTGAGCAGGGTGGTCTTGCCCGATCCTGAGGGGCCTAAAAGGGTCAGAAATTCACCTTCAGCGACATTTAGGTTAACCTGATTTAGGGCACGCGTGTCGCCGTAGGTCTTTACTGCATCGCTGATCGAGAGAATTGGTGAGGCCATCTTCTAAACATTTCCATTCTGCGCATCCTGAAGTTCCGGCGGGACCTCATTTTCTCAGAATGGGACCATGTGAGAGCGCAATTATGAAATAAAAAAATGACCCCTTTGTATATCTTGGTGTTATAGCTGTGGCATCAGGCCGACGCTTTCACGCTCTCCTGCTTTAGAAAATCCGACAGAAAACTCTGAAATTGCATTGCAATGTTTGAGGTCGGGAACAGTTTGGATGTAATCCCGTGCATCTTGATAGGCAGTGGCGGTTTTGTCGGGCGAATGGCGATGGAGGTGGTCTGATGGCCGATCAAAGCAAAGCTATCTACCAATGCGACGCCCAGCCCATTGCGGACCATTTCAAGCGCGGTTGCCGTATGGCGAACCTCACAAAAAAACTGCCGCTCTAACCCCTGATCGGAAAAAACGTTGTCGATAGCTTGGCCCAAGGGGGTGCGGGCAGCGTATGAAATATGCGCTACATGGTTCAGATCGGTCACTGAAATGCGCTCCATCAGGGCTAATTCGTGGTCTTGCGGGCATATGCACATTAAATGACCATCGCCAATTTCTCGTACATGAACCGCCGAAAGCCTTGGTGGAGTGATGGAAAGCCCCAAATCCGTGCGCCCACTGCCCAATCGGCGGGTGATTTCATCAATACTTCCGAGTTCGATCGACAGCTTCAACTTGGGGCGCGCTTGCATGAACAACCCGAGCACCCGCGGCAGAATGCTATGGCCAATCGACGGGGTGGCGATAATGCTCAGGCGACCAACAGTGCCGCCTTTCAATTCCCCTATCATGTTATCAATTCGCTTTTGCTGCATGAACAAATGCTGCGCCTCTTGCGCGATGTGCAGTGCTTCTTTGGTGGGAATCAGGCGGCCGTGCTCACGCCTGAACAGGGCAAAGCCGATGGCATCCTCGGTGTGGCGGATCATATTGCTGATCGCGGGCTGGCTGACATTCAGCAGTTGCGCGGCGCGGGCGGTAGTGCCGACTTCGATCACTGTAGAGAGGACTTCGAGCTGGCGCGCATTGATCATGGGTATAACTTTCAGTTATTCTATAGGGTCCAATATTTATTTCATACTAATGCGGTGACTGGCTAGCAAGTATGTAAGCAGCCGCCATTTCGGGCGTGAACAGGACGAGCCGATCACGGCTCAAACAGGGGTTTGATACTAAAATGACCTATTCACTAGCAGGGCGTGACCCAAAAACGGGTGATATCGGTTTTGCGGTGACGACCTCTTCGGTCTGCGTGGGCGGGCGTGTTGGCGCAGTCACAGACGGATGCGTTGTTTTCTCACAGGCCCGTACGGATCCGCGTTTGCACAAAGTCGGACTGCGCATGTGGGATGACACAGAGGATGCTGCAAAGACACTTGCCGCCATGCTAGATGCGGCAACCGCGCTGCATTGGCGCCAGATTGGTGTTTTCCCCAAAACCGGAGAGCCGCTGCATCATACGGGCACGTCTTGTATGGATGCGGCAGGTGGATTGGTTGGCAAAGATTGTTTGGCGTTGGGGAATTTCCTGGGGTCTGACGATGTGCTCCCGGAAATGATAGGGGGGTTTGAAAATGCCACTGGCGACCTTGCCGCACGCTTGCTGGCAGGCATGTTTGCAGGCGAAGCGGCCGGCAGCGAACGTGATCCTTTGCAATCTGCCTCGGTGGTGGTGATGGGCGCGCAGGAATTGAAAGATGTTGATCTAAGGGTCGACTGCTCAAAAACACCCTTACAAGATTTGCGTGAAATGCTGGTCGCTTGGCTGCCTAAAGCAGCGCCTTATCGGGTCCGTGCCCTTGACCCGGATGCTGCCGAATTTTCCAGCAAAATCGAGCACTAGCCCTTTTAATTAAAAACAACAGGCCCAGCACACCCTTCAAATGAACTCAAATCAATCGACAACAGGAGATCAAAAATGAACACCAAGCTTAAATTAGCGACCCTCACAACCCTACTCGCGCTGGGTGGACCTGCGTTTGCGCAGGACAAATATACTGTGGCGCTGGACGGTACTTTTGCGCCTCATGCGATGCCGTCTCTCTCTGGTGGCGTTGAAGGATTTAACGTGGATTTGGCAAACATCATCGGCGAACGCCTGGGCGCAGAGATGGATGTTGTTGCGACACAGTTTTCTGGCATTTTGCCCGGCCTGGCGGCGGGCACTTATGATTTTGTTGTGGCCCCCACAACCATCACAGCAGAACGCGCCGAAAGCGTCTTGTTTTCCGAAGGCTACCTGAACACCGACTTCCAATTCGTGGTCAAAGCAGGCGCGGATGATGTGCCTGACCTGGAATCGCTGAAGGGCAAGATTATCGCGGTAAATAAGGGCTCGGTTTACGATTCTTGGGCGCGGGAAAAAGAGGCTGATATCGGTTGGACCGTTGAAAGCTATGGCACGAATAGTGATGCGGTGCAGGCGGTTGTGTCGGGCCGTGCCTTTGCAAACGTGGCAGGCAATACCGTGTCGGCATGGGCCGTCAAACAGAACCCTGCGATTGAGTTGAGCTATCTTTTCACCACAGGTCTGGTCTGGGGGATGCCTTTCCGCAAGGGCGACGAGGCGTTGCGCGATAAGGTGGAAGCCGTCATCGAATGTCTGAAAATTGACGGCACAATGATCAGCCTGAGTGAAAAATGGTTTGGAGTGACCCCTGCTGAAGGTTCCGCAGCAATTACGCCCCAACCGGGTTTTGGCGAACCTGACTTCGCTGGATATGTAATGGACGATCATGTGGCCAGCTGTGAGTAATTCAGCGGCGACATATGACAAGAAAGGGACGCCGTCATCGGCGACCCTTTCGGTACGGGCTTTGCACAAGTCCTTTGGTGCTGTGCCAGTTCTCAAAGGCATTGATCTGCATGTGCAGCGCAGCGAAATGGTCTTTGTTCTGGGGCCTTCGGGGTCAGGGAAATCCACCATGCTGCGGTGTTGTAACCTATTGGAAGAACCCGATTCAGGCGCGATCATGATTGAGGGTGACAAATTGACGGGCCCTGGTGTTGACTTGAATAAAATGCGCCAGCGGATCGGGATGGTGTTTCAATCCTTCAACCTCTATCCGCACCTATCTGCATTGGGGAATGTCACATTGGCGCTGCGCCGCGTGCGAAAGATGTCGCGTGAGCAAGCCGAAGCCGAAGCGATTGCAGCGCTGACCAAAGTAGGGCTGTCTAACCGAGCAGGTCATTTCCCTTCACAACTGTCTGGCGGCCAACAGCAACGCGTGGCAATTGCCCGTGCCTTGGCATTAAAGCCGACTGTCATGCTGTTTGATGAGCCCACATCGGCGCTGGACCCTGAGTTGGTGGGTGATGTGCTAGACGTTATGCGTGATGTAAAAGAGCAAGGCATGACAATGCTTGTGGTCAGCCACGAGATGAAATTTGCCCGTGATGCCGCAGACCGTGTCGTGTTTATGGATGGGGGCGTAATCGTTGAGCAAGGTCCACCCGAGCAAATATTTGGCGCACCGACCCAAGAGCGCACGCGCACCTTCCTATCGCGATTTCACGGCTGACGCAGATGGAGATGTTTATTGATCAATTCCTGAACCAGGCCGTGCTGGCAAAATACATGCCGCTGATCCTGAAAGGGGCAGCCGTGACGGTGTTGTTGTCGGTGCTGATTGTGTTGGCGGGTTTGACCCTGGGTGCGGTGCTGGCGTGTTTGCGCGCTTACCGTATCAAGGCGTTGTCGATTGTGATTGTAATCTTCGCGGATGTCCTCCGGGCCTTGCCGCCGCTGGTTCTAATTTTGTTGGCCTTTTTTGGGTTGCCCAACATCGGTGTTGTCTTGTCATCCTTTACTGTGCTGTTTCTTGTACTGAGCTTGGTTTTAGCCGCCTTTGCCGAGGAAATTGTCTGGGCGGGTATCACGGCGACACCCAAAGGCCAGTGGGAAGCGGCGCGTAGTACGGGGCTGACCTTCACTCAGGCCTTGGGCCATGTTGTGTTGCCGCAGGCTGTGCGGATGGTGATCCCACCGCTGACAAACCGAGCGATTGCCATTACCAAAATGACCGCCTTGGGGATGGTGATTGGCGTGCCAGATATCCTGGGTCAGGCAACAACGGCGCAATCCTTCAGTGCAAATGCTTCTCCTCTGACGTTGGCAGCGATTGCATATGTGGTGATTTTTTTGCCTCTCGTGATCGCCTCGCGCTGGTTGGAACATCGCTTTACGCAGAAGGAGAGTTGAGCGATGGAAGCGATCATTCAACAGTTTTTCAATGTCGATATCATGATCAAGGCCTTGCCGTTGGTGCTCAAAGGGTTGGGCGTGACGCTTTTGATTTGCGCGGTGGTGATACCGCTAGGTGCGTTAGGTGGCTTATTTGCCGCAATTGCTTCAGTGTCAAAAAACCGCGCCATCCGATGGGCTGCAATTGGTTTTGTAGACTTGTTTCGCGCTATTCCGCCTTTGGTCTTGTTGATCTTTATCTACGCAGGCCTGCCGTTTGCTGGTATCCGAATTTCGCCGTTTGCGGCCGTGACCATAGGCTTTTTTCTAAATAACTCGGCCTACTTTGCCGAAGTTTTCCGTGCCGGCATTTTGTCTGTGCCCAAAGGCCAGGCCGAGGCAGCACGCTCAACCGGCATGACGCAAGGCCAAACATTGCTCTGGGTTACGCTGCCTCAGGCTGTGCGCAATGTGTTGCCTGATCTTTTGTCCAATGTCGTTGAGGTGGTCAAATTGACTTCACTCGCCTCGGTCGTGTCACTGGGCGAAATGCTGCACCAGGCAGGTCTGGTTCGATCACTTACTTATAACGCTTCGCCGCTGGTTCTTGCGGCGGGCCTTTATCTTGCTCTGCTCTGGCCGCTGATCCGCTTGATAAGCCGCTTTGAGCGCAAAATTGATACCTAAAATGGGAGGCTATACATGCGGGAAATCGTAATCGGGGGCGCACAACTGGGTGCCATTCAGAAATCTGACAGCCGCGAAGCTGTTGTGGCGCGTATGATTGCGCTGTTATCACAGGCAGCGACAGCGGGCTGTGATCTGGTGGTTTTTCCAGAGTTGGCGTTAACCACGTTTTTCCCCCGTTGGTGGATGGAAGACGCTGACGAAGTAGAAACGTGGTTCGAGTCCGAGATGCCCAACGCCGCCACGCAGCCTTTGTTTGATGCGGCCAAGAAACATGGCATCGCGATCACCTTTGGTTATGCTGAATCCACGCCCGACGGCCATCATTACAACACCTCTATCCTGACAAATAAAGAAGGCGACATCGTAGGCAAATACCGCAAGATACATCTGCCTGGCCACGTTGAATTTGACACAGAGCGTTCGTTTCAGCACCTTGAAAAACGCTATTTTGAGCCCGGCGATCTGGGTTTTCCGGTCTGGAAAAACTTGGATGCATGGATGGGCATGGCGATCTGTAATGACCGTCGTTGGCCTGAAATGTACCGTGAAATGGGGCTGCAAGGCGTTGAGTTGATTACACTTGGCTACAACACGCCTTCCGTCAACAGCCAAGACAGCGACGAAGGTTTGGCCCAACGTCTTTATCACTCGGAACTGTCTATGACCGCTGGCGCATATCAAAACGCCTCGTGGGTCGTTGGTGTGGCCAAAGCGGGCTATGAAGACGGTCATCCCCTGATGGGCGGTTCTATGATCGTCGATCCGAACGGCTTTGTCGTTGCACGCGCCGAAACGGAAGACGATGAGCTGATCGTCCATGCCTGTGATATGGACATGTGTAACTTTGGCAAGAAAACGATCTTCGATTTTGCCCGCCACCGACGGATCGAGCATTACAGCCGCATCACAGGTCAAGTGGGCGTCAAATACCCTGAATAAGCACTTGGAATATTTATATTGAAGGAGAATGATATGAGTAATCTCATTCATCGAAACTCTGACGGTGTCTTTATCATCGCCGCCACCCCCTTTGAGGAAAGTGGCGCGATTGATTTTGACAGCGCGGATAAAATGGTCGATTTTTATCTGGAAACAGGTGTCAGTGGCCTGACAATTCTGGGCATTATGGGCGAAGCACCCAAAATGGCAGGAGACGAGGCCGAAAGCTTTGCTCGCCATGTGATCAAACGGGTGAACGGCCGTGTGCCTGTTGTTGTGGGGGTCTCAGCTGCGGGGCTGGACAACATGGCTCGGCTCAGCGCTGCTTCTATGGATGCAGGGGCAGGAGGTGTTATGGTCGCCCCACAACCGGGCATGATCACCGAAGTAAAACTCAAGTCCTACATGGCGCAGGTCTGTAACGCGGTTGGCGAAACGCCTATTTGTTTTCAAGACTACCCGCAGACAACAGGTGTGCAAGTCTCGGTTGAGACGATCATCGGGCTGACAGTGGACCACCCGCAGATCGTTATGTTGAAACACGAGGATTGGCCGGGATTGACGAAATTGAGCCGTGTTAGAGCCGAAACTGACACAGCTGATGTGCCGCGCATGTCGATCTTGACGGGCAATTCGGCGCTGTTTCTGGCGCAAGAAATGCAGCGCGGCGCGGATGGGGCCATGACGGGGTTTGCCTATCCTGAAATGCTGGTGCAAGTCGTCGCGCGCCATCAGGCAGGCGATGTAGACGGGGCGGAAGATCTGTTTGACGCCTATCTGCCGATGGTTCGCTATGAGCAACAGCTGGGCCTTGGGCTTGCGATCCGCAAAGAAGTGCTGCGCCGCCGCGGTGTGATCGCCAGTAGCACGGTACGAGCCCCAGGTCCGGCGATGAACGCCCGCGACATGGAGGAATTGACGCGTTTAATGTCGCGTCTGGATAAACGACTGAAAGAACTGAATTAATGGATTTTGGACTAACTGGAAAACGGGCATTGGTGATGTCTTCGTCGCGGGGGCTTGGGTTGGGCTGCGCTCAAATGCTGGCTGCCGAAGGTGTACATGTTTTACTGACGGGGCGTTCGTCCGATAAATTGGCGCAAGCCGCGGCAGAGATCACCGCGAAAGGAAAAGGCCAAGCCGATTACGTCGTTTGTGATCTAACGGATAGCGATGCTGTTGAAACTTTGACAAATGCTGCAGTCGAGGTTTTAGGCGGTGTCGATATTCTAGTGAACAACACAGGCGGTCCCCCACCGGGCCGGATGGTGGACGCCGATATTTCCGTGTTGGCAGCGCAATTCGACACAATGGTTCTGAATGTGATCGCTTTGACCGCACGGCTTTTGCCCGCGATGCAGGCGCAAAAATGGGGGCGTGTAATTACGCTCGGGTCTTCGGGTGTGATACAGCCGATTCCGAATCTTGGCCTGTCTAATGCTCTGCGTTCTGCATTGGTGGGGTGGTCAAAATCACTGTCCAATGATGTGGCGGCTGATGGTGTCACTGTTAACATGTTGTTGCCGGGCCGGATTCACACGGAACGTGTGGATGAATTGGATGGCGCGGCTGCAAAGCGCACGGGTAAGTCAATCGATGAAACGCGCAGCGCGTCACGGGCTACAATCCCCGCAGGCCGCTATGGAACGGTTGAAGAATTCGCATCCGTTTGCGCTTTCCTTGCCTCGGCGCAAGCCAGCTATGTTACAGGCGGTTTGATCCGTTGTGACGGTGGCGCGATCAAATCCGTTTGATATGTTTATGCCATAAATAGGCAGGGCGGAGGTCGATCCGCCTTGTTCCATTCCCTCATAGAAAGAAGCACCAGATGAACGGTCCCATTGTCGTCATTAACCCTAACTCCAACCAAGCGGTGACAGACGGGCTGGACCGTGCATTGGCGCCTTTCCGTTTGGATGGAGGGCCGGAAATCAAATGCGTTACGCTGAAGGAAGGTCCGTTTGGGGTTGAGAGCCAAGTTCATTCCGATCAAGTGGTTCTTCCGCTGGTCAATCTGCTGGCGCAATACCCCGATGCTTCGGCCTTTGTGATCGCGTGTTATTCCGATCCTGGCATTGATGCCTGCCGATCGGTATCGCCTGTGCCTGTGTTTGGGATTCAAGAGAGCGGTGTTTTGACAGCTCTGAGCCGCGCTGACCGGATCGGGATTGTTGCTATTTCTGGCGCGTCTGAAAAACGCCACCGTTTATACATGCGCCGCATGGGCATTTCCGGCCGCATCGCGGGTGAGAGGGCGTTGAACATTACCGTTGACGAATCCGCACGCGGCAGTCGCACCTTTGCGCGGTTGCAAGAAATCGGAAGCCATTTGATCGAAGACGGTGCCGAGGCCTTGGTGTTGGGCTGTGCAGGAATGGCGGTACACCGCGCTCCGTTGGAAGCAGATCTGGGCATTCCTGTTATCGACCCAACACAGGCTGCGGTTACGGCAGCAATGGGAGCGGTTTTAGCCAAACGCCTTTAGATGGGATTGTTGCATTAATCGGCAAGTTTGACCCGCTTTCGCCTTTTGAGGTTAAGTATGCACCGCAAGGGTGTTGTCACATTAACGGGCGTGATGTTGCTGGGTCATTGATCTGAGCATAGGCGGTATCGATGCAAACATAGAAAATCAGCTACAAGCGCCACCGCTTTCTGCCAGAGATCATTGCCCATGCGATTTAGCTGTACGTTCGGTTCAATCTGAGCTTGCGTGAGGTTGAGGGGATGCTGCTCCAACGTGGCATTGACGTGTCTTATGAAACCGTCCGGCGGTGGACCGCCAAATTCGGGCTGCAGATCGCACGGAACCTGCGGTGCCGACATGCGTGGCCCGGTTATGTCTGGCATCTGGACGAGGTCGTTGTGAAAGTCTCGCGGCGTAAGTTCTGGCTCTGGCGCGCGGTCAATCAGCATGACGTTGTTTTGGAGGAAATCCTGCAATCCAAGCGCGACAAGCGGGCCGCGAAACGGTTGTCCCTCCGCCTGATCAAATGTCACGGGCTGCCCAAACAGATCATTGCCGGCAAGCTCCGCTCCTATGCGGCGACCAAACGGGACGTGGCGCCAGGCCTTGATCATTGCTCGCACAAGGCCCTCAACAATCGCGCGGAGAACAGCCACCTGCCATTTCGAAAGCGGGAAAGACCGATGCAAAACTTCCGGTCACCTAGCGGATTACAGCGGTTCGTTTCAATTCATTCCGCCACCCGAAATTGTTTTGCTGTTGCTGCCAGCCGCCGCGCCGCCCTGACTATTCGATATCACCGAATGCCAGCTTTCGAAGCTTGGGCAACCGCAGCCGGCGTTGCTTGACCCAACGGAAACCGGCCGTTCTTGCAGGGCGCGGAAGTTAACGTGACAACACCCTATGAGCTACCTGGCCGCTGTCACGGTCAATGGCCATAGATCGACCGACGGCTGATTTGAAGGTTCACTCGGGTTTGAAAGGGAAGCGGCGAACTTGGCGCAACCACCTAAGCGGGGAATCTTGGGGAAATCGGGTAAGTTCTTGAATACATTCCGGATCCCGATTTTTGGGGTAACATCCGCGACGCGAAAAAATATGCGCGCCGCGAAAAAATATGCGTTTCCCTACAAACCCTTAAAAGTCGAGGTTTTCGACGTTCAGGGCGTTTTGTTGGATGAATTCGCGGCGGGGTTCGACCACGTCGCCCATTAGTTTGGTGAACAGATCGTCAGCTTCTGCCATGTCTTGCACCTTAACCTGCAGCAAAGTGCGGGCGTCGGGGTCTAGGGTGGTTTCCCAGAGCTGATCGGGGTTCATTTCGCCCAGACCTTTGTAGCGTTGCAGCGACAGGCCCTTTTCGCCCTCGGCAAGTACGGCGTTCAGCAGGTCCATGGGGCCATGGATCAACTGGTTGCGGTCTTTGCGTACGAGGGTGGCAGGGGTGGCGTAGACGTCTTGCAGATGCTCAGTGAAGGTGCCGGAGCGGCGCGCCTCGCCGGAGCGCATCATGCGGCCATCAAGCGTGCGGACCTCTTCGACGCCGCGCAGGATGCGGGCCAGACGGATGCCGTGGTCTTGGGTGATGCGCCCTTGCCAGCCGCGCTCATATTCGACCGCGATCAGGTTGAGACGGGCGGCGACTTTATCGGCCACGCCTTGCAGGTCGGCGTCCACGGCGCCGGGTACAAAGGCGCCAGCGATGGCGGCCTGTTCCAAGATGTGGCGCGGGTAATGGGTGGGGAAGGCTTCGAGCACGCGGCGCATCTGGCGGGCCATATCGACCACGCGGGTGAGATCTTGCCCGGTGATTTCCTCGCCATTGCCCTGCCGCAGCATGGCGCCTTCGACGCCTTGTTCGATCAGGTATTCTTCCATGGCGGCCTGATCTTTCAGATAGACCTCGGATTTGCCACGCGAGACTTTGTAGAGCGGCGGCTGGGCGATGTAGAGGTGGCCATGCTCGATCAGCTCGGGCATTTGGCGATAGAAGAACGTCAGCAGCAGGGTGCGGATGTGCGCCCCGTCCACGTCCGCATCGGTCATGATGACAATCTTGTGGTAGCGCAGTTTCGAGAGGTTGAATTCGTCGCGGCCAATGCCCGTGCCAAGTGCCATGACAAGGTTGCCGATCTCTTGGCTGCCCAGCATCCGGTCAAACCGCGCGCGCTCAACGTTAAGGATTTTACCTTTGAGGGGCAGGATCGCTTGGGTTTGACGGTCGCGGCCCGTTTGGGCAGAGCCCCCGGCGCTGTCACCCTCGACGAGGAAGACTTCGGTTTTGGACGGGTCTTTTTCCGAGCAATCCTTGAGCTTGCCCGCAAGGAAATTCACATCCATCGCGGTTTTGCGGCGGGTCAGATCGCGGGCCTTGCGCGCGGCTTCGCGGGCATGGGCGGCTTCGATGATCTTGCCAACCACCACGCGGGCCTCGTTGGGGTTTTCCTCGAACCATTCGGATAGTTTTTCGTTCACCAGACCTTCGACAGCGGGGCGCACTTCGGAGCTGACCAGTTTATCTTTGGTTTGGCTGGAGAATTTCGGGTCGGGCACTTTGACGGAGAGCACGCAGGTCAGGCCTTCGCGGGCGTCATCGCCGGTAAAGCTGACCTTTTCCTTTTTGGCGATCCCGGAGGATTGCGCGTAGTTGTTGATGGTCCGGGTCAGCGCGCCGCGAAAGCCCGCCATGTGGGTGCCGCCATCGCGCTGGGGGATGTTGTTGGTGAAGGGCAGGACGTTTTCGTGATAGCTGTCGTTCCACCACATTGCGACTTCAACGCCGATGTCGTCACGCTCGCCCGTGATAAAGATCGGATCGGTCATCACGGAGGATTTGTGACGGTCGAGGTATTTCACAAATTCCTTAACGCCGCCCTCATAGAAAAGTTCGGATTCCAGCGGCTCGACGGGGCGTTCATCGCGCAGGAGGATGCGCACGCCGGAGTTCAGGAAAGCCAGTTCGCGTAGGCGTTTTTCCAGCGTCTCGAAGGAATATTCGAGGTTTGAGAAGGTCGAGGTCGAGGCCATGAAGCGCACTTCGGTGCCGGTGCGGTCAGTGTCGCCCAAGACTTCGAGATGTTTGACAGTGAAGCCGCCTTCAAAACGGGCGATATGTTCTTTGCCTTCGCGGCAGATGCGCAGTTCGAGCCAATCGGAGAGCGCGTTCACAACCGAGACGCCCACGCCGTGCAAACCGCCCGAAACCTTGTAGGAGTTGCTGTCGAATTTGCCGCCTGCGTGCAGCTGGGTCATGATGACCTCGGCGGCGGAGACGCCTTCTTCTTCGTGGATGCCCACGGGAATGCCGCGGCCATTGTCGCTGACGGAAACGGAGGAATCATCGTGGATGGTGACGGTGACGCGGTCTGCATGTCCGGCCAGCGCTTCGTCGATGCCGTTGTCTACGACTTCGTAAACCATATGGTGCAGGCCGGACCCGTCATCAGTGTCACCGATATACATGCCGGGGCGTTTGCGAACAGCCTCCAAGCCCTTGAGAACCTTGATAGAATTTGCGCCATATTCTTCTGGTGCTTGCTCGCCTTCGGACATCCGAAAAACCCCTTCTTATTTGAGGACTTTATAAGGTTTTTCCGGGGTGATGTCACGCTTGTGGCGGCAGAATTATCCGCTCACTTCAGGGCCGAGACGGAGGCGCCTTCGGCATTGAGGGAAACTTCGAAATACTGGGCGCGATCGCCCATCGTGTCAAAGAGTTCGGCCCCTGTGCCGGTCATCCATGCCTGCGCGCCAAGGGCTGCGATTTCGTCATAAAGCGCGGCGCGGCGGTCTGCGTCCAGATGGGCGGCGACCTCGTCCAGCAGCAGCAGGGGAGGCGCGCCGAAATCGGCTTGCAGGGCGCGGGCATTGGCCAAGATCAGCGAGACCAGCAGCGCCTTTTGCTCGCCCGTCGAGCAATCGCGGGCGGCCACGCCTTTGGCGGCATAGCTGCCCATGAGATCCGCGCGGTGCGGGCCGATCAGGCTGCGCCCGGCGCGCAGGTCGTCCCGGCGGCCATCTGCCAGCGCGGCGCGCAGATCAGCGGTTTGCGCGGGCATGTCGCAGAGGAGTTCCAGCGTCGCGGTGGGAAAGCTGGTTTCGGCCTGTTCCTGCGCCTGCGAGATCGCCTCCAGCGCGGCAAGGCGGTTGGCATGGATCGCGGCGCCGGTTTCGGCCATGCGGGCCTCTAGCGCCTGATACCACGAGGGTTCGCGCACCATGTCTTTGAGCAGGCGGTTCCGCTCGCGCATGGCCTTGTCATAGCTGAGCGACAGATCGGCGTGATCGGGCAGGAAGCTAAGGGTCATGCGGTCAAGGAAGCGCCGCCGCCCTTCGGCACCTTCGATCCACAAACGGTCCATGGCGGGGATCAGCCAGAGCACACGTGCAATGCGGCCAAGGGCGGTTTGCGGGGCGGCTTTGCCATCGATGCGCACTTGGCGCGGTGCGCCGCCCTCGGAAAGACTCTCGACTTCGCTGGTGCCTTTGGGGCCATGCAGCAGAGCGGTGAGTTTCCAGCCCATCGCCTCGGGGCGGCGGGTCATGTCTTCGGCGCTGGCACGGCGCAGGCCGCGCCCGGGCGAGATCAGTGAAACGGCTTCAAGCAGGTTGGTTTTGCCCGCGCCGTTATTGCCAAAAATGCCAACGGGGCGCGGATCAATCTCCAGCACCGCGCGTTTATGCGAGCGGAAATGCGACAGGGTGAGCTGTGAAAGATGCAGGCCCGTCATGCGCTTGCCCGGTTTTGAGACAGGCAAGCGCAGGGGCTGATGTGGGGGCGTGTGCGCGTCTTAGACACGCATGGGCATGACAACATAGACCGCCGAGGTATCGTCGCCTTCGCGCATCAAGGTGGGATCACCCGATGAGTTAAATAGGAACACGGCATTTTCGCGGTCTACCTGGCTGGCGATTTCCAGCAGGTATTTGGCGTTAAAGCCGATTTCGAGACGCTCATCCGCATAGGCCACGGCAAGCTCTTCTTCGGCGGCGCCGCTGTCTGGGGCGTTGACGCTGAGCACGAGGCGGTCTTCGTCCAGTTGCAGTTTCACGGCGCGTGAGCGTTCGGAGCTGACGGTGGCAACCCGGTCGACGGCCTTGGCGAAATCGGCGGCGTCCACTTCCATTTTCCGGGTGTTCCCCTGCGGGATCACACGGGTGTAATCGGGGAATGTGCCGTCGATGACTTTGGAGGTCAGGGTGATTTCCGGCGTGGCAAAGCGCACTTTGGTTTCGCTGACGGAGACGGCGATTTGCACGTCATCGTCTTCAAGCAGTTTGCGCAGCTCGCCAACGGTTTTGCGGGGCACGATCACGCCGGGCATTTCCTCGGCGCCCATGGGCAGGTCTGCGTCGATCCGGGCAAGGCGGTGGCCATCTGTGGCGACGCAGCGCAGTTTTTGCCCGCCATCGCCATCGGCCACATGCATGTAGACGCCGTTCAGGTAATAGCGGGTTTCTTCGGTCGAGATCGCGAATTTGGATTTGTCGAACAGGCGGCGCAGCACGGCGGCTTTGGCGGTGAAGTTCGACGCATATTCTGAGGAGGCCATCACTGGGAAATCTTCGCGCGGCAAGGTGGCCAGCGAGAAGTTCGAGCGGCCTGCTTCGACGGTCAAACGTCCGGCGGCGCTGTCTGCGGTGAGAGTGATCAGCGCGCCATCTGGCAGTTTGCGCACAATTTCGTGCAGGGTGGTGGCAGCAACTGTGGTTGCGCCTTCGCGCTCCACTTGGGCTGGCGCTTTGTCCACCACTTCAATGTCGAGATCCGTGGCGCGGAAGGACACATCACTGCCATCGGCTTCGATCAGGACGTTGGCGAGGATCGGAATGGTGTTGCGCCGCTCGACCACGGATTGCGCCTGTGCAACTGCTTTGAGCAATGCGGCGCGTTCGATGCTGAATTTCATGAGCCTTCCCCTTCGGCGTATCCGGGACGGGCAAACTACCTTGTTCCGGTTATTTAACAAGAGTTTTGTTGGTTTAGCAGGTCAATTGCAAGGGCTGTTCGGGCTGCGGGCCAACAGGGGCGTGCCCCCGTGGCGGCGGTGCCGCAAAAACCACAGCCCGCCAGAGCGGCGGGCGATGTTTTTCGCGGTGGAATCAGCGGCCTGCGGTGGCTTAGTCCTGAAGCGCGCGGCGCAGCAGTTCCAGATCTTCGGCAATCTGGCTGTCGGCCTCTTTGAGCTCTTCGATGCGTTTCACGCCGTGCATGACGGTGGTGTGATCGCGCCCGCCAAAGCGGCGGCCAATTTCCGGCAAGGAGCGGCTGGTCATATGTTTGCTCAGATACATCGCCACCTGACGGGGGCGGGCATAGCTGCGCAGACGTTTGGGGCCGATCATATCGCTCAGGCGGATGTTGTAATGTTCGGAGACTTTGCGCTGAATTTCCTCAACGGTGATTTTGCGTTCCGAGGCGCGCAGTACGTCGCGCAGGCAATCTTGGGCCAGTTCCAGATCAATCGGGCGACCCACCAGAGAGGCAAAGGCAAAGAGCCGGGTCAGCGCGCCTTCGAGCACACGCACGTTGGTGGTGATCCGGTGGGCCAGAAATTCGAGCACGCCATCTTCGAGTTCGAGCGAGGGGTAATGCTGGCGCTGGGTTTCGACCTTGCTTTGCAAAATGCCCAGACGCAGTTCGTAATCGGTTGGGTGCAGGTCGACAACCAAGCCGCATTGCAGGCGCGATTTCACCCGGTCTTCGAGATCTTTGATCTCGCCGGGGGCGCGGTCTGCGGAGATGATGATCTGTTTGTTCTGCTCCACCAGCGCGTTGAACGTGTGGAAGAATTCTTCTTGGGTGCTGTCTTTGCCCGCGATGAATTGCACGTCATCGACCATCAGCACGTCAACCGAGCGGAAGATCTCTTTGAAGTCCATCATCTTGCGATCGCGCAGCGCCTGCACAAAGCGGTACATGAATTGCTCAGCCGAGAGGTAGAGCACATTCATGTCGGGGCGGCGTTGCTTCAATTCCTGGGCAATCGCGTGCATCAGGTGGGTTTTACCAAGGCCAACGCCGCCATAAAGAAACAGCGGGTTGAAGGTGACGGGGCCGCCTTCGGCGACGCGGCGCGCGGCGGCATGGGCCAGTTCGTTTGGCTTGCCGACGACAAAATTATCAAAGGTGAAGCGGCTGTCCAGCGGGGCTGTATTCAACACGCTGCTGGGCTGGCTTTGTGTTTCTGGCTCTGCGGTCGGGGCGGCGGCAGGGCTGGAGGCTGTGCGGGCAGCGGGCTGGGCGTTTTGCGCCGCAAGCGTGAAGTGCAACCGCGAGACGGCGGGCGCTTCGAGCTTGATCTCGTGCAGGATCAGATCTGCGAAATTCTGGCTGACATAGTTGCCAAAGAAATTGGTGGGCACGAATAGGGTCGCTTGGCCTGCATCGATGCTGCCCATCGCAATGGGGTCGATCCACGTTTGGAAATTATTCTGTCCAACAGTTTTAAGTAGCCGCTGTCTGACTGCGCCCCATTGATCTTGTGTCATCTTTGTCCCGTTAACCTTATTGCCCGCGGCGTAACCTGCCGCCCCTTACTCGTCTTTCACCAAACAACAAGACGCCTGTCCGATCCCAAAGGGAATCGGCCGCTCGTTCTCCGGGCACCTCGTCTGAATGACCCCGAAACATGTATGGCGCGTCCAAAATCTGGTTCGTGCCAACACCTGAAACGGTATCGTCAGTTATCTTTTTCGACAGGGCAAAGGCGCTGGCAGCACCATCTGCAGATTGGTCATGACACGAAATGCATCAATCCCTTTCCCGCTCCACTTGGTGCTTATTGCGCGCCTAAGATTCGCGGGCCTGTCCCCCCAGCGACGTGAATCGCTGGTCAGTGATAGCAACGGACCAGCGTTTGCATCAACTGACCTTTGAACTTGACTCGGAGATTGTCGGAAAAGAATCTCTGGGCTGTGCCAAAGCAGCACATGCCATAAAAAAAGGCGCCCGCGGAAGGGCGCCTTGATTATCAATTTGTTAGCCGGGTGTCTGGCTTAGGCCAGTGCTTTAACCCGTGACGCCAAGCGGGACATTTTGCGCGAAGCGGTGTTTTTGTGAAACACGCCCTTTGTCACGCCGCGCATCAGCTCTGGCTGTGCGGCTTTCAAAGCTTCCGTCGCGGCAGTCTTGTCACCGGATTCGATGGCTTCCTCGACGCGGCGCAGGAATGTGCGGATGCGCGAACGACGCGCTTTGTTGATCGCAAAACGAGATTCGTTCTGACGTGCCCGTTTCTTGGACTGTGGGGTGTTTGCCATGGAATGCGTCCTTCGTGACTTTGTGTTCGGTTGTAGCGTTCATTACATAAATTGCGCCGAGCAACCCGAACCTAAAGGCGGGAAGGTGATTCTAGCCTAAGCGGGCTGCACGCGCATGTCTAGCGGGCCGTATAGCCCGCCTTTGCCTTGGTTGTAAAGCCTCAGCGGTCGCGGAACTGGGGTTCGCGTTTTTCGAGGAAGGCGGACATGCCCTCTTTTTGATCTTCCGTCGCAAAGAGCGAGTGGAACATGCGCCGCTCAAACAGCAGGCCTTCGCGCAGCGGCAGCTCATAGGCGCGGTTCACGGCTTCTTTCACAACCATGACGGACACCGAAGATTTCTCGGCGATCTTCTGGGCAGCAGATTGCGCTTCTTCCATCAGTTTTTTGACGGGGACGACGCGGCTGGCCAGCCCGGAACGCTCTGCTTCGGCGGCGTCCATGAAACGCCCGGTCAGGTTCATATCCATGGCTTTGGATTTGCCCACCAAACGGGTCAGACGCTGGGTGCCGCCAATGCCCGCCACAACCCCGAGGTTGATTTCAGGCTGGCCGAATTTTGCGGTTTCGGAGGCAATGACGAAATCACACATCATCGCCAATTCGCAGCCGCCGCCAAGCGCATAGCCTGACACAGCCGCGATGATCGGCTTGCGCACCCGCAGGATTTGATCGGTCTCGGCGGTGAACAAATCTTCCGAGAACACATCAACAAATGATTTATCGCGCATCATAGCGATGTCGGCCCCGGCGGCGAATGCCTTTTCCGAGCCGGTGATGATGATGCAGCGCACCTTGTCATTTTCCTGACATCCCCGAAGCGCCTCGGCCAATTCGCCAAGCAATTGGTCATTCAGCGCATTGAGCGCATCAGGCCGGTTCAGGGTGATCGTCGCGACATGGTTGTCGACTTCGAAAATGATCGTCTCATAAGCCATCAGGCAAAGCTCTCAATTGTTGCGCTCAGGCCGCGTGCATACCACGGGTTTTGCGCGTTTCAACCTATCTTTGGCATTGGCGGCAATAGAAGGACGACCGCCCTGATTGTGTGACGCGGGTGATACTAGAGGAACACTCCGGGCTGCGGCAGGGTTCCCCTTCGCGGCCATAAACATCAAATGAATGTTGAAAATATCCTAATTCTCCATCGGCTTGGCGGAAATCCTTGAGCGATGATCCCCCTGCTGCAATCGCCTCGCTCAGCACCTCGCGGATGATCGGTACCAATGCTGCAATGCGGCGTGAAGAGAGCCCGGCGGCTTTGCGGGTTGGGTCTATTCTTCCGCGATAAAGCGCTTCGCAAACGTAGATATTGCCCAATCCGGCAACGATTCGTTGGTCAAGCAGCGCCGATTTGATCGGCGTGTTGCGGTTTTTTAGGGCCGAAACCAGATAGGATTCGTGAAACCCGTTGCCCAGCGGCTCTGGCCCGATGGCGGCCAACAGCTTGTGCTGCTCGGCCTGCGCGGTGACCAAAAGATCCATCGCGCCAAAGCGGCGCGGGTCGTTGAATGTGATGCGCGCGCCATTATCCATGTGCAGCACCACATGATCGTGTTTCTCAGGCGCGGGATGCGCGTGCACAAATTGCCCCAGCGGATCGCCCGAGATCAGCATCCGCCCCGACATGCCCAGATGGATCAGCAACGTCTCGCCGCCAGCCAGATCCACCAGCACATATTTTGACCGCCGCCGCAGCCCCAACACCTGTTGCCCGCTCAACCGCTCTGCCATGTGCGGCGGAAAGGGCCAACGCAGATCAGGGCGGTTTACATCCGCGCGGGCGATGGTGGCGCCTTCCATCACGGGGGCCAATCCGCGTTTGACCGTTTCAACCTCTGGCAGTTCGGGCATTGGACCTCGGCAGTTATAAATTCAAATGTTTAAGCAAATGTAAGCGCGCAGCCCATCGCAGCAAGAGCCAATCGGCGCGGCGCCCTGTTTCACCCTTCTGCAAATACTCAAATCCCGCGCTAAATTCCTGCGGCAAATTGCTGATTTGTGTCTTGTCCTTTCAAAGTATAAGTCCAGTTTGACGTCATTGAGACAAGAGAGTGCCATGACCACCGACAAAACCACGCATTTCGGGGCGCAGACTGTGCCAGAGGACGCCAAGGCCGGCATGGTGCGCAGCCTGTTCAGCGATGTGGCGAATAAATACGACATCATGAACGACGTGATGAGCATGGGCATCCACCGCATCTGGAAAGAGGCGATGATGGATTGGCTGGCACCGCGCGCCGGGCAGCGGCTTTTGGATGTGGCGGGGGGCACGGGGGATGTGTCGTTCAAATTTCTTGCCCGCGCCGGGCAGGGCCATGCGACGGTCTGTGATCTGACAGAAAACATGCTGATCGAGGGGCGCAAGCGCGCTGAGGCTGCGGCTTTGCAAGATAGTCTTGATTGGGTGGTCGGCGATGCGATGGCATTGCCCTTTGAGGACAATAGTTTTGATGTCTACACAATCAGTTTTGGCATCCGCAATGTGACCCGCCCGCAAGAGGCGCTGAATGAAGCTTACCGCGTGCTGCGGCCCGGTGGGCGGCTCATGGTGTTGGAGTTCAGCCAGCTGCCCAATCCGATGATGCAAAAAGCCTATGATCTATATAGTTTCAACGTGATCCCCCGCATGGGGCAGGTCATCGTGAATGACCGCGACAGCTATCAATATCTGGTGGAATCGATCCGCAATTTCCCAGATCAGGAGACGTTCCTTGGCATGGTGCGCGCCGCCGGGTTTGAGCAGGCGAAATACCGCAACATGACCATGGGCATTGCGGCGCTGCATTCCGGTTGGAAGATCTGAGATGCGGGGGCCTCACAATATCTGGCGGTTGATCCGCACCGGTGCCACGCTGGAGCGGGCGGGCGCGATGAATGTGGTGCTGGATGCGTTTGAGGCGGGACCGGCGCTGCGGTTTGTGGCGCGGGCGCTCGGGCTGCCGTTCAAATGGCTTGGGTATAAGGGCGATCCGGCGATGCCGCCTGCCACCCGCGCGCTGACGGCGCTGGGACCTGCTTATATCAAATTTGGTCAGGTTCTCTCGACGCGCCCTGATGTGGTGGGCGATGATATGGCCCTGCAATTGCGGGTCTTGCAGGATAAGCTGCCGCCCTTTTCCATCGAGCGCGCCAAAGCCGAAGTGACCAAGGAACTTGGCCGCCCGGTTGATGAGATTTTCTCTGAGTTTAGCGCGCCTGTTGCGGCGGCCTCGATTGCGCAGGTGCACCGGGCGCGGTTGGCGTCGACGGGCGAGGAAGTGGCTGTGAAAGTGCTGCGGCCCGGCGTGGAGAAGGCTTTTCGCAAAGACGTGGATGCGTTCTATTTTGCGGCCAATCTGATCGAGCTGATTTCGCCGGGGTCGCGGCGTTTGCATCCGATGGATGTGATCGAGCATTTCGACGGGGTGGTGCGCGGCGAGTTGGATTTGCGGCTCGAAAGCGCGGCGGCGTCCGAGTTTGCGGCCAATACCGAGGCCGATGCGGGTTTCCAAGTGCCTGCAATCAAATGGGATTATTCGGCGCGCCGGGTGATGACGCTGGGCTGGGCCGAGGGTGTTTCCATGGGCGATAATGCCGCGATTGACGCGGCGGGCCATGACCGGATCGCGCTCAGCGAGCGGGTGTTGCAGCTGTTCTTGCAGCACGCCCTGCGCGACGGGTTTTTCCATGCGGATATGCATCAGGGGAACCTGAAGGTTGCGCCAAATGGCGATATCATTGCGCTTGATTTTGGCATCATGGGCCATATCGATGAATACACCCGCCGGGTCTATGCCGAGATCCTGTACGGGTTCATTCGCCGCGATTACCAGCGGGTGGCGCAGGTACATTTTGAGGCAGGCTATGTGCCCGCTGACAAAGATGTGGATGAGTTTGCCCGGGCGCTGCGCGCTGTGGGCGAGCCGATTTTTGGCATGGATGCGAGCCATATTTCTATGGCGCGTCTGCTGGCCTATCTGTTTGAAGTGACTGAACGTTTCGGGATGGAAACCCGCACCGAGCTGATCTTGCTTCAGCGCACCATGGTTGTGGTTGAAGGCGTGGCGCGGTCGCTCAATCCGCAGATGAACATCTGGCAGGTCGCGAGCCCGATTGTGACGGATTACATCACAAAATCCATTGGCCCGCGCGCGATGCTGAGCGATCTGGGCCGCACCTTGCGGGTGCTGGGCCGGTTTGGTCCGCGCCTGCCGGGGCTGGTGGAAAATGCGCTGATCCGGCAGGGGCAGGAACCCGCGCCGCAGCGGCGCCCGTTCAAGCGCTGGTTGGCGCTTGCGCTGGTGAGCGGGGCGGTGCTGGGCGGCGGCGTGGTTTGGTTGATTGAGGCGCTGAGTTAGAGCCGTTCAATCGCCAAAGCGATGCCCTGACCGCCGCCAATGCACATGGTGATCAGCGCCTTGCTGCCTTGGATGCGCTCCAGCTCATACAGCGCTTTGACGGTGATGATTGCGCCTGTTGCACCCACCGGATGCCCCAGCGCGATGGCCCCGCCATTGGGGTTCACCTTGGCCGGATCAAAGCCAAGCTCCTGAGAGACCGCAAGCGCTTGCGAGGCAAAGGCTTCGTTGCTCTCGATCACGTCGAAATCGGAGGCTTTCAGCCCGGTTTTTGCCAGCAGTTTTTGCACGGCGGGGACAGGGCCTATGCCCATCACTTCGGGGCGTACCCCGGCATGGGCATAGCCGATGATCCGGGCGCGCGGCGTCAGGCCAGCGGCCTGCGCAGCCGAGGCCCGCGCCAGCACCAAAGCCGCCGCGCCATCGTTAATTCCGCTGGCATTCCCGGCGGTTACGCTGCCGTCTTTTTGAAAGGCGGGGCGCAATCCGGCAAGGGTTTTGAGGTTGGTTTCCTTGGGGTGTTCATCCACCGCGATGGAGAGCGTGTCGCGTTTCACACGGATCTCGACAGGGGTGATTTGGCTGTTGAAATGACCCAGTTTGATGGCTGCTCCGGCGCGCTGTTGGCTTTGCAGGGCAAAGGCGTCTTGGGCCTCGCGGGTGATGGTGTTTTCGGCGGCGACATTCTCGGCGGTGATGCCCATATGACCGGTGCCAAAAGGGCAGTTCAGCGCGCCAAGCATCATGTCGAGACTGCGCACATCACCCATCTTTGCGCCCCAGCGGGTGTCTTGCAAAATATAGGGCGCGCGGCTCATGTTTTCGGCCCCGCCAGCGAGGGCAAAATCCGTATCGCCAAGCATCAAGGATTGCACGGCTGAGATGATGGCCTGCACGCCCGATCCGCACAGGCGGTTCACGTTCATGGCGGGCACGCTGTCGGGGATGCCCGCTTGCATCGCGGCCACGCGGGAGAGGTACATGTCGCGCGGTTCGGTGTTGATGACATGGCCAAAAACCACCGTGCCGATTTGCTCTGGCGCGGCGCCGGAACGGGCCAGCGCGGCTTTGGCGGCGGCGGTGGCCAGATCGATTGGCGGGGTGCCGGCAAAAGCGCCGCCAAAAGTGCCGATGGCGGTGCGTGCGCCGCCCAGAATGACGATATCGTCGGTCATGATTAAACTCTCCCTAAGGTTGGCCAGACTATGGGATGCAGGTGCAGCAAAGTCATTCGAAACGTCCCGTCACAGCCTGTACACAGGGCATACACCGCCTGTGCACCGCCGCAGCGCAGCATTTTCGCGGGGCGCGTTGACAAGGAAGCGCTTTGGCGGCATCCATCCGTCATGATGGAAAATGCCGACACTATCCTGACGCAGCTGCCTGCACGCCTGAAAGAGGCGCGGCTGGGGCAAGGGCTGTCGCTGGATGCGGTGGCGAAGCTTTCCGGGGTCTCGCGCTCGATGGTGAGCCAGATCGAGCGGGGGGAATCCTCGCCGACGATTGCCACGTTGTGGAACCTGACCCGCGCCTTGCAGGTGGATTTTGCCGGGCTGCTGGATGAGGGGCCAAATGTGGCCGAGATCGAGGTGCTGCGCGGGGCGGAAGTGCCGACGATCAACAATCTTGGTTCGGGCTGTAAAATCCGCATTCTGTCGCCGCCCGAAGAAGCGGGGCGGCATGAGGTTTACGAGTTGTTAATCGCAGCGGGCGGGCGGCTGGAGAGCCAGCCCCATGCGCGCGGGGCGCGCGAGCATCTGACGGTGATCGAGGGCGCGGTGCGTCTGACCAGTGGCGGGGCGGAGCGCGATTTAAATGCAGGCGATACAGCGCGTTACGCAGCTGATGTGGCCCATTGCATCGCCGCGCCAGACGGGCCGGTGCGGGCGTTTTTGGTGGTTCAAGACGCGTGAGTGCGCGGGGTTTTTCCCCCAGTCGATAACTCTATTTTAACAGATTTGCCTTAGACCTGACCCTGCGGCGCAGAGGCTGGGTTTCAAAACCTGTTGAATAAGGAGAGTTGAGCGGCGGAGACATGCCGATAATCCCGTATGGCAGAAAATATCCGTGATAGTGGATATCTGCTATTCCGGAATGGCGTCCGGTATGGTAGAACTATGGCAAAGGAGATTTGCCATGACCCAAGCCTATCTAGATCACATCACGCAGACACTCGCACAGATTGAGGCGGATGGGATGATGAAACGCGAGCGTCTGATCACCTCGCCGCAGGGCGGGCAGATCAATGTGGGTGCGCGCAAGGTCATCAATCTTTGTGCCAATAATTATCTGGGCTTGGCGGATCATCCGGCGCTGATTGATGCGGCGAAATCGGCGATGGACCCGAAAGGGTTTGGCATGGCCTCGGTGCGGTTTATCTGCGGCACGCAGGACATTCACCGGGAGCTGGAGCAGAAGCTGGCGGCGTTTTTGGGCAAGGATGATTCGATCCTTTTTGCCGCCTGTTTTGACGCCAATGGCGGGCTGTTTGAACCGTTGATGGGGCCGGAAGATGCGATTGTGTCCGATGCGCTTAACCATGCGAGCATCATTGATGGCATCCGGCTGTGTAAGGCGAAACGCTATCGCTATGCCAATAGCGATATGGCGGATCTGGAAGGGCAGTTGAAGCTGGCCCGTGAAGAGGGTGCGCGGTTTATCATGATCGCCACGGATGGTGTGTTCAGCATGGATGGTTATCTGGCGAAACTGCCGGAGATCACCGCGCTGGCGCAGAAATACGAGGCGCTGGTGATGGTGGATGATTGCCATGCCACCGGGTTTATGGGGCCGCAGGGCGCCGGGACGCCTGCGCATTTTGGCGTTGAGGTGGATATTCTGACCGGGACGTTGGGCAAGGCGCTTGGCGGGGCGATTGGTGGCTATATTGCCGGGCCGCAGGCGGTGATTGATCTGTTGCGGCAACGGGCGCGGCCCTATTTGTTTTCCAACTCCTTGCCGCCGTCGATTGTGATGGCCGGGATCAAGGCGCTGGAACTGGTGGCGGCGGGCGATGATTTGCGCGCGCAACTGGTTGAAAACACGGCCTATTGGCGCGCCGGGTTGGAGCGGCTTGGGTTTGATCTGTTGCCGGGCGAGCATCCGATTGTGCCTGTGATGCTGGGCGAGGCGCAGCTGGCGCAGGATATGGCGGCGCGGCTGTTTGACGAGGGCGTTTATGTCAGCGGGTTCTTCTTTCCGGTGGTGCCACGCGGGCAGGCGCGGATTCGCACGCAGATGAATGCGGCGCTGCGCCGGGAAGATCTGGATGCGGCGCTGGCGGCTTTTGAAGTGGCGGGCAAGGCCTGCGGGGTGATCTGATGGGGGCGGCAGTTGCGTTTTATGAGCAGCATGGCGCGGGGTTGATCGCGCGGTATGAGGCGGTGGATTCGGCGGCGATTTTTGCGCCTTTTGCCGATGTTTTGCCGGGGCGCGGGGCGGCTGTTCTTGATGCCGGGGCGGGCACCGGGCGCGATGCGGCATGGCTGGCGGCGCGCGGCTGTGTTGTGACGGCGGCGGAGCCTGCGGCGGTGCTGCGCGCAGCCGGGGAGGCGCGGCACGGCGCGGCTGTGACATGGTGCGCGGATGCGCTGCCGCAATTGGCGAGCCTTGAGGGGGCGGCGTTTGATTTCATCTTGGTGAATGCGGTTTGGCATCATTTGGCGGAGCCCGCGCGGGAGGCGGCGTTGCTGCGGTTGGGGCAATTGCTGCGTTCGGGCGGGACCGCGCTCATTTCGCTGCGGCAGGGGCCGGGGCATGAGGGCTTGCCGGTGGAGCCCATCGACCCCGAGGCAGAGATTGCGCGGGCGCGGGCGGCGGGGTTTGCGCTGCGCCGGGATGTGGCGCTTGGTAGCCAACAGAGCGGGAACCGGGCCGCCGGGGTAAGTTGGCGGTGGGTTTTATTGGCGCAGGAGGGCGGCGCATGATCGGCAATGAAATGAAGGCGCTGTCCAAGCTGCATCCGCGCGAGGGGCTGTGGATGGTGCAGGCGCCTGTGCCCGAAGTTGGCCCTGATGATGTGTTGATCCGGATCAATAAAACCGGGATTTGCGGCACGGATATTCACATTTGGAATTGGGATGAATGGGCGCAGGGCACGGTGCCTGTGCCGATGATCACCGGGCATGAATTTGCCGGGGAGATTGTTGAGCTGGGGCGCAATGTAGAGGGGCTTGCGCTTGGGCAGCGCTGTTCCGGTGAGGGGCATTTGATTGGCAAAAACTCGCGTCAGAGCCGGGCGGGGAAGTTCCATCTGGATCCGGCGACGCGGGGCATCGGGGTGAATGAGCAGGGGGCGTTTGCACAATATCTGCGCCTGCCTGCGTTTAATGTGGTGCCTTTGCCGGATGAGATTTCCGACGATATTGGCGCGATATTGGACCCGCTGGGCAATGCGGTGCACACGGCGCTGAGTTTTGATCTGGTGGGCGAGGATGTGTTGGTGACCGGGGCGGGGCCGATCGGGATTATGGCCGCCGCCGTGGCCCGCCATGTGGGCGCGCGCCATGTGGTGATCACGGATTTGAACGCGGATCGTTTGGCGCTGGCTGAAAAAGTGGTGCCGGGGGTGGTGCCGGTGAATGTGGGGCGCGAGGAGCTGCGCGATGTGTTCGGGCGGCTGAAGATGCGGCAGGGCTTTGATGTGGGGCTGGAGATGTCGGGCAATCAGCGCGGTTTGGACCAGATGGTGGATGCGATGACCATGGGCGGGCGGATTGCGATGCTGGGGATACCGCCGGGTAAATCGCCGGTGGATTGGAGCCAGATTGTGTTCAAGGCGATCACCATCAAGGGGGTTTATGGCCGCGAGATTTTCGAGACCTGGTATAAGATGATCGCGATGCTGGAGAATGGGCTAGATGTGTCGGGGATCATCACGCATCGGTTCAAGGTGGATGCGTTTGAGGAAGGGTTTGCCGCGATGCGGTCGGGGCAATCGGGGAAGGTTGTGCTTGATTGGCGGTGAATCCCGCGCGCAGGAAGCGGCGGGAATTGAGTATTTTTAGAAGGGTGAAGCGGCGCGGTCAGGGTGTGAGCGCGCGGCGGCCGGTTGGGGTGAGTTCCCAGCAGGTGCTGCCGGTAAAGACGGCGGCGGAGAGCGGGCGGCCATAGCCTGCGCCGCTGTCGAGGTTGATGCGGTTGCCGTAATGGGTCGCGCTCTCGACTGGGGTGTGCCCGTGCACGATGAGTTTGGGATGCGCGGCCTCGTGGCTGTGGAATTCCTCGCGAATCCACAGCAGATCATGTTCGGTTTGATCGGCCAGCGGGATGCCGGGGCGGATGCCTGCGTGGCAGAAGAACAGCTCTTCTGTCTCGAAGCTTAGGGCGAGGTTTTTGAGGAAATCCACATGGGATTGCGGCACGGCGGAAAGCGCGTCGCTGTGCACGTTGATCATGCGGGATTTTTGCGTGAATTCGAGCCCGTAGGAAGCCAGCGCCGTGTCGCCGCCGAGGCGCGGGTTGAGCCAGTTCAGCTCGTTTGGCAGGTAGGCTTCGTGGCGGGGGTAGGGCTGCATGAACCATTCGAACATGCGGTCGTGGTTGCCTTTGATGAAGTGCCAATTGCGCCCGGCGTTTTTCCCGTCGATCAGCAGATCAATCACGCCGCGGCTGTCGGGGCCGCGGTCTGTGTAATCGCCCAGAAACACGATTTCAGCATCTGTGCCGCCGTCGGTTTCGATCAGCGTGAGGATGCGTTCGAGTTCGGCCAATTGGCCGTGAATGTCGCCGATGGCGTAGATTTGGTTTTCCATGAGGCAGCAGATAGCGCAGTGCGGCGCGGAAGCAAAGTGGGGTCCGCTGCGCGCGGGTTAAGGCGCGCAGCGGTGTGTTTATCGGGTGTTAGGCCACGTCGAATTGCAGCGGTTTGATCTGGTTAAACATGCCCGTTGCGGCCAGTTTATCCACCACCGATTGCGGCACGATGTCGTCGACGTAAAGCAGGGCGATTGCCTCGCCTTTGGCGGCGGCGCGGCCAAGGGTGAAGTTGGCGATGTTCACGCCGTTTTCGCCCATGGTTTGGCCCAAGGTGCCGATGATGCCCGGCACGTCTTCGTTGGTGGTGTAGAGCATATGCTCGCCCACTTCGGCGTCGATGTTGATGCCTTTGATCTGGATGAAGCGCGGTTTGCCATCGGAGAACACGGTGCCCGCAACCGAGCGTTCGCGTTTATCGGTGACAACGGTCACTTTGATATAGCCGTCAAACGCGCCGGATTTATCCTGATTTGTGGTGCTGATCTGGATGCCTTTTTCGCGGGCGACCACGGGGGCGGAGACCATGTTCACATCGGGGTTGGCGCGTTTCATAATGCCTGCGACCACGCCGCAATTCAGCGCAGCGAGGTTCATTTCGCCCACAACGCCGTCATACAGGATGTTGATTGCCTTGATCGGCTCGTCGGTCATTTGGCCGATGAACGCGCCCAGATGGCTGGAGAGTTTGAGCCATGGGCCCATCACCTTGGCTTCTTCGGCGGTGACGGAGGGCATGTTGAGCGCGTTGGTCACGGCACCTGTGAGCAGGTAGTCGGACATTTGCTCGGCCACTTGCAGGGCCACGTTTTCCTGCGCTTCGGTGGTGGCGGCGCCCAAATGCGGGGTGCAGACCACGTTGGGCAGGCCAAAGAGCGGGTTTTCCGTTGCGGGTTCTTTGGCAAAAACGTCAAAGGCTGCGCCCGCCACATGGCCGGATTTCAGCAGTTCGGCCAGCGCCTCTTCGTCCACCAGACCGCCGCGCGCACAGTTAATGATGCGCACACCTTTTTTGGTTTTCGCGAGGTTTTTCGGGCCAAGGATATTGGCGGTTTGTTCGGTGAAAGGCACGTGCAGGGTGATGAAATCGGCGCGGGCGAGCAATTCGTCCAGCTCGACTTTTTCCACGCCCATTTTCTCGGCTTTTTCGGCGCCGAGGAAGGGGTCATAGGCGACCACTTTCATTTGCAGGCCGCGCGCACGGGCGCAGACGATGCCGCCGATGTTGCCAGCGCCGATCACGCCAAGGGTTTTGCCTGTCAGCTCGACCCCCATGAATTTGGATTTCTCCCATTTGCCAGCATGGGTGGATTGGCTGGCTTCGGGCAATTGGCGGGCCACGGCGAACATCATCGCGATGGCATGTTCAGCGGTGGTGATCATGTTGCCAAAAGGCGTGTTCATGACGATCACGCCTTTTTTCGAGGCGGCGTCTTTGTCGATGTTATCGGTGCCGATCCCGGCGCGGCCAATCACCTTGAGGTTGGTGGCGGCGGCGAGGATTTTATCGGTCACGCGGGTGGCGGAGCGGATTGCCAGCCCGTCGTAATTGCCGATGATTTCGGCCAGCTTGTCTTTGTCCTTGCCCAGATCGGGTTGGAAATCGACTTCGATGCCGCGGTCTTTGAAGATTTGAACGGCGGCGGGGCTGAGCTTGTCAGAGATGAGAACTTTGGGAGCCATTTTTGTGGTCCTTTGATAAAATCAGGGGGAGGGAGGCCGCGCGGGGGTGCCGCGCGGCAAAATGCCTGCGTTCAGGCGGAGATTTCGGCGTCGAAGGCCCAAGCCAGCCAAGGCAGCATCGCCGCGACGTCGGCGGTTTCGACCGTGCCGCCGCACCATATGCGCAGCCCGGCGGGGGCGTCGCGGTAGGCACCGATGTCGAGGGCGACGTTTTCCGCCTCCAGCCGTTTTGCCACAGCTTTGGCAAATGCCGCGCCATCCGCGATCCGGGGATCGTTGAATTTGAGGCAGACGGAGGTGTTCGAGCGTGTGGCCGGATCGGCGCAGAGGAAGTCGATCCAGTCGTTTTGGGCGACGAAATCTGCGATTGCGCCTGCGTTGGCGTCAGCGCGGGCGATCAGGCCTTGCAGCCCGCCCACCGAACGCGCCCATGCCAGCGCCTGAAGGTAGTCTTCGACGCAGAGCATGGAGGGGGTGTTGATGGTTTCACCCTTGAAGATGCCTTCGATCAGCGCGCCCGATTTGGTCAGGCGGAAGATCTTTGGCAGGGGCCATGCGGGGGTGTAGCTTTCCAGACGCTGGGCCGCGCGGGGCGACAGGATCAGCATGCCGTGGGCTGCTTCGCCGCCCAGCACTTTTTGCCAGGAGAAAGTGGTCACGTCGAGCTTGTCCCATGGCAGATCCATGGCAAATGCGGCGGAGGTGGCATCGCATAGGGTGAGGCCTTTGCGGTCTGCTGGGATCACATCGCCGGAGGCCACGCGCACGCCAGAGGTGGTGCCGTTCCAGGTGAAGCACACGTCATTGTCGTAGTTCAGCGCGGCCATGTCGACGATTTCGCCATATTCGGCGGTGTGGGTGGTTGCGTCGATTTTGAGCTGTTTGACCACATCGGTGACCCAGCCCGCGCCGAAGCTTTCCCATGCGACCATTTGCACGGGGCGTTCCCCAAGCAGGTTCCACATGGCCATTTCAAACGCGCCTGTATCGGAGGCGGGCACGATGGCGATGCGGTAATCGGCGGGGACGCCGAGAATGTCGCGGGTTTCTTCGATGGCAGCGAGCAGTTTCGCTTTGCCAACGGCGGCACGGTGGCTGCGGCCCAAGGGCGCGTCAGACAGGTTGCCGAGATCAAATGTCGGGGGTTTGGCGCAGGGGCCAGAGGAGAAACGCGGATTAGCCGGCCGCGTTGCCGGTTGTTGTATAGCCATTGATGCTATCCTTCCAGATAAGCGCCCTTCGTTGGGGAAGGGTGTCCCATCGCCGAGGTAGCGTTCTGTGCGGGCTGGTGCAAGCGTTAATTGGGCGCTATAGCGCCGCTTGGTCGCATTTTTGCGACATGGATTGATTGGATGAGGGGAAATCCCGATGTTTACTGCCCTGCTTTTATGCGACCCGGCGCGCCCGGCGTTGGACCCGGCGCTGGTTGAGGCGCTGCGCAATGCGTGGGGCGGGGGCGCGGCGGTTTGGCTGGCTCCGGATGAGGCGGTTGAGTTTGCCTTGCCCGTGGTGCCGGAGAATCGCTGGGATGTGTGGCGCGATTGCCAAGCGCAGGGGGTTGATCTGGTGATCCTGCCTGCGGTGGGGCGGCGCAAGAAGATGTTGCTGGCGGATATGGACAGCACGATGATCGAGCAAGAATGCATTGATGAGCTGGCCGAAGAGGCGGGCGTGGGCGCGCAGGTGAAGCAGATCACCGCGCGGGCGATGAATGGCGAGTTGGATTTCGAGGCGGCGCTGAGCGAGCGTGTGGGGTTGCTGAAGGGTTTGCCTGAGGCGGTGATTGCCAAGGTTTTGGACACGCGGATTAGTCTGATGCCGGGCGGGCCGGTTTTGCTGGCGACGATGAAGCGCGAGGGGGCTTATGCGGCGTTGGTGTCGGGTGGGTTCACGGCGTTTACCGGCAAAGTGGCCGGGATGCTTGGGTTTGACGAGCACCGGGCGAATGAATTGTTGGTGGAGAATGGCGCGCTGACCGGGGTGCCGGGGCAGCCGATTTTGGGGCAGCAGGCCAAGGTGGATGCGCTTGAAGACATCACTGCTGCGCGCGGGATTGGCCGCGAGGATGTGTTGGCGGTGGGCGACGGGGCCAATGATCTGGGCATGTTGCACCGGGCGGGGCTTGGGGTGGCGCTGCATGCCAAGCCGAGCGTTGCGTCGCAATGTGATGTGCGGGTGAATTTTGGCGATCTGACGGCGCTGCTGTATTTGCAGGGCTATGCGAAGGCGGATTTTGCCGAGGTTTAAGCGGCGGTGTTTGCCGGGGCAGGCCGCCGGGGCGCTGCCCCGGACCCCGGGATTTTAAACCAATTGGAAATGGTTTTTAGAGCAGGCCGGCGGCGGGTTTGAGCATGCCGGTTTGGATGCCGCGCCAGTTTTTGATTGGTGCGTTCATGCGTTTGAGCGCGGCGGGGTGGTTGGCATCGAGCGCCCCCAGACGCACCAGCAGCGCGGTGATGGCGCATTCGGCGGCGCGGGTGGTGCCGCAGGCCGCTTTGAGCGCGATGCCGAGTTTACGCTCTGGCAGGATCGCGATGAAGAAGCCTTCGGCGCCGGTTTTCAGTGCAACACTGCCGTTCATGGCGCGCATCAATTCGGTGCAGGCGCGGGTTTCGCCCGCGACCAATTCGGGGTGCAGGCGCATGGCTTCGTGCAGGCGGGCATGGGCGCTGCCTTCGGGGGCGGCGGCGAAGCGGGCCATGGCGCGGGCCATGCCGTGCAGGGTGCTGGCGTGGTTGGGCGCGGAGCAGCCGTCGATGCCGTAGCCGGGGGAGGTCTCGCCTGTGGCTTCCTCGAAGGCGTCGAGGCAGGCGCGTTGCAGCGGGTGGTCGATTTGTTCGTAATCGGGGCCGTGGCCGAGATGTTTGGTCAGGGTCAGGAAGCCTGCGTGTTTGCCCGAGCAATTGTTGTGAATCTGGCAGGGTTTTTCATGGGCGCGGATCAGCGCCTCCATGGCGGGGCGGTCGGCGGGCTCTTGTGGGCCGCAGCGGAAATCATCGTCGGACAGCCCAAGGGTTTTGAGCCATACGCCAACCCGGTCTGTGTGGATCGCCGCGCCTTGGTGGGAGGCGCAGGACAGGGCCAGCTGCTCGGTGGTCAGGCCCGCCGCATCGGCGGCGCCTGATTGCAGCAGGGGTAGCGCCTGGATCATTTTGGCAGAGCTGCGCGGCAGGATCACGCGGCTGGGGTCGCCCCAGCTTTCGACGATATCGCCGGTTTCATCGCAGATTACGGCATGGCCTTCATGCACGCTTTCCAGAATGGGGCCGCGCCAGATTTCGGTAAAAGGGGCAGGGTTGGTCATGGCTGATCCTCAAATCGGAGTGAATACGGCGCGATTCTGGGCGAAAACTCGCCAATTCAGGGTTTCGCCGCTCGTCAGATTGACGTTATTATGGTTCTTGTCGAGAAGATTGCACCTGACTGCAAGAGAGCGCCAGAAAACAATGGCGGGCCGCGCGGTGCAAATGATTGAGGTTTAGGACGGCTGGAGGGCTGGACAGATGGGACTTTTCAAAACGGCATGTGTTGCGGCGACGATTGCCGCAGTGACCGCAGGTGGGGCGCTGGCGCAGAGCCAGAGCACGAATCGTGTGGCAGCCAAGACGGATTGGAGCGTGTTCGTCGAGGACAACCCAACCGAATGTTGGGGCGTTTCGACGCCGAAGGAATCGGTCAACTCGCGCGATGGGCGCGTGGTGGCGGTGAACCGGGGGCAGACGTTGTTGATGGTGTTCTACCGTCCCAGCGCCGGGGCCAAGGGGCAGGTTGCCTTTACGGGCGGTTATCCGTTTGCCAGCGGGTCGACTGTGGGGCTGGATATTTCCGGCAACACGTTTGAGCTTTTCACCGAAGGCGAGTGGGCGTGGCCTGCAAGTGCCGAGGATGACAACAAAATTATCACCGCGATGAAGCGCGGCGCGGATGCGGTTTTGACCGGGCGTTCGGGCCGGGGCACCGCGACAAAAGACACTTTCTCGCTGCTGGGTTTCACCGCAGCGGTGGAGGATGCGGCCAAACGCTGTGGCGGGTAGGCACGTGATCATGTGAGATGAAACGGCCCTGCCTGACCGGCGGGGCCGTTTGTTTTTGACGGGGCGCCGCAGGCCAAATCGTGCCGCAGCGGCCAATGCCCTTTTGTATTTGGTGCAAATCCCTATATAGGAGCGCCATCCCAGAAAGGTTTTTTCCCATGTCCGTTTCGGCCCCTATCACGCAAGATGTTCACACCATGCCGCGCAAATTGCCGGATGGGCCGATGAACCTGATCGGTCTGACCCGCGACAAAATGCGCGAGGTTTTGATTGCGGCGGGCACGCCTGAGAAGCAGGCGAAGATGCGGGTGGGGCAGATCTGGCAGTGGCTTTACGGGTGGGGCGTGCGCGATTTTGCCGCGATGACCAACCTCTCCAAAGCGTTTCGCGCCGAGTTGGCCGAGAAATTCGTGATTGAAGTGCCCGAGGTGGTGACGCGGCAGGTGTCCGAGGATGGCACGCGCAAATATCTGGTGCGGATTGCGGGCGGTCATGAGGTGGAGATTGTTTACATCCCCGAGACCGACCGCGGCACGCTGTGTGTGTCGTCGCAGGTGGGCTGTACGCTGACCTGTTCGTTCTGCCACACGGGCACGCAGAAGCTGGTGCGCAACCTGACCGCCGCCGAGATCATCGGGCAGGTGTTGGTAGCGCGTGACGATTTGGGCGAGTGGCCCGAAGTGGGCGCGCCCCATAAAGAGGGGCGTTTGCTCAGCAATATCGTGCTTATGGGCATGGGCGAGCCGCTGTATAATTTCGAGAATGTGCGCGATGCGATGAAGATCGCCATGGACCCTGAGGGGATCCAGCTCAGCCGTCGGCGGATCACTTTGTCGACCTCGGGTGTGGTGCCGGAGATTGCGCGCACGGCGCAGGAGATCGGCTGTCAGTTGGCGGTGAGTTTCCACGCCACCACCGATGAGGTGCGCGATACATTGGTGCCGATCAACAAGCGGTGGAACATTGAGGCGCTGCTCGAATCGCTGCGGGCCTATCCCAAGGTCAGCAATTCCGAGCGGATCACTTTTGAATATGTGATGCTGCACGGGGTGAATGACAGCGACGAGGATGCGCATCGTTTGGTGAAGTTGATTGAGGGCATCCCGGCCAAGATCAACCTGATCCCGTTCAACGAGTGGCCCGGCGCGCCGTATAAACGGTCGAGCAACAACCGGATCAGGGCGTTTTCGGACATTGTGAATGCGGCGGGCTATAGCTCGCCTGTGCGCAAACCGCGCGGCGAGGATATCATGGCGGCCTGCGGGCAGTTGAAATCCGCAACCGAGCGTGCGCGCAAATCGCGCCGCCAGATTGAGGCGGAAGCAGGCGTGTCGCAGAGCTAGGAAATAAGGCGGCGCCTTTCGGTTTTGCCGGAGGGGCGCCGCGTTAATACCTTATTTTAGCGCAAATTGCGCCATTCCCTTGGGTAAACCTGATGGTCGAAATGACAGGTCAGGAGACGGCAAATGTCAGCCCTATTGAACCAAGAGAATTTTGCGACAGACGAGATTATCAATTTGATTACCCGGGAGCGGCGCTGTGCGCTGAGCAAGCGCGAATGGCAGCACCGCTTGGCGGGATATGGGTATTGCATCCGCGATACCGATGCCGGGCAGGTTGTGGAAACCTTGCCGCAGCATAAGCCGGTTTGTGTGTTGCCCGCGCATCTGTCGATGTAAGGCGCGCGGGCGAAGTTGGATTTAGCCCGAGCGGTTTAGGTCGAGCGTCCGGGGACTTGATCGCGGGGCGGGGCCGAGGGCCAGTTCTCGATCAGATCCATCGCTTCGGCCCCGGTTTCGACAAAGCGGAAGAGATCGAGATCTTCGGCGGAGATGGTGCCCGCGTCGGCCAGCGCCTCCCAGTTGATGATCTTTTCCCAGAAGGCGCGGCCAAAGAGCAAGAAGGGCACACGTTCCATCCGGCCTGTCTGGATCAGGGTGAGCGCCTCGAACAGCTCGTCCATCGTGCCAAAGCCGCCGGGGAAGACGCAGATCGCCTTGGCGCGCATCAAGAAATGCATTTTGCGGATCGCGAAATAGTGGAAGTTAAAGCACAGTTCGGGCGTGACATATTCATTGGGCGCTTGCTCGAACGGGAGCACGATGTTGAGGCCGATGCTGACGCCGCCTGCGTCCATTGCGCCGCGGTTGCCTGCCTCCATTACGCCGGGGCCGCCGCCGGTGACGATGACGTTTTTCTTGCCGCCTTCGGCCATGGATTTTTCGGTCATCAGCCGGGCAAATTCGCGGGTCTCGTCGTAGAATTTTGACAGATCGGCAAGGGTTTGCGTGCGGGCCTGATCTTTTTTCGCAGGCTCGGGGATGCGCGCGCCGCCGAACAGGACGATGGTGGATTCCACGCCATATTCGGTCATCAGCAATTCAGGTTTGAGCAGTTCCAGTTGCAGGCGCACGGGGCGCAGGTCTTCGCGGCACAGGAAATCATCATCATTGAAGGCCAGTTTATACGCCGGGGCGCGGGTTTGCGCCGTGTCGGGGGCGGCTTGCGCGGCGGCGCGGTCTTCTTGCGCGTGGCGCAGGGAATGTTTGGTCATCGGTCTCTCCGGCCTTTAAAATTAAGGGCAGGGTGACGTGATCTTGGGCGGGATGCAATCGAAAGCGGGGCGGGGCGCGGCGCGTAGTGATTGCGCCAAGCCCATGTGGCTTGTATAGCGCTCGAAACGCCATATCGGAGATGCCAGATGTCCAACGCCCAACTTGAGACCGCCATTGAAGCTGCATGGGATGCCCGTGACAGCATTACCTCTGCCACCACCGGGGAGACCCGCGAGGCAATCGAGGCCACGTTGAACGCGCTTGATAGCGGCAGTTTGCGTGTGGCGGAAAAGCTTGATGATGGCAGCTGGCATGTGAACCAATGGGCCAAGAAGGCCGTGCTGCTGGGGTTCCGCATCAAGGATATGGAGCACCAAGAGGGTGGCCCGCAGGGTGCCGGTTGGTGGGATAAGGTCGACAGCAAGTTCAAAGGCTGGGGCGATGCGCAGTGGAAAGAGGCCGGGTTCCGCGCCGTGCCCAATTGTGTGGTGCGCAAGAGCGCCTATATCGCGCCGGGTGTGGTGTTGATGCCGTCATTCGTGAACATCGGCGCCTATGTGGACAGCGGCACCATGGTTGACACATGGGCCACCGTGGGCAGCTGTGCGCAGATCGGCAAGAATGTGCACCTGTCCGGCGGTGTGGGCATTGGCGGCGTTTTGGAGCCGATGCAGGCGGGGCCGACCATTATTGAGGATAACTGTTTTATCGGGGCGCGCTCTGAGGTGGTTGAGGGCGTGATCGTGCGTGAAGGTTCTGTGCTGGGCATGGGCGTGTTCCTTGGCCAATCCACCAAGATCGTGGACCGCGAGACCGGCCAAGTGATGTATGGCGAAGTGCCATCGGGTTCGGTTGTTGTGGCGGGCACCATGCCGTCCAAGAACAATGTGAACCTGTATTGCGCCGTGATCGTGAAGCGCGTGGATGAGCGCACACGCTCAAAAACCTCGATCAACGAGCTGCTGCGCGACTGATCTGCGGGCTGCTTGAGGGAACCATTTGGCGCGGCGCGCGTTTAGAGACAAGCGCCGCGCATTTGCGGCGCATGTTTTAAAAACGCAACGCGGGGGTTTCTTATGGGTATCGGTCTTATTGGTGCAATTATCATTGGCGGTTTGGCGGGCTGGATCGCCAGCAACATCATGAAAGTCGACACAGGGCTTTTTGCCAATATCGGGCTTGGGATTTTGGGCGCGGTTGTGCTCAACCTGATCCTGAGCATGCTGGGCATTTACGCAGAGCGCGCATGGTTGCCGCAATTGCTGGTGGGTCTGGTGGGCGCCTGTCTGCTGATCTGGGGCTGGCGCGCCGTTAAGGGGCGCGGCTGACGCAGGGACGCACTGCTAGTTTCAAGAACTGCTAGGTTTAAGAATGAAGAAGCGCGCAGAGGGATCTGCGCGCTTCTTTTTGTTTAGGTTGTTTAGGGGGCGCACTGGGCGCGGCTGTCAGCGGCGAGGCGGTTGGCTTCGGCGGCGCTGAGGGCGGCGAGGGCGCGGGTCTCGCAGCCAGCGTTTTGATGCAGGGCGCGGGCCCAGATGCGCTGGGCCGATTTGGGCGACCATGGCAGCGCGGCCCCGGCCAGCCAGCCGCGCAGAGGGCGCGGCAGGCGGTCAAAATCGGCCATGGCATTGCCGGGGCGTTTGCGCCGTTTCAGCGCCGTGCCAAGGTTGCGTGTGTTGCGGCGCATGGGGGTCACGCCGCGCCCCGGCGCCATTTTGGAAACGGGTCGGGCAGGCGGCGCACCAGCGCGGTGTCGATGTGATCGGGCGGGCCGATCAGCGCGGCGTCAAGCCGGGCGCGCAGGGCCGGTTCATCCATGCCTGTGCCGATGAAGACCAGTTCTTGGCGTCTATCGCCAAAGCCTTCGGACCAGTTTTGCGTGATTTGCGCCTGCGCTTCGGGGTGGTCGGGCCAACGGGCGCGTGGCACAGCGGCCCACCATTGGCCCAGCGGTTTGACCGTGCTGAGCGCCCCGGCGAGGGAAAATTCCGCCGCCCAATCGGGGCGGGTGGCCAGCCAGAAATGGCCTTTTGCGCGGATCACGCCGGGCAGATCCCCCGTGAGGATCGCCTCGATTGCCATGGGGTCAAAGGGCCGCCGGGCGCGGTAGACAAAGGAGTGCACGTCATATTCATCGGTTTCGGGGATGTGATCGGCAAAGCCGTAAAGTTCCTTGGCCCAGAGCGGGTGTTCATGGGCGCGGTCAAAATCAAACAGGCCGGTGCCGATGATGTCGCGGCTGGGCACCTGTGCGTAATCGGCGGCGATCACTTTGGCATCGGGGTTCAGCGCGGTGATGATTTGCCGCGCCGCGCGGGTTTTCTCGGGGCCCGCATCGGAGGTTTTGTTCAGCACGATCACATCGGAAAATTCGATCTGTTCGACCAGCAGATCGACGATGCGGCGGTCATCGCCTTCGCCTGCGGTTTCGCCCCGGGTTTCGAGGAAATCATGGCTGGCGTAATCCTTGAGCAGATTGGCCGCATCCACCACGGTGACCATCGTGTCGAGCCGCGCGATATCGCCCAGCGATTGGCCGTCTTCGTCGCGAAACGCAAAGGTGGCGGCCACGGGCAGGGGTTCCGCGATGCCGGTGGATTCGATCAGCAGGTAGTCGTATTTGCCAGCCTCAGCGAGGCGGCGCACCTCGATCAGCAGGTCGTCGCGCAGGGTGCAGCAGATGCAGCCATTGGTCATTTCCACCAGCGTTTCATCGGTTTGTGACAGGTCTGCGCCGCCTTGGCGCAGCAACTCTGCGTCGATGTTGACCTCGGACATGTCGTTGACGATCACCGCCACCCGCAGCCCTTCGCGGTTGTTGAGGACGCGGTTGAGCAGCGTGGTTTTGCCCGCGCCAAGAAAGCCGGAGAGCACGGTAACGGGGAGGCGGTTTTGCATGGGTGGTTCCTTTTGGCTAAGCGTCTCCGTGGTTTATGATATGTTATAACATCACGTCAAGCGATGATCTGCCCGCTTGACTTTCGCCTTGGCGCTGAGCAAAGGGGGCGCATGTCAAAAGTTGCAAAACCCTCCCGCCAGAAAGTCTATACCTTGCTTGTCGAAATCGGCCGCAAGAAGGGCGATGGCTTGCCTGATGAAGCCACGGGGGCGGCGCTGATGTGTTTTGCCTCGGGCGTGGATGAGGCCGAAGCCGTGCGCGAGACGGTGGCGATTTTGAAACAGGCCGATACTGCGCCGCTGGATGTGACGGGCTATGGCACCCGCGAAGAGCGCGAGGCCGAGGGCCATGAGATCAGCGACGAGGAAGCCGCGCTGATGCAGCAGGCGCTCGATGATAATGCGGTGATTGTGGCGCAGGTCACGCCGTTCTACGATTAAGCCCGCGTTAAACTTCTGCCACCGGAGGCATACCGCCGGGCATTTTCATAAAATGTTCCACTAAAAAATCCACGAAGGCGCGGGTTTTGGGGGCCATGTTGCGTTTGCCCGCAAAGGTCACGGCCACATCCGCATGTTGTTGGCGGTAGGCGGGGAAAAGCTGGACCAGCTCGCCCGAGGCGATTTTGCCCGCGACCATATAGGTCGAGAGCCGCGCAATGCCGAGCCCCGCCAGCGCGGCGGTGAGCACGGCGTCGGCGCTGTTGCCTTCGAAATTGCCCGTGGCGTCGACAGTATAGCTGACCCCGCCCAACGTGGCCTGCCATGCGTTGCGGTCTTTGACATTGGAGGTGCGCAGGCAGTTGAAATTGTACAGATCGCTAAAGGTGCGCGGCATGCCGTGGCGTTTGATGAACCCCGGCGCGGCGCAGAGCACCCGTTCGTTTTTCATGATCTTGCGGGCGATCACATTGGGGTTTGTCATCTGTTCGGCAAAGCTGATGGCGGCGTCAAACAGTTCGGCTTCGATGTCGACGTGGCGGTCGGTAAGTTCGAGCGAGACGGTCACATCGGGGTAGCGTTCCAGAAACAGCGGCAAGGCGGGGATCAATTGGTGTTTGCCAAAGGCCACGCTGGAGGCCACATGCAGCACGCCGTTCACCGCGCTGCTCGCCTTTGAGATGAATGCCTCGGCTTCGTTGAACTTTGCCGCCAAGGCACGGCACCGCAGCAGATAGGCGCGGCCTTCGCCGGTGAGTTCAACCCCGGTGCGCGAGCGGTGCAGCAGGCGGGCGCCCACGTGATCTTCGAGGTGGCTGATTTGTTTGCTTATGGCAGAGGGCGTTTGGCCTGTGGTGCGGGCCACGGCAGAGAAGCTGCCCATGTCGACCACCTTCACGAAGGTGAGCATTTGCGAGGGCACATCCATGGTTTTGCGATCCTTGCCTGTGGGGCATAGCAGCTATGCCAATTCTATATGTTGGCGCTAGCGCTCATTCGGGTTAATTCTGCATTGCAGCACAGATGCCGCAATGCGGCAATACTTTAAGGAGAGCGATATGTCTCTAGCAGTTACATTCACCAACGGCGGGTCCAAGCCAGCTTCTGGCGAGATGCAGTCAACGCTTTCCCGTCTGTGGGCGACTTTGAAGAACAAGCGGCAGCAGTTTGCGATTTATAACCGCACTTATAACGAACTGGCTGCGCTTTCAAACCGGGAGTTGGCCGATCTTGGCATCCCCCGGAGCCACATCCGGCGTCTTGCGCTGGAATCCATGAACTCGGAGCACCAATCATGAAGTCTACAAGCACAATGAACGGCGCCACCATGGGCGCAGAAATTTCCAAAACATTTGTATCGGGCGGCGACGCCATCTTGGGCGCATTGCGCGCCACTGGGGCCGCATTTGGCCGGGTGTTCGAAGCGATGCAAAAAGCGCGTCTTTGCTCCATCCTGAGCAGCCTTGACGATGCACAACTGGCAGAAATCGGCATCAAACGCGCCGAAATCACGGCCTATGCAACCAAGCTGGTCAAGGGCGAATTCGACGCCTGATCGGCACTTCAGATACTAATCCCTGATCCGCAGAACACTGTGGATTTGGGCGGCAGATGGGCCTCTCCTCCTCCCTGGCCCGGATGCCATGAATAGCGGATCTTCCTCCCGGAGCCCGTTATTACCTGGCCGGCACTCTTCCTCCTCCTCCCTAGAGTGTCGGCCACTTACCCCCCCCTTTATCGATGTTTACCGAATAATAGGTTTTGGGCGCTATTGCGTTTGGAGCTGGTTTTTCAGGCGGCTCAACATGGACCGCACAATATAGCGATGCGCGATGCCGACGGGCAGCATATAGGCGCGGCCAAAGGTGTTATGCACCTGCACGGAGGAGGTAATGGTGAGGGTTTTATTCTGCACGCTGAGGCAGGTCATGACATCAAGGTGGCGGTCACGTTCGGTCATTGCGAGGCAAGTGTCGTCGATGTGTTCTACAAGGAAGAAATCCATGTAATCGCCGGGTTTGACGCCCAGATGGGGTTTGCCGCTAAAGCCGCCGATCTTGCGCACGCCGAAGAGGCCGGAAATGGCGTCGCGGATTTTGAAAGCGGCGCGCATCAGGGGCTGGGGCCGGGCCTGTGTCAGGTTCCAGATTTCCAGCGGCGTGAGCGGGGCGGGCAGCGCCATGCTCTGGCTGTCGTAATAGCTCAGCGCGTTTTGCGGTGCGAGCAGGCGGATGTTGCTGCCGGGCAAAGTGATCATTGGCGGGGTCAGACCTTTGGTCTCAGGCGGCGCGGCGTTTGGCGAGGGTGATGGCCTCGAACCAGCGCAGCACTTTATGGGCGGGTTCGCCATGTTCGGGCAGGGTGCTGGCGTCGAGATGGTGCATGATGGAGGCCGCGTGGCGCAGCTTGTCGCGGCGGGTGCGGCCAATATGCATGCTTTCGAGCGGCGCGCCTGCGGCAAAGATTGTGTCATGGGCAGGCAAGATCAGTTGGGAATAGTCGATGAACGGTCCGGCAGGTTCATCGCGGGCGGCAAAACCGTTGACCAGATGGCGGGCGGGCGCCAGCACGGATTCGCAATCAAAGAGGTAGTTTACCTCGGGGCCGTCGATCACCATGCGTTGATCGGGCGCGACGATCACATCGTCTTGCAGGCCAAAATACGGGGCGCGCAGGCGCACGGGGGCAAAGCTGCCCCGCGCGGGCACGCGGCGGGTGACCATATGCAAGACGGGCACGATATCGCCGCCTTGGGTGAGCACCGTGTCGCCCCGGCGCAATTGGCCCAGCGGCACATAGCCGCCCGCCTGCGCGATGGGGGTTTGTGCGGTCATGCTGGGGCTGGGGCCGATGGGCTCTATCTGGTTGGAGAGCGCGGCAAAGACCACGTCTTGGGCGAAATCCGGTTGGCCGTGACCCAGCATCAGATCGCGCACATCGGCCAGCGGCAGGGGCCGGGGATTTGGCACATCGGCGGTGATGAGGGTGGAATCTTCGGGGCGCTCGAGGGTCAGGCGGCCCCAGTTGTGATCGCTGTCCCATGAATAGGTGATGCGCAGCACATCGGTGCGGCCACTGTTTTCTTGTTTGATCGCGGCATGGGTGATGGCGTCGCCCTGTACCTGTACCATGGAGATGCCATTGCCGGGGATTGCCTGAAACACCAAGCTGTGTTGGGCCGGGTGGCTGCGGCTGTAGCCAAAGAGCACCTGCGGGCGGGCATCGGCGGGCAGGCGGGTTTCCAGCATCAAGCTGCCGCGGGTCAGCAGGTGGGCGGGATCATCAGGGCAGACCGGGTTTGGCTGTTTGTCGATCCCAAGACCGCGCAGCGAAAAGCGGCGTTCGCGGTGATCGGCAAGAGCTATCCATGTCATTGGTCAGGCGGCCTTTTCCTTTAGGAGCAATTCTGCTTCGAAACGGCGCAGGGTGCGGCGGGCGGCTGGCGGGTAGGGGCCATCTGCCTGCGGATCCAGTTCGGGGAACAGGGCCATGATTTCCTGCATCGCTTCGGCTTCGAAACTGGCAGAGGTTTGCGGGCCGGGCAAGAAGCTTTCGGTTTCAAGCCCTTGGGAAAACACCACCTGATGCCGATCGAACAGCAAATGCACATAGGTGACATCGCCGCCGGGGCGGCGGGTGACGGTTTTATCGTTGAGCAGATCGCGCGCGCAGATCAGCACTTCGCGGTTGCCAAAGAGCAGTTCGGCCAGTTCATCCTTGATCAAGATCCGGTGCAGCGGCGAGACCATCAGCGCCGCGTGATCGCCAAAGGTGCCAGCGGCGATGTGCACGGGGGCAAAATCGCCCTTTGCTGCCACGGTGCGGTTGCCGGTCCAGCGCAGGGGCTGGGGGCCGTCGTCTTTGGTGAGCACCAGATCGCCGGGGCGCAGGGTTTCGACCGCGCGTTCGCCCTGCGGGGTGCGGATCAGCGTGCCTGCGACAAAACAGGGCACGGAGGTGGCGTTTACATAGCCCGTTGCGCTGCTGGTGCCATTGGTGATGGCATAGGTGAAATCGAAGCTTTCGGTGTCGCCATCGCCCGAGACGCCAAATGTGCCATCAGCGTTGAGGGTGATAAGCTGGCCTGTGGGCAGGGTGACGGTGCTGCCTGTGGAGACGGCGATGCCGTTCACATGGGTGACCGTGATCGTGCCGGTGCCAGTGTTGATGTCATTGGCCAGCGCATCGATGATGTCATCGCCATTGGGGTAGACCTGTACCACATCGGTGACGGCGATCAGGCTTGATTGTACGGAATCCGCCGCGATCAGCAGGTTTGAATCGTAATTGGCATCGTTCACATCGACCACGGCAAAGCGGATCGAGTTGGTCGCGCCGGGGATCACATCGACGGTCATCGACATGGTGACGGTGAACCCGTCCATTTCGGTGTTATAGGTGCCCGCCTGATTGTCGATGAACAGGTTGCCATTGGTGTCGCTGTTGATGTTGCGGGGGTCGACGTCGCCATCGCCCACGTCGATATCAATCTGTTGGCCATTGACCCAGACGCCGAAGAAATCCTGATAATTGGTGGTTTCAAATTCGGGGTATTCTTCGGAGGCAAAGACAAATTGGAGGGTCATTTGCGTGCTATCGGGGGTGAAATCCACATCGAGCACGGATTGGTCATGGGTGCTGGCGCCGGACAGGAGGCTGCCGACCACATCGCCCACGATAATGTCGAGCAAGCCGCCATTGGTGGTGGAGGTGTTTTGCCATTGGTTGGCTTGGCCGGAGGAATTGGTGAAATCCTCAGCCTCGCCAGTGGAGAGGATCACGCCGCGGTCGCTTGGGACCACGCCGGGGGAGGTGGCGATGCCATTGCTGTAGATCCCGGCGGAATCGCGGTCTCCGGAAAATGTGGCGCTGTTTACCGTTACGCCCTCGCCGAAGATTTCATTGGCCATGTCCATGGCCGACGTGCCTTCGCGCACGGTGGTGATGGGAAGTTCGGACGCGGTAACCATTTAATTGACTGCCTCACAGGAAAAAAAGAGACAGGCAGAGCGACGGGGTATTTAGGTGTTTATTCAGGTCTTAAATTGTTTTTGCATTGGGCCCGTGTGTTCACGGTGCCTTGGCGCTCAGCCATGCCTCGGGCGATAGTTATTAACAAAACTTTAGCGAGAGCTGCTGCACGTGTTAACGATTCCGTAACGTTTACCCCTTGGAATTAGGGGTTTTTCACCTCAAATAGGCAAAACTGTAACCGCCAAGACACAACTTAGGGATGTGACATGAAAAATTTAGACCCGGTAGAGTTGACTGCCGCCCTCGTGAAATGCGCTTCCGTGACCCCTGAGGATGCCGGGGCGCAGGATATTTTGCATGATGTGCTGAGCGCGGCGGGGTTTGAATGTGCCTGGGCGGATCGCGGCGGGGTGCGCAATCTGTTTGCGCGCTGGGGCAAGCGCGGCAATGGCAAGAGCTTTGGGTTCAATGGCCATACGGATGTGGTGCCGATTGGCGATGCGGCGGCGTGGAGCATGCCGCCCTTTGGCGCGCAGGTGAAAAACGGGATCATGTATGGGCGCGGCACAACCGATATGAAATCCGGCGTGGCGGCCTTTGTGGCGGCGGCGGTTGATTTTGTGCAGCAAACGCCCCCCGATGGGGCGATTGTGATCACCATCACGGGCGATGAAGAGGGCGATGCGGTGGATGGCACCACGGCGCTGCTTGACTATATGGCGCAGAATGGCGAGCGCATGGATGTGTGTCTGGTGGGGGAGCCGACCTGTCCTGAGACCATGGGCGATATGATGAAAATCGGGCGGCGCGGCTCGCTTACGGCCAAGTTCCGGGTGATCGGCAAGCAGGGGCATTCGGCCTATCTGCACCGGGCGCTGAACCCGTTGCCCGCGATGATGCGGCTGATGGATCGTTTGTCGAGCGCGCAATTGGATCAGGGGAGCGATCATTTTGATGCCTCGACCCTGTCGGTTGTCACGGTGGATACGGGCAATCCGGCGAGCAATGTGATCCCTGCTGATTGCCGCGCCACGGTGAATATTCGCTTTAACGATCATCACACGGGCGCGGCGCTCAGCGCGTGGATGCAAGAGGAAGTGGACAAGGCCGCCGCGGAATTTGGCGTGCAAATCGAGATGGAGGTGAAGATCTCGGGCGAGAGCTTCATCACCGAGCCCGGCGCGCTGTCGGATCTGGTGTCGCGGGCGGTTGCGGCGGAAACCGGGGTGACGCCGGAGCTGTCGACCACGGGCGGCACATCGGATGCGCGGTTTGTCAAAGCGCATTGTCCGGTGGTTGAGTTTGGATTGGTGGGGCAATCGCTGCATCAGGTGGATGAGCATGTGAAGCTGGAGCATATCACCCAGCTCAAAACCATTTATGGCCGGATTTTGAAGGATTATTTCGCATGAGCGCCGTGATTACCCTGAGCGATGATATCGACGCCTGCCGCGCCCTGCGCAAAGAGGTTTTTGTGCAAGAGCAAGGCGTGAGCCTCGCGGAAGAGATTGATGATCTGGATGGCGAGTGTCTGCATTTGCTGGCGGTTGCCGATGGGCAGCCCGTGGGCACGGCGCGGATACATGTGCAGGGCGACACGGCGAAAATTGGCCGGGTTTGCGTGGCCAAATCGCAGCGCGGCACCGGGCTTGGCAAGGCGCTGATCAGTTTCGCTGTGGCGCAGGCCGAGGCGGCGGGTTTGGCGTGGGCCAAGCTGGGTTCGCAAGATCACGCGATCGGGTTTTACGAGACGCTGGGCTTTGAGGCGTATGGCGATATTTTCGACGATGCGGGGATTCCGCACCGCAATATGAAACGCGCCTTGTGAGCGCCGCGCCATGAACCGCACGTTGATTGTGATGGTCAAAGAGCCACATCCGGGGCGGGTGAAGACCCGGCTGGGCGGGGATATTGGCATGGTGCCTGCCGCGTGGTGGTTTCGCCATCAGGTGCAGCGGTTGCTGCGCGAGGTGACAAACCCGCGTTGGCAGGTGGCGCTGGCGGTTGCGCCAGACCGGGAGGGGCTGCAAAGCCGGGTCTGGCCTGCGCATTTGCCGCGTGTGCCGCAGGGGCGCGGCGATCTGGGCGCGCGTATGCTGCGGGCCATGGCGGCGGCTCCGCCCGGCCCGGTCTGTGTGATTGGCGCGGATGTGCCGGGCATTCGGGCGCATCACATCGCGGATTGTTTTGCGGCGCTTGGCGATCATGATGCGGTGTTCGGGCCTGCGCCGGATGGGGGCTATTGGCTTGTGGGGGTCAAACAGGCCAGCCGTCTGCCAGCCGGGATGTTCCAAGGGGTGCGTTGGTCGAGCGAGCATGCGCTGGCTGATACGGTGGCCAGTTTGCACGGGCAGCGGGTGGCTTATGGCGCGCCGCTGCGTGATGTGGACCGGGCTGCCGATTTGCCATGACGTGCGCGGGCGCGCATGTTACCTCAGGGCTATGAACAAGATACCCACCAAAGCCGAGATCCTAGATTGGATCGCCCAGAACCCCACCCTGACCGCCAAGCGCGACATTGCCAAAGCTTTTGGCATCAAGGGGGCTGCGCGGATTGATCTGAAGCGCGTGTTGAAAGAGCTGGAGGCCGAAGGGCATCTGGAAAAGCGCAAGCGCAGCTATACCGACCCTGACCGTTTGCCGCCTGTGTCGGTTTTGGTTGTGACCGGGCCAGACAGCGAGGGCGATTTATTTGCCAAGCCGATGGAATGGCAGGGCGAGGGCGTGGAGCCGATTGTGCTGGTTATTCCGCGCGCGGCAGACCCGGCATTGGGTGCGGGCGACCGGATTTTGGCGCGGTTGACCGCGATGACCGGGCAAGATCATCACTATGAGGCGCGGCTGATCCGGCGCATTGGCACCAACCCGCGCCGGGTGCTGGGCGTGTTCCGCAAGCAGGCCGAAGGCGGGCGGATTGTGCCCATCGACAAGGGCGCGGATAAAGAATGGGTTGTGGCCCAAGATGCCACAGGCGGCGCGCGTGATGGCGAATTGGTTGAGGCGGAACAGGCCGGGCCAAAGGGCCGTATGGGGCTGCCGCGTGCGCGGATTGTCGAGCGGCTGGGTGATCCATCTGCGCCCAAGGCTGTGTCGCTGATTGCGATTCACCAGCATGGGATTCCCGATAGTTTCCCCGACAGGGTGGTTGAAGAAGCCGATGCGATGTCGCCCGAGGGGCTGGGCAAGCGCGAAGATTTGCGGGATTTGCCGCTGATTACCATCGATCCATCCGATGCGCGCGATCATGATGACGCGTGTTATGTAGAGCCGGACACAGACCCCAAAAACGAGGGCGGTCATGTTTTGTGGGTCGCGATTGCGGATGTGGCGGCCTATGTCACGCCCGGCTCGGCGCTGGACCGCGAGGCGCAAAAGCGCGGCAACTCGACCTATTTCCCGGACCGTGTGGTGCCGATGTTGCCGGACCGTTTGTCGGGCGATTTATGCTCGCTGCATGAGGGGGTGCCGCGGGCCTGTATGGCGGTGCGGATGGTGCTCGATGCAAGCGGCGAGAAGCTGTCGCATACGTTCCACCGGGGGCTGATGCGCTCGCCCGCGTCGCTGCATTACGAAGAGGTGCAGGAGGCGATTGATGGCAATCCCAATGACCGCACCGGGCCTTTGCTTGAGCCGGTTTTGCGCCCGCTTTACGATTGTTACGCGGCGCTGAAGAAAGCGCGGGCGCGGCGGCAACCGCTTGATCTGGACCTGCCGGAGCGGCGGATCGAGTTGGATGAGGATGGCACGGTGCGGTCGGTCAATTTCAAAGACCGGTTGGATGCGCATAAGCTGATCGAGGAATTTATGGTGCTGGCCAATGTGGCCGCCGCCGAGACATTGATTGCCAAGCGCACGCCGCTGTTGTTCCGCGCCCATGAGGAGCCGAGCCAAGCCAAGATGGAGAGCCTGCGCGAGACGGTGCAGGCGGCGGGGTTCTCGCTGCCCAAGGGTCAGGTGTTGCAGACCGCGCATTTGAACAAGCTGCTGAATGATGCGGCGGGCACGGAAGAGGCGGAGTTGATCAATATTTCAACGCTGCGCTCGATGACGCAGGCCTATTACGCGCCGCAGCATATCGGGCATTTTGGTCTCGCGCTCAAATCCTATGCGCATTTCACCTCGCCCATCCGGCGCTATGCGGATTTGATTGTGCACCGGGCGCTGATCACCGCGCATGGCTGGGGCAAGGATGGTTTGAGCGAGCAAGATGTTGAGATGCTCGAGCAGACAGCGCAGCAGATTTCCGAGACCGAGCGGCGTTCGATGACGGCGGAGCGGGACACGACGGACCGGTATCTGGCGTCCTATCTGAGCGAGCGTGTGGGCGCGGAAATGGCCGGGCGGATCAGCGGTGTGGCGCGGTTCGGTGCCTTTGTGAAGCTGGATGAAACAGGGGCGGATGGGCTTATTCCCATGCGCAATCTGGGGCGTGAATATTTCCACCATGACGGCGAGGCCAATACGTTGATGGGGTCGGACAGTGGCATGACCATCGGGATTGGCCAGCGGGTGCTGGTCAAGCTTTCGGAGGTGGTGCCGGTGACCGGGGGCATTGCGCTGGAGCTTTTGGAGATTGACGGCGAGGCGGTGAAGCAAGGCGGGCGTTCGCCCGCAGGGCGCAGCCACCGCGGCAAGGCGCAAAAGGCGCGGCGCAAGGCGGCCAAGACCAAGGTCAAAGTCACGCGCAAGCGGCGCAAATAACGCGGGCTTGATCTGCGCGCGCTGCTGACGGAAACTGTCAGCAGCGCGGGGTAGGATAGGCCATGACCAAGACCCATCGGCTTTTTCAATTGATGCAGGTGCTGCGGCGTCTGCCTGCGCCTGTGACGGCGGCGCAACTGGTGCAGGAGCTGGGTGTGTCGCTGCGCACGGTGTACCGCGATATTGATGCGCTGCGCGGGTTGGGCGCGGTGATCGATGGGGAGGCGGGGTTTGGCTATACGCTGATTGAAGATGCCGCCATGCCGCCTTTGGGGTTCACCGATGAGGAGCTTGAGGCGCTGGTGCTGGGGCTGCGCGAGGTGGTTCTGGTGGGCGACCCGGATCTTGCGGCTTCGGCGGAGGCGGCGCTGGGCAAGCTCAAGGCGCGGCTACCTGCGCGGCAGGCACATCGGTTGCAACATGCGGTTCTGGATGCGCATCACATGCAGCGCCCGCCCGAGCCGGGGATTGACGCGGGGGCGCTGCGCCGGGCGACATGGGAAGAAATGACCATCGCCTTCGCCTATGAGGATGCGGTGGGCGCGCAGACGCGGCGCAAGGTTGATCCGCTGGGCATTACCTATTTTCAAAACGCGCATATGTTGCTGGCCTGGTGCCATTTGCGCAGTGATTTCCGCATGTTCCGGTTGGACCGGATGCGGGACATGACCCAGACGGGGGCCTGTTTTCGGCCGCGCCGGGTGCCGTTGCTGCGCGATTATCTGGCGGTGCTGCGTGCGGAAAACCGCCCGCAGCCACCGGGCTGAGCTTTTGCGGGGCGGGCAATGGCGCTAGGCTGGGGCTGTGCAGCGCAGGCAGGGAGAGCAGCGGTGAGATTGATCGGACAAGCGATGCTGGCCATGGTGCTGGCGCAGGGGGTTTGGCCGCAGGGGGCATTGGCGCAGAGCGCGGTTCCGCCCTCTGCGCCGCCCGCCGCCGTGCAGGTGGCCAGCGAGGCAGATTTTCAGCAGTGGTTGGCGGCGTTTCGCCCGCGCGCCTTGGCGGCGGGGATTGAGCCGCAGGTGCTTGAGGCCGCGCTCAGCGGGGTGACCTATGATGCGGCGGTGGTGAAGCGCGACCGCAATCAATCGGAATTCACCAAGACGATTTGGGAATATCTAGAGACCGCCGTGTCGGATCTGCGCATTGAAAACGGGCGCAATGCCTTGGCGCGGGAGCGCGCGACCTTGCAGGCGCTGGAGGCGGAATACGGTGTGCCCGCGCAGATTGTCACTGCGATTTGGGGGCTTGAGAGCGCCTATGGCGGGTATCGCGGCGGGGATCATGTGATCCGCTCGATGGCGTCGCTGGCTTATGATGCGCGGCGGGCGGCGTTTTTTGAGGGCGAGTTGCTGGCGGCGCTGAGGATTTTGCAAAGCGGTGATGTGAGCGCGGCGCAGATGCGCGGCAGTTGGGCCGGGGCCATGGGGCATACGCAGTTTATGCCGGGGTCGTATCTGGCCCATGCGGTGGATTGGACCGGAGATGGCAAGCGCGACATTTGGGGGGATGATCCCAAAGATGCGTTGGCTTCGACGGCGGCGTATTTGAAGGCCAATGGCTGGGTCGCCGGGCAGCCTTGGGGGATCGAAGTCACTTTGCCGGAGGGGTTTGATTACCTGTTGGCCAAGCGCGAGATCACCAAAACCCCGGCGGAATGGGCCGCACTGGGGGTTGTGCCAGCGGCAGGCGGGGCGATTGCGGATCACGGGGCGGCGTCGGTTTTGCTGCCTGCGGGGGCGGCGGGCGCGGCGTTTATGATTTTCGACAATTTCGAGGTGCTGGAGAGTTACAACACCGCCGATGCCTATGTGATTGGTGTGGGGCATTTGGCGGACCGGATTGCCGGGGGTGCGGCGTTCAAGGGCGCGTGGCCGCTGGGGGATCGGGCGCTGAGTTATGAGGAGCGGATCGCGCTTCAGACCAAGTTAAGCGCCCAAGGGTTCGACACGCAGAAGATCGACGCCAAGATCGGGCCGTTGACCATCAATGCGGTGCGCGCGTTTCAAGTATCTAAGGGAATGGTGCCGGATGGCTATGCCTCGCCTGGATTGCTGGCGGCGGTGCGGGCGGCTGGCGGATAAGATGAGTATTTGAAGAAGGGTGAAAGGGGGCGCGGCGGCCCCCTTTCTTGATGGTCAGCCCGGCGACATGCCGCGCAAGCGTTCGGAGCGGCGGCGCAGCAATTCGACCACGGTCAGCAGGCAGATGGAGACCACAACGAGGATGGTTGCCACGGCGAGGATGGTGGGGCTGATTTGTTCGCGCAGGCCGATAAACATTTGCCATGGCAGGGTTTTCTGGCCAGCGGAGCCGACGAAGAGCACCACGACAACTTCGTCGAACGAGGTGATGAAGGCGAAGAGGCCACCCGAGATCACGCCGGGCAGGATCAGCGGCATTTGCACCCGGAAGAAGGTGGTGACCGGGTTTGCGCCCATGTTGGCTGCTGCGCGGGTCAGGGAGTTGTCGAAGCCCACCAGCGTGGCTGTGACGGTGATGATCACGAAGGGGATGCCCAGCACCGCGTGGGCGAGGATGACCTTGATGTAGCCCACGAAGTTCTTGTCCATCCCCATGCGGTTTTCCATGAAATTGCCGAGGTCGGAGTAGAAGAAGAACATGCCTGTCGCGGAGATGATCAGCGGCACGATCATTGGCGAGATCAAGATTGCCATGATGGTGCCTTTGAAGGGCATGTGGCTTTGGCTGAGGCCGATGGCGGCCAATGTGCCCAGCGAGACGGAGATGATTGTCGCGATGGGGGCGATGATCAGCGAGTTTTTCAGGCTGCGCTGCCATTCATTATTGGTGAAGAAATCGCGGTAGTGTTTGAGCGAGTAGCCGTCGGGGTCGAGCCGCAGCATTTCGGGGGTGTAGGTGAAGAAATCCTCGGCGTTGAAGCTGAGCGGGATGATCACCAAAATCGGCGTGATCAAGAAGATGAAGATCAGCGCGCAGAGCACACGGAACCCGTAATACCACAGGCGTTGCGGCATCGTTGCATATGGAGGAAGGCTCATTTTTGGTTACCCCAGTTTCACGTTGTCGATGCCGACGATACGGTCGTAGGCCCAGTAGAGCAGCAGCACGACTGCCAGCAGGATCGAGCCCAATGCGGCGGCGAGGCCCCAGTTGAGCGAGGTTGAGATGTGGTAGGCGATGCGGTTCGAGATGAAGACGCCTTTGGTGCCGCCGACGATTTCGGGCGTGATGTAATAGCCGATGGCGAGGATGAACACGAGGATCGAGCCTGCGCCGATGCCGGGCACGGATTGCGGGAAATAGACGCGCCAGAAGGCTGTCCAATTGGTGGCGCCAAGCGATTTGGCAGCGCGCAGATAGCTTGGCTGGATCGTCTGCATCACGGAATACATGGGCAGGATCATGAAGGGCAGCAGGATATGCGTCATCGCCACGATTGTGCCAAATTGGTTGTTGATCAGGATCAGGCGGTCGGAATCGCTAACGAGGCCAATCCAGACGAGTACTTCGTTGATGACGCCGTTTTGTTGCAGCATCACTTTCCATGCCGAGGTGCGCACCAGAAGCGAGGTCCAGAAGGGCAAGAGCACGAGGATCAGCATCAGGTTTGCATTGCGGGTCGAGGAATTGGCGAGGATCCACGCGATGGGATAGCCGAGCAAGATGCAGCTGCCCATGATCATCATCGACATGATCAAGGTGCGGCCAAAGAGTTTGAGCAAGATCTGCTTTTCTTCGGGCTGCCATGCCATGCCATCGGCGGTTTTCTGGGCGTCGATGGCGTTTAGGAAATAGCCCGACGTGTAGATGCCCGAGTGGGTTTGCAAGGTTGTCCATGGCAGGGGCGTGCCCCAGTCTGGGTCGATCTCGGCAAAGCTGGTGGTGAGATCGGGCAGGGGCAGGTTGGCGGCTTGGGCTTCGCGCAGCAGCTCTGCGCCGGGGCCTGTGTAGCCTGCGAGATCGGCCTGTTGCAGGTCGAGCGCCAGCGCGGTGGCCACGGATTCCCATGGGTCGCGTTTGGCCGGGTCGCGTTCGTCCTCAAGGGCGGTGAACACGGCCCAAGCGGTGTATTCGCGTGCCGTGCGCGGCAGCAGGGCGGCGATGTCAGCGCGGGGGGCGAAGTTTACATCGCCCGTGCCGGGGTTGTCCGTCAGGTTGGCGTAGCGGCCCCGCGCGGCGCGCAGCAGGGCTGCATCGGCGGCGGCGGGGTCTGCGGCGTTGAACATCGCGTACCAGGTTTCGCCGTCTTTCCAATCGCCGTTGAGTTTTTCCAGCGGTTTTTGCGTGACTTTGCCGATGTCATCCAATTGGCGGCCCGATTGGCGGAACAGCGAAGAGATGCCGGTTTGTTCATAGTTCAGCCGCGAGCCAAGGCGCGTGTGGCGTTTGGCTTCGCTGGCGAGGAACATGTCGAAATACATCGCCTCGAACACCGGGGCGGGGGGCAGATCGCTGGCGGTGGCATCCCACGGCGCGATTTCCTGCACGGTCATCGGCAGGGTGTTCATCACGATTTGGTTTTCCACCGAGCGGAACAGCATTTTCGCAATCGGGGTGATGAAGGTCAAAAGAACAAACAAAAGCAGGGGGGCGACCAGCAAGAAGGCCCGCAGTTTCTGGCGGCGCATGGCGCGGGCGAGGCTGCGTTTCAGCGGCGTGCCATCTGCGGCAAGGACCGGGCCGTTATCTGCTGTGATATCGCTCATGATTGGTCTCTTTGGGATTGGTACGGGGAACGGTGTGGAAGCGGGGCGGGCAGTGATGCCCACCCCAGAGGCGATGGCTTATTTGGCCAGCCATGCCTGGAATTTCGCGTCGATATCGTCGCGGTAGTCGGCCCAGAACTCGTAGTTATACAAGAACGTGTTCGCGGCGTTGGCGGGATCGGTTGGCATATGCGGCGCCATTTCGATGCCCAGTTCAGCATGTTTGCCGACAAGCGGCGCGGAAGACGCACGTGCGGGGCCGTAGCTGATGTATTTCGCCTGATCGGCCAGACGCTGGGTGTCTGTGGCGAACATGATGTAATCCAGCGCGCGGGCTTTGCGTTCGTCGCTCAGGCCTGCTGGGATGATCCAGCCGTCCAGATCGAACATTTGCGCGTCCCACATCATGGCGATGGGTTGCTCTTGCTCGACGATGGCGGAGAAGAGGCGGCCATTATAGGTGGAGCCCATGATGACTTCGCCATCGGCCAGAAGCTGGGGCGTGTCGGCACCAGCGGACCACCAGATCACGTCGCCTTTGATGCTGTCGAGTTTGGCAAGCGCCTGATCTTGGCCTTCGCCGGTTGCCAGAACGTCGTAGATTTCGTCCTTGGCAACGCCGTCACAGAGCAGCGCCCATTCCATGTTGCCGATCGGGCGTTTTTCCAGCGAGCGTTTGCCGGGATAGGCGTCGGTGTCGAAGATCGCGCAGATTTCGCTGGGCGGTGTGTCGCCAACCAGATCGGTGCGATAGCCGAATGTTGTGGAATAAACGATTTGCGGAATGAAGCAGTCGGAGACCAGCAATTCGCCAAAATCTTCTTCGGCGGAGGTGCCATCGGGGGCTGCGGCGAGCATTTCCTCAGGGTCGATTTCCATCGCCAGACCTTCGTCGCACAGGCGGATGGCATCGGCGGCAACCACGTCAACCACATCCCATGTGATGTTGTCGGCTTCGTTCATGGCGCGCAGTTTGGCCACAGCTTCGGCGGAGCTTTCATCATTGATGATGTTGACGCCGGTCTTTTCGGAATAGGGGTCGTGATAGGCGTTTTTCTGGCTGGCGGAATAGGCACCGCCCCAGCTTACAATTGTCATTTCGTTAGCCATGTGGCTTTCGGCCAATGCCACACCAGCCGCGACTGTTAGCGCCGTGGTGGTCATGAGCGTTTTGGTCAGTTTCATGAAATTACTCCCAGTTATTGCCCGTTCGGGTATTTCGGAAGGCAGGAACACGGGCTTGCCCCGCCTAACTTGGACCGCGCAGCGGGTCTGGCCCGCTGGCGCGATTTTCCAGTGTCAGGCGTCGAGCGCCCGGCAATCTTGTGGCAACCAGCCGATATGCACCGTGGTGCCCGGCACCAGCCGTTCCTGATCGGCACGGTTGCGGGTTTTGATCACAAAGTCATCCCGTCCAGCGACGCGCAGGCGGGTGCGGAACACATCGCCCATATAGATGAATTCGAGCACATCCGCCTTGATCGTATGGGAATCGGGGCCCAGATCAGGGTTCACCTCGACCCGTTCAGGGCGGATGGAAACGCGGGTGCGTTCGCCTGCTTTGGACACGTTCACCGGCATGGCATCAATCAGCCCGCCATCATCAAGTTCCACAACGGCGGTGCCGTTTTTGATGTGTTTTACGGTGCCTTCGAGCGTGTTGTTTTCACCGATGAACTGGGCGACGAAGCTGTTTTCTGGTGCTTCATAAAGCTGGTCAGGCGGCGCAAGCTGTTGGATGCGGCCATCGTCAAACACGGCAACGCGGTCTGACATGGTGAGGGCTTCTGTCTGGTCGTGGGTCACGTAAACCGTGGTGATCCCCAGATCATGGGCCAGTTTGGTGATCTCGAACTGCAAGGTTTCGCGCAGTTGTTTGTCGAGTGCGCCGAGCGGTTCGTCCATCAGCACCAGCTCGGGTTCAAAGACCAAAGCGCGGGCCAGCGCGATGCGCTGTTGCTGGCCACCTGAAAGCTGGGTGGGGCGGCGGCCTGCGAAATCTTCCATTTGCACCATGGAGAGCGCGCGTTTCACTTTCGCTTCGCGGTCGGACTTGCCGATTTTGCGCACTTCGAGCGGGAAGGCGAGATTTTCCGCCACGGTCATGTGGGGAAACAGCGCGTAGTTCTGGAACACCATGCCGATGCCGCGTTTATGCGGCGGGATGTTGTTGATCGATTGGCCACCCAGCCGGATGTCGCCATGGGTGGCGGTTTCAAAACCGGCCAGCATCATGAGGCAAGTTGTCTTGCCGGAGCCCGAGGGCCCGAGCATTGTCAGAAACTCGCCTTTTGGCATGGAGAGGTTGAGATCTTTTACGACGAGGTTCACGCCGTCATAGCTTTTCTGCACGCGTTCAAACTCGACAAACGCGCTGTCGGTGCTTTCATTGGCCAATGAAATGGCTCCCTGTTGGACTTGGCGGTTATCCGCACTTGTTGCCCTGATTAAAGCCTAGGGCTGTCGTGTTTTGCAACCGGATTGCTGAAAATAACGGTTTTAGACGCTCTGGCATGGCGCAAACGGGTGCGGGTGCATGTCGTTTTCAGAACAGTCACAGGTGATTCGCGGTCGCAAACTGGCGTGGTCGTCCGAAAGGGAGAATCCTGTGCCAGCCCTTGATTTGCCGTTTGAACCGCTTGAATACCTTCGCCGCCTTGCCCTGACCCGAGACGAGATGTCGGCGCGCGGGCTTGATGTGTTGTTCGTCACCGACCCCAGCAATCAGGCGTGGCTGACCGGCTATGACGGGTGGTCATTTTATGTGCATCAGGGGGTTATTATCCCGCTGGACGGCGAGCCGATCTGGTGGGGGAGGAATCAGGACACCAATGGCGCGCTGCGTACTGTGTGGATGGAAGCGGGCCAAGTGCGCGGGTATCGAGACGAATTTGTGCAATCAACCGAGCGTCATCCGATGCAGGATTTGGGCATGGTTCTGGCCGAACTTGGCGCGGCGCAGGGGCGCATTGGCGTCGAAATGGACAATTATTATTACTCGGCCAAGGCGCATATGGCCTTGCAAGAGACCTTGCCGGGGGCGGTGTTTTTGGATGCGACGGCGCTGGTGAATTGGGAGCGCACGGTGAAATCAGCGCCTGAATTGGCGTTCATGCGCCGGGCCGCCGCGATATCCGAGAAGATCGTCGATGGGTTGATGGAACGGGTGGAGCCCGGTGTGCCCAAGAATGAAATCGTGGCGGAAATTTACCGCGATGCCATTCGCGGCGTGCCGGGGGCATGGGGCGATTACCCGGCGATTGTGCCGCTGTTGCCCTCGGGCAGCGATGCCGCCGCGCCGCATCTGACATGGGACGGGCGGCAATTTGCCAGCGGTGAGGCGACGTTTTTCGAGATCTCGGGCTGTTATCGGCGCTATCACGCGCCGCTGTGCCGGACGCTGTTTCTGGGCAAGCCGCCAGAGCATATTCGCCGCGCCGAAGCTGCGTTGATCGAAGGGCTTGAGGCCGGGCTTGAGGCGGCGCGCCCCGGCAACCGGGCCTGCGATGTGGCCAATGCGCTGGCGGCCCCGTTGGAGGCGGCGGGGATCGAGCGCGGGGCGCGCTGTGGCTATCCGGTGGGGTTGAGCTATCCGCCCGATTGGGGCGAGCGGACCATTTCGCTGCGGCCTGAGGATACTACCGTGTTAGAGCCTGATATGACGTTTCACTTTATGCCCGGTTTGTGGATGAAAAACTGGGGGATCGAGATCACGGAGAGTATTCGTATCAGGGATGGCGGCGCGGCGGAGACGTTTTGCAACCGCCCCCGGCAGATTACCGTGAAGGCATGAGCGATCTGGCCCGCACGGTGGAGCTGCTGCGCGCCTATGTGGGGTTTGCCACCGTGTCGCCGCAGAGCAATCTGGGGCTGATCCATCTGCTGGCTGAGCAGCTTGAGAGCATCGGGGCGCGGGCCGAGGTTTTTGCCGCGCCTTGCGGGACCAAGGCCAATTTATTCGCCACGTTAGGGCCGGAAGGGCCGGAAGGGGCGGGAGGGATCATGCTCTCGGGGCACACGGATGTGGTGCCTGTGGCGGGGCAAAACTGGTCGCGTGATCCGTTTGTGTTGCATGATGAGGGCGGCGCGCTGTTTGGGCGCGGCACCTGCGATATGAAAGGGTTCATTGCGGCGGTGATGGCGATGGCGCCGGGGTTTGCCAAGCTGCCGCTGCGGCGGCCGCTGCATTTTGCCTTTACCCATGATGAGGAGGTGGGATGTGTCGGCGCGCAGGGGCTGATTGCGGCGCTGAAGACCCAAGGCATCCGCCCGGCGTTGGGCATTATCGGCGAGCCGACGGAAATGCGGGTGATTGAGGGGCATAAGGGCTGCTGTGAATATACGGCGCAATTTAGCGGGCTGGCGGGCCATGGATCGGACCCGAGCGCCGGGGTGAATGCGGCGGAATATGCGGCGCGTTATGTGATGCATTTGCTGGGGCTGCGCGCGGCATTGCGGGCGCGTGCGCCGCAGGGCAGCCGGTTTGTGCCGCCGCAAACCACGCTCAATATCGGGCGGATCGCGGGCGGGCAGATGCATAATGTAATCGCAGAGCAGGCCGAGGTGGATTGGGAGTTCCGCCCGGTGCAGCGCAGCGATTTCGATTTTGTGCAGCGCGAGGTGGCGGAATTTGTCAGCACGCAGCTGTTACCGCAGATGCGCGCCGTGCATCCGGGGGCAGATATTCAGACCCTAACATTGGGCGAAGTGCCGGGTTTGGAGGTAATGGCGCAAAATGCGGCGCGCGATTTGGTGGCGGAATTGACCGGCGAGCGCGCCCCGGATGTGGTGCCATTTGGTACCGAGGCAGGGCTGTTTCAGCAGATGGGAATGGATGTGGTGGTCTGCGGGCCGGGGTCTATTGCGCAGGCGCATAAGGCGGATGAATTCATCCGCCTTGCGCAATTGCAATCGTGTTTGGAGATGCTGGCCCGGTTGGGCCAGCGTCTGATTTAGGGACTGATTTAGGAGGCCGCTTTGAGCAGGTCTTGCTCTTTTGCGGCGGCATAGGTTTCATCGAGCGCTTTGGTGGCGCGGCTCATGAATGTGGCGATTTCCTCAGGGGTGATCACCAGCGGCGGCGAGATGATCATGCGGTCGCCCACATGGCGCATCACCAGATTATTGGCAAAGCAGCGCTCGCGGCACATGAAGCCGATGGTGCCGGGGTTTTCGAATTTGGCGCGGGTTTCCTTGTTGGGGGACAGCGGGATGGAACCCATCAGCCCTTGGAGGTTTACCGTGCCCACCAGCGGGTGATCGGCCAGTTTATCAAGCCCGGCGCGCAGGGCGGGGCCGGCCACGTTGTTCACATGGTCGATGATGTTTTCTTCTTGCATGATGCGCAGGTTTTCCAGCGCCACAGCGGCACAGACCGGGTGACCGGAATAGGTGTAGCCGTGGTTGAACTCGGTCGCGCCGATGACTTTTGCGATCTTGCTGGAGACGATGGAGCCGCCGATGGGCGCATAGCCGGAGGAGAGACCTTTGGCGATGGTCATGATGTCGGGCGTGATGCCCATGGTTTGCGAGCCGAACCAATTGCCGGTACGGCCAAAGCCGCAGATGACCTCATCCGCGATCAACAAAATGTCGTGCTTTTTACAGATCCGCTGAATCTCGGGCCAATAGACGTCATGGGGGATGACCACGCCGCCTGCGCCTTGGATCGGCTCGCCAATGAAGGCGGCGACTTTGTCTGCGCCAAGCTCTTCGATTTTGGCGTCAAGTTCGCGGGCACGGGCGAGGGCGAATTCTTCTTCGCTCATGTCGCCGCCTTCAGACCACCAATCGGGCTGGCCGATGTGGTGAATGCCGGGGATCGGCATGCCGCCTTGGGCGTGCATATAGGTCATGCCGCCCAGCGAGCCGGAGCCGATGGAAGAGCCGTGATAGGCGTTTTTGCGCGAGATCACGTGGGATTTTTCGGGTTTGCCCATTTCCGCCCAATAGGTGCGGACCATGCGCAGGTTGGTGTCGTTGGCCTCGGAGCCGGAGCCTGCGAAGAACACATGGTTCAGATCGCCCGGTGCCAGTTTGGCCAGCTCATTGGCCAGCGCGATGGCGGGCACATGGGTCGTCATGAAGAAGGTGTTATAATAGGGAAGCTCGCGCATTTGGCGGGCGGCGGCCTCGACCAGTTCTTCGCGGCCATAGCCAAGGTTCACGCACCACAGGCCCGCCATGGCATCGAGGATTTCATTGCCTTCGCTGTCGAACAGGGTGACGCCTTTGGCGCGGGTGATGACGCGGGCGCCTTTTTGGGCCAATTCATCATTGGTCGTGAAAGGGTGCATGTGATGCGCGGCGTCGAGCGCCTGAAGTTCTGCGGTAGGCAGGTGGTTGGAAATCTGGCTCATCTAGACGCCCTTTCAATAGAATCTTTTGCGGATATTCGCTTGGCGGCCAGAATATGATCAAATTTTTCGAAGTCAATCGAATCGCATCGCGCGGTCAGTCGTCAACGGCGGCGGAAATTTGCAGCATACCTTGGTGCACATCCTCGGCCATGGCCACAGCGGCGGCGGCAGGGTCGCGCGCGCGCAGCGCGGCGAGGATATCCACGTGACGATCGGGCAGGTTGAGCGTGCCGAACTTGCCGCAAACCACCCGCAGAGACGGGCCAAAACGCAGCCAAAGCTGGGCCACGGTGGTGGCCATAATCGGCGCATTTGCCATGTCGTTGATCATGCAGTGAAACTGGTAATTACGTTTGAGATAGGCACCGATATCGCCCTGTTCGATGGCGAGATTGAGGGCGTTATCCACCTGTGTCAGCGCTGCGATCTCGCTGTCTTTGATGGTGGGGGCGGTGCGGCGGGCTAGCTCTGGCTCCAATGATTTACGAAGAAAATCAAGCTCTTCGACGCTGTCGCGGGTCAGGACGGGCACAGAGACGCGGCGGTTGCCTTGATGGGTGAGCGCGCCTTCGGCGGTCAGGCGGCGCAGAGCCTCGCGCACCGGCGTCATGCCCGCGCCAAGCGTGGCGGTCAGCCCTTGGATGGTGACCGCTTGGCCCGGCACCAGATCGCCAAATAAGATCAGGTCGCGCAGTTGCTCATAGACCTGCTGATGAGCGGGCGGTTTGGCCGCAAAAGCCTGCGCGGCGGGGTCTTCGTTCGGGTGGGGCACTGCAGCCATGGCTGGGGCGTCCTTATGCTTAAATCCGCGGCGCTTGCGCAGAAGTTTTCTGCGTGAAACCATAAATTATCTTGCCGCAAAGGGCAAAACTTGATCAAATTAGCGCAAGGCGTGAACCAATCACCTATCTAAACTGGGAGTATCAGATGAGCAATATCATGACGAGCGGCGTTGCAGCACTGGCTTTGATGGCCGGGGCGGCACATGCCGAAGAAGTACGGGTTTATAACTGGTCTGACTATATCGATGAGGCCCTGCTGGAGAAATTCGAAGCGGAAACCGGGATTGACCTGATTTACGACGTGTTCGACAGCAATGAAGTGCTTGAGACCAAGATGCTTGCGGGCGGTTCCGGTTATGATGTTGTGGTGCCGTCGGGCACGTTCTTGCAGCGCCAAATCCAAGCGGGTGCGTTTCAGAAACTGGATCAAGCCAAGCTGAGCAACATTGGCAACACATGGGATGTGATCGATCAGCGCATCGCGAAATACGACCCCGATAACCAATATGCGATTAACTATATGTGGGGCACCACGGGGCTTGGCGTGAACATCGGCAAGGTCAAAGAAGTGCTGGGCGAAGATGCGCCGGTGGACTCGCTGGCGTTGATTTTTGATCCGGCGAATATGGAAAAGCTGCAAAGCTGCGGTGTGCATTTTCTCGATGCGCCGGTTGAGATGATCCCGGCGGCGCTGGCTTATGTGGGTGAAAACCCCGATGCGCAGGATGCGGATACAATCGACAAGGCCGAGCCTGTGTTGGCGGCTGTGGCGCAATATGTGCAAAAATTCCACAGCTCGGAATATATCAACGGTCTGGCCAATGGCGATATTTGCGTGGCTTTTGGTTGGTCCGGCGATATTTTGCAGGCGCGTGACCGCGCAGCAGAGGCCGATAATGGTGTCGAGATCGCCTATTACGCGCCCAAAGAAGGCGCGCTGATGTGGTTCGATAACATGGCGATTCCGGTGGATGCGCCAAACCCGGATGGGGCGCATAAATTCCTTGATTTCATCCTGAACGCGGAGAATATGGCAGCGGCGTCGAACTATGTTTACTACGCCAATGGCAACAAGGCCTCGCAGGAGTTTCTGTCGGAGGATGTGATCGGCGACACGGCGATCTATCCCGATGCGGCGACGCTGGAGAACCTTTATACCACCACGCCATATGATCAAAAAACCCAGCGCAAAGTGACGCGCATGTGGACCAAAGTGAAATCAGGTACCTGATTTTGCCAAGCGAGGGCGGCGCAACATCGTGCCGCCCTTGTTGCCTGTGCCCGTTTGCCCGCGTCTGAAGGACCAATTTTAATGAGCCAAAAAGTTTTCGCACCTTGGGAAGATCCCAATGAAAAACCGTTGATCCGGTTTAAGAATGTGACCAAGAAATTTGGCGAATTCACGGCCATTGATAATCTGACGCAGGATATTTACGCGCAGGAATTTTTTGCTCTGCTGGGGCCATCGGGCTGCGGTAAGACGACCATGATGCGGATGCTGGCAGGGTTTGAACATCCGACCTCGGGCACGATTGAGCTTGCTGGTCAGGACATTGCCGCGATCCCGCCGAACCGGCGCGCGGTGAATATGATGTTTCAATCCTATGCGCTGTTCCCGCATTTGAGCGTTTGGGAAAACATTGCTTTTGGGCTTAAGCGCGACAAGAAATCCCCCGATGAGGTGAAGGCCCGTGTGGAGGAGATGCTCAAGCTGACGCGGCTGGAGAAATTCGCCCGCCGCAAGCCGCATCAGATTTCGGGCGGGCAACGGCAGCGGGTGGCGCTGGCGCGGTCGCTGGCCAAAGCACCGAAGCTTTTGCTGCTCGATGAGCCGCTGGGCGCGCTGGATAAAAAGCTGCGGCAGGACACGCAGTTTGAGTTGATGGACATTCAAGAGACCACGGGCACGACATTTGTGATTGTGACCCATGACCAAGAAGAAGCGATGACCGTGGCCAGCCGCGTGGCGGTGATGGACGAGGGGCGCATCATGCAAGTGGCGACACCTGCGGTGATTTATGAAGCGCCAAATTCGGTTTATGTGGCTGATTTCATTGGGGATGTGAATATTCTTGAGGGCACTGTTAAAGCCTCGGGTGAGGCGCAATATGCCCTGAAATTCGCGGATGGGCAGGCGCCGATTACCGCGGCCTCCAAGCTGGACCTGACCGAGGGGCAGAAGGCGCATTTGGCAATCCGGCCCGAAAAGATCGCGATCAGCGCGACCAAGCCCGAGGATGCGCCCAATGCGCTTCAGGGTAAGGTGCTCGATATTGCGTATTTGGGCAACCTGTCGACCTATCACGTTGAATTGCCCGGCGGGCAGATCATCAAGGCGCAGACCGCCAACACGCGGCGGATTTCGCGGCGCGACATCACATGGGAAGATCCGGTCTGGATCAGCTGGAGCGCGACCGCCGGCGTGTTGTTGGAGCAATGATGCGCCGCGCTGCCCTAATCGCCGTTCCTTATGTCTGGCTGCTGGTGCTTTTTTTGGTGCCGTTTTTGATTGTTTTCAAAATCTCGCTCTCGGATGCGGCATTGGCCATTCCGCCCTATGCGCCGACCATGAAAGACGGGATTGGCGCGCTGCTGGCGGAGCTGGATTTCGATAATTTCATCTTTTTGACGGAAGATGATCTGTATTGGAAAGCCTATCTTAGCTCGGTCAAGATTGCGCTGGTCTCGACGATATTCACTTTGTTGGTGGGCTATCCGGTGGCTTACGGGATGGCGCGCGCACCGCAAGAATGGCGCGCCACGTTGATGATGCTCGTGATCTTGCCGTTTTGGACATCGTTCCTGATCCGGGTTTATGCGTGGATGGGGATTTTGAGCAATGAAGGTCTGTTGAACCAATTCCTGATGTGGATTGGTGTGATTTCGGACCCGCTCATTATCATGAACACCACAAGCGCGGTCTATATCGGGATCGTTTACACCTATCTGCCCTTTATGATCCTGCCGATTTATGCGGCGCTTGAGCGGCTGGATGACAGTTTGATCGAAGCGGCAGAAGATCTGGGTTGTTCGCGGTTTCAGGCCTTTTGGCTGGTGACCATTCCGCTGTCGAAAAACGGCATTGTGGCGGGGTCTTTTCTGGTTTTCATCCCGGCGCTGGGCGAATTTGTGATCCCCTCGCTGCTGGGCGGATCGGGCACGTTGATGATTGGTAAAGTGCTTTGGGAAGAGTTCTTTAACAACCGCGATTGGCCGGTGGCGAGCGCGGTGGCGGTGATCTTGCTGCTGATCCTTGTGATCCCGATTGTGCTGTTCCAGCGCAATCAGCAAAAACAAGCGGAGGCAGAGGCATGAAGCGCATGAGCTGGTTCAACGTGACCTCGCTGACGCTGGGGTTCGCGTTTCTATATCTGCCGATGGTGTTGCTGGTGATTTACAGTTTCAACGCTTCGAAACTGGTTACGGTTTGGGCGGGTTTTTCGACCAAGTGGTACGGCGAATTGGTGCAGAACGAAGCGTTTTTGAACGCCGCTTGGGTCACGATCAAAGTGGCGGTGATGTCGTCGACACTTGCCACGGTGCTGGGCACGATGGCGGCTTATGTGCTGGTGCGGGGCGGGCGGTTTAAGGGGCGCACGCTGTTTTCGGGCATGATTTATGCGCCTTTGGTGATGCCAGAAGTGATCACGGGTCTGTCGCTGTTGCTGTTGTTTATTGGCATCGGGCTGGACCGGGGGGTGCTGACCATTGTGCTGGCGCATACGACATTTGCCATGTGTTATGTGTCGGTTGTGGTGTCGTCGCGGCTGGTGACGTTTGACCGCTCGCTGGAGGAGGCCGCGCTTGATCTGGGGTGCAGCGCATGGGATGCGTTTCGCCTTGTGACCTTGCCTATCATCGCGCCTGCGGTGATTTCGGGGTGGCTGTTGGCCTTCACGCTGAGCCTTGATGATCTGGTGATTGCCTCGTTTACGGCGGGGCCAGCGGCGACCACATTGCCGATCAAGATTTTCAGTGCGGTGCGTTTGGGGGTGAGCCCCGAGATTAACGCGCTGTCCACGATCATGATCGGGATTGTGACGGTGGGCGTGGTGACGGCATCGCTGATTTCCAAACGCAACGCCGTGCGCCAACAGCGTGACGAGCGGGCGGCGGAACGGGCCGGATGAAACGGCTTTTTTCGGCTTTCGCCTATAGCGATGCGCCGCGTGCCCATTGTTGGTGGGATGAGACTGCGCCGCTGACGCCGCGTGGGGCGTTGGCCGGTGATCAGCAGGCCGAAGTTGCGATCATTGGCGCGGGGTTCACGGGGCTTTCTGCTGCGCTGCATCTGGCGAAGGCCGGGGTGCAGGTGGTGGTGGTCGACAGCCGCTATGTCGGTTGGGGCGCGTCGGGGCGCAATGGCGGGTTTTGTTGTTTGGGCGGCGGCAAGATGGGCGATGCGGCGCTTGAACGGCGCTTTGGCACGCAGGGGCGGCTTGACTGGTTGCGCGCCGAATTGGCGGCGGTTGAGTTGGTGGACGAGATCACCCAAGAGCATGGCATTGAAGTGGATCGCCATTCGGCGGGCGAGACCGCGCTGGCGCACCGGGCCAAGGATATGGCGGGGCTGCGGGCGTCTTTTGCGCAGATCAAGCAAGATGGCTTGTTTGATGCCGAGTTGATCGAAAAGCCCGCGCTGCGCGCGCATGGAATGGGCGGCGCGTTCCATGGGGCGCTGACGATCAAGGCGGGGTTTGCGCTCAATCCGCGCAAATATGTGCTGGGCTTGGCCCGCGCTGCCGAAGCGGCGGGAGCGGTGATTTACCACGACACGCCGGTGCAGAAGATCTCCGGGGCGGCGGGGGATTTCCGGCTGGTCACCGCGCAGGGCAGTTTGCGCGCGCAAAAGGTGATTGTTGCAACCAATGGCTATAGTTCGGACGATGTGCCGCGCTGGCTTGGGGATCGCTATATGCCTGCGCAATCGAGTGTGATTGTCACCCGGCAGCTGAGCCCCGATGAGATTGCGGCGCAGGGGTGGTCGAGCGGGCAGATGGCCTATGATACGCGCAATTTGCTGCATTATTTTCGGTTAATGCCGGATCGGCGGTTCCTGTTCGGGATGCGCGGGGGGCTGCTTTCGGGGGCATGGGCGGATCGCCGGGCACTGGCGGCGGTGCGGCGTGATTTCGAGGCGATGTTCCCGGCTTGGGGCCATGTCGACACGCCTTTTGGTTGGTCGGGCATGGTGTGTCTTGCCCGGGATTTGATGCCATTTGCGGGCGAGGTGCCGGAGATGCCGGGGCTCTTCACGGGAATGTGCTACCACGGAAATGGGGTAGCGATGGGCAGTTACACGGGCGCGTTGCTGGCGGATTTGTTGCGCGGTGTTGAGGGCGAAAACCCGGTGCCCGCTGCGATGCGCGCGCCGCTGGCGCGGTTCGGATTGGGGCGTGCGCGGCGGGTGGTGATGCCGCCTGCTTATCTGGGCATGATGTTGGCGGATCGTTAGCGCGCAGTTGACAGAGCGGGTTTGCTGCCCCAAGTGATTAGGCAAAAATGGGTAAGGGTTGAGCGGATGAAGATTGCAATGATCGGCACCGGTTATGTCGGGTTGGTATCGGGCGTGTGTTTTTCGGATTTTGGGCATGATGTGATTTGTGTCGATAAAGATCCGAGCAAAATTACGCGGCTGGAAAACGGTGAAGTGCCGATTTACGAGCCGGGTCTGGAAGCGCTGATGGCCAAGAATGTTGCGGCTGGGCGGCTTTCTTTTACCGGGGATTTGCAGTCGGCAGTGGCCGGGGCCGATGCGGTTTTCATTGCTGTGGGCACGCCGACGCGGCGCGGCGATGGCCATGCGGACCTGACCTATGTGATGGCCGCCGCCGAGGAAATCGCCCATGCGATCAGCGGCTACACCGTGGTTGTGACCAAATCCACCGTGCCTGTGGGCACCAACCGTCAAGTGAAACAGACGATCGCCAAGGCGAACCCCGAGGCGGAGTTTGATGTGGCGTCGAACCCTGAATTCCTGCGCGAAGGCGCGGCGATTGACGATTTTATGCGCCCGGACCGTGTGGTGGTTGGTGTGCAAAACGAGCGGGCGAGCGAGGTGCTCAGCGATATTTACCGGCCATTGTCGCTGCGGGATTTCCCGATCATGGTGACGGATTTGGAAAGCGCCGAGTTGATTAAATATGGGGCCAATGCGTTTTTGGCGGCCAAGATTACGTTTATCAACGAGATGGCGGCGCTGTGCGAACGCACGGGCGCGGATGTGAAAGCCGTGGCAACCGGCATGGGCATGGATGGGCGTATCGGGCCGAAGTTCCTGCATGCCGGGCCGGGTTATGGCGGCAGCTGTTTTCCCAAAGACACCAAGGCGCTGGCCCGGATGGGGCAGGATTACGGCGTGCCGATGCAGCTGACCGAGACGGTGATCAAGGTGAATGACGAGGTCAAACGCCGGATGATCGACAAGGTCATGGAGATTTGTGACGACAGTGTGAATGGCAAGATCATTGCCGTTCTCGGCGTGACGTTCAAACCCAACACCGATGATATGCGCGATGCGCCGTCGCTGACCATTGTGCCCGCCTTGGTGGGCGGCGGGGCCAAGGTGCGGGTGGTTGATCCGCAAGGCGCGCGTGAGGGGATGGATTTGTTGCCGGGGGTGAACTGGGTCGAAGATGCCTATAAAGCGGCGCAGAATGCCGATGCGGTGGTGATCTTGACCGAGTGGAACGAGTTCCGGGCCTTGGATCTGAAGCGCCTTGCCAAACGGATGAACACCCCGGTTCTGGCTGATCTGCGCAATATCTACACGCCAAAAGAGGCCAAGCGCGCCGGGTTCCAGCGTTATGTCTCCATCGGGCGCGAGGGCATCGACAAAGGATAACGCAAGGCGTGCGGCGCGCTTAACCGGGGCTGCGCAGGGCGGTGACTGCGCTGGCCGAGATTAATGTGCCGCCTTCCAGCACCAATAATGTGTCGCTGCCTTCTTGGCGCAGTTCGGTGACCATGCTGTAGGTTTCGGCAGGTTCGTCCAGCAGGACAGCACCTGCTTTGCGGCTTTCCACGGCAAAACTATAGGCGCCGGAGTCGAAGGCAGTGCCATCGGCTTTGACCCCGGCCCATTGCACAGGGTCCGCGGCGACAGGGATGGCGTGGCGGTCAACCTCGGTGCCTTGCGCGTCATAGACCACCAGATGCACTGTATCGGCATCGGCCAAGGGGCGGGGCGTGATGGTGATGGGCGCGCCGCCGAAGTAGGCGGGGCCAGTGCTGCGGGCTTCCATGCCGATCCAGCCTGCCATTTCGCCCATATTGCTGAGCCCCAATTGCTGGGTCAGCGCGGTGAGCAGGTCGTTGCCTTTGACCTGTTGCTCGACCATCGAAAACTGTGCCAATTGGGCGGCATATTCGCTGGAATCGATGGGCTCTAACGGATCTTGGTAGCGGGCCTGAGCGGTGAGCATTTTTAGGAATGTCTCAAAATCAGAGGAAAGCACGGCGCTGTTTTCGTAGGCGCTGGTGGCATTTGCGCTGGCTGCGGCAATTGCTGCGGCATTGGCGGTGGCCGAAGTGGTGGTTGTCACGTTCATTTCTTTATCCTTTGCGCGGGTTACAGGCGTATGTCGACGCCGCTTTGGGCGGCGATGCGGGCGGGCTGCGCCGAGGGTTCAAGTGCTATTTCAACCGGGGTGTCTAGCGGCGTCGGTGCGGAGGAATTGCTGCTGCCCTCTGTGTCTTGATCGGGGGCGCTCTGCCCACCGCCGAAGGAGAATGCCACGGAATCGTAGCCAATCTGTCGCAACTCTTGCCCCAGAAGATCGATGTTGCGGCGCAGTAGATCTAAGGTCTCACTGCGTTCGGCGAGGATATTTACCGTCACGCCTTGATCAGTTGTGGTGATGGAGAGGCGCAGGCGGCCTAGCTCCTCTGGATTGAGAGAGAGTTCCACCGGGCGGCCCGGTTGATTTTGCAGCACCTGTGCGATTTGCCGCAATGTCGCTGCGGGCAGGTCGGTTGGGGGGGCTTGAAGCGGATCAGGCGGGCTGCCGATTTGCCATGCGGAGGCGTGCCATGGTTGGCTGGCGGCTGGCGCTCCGTCAGAGAATAGCGGGGCGAGGGTTTTATCGCCTTTGGCCGGGGCGGCGGGATTGAGGGCGGGCGGCTGCATTACCATTGGGGCCATCGGCAGCGTTATACTGGCCGTGGGCGCCGAGGGTGCTTGAGGTGCCATGCGTTCTGGCAGGGTACGCTGGGTGGTCTCTCGGCGCGCGGGGGGCGCGGCGACCTGCGCCAACGGCACGGGCAGTGGTTGTTGAGGCGTGGTTTGCTGGGGCGTGGCCTGTTTAGGGGCCATCTGTTCAGGTGCCGCATGCTTAATCGTGGCTTGGGGCGGCGTGGGCTGCTGAGCGGCGGTCTGCTCCGGTGTGGCGGGCTGAGCGGTGGGCGTCATGGCCGTGTGCTGCCATGTCATCACTGGCTCAGTGGGAGTTTGTGGAGCCGTAGGTTGGTGCGGGGCAGGCTGTGGCATGCGTGCGTTGGTTTTGGTGTTCATCTTCGGCGCGGCCATTGGTGTGGATGGATTATTTTCCGTGATTTCACCTGTGTGTTCATCGAGTGGGCTGTCTTGCGTGATTTGGGCAGGAGGCTGTGCCGTATTCGGTTGGGTTTGGGGTGGGGCGTTAGGCTCCACTGAGATTTCACCGAGGGCCTTCGCTTCCGCTGATGGCTCCGCAGGCGGGGGCGCTGGCGGCGTTTGCGCGGCGAAGATCACCTCGAAGGGCGGGAGGCCTTCGGGTTCGAGGGCGCCGAGCGCGGGCTGCGGTTGCGGCAGGTCATGGGTATCGGCTGTGGGCTGTCTTAGCAGGGGCAAAATCATCCAAGGCTCCGGGCAATGATCGCGGTTCCTGCTTTATGAGCGCGTTTCCTTACTAATTATTTACTGCTCGGGCGCATTCTTAGGCAAGTTACGAGCAATTTGAGGAGTTTTGACATGCAGATGACCACAGTGGCTGGTGCGAGGGTGGCCGCTTTGCCGCCCGAAGCTCAATTGCGTGAAGCAGCGGTGCAATTGGAGGCAAGCTTTTTGGCAGAAATGCTGCAATCAGCGGGGCTTGGCACGGCTTCGGAGGCGTTTGGCGGCGGTGCAGGGGAGGATCAGTTCAGCTCCTTTTTGGTGCGAGAGCAGGCTTTGCAAATGGCCCGGGCAGGGGGGATCGGCTTGGCCGAATCGCTGTTCGAGGCGCTAAAGGAGAGACAGGATGGATGAGGGGGAAACGCGGGCACATATTGAGGCGCTGAACCGATTGCTTGAGGCGGAGCGTGAGAGTCTGCTGAACGGTCAACTGGATGATCTGGCGGAAATGGTGCCTGATAAAGAGCGGCTGTTGGCGGTGTTGCAGAGCGGGAAACCGGCCGAGAAACATGCGCTGCATCTGCTGGATCAGAAGGTGAAGCGCAATCAGATGTTGCTGAATGGTGCGCTCGAAGGGATCCGATCGGTGGCGCAGCGGCTGGCGACCCTACGCCAGATGCGCGGATCTCTGGAGACTTATGATGCGCAAGGCGGACGCAAGACTGTCGATACGGGCAATCAGACAAGCGTAGAGAAGCGAGCGTGAGCGGTTTTAGTCAAAAGCGGCGCAGTGAGCGGAGCGCTGTTAGGGCTACGTTAAGGAATTGAGCAGCATGGTGGCGATGCATCCGAAGATCGGGTGGCGCAGCGGCTCAAGACGCAGAACGGCTTTCGATATAGGCGGTTAGATGCAGGCGGTTGCAGAGGTCAGAACGACATTTCTGTTCTTCCCCACTGGGGGGTGAGACGCCAATCGGCGCAAAGCGCCAATGAATGAAGGAACATGCTTATGTCGAGCATTCTTACGAACAACAGTGCGATGGTTGCACTGCAAACGCTGAAAAACATCAACATGAATCTGGCAGATACCCAGAATCAGATTTCGACGGGTAAGTCGATTTCCGCCGCCAAGGATAACTCGGCCATTTGGGCGATTTCCAAGGTGATGGAGTCCGATGTGGCAGGTTTCGATGCCGTGTCTGATGCGCTCGCGATTGGCGAATCTACGGTTGCGGTGGCATCAGCCGGTGCCGAGCAAATCGTTGAAACGCTGAAGGAAATGAAAGAGTTGGCGGTTGCCGGCCAGAGCCAAACCGCAGATTTCTCCAAGATCGAAGCGGATATGACGGCCAAGCGCGATCAGATCGTCGCGATCATTGCGGGGTCGCAATTCAACGGTGTGAACTTGCTGTCCGATGATATCGACGGCAACGGTAGCACCACCCTGACCATTGTGTCGTCTCTCGACCGGGTGGGCAGCGCAGCGCCATCATCAACCACTATTGATGTGGATACGGCTGATTTTGTGGCCAATCTGGATGTGGCGAGTATGACAACCATCGCCGATACAACCACGGCAGGCGATGCTTTTGATGAAATTGAAGCCTTTCTGACCACGGCAATCGATGCGGCGGCCTCATTTGGTGCCTCTGCCAAGCGGATTGGTGATCAGAGCAATTTCATCAGCAAGTTGAGCGACGCGGTGACTTCGGGCATCGGTTCATTGGTGGATGCGGATATGGAAGCGGCGTCGGCCAGGTTGCAAGCTTTGCAAACCCAGCAACAGCTTGGCGTTCAGGCCTTGTCGATTGCGAACCAAGCGCCGCAGACGATCTTGTCCTTGTTCCGTTAAACCACTCTTTCGGGGGCGTTTCATTACGCCCCCGAAACCTTATTGAATTCCAGTATAAGTAAGGGGTTATTGTGAACGCTTCCTTGAAAGCTCAGCAGGCCTATGCGCCCAGTTCTTCGGCGATCAAATCAGCCCGCAGCATAGAATATGATGTGATCGCGCGGATCACGTATCGGATGAAATCCGCCGTTGAAACCGGAGATTTTAAAGCGCTGAACGCTGCGATTTATGAGAACCGAAAACTGTGGCGCGTATTGGCAATTGATGTGGTCGATCCAGGCAATCAGCTGCCGCAGGAGCTTCGGGCGCGCATACTTTACTTGGCGCAATTCACTGATCAGCACAGCAGTAAAGTAATCCGCCGCGAAGAAAACGCCATTCCTTTGTTAGAGATCAACACGGCAATCCTGCGCGGATTGAAGCAGGAAGGCGCATCGCAATGAGCGGTCTGGTTTTGAAGTTGAGCCCTAAAGAGCGGGTGCTCATAAACGGGGCCGTCATCGAGAATGGCGACCGACGCAGCAAATTGGCGATTATGACGCCAGATGCGCATATCCTGCGGCTGCGAGATGCAATTCATCCCGAAGATGCAAAAACGCCTGTGCGGCGCATGTGTTATGCGGTGCAGTTGGTGCTCTCTGGTGATCGAAGTGCCGAAGAGGCACGCCTGCCGCTGCTTCGCCAGATCGAGGAATTGAGCCAAGTCTTTACCGACATGGACAGCCGCAATGCTTTGGCGCTGGCGAGTGAAGCAGTGATTGAAAACCAGCATTATCGCGGGTTGAAGGCGCTGCGTAGTTTATTGGCGCGCGAGGCGCGCCTCATGGCCGTGAGGAGAAACTGATGTTCCAGCCCGTTGTTCTCGCTTCAGGTCTGGCTGGCTGGCGGTTCCTTCAGCGGACCTATGATCAGCAATTTGAGGCATTTACCTCATCCACATTGATGCAGCGAGATACGGAGTATTTTCGCGAAAATATTGGTAATATCAAATCAGCTGAGGAGTTGGTGTCGGATCGCCGGTTGTTGAACGTGGCGTTGACCGCTTTTGGTTTGCAGGATGATCTGAACAACCGATATTTCATTCGAAAGGTTCTGGAAGAGGGCAGCGTGGGCGATGACGCTTTGGCCAATCGGTTTTCGGATGGGCGATATGCGGAGCTGTCGAAGGCGTTTGGATTTGGCCCGTTGGAATTTCCGCAATGGAAAAAGGCGGATTTTGCTTCGACAATGATCAGCCGTTTTGAATCTGCTGAATTCGAAATTGCCACCGGACAGCAGGACGAATCCATGCGCATTGCGCTTTATGCGCAGCGCGAATTGGGCGCGTTGGCCGCGCAGGACAGTTCGGTGGATACCAAATGGTATTCGATCATGGGGGACCAGCCGCTGCGAGAAGTGTTCGAGAAGGCGCTGAACCTGCCGGAAGGGTTTGGGCAGATGGATATTGACCGGCAGTTGACGGTGTTTAAATCGCGTGCCCGAAGCGTTTTTGGCAGCGATGATCCGTCAATTTTTACCGATGAAACCAAGATGCAGGATGCCTTGACGAAATTCATTCTGCGCGACCAATTGGATGGGGTCACGGCGGGAATGAGTTCGGGCAGCATCGCCCTGACCTTGTTGGGCGGCTAGTTTGCGGGGGGCCGCTGGGCCGGATTTTGCGCCCGGCGCAGAATGAGCGCAAGCTGGGCGAAGCTGTTTTCGATATTATGGTTTTCGGGTTTGGCAAAAAACGCATCAAGCTCTGGCCAGGCCGCGATGGCTTGATCCACAAGAGGATCGCCGCCTGCCGTATATAGGCCCGCACTGATCATCATTGTGTTTTTCTCATAGGCTCCGAGCAATCGGCGGGCGTCAGCGATAATTTTGTTTTGCGCGTCGCTTGCCGCATCGGGCAGGCAGCGCGAGACGGAACGCAGCACATCGATTGCGGGAAATCTGCCCCTTTCGGCGATGGTGCGATCCATCACGATATGGCCGTCCAGGACCCCGCGCATGATGTCGGCAATGGGTTCATCCATATCAGATCCTGCAACGAGCACGGAAAACAGCGCTGTTATGTCGCCTTGGCCGGTTTGGCCGGGGCCTGCACGTTCGCAAAGGCTGGTAATTTGATGAGCCGTCGAGGGCGGAAAACCGCGCAACACGGGGGACTCGCCTGCTGCGACGGCCACTTCGCGATGTGCTTCGGCAAATCGGGTGATGGAATCGGCTAGCAACAGCACAGATTTACCTTGATCGCGGAAATATTCGGCCACGCTCATCGCGGTCCACGCACAGCGCCGCCGGATTAAAGGGGATTGGTCCGATGTGGCAGCAATGGTTACGGCGCGCGCGGCACCTTCGGGGCCCAGCACGGTGTCGATGAAATGCCGCAGTTCTCTGCCGCGTTCGCCAATGAGGGCCAGTACCACCACATCTGCCTGCATGTGTTTTGCCAAATGGCCGAGCAAGCTGGATTTACCAACCCCGGCGCCTGCCAAAATCCCCATGCGTTGACCGCGCGCCAGCGGCAACATCGTGTTAGTGATGCACATGCCGCTGTGCAGCCGCCCCCCAAGCGGGCGGCGGGCAGCAGCAGGGGGCGGCGGGGCGCGCAGGGCGCGTTTTTGCATGCCTTGCAGAAGCGGTTTGCCGTCGAGCGGATTGCCCATTGGATCAATCACCCGGCCAATCCAGCCTGCGGAAGGTGCAATCTCCGGGGCTTCGTGGAGGATGACAGGATCGTGCAGCGCGATGCCTTCTGGGCTGTCGTCGAGCAGGGCGATGAGCCCGGTTTCCGCGATTTGCACCACTTCGCCAGAGAGATCCCCCGCGGCGCGGCGCAAGGTGATTCGGTCACCGGTTCTGGCCTGAGACCCTAAACCGCCCACATGAATAACCCCGCCATCGACACGGCGAACACGGCCCATAGGGCGGCTTGGCTGTAGTTTTGCGATCTGTGCGGCGAGGGCGGTGAAGGGGATTTGCGAGGACATGTTGTTCCTTTTTGATGTCTGCACACCGTTTCTAAAGGAATCACAGTTAAACCTTGGTTGAAATTGATCAGGGGAGACGCCTTGGTGTTCGAAAAACTGAATATCTTCAAAATGTCGCAGGCCATGGCCACCCATGCCGGGCGACAGCAAGCAGCAGCGGCATTGAATGTAGCAAATGCCGATACGCCCGGATTTAAGGCGCATGCATTGCCGTCTTTTGCGGAATATTTGCGTGTGTCTGGGATGGTGGCATTGCGTGCCACCCGGCCGGGGCATTGGGATTTAGATCCGGGGCCGACGATACCGGACCGGAGTGCGCGGCTGGAAGCCTCACCAAACGGGAATAATGTCGGGTTAGAGACTGAAATGCTGCGGGCCGCGGATGCGAAACGCGATCATGACCGCGCGCTGGCGGTTTATAAATCAGGGCTGATCGTGCTGCGCACCAGCCTTGGTCGATAGGGGGAAGTGATGTCAGATTTTTCCACCTCCACCCAGATTTCTGCCAGCGGATTAAAGGCACAGGCCAGCAGGCTTCGGCATTTGTCGGAGAATATCTCGAATGCCGATACACCCGGCTATCGCCGTAAAACCATCTCGTTCGAAACCTATCTGGGCCGGGGCGATCAGCCTGCCTTGGTAGAAACGGGGCCGGTGCGTCTGGACCGCAGTGATTTGCAGCAGATCTATGATCCCGCCCATCCATTGGCGGATGAGGGGGGCTATTACAACGGCTCTAACGTGGACCTTTTGATCGAATTGGCCGACGCGCGTGAAGCGCAGCGCAGTTATGAAGCGAACCTGAAAATGTTCGAGCAGGCGCGCAAAATGTCGGCGGGGCTTTTGGATTTGCTCCGCCGATAGATCGTTTTTGAAGACCCACCCAAAAAAGGAGATCCAGAATGGATGTCAAACCTATGAATGCCTTACACCGATATAGCGCGGCGCGCCCGGTGACCCAGCCAAACTCTGATCCGCATGGCGCGGGCACCGCATTAAAAGCCGCAGCGGGGGATTTTGCCGAAACTTTGGCACAAAGCGAGGCCACGGCCACCGCGTCTATGACCGGCGATGCAGATCCCCATGCCTTGGTTCTGGCGCTGGCCCAGACGGAGCTGGCGGTTGAGACGGCGGTGACGCTTCGCAACAAGGTTGTTGAAGCCTATCAGGAAATTCTGCGGATGCCGGTCTGATGCTGGAAGAGGTGATTTTCTTTGACACGCTGCGTCAGGGGCTTTGGATCGCGGTGGTGATTTCCATGCCGATCCTGACGGTGGCCTTGTTGACAGGCGTGGCAATTGGGTTGGTGCAGGCGCTGACCTCGATCCAGGAAATGACCCTCACTTTTGTGCCGAAACTGGCGGCCATTGTCGTGGTGTTTTGGATGTCCATGGGCTTCATGACGCAGTCCTTGGTGGCGTTTTTCCAAGACCAGATCATTCCCATCATTATCGGAGGCTAGAATGGACAACGCAGGCTACACCACCTTGACCCGGCAATCGGGATTGGCACGCGAAATGCAGGGCATTGCCAATAATATTGCGAATATGGCGACCACTGGTTTCCGGGCCGAAGGGATAATTTTCTCGGAATATGTGCGGCGGCTGGACGATGCTGCTTCGCTTTCGATGGGGCAGGGCAATGTGCGCAACACATCCTTTGATCAAGGTAGCCTGACCCAGACCGGCGGACGATTTGACTTTGCCATTGAGGGGGACGGGTTTTTCCTCGTGCAAACGCCGGTGGGCGAGCGGCTGACAAGGGCCGGTAGCTTTACGCCGAGCGCGGCGGGGGATTTGGTGACAAATGACGGGTATCCGGTGCTTGATGCTGGGGGCGCGCCTTTGTTTATCCCGCCCGGCGCCGGAGATATCTCGGTCGGCCCAGACGGGACGCTAAGCGCGGCGGGGGTGCCGCTTGGGCAACTTGGCATGGTGATGCCTGCCGATCCAAAAATGATGATGCGCGAAGACGGCGTGATGTTCCGGAGTGATGCAGGTTTTGAGCCTGCAGAAAATGCGCGGGTGATCCAAGGGTTTTTGGAGAGCGCGAATGTGAATCCGATCGGGCAGATGGCCCGGATGATCGAAGTGCAGCGCGCATATGAGTTGGGTCAGAGCTTTTTGGACGCCGAGGATGAGCGGATACGCGCGGCGTTGAAATCCCTGACCACGTGAAAATTGATGCGTAAAGGAGTGATGTGATGCGAGCCCTAAAGATTGCCGCCACCGGCATGAGCGCCCAGCAGATGCGGGTAGAGACGATTTCGAACAATTTGGCGAATATGAGCACGACGGGGTATAATGCCCGCCGAGCCGAGTTTGCTGATCTCCATTATCAACAAATGGCCCGCGCAGGCACGATCAATGCATCGGACGGGACGGTTTTGCCGACGGGCGTGCAACTGGGCCTCGGGGTGCGGCCAGCGGCGGTGTCTATCCATCTGCAACAGGGCGCGCTCTCTGCCACGGCCGGTGATCTGGATGTGGCCATCGAAGGGCTTGGGTTTCTGGAAGTGACGCTGCCTTCTGGGGCGGCTGCCTATACCCGTGATGGCGGATTGAAACGCACGGGTGAGGGGCTGATTGTCACTTCGGATGGCTATCCTGTCGCGCCCGAGATCACCATTCCGGACGATGCGCAGCAGATTTCTATCAATGGTGCGGGCGAGGTTTATGCCTATTTTAACGAGGGCGGTGAGGGGCAATTGCTGGGTCAATTCAGCCTCACGGGCTTTAGCAATCCCAAAGGGTTAGAGGCGCTCGGCAGCAATTTGTTTTCTGAAACAGAGGCTTCGGGGCCGGCTTTGGTGAGCACACCGGGAGAAGATGGGCTGGGCGGTTTGCGGCAGGGCTATCTGGAAGACAGCTCGGTGGATGCTGTGCGCGAAATTACCGAATTGATCGAGGCACAGCGCGGCTATGAAATGAACGCCAAAGTGATCTCTGCTGCGGATCAAATGATGGGCGCGACCACGCAGGTGAGATGATGAGAATTCTATTTCTGAGCCTGTTGTTTTGCGCCCAGAGCGCATGGGCAGAGATGGTCGTGCCCACCCGCACGATCCGGCCCAACGCGATCATTTCCGAGTTGGACGTTACGCTGGCTGCTGCGGAATTCAGCAACGGATTTGGTCGGCTGGGGGATGTGATCGGCCAAGAGGCGCGGGTCGCGCTTTATGCCGGTCAGCCGATCCGGCTGGACGATATTGGTCCGCCGGCCTTGGTGATCCGCAATCAAATGGTGAGCGTTTCGTTTAGCGGGCAAGGTTTGGAGATTGTAACCGAGGGCCGCGCGATGGAGCGGGGCGCCATCGGGGATCGCATTCGAATTATGAATCTTGCTTCGCGGGCCACGGTGTTTGGGCAGGTGCAGGATGATGGCACTATTCGTGTCAAAAACTAGGAGCATATGATGAAATATGTCGGTATTTTTGCCGTTTGTAGCCTCGCGCTTGCTGGCTGTGGCACCCAAGATCACTTGGGCAAGGAGCCCTCATTTTCACCCTCGGTCCAGACTTTGGAACATGTGGCAATGGTTGATCCGGGTTTGCCGCTGCGCGTCGAGAAGGGCCCGCCGGTTGAGGGAGCTTCGCTTTGGTCGGGCACACGGCAATCGTTGCTCGGTGATCGGCGGGCGGTTAAGCGCGGCGATATTATGACTGTGGTGATCGAGATTGACGATAAAGCCGAAATCTCTAACTCGACGGATCGGTCGCGATCGGGGTCGGAAAAGCTTGGGGTGCCTGGGCTGTTTGGCTTGCCGCAGCGGCTGAATAATAAATTGCCGGAAGGGGCGTCCTCTTCCGAATTGGTGGCTATCAATTCGTCCAGCAGTGCCACGGGCGACGGTTCGGTTAAACGCAATGAAAAACTGACCTTGCGGGTGGCGGCCACGGTGGTCGAGGTCTTGCCCAATGGGGTGCTTGGGATTTCTGGTTCGCAAGAATTGCGGGTCAATTTCGAACTGCGGGAGTTGCTGGTGACGGGGTATGTGCGCCCTGAGGACATCTCGCGGCAAAACGAAGTGACCTACGATAAAATCGCGTCGGCTCGGGTCTCCTATGGCGGGCGCGGACAGATCACCGTTGTGCAACAGCCGAGGATCGGTTTGCAGGTGCTTGACGCGGCACTGCCATTTTAGAAAGAGGCTGAGATTTTGGGTAAAATTCTTCCTATATTATTGCTGCTGCTTGGCAGTGGCGCCGGAGTTGGCGCGGGGGTGTTTTTACGCGCGCCGTCAGAGCCTGAGGCCGCGAACACTGCCGAGGCTGGCGCGGAAGGCGAGCAAGGCGAGCAAGGCGCGGAGGGAGAGGCCCAAGGTGATGGAAACCATGGGGATGAAGATCACGGCAACGATGGTCATGGTGGCGGCGAAAGTGAGAATGCGGAAAAAGCCTATGTTAAACTGAACAATCAGTTTGTGATCCCGGTGGTGAAGGGCGAAAAAGTGATCGCTCTGGTCGTGATGGCGCTGAGTGTCGAGGTGCCGCAAGGCCAGACCGAATTTGTTTTCTCGCGCGAGCCGAAACTGCGCGATTCCTTTTTGCAGGTCATGTTCGATCACGCGAATGTTGGCGGGTTCGAGGGCGCATTTACCAATGCCAATAATATGAAAGTGTTGCGAAATGCGCTGCGTGAAGTGGCGCAAAAAGATCTTGGTAAAGAGATTGTCAGCGATGTGTTGATTTTGGACATTGCGCGGCAGGATTATTAAAACTGTCTACTTGAATTGGCTAAGTTCGATTGCGCGGTCCAAAGCGATTTGGGCCGCCTTTTTGCGGCGCTGGTTTTTTGCCTTTGCCAGTAACTCGGTCGCTACCAATGTTTTGCCATAAGCGCTGCGTAAAGCTGAGCGTTGATGCTCAATTTGCGCCAAAACCTGAGCCAGATGCAGGTTCAGATTTTCTTTGCTGCGGCCGACCCAAGCTTGCCAGAGTAAGTCTGCCCCCACCGCCCGGAGCTGGCCTAAATCGGGTGAAAGTTGGTTGGATTGGCGCAATTGGCCGTCGAGCTGGGCGAGCTGTCCGCGCAGTTGGGCCTCGCGGTTTTGAAGCTTTTGGAACAGGTGTTGTTGTTGGCGATAGCGCGCTTGTGTGACGGTTTGCAGAGCCTCCAACTCAGCGATCTGTTGCATCAACGCCCCCGTGCGCGCAGGCGCATGGTTTCGGCAAAGCGGATGGCGGCGGCAACGGCTCGGAAATGCTCGGGTGCAATTTGATCGCCGATTTTGGTTGTTGCATGTAGCGCGCGTGCTGTTGGAGGATCGCTGTGAATGGGCACGGCGGATTCATTTGCGATCTCGCGGATGCGGGCCGCTATTTCGTCCAGACCTTTTGCGACACAGACCGGCGCTTCGCCGGGAAGGCGGCTCCATTTCAGGGCGACCGCGTAATGGGTGGGGTTCACGATGATCACATCCGCTTGGGGGACGTCTTGCATCATGCGGCTTTGGGAGATCGACATGGCCCGTTGGCGGCGTTCTTGTTTGAGGTGCGGATCGCCTTCGGCCTGTTTGGTTTCATCCATAATATCTTTGCGCGACATGCGGTTTTTGCGCAGATGTTCGTGATGTTGCCAGATGGCGTCGATGACCCCAATAGCACCGGAAATCAGCACCACCGCAAAGAGAAAGGAAAGACAGAGTTGCGCAAGAAGTGACACCGCGGCGCGGGGGCTGTTGCCAAGAACGGCAATCATTTCAGGCAGGTTCGCCCGGATAAAAAGCGCAAGGCAGGTTGAATAGATGCAGAGTTTTGTAAAGCTTTTGGTAAATTCAAAAAGACCCGAGCGACCAAATTTGTTCTTTGCGTTTGCAAGGATGGAGATGCGGTTTAGTTTTGGCGCAATCTTACTGGGGGCGAAAACAATGGCCCTTTGTGCGAGCGCACAAAGGATGACTGCCAGGGCCGGCATGGCAAAGAAAGGCAAAATCGCACCATTGATTTGCCGTATCAGGCCCAAGGTTGGGGGCTGTGCGGTGCCGCCAAAGAATAACGGGGCCAGCTCGCCCGCGCGGTCGATCAGGACCATCAATGCGCTGCCCATTTGGGTGATGGCTCCGGTGCCAACGGCAAGCAAGGCGATCAACAAGCCGCCATAGCCCGCAGCGGTGAGGAGATCTGCGGATTTTGCGATCTCGCCTTTTTTGCGGGCTTCGAGCAATTTTTGGGGCGTGGCATCGAAGGTTTTTTCGCCGCTGTCCTCGTCGCTCATTCGTAGGGCCTAATCGGATTGGCAATGAAACGATCCATAGCGTCGATCCATGCCCCCAGCATAAGCGGCGCGGCGAGGCAGAGGATCAGCAGCCCGCCGGCGGTGATCACAGGGGCCCCGACAAAGGCGACCATCAATTGGGGCATCGCCTTGTTAATCGCACCAAGGGCGAGATTGTAGAGCACCGAGAGAATGACAAATGGCGCGGCAAGGGTAAAAGCAAGGTCGAAAGCATGGCGGATGCGCCCGAGCCCCCATTCTGAGATCACCGCCCCAACGGCAAATTCCCCGATGGGCAAAATTTGATAGGAATAGATGAGCAGGCCCGCCGCTTTGACATGGAGGCCGGTCATGGTCACCAAGGCCAGCGCTGCAATGATGAGGATGTAGCCCATCGCCGGCAAAGGTTCCGCAGCAGCGCCGCCGAGCACTTGCGCGAGAGAGGTGGATTGGGCCGCGATGGCCCCGGCGGTTTGCAACGCAAGCACAAAGATCCGCAGGCCCAACCCAAGGAGCAACCCCGATGTGGTTTCCGTGAGCGAGAGCCACAGTAGGAGGCTCAGATCCGGCGCGGCCGGGGGGGGCGGCGCTGCGGGGGCCACGATAAAGGTGAAAGCGAGGGCCGCCCCAAGTTTCACCCGCATGGGCACTGAAACTTCGCCAAAAGCCGGGAGCAAGCTGACAAAAGCTGCGACGCGCAGAAACACCACAAACCCGTGCCAGAGCAATTGGTTGCTAAGGTTGGTTAATGAGGCGAGGGCGTCCATCATGCCGCGACGACCCCAACAAGGGAGGGACGGGCGTCAACGCCGATCTCTTCGAAAGAAAGGACGGGGTTCGTGATGCCTTTGGCGCGCATCACAGTGCGCAGGAAGCGCCGACGCCTTGTGTTGGTCACCACGGCGGCATGAATGCCGTTGTTGCTGGCGTCGCTCAATTTTTCCGACATGTTATCGGCAAGTTTATTGAACAAATCGGGCGGCAAAGCGATGTCGAGGCCGCGGTCGGCTTCGACCTGATAGGTGGAGAATGTGTCCTCCCATTCGGGGGCCAGTTGCACAAGCGGGAGGGTGCCGTCCGGGCGCCGCAACTCGGCAACCAATTGGAAGCCAAGCCGCTGGCGGACATGTTCGCAGATCGCCTCAGGCCGAGCATTTTGGCTGCGCGCTTCTGCGGCGGATTCCATGATTAAGGGGAGGTTTCGGATGGAGACCTGTTCTTCGAGGAGGAGCCTCAAAACCATATGGAGCACGTCGATTTGCAGCTTGTCGGGGATGAGTTCGTCGAACAATTTGCGGTTTGCTTCTGCGCGGGCGGGATCAGAGATGTTGACCATTTCCGCCATCAAGCGCCGGAGGGATTTCAGGGTCAGCAGGCGGCTGAAGTTAAGTTTGACGGTTTCAAGCAGATGCGTGGCGAGGATTTCGGTTGGGGTGACGAGGGTGGCGCCGGCAAGGGCGGCCTCTTCTTTTTGGCTGTGATTGATCCACCGGGCGGGCGCACCGTAAACCGGTTCTGTTGTGTCCTGCCCGTTTGGAAGTGAGGCGTTGCCCTCTGGGTTGAGCGCCAGCAATTGATCGGGGTTCAGCTCTGCGCGGGCTTGTTCGACCCCGTGAATGCGGATGAGATAGGTGCCCGGAGGCAGGCCAGCGTGATCGGTGAGCCGGATTTCAGGCAGAATGAGCCCGTAAACAGTGGCGATATGGCGGCGCATATTGCTGATCCGTGCATCCAATCCGGTGCCGGGATCGAGCACCATATTGACGAGGTCCGGGGCAAATTCCACGTGGATATCATCGAGTTCCAGCACATCGCCCAGCGGCTTTTCTCTGGGCGCTGCTGCGGGTTTTTGAGTAGCCGGCACGATCGCGCGGCGTTTTGCATTGCGGGCCAGAACATATGCGGCCAGCCCCAAGGCTGCGGCGCCTGCGGCGAAAGGTGCAAAAGGGAGGCCGGGGAATAGACCGAAACAGGCCATCATTACGGCCACGGTGGCCAAGGCGGAAGGATGTTTGCCAAGCTGGCTGAAAACCGCAAGATCTGTGGCACCTTGCGCGCCGCCCCGTGCCAGTAAAAGCGCGGAGGCGATGGAGATAATCACGGCGGGAATTTGCGACACCAACCCATCGCCCACGGTGAGAATAGCATAAGTTTCAAAGGCATCGGTGATGGCCATGCCGTGCACAGCCACGCCCATCACGAGCCCTGCGACGAGATTTAACAACGTGATGAGCAGTCCGGCGATAGCGTCGCCTTTTACAAATTTTGAAGCGCCGTCGAGCGAGCCAAAAAAGGTTGTTTCTTGTTGTTCGCGCTCGCGGCGCTCTTTGGCTTCTGCATGGGTAATCGCGCCGGCGGAGATATCGCTGTCGATCGCCATTTGTTTTCCGGGCATCCCATCGAGGGCAAAGCGCGCACCGACTTCGGCCATGCGGGTGGCCCCTTTGTTGATGACCATGAAATTCACGATCAAAAGGACGCAAAAAATTACCAGCCCCAGAAATACTGAGCCGCCCATGACAAATTGAGCAAAGCCTTCGATAACATTCCCAGCGGCGCCTGTGCCGGTATGGCCTTCGCCTATGATTAGTTTGGTTGAACTGACGTTCAAAGAAAGCCGAAGCATCAGCGAGGCGAGCAGGATGGTTGGAAAGGCCGAGAAATCTAGCGGGCGCTCTATAAAAAGGGTGACGGTGAAGATCAAAATCGCAAGGGCGAATGAAGCCGCGAGCCCCGTGTCGAGCACCCATGCGGGCATGGGCAAAATCATCATGACAATCACTGCCATTAAGGCGACGGCAAGCAAGATGGTCGGATTGAAAAACGGCAGCGTAGGAGAGGTTTTCATTGATTATTTGCCATTTTTTTTGGGAAAACTGTGTGATGTTGATGGGCGGCGGGCAACGTTGTGGATTGCGGTGGCGCGCCGTCGGCACGCTGGAAAGCCAACAGCGCTTCGAGCCAATTGCCCCCGCTGCGGCGAAGTGCATGCGCGGCGTGGGAAATGTTTTCTGTTGGATCAAATATTCGCTCAATTGAAGCAAAGTGTTTTCCGGTCTGGTGAAAGGGAAGTTGCAAGCAGCCTATTTTGAACTGCCTGTCCCCGTTCATAAAACTCTGGTAAATTGCCAACTTTGCCTGCGCTTCTCGATCGAACCACAGGCGACGGCTCTGCAATTCGATTGTCCATGGCCAAAAAGGTGTTTCGATTTTGTTGTGAGAAAGCGCCGCGGCTAAAAGTATTTGAACGGGAACCCCTGTTTCATGGGAAACCTGTTGAGCCATATGCTGGCAGATCTGAGCTGGCAGAACAGGCGCGTTTTGTTCTGCCGTGGCGGCTGGGGTAGAGGAAACAGTCGCGAGTAAGATTAAGAAATATAGTTTCGATGACATGCTGGGTTTTGCCTTACTGCGTTCTGCAGCAAGGACAGGCTATGCAGGAGAGGTTTATTTTTCGTGTTTTTTCGAGAATTTTTGCGATTATGGAGCCGGGATTTGCAGTGGGGGCGCGGAGAGCATCGTGTCAATTGCTGCTCGCAACGCGCTGCTGTCTTCAAGTGCGGCGCTCGAGTGGCCTAGCATCCCTTCGCCGGTCGGCGGAGGAGAGGGGCTGGGTTCAGGCAGATTGGCGAGAGGCCCAAAGATAGGGGTTTCGGGCGGCAGAAGGTTGCGCCAGTTGTCTGATAACCATGCCGTTTCCTGTCGTTCCTGTTCGGCATCCAATTCTGCGTAAATATCATGTGCATCAGAAAAATTTCCTGCAAGCTGATTGGCTTTTGCGCGCAGTGGTTCGGCGGCGGGATCGTCGACAAACAGGAGAGCCGCAAGGGCGCGGCGTGGTTGGTCTAAGGCGACGGCGATTTGCGCCTCCAAGATTTGGCGCGGCGTATTCTGGGGACGGTCTGGGACAGATTGCAAAGCTATTTGAGCTTGGCCGGCGAAGCCGATTTCAAACATCCGTTCGGCAATATCCATCAAGATCCGAGGAGAAAGCTTGGCGATATTGGCATCTAGTTGGGGAAAAATATGTTCCATAAAAACAATGTCACTCGCATTTTCTGTGAGCTCCGCGAAGTAGAATTCAAACATTTCGCTTTTGCCGGGAAGAGTGGGGAAGGAGCCTACATCGTGCAAAAATTTTGCGGCTTCGTCGAATTGGGCGGATTTTACCAATGATTGGAACTGGGCTTTGTGGAGATCCGGGCCTAGCGGGGTGTCGCGCAATTCTTGGGCATAGGCTTCGACAAGGAGGGCGGTTTCGCTGGGGACGGGTTTGCCCTGTTCTATCAAATTATTCACCAATGCGACCAAAGCCTTTGGCGAGGGCGGCGCGTTGGCGTCTACCACTTCTTTCAAAGGGGTTTCGGCAGCGACCGAGAGCCCCTCTGCTAGGTCGATTTGGGCACCGGCCAATTTCCCGTCTGGAGAAACAGGTTCTGCTGAGCGCTCTACGCTGCGGAGTGCGGTTCTGGCTGCTGTGTTGTAGCCCGCGGATAAAAAGCGGTTGCTGAGTTCTGGGGCGATGAAGCGGCGCAGGTGCAGTGGCAATTTGCTGAGGGCGCGTAAAGCTGCGTCGACGTTGGCCGTCGAGCCTTCGCGCAATTGTGGGGTCGCGAGAATTGCCCAAAGCGCCACGTCACTGTCGCAGTCGAGTTGTTCTGCAAGGGCGCTTTCGCCGGGGACATGTCCATGATCGAAAATAAGAGCAATCTCAGAAAGTTCTGGGCGCTTGATGTTCAGATCATTTGTTAAGGCGAGAACTTGCCGGGCCTCTGCGCCAAAGCCGAAGAGCAGATAATTCTGTACCAAGTCGACGGCGATTTTTTCGTCAATACGGTCAAATTCGCGAAACAGGTTTTGGCGGGCCGTGCGGAGATGCTCGGCGAATTCAATTTCGTCCAAAGGGCTAAGGAAAGCGAGTCTTTCATTGCGTAGGCAAGGGGGGCTTTCGGGTTGCATGCGAAAAGGCGAATCTTCGGGTTGGTTTGGTAAATCCATGCTTGAGGTGATGCGCAGATGCACATTGTCCGGAGGCTCGGCAGTTTTCAAAGGCGAGGGGGCGCCTTCCTCGGCAGGGAGGGGGAGCTCTTCCGTTTGGGGCGAGATGGATAAATCAAATTTGCTTGGCAGGCCGCCCTCACTGGGTTGCAACATCCCTCTGGTCGTGGCTCGGCTGATGTCTTCGGTGAGTTGAGTTTGCACCTCTGTCAGGACTTGACGCTCTAGCGCGCTACGTAACGGGAGCGAAAGAGGGTCTTTCTTGCTATCACGGGGCGGAATTTGACCAAGGTTTCGCGGCAGATCTAGAGGTTCCAATCGAGGTGCAGAGGCGGTTTCAATCGGCGGTGATAACGGCAACGGGGCGGCGATTGCACTGCGTGCGTTGAGCATAGGCGGCTGGATGGTTTGGCCGGGGTCGGCGACATCAATGACCAGATAACGGCGGCCAGTTTCGAAAGCGGCAACGTCACATGCGCAGCCCAAGGAGAGGGTGAATTGTTCAGCCGAGCTTGAAAGCGCCTTGATGCGGGTGTTGGGAATGAAAGAGAAGACGGTGCCGGAGTCATACCCATCATTATGCCCCTGGATGGCCGCAGTCACCGTGCCGCCCTCGTGCTGCACCTGCCAATTGCCGCCCGGAGGAATGGGCACGACCAGACGTGAATAATTGGCGTGCTCGCCTGATTGGATCCGCAAAGGGGCGGCGAGTAGGTGCAGGGGAAACATTGCGAAAAACGCTAGCGAAATGAAGATGAGGCGGATCATGCCGCTTGTTTCACTTCTTTGAGGGCCTCTTCCAATTCCGCAAAGCTGGGGCGGTGATGGGAGGGCGTGTTTTGGCGGCCAACTTCAATGCAGATATTGGCGGGGTGGTTGTGTAGGTTGGCGACAAGAACTTCGCGGATCAATTGGTAAAAATGCGCCTCCTCCTTTGTGACATCGGCCACTTTGGCAGCGAAGGGCCCCACCAGCCCGTAGGCAAGAAATACGCCGAGAAAAGTGCCCACCAAAGCACCGCCAATCAGTTTCCCCAAAACTTCGGGCGGCTGATCAATGGAGCCCATGGTTTTGATCACCCCGAGTACCGCCGCAACAATGCCGAGGGCTGGTAGGCCATCCGCGACGGTTTGCAGCGCGTGGCTGGAGTGCAGCGCGTGGGCGGCGTTGGCTTCCATCCGTTTTTCGAGCACTTCCTCTACTTGGTGGGGGTCGTCGTAATTCATCGAAGCGGAGCGCAACGTGTCGCAAATCAGCGCAATGGCTTCCTTGTCGGACATGATATGGGCGTATTTTGAAAAAATGGACGAATTTTCAGGGTTTTCGATATGTTCTTCGATTGCCACCGGGTTCTGCTTAGCCAACCGGATCAACTCGAATAAGAGGCATAGGAGGTCGCGATAGTCAGCGTGTTTCCATTTCGGTCCTTTAAAGACTTTTCCAATGTCTTTAATCGTGTGTTTGGCGCCAGCGCCATCATTGCTGATTAAAAATGCACCGGTGGCCGCGCCGCCGATCATCATCATTTCATAGGGTAGAGTTTTAAGAATAATCGCCATTTTGCCCCCGGCGGCCAGATAGCCTCCGAAAACCATGACGAAGATGGTGATAATGCCGACAATGCCAATCATGTGTGTTCCCGTTCCGGCTGCTATGTCTGAACTATCGCAGGCAGGGGTTAAGAAACCTTCAGTGCCACTCAGGTTTTGGGCACTTTTGCGTTGCGACCAGCAAGAATGACGCTGACGGAATAGGCTTTGTCCGGGCTGAGGCCCGCCATGATGTCCGCCGCAGAATCGGGCCGCATTCGGCCTAGGAAACCAGCGGCAAAATGAGGGTCCATTTCTTCGAATAGGGCGGATGCGTCTTTTGGTTTCATGTTTTCGTAGACGGCGGTCAGTTTGGTAAGATCATCCTCGGCGGCGCTGTTGGCGAGGCTGAGCGTGGCGCGCAGCGCGGCTTCGGCTTGCTCCAGTGCGGTTAGACGTTTGGCGATTTCTTGATCCGCAACGGCCAAAGCTTTGGCGCGCATTTCGATCTGTCTTTCGCGTTCACTTGCGCGGGTTTCTCTGGCTTTGAGCGCATCGAGCAAGCTGGTCATGTCAGTGCGGCTCATTTTTTTGTCTGACCCGGTTGAAGGCAAAATTGCTTCTGCGACCTCCATGGAATCGGGTTCGTTTTCGCGGGGAATTTCCAATTCCTGAGCCGTCATGCCATTGGTATTGGAGGCGAGTGCCGTGTCCATGCCCGCGGCGAATCTGAGAGCGGAAGAGGCAAGCAGCAATGCAGAAATGCTGAGAATCGCACCGCGACGTTTCATGCGTTTACCCATCACACGGCCCCCGTGACGCGGTGGCGCACAAACATTGGCTCGTTTTGAGCAGGCGGGGTCGGTGCGGTGGCGGCAGGTTTTGGTGCTGGTTGAGGAGCAGGTTCGGCTGCCTCTGAAGTGGGTTGGGCGGTGACCGGTTGACTTGGGATGTCGTGAAGCGCGGCCATTTGCAGCTCTAGGCGGCGGGACATTTCCTCGGCCCGGCCGGTCAGTTCGGTTAGGATCTGGGCTGAGCTATTGGCGGCAGCTTGGGCGGCGGCCAAGGTTTTTGTAAGGTCGTCTACTTGGGCCGACAGCACCGCAACCGCGCCGCCGACGCCTTTTTCAAGATCGTTGAAGCGGTTCAAACGGCGCCCAAGTACCATGCAATAGAACGCGGCGGCCAAAGCCCCTGCGCCGAGTAAAATATCTGCAATATAATCCATCAAATTCTCCTAATTCAGGACAAATTCCATAATCAGCAAGTCGCTGACCTGTGCCCCACCAGTGACAATCTGCACGCGGCGCAACATTTGCGCGCGCAACCGCATCAAAGCTGATGGGTCTTGAATGTCGCTGAGTTCCAAGGCGGCGAGATATCCGTTCAAGACATCTACAACGCGCGGCAGAAGCTTTGTGACGTCCTCCTGATAAGCGCTGGGCACCTCAAGTTGGGCGCGAAAACGGAGGTGTTGCGCCGTCGTGCCGCCGTGTAGCGACACGATCATTGGGTCTACGGGGATAAACGCGATGTCTTTGGAAACAGGCACATGTTTAGCGGCTTTTGCCGCATGATCATTCGATTCGCCCGGCAAGATCAGCCCCGAAGAGGCTGCGTAAAAGCCTCCACCACCCCCGACCAAAGCCAAGATCAGCCCTATGATTAAGGGCTTTTTCGACTTTTTGGGCGGCTCTGGTGTTTCTTCTGTTTCTGGCTCTGCCATCTGAAATCCATCCGTTTGCGTCACAAACAGCTATAACCCGGCGAGCACTAACCGATTGTTAAGCCGGATCGTTCATTTCTAGGGCAACGCTTGGCAGAAGGTCGGGCAGTGACGGAGGCGACTGTGCAGCAATTGTTGAATGTCTGGATGGGGCTTGGGCTTCGGCGGCAAGTGATCGTGATTATGGCCAGTGCGGCGATGTTTTTTGCGGTGTTGACCATGTCTCGTATGGTGACGGCGCCGTCGATGACCTTGCTTTATGCAGGGCTCGAGAGTGGCGCAGCGGGAGATGTGGTGCGTGCTTTGGAGCAACGCGGCGTCACATTCGATGTGAGAGGTGGATCGATTTTTGTCGATTCGAAAGAGCGGGATCAGTTGCGTTTGACCTTGGCCAGCGAAGGGCTGCCGGCCAATGGCAACCGCGGCTATGAGCTCTTGGATTCATTGACGGGATTCGGGACCACCAGCCAAATGTTTGATGCAGCCTATTGGCGCGCAAAGGAGGGCGAGTTGGCGCGGACCATCGTTTCCAGCCCGCGCATCGCGCTTGCACGTGTGCATATTGCCAGCACCGGATCAAACCCATTTCAGCGCGGCGTGACACCCAAAGCATCCGTGTCGGTGACGCCGCATGGCGGTAGCATTTCGGCAACGCAAGGTAAGGCGATCCGCTATTTGGTCGCTTCAGCTGTCGCGGGATTGGCCCCCGAGGATGTGGCTGTAATTGACGCAAATGGGACGTTGATTGGCTCGGTTGAGGAAGCGCCGCCGGCCATTGGCGGCGACGACAAGGCACAGGTGTTGCGCGAAAGGGTTCAGCGTCTGCTCGAAGCGCATGTGGGGCTTGGCAATGCGGTGGTCGAGGTTTCCGTAGCCACCGAGACCCAAAGCGAGGCGATTCGCGAACGTATATTTGACCCCGAAGGGCGTGTGGCGATCAGTACCGACACAGAAGAGCGCAGCGGTACCGCGCGAGATACGGGTGGCGGCGAGGTGACGGTCGCGAGCAACCTTCCCGATGAGAGCGGCGAAGGCGGCGAAGGTTCGTCATCGCAAAATAGCGAAACGCGCGAGCGGGTAAACTATGAGGTCTCGGAGACTGAGCGAGAAGTGGTGCGTGCGCCCGGCGCGATCAAGCGGATCATGGTTGCGGTATTGGTGAATGAGAAGCCGGTGGAAGGCGAGGATCCGCAGGTTTTGGGGCCACGCAGCGAAGAGGAATTACTGTCGCTGCGCGAGCTTGTTGCGTCGGCCGTCGGTTTTGACGAAGGGCGCGGGGATATCATCACAATTAAATCAATGGCGTTACAATCAATCGCTCCGGCGGGCACGGCTGCGAGCCTGTCGCTGCTTGATCGGCTGGGAATTGATGTAATGGCGGGGTTGCAGATGGCGGTACTGGCGGTGGTTGCGCTGATCTTGGGCCTATTTGTTGTGCGCCCAGTGCTGTCGCGTACGGCGCCTTTGCCCGTCGCCGCGTTGCCGCCAGGTGATGCGGGGGTTTTGACCGGTGAGATCGCAGATGATGCAGAGCCAAGAGGCGCCAGCGCGAACCTGCCTGCGGTGACAAATGAGAGCGGTGCGCAGGCAGAGATTGATGGCAACAGCGCCGATCCAGTGGCGCGGCTGCGAAACCTGATCGGCGAGCGGCAAGAAGAGACGGTCGAAATTTTGCGCGGCTGGCTCGAAGACGAAGAGGAGAAAGCCTGATGTCCTTGGCACATCGTTACGCCGAACTGAGCCCGTATCAGGCTGCCGGAGCCGAAGGCGGGTCTGTGTCGGAGCCCTTGGAGGACTTTCGGCTGGAAGCTTTTGAAAACGGCTATCGAGCGGGGTGGGATGATGCGGTCAAAGCCTGTGAGGGCGATGAGACACGGCTGGCCGCAGATTTGCGTCGCGGGTTCCAGGATTTATCATTCACCTTCTTAGAGGCCCAAAGCAAACTATCCCAAGCCATGGCGCCGCTCATGCATCAAGTGATTGAAAAAATGCTCCCCGTGGTTGCACAGGAAACGCTTGGCCAGCATGTGGTGGAGCAGATACAAAAATTGGTTACTTCTCAGGGCAGCGACGCAATTGAAATTGCAGTCTCGCCAGCCAGCAAGATGAAAATCGAGACTGTTTTGGAGGGCAAATCCTCCCCGCCCTTCGCTATCGTTGCTGAGCCGGCCCTGACAGAGGGGCAGGTATATATACGCGTCGGCTCTGCTGAGCGGGAGGTCGATCTGGACGCGGTGATCGATGGAATCTCGAAGGCTTTTGACGCATTTTTTCATGATATTTCAAAGGAACAGGTGAATGGATGAAACTCCCACAACACCGCCGCTCGGCGCCGATAAAAGCAACCCGTTTACCTCTGTTCCGATCGAAGTATCCGTTTGTGTCGGCAAAGCACGCCCGCTGATCCGTGATTTGGTCATGTTGGGGGAAAACGCTGTGCTGACATTGGACAAGCGTGTGGATGATCCGGTTGATCTTTACGTGGGCGACCGGTTGATCGCGCGTGGGCGGCTGGAAGAGTTGGAAGGCGCGCAGGAGGGGCAATTGGCGGTGCGCCTGACCGAGGTCGTCGATTTGCAAAACGGGTTGTGAGAGCAATGGGTTTGCGGCCTGCGCTGATATGCGGTTTGCTCATGTGCCTGATGCTTCCTGCACAGGCGTGGGCGCAAGACCTCTCGATTTCTTTGGGGGAGGATGGCTCTATTTCCGCCAAGACTTTGCAGCTTTTTGCATTGATCACGGTGCTGAGCATCGCGCCCGGAATTGCGATAATGGTGACGTGTTTTCCATTTCTCATCACCGTGTTTTCGATTTTGCGCCAGGCCATAGGGCTTCAGCAATCACCGCCTAATATGTTGATCGTTAGTCTCGCACTGTTCTTGAGCTATTTTATAATGGAGCCGGTTTTTAATGCGGCATGGCGCGATGGGATCGGGCCATTGTCGCGAGAAGAGATTGAGATTGAGGCGGCATTTCATCTGACCGTGGCGCCGTTTCGCGATTTTATGGCGGCGCGGCTTGATCCGGATACGTTTTTTGCCATGGCTGAATTGCGTGCTGACACGGCTGCGGCCGAGCCGAATGCCGATGCGCCGCTCTCCGTGCTGGTTCCCAGCTTTATGCTGTCGGAATTGTCGCGCGCTTTCCAAATCGGGTTTCTAATCTATCTGCCCTTTTTGATCATCGATCTGGTTGTGGCCGCAATTTTGATGTCGATGGGCATGATGATGGTGCCGCCAGCGATCGTATCACTTCCCTTCAAACTCGCGTTTTTCGTGATTGCCGATGGGTGGGCGCTGATTGCTGGGAGCTTGGTGCGCAGCTATTTCTGACAGTTTACGCTAAGCTGAGATGTCAGGCCGCAAGTTTCGATTGGGTGGCTGGCTTGGGCGTGTGCAGTTCCTTAGTGTAAGGCGCGGCGGTGATGACGCGAATGCGCAGGTCCGGGGTGGGTGTGTGCCCTCACATTTACCGAGACGTCTTAGGACGCGGTAACCGTTGGTCAATACTCGTGCGAAATTTGGGAGGTTGGACCTGCTGGATTGGGGTGCGCCATTGGGCGCATCTAGAGGACGTAAAAAATGTGCAAGCCATTGTGGGAAGGGGGGCGTGATTTGCTGCCCCGCTAGTGTTCACCGCACGACAAATTCTGCATGTAATGCACCAGCCGCTTTGATGCTTTTTAGGATGTCGATCATATCGCGAGGGGAGACACCTAGGGCGTTCAAACCTGCGATTACTTCAGAGAGCGACGCGCCGGAGGGAACTTCCGCGAGGCCGATGCCGGGTTCTTCTTGAATGGCGGCATTGGTACGGGGCACCACAACGGTTCCGCCTTGGCTGAAGGGGTCGGGCTGTACCACGATGGGGGTTTCTTGGATGCGCAGCGTTAGGTTGCCTTGGCTGACTGCGACGCGTGAAATGCGGACATCCTCGCCCATCACAATTGTGCCTGAGCGTTGATCAACAACGACGCGCGCCTTGCGTTCGGGACTGACGGAGATGTTTTCGATTCTGCCGAGCGCATGGGCGACGGAATTCATGCCTGTCGCCGGGATGTTGAGCGTTACCGTGCCGCTGTCGATCATCAGGGCAACACGTTTGCCGAATTCTGAGTTGATGGCCCGTTCGATGCGGCCTGCGGTGGTGAAATCTGCATCCCGAAGGGCGAGGCGAAGATCGGCGAGGCTGGCCAGTTCAAAGTCAATTTCGCGCTCGATCCGGGCGCCGGAGGGAATGACGCCAGCGGTTGGTACGCCTTGGGTCACTTGGCCGGCCTCGCCTTCGGCGACGGCACCGCCTGCGATAATGGTCCCTTGGGAAACCGCGTAAATTTCGCCATCTGCGGCGTTGAGCGGGGTCATGATCAAGGTGCCGCCAAGCAAGCTTTTGGCATCACCGATGGCCGAAACGGTGACATCGATCTGGCCGCCAGCGCGGGCAAAGGGAGGGAGGGTTGCCGTCACCAGAACGGCCGCTACGTTTTTGGGGCGGAATTGCTCGCCCGTGACATTGACGCCCAGCCGTTCGAGAATGTTGGTCATGATATCTTCGGTGAAAGGCGCGTTGCGTAAGCCATCGCCGCTGCCATCCAGCCCGACGACAAGCCCGTATCCGACCAAGTCATTGCCGCGTACCCCGTCGAAATCGACCAGATCCTTTATGCGAACTGGCGCGGCATGGGCCTGAAGGCCAAGTATCAGGGTAAGGCAGCAAAGCAGGAAGCGGATCATAGGAAATTCACCAAAGATAATTGCGAGGAGCGGGCGGTAATCGCGTAGAGGCTTTCCAACTGGAACTGGATCCTTTCCAGATCGGTGGCCGCTTCATATGGATCGATCGCCATGAGGGTATTGCGGGTTTGTTCGAGGCTGTTTTGCTCGGCCGCATTGCGCACTGCAATTGTGTCGATGCGCGCCTCGGCGAAGCCAATGCGGGCGCGTTCTGTGATCACCTTGTCGCGGCCACCGAGCATGAGGTTCGCGGATTTTTGGAAAAGATCGGCCTGGTCCGCGCTGTTTAACGCAAAGCTGGGGTCTGATGAGAGGGCGACCACGGCGGCATTGCGCAGGGCGTCGCGCAGCACGGCATCATCGGCGCGCAAAGAGAGATCGATGGTTTCGGTATCTGATACCGAGATGGGGGCCAGATCGGTGCTCGCGCCGTGATAGGCCACGGCCGTGAAGCCGGCAGGGTCATCGAACCAGTTTTGCGCGGCCAGCAGCATATCATCTGGCGTGGTGGCCCCGGCCATGGCTGTTTTAAGGGCGGTTAGCAATTCATCGGCGGTGGAAAGGGGCGCAATGTTGGTGGCGGTGCCGCTGAATAGGCTGCGGCCAGCCTGCCGTGTGTTCAGGGCAGAGATCATGCCGTCCAAAGCTTGATAAGCCTCTTCTACGATTTCGGCGCCGCTGGCGTCGGAGCGCGTGTTGGCCGCAACGAGCAGCTGCCCGCCAAGCTCAGTGCTGAGGGTTTCGACACGTCCCAATGCGGCCTGCACGCCGGCGGCGAAGAGCGTTGCTTCGCCCGTTGCGGTTTTATAGCCGCCGAGGGTTTCAAGCGCGCGGGAGATGTTGGTCAGGTAGCCGTAATTCCCATCAAGAACTTGGCGCATGTCCGAGACTTGGCCGGTGGCGACTTCTTCGGTCAGGCGCATCATTTCGGATTTTAACCGCGTATGGTGGCGCTGTAGCATGCGGGTCTGCGAAAGATCGCCGATTGAAAGGCTGCTCATGGTTAGATCCTTGTAATGATGTCCATCATTTCCTGGGCAACTTGAATGACGCGGGCATTGGCGGCGTAGGCTTGTTCCAGCACAATCAGGTTTTGAAGTTCGGTATCGGTGTCGACGCCTTCGGCCAGTTGCATTTCTGTCAATTCATTGAGCCGGGCCGAGGCAAAGCTAAGGCGTTGTTCCGAGTTGCTGCGGGTCGCTCCGAATTCTGAGGTGAGCGTCGCGACAAGGTCGAGGGCGGAATAGGGAAAGCCCGCATAGCTGCCGCTGGCCGGGGTGCGGGGGCTGCGCAGGGCGCTGGCCAGCGCGTTGATCAGGCTGGCGTCGCCCACATCGCCGGCGGCAGCGGCGTTCACCCCGTCGCGGATGCGCCAAGCTTCGCCGCCCTGAGCGGGATCGACGGCGGCGTTCAGTGAGATGCGGGCGGCGAGGCCAAGCTCATCTGCCGGGGCAAAGGCGGCGCCATCATCGGTGAAAAGCCCGGCGTCGCCGGGGGCGAGGCTGGGGTCTATGGCGGGGTCTTGGAAGCGGTCGATCAGGTCGCGGGCGACGACATCAAGTTCCACCTGTGCGGCGGGGCCAAGCGTGTCGCGGATTGTGAAAAGGGCGCCCAGAGAGCCACCTTGAAGGGGGCCGCGATCTGCGTCTGTGGCGATGGGTTTGCCGTTGAGGGTTAGCCCGGAGAGATTGCCATCTTCGATTTTCATGTAGGGCGTGACGAGGTTGGTGCGGGAAAAGCCGATTTCAGCGGCGGTTCCGTCGACCAATATTGCCCCGCCCTCGGTATAAATGGCGATCTGGCCATTGGCACGCGGGGCGATGTGGATGGGGACAATTGCGCCGATTGTGTCGGTCACCATCTGGCGTTGATCCATCAAGGAAGCGGTGTCTTGTCCGGAAATTTTCGACGAGGTGATTTGCGAGTTCAAAGTCTCAATCTGGCTGAGCGCATCGTTCAACTGGGTCACTTGCGCGGCGATCTGCCAATCTGCTTCACTGCGGGATTTTTGGATGCCTGCGGAGGCGTCGTTTAAGGCGGCGGCCAAATCTGAGGCGCTGGCGGCGGCGGCGGAAAGGCGTTCCGGTGCATCGGGGCGGCTGGCGGCAGTGATCAAGCTGTTTTCAAAGCCACTGAGGCGGGCGCTGATGGCACTGGGGCTGTCGGGGGTGCCCATGAGGCCTTCAAGCAGGCTGTGGAACGTCGTGAGCAGACTTTGCCCTTGGTAGGCGGCGTCAGCGGTGCGGCGGTCGGCCAGCAGGCTTTCATCGGCGATGCGGGTGATCCCGTCGATGGTGACGCCGCCATGGAGGCTGGCGTTCACCGCAGAAAGCGCAAGGGTGCGCCGTGCATAGCCGGGGGTCATCGCATTGGCGATATTGGCCGAGACCAATTCAGTGCCCCGGCTGGCCGCGCGTAGGCCAGACAGGGCGTTGGAAATGGCGCCATTGATTGTCATTCGCTGTTCCTTTTTGGCCTAAAACCGGGCGAGCCTGGCCAGGTTATCGTTTGATATTCGTGGTTTCTTGCAGCATTTCGTCCACGGTCTGGATCACCTTGGCATTTGACGAATAGGCCCGTTGGGTTTGGATCATCATGGTTAATTCGCCCGCCACATCCGTGGTGGATTCCTGCCGTGAATAGGCGACGATATCGCCGGTTGGGCCGTCGCTGGCATCCCAGAGGAAATAAGAGCCACTGTCGGCGGAAGGTCTGAATGTTTGGTGATCCAAAGCGACCATGCCATTGGGGTTGGGCAGATCGACCAGCGGCACTTGATAGACAATTTGCGTGACGCCTGTGTCGAAATAGGCGTGGACATAGCCATTTGCGTCCACCTCGACATCGATCATGTTCCCCACGGGCGAGCCGTCTTTGGAGATCGAGACAGGGGCAAATGTGTCAGAGAGTTGGGTCATTCCGGAGCTTTGGCCGGGCATGCCAATGTCGATTTCAATCGGGCCGCCGGCGACGTTCACGATCATCTTGCCGGTGGCGGGGTCATAGGCGCCGCCGCTGACCGTGGCCACGTTGGCCAATGTGCCGCCATCGTTGCGCGCATCAGAGAAGGTGAGGGTGTATTCGCCGATCACCACGCCGGGATCGTTGGAATCCTCCATCACCATGGTCCATTCATTGGAACTGCCTGCGCCCGGAACTGTGGGCTGGAAGGTGAGGTTGACGCTGGCTGAGCGGCCGAGGTTGTCATAATATTCGATGGAGAGATCTCGCGCGGTGCCGGGGGCGCCTGCTTCTGTGTCGGTGGCAGGCAGGTTCACGCCTACGGTCATGCGGGTGGTGGGCTCGCCGGAAAACTGGTTCACGTTGATTTGCACCGGGCTGAGGCCATCGGCGGTATCGCGCGGATAGGTGGGGATGGTGCCATCGGGCAGGGCGGGCCAGCCCAGCAGGACAAGGCCAGATTCAGTGCGCAAATAACCTTCGGAATCGGTGCGGAAAGAGCCGCTGGTGGTCAGCAACATCTGAGTATCACCATTGGCGACCTGCACTTCGGTGGCATTTGAGACGGGCAAGAAGCCGCGGCCGCGCACCGACAGATCGGTGGCATTCGATGTAGAAACCAATGTGCCGCGTTGATCCACCAATCGCTGTGTTGTGGCCCGCACGCCGCCCGCAGAATAGGAGCCGCCTTGGGAAGAAATCACCATGGAATGGAATTCAGTTTCGACCCGTTTATATCCGTAAGTCGAGGAATTCGCGATGTTATCAGAGATGGTGGCAAGGCGGGTTGCGTTGGATTGCAGCCCGGCCACGCCGGAATTGAGGGAAGAGGAAATTGTCATCTAGATGCCTTTCTACTGTGCCTGTCTGGGGATGCCCGTGGCATTTGAGCCCAGCTTTAGGGCCTGCTGTTTAAGGGCGCGCTAACAGATAAAATGCGCGCTATTCTTTTTTGCTGCTGCGCGGTCACAAACGGCGCAGCAGCACGATTTCCAGCCGGTCATTGCGCGGGGCCATGGGGTTGCGGGTGACCGGTTCGCGGTCTGCATGGCCGGTGACCCGCTGGACCCGGTTTTCCCCGATTTTGCGGGCTTCGAGCAGCTCGCGGGTGCGGGTGGCGCGGTCTGCGGAGAGATCCCAGACCGGGCGATTGGCCAACACAATCGGCGAGGCGCGCACATGGCCGCCGACGGCAATGTTATTGCTGACGGTTTTAGACACTTCGGCGATCAGCGTGGTCAGATCTTGGAGCAGCTGGGTCGGTTCGGTGCCGCCTTCGGCAAACAGCGGGGCGTTTTCGAGCGCAAAGAGTTCGATCACCAGCCCTTCGTCGGTGATGCGCGAATTGATATGTTCCAGCGCATTTTCCATGACCATGCTTTCACCGCCGCGCCCCAGAAGCATTTCTTGGAGCACGCGGAAGGCTTCGTCCTCGGCGCTTTTATCGCCTGACGCGTCATCGGCGTTGCTTTCGCCGCGGTTTTGCTGCTCCTCCGAGGCAAGCTGTGCCGTGGCACCGGTGCCATTTTGGGCAAGCGTTTCTTCGGAGAAGACGCTATCGCCGCCAAAGGCACCGCTGCCGCCACCGGAAATCCGGTTGATGGCAATTGTAGGCGCAAAGTAATCAGCGATTCCTTTGCGTTGTTGTTCCGTCGTCGCGTTCAGCAGCCACATCAACATAAAAAACGCCATCATCGCGGTGACAAAATCGGCATAGGCCACTTTCCAGGCCCCGCCGTGATGTCCGCCGCCGGCGATGACTTTTTTACGTTTAATGATGACTGGCGCCGCAGCTTTCTGCGCTTCCATATTCACCACCACTTTCTCACCCGTGTTCAGTGGTAGAGGGGAGAGGTTGCGAGGATCTTAACAGGTGCAATTGTTTGGAATTTTGGGGGCGCAAGTTCGGGAAAGGCGGGAAAGAGCACCGCGCATCTTGCGCCGCGCAGCCAAAGCGTAGCAGATGCAGCCATGAGCATAGCGATTGAGCCACAGCCCGTTGTTACCGATAGCCGTTATGCGTGGCTGCGCCTGTTGCTGACGTTGATGATTGGCACGGTCATCAACGCGGGCATGTGGGCGATTATCGTTATTATGCCGGGGGTTGAGGCCGAGTTTGGCAGCAGCCGGGCAATGTCTTCGATGCCTTATACCGTGACGATGATCGGTTTTGCGCTGGGCAATTATTTGCTGGGGCGGGCGATTGATCGGTTTGGGGCGACGCCTGCGCTGATTGCGGCGGCTTTGGCGACGGCGGCGGGATACGGGATGGCGACGCTGTCGGGGTCGATTTTGATGCTGTCGCTGGCGCAATTTTTGGTTGGGTTTGCCTCGGCCATCGGGTTTGGGCCGTTGATTTCAGATATTTCCCATTGGTTTGTGCGCCGCCGCGGGATTGCGGTGGGGATCGCGGCAAGCGGGAATTATCTGAGCGGGGCGATTTGGCCAATTTTGCTGGCGGATGTGCTGGAGCAAAGCGGCTGGCGGGCGGTGTATCTGACCTTGGCGGCGGTGACGATCTGTGTGGCGGTGCCGATGGCCTTTACCCTGCGCCGGGCCTTGCCGGAGGCGGCCAAGGACGCCGCAGAGCTGGCGTCGAGCCTGAAGGCCAAAACCGCTGGGCTGAGCCCGAGGGCGCTGCAATATCTGTTGGGGCTGGCGGGGGTTGGCTGCTGTGTGGCGATGTCCATGCCGCAGGTGCATATTGTGGCGCTCTGCGTGGATCTGGGGTTTGGCGCGGCGGTGGGGGCGGAGATGTTGTCGCTGATGTTGCTGGGCGGGGTTGGCTCGCGGATCGTGTCGGGGCTGTTGGCTGACAGGTTGGGCGGGGTGCCGACCCTGTTGATCGGCTCGGTGCTGCAATGTCTGGCGCTGTTTTTATACCTGCCCGCCGAAGGGATGGTTTCGCTTTATATGGTCAGTCTGGTTTTTGGGCTGAGCCAAGGCGGGATTGTGCCGTCTTATGCGTTGATTGTGCGGGAATATATGCCCGCGCGCGAAGCCGGGGCGCGGGTTGGTTTTGTGATGATGGCGACGATCATCGGCATGGCGCTGGGCGGTTGGATGTCTGGGATGATCTATGATTTGAGCGGCTCTTACGAGATGGCCTTTATCAATGGGATCGTGTGGAACGGGCTGAACATCAGCATCATGATCTGGCTGATCACCCGCTCGCGGCCACGCAAAAGGCAGAGCGTTTTAGCTTAGGTGATCTTGACCCCGGCTGCGGGCGAGGGCGATTTGTTTTTGCCGCTCGCGGAAGCGCTCTTTATCCTCGGGCGAGGTTTCATCCACACATTGATGGCAGGAAACGCCGGGTTCAAAACCGGGCAGGCGCAGGTCTTCGGGGCGCAGCGGGCGGCGGCAGCCATGGCAGAGCGTGTGCGGCCCTTCTTTGAGCCCGTGGCCCACAGAGACGCGGTTGTCGAAGACGAAACATTCGCCTTGCCAACTGCTTTGTTCTTGCGGGACTTCTTCGAGGTATTTCAAGATGCCGCCCTTGAGGTGGTAAACCTCGTCCACGCCCTGACCCAGCAGGTAGTTGGTGGATTTTTCGCAGCGGATGCCGCCCGTGCAGAACATGGCGATTTTCTTGTTGTGAAAGCGCTCCTTGTTGGCCTCCCACCATGCGGGAAATTCACCGAAGCTTTTGGTTTGCGGATCGATCGCGCCGTCGAAGGTGCCGATGGCCACTTCGTAATCATTGCGGGTGTCGATCACGGCGACTTCGGGGTCCGTGATCAGCGCGTTCCAATCGGCGGGGGCCACGTAATGGCCGGTGCCTGCGGTGGGGTCCACATCGGGTTGGCCCATGGTGACGATCTCGCGTTTCAGGCGCACTTTCATCTTGCCAAATGGCGGCTGGGAGGCGGTGGATTCCTTCCACTCCAGCGCCGCGCAACCCGGCAGGGCGCGCAGATGCGCGATCACCGCGTCAATGCCCGCGCGCGGGCCTGCGATGGTGCCGTTGATGCCTTCGCGGGCCACCAGAAGCGTGCCTTTGACCTCTTGCGCGGCGCATAGCGCGACAATGGCCGGGCGCAGGGCGTCGGGGTCTTCGAAGCGGGTGAAGTGGTAGAGTGCTGCAATCGTATACATGGCGCAGCAAATAGGCGCTGATAGGGCTGTTGCGCAAGGGGGCGCTGCGGTAAAACCTGCGCAAAGAGACATAAAGGAAAGGGTGCGCCATGCAGGCTCTGATCGTGATCGACGTGCAAAACGACTTTTGTCCGGGGGGCGCATTGGCGGTGCCGGGGGGCGATGAGATTGTCGATGGCATCAATGCGCTGATGCCTGAATTTGACGCGGTGGTGCTGACGCAAGATTGGCATCCGGCGGGGCATTCGTCTTTTGCGTCGGCCCATGAGGGGCGCGGCATCTATGAGATGGTCGACATGCCATACGGGCCGCAGGTGCTTTGGCCGGACCATTGTATTCAAGGCGGTATGGGCGCGAAATTCCACATGGCGCTGCAACAGGACCGGGCGGATTTGATCATTCGCAAAGGGTTTAACCCCGCGATTGACAGCTATTCTGCGTTTTTTGAGAATGACCATGAGACGGCTACCGGGCTGGAGGGCTATCTGCGCACGCGGGGGATTTCCAAGCTTGTCATGGTGGGGCTGGCGCTGGATTTTTGCGTGAATTTCTCGGCGGTGGATGCGGCGAAATTGGGGTTCGAGGTGGATGTGCGGCAAGATTTGAGCCGCGCGATTGATCTGGACGGATCGCTGGATGCTGCCGTTGCGGGGATGAAAGCGGCTGGCGTTACGCTGGTTTAAAGGTTTTTCAGCACCGGGCGCTGGCCTTGGAAATGGCCGTGGATCAGGCGAACATTGCGCGCCGCCTGCGGGCGGTCGCGGAAATTGTCGTTGGTGACAACGGGTAGTTTTCTGGGTTGGGCGTATTCCAGAATAAAGGCGTCTGCTTCGGTTTTGGCGGGGCAGACCGTCACTTGGGTTCGCGGCAGGCCCAGTGATTGGGCGAATTTCGCCTCGTTATAAGAGGTGTCGCCCATGTGGTGGCGCGAGGAGGCATCGAGGAAAACCATCGGGGTGAAGCCTTTCTGCCTTAGCTGGTTCACGACCATTTGCAAGGTGGCGATCTGTGCGGTCTCGTCGCGCCAGAACATCACATTGGTGCCGTCGATGACGATGTTGGGGTTTTTGGCGCGGGAGGTTTTGGGGCTGCGGGGGCGGCGTTTTGGTTTCTGGCGGCGGGGCGCGGCGCGGCGCCCGCCCAGTTCCAGCCAGAGGTAAAAACCCAGCAAAAGCAGGCCCAGCAAGGCAATCGCCATCCAGTCGGGCATGTACATAAATGGGTTTCCTCTTGCCCTTGTGTCGCGATCCTTGGCACAACATCCGAAATGAGAAGGATACTCGCATGGTTGATATTGCCACCCGCGTTTGGAACCACAAGTGGAAAATCGACCCAATTGTTCGGTCGCTGATTGATACGGACTTTTACAAGCTGTTGATGTGTCAGTCTATTTTTCGCAATAAGCCCGACACTCAGGTCACGTTTAGCCTGATCAACCGGTCCAAGGATGTGCCGCTGGCCAAGTTGATTGACGAGGGTGAATTGCGCGAGCAGTTGGATCATATCCGCTCGCTCAGCCTGAGCCGGGGCGAAAGCACATGGCTGCGCGGGAACACGTTTTATGGCAAGCGCCAGATGTTCCGGCCTGATTTTATGGAATGGTTCGAGGGGTTGCGGCTGCCGCCCTATCATCTGGAGCGCAAGGGCGACCAATATGAGCTGACCTTTGAGGGCAAATGGCATGAGGTGATGCTGTGGGAAATTCCCGCGCTTGCCGTGCTGATGGAGCTGCGCGGGCGGGCGGTGCTGGACGGGATGGCCAAGTTCGAATTGCAGGTGCTTTATGCGCGGGCAATGACGCGGGTTTGGGAGAAAATCGAGGCGCTGCGGGATATTGAAGGTCTGTCGATTGCGGATTTTGGCACGCGGCGGCGGCATTCGTTCCTCTGGCAGGATTGGTGTGTGCAGGCGATGCGCGAAGGGCTGGGCGGTGCGTTTACCGGCACGTCAAACTGCAAGATCGCCATGCGCCGCGAGGTCGAGGCGATTGGCACCAATGCGCATGAATTGCCGATGGTTTATGCCGCGCTGGCCAAAGGCGATGCGGCGCTGGCGCAGGCACCTTATGATGTGTTGTCCGATTGGCATGACGAGCATGAGGGCAATCTGCGGATTATCCTGCCCGACACTTATGGCACCAAAGGGTTTTTGGACAATGCGCCCGATTGGCTTGCGGGGTGGACCGGTATCCGGGTGGATAGCGGCGATCCGGCCACGGCGGCGCGGACCTGTATCAATTGGTGGAAAGAACGCGGCGAAGATCCCACCCAGAAACGGGTGATCTTTAGCGATGGGCTGGACGTGGATAAGATCCGCAGCCTGCATGGCGAGTTTTCGGGTAAGACAAATGTGTCGTTTGGTTGGGGCACGCTGCTGACCAATGATTTCAGGGGGCTGGTGCCGGATGATGGTTTGGCGCCGTTCAGCCTTGTGTGCAAAGCGGTCAGCGCCAATGGGCATCCAACGGTGAAACTGTCGGATAACCCCAATAAGGCGATGGGCCCGGCAGAAGAGATTGCGCGCTACAAACGGGTGTTTGGGGTGGGTGATCAAGAGGCGCAGCAGGTGATTGTGTAACCTGCGCACCTGAATGAAAAATGCCGCCCCGGTGGGCGGCATTTTTATTTGTGAGCCTTAGGTGGCTGTTTTGCGGGCCTGTGCAAAAGACAGCAGGCGTTTGCTTTTTTCATCCCACAGATGCAGCCGCGCGTTGGCGAAGCTTTCGCGGATGGTCATCCGGTTGCCATCGGCCAGCACCGCGTGATCGCGCAGCACTTCGGGCAGGCGGTAAAACGGGATGCGGCTATAGAGATGGTGCACGTGGTGGATGCCGATATTGGCGCTGAGCCATTGCAGCACGGAAGGCAGCACATAGTGCGAGCTGCCGTGCAGGGCCGAATCGTGCAGGTCCCACTCTTCTTCGGATTCCCAATGGGTGGTCTCGAACTGGTGCTGTACATAGAACAGCCAGACCCCAGCGGTGGCGGCCAGCAAGGTGGTGGGCAGGAAGATCAGCAAGATAGGCAGCAGCCCGCCAAAGTAATAGATCACCGCAAGCGCCGTCAGGATCGCGGCATTGGTGTACATGGCGCTGGCCCAGAATTTGGCTTTTGCCATCATGCCCAGCGGCAGACGGTTCTGGAAGTAGAACAGATAGCCTGGCCCCAGACCAAAGAGCACAATCGGGTGCCGGTAGAGCCGGTAGCCGAGGCGGCCCATCGGGGTGAGGGCCTTATATTCGGCCACGGTCAGCGTGTGGATGTCGCCCATGCCGCGCCGGCCCAGATTGCCAGCCGAGCTGTGGTGCATCGCGTGGGAATGGCGCCAAACGTCATAAGGGGTAAGGGTAAGCACGCCGAGCACACGGCCTGTCCAGTCGCTGACATCGCGGTTTTTGAAAAACGCGCCATGGCCGCAATCATGTTGGATGGCGAAGAGCCGCAGCAAGAATGCCGCGTTGCCGATGGAGATCGCGAGGGCGAGCCAGCCGCTGATGCTCAGGGCGAACCAAGCCAAGGCCCAAAGCGCGATGAAGGGGCCGATGGTGACCCCAAGTTCAAATGCGCTGCGGGCGCTGCTTGGGTCGCGGTACTTCGACAGGATTTTAACCCATTCGCGCGCGCCGATTTCAGCGGTTGCCGGTGTCGCCGCGCCTGTGGAAGGGGCCGCGCCCTGCGTTGTTCGATGATTTTCCTGCATAAGCCTGCTTTTGTATCGTCTATTTGCCCCCTGATACCCCAATTTGGTTTTGAAACAACGAACAATGCCGTTTGAGAGCGATTTTTGCCTAAGATGTTACCTAGTTTCCGTCAGGGCGGCGCAGTTTCGCCGAGCGAGGCAGGGGCGCGGCACAGAATCAGGGGCGTTTTGCCGCAACAGGGGATTTCGGCCGGAAACCCCGCCTGCGCAGCGCAGCTGCGTGGCGGAATGTCGCAAATCAACCTTGCTTTTCGCGCGGGGGCGGTCATAAATGATCGGGCTTGGTGTTCCGCTAAGCGCCTTTCGGGGCGTGGGACACAATAGGGAATTCGGTCAGACTGCCCCGCGCAGCCGAAGCCGAAGCCGCCCCCGCGACTGTAAGCGGTGAGCCGACGCCACTAACGCCACTTTCCCCGCAAGGGGATGGGAAGGCAGGCCAAGGTCACGACCCGCGAGCCAGGAGACCTGCCGAGCAAGGAGTAACAAAACGCCGTCGGGTGTGACGGCAAGGAGACTGAAAATGACGACAACGACCAAGACGCTGAAACTGGCCCGCACGCGATTCGTGCCTGCTTTGTTTGTGATGGCTTTGGGTGTGGCGATGATTTCGATCACAGGCCATGTGCAAGCGGCTGCGTTGCATGATGCGGCGCATGATGTGCGCCACGCCACTGGCTTTCCCTGCCACTAACCAATGGTTTCCAGAATTATTGTCAGCGCGTTGTTCGCTGGCGCTGTAGCAGGCTTGATTGCCGGTCTGCTGCAGCTTGCATTTGTGCAGCCTGTTTTGCTGCATGCGGAGCTGTATGAGGGCGGCACGCTGAGCCATTTTGGTGCGGCGCCCAATTCTGCGCATCCTGAATTGCCCGGATTGGACCCGCTGCGCGATGGGCTGAGCCTGTTGTTTTCGATGCTGATCTATACCGGGTATGCGTTGATCTTGGTGGCGCTGTTTAGTGTGGCCGAGGAATATCGCCCGCGTATTGATGCGCGCCAAGGGATGATCTGGGGGCTGGCAGGGTTTATTGCCTTTCATCTGGCGCCGGGGTTTTCCCTGCCGCCCGAAGTGCCCGGCGTGGCCGCAGCCGATGTGGGTGCGCGCCAGATTTGGTGGTTCGCGACTGTCGGCGCATCGGCGCTGGCGCTGGGGCTGATCGGGTTTGCCAAGTCGTGGATGGCATGGGGCGTTGCGATTATTTTACTGGCCGCGCCGCATATCATTGGTGCGCCGGAGCCTGACGTTCTGGCCGGTCCTGTGCCGCCGGAAATTGCGGCGCTGTTTGCGGCGCGTGCGCTGGGGGTCGGGCTTGCGGCTTGGGCCTGCCTTGGGTTGCTGGCTGGGTTTTTCTGGCAGCGGGAAGGGCAGGCATGAGGGGGCTTGGCCTGTTTGTGATTGGTCTGATTTTTGGGGGCGGCATTGGGTTTCTGACTGCCGTTTCTCAAGATGTCACTTTGGAGGGTCATGACCATGGCAATCCTGCGCATCACGGGGCGGAGGCGGCGGATCATGACGCGCATGGCGTGCCGCTTGATCTGCCTGCGCAGGGCGCGCCGGAGGTGGCGATTGAGGTCATGCCGGACCCGGTTTCAGGTTATAACCTGCAAGTGAAGGCGCAGAATTTTGCCTTTGCCCCAGCGCAGGCGGGGCGCGCAAACGCACCGGGCGAGGGCCATGCACATATTTATGTGAATGGGCGCAAGCTGAGCCGGTTATATGGGGATTGGATGCATCTGGCGGCGCTGCCGCAAGGGGCGGTTGAGGTGAAAGTCTCGCTGAACGCCAATGACCACCGCCCCTTGACCGTGGCAGGCAAAGAGATCGCCGCACAGGTCACGATTGATGTGCAATAGGGCGCTTGCTTGCCCGAAACGCGGGATTGGGATAGGGCGATTGCCTGATCCTGCCGCCAACTCCGGAGCTGCCAAATGACAGTGACACTACACGTCTGCACCACTTGCCGCGCTGGCGAAGCGGTCGAAGACGACAGCCAGCGCCCAGGCGCGCTGCTGTTGGCCGCGATGACCGGCGAAGGCGCGCCCGAAGGCGTGCGGATTGTGCCGGTTGAATGTCTGTCTGCCTGTTCGCAAGGGGCCGCTGTGGCCCTGTCTGCGCCGGGCAAATGGACCTATGTTTATGGGCGCATGACCCCCGAGAACAGCGCCGAGATATTGACCGGAGCCGCCGCCTATGCGGCTTCGGAAACCGGGATCGTGCCATGGCGCGAACGCCCGGTGATTTTCCGCAAGCAAAGCCTTGCCCGTATTCCGCCTTTGGAGATTCCCAATGACTGACCTGAGCAAAATTCCCGTAACTGTTGTCACCGGCTTTCTGGGCTCTGGCAAAACCACGCTGATCCGGCATTTGATGACCCATTCCAAAGGCAAGCGGCTGGCGGTTTTGGTGAATGAATTTGGCACCATGGGTGTTGATGGCGAGATCCTCAAAGGCTGTGCCGATGAGGATTGCCCGGCGGAAAACATCGTTGAGCTGGCCAATGGCTGTATCTGCTGCACGGTGGCGGATGATTTCATCCCTACGATTGAGGCGCTGATGGCGATGCCGGTACGGCCTGATCATATCTTGATCGAGACCTCGGGCCTCGCCTTGCCCAAGCCGCTGCTCAAGGCGTTTGACTGGCCTGCGATCCGGTCCAAGATCACCGTGGATGGCGTGATTGCGCTGGCGGATGCCGAGGCCGTGGCCGCAGGGCGGTTTGCCTCGGATGTGGCGGCAGTGGATGCGCAGCGTCTGGCGGATGACAGTCTGGATCATGAAACGCCGCTGAGCGAAGTTTTTGAAGATCAGATTTCCTGCGCCGATATCATTTTGCTGTCCAAAGCTGATCTGGCAGGGCCAGAGGGGCTGGCCAAGGCCCGCGCCGTGATCGAGGCGCAAAGCCCGCGCAAAATTCCGGTGCTCGAGATGACCGAAGGGGTGATTGACCCCAAGGTTGTGCTGGGGCTGCACGCAGCGGCTGAGGATGATCTGGCGGCGCGCCCTTCGCATCATGATGGGCATGACGACCACGAGCATGATGATTTCGACACTATTGTTGTGCCGATGCCCGAGATCGAGGATGTGGATGCGTTGGTTGCCGCGATCGAGCGTCTGGCCAAGGAGCAAGATGTGCTGCGGGTCAAAGGCTATATCGCGGTGGCTGGCAAGCCGATGCGTTTGTTGGTGCAGGCGGTGGGCGCACGGGTGCGGCACCAGTTTGACCGTCCATGGGGCGGCGATGCGCGCAACGGTGCCTTGGTGGTGATTGCCGAGCATGATCACGTGGATGCCGCTAAAATCCGCGACGTGTTGGGCGCCTGATCCATGCATGTGGTCTTTCGCGAGAGCCATGGGCTGGAGGATAGCGAAACGCCCTATGATCCGGGGCAAGACCCCGCCGATCTGGTGGTGTTGTCGTTCTCTGACAGTGACTTAGGCGCTTTCGCGGCGGGCTGGCACCGGGGCGGAGGCAAGGCGGGTGATCTGCCGAGTCTGCGTCTGTGCAACCTTGTGGCGCTGCGGCATCCGGCATCGGTGGATAATTATGTTGAGGCAACGCTAAGCGGGGCCAAGGGCATTTTGATCCGGCTGATTGGCGGTGAAAACTATTGGTCTTACGGGTTGATGCAGGTGCAAGATTTTGCGCGCCGCAATGGGATTGCCTTGGCGGTTCTGCCTGCGGATGGGCGCGAAGACCCGGCGCTGGATGGCTATTCGACCCTGCCTGTGTCGACGTTGCGGCGGCTTTCGCATCTGTGTGATGCGGGCGGCGCGGTGGCGGCGCAGGCGGCTTTGGCGCAGATGGCGTTGGCGGCGGGGTTTTATGCCGGGCCTGTGATGGGGGCAAAAACCATCCCTGATGTGGGGTTTTATGACCCAGAGCGCGGGGTGATTGCCGCGCCAGAACCCGCAGCGCAGACGGTTTTTGTGACATTTTACCGAAGCTATTTGACGGCGGCGGATACTGGCCCGGTGGATGCGCTGATTGCGCAGCTGCGCGCGGCGGGATTTGCCGCGACGGGGCTGTTTGTGCCTTCGCTCAAGGCGGCGCAGGCGCGGGAATTCATTGGCCAAGCGCTGGGCGATGTGCCGCCGGTTGCCATTGTGAATGCCACGGCATTTTCGGGGCGCGGCGATGACGGGCAATCGCCGCTGGATGCGCCGGGGTGTCCGGTGTTTCAGGTGGCGCTGTCGACGGCGCGGCGCGGTGATTGGGCAAGCAGCGAGCGCGGGTTGTCGCCTGCGGATTTGGCGATGCATGTGGTCATGCCCGAGGTGGATGGCCGCCTGTTTGGCGGTGTGGTCAGCTTTAAAGCGCCGCAAAAGCGCGACCCCGATTTGCAATATGCGCGGTTTGTTCATGCGGCGGATATGGCGCGGATTGATGCGGTGGTGGCGCGGGTTAAGGGCTGGCACCGCTTGGCGCAAACCCCGGCGGCGCAGCGCAAACTGGCGTTGGTTTTGTCGACCTATCCGGGGCGCGCCGATCAGATGGCCCATGCGGTTGGGCTTGATGCGCTGGCTTCGGTGGAAGACATGTTGATGGCGCTGGCGCAGGCCGGATATGGGGTGACGCCGGAAATCGGCTTTGGCAAATCACTGGCTGTGGCGCGAATTTCTTGGCCGCTGGCGGAATATCAGGCGGCGCTGGCCGAGCTGCCGCAGGAGCTGCGCGATGATCTGGGGGCTGCGTGGGGCGATCCGGCGGATGACCCTTTGATAGCGGGCGGTGCGTTTCAGTTCCCGGCGCAGCAGCTTGGCACTGCGCTGGTGGCGCTGCAACCTGAGCGCGGCGACGTGGCCGGGCGCGAGGATGATTACCACGATCTGGAACGTGTGCCGCGCCATTCCTATGTGGCGTTTTACCTGTGGCTGCGGGCGCGCGGCATGGACGCGCTGGTGCATATTGGCGCGCATGGCACGCTGGAATGGTTGCCGGGCAAGGCGGTGGCCCTGTCGGAGGGATGCTGGCCTGAGGCGCTGATTGGCGATCTGCCGGTGATCTATCCGTTTATCGTGAATGATCCGGGCGAGGCCGCGCAGGCCAAACGGCGGATTTGCGCGGTGACTTTGGGCCATGTGCCGCCGCCCATGGCGCAAAGTGCGGTGCCTGAGGGGTTGCTGGCGCTGGAGCGGTTGTTGGATGAATATTCTACCGCTGATGGGTTGGACCCGGCGCGGCGGGATCGGTTGATTGGCACGATCCGTGCCGAGGCGCAGGCCGCAGGGGTGGAGGCCGATTTGGGCCTTGGCGATGATGCCAGCGCCGCCGAGGCGATCACCCGGATTGATAGTTTTGTCTGTGACATCAAGGAAAGCCAGTTTGGCGACGGGCTGCATGTCTATGGCCGGGCGGCGGGCGAGACGGAAGGTTTGCTGGCGGCGCTGGCGGGGCGGCGCGTGGCGGCGGGGCCGTCTGGTTCGCCCTATCGGGGGCGCTCGGATGTGCTGCCAACGGGGCGTAATCTGTATTCGGTTGATCCGCGCGCGGTGCCGTCGCGGGCGGCCCATGCCCAAGGGGTGAAGCTGGCCGAGGAATTGATCCGGCGGCATTTGCAAGATCAGGGCGATTACCCGCGCGGTTTGGTCGTCGATCTGTGGGGATCGGCCACAATGCGCACGGCGGGCGAGGAAATGGCGATGGCGCTGCATCTGGCGGGGCTTGCGCCGCGCTGGGATGAAGGCTCCGAGCGGGTGTCGGGGTTCGAGGTGGTGCCGCTGACCTTGCTGGGGCGGCCGCGCATTGATGTGACATTGCGTGTATCGGGCCTGTTTCGTGATATTTTCCCCGGGCTTGCCGGGATTTTTGAGGCCGGCGCCGCGGCCTTGGCCGAGCGCGAAGAGGCGGCGGATATGAACCCCTATCTTATTCGTGCGCCGCGGGTGTTTGGGCCAAAGCCGGGGCTTTATGGCATGGGCATGGAAAGTGCCTTGCAAGATTATAGCGATGCGGGGCGCGATGCGGCGGGTCAGGCGTGGCTCAAGGGATCTGAATGGGCGATTGATGCCAAGGGCGAGGCGCATCAGGACCGCGCGGGGCTTGAGGCGCGTTTGGCGGGGGCTGATGGATTTGCCCATGTGCAGGATTTGGCGGAAAGCGATGTGTTGCTGGCGTCGGATTATGCCAGCCACGAGGGCGGGTTTGCTGCTGCGATGGCGCATTTGGGCGCGGCGGCACCTGCGATGTATCATGTGGATAGCACCGTGGTTGGCGCGCCGCGTGCGCGCACCATGCCCGAGGAAATCGCCCGTGTGGTGCGGGCCCGCGCCGCCAATCCGGCATGGGCGGATGGCATGATGCGGCACGGGTTTCGCGGGGCGGCAGAGTTGGCGGCGACGCTGGATAATCTTGCGGCCTTTGCGCATTTGACGCGCGAGGTGCCGGGGCATCTGTTTGATCTTTACTTCGACGCCACGTTGGGGCGCGAGGATTTGGTGGATTTCATGCAGGCGGAGAACCCCGGCGCGTTGGAGGCGATGCGCGACAGGTTTAACGCGCTGCGTGATGCGGGGCTGTGGGTGACGCGGCGCAATTCGATTACTGCCGCGCTTGGGGCTGCGGAGTGACGGGCGCGCCGCAGATCAAGGGCTGGTGCCCCGGCGCGCTGCGTCCGATGTTGTCAGGCGATGGCTGGGTCGTGCGGGTGCGGCCCCGTGGCGGGCGGCTCAGCACAGCGCAGGTGGCGGGGATCGCGCAGGCGGCGCAGGAATTTGGCAACGGGATGCTGGATCTGTCGAGCCGCGCCAATCTGCAAATTCGCGGTGTGCGCGAGGCCAGTCATGGGGCGTTGATCGCGGCGCTGCGGGCGCTGGATTTGATCGACGCCACAGCGCAGGCCGAGGCGCGGCGCAATGTGATCTTATCGCCCTTTGCAGATGAGGCGGCGCAGGGTTTTGCGCAGGCATTAGAGCGCGGTTTGACCGCAACGAATTCGCCCGATTTGCCCGGAAAGTTCGGGTTTGTGGTTGATTGCGGCGCAGTGCCGGTTTTGCAAGACGCGCCCGGTGATATCCGGCTGGAGCGGGCGGCGGATGGGCAATTGTTGCTGTGTGCGGAAGGTTTGGCGCGGGGCAAACCTTTGGCAGCAGGCGAGGCTGGGGCGCAGGCATTGGCATTGGCCGCTTATTTTCTGGACCAAGGCGGCGCGGCGCAGGGGCGCGGGCGGATGGCCGGGTTTGTGGCTGCGGGCGCTGCGTTGCCGGAAGGATTTGACCAGCCGCGCCAGACAGGGGGCGCGTTGCCCGCGCCGGGGATTTACCCGCAAGGGGTTCTGGCGGGCTTGGCCTTTGGCCAGATTGATGCGGCGGGGTTGAGCGCGCTTGCAGGCCTTGGCGCGCTTCGGCTGACGCCTTGGCGCATGGTGCTCATCGAAGGGCAGCAGAGCCTGCCCGACCTGCCGGGGCTTATTTTGCGCGGTGATGATCCGTTGCTTCGGATTGTGGCCTGCACCGGGGCGCCGGGATGCGCGCAGGCGCAGGGCGACACGCGAGATTTGGCGCGGCATTTGGCGGGGCAATTGCCGCCGGGGGCGCGTCTGCATGTTTCGGGATGCAGCAAAGGCTGCGCCCATCCGCGCCCTGCGCCGGTCACGGTGGTGGCTTCGGCGCAAGGCTATGATATCATTCGGGATGGCACGGCGGCAGATCGTCCTGCGCAGTGCGGGCTGTCCCCCCAAGAGTTAGGTAAGGCGATCTGATGCCCCATAGTTACATCACCGATGGCGCGGAAATTTACCGCCAATCCTTTGCAACCATCCGGGCCGAGGCCGATCTGGCACGGTTCACGCCGGAAGAAGAGATCGTCGCTGTGCGGATGATCCATGCGGCGGGGATGGTTGGGCTGGAGCAGCATGTGGTTTTCACCCCCGGCATGGCGATCGCGGCGCGGGCGGCGCTGGAGGATGGCGCGCCGATTTTGTGCGATGCCTATATGGTGAGCGAAGGCATCACCCGCAAACGTCTGCCGCGCGAGAATGAGGTGATTTGCACGCTGCGCGATGCGCGGGTGCCGGACATGGCGGCGGAAATGGCCAACACACGCTCGGCGGCGGCGCTGGAATTGTGGCGGCCACATTTGGCGGGCGCTGTTGTGGCGATTGGCAATGCGCCAACGGCGCTGTTTCATTTGCTGAACATGCTTGAAGATCCAAGCTGTCCGCGCCCGGCGGCGATTATTGGCTGTCCGGTTGGATTTATTGGCGCGGCGGAGAGCAAAGATGCGTTGATGCAGGTGCAGCCCGTGCCCTCGATGATCGTGCGCGGGCGCTTGGGCGGCTCCGCGATCACAGTGGCGGCGGTTAATGCGCTCGCGAGCCGGGTGGAATGAGCATGGGCAAGGTTATCTGTGCAGGCCTAGGGCCGGGCGATCCTGAATTGATGAGTGTGAAATCCGACCGGGCAGTGCGCGGCGCAAAACACCTGGCCTATTTCCGCAAGAAAGGCCGCGCGGGGCAGGCGCGCAGCATAGTGGAAGGAATGCTGCGGGACGATGTGGTCGAATATGCGATGGAATATCCCGTCACCACCGAGGCGCATTTTGGATCAGAAGAATACCGCGCCTTGATGGTCGATTTCTATGCGGAATGGGCTGATAGGCTGGCCGAACTGGCGCTGCGCGAAGAGGTGGTAGTACTGTGTGAGGGTGATCCGTTTTTCTATGGCTCTTTCATGCATCTGCACACCCGTTTGCAGGGGCGCGCCGAGGTGGAAGTGTTGCCTGCGATCCCCGGCATGGTGGGGTGCTGGAACGCGCTTGATACGCCGTTCACTTGGGGCGACGATGTGATGACCGTGCTGATGGGCACCTTGCCGCAGGCGGATTTGACCGAGCATATGCGCCGCAGCGATGCGTTGGTTGTGATGAAAACCGGGCGGAATATTCCTGCCGTGCGCGCGGCGCTGCGTGATGCGGGGCGGCTGGAGGATGCGTGGCTGGTGGAGCGCGGCACGATGCCGGGGCAGCGCATTGCCAAGCTGACGGATGTGGCCGACGATGATTGCCCCTATTTCGCGATTGTTCTGGTGCATGGCCAAGGGCGCAGGCCCGAGGCGGCGGAATGAGCGGCTGGGTTGCGATTGCGGGCCTTGGGCCGGGGCGCGAGGATCTGGTAACGCCCGAAGTGAGCGCTGTGCTGGCTGGGGCGACGGATGTGATTGGCTACATCCCGTATGTGAAGCGGGTCGCGCCGCGTGCGGGGCTAACCTTGCATCCCAGTGACAACCGGGTGGAGATCGACCGCTCGCTGCATGCGTTGCAATTGGCGGCGAAGGGGCGGCGCGTGGCGGTGGTTTCGGGGGGCGATCCGGGCGTGTTCGCCATGGCCTCGGCGGTGTTCGAGACGCTGGAGGCGCATCCCGAATTTACGGGTGTGGAGATTTCCGTGCTGCCCGGCATTACGGCGATGTTGGCAGCAGCGGCACGGGCGGGCGCACCCTTGGGCCATGATTTCTGCGCCATCAATTTGAGCGATAACCTCAAGCCTTGGGCGATGATTGAGCGGCGATTGCGGCTGGCGGCACAGGCGGATTTCGCCATGGCGTTTTATAACCCACGGTCCAAATCGCGGCCCCATCAATTTGGCGAAACGTTGGATATTCTGCGCGAGGAATGTGGACCGGATCGGTTGATCACCTTTGCCCGTGCCATCAGCCGCCCCGATGAAGCATTGCGCACGGTGACGCTGGGCGAGGCGACGGCGGATATGGCGGATATGCAAACTGTGGTGCTGGTGGGCAATTCGGCCACGCGGCGGGTGGGTCGTTATGTCTATACGCCGCGCTCGGCCTCATGAGCCAGCCAGTGCAAAACAGTCTCTATATCGGGGGCAATGGCGGTTTTGGGCAGGGCGGGACGGTCGATCATGATCACCGGCAGGTGCAATTGCCGCGCGGCGTCAAGCTTGGCGCGCGCGCCGGTGCCGCCTGCGTTTTTGGCGATGATATGGGTGACGCCGTGGTTGCGCATCAGGTCAAGATCACCTTGCAAGGTGAAGGGGCCGCGCGCGATGACGGTGGAGACTTTCGGCAGGGGCAGCGGTGCTTCCGGCGTATCGACCAAACGCAGCAGATAGTGATGTTCGGGGCGGGCGGCAAACACGCCGATATGCTGTTTGCCGATGGCCAGAAACACGGTGGCAGGCGCGGCAGGCAAATGCGCCAAAGCAGAGCCTATATCGGGGCAAAACGCCCAATTATCGCCGGGACCGGCCTGCCATGCGGGGCGTTCAAAACGCAGCAGCGGCACCCCGGTTTGCGCAGCGGCAGCGGCGGCGTTTGCGCTCATACCCGCGGCAAATGGATGGGTGGCATCGACCATATGGGTGATGTGTTCGGCGCGCAGAAATGCGGTGAGCCCCGCCACGCCGCCAAAGCCGCCGATGCGTGTGGGCACGGGCTGGGCTATCGGTGCGCGGGTGCGTCCGGCATAGGAAAAAATAGTCTCTATTGCGGCGGAATGCAGGGTTTTGGCGAGGGTGCTGGCCTCTGTGGTGCCACCAAGGAGAAGGACGCGTTGCATGGATGAACCTTGGGTCAGCATTATCGGATTGAACGAGGATAGCCTTGATGGGCTAAGCGCCGCAAGCCGCCGCGCGCTTGAGGAGGCGCAGGTGGTGATTGGCGGGGCGCGGCATTTGGAATTGGTGCAGGCAGGGGCGCGGGGCGTGCCATGGCCGGTGCCTTTTTCAACTGCGCCTGTGCTGGCGGAGCGGGGCAAGCGGGTGGCGGTGTTGGCTTCTGGTGATCCGTTCTGGTTTGGCGCTGGCGGCAGCCTGATGGCGGCGCTGGCCCCCGGTGAGTGGCGCAGCTTTCCGGCGGCGTCGAGCTTTCAGCTGGCGGCAAATGCGCTGGGCTGGAAGATGGAAGACCTGACCTGTCATGGGCTGCATGCGGCGCCTTATGCGCGGTTGCGCGGGGCGCTGCGCCCGCAGGGGCGGATGATCTGCACGCTGCGCGATGGTGCGGCTCCGGCGGAGCTTGCTGAATGGCTGGTGGCGCAGGGCGGCGGGGACGCGGTTTTGCATGTGATGGAGTGTTTGGGCGGGCCGCGCGCACGGCTGCGCAAGGCGCGCGCGGCGGGGTTTGATTTGGGCGATATTGCGGCCCCGGTGATGGTGGCCGTTGAGTTGCCCGGTGATATTGGTCTGCCGCGCAGTGCGGGGTTGCCAGATGATCTGTTTGCCAGCGACGGGCAGATCACCAAAGCGCCGATGCGGGCGCTGAGCCTTTCAGCATTGGCCCCACGTCCCGGCGCGCGGCTTTGGGATATTGGGGCGGGATCAGGCTCTATTTCAGTGGAATGGTGTCTTGCGGGGGGCTGTTCGGACGCGTTCGAATTACGCGGCGAGCGGGCGCAAAATATCCGCGCCAATGCCGAAGGGTTCGGGGTAGAGCACCGTTTGCAGGTGCATCTGGGCGATGCGATTTCCCTGCTGGATGATCGCCCGCTGCCTGATGCGGTGTTTATTGGTGGGGGCGGGAATATGCCTTTGCTAGAGACGCTTTTTGATCGTTTACCCAAGGGCTGCCGATTGGTGGCCAATGGGGTGACGTTGGAAACTGAGAGCCTTTTGGCGCAGGCGCACAGCCGCTGGGGCGGGAGCCTGCTGCGGGTGGAGCTTTCGCAGGCGGCACCATTGGGGCGGATGCGCGGCTGGCAGGCGGCGCGGCCTGTTGTGCAATGGAGCGTGACCCTATGAGATTTGCAGGTATTGGGTTTCGCGGGGCGGCGACAGAAGCGTCGCTGCGCGATGCGCTGGAGCGGGCGCTGGACGGTGCGCCGATGCCGGATGGATTGGTGACCGAAGCGGCAAAATCGCGGGCGGAGGTGTTTCGCGCCTTTGCGGCCAGTTGCGCTTTGCCGGGGCTTGGCGCATCGCAGCAGGATATGGCGCTGGTGTTGACGGAAACCCAATCGCAGCGCGTGATCGATAGATTTGGCACCGGATCGCTGGCCGAAGCGGCGGCGCTGGTGGCGGCAGGTCCGGGGGCTGTGCTGGTTGCAGCGCGGGCCGTGTCGGGCGATGGTATGGCAACGGCGGCAATCGCCGAGACGAAAGGATAAGACGTGACGGTTCATTTCATCGGAGCAGGGCCGGGGGCGGCAGATTTGATTACCCTGCGCGGGCGCGATTTGATCGCAGCCTGCCCTGTGTGCCTCTATGCAGGCTCGCTTGTGCCGGAGGCCCTGCTGTCGCATTGCCCCGAAGGCGCGCATATTGTGAACACCGCGCGCCTGTCGCTCGATGAGATCATGGATGAGATCGCCCGCGCCGATGCGGCGGGGCAGGATGTGGCGCGGCTGCATTCGGGGGATCTGTCAGTGTGGTCCGCCATGGGCGAGCAGTTGCGCCGTCTGCGTGATTTGGAGATCGCCTATGATGTGACGCCCGGTGTGCCAGCCTTTGCGGCGGCGGCAGCGACATTGGCGGCGGAATTGACCCTGCCGGGGGTGGCGCAATCGGTGGTGCTGACGCGGACGTCGGGGCGGGCGACGGCCATGCCAGAGGGGGAGAGCCTCGCGAATTTTGCGCGCACAGGGGCCACGTTGGCGATTCACCTGTCGGTGCATGTGCTGGAAAAAGTCGTGACCGAGCTCTCGCCGCATTACGGGGAAGATTGCCCCGTGGCGGTGGTGTGGCGCGCCAGTTGGCCAGATGAGCGGGTGGTCAAGGCGACGCTGGGCACCTTGCGCACGGCGATCGGCGATGAGATGGCGCGCACTGCGTTGATCCTTGTGGGCCATGCGATTGGCGCGGAGGATTTTGGCGAAAGCAGGCTCTATGCGGGGGATTATGACCGCCGTTTCCGCCCGGTAGGCACTGCGCCGCGTTTCCCGGAGGAGACATGATACCTTCTGGCCTTTTGATTTCTGCGCCCGCGTCGGGCACGGGTAAAACGACCCTAATGCTGGGGCTTTTGACGGCTCTGCGCGCGCAAGGTGTTGCGGTACAGCCGTTCAAAAGCGGCCCTGATTACATCGATCCGGCGTTTCACACGGCGGCGTCGGGCCGGGCGTCATTTAACCTTGATAGCTGGTCCATGGGGCGCGACCGAGTTGATGGGTTGCTGGGCAATGCGGTGGGGGCCGAGTTGATCCTTGCGGAAGGTTCGATGGGGCTTTTTGACGGGGTTGCGGTGCCGGGGGCCTGCGGCAACGGGGCCAGCGCGGATATTGCCGCGATGATGGGCTGGCCTGTGGTTTTGGTGCTGGATGCCTCGGGGGCGGCGCAATCGGTGGCGGCAACGGCGCTGGGTTTTGCCACGATGCGGCCTGATGTGAAGCTGGCGGGGGTTGTGCTTAACCGGGTGGCATCGCCGCGCCATGAGACGTTGATCCGCGTCGGCATGGAGCAGGTCGGCATTGAAGTGTTGGGCGCCTTGCCGCGGCGCAAAGAGATTGAGATGCCAGAGCGGCATTTGGGCTTGGTGCAGGCGGGCGAGCAAGAGAACCTGCCGGAAATTCTGGCCGAGGCGGCGGCATTTGTTGCGGCGCATGTGGATCTGGACGCGTTGTGCGCGGCAGCGGCAGGGGCGCAAGACCGCGCGCATGATCCGCTACGCATCACGCCGCCGGGGCAGCGGATTGCCTTGGCGCAGGACAATGCCTTTGCGTTTGTTTATCCGCATTTGCTGGCAGGGTGGCGCGCGGCGGGGGCCGAAGTGTTGCCGTTTTCGCCGCTGGCCGATGAAGCGCCTGATGCCAGTGCTGATGTGTGCTGGTTGCCGGGCGGCTATCCCGAGTTGCATGGCGGCGTGCTTGGCGCCGCGGCGCGGTTTCGGGCGGGGCTTCAAGCGTTCGCCCAGACCAGACCGGTACACGGGGAATGCGGGGGTTATATGGCGCTGGGTGCGGGGCTGGTTGATAAGGACGGGCAGCGCCATCAGATGGCAGGGCTGCTGGGGCTGGAGACCAGTTTCGAGAAGCGCAAATTCCATCTTGGGTACCGCAAGGCCGATTTGAAAGCCGCGATTCCCGGCCATGGGGCGGGGGCGCAATTGCGCGGGCATGAGTTCCACTATGCCTCGATTTTGGCGGAGCCTGACGCGCCGCTGGCGCATATCACTGATAGCAATGATGTGCAGGTGCCCGAGACCGGCACCTATCGGCAATATGAAGGCGGCGGGCAGGTGTCTGGCACGTTTTTCCATCTGATCGCAGAGGCGTCATGAGCGGGTTTGTTTCCTTTGTATCGTCGGGGCCGGGTGATCCTGAGCTGTTGACGGTGAAGGCTGTGAAGCGGCTGGAGGCGGCGGATGTGGTTTTATTTGATGATTTGTCCTCGGGGCCGATTTTGGAACATGCGCGGCGCGATGCGGATCTGATCGGGGTTGGCAAACGCGCGGGGCGGGCTTCGCCCAAGCAAGATCATGTGAGCCGGGTTTTGGTGGATCATGCGCTGGCGGGTTTGAATGTTGTGCGGCTTAAATCCGGCGATAGCGGGATGTTTGGGCGGTTGGAGGAAGAGATTACTGCGCTCAAGGCGGCAGGGATCGAATTCGAGATCGTGCCGGGGGTGACAAGTGCCTCGGCGGCGGCGGCGGCGGCGGGAATACCGCTGACGCGGCGGCTGACGGCGCGGCGGGTGCAGTTCATCACCGGAGCGGATGTAACCGGAGATTTGCCGCCAGATGTGAACATGGCGGCGCTGGCTGATCCGGGGGCCACCACGGTGGTTTACATGGGCAAGCGCACCTTTGCGGGGCTGGCCCTGCGGTTGATGGAACATGGGTTGCCGGGGGATACGCCTGCGATGTTGGCCGAGGCGGTTTCGACCCCTGCCGAGCGGGTGCAGCGGATGACCCTTGCGCAATTGGCGCGGCATTTGGAAGACACCACAAGCACCACGCCAGCGCTTATTTTCTATGGTCCTTTGGCGGTTTTTGAGCCGTGAATGTGTTTGTCTGCACAAGCTGTACCGAAGGGGCGGCGGATTTTTTGCAGCAGGTGCAGGCGGCGTTGCCCGGCGCGGCGGTGAGCGGGATTGATTGCATGTCGGGCTGTGCCAAGGCGCAGACAATGGCATTTCGCGCGGCGGGCAAGGTGGCTTATTTATTTGGCGAATTGGACGCAGGCGATTTGCCTGATTTGCAGCGGTTTGCGGCGCTTTATCAGGCCTCAAACGATGGCAGATTTGACGATGCGCGGGTGCTGGGCGGGCTGCGGATGAAAGCCTTGGCGCGGATACCGGGATAAAGGAACGCAGGATGAAACTGACGCTTATTGGGATTGGCACGGGCAATCCTGAGCATCTGACCTTGCAGGCGATCCGCGCGATGAATGCGCAGGATTTGATCCTGATCCCGCATAAGGGCGATGCCAAAGATGATCTGGCGCAGCTGCGCCGGGATATTTGCGCCGAGGTGATCGAGGGCGATGCGGTTGCGCTGGCGGAGTTCGATCTGCCTGTGCGCGACGAGGGCATTGCCGATTACCGCGCCCGTGTGGATGCATGGCATGATGCGATTGCCGCGCGGTGGCAGGCACAGATTGCGGCGCATCCCGGCGCGGCGCGGGTGGCGCTGTTGGTCTGGGGCGATCCATCGCTTTATGACAGTACCTTACGGATTGCAGCGCGGCTTGAGCCTGCGCCGCAGATTGAGGTGATCCCCGGCATTACCTCATTGCAGGGGCTCACGGCGGCCCATGCGGCGGTGCTGAATGAAATTGGTAAACCTTTTATTGTGACCACTGGACGGCGGCTGCGCGATGAGGGCTGGCCGCCGGGGGTGGATACGGTGGTAGTGATGCTGGATGGCAGCTGTGCTTTTGACGTGCTGCCGCCGGAGGGGCTGTATATTTGGTGGGGTGCCTATGTGGGCATGGCCGAGCAAATTATCGAAGAGGGTCCGCTGGCGCAGGTTTCGGCCCGGATCATGCAGCGCCGCGCCGAGGCACGGGCGGCGCATGGGTGGATCATGGATATTTATCTGCTGCGCCGGATGAGCGGTTAATCCGCCGGATCAACCTTGCCGCGCAGGGATTTCACCTCGCCGCGGGTTTTCTTGGCCTTGAGGCGGCGTTTTTTCGAGCCAAGCGTGGGCCGTGTGGCGATGCGCCGTTTGGGCGGGGTCAGGGCGTTCCGGATCAGATCAGCCAGCCGCTCGCGGGCGATTTCGCGGTTGCGGGCTTGGCTGCGGGTTTCTTCGCATTGAATGACAAGAATGCCTTCGAGGGTCCAGCGGCGTCCGGCCAGCCGCTTGAGCCGGGTTTTCACAGGCGGGGCAAGCGAGGGTGAGGTGGCGGCGGTAAAGCGCAGCTCAACCGCTGAGGAGACTTTGTTCACGTTCTGCCCGCCGGGGCCGGAGCTGCGGATGAAGCTTTCGGTGATTTCCCAGTCTTGGATCGCAATTGAATCGGTAATGTGCAGCATGGGCGCGACCATGCATGGGAACATCGCGAAGGGAAAGAGCGTTGAGGCAGCAGAGCCATGAAAGGATGCCATGCGATGTTGGAACAACAAGCTGTGATCGAAATTCCCACCAGTCGGGCGGATTTATATACGTTTCGCGTGACGGATCGGCTGAGCGCCGAGGCGGCGGGGGCATTGGCAGGGCGGCTTAACGAGCTGTTTGATGGCCATGAGCAGATAGATTTGATGATCATTTTTGATCGTTTCGAAGGCATGGATTGGGATGCAGGGTTCAATTGGGAGGCGTGGCGTGCCGACCTGCGATCCGGGCGCAATGTGGGGCGTTATGTGATTGTGGGGGCTGGGCCGCTGTTGGAAGAGATCACCGAGGCGGCGGGCCGCATTTTGCCGCTGGAGGTGGAGAGTTTTGACGATGAAATTCCGGCTTGGCGGGCGCTGGATGGCGAGGCGATTGCGCCGGTTGAGCCTGTGCCGCCAGCCGCGCTGGGCGAGGCGGATGGTGCAGATGCGCCGGGAGATTGAGGGTAAATGATAGGCGTAAATGAAAAGGGCCGCAGCGATACGCAGCGGCCCTAGACGAATGGTTTCAAGGAGGGCAGGCGGTTAGACCTTCGGCCCGTTGGAGTTCTGTTCAAGCACCTAGGTTTTCCCTAGTGCGAAGCCTCCCCAACTGTCCCGACATGCCGTTCCAATACCGTTCTTGACACTGGATCACCTCCTTTACATTTGTTGAACTCACTTGAAAGGTGGCACAGGTTTTCCAAAACGCAAAGAAGTTTTTAGCTCTGCCGAGAGCCGGGTTTGGTTGCGCTTAAAAAGCGGGCCGCGATGAAGGGGCTGTCTGCCCCTTCAAACTTCCCCGAGGATTTTGAACCAATTGGAAAATCAGCTGCGCGCCATAAGCCGTGCGGTGATCAGCCGGAAAGGGATCAGGGCCAGTAGGCCAAGGGTGAGTTTTACGCTCCAATCCGCAACAGCAAGCGAGACCCAGAGTGGCAGGTCCGGGCCAAACCCCAGCAAGGGCAGGGCGCCGAGCGCCCATGTGACATCGGTGGCGGGATGGATGAAGCTGAAGGAGCCGGAGAAAGCGACGGTGAAGAAAATCAACGTGTCGACGGTGCTGCCGACCAAGGTGGAGGCAAGCGGCGCGCGCCACCAAGCGCCGCCGCGCAGGGCGCTGAAGATGCCCACGTCGAGCAGCTGTGCGGTGAGAAAAGCGAGACCGGAGGCAATGGCGATGCGGATGGTGACCAGCGGGCCAAATTCCCCAACCAGTTGCGTGCCGATCAGCGAGCAGATCAGGCCAACGACAAAGCCCACAAGCACGACCCGGCGGGCGGCGGCGGGGCCATAGGCGCGGTTCATTACATCGGTGACCAGAAAGGCCAGCGGATAGGTGAAAGCCCCCCATGTCAGCCATTGGCCAAAGAGGAATTGAACAAGGATATTGGAGGCCACAACGATGGCGGCCATGGCGAGAATGCCCGGAAGATGCGTGCGTGTCATTTTGAATACCGTTTTTTGCAAGGGTGCGGTGACTTGGCCTGCGGGTGCAGACGGGCCTGCATTAGAGGCTGCGCGGGGGCGTTGCAAGTTATTCGTCGAGGATGAATTCAGTGATTTGGCTGCGCTGGATCGACAGGAAATTATCATCTGACAGCAGCAGCACCCGAAGTTTGCCACCGTGATCGCGCCACAGGGTGAGGGTTTCGAGATTGTCGAACTGGCTGGGGAAGGTGGTGAGCAAAGTTTGCTCGGCCAGATCGGGGCGCGCCAGATCAAAGCGGCGGATGCGGCTGCGGAAGCCCAGCGGGGTGGCAGTGCGTTCGAGCAGCCAGAGCAGCCCTTGGTCGTCGAAATCCGCGCCGACGGGCAGGAAGGGGCCACGGCGGGGGATATGCGCCGTGATCTGCCAGCTTCCCTGCGCATAGGTATAGACCGGGAAAGGGCGTTTTTCGCCGCCGGAGCGTTCGGGCAATGCGAAGATCTGGCCTTCGGGGGTGACGGCAAGCGCCTCTAGCCCGGAGTTTTTCTGAAACACCATATCGGGGGAGAGTTTGGCAAAGGCCGAGGTGCGTCCGGTGGCCGGGTCCAGCCGCATTACGCGGTGGGCATGTTCAAAGCTAATATAGAGATTGCCGGCGGCATCGCGGGCGAGGCCTTCTGCATCGGTCATTTTGCCGTGCAGTTCTTTGCCATTTGCACCGATCAGCGGGAAAGATTCCAGCGCTGTGATGCCCATCAGCCGCCCGCCCGCGCCGCGTTCAAGCCGGGCGTGAAGCAGGCGGCCTTTGTCGCTGATCACGCTGAGGGAGCGCCCGTCGGTGGAGATTTCCGCACCGGACCAGCCGCCGAACCAAGGCTGGTTCAGCGACCATGTGATGGTGTTGCCTTGCCGCAGCGCGGGCCCGGCGCCTGCCAGCGGGGCGCAGCCCGCCAGAAACAGGGTGAGGGCGAGCCCGATTAATTGCTGGTGAGCACGGCGGCGCATTGTGCGGGCAGATCCCCTAGCACCAGTTCACGGCGCGGTTTCGGCTTTGGTGCGTTCGGATCTTTGGGTTTCGCGGGCGGCGGGTTGAGGATGTTGCGTTGCCAGTCGCGGGCATCGGCGCAGCCATCGCCAGCGGGCGGCGGGTTTTGGTCCACGCAGCCAGCCGTGCCTGCGGGGCAAGAGAGGCGCACGTGGAAGTGATAGTGGTGGCCGTACCACGGGCGGATTTTACGCAGATAGCTGCGGTCGCCTTTTTCGTCGTTGCACATCTGCACTTTGGCACCCGGGAAGATGAAAATCCGTTCGGTGCGCGGGTCTTTTGCAGCGGCTTTGACAATCTCGTGGTGGGCGGGTGTCCATGAGCTGTTGACGTAGGCGCCACTGGCCCGGCGGGTGGAAATCGAGGAGATTTTCTCGCGGTCGGCGGTACTTAGGTTCAGGCGCTGAGGGGGCAGCATCCAGATGTCGGCATCTAGGCCGATCTGGTGGCTGCGGTGTCCGGTGAGCATGGGGCCGCCGCGCGGCTGGCTCATGTCGCCCACATAGAGCCCGGCCCAGCCGGGTTGCTGCGCGGCTTTTTGGCTGAGCTTTTTGACCATATCGATCAGTTCTGGGTGGCCCCAGTTGCGGTTGCGCGACAGGCGCATGGCCTGCCATGTGGCCCCTGTTTCGGGCAGTTGCTGTGCGCCTGCAAGGCAGCCTTTGGCGTAAGAGCCATAGGCGGCGGGGGATTGGCTGGAGGCAAATGATTTGGTGCCAAACAGTTGTTTGGCGACGGCATTTGCGTTTTGGCCGCCCGATGAGGCGATGGTGGGTTGGGGCGCGCGTTTGCCGCTGATGTCGCGGGCGCCGCCGCAGCTGCCCAAGGTCAGGGCGAGGGCCGCGCAAAGAGCGATACGTGTCAGGATCATTGCTCGAAATCTCCTTGTGGTTTGACCCATGCTAACAGGATGAGGCCAAGGATGAACAGCCCTACAACCGGGGTAATGCCCAATCTTTGGTTGCCTGTCAGGTCGCTGGTGATGGCGATCAGGGCGGGGGCGAGGAAAGAGGTGGCTTTGCCCGACAGAGCGTAAAGCCCAAATGCTTCGGTCATGCGGTCGGGATTTGCTTGGCGGGTGAGCATGTTGCGCGAGGAGGCCTGAAGAGCGCCGCCTGCTGCGCCGATGAGCGCGCCTGCGAGGTAGAATAGGATATCGGGCAGGGAGGAGCCTTCGGACAGGGCGATGCCTGCGACGGATGTGGCGGTGAGCGAGATGATCAGGCAAGCGGTGAAGATCAGAACCACGTTGCAAAAGATGATCACGGGCATCGGCCCCACTGCGCGGTCAATGCGCCCGCCGATCCAGCAAAAGATCGCCCCCGAGAGCGCGCCGATGATGCCAAAGATGCCAATGTCCGTGATGGACCAGTTCAGCACGCCAAGCGCGTAAATGCCGCCAAATGTATACATGCCATTGAGCGCATCGCGGTAGAACATGGAGGAGCCAAGATAGGCCAGCAGCGAGGGGTGGCGCGGAAGGGTTCTCAAAGTGGCGGCAAGATCGCGCATGCCTGCGCCGAGTTTATATTGCGCAGCCCTAGGGCCGGGCGTGTCGCGGAAATAGATGAAAAAGGGGATCATGAAGACCGCAAACCAGATCGCGACAAGCGGGCCAACCGCGCGGGTGTCGGCCTTTGTGGCCGGGTCCAGACCAAAGAGCGGCGCGATGCCAGCCATGGTTTTACCGCTGTCGCCTGCTTGGAACAGCAGCAGCATCGCGAAGAGTGCAAGCACCCCGCCCACATAGCCAAAGGCCCAGCCGGAGCCTGATATGCGGCCCAATTCGGCGGGGTCGTCATCCAGTTCGGGAAGGTAGGAATTGGTGAAAATCGTGGCAAATTCCATGCCGATCAGCCCGACACCAAAGAAAAACAGCGCCCAAATCACGGAGAAATCCTGCGGGGCGGTCCACCAAAGACCTGCCGCGCCGATGACATAGGCAAGCGAGAAGAGCCAAATCCACGGCATTTTGCGGCCCGAACTGTCGGCCACCGCGCCAAGGACCGGGGCCAAGAGGGCAATGACGAGACCTGTTACGGTTAATCCATACCCCCAATAGGCCTGCGCCTGCGCTTTGGCTGCGCCCAAATCCATGCCGTTTTCGACCAGCATCGCTGTGGCGGTCTGCGCGAAATAGGGGCCAAAGATGAAGGTCAGCAGCAGGGTATTGTAGGGTTGGCTGGCCCAGTCAAAGAAATACCAGCCCCAAATGCGTTTGCGCTGTGTAAGTGTCGACATGCCGCCCCCTGCCTTATTCAGCCCAGATAGAGCAGGGCGCGGGGCGGCGTGCAAGCCTTACTGCGCCGCGAGAGGCGCGGGTTTGTCCTGCATTGGCGGCCAAGCGCGGTGGCTGTCGGCGCGGGTCCATTCGGCGACCCAATCGGGCATGGGCGGCGAGGGGATATCTTGGCCCAAAGCGGCCAAGACGCGTTGGGGCGGGATCAGCCCGTTCTTATCAGTGACCGCGGAGCGATAGAGCACATGGCTGGCGCATTCGCCGTTCTTTTTCCACATGGATTGTTCAAGGTAGATGAAGCGGTCATCCCAGCAGAGGGCGCGGCTGCGCATTTCGAACCGCTCAAAGCCGTGGATGCGGCGGCGGAACCGAGTGCTTGATCCGGCGATGGTCAGGCCCCATCTCTCGCGGCGCAACACGGAGATCAGCCCGGCGCGCTGGGCCATGGCGGTGCGGCCAATGTCGTAAAGCGAAAGCGCACGGCCATTGTTCAGTTCGAGCCAGAAATCCAGATCATGCGGCCAGCAGATGTGGTGGCTGATGTGGGTTTCGGTCAGATCCGTTAGCGGGGGTTGGCGGCTGGCCAGATAGGTGTCTTTGATGATGCGGATGAATGGGAACATGGCGCGTCTCCTTTCTTGCCGGATCGGCCATGCGGGCAGGCGGGTCAAGCATATACGTTGCGGCACTCTTGCCCTTTGGGAGGGGGGAGCTTAATTGAAAGGCGGAACCTAAAAGGATGATGAAATGGATATGTTACACGGGCCTTTGCAGTTGATCCTGGGGGTCGTCTATTTTGTCATCATCGCGCATGTGATCATGTCGTGGCTGATCAATTTTCAGGTGCTGAACCTGCGCCAGCCTGTGGTGGCGCAAATCTGGTATGGGCTGAACCGGTTGCTGGAGCCGCTTTATGCGCCGATCCGCCGGGTTTTGCCAAATATGGGCGGGCTGGATCTGGCGCCATTGGTGGCGCTGATCGTGGTGATTTCGCTGCGCACTTATATCTTGCCGGGGCTGTTTGGGCCGCTGGGGTATTAACCCTAGTTTAACATGCGGTGCAGATGCTGGATTTGAGTATTTGCAGAAGGGTGAAGGGGGCTTGCCGCTGTTTTGCGGTTATGTGACTCTGGCCCGATCAGGCAGAGTATAAAACACGACAGGAATTTCATGACCGGCGCTGCATCGCTGCTGAAAGACGTCTTTGGCTTTGATGGGTTTAGGCCCGGGCAAGAAGAGATTGTGCAGGCCGTCGCCGCAGGTGAAAACGTGTTGGCGATTATGCCGACGGGCGGCGGTAAATCCTTGTGTTTCCAGCTGCCTGCCTTGATGCGCGAGGGGGTTACGGTGGTGATTTCACCGCTGATTGCCCTGATGCGTGATCAGGTGCGCGCCTTGCAAGAGGCTGGCGTTGAGGCGGGCGCGCTGACCTCGGGCAATACGCAAGAGGAAACCGATGCGGTTTGGGAGGCGCTGGAAGCCGGGCGGTTGAAGCTGCTTTATATGGCGCCAGAGCGGCTGGCGGCAGGGTCGGCTTGGAGCATGTTGCGGCGCGTTGGGGTGAAACTGATCGCTGTGGATGAAGCGCATTGCGTGAGCCAGTGGGGGCATGATTTTCGCCCTGATTATCTGAGGATTGGCGAGTTGCGCCGGGCGCTGGGCGTGCCTTTGGCGGCGTTTACGGCCACGGCGGATGCGGAAACCCGTGAAGAGATCATGCAAAAGCTGTTTGATGGTGCGCCGCCGCGCCAGTTTTTGCACGGGTTTGATCGGCCCAATATCCATCTGGCTTTCGCCGCAAAAAACAGCCCGCGCAGCCAGATTTTGAATTTTGCCGCCGCGCGCAGAGGTCAATCGGGGATCGTCTATTGCGGCACGCGGGCCAAGACGGAAGGGTTGGCGCGGGCGTTGAATGAGGCCGGGCAGAACGCGATTTTCTATCATGGGGGCATGGAGGCAGAGGATCGGCGCATTGCCGAGACCCAGTTCCAGCGCGAAGATGGGTTGATTGTCTGTGCCACGGTGGCGTTTGGCATGGGGGTGGATAAACCTGATATTCGCTGGGTGGCGCATGCGGATTTGCCCAAAAGCATTGAATCCTATTACCAAGAAATTGGCCGGGCGGGCCGCGATGGCGGGCCTGCGGAAACGCTGACCTTGTTTGGTTCTGATGACATCCGTTTGCGGCGCTCGCAGATTGACGAGGGGCTGGCCCCGCCGGAGCGGCGGGTGGCGGATCACGGGCGTTTGAATGCACTGCTGGGGTTGGCGGAGGCGCTGAAATGTCGGCGTGAGACGTTGCTGTCGTATTTTGGCGAAACGGAGGTGAGCTGCGGGCGCTGTGATCTTTGTGACAGCCCGGCGGATGTGTTTGACGGGACAACGGCGGTGCGTAAAGCGTTGTCGGCGATTTTGCGCACGGAGGAATGGTTCGGCTCGGGGCATTTGATCGATATTTTGCTGGGGCAAGAGACCGATAAAATTCGGGCGCGGGGCCATGATGGCCTGTCGGTTTATGGCATTGGCAAAGAATATGATCGCCGCGCGTGGCAGGCGATTTTCCGGCAGATGATGGGGCATGATCTGGTGCGGCCAGACCCGGCGCGCCATGGGGCGTTGCAGATGACCGAGGCAGCGCGTCCGGTGCTGCGCGGCGAGGCGCAGATTGAGCTGCGGCGCGACAGTATCAAAGCGGCGCAAGCGGGGCGGCGGCCCGCGGTGAAGGCGATGGTGTCGGATGAGGATGCGCCGCTGCTGAGTGCGCTGAAGGCGAAACGCCGGGCGCTGGCCGAAGCCGCCAGCGTGCCTGCCTATATTATTTTCAACGACCGCAGCTTGATCGAGATGGCCGAGACGCGGCCCCGCGATCTGGACGGGATGGCGCGGATCAGCGGTGTGGGGGCGAAAAAGCTCGAGAGTTTTGGCGCGGCTTTCCTTGAGGTGATCAACGGCGAAAGCGCGATGATGCACCCCAGCCGGCGTAAATTGGCGGGGCGGGAAGCTGGCACGCTTTATGATCAGTTGCTGGAGGCGCAGGCAGCGCTTGCACGCGGGGAAAACGGCGGGGATAAGCCACTGAGTTGTTCGGCGGGGCAATTGGCCAAGCTGGCGCAGTTGCGCAGTGCGGATGATGCGGCGGTGCTGCGGATTTTGGGGGAGCGGCGGGCTGAGCGATTTGGCCCGGCGTTTCTGGACCTGCTGCGCATGGCAGGGTAGGACGGGCCAAGCAAAAGGGGATATGTGATGCTGGTGGTGATTTCGCCTGCCAAAAAGCTGGATTGGGCACAGCGGGATGCGGTGCAAAGCGCGCCAGAGTTTCAGGACGACGCGATTAAATTGGCACGCTCTGCGCGGAATTTAACGCTGGCTGAGTTGAAGGCGTTGATGCATCTGAGCGATGATCTGGCGCGGTTGAACCGGGATCGGTTCAAGGCTTTTGAAGACGCGCCTGAGCTATCTGTGACGCGCCCTGCGGTGCTCGCATTTGCGGGCGATACTTATCAGGGATTGGAAGCGGCGAGCCTTGATGCGGATGAAATGGCCTATGCCCAAGAGCATCTGCGGATTTTATCCGGACTTTATGGGGTGCTGCGCCCGCTTGATGCGTTGCAAGCCTACCGGCTTGAGATGGGCAGCAAGTTGCAGACCCGCCGCGGCAAGAACCTTTATGAATATTGGGGGGATGCCCCGGCCAAGGCGCTGCGGGCGCAGGCAGAGGCGGTGGGCAGTGACGTTTTGGTTAATTGCGCCTCGCAGGAATATTTTGGCGCGGTCAATCTAAAGGCGCTGGGGTTGCGGGTGATCACGCCGCAGTTCTTGGAAGATAAAGGCGACGGCAAAGGGCCCAAGATTGTCAGCTTTTTCGCCAAAAAAGCGCGCGGCGCAATGGCGCGGTTTATGGTGCAAAAGCGGGTGAGTGACCCTGCCGGGTTGCTGGATTTTGATCAAGGCGGTTATGCCTATCAACCAAAGCTGTCATCGCCGGATAAACCCGTTTTCTTGCGGCCCTATCCGGTTTCCTGAAGCAAGTCGGCCAGATGTTCCTCCGGGATTGGGGCGCGGACTTGTGCGGGTTGCGCGCGCGCGATTTGCTCTAAGATTTGCGGTTTGCGCAGGGGTTTGGTCAGGTAATGATCGACGCCTGCGTTCAGCACGGATTTGTCATCGCCCTCCAGCGCGTGGGCGGTGAGGGCGACGATGGGCACATGGGTGCCGCTGGCCCCTTCCATGGCGCGAATGGCGCGGGTGGCTTCTTTGCCGTCCATTTTGGGCATGGAGATGTCCATGAAAATGAGATCGGGCTTGAAGGCGCAATATTGGGCTACTGCCTCTTGACCGTTCACGGCAAAAATCAGTTCGATATCAAGCGATTTGAGCATCTTGCGCAGGACCAATTGATTGGTGCGGTTGTCCTCGGCGGCGAGGATGCGCATGGCGCGGCGGTGCGGCGCGGCAGGCGTGCGCGCCGGGGCAGCGGTTGGCCTGCGCGGCAGGGCGCCGCCCAGATTGTTGAGCAGGGCAAACAGATCATGCCGGGGCAGCGGTTTTTGTTGCAGGCCTTGCAGATGTTTGCGGGCAGGGTGTTTTTCCGCCTGTCCGATATGCGAGCTAAGCATAACGATGGGCATGTCATGGCCTGCCTCCCGCAGTGCAATGGCCAGATCAAACCCATCCATTTCGGGCATCAGATGATCGGTTAGCACCAGATCAATATCATCGCTCATCCGCGCGAGCGCCTCTGCGCCGGTGGCGGCGCTGGTGACGGCGAGGCCGAGCCGTTGTAATTGCCGTTCCAAAATGGTGCGATTGGGGCCAAAATCATCCACCACCATGACCCGGCGTAGCCCGTCAGGCAGGGGCGGGTGATGCGGCTTAAGCTCGCCTGCGGCGGGCAGATCCAGTTTGAAGCCAAAACAGGCACCGATGCCTTCTTCGGAGGTGACCCAGATTTCGCCGTTCATCAATGCGACCAAACGCTGTGAGATGGCGAGGCCAAGCCCGGTGCCGTCAAATTGCCGGTTGCGTTCGTTCTGGACCTGATTGAATTCGCCAAAAATCGTATCAACCTTGTCGGCGGGGATTCCGATGCCCGTGTCCTCAATGGCGATGTGCAAAGTGACATTGCCGGTTTTGTCATCCGGCACGCCGGTGACGCGCACCAGCACATGGCCCTCTTCGGTGAATTTCACCGCATTGCCCATGAGGTTGGTCAGCACCTGCCGGATGCGGCCGGGATCGCCGATCAGGCTGGTGGGCAGGAAGAGGTCGTAATCGAGCAGCAGCGACAGGCCTTTTTCGCGGGCCGAGGGTTGCAGCAGCATGATGATCTCTTGGATCGCGCGTTCCAGATCGAAGGGCTCAGGGATCAGATCGAGTTTTTTGGCCTCGATCTTGGAGTAGTCGAGCACGTCATTGATGATCACCAAAAGCGCTTCGCCGGAGTTTCGGATTGTATCGACATAGAGCCGTTGTTCTTCGTTCAAATCGGTGTCGATCAGGATGTCGGCCATGCCAACCACGCCGTTCATAGGGGTGCGGATTTCATGGCTCATATTGGCAAGGAAGGAGGATTTTGCGTGGTTTGCATTCTCGGCAATCTCGCGGGCCTCTTTGAGCTGTTGTTCGTGGTGAACGGTGGCGGTGATGTCAAGGCCAAGCGAGACCAGATCGCCTTCTGCGCCGCGTTGATCGATCATCTTGATATAGCTGCCATTCCACAGGCGGATTGTGGTGGGGGGCGGCACAGGTTGTTTGAGGCGGTCCGTCATCATGCGGCGCCATTGTGCGGGGCTGAGCGTGCCGCAATTCACGATGCCTTCTTCGGTCAGCGCTTGCAGGATGGTGACGTAATTCACCCCTGTTGTGATGTCTTCGAGCCCGTCAAACACGGCCAGATAGGATTTATTGGCCATGATCATGCGGTTGTCCTGATCAAAAAAAGCAAAGCCGTCTTTGATGGTTTCGATCGAGTGCCAGAGCCGCCGTTCGGTGACGGCGATTTTCTGATGAGCGGCGGTCAGGTCCGATTTCACGCGGCGGTTTTCGCCGCGAATCGTTTCCACCTGCGCGCGGGTTTCGACAATTTCTTCAGTCAGCTGTTGGGCATGCAGGCCCAAGCGGCGGTTGGCGGCGTAAAGCTCTGCTTGTTTTAGCTCCAGCAGCCGTTCAGCGGCCAGACGGCTGCGCCGTTCTTGCGTTAATTTGCTGGCAAGTGACATCGTGCTAACCCTTCCCGTGGTTTTGAGAAGTTTTGCAGGGTTAAGGTAAATATCCCCTTAAATATGTCGCGGTCCGAATCCTTGCGTGCGAGGCGAGGGGCGTGGCACTCTGCGCCTATTAGATTTAGGAGATTGCCATGTTTGCCCTGCGTCTGTTGAGCCGGATTTTGCCTGTGATGCTGTTGCCCGCGATGCTGAGCGCGCAGGAGGCGGTGCCGCAGGATCGGTATTTGATCAGCCCGCATGTGGATTTTTACGGGGCGGATTTGGCACCGCTTTTTAACACCACCCGCGAGGCTTGTGAGCGCTCCTGCTCGGCGGAGCAAAGCTGTGTGGCCTATACGTTCAACCAACGGAACGGGTCGTGTTTTCCCAAATCGGCGCTGAGCGAGCGGCAACCTTATGAGGGGGCGATTTCGGGTGTGCGGGCGCGCACGGCGGAACATGTGAAAACACTGGCGGCGCAGCGCGCGGCAGAGCTTTCGTTCATGAAGCCGGGTGATTTTGACGCGGCGCGCAGAATGGTTGCGGAGAATGCCGAAGCGGCATCGCCCGTTGAGGAAGAGTTGGGCGCCTATATCGCTGCGATGGACCGGGCCGTGCAGCAGGGCAATAACGGCTCTGCGATGTCTTGGGCGCGCAAGGCGGTGGCCTTGTCGGATTACGGGCATCTTTGGGGGCAGATGGCATGGATGGCGCTGCGCGAGAATGGCGATATGTCACGCTCGGATCGCAACCGCTGGCGCAATGCATCGGTGAGCCTGTCGCTAAGTGCCTATGTGCGCGCCGAGGATCGCGGGGCGCAGGTGACGGCGCTGGAAACCATGGCGCGGGCGCTGGAGGAAAATGGCAGGGGGCGCGATGCGGTATCCGCGCTGCGCTTGGCGGTAACGCTGGAGCCGCGGGAGGAATTGCAGGCCGCGCTGGATAAGGCAGTTGCGAAATTTGGTTTTCGGATCACGGATCACTCGGTGGACAGTGACGGCGCTGCGCCGCGTATTTGCGCGACGTTTTCCGAAGACCTGATCAAGGTCGGGCAGGATTATGAGCCCTTTGTGCATGTGGCCGAGGGCGGATTGGTGCCGCAGGCAGAGGGATCGCAGCTGTGTCTTGAGGGCGCGGAGCATGGCAAGCGCTATGCGGTGACGTTTCGCCAAGGACTGCCGGGGGCCAGCGGCGAGGTGCTGTATAAAGATGTGAAGCTGCAACTTTATGTGCGCGACAGATCACCTGCGGCGCGGTTCGCGGGGCGGGCCTATGTGCTGCCGCGCGGCGCGGATGCGGCGCTGCCGATTGAGACGGTGAATGTGTCCGCTTTGGAACTGACCTTGCGGCGGGTGAGCGACCGTAACCTGTTGCGCGCCATTCAGGATGATTATTTCGGGCGGCCCTTGGCGAAATACCAAGAGGATAATTTTGCGAGCGACATTGCTCAGACCGTTTGGGAAGGCACCGCCGAGGTTGGCAATGAGCTCAATGCGGATATGACCACGCGCCTGCCCATGGGAGAGGCGCTTTTGGATCAACCGCCGGGTATTTACACGCTGAGTGCTAAAGTGCCGGGGGCCGATCCTTATGATGATCCGGCGGCGCTGCAATGGTTTGTGTTGACCGATCTGGGGCTGAGCAGTTGGAAAGCTGTGGATGGGCTACTCGTTGCCGTGCGGGGGCTTGGCGATGCGGGGCCGCGCGAGGGGGTGACGCTGAGCCTGATCAGCCGCGCCAATGCGGTGCTGGGCAAGGCCACGACAGGGCCGGAAGGTTTTGCGCAATTCCCTGCCGGGTTGATCCGAGGCGAAGGCGCATCGGCACCGGCGTTGTTGGTGGCCGAAAGCGGCGAGGAAGACATGGCGTTTTTGCCGCTGGCGGACGCGGCATTTGACCTGTCGGATCGCGGCGTGGAGGGGCGCGCGCCCAGCCCGCCGATTGACACATTCGTGACCACGGATCGCGGCGTTTATCACGCGGGGGATATGGTGCATGTCACGGCGCTGACCCGCGATGGCAAGGCTGCGGCTGTGGAGGGGTTGCCGCTGACGGCGGTTCTGAGCCGTCCGGATGGGGCGGAATATAGCCGCAGTTTGAGCCAAGCCAGCCAAGCGGGCGGGCATGTGTTTTCCCTGCCGCTGGGCAAGGATGTGCCGCGCGGGGTATGGCGGCTGGATGTGATGGGCGATCCCAAAGCGCCTGCGCTGGCCAGTCAGACTGTGCTGGTCGAGGATTTCCTGCCCGAGCGGATAGATTTTGAACTGAGTTTGCCCGAGGCGCCGCTGCGGTTGACCGACACGCCGCCGCTGACGGTGGAGGCGCGGTATTTGTTTGGCGCGCCGGGGGCGGATTTGGCGATTGAGGGCAGCGTTCGTTTGCGCGCGCAGCGCGAGGTTGCAGGTTGGGCTGGCTATGCTTTTGGGCGGCACGATGCTCGTTTTGACACCCGCAGCAACGCGGTTGATGCAGGGCGCACAGACGCGCAGGGCAAGGCCACGCTGGCGTTGGAATTGCCGCAGATTGACGGGCCTGCCGCTGTGCCACTGGAGGCGGAGGTGATCTTGCGCGTCTCTGAGGGTTCCGGGCGCCCGGTGGAGCGGCGCTTGGTGAAACCTTTGAGCTTTGACGCGCCGATGATTGGGATCAAACCGATGTTTGATGGCACGTTGCCAGAGGGCATGGAGGCCGGATTTTCCATTGCCGCGCTGGGCCGCGATGGGGCACCTGTGGCGATGCCCGTGCGGTGGAGCCTGAACAAGGTCAACCGGCGGTATCAATGGTATAATTTGCACGGCAATTGGGAGTGGGAGCCGATCACCACGCGTGAGCGGGTCGCCAATGGGGTATTGGCGCTGGGCGATGCGCCCGGCACGCTGAGCCTGCCGACGCAATGGGGCGAATATGAGCTGATCGTAGAACGTGAGGGCGGCAGTTACATTGGCAGCTCGGTTGCGTTTTCGTCGGGCTGGTATGGGGGCGACGGCTCCAGCGATACGCCGGACCGTTTGGAAATGTCGCTTGATGCGCCAAGCTATGCGCCGGGCGCGCGCGCGCAATTGCGGCTGGTGGCCGAGGCTGATGGGGTGGCGCTGCTCAGCGTTCTCTCCAATCGGGTGATCGACAAGCGCGTGGTTGCAGTGCGTGCAGGCGAGAACCTGATTGATCTGGAGGTCACCGAAGAATGGGGCACCGGAGCCTATGTGACCGCATCGGTGCTGCGCCCGATGGATGTGAGCGCGGGGTTGAACCCGGCGCGGGCGCTGGGGCTGGCCCATGCGGCGGTTGCGCCGGGGGCGCGGCGGCTGGAGGTCAGCATTGACGCGCCTGCGCAGGTAAACGGGCAACGCGGCAGTTTTGAAGCTGCGCTGCAGGTTGCGGGTTTGCAGGCCGGGCAGAAGGCCTATGTGACCCTTGCGGCGGTGGATTTGGGGATTTTGAACCTCACCGGATTTGAGGCACCTGACGCGGCGGGGCATTACTTTGGCCAGCGCCGCCTTGGGGTCGAGCTGCGCGATGTTTACGGGCGGTTGATCAATGGCATGAACGGCGCGCAGGGCATTGTGCGGTCAGGCGGGGATGCAGGACGCGGCGCCGATCTTTCCGCGCCGCCGCCGACCGAGGAAGTGATGGTGTTCTTCTCGGGCTTGGTTGAACTGGGCGCGGATGGGCGCGCGACTATCACCGTCGAGCGCCCGCCGTTCAACGGCACCATGCGGCTGATGGCGGTGGCTTGGACGGATCAGGCCGTGGGCAATGCAGCCAAGGATGTGGTGGCGAGCGATCCAGTGGTTGTCACGGCGTCGCTGCCCCGCTTTATCGCGCCGGGCGATCAGAGCCGGTTGCTGTTGGAACTGGTGCATAGCACGGGGCCAAGCGGCGAGATGGCGCTGCAAATTGGCACGTCTGAGGGGGCGGTGCTGGGCGGCGCGCCTGAGGCGGTGAGCCTTGCCGAAGGTGGCAGCCAGCGCATTAGCCTGCCGCTGAGTGCTGAGGTGGTTGGCGATCATGAGATCACGGTGCAACTGACGACGCCCGATGGCACGGTGCTGCGCAAAGACTTGGTAATCCCGGTGCGGATCAATGATCCGGCGGTGGCTGTGACGCGGCAATTTGCGTTGGGCGCGGGCGAGGTGTTCACCTTTGACAGCGAGGTTTTTGCAGGCATGCGTCGGGGCACCGGGCAGGCCACATTGGCGGCGGGGCCGCTGGCGCGGCTGGATGTGCCGGGGCTGCTTCAGCGGCTGGACCGTTATCCCTATGGCTGCACAGAGCAGGTAACGTCGGCGGCGATGCCGCTGCTTTATCTGTCCAGCATGGCGCAGGGGGCTGGGCTGGGCACGCCTGAGGCGTTGGCGGACCGGATCGATAGTGCGATTGAGCGGGTGCTGACGCGGCAATCGAGCAATGGCAGCTTTGGTCTGTGGTCTGCGCAATCGGGGGATTTCTGGCTGGATGCTTATGTGACGGACTTCTTGTCGCGGGCGCGGGCCGAAGGGCATGTGGTGCCGGACCGGGCCTTTGCGCTGGCGATGGATAATCTGCGCAACCGGATTTCCTATGCGCCTGACTTTGACAAGGGCGGCGAGGATTTGACCTATGCGCTGCTCGTATTGGCCCGCGAAGGCGCGGCCAATATGGGCGATCTGCGCTATTATGCGGATACCAAGGCCGAGGCATTGTCCACGCCCTTGGCGGCGGCGCAGCTTGGGGCGGGGCTTGCGGCCTATGGTGATCCTGCGCGAGCGGACCGGATGTTTGCCCAGTCGGTGCGGATGTTATCGGCCAATACGCAAGATAAGGGCTGGCGCGATGATTACGGCAGCGCGCTGCGGGATGCGGCGGCTGTGCTGAAACTCTCTGCCGAGGCGCGCAGCGCGGTGGTGGATCAGGCGGTGCTGAGCAATTGGATCGGGCAGGGCAAGCGTTTTGTCTCGACCCAAGAGGCGGCGCAGATTGCATTGGCGGCGCATGCCTTGGCAGTGCCGGGGGCTGGATCATCGCTGTTTGTTGATGGTGCGCCCGCTGCGGGACCGGTGATTGAGCGTTTGAGCGACGCTCAGGCGGCGCCTGTGCGGATTGAAAACAGCGGCGGTGCGCCGGTGGATGTGACCATGACCACTTTTGGCGTGCCTGAGGTGTCGCCGGGGAGCGAAGGCTATGGCTATGCGTTGACGCGCAAGATTTTCACGTTGGAGGGCGCGCCCGTGAGCGGCGCTGTGGCCTCTGGTACGCGGATGGTTGTCGTGTTGGAGGTCGAGAGCTTCGAGGATCTGGGCGCGCGGCTTGTCATCGACGATCCGCTGCCTGCGGGGTTCGAGATCGACAATCCCAACCTGTTGCGCGCGGGCGATTTGAGCGATCTGGAATGGCTAAAACCCGCAGAGGTGGAGGATGCGCAATTCCGCAGTGATCGTTTCATTGCAGCGGTGAACCAGCGCGGCGCGGGCAAGCTGCAATTGGCCTATCTGGTGCGCGCCGTGACGCCGGGGCAATATCACCATCCGGCGGCCAAGGTTGAGGATATGTACCGCCCTGAATACCGCGCCACCACGGCGGCGGGGGCGGTGACGGTCACCGAATGATACGCCGCTTTGGGCTCTTGGTGCTGGCAGCGGGATTGCTGCTGGCGGCGGGGCTGCGTGACGGGTTTGACGGTTGGATTGAGCGCACGGAAATACCTGCGGTTCTGGCCGAGACTTCGGTGGAAATGCGCGGGCATGACGGGCAGCTGATGCGGGTGTTTCCGGTAGAGAACGGGCGCATCCGCATGGGGCTTGCCCTGTCTGAGGTTGACCCGGATTTTCTCGATATGCTGATCGCTTATGAGGATAAGCGGTTTTATCGCCACGGCGGTGTTGATCTGCTGGCCTTGGTGCGGGCGGCAGGGCAGGCGGCGTTCTCGGGGCAGGTAAGCTCGGGGGGATCGACCCTCACCATGCAAGCGGGGCGGTTGATTGAAAACTCCGGCACAGGGCGTTGGCCGGGGAAGTTGCGGCAAATTCGGCTGGCGCTGGCGCTGGAGCGTAGGCTGAGCAAGGCGCAGATTTTGGAGCTGTATCTGGCCCACGCGCCTTATGGCGGGCGGATTGAGGGGCTGCGCGCGGGCAGTTGGGCGTGGTTTGGCAAAGAGCCAAAACGGCTGAGCGCGGCGCAGGCGGCGCTGCTGGTTGCGTTGCCGCAATCGCCAGAGACCCGCCGCCCGGATCGGCATCCCGATGTTGCCAAAGCCGCGCGCGACCGGGTGCTCGCGCGCACGGGGCGCGGCGCGGGCGATGGGGCGGAGGCCGTGCCGCGCAGCATGGCGCATGTGCCGATGTTGGCACCGCATTTGGCAGATCGTTTGAAGGCAGCGCATCCGGGGCGCAGCAGGCTTGATGTGCATCTGGATGCAGGATTGCAGCGCGCCGCCGAGGCGTTGCTGCGCCGTGCGGTGCGCGGGCAAATGCCGGGAGTGTCGGCAGCGATTGTCATTGCGGATCACGAGACCGGGGTCATGCGCGCCACTGCCGGATCGCCAGCCTATAGCGCGGCAGGCGGGCGGCCGGGATTTGTGGATATGACCGCTGCGCTGCGCTCGCCGGGGTCAACGTTAAAACCGCTGATTTATGGTTTGGCGTTTGATCAGGGCTTGGCGCATCCGGATATGGTGATCATGGATGCGCCTGTGGCCTTTGGCCGCTATGCGCCGCAGAATTTTGACGGCGGGTTTCGCGGGGAAATCACGCTGCGTGAGGCGCTTAGGCAATCGCTCAATATTCCGCCCGTGCTGCTGACGCATGAGCTTGGCCCGGCGCGCCTGATGGCGGCGATGCGGCGCGGCGGGGCCACGCCTGTGGTGCCGGGGGGCAAGCCGGGGCTGGCTGTGGCTTTGGGCGGCGTTGGGATCACGCTGCGCGATCTGGTGCAGCTTTATGCGGGGATTGCGCAGGGCGGACAGGCGCAGATGTTGCGCGCCGATGCGCTGGCGCCGCAAATGCCTGCGGGGCGGATTATGTCGCCTGTGGCCGCATGGCAGGTCAGCGATATTTTGGCCGGGATATCCCCGCCTGCGGGGTTTGGCGCAGCGGCGGGAAAAATTGCGTATAAAACGGGGACATCTTATGGGCACCGCGATGCGTGGGCGGTGGGGTTTGACGGGCAGCATGTGATTGGGGTCTGGCTGGGCCGCCCGGATGGTACGCCTGTGCCGGGGGCATTTGGCGGCGATCTGGCTGCGCCGATCCTGTTCGAGGCATTTGGCCGGATTGGCGCGCCGCGCCGCCCGCTGCCTGTGCCGCCGCCAGACACGTTGATCCTTGGCACGGCTGAATTGCCGCTGCCTTTGCAGCGGTTTCGCAGGCGCGGGGCGGCGTTTGAGGTTGCCGCGCCGGATCACCCCACGGTGGCTTTTCCACCCGACGGCGCGGTGCTGCGCAGCGCGGCGCATGGGGTGCCGCTCAAGCTGCGGGCAGGGGCGTTGCCTTTTACGGTGTTGATCAATGGCGCGCCGGTGGTGACCGGGCTGAATGGGCATGATGCGTTATTGCCCCTGCCGGGCCGGGGGTTTAACACGATTGCAGTAATTGATGCTAAAGGACGCGCGGCGCGGGTCACGGTGAAGCTAGACTGATGACAATGACCCTTTCTGTTCTGCCGCTGGCGCTGCTTATTGCGCTTGGATACGCATTGGCCAAATCGGGGGTGATCCCTCGGGGGGGCTGGGATGCGATCGAGACCTTGTGTTTTCGCGCGCTGATCCCGGCGGTTCTGGTGCTGGCGATTGCGCGCTCGGATCTGTCCTCAGCTGATTTCAGCGGGTTTATCACGGCACTGTTGGCGACGTTCGTGTTTGTCGGAGGGCTGGTTTTTGCCCTGCGTTTTGCCGCGCCGGGGTGGCTCGAGAATCGGCAGATGACCTCGGTGTTCCAGCTTGGCATTCGGTGGAACGCTTTTGTGGCGCTGGCCGCGATGGAGCAATTTGCCGGGGATGCCGGGTTTGCGGTGATGGCGGTGGGGATTGCCCTGCTGATCCCGCTGATCAACATCACCTGTATTTTGGTGCTGGCCGCTTTTGGTCCGCAAAGCGCCACGGCGGGGCAAATTCTGCGCAATGTGATGCGCAACCCGCTGGTACAAGCCTGTGCCATTGGGCTGGTGCTTAATTTCACCGGGGTGAGCCTGCCGGGGCCGATTGAGCAGACCATTGATATGGTGGGCCGGGGGGCTTTGGCGATTGGGTTGATGGCGATTGGCGGGGCGATCAGCCTGCGGCGTCTGACAAAGGTCAGCGGGCCGCTGTTGCTGGCTGTTGCGCTGCGGCCTGTGTTGGCCCCGCTGGTGTTTTTGGCGCTGGGCACGGCGATGGGGTTGCCGCATTTGCAGATCATCACAGGTGTGCTGATCTTTGCTGCGCCTGCGGCCTCCAATGGCTATATTATTGCCAAACAAATGGGCGGTGATGCGGAGCTTTATGCCGATGCGCTGACTTGGCAGGTGGTTCTGTGCATCTGCCTGTTGCCTGTCTGGGGTTGGGCGCTGCTTTAGCGCCGCCCTTCGCGCAGCCATGCGCCCGTGATCAGCAAACCGCCAAGAAACAGGACAAGCCAGCTGGGCAGCAGCGGGAATTGCCGCAGATCGCGGGTTTCATAAGCGTCACGCGGGGTGAGCCCGATCCAGCCGCGCCCGGCAGCAGGGCGGGTTTCACGGATGTTGCGCAGGCGGGGCAGCCCGTCTTCGATGGGGATCACGCCGCCGCGCTTTTGCGCGATCAGCGGGGCCAAAGCCGCGCCGCTGGCGATGGTGTCGACAAATTCACGCGGGGCCGCCGGGCCAAGGCCGATCACGGCGGTTTGGTCGCCGTTTTCCAAGCGGTAAAGGCCCATTTCAGGGCCGGTAAAGTCTGTGCCAAAGCGGCCGGGCGCAAATTCTTGCAGCTCCAGCGTGGTTTGATTGCCCAGCGGGTCGGTCAGGATCAGCGGTGGCACCGTGTCTGACAGGCTGCGGCGTTCGATTTGCATGGTCTGGCCTTGGGCGCTGGCGGTGAGTGTTTCCTCTTCGAGTTCGGGTTCTTTCATCATCCAATGCGCGAGACGGCGCAGCAGTTCGAGCTGTGGGCCGCCGCCCTCATAGCCGCGATTCCACAGCCATGCGTGATCGGAGGCAAGCAGGGCCACACGGCCTTCGCCAACCCTGTCGAGGATGAGCAGGGGCCTGCCTTCGATCCCTTCCATCACGGTGGTGCCGTGCGGGTCTTCGACCTCGATCTGGCGCAGCCAGCGGCCCCAGTCACCGCCTTGCGGCAGGCCCGTGGTGACCGGGTGGCGCTGGCCCAGATCGGTGACTTTGGGCGGGTAGGGTTGTTCCAGCACCCGCGCCGTGGGGGCGGCGGGCAAGGCGCTGCCCAAGGGCGAGCGGTAGATGCTGTCGGCGCTGGCGAAATCCGGCCCAGCGGCCACCAGCACCGCGCCGCCCTCGCGGATGTAATTGGCGATGTTTTCCAGATAGAGCGCAGGCAGGATGCCCCGCCGTTTGTAGCGGTCAAAGATGATCAGATCGAAATCATCGATCTTGTCCATAAACAGCTCGCGGGTGGGGAAGGCGATGAGCGACAATTCCCCAACGGGCACGCCGTCTTGTTTTTCAGGCGGGCGCAGGATGGTGAAATGCACCAGATCCACCGAGCTGTCGGATTTGAGCAGGTTGCGCCATGTGCGCCCGCCTGGATGCGGCTCGCCCGAGACCAGCAGCACGCGCAAACGGTCGCGCACGCCGTTCATTTGGATCAGGGCAGCATTGTTGCGGTCGGTCAGCTCACCGTCGGCTTTGGGCACGGAAAAGCGGATCACATTGCGCCCGCCATGGGGCAGGGTGATGGGCAGGGTGATGTCATCGCCCACGGGCACTTGGAACCGCTGGGGCGAGGCGCCATCCACGGTAATGTCCAGCGCCGCGACTGCCCCGACGGCGAGAGGCGGCGCGCCCAGATCGTCGATGCGCAGGGTCAGGGTGACAGGCTCGCCGATGATCGCAAAGGCGGGGGCGTTGCTGACGGTCAGGCGGCGGTCCCAATCGGTGGTCTCGCCGCTGAGCAGCAGGTGCAAAGGCGCGGGCAGGTCCAGCGGCAGATCGGCATCGTGAATACGCCCGTCAGACAGCGCGATGATCCCGGCGATGCGGCCGCGCGGTTCCTCGGCGAGCGCGTCTGAAAGGGCGGTGATGAGCTGTGTGCCTGCATCGCCTTGCCCGTCTGGCACGGTGATGCGGCGCAGCTCTGTGTTGGGTCTTGCGGCAAGGCGGCTGGCCATTTCCTGCGCGGCGGCCTGCATTTGATCGGGGCGGTTGCCCAGCGTTTGGCTGGCCGAGCGGTCTTCGAGCAACAAGACGATGTCGCTGAGCGCTTTGCGGTCTTCTTGTTGCAGGGACGGGCCTGCGAGGGCGGCGATGATCACCCCCGCCGCCGCCGCGCGCAGGGCCCAGCCGGAGAGACCGCGCCAGAGCGCCAAGGCGGCTGTTCCCAGCGCCAGCGCCGCCAGCGCGTAAAGCAGCGGCCACGCGATGAGCGGGTCAAAGACAACAGCAGAATTCATTGGCCCAACCGATCCAGCAGCGCAGGCACATGCACCTGATCTGATTTATAATTCCCGGTCAGCACATGCATCACCAGATTGACGCCAAAGCGGAAGGCCAATTCGCGTTGGCGTTCTCCGGCGAAGCCGCGCCCGATGGGCAGCAGCGGCGCGCCATTCTCGCTGATGGCCCAGGCGCTGGCCCAATCATTACCGCCGATCACCACCGGGGTGACGCCGTCATTGAGATTGCGAAACGGCATGCCCTCGATTTGTTCCGCATCTGGCGGGGCGGCTTCGACCCAGACATCGCGGCTGGTGTGGCGACCGGGGAAGTCTTGCAGCAGGTAAAATGTGCGCGTCAGCACGTGGTCGCGAGGCAGCGGCTCCAGCGGCGGAATGTCCAGCGGCGCGGCCAGTTCTTGCAGTTTGCGGCCATTGGGGCTGGCACCGCCAAACCGGGCGATATCGGCGTCGCGCGTATCGAACAAGATCATGCCGCCGGAGCGCAGATAGGCGTTAAGCTTGGCATAAGCTGCCCCTGAGGGCTGTGGCTGGTCGGGGGTGATGGGCCAATAGAGCAGCGGGAAAAATGCCAGTTCGTCATTTTCCAAATCCACCCCAAGCGGGTTGGCCGGTTCAACCGAGGTGCGAAAGAACAGCGTATCGCCGAGCCCTGTGAGACCTGCGTGTGAGATGCCGTCGAGCTGTGTGTTGCCTGTGAGGACATAGGCGAGGGTCAGCTCGGAGGTGGCGGTGAGAGCAAATTCTTCGGCGCTACTTTGGGCCGCGCTGTCTTGGGGCAAGCACAGCCCGAGGATTAAAGCGGCGGCGGTGCCTGCGCTGCGCAGCAAACGGCCCGACAGAGAGAGTGAAGCCAGCACGTCAGTGGCCAGCAGCAAAAGCGCAAGGGCGAGCAGCGGGCCAGCGGCGGATTGCTCGGGCGCGGCGGCGAAACCGCGCAGCGGCACATCGGCGGGCCAGCTGGCCGGGGTAAGCTGTGTCTCGGTGGTGATCACGTTGCGCGCGAGCCGCCGATCACCTGAGCCATAGATGCCCGGTTGCAACTGCGGCGAGGCGGGCGCAGTGAGCAGATCGCCACCCGCCACGCCGGGCAATGTGCCTGCGTCGCTGAGCCGTCCAAACCCATCAAGCACCCGCAGAGGTCGCCATGTGGTGCCATCAAGGCTGGCGGCCTCGGGGGTGCTGGCCGAGGAGGCACTGACCGCGAGCCTTTCGAGCATTTGCACAAACAGACCGGACAGGGGCAGGCTTGACCAATCGGCAGAAGCGGTGACGTGGAACAGCACAATTTGCCCTTGGCCAAGGGATTTGCGGGTGACCAGCGGCGTGCCATCAGAGAGCGATGCAATCACCCGCTGGGCAAGGGTGGGATCGGGCTGGGCCATGACTTGGCTGGTGACAGTGACGTCTTGGGGAATGAGCAGCCCGTGGAAGGGTGAACCGGGCTTGAACGGGGCCAGTGATTTAGGCTCGCCCCAACTCATCGCGCCGCCAACGCTGCGGCCACCGGAGCGCAGGCGGACGGGCATCAGCGGGTCTTCTGCCGCGCGGCTCACATCGCTGGCGGCCACGCGCGGGCCTGCAAAGCGCAGGAGCATGCCGCCGTTTTCGATCCACTCGATCAGCGGGGCGGCTTCGGCCTCGGACAAGGTGGCGATATCGGCCAGCACAATCACATCGGGGTTGGCGGGCAGCATATCGCTCAGCGCGCCTTTGATCAGATCGGCATTCGGGGCCAGCGCCTGTTCGATGTAATGCATTTGCGACAGCAGTTGCAGCCCTTCGCGGTTTTCGCGGGCTTCGATCAGCGCAACTTCGCGGCGGCGCAGCGCGTCATCGGCCAAAGTGACCGCCCCGGCGGATCTGATGCCTGCCAACTCAAATTGGGTCAGGCGGCCGCGCAGTTCTGCGGGCAAGGTCAAGGAAAGCTCGGCCTCGCGCGCGCCTGCGGCAAATTCTGCCTCGGCGCTGGCCAGCACGCGCTGATTGCCTGCCGGATCGCGGCCAATGGCCTGCACAGGGACCCAGCGGGCTTCGCCGGGCGCGGCGCGGCGCAGCGTGAGCGAAATGGCACCGTCTTGAAACGTCGCGGGAGCGAGGGCGATGTGGCTCTGCCCGGTTTCGAAAATCTGCGTATTGCCTTTGCCGCGCAGGGCGGCAAGGAGGCTGTCTTGGCCGTCAAACCGCAGGCCGTCTGAGAACCACAGGCTGTCGAAATCGCCGGAAGCAGTATCGATGGCGGCTATGGCGCGGTCCAGCGCTTGGGGGCCGGGTTGCCACGGGGCGGGGGCGATGCCCGCGACACGCCCGCGCCAGATGTCGGCGCTTTGGAAATTGAGCGGCTGCGGCGCGGTTAGGCTGAGCAGGGCCACGGGGCGGCCTGCGCGGCTGGCGCGGGTCAACTCTGCCTCTAAGGCTTCGGTTTGCAAGGACCAGCGCGGCGCGCCTGCCCATGTGGCATCAAGCACCAGCAGCAGAGGGCCATCGCCTTGGGGGGTGTCTTTGGCGGGGTTCAGGACCGGGCCGGAGAGGCCGATGATCATCGCGGCCACGGCCATGATACGCAGCAAGAGCAGCCACCAAGGCGTACGGTCAGAAACGCTTTCGGCATCCTTGAGACCGAGCAGCAGCGCCACGCCGGGAAAGCGTTGGCGGATCGGGGCCGGCGGCACGGCGCGCAGGATCCGCCACAAGATCGGCAGCGCCAGCAACGCCAGCAGCAGCCATGGCGCGGTGAAACCAATGCCGCCTAAAACGGTCATACCGCCCCCATTCCCGAGCGCGTATCGAGCGCGCCGTAAAGCCACAGCAGCCCCTGTTGGGCGCTGTTGTTTGTGTGGTGCAGCCCATAGCGCCAGCCAGTCAGCGCGCAAAGCCGCTGCAACGCGTCTTTGCGTTCGGCCAGCCGCTCCAGATAGCTGGTTTGCAGATCGGAAGCTTTCAGGGTTTCGTGGCGCAGGCTGCCGCCCATGCTCTCGAACAAGGTGCGCCCTTTGTAGGGGAAAGCCTCTTCGGCGGGGTCGAGCACATGGCAAAGCACACCGCGCACGCCGCGATCTGCGGCTTTGGTCAGGGCGGTTTGCACGGGGGCAAGATCGCCCAGAAAATCGGAGATGAATACGGCGCGCGCTTGGGGCAGCATGGCGCGGTGTTCGGGGGGCGCGTAATCGGCGCTGTCGTCGTGGCAGAGCATTTCCGCCAGCCGCATCACTTGCGCAGTGCCGCGCCGGGGCGGCAGCTGTGTGCCGGTCAGCCCGACCCGTTCGCCGCCGCGGATCAGCAAGATGGACAGGGACAGCGCGAGCAAGCGGGCGCGGTCCGCTTTGGTGGGAAGATCGTTTTGAGAGGCAAAGCGCATGGCTGCGCCTTGATCGACCCAAAGCAACACGGATTGGGCAATTTGCCATTCGCGTTCGCGGACAAATTCATGATCGCCCATGGCGCTGCGGCGGTGGTCAATCATGCGGCGGCTGTCGCCCAGTTGCGCAGGGCGGTATTGCCAGAAATCATCGCCCACCCCGGCGCGGCGGCGCCCATGCGCGCCCAGCAGTACAGCCCCGGCCAAATGATCGGCACGGGCCAGCAGATCGGGCAGGCGGCTGGCCTGCGCTTCTGCTTTGGCGCGAAGGGTGGCGGCGGTTGTCACGCGGCGGCGGCTTTCGATTTGGTCAGGCTGGCGGCGGTTTCATCGATCAGATCGCGCAGGCTGTCGCCGCGGGCGCGGGCGGCGAAATTCAGGGCCATACGGTGGGACAGCACCGGGCGGGCCATGTCGATCACATCTTGGGCCGAGGGAGCGAGCCGCCCGTCCAGCAGGCAGCGCGCGCGCACGGCCAGCATCAGCGCCTGCGCCGCACGCGGTCCGGGGCCCCATGCAACCGTGTCGCGCACGCGGGCGCTTGCTTCGGGTTCATCTGGGCGGAAGGCGCGCACCAGATCGAGGATCATTTCGACCACGTTTTCACCCACGGGCATGCGGCGCAGCAGGGTTTGCGCGGCCAGCAGCTCGCCGGGGCCAAAGACCGCATGGGCGGTTTCCTCGGTCTCGCCTGTGGTGGCGATCAAAATGTCACGCTCGGTGCTGCGGTCTGGATAGGCCACGTCGATCTGGACCAAAAAGCGGTCAAGCTGCGCTTCGGGCAGCGGGTAGGTGCCTTCTTGTTCAATCGGGTTTTGCGTCGCTAGCACGTGAAACGGCGTGCCAAGCGCGCGGTCTGCCCCGGCGACCGTGACGGTTTTTTCCTGCATGGCTTGCAGCAGCGCTGATTGGGTACGCGGGCTGGCGCGGTTGATTTCATCGGCCATCAGCAATTGGCAAAACACCGGGCCTTCGACAAAGCGAAAATTGCGCGTGCCATCGGGGGCGGTTTCCAGCACCTCGGAGCCCAGAATATCGGCAGGCATCAGATCGGGGGTGAATTGCACCCGGTTCGCATCAAGGCCCATTACCGTGCCAAGTGTTTCCACCAGCCGGGTTTTACCCAGACCGGGCAGGCCAATCAGCAGCCCATGCCCGCCGCACAGCAGGGCCGTCAGGGTCAGATCAACCACCCGGTGTTGACCGATAAAGCGGCGGGTAATAGAGGCTTTTGCCTCGGCCAGCTTGCCGCCCAGTGTCTCGATCCCGGCTACTAAATCTTCATTGCTCATGACATTCCTGCCTTTCGGGTTATAGTCTTTAATCTATCTCGCATGCAGGGAATGACAAAAGCAATGAGTGCACAAAAAACCGTGAGCCCGTCGGCGGAAAGCATCGCCGCTGCGGCGAAAGCTGCTCAAACCAAGGGCGGCCCGCCGCTGGAGCAGTGGAATCCGCCTTTCTGCGGTGATCTGGACATGCAGATCAAACGTGACGGGACGTGGTTTTATCAGGGCACGCCGATTGGCCGGATGCCGCTGGTGAAGCTTTTTGCTTCGATACTTTGGCGCGAGGGCGACGATTATTTTCTGGTCACTCCCGTCGAGAAAGTGGGAATCACCGTTGAAGACGCGCCTTTCATCGCGGTGGATTTCGAGGCCGAAGGCGCGGGCCAAGATCAGGTTCTACATTTTGAGAGTAATTTGGGTGATGCGGCCACTGCCGGAGCCGCCCATCCGATCCGCGTGGTGCGGGACAGCGAAACCGGCGAGCCATCGCCTTATGTGTTGATCCGCCGCAATCTAGAGGCGCTGATTGATCGAAAGAGTTTCTATCGCTTGGTTGAACTGGGGGCGCATCACGATGGCTGGTTCGGGCTTTGGTCATCGGGGGAATTCTTTCCCATGATACCGTCGGAAGAGTTGCCCTCCTGACAGTTTCTGTCAGGACTATGGCCTATCAAGACACCATCGAAACCTTTGATGGAGTGTCAGAACATGAGCGATCAAATCAAGCCAGCCAATGTGGTTGTTTGGGCTGAAATCCCGGTCACGGATATGGAACGCGCCCGCAGTTTTTATGAGGCGGTTTTGCAAACCACACTTGTGGTGCAAGAAGGTGGGCCGCATCCGATTTTGAATTTCCCGGGCGGTGAAGGGGGCGGTGCCTCGGGGCATATTTACCCCGGCACCCCCGCAAAAAGCGGCGGGCCAACTGTGCATTTTGCGGTGCCCGATAGTGTCGAAGCCGCCGCCGAGCGGGTCAAATCCGCTGGCGGGTCAACGGATGGGCAGGTGATCACCATCCCGGTGGGGCGCTTTGCCTATGCAACCGATCCCGATGACAATTCCATCGGATTGTTTGAATTCGCGGGCTAAGCCACCGCGTCTATCCGTAAGTGCCGCGTAAAAGGCGGCGGGATATTGTGTCTTTTTTCTGATGAGCCTAGGGTTGCCGCCGTGCGATCCAGACCGTTGGACATGGACATGAAACCTGCCGCCAACCTCAGCCTTCTATGGCCCGAGTTAGACTATCTTGCGCGTTTCGACGCAGCCGCTGCGGCGGGGTTCGAAGGTGTCGAGGTGCTTTTCCCCTATGATATGCCCGCCAAAGACACCCAAAGGGCGTTGATGAAAGGCGGGTTGCAGATGGTCCTGATCAATGCGCCGCCGCCGAATTACACGGGCGGTGCGCGTGGGTTTGCCGCGACGCCGGGGGCCGAGGAGCGGTTTCAATATGATATGAAGCGGGTCTTTCGCTATGTCGATGCGCTGAGGGTGCCGATGGTGCATGTGATGGCGGGCGAGGGCCGTGGCGATGGCTGCAAGCGCACAATGGTGCAAAACCTGATCTGGGCCGCGCAGGCCGCACCCAAGGGGCTTACCTTAATGGTGGAGCCGCTCTGCCCTGAAACCATGCCGGATTATTTCATGAAAGATTATGCGCTGGCGCAGGAGGTTTTGCAGGCGGTGGACGCGCCCAATGTGGCGCTTCAGTTTGACAGCTTCCATGCGCAGATGATCCATGGCGATGCGGTGGCAGTGTTTGAAAAATACCAACCGCTGATCAAACATGTGCAGCTGGGCGATACGCCCGCACGCGGTGCGCCGGGCAGCGGGGATGTGGATTTTCCCGCCTTGTTTGAGGCGATGCGCCGCGCAGATTACCAAGGCTGGGTCAGCGGTGAATACCACCCCGGCATGGCCACTGAAGACAGTTTAACATGGAAGACGCTCCTATGATCCCAGCCCGTTTTGCGCCGATTCTTTTTGGCTTTATTCTATCGGGATTGATGTCCCTGCTGGTGTCTGCCGTGGCGAGCATTGTGAATGATGGCATGGCGCCGGGGTTTATCGCGCGGTGGCTTTCCGCTTGGGTGCCAAGCTGGATGGTGGCATTCCCTGCGGTGTTGGTTGCGGGGCCGCTGGCCCGGCGTTTGGTGGCGTTTCTGGTGCGCGAAGCCTAGGGGAAGCTCTCGCCAAAGGTCTCTGGCTGCCAAGGCGCGTATTTGGGCATGATCTGGGCAAACCGCTCTGAGGCGGTGAAACGGGCGAGCCACGCCTGCACCCTTGGCATGGGCTGCGCGTCAAACAGGGGTTTGTCGATGAAAGCAAATTGCCGGACAAAGGGCAAAATCGCGTAATCCGCTAGGCAGGGGCGGTCAAACAGCCACAGGCCCATTTGCGCTTCAAGCCGGGCCAAGAACGCATGTGCTTCTGCGCGGCTGGCGGCAGGATCGGCATCTGGATAGCGGATGGCATATTTGGTGCGGTCCAGCGCCGATTTAAACGGCCCGTCCGCCTGTTCAATCAGTGCATGCCCACCGTCGGGCATATCGAGCCAGCCTTCGGGATCATGCTGTGCCAAGGCCCATTTCATGATGTCGAGGCTTTCGTCGATGGCACCCTGCGCCGTGACAAGGCAGGGGACCGTGGCGCTGGGCGAGGCGTCCAGAAAAGCCTGCGGTTTGTCACGCAGCACAATTTCGCGCAGCTCGACCTGCACGCCTGCGGAGGCAATCGCAAGCCGGGCGCGCATGGCATAGGGGCAACGGCGAAAGGAGTAGAGCGGCGGGCGCATTAATGCGCCTCGGCCCAATTTGCGCCTTTGCCCGCTTCGACTGTTAATTTCACATCCAGCTTCACCACCGGGTCGGCGGCGTTTTCCATGATGTCGCGCGCGGTTGCGATCAGTTGATCTTCTGCGCCCTGTTCCACTTCGAATAGCAATTCATCATGGACTTGCAACAGCATGGTGGCGGGCTGGCCCGCGATGGCGTCGGGCATACGGATCATGGCGCGGCGGATGATATCGGCGGCGGTGCCTTGGATCGGTGCGTTGATTGCGGCGCGGGCGGCAAACCCTGCATGCGGGCCTTTGGCACCGATATTGGGTGTGTGGATCTTGCGGCCAAACAGCGTTTGCACATAGCCATGCTCTTTGGCGAAGGCTTTGGTGTCGTCCATATAGGTGCGGATGCCGGGGAACCGTTCGAAATAGCGGTCGATGAAGCCCTGTGCCTCGGCGCGCGGGATGCGCAGATTGCGCGCCAGACCAAAGCCCGAGATGCCGTAGATCACGCCAAAGTTGATCGCTTTGGCTTGGCGGCGGATGTCGGATGTCATTTGATCCAGCGGCACGCCAAACATCTCAGACGCCGTCATGGCGTGAATGTCATGGCCGTCCTGAAACGCCTGTTTCAGCGCAGGAAGCTCCGCGATATGGGCCAGCAAACGCAGCTCAATCTGTGAGTAATCCAGCGCGACCAATATCTTGCCCGGCTCTGCCACAAAGGCCTCTCGGATGCGGCGGCCTTCCTCCGAGCGGATCGGGATGTTTTGCAGGTTCGGGTCGGTCGAGGCCAGCCGCCCGGTGGAGGCCCCGGTGATAGAGTAAGACGTATGAACGCGGCCCGTGTCCGGGTTGATGTGATCTTGCAGCGCGTCGGTATAGGTGGATTTGAGCTTGCTGAGCTGGCGCCAATCGAGCACCCGGGCGGGCAGCTCATGTTCTGTCGCCAAATCTTCGAGCACCTCGGCTCCGGTGGCATAAGCGCCGGTTTTGCCTTTTTTGCCGCCTTGGATGCCCATCTCGTCAAACAGGATCTCGCCCAGTTGTTTGGGGGAACCCACGTTGAATTTGCGCCCGGCGAGCGTGTGGATTTCATCCTCCAACCCTGCCATCTTTTGGGCAAAGGCGTTGGACATGCGCGACAGGGTATCGCGGTCCACTTTGATGCCGCTGCGCTCCATCTGGGCCAGTACGGGCACAAGCGGACGCTCTAGCGTTTCATAGACGCGGGTGGTGCCTGCCTTGTGCAATTGCGGTTTGAACAGCTGCCACAGGCGCAGGGTGATATCGGCATCTTCTGCGGCGTATTTCGTGGCCTCTTCGAGCGGCACTTTGTCAAAGGTGATTGCGGATTTCCCCGCGCCCAGCAGCGGCTTGATCGGGATTGGCGTGTGCGACAGGTAGCGTTCGCTCAGCGTGTCCATGCCGTGATTGTGCAGCCCGGCGTGCATCGCATAGGACATCAGCATCGTGTCGTCGAACGGGGCCAATTTGATGCCGATTTGAGCAAATATCTTGGCGTCATATTTCATGTTCTGGCCGATTTTCAGAATGGCCGGATCTTGAAGCATCGGAGTGAGCATGCGCAGCGCCTCTTCGGTGGGCATCTGCCCTTCGGCCAGATCGTCCGAGCCGAACAGATCATCGCTGGCGCCTGCTTTGTGGATCAGCGGGATATAGCAGGCCGCGCCGGGGTCTACGGCAAGCGATATGCCGACCAGCTCGGCGGTCATTTCATTCAGGCCCGTGGTTTCCGTGTCCACAGCGACATAGCCGCGTTCATAAATTCGGTCGATCCAGCGCTGCAAAGCGGCCGCATCGCTGACCATTTCGTAGTTTTCGGGGCTGAAGGGCAGCTCGGCGATCTGCGGCGCATCGGTGCCAGCCTGCGCTGCGGGGGCGGCTTCGGCAATGGTGGGCGCCTCGCGGCCCAGAATGTCTGCCACACGTTTGGAAAGGGTGCGGAACTCCATCTCAGCCAAGAAACCCAGCAGCACATCGGCGTCGGGGTCGCGCACATCCAGATCATCAAGCGTGAAATCCAGCTCCATGTTGCAATCAAGTTGGACCAACGTCTTGGACATTTCAATTTGGGCGCGGTTTTCGATCAGGGTCTGGCGGCGCTTGGGCTGTTTGATCTCTTCGGCGCGCTCAAGCAGCTCTTCTAGGCTGCCAAATTCATTGATCAGCAGCGCGGCGGTTTTAATGCCAATGCCGGGCGCGCCGGGCACGTTATCGACACTGTCGCCCGCCAAGGCCTGCACATCGACCACGCGGTCAGGATAGACGCCGAATTTCTCGTGCACGCCTTCGCGGTCGATGCGCTTGTTTTTCATTGCGTCGAGCATTTCGACCCCGTCGCCGACCAGTTGCATCAGATCTTTATCGGATGAAATGATGGTGCAGCGCCCGCCAGCGGCGCGGGCCTGCACGGCCAGCGTGGCGATGATGTCATCGGCCTCAAAGCCTTCTTTCTCTTTGCAGGCGATGTTGAAGGCCTCAGTGGCGGCGCGGGTCAGCGGGATTTGCGGGCGCAGATCTTCGGGCATGGCCTCGCGGTTGGCCTTATATTGATCATAAAGATCATTGCGGAACGTATGGCTGCCCTTGTCGAAAATCACCGCCACATGGGTTGGGGCGTCTGGCCCTGTGTTGCCTTCGACATAGCGCTGCAACATGTTGCAAAACCCGGCCACGGCACCAATCGGCGCGCCGTCGGATTTGCGCGTCAGGGGCGGCAGCGCGTGATAAGCGCGAAAAATAAATGCCGAACCGTCGATCAGATGCAGGTGGTGACCCTTGCCGAATGCCATTTGCGCGCTCTCCTATGCTTGGTTGCTTTTTGCCACGATGCGGCGCGCGCTGCCAGCAGATAGGCGCGCGGTCCTTGTTTCCAATTGGTTTAAAATCCAATCAGCCAGCGCAATCTGCGCCGCGCTCTGCTTGGAGACGAGACGGTGCAGCGGGCTCAGGCTTTGCCTTGATAATCCTCATGCACAAATTTGCAGTCGCAATAGCCGCATTCAACCCAGCCCGTGTCGCGGGGGATTTGCAGCCAGACACGCGGATGGCCCAATGCGCCCTCGCTGCCGTCACAGGCAATGCGAAAGCTGTTGACGATACGGGTTTCTGGCGCGGGCAGGGTCATGGGGCGGATCCTCGAAATGTCACAAGGGCAAACCTTGAGGCTTGTCCCTTTGAGTTATGACCAAAGCCGCCGCGCGGGGCAAGAGGGCGCGGGGGCGGCCCATGCGCAGAAGATTGTCGCTAAGGTGGGCTGGGGCGGCAAAGCACCGCTTGGCAGAGGAGTTATTAAAACTGTTGAAAAAGGTTCACCCTGCGCCGCGAACCAGATAGAAGGCGCGTGACCCAAGAGCCTTAAAATCAAGCCCCGGAGCCAAAGCCGCATGAGTGCCCCTAAACCTGTCGTCCTGTGTATCCTTGATGGCTGGGGCCTGCGCGCAGAGCGCGATGGCAATGCGCCGCTTTTGGCGCAGACGCCCAATCTGGACCGGATCATGCAAAACTGTCCCAATGGCACGCTGATCAGCCATGGTCCTGATGTGGGGTTGCCCAAGGGACAGATGGGCAATTCCGAAGTGGGGCACACCAATATTGGCGCAGGCCGTGTGGTGGCGATGGATTTGGGCCAGATCGATTTGGCGATTGAGCAAGGCAGCTTTGCCAGCCACGCGCCCATGGTCGATTTCATCGCCACCCTGCGCGCCAGCGGCGGCACGGCGCATTTGCTTTCGGTGATGTCGGATGGCGGTGTGCATGGGCATTTGCAGCATTTGATTGCTGCTGTGCGCGCGCTTGATGCCGCCGGGGTGCCGGTTTTGATCCATGCCATGACCGATGGGCGCGATGTGGCACCTAAATCGGCATTGGAATATCTTGATCAGCTCGAAGCGGCATTGCCACAGGCAAAAATCGCCAGCCTTTGCGGGCGCTATTTCGCCATGGACCGCGACAACCGCTGGGACCGTGTGGCGCAGGCCTATGGGGCGATGATCAAAGGGCAGGGTGCTTCTTCGCCAAGCGCGCGTGCTGCGATTGAGACGGCTTACAGCGCAGATCAGACGGATGAATTCATCACCCCCAGCGTGATTGCTGGCTACCCGGGCGCGCAGCCGGGCGACGGGGTTTTCTGCCTGAACTTCCGCGCCGACCGCGCTCGGGAAATTCTATCCGCAATCGCAGCGCCCGAGTTTGACGGGTTTGACCGCGGCGCGCTTGTGCCTTGGGCCGCAGTGATGGGCATGGCGCAATATTCCGATGCGCATGATGGTTTTATGACCACCATGTATCCCAAGCCGCAAATCAAAAACACGCTTGGCGCGTGGGTGGCGGCGCAGGGCAAGCGCCAGTTCCGGCTGGCCGAGACGGAAAAATACCCGCATGTGACGTTCTTTTTAAATGGCGGCGAAGAGCAGCCATCGCAGGGTGAAGACCGTTTCATGCCAAAATCCCCAGCGGTTGCGACCTATGACATGCAGCCTGAAATGTCTTCGGTTGAAGTCACTGACAGGTTTGTTGCGGCGATCAAAGAAGGCTACGACCTGATTGTGGTGAATTATGCCAACCCCGATATGGTGGGGCATACAGGCGATTTGCAGGCCGCGATCAGCGCCTGCGAAGCGGTGGATGCTGGCCTTGGGCGTGTACTCGACGCGTTGGAGCAAAGCGGCGGCGCGATGATCGTGACAGCCGATCACGGCAATTGCGAAACCATGATTGATCCTGAAACGGGCGGGCCGCACACGGCGCATACGCTCAACCTTGTGCCTGCGGTGTTGGTGGGCGGGCCGAAAGGTGCGACGCTGCGCGATGGGCGCTTGGCCGATCTGGCGCCGACACTGCTCAAGTTGATGGGTCTGCCGCAGCCCGACGAAATGACCGGGGAAAGTCTTTTCTGATGTGGGCATGGGCGCATATCGCGGCCCTGGCCTGTTTGCTTTTGGCATCGCCGCTTCAGGCGCAAAATGATGCGGGCGCGCAGGCGCGCGAAGCGGCGGCTGCGCTTGAAGCAGCCTCGCAGAAATTGCAGGAAGCGGATGGCGCGCGCGACCGTGTGCGGGCGCTGACCGAGACCATCAAAGCATTCGAGAGCGGTTTGGGCGCGATGCGTTCGGGGCTGCGGCAAGCTGCGATCCGCGAAAGCCAGCTCAGCCAGAAATTGCGTGCCCGCGATGCGGAGGTCGCGCGGCTGCTTGGGGTGTTGCAAAGCATGGGGGCGGCCAATTCGCCCACGTCACTGTTGCATCCGCAAGGGGCGATTGGCACTGCGCGGGCGGGGATGTTGCTTGCTGAATTGACCCCGGCGCTTAATGCGCGGGCCGAAGGGCTGCGGCGCGATCTGGAAGATGTGCAGACCCTGCGCTTGCTACAAAGCGATGCAGCGCGGCGCTTGCAAGAGGGGCTGACTGAAATTCAGGCGGCGCGCCGGGCGCTCAACCAGGCCATGGCAGAGCGCCGCGATTTGCCCAAACGTTTCACCGAAGACCCGATCCGCACGGCCATTCTCATCAGTTCAACGGAAACGCTTGATGGGTTTGCCAGCGGATTGGCGGAGATCGTGGTGGATGAAACCGCCGCTGCCCCGGCCACGTTTGAAGGCGAAAAAGGCAATTTGCCCATGCCGGTGCAGGGGCTTGTGCTGCGCAAAGCTGGCGAGGCAGATGCCGCAGGCGTGGCGCGCCCCGGCATCGTAGTGGCCACCCGCCCGCGCGCCATCGTGACCAGCCCCACAGCAGCGACCATTCGTTATTTGGGGCCGCTGCTTGACTTTGGTCAGGTCGTGATAGTTGAACCGGGAGTAGATACGCTATTTGTCTTTGCTGGGCTGGATGTGGTCTATGGTGAGATAGGGCAGGTTATTGCCGCTGGCACCCCGCTGGGCCTGATGGGCGGCGATGTGGCGGAATTGGGCCAGGCTTCATCAACAGATGGTGATGCCTCTGGTCCTGGGCGTTCCGAAACGCTCTATATGGAAGTAAGATTGAACAACGAGACGCAGGACCCGATAGGCTGGTTCAAAACCGACAAGGATGGATAACCGAATGAGAAAATTCGTGATGGCCGCAGTGGGCGGCACGCTGGCAGGCGTGATCGCCACGACGCAGATTGCTGGCCCCCTGCTGGCACAAGAGGCGGCCAAGAACAGCAATGTCTATGAGCAGCTGGACCTGTTTGGAGATATTTTTGAACGGATTCGCTCAGAATATGTCGAAGAGGTAGAGCCTGCCGATCTGATCGAAGCGGCGATCAACGGCATGTTGACCTCGCTTGATCCGCATTCTTCGTTCTTGTCGCCCAAAGATGCGGCCAAGATGCGCGAGCAGACGCGCGGTGAATTTGGCGGGCTTGGCATTGAAGTCACGCAAGAGGACGGCTTTGTAAAAGTTGTCTCGCCCATTGATGACACGCCTGCCTCTGAGGCGGGGATCGAGGCGGGGGATTTCATCACCCATGTGAATGGCGAGAGCCTGCTTGGGCTGGTGCTTGACGATGCGGTGGAATTGATGCGCGGCCCGGTTGGCTCCGAGATCGTGATCACGGTGGTGCGCGAAGGCGAGCCTGAGCCGTTCGATGTATCGATCATTCGCGACACGATTGAGCTGACGGTGGTGCGCGCGCGCACCGAGAGCGACACGGTTGTGCTGCGCCTGTCCACCTTCAACGAGCAGACCTATCCCAAGCTGAAAGAGAACCTCGAAGAGCAGGTGGAGGCCGCGGGCGGCATTGATAATGTCAAAGGGTTCGTGATCGATTTGCGCAACAACCCCGGCGGCTTGCTCAATCAGGCGATTGCCGTGTCTGACGCCTTCCTCGAAGAGGGCGAGATCGTCAGCACGCGGGGCCGCAACCCCGAAGAAGGGGATCGTTTCAACGCCAAGCCGGGCGATTTGGCCATGGGCAAGCCGCTTGTAGTGTTGATCAATGGCGGCTCTGCATCGGCCTCTGAAATTGTGGCAGGCGCGTTGCAAGACCACCGCCGCGCGATTGTGGTGGGCACCAAGAGCTTTGGCAAAGGCTCGGTTCAGACGGTGATGCCGCTGCGCGGTGAAGGCGCGATGCGTTTGACCACGGCGCGGTATTACACGCCGTCGGGCCGTTCCATTCAGGCGCTGGGTGTGTCCCCTGACATTATCGTACAGCAACCCTCCACCCGCCGCGACGAGGACGACGCAGAAGAGAGCGCCGCAGTGCGCCGCCGCTCCGAAGCGGATCTGCGCGGCAGCCTGAACAATGACAGCCTAAGCGACGATCAGATCAAACAGATCGAAGCGGATCGGGCCAAGGCGGAAAAAGCCGCAGAGCTGCGCGAAGAGGATTATCAGCTGGCCTATGCGATTGATATTCTGACTGGCCTGTCTGCCTTGGGCACACCTGCAAAATAACCGCAGGCCTTGCAGAAGAAATAAATAAACCTGCCGCCTGTTCCGGGCGGCAGGTTTTTCTTTGCCTGCGCGGATCAGGCGGTGACGTAATGCAGCGTGCTGAACTGGCTGCGCCATGCGCGGGTTTGCGGGGCCAGCGCTTCGGGTGCATCGCTGGCCAAGGCGCTTGCGATCAGCTGTGCCAACGGCGCCATGTCGTGGGCATCCATGCCCCAGCGCACCAGCTCTGGTGTGCCGATGCGCAGCCCGTTCATGTCATTTTCCACGGGGGCGATGGGCAGACCAATGCCGCAGGCCAGCAGCCCCGCTTTGCGCAGTTTTTTCGACGCTATTTGACCGCCGCCAAAAGCCGCGGCCTCAATGGCGAATTGATGTGAGCGGGTGAAACCCTGCGCCTTTGCGAACACCGGCAGACCAGCGTGGTCGAGTTCAGTGGCCAGCACTTGGGCAGTTTCGATCATCTTGGCCGCATAGGCCGCGCCGTGATCGACCCAATCGAGCAAGGTGAGCGCAAGGGCGGCAGATTTAGCCGCGTCAAAATTTGCGGTCATGCCGGGGAAGGCGATGGCGTCGAGCCGCTGGGCCAGCTCTGCATCATTGGTGACAATCAGACCGCCCGCAGGCCCGCCAAGGCTTTTATAGGTGCTCATCGTCATCAGATGTGCGCCTTCAGTCAGCGGGTTGCGCCATGCACCGCCTGCGATGATGCCGCATTGATGCGCCGCATCGAACAGCAATTTCGCCCCGACACTATCGGCCAGCATCCGCAGTTCCGCGACGGGATGTTCGAAGAGGTTCAGGCTGCTGCCCACTGTGATCAGTTTCGGCCGCAGCTCCTGCACCATGGGGCGGAGCTGATCTACGTCGATCGTATAACCATCCGCCTGCACGGGCGCATAGATTGTTTTGAGCCCATATAGCCCGGCGCAGCCTGCAAGGTGGTGGGTCACATGCCCGCCCACCGATGGCGGCGGCGCAATGATCGTATCGCCGGGCGAACAGGTGGCCATAAAGGCGTAAAGATTGGCAATCGCGCCGGACGGTACGCGAATTTCCGCATGGCTGGCGTTGAAAACTTGGGCGGCCAAAGCGGCGCAGATCACTTCGATTTCCTCAACCGCCTCCAGCCCCATTTCGTATTTATCCCCCGGATAGCCCAGCGAGGGCCGGCTGCCGATGCCGCTGGCCAACATCGCTTCGGCGCGGGGCGACATCACATTGGTTGCCGGGTTCAGGTTGAAACATTGCTTTTCGTGGATATCGCGGTTTTCGGCTGCCAAAGCGCTGAGCCTTGCGGCGATGTCTGCGCTGTTTTTGCCTGTCATGGTTCGGGTAATGCCGGTTATCCGTGTGGCGCAGATTTCGGGGATCCAGTTTTGTGTGGCCAGCATGATATGCTCCTTTGGGCTTTGCCCCAGTATCGCGGGGCTTGCCCGCGCCGCGCAAATCAGTTTTCCTGTTTCTTGGGATAGAAAAACTAAGGCTAGAAAATGCCGGTAAAGCCGCCACGGCCCAGAGGGCCACATTTGAATGCCATGCGCTGTTTTGAGGCGTCGGCGCGGCTGGGCGGGTTTGCCGCCGCCGCAGAGGAGCTTGCGGTGACGCCCGGTGCCGTTTCGCAGCAGGTGAAGGCGCTTGAGCAATGGGTGGGCGCGCCGCTGTTTGAACGGCGCTCGCAGGGTGTGTCGCTGACCCCGCTGGGGGCCAAGGCGCGCGACGGGTTTACCGAAGCATTCGATGCGCTGGGCGGTGCGCTGCATGGGCTGCGCAGTGATGCGGGGCAGGGGGCGGTGAACATCGCGGCGCTGCCCTGCATTGCGCAGCTGTGGCTGTCGCCGCGCCTGCCTGCGGTGCGGCGAGGGCAATTGGCCCCGCGCATTTCCGTCACTGCGATCGAAACAGCGCCCAATTTGATGCGCGAGATTTTTGATTTCAGCTTGTTTCTGGATCACCCGACAGGCGATCCGTCAGAGCGGATCATGGCGCAGGATGAAATCTTTCCGGTCTGCGCGCCTAAGGTGGCCGCGCGCCTGTCGCAGCCTGCGGATTTGGCGCGCGAAACCTTGATTCATGATGCAACCTGGGCCGAGGATTGGCCGCAATGGCTGGCGCGCCATGGCGTGCAGGGCGTGTCCAGTGATGGGCCGGGGTTCTCGCTCTATAGCATCGCGGTGGACGAGGCCTGCAATGGCGGCGGCGTGATGATGGCGCATGGGTTTTTGGTGCAGCGCCACTTGGCCAGCGGGGCGTTGGTTGCGCCATTTGAGGGCGCAGTGGCCACTGGAAAAGCGCTGATTGCGCGGGTGCCGGGGGGCGGCGCGCCTCAGGGGCGTATCCGCGAGATTTTACAGGCGCTTGCCAGTGCGCAGGTCTAGCGGGTTTCCAAACAATGCCGCCGGAAGGCACGTTTGAGCATATCAAGCTCGGCGCGCAGCAAATCGACTTCGGCGCGAAGATCATCGCCCAGCCCTTCGCCCGCGATCAAGGTGATCTGGCCCAGACGTTCGCCGCTTGCCCCATCGGTGATCAGCAAGGTTTGCACCCCGTCGGCCACGGCCTCGGCTGGGATCGGGACGCGCAGCAGCCATTCGCCCACAGCATCGCCTTGTTCCAGCATCACATCGGGCACTTCGCTGGCCAGATAGGTGACGGAAATCACGGGTTCCTCGGTACCACCATGGGTGATCACGCCTTCCCAGATGCCTTGGCGCAGCTTGGTGGGGGTCAGTTCGATCTTGCTCATATCTAGATCCTAGAGTTGCGCGCGAGGGCGGCGGGAGAAAGTCAGGTCACGCAGCACGACTTGGTTCATTTCCGGCCCTTCAAAGATCAGATCGACCCAGGCCCGTTCACAGCGTTTTTCGTTCAAATTGGAATAGGCCAGATCAAATTCTACCACGACCTTCGAGGAGCTTTCGCGCATTTCGCGCACGATCTGTTCTGTGTTCGGCCCGTGTTTGATGTTCATCCGGGCAAAAATTTCCAGCGGGGTTTCCAGCTCGACATTGGCTTCCAGCCGCAACAGATGGCTGCGTTTGAGGCCCTTCACGGCCTCTTCGGGAAGATCAATCGCCAGCGACAGGAAGGAGCCGTCAAATTTGAAAACATCCATCTGAAGCCCATAAGGGGCCAGATCGGCTTCGCGGTGATTGCGCAACTGGCGCAGGGTCAGTTCTGAGAATTCGCAATCGTGAAACAGGGTGACTTCACCGCCCAATTGGGTTTTGGGCGCGGCAGAGGAATAGCCCGGCGTGGCCAGCGCGCCGCGCCACAATTCGGGCCGCCATGCCCAATCGGCATTATGCGGGCGCGGAAAACTGTTGGAACCGATCTTGGGCAGGGCCAGCCGTTCGTCGGCCTTGTAGATCAGCGTATCCAGATGCGCTTTGAGTTGGCGCGCCCGCGCCCGTTGGCGGCGCAGGATCGACAGGTCAGCCTCGCCCGCCAGCCGCGCAGCCCGCGCCCAGCGGCGCAGTGCATTGCTAAAAATTGCCCGATCAATCAGGTTTTTGCCAATTTTGGCCATTATGCTGCCCCTGTTTTCCTCAGCTTAGCCTAAGGATTTAAATCAAATAAACCTAAAACTCGTAAACTAGGCTGGGTTCGGAGAAAGGGTGACGGATTAACTACCCGCCGCGCGGGTGGTTTGGCGGGTGCGCGTGATCAGATCATGCAGCATGTCGCGCCCTTCGGTGCTGATGGCGCGCCCCTTGTCTGGGCCGTGCAGGGACAGGCCCATCATCACAGAGCCCAGCCGCGCCACACCGCGCCATTGCGTTGGGGCATAGCCCTTGGCGGCAGGCGCGCCCTCGGCGCGAAAGCTGATGCGCTTAGCGGTTTGCGAGACATCACGCGGATTTTTCAAACCATAGGCCGCTGCCAGATCCTGTGATCCGGGCAGGGGGTTGCCATCGGGCAGAACCGCAAAGCTGACGGAAATCATGCCAACGGGCGCGCCGCCTGTGCCGGCTTCGTCGCTGAGCGCGTCGCAGCGGGCCATGACGGCGAAACGCGGCTTGAGGCTGTGGCTGTCGATGCAATAGCCATGCGGCGGCACCAAAATGACACGGCCTGCCATCATTTCCGCTTTTTGCAACGGTGGGTGGTCGTCGGGGGCAGGAAGCGCAAAATCGCCCCCTTCCTCGCAGGCCGCCAGCGCGAATAACGCGCCAGCGGCAAACAAGGATTTAGAGTTCCATATAGTCATGGGTCTCTTTCTGGGCGCCGGGATGCGTGACCGCGCCCAGATAGGTTGGACCAACAAGCTGGGCGTATTTCCACAGCGCGCCGGAGGCATAGTTGGTTGGGCGCGGGCCTTTCCAGTCGGCTTTGCGGGCGGCCAGTTCTTCGTCGGTCAGATCGACGCTGATTGAGCCCTCAATGGCATTCAGAGTGATCATGTCGCCGTTTTTCAACAGGGCGATCGGGCCGCCATGCGCAGCTTCAGGGCCCACATGGCCCACGCAGAACCCGCGAGTCGCGCCGGAGAAGCGGCCATCGGTGATCAGGGCGACTTTTTTGCCCATGCCTTGGCCTGACAGTGCCGCCGTGGTGGCCAGCATCTCGCGCATGCCGGGGCCGCCTGCGGGGCCTTCGTTGCGGATTACAAACACATCGCCTTCGGAATAGGCGCGGTTTTGCACGGCTTCGAACGCGTCTTGTTCACATTCAAAGATCAGCGCCGGGCCAGTGAACACGATGTCTTCTTCGGCCATGCCAGCGATTTTCACAATCGCGCCTTCGGGGGCCAAGTTGCCCTTGAGGCCCACAACGCCGCCGGTTTTCGAGATCGGGTTGGCCACGGAATGGATAACCTTGCCATCCGCTTCTCGGGTCACCTGATCGAGCACTTCGCCCATGGAATAGCCAGTGGCAGTCATGCAATCGACGTGGATCAGACCAGCTTTGCGCAACTCGTTCATCACAACGGGCACGCCGCCTGCCTCATAAAGATCTTTGGCCACATAAGCGCCGCCGGGCTTCATATCGACAAAGTAAGGCGTGTCGCGGAAAATGTCGCAAACATCTTCAAGGAAGAATTCGATTCCGGCTTCATGGGCCATGGCGGGCAGGTGCAGGCCTGCGTTGGTCGAGCCGCCGGTGCAGGCCACGATGCGGGCCGCGTTCTCAAAGGCTTCGCGGGTACAGATGTCACGCGCGCGGATGTTCTTTTCGATCAGATGCATCACCGCAGCACCCGATGCGCGGCCATATTCATCGCGGTCTTTGTAGGGGGCGGGCATGCCTGAGGAATTGGGCAGCGCCAGACCGATAGCTTCGGAGACGCAGGCCATGGTGTTGGCTGTGAACTGACCGCCACATGCGCCCGCCGAGGGGCAGGCCACGCGCTCGAGAATTTCAAGCTCGGCTTCGGTCATGGTGCCCGATTGGAAGTTGCCGACAGCTTCGAACATGTCTTGCACGGTCAGGTCGCGCTCGGCAAAGCTTTGCGGCACATCCGCGCCTTTTGGCGCTCTGCCCGGCAGGATCGAGCCGCCATACAGGAACACAGAAGGTACGTTGAGACGCAGCATGGCCATCATCATGCCCGGCAGGGATTTATCACAGCCCGCAAGCCCGACAATCGCGTCATAGCAGTGGCCGCGCATGGTCAGCTCGACCGTGTCGGCAATCGCTTCGCGCGAAGCCAGCGAAGAACGCATGCCCTCATGGCCCATGGCGATCCCGTCGGTGACGGTGATGGTGGTGAATTCACGCGGGGTGCCCTGTTCGTCTTTGACACCCAGTTTAACCGCTTGCGCTTGACGGCTCAGCGCGATGTTACAAGGCGCGGCCTCGTTCCAGCAGGTGGCGACGCCAACCAGTGGCTGGTGAATTTCTTCTTCCGTCATGCCCATCGCGTAATAATATGACCGATGAGGCGCGCGCGCGGGGCCTTCGGTTACGTGGCGGCTGGGCAATTTGGTTTTATCAAAGCGTTGGTTGCTGGACATGACGTGGCTCCCGAAATCTTTCCTGCTTAGCCGAATAGTGGCATGGGCGCGTCGCCGCAAGAGCCGCGCGTTGTATTGCGCAGGGTATCAGCTTAGATAGAACCGGTTCCTTTTGCTCGAAAGCCCCCTATGGAATCGTCAATTTTCTCATTCATCTGGAAATATTCCAAGCGTCAGCAGATCATGCTGCTGGGGTTTACGCTGCTGACTTTCCCGCTGCTTTACGCCACGCTTGAGTTGCCAAAGCGCATCATCAACGATGCCATCGGGGCGCAGACGGATACGATCCCGCTGTTTGGCGTCACGCTGACACAGACGCAATTTTTGCTTAGCTTGTGTTTTGCCTATTTGGCGGCGGTGCTGATCCATGGCCTGCTGAAAATGCGTCTGAACACCATGAAAGGTGTGCTGTCTGAGCGGTTGTTGCGGCGGTTCCGCTATCAGTTGATCGCGCGCATGATGCGGTTTCCGCGCAGCTATTTTCAGAACACATCGCAGGGCGAGTTGGTGTCCATGGTGACCTCAGAAGCCGAGCCGATGGGCGGGTTGATGGGCGATGCAGTGGCGCAGCCGGTGTTTCAGGCCGGGCAAATGGCGATCATTGTGATCTTTTTGTTTGCTCAAAGCTTTTGGTTCGGGCTGGCCGGGGTGGCGCTTATTCCGCTTCAGGCATGGCTGATCCCGCTGCTGCAACGGCAGATCAACCTGCTCAACAAAGACCGGATCAAACAGGTGCGGCATCTGGCCTCTGATATTGGCGAAACGGCGGCGGGGATTTCCGATCTGCGCACGAATGGCGGCTGGCGCTATCGGCTTGCCGGGTTCACGGACCGGCTGGGCGTGCTGTTCGATATTCGGTTCAAAATTTACCAAAAGAAATTCTTTATGAAGTTCCTCAATAACTTCATCACGCAAATGACGCCGTTCTTTTTCTATTCAGTGGGCGGTGTGCTGGCCATTCGTGGCGACATCACCGTGGGCGCGCTGGTGGCGGCGCTGGCGGCCTACAAAGACCTGTCGAGCCCTTGGAAAGAATTGCTGGCCTATTACAACCAAACCCAAGACATGTCGCTGCGCTGGCAAATTGTGGTGGAACGCTTTGCACCGCCGGGGATGGTGGATGGCGCGCTGATTGAAGGCGAGCCTGATGAGGTTCCGCACCTGCGCGGCCCGATTGAGCTCGACCATGTCAGCCTGCGCAATGCGGATGGCAATGCGGTGATCGATGATGTGAGCCTGACCATCCCGCAGGGGGCCAGCGTGGCGATCAAGGTCACGAACCAAAGCGAGCGGCAAGCGCTGGCCGATCTGCTGACCCGCGAGGTGACACCTTCGCGCGGTAAGGTGGTTTTTGCGGGGCATGATCTGGCCGGGCTGCACCAATCGGTGATCGCGGCACGCATCGGCTATGCCAGTGCGAAACCCTATATTTTCAGTGGCACGATTGGGGAAAACCTGATGATGCCCCTGCGCAGCAGCCCCAAAACCGTGCTGTGGGATCCGCAACAGCGGGATTTTGCGCGGATTGAGGCGCTGCGGTCGGGGAACAGCCATGACAGTCTCAAGGCCGATTGGCTGGATCCGGAGCTTGCGGGGCTGAACACCCGCGAAGAGATCCACGCATGGTGGTTCGAATTGGTCGGGGTCAGCGGCATGGATGATCCGCTGTTTCGGGCGATGCTCGATGCGCGGATGGACCCGCAGGAGCATCCTGAACTGGCAGCCCGGCTGGTGGCGCTGCGCAGTACGATCTACAAACGTTTGCAGGCCGAGGGGCTGGATAAAGCGGTGCACCGTTTTGATCCACACAGCTTTAACCCTTCGGTGCCCTTGGGCGGCAACCTGATTTTTGCCGCGCCACGGCACAAGATCAGCCAGACAGGTCTGGCGGCAGAGCGGGTGTTTTTGTCGATGATCATCGAACAGGGGCTGGCCGAACAGACCATCGCGATTTCACAGACTTTGGTGGATATGTTGCACCAGACCTTTGGCATGGATGGCACCAATCACCCGCTGTTCACCGCGCTGGAAATCGAAGAAACGCTTTATGAACAGCTGGTTGATATTGCGCAGCGCCGCCGCGAAAAGGGCGATGCGGCGCTGACCGAGGATGAATTTGCGCTGCTGCTGACAGTGCCTTTTGCCTTTACCGCCGAGCAGGTGGGGCCAGCGTTTCCGGAAAGCTTCAAAAAAGAAATCCTGCGCATTCGCAAAACCCGTGGCCCGATGCTGCGTGAACAGGCAGCGGATATGTTCATTCCGATCCGGCCTGAAAACTATCTGCCGCGCCTGACCTTGATGGAGAACCTGCTCTATGGGCGGATTTCGCTGATGGCGGGGGTCAAAGCGGATTTGGTTAAAGACATGGTGGCCGAAGAGGTCACCAAAGCAGGGCTGCGCCAAGAGGTTGCCGTGACTGTCTTTGATAGCCCAACCGCAATCGGCGGCACGAACATCAGTCAGATTTTCCAAGAACGCGCCGCCTTTGGCCGCGCCGGGATTAAAAGGCCCGATATTTTGGTGCTGAACCAGACCATCGCGCATATCGGCAGTGATCAGCAGGTGGATGTGCAGGCGCGGCTGCGTGAATTGCTGCCCGGCACCACGCAAATCTACCTAGATGATCATTTCGAAAATCCTGATGATTTCGACATGTTCATTGAGATTAGCCATGGACGACTTGAAGGCTTGGCCAGACCTGAGGGCGGCTCGGAAGAGTTTGAAGGCTCGGATGATCTGCGGCGCAAGCTGGCGATCATTCAGCGCAACGATCTGTTTTGCAATCTCGATGCGCGCAGCCAGCGCCTGCTGGCCTTTACCGCGCAATGGTACAGTGCCGAAAAGGGCCAGCGCATCTTTACGGCGGGCGAACCTGCGGATGCGGCCTATCTGTGCCTGAGCGGTAAGGCGGAGCTGTTGTTTGAAAACACGGAAGGCCGCGAGCAGGTTGTGTCGACAGTCGAGGCGGGGCGGCTGATCGGGGATCTTGCGATTCTGGTGAACCAGCCGCGCAATCTGGATTTGGTCGCCGCTGAGGAAACCCAGTTTCTGCGCATCGGGGCCGAGCAGTTCCGCTCGGTTGTTGCTGCCGACCGCCAAGTCTTGCTCAGCCTTTTGGAGACCGTGGCGGGGCATTTGAACAACACTGCCGATCTGATCCGTTCCATCGGGATCAGCCTGCCGCAAAACGGCAGGGGTGATCTGACGCAGGTGCTTAATGACATTCGCAGCAAGCGTGAGTAACTGACCCATGGGCTATCAACCGCACCAAGAATTCATCGCGCCTGCGCGGGCCGAGCCTGCGCTCTGGCGGTTTGGGTTGGGGCTCATCGGGGCCGCTGCGATCTATGTGGCGCTGACCTACACGTATTTCCGCGCCATGTATGTGGTGATTGGCGCAGAGCGGATAGAGCTGCATGGCAATGTGGTTGAGGGCAGCTCGCCCTTGGCGATGTATTTGATCCTGTTCAGTTTTTGCCTCATGGCGCTGGGGCCTTTTGTCATGGTGCGCCTGTTGCATAACCGCCCGGCGCTGAGCCTTTTTGGCTCGCTGCGCCCGTTTTTCGCGCAGTTCCGTGTGGTCCTGCTTGCGCTGATCGCGCTGGGCGTGGCGGTCACGGTGCTGCCGCCTTGGGGTGTGGGCCAGCCGCTTTTGCAAAACATGCCTATGGGCGCGTGGTCGCTGCTTTTGCCGCTGTCGCTTTTGGCCGTGCTGACGCAGGTGAGCGCCGAAGAAATCGTGTTTCGCGGTTATATTCAGCAGCAATTGGCCGCGCGGTTCGATTCGCCGTTGATCTGGATGGTGCTGCCAGCGGCGCTGTTTGCCATGGGGCATTACCTGCCGGGCACTGCTGGTGAAAATGCGCTGACCATTGCAATATGGTCGGGGATCTTTGGCATGTTGATGGCCGATCTGACCGCGCGCTCTGGCACGCTGGGGCCTGCAATTGCGGTGCATTTTGTTAATAATGTTTGGGCCATTCTGATCACTTCGCTGCCGGATGATATGTCTGGGCTGGCGCTGTTTTTGATGCCTTTTGGCATGGATGACCCCGCAGCGATCCGCACATGGCTGCCGGTGGATTTTGCGATGATGCTGGTCTCGTGGCTTGCTGCGCGTTTGGCGATCCGGCGTTGATTGCATTTCTTCGCCATGGGCCTTATTTGGGTGGCGAACACAGCCTAAGGGGCATGAACGATGAACTGGATCACAAATTACGTCCGGCCTCGGATCAACTCGATCTTTTCCCGGCGCGAGACGCCTGACAACCTGTGGACCAAATGTGACGAATGCGGCACCATGCTGTTCCACCGGGAACTGGCCGATAATCACAATGTCTGCACCAATTGCGGGCATCATATGGCGATCAGCCCCCGTGCGCGGTTCGAAGCGCTGTTTGATGGCGGCGTTTTCGCTGAAATCAGCGTGCCTGCGCCCACCGTCGATCCGCTGAATTTTCGCGATCAAAAGAAATACCCTGACCGTTTGAAAGCGGCCCAGAAATCCACCGGCGAATCCGAAGCGATGCTGGTGGCGACAGGCGAAATGGGCCGCACGCCTATCGTTGCGGCCGCGCAGGATTTCTCCTTCATGGCCGGGTCGATGGGCATGTATGTGGGCAATGCGATCATTGCCGCCGCCGAAGAAGCCGTGAAGCTCAAGCGCCCCTTGATCTTGTTCTCCGCCGCTGGCGGCGCGCGCATGCAAGAAGGTATTTTGAGCCTGATGCAAATGCCGCGCACCACGGTTGCGGTGCAGATGCTCAAAGAGGCGGGCCTGCCTTATATCGTTGTGTTGACCCATCCGACCACCGGCGGGGTAACCGCTTCCTATGCGATGCTGGGCGATGTGCATATTGCAGAACCAAACGCGCTGATCTGTTTCGCCGGGCCGCGTGTGATTGAACAAACCATCCGCGAGCGTCTGCCCGAAGGGTTCCAGCGCGCGGAATACCTGCTTGATCACGGCATGCTGGACCGTGTGACACCGCGCCCGCAAATGCGCGAAGAACTGATCACCATCACACGGATGTTGCTGGGGTTGCCGCCTGCCGTGCGCGGTGATTTGCCCGCACCTGAGCCAGTGGCTCCTGCCCCAGAGGGCGGCAAAGCCGCAGCCAAACCTGCTGAGCCCGCCAAGGAATGAGCGCAGCAGGATCGGATGTCATCCTTGCGAGGATGATGGCGCTGCACCCCAAGATCATCGATCTGACGCTGGATCGCATGTGGCGTCTGCTTGAGGCTTTGGGCAATCCGCAAAATGACCTGCCGCCTGTGATCCATATCGCGGGCACCAATGGCAAAGGCTCAACCCAAGCGATGATCCGCGCCGGGCTGGAGGCCGCTGGCAAACATGTGCACGCCTATACCTCGCCGCATCTGGCGCGGTTTCACGAACGTATCCGCGTGGCCGGCGAATTGATTTCAGAGCCTGACCTGACGGCGGTTCTGGACGAGTGTTATGCCGCCAATGGCGATGCGCCGATCACCTATTTTGAGATTACCACCTGCGCCGCGATCCTCGCATTTGCCCGCAGCCCCGCAGATTACACGTTGCTCGAGGTGGGTTTAGGCGGGCGGCTGGATGCCACCAATGTGGTGAAACGCCCGGCGCTTTGCGTGATCACGCCCGTTTCGATCGACCATCAGCAATTTCTGGGGGATACCCTGCCGGAAATCGCAGGCGAAAAGGCCGGGATTATCAAACGCGGCGTTCCTTGTGTGGTAGGGCCGCAAGCGCCCGAGGGGCTGGAGGTGATTGAAGACATTGCCGCCCGGCTTGGCGCGCCCCTATTGGCCAGCGGCCAACAGTGGCATGTGGCCCCTGAGGGCGGGCGTATGGTGTTCCAAGATGAAACCGGACTGCTTGACCTGCCACGCCCCAACCTTTTGGGGAATCATCAGATCGAAAATGCCGGGGCTGCGCTGGCAGCGCTGCGGCATTTGGGCATGGATGACGCCGCCTGCGAGGCCGCCGTTACCCATGCACAATGGCCTGCGCGGATGCAACGCTTGAAAACGGGCCCTCTGGTGCAGCAAGCAGCAGGGGCTGAACTCTGGCTTGATGGCGGGCATAACCCTGCTGCGGGCGTGGCCATCGGCAAGCTTTTGGCCGGCCTGCCCTCCCGCGAAACCCATGTGATCTGCGGCATGCTCAACACCAAAGATATCACGGGCTATCTCGCGCCGCTTGCGCCTCACGCGACCAGTCTGCATGCGGTGTCGATCCCCGGCGAAGCAAACACGTTGCCCGCCGCGCAAACCGCCGCCGCTGCGCATGCCGTGGGCATGAACGCGTTCGAGGCCGCAGATGTTGCCGCTGCACTTGCCGCGATTTTGCAGCGCACGCCGGACGCAAGGGTGCTGATCTGCGGCTCGCTCTATCTGGCTGGATCAATTTTGCAACAAAATGGCTAAGCGCATATCTGCCCATCTGGAAGTGGCGCGCCCCTAAATGTAGTAATGACCCCATGGAGCCGGCGCGGTGCAACCGCGCCGGCGGTATCGGGGGATACAGTATGTCCAATTTCAATATGCCCGTGCGAAATACGCGGCGCGCCAGCACCGCGGCGACGATGGTTGTGATCTGTGCCGCTTTGGCCGTCATGGTTTCGGGGCTATATGTGATCTGGCCCGGCGCTGCGCCCTATCACCCTGATATCTTGAATGAGGCGGGGCAGGTGAACGCGGCCACCCGTCTGGATGGCGCGTTGCTGGATTAGAGGTTTTGCCGCGGGGCTGCCTTACGCGCTGTTGCCCCAGCCTTCTGATTGCATCTCGCGCAGACGGCTGGCGGTGCGTTCAAATTCGAACGTACCTTCCCCTTCGAGATAGAGCATCTCTGGCAATGCCGCCGCAGAGCAAATCAGCCGCACCCGCGCTTCATAAAGCGCATCAATCAAGGTCACAAAACGCTTCGCTTCGTTAAAGTTCGACCGTCCCAAAGTGGGAATGTCGTCCAAAATCAACACGCGCACAGCCTCGGCCAGCGCCAAATAATCCGCCGCCCCCAAGGGACGACCGCAAAGCTCGTGAAACCGCGCCCGTGCCACCCCGTTGTGAAACTTGGGGATCGCCACATCGCGGCCTTTCACGCGAAGGGTCAGCACCTCAGCTGTGCCGCCCGACAGATCCGCCCAGATTGCATCCATCTCGGCGCGGGTCTGGGCGTTCACAGGGCAGAAATAGACGTCACTGCCCGTCAGGCGATCTTGGCGATAATCGGTAGGGCTGACCAGCTCATGCACGACCATCTTTTCTTCGATCAGCGCGATAAACGGCAAAAATAAATCCCGGTTTAGCCCGTTCTTATACAGATCGCCCGGCACCCGGTTCGATGTGGTCACCACAACAACCCCAGCGGCAAAAAGCGCTTCGAACAGACGGCCCACAATCATCGCATCGGTGATGTCTGAAATCTGCATCTCGTCAAAGGCCAGCAACCGGACAGATGCCGCCACATCGCGCGCCACAGGGGCAATGGCATCATCCACCCCGGTTTTGCGCACCTCATGCATGGCCGAATGGATTTCCTGCATAAAAGCGTGAAAATGCACGCGCCGCGCAGGTACATCGCCCAAATGGTTCACAAATAAATCCATGATCATGGATTTTCCGCGCCCCACGCCGCCCCAAAGATACAGACCCTTGGGCGGCTCTGGCGCTTTGCGAAACAGGCTTTTCTTCACCGGTTGGCTCAGCGCCTCACGGATACGGTCAAACTCAGGCAAAACTGCCTCTTGGGCCGGGTCGCGTTGCAACGCGCCACTGGCCACCATCTCATCATAAATCGCGCGCATGGTTTTCATGCCTCACTCTCTAGCTTGCGGCCCGCGCTTTGAAAAGCGCCGCGCCCTGTTTCCAATTGGCAAAAAATCCTCCCCGAAGGGCCCGGCTCCGCTGGGCGGGAGGCCCGAATTTGGACGGCGCGCTAATTGACAGCCCGCCCCCGAAAGCTAATCTGCGCGGAAGTTCTGATCGAAAGCTCCCTAACATGCCCGAACGCACGCCTATCTTCACCCCGGTTCTGCTGGTTGGGTGTTTCATCATCATGGTCAGCTTTGCGATCCGCGCCTCTTTTGGGGTGTTCCAGATTCCCATCGCGGAGGAGTTCGGCTGGCTGCGGGCTGAATTTTCGCTCGCCATTGCGATCCAGAACCTGGCTTGGGGTATCGGCCAACCGATCTTTGGCGCGTTGGCGGAGAAAATCGGCGATCGGCGGGCCATTATCTTGGGGGCTATTATCTATGCTGCTGGGCTGGTGCTCTCGGCCAATTCCGGCACCCCGCTAGAGCATCAGGCCTATGCATGGCTGGTTGGGTTTGGCATTGCGGGCACGGGGTTTGGGGTGATTTTGGCCGTGGTTGGCCGCGCCGCTTCTGATGAAAACCGCTCGATGTCGCTGGCGATCGTCACAGCGGCGGGCAGCGCAGGCCAAGTGTTCGGCGCGCCTGTGGCTGAATGGATGCTTGGCTTTTTGACTTGGCAATCGACTTTCATGGTCTTCGCGGCGGTGGTCTTGGGAATGATTTTGGCGCTGCCGCTGATGCGTGCGCCGGTTTCTGCCAGCAAGGCCGAGCTGGAGGAATCCATGGGCACGATCTTGCTGCGGGCCTTTCGCGATCCTTCTTACACTCTGATCTTTTTGGGCTTTTTCAGCTGCGGCTATCAATTGGCTTTCATCACCGCGCATTTCCCGGCTTTTGTGACTGAAATGTGCGGCCCGATCCTGCCGGGCGGGGTGCTGCATAACATCGGTATCACCAGCACCAGCGCATTGGGGGCGGTGGCGATATCGCTGATCGGGCTGGCCAATATTGCAGGCACGTTGCTCGCGGGTTGGGCGGGGAAGCGCTATTCCAAGAAATATCTGCTGGCGGGGATTTATACGGCGCGCACCGTGGTTGCCGCGCTGTTCATTTTAATGCCGATGACGCCCATGACCGTGATCTTGTTTTCGGTCGCGATGGGCTCGCTCTGGCTTGCCACTGTGCCGCTGACCTCGGGGCTGGTCGCGCATCTTTATGGGCTGCGCTACATGGGTACGCTTTACGGGATTGTGTTTTTCAGCCACCAATTGGGCAGTTTCATGGGGGTCTGGCTGGGCGGGCGGCTTTATGATGCCTATGGCAGTTATACTGCCGTTTGGTGGATCGGCGTGGCTGTTGGCGCATTTAGCGCAATTGTGCATTTGCCAATCCGCGAGAACCGCCCCGCCGGGTTGCAGCCCGCTTAAAACAGATCGTCGTCTTCCTCCGCGCCCGAGGTTTGCTCTTCGCGCAGCCAATGGGTGATGATGGCGAGGGTTTCCTCGGTATGGCTATACGTCAGCGCATGGCCTGCGTCCTCGATCACCTCTTGGCGGGCGTTGCGGTTCCACGCGCCCAATGTGCCAATGCTGGAGGCGGGGATCACCGCATCATCTTCGCCCCAGATTGCCAGCACAGGCAGGTTCATCTGGTGCAGCTTCATATGCTCGGCCTGTTGCGGGGTGGCCAAGATGCCGCGCAGGCTGGCGAGAATTGCAGGCACAAAGCCGCGAAAATCCAGCTCGGCTTCTTGCATGTCGGTGATACCGGGCACCGAGCTTGGCAGGGTTTTTTCGCCGTTCAACGTCTTGCGTAGGGAAAACGGATAGAGCGCCAACATCAGCCAATCGCCAATAATTGGCTTCTTCACCGCGAATTTTACCCTTGGTGCCAGGTTGATGCCCATGCCCGCCGGGGCCAATAGGATCAGGCGGCGCACCCGGTCAGGATTGGCCGCCGCATAGCTGGTCGAAATGGCACCGCCCATGGAATAGCCGATCAAGGTCACATCATCCGCGATGCGCAGGTGGCTGAGCAGGTCTTCGAGTTGGCGGACAAAGAATGCGCTGTTTTGTTGGCCTTTCGGGCGGCTCGAAAAGCCCCTGCCATAAAGATCATAAAGCAGCACACGAAACCCCAAAAGCGCGAGGCCTTTGGCCATGCCGCGATAGACAAAGCTGGGGGTGGATAGGCCGTGCACACAGATTGCCACAGGCCCCCGCTGGGGGCCAAGCCAGTCATAATGCGTGACCCCTTGGGACAGCTCTACAAATTGCCCCGGCGCTGCGCCCCGTGCGGCGTCATCCATCGGGCGGCGGGTGCGCTCGATGACGAGCGGCACGGCAATCATGCCCGCCAGAAGGATGAACAGCCAATAGATCATTGTGCCTGCCACCGATCGAGAATGAACTTTGCGGTCATCAGGTCCAGATGCGCGCCGCCGCCGTTTTTGAACAGGGTGATTTCATCCTCGCTTTGGCGGGTGAAGGCGTCCAATTGGTAATAATCCGCGATGACGTCTTCGCGGGTGATGACGCCACTGGCCAGCGGGATTTTCAACTCTCCGATATGGTCCAGCGTTGTATCAAAACTGTCCACAAAGATCCGAGCGCGGGTCAGGGCTGTGTCATCCACTTCGCGCATGTCGGGGCGGTAGGCACCGATGAGATCAATGTGTTGGCCCGGCTGAAACCATGCGCCCTGCAACAGAGGCTGGGTCGACATGGTGGCGGAGGTCACGATGTCAGCGCTGCGCACAGCGCTTTCCAGATCACCCGCAATATTTAGGCCGGGCAATTCTGCGGCCATTTTTTCGGCATTGGCGGGGCTGCGGTTCCAGACGGTGAAACGCGCATCTGGGAAGGCGGCGGAATAGGCCGCATGCAGGGCGCGCCCTTGTGTGCCTGCGCCAACGATCAAAATCTCGCGGCTGTCTGGGCGGGCCAGACGGCGCGCGCCCAGCAGGCTGTCACCTGCGGTTTTCCATTTGGTCACCAGATGGAAATCGACAATGGCTTCGAGGCTGCCATCTTGATCGGAATAAAGCGTCACACCGCCGTTGATCATCGGCTTTGCCGCTTCGGGGTTGCGCGGGAAAATCGTGGCGGATTTCACCGCCATGCCAAGCCCGTCAATCCACGCCGCGCGCGACAGCAACGTGTCGGGGTCGCGGTAGAGAAACGTATCGCCAATTTCGGCTTTGGGCAGGGCATGACCCGCCGCCAGCGCATCGGTCAGGGCGATCCAATCGAGCAGCGCATCGCCTGCTTCGAAGGGGATGACGGGTATATTGCTCATGCGGCCTCGCTTTGGGTCAAAAGCCCTTCGGTGACCAGACGCTCGGCCCAGCCTTGGGGGTGTTCAAACAGATGGGTTTGCCAGCCGCGCGCGGCGGCGGCTTCGATGTTCTCGCCGCGGTCATCGGCAAAGAGCAGCGCTGGGCCGGACAGGCCGGAGCCTTCTTCGAGCATCTGGTAAATTCGCGGATCGGGTTTCACCACGCGCATATGACCCGAGATAAAATCACGGTCGAATTGGCGCAAGAATGCGTATTTCTCGGCGGCCATATCATAGGTTTGGATGCCAAAATTGGTGAGGGAAAACACCGGGATGCCTTTGGCCTGAAGCGCCCCCATCAGCCGCACGGAGCGGTCAATTGCCGGGGTGGCAATATCCACCCAGCGGTCATGCCACAGCGACAGTTCTTCTTGCCATTGCGGGTGGGCCTGCATGGTTTCGGCCAGCAGATCATGGAAGTTTTCGCCCATATCGCTGCGCAAATTCATGGCGTGCAGGTCGATATCTTGGAACAGCGCACGGCGGCGGGCCTCGCCCACTTCGCGGTCATAGAATTTCTCTGGTTGCCATTCGATCAGCACATTGCCGATGTCAAAAACCACTGCCTTGATCGTCATTCACGGGCCTTTCATTGCGGGGTCGGGTTTAACACAAACCTCTTACGTTTCCTTTGACAGAAAAACCGTCACGCGCGCATTGCCGCGCGCAATTCACGCTCCAACGCGTCCAGAAAACGGGAGCGGTCAGCTTTTGTAAAGCCTTTGCCGCCGCCTTGGCGGAACGGATCTGCCGCGCGCAGATCAGCCATCAGATCGCGGGTGGCCAGAACATTGCCAATATTGGCCCCGGTCAGGGCTTCGCCATTGTGTTTTAGCACTTTTGCCCCCGCTTCCACGCATTTGGCGGCAAGGGGGATGTCGCCCGTCACCACCACATCGCCCGGCCCACACCGCTCGGCGATCCAGATATCGGCCACATCGGGACCATCGGGTACGATTACGGTTTCAACCAGCGGGTTTTGTGAAGGGCGCAGCCCGCCGTTAGAAACCACATACATGCGGCATTTGTGCCGGGTGGCGACCCGTTCGGCCTCGGCTTTGACCGGGCAGGCATCTGCGTCGATATAAAGTGCGGTCACGTTTTCTTTTTCTTTGGTTTGGAGGCTTTGAACTCTTCGGGGATTGGCATGCGGTTGAACGCATCCAGACCCGCGATTTTATATGCCTCGGCCAAGGTGGGATAGTTAAAGGTGTTCTGGACGAAGTAATCCACCGTGCCTTTGAGGTTCAGCACCGCTTGGGCGATGTGGATCAGTTCGGTTGCGCCTTCGCCAACAATTTGCACCCCCAGCACCCGGCGGGTTTTCAGGCTAACCAGCATTTTCAACTGGCCATGTTCGAGCCCCATGATATGCCCGCGCGAGGTTTCGCGGAACCGCGCGATGCCCACTTCATAGGCGATGCCGCGTTCCTGCATTTCCTCTTCGGACATGCCGCAGGTGCTGATTTCCGGCACGGAATAGATGCCATAGGGGAACCATGGGCTTTCGGGCAGTGTGTGCACCTCAAGCGCGTGGCAGGCCGCGATGCGCCCCTGTTGCAGCGAGGTCGAGGCCAGCGAAGGATGCCCGATCACATCGCCCGCCGCATAGATATGCGGCACAGCGGTTTGATAGGTTTTGCGGTCCACCTTGATCCGGCCCCGGTGGTCGGTTTCAAGACCTGCGTTTTTGAGATCGAGCCTCTCTGTCGCGCCCATACGCCCAGCGGCAAAGAGCAACATCTCTGCGCGGATATGGCGGCCATTTTCGAGGCTGATTTCCACGTGTTTGTCCGCATCTTCCACCGAGGCAATGCCAGAGCCAAGCCGCAGATCCACACCGTTTTCGCGGATCTGATGGGTGAAATCCTGAATGGTGCCCTTGTCGATGAAATCAAGGAAACTGTCGCGCGGCTCGATCAAGGTGACGCGCACATCAAGCGCGGAAAACATCGTGGCATACTCCACCCCGATCACTCCCGCGCCCACAACAGCAAGCGAGCGGGGGATTTGGCCCATTTCAAGAAATTCATCGCTGTCCAGAATGGTTGTGCCATTGAAAGGCATCCAATCGGGGCGGAAGGTCTTGGTGCCAGTACTGATCAGGAATTTATCAGCCGTTAGCGATGTGGTCTCGCCCGCCTCGGTGGCGACCTCGATGGTGTTGGCATCGGTGAACCGCGCGATGCCGTTCAACGTATCAACATGGTTGCGGTTGAATTGATGCTCCAGCACGTCCACCTCGTGATCGAGGGTCATGTGCAGCCGCCCTTTGAGGTCTTCGGCGCCGATTTCCTGTTTCACCCGGTAGGCGCGGCCATAAAAACTGCGCTCGCGCCAGCCGGTCAGGTTCAGCACGGTTTCGCGCAGGGTTTTTGACGGAATGGTGCCGGTATGAACGGACACACCGCCCAAGCGGTCTTTGCGGTCAATCACCAAAACCCGGCGTTTCAATTTGCCCGCCTGTATCGCGGCAGAGCGCCCGGCGGGGCCGGAACCGATGACGATCAGGTCATAATGAGACAAGGGCAATTACTCCGCGTAAAGGGCTTCGGCATGGAAGGTGACATGTTCTTCCATGAAGGTTGAGATGAAGAAATAGCTGTGGTCATAGCCCGGCTGCATGCGAAATGTCGCTTGCTGGCGGCGGGCGGTGATCGCGCCTGCCAAGGCTTCGGGTTTGAGCAGGTCGAGGAATTGATCCTCGGTGCCTTGGTCGATCAAAATCGGACCGTTAAAGCCTTTTTCTTTCATCAAGATTGAGGCGTCATGCGCGGCCCATGTGCTCTCGTCGTCGCCCAGATAGGCCGAGAGCTGTTTGCGGCCCCAATCGCTGGCCGTGGGGTTGGCGATGGGTGCAAATGCGGAAACCGAACGGTAGCGGTTAGGCAGGCTCATGGCCAAGGTCAGTGCGCCATGCCCGCCCATGGAATGGCCTGTGATAGATTGGCGCTCCAGATCGATGGGGAAATGCGCGCCCAGCAAGGCAGGCAGTTCTTCTGAGATGTAATCCCACATGCGAAAGTTTGGTGCCCATGGCTCTTGGACCGCGTTCACATAGAAGCCTGCGCCTTGGCCCAGATCATAGGCCTCGTCATTGGCGATGCCGTCGCCGCGCGGGGAGGTGTCGGGGAAAACCAGTGCAATGCCTTGCTCGGCGGCCCACGCCTGTGCGCCCGCTTTGGTCATGGCGTTTTCGTGGGTGCAGGTCAGTCCCGAGAGAAACCACAGCACTGCGACCGGGCCAAGTTCGGCTTCGGCTGGCAGGAACAGGCCAAAGGTCATGTCGCAATTGCAGCTGGAGGAGGGGTGTTTCACGACCAGCTGGCGGCCACCAAAACAGGCGTTATCAGACAGGGTTTCCATGGGTAATCCTTTTCGTGCTGTTGCCTATCGCTAACGGGCCGGGGCCTGTGCGGCAAGGGTTTGCATGAGTATTTGTAGAAGGGTGAAGCCTAAAGCTGGGTCACCCAGCCGACAACAACGCTGACGGTTAGCACACTGAAAGCGGTGGAAACGAGGATGGTTGCCGAGACGCGTTGGGGGGCGACGCCGTAGTGCTGGGCCAGCATGTAGATGTTGCCCGCCACAGGCAGGGCGGCGGTGGCGATCAGCACGCCCGCCTTGTAGGGATCAACCGCGAAGATCACTGTGGCAATGGCGATAAAAGCCGGGTGCACCACGAGTTTGAAAAAGCTGATATAGCCCGCGATGGAGAGGCGTTCGGCGGATTTGGATGCCAGCGAGGCACCGATGGCAAATAGGGCGCAAGGGGTGGCGGCGGCGCCCAGCAGGGCGAGGAATTCATTCATCGGGTCGGGGAGCGGGATCGACAGGCCTGACCACAAGAAGCCTGCGCTGATCGAGACGATCATCGGGTTTTTCAATAGCCCTTTGCCGATTTTGCCGACGATTTGCAGGTTCATCTGCCCGCCACGTGATGCCGTGATCAAGATCACAATCAGCGAGGAAAAGACGATCAAATCCACCGCAAGGGCCAGCAGCATCGGGCCAATGGCTTCGGCCCCGAGCAGCAGGGTCAACATAGGCACGCCCAAAAAACCGGTGTTGCCGATGACAGCGCATTGCGCCTCGACGGCATTGGTGGCGACGTCCAGACCGCGCAGAAAGCCGATCAGCGTGGCGATGCCATAGACAAAGGCTGTGCCCCACAGATAGGCAACCACCAGCCGCGTGTCCCAAACCTCAGGCAGGGACAGGTTTGCGGAGAACCGGAAAAGCATGGCCGAGAGCGCGAAGTAAAAGACAAATTTCGTCAGATAGGCCGTGGCTTCGGCGGTAAAAAAACGCGTGCGCCCAGCCCAATAGCCCACTGCAATCAGAACAAAGAAGGGTAGGGTTTTCAAGAAGATCGCAAGCATGACCACAGGGGTAGCGGGCAAAGATGCGCGGCGCAACTGTTGCTGTGGCCTTGGCCTGCGATTGTTGCGCCGGGGCTGCGGCGGCTAGCCCGAGCCGATGAGCACACCTGCGGCAAAGACCAGCGCGCCGCCGAGCACCACTTGCATCGCCGCGCGCAGGAAAGGCGTGTCCATGAAGCGGTTCTGAATCCACGCGATGGCCCAGAGTTCTACAAACACCACGATGATCGCGATGCTGGTTGCGGTCCAGAAATCGGTGATCAGATAGGGCAGCGCATGGCCCAGCCCGCCAAGCGTGGTCATAATGCCAGAGGCAAAGCCGCGTTTGAGCGGCGAGCCACGGCCCGAAAGCTCGCCGTCATCGGACGCCGCTTCGGTGAATCCCATGGAAATACCCGCCCCAACCGAGGCTGCGAGCCCGACCAGAAAGGTTGTCCAAGTGTCCTGCGTGGCGAAAGCGGTGGCAAAGATCGGCGCGAGGGTTGAGACAGAGCCGTCCATCAGCCCGGCCAAACCCGGCTGCACCCAAGTGAGGATGAATTGCCGATGCGCGCGGTCATTCTCGCTCTGGGCTGCCTGGCCGACCAAATGGGTCTCGCTGAGGTCTTCTGCGGCGGCGTGGTGGCCCGCTTCGGCGGCGGCCAGATCGCCCAGCAATTTGCGCGTAGCGGCGTCGCTGCTGCGGGCGGCGGCGGCCAGATAGAAGCGCTCGGCGTCGGATTCCATGGCGGCGGCTTCGCTGCGAATGCGCTCCAGCCCGAGGTTCTCGACCAGCCATACCGGGCGGCGGGCATAGAAACCGGACACATGTTCGCGCCGGATCAGGGGGATCGTATCGCCAAAACGGCTGCGGTGGAGGTCGATCAGCACCTGCCTGTGTTCGTCCTCCTCGGCGGCCATTCCATCGAACACGGCGGCGCTTGCGGGGAAATCAGCGCGCAAATGTTCGGCGTAGCCACGGTAAATTTGCGCATCATCTTCCTCGGAGGAAATCGCAAGGGCCAAGATTTGCTGTTCGGTCAGATCGTGAAATCGTTTTCGAGAAAGAGAGAAACGCATGGCAGGCCTCGTTTTAGGTTTGCAAAACTTAGAACAGTTCTAATGTAACGTCACGGGAAAAAACTTCAATGCGATTGCAACCGCTTTGCTAAGTGAACCGTTCAGTTTATGCTACGCGAAGCAGCGAGACGGAGAGAAAATGACAGCCGATTCCGCAACCATCGCCCGGGGGCGCAAATTCGATCAGGTTCTGGCCGGAGCGCGTGAAGTGTTCATGGCGGATGGGTTCGAGGGTGCCTCCGTGGATGACATCGCGCAGGTGGCGCAGGTGTCCAAGGCGACGCTGTATAAATACTTCCCCGACAAACGCATGTTGTTTGTCGAAGTGGCGCATTGCGAGTGCTTGCGCCTGTCGCGCGAAGCAATCGAAGATCTGGAGGTGGGCGCGCCGCCACCTGAGGTGCTGCGCCGTGCCGGGATGCATATTCTGGAATTTGTATCCTCGAAGTTTGGGCAGCAATTGTTTCGGGTTTGTGTGGCTGAATCAGACCGTTTTCCCGAGATTGGTCAGAAGTTTTACAACTCTGGACCGGCGGTGATCCGCGCCGAGATGGTGGCCTATTTCGAAGCTGCGATTGCGCGGGGCGAATTGAAGATTGATGATCTGGAGTTGGCCGCCGATCAGTTCGGCGAGCTGTGCAAAGCCGATCTGTGGCCGCGTTTGTTGTTTGGTGTCAGCAAAACATGCAGTCCCGCAGAAATTGAGCGGGTGGTGAATGGTGCGGTATCTACTTTCATGGCCCGTTACGGGGCATAAAGACCTTCCCTAAACAGTTGTATCGGGTCCGATGCTGGGCAGGTGAGCGAAAAGCGCAGCAGCAGCGGCGCGGGTGCGGCGGCCTTGCCATGTGGGGGCCTGCACCTCTTCGGCGATGGCCGGGTGACGCAAGATAAGCCGCCGCCAACGGTGCACCACCAGCAAGCGCAGCGTTACCTGATCCAAAAGCGGCATGTCGCCCATGCCCTCAATCGCCCGCAGGACGCCAGAAAACAAAGCGGCAAGCGCCGCGTATTCGGCATTCCATTCGGGGCGCATCGCGCTTTCGCGCACCCAATCGGGCAGGGTCTCATGGGCAATCATCGCGCCAAGCGGCGCGGGGCCTAAGGTCGGGGCGCTGCGGCTGAGCATGCAGTTTGGGGACAAAGCCAGCGCGGTTTCGCGTGGAACATCAAGCGGGAGCGCTGGATCTGCCACCGATAAATGCCACTGCGCCGGGCTTTGCACGTGGGGCGCATAGATGCGCGCCCCGGCGGCCAAGGTTTCTGCCAGCCGTTCATTGCTGAGCCGGTAATGGCTGGCGCGGCCTTCTTTGCGCACCATGATCCAGTCGTCCTTGCGCAGGCGGTGCAGGGCGACGCGCATGGCCTGTGCTTTGATCCCGATCCGCTCGGTCAGAGTGGTCAGCATCTGGCCGCTTAGATCCACACGCGCGCCGCCTTGATCGGCAGAGGCCATATCGCCAAAAATCGTGGTGATATAGGACCATACCTTGATTTGCTCGCCCTCAATGAGGGCGGCAATGCAGGCATCCGTGTCGTGCAGCTTTATGTCCATATGTTATGATACCCCAGACCGGTGAAGGTCAAAAGGCCACCATGGTCAAAAGCTCATATTCCGCGACCAGCTCCGCGTCTTGATTGGTTAGGGTCACATGCCAGCGGACCTCGCCATATTCATCATTGCGCTTGGTTTTCTGCTTGGCGGTCAGGCGCACTTTGAGTGTATCGCCCGGCACCAGTGGTTTCATAAACCGCAGATGATCAAGCCCGGTATTGGCCAGAACCGGGCCGGGATCAGGCTGTACAAAAAGGCCAGCGGCAAAGCTGATCAACAGATAGCCATGCGCCACGCGGCCCGGAAAGAACGGGTTCGCGGCGGCGGCTTCGTCGTCCATATGCGCATAGAATGTATCGCCAGTGAAATTGGCGAAATGCTCCACGTCGTCCAAAGTGACTTCGCGGGTTTGCGTGTGCAGGGTCTCCCCGATCTTGAGCGTGTTGAAGTCGAGCGTGAATGGATGCGCGGGCGGGGTAAGCTCTGTGGCACCCGGCACCCATTTGCCGCCGATGGCGGTTAGGATATCCGGGCTGCCCTGAATGGCTGTACGTTGCATGTAATGCATCACGCCGCGAATGCCGCCCAGCTCTTCGCCGCCGCCTGCGCGGCCCGGGCCGCCATGCACCATATGGGGCAGGGGCGAGCCGTGGCCGGTGCTGCCTTTGGCGCTGTCGCGGTTGTTGAAATAGAGCCGGCCATGCCATGCGCCTGCACCCAAAGCAGCCTGCCGGGCCACATCTCCATCGCGGGTGATGACGGAGGCCACGAGCGAGCCTTGGCCGCGGTTGGCCAGTGCCAGCGCGTGATCCAGATCGCGGTAGCCCATGACGGTGCTGACCGGGCCGAAGGCTTCGGTGTCATGCACGCGCTGTGCTTTGTCGGGGTCAGCGCAGTGGAACAGCATCGGCGGCAAAAACGCGCCTTTGCTGGCATCGGCGCCGTCGACCTCGAACGCGTCCGGGTCGCCGTAAACCCGCTCGGCTTCGCCGCTCAGGATCGCGGCTTTTTCCAGCACATCGCGTTTTTGACTGTTCGAGACCAGCGCGCCCATGCGGGTGGTTTCCAACCTCGGATCGCCAATGCGGGTTTTGTCCAGCCGCTCGGAAAGGGCGGCAATCACCGCCTCCACTTGGGCTTGCGGCGCAATGATACGCCGGATCGCAGTGCATTTTTGGCCCGCTTTGACCGTCATCTCGCGGTGCGCTTCTTTGATGAAAAGATCAAACTCCGGCGTGCCGGGCAGGGCATCTGGCCCAAGGATCGAGGCGTTCAAACTGTCTTGCTCGGCCACAAAACGCACAGAGTTTTCCAAGATATGCGGGTTGGCGCGCAGCTTGAGCGCGGTCTGGGCGGAACCGGTAAAGCTGACCACGTCCTGCGCTTGCAGGTGATCGAGCATGTCGCCAAGCCCCCCGCTGACCAGTTGCAGCGCGCCTTCGGGCAGCAATCCGCTGTCCAGCATCAGCCGCACGCAGGCTTCGGTCACATAACAGGTGGCGGTGGCGGGTTTCACAATGGCCGGAACACCAGCCAAAAGCGTGGGGGCCAGTTTTTCCAACATGCCCCAGACAGGGAAGTTAAAAGCATTGATATGCACCCCAACCCCTTGCAGCGGCGTACAGATATGTTGGCCAAGGAACGAGCCATCGCGCGACAGTTGCTCAATCTCGCCGTCCAGATAGACCTGCGCATCGGGCATTTCGCGCCGACCTTTGGAAGCAAACACAAACATCGTGCCGATGCCGCCGTCGATATCCACCATCCCATCGGCCTGCGTCGCGCCGGTGTTGAAGGACAGATCATACATCAGCTGTTTGTTGTCGTTCAAATGGGTCGCGAGCGCCTTGAGCATGCGGGCACGGTCGTGGAATGTCATGGCACGCAGCGCCGCGCCGCCCCGGCTGCGGGCATGTTCCAGCATCAGCTGCACATCCAGCGCGTCATTGCCTGCCTGTGCAAACGGATTACCTGTAACCGCGCTGGCAATGGCGCGTGCGCCTGCGCCCGGTGCGATCCATTGACCAGCCACGAATGAATGAATTTCTGCGATGCCCATGGTGAACTCCTCCCGATATGAGTCTCTTATAATAATTGACCAACCGGACGGTTTATGCAAACCTTTCCTGCGAGGAGCATCACATAGGGAGGAAACCATGGAAGATCTGACGCCGCACAAGCGTGATCTCGATCCGATTGAAACCGCATCACGGGATGAAATTGCGGCGCTGCAATTGCAGCGGATGCAATGGTCGGTCCGCCATGCCTATGAAAATGTGCCTATGTACCGCGCGCGATTCGACGCAGCGGGGGTGCATCCCGATGATCTCAAAACGCTGGCCGATCTGGCGAAATTTCCCTTCACCGTAAAGGATGACCTGCGCGATAATTATCCCTTTGGACTGCTCGCTGTGCCCAAATCGCAGGTGCAACGCGTGCATGCCTCCTCCGGCACCACGGGCAAAGCGACTGTGGTGGGCTACACCAAAAACGATTGTGATGTCTTTGCCGACATGGTGGCGCGCAGCTTGCGGGCTTCGGGCGTGAAGCCGGGCGATATGGTGCATAACGCCTATGGGTATGGCTTGTTTACCGGCGGGCTTGGCGCGCATCACGGGATTGAGCGCTTGGGCGCTACCTGTGTGCCTGTCTCGGGCGGGATGACCGCGCGGCAGGTGACGCTGATCAATGATTTCCAGCCGGACGCCATCATGGTGACGCCGTCTTATATGCTCAACATCCTCGAAGAATTTGAACGCCAGGGGCTGGACCCACGCGCTTCCTCGCTGAAAGTGGGCGTGTTCGGCGCAGAGCCATGGACAAACGCCATGCGGCGCGAGGTCGAAGAAGCCTTTGGTATGCACTGCGTGGATATTTACGGGCTGTCTGAGATTATGGGTCCGGGCGTGGCCAATGAATGTGTGGAAACCAAAGACGGTCTGCACATCTGGGAAGACCATTTCTATCCCGAAATCATCAATCCCGACACAGGCGAAGTGGTGGAAGATGGCGAAATGGGCGAGCTGGTCTTTACCACATTGACCAAAGAAGCCTTGCCGATGATCCGCTATCGCACCAAAGACCTGACGCGGCTGTTGCCGGGCACGGCCCGCTCCATGCGCCGCATGGAAAAGGTGACAGGGCGGGCTGATGACATGATCATCTTGCGGGGCGTGAATGTGTTCCCCACCCAGATCGAAGAGCAGTTGCTCGCGACACCGGGGCTGGCGCCTTATTTCCAAATTGAGCTGACCCGCCGTGGCCGGATGGATGAAATGCGCATCCATGTTGAGCCCGAGCCCGGCATGGCAGATGCGGCCAGCCGCGATGCTGCGGCCAAAGAGCTTGGCAAGCGGATCAAAGACCGCGTGGGCGTTACGGCGGCCATTGCCGTGGCTGACCCCGGCGGGGTTGCGCGGTCAGAGGGTAAGGCGAAACGTGTGGTCGATAATCGGCCAAAGGAGCGGTAGTGGCCCGCACAATTGCCAAAGATTATGATGTCAAACGCGAGCTGATTTTAGAGAAAGCCGCCATGGTCTTCGCCCGCGAAGGCTATGGCCGCGCCTCTGTTTCGCAGGTGGCGCAGGCCTGCGGCATCTCCAAGGCGAATATCTATCACTATTACAGCAGCAAAGATGAGGTGCTCTTTGCGATCTTAGAAACCCATTTGCAGGGGCTTCGGGACCGGGTGCTTGCCTTGGACCTAGGGGGCATGGCCCCCGCCGAGCAATTGCGCGCCGCCGTGGCGGAGATCTTGTTCGCCTATGAGGGGGCGGATGACGCCCATAAAGTGCAGGCCATGGGCATGGAGGCGCTGGACCCCGCGCTGCAAAAGCAGCTGCGCGGCTATCAACGCGATCTGGTGCAGCATCTGTCGGAAATTCTCGAAACCTGCGCACCGCAGGTGTTTACCGGTGATGGCGCCAAGCTGCGGGCGGTGACCATGTCGGTCTTTGGCATGCTCAATTGGTTCTATATGTGGCAATCGGGGGCAGGGCGCGGCGCGCGGCGTGATTACGCCGCGCTGGTCAGCACCATGACCCTTAAGGGGATCACGGCGCTGTAAGCCCCAAGGCTTTGAGCGCATCGGCTGCATCCGCCTGCCATTTGGCACGGGCGGTTTCCGCGGCTTCCTGCGGCAGACCAAGATTGCGCAGAATTTCCGCGCGTTTGCTGTCTGTGCGCGCACCAAAGCTGGTTTCAACCTTGGGCCACCAATAGGCTACCGATGCTTGCAGCGCAGTGCGATCTTGGGTCTCGGTAAGTTTGGCCAGACCTTCTTCGGCCAGCTCCGCATGGCGGATTTCGACGGGAAGAATATCGCGCATCACTTCGGCCAGTGGCTGATAGGCCGTGTGAGAATAGCAGGTCAGCTGCGCCGCTGTGGCCTTGCCCATCAGCAGGTTCATCACCACCGCATCACCCCAATCGCTCAGCGGATAGTCAAACACCCGCAGGCGCATATCCGCATGGGGGCGGCTGTCTGAGGGGGCAGCCCCGCGTGCCATGCGCTCTGTCCAAGGGTGGTGATCGGCATAGCGGTCAATATTTGCGCCAAATTCGCCCATCAGGCGCAGAACACGTCCGGCATGATCGGTTTTTTCGAGCACAATCCGCGCCGCGGCAATGCGTTCTTTCACGCCGGGCCCTGCGTTGATCATATCGGCAAACCCGGCGGCGCCGGCCAACTCGCTATCAACAAAAATCGCCATTAGCCGCATCAGCTCTGCGCGGTGACGCGGCGGCACGTTTTCGGGCGAGGTCAGCTTGCCGCCCGCTTCGATGTAATCGGTGATTGTCATGTCATCATTGGTCATAATCAAACACCACCTTATCACTGATCGGGAAACATTGGCAGGTCAGCACATAGCCCCGCGCCACTTCGTAATCTTCAAGCGCATGGTTTACTGCCATTTCCACCTCGCCTTCCAGCACTTTGGCGCGGCAGGTGGAACAGACCCCAGCTTTGCAAGCAAAGGGTGCTTCGAGCGCATTGTCCAGTGCCCCATCCAAAAGCGTGGTGTCTTTTGGCATGGTGAAACTGCGCGTCGCCCCATCCAGCGTGACCGAGATTTGCGTCTGCGGCTCGCCCTTGGCAGCGGCGGCGCTGCTGGCTTTGCGTTTCAAACGGCCCGGCTGCGCGCTGGCGAAAAGCTCAAATTTGATCTGAGCATCCTGTAGCCCGTGGTCCTTGAGCGCCTTGGCAATGCCCAGCATCATCGGCTCTGGCCCACAGATAAACGCCACATCCACCGATGCAATATCGATCCAGCGGCTGAACAGCGCGGCGCATTTTTCCTCGTCCACGCGGCCGGTGAACAGGTCAATCTCCTGCGCATCGCTTTCCAGCACATGGATCACATTGACCCGGCCCATGTAGGTGTTCTTCAGATCCTCCAACTCGTCGCGGAACATGATCGTGTTCACCGCGCGGTTGGCATAGACCAGCGTAAAGGTGCTGTGCGGCTCTGCTGCCATCACGGTCTTCAGGATCGACAGCACAGGTGTAACCCCAGAGCCGCCCGCAAAACCCAGATAATTGCGCGCCGCACTCGCATCGAGCGGGGTGTGGAAACTGCCCATCGGGGGCATGGCTTCCAATGTGTCACCGGGTTTCAGATCCTCATTGGCCCAGGTTGAAAACGCGCCGCCTTCGACCTTTTTGATGCCAACTTGCAAAATGCCGTCATCGCGCCCGGCGCAGATCGAATAAGACCTGCGCAATTCCTCGCCGTCAAAATCGCGGCGAAAGGTCAGGTATTGGCCTTGGATGAAATCGAATTCCGCGCCGTCTGGGGCGGCAAACGTCACCACCACCGCATCGCGGATCGTCTTTTTCACATCGGTCACTGTTAGGGGATGAAAGCGCGCCATGGGGGGCCTCATTAGATACATTTAAAATAGTCGAAAGGCTCTAGGCAGGCTGTGCAGCGCCACTGCGCTTTGCACGGGGTAGAGCCAAATTGGCTGATCCGTTCCACCGATTGCGATTTGCAACGGGGGCAATGGGCAGGGCCGCCTGCGGGCTGGGGCGCGGCAATGCCGTAATCCTCCAGCTTGGCACGGCCTTTTTCAGACAGCCAATCGGTGGTCCAAGGCGGCGACAGTTTGCGCTTGAGGGTGATCTTATCCACCCCCCGCGCCCGCAGCGCCGTTTCCACATCTAGGTTGATGATCGACGTGGCCGGGCAGCCCGAATAGGTCGGCGTGATCGACACTTCCAGCGTATCGCCCGCCCAAGCCACATCACGGATGATGCCCAGATCCACCACAGAGATCACGGGGATCTCTGGATCAGGCACCTCATCCAGCCATTGCCAGATCGTGTGGGTATCAGGGCGGGTGGCCGCTACCATGTGGCCCCCGGATAGGCGCGTTGCAGCCATTGCATCTCGGTCAGCATGTGGCCCAAATGTTCGCTGTGCTGGCGCCCGGTTTTGCCGCCCTGATGAGCAAAATCGCTGGCTGGAATCGTCAGCGTCGCGGCTTTGAGTGTGGCGGTCACTGTCTGGTCCCAATGCTGGCGCAGCTGCGCCAGATCAGGGGCGATCCCGGCCTCTTGCATCGTCGTATCCACGGCATCGGGGATGAACATTTCCCCGGCAAAGGGCCAGAGCAGTTCCAGCGCGTTTTGCATGCGCGCGTGGCTTTCTGCGGTGCCATCGCCAAGGGCAATCACCGTGTCGGCAGAGCGCTCCACATGGTATTTCGCCTCTTTGAGCGATTTGGCCGCAATCTCAGCAATGCGGCTGTCGCTGCTGGCGCTGAGCCCTTCGAGCAGGGCCACGTTAAACGCATCAAACAGGAATTGGCGCATCATCGTGTGGCCAAAATCCATGTTCGGACGCTCCAGCATCAGCAGATTGCGGAAATCCCAAACATCGCGCAGAAACGCCAGATCATCGGCGCTGCGGCCTGCGTCTTCGACTTCGGCGGCATAACCCAGCCACATCTGGGTCTGGCCCACCAGATCAAGCGCCGTATTGGCCAGCGCGATGTCTTCTTCCAGCGCCGGACCTTTGCCGCACCATTCAGACACGCGATGCCCCAGCACCAGCGTGTTATCGCCCAGCCGCAGCAGATATTGAAACAGAGGATCAGAGGCGGCCATTACATCGCGCCCACTTCGTCTGGAATGTCAAAAAACGTAGGGTGGCGGTAAACTTTGGAATTCGATGGATCATACATCGGTTCTTTGTCGCCGGGGGCGGAGGCGGTGATTTTCTCGGCTTCGACCACCCAGATGGACACGCCTTCATTGCGCCGCGTGTAGACATCGCGGGCATTTTTGATCGCCATCTCGGCGTCAGGCGCATGCAGGCTGCCCACATGGCGGTGGCTAAGCCCATGCGCGCCGCGAATGAACACTTCCCAAAGGGGCCATTCGCCTGCGCGGCGTTTACCAGCCTTGGCGGTTTCGGGTTCGGTTGGGGGGACAGGAGCACTCATTCTGCGGCCACCTTTCTTGCGTTGCGTTTCTGGGCGTGGGCCAACATGCCCTCGCGGACCCAAGCGCCTTCATCCCACGCTTGTTTGCGCGTGTTCAGGCGCTCGACGTTGCAAGGGCCATTGCCCTTGATCACGTCCATGAATTCCGACCAATCAGGCTCGGTGAAATCATAGCCGCCTTTTTCTTCGTTCCAGCGCAGGTTCTCGTCCGGCACGGTCAGGCCAAGATATTCGGCCTGCGGCACGGTCTGATCGACGAATTTTTGGCGCAGCTCGTCATTGGTGTTCATCTTGATTTTCCACGCCATGGATTGCGCGGAATGCACGCTGTCGGCATCAGAGGGGCCGAACATCATCAAGGATGGAAACCAGAAACGGTTGAGCGCATCCTGCGCCATCTTTTTCTGCGCATCCGTGCCGTTGCACATCTTCATCATGATGTCGAAACCCTGCCGCTGGTGGAAGGATTCCTCTTTGCAGATCCGCACCATAGCGCGGGCATAGGGCCCGTAGGATGTGCGCTGCAGCGGCACTTGGTTCATGATCGCCGCGCCATCAACCAGCCAACCCACTGCGCCCATATCAGCCCATGTCAGGGTGGGGTAGTTGAAGATAGACGAGTATTTCATCTTGCCCGAATGCAGCTGTTCAAACAGCTCGTCGCGGGTGATGCCCAGCGTTTCCGCGGCGCAATAAAGATACAGGCCGTGGCCCGCCTCATCCTGCACCTTGGCCAGCAAAATCGCTTTGCGCTCCAGCGTGGGGGCACGGGTGATCCAGTTGCCTTCAGGCAATTGGCCGACGATTTCGGAATGGGCATGCTGACCGATCTGGCGGATCAGGTTTTTGCGATAGCCCTCGGGCATCCATTCCTTTGGCTCGATCTTTTCATTCGCATTCACCTTTTCCTGAAAGGCGCGCTCTTGCGGGTCCATCTCGTCGAGGGATTTCACGCCCTGTCCGGTGGATTTCACCATCTGTGCATACATCGCTTCTTTCCCTTCGTTGCTGCGCCGCAGGGCGCTGATTGCTGGGGTGCTTTCGAAAAAGCGGAGTTCTTTATGCGCGCTCTAATATGAGCGCTGAGTTTTATGCGCGCTCTAATATGAGCGCGACACCTTGGCCCACACCCACACACATGGTGCAAAGCGCATAACGCCCGCCCGTGCGTTGCAACTGATAGGCCGCTGTCATGACCAGCCGTGCACCGGACATGCCCAAGGGATGACCAAGCGCGATGGCCCCACCATTGGGGTTCACCCGTGGATCATCATCCGCCACGCCCAAGGCGCGCAGTGTGGCAAGGCCTTGGCTGGCAAAGGCTTCGTTAAGCTCGATCACATCCATCTGATCAATGGTCAGCCCGGCGCGTTTCAACGCTTTTTGGCTGGCCGGGATCGGGCCAATGCCCATGATGCGCGGCTCCACCCCGGCGGCGGCCATGGTGACCACACGGGCCATGGGCGTCAGCCCGTTGGCAACCGCAGCGGCTTCGGAGGCCAGAAGCAGCGCCGCTGCGCCATCATTCACGCCCGAGGCATTGCCTGCTGTTACGCTCAAATCCGGGCCGTTCACGCCTTTGAGCTTGCTGAGTTTTTCCACATCCGTGCCGGGGCGGGGATGCTCGTCGGCGGCAAAAATCACCGGATCGCCGCGCCGCTGAGGCAGCTCTACGGGCACAATCTCGTCGGCAAAAATACCGGCATTCTGTGCCGCTTCCCAGCGCGCTTGGGAGCGGGCGGCAAAAGCGTCCTGATCGGCACGGTTGATGCCGTAATCCTCGGCCACATTATCGGCGGTCTGGGGCATGGAATCCACGCCATATTGCGCCTTCATCTTTGGGTTCACAAAACGCCAGCCAATGGAAGTGTCATAAATCTCGGCTTTGCGCGAAAACGCGGTTTCGGCTTTTGGCATAACAAAAGGCGCGCGGCTCATGCTTTCGACACCGCCTGCGATGGCCAGATCGTAATCGCCCGCCTTGATGCCCCGCGCGGCCATGCCGACACAGTCCATCCCCGAAGCGCAAAGCCGGTTGAGCGTGACGCCGGGCACATCTACTGGAAGCCCCGCCAGCAGCGCCGCCATGCGGGCCACATTGCGGTTGTCTTCGCCCGCTTGGTTGGCAGAGCCATAGATCACATCGTCTACGCTGGACCAATCTGTGCCAGGGTTGCGCGCCATCAAAGCCTTGATCGGCAGGGCGGCCAGATCATCGGTCCGCACCGAGGATAATGCGCCGCCATAGCGGCCAATAGGGGTGCGTACACCGTCGCAGATGAATGCTGTCACTGGTTTTCCTCCGTTCGGGCCAAGGGCCGTTGTACCCAAACTAGAGGCTGTGATGATTCGTTTCAATCAAAATGTTACCAATATTGATCGAAATTAAAAAAATGGTAACATTATGGGGCGCGGCTAAGCGGTGTCTTCTTCAAAAAGCTGTCCCTTAATGCTGCGTGACAGCCCGCGAAACAGCGCCAGAACCCTGCCATCATCCCCTGTGACCGACACGTCATAAATGCCTGACCTGCCGCTTCGCGAGGTCTCAAGCGCGGTGGCGGTGAGCCGTTCATCCAATTTGCCGGGCAGCAGGTAGGTGATCTGGTTTTGCTGGGCCACGGTGTTTTGATTGTAGCTGTTGCAGGCAAAGGCAAAGGCGCTGTCGGCCAGCGAAAAGATAAAGCCGCCATGGCAAATGCCGTGCCCGTTGAGCATATCGCCGCGCACCGTCATAGACAGCGTGGCATGTCCGGGCCCAACATCATCGATCACCATGCCCATCGCCGAGGAGGCCGCATCGTTTCGCATCATGATCTCAGCGCTTTTCTGCGCCCGCTCGGTGGGGGTCATCTGTCTATCCTTTTAAACTTGTTGCGCGCAGATTGGCGCGGTGCGGCGGCGCACTCAAGCCAGAAGCGCGGGCCAAGCCTGCGTTTTTGCGGTACAAGCGCTTGATATGTCCTCAATTCAGCGCAAATGTAGGGCATGGCAATACATATCGAGCCCCCAGGCCAACCGCCGATTTCCGCGTCAGAGCAGGTTGCGTTTCACCGCACCGAACTGGGGCCGATCCTTTCGCTTTATGGGCGTATGGTGGCCGCAGGTGAGTGGCGTGATTACGGCATTTCTTGTTTGCGCGAGGTGGCGGTGTTCTCCGTGTTTCGGCGCACGGCTGAAGTGCCGCTCTACCGCATCGAAAAACGACCAAAGCTGCGCGGGCGGCAAGGGATGTATTCGGTCGTGGCTGCCAACGGGCAAGTGCTGCGCCGCGGGCATGACCTAAAATCTGTGTTGCGGGTGCTAGAGCGTAAATTGATCCGCGCGGTGGATTGATCCGGCGCGCATTTTGATTTCAGGCCTCCGGCGGGGATTTATGTCCAATTGGAAAATCGGGGCGGCGGTGGGACGTTACGGGGCCGCCCCCAGCCGCAATGATGCGGGCGATCGTGGCGGCGATGGGCTCAAAGCTTACTGCCATGGCGTGGGCATTGGCGTGGATTAGCGTGTCTTGATCACAGACAAGCGCCACATGGCCTTTCCAAAATAGCAGGTCGTTGCGCTGGGGCGGGGTGCCTTGGGGAAAGCGCGCGCCAAGCGACTGTTCTTGCATGTCGCTGTCGCCCGGGCAGTCAAATCCGCAGGCGTGAAAGGCGGCCTGCACAAGGCCAGAGCAATCAATGCCATCGCGGCTGTTGCCCCCCCAAAGATAGGGTGTGCCTAGAAAAAGCGCAGCAATCTGTGCCGGGTCTGTTGCGGTTTCATCCACTGGGGCGAGGTGTTGTTTTGGGAAAAAACCATGCGCTGTTTCGATGAATTTATCGCTGGTGCCAAGCGCGCTGACCCGCGCGCCAAAACTGGCGCGCATTTGATCTGGGGATTTCATATTGGCGTCTTGATAGGCGTGGCTGGCCGGGGCGATGACCTTGTGAGTAGGGGCCATAGGCGCGCCCAAACAGTCACTGCCAACATAGCCGCAATAGCCGTCACGCTGCGCCTGAACATAGGTCCAAGAGGCGCCGCTGTCCAAGGCGGTGACCGCTGCGCCAAGCAGTAATTGCCGGTCGCGCGGGCCGTCTGGGCTGCGGCAGAGATCCGCCACGGGCGTAATGATCTGCCGCGCGGTTTTGCCGGTGATGCGCGCAGGATCAGGGGTGAGGCGCGGATCGCTCATAGGTTCAGCAGCTTTGGCAACGCGGCATAAAGCGCGCGTGTGGCTTGGCCAACGCCGCCCATGGGGCGTGCCGGGGCCGCGTTTGGTTGCCAGCCGTAGATGTCGAAATGGGCATATGTGCTGTTGCTCACAAAGCGTCGCAGGAACAGGGCGGCGGTGATACAGCCAGCAAATCCGCCTTTGGGCGCATTGTCCAGATCGGCGATGCCCGGTTCGATCATCGGCTCGTAGGGCGTGTGGAAGGGCATGCGCCAGACCGGATCGGCGCTGGCGGTTGCGGCCTCTTCCAGCGCGGTGACAAAGCCTAGGTCATCACTGAAATAGGGGGCCAGATCGGGGCCAACGGCGACCCGCGCCGCGCCTGTCAACGTGGCCATGGAGATGATGTGATCGGGGGTCTCCTCATCCGCGAAGGCCAGCGCATCGGCCAGCACAAGGCGGCCTTCGGCGTCGGTATTGTTGATCTCGACCGTCAGGCCTTTGCGGGAGGTTAGAATGTCTTGCGGGCGGTAGGCATTGGCGGAAATTGAATTCTCCACCGCCGGGATCAACACACGCAAGCGCAGGGGCAGGCTCGTTGCCATGATCATATGCGCCAACCCAAGCACCGCCGCCGCGCCGCCCATGTCTTTTTTCATCAGCCCCATGGAGGCCGCAGGTTTGATGTTGAGCCCGCCCGTGTCGAAACAAACGCCTTTGCCCACCAATGTCAGGGTCGGGCCCGCGCTGCCCCAGCTTAGATCAATCAGCCGTGGCGCGCGGTCTGCGGCGCGGCCCACGGTGTGGATCATGGGGAAGTTCTTTTTCAGCAGATCATCGCCGGTGATCACGGAAATTTTCGCTTTATGGGTTTTGGCCAATGCACGTGCCGCGGCTTCCAGATCCGGCGGACCCATGTCCGAGGCCGGCGTGTTGATCAGATCACGGGTCAGCGCCTCGCCGGTTGCCAGTGCCTCGATTTTTGCGCGGTCCATGCCTTCGGGGCAGACCAGCGCCGCGCCCATCGGGGCAGCCTTGTGATAGCGGTCAAACCGATAGCTTGCCAGCAACCAGCCGAGGCATTCGGTCTCCAGATCGCTGCCGGGCAATTCGGTTTCGATCCGGTAGGTGCCTTTGGGCAGGGCCGCTGCGATGGTGGCGAGGTGAAACCGCCCCCGCGCGCGTTTCGCAGCGCTGCCAAAGCCGCCAACCGCAGCCATCGGTGCGCCGTTTTCATCCGGCAGGATCAGCGTCTGGCCCAAAGCCGCCGTAAACCCATTGCTGGTCACCCAGCCTGACACACGTGCGGGCAGAGCGCCCAGCCAAGTGCTAAAGCTTTCCTCGGCGATGACGTAAAGCGGCAATGTGTCTTGGGTTTGATCCGCAAATTTCTGAACCATGAGGGCGGCCTTTCTGGGCAGGGGCTGTTTGCGCGCAGCCTACCTTGCTCAGAATTGGCCGCAAGCGTCAGATTGACAGATCTTGGCTTTCCCAAACCGCGCTGAGCGACCGCTCTCCGATGCGCAGCAACCGCGCCAAGGTGGCGGCGAGGGCGGTTGCATCACTGCTGTCGATGCTTTGGATCACATGGCCCGCCACCCGGGCCAGAACCTGCATGCCGATCTGGTCCGAAATTGCCACCAACAACCGGGTATTCTTGCGCAGCTCGGGCCAGTTGGCCTCTCGGTAAAGCGTGTCGCAATGGCCCAGCCGCAAAGCCAGTTCCTCCATCGCGCGGCAAAGGATGTCTTCGGCCCCTGCCTCGCCCAACTGAGCATAAAGCGCGCCGATCCGGTCGGAATCAACGCTCACCGGCTCTGACAGCCGAATTTCTAGAACTTGAGTCATCGCTCACCCTTTGTCTCACCCAATGGTATGCCCCCACAGCATGGTGCTACTATCCACGCCAGCGGTTCCCAATTGGTTGAGGCCAGCACACCTTTTCTCTCGAATTCGGTTTTAATTCGGGGTATCGCATCAGAACTTTGGACACATGGAGTATTGCCCAGATGGACAGCGCCAAGCCTCTGCCGAATTACCTGTTGCAACGTTATAGCGGCTGGAAGGCCACCAGTTACACCGAGAATGAAGCATGGTACCGACGACTGGCCGAAGATGGGCAGCACCCCCGCGCCATGGTGATTTCCTGCTGTGACAGCCGGGTGCATGTGACCTCCATTTTTGGCGCGGATCAGGGTGAGTTTTTCATCCACCGCAACATTGCCAACCTAGTGCCGCCCTATAAACCTGACGGGCAGCAACACGGCACCTCAGCCGCCGTGGAATACGCGGTGCGCGCACTGAAGGTGGCGCATGTGATTGTGATGGGACATTCCAATTGCGGTGGCGTCAAAGGCTGCATCGACATGTGCAAAGGCCACGCGCCCGAGCTCGAAGCCAAGGACAGTTTTGTGGGCCGCTGGATGGATATTCTGCGCCCAAAATTTGAACTGGTTGCCGATCTGGAAAGCGTCGAAGAGCAGCAAGGCCAGTTGGAAAAACACGCGGTGATCGCGTCGCTTGAAAACCTGATGACCTTCCCATGGATCAAGGATTTGGTGGAAAAAGGCGAGCTGTCGCTGCACGGTTTGTGGCATGACATCGGCGAGGGCGGCCTGCAGCACTACCTGCCGAAAAAGCAAGAATTTGTGCCTGTCTGATCCAGACTCCGCTGCGAAGTGCAGCAGGGATAAGTAATAAAAAAGGCCGGGCAGCGATAAACTGCCCGGCCTTTTCATTTCCAATTTTAGGCACTTAGCCTTTTTTCAGCACTTCGCGGCCCAGCAATTCAGCGATCTGTACCGCGTTCAGCGCCGCGCCTTTGCGCAGGTTGTCGCTGACGCACCACAGGTTCAGACCGTTTTCAATGGTGCTGTCCTGACGGATGCGGCTGATGAATGTGGCGAAATCACCGACACATTCAACCGGCGTGACATAGCCGCCGTCTTCGCGCTTATCGATCACCATGATACCGGGCGCTTCGCGCAGGATCTCGCGGGCTTCGTTTTCATCAAGTGGCTCTTCGAATTCGATGTTGATCGCTTCGGAATGGCCGACAAAAACCGGCACACGCACACAGGTGGCCGTGACTTTGATCTTAGGGTCGATGATTTTCTTCGTCTCCGCGACCATCTTCCACTCTTCCTTCGTCTCGCCAGAGTCGAGGAAGACATCGATATGCGGGATCACGTTGAATGCGATCTGTTTGGTGAATTTTCTTGGCGGCTTATCGTCGGTGGGATTGTAGATGGATTTGGTCTGATCCCAAAGCTCGTCAATACCTTCTTTGCCTGCGCCGGACACCGATTGGTAGGTGCTGACAACCACACGTTTGATGGTGGCGCGGTCATGCAAAGGCTTCAACGCAACAACCATCTGCGCAGTCGAGCAGTTGGGGTTGGCGATGATGTTCTTCTTGGCATAGCCGTGAATGGCTTGCGGATTAACTTCGGGCACGATCAACGGCACGTCGCTGTCATAGCGATAGAGCGACGAGTTATCGATCACAACACAGCCCGCTTTTGCCGCTTTGGGTGCGTATTTTTTGGTGGCTTCAGAGCCCACAGCAAACAACGCCATATCCCAACCGGTGAAATCGAACGTGTCGAGATCCTTCGTCTTGAGCGTCTTGTCGCCAAAGCTGACTTCCGTGTTGAGGGACTTGCGGCTGGCAAGCACAGCGATTTCATCCACAGAAAACTGGCGCTCTGCCAGAATATTCAGCATTTCGCGGCCCACATTGCCTGTGGCACCCGCGATAACGACGCGATAACCCATTGTTCTCTCCGATTCAGTAAGGGTAGGGGGCCTTTAACGTGAAACGCGGTCAGGCGAAAGGGGCGGCATCAGTCCGGGCTGTCCTTGGCGAGAAGATAGACCAGCAGGCCAAAGCCAAGCGCGGCAGAAAGCAACGCAAATACGGCCACATACGGCAGGCTGGGTTCTGCATTGGGTGTCAGCCCCTGATAGAGCCGGCCTGAGGCGAATTGCATGACACCGACCCCGCCAATGGAGAACAGGTTAAGCATGGTCACCCCGCGCCCGATCAAATGGGGCGGCAAAAAGCTGCGCCCATGCGCCATGATCACCGGATAGGTCGTGCCGCAAAGCCCAATCACACAGATACACATCACCGCCAGCCACAGGCTCTGCGCGGGCAAAAGCACCAGCACGGTGCTGGCCATCAGCGTCAGCGTACTGCCCGCCACCACCAGCCATTTGCGCGAAGGCGCTGCGCGGTCCAGCGGGCCATAGGCCAATGTGCCCGCAATCATCGCAATCCCCATTGCAAGGGTGATTTGTCCGATCATATTTGTATTGGCGCCAAAAACATCCGCCAAATATGGCCCCACCCACAGGCCGCGCAGCGCGCCAAGCAGCGCATAGCTGAGCCCCATAAGCGGAAAGATGAACCAAAGCGGGCGTATGCGAAACAGCTCAAGCAATGAGCCAGAGCTTTCGCCCTCAACCTTGGCCGGGTCTTTTACCAAGACCCAAATGCCAACCGCCACCAAGCCAGAGATCGCGGCCAATCCCCAAAGCGACTGACGCCAGCCCAGATGCTCGGCGGCAATCGCCATGGGGTAGGACGCAACCAGATTGCCCAATGTGCCAATCCCCACAATGACAGAAGCCAGCACGGCAAATTGTGCGGGCGGATATTCGCGGGCAAAGATGTAATAGGCCGCCATCAGGACCGGCGCACAACCAACCCCAATGAGCGCCATGGCGATGTTGATGTGCAGCGGGCTGGTGGCCATGGCAAAGAGCGCCGCCCCGCCGCCGCCGCCCAGCAACAGCAAAACCGCCGCTGTGCGCCGCGGCCCGGTGCTGTCCAGCGCCGCGCCGATAGGGATTTGCAGCGCGGCAAAGGCCAAGAACCAAAAACCGGATGCGTCCGAAAGATGGGCCGGGGTGGCACCTATGTCGCGCTCCAGAACCGGGGCAAGCACAGCCAGAAACGCGCGGAAAAACTGGCTTAGCACATAGGCCAGCCCCAAAAGGAAAATGCCAGCACTCATGCGCTGCGGTCCACCCATTTCGCGGCCAAAGCCTGCGCGCTGTGGGACAGCAGCAAAATATCTGCGCCCACGGCCACAAACTGTGCGCCTGCTTCCAACGCGTCTTTCGTCATCTCGTCGCGGGTGGACAGAATGCCGGGCGCTTTGCCTGCCGCTTTGATCCGGCGCAGCGCGTCCATGATGGCGGTCTGCACATCGGGGTGGGCGGCATTGCCCATATGCCCCATATCCGCCGCCAAATCGGCGGGACCGATGAACACACCATCCACGCCATCAACGGCGAGAATCTCATCCAGAGCAGCCAACCCGGCGCGGTTTTCCACCTGCGCCAACAGGCAAATTTGCGCATCGGCGGTGCTGCCGTAATCGGCGATTTGCGAGAACCGCGCGGCGCGGGTCAGTGCATAACCGACACCGCGATCACCCGCCGGGGGGTAGGTAACGGCGCGCACCAATTGCTGTGCCTGCGCGGCGCTTTCCACCATGGGAATCAGCAGTGTTTGCGCGCCAGCGTCCAGCACTTGTTTGATCAACCATGTCTCGCCCACGGGCAGTCGCACCACAGGATGGCTGCCTGAGGCGGCCAGCACTTGCAGCTGCGCCAGAATGGACCGCAGATCGTTGGGGCCATGTTCCCCGTCAACCACCAACCAGTCAAAGCCGGCTTGTCCCATCAATTCGGCGCTGAACGTATCGGCAAGCCCAAGCCAGCAGCCAAATACTGTCTGCCCTGCTTTAAGTGCTGCTTTGAATTCATTGATCGGTGCTGGCATGCCTTGTCCTCCTGCTGGATGCTGGGGGAGGTTAGACATGGTTTGCGCGAATTGACCAGTGGGTCAGGTTTTGCGCCCGTCCATGATGCGCGGCACGCTGTTCAGCTTGGCATTATGAGAGGTGATCCAATCCAAGGTTTTTTCAAAAGGCATCGGGCGCGCAATGCCGAACCCCTGCACATGATCGCAGCCAAGCTGCGCCAAGAGCACATGCTCGCCTACGCTTTCCACACCTTCCGCTAGAGTTTCCACACCCAGCCGTTCCGCCATGGTCAGGATCGCGCTGATCATGCGTTGCTGATCCGGGTCGCGGTCGGCTTTCATCACAAAACTGCGGTCGATCTTAATCCGTCCAACCGAAAATCGCCGGATCGCAGCAATGGAGGCATTGCCCGTGCCAAAATCATCCAGATCAATGCGGCAGCCCAAGGCAGCCAAGGCGTTGACGTTGCGGCTGATCATATCTTCGGGGGAATCGGCAACCACGGTTTCCAATACCTCGATGGCCAGCCGATCAGGGGCGATGTCGAAACGGTCCAACTCCCATTTGATTTTTTCGAGCAGGCGCGGATTGCTCAGCTCTGACCCGGCGAAATTCACGCCGACTTGGGGCACTTCTACGCCCGCACCATCCCACGCTTTGAGCGCGGCAAAAGCGTGGTACATCATAACTTCTGCCAGCCGCTCCAGCATGCCTGCGCCTTCAATCGCTTCGATAAACTCGGAAGGGCCAATGAGGCCGCGATCAGGGTGGGCCCAACGAGCCAAGGCTTCGAACCCTGTGATCTGGCCCGTGTCGGTGGAAATCTGTGGTTGGAACCACGGCTGGATTTGCCCAGTGTCGAGCGCGGCGCTGACTTCCTCGCGCAATTCTGCCCGGTTTTGCGTGTCGCGGCGCATTTGTTCGGAGAACGCGCGGATGGCCGAGGGGCCACGCTTTTGCGCTTCGCGCAGAGCAGTTACAGCCGCCCCAAGCCATGCCCCGCCGGTTTTGCCGGGCGATCTGGCATGTTGGCAAAATCCAACCGAGGCGCTGACGTAAACGGTGGTGCCATCGACGGCAATCGGCTCTTCTACGGCCAATTGCATACGCCCTGCCAACTGAATGCACAGTTCCAGATCAAGCTGGCGCACCGGGGCAAGGCAGATGGCAAATTTCGAATCGCCTATCTGTCCCGCGCTGTCATTGTCGCGGATCGCGGAGAGGATTCGCTCGCCCGTGCGCTGGATCACCAGATCGGCGGCGGCTTGCCCGTGGTGGTCAATCAGGGCGGGAAATTCCTCGATGCCGATGCAAAACATGGCCGAGTGCTGCCCTTTGGCCTTGGCCGTGTCATAGGTTTGATCCACCAATTCCTCGATGCCAGAACGTGAGATCAGCCCGCTGATGGCGTCGCGGGGGATCGAAAGCTGTTTCAATCCCGTGCCAAAGCCGCCCGTCAGTAAATAGGCCAGCGGCATCCCAGCGGCAAAGGCGATCAAGGCCTCTTCGCCGCCAAACCAGAATGCGGCCAGCGTTGCTGCGGGCAAAAACGCCAGCGCAGGCGGGCCCATCAGCAGCGTGAGCACATGTTTGCGAAACCGTTGAAAAGATTTTTTACTCAATAACGTCATTGCCTGCATTCCTATCCGCCCCTTTTGGATCAGAGGGCAGATTAGCCGGACAGTGATAGGCGCAATGTTAACGCCCCTGCGTTATCTCCAAAGGATTTCGCTAAATTCGCATCTAATCGCGGGTCAACCCGGCAAAATCGAACAGGGCCGGGTCCAGCAGATGCGACGGTCGCGTGTTGCTCAGGGCGCGGAAAATGGTCTGCCGCCGGCCGGGGCTGTTTTTTTCCCAACCATCCAAAAGCTGTTTGACCTGTTGGCGTTGCAACCCATCCTGCGATCCGCAGAGATCACATGGAATAATAGGGTAATTCATAGCCTTAGAGAATTTCTCGCAATCGTCTTCGGCCACATGGGCGAGGGGGCGATAGACAAACAGATCACCCTCCTCGTTCAGCAGTTTTGGCGGCATGGTCGCCAGCCGCCCGCCGTGAAACAGGTTCATAAAAAATGTCTCTAGAATGTCGTCGCGGTGATGGCCCAAGACCACGGCGCTACAGCCTTCTTCGCGTGCGATGCGGTATAGATGCCCCCGGCGCAGGCGCGAGCACAGGGCGCAAAACGTGCGTCCAGCCGGGATTTTATCCATCACGATGGAATATGTATCCTGATATTCGATCCGGTGCGGCACGCCCATATCTTCGAGGAATTTGGGCAGCACTGTCGCCGGGAACCCCGGCTGCCCTTGGTCCAGATTGCAGGCCAGAATTTCAATCGGCAGCAGGCCGCGCCATTGCAACTCATGCAGGACCGCCAGAAGCGTATAGCTGTCTTTGCCGCCCGACATACACACCAGCCATTTTGCGCCTTCTTCGATCATACCGTATTGGTCGATCGCCTCGCGCGTTTGGCGCAGAATCCGTTTTCGCAGCTTGCGAAATTCGGTGGTTTGCGGCGCACCTTGGAAAAGGGCGTGGATTTCGGTGAGGTCATCGCGCATGGGCTGGATACTTTTTGTGCAGGGCAGGGCCCTTCGAGGTGGAAGGATGCTATGGCCGCTTCTTATCAGGCTGCGGCACAGGATCATAGCCGCGCGCGCCCCAAGGGTGGCACCGGGCGATCCGCCGCGCGGCGAGCCACCCGCCTTTTAAACCGCCATGGGTTTGCAGGGCTTCGAGCGCATAGGCGCTACAGGTGGGCTGATATCGGCAATTATGCCCGACCCATGGCGAAAACACTGCACGGTAAACATGGACGGGCAGCGCAAATAGGCGCGCCAGCGGGGTCATGGTTTGAGGGTTTCTGCGGGTGTGCCATGCAAAATGGCCAGCGCCTTTTCCAGATCGCTTAGCAGCTGATCAAAAGACAAAGCCGCAGTGGTGCCATTGCGACCAATCAGCACGTAATCCACCCCCGGCCTGCCCAGATGGGGCAGGGTCAGACGCGCAATCTCGCGCAGTCGCCGCTTGGCACGGTTGCGCGCCACGGCGTTGCCAACTTTTTTGGAACAGGTGAATCCGACCCTAATCCCCAAAGGCGTAACCTCGGGGTTGGGCATCATCTGCAAGACAAAACCGGGCATAGAAACACGCTTACCCCGCGCAGCGCGCAGAAATTCAGAGCGTTTCTTTAAAATAGTCGGACGTAGAGAAACCGCCGAGGTAATCTCCCCGTTACAGGCATTTTGGCCTGATTGGGGTGCCTCCGGCGGTGTCATCTGCGTTCAAAAAGCTTGGGCGCTTACGCGCTCAGCTTCTTCCGGCCTTGTGCGCGGCGAGAGTTGATGATCTTACGGCCGGCTTTGGTTGCCATGCGCGAACGAAAACCATGGCGGCGCTTACGCACGAGGTTCGAAGGTTGGTAGGTGCGTTTCATCGCTCCGTCTCCACAAATACTGTTGGGGGCGGATTCGCCCCACACGTCATTTCAGACCCGTCCTCTAAAGCCGTGCGCCAAGCAAGTCAAACCCTTCCAAAGTGTTTTTACCCGGTTTTGCAACAAACTGCGTCAGAAACTGCGCCAAATGTTTCAAAACCATGGGGCAGGGGGCGTGAAACCCGTTCAGCGCCACACGGGCGTTCAACCCGCCGTGATCCCCCTGTCACCTGCCGCGACTTAGCGCCACTTTAAGGCCAACAGAATGATTGACCCAATAAACGGACCATGAAAATGAGTGATATGTCCCATGCACCAGAGCAGCGCCCGGCTTGGCTACGCTATGGCCCCATTGCGGTGATCGCGCTGGTGGCTGCGGTTGGGGCATTTGCCCTGCGCGATTACCTGAGCTTTGATGCGCTGCGCGATAACCGCGAGGCGCTGCTGGCCTATCGCGATGCGAATCTTCCCCTGACCGTTGTGATCTTTGTCGCCGCCTACGTGGCGATTGTCGGCTTTTCGCTGCCGGGCGCGGCCATTGCCACGCTCACGGGGGGCTTTCTATTCGGCACATGGGCCGGGGCGGCGCTCAACGTGACGGGGGCAACCCTTGGCGCCAGCTTGATTTTCCTCGCTGCGCGCTATGGTCTAGGGGGCAAGCTGCGGACGCGTATGGAAGGCGCCGACGGCATGGTCGCGCGCATCAAAAAAGGTCTCGATGAGAATCAATGGTCGATGCTCTTCTTCATCCGTCTGGTGCCTGCGGTGCCGTTCTTTGTGGCCAATCTGATCCCCGCTTTCCTCGGGGTGCCGCTCTACCGCTTTGTGGTCTCGACCTTTTTGGGAATCATTCCCGGCTCTTTGGTCCTTACTTCTGTGGGGGCGGGTTTGGGCGAGGTTTTTGCCCGCGGTGAAACACCTGATCTTGGCATCATCTTTGAGCCGCACATCCTACTGCCGATTCTGGGGCTTTGCGCATTGTCGCTGTTGCCTGTGGTGATCAAAGCCGTAACCGGCAAAAAGGAATTGTTGAAATGAAGACGCTTAAAACAGACGTGTTGATCATTGGCGCAGGCTCGGGCGGGTTATCCGTTGCAGCAGGCGCATCCCAGATGGGGGCCAAGGTTGTGCTGCTCGAAGGCCATAAGATGGGCGGTGATTGCTTGAACTATGGTTGCGTGCCCTCCAAAGCGCTGATTGCCAGTGGCAAAGCCGCCTATGGCCAGCGTCACAGCTTGCAATACGGCGTGGCCGATGCGCCGGGGGCCGCAGATTACGCCGCCGCCAAAGATCACGTGGCGGATGTCATCGCCACAATCGCCCCGGTGGACAGCCAAGAGCGGTTCGAAGGGTTCGGCGTGCATGTGATCCGCGAATTTGGCCGCTTTATCTCGGAAACCGAGGTGCAGGCGGGCGACACGATCATCACCGCGCGCCGAATCGTAATCGCGACAGGCTCTTCCCCGCTGGTGCCACCGATTCCCGGTTTGGACAGCGTGCCCTATGAAACGAATGAAACCCTGTTCGATCTGCGCGAAAAGCCTGAACATCTGTTGATCGTGGGCGGCGGCCCCATCGGGCTCGAAATGGCACAGGCCCATGTGCGGCTGGGCAGTAAGGTCACCGTGATCGAAGGCGCAAAAGCCTTGGGCAAAGATGACCCTGAACTGGCCGAGATTGTCTTGAGCAGCCTGCGCGATGAAGGTGTGGAAATTGCCGAAGACGCGCTTGCCGCCGAAATACGCGGCAGCGCGGGCGCGATTGAGATCGAAACCAAAGATGGCCGCATCTTCAAAGGTTCCCACTTGCTGATGGCCGTGGGGCGCAAAACCAACACAGACAAGCTTGATCTGGATAAGGCGGGCATCGAGACCACCAAAGCCGGGATCAAAGTGGATGATGCGCTGCGCAGCAGCAACCGCCGCGTCTATGCGATTGGCGATGTGGCGGGCGGGCTGCAATTCACCCATGTGGCGGGCTACCACGCTGGGGTGATCATTCGCTCGATGTTGTTCGCTTTGCCTTCAAAGGCCAAAACCGCACATATCCCTTGGGCCACCTATACCGACCCCGAATTGGCGCAGGTCGGCCTGACCGAGGCGCAGGCCCGCGATGTCCATGGCGACAAGCTTGAACTGGTGCGTTTTGATTATCATCACAACGACCGCGCCATCGCAGAGCGGAAGACAAAAGGTTTTATCAAGGTTATGGTGGTAAAAGGCCGCCCGGTTGGCGCGTCGATTGTTGGCTATCAGGCGGGCGAATTGATCAACACATGGGCTTTGGCGTTGGCAAATAACATGAAAATGAGCCAGATTGCTGCGATGGTTGCCCCGTACCCGACAATTGGCGAGATCAACAAACGTGCGGCGGGGGCCTATTTCACCCCGCGCCTGTTCGAGAGCGCCATGGTCAAACGGGTTGTCGGCTTTGTGCAGCGGTTCATCCCATGATCGGCTGCGCCTGGGCCGAAACATCTTGGGGCAGGGCGCTATGATCAATTCCCTTTCTGGCCGTTTGCTGATTTTGACCACCGTCTTTGTGATGCTGGCCGAGATCATGATCTTTGTCCCTTCGGTCGCGCGGTTTCGCGAAGACTATATGTTGGGGCGGCTGGAAAGGGCGCAGATCGCGTCACTGGCGCTGTTGGCCGATGATATGCTCGACCCCGAGCTTGAGGCAGAATTGCTGCGCAACGCCGAAGTGTTCAACGTGGTGCTGCGCCGCGACGAGGTGCGCCAATTGATGCTCTCTTCGCCCATGCCCCGGCCCATCGCCAAAACCTTTGATCTGCGCGATGCCTCGGCGCTGGTGCTGATCCGCGACGCGATGATGCGGATTTTTCGCTCTGATCCCGAAGTAATCCGGGTGATTGGCGCACCTGTGCGCGACGCGGGGCTGTTGATCGAAATTACCATGGAAACCGGCGCCATGCGCATGGCCATGATCGATTATGGCGTGCGTATCTTGGTTCTCTCTGCGGTGATTTCTGTCATCACGGCGCTGATGCTATTTGCGGCGTTGCGGGTGTTGCTGGTCAAGCCGATCAAAGGTGTGGCCGAACATATGAAACGCTATGCCGCAGCCCCCGAAGACGCGCGGCAAGTGATCACCCCCTCCGCTGGCGTGCGCGAATTGCGCGAGGCGGAAGAGGCGCTGCGCACCTTGCAGATGGACCTGACGCAGGCTCTGCGCCAAAAGGAACGCCTTGCGCAGCTTGGCTCTGCCGTCAGCAAAATCAGCCATGATCTGCGCAATATCCTGACCTCGGCGCAGCTTTTTACCGACCGGATTGAAGGCTCCGAAGATCCCACCGTGAAACGCATGGCCCCTAAATTGGTGGGCTCGATCACCCGCGCCGTGAACCTGTGCGAATCCACCTTGGCATTCGGCCGCGCAGAAGAGCCCAATCCGACCCTTGCCCAAGTAACACTGGCCGAAGTGGTTGATGATGTTGTCGAAAGCGAACGTCTGGCCGTGGGCGAGCATGACCTGAGTTTTGTGGCGGATGTGGCCCCTGCGTTGAAGATCCGCGCCGATTCCGAGCAGCTATACCGCGTGGTTGCCAACCTGACCCGCAACGCGCGCCAAGCGATAGTGGCCAGCAACAATCCCGGCGAAATCCGCATCAGTGCCAGCGAAACCGATAGCGCATGGCGGATTGACGTCACCGACAATGGCCCCGGCCTGCCTGCCAAGGCGCAAGCCCATCTGTTCACCCCGTTCCAAGGCGGCGCACGCAAAGGCGGCTCTGGCCTTGGCCTTGCGATCTCTGCCGAATTGGTGCGCGGCCATGGCGGATCGCTGAGTTTGGAATACACATCTGACACCGGAACCTGCTTTCGCATCTCTCTGCCCAAAGGCGTTTTGGCAGGCTAAATTGCCTCCTCTTAAGAAAGTGCAAAAATGCGGATTTTTTCTGTGTAATTCGCTTGCAATGCTCCGCCGCCCCTACTAAACCGCCCACAGTGGACCGATAGCTCAGCTGGATAGAGTACTTGACTACGAATCAAGGGGTCGGGGGTTCGAATCCTCCTCGGTCCGCCACTTAATTTTGAAGATTTGATTGGGTCGCCTTGGGCGGCCTTTTCTTTTTTATGCACAGGCTTCGGGGTGTGTGCCCCGTCGTCTCTGGTGATCGCTACGCGTCATTGCTTTCGACTTGGAGCGCATCCGCATTTGCAAAACTTCCTGATCGCTTCTGGCACATCAAGAAAACCGTCAGTTGCCCGGCCAAGGTCAAGAATGCAAACCAGCTGAATACGACAGGCAACAGGACCTCCCAAGGCGCGGTTTTTAACGCCGTGCTTGACCCCAGGATCAAGCCAACTGTCCAGCAGAACATGGAGTTAACAGCCAGTTGCGTCGCGCCTGTTAATTGCGCGGTTGGCAGATCAATTAGGGGCGTTCCGACGTTTCGTTTTAACAAAGGAATGACTGTGCTGCCGATCTTTTGCGCATTCCAAGCCATCACAAGCATGATGCCTATTTTCAGCCAAAGCTTTGGCGAGAAAGCTGACAGGTCGAATGCCGTTCGAATGTAGACCAGCGTTAAGCCGGTGATCCACATGCAAGCGAAGGCCAAGGATATCCATAAATGGATGCGCGCCAATGCGTGTATCTCATTTGGGTCGATTGGATCATGCAGGGTTTGAAACGTTCGAAAGTCGAAATAAAGCGCTGTTCCCATTCCTGCCGCAAAACAAAGAAGATGCGCCGCGCGCAACATGTCGATTAAAACTTGAGTGATATCCACTGGTAAAAGCTCTTTAAAAATAAGTGATATTAAAACGCCTTTAGGTATGGCGATCGGAAAAAATCTTCTTGAATAGGTTTTCGGTTTCTTGCTTTTGGAGCGGTAAATTGCCCGTTGTCAGACTTTTTAATCCAAAAATTGCCTGAAATTGGCGAAAAATTGGACCATCTAGTCGATTTCATTATGCGGGGTGTCGTCTGTGTTGCAAGCGGCGCAGCCGTTTTACTTGCCAATTTAACTAATAATTTTGCTAGAGCTTGGATTTGATGCACCCAAGACGGACCTTGGCCAAAGTTTCGTCGCTCGCGCCGCGTCTCAAAACCTGCCGCCCCGTGCCGCGCATCTTTGCCAGTTTTCGAGGTTCAGCCTGCGGTGCCGCCACGATTGCGCGAGAGCGTGGCCAGCAGATCGGCAAAGCGATCCCCTTGGATCTTAATATGCCCGCGCATGGCCTCATTGGCGGCTGAGGCATCGCCCAGTTTGATCGCCTCTACAATCGCCCCATGTTCGGTCAGGGATTTTTCCATCCGGTTGCGCGCCCGCAACTGCAAGCGGCGATAGGCTTTGAGCCGCTTTTGCAATCTGCCAATCTCGTCGCGCAGAAATTCATTGCCGCTGATGGTGCGGATCAATTCATGGAAATTTTCGTTCTCATAATAATAGCGGTCGCTGTCGCCGCTCTGCGCCGCTTGGCTGCATTTATCGTGACAGGCCTGCAAAGCATCGATGTCGCTTTCACTGGCGCGGCGGGCAGCATTTGCGGCGCAAAGGGCTTCGAGCTCTGCCATGACCTGAAACATCTCGCTGAGCAATTGGGGGCCAACATCGGCCACAAACGCGCCTCGGCGGGGCAGGTGCTCAAGCAGGCCGGTGGCCGCGAGCTGAAAAATCGCCTGCCGGATCGGGGTTCTTGATACGCCAAATTCCTCGGCAAGGCGCGCTTCATCCACGCGGGAGCCGGGTGCGATCTGGCCCGTCAGAATGCGTTCTTCAAGAGCATCATACACAGAGAAATCTGATTTTTTCATTTGCATCAATCTGCCAATTTTTGCCCTGCCGTACAGAGGAAATATTACGTTCTCCACGAATTGTATACAATAATCTTGCTTTGGAGTACTTTGCTGCTAAGGATTGGAACGCGGCGTTCCGGGGGGAGATTCGGTTGCCGCATTAATTGTTCGTGGAGGAGCAAACATGTCATTTTTAAAATCCAGCGTCGCTGTGGCCGCCGTTTTGGGCGCATTCGCTGCACCGGCACTCGCCGAAAATCTTAAACTGAGCCATCAATGGTCCGAAGGCGATGTGCGCCATCAGGTCGCTCAGATGGTCGCTGATGAAGTCGCCGCAGCCGATGTCGACCTGACCATCCAGATTTTCCCAAACCAAACCCTGTTCAAAGCGCGCGAGCAATATACGCCGCTGTCGCGTGGCCAGCTCGATATGACCGTGCTGCCGCTCAGCTATGCGGGCGGGCAACAGCCAGCCTATAACCTGACGCTGATGCCGGGGCTGGTGAAAAACCACGACCACGGCGCCCGCCTGTCGAACTCGCCCTTCATGGACGAGATCGAAGCGGTCATGGCCAGCGACGATGTGATCCCCTTGGTGCATGGCTATCTGGCTGGCGGTTTTGGGTCGAACAAAGAATGCATCACCGGCCCGGATGATGTGGCCGGCGTGAGCATCCGCGCGGCGGGCAAATCTTTTGAGCAGATGCTGGCAGGGGCAGGCGCGTCGATTTCCTCGATGGCGTCCTCCGAGATTTACACAGCCTTGCAAACCGGTGTTCTGGATGCGGCCAACACATCTTCCGAGAGCTTCGTGAGCTACCGTCTGTATGAGCAGCTCAAATGCTACACCCCGGCGGGCGATTACGCGCTGTGGTTCATGTATCAGCCAATGTTGATGAACAAGACCACCTTCGAAAGCCTGAACGAGGCCCAGCAAGCCGCGCTTGTCGCAGCTGGTGAAAAGGCCCAAGCCTTCTACTTGGAAGAAGCGAAAAACGGCGATGCTTCTGCCGCCAAAGCTTTCTCTGATGCGGGTGTCGAGTTGGCAGAAATGTCCGAAGACGACTTCAACGCATGGCGCGAGCTGGCCAAAACCACGTCTTATCCGGCCTTCGTAGAAGAGCTGCCCGACGGCCAGAAACTGCTCGATCTGGCGCTGTCCGTCGAGTGATCCGTTGAAAGCTGGGGCGGCAGGGTGCGCCTGCCTCCCCATTTTTCCCCAAGCCTGTTAGCCGAACGGAGTTTTTCCCCCGTGACCCAATTTACGCGCCCCAAGGGGCACATGCCGATACTCGTGCGTTTGATCGGTTTGATCTCGACCATCTGCGGCGTGATCGCTTCTTTCATGATCCTCGCTGCGGTTCTGATCACTTGCCAAATGATCTTCATCCGCGCGGTGTTGAATAAATCTACCATCTGGCAGTCGGAGATCGTCATCTATCTGATGATCTGCGCAACGCTGATCGGATTGCCTTACGTGCAAAAACTGCGCGGGCATGTGGGTGTTGATCTGTTGCCAACCTTGCTGCCGGTCAGAATGCGCCGCGGCTTGTCTGCTGCGACTTTGGCCATCACCGGGGGGATGATCGCGATCATGCTCTTTTATGGCTGGGAGATGTGGCATCTGGCTTGGGCGCGCAATTGGAAGTCCGAAACCGTGATGGCGATCCCGCTGGCGATCCCCTATCTGGCGATCCCGCTCGGCTTTGCTCTGTTTCTCTTACAACTGATGGGTGACCTTTGGATGGTCTTGTCCGGCGCACCCATTGACGACAAGGGGATGGCCGATGCCTCCCCCTCCACTTTGCGGGAGGATGGCTGATGGATCCGTTGGTACTTGGCGGCTTGGTCGCAATCGCAACCGTAATTGTATTGTTCTCAGGCGTGCCCGTTGGGGCAGGACTGTTGATCGTTGCAACTTTCTTTCTCTATGTCTTTGACGGGCCGCGCAGCCTTCAGGCGCTGCCAGAGCTGTTTTACGGCGATTTGAACTCCTTTGCGCTGCTGTCCATTCCGATGTTCATCATCATGGGCGCCGCAATTTCATCGACCCGCGCAGGGCCTGATCTTTATGAAGCGCTCGAGCGGTGGCTTACCAAAGTGCCCGGCGGGTTGGTGGTGTCCAACCTCGGAGCCTGCGCGCTTTTTGCGGCCATGTCCGGCTCTTCTCCGGCAACCTGTGCGGCGATCGGCAAAATGGGCATCCCCGAGATGCGCAAGCGCGGCTATCCCGATGAAGTGGCCGCAGGTTCCATCGCGGCGGGCGGCACATTGGGCATTCTGATCCCGCCATCGGTCACAATGATCGTTTACGGCATTGCCACAGAAACCAGCATTGGCCGGTTGTTTTTGGCCGGTGTGATGCCGGGTATCTTACTGGTCATGCTGTTCATTGCATGGGCGATTTATGACACGTGGCGGCGCGGCGCGGCGGGTGTTGCCCTGTCGGGCATCAACTATACGTGGGCGCAGCGCTTCGAAATTCTGCCCCGGGTTATTCCCTTCATCGTGATCATTTTGGGCGTTCTCTATGCGCTTTATGGCGGGGTCGCCACGCCATCAGAAACCGCTGCGGTTGGCGCGCTGCTCTGCATCATCGTCGCTGTTGTGGTCTACCGGATGTACCAGCCCACGGCGCTTTGGGCGGTGCTGCGCGATTCCACCCGCGAGTCGGTGATGATCTTGTTCATCATCGGCGCAGCAGGGGTGTTCTCCTTCATGCTGTCCTCGCTCTTTGTCACGCAATCGGTGGCGGAATGGATCGCGAACCTCGACGTAAACCGCTGGGTTTTGATGGGGATCATCAACATCTTCTTGCTGGTCGCCGGGTTTTTCCTGCCGCCCGTCGCGGTGATCTTGATGTCAGCGCCGATCTTGCTGCCGATCATCATCACCGCTGGTTTTGATCCCTATTGGTTCGCCGTCATCGTCACGATCAATATGGAGATCGGGCTGATCACGCCGCCTGTTGGCTTGAACCTCTATGTGATCAACGGGATCGCGCCGGATATTTCGCTCAAGAAAATCCTCGTCGGCTCGATGCCTTTTGTGGGCTGCATGATCTTGGCCATCGTGATCCTGTCGGCCTTCCCCGGAATCGTAACTTGGCTGCCTGACGTTGTCATGGGGCCAGAGCTTCAGAGTGGATAATGCGATGAACCGAGCCAGCAGTATTCTCAACGATCTCATTGGGCGCGTCGCCGACAGCGGGCGCGGGCTGATGAAATCCGCCCCGCAAGATGATATCTTCGACATCTGCGAAGCCCTGCTCAGCGGCAAAGGCGAAGCAACCGGGCTCGCGCAAGCGCGGGTGATCTTTGATCGCTACGCCAAGCTGCCCGCCGCTAAAAAACACGCGTTTTTTTGCGCATTGCGGGACCGTTTCGGCGTTGATCAGGCGCGGTTTGAAAAGGCCTATAGTGGCGGTGCAACCTCGCTGCGCAGGCTGCATGCCGTGTCTGAGCCGCGCTCTCAAGAGCTGATCCGCCGCCTGAACCGCGTGCCGGGCGGGACGCTCAAACTGGTGGCGATGCGCCAAGATCTGCTGGGCCTCATGGCCGAAGATCCCGAGCTGAAGCCTTTGGATGATGATTTTCGCCATTTGTTCAGCTCGTGGTTCAACCGCGGCTTTCTGGAACTGCGTAGCATTGATTGGAACACCCCTGCTTCCGTGCTCGAAAAGATCATCCAATACGAAGCGGTGCATGAAATCAGCGGTTGGAGCGATCTGCGCCGCCGCGTTGCCGCGCCTGACCGGCGGCTTTATGCGTTCTTTCATCCCGCTTTGCTGGATGATCCGCTGATCTTTGTCGAAGTGGCGCTCACCCCCTCCATTCCCGGCAATATTGATGCGATCTTGGCATCCGAGCGCGACATGCTGGCACCGGACAAAGCGCTAACGGCGGTTTTCTATTCGATCTCCAACTGCCAAGACGGGCTGCGCGGCATTTCATTTGGCAACTTCCTGATCAAACAGGTTGTCGAAGAATTGCAGCGCGATTTCCCAAAACTGACAACCTTTGTCACCCTGTCGCCCGTCCCGGGGCTGCGCAAATGGGCGCTGGCGCAGGTCGAAGAAAAAGCGCTGCCGGATCATCTGGCCAAGATTGTCGCGCAAGCCGAAGCGGGTAAAACCCCCGCCGAGCTGGCCGAGCTTACCGCGCATTACATGTTGGTGGCGCGGTCGCCGCGCGGCGGGGCCACCGATCCGGTCGCCCGCTTTCACCTTGGCAACGGGGCACGGCTCGAATGTATTCAACCCGGCGCTGATACCAGCGCGCGCGGGCAAAAAGCATCTTGGGGCGTCATGGTAAACTATCTCTATGACCTCGCCACGATTGAACGTAATCACGAGGCCTATTCGACCGCCGACGATATCATCGCCTCACCCGCCGTGCGGCGTTTGCTCAAGACACGTTGAGAAGGACAAGACATGTACGATGGAAATCACCTTGCGCAGACCTTGCGCGCCGCTGTGATCGGACGCGAGTCCGCCCCGTTTTCGACCGACCCCGCCACAGGCCAAGTGACCAGCTATGCCCAGCTTTGGCAGAGCGCCGAGCGCGTGGCATCGGCGCTGATCAACCTTGGCGTCGAGCCCGGTGACAGGGTTGCCGTTCAGGCCGATAAATCGCTTGGCATCCTGGAACTGTACCTCGGCACCATTCTGGCAGGCGCGATCCACCTGCCGCTCAACACCGCCTATACCGCTGCGGAAGTGGGCTATTTTCTGGGCGATGCCAGCCCCCGCGTTTTTGTCTGCGATCCTGCCCGCCAAGACGAGCTGGCCGAGGTGATTGGCACTGCCAAAATCCAAACCGTGCTGACCTTGGACGGGGATGGAAACGGCAGCATGCGGCAGGCCGCCAGCGACGCGCAGCCGCTGCGCAATCCCGTGGCGCGCGGCGAGGATGATCTGGCCGCGTTTCTTTATACGTCTGGCACCACCGGGCGCTCGAAAGGCGCGATGCTCACCCATGGCAATCTCGCTTCCAACGCAAAGGTGCTGCGCGATCTGTGGCAATTCACCCATGATGACGTGCTGATCCATGCACTGCCGCTGTTCCACACCCATGGGCTGTTTGTGGCGATCAACATCACGCTGGTCGCGGGGGGCGCTATTATTTTCCACCGAGGTTTCGACCCGGATGCCATCATCGCGGATTTTGCCCGTGCCACCACGTTGATGGGCGTGCCGACCTTCTACACACGTCTGCTCGCCGCGCCTGATCTGACCAAAGACGCAGTGGCCAAGATGCGGCTCTTTGTGTCCGGCTCCGCGCCGATGCTGACCGAAACCCATCACGAATGGCAATCGCGCACGGGCCATACTGTGCTCGAACGGTACGGGATGACAGAAACCTGCATGAACACCTCCAATCCTTTCGACGGCCTGCGCAAACCGGGCACCGTTGGTCTGCCGCTGGAGGGCGTCGAATTGCGCATCGCAACCCCCGAGGGCGAGATCTTCCCGCAAGGCGAGATCGGCGGCATCGAAGTGCGCGGTCCGAACCTGTTCAAAGGCTATTGGAACATGCCCGAGAAGACCGCCGAAGAGCTGCGCGCTGATGGCTGGTTCATCACAGGCGACCTAGGGCAGATCGACGAAGACGGTTATGTCACGATTGTCGGCAGGTCCAAGGATTTGATCATCTCCGGTGGCTACAACATCTATCCCAAAGAGATCGAGATGCTGATCGACGAAGTGCCCGGCGTGGTCGAAAGCGCAGCTTTTGGCATCCCGCACGCCGATTTTGGCGAAAGCGTTGCAGTGGCCGTGGTGCAAGAACCGGGCGGCACATTAACGGCGGATGATATTCTCGCGTCGATCTCTACCGACATCGCCCGTTTCAAAATCCCGCGCAAGATTTTCTTTCTAGACGCATTGCCACGCAACACGATGGGCAAGGTGCAAAAGAATGTTCTGCGCACAAGCCATGCGGAGCACGCTGCGTAAAGTGCTCCGAATCGAAATGCTGCTAACGCAGGGCGAAATGCCCTGCGTTCCACCTTGCAAATCAATCTCTGAACCGGTCATTGCCATGCCAGTTAAGCAAGGCGTGCAGAGGCCAGTTTCTGGGGCTTTCAAAGGGCTTAGCGCCGCTTCCCGTATGCCGCGAAGCCAAGTCCACGCCACGCTAAAGGCCGCCACTCACATGAGGTGACGCATTTGCGCCTTGAGTTGCAAAGCTTCGGCCAGTAACCTTTTCGTGACACGTTGTCATAGTAACTAGTTTTATACGCTTCAGGGGCCTGGTGGGCTGTTGCACCTACCTGTTGCGTTTTTAGAAAGGCCACACCAGATGCCCCAGAAACGCATTCCGTTTAATTTTTCTCTGCCAAAGCTGTGCCAGCACCTATCGGCGGCGGCACTTTGCACCTTTGGCCTGCTGTCCGGCCCCGCCGAAGCAGGGGAGGGCGGCGGCAGCCACTATGTTCAGGGCACGCGAAATGATTTCCTGATCGGGGTGTTTGGCCCGCCGGGCGTGTATCTGCGCAATGACATATTCTATCTGGATCTTAACATCGGCAAACATATTGCCGGGGGCCGGGCCGTGGCCAGCGCCAATCAAAAGGTCACCATCAACACCACCAAGCTTAGCTATTTGAGCGATACCGAGATCTGGGGCGGGCGTTATGGTGCCTCAATCGGGCTCAGCTATGTGCTCGATGCCAGCATCAGCGGCCAAGCCAGCTTGGGCGGCGCGCCCGCCTTTGCCCGCGCGGGCAGCGGCTCTGGCCTGTCGGACATCTATGTTGTGCCTTTCATGTTGAACTGGACGCAGGGCAACCATCATTTCACCGGGGCCATCGGCACTTATGTCCCCACGGGCGGTTACGATATCGACCGCAAGATCAACACCGGGCGCAACTACTGGTCGCCTGATCTTACCGGCTCCTACACCTATTTTGACCCTCAAGCAGGCTATGAAATCTCGGTCTCTGCGGGGGTGATGTATAATTTCGAAAACCCCGCGACAGATTATCGTTCAGGCAGCGAGTTCCACTTGGATTGGACCGTTGCCCAGCATTTCAAAAATGGCGTGGCAGCAGGCCTCAGCGGCTATTGGCTGCAACAGTTGGAAGGCGATTCCGGCACAATTGCAGGGCCAATTTCCGCTTCTTCAATCAAAGGCTACAGCCTTGGGATCGGCCCTTCGGTGCAGGCAAACATCCCGCTCAGCGGCGGTAAAAGCCTCGGCATCGTTGCCAAAGCCCTGTTCGACATCGACAGCCGCGACCGTTTCAACGGCGATATGTTCATGCTCTCGGCCTCATATAAATTCTAACCGGGCTGCCCCTTCTGCCTCCGCGCCTTGCGGGCAGGGGGGGGATGCCGCGCATATCTGCATCGCCTTCGGCTTTGGCGCGAATGACCCGGGTTTTACGAAAATCAAATCTAAAAAGGACAGGATCTATGATCAGAACGTTTTCATCATTGGCGGCCTTGCTCGCCCTGACGCTAACGGGCAGCGCGGCGCTGGCGCAATCGTCAGCCTTGTCCCGCGCAGAGCAAGAGGCTGAAAATATGCAGCCCGCCATCCCGCGCCCCGAGCAACAGGCTTCGGCCACACAAAAACTGGCCGAGTTTGAAGCGCGCGCCGGGCAGAAACCGAATATTTTGATCTTTGTCGTCGATGACATGGGCTATGATCTTGGGGCCTTTGGCGGCGGCGTGGCGCTGGGCGCTGCAACGCCGAACATGGACCAGTTGGCGCTTGAGGGGCTGAAGCTGACCTCGACCTATGCGCAATATACCTGCACCCCCACCCGCGCCGCGCTGATGACGGGGCGGCTGCCCATGCGGACCGGATTGATCCGGCCCATTCTGGCAGGGGATAAAGTGACCAAAAACCCGTGGGAAGATGAGGTATCGCTGCCCGGTCTGCTGTCAGACAACGGCTATCACTCGCTGTTGGTGGGGAAATGGCACGTGGGCGAGACCGAAGGCATGCGCCCGCATGACATCGGCTTTGACGAGTTTTACGGCTATTTTCGTGCGCAAAAAGAATACATCCAACGCTATGATGAACACCGCTATGGCGATCTGGTTTTGGATGATGACAAACGGGGCCGCTATGACTCCATCGGGGCCGATGACACCCTGACCTATGGGCTCAAAGACGGCACCACCGAGGTGGTCGAGACAGTTTCCTCCATCCGCGACATGGCCGAGGGCGACGGCAAATTGCGCGACTATACGGTCAAGCGGATTGCCGAGCTTTCCCAAGAGGAAAAGCCCTTCTTTATCGAACATGCCTTTATGAAAATCCACGCCGACAACTACCCGGCAGAAGCGTTCAAAGGGGCCAGCGCGTCGAAATACCCCATTCGCGACTCGATGGTCGAGATCGACAGCTATGTGGGCGATATCATGCAGGCGCTGGATGATGCGGGCGAATTGGAAAACACCTTTGTGTTCTTCACCTCTGACAATGGGCCGCAAATGGACAGCTGGCCCGACAGTGGCTACACGCCGTTTCGCGGTGCCAAGGGCACCACATGGGAAGGCGGCGTGCGGGTTCCGGGCATCGCTTACTGGAAAGGCATGATCGAACCGGGCCGCACCTCGGATGGGCTGTTTGACCTGATGGACCTGTTCAACACCTCGCTGACCCTTGCAGGGATCAGCGCCGATACGCTGCCCGATGATCGCTATTATGACGGGATCGACCAAACCTCGTTCTTGCTGGCTGATGAGGGCGAGTCGCGCCGCGAAAACGTCTACATGTGGCTTGGCACGCATTTCACCGCCATGCGGATGCGCGAATATAAAGTGCACAATAAGGTCGTTCAGACCAATGCCACAAACCTGTGGATTGATCAGGCAACCCTCTCTGATGTCGCTTTGGCACCGTGGCTCTTCAACCTCTATATCGACCCCAAAGAGCAATATGCCGTCGGCCACCGGATGAACGCATGGCAGGCTTCGCTTGGCGCTGAAATGAAGGCGCATGGCGCAACTTTCGCGAAATATCCGCCCAAAGATATCGGGCTGAACTAGGCCGCCGCTGCGCCGGCCAGCCATCACAAAACATATCAAGAAACCAAAAGGGATAGAGCCATGAAACCCATCCAAGGATTTGCAACCAGCCTTGCCCTATCGGCCGGGCTGTTGGCCGGAGCGCCCGGTTTTGCCCAACAGGCCGGGGATGGCTCGGTCCTGCCTTTCCCGCCAACGCCAATGGCGGGCAAGGTCGCGCAGCGCCTGCAAGACTCGACAATGCTTTGGCCAAGCGCCCCCCAGCGCCTGCCCGATGGCGCGCCCAATATCATGATCGTGCTGCTGGATGATGTGGGGTTTGGCGTGTCGGAAACCTTCGGCGGCGAAGTGCACACCCCGACCTTTGATCAACTAGCAAAAGAAGGCATCGCCTTTTCCCAGTTCCACACCACGTCAATCTGCTCGCCCACGCGGGCGGCGCTGCTCACCGGGCGCAACCACACGCAAATTGGCTCGGGCACTATTGCCGAGCGGGCGGTGGCCTTTGACGGCTATACGGGCATTATTCCCAAAGAAGCGGCAACCATCCCCGAGATTTTGAAAAACTACGGCTATCACACGGCGGCCTTTGGCAAATGGCACAACACCCCCGCCATCGAGACCACGGCCATCGGCCCCAAAGATCGCTGGCCCAATGGCTATGGGTTTGAACATTTCTACGGCTTCCTTGGCGGCGAGACCTCGCAATGGGAGCCGCGCCTGACGGAAAACTATGACGCGGTTGAACCGCCCGTCGATGATCCTGACTATCACCTGACACATGATCTGATTGATAACGCGCTCAACTGGCTTGATGATTACCGCGCCTTTGATCCGGATAAACCGTTCTTCATGTATATGGCACCCGGCGGCGTGCATGGGCCGCACCATGTCTTTCCTGAATGGGCCGATAAATACGCGGGCAAATTCGACAGCGGCTGGGATGCATACCGCGAACGTACCTATCAGCGCCAGCTTGAGATGGGCATCATCCCGCCCGAAACTGCCTTGACCGGGCGCGATGCAACACTTGCCGCATGGGACAGTATCCCCGCCAACCAGCTGCCGTTTCAAAAACGCCTGATGGAGATTTTTGCCGGATATGTTGAACATACCGACACCCAAGTGGGGCGGTTTCTCGATGGGCTCGAAACCCGCAATCTGCGCGATAACACGCTGATTTTCTATATCTTTGGTGACAACGGCTCCTCCGCCGAAGGCCAAGAAGGCTCGATCAGCGAACTTCTGGCCCAGAATAACATCGCCAATACGGTCGAAGATCAAATGGCCGCACTGGACCGTATCGGCGGGCTTGAAGTGCTCGGCGGGCCGCGCACCGACAATATGTATCACGCCGGTTGGGCATGGGCAGGCAGCACGCCGTTCAAAGGCACCAAATTGCTGGGCGCTTACTTTGGCGGCACCCGCAACCCGATGGCCGTTTCATGGCCCGGCCACATCACGCCGGATGCCAAAATGCGCGGCCAATTCCACCATGTGATCGACATTGCCCCCACCATCTACGAGCTGCTGGAAATCACCCCGCCTGAGGTGGTGAATGGTTATGAGCAAATGCCGATCACCGGCACCAGCCTTGCCTATACGTTTCAGGATGCAGATGCCGAAACACAGAAAATCGAGCAGTTCTTTGACAATAACGGCAGCCGGGGCCTCTACCAAGATGGCTGGTTCGCAGGCACATTTGGCCCGCTGATCCCATGGGATACGGCAGGCTCATCCGTTGGCATTGGCGATTGGGATTCCGCCGATGACGTATGGGAGCTTTATGACCTGTCCAAGGATTTCTCACAGGCTCATGATCTGGCCGAACAGATGCCCGAAAAACTCGAAGCGATGAAGACGCGCTTTCTCGAAGTGGCCAAGGAAAACAAAGACTTCCCCATCGGTGCGGGCAATTGGTTGCGCGCCCATCCCCAAGACCGGGTGAAATCGGCCTATAATGAATGGACCTTCGGCCCCGGCATCCGCCGTATGCCCGAGTTTGCCGCTCCCGGCATTGGCCGCCAATCCACTACGGTCACGATCAACGCTGAATTTGGCGAAAAGGCCAATGGCGTTCTTTACGCCGTTGGCGGCGCGGGCGGCGGCATGTCGGTCTATATGGAGGCGGGCGTGCTGGTCTATGAATATAACATGCTGATCATCGAAAACACCCAGCTGCGCACCGAGATGATCCCCGCAGGCACCCATGAGATTGTGATTGATACCAAGATCGCAAAACCAGGCGGCGCGGCGGAAGTCAGCATCTCCCTCAACGGAGAGCCCGCGGCGCAAACCACCGTGAACCGCACGGTTCCGGCGGCTTTTACAGCCACGGAAAGCTTCGATGTGGGTGTCGATTTGGGCTCGCCCGTGTCCCTGTCCTATGAGCATCAGCGCCCCTATGCGTTTGATGGCCAGATCGCGACAATCAAGATCCGCCAGTGAGCGGTGATGTAAAAACGAGGCGTCAGCGTAGCCGCTGGCGCCTAGCCTTTTGACGGCACCAATGTCGCAAGCCACGTTGCCACGGCTTTTACCATCCGGTCGCCCGCTTCTTGGCTGTCCATCTGCTGGGCGCGTTGAAAATCGTCCCGCACCTGCGCAATTTCAACGCGCAGGCTCGACAGTTGCGTCTGCATTTCCGGTGCCACCGCACCTGTTGTCACCTGTGCCTCAATCCCCTCAAGCGCTGCGGTCATCCGCTCCAGCCGCGCTGTCTGCGGGGCCAGCGCCTCTGCCGCTGCCGCCCGTGTCCCTTGGGCAAGGTCTTGCATCCGCCCAAGCAGCAAAAATCCCGCGATCAGCAGCGCAAGGCACAACATCAATGTCGCGTTCAGCAGGGCCAAACCCAATTGACGCAGAGCCTTCTGTAATTGCGGATTGTTCATCTTGGGCCTCTCATTGCGGCGTTTATCAATAGGGTTTCAGAATGACATATCTTCGCTCAAAAAGACACTCTGCCATGCGCTCCGCCTGCCTTGCCGCCGGATATGGATTTGTGGCGGGCATGGTCGCGGCGCTGGTTCTGGGGCTGATGGAAATTGTCTCTCTTGTGATCTGGTCTGGCCCGCAGGGGCGTTGGTATGTCTTTGCCATGATCATGACGGGCGGCGTGTTGATCGCCGCGCTGCGCCATTGGCACCAAGGCGCAGGCCTGTCCGCGCAAATGGAATCCATTCGGCACCCCGCCGCGCCCCGGCACCGGGAGGCGGTGTTGATGGGCTTGATGGCAATCGCCGCTGTGGGCTTTGGTGGATCGGTAGGGCCTGAAGCGGGGATTTTGGCCGTGGTGATGGAACTTTCGGCTTTTGTCACCTTGCTGATTGCCCGCAACCAACAGGAAAAACAGCTTATCTCAACCGTTGGCGCAGTGGCGGCTTTGTCGGGCATCTATGGCTCGCCCCCCGGCGCGGCGATGATGACACAGGGCGATCCCGAAGCGCCCAAATGGCAGCTTTACCTCGCCGCGGTGACCGGGCTTTTGGGCTTCCTGCTCATCGCCAGCCGGATCGTGCCGGAGGGCGCATTGCACATCAACTTGCCCGCGCATTCCGCCGCGGGTGACGGAACCGACCTGCTGCGTGCCGTGATCCCCGCGGGCCTCGGCACGCTCATCGGGCTGAGCTTTCCAGTGCTTTTGCGGCCCCTACAGGCGCTTATCGCGCGCTGCGGATCAATCCCTGTTCAAACCTTGGCAGGCACCGCGCTTTTTGCGGTTTTGGCCACGGCCTTTCCCGTGTTGCGGTTTTCCGGCCATCACGAAATTGCGGCGCTGATGCAATGGGGCGCAGAGGCCGGGCTGGGCGCGCTGTTGGGGCTGGCCCTGCTCAAAACCTTGGCGCTGGCGCTTTGCCTTGCATCTGGTTGGCGTGGCGGCGCTGCTTTTCCACTGCTCTTTGCAGGCGCGGCAGCCGGGGGCGCGGCGCTGTGGCTCATGCCGGGCCTGCCGCCCACAATCGCCCTTGTGGCAGGCATGTCGGCGGCGCTCACGGCCGGGTTTGGGCAACCCATCGCGGCAATGCTGATTGCGCTGCTCTTGCTTGGCCCGTCTGCGATGGGGCCGCTTCTGGTTGGCGCGTTGCTCGGCTGGGCAGGCTCAAAACTGGTGGCTAAACCAATCCTACACTGACCGACAAAACCGGGCCTGCCGAAAATCAAAGGGCTTTAGGCCTCCCCCGAATCTATTGCAACGGAGGGGCGGTTTGCGATAGAACATACAGTGAACATTTATGAGAATCGCTGTGTGCCATGACGCCCAAGATCGCAAAACTACGCCTCAGAAAAAGGCCCGCCTATGCGCAGGAAGACACCTCCTTGTCAGAGGCCTTCCCTGCTGCGGCGAGCGATGCGGGCGTTATCGGCTTTATCCTGTCGCGTCTGACGGCAAGCCGCGCCCCGGTGCTGTGGGTGCAAGACAGGCTGTCCTACAAAGAATCGGGCATCCCCTATCTGCCGGGCCTGCCACAGAAAAACATCCTGCATGTCTATGTGAGCCGCCCCGTGGACGTGCTCTGGGCCATGGAAGAAGGGCTGCGCTGCACGGCGCTCTCCTGTGTCATAGGCGAGATTTGGGGCGATCCGCCTGCGCTGTCTTTTACGGCAACCAAACGGCTTGCGATGCGCGCCGAGGCGCACAATCTGCCCTGCTGGTTGGTGCGGCGCGCAGCCTCTGCGGATCTGAGCGCGGCGCGGAACCGCTGGCGCATCACCTCCTTGCCCTCGCTGCCGCATCCGCAAGATCCACAGGCCCCCGGCGCGGCGCGCTGGCAGGCCGAGTTGTTCCGCTCGCGTACGCATCAACCGGGTACATGGGCGGTCGGCCATGACCGGGCGGCGGATTACCTCGCTGGCGCTGCCCCATTTCGCGATGGAGCGGTGGCAGCGCGTGATGGACAGGCAAGGCAACGCGCCGCCCGATGACATTGCCGTTGCGCTGGCAACGCAAGGCCCGCATGGCCCGGTGATCTATGCCACCAACCGCACCGCGCGCCTTGCAGGGGTCGCCGAGGGCGCGCGGGTGGTGGATGTCAAAGCCGTCACGCCTGACCTGCGGGTGGAATATGCCGATGTGGCAGGGGACCGCGCCGCGCTTGAGCGGCTGATGCTCTGGGCGCGGCGCTGGACCCCGTGGAGCGTGACAGACGGGGCTTGCGGCTTGATCCTCGATACCACCGGAGCCGATCACCTGCTGGGCGGCGAGGCGGCGATGCTGGTTGATATGGAGGCGCGCTTGTCCTTGCTGGGCCTAACCGCACAGCTCGCCATTGCCCCGACATGGGGGGCGGCATGGGCCTTGGCGCGGTTTGGCCCGGTGCGCAGCATTTGCGCGGCGGATCAGATCGCGGAAAACCTCGCGCCCCTGCCCATCGCCGGGTTGCGCCTAAGCAGTGACACCCGCCTGCTCTTACACCGTTTGGGGTTAAAAACCATCGGTGCGCTGGCCAAGGTGCCGCGCCTTTCGCTGACCCGCAGGTTTGTGCGCGCCGCGCTCAGCGCCAATCCGCAACTGCGGCTGGATCAGGCCATGGGGCATCTGGCCGAACCCGTGGCCAGCCCCGAGGCGCAGCCCCGGATCAAAGCGCAGGCCCGCCTGCCCGAACCCATCCAAGACCCCAGCGCGCATCTGCCCGCGCTCTGCGCCGATCTTGCGGCGCAACTGGCCCATCACGGATTTGGCGCACGCCGCCTGCATTTGGCCGTCTACCGCACGGATGGCGAGATCAGCACGCTGGAGGCGGCAACCGCCGTTGCCAGCCGCGACCCAGAGCACCTGCGCGACTTGTTCCGCGACAAGCTTGAACAGATTAATCCCGGCTTTGGCTTTGACCTCATCACACTTGAGGCGCGGGTGACCGAGCCGATTGAAACGGTGCAGATCGGGCTGGATGGGACACATCAAACAGATCTGCAATTGCCGCATCTGATCGACCGCCTTGTGGCGCGGTTGGGGGCAGGGGCGGTCAAGAGGCCAGAGCTGCGCAATAGCCACCTGCCCGAACGCGCACAGGCCAATGTGGCGGTGATGGCGCCGCCCCTTGTGCAAACCGCCCCGCCAAAAGACCGCCCCCTGCGCCTGTTAACCCCCGCAGAAGAGGTGCGCGTTGTCTATGCCGTGCCCGAAGGTCCGCCCGCGCAATTCATCTGGCGGCGGCAGATCCACAAGGTCATGCGCTATGCTGGCCCCGAACGGATCGCGCCGGAATGGTGGAAAGACCGCCCCGGCACCCGTCTGCGCGATTACTACAAAATCGAGGACCAATCGGGCAAACGCCTGTGGCTCTTTCGCGAAGGGCTGCACGGGGATGGGCGCGGCGGTGATCCGCGCTGGTTTGTGCATGGGATGTTTGCCTGATGCCCGAAACAGATCATCAACACCCGCGCCGCAGGCTGGAGGGGGCGGACTTCACCCCAAATCCCCGCGCGGATTATGTCGAACTGGGGGTCACAACCTGCTTTTCCTTCCTGCATGGCGCATCGGATGCTGTTGATCTGGCCCGCACCGCATGGGCACAGGGATATGACGCATTGGGCGTGGCGGATATCAACACAATGGCGGGGGTTGTGCGCCTGCATGCCGAAGCTTTGCGGGCCAATATGCGCCCCGTCATCGGCGTGCAACTGCGGCTGGCCACGGGCGAGGCGTTCTTGGCCTACCCAAAGGATCGCGCCGCCTATGGGCGTCTTTGCACATTGCTCTCAAAGGGCAAGATGCACGATCTGCAAGGCGCATGGCAGGATAAAGGGGCCTGCGATATTTCTCTGGATGATCTGTGCACCCATGCGCAGGGCGTGCATCTGATCGCTGTGCCGGGGCCAAATCTGGCGCTTTTTGCCGCCGGGCTCACGCGGCTGACCCGTGCGCTGCCCAGCCTGAGATACATCGCGGCCAGCTATCTTTATCGCGGCGATGACCGGGCGCGGATCACCTTTCTGGACAGTTTGGCAAAGGCGCATGGCCTGTCGATCCTCGCCACCAATGACGTGCATTACCACGCCCCCGAACGCCGCCCGCTTCAGGATGTGATGACCTGCATCTTGCATAAAACCACCATCGCCAAAGCAGGCTTTCTGCTCGGCGCCAATGCCGAGCGGCACTTGAAATCGCCCGGCGAAATGATCCGGCTTTTTGCCCAATGGCCCCATGCCATCCGCGCCACCCGCGCGCTGGCCGATGCCTGCCAATTTGATCTGCGCGAGTTGTCCTATGAATACCCCCAAGAGGCGATCCCCGAAGGGCGCACACCGCAAGATTATCTGGCCGAGCTGACGTGGAAAGGCGCCGCCGCGCGCTATCCGGCGGGGGTGCCCGATAAAACCCGCCAGATCCTGCATAAAGAACTGGCGCTGATCGCTAAGATGGACATCGCCCAGTATTTCCTGACGATTCATGATATTATCCTATTTGCCCGAAACGAAGTGACCCCGCCCATTTTGTGCCAAGGGCGCGGCTCGGCGGCCAATTCGGCGGTGTGTTACGTGCTGGGCATCACCGCCGTGGACCCCGAAAAAAACGATCTGCTGTTTGAGCGTTTCATCTCGGAGGAACGTGTCGAGCCCCCCGATATTGATGTCGATTTCGAACATGAACGCCGCGAAGAGGTGATCCAGCATATCTATGCCAAATACGGGCGTAACCGGGCCGGGCTCTGTGCCACGGTGATCCATTACCGCCCCCGCATGGCCCTGCGCGAAGTGGGCAAGGTCATGGGGCTGTCCTCCGATATTACCTCGGCGCTGGCAAAGACCATCTGGGGCGGGCAGGGGCGCGAGATTGGCGAAAGAGAGGCGACCGAAGCCGGGGTAGATCTGCGCGATCCGCTGATCGCGCGCACCATCAAACTGGCGGATATGATGATCGGCATGCCGCGCCACCTTTCGCAACATGTGGGCGGGTTCATCCTGACCGAAACTCCGCTGACCCAAACGGTGCCCATCGGCAACGGCGCTATGAAAGACCGCAGTTTTATCGAATGGGACAAAGACGACATCGACGAGCTGCGCATTCTCAAGGTCGATGTGCTGGCCTTGGGCATGCTCACCTGTATCCGCAAAGCCTTTGATCTGATCGCCGCGCATCACGGCAAACGCTATGATCTGGCCAGCGTGCCACAAGAGGACGCAGGCGTTTACGACATGCTGTGCAAAGGCGACAGTCTGGGCACATTTCAGGTCGAAAGCCGTGCGCAGATGAACATGCTGCCCCGGCTCAAACCGCGCGAGTTTTACGATCTGGTGATACAGGTCGCCATCGTGCGCCCCGGTCCGATCCAAGGCGATATGGTGCACCCGTACCTGCGCAGACGCAGCGGCAAGGAGCCCGAAACCTACCCTTCTCCCGGCCCCGAATATGACCCGGACGAGTTGAAGAAAATTCTGATGCGCACAAAAGGCGTGCCGATTTTCCAAGAGCAAGCGATGAAAGTCGCCATGGTCGCGGCAGAGTTTTCCCCTCAGGAAGCGAACGAGCTGCGCAAAGCCATGGCCACCTTCCGCTCGCGCGGCACCATCGAACAATTGGAGGGGAAAATGGTCGGGCGCATGATCCGCCGGGGCTATGATCCCGCCTTCGCCACCGGCTGTTTCAACCAGATCAAAGGCTTTGGCGACTACGGTTTCCCCGAAAGCCACGCAGCCAGCTTTGCGCTGCTGGTCTATATCTCAAGCTGGATCAAATGCTACTACCCTGATGTGTTCTGCACCGCCTTGCTGAACTCCCAGCCCATGGGTTTCTACGCGCCCGCCCAAATCGTGCGGGACGCCCGCGAACACGGGGTCGCCATTCGCGCCGCGGATGTGAATTATTCCGATTGGGACAATACAATGGAACCTGATGGGCCGGGTAAATTCGCCATGCGCATCGGGCTGCGGCAAATCGATGGCATGGGCCGCCGCGCCGCAGAGCGGCTGATGGCCGCGCGCGATAGGCCCTATGCCGATCTCAAGGATCTGAAACTGCGCAGCCACATAGACGCAGGCACGCTGCGCAAATTGGCGGCGGCGGATGCGTTCCGCTCCATGGGCCGCGACCGCCGCCAAGCGCTCTGGGACAGCCGCGCCTTGCATGACGCGCCCGATCTGCCCCTGTTCCAGCAAACCCGCGACGAAGGCGAAGAAACGCCCTTCCTGCTGCCCGATATGCCCAGCTGCGAACATGTGGTGGCCGATTATCAAACGCTGCGCCTGTCCTTGCGCGCCCATCCAATGTCCTTCCTGCGCAACAGCCTGCGCCGCCAAGGATACCGCGCCGCCGCTGATCTGAAATCCATGCACAACGGGCAGGTGATCAAACTCGCCGGAATTGTCCTGATCCGCCAGCGACCGGGCAGCGCCAAGGGCGTGTGTTTCATCACGCTTGAGGATGAAACCGGGGTGGCCAATCTGGTGGTCTGGTCTGCGGTTATGGCGCTCTACCGCAAACCCATCATGCAGGCCCGCCTGCTTGATGTGCGCGGCGTGGTCCAGCGCAGCGAGGAAGTCATCCATGTGGTGGTGAACCACCTCCAAGACCGCAGCGATGCGCTCAACCGTCTGTCGAATGAACACATGGATGTGCCACTGGCCCGGGCCGACGAGGTCAGAAAACCGCTCCCCGGCGGCACAGCTCGCCATCCCCGTGATGTGCGGATCATCCCCAAATCCCGCGATTTCCATTAGGGGGCTGCTGCCGTGAAAAGTGAAAAAAGGGCCAGCGCATATCTGCGCCAGCCCTTCCCTCATTGTGATGCTTTTAGGGGCGTTAGAGCTTTTGTAAATCAGCAGCCAGCAGGCTCTCGGGAATGTTTTGATAGCTGACAGGGCGCAAAAACCGCCGGATCGCCATGGTCCCCACCGATGTCGCGCCAAAATTGGTCGAGGCCGGGTAGGGGCCGCCATGCACCATGGCATCACAAACCTCTACCCCGGTGGGAAAGCCATTGGCCATGATCCGGCCCGCTTTGCGCTCCAGCACAGGCAGCAGCTTGGCCGCCATGCCGTGATCGGCGGCGTCCATCTGCAAAGTGCAGGTCAACTGCCCTTCCAAACCCCGCGCAATGCGCTGCATTTCCTCGGCGTCCTTGGCCAGCACCACAATGCCCAGCGGGCCAAACACCTCTTCGCTGAGCGTTTCATCCGCCAGCCATTGCGCGCCCGTGACCTGATAAAGCTGCGGCGCGCCGTCGCGGCCCGCGCAGGGCGCGCGCAATACTTCGGTGATGCCCGCCGCTTGGCCCAGCTTGGCCGCGCCCTCTTGATAGGCTTTGGCGATGCCGCTGGTCAGCATGACCTGCGCAGGGGGCTGCGCCAAGGCCTGCGCCGCTGCTTTGACAAACGCCTCCGCCTGCGGCCCGGCAACCATCACCGCCGCGCCGGGGTTGGTGCAAAATTGCCCCGCGCCCATGGTCAGCGATCCGGCCCAATTTGCGGCAATCTCTGCGCTGCGCTGCGCCAAGGCACTGTCCAAAACAAACATCGGATTGATCGAACCAAGCTCGCCAAAAAACGGGATCGGCTCTGGCCGCGCGGCGCAAAGATCAAACAGCGCACGCCCCCCGGCCAGCGATCCGGTGAAGCCCACCGCTTTGATCAGCGGATGCTGTACAAGCGCTTGCCCCACGGCGCGCCCGCCGCCTTGGATCTGGCTGAACACACCCGGATGCACACCGCAGCGGCGGATTGCAGCATCAATCGCCTGCGCCACCAAATCGGCGGTGCCGGGATGCGCAAAATGGCCGCGCACCACCACCGGGCACCCCGCTGCAAGCGCCGCCGCCGTGTCGCCGCCCGCCGTCGAGAAAGCCAGCGGGAAATTCGACGCGCCAAAGACCGCAACCGGTCCAATCGGGCGCTGCATCAACCGCAGATCAGGGCGCGGCAAAGGCGCGCGATCTGGCAGCGGTTGGTCGTGGCGGCGGTCCAGATAATTACCCGCCTCAATGTGATCGGCAAACAGGCGCAACTGCCCCGTGGTGCGCCCCCGCTCGCCTTGCAAACGTGCAGCAGGCAGCCCGGTTTCTTTGCAGCCCATTTGCGTGATCGCCTCGCCGCGCGCCTCGATCTCATCGGCAATGGCGCGCAGGAAAACCGCGCGCTCTTGCTGGCTCGAATAGCCATAGCTCCAAAACGCCTCTTCGGCGGCTTTGGCGGCTTGGTCTACCAAATCAGGCGTGGCATCTGCAAAATGATCGGCCTCTCCCGTTACGGGCTCATTGGCAAATGTGGTGGGCCCGCCCACCCATTTCCCGGCAATCAAATGGTTTCCGTTCAGCACTGCATTTCCTTTGGTCATGATGTCCTTTCTCTCCTCAACTGCCCTGCGGCGGCCTATTGGATGATCTCGAAATCATCGAGATATTTGTCGGAAAGAGTCAGGCCGAGGCCGGGTTTATTGTCATCCAGATCGATAAACCCTGCCGTGGCATCGGGCTCGCCATCAAAGATGTACCAGAAAAGCTCATTGCCAATTTCCACCGGATGGATCGGGAAATATTCCGCAATCGGGCAGTTCAAATTGGCCATGGTCAGGTGGAAATTATGCATCTGCCCGGCATGGGGCACCACAGGCACCTGATAGGCCTCCGCCAAGGCGTTGATCTTTTGCGCCGCCGTGATGCCGCCCACGCGGTTGGTGTCATATTGAATGACGCTGACCGCTTTCATGTCGAGCAACTGGCGGAACCCGAACAGCGAAAACTCATGCTCGCCACCAGAGATCGGGATCGGCCCTGCGTTCAACTCGGCATAGCCATGCATGTCATCGGCAATCACCGGTTCTTCGAGCCAGCGCGGCTCGAACCGCTCCAGCTTGGGCAGCATCCGCTTGGTATATTCCAGCGTCCAACCCATATAACATTCCAGCATCAGATCGCGGTCATACCCGATCACTTCGCGCACGGCTTCCACCCGTTTGAGGTTCTCGCGCATGCCTTGCGGCCCGTCTTTGGGGCCATGACCAAAGCGCATCTTCATCATGCTATAGCCCTGATCGACATAGCGCTGCGCTTCTTCCTGCATCGCCTCAATATCGTCAGAATAGAGCTTGGACGCATAGACCGGGATCTGCTCTTTGGTGCGCCCGCCCAGCAGCTTGAACACAGGCTGGCCAGCGGCTTTGCCCAAAATATCCCAAATCGCGATATCAATGGCGGAAATGGCCGTGATGCCAACGCCTTTGCGCCCCCAAGCATGGGTTTTGCGGAACATCTTTTCAAAGAGATAATTGTAATCCCAAGGGTCTTCGCCAATGCACATGGGCGCGAGATATTTATCGATGGTTTCCTTGACCAGATGCGGCACCAGCGCGGCATTGCCCAGCCCGATGATGCCCGTATCGGTTTCGACTTCAACCACCAGCCACTCCAAAAAGCGGTAGGACGCCATTGCGTCACCTTTCTCAAAAAGGCTGTCAGAGGCATTGGTACAAAAATTGGGCTGCGGCGGAACGACATCTCCGGTCCAGCGATACACTTTGGCGCGGATCTCTTTGATTTTCATGATCGTGGGTTTCCCGTTGGGGTTAATGTTGGAAAATAAGGGGCGTTTGCCGCGTTACAGCGGTTTGACCACCGGATCGGCATAGGTTTCGCTGTGCAGTTTGTTGCGCAGCGCCCGGCCAAATTGCGGGCAATGGATTTCCATCTCGTCGCCGTCTTGCAGGCGAATACCGTCCACAAAGCTCAGCGTCGCAGTGCCAAACACATGCACGTGAATGTCGCCGGGCTGGCAAAACAGCGGGTATTTGAAATGGTGATGTTCCAGATTGGCAATGCTGTGGGTCATGTTCGCCTCGCCCGACAGGAAAGGCTTCTCCCAGATCACTTCACCCTCGCGGTAAATCCGGCTGGTGCCCTGAACATCATCGGGCAATGCCCCCGTGAGCAGCTCCGGTCCAACCGAACATTCGCGCAGTTTGGAATGGGCCAAAAAGAGGTAATTCACCCGCTCCATCACATGGTCAGACATTTCATTGGCCAGCGCAAAGCCAAGCCGGAAAGGCGTGCCATCGGGGCCAATCAGATAGATGCCCGCAATCTCGGGCTCTTCGCCCATGTCATCGGCCCAATGCGGGCTTTGCATGGTCTCGCCGCTGGCGCGCAGAATGTTGCCATTGCCCTTCCAGAACCATTCGGGCTGCACGCCAATCTCGCCATCAGCAGGGCGGCCCCCCTCGATGCCCATCTTGAAAATCTTCATGCTGTCAGACAGTTCCGCATCTGCCGCCATTACTTTGGCATGCATCCCGTCGCGGGCATCGGCGCTGCCCGTGTGGGTCAGGCCCGTGCCAGTGACCAGCAAATGCGCGCTGTCAGGGTGATCAATCGCGGGCAAAAGCCGTCCGCTGCTTGCGACCTCACCATAGGAAACCGCACCCGCAACGCCCAAATCCTGCGCCGCTTGTTCCAGCGTCACACCGCCCGCAATCGCGCCCTGCGCCAACTCATAAAGCGTCGCGATGCCCGCGATCACTTCGAGCGTATCGCCCGCCACACGCCCCAAGGCGCGGCTGCCGTCTTCTTGGGTGAATTGTACAAATCGGCTCATGCTTCGGCCTCCGCTTGGGTGTTTCCTGAGACGCCTTCGCTGGCGGGGCGGCGCTCGGCCATGTTCAGCGCCATGATGAAGGCATTAAGCGTTGGCACCGCGTTGGCTTTGTTTTGCCCCGCAATGTCAAAGGCTGTGCCATGGGCCGGGGTGGTGATTGGCACAGGAAGCCCCGCCAGCACCGAAACACCCCGATCAAAGCCCAGCAGCTTGATCGCGATTTGCCCCTGATCGTGATACATGGTGACCACAGCGTCATAATCGCCGTCCCGCACCTTGAGCCACAGCGTATCAGCAGGCAGCGGCCCCGCCACAGACATCTGCTTTTGCTGCATGCGTTTGACAGCAGGGGCGATTACTTCGATCTCCTCGCGGCCCAGCAAACCCCCATCGCCCGCATGCGGGTTATAGGCGGCAACAACGATCCGGGGCCGGTCATAGCCCGCCATTTTCAGCGTGTTATCGGCCAGCTCAATCGATTCGCAGATGCGCTCCTCGGTCAACAGATCCGCCACCTCTCGCATGGGCACATGCGAGGTGACACGCCCGTTCCACATGCCATTGGCCACGTTAAATTCACTGACCCGGCCCGGCGTCTGAAAGAAATGCCGCGCATAGCCAAGCTCATCGGTGAAATCATTGCCGCCCAGATGCATGGATTCCTTGTTGAACGGCATAAACACAATCGCATCTACGATCGCGTCACGCGCCAGTTCCAAGGCGCGGTGCAGCCCGCCAATGGACGAAGCGCCCCCCGCCGCAGACACCTGCGCCAATGGCACCTCGGCAATGCCGTCAAATTCCAGATCCAAATGATGCACCACATCTTGGGCGAAATCGGCATCCTCAACACGGGCGATATGACGAATCTCGGGCAGCTCTAGCGCGCAGTTTTCTTTGCTGGCCTCCAGCACCCGTGGGTCGCCCAGCACCAGCAGATTGGCGCGGTCGCGCGTGGCTTCATCGGCCAAAAGCTTGAGCAGAAGTTCAGGGCCGATACCGGCAGGATCGCCCTGAATAACGGCAATGGTTTTCTTTTGCATGATCAGTTTCCAAATGATATTTTGGCCTATGGTATACCAAATTGATAATCAGTCAAACCCCAATCTTGCCGCCTCGCCCGCGCCTTGGCCCGCCGGGCGCGCTGGCGGCGGCGCAATCGGGCTGTTGCTGTGAATGCGTTTATTATATACCAAACCTGTCATTCCTTATTGATTGGATAAGATTTTGGTCACCCCCTTGCGCCCCATAAAACGAGACCTTCTGGCCGATCAGGCCGCCGCAGAACTGCGCCGTCTGATCGTTGTGGGCAGCATTGCGCCGGGGCAGCAGGTCACGGAACGTGAATTATCCAGCGTTCTGGGCATTTCCCGCACCCCGATCCGCGAAGCCATGCGCACCCTCGCGCTCGAAGGCTTGCTCAAAGCCTCCGACACGGGCCGCTATTTCGCCGCTGACCCTTCGGTGGATGAAATCTGCGATCTGTTGCGGGTGATTGGCGTGCTCGAAGGTCTGGCCGGGCGGCTGACCTGCGAAACCGCCAGCGACGCAGATCTGGAGCGGATCGCGGGGCTGCAACAAAAAATGCGCCAGTTCCCGGCGTTGAAAGAGAATCTCAAATATTTCGAGACCAACATCGATTTCCACCTGAAGATTGTCGCGGCCAGCAAAAACGACGAATTGGTGCGCACCCATAAGATGCTGAACGACCGTCTCTACCGGGTCCGCTATCTATGTTCAAAAATCAGCACCAACAGATCACGCGCTATGGATGAGCACGACCAGATCGTCACCGCGCTGCTGGCCCGTGACGGCACATTGGTCGAACAATATTTGCGCGGGCACATGGCGCAGGCAGAAATCAACGTGGCCCAGACCTTTGCTGAAACGGCCCAATAGGGCAGCGCGCAAGGCAGGCGCAAACCCGCGCCGCGCCCTTTGTTTCTTACTCAAATCTATCGCTGTTCCCGCCGCGCCAAAGCTTTGCTTTGCGCGGCGGTTTTGTTTGTGCTGACCGTGTAAAAGCAAATCCATAGCCAAAATCTCTTGCCTCAAGATTATGGCATATGGTATGCCAAATGAGTCTCATCCAAGATGGGCGGCGCCAAAAGCGCAAAAAATAGGGAGGAAAATGAATGAAAGTTCTACATAAATTCGCAGGTGTAGTGGCCATGTCACTACTCGCCAACACGGCTGCATTTGCCCAAGAACAGATCGTTTTTGGGGTCAGTGCACCAACAGGATCGCTTCAGCACCAAACCTCGGTTGAGTTTGTGCGGATCGCGAATGAGCGCCTCGGGGAGTTGGCGCAAATTACGCTTTATCCAGATGCACAGCTTGGTGACGACAAAGACCTGATGCAGAAAATCCGCTTTGGCACCGTGCATATCACGCTGCCATCCTCGACCATGCCAGAAGTGGATTCGCGCTTTGCCGTGTTTGATCTGCCCTTCATGCTGCGCGACCGCGAACATGTCGCCCGCGTCGAGAAAACAGTTTTCGCAGATGTGCTGGTCCCCGCCGCGGCGGAAAAAGGCTACCGCCCGCTGGCCGTATGGGAAAATGGCTTTCGCCAGATCACCAATAACAACCACCCGATCAACACGCCTGCCGATCTGGATGGGCTGAAAATCCGCACCCCGAATTCAAGCTGGCGCGTGGCGATGTTCCGCGAATATGGCGCCAACCCGACGCCAATGCCGTTTTCGGAACTGTTTGTCGCGCTGCAAACCGGCGTTGTGGATGGCCAAGAAAATCCGCTGGTGAACATCTCGTCGGGCAAGCTGAACGAAGTGCAAAGCTACCTGTCGATGACGGGCCACGTCTATTCGCCCTCCTACCCAACCATGGGGCTGGCGATCTTCGAAAAATTTGACCCCGCCATTCAGGACATCTTGCTCGAAGCCGCTCAAGAAGCTGGCGATTGGTCTCGCGACAAAGGTCAAAGCAGCGATGACGCATTGGCCGTGTCCTTGGTCGAGGCAGGCATGGAAATGAACGTCGCGGATAAAGAAGCCTTTGTTGCCGCTTCCGGTCCGGTCTACGAAAAATTCGCAGCAGAAGTCGAAGGCGGCGCCGCGCTGATCGAACAAATGCACGCGCTCGCCACTGAGTAAACAAATACCCAAAGAGCCGTATTCCGGCTCTTTGGGTTATTTAGAAATGGAAAAACAATGAAATCTGCGGAGCGCTATCTCTCCCTCGTTTTGCAAGCGATCACCATCGGGCTGCTGATCTTGCTGACCTGTGTTGTCTTGCTGGGTGTTGGCTTTCGGTATCTGGGCGGATCGCTGATCTGGTACGACGAAGTCGCCTCTGTGCTGCTGGCCTGGATCACCTTTCTGGGCGCGGCACTTGCCACGCTGCGCAACGCCCATATGGGCTTTAGCGGCATCATGTATAACCTGCCTTTGCCCCTGCGGGCACTGGCCTTTGGGGTGGTCGAATTCATCGTGCTGGCCAGCACTGTGGTCATGTGTTGGGCCAGTTGGGCGGTCATGACCTATTTCGGCTCTGAAACGCTGGTCTCTGTGCCTTGGATGCCCCGCTACATCGTGCAGGGCGTGCTGCCTGTCAGCTTGGCGCTGATCATTCTGGCACGGCTGGTCACGGCGCAAGATCGCTGGGCCGAAGCCAAAGAAGGCCTGAACCCCGAAGAAAAAGAAATCCAAGCTGAGATTGCCCGCAGTCGCGCGCAGCTGGCGCTCCAAGAGGAGGCAAAATCATGATCGAAGCCTGCATCATTCTGGGCCTGTTCGTCTTCATCTTTCTGGGCGTGCCGATCTCCTTCTCGATCCTGTCGGTCTCGCTTGTGGGGGTCTATCTGCTCAACGGGCATCTGGGGTTTTACAACGCGGCCCTGTCCCTGTTCAGCGGCGCCACGTCTTTTCCGCTGATCGCCATCCCGCTTTTTGTGCTGGCAGGGGCGCTGATGAACACGGGCGGTATTTCCCGGCGGTTGATCAATTTTGTCTCGGCGCTGATCGGCTTTGTGCGCGGCGGTTTGGCCATGGTCAACGTGGGCGTGTCGCTGTTCTTTGCGGAAATCTCCGGCTCTGCTGTGGCGGATGTGGCGGCAATCGGTTCTGTGCTGATCCCGCAGATGAAACGCAAAGGCTATAGCGCGCGTTTCGCCGCTGCCTGCACATCCTCCAGCGCGTCCCTCGCGATCATCATTCCGCCCTCGATCCCGATGATCCTCTATGGTGCGATGTCCAACACCTCAATTGTACAGCTCTTTGTCGCTGGGATCATTCCGGGGCTGCTGGGCGGTCTGGGTATGATCTTCTTGTGCTATTTCATGGCCGTGCGCCATGATCTGCCCCGCGACGAAGCCTTCTCGCTGCGCCGTCTGGGTCAAAGCGCACGCGAAGCTGGCTGGGCTTTGATCCTGCCCATGATCATCCTTGGCGGTATTTTTGGCGGCTTTGTCACAGCCACTGAGGGCGCTGGTCTTGCGGTCATCTCGGCCTTTGTAATCGGGGTGTTTGTCTACCGCGAGATCAAACTGGACGAGCTGTTTCACGCGCTCACCGAAGGCGTCACACAGACCGCCGTGGTGATGATGATGGTTGCCGCTTCTGCTGTGCTTGGGCTCTACCTGACCGAAACACAGGTGCCACAGCGTCTGGCCCAAGGCGTGCTTGGCCTGACCGAAAACAAGCTGCTGGTGCTGTTGATCATCAACATCTTCTTGTTTGTGATTGGCACCGTGATGCACGGGGCCGCTGCCATCATCCTGACGGTGCCGATCTTCATGCCGATGGTGCATCAGTTCGAGATTGATCCGGTGCAATTTGGTCTGATCCTCACGCTCAACATCGCGCTGGGCCAACAAACCCCTCCTGTGGCAAGCGTGCTGGCGACCTCCTGCTCCATCGCCAAGACCGATATGTGGGCCACAACAAAGGCCAACCTGCCGTTCATCGGTGTCTTGGTCGGGGTGCTGATGCTGGTGACCTATGTGCCTGCGGTGCCGCTGTTCTTGGTGGATTATATCTACCGCTAAAACGCGGCCCACCGTGAAAACCAAAAAGGCGCGGGGGTGAAACCCCGCGCCTTTTTTACGGCATCAAACCCAAGGCTGATCTGGGTCGGGCAGGGGGATCGCGCCCATCAACTCGCGGGTATATTCCGCTTGCGGCGCATCAAACAGCGCGGCGGTCTGGGCGTCTTCGACGATCTTGCCGTGATGCAGCACAATGATGCGGCTGCACAGCCGCCGGATCACCGACAAATCATGGCTGATGAATGCCAAGGTCAGACCAAGCTCGCGCACCAATTCCTCCAGCAAATTCAACACCTGCGCCTGACTGGACACATCCAGCCCCGAGACAATCTCATCGGCCAAAATGAAATCAGGCCGCAAGGCAATGGCGCGGGCAATGCCCACCCTTTGCCGCTGCCCGCCTGATAACTCATGCGGATAGCGCGCCGCAAAACTGCGCGGTAATCCCACCATATCAAGCGCCTCAAGCGCCTGCTGCTTTGGCCGCTCCGCCCCATGCAAACACAGCGGGCCTTCGATGATCGCCCCCACCCGGCGGCGCGGATTAAGCGATGACATCGGGTCTTGGAAAATCATCTGAAACCGGCGGCGCAGGGGCCGCAGCGCGCTTTCTGGCAGATGGGTGATGTCTTGCCCGTCAAACTCGATCTGCCCGGCACTTGGCTCCAGCAGGCGCAACATCGCCCGCCCCAAGGTCGATTTGCCAGACCCCGAACCGCCGACAATCCCCAGCACGCTGCCCTTTTCCACATCAAAGGACAGGCCCTTGAGGATCTCAATCTCGGGCGCAGGCCCCAGCAAAGGTTTGCGCGCCATATCAGGAAAAGCCAGCCGCAAATCGCGGATACGGTAGATCATATCTTGGCCCTCACATCATGTTCGGCAATCTCGCGCTCGGCCCCGTCAATCACCGCGCTTGGCACGGGATGCAGACTGCCTTCGGGGTTGGTATAGGTCGGCGTCGCCGCCAACAGCGCGGCTGAATATGGATGTATCGGATGATCAAAAAAACGTCGCATCCGCGCCTGCTCAATCACCTTGCCTGCGTAAAGCACGGTCAACTGATCGCAAATTTTTGACACCACCCCCAAGTCATGGGTGACAAACAAAAGCGCCGTGCCGTGCCGCGCCTGCATCCCTTTGATCAGCCGCAGGATCTGCTTTTGCACCGTCACATCCAACGCGGTTGTCGGCTCATCCGCGATGATCAGCTTTGGCTCCGCCGCAAAGGCCGATGCGATCAAAATGCGCTGCCGCATCCCCCCCGACAACTCATGCGGATAGCTCAGCATCACCCGCTCAGGATCGGGAATCTGAACCTCGTCGAGCAGCTCCAGAGCGCGGCTCTGCGCGGCGCTTTTGCCCCAGCCCAAGATATCCACCAGCCGCCGGGTGATCTGCGGGCCAATGCGTTTGCTGGGGTTGAGCGCGGTCAACGGGTCCTGCGGGATCAGCGCCGCACGCTCCCCAATCAGCCGCCGCCGCTTGGCCGCAGAAAGCCGCTGCAAATCAATGCCATCAAGCATGATCTGCCCGCCAGTGATGCTCAGCGCGCCGGGCAACGTGCCCAGCACTGCCTTGCCGATCATCGACTTGCCCGCGCCGCTTTCACCCACCAGCCCCATGACCTCGCCCGCAGACACATCAAGCGAGACATTGCGCAGGATCGGCACGCCGCCCTTAAGCGTGACACTCAGATCGCGAATGGAAAGAAACCCGCTCATCGCAGCACCGGATCGAAACGGTCTTTCAAGCCCTCGCCCAATTGGCTGAAACTCAGCACCGTCAAAAACAGCGTGATCAGCGGGAAAACCAGCACCCACCATGCCTGATGCACCGAGGTTCGCCCCTCGGAAATCATGCCGCCCCATGTGGGGCTATCGGTGGAAATCGACAGGTTCACAAATGACAAAATCGCCTCCACAATCACCGCAACCCCCATCTCCAAAGTCAGCAGCGCAATGATCGTCGGCAGCACATTGGGCAGGATCTCTGCCAGCATCGTGCCAAACCGCGACCGCCCGGCCACCTGCGCCGAAGCCACATAATCCATCGTGCTCTGCGAAAGCGCCTCGGCGCGGATCACCCGGGCAAACCGGGTCCAATCGATGATCACAATCGCAAGAATGATCGAGGTCAGCCCCGTGCCCATCACCGCAATCAGCAAGATCGCAAACAACACCGGCGGAAACGCCATCCAAATATCGACAAACCGGCTGATGATCAGATCGGGCCAGCCGCGATAATACCCCGCGATCAACCCCAGTGTCGCGCCAATCGCACAAGTCAGCCCCCCTGCAACCACCGCCACAATCAAGGCCAGCCGCCCGCCATATAAAATCCGCGAGAGCACATCCCGCCCCAGCGAATCCGAGCCAAGCCAGAACCCCGGCTCGCTGCCGCTTTGCCAAAACGGCGGCAGGCGCGAGGTAAACAAATCCTGCGCCAGCGGGTCTTGCGGCGCAATCCACGGGGCAAAGATCACCGCCAGCGTCAACAGCGCCAGCCACCCGCCAGCCAGCCAAAGCCGCAGCCCAAGGGGCCGCCGAACATCTGCGCGCGCATCACGCATGACGCAGCCGGGGATTAAGAAGAATATAAAGCATATCTACCGCCAAATTGACCAAGGTGAACAGCAGCGCAAACAGCAAAACAATGCCCTGGATCAGCGGCAGATCGCGGTTGATCACCGCATCAATCGCCATATTCCCAAGACCTTCATAGCTGAACAGCCGCTCGATAATGACCGTACCGCCAATCAAAAACGTGAACTGAACCCCCACCAATGTCAGCGTGGGCAAAATCGCATTGGGAAGCGCATCGCGCAGAATCACATGATTTTCGCCATAGCCTTTGGTGCGCGACAAGGTCACGTAATCAAGGTTCATCGTCTCTTTGAGCGATTGTTTCAGCAGTTGCGCAATGATCGCCGCCAGTGGAATGGCCAGCGCCACGGCAGGCATGAACATATGCGCCACCAGATCCGCCAGCACATCAAACCGCAGCCGCACCAGCGCCTCGAAAAGATAGAAATTCGTGCTGAAATCAATGTCCAAGCTGGGCGAGATGCGCCCCGAAATATGAAACACCGGCCACAGCACCCCAAACAGCAAGATCAACACCAATCCCCATAGGAAATCAGGCACCGACAGGGCCATGCCCGTGCTCACATCAATGGCACCTTCCGCCTTGCCACCGCGAAACCGCGTGCCCATCACCGCCAGCACACCGCCAATAAGCACCGCCAGCGTCAAAGCCATCAGGCTCAGCTCCAGCGTGGCAGGCAGACGGCTCAGCACCAGCGAAGACACCGGCTGGCGCAAGGAAATCGAGCTGCCAAAATCGCCCTGAAGCACGCCGCCAAACCAGATGACAAACTGCTGGAAGATCGATTTATCAAACCCGTACAGCGCCTCCAGCCGGGCAATGTCGGCCTCGGTTGCGCCGGGGGGCAACATCATGGCAATCGGGTTGCCGGGGACCACACGGATCACAAAAAACACGATCACCGCCACACCAAAAAGCGTGACAGCGGTCGAGGCGGACCGGGTCAGAATACTGCGTATCAGTCTCATGGAATTCCTGTCAAAAAGACGGGGCCGCGCATGCGGGCCCCGTCGTTGCCGCTTGGCGTTTAGCTGCGGGTCATCAGATGCGGCAGCAACGCGCCCGAGCGGTGCGGCGTAACCTTCACGCCCGCGCTGTGCAGGATCGGTTGCACATATTGCAGCAGCGGGATCACTTCGGCGTTTTCCGCAATCCGGCGGTCTACCTCTTTCCACCCTGCAATGCGCTTATCCTCGTCCTTTTCGCCCCAAAGCGGCAGGATCGCGTTGAACGTATCCTCGCCATCCCAGACCGAATGCGGCGAGGGGCCGAACATCGCAAACCCGGTTGAGGTGGTCGGATCACCTACCGAGTTGCCCCAGTTGTAGAACGCCGCCGGCGCCAGTTGATCTGCTGCGCGCAGCTCGTAATGTTTGGCGATCTCATAGACCTCGATCTCGGCCTCAATGCCCACCTTGCGCCACAGCCCGACAATGGCCTGAATGATCTCGTAATCCTTGGGCTTGAAACCTTTGGTGGTCTGGATGCGGAATTTCACCGGATTGTCCGGCCCATACCCCGATGCAGCAAGCAGCTCTGTAGCTTTTTCAGGGCTGTATTCCACCGTGATGCTTGGATCAAAAGCGATGTAATCGGGAGTCTGCATCGTGTCGATTTTCACGCCATAACCAGACAAGAGCCGATCAATGATCAGCTGTTTATCAATCGCATGCGCCGCCGCTTTGCGCACGTTGGGGTCTGTCATCACCTCGATATCATTGATGAAAATCATACCGATGTCCGAGATCGGTTCGGCCACGCCTTCAATACCGTCTTTGGCTTTGAGACGGTCAAATTCCTCATAAGGAACCTCCAGCGTCACATGGGAATTGCCCGATTCAATCTCCGCCACGCGCGACGCGGCATCGGTCACAAATTTGATGGTGACGGTTTTGAATTCCGGCGCGCCGCCCCAATAGTTTTCATTCGCCTTCAGACGCATAAACGCGTTGCGCTCGAATTTCTCGACCATATAGGGGCCGGTGCCAATTGGCGCGGCCTCGAACCCTTCGGCGCCCACTTCTTCATAGTATTTCTTGGGCAGCACATAGCCCGTCAGAAAAGACATCCATTTAAAGAACGTCGGCTCGTATTCCTTCACATCCGCCGTGACGCGGTTGCCCTCGGCCTTGATGTTCTCGACCTTGCCCCAGATGAAATTGATCGGGTTGCCTGTGTCCGGGTTCGCGGCACGCTCCAGCGACCATGCCACATCCTCGGCTGTGAACGGATCGCCATTGTGCCATGTCACGCCTTCGCGCACATCCATCCAGATTTGCGTCTCATCCTCGTTCCAGCCCCAATCGGTCACCAAACCCGACCCAAAGCTCAGGTCTGGGTTTTGCGGAATAAACAGATCAAACACCGACTGGTAAAAACCTTGGATCGTCGGGTTCACCGCCGATGGCCCCACGGTGGGGTCCCAGCTGGGCAGGTTCACATTATATGCAATGACCAGCTCGTCGATCTCTTGGGCAAAGCTGGGCAAACCCACACTTGCAAAAGCCGCGGCTGCCACGGTTGATTTCAATAGATTGCGTCTTGATAGCGCCATTTTATTAACTCCCTGTTACTTGCCGGCAAGTTTCTGAGCGAGCAGGCTGCCGGGGCCTGCGCCCGTCCCACCACCGGGCCAAACGGCGGCTCCGGTATGGTAAAGATTTTTGATCGGCGTGGTCCCGTCGGCATAGCCGCGCGCGGGCCGGTTGTGGAAATGCTGGTGCAACTGGTGGCTGCCGCAAACCTGATCACCGCCCACCAGATTGGGGTTATCTGCCTCCAGCATCGCGGGGCTGACCACATGTTGGCCCAATATCTTGGCGCGGGTGCCGGGGGCGTATTGCTCAATAATATCCAAGGCCCGCTCGGCCATCGGCCCGGCGGCTTGCGCCCAATCTGTGGCCTCAATCTTTCCGGCTGCATCACCTTTGATCTCGCCCGGCACCATGCGCACCTGCACCCATAACACATGTTTGCCCTTTGGCGCGCGGCTTGGGTCCACTGCCGTGGGCTGGCCGCAAACAATCACGGGCGCATCGGGCAGCAATCCGGCCTTGGCCTGCGCATAGGTGCGCGCCATCTGATCCATAGAGGGCGCGATATGCACATAGGCAAAGCGCTTCAACTCCGCCCCCGCCGTCCACTCGGGCAGGGCATCCATCGCCAGATGGATCATCAACGTGCCCGGCGCATGCTGATAGGATTGCATCGCTTGTGTGTGGGTCTTGTCTTGGGTCTCGCCCATCAGGCGCAGCAATGCGGCGGGCGCGACATTGGCAATCACTGCCTTTTTCGCCCCAATGAAACGCCCATCCGCCAAGGTCACCCCGGTGGCGCGCCCGGCAGCGTTCTCAATCGCCGCCACTTCGGCGTTGCAGGTGACAGAGCCGCCCCGCGCCTCCAGCATCCCCACCATCGCCTTGATCGCGCAATCCGCGCCGCCTTGCCCCAGCACCATGCCAAAGGCTTGCCCGGCCATGCCCTCCAAATAGGGAAACAGCGCGCCGCCCGCGATGTCGGGCGCAAAATCCAGATGCATCCCCCATGCAGCCAGCAGCGCTTTGACCTCTGCGGAGGTAAATGTCCGGTCCAGCCACGCGCGCGGCGACATCATAAGAAACTGCGCAAAATCTACAGTGCCGCCGCCGCCCTTGGCCCGCCAGATTTTCCAGCTCAAAGACGCCAGCGCAGGCAGGTTCATCGGGCTTCCCAGCAATGCAAAAATGCTCTCGGCCTCGCGCGGGAAATCGGCGGTCAACTTGGCCCATGCCGCGCCATCCGCCTTTGAGAACCCATTGATCCGCGCGCGGGTGATCGCGGCGTCGTTGGACACACCCAGCCAGCGCCCATCTGGGAAAACCGATGCAAAAGGATCGCCCGTGGGCGCAAACGCCAGACCATGTTTGGCCAGCTCTTCTGCGTTTTCGCTGTGGAAACGTGATCCTGCAAATAATGAAAGGTTCATCGCGGCCCAGTCATGGCGGAACCCCGGCAGGGTGTATTCGCCCGTCTTGACCGCGCCGCCCGGCTCGGGCGCCTGTTCAAAAACCGCGACTTTCCAGCCCCTTGCCGCCAAGTGGCACGCGCAAGCAAGGCTGTTGTGCCCTGCGCCTATAATAATCGCATCCGGGTCGTTTGTCATGGTTCTGGGATCCCCTTAGTATCAAGATAATTGCAAACGCATGTATTCTTGTCTAGCATTGAATGACAGCAGCGCGCAGGAAACACCGCGCCGCAAAATGTTTAGGCAAAAAAGCGCGGCGCGCTTCACAGCTCCAAAAGGCGACACCCCCATGAAAACTTACGATCACCTGATTATCGGCTCTGGCATCAACGCGCTGGTGGCCGCCGCGATGCTGTCCAAAAAGGGCGATAGCGTGCTGGTGGTGGAACGCGAGGACCGTTTCGGCGGCTGTATAGTAACACAGGAAATCACCCAGGCCGGGTTTCATCATGATGTCATGGCCACGACTTTTGTGCTGTTTCTGACAGGGCCTGCTTACGGCGCGCTGGGCAAAGATCTGGGCCAGCACGGGTTCGAGCTTTGCCACAGCGCCAAGCCAACGGCGGTGCTGCGCCCCGATGGCACATCGCTGGTCATGACCATGGACCGCGCCGCCAATGTCGCCGCCTTCAACGCAGCAGGCGCAGGCGACGGTGATCAATTCGCCCGCGATGTGGGGGCGATTGAACAAGATGCCGATTTCCTTTTTGCCCTGCTGGGCCAGCCGCTCTGGTCGGGCAAAACCGCCATGCTTTTGGGCAAACAGGCGTGGAGGCGCGGGCTGAACAATTTCAAAACATGGTTCGGCGAAGCGCTCGAGCCCACCCGTGGCTGGCTCGAAACCCGCTACACCAGCACCGCCGTACAGGCGCTCTGGGCCCCTTGGGTGCTGCATGTGGGCCTCACCCCCGAGGTCAGCTACAGCGGCCAAATGACCCGCGTCATCGCCTTCGCCCTAGAGGCCGCAGGCGCGCCCATCGTCAAAGGCGGCGCAGGCCGCGCCGTGGCTGCTTTCCAATCGCTCATTACCGCACAGGGCGGCGAAATGCGCAGCAGCACCGAGGCCAAACGCATCCTCGTCAAAGACGGCAAAGCCTGCGGCATAGAGACAAGCACAAGCGAGCAGATCATGGCCAAAAACATCATCGCCTCCACCGCGCCGGGGCAATTGATGGACGATCTGTTGCAGGGCCAAATGCCCGCCCCAAGCGCCAAGAAGTTTCGCCATGGGCGCGGCAATTTCCAACTGCATTACGCGCTGGACGCCGCCCCTGAATGGGTGGCCGAGGGGCTGGATGATGTGGCGCTGATCCATCTGGCGGATGACATCAACGCCGTGTCCAAATCCAGCAACGAGGCCGAGCGCGGCATGCTGCCAAAAGTGCCCACCATCTGCGTGGGCCAGCCCCATGCGCTCGATCCCACCCGCTGCCCGCCGGGCAAAGCGATCTTGTGGTGCCAAATCCCCGATGCGCCGCGCGCAGTTCTTGGCGATGCAGCCGGAGAAATCGAAACCGATGCCACGTGGACCGAACCCATGCGCGAAGCCTTTGCCGACCGAATCGAAAACATCCTGCGCGCCAGCATCCGCAACTTCGATAAGGTTGCGCTAAAACGCCGCGCCTATTCCCCCAGCGACCTTGAATCTATGAACATCAACCTTGTGGGCGGCGATCCTTACGGCGGTGCCTGCACCATGGATCAGTTCTTTGTCTGGCGGCCCTTTGCAAACAGCGTTAATAACGCCACGCCGATCAAAAATCTCTATCATATCGGCGCTTCTACCCATCCCGGTCCGGGGCTGGGCGGAGGCTCGGGCTACAATGTTGCAAAAGGTTTGGGTGGATGACAATTCAACAGCGCACGCCAATGGCGCCGCGACTTGGTGAAATGGGGCTCGAAAACTTTGCCCCCTATCTCATGAACCGCTTGATTGGCCGCTATAACGCCAGCATGCGGGCGGAAATGGCGGCGCTGGGCCTGACAACACCGCAGATGCGCTCACTGGCGGTTCTGTCGGTGATGGACGGTCTGCTGATCCGCGAATTGGCGGTCTATGCGGTGGCCGAACAAAGCACGCTCAGCCGGGCGCTCGATGCGCTCGACAGCGACGGCCTGATCCGCCGCGCGCCCGACCCGAATGACAGCCGCGCTACGCGGGTCTACCTGACCGATGCAGGGCGCGAGGTCTATGACCGGCTCTGGCCGCATATGTCGGCCAGCTATGAAGAGATGTTCGCAGGTATCGGCCCCGAGGAAAAACGCGCCTTTGTCGGCACGCTCCAAGCCATGCTGCATAACATCCGCAAACATAACTTCTAGATCGGCACATCGCACAGCATTGACGCCGCGCAGAGCATCACCCCTGTGGTGGCCGCCCCAAGGTTGTCGCCGCGCAGGCTCAGGGTGATCCACCCGCCTTGCCCATCGCGGATCGCCTCAATCGTGCAGAGCAAATCGGGGCTCTCAATCTCGCGCCGCCACGCGGGGTAGGGGGCATCGCGGTCCAGCACCGCAATCCGCGCCTGACCTTCCAGCGCTTTTACCGCGGCCTGTGCGTCGCTGCCATCTGCCAGCTTGATCATCAATGACATGGTATGACCGCGCCACACCGGCACGCGGGTCGCCGCACAGCTGACGGGAAAGGCATTGGCAAACACATGGTTCAACTCGCGCTGCAACACATGCGCCTCGCCGGGCAGATCAGAGACCACTTGATTGTGTATCTGATGCGCCTGCATCCCCGGCAGATCGGTGCCGCTGATCGCTTGCAAGGTTGTGATATGCGCGGCCTCAATCCCGTGTTTTGCGTGCAGCAGCGACAAGGGCAGGGCGCACATCGCCGTGGTGCAATTGGGCGTGGCAATCAGAGGCGCATTGCTCAGATCGGGCTCGCAAACCTGTGGCACCAACAGCGCACCTTTCTCACGTGCATATTCGCAATGCGAGATAATCCGCGCCCCGGCGGCCAAATGCGCGGCCTCGATTTCCTCGGCACCTTTGTCGGGCAGGAATGATAAAATAATATCGCCCTTTGCCTGATCTTTGGGCGACAGAACCTCAAACTCATCGGCAAGCCAACTGCCCGCATCTCCGGCCAACCACGCAATATCGCTGCGCGATTCTGTATGGCGCTGATCATGCAGGCTGGCGATTTCAAACCGGCAATCCGCTGAAAGCCGCGTCAAAAGATGCTGCCCGAGCAGGGAGTATGCACCAAAAATAGACAGTTTTTTACTCATGGGGGCTCCGGGTGGATTTTTTCTTGCCATGCAGGAAATGCCAACATAACCTCACTGACATGTCAACCAATACGAATTGATATTTTATGTATGATCCCAGTTCCCCGATGTTGCGCTCTGCCCTGTCTGACAAGGGCCTGCCCAGCCCCGATGCAAAGTCGCGCTTTGCCGAAGACCGTCTGCTCGCCGCAACCATCTGGTGCGAGCTGAAGCCCGGCGAGATCGTCACCGAGGCGGATATGATGGAGCGTTTCGCTCTGTCCCGCGCCGCCGCCCGCGCCGGGCTGACGCGGCTTGGCTTTGATGGCTGGGCCGTGCCCAAGGCGCGGATGGGCTGGGAAGTGCTGCCCATCACGGGCCAGTTGATCGGCCATGTCCTCGATGCCCGCCGCATCGTCGAGCCGGGGCTGGCCGAAGTTGTCCTCACGCCTGAGGCCAAGTTTGAGCTGGGGCAGATTTCCGCGATTCTGGACGCTCTGTCGCGCGGCTCCGATACATCGGCGCTGTCCTCGATTCGGCATCACGTGGACCGGATCGATGGGATATTGCTGCAAGCGATGAACCCGCTCACCGCGCGGCACCTGCGCAAACTGTGGCACCATTCCGCCCGCATCACACATTTCTTGGAAGACGAAACCCGCATGCTGTTCCGCCGCGAAGACATCGCCGGGCTGCTGGGGGCTGTGCTGGACGGCAACCGCGAGGCAATCCGCCAATCGCGCCTGTCCCTGATCGACGCCCAGGAACGTTTCTTTCTCAACCAACTGCTCAAAAACGAAGCGCCCCTCACGCCAGGCAGCGGGCTGGCTCTGCGCAACTCGTAAAATCACCGCTATCAACAGGAGAGACCCATGAAACCCAAATTGAACATGCTGCTTATGAGCGCGGCCCTGTCCGTCTTTGCGCTCCCGGCCTTCGCCAAGGATCTGACCATCGATCTGTCCGGCGAGCCTTCCTCGCTCGACCCGCAGGTGCAGTGGAATCCAGACAGCTATTACGTCTATCGCAACATCTTCGACAATCTGGTGACCCGTGAAAACGACGGCACCATCGTGGGCCAGATCGCCACCAGCTGGGATCAGGTCAGCGACACCGAACTGGTGCTGAAACTGCGCGACGATGTGGTGTTCCATGACGGCGAAAAACTGACCGCCGAAGATGTGGTCTATTCGGTCGAGCGCATCACCAACCCCGATTTCGCCTCCCCGCAACTGGGCCAATTCAACCAGATCGCCAGCGCCGAAGCGGTTGATCCGCTGACCGTGAAACTGACCACCAATGGCGCATACCCCGCCTTGCTGGCGCAGCTGGTCAAGCTTTCGATTGTGCCTCAACACGTGGTCGAAGCTGTGGGCGCAGATGCGTTCAACGCCGCGCCTATCGGCTCTGGCCCCTATAAATTCGAAACATGGGATCGCGGCATTTCCGTCACGCTGGCCCGCAACGATGCCTATTGGGGCGACCAAGGTGCCTTTGACCGCGCCGTCTTCCGCGCGGTGCCCGACGCAGCCACCCGTCTGGCCGATTTGCAGGCAGGCACGGCTGATCTTGTGGTAGGTCTCGACAGCGACGCAACCGCGCAATTGGCAGGCAGCGACAGTGTGAAGCTGCTCTCTGCCCCGACCGAGCGTGTGGCCTATCTGGGTCTGAACCTCGACAAACCGCCGTTCAACGACATCGAACTGCGCAAAGCGGCCAGCATGGCCATCGACAATCTTGGCATCACCGAAGGGCTGCTTGGCGCGGGCGAAACCCCGATGGCACAGCTCGCCTCCCCTGCGCATTTCGGCTATGAGCCAAACATCACGCCATGGGAATTTGATCCCGAAGCGGCGCGTGAAATCGTGGCTGCCAAAGCGGATGTTGCGGCAACGCCCGTCACTTTTGCCACCGCGCCGGTCTTTGACCAACGCATCGTGCAGGCGCTTCAGCAGATGCTCAATGATGTGGGCTTCAACGTCGCAATCAGCGTCACAGACATGCCAACCTACCTCAACATCGTGCGTTCAGAGCCTTCCGAGAACGCCGAGCTGAGCTTTGGCCGCTGGTCCTGTGCCTGCCAAGACGCCGATGGCATCGCCTATCCTTTGCTGCATTCAGACAGCACATGGAGCCGGGTAAACGATCCCGAGCTTGACGTGTTGCTCGACGAGGCCCGCGTGTCGCTGGACGCCGAGGTCCGCATGGAAGCCTATAGCAAAGTGCACCAAACCGTGCGCGACAACTACTATGTGTTGCCCATGTACCAAGCGGCTGTGCTTTACGGCGCATCGGCGGATCTGGAATTCACCCCAACCGCCAATGAAAGCATGTTCCTCAACCGGATGACTTGGTCCGAGTGATGACAAAATTCCTCCTAAATCGCCTATTTCAGGCTCTGATCACTGCGTTCGGTGTGGTCACGCTGGTGTTCTTCATCCAGCGCCTCACCGGCGATCCGACGGCATTGTTGCTGCCTGAGACAGCGACCAAGGAGGATTTCGAAGCCATGCGCAGCGCGCTTGGCTTTGATCGCCCCCTGATCGAGCAATATATCGCTTTCCTTGGCGATATGGCGCGCTTCGATCTGGGGCGGTCGTTCATTCAAAACGCGTCGGTTTGGGAAATTCTGGTCAGCCGTATTCCCCAAACCCTGCAACTTACTGCGGGCGCGCTTGCCGTGGCCTTCCTCATCGGTCTGCCTGTGGGGGTGATCATGGCGCTGACCCGCGGCAAAGCGGTCTCGCGCTGGATCATGGGGCTGGTGCTCGCGTGCCAATCCATGCCGACATTCTGGAGCGGGATCATGATGATCCTCGTCTTTGGCGTCTGGCTAAAATGGCTACCGCCTTCGGGCACAGGCACGCTGGCGCATCTGGTGATGCCGTCGGTTGCGCTGGGGCTTTTGTCTTTGGCGACCTATGCGCGCATCACCCGCTCTGCGGTGGTGGACGAGCTGAGCAAGGATTACATCCGCTCGGCCCGCGCACGCGGCGCAAGCACCTCGCGTTTGGTGCGCAAACACCTGCTGCGCAATTCCGCCATCCCGATCATCACCATCACTGCGCTGGAAATCTCACAGCTTTTGGCCGGGGCGGTGATTGTGGAAACCGTGTTCGCATGGCCCGGCTTGGGCCAGCTTACCGTGCAATCCATCGCCTCACGGGATTTCATGGTGGTGCAAGCCATCGTGCTGCTTGGCGCTTTGGTGACCATCCTAACCAGCCTCGCGGCTGACCTGCTGTATTCTTTTGTCGATCCGCGTGTGCGGCTTGGAGGGCAATCATGAGCGCGCTACATCCGGCACCTGCGGCGCGGCGCGCCCTGCCGCATTTTGCAGGGCAATTGCTCGCGTGGTGGCCTGCGCTGCTGCTGGGGCTGATGGTGCTGCTGGCGCTGCTCGCGCCCTATATTGCGCCGCTCGACCCTGACCGCCAGAACCTGCTGGGCCGTCTGAAAACCCCCGGTTTTGAAAGCCGTGGCGCGGTGTTCTGGCTCGGCACAGACGAGCTTGGCCGCGACGTGCTCAGCCGCCTGATCTATGGCGCGCGGGTCTCCATCTCGGTGGCGGTGCTGTCGGTGATCTTGTCGGGCATTGTCGGCGTGACGGTTGGGATGCTGGCGGGCTATCTGCGCGGCTGGACCGAAACCATTTTGATGCGGCTGGTCGATATCTTCTTGTCGATCCCCGCGATCTTGCTGGCGATCATCACCGTGGCGGTGCTTGGCCCCAGCTTCTTTAACGTGATCATCGTGCTCGCGCTGACCCGCTGGCCCCGCTATGCGCGGGTCGCCTACGGGCAAACGCTGGCCATTGGCAAACGCCCCTTTGTCACGCTGGCCCGCGCCATGGGCTGCTCGGTGCCGCGTGCGCTGATGCTGCATATTTTGCCCAATATCATCGGCCCCATTGCCGTGGTCGCCACGCTGGAATTTGGCCTGATGGTGCTGTTCGAGGCAGGGCTCTCTTTCCTCGGGCTTGGGGTGCAACCGCCCACCGCCAGTTGGGGCGTGATGCTCTCCACCGGGCGCAACTATATCGCCACAGCATGGTGGATCGCCACATTCCCCGGCTTGGCTCTGTTTATGCTGGTGCTGTCTGCCAATCTGATTGGCGACCGTGTCAGCGATCTCATCGGAAAAGGACGCTAGACTATGGATTTCGGAACCGCCCTCAAAGGCAAACGCGTGGTCGTCACAGGTGCCAGCGGCATCATGGGCCGCGCCCTCGCGGATCAATTCGAAACACGCGGCGCAGTGATCTGCCGCACGGATCTAAGCACCGATGGCATGCCCGGTTTTGCCGTGGCCGCCGATCTGACCTCGGACGCAGGGCTTGAGACATTGCTCAGCGCGGTTGCGGATGAATGGGGCGCGCCCGATGTGGTGATCAACAATGCCGCACTCTACCCGTCGGCCTTTATGCTGGACATGGACGTGGCCGAATGGGACCGCATCATGTCGGTGAACCTGCGCGCACCTTTTGTGCTGACACGCGGCTTTGCCCTGCAAATGATCAAACACAAAACTCGCGGCAATGTGATCAACATCTCCTCGGGCGCCGCCCGCAAAATGCGCCGCACCATGGTGACCTATTGCATGTCGAAAACCGCGCTGGACCGGCTCACCAAAGGCTTTGCGCTGGAACTGGCCGAATTTGGCATCCGCGTAAACGCGCTTGAACCCGGCTTCGCCGCAGGCAGCGCCGTGTCCTCCTTGCCCCAAGAACATGTGGACCGGGTCATGGCCGCCATTCCGCTGGGCGTTGAAACCACCGCCGAAGACGTGGGCAATGCCGCGCTCTACCTCGCCTCAGACGCGGCGCGCAACGTAACAGGGGCCACTTTGTCAGTGGATGGCGGCAATTCAGCAGGCAGCCTCGATGTCTATCAGGACAAGAAAAACCCGCTATGATCTGGTCGCCCCCCGCATATCAATGGCCCGGCGGCGCGCGCGCCGCTGCCTGTTTCAGCGTCGATGTGGATGCAACCTCGCCCTATCTTTGGGCGAACCGCACAGGCGCGCCGGCCACATTGGCCGCACCTGAACACCGCAGCTATGGCATGCGGCGCGGGCTGTCACATATCGCGGATCTTCTGGCGCGGCTTGGCATCAAAGGCAGCTTCTTTGTGCCCGCCATCGTGGCCCAGCAGAACCCCGATCTGCTGCCGGGCCTGCTGCAACGCGGCCACGAAATTGCCCTGCACGGCTATTTTCACGAATTGGTCGCCGACATCACCGATGCGCAATTCACCGAAGCCTTGGAGTATTCCCTTGCGCTTTTTGAGGCGCAAACCGGCCAGCGCCCGGCAGGCTTTCGCTCTCCCGCATGGGAAATGACCCCGCATATGCTGGGTGAATTGCGCCGCTTTGACCTGTGGGATTCCTCGCTCATGGGCGATGACGTGCCCTATACGCTGGACGGCGTCACCGAAGTGCCCGTGCGCTGGGACATCGATGATGCGATCTATTTCAAGTTCCTCGGCGCAGGCGACCGCCCCCCGCGCTCGCATCTGGACGTGGGCGCGCAATGGCAAGACGAAGCCGCCGCCACGCGCCGTCATGGCGGGCTTTTCATGATGACCATCCATGACTGGATTTGTGGCCGCCCCGCCCGCGTGGACATGCTGGAAAAACTCTGGCGTCCCCTGGCCGAAGACCCGCAATTCTGGTGCGCCACCTGCGGCGAGATCGCCGCCCATCACGCGGCGCTCAAAGGCGCGCCGCGCCACGATCTGCCCGCAAAAATACCCAATAACATTCAAGGATCAAACCAATGATCGACGCCGCCGCCGCTGCTGCAAAACGCGCCCCCGCCCAAACATGGGCATTGACCAAACCGCAAGTGTCGGGCGCGCGGGGGATTGTGTCGGCCCAGCACGGCGAAGCTGCCGCTGCGGGCGCTGCGGTCCTGTCCAAAGGCGGCAACGCGATGGACGCAGCCGTCACGGCGGCGCTGGTCCTGTCGGTGGTGGAACCTTGGCTCTCTGGCATCGGCGGTGGCGGCTTTTTGCTGCACGGCGCGGCAGACGGTCAGGTCGATGCGCTTGATTTCAACCTTTCCGCCCCTGCCGGGGTGCGCGGCGAAGACTACCCGCTGGTTGGCGGCTCTGACGGCGATTGGTTCGACTGGCCTGCGGTCAAAGACAACCGCAACATCTCGGGCGGCACCTCCATCTGCACCCCCGGCGCGGTCGCTGGCCTCGCCGCCGCGCTGGCGCGTTTTGGCACGATCTCTTGGGCCGAGGCGCTCGCCCCCGCAATTGAAATCGCAGAGCGCGGCATGACCGTCGATTGGTTCGCCGATCTCGCCTTTGCGATTGACCGCGAGAACCTGGCTCAAAACCCCGCCGCCGCTGCGCTGTTTTTGGACAAATCCCGCCTGCTGCCACACCCGTCTTCTGCGGCGGCAAAACTGCTGCCCATGCCGGAAAAAGCCGCCACCCTGCGGCGTCTGGCAGAAAACGGGCCGCGCGATTTTTACGAAGGCGAAACCGCGAAACTGATGCTGGAAGATCTGGCACAGGTCGGCTCTGCCCTGCGCGCCGAAGACCTGCGCGATTACACCGCCACATGGTCCGCGCCGCAGGTCCAAGAATACCGGGGCCGCGAGGTCCACGTGATCCCCGGCCTTTCCGGTGGCCCCAGCCTTGCCGAAGCGCTGCAAAGCCTGTCGGCGCAGGATTTGGCCGGGCTTTCAGACGCCGATCTTGCCGCCGCCCATGCCGATGCCATCCGCAGCGCCTATGAAAGCCGCCTGACCCGGATGGGCCATGCGGCGGGCACAGGCGATTGCACCAGCCACCTGTCCGTGGTCGATGCCGCCGGCAATATGGTCGCGCTGACCAACACGCTGCTGTCGCGTTTCGGCTCCAAAGTGGTGTCGCCGCAAACCGGGATCGTGATGAACAACGGCATGATGTGGTTCGACCCGCGCAAAGGCCAGCCGAACTCCATTAAACCCGGTGTGAAACCGCTGGCCAACATGTCCCCCGTCATCGTGACCAAGCAAGGCCGCCCGCAAATCGCACTGGGCGCAGCGGGCGGGCGGCAAATCTTTCCCGCCGTGCTGCAAATCCTGTCCTTCTTGATTGACCGCAAAGACACCCCCGAGGCCGCGCTGCACCGCCCGCGCATCGACGCCAGCACGCCGGTCATTCTGGTCGACAGACGCGCAGCCCCGGATGTCGCCACCGCCATCAGCGAACGCCACGCGGTGCAACTCACCGATGACACCGTCTATCCGGTGCAATTCTCGATCCCCTCGCTGGTTCAGGCCGGATCGGCAGGCACCCCCGCCAGCGGCGCAGCCCACCCGGTCAGCCCATGGGCCGCAGCGGTGGCAGCCACATGAGCCTGCTCGAAGTAGATGATCTGGCCGTTGGCGCCGGGCCTTTGGGCCTTGTCGATGGGGTCACGCTTGATGTGGGCGCGGGCGAGGTGGTGGCGCTGGTGGGCGAAAGCGGCTCTGGCAAATCCCTGACGGCTTTGTCGATCATTGGCCTGCTCTCCGAAGGGCTTCAGGTCACAGGCGGCGACATCTGCTTTGACGGCGCTTCCGTGCTCAAAGATCCCGCCGAGTTTGCTCGCAAACGCGGCAGCGACATTGCGATGATCTTTCAAGAACCCGTGTCCTCGCTCAACCCGCTGATGCCCGTGGGCGCGCAGGTGGCCGAAAGCCTCATCGTGCATGGCCGCGCCAGCCCCAAACATGCGGCCATCGCCGCGATCGACATGCTGCGCCGCGTGGGCATCCCCGATCCCGAACGCCGCGCCAAACAATTGCCCGCCGAATTGTCAGGCGGCATGTGCCAACGGGTGATGATCGCCGCCGCGCTGATCTCAAAACCGCGTTTGCTGATTGCGGATGAACCCACAACGGCGCTCGATGTGACCATTCAGGCGCAAATCCTCGACCTGATCCGCGATCTGGCACAAGAGGACGGCACTGCCGTGTTGCTGATCACCCATGACATGGGCGTGGTGGCCGAAATGGCTGACCGGGTCTGCGTGATGTATGGCGGGCGCGTGGTAGAGCAGGGCGCTGTGACCCAAGTGTTTGAAACTCCCCGCCACCCCTATACCGCCATGTTGCTGCGCACCATTCCGCGGCTGGACCACCCGCCCAAACAGGCGCTGTTTGCGATCTCGGGCAATGTGCCCAGCCCGACCGATTGGCCCTCCGGCTGCCGGTTCCGCACCCGCTGCGACCGCGCCACCGCCATCTGCTCTGACCGTCCCGCCCTGTCTCAGGGCGCGCACCGTACCGCCTGTTTCCACCCTATGCCCGGAGAACGCGATGTCCCCCTTACTTGAAGTCCGCGATCTCAAAGTGCATTTCCCCGGCCACTCGGGCGGGTTTGGCAAAAAGCCCGCGCTCACCAAAGCCGTCGACGGCGTCAGCCTGAGCATCGAAACCGGGCAAACCTTGGCCGTGGTGGGGGAATCCGGCTGCGGTAAATCCACCGCTGGCAATGCGGTGCTGGGTCTGGCCCCGGTGACCGAAGGCCAGATTTTCTTCGAGGGCCGCGATCTGGGGACACTCTCTCCCGCAGATCGACGCGCCACGTGGAAAGACATGCAGGTGGTGTTCCAAGACCCGGTTTCCGCGCTTAACCCCAGGCTCAGCATCGCGCGCTCCATCGCCGAACCGCTGGCGATCAATGGCTGGCCAAAGGCCAAAATAGACGCGCGTGTGGATGAATTGATGGAGCTTGTCGGCCTCAACCGAACCCAGCGCGACAGACGCCCCACCGCGCTCTCGGGCGGTCAACGCCAACGGGTGGTGATTGCCCGCGCGCTGGCCCTGTCGCCGCGTCTGGTGATCTGCGATGAACCTGTCTCGGCGCTGGATGTCTCGATCCAAAGCCAAATTCTGAACCTGCTGCTGCGCCTGCAACAGGAGCTCGGCCTGAGCTATCTGTTCATCTCGCATGACCTCAGCGTGGTGCGCCACATCGCAGATCATGTCTGCGTCATGTATCTGGGGGTGATCGTCGAGGAAGGCCCAACCGAGGCGCTGTTTGCCGCGCCGCGCCACCCCTATACCCAAGCCTTGCTCAGCGCGATCCCGCGCCCTGATGTCTCGCAACGTGGCAAGCGTGACCGCATCGTGCTCAAAGGCGATCTGCCCAGCCCGATGGACCCGCCCCCCGGATGCCCTTTCGCCACGCGCTGCCCCATCGTGACCGACCATTGCACCCACGCCCGCCCCCCGCTCGAAGAGATCGGCGAGGGCCGCAAATTGCGCTGCCTCAACGCCGCCTGAACCTTGCCGGGGCAGGGCGAGCGGCCCCGCAAAATTCAACCTGTGGGTTGAATCGCAGATATATCCCGGTTTTGCAGCCCGCTCATCTGGACAATCGGAAGGATAGCGATTTACCTGCACAGGTAGGCCTTCGGGCCACCTTGGGCGGCGTTGAAAAGCTGCCAAAGTCTATTCCATTTAGGGAGGTCAGAATGGATCGTCGTTCTTTTATTAAAAGTGCAGGGGTCGCCGGTGTTGGCGCCACAGCTGCCAGTCTCGCAAGCCCCGCCGTCGCGCAGGGCAACATCACATGGCGCATGGTTACCACATGGCCAAAAAATTTCCCCGGTCTGGGTGTCGGCGCACAGCGTCTGGGCGACCGGATCACCGCCGCCTCGGGTGGCCGCCTGACCGTTCAGGTCTATTCCGCAGGCGAGCTGGTGCCGCCCTTGCAATCGCTTGACGCCGTGATCGACGGCACCGCCGAAATGAGCCACGGGGCCGCCTATTACTGGCAGAACAAATCCCCCGCCCTGTCGTTCTTCACAGGCGTTCCCTACGGCATGACCACCCCCGAACTGACAGCATGGATGCGCTATCTGGGCGGTCAGGAAATCTGGGACGAGGTCTATGACCAATTCGGCGTGCAGGGCTTCTTGTCCGGCAACACCGGCACACAGGCTGGCGGCTGGTTCAAAAACGAGCTGAACAGCGTCGAAGACCTTAAAGGCGTGCGCTTCCGCACACCGGGCCTTGGTGGCCGCGTTTGGGAAAAACTGGGCGCCACCGTGACCAACATGGCAGCGGGCGAAATCTTCCAAGCGCTGCAATCGGGCACATTGGATGCGGCTGAATTTGTTGGCCCCTACAATGATCTGGCACTGGGCTTCCATCAGGTTGCCAAAAACTACTACATGCCAAGCTTCGTTGAATCCGGTCTGGCGACTGAACTGGTGGTGGATAAAGCCAAATACCAAGCGCTGCCAGAAGACCTGCAAGCCATCGTGAAAGACATCTGTCAGGCGGAATACGATCAGGTCGCGGCAGACTTCTATGCCAATGACCCGCGCGCCCTGCGCACCTTGGTCAATGACCACGGCGTCATGGTTCGCTCCTTCCCCGATGACATCATGGCGGCGGGCGCTCAGGCGTCCAAAGAAGTGGTCGAAGAGCTGCGCAACAGCGACGACCCGCTGGTCAAGAAAGTCACCGAAAGCTTCATCGAAGGTCTGGCCCTCGTGCGCGAACGCACCGAGAAAATCGACCTTCCCTACCAAGCAGCGCGCCAAAAGCACCTGCAATACTGATCGCTTTCAAGATCGCGAAAATGAAAAGGCCCGGCAGAAATGCCGGGCCTTCCTTTTATCCGCAAAGCGGCGGAGAGTGAGGCGCGCCGAGGCGCTACCCCGCAATCAGTTTCGGCAACCATGTGACAATGCCGGGGAACGCAAAGAGCAGCCCAATGGCGATGATCTGCAACACCACAAAAGGCAGGATGCCTTTGTAGATCGCAGAAGTCGGCAGATCCGCCGGAGCCACACCGCGCAGATAAAACAGCGCAAAGCCAAAGGGCGGCGTCAGGAAGGACGTTTGCAAGTTCACCCCCACCAGCACCCCCAGCCAGACCGGATCAACATCCAAAGCCAGCAAGATCGGCGCTGTGATCGGGATCACGATAAAGATGATCTCGAATGTATCGAGGATAAACCCCAGCACAAACATGATCGCCATCACCACAGCCACCGCCATCAACGTGCCACCGGGCAAGTTCGATAGGAACTCATGCACCAGATTGTCGCCGCCCATCAGGCGGAACACGATGGAAAACACCGACGCGCCCAGCAAGATCACAAACACCATCGAACTGATCGTCGCCGTGGCAATCGCCGTCTCGCGCAAAATGCCGAATGACAACCGCCAGCGCAGCGCCGCAAGCAGCATCGCACCCACAGCGCCCACCGAGGCCGCTTCGGTCGGAGTCGCAATCCCGCCCAAAATTGACCCAAGCACCGACAGGATCAACAGCAGCGGCGGCACCAGCGACACAAACACTTCGCGCAGCAGGTCTTTCTTTTCCTCCGGCGGCACCGGGGTCGCCGGACAGCTTTCAGGATCGGTGATCGCCTTGAAAATCGTATAGGCCAGATAAAGCCCGACCAGCATGAACCCCGGCAACAACGCGCCCGCAAACAGATCGCCCACCGACACGGCGGTTGGCGCAAAATTGCCCTTGGCCATCTGCACCTGCGAGTTGATCCCCGAGAGCATATCGCCCATGAAAATCAGCACGGTTGAGGGCGGAATGATCTGGCCCAGCGTGCCGCTGGCGCAAATCACACCCGTGGCCATCTTGGGATCATACCCCGCCCGCAACATCGCAGGCAGCGAGATCAGCCCCATGGTCACCACTGTCGCGCCCACAACCCCGGTGGAGGCCGCAAGCAGCGCGCCGACAATGATCACCGACATGCCAAGCCCGCCGCGCAAATTGCCAAACAGCTTGCCCATGGTCAGCAGCAATTGCTCGGCGATGTTAGATCGCTCCAGCATCACCCCCATGAAGATAAACAGCGGCACCGCCACCAAAACCTCATTGGTCATGAACCCGATATAGCGGTTGGGCAGCGCGCCGAAATTGGACGGATCGAACACGCCAAACCACATGCCCACCGCGCCAAACATCAACGACACACCCGCCAGCGTAAACGCCACGGGAAAACCAAGCAGCAAAAAGCCGATGATGCCAAAGAACATCAACCCGGCCAGCAGCTCTCCAATGAAAACAGGATCCATCACGCTGCTCCTTCGCTGTCAGAAATTGGCGCGGTCACATCGGGATAGCGCTGGCCCACGGGCAGCAAATCCTCGCGCCCTCCCAGCACCACAAGCGAGCGCGCAATCATCGCGATCCCCTGCAACGACAGCAGCGCCACAAAAACAATGATAAATGATTTCAAGATATACAGCCCCGGCATCCCGCCCACATTGGCAGAGCCTTCGTGATAGCCCCACGCGCGCTGCACAAATGGCATGGAATACATGTAAACCACGGTGCAAAACGGCAGCAAAAAGAAAATCGACCCGAACATATCCACGATGGCCTTGGTCCGCGCAGTTGCGGGGCGATAGAAAATATCCACCCTCACGTGATCGCCGCGCGACAGGGCAAAGCCCGCCACGGCGGTGAACATCGCACCATTGAGCCAGATATAAAGGTCCTGCATCCACACAAAACTGGTGGCAAAAACATACCGCTGCACGACAACCGTGAAACAGATGGCGACAATACCCAAAGACAGCCATGAAAAAACATGTCCGACGACTGCGTTCAATCCGCTAATCAGCCGCACAACCAGTGCCAGCAAGCGCATATTCTCACTCCCTTGTTGAGATGCGTGGCGTTTGTTGCCACGAAAGCGGCAAGGCTACAATACAGCCCTTATGCCACAAATGCGAAAGGCCCGAAATTTTTCGGGCCTTTGCGGTGTCACTAATACTAAGGCTTACTGGGCCGCGCAGCCGCGCAGCTTTTCAACATCGGGGCCATTTGGTGTGCGGCCCAAGTTGAACGGAGCCGACGCATCACGCCACTGCGCGTAATCGCCCAAATATTCCATCATCGACAGGTAGACTTTTGCGCTGTCTGGGTTCTCACAGGCTGTTGTCTCGATCACAGCATTCGCCATTTCCTGAACCTTGGCCAATGTCTCGTCATCGTAACGGGTGATCTCGATGCCCGCGTCCTTGAACTGCTGATAGGCTTCGGTGGCGCGCTTTTCAGTAAAGGCCAGCGACCACAGCAGGTTGGCATTCGCTGCGATTTGCAGCGATTCCCGTGTCTCTTCAGACAGGGCATCCCAAGACGCTTTGTTGATCATCACGCCAAAGATCGACGCAGACTGGTGCCAGCCGGGTGTCGCCCAATGGGTTGTAACCTGCTGGAAGCCGCCCGAGAAATCGACGTTCGGTGTGGAGAATTCCGCGCCATCAATCACGCCGCGCTCCAGCGATTGATAGATCTCGCCGCCCGCCATGGAAACTTGGCTGCCGCCCAGCTGCTCCAAAAGACGGCCCTGCTCCAGACCGGACAGGCGCAAACGCATGCCTTGCAGATCGTCGAGTGTCTCGATTTTCTTGTTGGTGCGGAAACCGGATTCGTTGTTGGTCACGCCGTAGGGCAGATAGACCATGCCGAATTTGCCGTAGATCTCGTTATAGAGCTCCGCGCCGCCCCACTGCTGAATCCAATTGACGTAATCAACCGCATTGAACAGCGATGCCGTGGTGGCCAGCGGCGAAAACGCCGAGTTGCGGCCAGCCCAATAGCCAGGCCAATCCGCGCCCGCTTGGATGGTGCCGGATTCAACCGCACCAAACACTTCGCCCGCAGGCACCAACGCGCCGCCTTCGAAGAATTCGATGTTCAGCTCATCGCCCGTCAGCTTGTTCGCCAGCTCAACAAAATGCTTGTCGATTTCGATCAGCTCAAGCGAGGTTGGCCATGTGGTTGTCATGGTCCAGCTTTCTTGCGCAACGGCTGCGCCGGTAAAGCCGACGGATACCGCGGCGGCCGCGATCATATGTGTCAGTTTCATAAGTTAGGTCCTCTCCCTGGTTGTTACTTGGTATAAAGTGTGTCGGGCAGCCACAGCACAAGCTGCGGGAATAGCGCGACGGCAATGCTCATGGCGACGATCAAGCCGATAAACGGCAGCACGCCCATGATGATCTGGCTGGTGCGCACTTCTGCTGGCGCCAGCGCCCGCAGATAAAATAGCGCATATCCAAAGGGCGGCGTCAGGAACGATGTTTGCAACACCAGCGCCATCATCACCACGAACCAAAGCAGGTTCACGTCCATCTCCTGAATGATCGGCAAGAAGATCGGGAAGGACAGCAAAACAATCCCCGTCCAATCCAAAAACGCCCCCAGAATGAACACGATAAACAGCATCATGGTAATCAACAGCCAAGGCGCCATATCCAGATTGCGAATGATCTCCTGCGTCGCCCGCAGCCCGCCCGTGATGTTGAACACCCCGGTAAAGGCCGTGGCCCCGATCACGATGAACAAAATCATCGCCGAGGTCCGCCCTGTTTCCAGCATCGCTGAATAGAAGGTCTTCCACTCGAATTTCCGGCGCATGATCACAATCATCAGCGCCAAAAACGCACCCAATGCCGAGGCTTCGGTGGCCGTGGCGATCCCCGCCAGCAGCGATCCCAAAATCCCAAGGATCAGCACCAGCGGCGGCACAGCCTCAACCGCCAGCATCCGCAACAGCGCCGAGCGGGCGATTTTCTCATCGGGCTCTACCGCAGGGGCCGAACTTGGATGAACAATCGCCACAATCACAACCCAAACTGCATAGAGCAGCCCCAGCAGAACCCCCGGCACCATCGACCCGGCAAAAAGTTCGCCCACCGACAGCGGCGAATAAGACGCCATCAAGATCAGCATGATTGACGGTGGAATAAGAATGCCCAAACAGCCTGAGGCCGCAATCACCCCGGTGGTCAGGGTCGGCGAATAGCCATATTGCAGCATCGGCCGCAGCGCCATCACACCCATCACGGTGATCGACGCGCCAATAATACCCGTGGTCGCCGCCAGCAAAATGGAGATAAACACCACCGCCAGCGCCAAGCCGCCGCGCACATTCGACAAAAGCAACCTGAGCGATTCAAACATCTTATCGGTCACGCCACTGTCCGACAGGAACCGCGCCATCAAGATAAACAGCGGAATAGCGATCAGCGTGAAATTATCCAGCACATCGCCAAAAATCCGGTTGATCACAATGCCCAGCACCATCGGCTTGCCCGCAATCAGCGCGCCAAGCACGGCTGTGCCGCCCAAAACAAAGGCCAGCGGATGCCCCATGAACAGGCCCGACAGCAACAGGCCGAACATACAAAGCGCGATAAGTTCAGGTGTCATGTTGTTGAACCTTGTGACCAAAGACGAGTTTCAGGACTTCGGAAATGCCCTGCAAGAACAGCAGGCCAGCGGCAAACGCCATGGCCAGTTTCAGCGGATAGACCGGCAATTGCACAGACCCGTAAGTGGTCTCGCCTTGGGTCCAGGACCGCATGCCAAATTCCCATGACCGGGTCATGAAAACCCATGCGAAGGGGAAGAAGAAAATCAGGTAACCGGCCACTTCAACCCAGCGGCGCGTCTTTGGCCCCAACGTCTCGGTGATCAGATCAACCCGCACATGCGCTTGGTGGCGCAGGGCGTAACCGCCCAGCATCACGAAATAAAAACCATATAGCTGCTTGGTTACATCAAACGCCCAGCGGGTCGGGTCGTTGAACGCATAGCGCATCACCACGTCATAAATAATGATCGCTCCAAACACGACCGCAATGACGGATACCAATCTGCCGACAGCTTCATTTAGGCCGTCGATTGCCTTGATCAACATGATCCACCCTCCCTTTGCGTCATAAGTGACCGAAAATTGAACGGATGTTCAAGTTAATTACGTCCCAGCGGAATATTGAATACGGAAAGCCTCGTAACTGTTGGTAAAAATAAGGCAGGCGAGGGCAGGGCTTCCCCCCCGCCGCCGCTGCAAAATCCCCTAAATCCCTTTAAAGTTGCGCATCTTCCCCCGCGCCGTGATCCCGCAGGGCGGGAATCATCCGCGCGGCGCCGCCAGTGCCGCATCAAAAAACGCGCGCTCAAGCTGCACCGCCTTTTGGAACATCTGCGCCGCCTCTTGCCGCTCGGCGTCGCTCAAACCTTCCCAGCATTGATCAAGCTGCCCGCGCAGATAGGCCACCACGCCTTCGAACCCGTCGCCGCTGTGCAGATCAATCCATTCGGCAAACCAGAACGGCAGATCATCGGCATAATCCACAAAGCTTTCGGCCCAGCTTAGATAGCTCCATTCCGCCACCACCAACACGGCCAACATCTGCTCATAACGCCCCGACAACCGCGCCGCCTGCATCAGTTCTTGAAACCCCGCTGTTGCCGGGGCGGCGGGGGCATTCAACTGCGCTTCACTTGTCTCTAACGCTGCAAAACTGCGCAGAAAATAGGTGTTCTCCGTGCTGCTCACCAAACCCAAAAACCGCGCGCCGGGCAGGGCATCCGCGAGGCTCGGCGCATGGGAAATCGCCGCCGCCAGCAGACGCACAAACCCTTCGATGAACTTATAATCCTGCACCAGATACCAGCGCATTTTATCTTCCGGCAGGCTGCCTGCCGCCAATAACTGGCAAAACTCATGGCCCGCCACGGCCTCCCAATCTTGCAGGTTCTCTTGCCGAAGCATCTCTGTCGGGCGCATCATTTTATCCTTTCATTAAGCTCAGGGGTGCCCGCCGCATAGCGCGTCAGGCGCGCAGCCAGCAGGCCAACGCTCACGTGTAAAAATATCGTCAAACAGGCCAGCACGATCAGCGTGGCAAACATCAGGTCAATCTTGGCCCGCCCATTGGCCAGCAGCATCAAATAGCCAAGCCCCTTTGACGCCCCGACCCATTCACCAATCACCGCGCCAATCGGCGCATAAACCGCCGCCAGTTTCAGCCCCGTCCCAAGGCTGGGCAGCGCATGGGGGATCTGCACATGGCGCATAAAATGCAAACGCCCCGCATTCATCGACACCCCCAGATCACGCAGCCCCGCCGGGGTCCGGCTCAGCCCGTCATGAAAGGCCGATGTGACCGGGAAATAGATGATCAACACCGCCATCACGACTTTCGAACCCATGCCATAGCCGAACCAAAGCGTCAGGATCGGGGCCAGCGCAAACACCGGCACCGCCTGCGTGAACACCAAGATCGGCAGCATCAACCGCTCGGCGGTTTTCGACAGGGCCAACTGTATCGCCGTCGCCGCGCCAAGCGCCGTGCCGATGATCAGCCCCAGCCCCACCTCGGTAGCGGTCACAACCGCATTTTCCGCAATGATCGCCCGGCTGCGCACCAAGGCTTGCGCCACCCGCAGCGGCGACGGCAGGATGAAATGCGGCGCCCCGGTAAGCCAAACCGCCCCCTGCCACAGGCCCAGCCCCAGCAAAACCGCCAGCAAAATATCGCGCAGCTTCATATCTGCCGCCCCCCGCGCAAATGCGCGAGCAACTGCGCCTGACAGGCCAATGTTTCAGGGTGATCAATCGCCCGCAGCGCCGGGGTGGGCGGCGCAGGCCAAGGCGCAATGCCCTGCGCCGTCATCACCAAAATCTGATCTGCGAGCCGCGCCGCTTCTGCCGGATCATGGGTCACCAAAAGCACGGTGCGCCCTTCGAGCAGCTCGGCGGCGAGTTCTTGCATATCGGCGCGGGTGCCCGCATCCAACGCCGAAAACGGCTCGTCCAAAAACACCACGGGGCGTTCCTCAAACAGGCTGCGCGCCAAGGCCGCGCGCTGCCGCATCCCCCCCGACAGGCTGGCGGGTTTGTGATCGGCATACGCCGCCAACCCCACCCGCGCCAAAAGCGCCGCGGCTTTGGCTTTGCCGCGCTTGCGCTCCCCGCGCAGCCGCGTCCCGATACAGACATTCTCCAGCACGCTCAGCCACGGCAGCAGCAGATCGGACTGCGCCATATAGCTCACCCGCCCTGCCAAATCGCGCCCATCGCTGGGCGCAAAGCTGCCGTGAAACGCGCCGCCCGTCTCAAGACCCAACATCAGCCGCAATAGGGTCGATTTGCCCACCCCCGAGCGTCCCAAAAGGCAGGTCCATTGCCCCGCAGGCAGAGTCAAATCTGCGTCAAATAGAACCGCGCCGCGCAGATGATGCTGGCCTTTGAGGGTGATGCCGGGGGCGGGGCTCATGCGGCGTCGAGCCCCATTTGCCAAAAATCCACCTCCAGCTGTGTCGCTTTGGTGAACCGCGCCTGCAAGGCGGCGGCACGCGGCGCGCTGGCCAGATCGCCAATGCGCCGTGCCGCCGCGCCGTCAATCATCCGCCCCACATCCGCGCAGAGCGTTTGATACTCCGCCCCGGCATAGGTCGCGATCCAATCGGCATAGGGCGTGCCGGGGGCCTGCGTTCCCCCCAGCCGCGCCCCGATCTCGCCATAACCCATCACACAAGGGACCAGCGCCGCCATCAAATCCAGATAATCGCCCTGCAACCCCGCATCCAAAACATAACGCGTATAGGCAAGGTTCGCTCGGTCCTCCGCCGCCTCAAAAAGCTCGGCCTCGCTGATGCCTTCTGCGGCGCAGGTCTGCACATGCAAAGACATCTCGTGGTTCACCAGCGCATCCACCGTGGCGGCGCAGCTGCGCATCTCCTCCAAGGTCTCAGACTTCACAACCGCCAAAGACCACGCCCGCGCGAAATGCACCAAAAACACGTAATCCTGCACGAGGTAATGCAAAAATGCAGCGCGGGGCAGGGTGCCATCGCGCATCCCTTCGACAAACCCGTGACGTGTATAATCATGCCAATCCGCCGCCGCGCCTGCGCGCCAACGGGCAAAACATTGACCATAATCGGGGGGGGTAAAATCCGCGCTCATTGGGCTGTCACATCAATGGCGATGGTGGAAACCGGGTTCTGCTCGGGGATCAGGCCTGCGCCGTGCAAAAACTGCTCGAACCCCGCATATCGCCCCGCATCCAGCGCCGCCGGACGCAGCGCAAACCGCGCCAGCGTGTCGCGCCATGCCCGCTCATTGAGCTCATCTTGAAGCTCCGCCGAAGTGGCCGCAAAAATCTCCCAGCTTTCCTCGGGATGGTTCACAATAAACTGTGTGGCCTTCTCCGTGGCCGCCAAGAACCGCGCGATTTTTTCCTTATCCATGTCACCTGTGTTGGCCACATAGATCAGCTCATCATAGGCCGGAAGCCCCTCTTCCTCGACAAAGAAACAGGTGCCCTCAACCCCTTCGATCGCCATCTGGTTTAGCTCAAAATTGCGGTAGGCCCCAATCACCGCATCCACCTGCCCGGACATGAGCGAGGGCGACAGCGACCAGTTCACATTCACCAATTCCACATCGCTCAGGCTGAGCCCGTGATGCCGCAGGATCGAGCCTAATACGGCCTCTTCAACGCCGCCCACCGAAAACCCGACCTTCTTGCCCGCCAGATCGCCGGGCGATTTTATCGGCCCTTCGGCCAGCACCAACAGACAGTTCAGCGGCGTCGCCACCAACGTGCCCACCCGTTGCAAAGGCAGCCCCTCGTGTATCTGCAAATGCAATTGCGGCTGATAGGAAATCGCCAGATCAGCCTTGCCCGCCGCCACCAATTTGGGCGGATCGGACGGGTCGGCAGGGGCGATGATCTCCACCTCCAAATCCTGCTCGGCAAAATAGCCCTTCTCCTGCGCCACAATAATCGGCCCATGATCGGGGTTCACAAACCAATCCAGCAGCAAGGTCATTTCATCTGCCGCCAGCAGCGGCGCAGCGCTGAGGCTCAGTGCGGCGGTAAGGGTGGTTAATCTCATGTCTCTTGCCTTTCAGTTGTGGCGGTTTCGCCCATTGCGATCAATTTGATCTCGCCGGGCCAATAGGTTTTCAAATGGCTTGCCGCCTGCCATGCCCGCAGCCCGGATCGGCAGGCAAAAACCGCCCGTTGCCCTGCGCCGGGCTGGGGGCTGGCGGCTTTGAACGCGGCAACAGAGCGGCGCTGCGCATGGCGGCTGACCGCTTGCGGCGCTTCTTGCTCGCCGCGCAGCTCAATCACAAAATCATCCGGCTCGAGCGCGCCCGCCGCGATAAACCGCAGCGGCGCATCAGGCTCCGGCGCGCCGTCAAACCGAAAGCCGCTGCTGCGGAAATTTTGCATGTCAAAGCTGATCACTTGGCCCAGCGGGGCAGGGCGCTGCCCGGTCAAACAGCTCAGCGCCATTTGCGCCTGCGCCGCGCCAATCATGCCCACAACCGGGCCCATCACCCCGGCGGTGGCGCAGGTTGCCGCGCGTTCTGGCAGATCAGGAAACACCGCGCGAAGCGAGGGCGCGCCGCCGCAAAACCCGCCCACATAACCTGCAAACCCCAAAGCCGAGGCGCTGATCAAAGGCCGCTGCGCCGCATGGCACTCATCCGACAGGATATAGCTGACGGCGAAACTATCGGCGCAATCAAGCACCAGATCATGACGCGCCACCAGCGTGGCCGCATTGTCCGGATCAAGCGGCGCGGCAATTTCCTCAACCGCGCACCCGCTGTTAAGCGCGCGCATCTGCGCCGCCGCCGCCGCCACTTTGGCCCGGCCAATATCCGCCTCGCGAAACAACGTCTGGCGGTGCAAATTGGACAGCGACACATGATCCCCATCGACCAGCGTCACATGACCAACCCCGGCCCCCGCCAGATATTGCAGCACCGGCGCGCCAAGCCCCCCCGCGCCCACCACCAAAACCCGCGCCGCCCCCAGCGCCGCTTGCCCTGCCGCGCCCATTTCGGGCAGGCACATCTGCCGCGCATAACGGCTCATCTTGTGGCCGCCAGCCATGCGCGCAACTGCGCTTCGGGATCGGGGTTCAGCGTGATATCCGTCACCGCCGCCACCACATCGGCCCCCGCTTCAAAGGCCCCGCCTGCGCGCTCAATCGTCATACCGCCAATGGCAACCAAGGGCATATCCCCGATGCGCGCGCGCCATTTGCTCAAACGGTCAATGCCCTGCGCATGCCATTTCATCTGCTTGAGAATGGTCGGGTAAACCGGGCCAAGCGCGATGTAATCGGGCTGCAGCTGCATGGCGCGGGCCAGCTCGGCACTGTCATGGGTGCTGATCCCGAGCCGCATCCCGGCACGCCGGATCGCGGCCACATCGGCGCTGTCCAAATCCTCTTGGCCCAGATGCACAAAATCGCATCCCTCATCCGCCGCCTCGCGCCAATAATCATTGATCACCAAGGTGCAATCATGGTCGGCGCAGACCTGTTTTGCGCGGCGGATATGGGCGCGCAATGCGTCTTGCGCCACGTCTTTCATCCGCAATTGCACCAGCTTGACGCCCAGCGGCACCAACCGCTCCAGCCAATCAGCACTGTCAAAAATCGGGTAAAATGCATCTAGTTTCATGTCAAAAAAGCCTTGCCGATAACGGGGGTTGAAGGGGCGGCCATGTCGCGCGGCTCCATCGGGTCGGCCTCAGCGGCCAACTGCCCGGCGTGCACCGCTTGGGCAAAGGCTTCGGCCATCGCCGCGGGATCGCCTGCCTTGGCCACGGCAGTGTTGAGCAGCACCGCGTCAAACCCCAGCTCCATCGCCTGCGCCGCCTGCGAGGGCAGGCCCAGCCCTGCGTCAATCACCAGCGGCACCTCCGGGAAATGTGCCCGCATCGCGCGCAGCCCAAAAAGGTTGTTCAGCCCCAAACCGGAACCAATAGGCGCGCCCCAAGGCATCAAAACCTCACAGCCCGCCTCCAGCAACTTACCCGCCACCACCAAATCCTCGGTGGTGTAGGGAAACACGTGAAACCCGTCCTCGCTCAATATCCGCGCCGCCTCGACCAAGCCGAACACATCAGGTTGCAGCGTGTCTTCCTCGCCAATCACCTCCAGCTTGATCCAAGTGGTACCAAAAACCTCGCGCGCCATATGCGCCGTGGTCACGGCCTCTTTGACGCTGTGGCACCCGGCAGTATTGGGCAGCACATGCACCCCCAGATCGCTGATCAGCTTCCAGAAATCCTGCCCCGCACGGTCCTGCCCGCTCTCGCGGCGCAGCGAAACCGTCGCCACACTGGCCCCGCTGCGCCGAAACGCCTCGGCCAGAATATGCGGCGAGGGGTATTGCGCCGTGCCCAGCATCAGCCCATTGGCCAGCCGCGTTCCGTAAAACTCGCGCATCCTCAGCCCCCCTGCATCGGGGCTAGAACCTCGATCAAATCACCCTCGGCAAGGGCGGTCTCGCCGCGCATCGGGGCGGGAATAAACGCGCCATTTACCGCCGTGGCCACCTTGGCCCCGCCAAAGCCATTGGCCTCCAGCAAATCGGCCAGACTGCCGGGCTGCGCCTCGATCGGCGCGCCATTAAGCAGAAGTCTCATCCATCACCTCCGGTGTTTTATTGTCAAAAATCATCTCGGCCAGCATCCGCGCCAATGCCGGCGCCAGCAGGAACCCATGCCGATAAAGCCCATTGGCCCGGATCAAATTGCCCCGCCGCCGCAGACGCGGCAGATTGTCGGCAAAGGCAGGGCGCGCATCGACGCCGATCTCGATCACTTCGGCCTCGCCAAACGCCGGGTGCAGCGCATAGGCCGCGCTGAGTAATTCCAGCAGCGCCCGCGCGGTGATATGCCCGCCTGCGCGGGCCTCCACCATGGTCGCGCCCAGCATAAAAACCCCATCCCCGCGCGGCACAATATACAGCGGCACACGCGGATGCAGCAGCCGGATGGGCCGGTTCAGCGTCACCTCAGGGCATGACAGCACCAGCATCTCGCCCTTCACGCCGCGCAAATCCGCGATCTGATCGCGCGCACGAAAGCCCCGGCAATCTACCGTGAGCCCGCGCTCGGCCTCTTGCTCGGGGTCGGCCTCGGCTTGCTCAAACACCGCGCCATCGCGCAGCAATCCGGCGCGCAATGCGGCCAATGCGGTGCGCGGCGCCAAATGCGCCTCGCTCTCGAAATAGAGCGCGCTGCTAAATCTTGTGCCCAAATCAGGCTCTAACGCGGCGATTTCATCGGCGCTCAAACTGCGGTGCCCCTGCGTGCGCCGCGCAAACCGCGACAGCTCCGCCCGGTCGCGTGCGGGCGAGATCACGAGCGAGCCGCCGCGCTGCACCGCGCCGGTTTTAGCCTGCCACCAATCGGCCGCCTCTTGGCCCAGCCGCACCACAGGCTCCTCGGCGCTCTCGCCTTCGCAAAACGGCGCAAGCATACCCCCCGCCCACCATGAACAGGCCTGCGGCCCTAGTGTGGCCGCCCGGTCAATGATCCGCACCTGCGCGCCCTGGTCCATCAACGCCCGCGCACAGCACAGCCCCGCCACACCAGCGCCAATGAGGGTGATGCGGCTCATGCCTCTGGCCCTTGTGGCCACAGCGCATGGAAATGATGCACCGGCCCATGGCCCGCCCCGATGCAGAGCTGATCGGCGGCGCGGATCGCCCCTTGCAGATATTCATGCGCGGCGCGCACGGCTGCTTGCAACTCCAGCCCCCGTGCCATCTGCGCGGCAATCGCGGCAGAATAAGTGCATCCCGTCCCATGGGTGTTGCGCGTGTGGGTGCGCGGCGCGCCAAGCTGCGCCACCACGCCGCTGGCATCAACCAACAGATCGGTGCATTGCGCCCCATGCGCATGCCCGCCTTTCATCAACACCGCCCGTGGCCCCAAATCCAGCAGACGCTGGCCTTGCTCGGCCATCTGCGCCGGTGTGCTCGCTTCGGGCAGGTTCAACAGCCGCGCGGCCTCGGGCAGGTTCGGCGTCAGCAAATCGGCGCGGGGCAGGATATCGCGCATCAGCGCCGCCACCGCGTGCCCTTGCAACAGCGCATCACCCGATTTGGCAATCATCACCGGATCAACAATCACCGGCCCGTCAAAGCCCCGCAACTGTGCGGCCACAGCGCGGATGATCGGCGCGCTGAACAGCATTCCCAGCTTGATCGCGCCCACCTGCAAATCCGATAGAACTGCGCTGATCTGCGCCGCCACAATATCGCTGGGGATCTCATGCACCGCGCTGACCGCCACGGTGTTCTGGGCCGTGATCGCGGTGATCACGCTGGCCCCATAAACCCCATTGGCGCTGAACGCTTTGAGATCGGCCTGCACACCTGCGCCGCCGCCGCTGTCGGAACCTGCAATTGTCAGGGCTATTGGGGTCGCTTGGCTCACGGGCAGGTCTCCGCCGGGTTGGGGGGCGTGCCTGCGCGAGAATGAGTCTGTGCCTGAACTTAAAGCCTAAGCCGCACAAAATACCCGTTCCCTACGCCGGTATTGCCCGGATCAGGTTCGACGGGTCAGTGCACGCACTTCTCAGCCCTAATGGGCCCCCCGACGGATAAAATTTCACCGCGCCCCATCGCCATCACGGCGGGCAGAGCGCTTGGTGCAAATGAGTAGTAAAGCCTTTGCCCCAGCGCAAGTCCCCAAATGAAAACAGGCGCTCCCTTGGGAAGCGCCTGTGCCTTGGTCTTGTGTTCGGGCCTGCTTAGCCGCCAAAATCATCAAGCATGATGTCTTCGCGGTCCACACCCATCTCAAGCAACATGTTGATGACGGATGTGTTCATGATGGGCGGGCCACACATGTAATATTCGCAATCCTCAGGGTTGGGGTGATCCTTGAGATATTCATCATGCAGAACGTTATGAATGAACCCGGTATAGCCGCCCCAATCATCATCCGGCAGCGCATCAGACAGCGCCACATGCCATGTGAAATTGGGGAATTCCTTGGCCAGCTCGTCGAAATCTTCGACAAAGAACATCTCGCGCTTGGACCGCGCCCCATACCAAAAGCTGATCTTGCGATCTTTGTTCTTGAGCCGCTTGAGCTGGTCAAAGATATGGCTGCGCATCGGGGCCATGCCCGCGCCGCCGCCTACAAACACCATCTCTTTTTCCGTCTCGCGGGCAAAGAATTCGCCAAACGGGCCAGAGATCGTGACCTTGTCGCCGGGCTTGAGGTTAAAGATATACGACGACATCTTGCCCGCCGGAATACCTTCCGAGCCGGGCGGGGGCGATGCCACCCGCACGTTGAGCATGATGATGCCTTTTTCGTCGGGATAGTTCGCCATGGAATAGGCGCGCTCGACAGGCTCATCCACCTTCGAATCATATTGCCACAGGTTAAACTTGTCCCAATCTTCGCGGTATTCGTCTTCCACGTGAAAATCGGTGTATTTCACGTGATGCGCCGGGGCTTCGATCTGGATATAACCGCCTGCGCGGAAATTCACATCTTCGCCTTCGGGCAGTTCCAGCACCAGCGCTTTGATAAAGGTCGCAACGTTTTCGTTGGACCGCACGGTGCATTCCCATTTCTTAACGCCAAACACCTCTTCGGGTACTTCGACTTCCATGTCCTGTTTGACCGCCACTTGGCAGGACAAACGGTCACCGCACGCCGCTTCGCGTTTGGTGATATGGGTCTCTTCGGTGGGCAGGATCGACCCGCCACCCGAATGAATCCGCACCCGGCACTGCGCGCAGGTGCCGCCGCCGCCGCAAGCGGAAGGCACAAACAGCTTCTGCTCCGCCAGCGTCTGCAACAGCTTGCCGCCCGCAGGCACGGAAATGGTTTTTTCACCGTTGATGGTGATGTTCACATTGCCGCTGGACACCAGCTTGGACCGCGCCGCAAGGATCACGGTCACCAATGCCAGCACGATCAAAGTGAACAGCAAAATACCAAGGCCAAAAGTCAGCATATCATCAGCCCCTTACAGTTTCACGCCAGAGAAAGACATGAAGGCCATTGCCATCAAACCCGCAGAAATGAAGGTGATGCCAAGCCCTTGCAGACCATCTGGAATGTCAGAATATTTCAGCTTCTCGCGCACGCCCGCCATGGCCGTGATCGCCAGCGCCCAACCAAAGCCCGAGGACAGACCATAGGTCGCCGCTTCGGCAAAGTTATAGCTGCGCTCCACCATGAACAGCGAGCCACCCAAAATGGCACAGTTCACCGTGATCAGCGGCAGGAAAACCCCCAGCGCATTATAGAGCGGCGGGAAGTATTTATCCAAAACCATCTCAAGGATCTGCACCAGCGCGGCAATCACCCCGATATAGGAAATCAGCCCCAGAAAGGTCAGATCGACCTCGCCAAACCCGGCCCAAGCGAGCGCGCCAGGCGCCAGCAGATAGTTCAGGATCAGGTTGTTCGCCGGCACGGTGATGGCTTGCACCACCATGACCGAAATCCCCAGACCAATCGCCGTCGAGATCTTTTTCGACACGGCCAAGAATGTGCACATGCCCAAGAAAAAGGACAGGGCGAGGTTTTCAACAAATACGGCCTTAACCGCGAGGGAAAGTAGCCCTTCCATCAGTGCGCCTCCACTGTCTGGATTTTATATTCACGGTCTTCAACCTGCGCAGGCTTCCACGTGCGGATCGCCCAGATCAGCAGACCAATCACAAAGAACGCCGATGGCGGCAGCAACAGCAAGCCATTGGGCACATACCAGCCACCGTTATTCACGGTCTCCAGAATGGTCACACCAAACAGCGACCCCGAACCGAACAGCTCACGGAACACCGAAACCGTCATCAAGATCGCGCCATAGCCAAGCCCGTTGCCGATCCCGTCGATGAAACTATCAAGCGGCGGGTTTTTCATGGCAAAGGCTTCGGCCCGGCCCATCACGATACAGTTGGTGATGATCAGACCCACAAACACCGACAGGGTCTTGGAAATCTCATAGGCATAGGCCTTGAGCAACTGATCCACCAAAATCACCAAAGACGCGATGATCACCATCTGCACAATGATCCGGATCGACGAAGGGATCTGGTTGCGCAGGATCGAAATGAACATCGATGAAAACGCGGTGACCAAGGTCACAGCCAGCGACATCACAAAAGCCACCTGCATAGAGGAGGTCACGGCCAGCGCCGAACAAATGCCCAACACCTGCAAGGTGATCGGGTTGTTATCGACCAGCGGGTCGACCAGTTGCGAACGATATGTCTGTGCCATTACTCGATCTCTCCTGCTTGCAAACGCTCAAGGAAGCCGCCGTAGCCCGCTTCGCCCATCCAGAACCGCACAAGGTTATCCACCCCGGCAGAGGTCAGCGTGGCACCGGCCAATGCGTCAACGTGGAATTCTTCGCCCGCTGCGGGCTGAACCTTGGCCACGGTGATCGCCAAATCGCCACCCTCGGAGAACAGCTTCTTGCCGTTCCACAGGGCTTTCCAACGCGGGTTATCCACCTCGGCGCCAAGACCGGGTGTCTCGCCATGCTGATAGAATTGCAGCCCGAAAATATCGTTGCCGTTTTCTTCCAGCGCGATGAACCCATAAAGCGTGGACCACAGGCCATAGCCCTCAATCGGCAACACAACCTTATCCAGCGCCCCGGCCTCATCGCGCAGCAGATAAACCATGCGATAGGCATCCATCTGCCCGCCAAGACCCGCCGGATCTTCATCCAATGCGCGCACGATGGCCGGATCATTTGATGCGGCCAATTCGTCAAAGGTCTCCAGCTCGAACTGGTCGGTAAACTCACCGCTCGACAGATCCAGAACATGCGGCTCAAACGCGGCAAAGGCTTCGGCCACGGGCACGTTCTCGTCGTACACCCCGGCCACTTCCAAAACGTTCACCCGTTTGTCGCGCAGCTTGTTCTCTTCTTGGATCGGGCGCAGGGCCACAGCCGCCGCAGACACAATCATCGAGGCCACAAGGCACAGCGACACAGCCACAAAAACGGTTTTGCCTACAGAATCCGGCGGCGCATCAAGAAAACGGCGGATCGGGCCTTTTGTCTGATTTACTTCAGGCATTGCGCTTTGCTCTCCGTTTGATGTTGGCCTGCACGACAAAGTGGTCGATCAGGGGGGCGAAAACATTGCCGAACAGGATCGCCAGCATCATCCCCTCAGGGAAGGCCGGGTTGATCACACGGATCATCACCACCATGAACCCGATCAGCGCGCCGTAAATATAGCGGCCCGCATTGGTGTGCGATCCCGAAACAGGCTCGGTCACCATGAACACCAGACCAAAGGCATAACCGCCCAGCACCAGATGCCAATACCATGGCATCGCGAACATCGGATTGCTGTCAGAACCGATCCAGTTCAGCAGCAATGAGAAACCGATCATCCCCGCCAAACAGCCCAGCACCATGCGGTAGTTGGCGATGCGCGTGGCCAGCAAGAACACCAAGCCAATCGCGGCTGCCAATGTGGATGTCTCACCCATGGAACCGGGGATAAAGCCAAGGAAGCTGTCCCACCATGTGATGCCCTGCGCGGCGAGGGCCTGAAAACCGTCCGATGCAGATACCGCCAGCGCGGTTGCGCCGGTGAACCCGTCAACGGGCACCCAAACACTGTCGCCCGACAATTGCGCCGGATAGGCGAAATACAAAAACGCCCGCCCGGTCAGCGCCGGATTAAGGAAGTTTTTACCTGTGCCGCCAAAGACTTCTTTGCCGATCACCACACCAAAGATGATCCCCAGCGCCACCTGCCACAAAGGCGTGGTAGCAGGTACGATCAGCGCATAAAGCATCGAGGACACAAGGAAACCCTCGTTCACCTCATGTTTGCGCACCGTGGCAAAAACCACTTCGAAAATCCCGCCCGCAACCAGCGTGACAACATAGATCGGCAGGAAATACAGCAAACCATGCAGCATATTGGCCAGCGCATTGCCGGGGTTGAACCCGATGCCCATGGCTTCAATCATCGACGCGCGCCAGCCCGAGGGGCCAAACTCCGCAATCGCCAGATTGGTCTGCAACCCGGTGTTATACAGCGCCATTAAAATACACGGTACGGTCGCGATCACGACATAGGTCATGATCCGCTTCATATCGATGTATGACCGCGCATGGGGCGCGGCAGTGGTGACTGTTTTTGGCGTGTAGATAAAGCTCTCCACCATCTCATAGATGGGGAAATAGCGCTCCCACTTGCCACCTTTTACAAAATTCGGCTCGATCGAGTCGAAAAAGCTACGTAGACCCAAGGCTCAACCCTCTTTTTCGATTTTTGTCAGGCTGTCGCGCAGGGCGAGGCCATATTCATATTTCGCTGGGCAGGCAAAGCCCACCAGCCCGAGATCTTCTTCGTCCAGTTCCAGCACACCCAGCGCTTGCGCCTGATCGGTGTCCATCACCAACAGCGAACGCAGCAATTGCGTGGGCAGGAAATCTTGCGGCATCAACTGCTCGAACGTGCCCAGCGGCACCATCGCGCGGCGGCCACCATTGAGGTTCGACGTCAGCGGGAATTTACGCCCCGCCAGCGCCGAGCCAAGCACAGGCTGCACCGCGTATTTCGCAAACATCGGGCGAATCCAGCCCAGCGGGATTTGCTTTTTGTCTTCTTCGATCAACGTGACCTGACGCGCAAACCGGCCCAGATAGGCGCTTGGCCCCTCCGCCAGACGCCCGCTCAGCACGGAACCCGAAATCACCCGCACAGGCAGGTCTTGCGGCAGATCCCCGGCGGTCAACTCGGCCAGCGACGCCCCTGCAACGGTGCGCACAAGGCGCGGATTGGCACAGACCGGACCGGCCAGCGAAATCACGCAGGATGCGTCATAATGCCCGGTCAAAAGCAACCGCCCAATCACCAGCACATCTTGATAGCCGATGGTCCACACCATCTTGTCGCTGCGCGGCGGCTCAAGGAAATGCATATGTGTGCCCGCCAGCCCCGATGGGTGCGGCCCGGTGAACTGCGCTGGCGTGACGGTTGCACCATCATGGCCGGGCAGGGGCTTGTCATCGGCTTGGCACAGATAGGTCGTGCCATCGGTCAGGCTGGCCACAGCGGCCACGCCGCGGGCAAATGCCTCGGCCTCGGCCCGAATGATCGGCGCAGGATCTGCCGCCAATGGCTCGCTCTCGGCGGCGGTGATGTAAATCGCCGCAGGCACGCTGCCCGGCACTGGCATCTTGGAATAGGGACGCGTGCGCAGCGCGGTCCAAAGACCTGCGGCACAAAGCCGCTCGGTCAGACCCTCGCGGGTCGACGCATCGCCCACGCCTGAGAAATCAATTGGCGCTGGCGCATCATCGCTGCGCTCGATCTCGATCGAGATCAGCTTGCGCCGCGCGCCGCGGTTGATCGCTTTGATCCGCCCGCCCATGGGGGAAACCACCTGCGCTTCGGGCGTATCCTTATTGAACAAGATCGGCGTGCCAGCGGCAACAACCTCTCCTTCCTCAACAAGAATTCGGGGTTTCAGACCAATATAGTCCTCCCCCAGAATCGCGGTTGTGGTGACATTGATGCTGCCATCAATTTCGGAACTCGGAGCTCCGAGGATCGGCACATTCAGGCCTTTTCGCAGTGAGAAACGGTTCACAGTTCCTAACCTCTTTCCGGAATTTTCGCAGGCTTATGCATTGTGCAGGCAGCGGACGAAAGTAGATATTTGCCGTTCCCCTAATACTTTTCGGTTGTAATGACCATGGATTTCGCGGAAAAGCCGCGTGCTTTTGTGCGAAAAATTTCGCGCCCCCCATTGTTCATCGAAAGAGGTCGCCTCGTGTCCAACCTGACCAAATTCTCCCGCCGCTCCGTGATGCTTATGCCCTTGGCTCTTGCCGCTTGTAAGCCGGGCGCCGCAGTCTTTGAAATCGCCGGCCTGACAATGGGCACCAGCTATAATGTGGTCGCCGTCGACCCCGCCAGCCAGGTGAATGAGAAACAGATCCGCAGCGCCATCGACCGCGCCCTGCATCAGGTAAACCTGCAAATGTCCAACTGGGATGACGCGTCAGAAATCTCGCGCTTCAATGCCCAAAAAGGTCTGGACGCCGTGGCGGTATCGCCCGCGCTGGCCAATGTCATGCAGGCCGCCGAAGCGGTGCACATCGCCAGCGAAGGCCGCTTTGACACCACAATGGGCCCGCTCATTGAACTGTGGGGCTTTGGCGCTCCGGGCAGCACCGCAATGCCCGCCGATGCCCAAATCCACGCGGCCCAGCAACGCTCGGGCCATGGCAATACCCTCAAAGTGGGCAGCGCCAGCTTGCAAAAAACCCAAAGCGACGCACAGGTCTATCTGGCCGCGATTGGCAAAGGCTACGGCGCCGATGCGATCAGCATGGAACTCGAAGCTCTGGGCTTGACCGACTATATGGTCGAAATCGGCGGCGATCTGCGCACATCTGGCCGCAATGCGGCGGGCATGGCGTGGCAAATCGGCATCGAAAAACCCGATGCCCATAACCGCGGCGTGCTCGAAGTGGTGGGCGTCTCCGGCCACGGCCTCGCCTCCTCCGGTGATTACCGCAACTATTTCGAAAAAGACGGCCAGCGGTTCAGCCATGTGATCGATCCCGCCACCGGGCGCCCGATCGAACATAAAACCGCCTCCGTGACCGTTCTGGCCAAAAATGCGATGCTGGCCGACGCTTGGGCCACAGCAATGCTGATCCTTGGCCGCGAACGCGGGATGGAAATCGCCGATGCTGAACAAATTGGCGTGATGTTTGTTGAACGTGCAGACGCGGCAACCGATCTTCGGTTCAAGACCACAACAAACACGGTGTTTGACGCCCTGACGGCTTGATCACCCTGAATAAGGATCAACCGCCATGGCGACTTTCTTTCTAACGTTCGCACTCTTGATGCTGATCATGCTGGGCATGGCGCTTGGCGTGATCTTCATGGGGCGGCGGATCAAAGGCAGCTGCGGCGGGCTCAATGCCATTGGCGACGCAGATCAATGTCTGGTCTGCAACAAAGAGATCGACCCAAACAGCCCGCTGCGCGAACGGCTTGCCTGCCCGCGTGCCAAAAAGATGCTGGAAAATGCCGGGCTCGATACGGAAGAGCTGGCCGATAAACCTGCCTAACCGGGCAGCTGCATCGGCACAAAACCCAAAATTCCCAGCCCCAGCGCCGCCAGCACGCCAAACAGCCAAAGCTGCCAACGCGGCCCTTCGGCTTTCCACACATGCCGATAGCGATAGCCGCTCAAACAGGCCGCCACAAAAATAAGCGTCGCCCAAAGCGGTGTCAGCGTGAATGCGGTCATCATCGGCCCCTTTTGCCCCCGGCGCGCGCCGCGCCTCTGCCGCGCGTTTGTGCCACAAAGCCCAAGCTGGCGCAAATCGCGCAACTCTTGGCTTTCCGCCTCTGGCAATTCCCGCGCAGCCTGCGTAGCTTCCTCCCACTGCGCGCTCCATGCGCAGACGGCGGGGGAGGTCTGCACCATGGAAGCTAATGATCACATTGAAGAATTCGACTATATCGTGGTCGGGGCTGGCTCCGCGGGCTGCCTGCTCGCCAACCGCCTCAGCGCAGACCCGAAAAACCGCGTGCTGCTGCTCGAAGCGGGCAAAGCCGACAATTACGCCTGGATTCACATCCCCGTCGGCTACCTCTATTGCATCGGCAATAAACGCACCGATTGGATGTATAACACCGAGGCCGACAAAGGCCTGAACGGGCGCAGCCTGCGCTACCCACGCGGCAAAACCCTTGGCGGCTGCTCCTCGATCAACGGTATGATCTACATGCGCGGTCAGGCCCGCGACTATGACAAATGGGCCCGGCTCTCGGGCGAGCCTGATTGGGCATGGGAAAGCTCGCTGGGCGATTTTATGGCCCATGAAGACCACTATAAACTCGACGCAGGCGCCGACCCGGTCACAGGCGACAACAGCCGCTTTTCCGACACCCACGGCCATGGCGGCGAATGGCGCATCGAAAAACAGCGGCTGCGCTGGGACGTCCTCGACAGTTTCGCCGAAGCCGCCACGCAAATCGGCATCCCGGCCAGCGATGATTTCAACAGCGGCGATAATGTCGGGGTTGGCTATTTCGACGTGAACCAACGCTCCGGCTGGCGCTGGAGCAGCGCGCGCGCCTTCCTGCGCCCTGCCCAAAAACGCGGCAATCTCACCGTCTGGACCCAAGCGCAGGCCGAAAAGCTGCTGTTCGACCAACCCGCCGAAGGCGCGCCGCGCTGCAACGGCGTGCAAATCCAGCGCGGCGGCACCAGCACCCGCGCATATGCCCGCCGCGAAGTGCTGCTCAGTGCAGGCGCAATCAACTCGCCGCAACTGCTGCAACTCTCGGGCATCGGCCCGGCGCAACTGCTGCGCGAACACGGCATCGCCGTGGTCAAAGACAGCCCCCATGTGGGCGAAAACCTGCAAGACCACCTGCAAATCCGCGCAGTCTACAAGGTCAGCGGCACACCAACCCTCAACACCTTGGCCAGCAATTGGTTCGGCAAAGCGAAAATCGGCCTCGAATACCTGCTCAAACGCAGCGGCCCGATGAGCATGGCCCCAAGCCAGCTTGGCGCTTTCACCCGCTCCGACGAAACCCGCCCCCACGCCAATCTGGAATACCACGTGCAACCGCTCAGCCTCGAAGCCTTTGGCGAAGACCTGCACAGCTTCCCGGCCATGACCGTCTCTGTGTGCAACCTGAACCCGACCAGCCGCGGCCATGTGCGCATCGGCTCGGGCAATTTCCGCGACGCGCCCAAAATCACCCCCAATTACCTCGCCACCCAAGAGGACCGTACCACCGCCGCCCACAGCCTGCGCCAAGTGCGCCAGATCATGTCCCAACCCGCCATGCAGCGCTACGCCCCCGAGGAATATAAACCCGGTGTGGAATTCCAAAGCGACGCAGACCTGACCCGGCTGGCAGGCGACATCGCCACCACCATCTTCCACCCCGCCGGCACCGTGAAAATGGGCAGCAACGCCGATGACACCGCCCCGCTCGACCCGCATCTGCGCGTCAAAGGCATCCGGGGACTGCGCGTGGTCGATGCCTCCGTGATGCCCGAAATTACCTCCGGCAACACCAATTCGCCCACCATCATGATCGCGGAAAAAGCCGCCCGCTGGATTCTTGCGGATGCATAGGCTAGGGCGCGTCCCAGCAGACCCCAAAGCATCAGGACAAAGACCATGACCGCCAAGCGCATCGTTCTCTCCAGCGACCACGCCGCCATTGAACTGCGGCAAACCATCGCCGCCCATATCACAGCTCAGGGGTGGGAAGCCGTCGACATCGGCCCCACCACCCCCGAAAGCACCCATTACCCCAAACACGGCGAAGCCGCCGCGCGCCGCGTCGCCTCGGGCGATTGCCAAATGGGCATCATCCTGTGCGGCACAGGGCAGGGCATCATGATGGCCGCCAACAAAGTCAAAGGCATCCGCTGCGGGGTCTGCCACGACACATTCTCCGCCCGCATGATCCGCGAACATAATGACGCGAACATGCTCTCGATGGGCGTGCGCGTGCTGGGCGAAGGCCTCGCCCTCGACATCGTCGATGCCTTCCTCGCCGCAAATTTCGAAGGCGGCCGCCACCAAACCCGCGTGGAGATGATCCAAGCGATCGAAGCCTAAGCTTCACCCTTCTTCAAATACTCATGCGACACCTCTGGCCCGCGGCACATTCAGCGGGCCAGCACTCCCGCCCGGCACCAAACGCAATCATGGTCCGCCAACGGCGTGCCATCCGCGCCCAATGCGCTCAAAACCCCCGCCTCTTGCGGCGCAAACCCGCGCGCAGCGATCCAATCGAGCTTCATGACCCGCTGTGGATGCGGCGTGATCAGGCTGGGCCGCGTGGTGGGTCCGGGCGCCGTGAACTCCCACGAAAAACCCCGTTCCCGCGCCAGATCAAACAGCGTCTCGCGCTGCCAGTCAAAATCCGGCGGCATGTGGTTGCCCGTGTTCAGATCTCCGCCAATCATAATCGGCATATCCGGCGCAAATGCCGCCACCGCATCCAGCAAACGCTCGAACTGCGCATGGCGATAGGGCGCATCCGCGTTGCTCTCCAAATGGGTCGACACCACACAAATCGGCCCCGCCGCGCTTGGCACCTGCGCCGCAATCGCCATCCGCCCGCCCAGCCTTGGCTGCTCAGGATCTGCCGCGCCCGATTGCGCGGTAAACCAATGCCCGTGATCATCCAGCCGGATCATCGCGGCCCGCGTCAAAGGCACCGATGACAGCACGGCATTGCCGTGCCACCCCAGCGCGTTAAAATCATCTTTGCAAAACGCCAACTCGGTCGGCCCGCCAAGGCCCATCTCGAAAAACTCGACCCCGAACGCATAGGCCATGCCCAGCTCGGCGGCCATTTCCTGCGCCGTGTGGCGCTGCCCGCTGCGCGCCATGCCGTGATCCACCTCGGACAATAGCACAATATCGGGGCGCAACTGGCGCAGATGCTGCGCGCTGGCCTGCGGAAACAGGCACCGCTCGACGTTCCACGCGGCAACGGTGAAATCTGCGGGCAGGGCAGGGGCGCTGGCCGCCCCGCCCACCTGCACCGCATTCATCGCAGGCGTTTCGCGCATCAAGGCTTGGTGGCTCTGCACATCGCGCGGCGCGGCGCGCAGCCGCGCTTGCTCGGCGGCCGTAATCGGCGGCAGAGCCTCTAAAACCTGCGTGATCAAAGCGCCTTACCCGTTTGCGCATGAAACAGCCGAAGCGCCTCAGGCCGCAAAGTCACCCGCGCAGGCCCCGCCGCCGCGCTGGCGTCTTTGGCGATGTGCACGGTAAACGGCTGCTGCGCCAATTGCCCATGCAGCAAGCGGTGCCCGCCAAGCTCTTCGACAATCTGCACGTCAAAACCCAAAGCCCCCTCAGGGTCAATCACCACATCTTCGGGGCGAATGCCCACTTTCACGGGCCCCGCGCCCTGCGCCGGAAGCAGCGGCGTGCCGCCATTGATCCGCACCTGCCCCGCCTCATACCGCGCATCCAGCAGGTTCATCGGCGGCGCGCCCATAAAGCTGGCCACAAAGGTCGAGGCCGGATTGTGGTAAATCTCCGCCGGGGTGCCGATCTGCTCAATCCGCCCACCATTCAGCACAATGATCTTATCGGCCATGGTCATGGCTTCGACCTGATCATGGGTCACATAAACCGACGTCACCCCAAGCCTGCGCTGCAAGGCTTTGATCTCAATGCGCATCTGATGACGCAGCTTGGCGTCAAGGTTCGACAAAGGCTCGTCAAACAAAAACAGCGAGGGGTCGCGCACCACGGCGCGCCCCATGGCCACCCGCTGGCGCTGCCCACCCGAAAGCTGCGAAGGCTTGCGGTCGAGGTACTCTGTCAGGTTCAGCATCTTCGCCGCGTCCTGCACCTTGGCCTCGATCACATCTTTGGGCGTCTTGCGGTTCTTCAGCCCATAACCGATGTTCTTGCGCACCGTCATATGCGGATAAAGCGCGTAGTTCTGGAACACCATCGCGATGTCGCGGTCGGCTGGGTCCACGTCATTCACCACATTGCCGCCAATGGACATCTCGCCTTCCGTGATGTCCTCCAGCCCCGCGATCATCCGCAGCAACGTGGATTTGCCGCAACCCGACGGGCCAACCAGCACCAAAAACTCACCGTCATCAATCTCGAAACTGGTGGGCGTCACCGCTTCGAACCCGTTGGGATAGACCTTGCGGATATTGCTAAGCTTTACCTGAGCCATGTGTTTATTCCTTACTTATCGGATTCAGTGAGGCCCTTAACGAACCAACTTTGAAAGAAAATCACGATCGCCACAGGGGGCAGGATCGCAATCAGCGCCAACATATTGGCGCGGCCATATTCAGGGATGCTATTGCCCTCCAGATCTTGGGTGATCTGCTTGATCCCGCGCACCAGCGTGTACATGGATTCCTCGGTGGTGATCATCGTGGGCCACAAATACTGGTTCCAGCCAAAGACAAACATGATGATGAACATGGCAGCCACCATGGTCTGGCTTAGCGGGATGAGGATATCGATGAAGAATTTCACCGGCCCCGCCCCGTCAATCCGCGCCGCCTCGACCAATTCCTCGGGAACAGAGCGGAAGAACTGGCGAAAGAAAAACGTCGCCGTGGCCGAGGCAATCAGCGGCAAGATCAACCCTGTGTAACTGTTGAGCAGCCCCATTTTTTGCGCGATCTCATAAGAGGGCAAAATCCGCACTTCGAGCGGCAACAGCAGCGTGGTAAAGATCAGCCAAAAGGCAAATGTCGCAAACCGCAGCCGGAAATACACCAGCGCATAGGCCGCCATCATGCCAATCACGATCTTCCCAAGCGCAAAGCCAAGGCCCAAAATCGTCGAGTTGATCAACATCGACAGACCCGAATTTTGCCCCGAAAACCCCGAAGCCCCAAACAACGCCTGTTTGAAATGCGGCACCAATTGATCACCCAGCGTGAAACTGGGGCCGGTTTTGATCATCTCCACATCGGGAATCGTCGTCATCTGCAACAGCGCAATGACCGGCAGCAACATGAACAGCGACCCGATGATCAACACCAAATGATCGCCAATCGTGCTCCATTTGATCTTGCGTCTTTGGCGCGCGCGGCGGGCGGGGATAGAAGCGGTTGTATCAGCCATATCTGCGGCCCTCATGTGTAATGGATGCGGCGTTCAAGCAGCCGGAATTGAAACACGGTCAGCGCCAGAACCAGCACCATCAGCACCACGGATTGCGCCGAACTGCCGCCCATATCATTGCCCCGGAACCCGTCCACATAGACCTTGTAAACCAGCGTCATCGGGTTGTTGCCCGGCTCGCCTTTGACCAATGTGTCGACAATGCCAAACGTATCAAACAGCGCATAAGTGATGTTGATGATCAGCAAGAAAAACCCGGTCGGCGCGAGCAGCGGAAAGGTCACATCCCAAAACCGCCCCGAGGCAGATCGGTTGTCGATCAACGCCGCTTCGCGCACCGCTTTGGGAATGGATTGCAGCCCCGAGAGGAAAAAGATGAAATTCACCGGCACTTGTTTCCAAACCGACACCACAACCATCGCCGTGGCCGTGTCGTTGAAATTCACCCCCAGCTTGAAATCCCACCCCCAAGACCGGGCAAGCTCGCTCAGCGGCCCCCAGCTTTGGTTGAACATGATCAGCCCGATAAACCCGGCCACGGGCGGCGCAACGGCATAAACCCACATCAGCAAGGTGCGATAGGCCTTGGCCCCGCGGATCACCTTATCGGCCTTCACCGCCAGCACCAGCGCCAGCGCCAGCGAGAAAAACGTCACTAATACTGTGAAAATGACGGTAAACTGCGTCACCTTCAGGTAATTCGCATTGCCTGCCAGATCGGCGTAATTCTCAAGCCCCACAAAGGTAGAGCCAAACCCGAACGGGTCCTGCAAGTAAAACGAAGACTGCACCGCATGGGCGGCGGGCCAATAAAAAAAGACTGCAATAATTGCCAGTTGCGGCAATAACAGCATGATGGGCAGCCAGCGTGTGGTAAAACCTGCGCGTTTCATAAGGCCTCCGAAGGGGTGGAAAATGCGTGACGGCCGCAAAAACTGCGGCCGCCCTTGTTTGCTGCGAAAAGCCGCTTAGCCTTGGGTTTTGGCAAAACGCGCCAACAGGCCGTTTGCTTCGGTCTCGATGGCGTTGAACGCATCCTCAACCGATGTCTCACCCGTCAGGATACGGCCAAACTCGCGGTTCATCACATCGCGGATCTGCACATAGAACCCCATGCGATAGCCTTTGGTGTTCTCGCCCGCTGGCAAGGAAAGCTGCAAAATCCCGGTTTCAGCCGCAGGCGCGCGGTCATAATGCCCATCCGCTTTGGCCATCTCATAGGCCGCTTCGGTGATCGGCACATAACCGGTTTCTTTATGCCAGTAATATTGCGTTTCAGGCTTGGTCAGGAACTCGAAAAACGCCGCCGTGGCTTTGTTCTCTTCGGCGTCATGCCCGGCCATGGCAAACAGCGACGCGCCGCCGATGAATGTCTGCTTTGGCTCGGTTGTGACCGCTTCCCAATAGGGCAGATAGGTGGCCGAGAATTCAAATGGCAGGTCCAGCTTGGCCAGGCCCCCGAACGAGCCGGAAGAGCCAAGCCAGATCGCCACTTTGCCTTCTTCAAACGGGGTCTGGTTGTCGCTCCAACCTGTGCCGAACCATTCAAAGAACCCTTCTTTTTGCCAGTCGGTCACAGCGGTGAAATGCGCTTTGATCGCGTCATTATTCACCAAGATTTCCGTGCCCTCTGCGCCGTCATAGCCGTTGTTATTGGTGGCAAATGGCAGATCGTGACGCGACATGAAGTTTTCGACAAAAATCCATGGCAAATGCGATTGCGACATCGCGGTATAGCCTGCCTCTTTAAGCGCAGGCGCCGTGATGGATTGGAACTCTTCCCATGTCTTGGGCGCAGTCACACCAGCTTTTTCCAGCGCATCCGCGTTGTAATACATAACAGGCGAAGAGGAGTTGAACGGCATGCCGATCATCTTGTCGTCGCTGTCAGCATAGAAATAACGCACACCAGAGATGTAATCATTGATGTCGAAATCCGCGCCATTATCGGTCAGCAGATCTTGCACCGGGATGGTCGCGCCTTTGGCACCAATCACTGTGGCTGCGCCTGCATCAAACACCTGAAGCACATTTGGCTGCTCGCCTGCGCGGAAGGCTGCGATGCCTGCGGTCAGGGCTTCTTCATAGGTGCCTTTGAAAACGGGGGTGATGCTGTAATCATCTTGCGAGGCGTTAAAATCCTTGGCGATCTGGTTCACCGTGTCGCCCAATGCGCCGCCCATTGCGTGCCACCAGGTGATTTCAACTTCGGCAAATGCCGTGGTCGCCATCAGCGCCAAAGCCGCAGAGGCTGTGCCGATCTTGAAATGTGTCATCTTGATACTCCGGTTCAAGTTGCGCCCTGACGGGCCGGGGCCAGATGCCCCAAAGAGGTTTATGGGGGCTGGCCCCATGCAATTTCTCGGGCCACCAGAACAGAACCGGTCGCCCGCTATGCACAAGAGTGTGCACACGTGTTCACATACGGGCGCTGTGTGACAGTCTGATGAAGTTTTTAATGATTTCTTGACAAATTATCCGCCAAAGCCCGAGTGATGGTGCATGACCCGCCCCAAGCCTCCTCTTGCGCCCCAAACCCGCCGCGTCACCGCGCAAACGGTGGCCGATCTGGCGGGCGTGTCACGCTCGGCTGTGTCGCGGGCCTTCACGCCGGGGGCCTATCTCGATGCCGAGAAACGCCGCGACGTGCTGCGGATCGCGGCGGAAATAGGCTATCAACCCAATGCTTTGGCCGCTGGCCTCAAAGGCGGCAGCGCGCATCTCATCGCGATTTTTGTCGGCAATATGCGCAACCCTTACGACACAGCTTTTGTCAGCCAACTGGTCAGCGCGCTCAACGATCTGAACAAATGGCCGCTGCTGATCGACGGCAGCGGCGACCGCGCCCTCACCGCGATGGACGAAGTGCTGCGCTACCCGCTTGATGCGCTGATCCTGCGCGGCGGCAGCATGCCCGCCGAAGTGGTCAGCCAATGCGCGCGATTCGGCATTCCCATGATCTCCTCTGGCCGCCCGGTGCACAGCGCCGGGGTGGATAATGTCTGCTGCCGCAACCTCGAGGGCGCGCAGATGGGCGCGCAGCTGCTGCTGGACAAAGGCCGCACCCGCTTTGGCCTGATCGGCGGCGCGCCGGGGCTCTATTCCACGGATGAACGCCGCGCAGGCGTCATGGCCGCCCTGACCGCAGCAAGCGTGCCCCTCATCGCCGAAGCGCCGGGCGATTACACCGTCGAGGGCGGCCAGCGCGCCGCCGCCGGGCTTTTGGCCGCGCATGATCTCGACGCGCTGATCTGCGCCAATGACGCCATGGCCATCGGCGCGCTTTCTGCCGCCGCCGATCTGGGCCGCGCGGTGCCCCGCGATCTGTCGGTGATCGGCTTTGACGACATTGCCATGGCGCACTGGCCCATCATCAACCTCACCACGCTGCGCAACCCGATAGACAGCGCGGTCGCCCAGATCATCGCCCTGCTGGAACGGCGGCTGGCCGATCACGGCAAAGCGGATGAAACCATCATGCTGACCCCCGAACTGGTCCTGCGCGGCAGCCATTAAATCTATACACGCAGGGCTATATACAACCGCCAAGCCTTGTCCTAAACTTCGCGGATGAAGTGGTTTTTTGGGTGTGTTTCTAACGGTTTGGCGCGTGCAACCCTAGCGGTAGCAAGCGCGCTTTCCCTGCGGGCTGCGGGGCAAAACCCCGCCCTGCGCGCCGCCCTTTCACCCCTTGTCATTTCCCCATCTTGGCCCCGGCACCGCTCGGGGCGCTTTGGGGACGTTTTTGGTAACTAGGAAAAGGACGAAATTATGAAACATTGGGTATTGTGGCTGATCGCCGGGGCGCTGTCGCTGCTGGGCGGGGTCATGGCACTGACCAACCCGCTGGCGGCCTCGCTTACCGCCGAACAGCTTGCAGGCTGGGCGTTTATCTTTACCGGCATGCTCTCGGCGTTTTCCGCCTTTGGCGATCAAGGCTGGGGCGCGCGGCTGTTCTCGCTGCTGCTGGGGCTGGTGATCTTGCTGATCGGGGTCAACCTTGTGGCGCACCCGCTGCGCGGCTTGCTGTCGCTGACCTATGCGGTGGCGCTGTTCATGCTGGTGGCCGGAATGTTCCGCCTGCTGCTGGCCTTTCGTCCCGAATTTGCGCCGCTGCGCTGGGTGATGCTGCTGTCTGGCGCGGTCTCCTTGGGGCTGGCCGCGATGATCCTTGGCAATTTCCCGCAATCTGCTGTGGTTGTGCTGGGGCTCTATCTGGGGATCGAGCTGATCTCGAATGGCATCTCGCTCATCGCCATCGCGCTGACCCGCAAAACCTCTGAAAGCTAAGGAAAGGACCACATCATGAGACATTGGCAAATCTGGCTGATCGCAGGCTGTGTATCACTTGCAGGCGGGGTGTTTACCCTGCTGAACCCCGCCTCAGCGGTAGGGGCGGCGCGCATGGCAGCAGGGCTTGCCCTGCTGATTGTCGGCGGGCTGCAAGCCTATTCCGCTTGGAAATCCGAAGCCTTCAAGGGCCGTCTTGGCGCGGGGCTCATCGCTGGCGCGGCGCTGGCACTGGCGCTGTTGGTGCTCTGGGGACCAATCGGGCAGGGCGGCGTGCTGCGCAGCGTCTTTGCGCTGGTGCTGGTCGGCTCTGGCGCAGCCATTTTGTGGTTCGGGCGCGCCATGCGCGGCGCGCCGCTGTTCCGCGTGCTGCTGGCCGGGGGCGCTGTGCCCATCGTGCTGGGGCTGATCGTGCTGACGGGCTTCCCCGGCTTCATCGCTGCGCGGCTTGGCCTGCTCTTGGGGCTGGAGCTGTTGGCGCTGGGCGCGGGGCTGGTTGCCTTGGCGCTGCACCGCAAAGCCGCCGCCGCGTAACATAAAAACGGCCGGGGAAATCTCCCCCGGCCGCTTTCCAAATCGCTTGCGATGAACGCCCTACCAATTATGGCTCAGCTGCGCGGTAAAGCTGCGGCCCGGGCTATAGAAATCCGCATAGAACCCGCCATAGGCCACGTGTTTTTCATCAAACAAGTTGTTGACATTGAGCGACAGCGACGTCTGATCCGTCAGCGCGTAATTCACCGCCGCATCCACCACCACAAAGCTGCCCGTGTGGCCTGCCGTGTTGGAATTGTCGAAGAAATACCCGTCACTATACCGCGCCCCAAGCCCAAGCGTCAGATCACCGCGCCCGACATTTTCCCATGTCTTGCTGGCCCAGATTGACGCGATCTGGCTTGGCACAAGGCTCGGCGTGTTGCCCACATTGCCCGATGTGCCGTTCTCGGTGATTTCCGCATCCAGATAGCTATAGGCGGCGGTGATGTCCAAATTACCCAGCTCGGTCTTGGCCTCCAGATCAAAACCGCGCACCCGCACTTCGCCAATCGGCTCTTGCAGGTTTGTCGCAGGGTTGGTGCGCGTGATGTTGGTCTTTGACAGATCATACACCGCCGCCGACAGCAGCGTGTTGCTGCCCGATGGCCGCCACTTCGCGCCAAACTCGATCTGCTCGCCCTCTTCAGGATCAACCCCGATCCCCGCAGGCACCACAGATTGCGCATAGCTGCCATAAAGCGACAGGTTCGGGTTCAGCTTATAGGTCACACCAACGCGCCCGGTGGTCTGGCTGATATCACCCTCGGAAACGGTGCCCGCCAGATAGTCGGTTTCGGTGATATCGATCCAATCATGCCGCAGCCCAAAAGACGCAATCACCCGGTCGTTCCAATTGAGCTCCTGCTGCGCATAGATCGCTTGGCCGCTGGTTTCCGTCAAACGATCCGCAATGCTGCCCACACTCTCGGGCGCGCCCGTATAGACCGGATTGTCCAGATCAACCGAAGGCGCAGCGCCCCAATAGGTTGATCCCGTGTCATCCGAATAAGACGCTTCAACCCCGACAAGCGTGGTGCTTTGCACCGCGCCAAACTGCGTGCGATATTGCAAATGCGCATCCGCAATTGCCGATGTGTTGCTGCCTTCGCTTTGGAAAAACGCCCGGTTCACGGTGGAACCTTCGGTGCCCGACACATAGGCATAGCCAAAATCATCCTCGCCATCGCTATAGCGCACCGTCGCGCCAAAGCTCAGACCATTGCCAAAATCATGTTTCGCCATGGCCGTGAGGGTGGTGCGCTCTGTGCCGCGATAATTGAAATCGGGCTCGCCATAAAACGTCTCGCTGCGGTCAAAATCATATCCCACAGGAAAGCCGCCGCTGCCCGGCACATCGTCGCTGTCCAGATGATCAATCACAAAACTCAGCTCGGTCGCATCGGTGGGCCGATAGCTCAGGCCAAACATCGCAAACGTCTCGTCATCATTGGAATAGGGGTATTCCCGCTCGCCATCGCGCAGCAAGCCGGTAAAGCGATAAGACAGCGTGCCCTCAGGGTTCAACGTATCGCCAAAATCCACCCCAACCTCGGCAGAGCCATTGGAATCAAACGCCGTATAGGCCGAGCCAAACCGCTCGCCGCGCGGCGTCTTGGTCACATAATTCACCGAACCGCCGGGATCAGAAATGCCAAAGCTCGCCGAATTGGCCCCTTTGAAAACCTCGACCCGCTCAAAGGCAAACGGCTCCTCGCGGATGCCGCCAAAATTCTCGCCCAAGGTCAGCCCATCGCGGTAAGTATAGGCCTCGAACCCGCGCACGGTGAAATAATCAAACCGGTCGTCCGCGCCGTAACTGTCGGTGGTCACCCCCGCCGTATAGCTCAGCACTTCCTCAACCGAGCGCGCATTGCGTTGCTTGATCTCCTTGCTGGTGATCACCGAAATCGCCGCCGGAATGTCCAGAATATCCCCGCTCAGCTTGCCGCCCGCGGTCACATGCGTGGCCACCACACTCTGCGCATCTGCCGCGCCGGTTGCCCCGTCCACTTGCAGCACAATATCGGGCAGCTGATAGCTGTCTTGCGCAATCGCCGTGCCGGGCAACAAGGCCGAACAGCACAAAAGAGCGGATTTAAGAGTTCTGCGCCGCGTGTGCCGCGGGCTGTGGGATGGGGATGACATCATCGCCTCCAATATCTGAGTGAATCACTAAGATATTGCTTTACAGCGTGTTTCCGCCGAGTGCGACAAGATTCTGACTAATTTAGTCAACTAATTACATCCTGCCGACCTACGGTTGCATATCCGCTCTTGTGGCGACCAATCGGCACCATGCAGGGCGTGCCCGAAACCGGGTCCGCAATGATCTGGCACTCCAGCCCAAACACCGCCCGCACCATTTCGCGGGTCAACACCATCTCCGGCGCGCCCGCTTGGTGAATGCCGCCATCGCCCACCGCAATCAGATGATCCGCATAGCGCACCGCAAGGTTCAGATCATGCAGCACCATCACCACCGTGGTGCCGCGCGTCTGGTTCATGTCCACCAGCAGATCCAGCACATCAATCTGATGCGCCACATCCAAATAGGTGGTCGGCTCATCCAGCAACAACAGCCCCGTCTCCTGCGCCAAGGCCATGGCGATCCAAGCGCGCTGGCGCTGCCCGCCTGACAAAGTATCAAGCTCGCGCTCCGCCAAGGCCTCGATCCCCGTCGCCGCCAGCGCCGCTGTTACCGCCCGGTCATCCTCGGCGGTCCAGCGTGAAAACAGCCCGTGATGCGGATGCCGCCCGCGCCCCACCAGATCGGCCACGGTGATCCCTTCGGGCGCAATGGGCGATTGCGGCAACAAACCCATGCGCTGGGCCACCGCGCGCGAAGGCATCTTATGCACCTCTTGGCCCTCCAGTAACACCGCGCCGCTTTTGGGCGCTAAAATCCGCGCAAGTGTCCGCAATAGGGTCGATTTGCCGGAAGCATTGCCGCCCACAATCGCGGTAATTTTCCCCGGCGGCACGGCCAAAGTAATCCCCTCAAGGATCACCCGCGCATCATATCCCGCCGATAAATCGCGGGTCTCAAAAAGCTCTGCATTGCTCATATCGTGCCCTTATTTCGATTGGTTCGAAGGATGAGGTAAATCAAAAATGGCGCGCCCACCGCCCCGGTCACCACGCCCACAGGCAGCCGCGCAGGCAGCAAAAACTGCCCCGCATAATCGCCCGCCAAGACCAGCACCGCCCCCATCAGCGCCGCCGCAGGCAACAGCGCCCGGCTGTTCCCGGTCAGCCGCGCGGCAATCGGTCCCGACAAAAACGCCACAAAGGAAATCGGCCCCGCCGCCGCCGTGGCAAAAGCCACAAGCCCCACGGCGGCCAAGGTCACTTTGAACCGCACCGCATCGCTGCGCACCCCCAAGGCGCGTGCCGCATCATCGCCCAGCTGCAACTGATTCAAATCCCGCGACGCCGTGGCCAGCAGCCCGCCAAAAACCACCAGCGCGGCAAAGGCGGGAATCACCTGATCCATCTGCGCGCCATTGACGCTGCCCGTCAGCCAGCGCATCGCCTCGGCCCGGTCCCAGGCCTGCGCCTCCAGCAGCACATAGGCGGTCACACTGTCGAGCATCGCGGAAATGCCAATGCCAATCAGGATCAGCCGCGCCCCCGCTGCCCCGCGCCCCGAAGACAGGCCCCAAATCACCGTCGCAATGATCAACCCGCTCAGCACCGCAATGGCCGAAACCATCCAGCCCTCCAGCGACAAGATCACAATGGCAAACACCGCCGCCGCGCCAGCACCTGCACTGATGCCAACAATATCGGGGCTGGCCAGCGGGTTGCGCAGCATCACCTGAAACGCCACGCCCCCGAGCCCGAAGCACAGCCCCGCCACCAGCGACAGCATCGCGCGCGGCAATCGCAAGTCGCCGACAATGAAACTCGCCCCCGGCACATCTTGCCCGCGCAGCACCGCCATCACCTCGCCGGGCGGCAGACATCCCCGCCCGCAGCTCAGCGTGATCGCCACCAGCGCCAGCGCCACCAGCGCCAAAAGCGCCAGCGCAGCCCTGCCGCGCCGCTGCATCTGTTTGCGGCTCTCAAACGCCGTCTGTTGCATCTTCACAGCCCCCGCATCCGCTGCCGCCGCACGGTCCAGATAAAGAACGGCGCGCCCACAAAGGCCGTTACAATCCCCACATCCAGCTCATTTGGCCGCGCGATGATCCGCCCCAGCACATCCGCAAGCCCCAGCAGCGCCGCCCCGCTCATCGCCGACAGCGGGATCAGCATCCGGTGATCAATCCCCGCAAACAACCGGCAGACATGCGGCACCACCAGCCCGATAAACCCAATAGGCCCGCAAAGCGCTGTCGCCGCCCCGCAGAGCATCACCGCCCCCAGCGCTGCCATGATCCGCCCGGCGGCAATGTTCTGCCCCAGCCCGGCGGCCAATTCCTCGCCCAAAGCCAGCGCATTAAGCACCCGCGCCGATGCAAGGCTGAGGGCAAACCCCGCGATGAAAAACGGCAGCGCAGGCAAGATCGTCTCGAACCGCGCGCCGCCCACACCGCCCACGCTCCACGCCTGCACCGACCCCGCGATGTCATTGCGCGGCAACACCACGGCAATGATAAATGCCGATGCGGCAATGGAGGTCGCGGTGCCCGCCAGCGTCAGCTTCAGCGGTGTCGCGCCGCCCGGTCCCGCCGATCCGATGGCATAGACAAACACGGCGGCGCATCCCGCCCCCGCCACGCCAAGCCATAAAAACGCCGCCCCGCCCGAGATGTTGAACCACGCAATGCCCACCACCACAAACAGGGCCGCGCCTGCGTTCACACCCAAAATACCGGGGTCCGCCAATGGGTTGCGGGTGATGCCCTGCATCACCGCCCCGGCCACACCGAGCGCGCCCCCGGCAAGCAGCGCCAGCACCGTGCGCGGCACCCGCACATTCACCGCCGCCGCGCCAATGCTGTCAATCTGCCCCGCCAGCCCGGCCCAAATCTCGGGCCAAGGCACCGCGCGCGTGCCAATCGCCAGCGACAAACCCGCTGTCAGCACCAACGCCCCCAGCGCCAGCCCAAGCCGCAGCGCCGCCTTGGCCCGCGCATGGCTCATTCGCTGGCCGTGCGGCTTGCTGCCTGCGCCAATTGCGCCAGATAATCCTCAAGCACATAGTCAATCGAAAGCGGCGTGGGGTTCGCCGCCGTGCCCATCGGATCATTCGCCAACAGCACCACCGAATTGCGCGCCACCGCCGGGAAACGCGCCACCAGCGGGTTCTTCGTCAACTCCTCCAGGCGCGCGGCATCGCCATAGGTCACCACCACATCCACATCGTCAAACAGGTCCACACGCTCGGCGCTGACCCGCCCGGAATAACGGCCCGCCTCGCTGACCTGCTGCACCGCCTTGGGCGTGGCCATGCCCAGATCTTCCAAAAATTGCACCCGCTGATCGGCGGCGGCATAAAACCCGATGGTGCTCAGATCGCGAATGTCCAAATGGGTCACAAACATCCCTGTTTTGCCCTGAAGCTGCGGATATTTCGCCGCCGCCGCCGCAATCCGCGCCTCCAGATCACCAATCAGCGCCTCGCCCTCGGCGGCCATGCCCAGCCCCAAGGCATTCTGCCGGATCATCTCGCGCCACGTGGTTGTCCATGCAGCCTGCGGATAGGCAACCACCGGGGCAATTCGGCTCAATGTCTCGTAATCGGCGCGGGTGATGCCCGAATAGGCCGCCAGAATCACATCCGGATTTGTCGCCGCCACGGCTTCAAAATCAATGCTATCGCCCTCATCAAACAGCGGCGGCACTTGCGCACCCAGCTCTTCAATCCGCGCCGTCACCCATGGCAACAACCCGTCCCCATCATCATCACCCCAATTGGCCCGCGCAAACCCGACCGGCACAATCCCAAGGGCCAGCGGCACCTCATGGTTGGCCCAGCCCACCGCCGCCACACGCTGCGGGGCGGCCTCAATCACGGTTTCGCCAAAGGCATGGGGCACCGTGACAGGAAATTCCTGCGCGGTGGCGGCGCTGGTCCAAACGGCCAAAGCCGCAGCAGTGAGAAGGCGAATCATAGCGCGTTCCTTAATCTGAGTAATTTAATCAGGTATGGGACATAAACCGCGTTCGCCACAGGGGCAACCGGCTTCTGCCCTGTTTTGCCTCAGCTTTTCTGCCAATAGGCGGTGACATAACATTCACCCCGTGCCACACTCCGCAGCCCGCGCAGCTCATGACGCATCGCGCTGGCCCGCGTCTTTTCGGCGGCAAACCACACATGCCGCGCGCCGGGCTGGCCCAAATCCACCCCTGCCAAGGCGCGCTCAAGGCTCTCTCCCTTGCGGCGCGACAAGATCTGCAAATGCATGCCACGCGGCGGCTGGGGCAGGGGCACATCACAGCGCTCCGCCACCTCAATCAACGCCGTTCCCGTGGTCTCGGGCGCGATATTCTCCAAAATTCGCGCAACCGCGGGCAGGGCGGTTTCATCCCCCGCAATCACCAAATGCGGCGCATCGGGAATCCAGCCGCCGCCGGGACCAATCAGCCCGACCTGCTCGCCCGCCCGCGCCTGCGCCACCCAATCGGCACTGCGCCCGCCTGCGTGGCGGAAAATATCAATCTCGGCCCGCCCGCTGGCCGCATCAATGGCGCGAATACTATAAACCGCCACGTGCAAATCCTGCGCCGCAGGCCACACCACACGCCCCTTGTCATTAAGCCGCGGCCACTGCGCCGCCGCCCCGCGCGCAGGCAAAGCCAAGCGCAAATGCAGCCCATCTTTCGCAAACCCCCGCAGGTCCGCGCCGCGCAGCGATAGCCGCCAAAAATGCGCGCCCAAGGGCTGCACATCCACCACTTCGCCCAGCCTGAAGTTCGGCGGAAACGCCCCCACACTTGGCGCATTTTCCCAGCGCAGATTCTCTGCCAATGACGGTCCGGCCTGATCCAGCTGGTACATCACCGTCTCGCGCAGCATGAACCGATTGGCGTCATTCTGCGCGGTGATCGCAACGCAAAGCCCGCCGCGATCAGGCGTAAAATCCACCCAGCCCATGCCCGTGGTCACCCGAAATCCCTGCGCTGCCACAGGCTCCATCGCCAGCTCTAGCATCTCGCAACTGGCCGCGATTTGCCCCAGCAATGCCGCACTATCCCGCGTCGCCAGCCACCCGGTTTCCGCGCCCTGCGCTGCGGTTTTTACGGCACTTTCTACAGCCATCTGCCTGCTCCTCTAGGGGCGTCTCGCCCCAACCCTTTGCGCGATTCGTAGAGCGGTTTTGCGGCAAATACAATCCTGACTAAATTAGTTGACTATCGCTTGAGCCTGTGAAAAACGCAAATTCGAACACCTTGAAGGGAGCCCCGGGGATGATGAAATTATGCGCAGCAACCTGCGGCGCGCTTGCCTTGGCAGGCGCAGCTTTGGCGCAGGACACCACCGAAAAAACCTCCGCTGCACCGCATGTCGCGGTAGAGCTTAACGCCGCTGTGGATGCCGCCTCGGGCGGCTGCACCTTGTCGTTTCTCATCACCAACACCCACGCCGCCGAAATCACAAAAGCCGTCTTTGAAACCGTGCTTTTTGACGCCCAAGGCCAGGTCGACCGCCTGACCCTGTTCGATTTTGGCGCGCTGCCACCGGGCCGCCCCCGTGTGCGCCAATTCACCCTTGGCGGCGCTGGCTGCGAAGGCTTTGGCCGCATCTTGTTCAACGGCGCCGCGACTTGCGAATCCCAAGGCAGCGCCAGCCCGCTCTGCACCCAAGGGCTGCGCGCCACCACACGCACCAAAATTGAGGTAATCGGATGACTTTCCTACTCGAATCGATGCAGCGCGTTTTTGATCTGGGCGGCCCGGTTGTGGCCCTGCTGATCGTCGTCGCCGTGCTGACCCTCGCGGTTGTGCTCTATAAACTCTGGCAGTTTCTGGCCGCTGGCGTGGGCCGCCACCGCGCCCTGCGCCAAGCCATCGCCGCTTGGGATGCAGGCGATCGCGCAGGTGCCCGCGCCGCGCTGGACCGCTCCACCTCCTACCTCGCCCCCGTGGTTGAAATGGCGCTGAGCGCCCCGCCAGAACCCGAAACCCTAGGCCGCCTGACCGCCGAAGCCGAAACCCGTTTCGCCCGGCTCGAACGCGGGCTGCGCTTCCTTGATTCCGTGGCACAGCTTGCGCCGCTGCTGGGGCTGTTTGGCACGGTTCTGGGCATGATTGAGGCGTTCCAATCGCTGCAACAAGCCGGCGCGCAGGTCGATCCAACCATCCTCGCTGGCGGCATCTGGGTCGCGCTGCTCACCACCGCTGTGGGGCTTGCCGTCGCCATGCCCACCGCCGTTGTCCTGTCGTGGTTCGAAAGCCGCATGGACGCCGAGCGCGTGCTGGCCGAACGGGCAATCTCCACCATCCGCGCGCCGTTTGGCACGGCCTCAAAAACCGCCCCCAACGCGGCGGCACTGACCGGGCAGGCGGCTCATGCTTAGGCGCACCCGCAGACGGAAACCCATGTCGCTCACCTCCTTGATTGATGTGATTTTCCTTCTGCTGCTTTTCTTCATGCTCACCTCGACCTTCTCGCGTTTTGCCGAGGTCGAGCTGGCCTCCGGCACCGCCGGAACAGGCAGCGTAGTAGAGCCTAACTTGGTGTTTTTGCGCCTTTCTGCCGAAGACATCAGCCTCAACGGCCAAAGCCTGACCCTCGCAGACCTGCCCGAAGCCTTGGCGCAAAACCGCCCGCAAACCGCGCCCGACACGCCCGAAACCCCGCGCAAATCGCTGGTCTCCATGGCCCCCGATGTGACGGCACAGCGCCTCACCGATCTGCTAGGCGTGCTGCGCGGCGTGCCCGGCATCACCCCCGTTGTGATGGGAGGCTCCTGATGCGCAAACTGCGTAAATCCACCCGCGAACCCACGATCCCGCTGATCAATGTGGTGTTCTTGATGCTGGTGTTTTTCATGGTTGCCGGGCAGGTGGCCCAGCCGATGGACAGCAGCCTGAACCTCGTGAAAACCGAAGATCTCGAAGGCCGCGCGCCCCCTGATGCGCTGGTCATCCGCGCGGATGGCACATTGGCCTACCGGGGCAATGATCTGGCCACGCCCGAGGAATTCGCGGCGCAACTGACGGAGGCAGACCGCGCCGCGATCCGCATCGTGCCCGACCGCGATCTGCCCGCCGCCGCGCTGGTGCGCACAGCCAGCGCGCTGCGCGCTGCCGGGGCGCAAAAAGTCATCATCGTCACCGAACGGGGGCTGGAATGATCCCATCATCCAAATTGGTAAAGCTCCTCGCCGGGGCGATCTCGCTCTCCACCCTTGCGGCCACGCTGGCGCTGGCGGTGCAAAATGACCCGGTGCAAATCCAAGGCGGCGGCCAGCAACAGCAGGCCCAGCTTGGCGCGAGCTTTGCCGACATGACCCAAGGCGTGCAAACGCCCGAAACCCCCGACACTCTTGACCCGGTGGAACCTGATCTGGTCGAACCAGACCCGGTGGAAACCGCCCAGCCCGAACCCGTGCAGCCTGTGCAATCCGACACGGCCCAGCCGCTGCAACCCCAAGCCGCAACCCCCACGCCCCCCGATGTGGTGGCCGCGCTGAAACCCGACACGCCGCCCGAAACCCTGACCGCGACGCCAGAGACCGGCGCAACCTCGCTCTCGGCGCGCCCGCTCAAACGGCCCGAAACGCTCAAAACTCCACCCCGCCGCACCGAGGCCACGCCCAAAAAGACCAAACCAAAGCCCAAAAAATCCGCCCCCAAAGGCAATGCCAAACAATCGGCCAAAGCAGGCTCGCAATCGGGCTCAAACAACTCCGCCAAGGCCAAAGCCTCCGGCACCCGCGCCGCCAGCACCGCAGGCAATGCGGCGGCCTCGAACTATCCCGGCAAGGTGATGCGCAAGCTGAGCCGCGTGCGCCGCCCGTCGGTGCGGGCGCGCGGCGCGGCGCGGGTGCGCTTCACCGTGGCGGCGTCGGGGCAATTGGCCGGTGTCAGCATCGCCAAATCCTCCGGCTCCGCACAGCTTGATCAGGCCGCCATGCAACTGGTTCGCCGCGCCGCGCCTTTCCCCGCGCCGCCCCCCGGCGCACAGCGCAGCTTTTCGATCAATATTTCGGGCAAGTAAGCAACGACCCAGCTAGGTGAAAAGGGCCGCATTCTTTGCGGCCCTTTTTGCATCTGGCGCAGGCGTCTCTACCTATGATTGTTGCGGCTCCCTTGGAGCTTGTGCCGCCTTTACCACCGCCAAAACCCCCATCACCCCGGTACAGATGCTTGCAAAGAAACAAGATAATTCATTTTACTTATGAAATTTCCACATGCTACCGTTCGCCAGAATTAACATAAAAGCCTGTTTGTTTGTTGTTTTTGGGCTAGGCCAAAAAGGATGATCCAAAAATGAAGGCAGCGGCGGTATTCTCCAGATTAAGTGGGGCGCTGGCGGCTGCTGCGGTCTCCTGCGCGGCGGCGCTTGCCCAAGATGCGCCGCCCCAGCCAAACACCCCGCCCGATCTGCGCGCCCTAAATGACGTCGCTGCCTTCGAGGCCGCCTTGCCCGGCGATCCGGCGCAGGCGCTGGCACTGGCCGATCAGCTTTTGACCCGCATTGATGACCCCGACCTGCGCCTGCAATTTGGCCGCGCCGCTTTGCTAAACGCCGCCCCCGCCCGCGCCATCACCTATCTTTCGCCGCTGCTTGATCGGCTGGATGAAACCGATCCGCGCCTGACCGCCGCGCTTGATCTGCTGGCCCGCGCCCATTTGGCACTGGGCGACGAGGCGCAATCGCTGGATCTCCAGATGCGCGCCTTCAACAGCGCTAAATCGCGGATGGGCGGGCAAAACCGCGCGCTGTTGGCCCGGCTCGACGCGCTGGAGCCAAAAATCGCCAAGTTCAAACCCGATCTGGTCACCGCCCTTGGGCAAATGCGCGACGAGGTCATCGCCGGCAATCTGCCCAGCGGCAAGGTGCGCGGCGCGGGCGATCCCACCGCCGTTTCTGTCTGGTTCGGCACCAACCGCGCCGCCACCGGCTCTACTGATCCCTCGCAGCATTTCGGCACTGAACCTGGCGATCTGACCGTTGGGCGCATGTTGGTCACCTTGCCCGAAGACCACCTTTCGGGCCTGATCGAACGCCCCTCCGGTTGGTCTTTCACCGATCATCTGGACCCGCAAAACCACATCGTTCTGGCCCAGATCGAACAGATGACACGGGATGCATTTGTCACGGGATGCTGCGGTGAAAACGACAGCCTGCTGTTTGTGCATGGCGCAAATACCAGCTTTCACAGCGGCGCGCTGCGGGCCGCGCAACTGTCCTATGATCTCGAATTTCCCGGCCAAATGATGTATTATAGCTGGCCCTCCACCCCTTCGGTTTTTAACTATCTAAGCGATGCAAAAACCGTTGCGCCCTCGCGCCCCGGTTTTGCCGAATTTCTCGAACTGGCCACCCGAAGCCAAGGCAGGCTGCACATCGTCGCCCATGGCATGGGCAGCGCCCATCTGCTCTCCGCGCTGGAGCAATTCCTGCGCGCCCAGCCAGACCGCCAGCTTGGCCAGATCATCCTCGCCGCCCCCGATCTTGACCCGGCTGATTTCCAAACCCGGTTTGACCATCTGGCGGGCAGGGTGGCCGGGGTGACGCTCTACACCGCCAAACATGATCCGAGCCTCGCGCTTGCCAAAACAATCTCCGGCACCGCGCGGCTGGGCGATACCGCCAGCGCGGCTGTTCAGATCGCCGGGCTCGACCGCGTCGATGTCTCGCCGCTGGAAACCGCCGCTCAAGGGCGGTTTTACTTTGGCGACACGCCGCAATTGCTGGGCGATATCGCCGGGCTGTTGCGGCTTGGCTGGTCGCCCGAGGCGCGCTGCGGCTTGACGCAGGAAGGCGGTAATTGGCGGCTTCGGCCCACGGGCTGCTCGGTCCAGCAAGTCCGCAGCGCCGCCGATCTGATCCTCAGCTTTGGCGATGATGCCCGCGCCGAGGCACAGCGCCGCCTGCAAACCGCCCCCACCGAACAACGCCTGTTCTGGCAGGGCGTGCTCAACGTGATCTATATGCGCCCCGGCGGCTAAGCCCGCTGGACAGGCTTCGGAAAATCCGAATAGATCATCCGCAATGTCCCAAACGCCGCCACCTTTCAGCTTTCGCGCCCTTCAGGTCTTTGCCGCCATGGCCGAGGCAGGCTCCGTCACCCGCGCCGCCCATAACCTCGCCATGAGCCCAAGCTCCGCCTCCGCGCAACTCGCCAGCCTCGAACAGACGCTTGGCACCAAGCTGATCGAACGCAGCGCGCGGCAGTTCGAACTCACCAAAGCAGGCAGGCTGTTTCTAGCCCCCGCGCTGCAATTGCTCGACGATGTGGGCGCGGCCAAGGCCCGGCTGCTCGCGGCTGAGGGGCAAACCCCGCTCTCCCTGCGCATCGCCTCGATTGAGGAACTGGACGCCACCGTCACCGCGCCGTGGCTGATCCGCATGACCCGCACCATGCCCAATGCCCGCTTTGCCCTCACCAGCGGCGCCAGCCATGAAAACCACGACGCATTGAGCAGCCGCGCCGTGGATATCATGCTGGCCGTCGACACGGTTGGCCCCGCCGACTGGCTCGAACAACATGCGCTGCTGCGCGATCCGTTCATCCTTGTTGCCGCCCCCGGCGTGGCCGCAGGATCGCTGGAAAACCTGCGCGATCTGCCTTTTGTGCGCTATGACAGCAGCTTGCAAATTGGCCGCCAGATCGAAGCGCAACTGCGCCGCACCCACGCCATTCCGCCCCCCGGTTTTGCCTTCACCACCAATCAGGCGCTCTTTGCCATGGTGGCCGAACTTGGCGGCTGGGCGATCACCACGGCGCTCACCTTTCTGGGCACGGCCCGCGCGGGCGATCTGGTGTCGGCGCATCCGCTGCCCCTGCCTCGGTTCTCCCGGCGTCTGGCGCTGCATGCGCGGGCGGGGGCGCTGGGGGCATTGCCCGCGCGCATCGCTGATGATCTGCGCGCCTGCCTGACCCAGCGCATCATCCACCGCGCCGCCCAGCAACTGCCCTTCTTGCAGGGCGAGTTATCCGTGCTGGGCGATGTTTCGGAAAATCCGAATCTTTAATGCAATCATACTATGATGCCGCTGACGCCCATTGCGCGGCGGCGGCGGCTCTGCTGAACTCGCTCTTGTACCCACCTCAAACAAGGAGCGTCTGCCATGAAAACCACCACACGTGTTGTTGTGATCGGAGGCGGCATTGCGGGCTGCTCCACTTTGTACCACCTCACCCAAGAGGGCTGGAGCGACGTGATGCTGCTCGAGCGGAACGAGCTTACCTCAGGCACGACTTGGCACTCGGCGGCGCAGGTCACCAATTTTGGCATGAACCAAACCATGGTCGGCCTGAAAACCCATTCGATCAACCTCTACAAAGAACTGGCGGATGATCCCGAATACCCGATCAACTATCACCACGGCGATGGCGGTATCCGCCTCGCCAATACCGAAGCGCAGATGCAGGGCTATCGCCATTTCGCCTCCATGGCTCGCGGCATGGGCGTGGAGTTCGAAGTCATCGACGCCGCCGAATGCGCCCGCCGCCACCCGCTGATCTCTACCGATAACCTGCTTGGCGGTCTCTGGGATCCGATGGACGGTGACATCGACCCGGCCCAGCTGTGTCAGGCGCTGGCCCGGCGTGCGCGCCAAGCGGGCGCGGAAATCCACCGCAACACCCCTGTGACGGGCCTGCGCCAATTGCCCGACGACAGCTGGATCGTCAGCACTGACAAGGGCGACATCCATGCTGAAATTGTGGTGAACGCCTGCGGTTACCGCGTGAACGAAGTGGGCGCGATGATGGGCGTGCACCACCCCGTCACCTCGATGGAACACCAATATTTCCTCACCGAAGAAATCCCCGCCATCCGCGATGCGGGCCACCGCATGCCGCTGCTGCGCTGCCCGATCAGCGATTATTACTGCCGCCAAGAGAAAAACGGGCTGCTGGTGGGCTTTTATGAACAAGATTGCAAAACATGGGGCATGGACGGGATCGACCCGAATTTTGTGAACGCGCTCTGCCCCGATGATCTGGACCGCGTGACAGATGTGCTCGAAGGCGCCTTTGCCCGCATGCCCGCCTTGATGGACACAGGCATCCACACTGTGGTGAACGGCCCCATCACCTACACAATCGACGGCGCGCCGCTGGTCGGCCCGATCCCCGGCAAACGCAACGCTTATTGCATCATCGGGCTGCGCGCGGGCCTTGGCGAGGGCGGCGGTCACGGCTGGCTGCTGGCCCAACAAATCGTGCAGGGCGAAGCCTGCTATGACACATGGTGCATCGATCCGCGCCGCTTTACCACCCACGGCAATGTGGAACTCACAGCGCTCAAAGCGATCGAGGACTACCAAAACGAATTCCGCTTCCACTTCCCGCATGAGCACCGCCCGGCGGGCCGCCCGATGAAAACCACCCCGCTTACCCCGGTGCTTGCCGCCGAGGGCGCAGCCTTTGGCGTGGTCAACGGCTGGGAGCGGATGGAATACATCAAACCCGCCCCCGATTTCCACGAGACCCATAGTTTCACGTTTAACAATACGTTAGATATCGTCGCAGGCGAAGTCGAGGCCGTGCAAAACCGCGTCGGCCTGACCGAGGTCAGCGGCTTCAACCGCTTTGAGCTAACCGGCACAGACGTGCATGACTTTCTGGACCGCATGATCTGTGGCCGCGTCACCCGCAAAGCCGGGCGCGTGGGGCTGGGCTATCTGCTCAATCACCACGGCTGCCTCAAGGCCGAAGCCACCATCGCCAACCTGCCAGAGGGGCGGGTGTGGTACGGCTCGGCGGCAGCCGCCGAATGGCACGACATGGACTGGCTGCGGGCCAATTTGCGCCCCGACGAAGACGTGCAAATCCGCAGCCTCACCAATGAGCACACGATCCTTGTACTGGCAGGCCCGCGCGCCCGCGACGTGCTGAGCGCGGCGTCGCGCGGCGATTGGTCAGCGGCGGCTTTCCCATGGCTCTCGGTGCGCGAGGCTTTCATCGGCATCGCCCCCGCCACGGTCATGTCGGTCAGCTTCTCGGGCGAGCTTGCCTATGAAATCCACGTCCCCAACAACCAACTTTACGCCGCCTATCTGGCGCTGCGCACCGCAGGGCAGGGGCATGGCTTGGCGCTTTTTGGCTCCCGCGCTGTGGAATCGATGCGGATGGAAAAATCCTACCTGCATTGGAAAGCCGACATTCTCACCGAATTCGACCCGTTTGAAACCGGCCTCTCGCGCTTTGTGAAACTGGACAAGGATTTCATCGGCAAAGCCGCGCTGCTCGCCCGCCAGCAATCCGGGCTGGGCAAATCGCTGGGCAAATCGCTGGTCACCTTGCGCGTGCACAGCACAGATGCCCCCGCCCATGGCGGCGCGTCGGTGATGCTGGACGGGGCGGTGATCGGCACGGTCAGCTCGGGCGATTGGGGCCACCGCGTGGGCATGAACCTCGCGCTGGCCTTCATGGACCCCGCACATGCCGCGCCGGGCAGTAAAATGCAGATCGATGTGCTGGGGGAATTGATCCAATGCGAGGTCATCGCGCCGGGGCCATATGACCCTGACTATGCGCGGGTTCGAAGCTAAAACCCTCTGACCTACAAAACAGGGCGGGCCATCAAGGCCCGCCCTAATTCCTTACATCTGCGAAGGTAAATACAGCACCAGCGCCGGGAACAGCAGCAGCAAGATCAGCCGCAGAATATCCATCATCCAAAACGGCGTAACCCCTTTGAAAATGGTCCCGGTCGACACATCGCCCACCACCCCCTTGAGCACAAAAACATTGAGCCCCACAGGCGGCGTGATCAGACTGATCTCGGTGACAACCACCACAATGATCCCGAACCACACCGGGTCAAACCCAAGGCTGGTGACCAGCGGAAAGAAAATCGGCACCGTGAGCAGCAGCATCGACATGCTCTCGAAAATACAGCCCAGCACGATGTAGATCGCAAGGATCATCACCATCACGGTCCATGGCCCCAGATCGTAATTCGACACCAGCCCAAGCAACCCCTCAGGCAGCCCCGCAAGGTTCACAAAGTTCGAGAAAATCCACGCCCCGATCAGCACCGCAAACAGCGAGGCCGTGGTTAATGTCGTCTCTTCCAACACCTCGCGCATGTCGCCCCAGCCCAGACTGCCCCGCGCCAGCGCGATCAAAAACGCCCCCGCCGCGCCCATGCCAGCGGCCTCAGTGGGCGAAAACGCCAGATGGATCGGCCAGAAATCCAGCGCGCCATAAAGCCCGCCAATCACCAGCGCAAACAGCGCCAACACCGACCACACGGAATTGAGCGCCCGCAGCCGCTCGCCCCATGAGGCACGCGGCCCCGCTGGCCCCGCCGCCGGGTTGCGCGCCACAGAAATCCGCACCGCGCCCAGATAGAACAAAATCCCCAAGGCCCCCGGCACGATCCCCGCAATAAACAGCGCGCCAATCGAGGTCTCGGTCAGCAGCCCGTAAATCACCAAAATCACCGATGGCGGGATCAAAATCCCCAGCGTGCCCCCCGCCGCAATTGACGCGGTGGACAGGCTATCCGCATAGCCGAATTTGCGCATCTCCGGCATCGCGACCTTCGACATGGTCGCCGCCGTGGCCAGCGATGAGCCACAGATCGCCGCAAACCCGCCGCAGGCCACAATCGTCGCCATGGCCAAACCGCCCCGGAAATGACCCAGAAACGCATTGGACACTTGATAAAGCTCGCGGCTGATGCCGCCTTTGTTCACGAACAGACCCATTAAGATAAACAGCGGCACCACCGACAGCCCGTAATCTTGCGATGTGTCGATGATCAGCCGCGACACCATGGAAATCGACGCCCGGTAACTGGTCTCGTAAACCAGACCCACCATCCCAACCAGCCCCATGGCAAAGGCAATCGGAATGCGCAGCAGCACAAGAACAAAAACAGCGGCAAAACCGATCAGGGACTCAAGCATTATAGGGCTCCAAAAGCTGCGGCGCAAAGAGGTGCAGCAGCCCCCGAATGATCAACGCAATGGCAGTAAGAAAGGTCATGATGGCAATGAACCACCCGACGTAAAAAGTAGGGATTTGCAGATATTCCGTGACATCACCATAGCTGCGGGCGCGCTGGGCCAAATCCACCACGCGCATCGCGGGCCAATACAGCATCACCCCACAGCCCAGCGCCACCAACCCGTCGCGCCAGCGTTGCAGGTTCCATTGGTCGAATTTGAAATCCAGCAAATCCACCGCAATATGGCCGCCGCGTGCCGACAGCACGGGCAGGGCGGCAAACACCACCAAGGCGATGCCAATCCGGATCAGCTCCGTCGCGGCTTGGATCGGCGCATTAAACACCGACCGCATCACAACATCGGCAAAAGTAAGGGTCATCAGCGCAAACAGCGCAAGCGAGGCTAGCATCATCGGCAGCGCAGATAATCTGCGAAGAAACCGGATCAAAGCGGGCATGGCAGGTCCTAACAGAGGCAAAAAGGGCGCCGTATCGCGACGGCGCCCTGACTGGTTTATTGCGCGGCAGCAGCCATTTCGCTGCGCATCATTTCAAAGGCCGCAGTGCCGTCGATCCCGGCGTCATCCAGCTCGGCAATCACCTTGGCGCGAACTTTTTCGGCCATGGCGGCAAAGGCGGCCTGATCTTCGGCGCTGGCGGTGACGATCTTGTTGTCACCCGCCTCTTCGGTCATTTTGCGCGCCTCGGCGTCGCTGGCATCCCATGCTTTGCCCATCATGCGGCTGGCGGTTTCGCCAAATACATCCGCATCAAGTGCCTTTTGCACGTCTTCGGGCAGGCGGTCGAAGGCCTCTTGGCTCATGATCACGGCAAACGACCCACGGTAAAAACCGCCGGGCATTTCATAGACGTTCTTGGCCACTTCATTGAGCTTGAAGCTGATGCGCTCGCCCATGTTCATGGCCACAGCATCCGCCGCGCCGGAATCCAGCGTCTCATAGACCTTTGGCGCAGGCACCTGAATGCCCACCAGACCCAGTTCCGCCCCCACATCCGCAGACACACCGCCGCCCAAACGGGTCTTCAGACCCGACAGATCAGCCAGCGTGTTCACTTCTTTGTTCGAGTGGATCTGGCCAGGACCATGGGTGGTCAGGGCAATCACTTTCACGCCGCGGTGCTCGTCCAGCTTGGACAGCATCGCTTCATGCACACGCCAATGCGCCACGGATGCCGCCTCGGCGCTGCCCTCATAACCGGGCACTTCGACCAATTTGGTGCCGACAAACCGCCCCGGCGTATAGCCGTGGAACAAAATCGCAATATCCGCAGCCCCGTCCAGCACCAGATCCATCTGCGCCGGTGGCGGTGCCAAACCGTTTTTAAGCTCGGTGGTGATTTCCCCGCCCGAGGCTTCCGCCATCATTTCGCTCAATTGCGCGAACATGGAGGTGTTAACCGGGTGGGCTGGCGGCAACCATGTGGAAATGGTCAGCGTTTCCGCCGCATAGGCCGACGCCGCTGTGCAAAGCGCCACTGCGGTGCTTGCCAAAAACTTGGTGAATTTCGTCATGTCATCTACTCCCCGTCTGACATTGAACTCTAGAAACGTTACAGTTTATTCTTAATTAGTCAATTCCCGTAACTATATGCGTATACATATATAACCGGATTCGCCGGATTTGTGAACATATATTGCATTTGCCCCGCTACTTGCGGTTATTTTCTTCCAAAACATCGAGCAACATCCGCAGCGCAGGTTTGAGCCGCGCCCCGTCGTGCCCCTCCAGCAGGCCTAGCATTTTTCCCTCATGGGCGCGGGCCTCCTCCACCAGATTACCGGCAATCTCGCGGCCCATATCCGTTAGATATACGCGCACGCGGCGTCCGTCCTGAGGGTCATTCTTGCGCAGCACAAGGCCGCGCGCCTCCATCTGGATGATGATCCGCGTCAGCCGTGATTGTTCGGCCAAGGCCAGCGGGGCAAGCCGCGTGATCATCGCGCCGTCACTGTCATACAAACAGGCCAAGACCCGCCACTCCGGCACCCGCAGGCCCGCCTTGCGCACCTGCGCATGGAACTGCGCGCTGGCGGCTTCACTGGCCGAGGCCAGCAAATAGAGCAGGTAATCCCCCACAAACCCCGGCGCACTGGCGCGCGTCGATTCGGACGACAAATCGTTTTTATCCAAATGGTTGAAACCCATTTTTAGCCCCTCCTTCTGCCCCAGCCTACGGCAGTTTCTTTAAGTATAAAGGAATCGCTTGACGAAAACTATATGAAAAATCATATTAATCGGGAGGGGAGAAAACACATGGATCGAATCAATGGCGTGGTGACACAGATCACCCAGCTCACAGACCGGATCAGCAGCTTCGAGGTGGCGCAGGCCTCCGGCGCGCCGCTGCCTGCCTATACGGCTGGGGCGCATGTGCTCTTCGATCTGCCGGATGGCGATACACGCGCCTATTCCCTGATCAGCTTCGATCCGATCCCGAAGACCCCCAGCAGCTACCGCGTCGCGGTCCAGCTCGAGCCCGAGGGCAAAGGCGGCTCCAAACATATGCACGGCTTGGCCAAAGGCGCACAGATCAGCTTCGTCGCGCCCAAAAACGATTTCCCGCTGGATATCTCTGCCCCTGCGGTGCTGCTGGCGGGGGGGATTGGCGTCACGCCAATGATCTCCATGGCCAGCGCCCTGCGCGCCGCAAACCAGCAATTTGCCTTCCATTATGCCGGGCGCACCCGCGCCATGATGGGGTTTGCCGATGCGCTAGAGACAAGCTTTGGCGATGCGCTGCACCTGCATGCCGATGATGATCCCGCCACGGCGCTCGACCTCGGCGGTCTCATCGCGGGGCTGGGGCAGGCGCATCTCTACGTCTGCGGCCCGCGCGGCATGATCGACGCCGCCCGCAGCCGCGCCGAAGCCGCAGGCATCCCGCCCGAGCGCATCCATTTTGAACTGTTCGAAGCCGCCGCCCCCGCTGCAGGCGACACCGCCTTCGAGGTCGAGATCTCTTCGACAGGCGCGGTCTTCACCATCCCGCCGGGCAAAACCATCATCGATGTGCTCGAAGAAGGCGGCGTCGATGTGATCTATGACTGCCAGCGCGGCGATTGCGGCATCTGCCAATGCGACGTGCTGGACGGCACACCAGACCACCGCGATGTGGTGCTGTCCGACGCCGAACGCGCCAGCGGCAAAATCATGCAAATCTGCGTCAGCCGCGCCAAATCACCCCGCCTTGTGCTGGACATCTAGCAAGCCTGCCACCGTTACCAGAGGGAAGCCACGCCATGAGCCACCAAACCGAAACCCGCCACCGCATCGAGGCGCTGGTTGAACCCCATCAGGTGCACCGCGACGTCTATGTCTCGCCGGAAATCTACCAGCTTGAGATGAAAAACCTCTTTGCCAACGCGTGGGTCTTTGTCGGCCACGACAGCCAAACCCCGCAAAAGGGCGATTATTTCGCCACCCAGATCGGCAACCAACCCGTTATTCAGGTGCGCCACAGCACCGGCGACATTCACGTCTTGCTGAACCGCTGCCCGCATAAAGGCACCAAAATCGTGATCGACCGCACGGGCAACACCGGCAAATTCTTCCGCTGCCCCTACCACGCATGGTCCTTCAAAACCGATGGCTGCAAACTCGCGATCCCGCTGAAAAAGGGCTACGAGGGCACCGGGCTGGAAGAAACCGAAAATGGCCGCGGCATGAAATCTGTGGGCGCGGTGCATAATTACCGCGGCTTCATCTTTGCGCGCCTTGCCGATGAGGGCATCAGCTTCGAGGAATTCTTTGGCGACAGCCTCAGCTCGCTGGACAATATGGTTGATCGCTCTCCGGCCGGGCGGCTCGAAGTGGTCGGCCCGCCGCTGCGCTACCTGCACCATTGCAACTGGAAAATGCTGGTCGAAAACCAGACCGACACCTGCCACCCGATGGTTGCACATGAAAGCTCGGCGGGCACCGCCGTCAAACTCTACGAAGAACTGAACCTGCCCGAAGGCGCGCCCAAACCCGCCGCGATGGAGATCATCGCGCCGTTCATGTCGGCGTATGAGTTTTTCGAAGACATGGGCATCCGCACATGGCCAAACGGCCATGGCCACACCGGGGTGAACCACTCGATCCACTCCAATTACACGGAAATTCCCGGCTATCTGGACGCGCTGAGCGAAACTTACGGCGCAGAGAAAGCCCAAGCGATCTTGGCCGAGAACCGCCATAACACGGTCTATTTCCCAAATATCATGATCAAAGGCCCGATCCAGCAGCTGCGCAATTTCATCCCGCTGGCCGCCGATAAAACCATTGTGGAAAGCTACATCTACCGTCTGGTGGACGCGCCCGAAGAACTCACGGCGCGCACCGCCATGTACAACCGCATGATCAACGCCCCCACCTCGATTGTCGGCCATGACGATCTGGAAATGTACGAACGCGCGCAGGAAGGTCTGCATGTGGATGGCATGGAATGGGTCAACATCTCGCGGCTGCGCACCGGCGATGAGGATTTCACTGAAGAAGCCGTGGAAAACGGCACCACCGAACGCCAGATGCGCAACCAATTCAACGCATGGGTGAAATTTATGACAGCGGGGATGGGCGCATGAGCATTACGCGTGATGATCTGATCGATTTTATCTACGAAGAAGCCCGCATGCTGGACGAAGGCCGCTTTAGTGAATGGCTCGATCTGTGGCTGCCCGATGGCCATTACTGGATGCCGCTCGATTACAAACAAACCGACCCGATCAACGAAACCTCGCTGATGTACGAAGACCTTTTCATGCTCAAACTGCGGGTCGAGCGGCTCAACGGTGCGCGCACCTTTAGCCAGAAACCCAAAAGCCGCTGCCACCACGTGATCCAGCGCCCCTTTGTCGATGAAATGAACGGCGATACATTTGTGACAACCACCTTCATGCATTACGTGGAAACCCGGCTCGACGAACAGCAATTGCTCGCCCTGACTGCCCGCCACGATCTGGCGCTGGTCGATGGCAAATTGCGCATCGCCAACAAGAAAGTCGAGATCGTCAATTGCGATGCCGCCTTCCGCAACATCCAGTTGCTGCCATGATCTACACCGCACCCACCGTCTTTGCCGCCTTTGAAGCCGCCGCCGCCCGCTGGCCCCAGCGCGCCATGCTCAACGTGCTGCCCGAAACCGCCGCGATCTATGGCATCGCGCCGGGCGAGCTGACCTATGGCGCCGCCGCCGCCCAAGTGGCAGACCTCGCCCGCGATCTGCGCAGCGCAGGCTACGGGCCCGGCCACCGGGTCATGCTGCTGCTGGAAAACCGCCCCGATTATTTCATCTGGCTTTTGGCGCTCAATGCGCTGGGCGCGTCCGTGGTCCCCGTGAACCCCGATCTGCGCGCCGCCGAACAGGCCTATATGATCGGCCACGCCGAGCCCGTGCTCTGTGTCGCTACGCAAAACCGCTGCGATGAATTGCGCGGCGCGGCGGCGCAGGCCGGCGTTGCCATGCCCGTCATCGCGCTGGGCGCGGCCCTGCCAGCCCCGCGCGCAAATGGCGCGGCGGCCCTGCGCGGCGGCGATGCGGAAACCGCGCTGCTCTATACATCTGGCACCACGGGCCAGCCAAAGGGCTGCGTGCTCACCAACGCCTATTTCCTCGAAGCGGGCAAATGGTACGCCACCACAGGCGGGCTCTGCGGCCTGAGCGACGAGGGCGAGCGCATGCTCACCCCGCTGCCGATTTTCCACATGAACGCCATGGTTTACTCCTTCATGGCGATGCTCTGCGTGGGCGGCTGCCTGACCGTGCTTGACCGTTTCCACCCGCGCAGCTGGTGGGAGGCCGTGCGCCTTAGCCGCGCCACCTGCCTGCATTATCTGGGCGTGATGCCCTCCATGCTGATGGGCGCGGCCCCGGATGCATCAGACCGCGATCACACTGTGCGCTTTGGCTTTGGCGCCGGGGTTGACCCGAAACTGCACGCCAGCTTCGAGGAACGTTTCGGCTTCCCACTGGTCGAGGCATGGGCCATGACCGAAACCGGGGCAGGGGCCTCCATCACCAACAACCGCGAGCCGCGCCTTGTGGGGCAAAGCTGCCTTGGCAAACCCGAAGGCGATGTGGAAATCCGCATCGAAGATGACGCAGGCACCCCCGCCGCGCAGGGCGAATTGCTGGTGCGCCGCCGCGGCGATGACCCGCGCCGGGGCTTCTTTGCCGAATATTTCAAAAACCCGCAGGCCACAGACGAGGCATGGCAAGGCGGCTGGTTCCACACCGGCGACATCGTGCGCCAAACCCCCGATGGCTCGGTCTATTTTGTCGACCGCAAGAAAAACGTGATCCGCCGATCGGGCGAAAACATCGCCGCCGTCGAGGTCGAATCCATCCTCATGCGCCATCCCGCCATCGCCAGCGCCGCCGTGGCTGCCGTGCCGGACGCGCTGCGCGGCGACGAGGTTTTCGCCTGTATCGTGCCCAAATCAGACACGCCCATCGACGCCGAGGAAATCACCCGCTGGTGCCTCACCCAGCTTGCCTATTACAAAGCGCCGGGCTTTATTTCCTTCGTCACCGAACTGCCCCTCACCGCCACGCAAAAACTGCAACGCGCCACGCTTAAAACCTTGGCCGCCGACTTGCTGGCGGCGGGCAATTGCACCGACACGCGGCACCTCAAGAAACGATCCGCCGCATGAGCCGCGCCCCTTATGATGGTGTGGTCATCGCCGCCCCCGTGACCGTGCCCTACACGCGCTACAGCGAACAAACCGCCCATTGGTGGATCGCCCGCGCCCTGCACGGGTTGCTGCGCGCGGCGGATCTGACGCCTGCCGGGCTTGATGGCCTGTCGGTCTCCAGCTTCACCCTTGGCCCCGACACACCCGTCGGCCTGACCCAGCATCTGGGCCTGTCGCCGCGCTGGCTTGATACCGTGCCCACAGGCGGCGCCAGCGGCGTTGTCGCCCTGCGCCGCGCCGCTCGCGCGGTCCAAGCAGGCGACGCCGATATCGTGGCCTGCGTGGCGGGCGACACCAACCAACTCGACAGTTTCCGCAACCTTCTGGGCAGCTTCTCGCGCTTTTCGATGGATGCGACCTTCCCCTATGGCTTTGGCGGCCCCAACGCGGCCTTCGCCCTGCTGCAAGACGCCTATATGGCGCAATACGGCCCCGGCCGCGCCGATTTTGGCCGCATCGCCGTGGCCCAGCGCGCCAATGCGCTGCGCAACCCCAATGCGCTGATGAAATCCCCGCTCAGCCTTGATGCCTATCTTGATGCGCGGATGATCTGCGATCCCATCGCGCTGTTTGATTGCGTGATGCCCTGCGCCGGGGCCGAAGCCTTCCTTGTGCTGCGCGAAGACGAGGCGCTGCGGCGCGGTCTGCCCTTCGCCCGGATCAGCGCCACAATCGAGCGGCACAACGCCTATGCGGATGATCCGATGCAACTGCGCGGCGGTTGGGGCGTGGACATCGCCGAGCTGTGGGACATGGCCGGCCACGGCCCGGACGCCATCAACCTGTGCCAAACCTATGATGACTACCCGGTGATCTCGATGATGCAATTCGAAGACCTGGGCTTTTGCCCCAAGGGCGAGGGCGCGGCCTTTGTGCAATCGCACGACCTCACGATTGACGGCGATTTCCCCCATAACACCTCCGGCGGCCAGCTTTCCGCCGGACAGGCAGGGGCCGCAGGCGGCTATCTTGGGCTGGTCGAGGCGCTGCGCCAAGTCACCGGCCAAGCAGGCCCAACCCAAGTGCCAAACGCCGCCCGCGCCATGGTCTCGGGCTTTGGCATGATCAATTATGACCGCGGCGTTTGCTCTGCCGCTGCGATCCTTCGGGGGGCCGACGCATGACCAATCCGCTCACAGCGCCCGGCAAGAAAGACCCGCAAAAACGCAGCCGCCAACCCACATTGCCGCCGCTTGCCCGCTCGCGCGCGGCGCTGGGGCTGGGCGTGGCTGCGGCACATGGGGATTTTGCCCTGCAACACTGCGATGACTGCGGCGCGGTGCAATATCCGCCCCGCGATGCCTGCGCTAAATGCCTCAGCGTGGCCCTGCGCTGGCAAGACACTCCGCGCGGCGGCACGGTGATTGCGCAAACCACCATCCGCGTCTCGCCCGACCCTTATTTTCGCGAACGCCTGCCATGGCGCATCGGCTCGGTACAGCTCGATGCAGGCCCCGTTGCAGTCTGCCATCTGCACGGCGAAGTGGCACGCGGCGACAAGGTGCAACTGGCGCTGAAACTCGACAAGGCAGGCCACGGCGTGATGGTGGCACTGCCCCTGCAAGGAAGCGAACATATGCAAGATGATCCCATGCTGCGCGAAATGTCGGCCAACCCCAAACACCGCCGCGTGCTGATCACCGATGCCCGCGCCCCGGTGGCTGGCCCGCTGGCCGCTGCGCTTTTGGCCGCTGGCGCTGCCCGCGTTTTCATGGGCGAGCCAGAGGCATGGCGCCGCTGGGAAGGCCGCGATGCGCTGGCCGCTATGGACGGCGTTGAACTCACCCCGCTGGATGTGACGGACACAAGCTCGGTTGCCCGCGCCGCCGCACAGATCGGCGGCAAGGTGGATATCTTGATCAACACCGCCCATTTCACCCGCCCCGGCGGCGTGCTGGGCGGCGACACCAGCTTTGCCCGCGACGCGATGGAGACGAATGTGTTGGGGCTGATGCGTCTGGCCCAAGGCTTTGGCCCCGGCATGGCCGCGCGCACCGCCGACGGGGTGAACGCCGCCGCCGCTTTTGTGAACATCCTCTCGGTTGGCGCTTTGGTGCCGGACGCAGGCTTTGCCGGCCACGCCGCCAGCCACGCCGCCGCCCGCTCGATCTGCCAGTCGCTGCGCGGCGAGTTTCGCAGCAGCGGCCTGCGCGTGATGAATGTCTACACCGGCCCGCTTGATGATGAATGGCACCAACCTTTGCCGCCGCCCAAAGTCGCCCCAAAGGCACTGGCCCGCGCCATTGTGTCGGGACTGGTGGACGGGCTCGAAGAGGTGATCTGCGGCGATGTCGCCCGCGACACCTATGACCGCTGGCGGCAAGACGCGCCGCTGCTGGAACGCGAACGCCGAGGGGGCGCATGATGAACCAACCTATCGCTGATATCACACAGGCGATTGCCGCAGGCTCGGTGCGCGTGGTCGATCTGACCCACACGCTTGACCCCGATTTCCCGGTAATCATCCTGCCGCCGGAATTTGGCCAATGCGCGCGCTTTCGCATGGAAGAAGTCTCTGCCTATGACCATCGCGGCCCCGCGTGGAAATGGCATAACCTCACGCTGAACGAACATACCGGCACGCATTTTGACGCGCCGATCCACTGGGTCTCGGGCCGCGATGTGGCCAATGGCGCGGTGGATGAAATCGACCCCGCCGCCTTTGTCGGCCCTGTGGTGGTGATCGATTGCTCTGCCGGGGCGGCGCAGGATGATGATTTCGAACTCACCCCCGAGGCCATCACCGCATGGGAGGCCGAGCATGGCACAATCCCGGCTGGCGCATGGGTGCTGATGCGCACCGATTGGTCCAAACGGCGCGGCACCGACTATCTGAACATGCGCGCCGATGGGCCGCATTCCCCGGGGCCAACCCCTGCGGCAATCGCGCTGCTGCTGACCCGCGACATTCGCGGCTTTGGCACCGAAACCGTGGGCACAGACGCAGGGCAGGGCGCGCATTACGACCCGCCATATCCGGCGCATTTCTTGCTGCACGGCGCGGGTAAATACGGGCTGCAATGCCTGTGCAATCTGGATCAGCTGCCCGCCACAGGCGCGATGCTGATCGCCCCGCCGCTCAAAATCAAAGGCGGCACAGGCAGCCCCCTGCGCGTGCTGGCACTGGTAGGAGACACTGCATGAGCAACCACACAGCGATCATCACAGGCGGCAGCAAAGGCATCGGCGCCGATCTGGGCGCACGTCTGGCAGACAAAGGCTATACCGTGATTTCCCTGTCACGCGGCGCGCCCGAATGGCAGCATAAAAACCTGATCGCGGTCGAGGTCGACCTGCTCGATGCCGCCGCCGTGGAGCAGGCCGCCGCCCAAATCGCCAGCCAGCACGAGGTCTCGCATCTGGTGCATAACGCAGGCATGGTCTGGCCCAATCTGCTCGAAGAGGCGAAACCCTCCGACATCACAGGTCTGGCGCAACTGCACTTGGGCGCGGCGCTCAGCCTGCTGCAAGCCTGCCTGCCCTCGATGAAGGCCAACCGCTTTGGCCGCGTCATGTTCAACGGCTCGCGTGCGGCGCTGGGCGTGCCCACCCGCACCGCCTATGCAGCCAGCAAAGCAGGCATGATCGGCATGGCCCGCACATGGGCGCTGGAACTTGCGCCGCATGGCATCACCGTCAATGTGGTGGCACCGGGCCCGATCCAGACCGATAATTTCTGGGACATCATCCCAAAAGGCAGCGACCGCGAAGCCGAACTTGCCAAACGCATTCCCGTGGGCCGCTTGGGCCAATCTCGCGATGTCACCAACGCGTTTTTGTTCTTCTGCGATCCCGAAAACAGCTTTGTCACCGGGCAAACCCTCTATGTCTGCGGCGGCGGCAGCGTCGGAGCCATGTCGCTCTAAGCCCCTCTCGATATAAAAAAGGGGCCACATCCGGGCGGGGCAATCGCACCCGATGTGGCCCCAGGTTTCAGCGCAGCAAAGACAATGGGACAGCCGCGCCGAAACTGCGTTAGGCGTTACGCCTTTTCTTCAGGCGCGCGGGTGGCCACCGTCACGTCCAGCGTGACCTCCTCGCCCTTGCGCCATACCTTGACTTCGGTGGCATCGCCCGCCTCGGTCAGCGCCACAGCGCGGGTCAAATCACGCAACTCGCTGATGTCCTTTGCGCCAAAACTCAGCACAATATCGCCCGGTTTCAACCCGGCTTTGGCGGCGGGGCTGTCTGCAACCACGGCCTCAACCACGGCGCCCTTGGGCGCGTCATACCCCAGCACCTGCGCCACTTCGGCTGTCATCGGGCGGATCTGCACCCCAAGCCAGCTGCGCGACACCGTGCCATCCGCGCTCAGATCGGCCACAACTTCCTGCACCAGATCAGAAGGCACCGCAAAACCGATCCCGACCGAGCCGCCATCCGGGCTCAGGATCGCGGTATTCACCCCAATCACATCGCCCGCATTGTTGAACAACGGCCCGCCGGAATTGCCCCGGTTGATCGAGGCATCGGTCTGGATGAAATCATCCAGCGGCCCCGCGTTGATGTTGCGCGACTTGGCGGAGATAATCCCCGATGTCACCGTGCCGCCCAAACCAAAGGGGTTGCCCACGGCCACCACCTCATCGCCCACGCGCATGGTCTCGGAACTGCCAAAATCCACAAATGGCAATTCGACATCGGCCTCAATCTTCAACAGCGCAATATCCGTGGCCGCGTCGCTGCCCTGAACCTTGGCCTCAAAGGCGCGGCCATCGGCCATCTTTACCGTCACGGTCTCGGCCCCTGCCACCACGTGATGGTTGGTCACAATCTGCCCATCGGCTGAAATGATGAACCCCGAACCCAACCCTTGGCGCGCGGGCTGCTGGCCCTGCGGCATCTGCTCGCCAAAGAACCGGCGCAGCTCTTCGGGCATCTGGCCGCGATATTCCGCAGGCTGCGGCGCGGCGGTCACCTCGATGAACACCACGGCAGGAGAGACCTCTTCCACCAAATCGCCATAGCCCCCGGCAGGCACAGCCAGCGCCGCAGTTGGCGCCAATGCCAGCCCACCCGAAGTTGCCAATGCCGCCACCAGCGCGCTTGTTGTCAGGATCGATTTCATATCATGCTCCTACTGCATTCCAATTTCCTAGCCTGTCATTTGGGGGCTGATCCTTACGCCCAGCTTTGGCGGCGATTACAAATCTGTAATGATGCGCTGGGCGATTGGCTGTATTATAGGGCTGCTATGAAATTGCTTTTGATCGAAGATGACGCCACCACGGCGGAATATGTCGCCCGCGGCCTGCGCGAAGAAGGCCACAGCGTCGACCATATCGCCAATGGCCGCGACGGGCTGCTCCAAGCCAGCGCGGCTGGCTATGACGTGCTCATCGTGGACCGTATGCTGCCGGGGCTTGATGGGCTTGCGCTGGTCAAAACCCTGCGCGGGGCAGGGAACAAAGCGCCTATTTTGCTGCTCACCGCCATGGGCAGCGTCAGCGACCGCATTGATGGGCTTAATGCCGGGGCCGATGATTACCTTGTGAAACCTTTCGCCTTTGGCGAGCTTTCGGCGCGGGTGGCCGCGCTGGCCCGCCGCCCGCAGGCGATGGAGCAAGAAACCGTGCTGCGCGCTGCCGATCTGGAAATGAACCTGATCACCCGCAAAATCACCCGCGCAGGCCAAGAGATCGACCTGCTGCCGCGTGAATTTGCCCTGCTCGAACATCTGCTGCGCCGCAAAGGACGCATCCAGACCCGCACCATGCTGCTCGAAGCGGTCTGGGATCTGTCGTTTGATCCGCAAACCAATGTGGTCGAAACCCACATCAGCCGGCTGCGCGCCAAATTGGACAAACCCTTTGACCGTGACCTGATCCAAACCGTGCGCGGCGCGGGTTACAAGATCGACCTCTAGATGCGCCGTATCCGCAACCTCTGGCGCTCCATGCCGCTGCGGCTCGCGCTGCTGCTGGTGCTGCTGTTCACCACCATCAGCCTGCTCAGCCTCGCGGCCAGCTATGGCTTCACCCATGCCACGTTCGAACAAACCATCCGCGACGACCTGAACCAAGACATGGCAGGCTTTCGCGCCGCCCCCACCGCCCGCGCGGTGTCCCTGCTGGTCGAGGCGGAATCGCGCGAAACCGATCCCGGACGGCTGGTGCTCAGCTACGTGGCACCGGGCGGGCGGATCTTTGGCAACGCCGCCATCGCCCGCGACGCCGAAGGCTACCACGTGGTCTCCATCATCGACGGGCAAACCCGGATCGAAGGCGATTATCTGGCCCTCACCGCCCGGCTCTATGGCGGCCAACTCACCATCGCCCGAAGCCGCGCTGAACTTGACGCGCTTGGCTCCGCCTTTCTGGGGGTGCTCTGGATCAGCCTGCTGCCTACCGTGCTCATCGCGCTGGGCGGCGGGCTCTATCTGGCGCGGCGCTCCAAACGCCATGTGGAAACCATCGCAGGCACGCTTGATCAATTGACCGGCGGCGATCTCGCGGCGCGGGTCACACCGGGGCCGCGCTGGTCGGATGACCTTTTGCAAATCGGCCAGAAAATCAACCGCATGGCCGGGGCGCAAGAACGGGTGGTGACCTCTCTGCGCGAAGTCTCCACCGACATCGCCCATGACCTCAAAACCCCGATCCAGCGGGTCTCGCTGCAACTGGATGAACTCATCGGCGCGCTGGACCCGGCCAGCCCCGCCCATGATCTGGCCTCCCGCGCCCAAAGCGAGCTACGCGGCATCGCCTCGGTGTTCCAATCGCTGCTGCAATTGGCGCAGGTCGACGCGGGCGAGGCCGAACAGCATTTCGCTCCCGTTGATCTGGCCAAACTGGCACAAACCATGGTCGAAGTGCATGAAAGCGCCGCCAGCGCGCAGGGCCAAACCCTGCATTTCAGCGCAAACGGCCCCGCCGTGCTGCGCGGCGAGAAAAACCTGCTGGGCCAGATGCTCTCGAACCTGATCGAAAACGCCGTGCGCCACGCAGGGCAGGGCGCCGCGATCACCGTCGCGCTCACCGCTGCCCCCCGCGCGGTCACCCTAAGCGTCACCGACACCGGCCCCGGCATCCCCGCACCCGAACGCGCAAAAGTGCTGGGCCGCCTCTACCGCCTGGACCGCAGCCGCGCCACACCGGGCCACGGCCTCGGCCTCAGCCTCGTCGACAGCATCGCCCGCCTGCACGGCGCCGCCCTCACCCTCCAAGACGCAGCCCCCGGCCTCCACGCCGAACTGCACTTCCCGGTCGAGGGGTGAGGGGGGGGCACCCATCCCCCCCAACCCGTCAAAATGCCGCGCTGCGACAATCTGGTTATTTCACCCTAATTTCAACACCTTGAACCCATCCCGTGCCATCTCTCTCCCCCCACACACGCCGCATGCGACAACAGATACCTTGTTCCACCCGCTCACAAGGCTATCCTAAGCGTAACCCCTAAAAGGTGCGCCAATGTTTGATGCTTTCTCCGCCGAGATTCTGGCCCGTGTGCAATTTGCCTTCACGGTGTCCTTCCATATCATCTTCCCGTCTTTCTCCATCGGACTGGCCAGCTACCTCGCGGTGCTGAACGCCCGCTGGCTCTGGACCCGCAACGAAACCTATTTCGTGCTGTTCAACTACTGGAAGAAAATCTTCGCCCTCGCCTTTGGCATGGGGGTCGTGTCGGGCATTGTGATGTCCTATCAATTTGGCACCAACTGGGCGGTGTTCTCCGACAAAGCAGGCCCGGTGATCGGCCCGCTCATGGCCTATGAGGTTCTCTCGGCCTTCTTCCTCGAAGCAGGCTTCCTTGGCATCATGCTCTTTGGCCGCAAACGGGTGGGCGACAGGCTGCATATGTTCGCCACAGGCATGGTGGCCTTTGGCACATTGCTCTCGGCCACATGGATCTTGTCAGTGAACAGCTGGATGCAAACCCCGGCAGGCTACAGCATGAACGAGCTGGGCCAGTTTATCCCCGAAGATTGGTGGAAAATCGTCTTCAACCCCTCCTTCCCCTACCGTTTGGTGCATATGGTGCTGGCCGCCTATCTGACCACAGCGCTGGTGGTGGGCGCGGTGGGCGGCTGGCACCTGCTGCGCGATGGCAAGGCCCAAGGCGCGCGGGTGATGTTCTCCAACGCCATGTGGATGCTGGCGCTGGTGACCCCGCTGCAAATCCTCGCAGGCGATCAACACGGGCTGAACACGCTGGAACACCAGCCGGTCAAGATCATGGCCATGGAGGGCCATTACGAGAGCCACGACCACGGCGCGCCGCTGATCTTGTTTGGCATCCCCAACGCGGCGGAAAAGCGCATCGATTACGCGGTGGAGATCCCCAAACTTGGCTCGCTGATCCTCAAACACGACCCCAATGCGCCGATGGCCGGGCTCGACACCATCCCCGACGAGGACGAGCCCCCCGTGGCGATTGTCTTTTGGTCCTTCCGCGTGATGGTCGGGCTTGGCTTTGCCATGCTGGGGCTGGGCGCTTGGGCGCTGCTGGCGCGGCTGCGCGGGCGGCTCTATGACGGGCCATGGCTGCACCGGCTGGCGGTTGTGATGGGGCCAACCGGCTTTGTCGCGGTGCTGGCGGGCTGGGTCACAACCGAAGTCGGGCGGCAACCTTTCACCGTCTACGGTTTGCTGCGCACCTCCGACAGCCTCTCGCCCATCGCAGCCCCGGCTGTGGGCGCCTCCCTGCTGGCCTTTATCGTGGTGTATTTCGCCGTGTTTGGCGCGGGCACCGTCTATATCCTGCGCCTCATGGGTAAACCGCCCCAAACCGAAGCCAGCGAAGACCCGCGCGGCGATGGCCCCCTGCGCGCCAGCGGCACGACCCCGGCCCTGCAAGAACGCGCCCGCCGTTCAGATAAAAAGGAACACGCATAATGCTTGGTTTGGAACTGTCCTTCATCTGGGCGGGCATCATCGCCCTGTCAGTGCTGATCTACGTGATCCTCGACGGGTTCGATCTGGGGGTTGGCCTGCTCTTCCCGCTCACCAAAGACGAGGGCGAACGGGATGTGATGATGAACTCCGTCGCCCCGATCTGGGACGGCAATGAAACATGGCTGGTGCTGGGCGGCGGCGGGCTGTTTGCGGTCTTCCCGCTGGCCTATGCGGTGGTGATGCCTGCGCTTTACATGCCGATCATCCTGATGCTGCTGGCGCTGGTGTTTCGCGGGGTTGCTTTTGAATACCGCTGGCGCGTGGCCGATAAACGCTTCTGGGACATGGCATTTTTTGGCGGCTCGCTTGTGGCGTCCCTGTGCCAAGGCATCGCGCTGGGCGCCTTGGTCCAAGGCATCGAAGTCGCAGACCGCGCCTATGCAGGCGGCTGGTGGGATTGGCTCACGCCGTTCTCCATCCTGACTGGGGTTGCGGTCACATTGGGCTACGCGATGCTGGGCGCGACTTGGCTCAACATGAAACTCACAGGCCGCATCCAAGAACATATGCGCAGCCTCGCTTGGCCTGCGGCACTGGGCACGGTGGGCTTCATGGGCCTGTTCAGCCTCTGGACCCCGTTCCTCGACACCGTCTATTTCGACCGCTGGTTCACATGGCCGAACCTTGGCTATTCCGCCATCGTGCCGCTGCTGGTCGCGGCCAGCGTGGCCGGGCTGTTCTGGGGCCTCAAACACCAACGCGACGTGCTGCCCTTCATGTCGGCCCTTGGCCTGTTCATCTGGGGCTTTGTCGGCATCGGCATCAGCTTTTATCCGCATATCATCCCCCCAAGCCTCACCATCGCCGAAGCCGCCGCCCCCGACAGCAGCCTCGCCTTCGCGCTGGTCGGCACGCTGATCTTGCTGCCGATGATCCTTGGCTACACCGCCTATGCCTATTGGGTGTTTCGCGGCAAGGTGGACCCGGAAGAGGGCTACCACTGATGTGGCGGCGGCTGGGCTGGTTTGTGCTGATCTGGGGCGGCAGCGTGGGCGTGCTGGCGCTGGTGGCTTTCGCCATCCGCTCCGTGCTGCTGTGAACCCAAGGTTACACTTGCCAATGTGAAACCGCCCCGCCACCTTGGCGCTGCATAACATCCAAGGAGCCTTCGCCAATGCGCGCCATGCAAGTCACCGCCTATGACAGCCCCCTGCAACTGGTCGATGTGGAAATGCCCCAACCCGCGCCGGGCGAAGTGCTGGTGCAAATTGACACTTGCGGGCTGAACTTCGGCGATCTGCTGATCATCAAAGGCACCTATCAGGAAAAACCACCCCTGCCATTTACCCTTGGCATGGAACTGGCAGGCACGGTTGCGGCGCTGGGGCAGGGCGTCACCCACCTTCACATCGGCCAACGCATCGCGGCCTACACGGGGTTTGGCGGCTTGGCCGAATATGCCGCCGTGCCCGCTGATGTCTGCGTGCCGATCCCGGATGGCATGGACGCGGTCGATGCCGCCGCCTTCCTCATCGCTTACGGCACAAGCCATGTGGCGCTGGACTACAAAGCGCATCTGCAACCGGGCGAGCGCCTGTTGGTGCTGGGCGCATCGGGGGGCATCGGCCTCACGGCGGTGGAACTTGGCAAACTCATGGGCGCCGAAGTCATCGCCTGCGCGCGCGGCGCGGATAAACTTGCGATCTGCAAACAGGCCGGGGCCGACCACCTGATCAACTCCGAAACGGATGACATCCGCGAGATCGTGAAATCACTGGGCGGCGCGGATGTGGTCTATGACCCCATCGGCGGCGATCAATTCAAAGCGGCCCTGCGCGCCTGCAACCCCGAAGCGCGCCTGATCCCGCTGGGCTTTGCCTCCGGCGAGGTGCCGCAAATCCCCGCCAATATCCTGCTGGTGAAAAACCTCACCGTGCTGGGCTTTTACTGGGGCGGCTACGCGCGCCTCAAACCGTCGGTCCTCACCGACAGCTTCGCCCAGCTTTTTGCATGGTACGCGGCGGGCAAGCTCAAACCCCATGTCAGCCATACCCTGCCGCTGACCAAAGCCAATGAAGCGCTGGACCTGCTGCGCAGCCGCAAAGCCACAGGCAAAGTCGTGGTGAAACTCGCGCCGTAACCGCGCCCCGCTTCACCCTTCTTTAAATACTCAAACCCTGCGCCTGCTCAATGCGCCGCCGCTAATGGCGGTTGCGCGGGCGCGGCGTGGCAAGGGCCATGGCCTTTTGCCGCTCGCGCAGAAACACAAAAAGCCCCGAGGCAATGATCAAGCTGATCCCCAGCCACACTTCCCACTCGGGCAATGTGTCGAAAATCACCAAGCCCCAAAATACCGCCAGCGGCAGACCGATATATTCAAACGGCGCAACCGTGGCGGCATCCGCACTGCGATAGGCTTGGCTCAGCGCATAACCCACAATCGCGGCATTCACCCCCAGCGCCATAAACACCCACCAATCGCTCTGCGGCGGCCACACCCATGCGCGCAGCAAAAACTGAACCGAGAGGTTCTCCGAGCCTTCGGCAAACCGCCCATCCCCGGCCACAAAGAAAAACCCCAGCGACACAATCAAAAACGTCGCCTGAATATAAACCGATAGGGCCGATGCCTTGGCCCGCACCCCCAGTTTCCGTGTGAGCACTTGGTTCATCGCATAGGTGAACGCCGCCAGCACCGGCAACAGCAGCACAATCCGCGAGACTTCCAGATGCGCGCTCTCGGCCCATGGGCGCTGCATGATGACCACCCCGATGAACCCCACCGCCACCGCGCCCAGCCGCAGCGGGCCAACCTTCTCGCCCAGCATCGGGATCGACAGCAAAGTGATCATCAACGGCGCGGCAAAAAACAGCGCCGTCGCATCCGCCAGCGGGATCGCCGCCAGCGCAACAAAATAGGTCATGTTGGAAATCACCACCAACACCCCGCGCAGCAAATGCCACCACGGCTGGTCAGGGATCAATATCCGCCAGCCGCCCTCAAACTGCACCATGGCCAAGCCGAACATGATGCCAATTAGCGACCGCGTGAACACGATCTGATGCAGCGGATAGCCCCCGGACAATTGCTTGATCAGCATGTCATTGATGGAAATCGCGGTCACGCCTGCCAGAATAAAGGCAATGGCCAGACCCGCGCGGTTGTGGTCTGAATTGGTCATAACCTCAGACCTATCAGCCCCGTTGCCCCTGTCCAGAGAAATGCGTAGCCTTCCTTCAACCCACCAAGGAGCGCCCCTATGCAAATGTCAGATACCCGCCAGATCGCCGCCACCCCCGCCGAGGTCTACGCCGCCCTGCTTGACCCCGGCATGCTCAAAGCCTGCGTGCCCGGCGCCCAAGAAGTCACCGGCTCCCCCGAAGAAGGCTACACCGCCACCGTGGTGCAAAAAGTCGGCCCGGTAAAAGCCACGTTCAAAGGCGAAGTGACCCTCTCTGATCTGGTGCCAGACACCTCGCTCACCATCGACGGCGCAGGCAAAGGCGGCGCGGCTGGCTTTGCCAAAGGCGGGGCCAAAGTGACCCTTGCCGCCACGGACGCGGGGACCGAGCTGAGCTATGATGTCGAAGCCAAGGTTGGCGGCAAACTGGCACAACTGGGCAGCCGCATCATCGACGGCTTTGCAAAGAAAATGGCCGACCAATTCTTTGATAATCTGCAAGCCACATTGGAAGGCCCCGCAGATGATGCTACAGACGCCCCCGAAGAGGCACCTGCCAAAAAAGGTTGGTTTGGCCGGACAAAGGATTAAATACCTTTGGCCCCGGCTCAACGCCCCGCCCCAAAGGAAGATTTAAATGCCTGCCATCGTGTCGATCAAAGACCTGAAAAAATCCTATAAAGGAGGCTTTCAGGCGCTCAAAGGCGTGTCGCTGGACATCGAAGAAGGCGAGATCATCGCCCTGCTTGGCCCCAACGGGGCGGGCAAAACCACACTGATCTCAACGATTTGCGGCATCACCACTCCCAGTTCGGGCAGCGTGTCTGTGGGCGGTCATGACATCATCAAAGACTACCGCGCCGCCCGCGCCATGATCGGTCTGGTCCCCCAAGAGATCAATCTCGAACCGTTCGAGCGGGTCATCAACACCGTGCGTTTCTCGCGCGGGCTGTTTGGCAAAAAATCCGATGACGCCGCCATTGAAAAAGTGCTGCGTCAACTGTCGCTTTGGGATAAAAAAGACGCACAGGTCCGCGCGCTCTCGGGCGGCATGAAACGCCGCGTGCTGATCGCCAAGGCGCTGGCCCATGACCCGCGCGTGCTGTTTCTTGACGAACCCACCGCCGGGGTCGATGTGGAACTGCGCAAAGACATGTGGGAAATCGTTGCCGACCTGAAAGCCAGCGGCGTGACCATCATCCTGACCACCCATTACATCGAAGAAGCCGAAGCCATCGCAGACCGCGTCGGCGTGATCGCAGGCGGTGAATTGCTGCTGATCGAGGATAAATCCAGCCTGATGAACCGCATGGGCCAGAAGGAACTCGAAGTACAGCTCTCCGCCCCCATCACCCAAATCCCCGCCGCACTTCAAAGCGCCGATCTGCGCCTCTCGGAGGACGGCAGCGCCTTGATCTACACCTATACCACCACGGGCGAGCGCACAGGCATCACCCAGCTTTTGGCGGATGTGGCCGCTGCGGGGCTTGTGCTGCGCGACGTGGTCACGCGGCAATCAAGCCTTGAGGAAATTTTTGTAGGGCTTGTCCACAAAGACAGCCCGGAGGACGCCGCATGAACTGGACCGCCGTTAAATCAATCTACCTATTCGAGATGTTCCGCTTCTTTCGCACCATCGCGCAAAGCTTCCTCGCGCCGGTCATCTCCACCTCGCTCTATTTTGTGGTCTTCGGCGCTGCCATCGGCAGCCGCATCGAAGAGGTAGACGGCGTCAGCTATGGCGCTTTCATCGTGCCGGGGCTGATCATGCTCACCGTGATCACGCAATCCATCTCCAACGCGTCTTTTGGGATCTATTTTCCTAAATTCATCGGTACTTTCTCCGAATTGCTCTCCGCGCCACTGTCTTTCATCGAAATCGTCATCGGCTATGTGGGGGCAGCAGCCAGCAAGGCGCTGATCATCGGCGCTATCATCTTGCTCACCGCGACATTCTTTGTCGATTTCACCATCCAGCACCCGCTGGCGATGCTGGCCTTCTTGATCCTGACCACCATCAGCTTCTCGCTGTTTGGCTTCATCTTGGGCATCTGGGCGGGCAATTTCGAACAGCTGCAAATCGTGCCGCTGCTGGTGATCACCCCGCTGATCTTTCTGGGCGGCTCGTTCTATTCGATCTCCATGTTGCCGGGGTTTTGGCAAACCGTGACCCTGTTCAACCCGGTGGTCTACCTGATCTCGGGCTTCCGCTGGGCGTTCTTTGGCACCGCAGACGTGCCCATCGGCCTCAGCTTGCTGGCAATTGCCGGGTTCACGGCGCTCTGTCTTGCGGTGATCTGGTGGATTTTTCGCACAGGTTGGCGCATCCGCCAGTGATCGGGGGCTTATCTTTGCCCGGTGCCTTGTTCCCCCGCTTGCGCGGCTCTACATGACAGAACATGAAACCAGTCATTCCCTATCTTAAATCCCGCTTCAAATCCCGGCCCAGCGTGGCCGTGGTGCGCCTGTCCGGCGTGATCGGCGGCGGCGCACGCGGCGCGCTCAATGATGCCAGCATCGGCCCGGTGCTGGAAAAAGCCTTCAGCCGTGGCAAACCCGCCGCTGTGGCGCTGATCATCAACTCCCCCGGCGGCAGCCCGGTGCAATCCTCGCTGATCGGCGCACGCATCCGGCGGCTCGCGGCCCAGAAAAATACCCCCGTGATTGCCTTTGTCGAAGACGTGGCTGCCTCGGGCGGCTATTGGCTGGCCGCTGCCGCCGATGAAATCTACGCCGACCCAAGCTCGGTGATCGGCTCCATCGGCGTGATCTCTGCGGGCTTCGGCCTGAATGAATTTATCGGCAAACACGGGGTCGAACGCCGCGTGCATACCGCAGGCAAGTCCAAATCCATGCTCGATCCCTTCCGCCCCGAGCAACCCGAAGATGTCGCGCGCCTTAAAACGCTGCTCGAAGACATCCACGGCAATTTCATCGACCACGTGAAAACCCGCCGCGCTGGCAAGCTCGACCCAGAGGCCGAGCTGTTTAACGGCGAAGTCTGGCTGGCCCGCCGCGCCGCCGAGCTGGGCGTGATCGACGGCATCGACCATATCGTGCCGAACCTCAAATCCCGCTTTGGCGACAAGGTTAAATTCCGCCGCTACGGCGTGAAAAAAGGCCTGCTCTCGCGCTTTGGCGCACAGGTGGTCCAAGACGCGCTTGGCGGCATCGAAGAACGCGCCGCCTATGCGCAGTTTGGCCTGTAATGGTCTTTAAAATCGTCCTCCTTTTCCTTGTTTTCATGGGCGTTGTCGCTTGGGCAGGCAAGATGCATTGGATTGGCGGCAAACGTCTTAAACAAACAAAATGTGCCAATTGCGGTCGCTACCGGATTGGCAAAGGCACCTGCGGGTGCAGGAAGGATCGTTAATGCTTGCACCTTGGCTTTTGTCACTCTTGGGGCTTGTCATGCTGCTGCTTGCAGGCGACGCGCTGGTGCGCGGCGCGGTCAATGTATCGCTGCGCCTTGGTGTGCCCTCGCTGATCGTCAGCCTGACCATCGTGGCCTTCGGCACCTCCGCGCCTGAACTGCTGATTTCGATCAAAGCGGTGCTGGACAATGCGCCGGGCATTGCGCTGGGCAATGTGGTGGGCTCCAACACGGCCAATATCTTGCTGGTGCTGGGCATCCCCGCGCTGCTGGCCACCATGCACACCTCTGAATGCAGCACACGCAAAACCTTCAATTTCATGATCGCAGCCTCGGTGCTGTTCATCGCGCTGGCCTTTCGCGGCGTGTTTGACTGGATCGCAGGAGCGGTGCTGCTTGCGGCGCTGGCCTATGTGCTTTTTGACGCGCTTGGGGATGCGAAAAACCACCGCCGTGCCTGCCGCGAAGGCACTGCCGAAGACGAAGAACTCGAAGGCGCAGACCCCGACATGCCGGGCTGGAAAATCGGCATGTTCCTCGTGCTGGGTCTGATCGGCCTGCCATTGGGCGCGGGCATTTTGGTGGAAAACGCCACCGTTATCGCCCAGCATTACGGCGTCAGCGACACGGTCATCGGCCTCACATTGGTTGCCATCGGCACCTCGCTGCCGGAACTGGCCACCACGGTCATGGCCGCGCTGCGCCGCCAAGCAGATGTGGCGCTGGGCAATGTCATTGGCTCCAACATGTTCAACCTGCTTGCCATTATCGGCATCGCCAGCTTTGTCGGCCCGATCAGCGTTGATCCCGAATTCCTCAAACTCGACCTCTGGGTCATGCTGGGCGCGTCGCTGCTGTTGATCCCCTTCGTCTATCTGCGCCGCGACATCACCCGCGCTTGGGGCATTTTGCTGGTCGCGCTTTACGCCGCTTACATGGCGGTCGTGCTCAGCCTATGACCCGCGCGCTGGTCACCGGGGCCGGGGCGCGTCTGGGACAGGCCATGGCGCTGTACTTAGGCACGCGCGGCTTTGATGTGGCGGTGCATTTCTCTGGCTCTGCGACGGGCGCGGCTGAAACCGTGGCCGCCCTGCGCCAAATGGGCCGGCAGGCCGAGGCGCTGCAAGCCGATCTGCTGGATGAGACCGCCAGCGCCGATCTGCTGCCCCGCGCCGCTGCCGCTTTGGGCGGGCCGATCACCTGTCTGGTGAACAACGCCTCGATCTTCGAATATGACACGCTCACCACCGCCACCCGCACCAGTTGGGACCGCCACATGGGCTCCAACCTGCGCGCACCTTTTGTGCTCAGCCAAGCCATGGCCGCGCAAAATCTGCCCCCCAATCCTGACCCGGCGGGCGAGCCTATGGCCTCCGGGTTGATCGTCAACATGATCGACCAAAGGGTGCGCAAACTCACCCCCGAATTCATGACTTACACACTGGCGAAAATGGGCCTCTGGGCGCTCACCCAAACCGCGGCGCAGGCGCTGGCCCCCGCGATTCGCGTCAATGCCATCGGTCCCGGCCCCACCTTGCAAGGGGCACGGCAACCGGATGCGCATTTCGCCGCGCAGCGCGCCAGCACCGTGCTGGAACGCGGCGTGAATGCGGATGAAATCACCGCCGCGCTGGGCTATTTTCTGGATGCGCCGGGGGTCACCGGGCAATTGCTCTGCGTCGATGGCGGCCAGCATCTGGGCTGGCAAACCCCCGATGCGATTGGCATCGAATAGGGCGGCGCTGGGCGGTTTCGCGCTCAGCCGCGCGAGTTTTGCACCCCTGCCTTATATGTGAAGAAAGTGTTACGAAATTATGAACCTTTTCAGGGGGTTGGAAAGATGTCGAAAAAGTTTCCTTTGTTATCAGTACGTTAAAATATTGCCTAAAAATTAGGCAAATCAATGAAGCCGCCTATTTTTAACAGAAATATGCATCTCCCCCGAAGTTACCCAAGGAGTTATCCACAAGAACCGTGGACATGTTAAAGGTTGTAGCCAGCCCCAGACCATTGCAGCAAGACAGACGAATCGAAAAGCGGAACACCATGTCAGAGCAGACAGTCAAAACGGGCCATGAGGTCGTTCAAAATTATCTCAAAACCCTCGACAATTCGCCGGGGGTCTACCGCATGCTCGATGCAGACAGCCGGGTGCTCTATGTGGGCAAGGCGCGCAATCTGCGGGCGCGGGTCAGCAACTACGCCCGCCCCTCGGGCCATTCGGGCCGCATCGCGCGGATGATCTCGAACACCGCCTCGATGATGTTCCTCACCACCCGCACCGAAACCGAAGCGCTGCTGCTGGAACAGAACCTGATCAAGCAGCTCAAACCCAAATATAACGTGCTGCTGCGCGACGATAAAAGCTTTCCCAACATTCTCGTCACCGCCGATCACGACTATCCCCAGATCAAAAAACACCGGGGCGCGAAAAAGGAAAAAGGCGCCTATTACGGTCCCTTCGCCAGCGCCGGATCGGTGAACCGCACGCTCAATCAATTGCAGCGGGTGTTTTTGCTGCGCGATTGCTCGGACGCCATGTTCGAAAGCCGCACGCGCCCCTGCCTGCAATATCAAATCAAACGCTGCTCCGCGCCCTGCGTTGGCAAAATCAGCGCCGAAGAATACCGCGCCACCGTGAAAGACGCCGAGAAATTTCTTGGCGGCAAAAACGCCGATATCCAAGCCCGTCTGGCCGCGCAAATGGCGCAGGCCTCCGAGGAGATGGAGTTTGAACGCGCCGCCGCCCTGCGCGACCGGATCAAGGCGCTGACCCAGGTGCAGACCGCCCAAGGCATCAACCCGCAACATGTCTCCGAGGCCGATATCATCGCCCTGCATCTGCAAGACGGCCAAGCCTGCGTGCAGGTCTTCTTCATCCGCGCCAACCAAAACTGGGGCAACCATGATTATTACCCCCGCGTGGGCGCGGATGTGGACGCCGCCGAGGTGCTGGAAGCCTTCGTCGGCCAGTTCTACGACACCCGCGAGCCGCCGCGTCAGGTGATCTTGTCCAATGATCTGGAAAACCTCGATCTGATGTCGGCGGCCCTCACCATCAAACGCGGCAGCAAGGTCGAGGTGCTGGTCCCCCAGCGCGGCGAGAAGGCCGAACTGGTCGATGGCGCGCTGCGCAATGCCCGCGAAAGTCTGGCCCGCAAAATGGCCGAAACCGCCACGCAGGCCCGGCTGCTGCAAGGGCTGGCCGAGGCGTTCGATCTGCCCAAAGTGCCCCAGCGCATCGAGGTCTACGACAACTCGCACATCCAAGGCACCAATGCGGTGGGCGGCATGATCGTGGCCGGGCCCGACGGGCTGATGAAAAACCAATACCGCAAATTTAACATTCGCGGCGATGATCTGACGCCGGGCGATGACTTTGGCATGATGAAAGAAGTGCTGCACCGCCGCTTCAAACGCCTGCTCAAAGAAGACCCGGACCGCAGCGGCGGGCTCTGGCCCGAATTGCTGCTGATCGACGGCGGGGCAGGGCAGGTCAGCGCCGTGGCCGAGATCATGCGCGACCATGGCGTGCAAGACATCCCCATGGTGGGCGTGGCCAAAGGCATCGACCGCGACGCGGGCAAAGAAGAATTCTACCGCGTTGGCAAACCCGTCATGGCGCTGCGCCACAATGATCCGGTGCTCTATTTTGTCCAGCGCCTGCGCGACGAGGCGCACCGATTTGCCATCGGCACCCACCGCGCCAAACGCGCCAAAGCCGTGGGCGCCACCCCGCTGGACGAAGTGCCCGGCGTGGGGGCGGCACGCAAACGCGCGCTGCTGGCGCATTTCGGCTCGGCCAAGGCCGTGGGCCGCGCCAATCTCAGCGATCTAAAGGCCGTCGATGGCGTCTCGGGGGCTTTGGCCGAAACCATCTATGCTTTCTTCCACGAAAAGGGCTAGCTCTTCTAACAAAAGGTGCAGCCACCGCATGCCTTCTCGCTTTTCGAGCGGGGCGCGGCGCTGTAGGGTGACGATATGAAATGGAATGTCCCGAATATTCTGACGCTTCTGCGTCTGCTGGCCGCGCCGGGCGTGGCTGTGATGTTTCTGTATTTCACACGGCCCTATGCCGATTGGTTTGCGCTGCTGCTGTTTGTGACCGCCTCGCTCACCGATTGGATCGACGGCTATCTCGCCCGCTCGTGGCAACAAGAGACCAAGATCGGCGCAATGCTTGATCCCATCGCAGACAAGGCGATGGTGGTGATTGCCCTGATGGTGATCATCGGCTTCTCAAGCTGGTCACCCTCGCTGGTGCTGCCCGCCACAGTGATCCTCTTCCGCGAGGTGTTTGTCTCGGGGCTGCGCGAATATCTGGGCGATGTCTCCGGCACGCTCAAAGTCACCAAACTGGCCAAATGGAAAACCACCGCGCAAATGGTCGCCATTGCCGTGCTCTTTGGCCAAGGCGTGTTTGAACATTACCTCGGCATGTCGGTCTTTGGCATGGACCCGTCCATGGTGCAGGAAATTCTTAACGGCACCAAAGAAGACGTGATGGGCCTGCGCTGGAAACTCACCGGCATGGAATGGTCTGGCCGCGCCGGGCTGTGGCTGCTGTGGATCGCCGCCGCGCTCACGGCCATCACCGGCTTTGACTACCTGCGCAAAGCCCTGCCACATCTGCGAGAGGGCAGCTAATGGATGTCTTGTATTTTGCATGGCTGCGCGAACGCATCGGCGTGCCGCGTGAAAAGATCGAAACCAGCGCCGCCACCGTGGCCGATCTGGTGGCAGAACTATGCGCCCGCGAAGAACGCTACGCCTTGGCGTTTTCCGATCTCAGCGCCCTGCGCGTCGCCGTAGACCAAGAGCTTACCGATTTTGACGCCCCCCTTGCGGGCGTGCGCGAAGTGGCGTTCTTCCCGCCGATGACGGGCGGCTGATGCAGGTCCGCGTACAGTCGCAGCCCTTCGATCTGGGCGCAGAAACCGCCGCTTTTGCGGGCGCGCAAACCCATATGGGCGCGGTCGTCACCTTCACCGGCGTGGTGCGCGACAATCCCGATCAGCCCCTAGAGGCGATGGAAATCGAGCATTACCCCGGCATGACCGAAAAAGCCCTGACCGAGATTGCCACACAAGCCATGGCGCGGTTCTCTTTGGGGGATGCGCTGGTCATACACCGCCACGGCGCGCTGCGCCCCGGCGAGATGATCATGATGGTGGCAACCACCGCCCCGCACCGCCGCGACGCCTTCGAGGCGGCTGAATTTTTGATGGATTACCTCAAATCCCGCGCGCCTTTCTGGAAGCGCGAGATTTCCGCCCAAGGCACCGCTTGGGTCGCCGCAAAAGATGCCGATGAAGACGCGCTTGCGCGCTGGTCGCAGGGGAGCTGAGCGGCCTTAGCCCTTAGCCCTTAGCCTTAGCTTGCGCGCTGCTGCTCGATATAGGCGCGCATTTCTTCGGCCTCATGGCGCGCATCGCGCAGCCCGTCCATCGCCGCGCGCAATTCCGCTTCGGTCTGGGCCAGTTGATTGGTCAACTCGGCCTCGCGCTGCTGCAAATAGGTGATCGCCTGATCGCGGGTCTCTTCCGCCTCATGAAGCTCTTGGCTCATGCGGTCCAACTGCGCCACATCATCTGCCGCCACGCGGGTAAAACGATGCAGCAACCAATTGGCGAACCACCCCATGCAGAACGCAACAAAGAGAATGATGGCTGTGGCCAGTACAAACTCAGTTCTGCTCATCGGGCGTTTCCTCGCTCTTGTTTGCATCTGTATCGCTTGTTCCCGCGTCAGATTCCAGAGCTGTTTCGTCATTATCTGCGCCAGATTGCCCTGCAATCAGGCGAAATTCAATGCGCCGATTGGCCTCGCGGCCATCTTCTGTCTTGTTGGAGGCAATGGGGCTTTCCTCGCCAAAGCCTGTGGCCTTGTAGGTGGCCGTGCGCACCCGCCGCGCCCGCAATTCATTGAGCACTGATTCTGCGCGGCTCTGGCTCAGGGCAAGGTTCATCTCCTCGCGCCCCTGACTGTCCGTGTATCCCTGAATCTCAAGCTGGATTTCTGCGCAGGTTTTCAAAATCTCCGCGATCTCGTCCATCGTGCCCAAGGCGGCGGCATCAATCGTGGCGCTGCCCGGCTCAAAGGTGATCTTGCCGCGCTTGAGCACTTCGCCAATCTGCGCCACGCATTCCTCATCCGTTGGCAGGCCCAGCACCGGGTCCAGCTTCTCGCGGTAAACCACATCCACGTCATAGGCCTTGCCCTCCCCCAGCTTGCCGCCCAGCAGCGCCGAAATCTGCGCGCTCGCATCAGGGTTCCCGGTATTGCCCGCAATGGCGAGGTTATCAGGCGTCACCGTAGCCGAGCCGTTGTTCAACTCGCCCAGCGCCTCCAGCGCAGCCAGCACACGTGTCGGCCAATCATCGGGCAAATCATCGACCACACGGGTCGCGGTATAAACCTTATCCACGCCAAACCGCGCCTTGGCAAAACTATCGGCCAATTCCCGAAGCGGCTCGCCGCTGACCCGCCCGCGCAACTGCACCTGCCCCTCAGGGCTCAGCGTGGCAGTAAACTGCGGCGGCCCGGCATTGGGATCGCTCAGCTGCGGCAGCTTGGGATGCAGCGCAAACACATCCGGCAGGCTGTTTTCCAACTCGCCCACCACATCGTCAAACACCTTCTGATCAGTGCCCGCCACCGCCACCAGATTAATATCCGCATCCGAGAATGTGATCGAGCCACCCTCAAGCTTATGCAGCGCGGCAATGGTCTGCTCCACGGCCACGGCCCATGTGGGGCTGGGCACGCCCAAACCCACGGTGCAGCGCGCTGTGCCCTGCATCCCGGCGCGGGTCGCTGCGGCCAAAATCCGCATCCGCGCCCCGTCCGTATCGGCCGAGCACGCATCAAACCGCGCGCCTTCCGCGTCGATCTCAAAACGCAGCGTAAACGGCGTGATCACCGGGCGCGGCGCGGCAATATCAATGCTGACAACCATATTTGACGGGGCCGCTTTGCGCAGACGCTTTTCCATCTCCGCCTTGGCCTTGGCACTGTCGGCAATGGCGGTGATCGACACGCTGCCTGCCGCCACCGAGATTTTCGCCCGCGGCAAAGACGTCAGCGCCCGGATCGCATAGGCCAGCGCAGGCTCCCAATCATCGGGCGCGGGGTAATCAGCCGTCTCCAGCAGATCAGCCACATTGGGCGCGCCCACAATGGATTCGAACGCCTTGACGGTTTCGGCCCGGTCCGTGCTGGCCGGGATCAGCCCGATCACCGACAGGCCGGAATCATTGCGCAGCAACTCAACAGAAAAGCGCGGCGGCGCAATGGCGGCCTGCGCGGCCACTTCCATCTCGTCAAGCACCCGCGCCGCATCGACAACACTGCCCGCCGTGGTCAGGGCGCGAAACCGCACCGCCTCGGTGGGGGCAATGCCCGAAAGCGCCACCTGCAAGCCATTTGCCTCAACCTCGGCCCATGTCATCCCCGCGTCATCCAGCGCATCCCGCACCCCGATTTCCGAGTTTTCTTCAATCAGCGTGACCGAAAAGCTGGCCGCGACAAGTGCCAATACGGCAGCGGCCGCAAAGGTAAGGACGATGGATAAAAGTGTTGAAAGGCGCATCCGGTTCCATCTTCGCTGTCAAATCAGAGTTTTTAGATACGCCCCACCGCTCCGGGGTGCAATCAAACGAAGAGCGCAGCGGCGAAAAACAGCAGCGGGATCATGCCGGTGTCGCGATTGACACGAAACAATTGCAGCATTTTCCCGGTGTTTGTCACATCCATCCCGCGCAATTGCCACGCCATATGCCAGCCCATCGCCCAAGGCCCGGCCAGCGCCAGCGCCATGGCCAGCGGGCTGGCTTGGGGCAGGGCGGCAAAAACCACAGCGATTCCCATCAACCCCACCGTGCCCATCAAAAACCGCCGCAGCCATTGCGGGCTGTTCTCGCCAAACAGCCGCGCGGTTGATTTGACGCCAATCAACGCGTCATCTTCCACGTCCTGATGGGCATAAATCGTGTCATAAAACAGCGTCCACGCAATCCCCGCCAAATAGAGCACCACCGCAGGCGCCTCCAGCGCGCCGCGATGCGCGGTCCATGCCAGAAGCGCGCCCCAGTTGAACGCCAGCCCCAAAAAGACCTGCGGCCACCATGTGAACCGCTTGGCAAACGGGTAAACCGCCACCGGCAACAGGGCCAAAACCCCCAGCAAAATCGCCGCCGTTTTAAAGGTCAGCAAGATCGTGAGCGACACCAGCGCCTGCACAATCATCCAGATCAAGGCGCTGCTGACACTGACCTGCCCCGAGGGAATGGGCCGCGACCTTGTGCGCGCCACTTTGCCATCAATATGGCGGTCAGAAATGTCATTCCACGTACAGCCCGCCCCGCGCATCAAAAACGCGCCAATGCCGCAGCCAATGAAAATCCACGCATCATGCCAACTGCGCGCCCCGTCATAAAGCATGGCCAACGCCAATCCCCACCAACACGGCAACAACAACAGCCATGTGCCAATGGGCCGGTCCGCCCGGCTCAGCCGCAAATAAGGCCGCGCCCAACCCGGCGCATAGCGGTCCACCCAATTGTCTTTTGGCGCATCGGCCACCTGCATCTCTGGCGAAGAGGGATTGTCTTGCATATATCATCTCCATGGACGCAAAAATTAGACTTTATGTAGATCACCCTTTGGGGGCGGAGCAAACGGTTCCTTTGGACCGCGCACAGGCGCATTACCTTTTTGGCGTGATGCGCCAAGCGGCGGGCGCGCAATTGCTGCTGTTCAACGGCCAAAGCGGCGAATGGCTGGCCGAAGTGACCGAAGCGGGCAAACGCGGCGGCACCCTGCGCTGCTTGGCGGAAACCAAACCGCTGCAAATGCCCCCCGACCTGTGGCTGATCTTTGCCCCGATCAAAAAGACCCGCACCGATTTCATTGTGGAAAAAGCCGCCGAAATGGGCGTGCGCCGCATCTTGCCGGTGATGACGGAATTCACCAACTCTGGCCGCGTGCAGCGCGATCGCCTGCAAGCCCACGCGGTCGAGGCCGCCGAACAATGCGGCGGCACATTTGTGCCCGAAGTGGCCGAAGCCCAGCGGCTGGACCGGCTGCTGGATGGCTGGCAAGCGCCCCGGCAATTGATGTTCTGTGATGAGACCCGCGCGGGGGCCGCCGCAGGCCTGCCCGCCGCGCTGGCCGCTCCCGCGGCGATCCTGATCGGACCCGAAGGCGGGTTTTCCCCCCGCGAACGCAGCCGCCTTGCCGCGCTGGATTGCGCGCATCCGGTGGCGCTTGGCCCGCGCATCCTGCGCGCCGATACCGCCGCCGTGGCCGCGCTGACCTTGTGGCAACAGGCGCATGGGGATTGGACATGATCCGCCAAGCCCGCAACGCTGACCTGCCCGCGCTGGAGCGGTTTCTGAGCGATCACGCCGCAACCAGCATGTACCTGCGCGGCAATCTCGCCGCCCAAGGCGCAGAAGACCGCACGCACCCCTATGGCGGGCGCTATTTTATGGTGGATGATCCCATCTGCGGGGTGTTTGGCCTCACCAATTCGGGCATGATGCTGGTGCAACTCCCCCACGCGCCTGCGCCCGTCTGGCAGGGGCTCGCGGCCTGTCTGAAAGGCTGCACCCTGAAAGGCACCTCAGGCGCGCCGTCTCAAGTGAAAACAGCGCTGGCCGCGCTTGGGCTTGGCCAAGCTGATTGCCACCTGTGGGTGCATGAGCCGCTGTTTCACCTGACCCTTGCCGATCTGCCCGCCACCCAAGCGAAGCTGCGCAGCCCCCAGCCCGAAGATGCCGATCTGCTGCAAGACTGGTTCACTAATTACCAGCTCGAAACTGGCCTCAGCAAATCCGCCGCTGATGCCGCCGCCGAAGCGCAAAACCGCGTGGCCCGCGCCCTTGGCAGCGCCGATCTGGGCCTGCTGATCGAGGAAGGCCGCCCCGCCGCCATGGCGGGCATCAGCGCCCGCCTGCCAGATATGGTGCAAATCGGCGGGGTTTACACACCGCCGCCTGCACGCGGGCGCGGGCTCGGCCGCCGCGTGACTGCCGCTGTGCTGGCAAATGCCGCGCGGCAAGGCGCAACCCAAGCGGTGCTTTTTGCCAATGGCCCCGCCGCCGTCCGCGCCTATGAGGCGATCGGGTTTCGCCAGATCGGCCAGTATCAGATTGCCCTCTTGCACAGCCCGCATGTGATCGGCACGGGCGCATGAGTATTTTAGGAAGGGTGAAACCATGAGCGGATTTTTCCGGCCCGAGGCGCGGGCGGCATTGTGGCGCTGGCGCGAGGTACTGGCAGGCGGCGGCGCAGCGGCGCTGGGGCTTTGGTGGATCGCAGCGGGGCGGCTTTTGGTGCTGCCGGGCTATGGCATGCTGGCGCTAGGGGCGGCGCTGGTGGTGATCGGCATCCAGCGCGCCCGGTTTCGCGGCCCCGGCGGCGGCGTGGGCACGGTGCAGGTGGATGAGGGGCAGGTGATCTATTTTGGCCCGCTGTCTGGCGGCGCTGTGGCGCTGGCTGAACTCGAGCGGCTGAGCCTTGACGGGCGGCAACTGCCCGCCCATTGGCGGCTGGAACAAGCCGGGCAAGCGCCTTTGATGATTCCGGTCAATGCGGATGGGGCAGAGGGGCTGTTTGACGCTTTTGCCAGCCTGCCGGGGCTGCGCACGCAGGCAATGCTTGCCGAGCTACAGCGCGATGCCCGTCAAGCGATTGTGATATGGGAGCGCAAGCCTGCGCGCCCCACCCGCGCCTTGTTGCATTGACAGCCCCGCGCTTATCCCGCAACTGTCGGGGTTCATTTGCCTAGAAATCGGAGCCACTTTCCATGTCCATTCCACAAACCGGCGGCGGCCCGATCGAAGATTATGCGCAACTGGTCGAGTATCTCTCCGATGGCTGCAAGCCCCGCGAGGCGTGGCGCATTGGCACCGAGCACGAGAAGTTCGGCTATTGCAACGACACGCTCAAGCCGCTGCCCTATGAGGGGCCGCGCTCGATCCGGGCCATGCTCGAGGGGCTGCGTGACCGCCATGGCTGGGCCCCTGTCGAAGAAGGCGGCAAGCTGATTGGTCTGGAAAAAGACGGCGCGAATGTGAGCCTTGAGCCGGGCGGGCAGCTTGAGCTGTCGGGCGCGCCGGTCGAGACGATCCACGAGACCTGCGACGAGGTGAACACCCATCTGCGCGAAGTGCAGGATGTGGCCGATGACATCGGCGCAGGGTTCATCGGCCTTGGGGCCGCGCCCGAATGGTCGCATGATCAGATGGATCTGATGCCCAAGGGCCGCTATAAATTGATGAATGAATACATGACCCGCGTTGGCACCATGGGCCGGGTCATGATGCGCCGCACCTGCACGGTTCAGGTCAATCTCGATTTCGGCTCCGAGGCTGATATGGTGCAAAAAATGCGCGTGGCGATTGCCCTGCAATCCGTGGCCACCGCGCTTTTTGCCAATTCGCCTTTCCTAGACGGCAAAGCCACGGGCTATAAATCCCAGCGCAGCATGGTCTGGCGCAATCTTGACGCCTCGCGCACTGGCACGTTGCCTTTTGTCTTCGACGAAGGTTTCGGCTTTGAGGCATGGGTTGAATATGCGCTCAATGTGCCGATGTATTTTGTCTATCGCGACGGGAAATATATCGACGCGCTGGGCATGTCGTTCCGCGATTTTATGGCGGGCAAACTGCCTGCCTTGCCCGGTGAAACCCCCACGCTGAGCGATTGGGCCGATCATCTGACCACCGCCTTCCCCGAAGCGCGCATGAAGAAATTCATCGAAATGCGCGGCGCGGATGGCGGCCCTTGGCGGCGGCTTTGTGCGCTGCCTGCGTTCTGGGTTGGCTTGATGTATGACCAAGAGGCGCTGGATGGGGCATGGGATCTGGTGAAAAACTGGACGCCCGCGCAACATGACGCGCTGCGCACCGCCGCCAGCATCGACGGGCTGCAAGCGCAGGTCAGCGGCATCAACATGCATGACGTGGCGCGCGAAGCTGTGGCGCTGGCCGATATCGGTCTGAAAAACCGCGCCCGCGCCGGGGCAGGCGGCTTGGTGCCCGACGAGACACATTTCCTGAACGCGCTGAAGGAAAGCATTGAAAGTGGCAAAGTGCCCGCCGATGAGCTGCTGGAGAAATACCACGGCGAATGGGGCGGCGATCTGAGCCGGATCTACGGCGAATATTCCTACTAAAAAGCAGGTCCGGCTTAGGCCGGATCACCCTGCGGCTTGAGAACCTTGCTGCGGTAATATGCGCTGATCTCCGCTTTGCGGGCGGCAAGTGCTTCGGGGCTGGGTTCGCGGTCCCGCTCAAACAGACAGGCATAGCCCTGCATCGCGCGCGTATGGGCGTCTTGCGTCACAGGGCGGCCTTTCACGTCGCGGCCCCCTGCGGCAGGCGGTCCCCAATGGCTGGTTTCTTGTTTTGACGGCATCACGAAAAACACCAGCAGCACCAGCGCGCCCAGCGGCACGATGTTGATAAACAGCCAAAACCCCGAATACCCCGCATCATGCAGCCGCCGGACCTGCAGCGAGATCGAAGTCAGCCCGGTCAGCAAAACCACCCAGAACGAGAAGAAATCAAAGACGGAAAACTGCATCATCGCGGCAATGTCTTCGGCGAAGATATAAGGCAGCACCGTTGCAATATCCGCCGCAAAGGCCGCCCCCTGCACCAGCGCCAGCGCGAGGAAATACCACCAAAACTCCGACCGCGAGGATCGACCGTTAAAGGTGAGGGTTTTGGCAAAAGCAGCGCTGATTGCGGTAAAGGGGCCCATGACGGTCTTTCGGTTATTTATGTCTTGGGCAGTGTGCGCAGGCGGCTCGGGCGGGATCGTGATGGATTTATGGTAATTTTGCGGCGGCGCGCGCGGCAGGCAGGGGGTGGGGGCGCTGCCCCCGCGCTGCGCGCTCCCCCGGGATTTTAAACCAATTGGAAAGCTTTAGCCGTCTGCTTGGTAGGTTTGCACAAAGGCAATGACTTTGGCGGCGGGCATTTCGCACGGGGCGAGTTTTGCGCCTTTGCTCAGGTCGTAGAAATTGAGGCTGATGTAATCTGTGCCGCCCAATTCCTCGGCCACCAGCTTGACCGAACGGCCCGCGTTAAACGCTGTTTTGTTGGTGATATAGCGGCGCATCTGGGCACGGCCTTGGGTGGTGCCAAAAGGGATCGCTGCCAGCGCCGCTGCAAAATCGCGCGGCGCGGCGGCGATCATCCCTTTTGGCCGATTTTGGGTTCTGTGCCGCTGCGGATGCGGGCGATGTTGCTGCGGTGACGCCAAAACACCAGCAATGTCAGCGCGATGCCCAGCAAAAGCCCAATGCCATAGCCGGTGAAGATCATCAAAAACGTGCTGGCCGCTGCGGCCACCAGCGCGCTCATCGACGACATCCGGCTCAGGCCCGCGCCGATCAGCCAAGCGGCGCAGGCCCCGATCCCCACAGGCCAGCTCAGCGCCAGCAAGATGCCAAGGAACGTGGCCACGCCTTTGCCGCCGTTGAATTTGAGCCAGACCGGATAGCAATGGCCCAGCATCGCGGCAAGCGCCGCGATCTGGGCTGCGTCCTCGCCCGCTGCGGCCCGCGCCAGCAGCACAGCCACCGCGCCTTTGCCCGCATCCCCGATCAAGGTCAGGGCGGCGGCGGTTTTATTGCCCGTGCGCAGCACATTGGTTGCGCCGATGTTGCCCGACCCGATTTCGCGCAGATTGCCCAGCTTCATCAGCTTGGCTGTGACCATGCCAAAGGGGATCGACCCCAGCAGATAGCCGATCACGGCCCAAAGCAGCAAAAGGGAAAGGGGGCTGTCAATAATTGGCATCAATCACGCTCGAATACTTGTTGTCCGGCCACATAGGTTGCCAGCACCTTACCTTGCATGCGCATTCCGTCAAAGGGCGTGTTGCGCGATTTTGATTTCAATGTGGCCCGGTCCAGCACAAATGGCGCGTTTGGGTCAAACAGCACCAGATCAGCAGGCGCGCCCGCGCTCAGCCGTCCGGCCTCCAGCCCCAGCCGTTTGGCCGGGTTGAGCGACAGCGCCCGCCAAAGCTGCGGCAGGCTCAGCCCGCCGCCATGCACCAGCCGCATCGCCGCAGGCAACAGCGTCTCGAGCCCCACCGCGCCAGAGGCCGCTTCTTCAAAGGGCAGGCGTTTGGATTCTTCATCCTGCGGTGTGTGCATCGAACAGATGATATCGATCAGCCCCGTGGCCACCGCCTCGACCATTTCCGCTCGGTCTTCCTCGTCGCGCAGCGGCGGTTTGAGCTTAAAGAACGTCCGGTAATCCGCCACATCCAGCGCGTTCAGCGTCAGGTGGTGAATGCCAATCCCTGCGGTGATATCAAGCCCGTTGGCCTTGGCCCGCGCCAGCGCAGGCAGGGCGCGCGTGGTAGTGATCTGATCGGCGTGGTATTTCGCCCCGGTCATCTCGATCAGGGCAATATCGCGGTCCAGCCCCATACGCTCGGCCATGGGCGACACGGCAGGCAAAGCGCGCAGCGAGGCGAATTTGCCCGAGGTCGCCGCCGCGCCTTGGCTCAGAATCGGCTCTTGCGGATGCGCAATAACCAGCGCGCCCAAGCTGCGCGCATAGGTCAGCGCCCGCGAAAACACTTTGGTATCGCGCACCACCGCGTCGCAATCGGTAAAGGCCACCGCGCCTGCATCCATCAAAAACCCGATCTCGGTCATCTCGCGGCCTTCGCGCCCCTTGGTCAGCGCGGCCATGGGCAAGACATGCACCGGGGCGGCCTCATTGGCGCGCCGGGTGACAAATTCGAGCGTCTCTGGGCTGTCGATGGCGGGCACCGTGTCGGGGCGGGTGATCATCGTGGTCACGCCCCCCGCCGCTGCCGCAAGCCCGGCTGAGCGATAGCTTTCCTTGTGCCGCTCGCCCGGCTCGCAGACTTTGACGCCCAGATCGACAATACCGGGGGCAAGACATTTGCCCCGGCAATCCACGGTCTGGGCGGCGCGGGGCAGGGGGGCATCTTCGGCAAAGACCTGCACAATCCGGCCCGCCTCGACCAGCAATGCGCCGGGGCTCTGGGTGCCAGTTTCGGGATCAATCAGCTGGGCGTTGATGAACAATGTCGCGGTCATAATTGGGCGGCCTTTTGTGCGGGAGCAGTGATAGGCAACAACGCCGCGCGGGTGGCACGGATGCGCTGCATGATCTGCTTGGGATAGCGGACATAAAGAATAGGAAGCGTCTGGCCATTGCTCAGCGTGACCAGCACGCTCCAGCCAAACCGGGTGGAAACCTCGGCAATATCCCCCAGCGGCACAAGGCTTTCGCCTTCCTCGCCCCGGTGGATCAGATAATCGGAGGTCAACTCCCAACGGTGATGGCGAATGCCGCGCCATGCGCTGAAGTCATTGAGGCCAAAATAGGCCAGCAGCATCACGGCAAAGATCAGCCCCGCCAGCCACGAGCCCCAGATCATGCCAATCAGGCCTAAAACCGCCGCGCTGGCCCCGGTCACATAGGCCGTGCGCCGCGCAAAAACGCCGCCATCGGGTCGCCAGATGTCCAGCGTTTCGCTCACTGGGCGATCCAGACCATCATGCCCGCAATGGCAAAGGCCACCAGCAAGGCAATCATGGCAATGCGGCCTGACATTTTGGGATCTTTTGGCTCTTGCATGACAAAGGGTTCCTTTTAGCTAAACGCCCACCACAGCACCAACAGCGCAATGGTCAGCAGAGCAAGCCCGGTGATCGCCGCGCCCGCGCGCCCGCGCGGCGGCAGGGCCGGGGTCAAACGCGGCGTGCCGCTATAGGGCTGGGCCGCTGCGCTGTCGATCGGGGCGGCGGTGTTGTCGGGCTGCGCCTCGCGGTATGTGCCGATCAAGGTCAGCCCCGCGCGCGGCGTGATCTGGGCGCTTGCCCCGTCAAAGGCGCTTGAGAACAGCAATAAAACATAACCGTCCAGCCCATCCAGCCGCCCATGATCGCGGGCGATCTCAGCCGGGTCGAGCGCATAGCCATCGGCCAAATAGGCAGGCAGGCCAACCCCGTCCAGATCCGACGTGGGGAAAAGCTCAATGCCGCGGCCCGGCAGGGATTGGCCCAGCAACTCAGACGCCGCCTCGGCTTTGCCTTGCAAACGGATCGCCTTGGCGATTTCGGGCACAGCACGGTTGACCGCAAACACCCGGATCACCCCGGTCTCGGCGGCGGGAATGGCGATGGGCTTCATGCTGCCTCCTGCCGCAAATTGCGCGCCAGCAAATCCATCGCGGCCATGCGCACGGCCACGCCCATCTCGACCTGATCGCGGATCACGCTGCGGTTGATGTCATCGGCCAAAGTGCCGTCAATCTCCACGCCGCGGTTCATCGGGCCGGGATGCATCACAATCGCATCGCTCTTGGCATGGGCGAGCTTTTCGGCGTCCAGCCCAAAGCGGTGGTAATATTCACGCTCGGACGGAATAAACCCGCCATCCATCCGCTCGCGTTGCAGGCGCAGCATCATCACCACATCCACGTCTTTGAGACCCTCGGCCATGTTGTCATAGACCTCGACACCAAAGGCGTCGATCTGGCTGGGCATCAAGGTGGGCGGGCCAATCAGCCGCACGCGGTTTTCCATCTTGCCCAGCAACATGATGTTGGACCGCGCTACCCGGCTGTGGGCAATATCGCCGCAAATCGCGATGGACAGACGGTGGAGCCGCCCCTTGGCGCGCCGAATGGTCAGCGCATCCAGCAGCGCCTGCGTGGGGTGCTCGTGGCGCCCGTCTCCGGCGTTGAGCACCGCGCAATTGACCTTTTGTGCCAGCAAATCCACCGCGCCCGAATGCGGATGGCGCACCACCAGCAAATCGGGATGCATCGCGTTGAGCGTCAAGGCCGTATCAATCAAGGTCTCGCCCTTTTTGATCGACGAGGCCTGCATGGCCATGTTCATCACATCCGCCCCCAGCCGCTTGCCCGCCAGCTCAAAACTGGCCTGCGTGCGGGTGGAGTTCTCAAAAAACATGTTGATCTGCGTCAACCCGCGCAGCGCATCGCCATGTTTATTGGCAGTGCGGTTTTGCGCGGCATATTGATCGGCCAGATCCAACAGCGTGGTGATATGGTCCGGGGCCAATTGCTCGATGCCCAGAAGATGACGGTGAGGAAATGTCATGAATGCTCCGCTGGCCCTAATCGTTTGCGACTTATAGGCGGGTTTGCCCTGTGGCGGCAACGGTGGCGCATTAGATTTTAATCCTCCGGAGGGGATTTTAAGCCAATTGGAACAGGAGGGATTTAGCTTGGCCGCTGCCGGGCGTAAGCTGGGGCCATGGAATCGGCAGAATATTATCACGCGGTGGAATTGTTGCGCTGGCAGGTAGAGCTGGGCGCAGATGAGGCGATTTGTGACGCGCCCGTCGACAGCTATGCTTTGCCTGACAAACTGGCCAAACCCGCCGCGCCGCAATCCAAGTCCAAACGCGGCGCTGCCCCGCCGCCGCCCATCAAACCGGTTGAGGTGGATGTGGTGGGCATTGCCGCGCAAGCGGCCCGCACCGCCGAAACGCTGGAGGCGCTGCAAACCGCGCTCAGCGGGTTTGAACATTGCGATCTCAAACGCGGCGCGCGCAAAATGGTGTTTTCAGACGGCACCCCCGGCGCGCGGGTCATGGTCATCGCAGAAGCACCAAACCGCGAAGAAGACCGCGCAGGCACGCCGTTTGTCGGGCCAGCAGGGCAGCTTTTTGACCGGATGTTCGGCGCAATCGAGATGGGCCGCACCAATGCAGAAGCGCCGATCTATGTGACCAATATCTTGCCATGGCGCCCGCCCCAAGACCGCGATCCGCGCCCCGATGAGATTGAAATGATTAAACCTTTCTTGCTGCGCCACATTGCGCTGGCCAAGCCTCAAGTGCTGGTGCTCATGGGCAATTGGGCCTGCCAAACCTTGCTGGGCAAACGCGGCATCACCCGGTTGCGCGGCCAATGGGCCGAGGTTGCGGGCCTGCCCGCCATGCCCATGTTCCACCCCGCCTATCTGCTGCGCAGCCCTGTGGCCAAACGCGAAGCATGGGCCGATCTTCTGGCCGTGAAGGCCAAGCTTGATGGTTGACCCGATGACCTTGCTGGCCTTTGTGCCAGCCGCCTTGGCGCTCAACATCACGCCGGGGGCGGATATGTTGTTCTGTCTGGGGCTTGGCCTGCGGTCGGGGCCCAAAGCCGCCATTGCCGCCAGCGCGGGCATCACGCTGGGGGGGATGGTGCATGTGCTTGCCGCCGGGGCCGGGCTTGGCGCGCTGGTGCAAAGTGCGCCTTGGGCCTTTGATGTGATCCGCTGGGTTGGCGTGGCGTATCTGCTGTGGCTGGCGCTGCAAACCCTGCGCAGCCGCCCCGCCACAGCCCAGCCCATCGCCATCCCCGCCGCCCGCGCCTTTCGCAGCGGCATTGTGGTGAACCTGACCAACCCCAAGGTGATCCTCTTTGTCTTGGCCTTCGTGCCGCAATTTGTGGTGCCCGAGGCGGGCTCTGTCTTGGGCCAGTTTGTGATCTTTGGCGCAATCATTGGTTTGGGCGGATTTTTGATCAACGCAGGCGTTGGCGTTTTCGCCAGCGGCCTCGGGCGGCGCTTGGCCGGGGGCGGCGGCGCGCTGCGCTGGGTGACCGCAAGTATTTTTGGCGCATTGGCGCTGCGTTTGGCATGGATGGAACGGGCATGACAGAACACACATCACAGCGGCAGTTTATTCCCGTGCGGATCGCGGTGCTGACGGTCTCCGACACCCGCAGCCTTGCACAGGACCGCTCCGGCGATGTGCTGGCCGCGCGCATCGAAGCGGCAGGGCATGTTCTGGCGGACCGGATGATTTTACCCGACGAACGCGCCCAGATCGCAGAGCAGCTCCGCACATGGTGCGCCGCCCCGCAAATCGATGTGGTGATCAGCACGGGCGGCACCGGCCTGACGGGCCGCGACGTCAGCGTCGAGGCGCACCGCGATGTCTATGAAAAGGAAATCGACGCTTTCGGCACGGTCTTCACCATGGTCAGCATGGAGAAAATCGGCACCAGCGCCGTGCAAAGCCGCGCCACGGGGGGCGTCGCCAACGGCACCTATCTTTTTGCCCTGCCCGGATCGCCCGGCGCGTGCAAAGATGCATGGGATGGCATCCTAAAAGCCCAGCTTGATTACCGCCACACGCCCTGCAATTTTGTGGAAATCATGCCCCGCTTGGCCGAACACCAGCGGCGCAAATAATCTTTTTGCATTTTTTAGGCGTTTCGCGCGACGGAAAACTCTAATCACTGCGTATCACCGTAATAGGCTTGGTATTTTGCCCGCGCTCGGTAAGTTACCGCGTGGGGAATTACGGATAGGCACCAAATGAGATTTTTGCGGCAAAGCATGATCGGGCTGTTTCTGGCGGCGGTGGCCACTGGCCTGCTGCTCTGGGCGGCGCAAATGGTGGGCAGCGCGGTTCAGGCGCGTCTCAACGATGACCGCCGCGCGCCGCCCTCTCGCGAAAGAGTGTTCGCTGTCAACGTGTTGCTGGCCGAACCCGGCAATCATACCCCGGTGATCGAAACCTTCGGCGAGGTGCAAAGCCGCCGCAGGCTAGAGCTGCGCCCCGCCGAAGCAGGCCGGGTGATCGAGATCGCGAACGGCTTTGAAGACGGCGGCGAGGTCACCGCCGGGCAGCTGCTTGTGCAGCTTGACCGCCAAGATGCGCAGGCCGCCGTGGCGCGCGCGCAAAATGATCTGGCCGATGCGCAGGCCGAGGTCCGCGACGCGGCCCGCGCGCTTGAACTGGCGCGCGACGAACATGTGGCCGCCGAAGAACAATCCGCCCTGCGCATCAAGGCGCTGGCCCGGCAAAATGATCTGGCCGCGCGCGGGGTGGGCACCGCCGCCGCCACCGAGGAAGCCGAGCTTGCCGCCGCTGCCGCCCGCGCCGCCGTGCTGGTCAAACGCCAATCCATCGCACAAGGCGAGGCCCGCCGCGATCAGGCCGCAACCCAGCTTGCTCGCGCCGGTATCGCCTTGGCCGAGATGCAGCGCCTGCTGGCCGACACCACCCTCACCGCGCCTTTTTCGGGCCGGGTCAGCGAAGTGAACGTGGTCGAAGGCCGCCTTGTCAGCGCCAATGAACGCTTGGCCGAATTGATCGACCCCGATGATCTGGAGGTGTCTTTTCGCGTCTCCACCGCGCAATACACCCGGCTGCTCGATGGCAATGGCGGGCTGTTGAAACTCCCCGTCACGGCGCATCTGGACATATCGGGGCTGGATCTGGCCGCAACGGGCCGGGTCACGCGGGCCTCTGCCGGGGCGGGCGAGGGGGCCACAGGGCGGCTTATCTTCGCCCGGCTTGACCGCAACGCAGGCTTCCGCCCCGGCGATTTTGTCACCGTCAAAGTTCAGGAACCCGAATTGCGCGGCGCGGTGAAACTGCCCGCCTCTGCGGTGGATGCCGCGCAGCAGGTTCTGGTCTTGGGCGCGGCAGACAGGCTAGAGGCCGTGCCGATTGAACTGCTGCGCCGCCAAGGCGACGATGTGCTGGTGCGCGGCCCCATCGCCGGGCGCGAAGTGGTCGAGGCCCGCTCGCCGCTCTTGGGCGCAGGCATCGCCGTAAAACCCCTGCGCGGCACGCGCGAAACACCCAAGCCCCCCGAAATGCTCGAACTAACCGAGGAACGCCGCGCCCGCCTTGTGGCTTTTGTCGAAGCCAATAACCGCATGCCCGAAGCCGCCAAGGCGCGGGTGCTGGCGCAATTGGCCGAGCCGCAAGTCCCCGCGCAGATGGTCGCGCGGATCGAAAGCCGCATGGGGGGATAAGACATGGCCGCACGCGATCTTCCTAAATCGGCGGGCGGCTTGCTCTCCTATTTTGTGCGCCACCGCACGGCAGCGAACCTGCTGCTGGTGCTGCTCTTGGTGGCGGGGCTCGGCGCTGCGCCCAACATGCGCGCCCAGTTTTTCCCCGATGTGGTGCTCGACACGGTACAGGTCAGCACAGCCTGGGAGGGCGCTGGCGCCGAAGACATCGACGCCGCCATCAGCCAAGTGCTCGAAGTGGCGCTGCTGGGGGTCGAAGGCGTCGAAGCAAGCTCCAGCACCTCGCGCGAAGGCAGCAGCAACATCTCCCTCGAATTCGAACCCGGCTGGGACATGAGCCGCGCCGCTGCCGATGTGCAAACGGCGGTGGATGGGGTCTCCACCCTGCCCGAAGACGCCGAAGACCCGCAGGTCCAGCGCGGCGCATGGCGCGACCGCGTCACCGATGTGATCATCACCGGCCCGCTCAGCCCCGATCAACTGGGCCGTTTCGCAGATGAGCTGGTCACGCGGCTCTTTGCCGCCGGGGTCACCCGCACCACGGTGCAAGGCGTCGCCGCGCCGCAACTGCTGGTCGAAGTGCCCTCCGCCCAATTGATCGCGCGCGACATCTCCATGGCCGAAATCGCAACCGCCATCGCAGGCGAGGTCGACGCCGATCCCGCAGGCGATGTGGACGGGGCCAATGCCCGCGTGCGCACCGGGATCGCCAAACGCAGCGCCCAGCAAGTGGCCGATATTGTCCTGCGCACACAAAGCGACGGCGCGCCCCTCACCATCGGCGATCTGGCCGAGGTGAAAACCCTCGGCGCAGACCGCAATCGCAGCTATTTCGTAGGCAAAGACCCGGCCATTTCGGTGCGCATTGACCGCTCCGATCGCGGCGATGCAATTGCCATTCAGGCCCGCGTGGAAGAGGTCGCCGCCGAGCTGCAAGCCAGCCTGCCGCAATCCGTCACCGTCGAGCTGATCCGCACCCGCGCCGAGGCAATCTCGGGGCGGCTGACCTTGCTGATCGACAATGGGCTGACCGGGCTGGCGCTGGTTGTGACCTTGCTTTTCCTCTTCTTGAATGCGCGCACGGCGTTCTGGGTCGCGGCGGGCATCCCCGTGGCCATGGGCGCTGCGATTGCGCTGATGTATGTGGGCGGGCTGACGCTGAACATGATGTCGCTCTTTGGCTTGATCATCACGCTGGGCATCGTGGTGGATGACGCCATCGTGGTGGGCGAACACGCCGATCACAGGTTCAAACATTACGGCGAAACCGCGCTGGAAGCCGCCGAAAACGCCGCCGCGCGCATGGCGATGCCGGTGTTCGCCGCCACTTTGACCACGGTGATCGCCTTCTTCGGCTTGGTCTCTGTGGGCGGGCGGTTTGGCGATCTGATCGGCGATGTGCCCTATACGGTGATCGCCGTGCTGCTGGCCTCGCTGGCCGAATGTTTCTTGATCTTGCCCAACCACATGGCCCATGCCATGCGCGCGGCGCGGGCGAAACACTGGTATGATTTGCCAAGCCGCGTGGTCAATCGCGGCTTTGTCTGGGTGCGCGAAACCCTGTTCCGCCCGTTCATGGCGGGGGTGATCGCGGCGCGCTATGTGGTGCTGGCCGGGGCTGTCGCAATCTTGGCCAGCCAGCTTGCGCTTTTCATAAGCGGCGAGGTGCAATGGCGGTTTTTCAACTCCCCAGAGCGCGGCTCCGTCAGCGGCAATTTCGCCATGGCCGAAGGCGCGACCCGCGCCGATAGCCTCGAAATGATGCGCGAAATGCAGCGCGCCACCGAGGCGCTTGGCCTCGAATATGAACAGAAATACGGCACCAACCCGCTCGATTACGTGATCGCGCAGATCGGCGGCAACAGTGGCCGCGCGCTCGAAGGGGCCGATACCAAAGACGCCGATCTGCTGGGCGGTATCTCCATCGAATTGATCGACGCCGACCTGCGCCCCTATTCCAGCTTTGCCTTCATCGCCGAGCTGCAAGACACCGTTGTCGCGCACCCTCTGGTCGAAACCGTCAGCTTTCGCGGCTGGCGCTCGGGGCCGGGCGGCGATGCGCTTGATGTGCAATTCTACGGCGCTGAAACAGACGTGCTCAAAGCTGCCTCGGAGGATCTGAAAACCGCCGTGCTGCGCTACCCCGAGGTGAGCGCGGTCGAGGATAATCTGGCCTATGACCGCGAAGAGCTGATCCTCGATCTCACCCCGCAAGGTCAGGCGCTGGGCTTCACCATTGATGCGCTGGGCCGGGTGCTGCGCAACCGTCTGGGCGGGATCGAAGCTGCAACTTTCCCCGACGGGCCGCGCTCTGCCACAATCCGGGTGGAGCTTCCCGAAGGCGAGCTGACCGCCGATTTCATGGAACGTATGTTGCTGCGCACCGAGGCGGGGCAATATGTGCCGCTGGCCGATATCGTCAGCGTGAAACGCCGCCACGGGTTCTCCACGGTGCGGCGTGAAAACGGCATCCGGCTAATCTCCGTGACGGGCGACATCTCCGAAGACGACCCCGCCCGCGCCTCGCAAATCACCGCAGAATTGCAAAGCGATATCTTGCCGCGCATCGCCGCCGAACGTCAGGTGGAATTCCGCGTGGCGGGGCTGAGCGAGCAGGAAAACGAATTTCTAACCGATGCCCTGACCGGGTTGATCCTCTGCCTGACCGGGATTTTCCTTGTGCTGGCATGGGTCTTCGGCAGCTGGACCCGGCCTTTTGTGGTGATGGCAATCATCCCCTTCGGCTTGGTGGGCACGATCTATGGCCATTACATCTGGGAAGTGCCGCTGAGCATGTTCACGGTTGTCGGCCTGCTCGGCATGACAGGGATCATCATCAACGATTCGATTGTGCTGGTCACCACGATTGACGAATACGCCAGCGACCGCGGGCTGTTCCCCTCGATCATTGACGGGGCCGCAGATCGGCTGCGCCCGGTGATGTTGACCACATTAACCACGGTTCTGGGCATGGCCCCGCTGCTTTACGAGCAAAGCCAACAGGCGCAATTTCTCAAACCCACCGTGATCACCTTGGTCTACGGGCTTGGCTTTGGCATGATCTTGGTGCTGCTGGTGGTGCCTGCGCTCATCGCGGTCCAGCATGATTTTGCCCGCCAAATCGGTGCCATGCGCCGCGGCTTGCACGCCCCGGTGCGCGAATTGCGCGGCGGGCTGTTTGTGCTGTGGCTGGGGATGCTGTTCTGGGGAGGGCTGACCCTTGGCTGGGCGCTTTGGTATGGCGCGCTCTGGCCGCCGCTGGCTGGGCTGGGGTTTGCAGGCCTCGCAGGCCTCGCGGCCCCGGCGGCTGGCATGGTGATGTTCATCCTTGGCGCGGCGGTGATTGCCGCTGCGGGCTACGCGCTTGGCGCTTTGCGCTTTGGCGCGCGGCGGCGCAGGGCGCAATAGGGCAAAGTAGGGCAGAGTAGGGCAGGGGTGGGCAGGGGTGGGCTGCCCGCCGCTACTGCGCGGTGCAGCCCTGAATATCCACCGCCTGATTTTGCCCCAAAACCGTGATGCGAATGGCCGAACGGTCCAGCGCCAGCAGCGCGGGATTGCTCGCAATCATATCGGCCTGCGCCGTGAGCTGCGATCCGCTGCGGGCGCTGTCCGTCGCGCTGACCCAAATGCCATCCCGGCCCGGTTCAATCACCACCGTCTCGCGCCCGCCTGTGTCGGGCATGTTGAGCGTCGCGGTGATCTCCAGCCCCTTTTCGGAGGGCCGCAAATGACAGGTCGCGCTGCGCACCCCGGCCTCGGCCCGGCTCAGCGGCACCTCGGTCATCGCCGCAAGGATTGCAGGCTGCGGTTTGGTTTCTTGCGTATCCAGCAGCGCCTTCACGCGCAGTTGTTCTGGCACGCAGATGTCACTGCACACGCCAATATCCAGCATCACATCCACCGCCACGGGTTTGCCCTTTTGCTGGGGCACCATCCGCAGCGGCAAGATCACCTGATTGCTATACCCAATCGCCTGCATCCCGCCTTGGTCAAAAACCTTGGGCGTGGGCCATGTGATCGCAACGCCGTTCAAATTTCCTGACCTGCGCCAATCAAATTGCGGCGGTATCCCCGCATCCCCCGGCGCGCGCCAATAGGTTTTCCAACCCGGCTCCAGCACCATACGCAGCGCGGCCATGCGGCTGCCATCTGGCATCACCCAGCCTTGCAGCACATCCACCGTGATCGGCGCGTGGGCAACGTCGCGGGCATCCGCTTGTGCGGCAAACCCCATGGCAAGGGACAGCGAAAGGATCATATGTTTCATCATGCTGGCTACATGCGCGCAAACGGCGCGATTTGCCAAGTCACGATTGGGTTAACCGGGGCTGCGCAAAAATGCGCCGCGCCCGCTTGCCCGCCCGCGCGGAACGCGCCATGGTGGGGCATGGCTGATGCATTGGACCTGACAGGCAAGATCTTGGTGGCAATGCCGGGCATGAGCGATCCCCGCTTTGCCCGCGCAGTGATATTCCTTTGCGACCACTCCCCCGAAGGCGCGATGGGGCTGATCGTCAACAAACCCGCCGAAGGTCTGCGCCTTGGGGATGTGGTCGAAAACAACGAAGGCTCCTTGAACCAAACCGTTGCAGCCACCCCGGTTTACGGCGGCGGCCCGGTGGAAACCGGGCGCGGCTTTGTGTTGCATTCGGCTGATTATCACTCCAAATTACAAACCCTTTCCGTCTCCTCGGATTTCAGCATGACCGCCACGGCGGACATCTTCGAAGACATGGCCACAGGCAACGGCCCCGCAAATTTCCGGCTGATGCTTGGCTATGCGGGCTGGGGCCCGGGCCAGCTTGAAAGCGAGCTTGCGCATAACGGCTGGCTGACCGTCGATGCGGATCTGGATCTGGTGTTCCACACGGCTGATGCAAAGATCTGGAGCGCGGCCTTAGACCGGATCGGCATTGATCCGCTGGGCCTCTCCGCCAAAGCGGGGCGCGCCTGAGGCAGGCTAGCGCGGCGCGGCGGCGCGGCGCAGACGGTCATTGATCGCCGCCCCAAGCCCGTGATCCGGAACTGGCGCCGCCGCAATCGGCTTGCCCATCGCATCCAGCGCATGCAGCGCCTCGAACAAGGCGGCTGCGGCTTGGGTCAAATCACCTGTCTCTGACAGGTTCAGATCACACGCCATCGGGCCAAATCCCAAAAACACCTCGCCCGGCGCAGGGCTTGCTGCGTTCAACCGCACCGCGGCTTTTGGCGCGTAATGCGAGCTAAGCTGCCCCGGCGCAGTCACCGCATTTCCCGCCGCATTGCGCGCCTCATAATGCGCCAGCGGCTGACCAAGCGCCGACTCTACCGCCTCGGCAGGTAATCCCCCGGCGCGCAGCAAACATGCCGGACCATCCAGCCCGATGATCGTGCTCTCCAAACCCACATCGCACGGCCCGTCATCCAGCACAGCCGCGATTCTCCCGCTCAACCCGGCAAGCACATGCGCGGCCCGTGTCGGGCTGATCCGGCCCGAGGGGTTGGCCGACGGCGCAGCAAGCGGGCACGCGGCCGCCGCCAAAAGCGCCTGCGCGGCAGGATGCGCAGGCACGCGAATGGCCAGCGTATCCAGACCCGCCGTCACCAGCGACGACAACCCGTGATCCTCGCGCAGCGGCAACACCAAAGTCATCGGCCCGGGCCAAAACGCCGCCGCCAATATCTCTGCCTGATCGCTCCATTTGACATAGGCGCGGGCGGCGGCCGCATCTGCCACATGCACAATCAGCGGATTGAAACTGGGCCTGCCCTTGGCCTCGTAAATCCCCGCAACCGCCGTGCCATTGCGCGCATCCGCGCCCAGCCCGTAAACCGTCTCGGTCGGAAAAGCGACAAGCGCCCCGCTGCGCAGCAATTGCGCGGCGCGGGCAATGCCAGGCGCATCGGCCAAAAGGGTCTGTGTCTGCTGGCTCATGGGGATCTCGATCTTGTGACGCCGCGTTTAACCTTGAAGGCAGGGGTATGCCGGGTAAAGTCCCGGCAACTGGCCCGCGACACTGGGCCATATAGGTTGCCTGCAAATTTGCCAAGCATCGCCGCCCAATTGGAGTTCCGACATGCCTTATCGCGCCGCCGTTGAAGATTTCACTTTCCTGTTCGATCACGTGGTCGCGCTGGATGAACTGCGCCACCATGAGAAATTCAGCGAGGCCACGGATGACCTGACCCGCGCCATCATGACCGAGGCAGGCAAACTATGCGATGCGGTGCTGGCCCCGCTCAACCGGGGCGGCGATCTGCATCCTGCGCGGCTTGAAAACGGCGTTGTGCGCACCTCGCCGGGGTTTGACGCGGGGTTCAAAGCCATCGCCGAAGGCGGCTGGATCGGGATGAGCGCCGACCCCGAATTTGGCGGCATGGGGCTGCCCATGACCCTAACCAGCGCGGTCAATGAAATGATGGCAGGCGCCTGCCTGTCGCTGCAACTGGCCCCGCTGATGAGCCAAGGGCAGATCGAAGCGCTCGAACACCACGCCTCGGACACGCTCAAGGAAATCTACCTGCCAAAGCTGATTTCCGGCGAATGGACAGGCACCATGAACCTGACAGAGCCGCAGGCAGGCTCCGATGTGGGCGCGCTATCCTCCAAAGCCGAGGCCAATGGCGATGGCAGCTATGCGGTGACCGGGCAAAAGATCTTCATCTCTTGGGGCGATAATGATTTCGCCAGCAACATCTGCCATCTGGTGCTGGCCCGCCTGCCGGGCGCGCCTGCGGGCACCAAAGGCATCAGCCTGTTCCTCGTGCCCAAATTCATCCCCGACAGCGATGGCAATCCGGGCGAGGCAAACACGCTGAATGTGGTCAGCTTGGAACATAAAATGGGCCTGCACGGCTCTCCGACCGCCGTGATGCAATTTGACGGCGCGCAGGGTTGGCTGGTCGGCCCAGAGCAAGGCGGCATGGCGGCCATGTTCACCATGATGAACAACGCCCGTCTGGGTGTCGGCGGCCAAGGCATCGGCGCGGGCGAGGCCGCCTACCAACAGGCGCTGGATTATGCGCTGGAACGCAAACAAGGGCGCGGCGTCGAAGGCGGCACAGGCACGATCTTTGATCACGCCGATGTGCGCCGGATGCTGACCGCCATGCGCGCCGATGTCTTTGCCGCCCGCGCCATCGCGCTGAGCTGCGCCAAGGCCATCGACATGCACGCCGCCACCGGCGCGCCGGAATGGAAAGCCCGCGCCGCGCTGCTCACCCCCATCGCCAAAGCCTTTGGCACCGATGTGGGCATGGATGTGGCCCAGCAAGGCGTGCAGGTGCATGGCGGCATGGGCTTTATTGAGGAAACCGGCGCGGCACAGTTCAGCCGCGATGTGCGCGTGACCGCAATCTACGAAGGCACCAATGGCATTCAGGCAATGGATCTGGTGGCGCGCAAAATGATGGATGGCGGCGATGCCGCCTTCCGGCTGCTTGATGAAATGGAAGCGCAGGCCGAATCGGCCCGCAGCATCTTCCCCAACATGACCGATGTGCTCTGGCAGGCCTGCGAATCCCTGCGCGAGACAACCGAATGGCTGGTGGCGCAAGACGATCTGCAACAGCGTTTTGCCGGGGCCGTGCCCTATCTGCGCGCCTTTGCACGGGTGCTGGGCGGGCATCTGCACCTCAAAGCCGCGCTGGCCGACAAAGGCGGCGCGCGCGAAAAACTGGCGCGGTTCTACATGCAGCGGCTGCTGCCGGAACACGCCGGTCTGCTGACACAGGCCCAAGCCGGGGCCGAGGCGCTCTATGCGCTCTCCCCAGAAGAGCTGCGCTCATGAACAAAGCTGTGATGCCAAACGGGCTGCGCTACCCATGGGAAACCCCGCCCGAACCCGGCGCCGCGATTGAGGTCGCACCGGGGGTTTTGTGGCTGCGCCTGCCGCTGCCGATGAAACTCGATCACGTCAATGTCTACGCGCTTGACGAGGGCGACAGTTGGACAGTGATCGACACAGGCTTTGCCTCCCAAAAGACCAAGGCGATCTGGCGCGACATCATCGACGGGCCGCTGGGCGGTAAACCCGTGCGCCGCGTGGTGGTGACACATCACCACCCCGATCACGTGGGGCTGGCGGGCTGGTTCCAAACCGAACATGGCGCAGAACTGGTCATCCCGCGCACCGCTTGGCTGATGGCGCGGATGCTGGTGCTCGACGCCCAAGAAAAGCCTCTGCCCGAAACGCTGGCGTTTTACACCGCCGCAGGGATGGACCCTGCGCTGCTGGAAAAACGCCGGGGCGAGCGGCCTTTCAACTTTGCCGATGTGGTTGCCCCCCTGCCGCTTGGCTTCACCCGCATCGCGCAGGGCGATGTGATCCGCATGGGCGGGCGCGACTGGGATGTGCATATGGGCAATGGCCACGCGCCTGAACATGCCACATTCTGGAGCCGCGACGACAATCTGGTGCTGGCAGGCGATCAAATCCTCTCCTCGATCAGCCCCAATGTCGGCGTCTACGCCACCGAACCAATGGCCGACCCCATCGGCGAATGGCTTGAAGCCTGCGAGCGTCTGGCCGGGCTGGCGCGCCCCGATCATCTGGTGCTGGGTGGCCATAAACTGCCCTTCACCGGCCTGCCCAAACGCATGACGCAACTGATCGAAAACCACCACAGCGCCTTGGCGCGGCTGTTGGCTTACATCGACACTCCCAAATCTGCCGGGGAATGTTTCGCGCCCCTGTTCAAAAGAACGATAGGCGAGGGCGAATACGGTCTGGCGCTGGTTGAAGCTTTCGCCCATTTGAGCCACCTTCACCAAACAGGTCTGGCCAACCGCCGCAAACGCGCCGATGGCGCTTGGGCCTATCAACGTGAAGGGGTGAGCGATGAGCGATGAAATCAACACAGCAGCCGAGGCCGCCGAAGCCGCCGTTTTGGCGCGGCTTTACGAGGTGCACACAGATGCGCGCCAGCCCAAAGCCTCCGAGCAGCGCGTGCCCAAAGGCATGACCGACAAACCGGTCGAGCAAAAATCCCCCGCGCAATGGGCCTATGAGCGCGTCGTGCTCTATTTGCGCAAATTCGAAGAACAACTCAACTCGGATCAAGAGGTCGCCATGGGCTTTACCGGCGCCGATGCGGGCGTGCTGCGAATCGAAGGCATGGGCTATTTCGACCCCGATATCGTGACCTTCTACGGCACGGACCCCCAAGGCGGGCGCATGCAGCACATCCAGCACGTCAGCCAGTTGAATGTGATCCTGCGCGCTCTGCCAAAGGTGGTGCAAGACGCCGAACCAAACCGGATTGGCTTCAAACTGGCCGCAGATCTGGACGAAGCCCCCGATACCAAAGCCTAAAAAACCCGCAGTATCAGCCCTCAAGAACGGGTGACACGCCCTGCGCGATAGGGTAGCAAGCAGCTAAATGACAACATGACAATGGGTGCAGCAATGGCCGAACATGAACATGGCACGATGGACAGCAACGTGCAGGAAAAGACTTTCGACGGATTTGTGTCCTTCGTCACCCGTACATCGGTTGCGATTATCATCCTGCTGGTCTTGATGGTGATCTTTATCCGCTAAGCGGATCTGGGCGTTTGGTGCCCGCCAAAACGAGGATTCGTAATGCGTATTTTGTTTGCCGGCGCTCTCTTGGCGCTGCTCGCTGCTTGTGGCACCAAACCGACCAATGACGCTCCGCCAGAAGCCATCCGGGCGGCGCATTTCCGCCCCGCCGAACCTGCGATCACGTTGATCACCATCATCAACAACCGCTCCGGCAATGGCGCACATACGGCGCTTTACGTCGAAGGCTCCCAAGCGGTGCTGTTCGATCCGGCAGGCTCCTTCGTGCACCCCGACATCCCCGAACTGGGCGATGTGCTCTACGGCATGTCGCCGCTCTGGATGCAGTCCTATAAATCGGCCCATGCGCGCAAAGAATTCCACGTGGTCAGCCAGCGCCTGGAGGTGACTGCGGTGCAGGCCGAAACCGCGCTGAAACTGGTGCAGGCCCAAGGCCATGTCTCCGACGCGCGCTGTGCCATCACCACCTCAAGCCTGCTGCGTCAGGTGCCCGGTTTTGAAGGGATTAAAACCGGCTGGTATCCCAAAGCCCTGATGGATCAATTCGAAGCCATCCCCGGCACAAAAACCACCAAGCTTTATGAAAACGACGAAGGCGATGTGATCGACGCGGTGCAAGCCCAGCTTGAAGCAAAAACGGCGCAATAACTCCGCGCCGCCGCGTCACCCCATCACATAAAGCAGCGTATAAAGCGTGCCTGCGCCCGAAAAAATCGCCAGCAGCACGTTCTTGGTTAACAGCCCGACCGCCATCGTCACACATGCCGCCGCCAGTCGCGGCAGATCAAGCGCGCCGCCCGTTGCCGCAGGCCACACCACCTGCGGGGCCACCAGCGCGGGCAACACCGCCACCGCCGTGTAACGCAGATGCCGCAAAAGCCACGCAGGCATCGCCCGGTCGCCCACAAATCCGGTGAACGAGAACCGCAGCAGGAAACTGCCCAGCCCCAGCAACAAGATCACGGTCCAAAGGGTTGTTTTATCAATCATGACCAGCGCCCCCGCTTTTCAAGCCAAACTTCGGTTTGCGCACCCGCGATCATCCCCATCATCCCCGCCACAATCAGCCCTAGTGAATAGGGCAATTGCGCCGCAAACAGCGCGGCCACCACAGCCACCAGCGCCGCCACCACATGGGCCAGCGTGCGGAACATCGGCGCAATCATCGCCAAAAACGTGATCGGGATCGCAAAATCCAGCGCCCAACTCTCCGGCACCTGCGCGCCCAAAAGCGCCCCCACAAGGGTAAACAAATACCAAAGCGGCACCACAGGGGTCACAACCCCCATGAAATACGCAAAGCGCTGCGGCACGGTCAGTGACGGCGTGGATTCGAACTTCGCAATGCTCAGCACATAAGATTGATCCACCATCAAATAGGCCGAAAGCGCCCGCTGCCACAGCGGCGCTTTGCCCAAATACGGCGTCAACGACGCAGAATACATCGCCATGCGCAGGTTCACGGCCAGCGCGGAAATCAACACGATGACGGTCGGCGCGTCTTCTTGCAGCAGTTGCAGCGCGGTAAACTGCGCGGCCCCCGCAATCACCACAACGGAAAACGCCATGGTTTCCACGATGTTCAACCCCGCCTCTGTGGCCAGCAGGCCAAACAACCCGGCAAAGGGGATGATCACGAAAATAAACGGAAGCGCGGCAATAACGCCCGCCCTATATGCGGATTTCGTGGTGGTGATGTTCATGAGATAGCCTTAGGTTAATACCACTGACCTAGCGCGGCTGAAGAGGGGATGCAATTGGCACAGCTTGACGATCTTGGCTCCTACCTGATTGCCCCGGACCCCGGCGCGGCCCGGCTGACGCGGCGGGTGGTCGGGCGCGACCATAATAACCAAGAAACCACGCTGAATGTGGTCGAGGAACGCCCCCTGACGATCTTCCTCAACGCTCAGGAAATTGTGACCGCCATGACCATTGGCGACTATCCGCAATATCTGGCGCTGGGGTTTCTGCGCAATCAACGCATGCTGCGCGACGGCGAAGAAATCACTGGCGTCGATTACGACGAAGAGCTGGAAACCGTGGTGGTCCGCACCGCCCGCGCCACAAATTACGAAGACAAACTGCAACGCAAAACCCGCACCAGCGGCTGCGCGGTTGGCACGGTGTTTGGCGATATGATGGAAGGGCTGGACGAGGTTGTGCTGCCCCAGACCGAATTGCGCAGCTCGTGGCTCTATGCGCTCAGCGCGCAGATCAACCGCACCCCGTCGCTCTATCTCGAAGCCGGGGCGATCCACGGCACGGTGCTGTGCCAAAAAGACAAACCGCTGGTCTATATGGAAGACGTGGGCCGCCATAACGCGGTTGATAAAATCGCAGGCTGGATGCTCTCTGAACAGGAAAGCGCAGGCGATAAAATCCTCTACACCACGGGCCGGTTGACCTCGGAAATGGTGATCAAAACCGCGATGATGGGCATCCCGGTGCTGGTGTCCCGCTCTGGCTTCACCGCATGGGGTGTCGAGATCGCCCAGCAATTGGGCCTCACGCTAATCGGCCGCATGAAGGGCAAACGCTTTCAATGCCTGTCGGGCCACGACCGCCTGATCCGCGACGCAGACCCCGGCCAAATCGCAGAGGAGCCGCGCCGCGCGGGCCGAAAGGAAGCGCCCGAATGAAACAACCGCTCGGGGTCATTCTCGCCGGAGGCCAAGCCACCCGCATGGGCGGCGGCGACAAAGGATTGCTGCGCCTTGGCGGGCAAACCCTGCTGGACCGGGTGCGCGCCCGGCTCCAGCCGCAGGTCGCAGATCTCGCGCTCAACGCCAATGGCGACGCCGCGCGGTTTGCAGGTCTAGGCCTGCCCGTTCTGCCCGACAGTATCGAAGGCTACGCAGGCCCGCTTGCCGGGGTGCTCGCCGGGCTGGATTGGGCGGCGGCGCAAGGCGCCGACAGCATCGTGACCGCAGCGGCAGACACGCCGTTTTTCCCCTGCGATCTGGTGCCGCATTTGCTGCTGGCCGCCGAAGGCATGCACACGCCCTTGGTCTTGGCCGCCACTCCGGACCCGGCGCGCGGCAAGGCCCGCCACCCCACCTTTGGCCTCTGGCCGGTTAGCCTGCGCGATGATCTGCGCGCCGCCCTGAACAGCGGGCTGCGCAAAGTTGTGCTCTGGACAGATGAACACGGCGGGCGCTTGGCCATGTTCCCCCAAGAACAGGCGTTTTTCAACGTGAACACCCCCGAAGATTTGGCCCAAGCCGAGGCAATGCTGTGAGAATATTCGGTGTTACCGGCTGGAAGAACGCTGGCAAAACAGGGCTGATGGAACGGCTGGTGGCCGAGATCACCGGGCGCGGCTTTTCCGTCTCCACCATCAAACACGCCCATCACAGCTTCGATGTGGACCACCCCGGCAAAGACAGCTACCGCCACCGCGCCGCCGGAGCAGGCGAGGTGCTGCTGGCCTCCAAAACCCGCGTGGCCTTGATGCAAGAATTGCGCGGCGCCGCCGAACCTGCGCTCGAAACGCTTTTGGCGCGGCTTGGTCCCGCCGATCTGGTGCTGGTCGAAGGCTATAAACGCGACAGACACCCCAAAATCGAAGCCCATCGCGCCGAAACCGGCAACCCTCTGATCGCACCGGGTGACCCCACCATCCGCGCCGTGGCAAGCGACGTGCCGCAGGTGCTGGACCGGCCTGTCTTTGATCTCGATGACACTGTCGCCGTGGCAGATTTCATCCTGACCGAAGTGGGGCTGATGGGCCAAAAAACCACGGCCCCCACGCCGCTGCGCAACGATTGTTTCGCCCTGCCACCCGGCGTGCACTGGACCCCCGCGCAAGAGGCGCTGGACCGGTTAAAGGCGCGCATGAGCCCCGTTGTCGGCGCTGAACCCGTGCCGCTTGATCGCGCGCTGGGCCGGATCGCGGCCCAAGATCTGCGCGCCAACCGCGCCAATCCCCCGCTGCCCAATACGGCCGTTGATGGCTACGGGTTTGCAGGCGGGCGCGGGCCGGGGCCGCACCGCTTGCCGCTGATGCAAGGCCGCGCCGCCGCCGGGGATGCACCGGGCGCTGTGCCGCAAGGACAGGCCATTCGGGTGCTGACCGGGGCCGCGCTGCCTGCCGGGGTCGACACGGTGATCTTGCAAGAAGATATCAAGATCGAAGCGGGGCATCTGTGCTTTAACGGCCCGCTCAAAGCCGGGGCAAACACCCGCCGCGCGGGCGAAGACGTGACCGCAGGCACCGTGATCGCGCCGCAAGGGCGCAAAATCACCGCCGCTGATCTGGCGCTGATCGCCGCCACGGGCGCGCATGAAATCTCGGCCTACCGCCCTTTGCGCGTGGGGGTTTTATCAACCGGGGATGAGCTGATCGAGGCAGGCGGGCAGGCCGAGGCCTCGCAAATCTTTGATGCCAACCGCCCCATGCTGCTGGGCTTGGCCACAAGCTGGGGGCACACGCCCGTGGATTTGGGCCGCGCGCCCGATGACCGCACGGCGCTGGCGTCTATGCTCGACGCCGCAGCCGAACAATCGGATGTGATTTTAACCAGCGGCGGCGCATCGGCAGGGGATGAAGACCACATGTCGGCCTTGCTCCGCGACGCGGGCGCGATGGACCTGTGGCGCATCGCCATCAAACCAGGCCGCCCCCTTGCGCTGGGGCTGTGGCGCGGCGCGCCAGTTTTTGGGCTGCCGGGCAATCCGGTGGCGGCCATGGTCTGTGCGCTGATCTTTGCACGGCCTGCCATGGCGGTGCTGGCCGGGGCACAGTGGCCCGAACCGCAGGGGTTTGACGTGCCCGCCGATTTTGAAAAACGCAAAAAAGCCGGGCGGCGCGAATATCTGCGCGCCCGATTGCGCGGCGGCAAAGCAGAGGTCTTTGCCTCCGAAGGCTCGGGCCGGATATCGGGCCTGTCTTGGGCCGAAGGTCTGGTCGAATTGCCAGAAGACGCGGCGCATATCCGCCCCGGCGATCTGGTGCGATACGTGCCATGGGGCAGTTTCGGGCTTTAGGAAATTTAAACTTCAGTAAATCAGGCGGGCGCGCTTAATCAAATGTGCCCGCCACCCGGCCCAGCAACATAAAGGCGCGCGCCGTGCGCGTATCGGCCAGCGAGGAAATATCGCCATCGCTGGCGACTTTTTCAAACTCTGAAAACGTGCGGTCAAAACGGCGCAGGAAATGGTGCGCCGCATCGCGGAAAATCGGGTCTTGCTTCATCCGGCCCGCAGTCAGCGCCAGCGACGAGCGGTCGCGGATCCCGCCCAAAGGCGCCACCGCACGCCCCCGCGCACCTGTTGCAAACTGCCGCCAAATCTCGGGGCGGGCGCGATCCGGGCGCAGATCATCCATGTAAATCCCGTCTTGCGACAGCAAGGTAAGCACATCCTGCGCCGCTTGAATAAGCTGCGCCGCATTGCGGTCGCGCAGGGCCCGGCGCAGCGAGGCAAACCCCGCCTCATCCTCGGCAGTTTCAGGGAAGTTCAAGGCGCGAATGAAATCTTCGGTGCCCAAAGGCGGGGCCAATTCATCCGCAAGCGTGCCAAGCGCCAGCACAGGCTGATCATCAGCAGGCTGCACGGGAACGGGCTGTTTTGCGGCGCGTGCGGTTTCCTCGCGGCGGCTGGAAAATGTCGCCAGCGCGGTTTCGGTGTTGCGCGCAGCGGCGGCAATTTCATCGAGCTTGCGCGCAACCGAGGCTTCGGCGCGGGCGCCTTGGCCTTGCTGCTGGGCGATATAGGCGTTGCGAATGGCGTCAATCGCGGCCTGCAAACGCTGGCTCTCTTCGCGCATCACACGGCTGGCGCGGGCGGCGGTTGCCGCAACCCAGATCATGCCAACAGGCATAAAAACCACCAGCAATGTCATCAAAAACCGCAGCCCGCCTTCGCCCGTCTGGGCGGGCGGCTGCGGGGCAAAGACAAAAAACAACGCCGCCCCAAGCAGCCAGACCACAGAAAGCGAAATGGCCACCATTTCGATGCCCGTCACCGGATCGGCCTTGGGCCTGTCGTAAATGCCAAGCGGTGTCGGGCGCGCAGATGCGCCGCCCTCGGCGCGGGCTTTAACACGTTCACCGGCAGTGGCCGGTTTTGTCGGAAGATCGCCCGCCTGCGACATCTCAGAGATACCTTTTAGGCATAAACGATTTTAAGCACTTCATAGGATTTCACACCTCCGGGCGTGCGGACCTCTACGCTGTCACCTTCTTCCTTGCCGATCAAGGCGCGGGCGATGGGTGATTTGATGTTCAAAAGGCCGTCTTCAATGCGGGCTTCGTATTCGCCTACAATTTGATAAGTCTTTTCGGCGTCTGTGTCTTCATCAACCAAAGTCACCCGCGCGCCAAATTTGATCGAGCCGGACAGCTTTGATGGATCAATCACATCGGCCAGCGAAATAACGCCTTCAAGTTCCTTGATCCGGCCTTCGATAAAGCTCTGCTTTTCTTTGGCGGAATGGTATTCGGCATTTTCCGACAGGTCGCCGTGCTCGCGCGCTTCCGCGATCGCCTTGATGATGGCGGGGCGTTCTACGACCTTGAGCTGTTTCAATTCAGTCTCTAGCGCGGTGAAACCGCCCCGGGTCATTGGGATTTTTTCCATCTGTCGTCTGCCCCTTATTGCGTAAGGCCGTAATAATGACGCGCCCCGCTGGTGTGCCGGGGCGCGTTGCGTTGCGTTGCTCAATACCTGACCGAAAATGGGAGACAAATGCAAGTGCTTGGCTGCATCTTGTCGGCAAGGCGATGCCCAAGGGGGCAAAAACCAAGACGCTTTGCTGGTTCGGGGTGAATATTAATACTCGCTCAGGATGGTAAGGCTTTGCGCGGCGCTTCTTTCGGCTGAGCGCGGGGCATTTGGCTGCCCGGCCCTTCGGGGAGGATTTTGGACCAATTGGAAACGGGGCGGTGTGCCCCATTGCCACGGGTGGTTAGCTATATTGCACCACTTCATATTCGATGCCGTCGTCGTCATGGAAATAAAAGCGCCGGCCCGGCTCGTAATCGGCGTGATTGCCAGTTTTAAAGCCATGGGCGCGGATGGCTGCTTCGGTTTTATCCAGATCATCCACAACCACACCCATGTGGTTCAACCCGCCAATTCGCAAATAGCGGTCTGCATCGCCGGGTTTTGGCGTGCCGGGGGTGTAAAGGGCAAGGTAATGGGTCTCGGTGCCCACATGAACCGTGTGGCCGCCCATCATGGCATCGCCCTGCCAGCGGATGTGCCAACCGAAGAGTTTCTCCATCCAAGCGGCTGTGCGCATTGGGTCGGAGACAGTGAAGTTGCTGTGTTCAAGCATCGCGGGCATTTTTAGTCCTTTCGTTGATTGACTTACCGATAGGGTAATTTCTAAACCTAACTTTAGGTCAAGATATTTTTCGGGAGAGAATCTGATGGCGTTGAATGAGGGGCTGACCATTGGCGCATTGGCCAAGCGCACCGGGCTCGCCGTGTCTGCCATTCGATATTACGAGGCGCAGGGGTTGATCCGCCCTTGGCGCAATGCCGGCGGGCAACGCCGGTTTGAGCGGGCCGATTTGCGGCGGTTGTCCTTTGTGATGATCGCGCAGCAATTCGGGTTCACCTTGCCGCAGATCAAAGAGGAACTGGACAGGCTGCCCGGCGGGCGCACGCCCACCAAAGCGGATTGGGCACAGATCAGTGCCGGGTTCCGCGCTGCGCTGGATGCGCGCATTACCAGCATGGTGGCGCTGCGTGACAACCTGGATGGCTGTATCGGCTGTGGCTGTCTGAGCCTTGAGAAATGCGCGCTGTATAATCCTGCCGATCGTGCTGGCAGCATGGGGGCGGGGCCGCGGTTTTTGATGGGGGATGCGCCGGGCTGATTTTGGGTTTGGCGGTGCACGGTTTGTGCACGCCCGGTGTACGGTCGGTGTATGGCCAGTTTCGCCATGCGAAACGGGCACGCACAAACTTTGCGCGGGGCGTGTATTTTGCGCAACTTTCACCCCACGTGCCAATTGCATTGCGTTTGAGGGTGGTTTAGCCACGATTAACTGAATTTGCCTGTAGAGGAGCGGCTGCGATGGCTGAGATTGAACGCGAAGCAATGGAATACGATGTGGTCATCGTCGGTGCAGGCCCTGCAGGGCTTTCTGCGGCGATCCGGCTCAAACAGCTCGACCCCGATTGCAATGTTGTCGTGCTGGAAAAAGGCTCGGAAGTGGGCGCGCATATCCTGTCGGGCGCGGTGCTTGACCCTTGCGGCATTGATGCGCTGATCCCCGATTGGAAAGCCAAAGGCGCGCCAATTACCGTGCCTGTGAAAGAAGATAACTTCTATATGCTGGGCGAGGCGGGCAAGCTGCGCGTGCCTAATTTCCCCATGCCCCCGTTGATGAACAACCATGGCAATTACATTGTTTCCATGGGCAATGTTTGCCGCTGGATGGCCGAGCAAGCCGAAGAATTGGGCGTCGAGATTTTCCCCGGCATGGCCTGTTCCGAGCTGGTTTACGGCGAGAACGGCGAAGTCAAAGGCGTGGTGGCTGGCGTCTTCGGGCTTGAAGCAGATGGCACGATTGGCCCCGACACAGAGCCGGGCATGGAACTGCTGGGCAAATATGTCTTCCTGTCCGAAGGGGTGCGCGGCAGCCTGAGCAAGGAAGTCATTGCCAAGTATAATCTGGACGAAGGCAAGGAGCCCCAGAAATACGGTCTTGGCATGAAAGAGATCTGGGAAATCGATCCGGCCAAGCACAAAGAAGGCACTGTGACCCACACGATGGGCTGGCCGCTGAACAGCAATGCAGGTGGCGGATCATTTATCTACCACCTTGAAAAAAATCAGGTTTATGTCGGGTTTGTGGTGCATCTGGGTTATAAGAACCCGCATCTTTTCCCCTATATGGAATTCCAGCGTTTCAAGCATCACCCCATGGTGGCGGATCTGCTCAAAGGCGGCAAACGCGTGGCGTACGGCGCGCGTGCGATCACCGAAGGCGGCTGGCAATCCATGCCAAAAATGGTCGCGCCGGGTGTGGCGTTGCTTGGCTGCTCCGTGGGTATGGTCAACGTGCCGCGCATCAAGGGCAACCATAACGCCATGCTGTCGGGCAAGGCTGCTGCCGAGGCTGCCCATGCCGCGATCAAAGCAGGGCGCGGGGCGGATGAGCTGAGCGATTATGAGGCCGAAGTGCGCAGCGGCGCGATTGGCAAAGACCTGAAAAAAGTGCGCAATGTCAAACCCCTGTGGAGCAAGTATGGCCTGACCACCTCGCTGGCGCTGGGCGGTTTTGACATGTGGACCAACACGTTCGGCTTCAGCCTGCTGGGCACATTGAAACACGGCAAATCGGACGCTGAAGCAACCGAAGAGGCCAGCAAACACAAGGTGATCGACTATCCCAAACCCGATGGGAAACTGTCCTTTGACCGTCTGACCAATGTGGCGTTCAGCTTTACCAACCACGAGGAATCCCAGCCCGCGCATTTGAAGTTGAAAGACGCTTCTGTGCCGGTCGAGGTTAATCTGGCCAAATTCGCAGGCCCCTCGGCGCGGTATTGTCCGGCAGGGGTGTATGAGTTCGTCGGCGAAGGCGCGGATGTAAAGTTCCAGATCAACTTCCAAAACTGCGTGCATTGTAAAACCTGCGACATCAAAGACCCCTCGCAGAACATCGTTTGGACCACCCCGCAGGGCGGTGACGGTCCGAACTATCCCAATATGTAAGCGCATAAGTTCACTTCTGCGCGAGACAACGCCGATTCTGGGCCTGTTTTGGGCCAAATGAGCGCCGATAAGGGGCGGGGCGGTTTACCATACCGCCTCGCCCCATTGCGTGTGGGCAGGGACGTGCTAGCTTGTTGGCAAAGTAAAAAGAGGCGAGCCAAGTGACCCCTATTCTGCGTGTGCCAGCCGCGATTGCGGCGATGTTTTTGACCTTCTCCCTGCCTGCCATGGGGGAATCTGTGTCGGGTGCCTATTTGGCGGGGCGACATGCGGCGGTGAACAGTGATTTTGCGCAGGCCGCCAAATATTACGCCTCGGCCCTGACCCGCGATCCTCAAAATGTAGAGCTGATGGAGAGCGCCGCGCTTTCCTATCTTTCGCTGGGCGAGGTCGCCAAATCCGTGCCATTGGGCCAGATGATCGAAGCCGCAGGCAGCCGCAGTCAGGCCGCGCATATGGCAGTCATCGCCGGGTTGATCGACGCGCAGGATTACAAGGCGCTGGTGGCGCGGGATGCGGAAACGCAGGGCATCGGCCCTTGGGTGGACGGGCTGATCAAGGCTTGGGCCTATCTGGGCGACGGCGATCTGGCCGGTTCCATGGCCGAGTTTGACCGGCTGCGCGACGAGCCCGGCATGCAGAGTTTTGTTGGGTATCACAAGGCCTTGGCCCGCGCGAGCCTTGGGGATTATGAAGGCGCAAACGAGATTTTCAGCGCAGATGATGCAGGGTCCGTTGTGCGCACCCGGCGCGGCGTGATGGCCCATGCCGAAATCCTATCGCAACTGGGCCGCAACGCCGATGCGATCGCGCTCATCGAGGAAAATTTCGCAGGGGCAACCGACCCTGAAATCGACACGCTGCTTGGCGGTCTGGCGGGCGATGACGCGGTGCCGTTCACCCATATGCCCAATGTTCAGGCCGGCATGGCAGAGGTGTTTTATACCTTCGCCGCCGTGTTGAAGAATGAAAATGCGGGCGATCATTACACGTTGCTTTTTTCGCGCCTCGCACAGTATTTGCGCCCCGATCATGTGGATGCGCTGCTTTTGACTGCCGATCTGCTGGAAGGGTTGGACCAACACAGCTTGTCCTCAGCCGAGTTCAAGAAAGTCCCCGCCAGCAGCCCTGCCTATCACGCAGCAGAGCTTGGCCGCGCAGGGGCGCTGCGCCGCGCCGGTGAGCCGGAAAAAGCCATCGAGGTGCTGGAAACACTTGCCCGCAGCCATGGGGATTTGGCCGTCGTGCATTCCACTTTGGGCGATATCCTGCGCTCCGAAGAACGGTTCGAAGAGGCCATCAAGGCCTATGACCGCGCGCTTGAGCAAACCTCAGAAGACACGCGGGCGCGCTGGCTGCTATACTATGCCCGTGCCATCGCCGAGGAGCGCACGGGCGATTGGGAGGCCTCCGAACGTGATTTCCGCGCCGCGCTGGAGATTGAGCCTGAGCAGCCGCAAGTGCTTAATTACCTTGGATATTCACTGGTCGAGCAGCGCCAAAAACTTGATGAGGCGCTCAACATGATTGAACGTGCCGTCGCAGGCTCGCCGGACAGTGGCTATATCGTGGATTCGCTGGGCTGGGTGCTCTACCGGCTTGGCCGTTACGACGAGGCCGTGGCGCATATGGAACGCGCAGTGGAGTTGATCCCCGTTGATCCGGTGGTGAATGATCACTTGGGCGATGTCTACTGGGCCGTGGGCCGGGCCCGCGAGGCACGTTTCCAGTGGAGCAGGGCGCTTTCCTTCATCGACCCGGAAGATACCGATGGCGAAGCAGACCCGGTCCGCATCCGCCGCAAGCTGGATGTGGGGCTGGACGCGGTGCTCGAAGAAGAAGGTGCCGAGCCGTTGAAGGTGGCCCGTGATTAAGACCTTTGCTGCGGCCAAGGTAAATCTGACGTTGCATGTGACTGGGCGGCGCAGTGATGGCTATCACCTGCTGGACAGTCTGGTGGCGTTTGCACAGCATGGCGATCATTTGATGGCCGAGACCGCCGAGGGGATCGAACTGGCCCTCACCGGGCCGATGGCTGCGGGTCTGCCCTTGGGGCCTGATAACCTTGTGGTGCAGGCCGCGGCACTGATGGGCGGCAATGCTCGTATCACCTTGGACAAGCATCTGCCCATTGCATCCGGCATTGGCGGCGGCTCTGCCGATGCAGCCGCGGCGCTGCGGGCAATCGCGGCGCTCAAGGGGGCAGAGCTGCCCGCTGACGTGTTGTGTCTTGGTGCGGACCTACCGGTGTGCCTGCTGGGCCGCCCTGCACGTATGCGCGGCATCGGAGAGGAGTTGCACGGTTTAGCAGATTTCCCAGAGGTCGCGGCGGTTTTGGTAAACCCGAACCTGCCAGTTTCCACGGGCAAGATTTTCGCCGCAATGGCCCGTGTCGATAACCCGGCAATGCCTGACCCGGTGCCGCATTTTGCGGATGCATCTGCGTTAATCGATTGGCTGGGCCAAATGCGCAATGACCTGCAAACGCCAGCAGAACAGATTTGCCCGGCCATCACAAATGTCATCAAGGCCCTGCGCGGGACAATGGGGATGGGTCTGGCGCGAATGTCAGGGTCTGGCGCGACCTGTTTTGGTCTTTATGCCCGCAAGCAAGACGCAACAGCCGCAGCGCAGGCGTTAAGCGCGGAACACCCCGGCTGGTGGGTACAAGATACTGTACTGGGCTCTGCGCCTAATTGATGCGGCTGACCACGTAATCGGCAATATCACTGAGCATTTCTTTGACCGTATGATCGGGCAGGGGGGCCAGCGCAGATTTCGCCTGCTCGGCCCAATAAATCGCATCTTGCTGCGTGGCTGCCAGCGTGCCGTGTTTGTTCAAAAGGCCAAGCGCATGTTCTAAATCGCCCTCTTCTTGGCGGCCTTTTTCAATGGTGCGGACCCAAAAGGCGCGTTCCTCTGCATCGGCTTTTGCCACGGCTTTGATCACTGGCAGAGTGAGTTTGCGCTCGCGGAAATCATCGCCGATGTTTTTGCCCGTCGCCTCAGTGCCTTGATAATCCAGCAGATCATCCACGATCTGAAAGGCAATCCCAAGCGCATCGCCATAGTCAAACAGGCCTTTGATGTGGCTCTCAGGCGCATCCGCAATGACGCCGCCCACTTCGGTCGCCGCCGAGAAAAGCGCGGCGGTCTTGCCGCGCACCACTTGCAGATAGACAGATTCGTCCGTGGCAAGATTTTGCGCGGCGGTCAGTTGCAACACTTCGCCCTCAGCAATGGTCGCGGCGGCATTGGACAAGATACGCATCACGGGCATCGACCCCGGCTCTGTCATCAACTGAAAGCTGCGCGCAAAGAGGTAATCGCCAACCAAGACAGAGGATTTATTATCCCACAGCAGATTGGCCGTGGGCCGCCCGCGCCGCTGGGCGCTTTCGTCAACAACATCGTCATGCAGCAAGGTCGCGGTGTGAATGAACTCCACCGTGGCCGCCAGATGCACATGGTAAGGGCCGTCATACGCGCAAAGCTGCGCCGCCGCGAGCGTCAGCATCGGGCGCAGCCGTTTGCCGCCCGCCTCGACCAGATGGGCCGTCACCTCTGGGATGCGGGGCGCATGTTTTGAGGCCATCCGGTCGCGGATCAGCGCGTTTACGGCGGCCATGTCATCCGCCAGCCATTCGGCCAGACGGTCATGCGGTTTTTGGTTGTCTGTCGTTGTCAGCATCTTCTTACCCAAGGCTCTCGACTCTGGTGCCGAACGCGCTTTACATCGCGCCTATGAAAGAACTTTTGCGCAGCACAGATCCCACGATCATCGCCTTTGCCTCGGCCCTACTTGAGGGCGAGGATATAGACTGCTTTGCGTTGGACGTAAATATGAGCGTGCTGGAAGGTGGTATCGGAATTTTCCCGCGCCGCCTAATGGTCCGGGCGGAAGATCATGACCAAGCAGAGCGTGTGATGCGAGACAATGACATCGATTTCGGAAAATGACTGTAGCTTGGATGCGTTCCTGGGGGGGCGGCTAAGCCTTTGGCAGCCCAGAAAAGGCTACCGTGCAGGGGTGGATCCGGTTTTGCTGGCTGCATCTGTTGCGGCCAAACCGGGGCAAAGCCTGCTTGATCTGGGCTGCGGTGTCGGCACGGCGGCGCTCTGTGTGGGCGCGCGGGTGCCGGGGATGTCGCTGCTTGGCGTGGAGCGAGAGCGGCTATATGCCGCGCTGGCCGTGCGCAACGGGTTGGATGTGGTGCAGGCAGATTTGGCCGAACTGCCCCATGATCTGCGCCAACAGCAATTCGATCATGTTTTGACAAATCCTCCCTATTTCGACCGCGACGCATCGGTGCAAGGGCCGGATGCGGCAAAAGAAGCCGCTCGCGGTGAAGACGTGCCGCTTTGCACTTGGATCGCGATTGCCGCAAAACGGGTGCGGCCCAAAGGGTACCTGCATGTGGTGCACCGAATGTCGCGCCTGCCTGATCTTTTGGCGGGCATGGGCGCGGATATGGGCAGCATTGCCGTGTTGCCCTTGGCAGCCCGCGAAGGGCGCGCCGCAGAGCGGCTCATCCTGCGCGCACGAAAGGGCGGAAAAGCGCCGTTTCACTTGGCCGCGCCCTTGATCCTGCATGAAGGATCCACACATCTAAAAGATGCAGAGGATTACGCAGCCCCTGTAAAAGCGATGCTGCGCGACGGTGCAGCGCTGGATTTCTAGGCGCAGTTAAGCGTTTGTTTACCGGAAATCGAGATATGCTGCAGGGCGGCGTGACTTTGAGGGGACGATGTGGTCCTCTGTTCTAGTGAAACGTGAACCCGATATTGGAGGATTGAATGGCTCTCAACGCACATCTCGAAGCACTCAAAAACAAGCACCACAAAATCAGCGAGGCTGTGGAGGCAGCTCAGCGTGCCCCCGGCGTGGATGACCTGCAAGTTGCAAGTATGAAGAAAGAGAAGTTGCGATTAAAAGAAGAGATTTCCCGTCTTTCCAGCTAATTGCTGTTACTTCAAAGCGCGGCAGCGGCCAGAAAACTGGCCGCGCCATTGATCAAAAATGCGCTCAGATCACCGCAGCGACATGATGCGCTGTCTTCCCAATATACTTTTTGAACGAACCGTAGCTGTAAATGGCTCGCCTCTGCTTAAGCTATTGGCGAGACGGATCGAGGGCGGCTTTCTCAGCCACCCTCAGCAATGCCTCAAGGCCGCAGCATCACCTTGCCTGCGCGGCCCGGAGTGAGCGCGGCTTTCATCGCCTCTGTCACCTGATCAAGCGCAAAGCTGCCGCCCGTATCGAGGTTCAGCTTGCCCGTCGCTGCCAATGTCACCAGCTCAGTGATCAAGCGAACCCGCTCTGCGGGGGCCATCTCTTTGCTGACTTTGGAGCCCCAGAAGCCTTTAACGCTGATGTGTTTCATGATGAGCGTGCCTGAGGACAGGGCTAGCGGCGCGCCAGTGGCCGTGCCGAACACCACCAATTCACCCTCGACGCCCAAAAGATCGGTCAGATCAGCGGCCAAATCACCGCCAACAGAATCGATCGCCGAGACCGCGCCAGCTTCGCCAACCAATGCACGGGCTTTGTCTTTCCAATCCGCATCAGCGGTCGAGAGCACGTTTTCCATGCCCATATCGGTCAGCTCGGTAACAGCCTCTTGGCGACGCACCAAATTCAACAGGTGAATGCCGCGGGATTTGGCCAGAACGGCCATGATTTTACCAACGGCGCCATTGGCAGCGGTTTGGATCAACCACTCGCCTTCTTTGACATTGAGCTGCTCGAGCAAGGAAATGGCACTGAAGGGCATGGCGATCAGCTGTGCGCCAAGTTCATCTGAAATGACCTCAGGCAACGGCAGGACGGTCGCGGCGGGGGCAATGAAATACTCGGCCCATGTGCCATGAACGCCCGCGACGCTCACCCGTTGTCCTTCGAGCGCGGCGTCAACGCCTTCGCCCAATGCTTCGACGATGCCCACGGCTTCGCTGCCGCCGATGGCACCGGGCAATTCGGGCTTGTAGCCATAATTGCCGCGCACGGTCCAAAGGTCGTGATTGTGGATCGGGGAAAGCATCATTTTGACCCGAACTTCACCCGCGCCGGGTGTCGGGGTTTCGACTTCTTTGGTGCTGAGCACGTCGACGGGTTCGCCAAAGATGTCATGAATTGCAGCGCGCATGTGATATTCCTTTTATGCGGTGAAATGAGGGGAAAGACGGCGGGATGTGTCCTGCTGCGCATCGCGCAAAGGGCCGTCTGAGTTTGAGAGTTTTGCAAGGATCGCCGCGCCCAGCCATTGCGCATAGAGCACGCGGGCCGTGGCATCGGGATCAGGCAACAAGATGACAGACCCATCCGCCCCGCCTTGGCTGAGCAGCTCAGCAATGCGGCGGGTAAATTGATCTACGCCGCGGTCAAGAATTTGCCGCATATCTTCAGATAGATCGGCAATTTCAGCGGCCAGTTTAACCACCAGACATCCAGCGGCGATGCCATTTTGCCCTTCCTCGCCCAGCCACGCGGCCCAAAAGCGCGAAAGCTTGTCACCTGCGCTGCCTTCGGATGAGGCAAGCGCGTCAACACGGGCGAGATAATCGTCCACGTAATCTTGCAGTAAGGCGCAGCCGAACGCTTCTTTGGAGGAGAAATAGTAATAAAATGACCCTTTAGGCACATCGCTTGCTGCGAGGATTTGGGCCAGTCCCACGCCACTGAACCCGCCGCGCAAAACCAATTCGCGCCCGGTGGTCAGGATATGTTTTCGTGTTGTTTCTGATTTACTTGGCTGTTTCATACACCGCTAGTTAGGTACTAATAGACTGGTCGTCTAGTGGTGTGGCAAAATATTGCCGGCAGGGCATTTGAGGGCGCGGAGCCAATAAAAAAAGCGCGCCACATAAGGGCGCGCCTTGGTGTTGATAGGGTGTGGCTGTTAGGAGAAAAATTGCGCGCCATTGGCTGAAATAGTCGAGCCATTCACGAACCCAGCATCGTCGGAGACCAAGAAAGATACGCAGCGTGCGATTTCCTCAGGCTCGCCCAGACGTCCGGCGGGGATCTGAGCAATGATCGAATCGCGGACCTTTTCAGGAACGGCCATCACCATCTCTGTGCCGATATAGCCGGGGCAAATGGCATTTGCGGTAATGCCTGCGCGTGCGCCCTCTTGGGCCAGTGATTTGACGATGCCCAGATCGCCCGCCTTGGTCGCGGCATAGTTTACCTGAGCAAATTGGCCTTTTTGGCCATTGATCGAGGATATAACGACGATGCGGCCAAATTTACGTTCCCGCATGCCCGGCCAAATCGGGTGAATCGTGTTGAAAACGCCGGTCAGGTTGGTGTCGATCACCTGATGCCATTGCTCGGGCGTCATTTTATGGAAAGGGGCGTCGCGGGTGATGCCTGCATTGGCGATCACAATTTCGACGGGGCCTAGGTCTGCTTCGACTTGAGAAATGCCCGCCTTGGAACTGTCGTAATCCGCGACATCCCATTTATAGGTCTTGATGCCGGTTTCGTCGGTGAAGGCGGCGGCGGCTTCTTCATTGCCTGCATAGGTGGCGGCAACAGTATAACCTTTGGATTTCAATTCTTTAGAGATGGCAGCGCCGATGCCTCGGCTGCCTCCGGTAACCAATGCGACACGAGACATGTAATTCCTCCCTGTAGGTAATGTTGTTTCAAACATCATGTCGGGCGCGCAATTATGTTGCGCGCCCAGCTAGTCTTAGGGGCGTTCGAGACACATGGCAACACCCATGCCGCCACCGATGCACAAGGTTGCCAAACCTTTTTTGGCACCGCGCCGTTTCATCTCGAACAGCAGCGTGTTGAGAATCCGTGCGCCCGAGGCACCGATGGGGTGACCGATGGCAATGGCGCCGCCGTTTACGTTCACAATCGCAGGATCCCAGCCCATATCTTTGTTCACCGCGCAAGCCTGTGCGGCAAAGGCTTCGTTGGCTTCGACCAAGTCCAGATCTTCGGGTTTCCAGCCGGCTTTTTCCAAAGCTTTGCGCGAGGCGTAGATTGGGCCGACGCCCATGATGGACGGGTCCAGACCGGCGGTTGCGTAAGAGGCGATGCGGGCCAGTGGTTCAATGCCGCGTTTTTCAGCGTCTTGTGCGCTCATCAGCAAAGCGCCAGCAGCACCGTCGTTCAAGCCTGACGCATTGGCCGCTGTGACAGAACCGTCCTTGGTGAAGGCCGGGCGCAGTTTTTGCATGGCTTCCATCGTAGCGCCGTGGCGGATGTACTCATCACTGTCCACGATGATGTCGCCCTTGCGGGTTTTCACGGTGAAGGCCGTGATTTCATCAGCGAATTTGCCCGCTTTTTGGGCCGCTTCGGCTTTGTTTTGCGAGGCAACGGCGAATTCATCTTGTTGTTCGCGGCTGATTTGCCATTTGTCAGCAACGTTTTCAGCCGTTTGGCCCATGTGATAGCCGTTGAACGCATCCCACAAACCGTCTTTGATCATGGTGTCGATCAACTTGAGGTCGCCCATTTTCTGGCCTTGGCGAATCGCTTGGGCGTGGGGCGACATGGACATGTTTTCTTGACCGCCCGCGGCCACGATCTTGGCGTCGCCCAGTTGAATATGTTGGGCTGCCAACGCCACGGCGCGCAGACCGGAACCGCAAACTTGGTTGATGCCCCAAGCCGCCGCTTCGATGGGATAGCCTGCATTAATATGGGCCTGACGGGCAGGGTTCTGCCCTTGGGCTGCGGTCAAAACCTGACCGAGAATTGTCTCAGATACTTCGCTGGCATCCACGCCAGCCCGCGCGACGAGTTCGCGCAGAACGGCAGTCCCCAGATCATGAGCGGGGATATTGGCAAAAGAACCACCAAAGCTGCCAACGGCAGTCCGGGCAGCGGAGGCGATGACGACATTTGTCATAAGTTGAATCCTCTAGCATTCGTGGCTGGCAGAGGAATTTATGCACGTGTTTTGTTGTGTCCTGCGGTAGCTTCTGGCCTGCCTCAGGATTCCTCCACCCAATGCCGAGGAGCTTACGTCATTCGCTGCAGAGCAGCAACAAAAGCGCGCATAGGTGTCAAATCGAGAAATGGAGATTACCCCGCCGCGTATATCGGGTTGGTGTTTTGCCAGTCAGGTTTGGTGGTGGGGGCCGCAAAATAGTAGCCTTGCAAACAGTCCACGCCCATCTCTGTCAGCATGGCAACGTCTTCTTCTGTCTCGACAAATTCGGCCACGGTTAGCATGTCGAAATGCTGCGCGATGGAGATAAGAGCGGCTGTCAGGGCTCTGTTGTCGGGGTTGTGAGCGATGCCGCGAATGAATTGGCCGTCGATTTTGAGGATATCAAAGTAGAAGTCTTTGAAATAGCGGATTGCCGTATGGCCCGCGCCAAAATCATCAAGGGCAAAACAAATGCCGCGCGGTTGGAGCCGATCCATGAAGTCTACGACCAACTCTGGCACCAACATGGCAGAGCTTTCGGTGATTTCGAGGATCAGCCTTTCCCCGATGGTCTCGTCACGGTTTAACCAATTGTTCAATGTGGTCAGCCATGGTTTGAACCCGATGGACCGTGCAGACATATTGATGGAAAGGCGCAGGTGCGGCGTTTGATGCAGGGCGCGGCATCCCATGCGTAGGGCGAGCACATCAAGCTCGCGGCCCGTTTCGGTTTCTTCAATCGCATGCATGAAATCTTTGGCGGGAATAATGCGGCCCGTGGGGTCCAGAATGCGGATCAGCCCTTCGTAAAAGCCGACCATGCCGGGCGTGTCGGCGCGCATCACCGGCTGATAGGCCAATAGGGTTTGATTATGAGCGATTGCCTCGCGCACCATGTCGACGGTGGAGAGATCCCTTTGCTGGACAGCAAAATTCAGCGGGTTCTCTTGCCCCGGTGCGATATTGGAAAATTTACGTTTCTGGCGACCCACCGCTGGCATCCCTCTGGCATTTTGCGATGTGCCATTGGGGCGCCCGAAACCCTAAGATTTGGTAAATCTTCTCTTTTTGTTCCAATTTGAGTAAAGCTAGGAACAGGGCCCGTTTGGGGCGCGAAGGAGACGTTATGCAGCGATGCGGTTGGGCCGGGCCCGAAGAAATCTATGTGCAATATCATGATGATGAGTGGGCCGTTCCTGAATATGACAGCCGCGCGCTTTGGGAAAAGCTGATCCTTGATGGGTTTCAAGCGGGGCTGAGCTGGATCACGATTCTTAAAAAGAGAAGCAGTTTCCGAAATGCCTTTGAGGGGTTCGATCCGCATGTGATCGCCGAATGGGGCGAGAATGACGTAACACGGCTGCTGGCTGATCCGGGGATCATCCGGCACCGGGGCAAGATTGAAGCGGCCATTAAAAATGCCCGCGCATGGCAGAAGCTTGAAGGGCAGGGCGGGTTTGATCAGTTTATGTGGCGGTATGTCGAAGGGCGGCCGCTGCAAAACCGTTTTGCCACGCAAGCGGAGGTGCCGCCCAAAACGCCGCTGTCGGAGCAGGTCTCGAAAGATTTGAAAAAGGCGGGTTTTGGGTTTTGTGGACCGACGATTGTCTATGCATGGATGGAGGCCTGCGGATTGGTGAACGACCATATCACCACCTGCCACCGTCATGATGTTTGCGCGGCAATGGGCGACGCGCCTTTTGGCCAAAGGTATAAGGCGAAGGGGTGAATGACGAATGGCGTTGACACAGGGTGGTGAGCCACTATAAGCGCGCATTCATTGGTGTTGGTGGCCCCTGCGAGGGGATGCCTGTCGGGGGTGAAACCCAGAGGACAACGCCCTTTACCGCCTCTCGGGGCCTTAATAAAGGAGATCAGCCGTGACAAAACGCACGTCTGCCAAGTACAAAATTGACCGCCGTATGGGTGAAAACATCTGGGGGCGTCCAAAATCCCCAGTGAATCGCCGTGAATATGGCCCCGGCCAGCACGGTCAGCGCCGTAAGGGCAAACTGTCCGATTTCGGTATTCAGCTGCGCGCCAAGCAGAAGCTGAAGGGCTATTACGGCGATCTGACCGAAAAGCAGTTCCGCCGCATCTATGCCGAAGCTGAGCGTGTAAAAGGCGATACAGGTGAAAACTTGATCGGTTTGCTGGAGCGCCGTCTCGACGCCGTTGTTTACCGTGCGAAATTTGTGGCCACCGTGTTTGCGGCGCGCCAGTTCGTGAACCACGGCCACGTGCGTGTGAACGGCAAAAAAGTGAACATTCCTTCTTACCGTGTGAAAGAAGGCGACGTGATCGAAGTGCGTGACCGTTCCAAGCAAATCGCTGTTCTTTTGGAAGCTGTTCAGCTGCCAGAGCGCGATGTGCCTGACTATATCGAAGCCGATCACTCCAAGATGACAGCGAAATTCGTGCGCACACCGGCGCTGGGCGATGTGCCTTACCCGGTGATGATGGAGCCGAACCTCGTGGTTGAATTCTACGCGAAAAACTAAGGTTTTTCGCCAATCCGGAATGGGGGCCGCAGCGCAAGCTGTGGCCCTTTTTCGTTTTGCGCCTTGGGGCAAAGAGAATTTGGCCCTGTGCAAGCGGGGCTGAACTGGCTATCAAGCCAACCGATCTGGAGGAGATTGCCGATGGAAATGCCATACAAAACAACCCGTATCCTTGCTTTTGGAGATTGTGATATCTCCGGCACCGCTTATTTCCCGTCTTATTTGAACATTCTGAACGGCGTGAATGAGGAGTTCTGGAAGGACCTTGGCTTTCCTTGGCATGTGATGATTTGGAAGGAGAGATGGGGTACACCAACCGTGCACATCTCGTCTGACTTTTCAGTGCCGTCTTTGTTCGGCGATGAGCTGACGTTTGAGGTGCGCGTGCTCAAAGTTGGTCGCTCTTCGGTGACGCTTCATCACGATATCAGCTGCAACGGCCAAAAGCGCTGGGAGAGCACGCAGGTGCTGGCGGCCTCTGATCTGGATAAACATATCTCGATCCCGTGGCCGCCCAAGGTCAAAGCCGCGCTGGAGGCGTGTTTGCCAAAATAACATCGCCGCTGGCACGTGGGGCTTTGGGCCGCTAAAAGGCGGGCAAGAGTTTTTAAGGTAGTCAAAATGACCCAGATCACGGCGCAACCCGGCATCATGGACATCGCGCTTTATCAAGGCGGGGCCAGCCAATTGGCGGGGCGCAGCGATGTGCTGAAACTGTCGTCCAATGAAAACCCGCTTGGCCCGCCGCCTTCGGCGCTCAATGCCCTGCGGGAGGCGGCGGCGCAGATGCATCGTTATCCCGGCACGGATCATGCGGATCTGCGGGCGGCGATTGCGGATAGCTATGGTCTGGAAGCCGCGCGGGTAATCTGCGGCGTTGGCTCGGACGAGGTGTTGCAATTCATCGCCCACGCCTTTGCCGGGGTTGGCGACGAAGTGATCTATACCGAGCACGGCTTCTCTATGTACCCGATCATTGCACGTATGGTGGGGGCGGTTCCTGTCAAAGTGCGCGAGACCGAGCGCCGCGTCGATGTTGATGCGATTTTGGCAGCGGTCACCAAACGCACCCGTATTGTGATGCTGACCAATCCGGGCAACCCCACGGGCACGATCATCGGCACCGATGAATTGACCCGTCTAGCCGATGCATTGCCGAGCGATGTGATTTTGGTGCTCGATTGCGCCTATATTGAATATTCCGATGGCCATGATGGCGGCGAGGATTTGGCGCGCAGCCGGGATAATGTGATCATGACGCGCACGTTCTCAAAGCTCTATGGGCTTGGGGGGCTGCGTGTGGGCTTTGGCTATGGGCCGCAGGCGTTGATTGATGTGCTCAACCGTGTGCGCCAGCCGTTCAACCTTTCGGTGGTGCAGCTTGCCGCTGCTGAGGCTGCGGCGCGTGATGCCGCATGGGCCGAGACCTGCGTTGCGATGAACCGCACGCAGCGCGCCCGCCTGACCGAAGGGCTGCGCGCAAAGGGCATTGGCTGTGATGACAGCCATACCAATTTTGTGTTGGCCCGGTTCAAAGACGAGCCTGAGGCCGAAGCCGCCGATGCGCATCTGCGCAGCGCCGGAATTTTGGTGCGCATGGTCAAAGGCTATGGCTTGCCAGAGGCGTTGCGGATCACGGTCGGGCGGCCAGAAGACATGGACCGCGTTCTGGACGCGATCAGCAGTTTCCGAGGGGGCGCATAATGGCGCAGGTCTATAACCGTGTGGCGTTGGTCGGGCTGGGGCTGATTGCCTCGTCGATGTATTGGGCGATCAAACGCAGCAATCTGGTGGGCGAGGTCACGGGGTTCGCCCGCAGCGCCGAAACCCGCGATACGGCGCGTGAAATCGGCTTGTGTGACCGGGTGTGCGACACGCTGGCCGAGGCTGTGGCCGATGCCGATCTGGTGGTGCTTTGTGTGCCTGTGGGCGTCATGGGCAAGGTCGCGGCGGAAATGGCAAGTGCGCTCAAACCCGGCTGCACCGTCACGGATGTAGGTTCGGTCAAGCGGGCAGTGATTGACGAAGTTGTACCGAACCTGCCCGAAACGGTGCAATTTATCGCAGGCCATCCGCTCGCTGGGACCGAACATTCGGGGCCGCGCGCCGGGTTTGCCGAGCTCTTTGACAACCGCTGGTGCCTGCTGATCCCTTCGGAGGGCACGGACCCGGATGCCACAGAAAAGCTGCGGGCGCTGTGGGAAGGCATTGGCGCGAATGTCGAGGAAATGGACGCCGAGCACCATGATCTGGTGTTGGCGGTGACCTCGCATGCGCCGCATTTGATTGCCTATACAATGGTTGGTGTGGCCGATGATTTGCGCCGGGTGACCGACAGCGAAGTGATCAAATATTCCGCTGCTGGTTTTCGGGATTTCACGCGCATCGCCGCCTCGGACCCGACCATGTGGCGCGATGTGTTTTTGACCAATAAAGACGCCACATTGGAAATTCTGGGCCGTTTCACCGAAGAGCTGTTTGCGCTGCAACGTGCGATTCGGCAGGGGGATGGTGATCACTTGTTTGATTATTTCACCCGCACGCGGGCGATCCGGCGCGGGATTATCGAGGCGGGCCAAGATACGGACGCGCCTGATTTTGGACGCGGGGCGCGCAAGCCCTGATGCGGCGCGGCGCGATCATAACCGCCGCCCTTTTGGCCCTTGGCGCAGGTGCTGCGCTTGCCGGGCCCGAGACCTCCCAGCGCCCGGTTGCGCGCAAAGCGGCCATTGTTGTGATGCCGGAGGCCGCGCCTTCCGGCACGATCATTCGGCCTGTGCGCGACCATCAAAACGACGAGGCGGCGGCGGGCGGCAAAGGGCTGGGCCTGTCGCTGCGGCCCTTTTTGCGGTCGCGCAAGGCAGAGAAAACCGCCGTGGCACAGCGGCGCATCCGTCAAAAAGGCGCGGTTTGCGGTGATCTGGCGATTCAGGGCGAAGCGATTGGCCGGGTGCCCGGCAAGATCAGCGGCTGCGGGGTTGAAGGCGCGGTGCGGGTGCGCTCGGTTTCGGGCATATCGCTCAGCCAGACGGCGGTGATGGATTGCGGCACAGCCAAGGCGCTGAAATCCTGGCTCGACCGTTCGGCCAAACCTGCATTGGCGCGCAAGGGCGGCGGGCTCAAACAGCTCAAGGTCGCGGCGCATTATGCCTGCCGCCGCCGCAACAACGCCAAGACGGGTAAGATCTCAGAGCATGGCAAGGGCCGTGCGATCGATCTGTCGGGGTTTGTGTTGCAAGATGGCACAAAGGTTTCCGTGCTCAAAGGTTGGCACAGCCGCAGCTATCGTAAGCCGCTGAAGGCGATGCATCAGGGGGCCTGCGGGCCGTTTGGCACGGTGCTTGGCCCCAATGCCAATCGCTTTCATCTGGATCATTTCCACTTTGACACGGCGCGCTATCGCAGTGGCAGTTATTGCCGTTAAGGCAGGGTGAAGCGCGGCGCCTGTCCCAGCGGAATAAAGCCCAGCGACATTTGCCCGTCTTTGAGGCTGAGCGTGATGTCCAGCGCATCGCGGTTGCCCGATAGTTTTGCGAAATTGCGCATCAACCCTTCGGCCTGATCGCGCAGCCGGGGCGGCAGCAGCCCTGCGTCTTGGGCCATGTCGAGCATGGCGGGCCAATTGTCGGCCTTTAGGCTGAGCTTGCCTGTGCCGCGCCCTTGGGCATCGACGGTTAGGTCTGCCGCCATCAGCAGGTGCAGATCGGCCCATTTTGCATCGGCGCGGCGCAGTTTGATCACCCGAGGTTGCGGGCGGCGCTGTTCCAATGCGCTGCGGTCCCAAGGGCGGTCGAATTGCACGGTCATTTGCGCGGCAAAGCTGTCAAAGGCGCGGGGCCAATCATCGGGCAGCCGCAGCAGGCTGCGCGGCAATGTGCCGGGGGTCAGGGCGTCTATGTTCAGGTCGAGGTGGTAAAGATCGGGTTGCCCGGTGTCTTGGGTCATGGCGAGGCGCATGTCCTGCGCGGCCAGAAGCGGGGTTGCGGGGGCGTTGAGGGTCCAAGGGCCTGTAGTGAGGGCCATGTCTTCCAGTTGCAGCGCCGCGCCGGGATGCAGCCGCAGCTTTGCCACCGCGTCATCGGCGGTGAGGGTGACTTGGCTGCTGGGGGTGCTGAGGATGATCGGCTGGGCGGGGACCGTGACGGTGGCATAGCCCGGCCAATAGATCGGGGTGGCGATGTCGATCTGCGGCAATTGCGTGGCCAGCCCGGTATAGGGATCGGCCAGCGCCAGATCGCGCAGATCGAGGGTCAGTTGGCTGGGGAAGCCGCCGCGCGATATCTCGCCAAGTTCGGCCTGCCAGCCAAAGCTGCGGCGCGCCTCGAGCCATGCCAGCGCGCTGCGCTGCATGCCGTAGGAGGCCGCTGCCCACCATGCGCCCCATGCCAGCGCAATAAAACAAATCAACCAGATCAACCGACGCATAAGGCTTGCCCCTTTTCAACAGGGCGGCAATGATGTTTACCGCCTCCGGTGATGTAGCCAACAGGCGGCGAAAGGACCAGTAGTATGACCATGTGGGTGTTCGGATATGGCAGTTTGCTTTGGAATCCCGGCTTTGATCCAGCCGAGACGGTGATTGGCACTTTGCCGGGATATGCGCGGTCGTTTTGTATGCATTCGATTCACCACCGCGGCACGGAGGAAAATCCGGGCCTTGTGCTGGCGCTGGATCAGCAGCCGGAACAGGCCTGTGAGGGCATGGCGCTGTCGGTCAAGCCGGGGCAGGAGGCCGAGGTTTTGGCCTATCTGCGCGAGCGCGAGTTGATCTCGTCGGCCTATGTGGAAAAGACCCTGACCGTGCATCTGAAAGACGGGCGCGATGTGGAGGCGCTGGTTTATGTGATCGACGAGGATCACGTGCAATATTGCGGCGGGATGCCGCTGGAAGAACAAGCGCAAATCATCGCAAAGGCGGTGGGCGGGCGCGGGCCGAACACGGAATATCTTTATAATACTGCCGATCATTTGCGCAGTGTCGCGCTGCATGATCCGGCGCTGGAGTGGCTCTCGGATAGGGTGCGCGCCCTCACGGCATAATGCTTGGGGCTGGATAAATTTCGGTGTAGGCTAGGCTTGAGCAACTCAACCAAGGTCGGAGCAACTGCCGCATGGCGCAACCAGACCAATCGAAGCAGGCACTTAAAGCAACCAAACCACCCCGGCCCGTGAGCCCGCAGTTTTCCCAGCCCGTCAGGCAGATCGTTTCGATGCTGATTGTGCTGGTGCTGACGGGGTTTGGTGCCTTTGTCGCACTGCCGCGGGTGCTGCCTGTGTTTCAGGCCAACCCTTATTTGAACGGGTTTATCCTGATTGTTTTCGCCATTGGTGCCTTTGCCTGTTTCTATCAGGTGATCCAACTGATCGGCTCGGTACGCTGGATCGAGAATTTCGCGGCTGGCAACCCCGATGGCGACGACGCGCCGCCGCCTTTGCTGGCGCCGATGGCGACATTGCTGCGGCAACGCGGCGCGCGGATGCAGGTGAGCGCCTCGTCCAACCGCTCGATCCTCGAATCGGTTGCGACGCGGATTGATGAAGCGCGAGAATTCACTCGGTACATCGTCAACACGCTGATCTTCCTTGGGCTTTTGGGCACGTTTTACGGGCTGGCCACCACGGTGCCCGCCGTTGTGGACACGATCCGCAGCCTTGCGCCGCAAGACGGTGAAGGCGGCGTTGATGTGTTCAACCGTCTGATGACCGGGCTGGAGGCGCAGCTTGGCGGGATGGGCGTGGCCTTTGCTTCATCGCTGCTGGGGCTTGCTGGATCGCTGGTTGTGGGCCTGCTGGAGCTGTTTGCAGGGCACGGTCAGAACCGTTTTTACCAAGAGCTTGAAGACTGGCTAAGCTCAATCACCCGGCTGGGGTTCGCGTCGGGCGAAGAGAACGCCTCGGGGCAGGCGGTGATGGAGGCCGTGGTGCAGCATATGGGCGAGCAGATGGACGCGCTGCAAACGATGCTACAGCGCAGCGAGGCGGGCCGACAAGACAATGAGCAGCAGATGGCGCAACTGGCCGGGGCGGTGGAGCGATTGGCCAGCCGCGCGGCGGGGCGCGATTTGAATGGCGAGGCTTTGAACCGGATTGCCGATGGGCAAGAACGCCTGCTGAGCGCGCTTGAAAAACAAATCGGCGGCGATGGGATTGATGCGGAAAGCCGCATGCGCCTGCGGTCGATTGATGTGCAAATGCTGCGCATTCTCGAAGAGATTTCCGCCGGGCGGCAAGAAAGCCTTGCGGAGCTGCGCAAGGACATTGGCCAATTGACCAAAGCCGTCGGACGGCCCGGCGGCGGCGCGCGTCTGGTGCGCAAGCCGCCGTTTCGGGGCAATAGCGACGAGGAGAGCTGAGCATGGCTCTGTCGCGGCGCACAGGTGCACGGTTTCAAGCCTCGATCTGGCCGGGTTTCGTGGATGCGATGACCGGGCTGTTGCTGGTTCTGATGTTCGTATTGACGATTTTTATGATCGTGCAATTTGTGCTGACCGAACGGATTTCGGGGCAGGAAACCGAGCTTGATGTGCTGTCGGGCGAAGTGGCGGCGCTGGCCCAAGCGCTGGGGTTGCAGGAGCAGACCAACGAAGCGCTGAACCTGCGGATGGGCGAGCTCAACGCCGCGCTGTCTGTGGCGCAAGATCGGCTCACCGAGCGCGAAGCGGCACTGGCCGAGGCCAGCAGCAAGATCACCGGGTTTGAGGCGCAGGTGGCGGCGCTGCTGAGCGAGCGCGATGGCGCGCTGGCGCAGGTGGCTGATTTGCAGGGCCAGCGGGCTGAGCTGCTCTCAGAGCAAGAGGCGCTCAATGCTGCGCTGGCGGCGTCGCGGGCGGAAACGGATGCGCAGACCGAAGCGGCGCGGCTGGCGGCGGCGCGGCGCGAAGCCCTGACCGCCTTGGTGGCAGATTTGCGGGCGCGCAATGCGGATGCGCAGGGCGCGCTTGAGACCGCGCAATCGGCGCTGGGCGAGGAAGAAGCCGCGCGTTTGGCCGAAGCGGCAGCCGCCGAGGCGCTGCGGGCGCGGCTGGAGAATGCCGATGCGGAGCTGACTGCTATGACGCTTGCCCTAGAAGCGCAGCGCAAGAAGGCGGAAGATACGCTGACATTATTGGCGGCGGCGCGGTCTTCGGAAGGGGATCTTGATGCGCGGCTGGCGGCGGCGCTTTTGTCGGTGCAGGAATTGCAAGAAGCCAGCGGGGACAGCCGCACGCAGGTGAATACGCTGCAAAAAGAAAACGCCCAGCTTGCCGGGCAGGTTGCCGCGCTGGAAGAGCAATTGCGTAGCAGCCAAGGCGCGCTTGAGGCTGATTTGGCAGCGGCGCGCGGCGCGCGGGACACGTTCGAAGCCCAGCTTGAGGCGGCAAATGCCGCGCAGGCGGATTTATCCACGCGGCTGGCCACGGCGCTGGCGCAGCTTGATGCATCAGAGCAGTCGCTGGCCAGCAGTGCAGATAGTTTGCGCGATCAACTGGCCAAGGCGTTGGCGGCGAAACTGGCGGCAGAGACGTTGGCGAATGACACCAGCACAGAGGCGGAGAAACGCGCGGCGTTGCTGGCCGAGGCCGCTAAGGCCTTGAGCGCCGAGAAAGAAATCAGCAGCGAGGCGCAGCGGCAGACGGAGCTTTTGAACCAACAGGTTTCTGCGCTGCGATCGGAGCTGGGGCAGTTGCAGGCGCTTTTGGATGACGCCGTGGCGCGGGACGCGGCCAAGGATATTCAGTTGCAATCACTGGGCTCTGATTTGAACACGGCCCTAGCGCGGGTGGCGGCGGAGCAATCCAAGCGGGCCGCTCTGGAAGCCGCAGAGCGCAAGCGTTTGGAAGAGCAGGCCAAGGATTTGGAGCGCTATCGGTCGGAGTTCTTTGGCAGGCTGCGGGATGTTCTGGGCGCGCAGGACGGTGTGCGGATTGAGGGGGACCGGTTTGTGTTTTCCTCCGAGGTGCTGTTTGCGCCCGGTCAGGCGCTGTTGTCGCGGGCGGGCCAAGGCGAGATTGCCAAGGTGGCCGAGATTTTGCGCAATGTGGCCGAGGATATTCCGCCAGAGATTGATTGGGTCATTCGGGTGGATGGGCACACGGATAACCAGCCCTTATCGGGGCAGGGCGAGTTTGCCGATAACTGGGAGCTGAGCCAAGCGCGGGCGCTGTCGGTGGTGCGGTATATGTACAGCTATCTGGGCATCGCGCCGGACCGTTTGGCGGCAAATGGGTTTGGTCAGTACCAGCCTGTGGCGGCAGGCGACAGCGACGAGGCGCGCGCGCTTAACCGCCGGATCGAGCTGAAGTTCACGGAAAAATAGCGGGCTGTGGATTGGGCTGTTGTCTGGGAAAACGCTTGGCTATGGTGCGGGAAAAATCCGGGAGCTTACCACCATGACCAATCCTTGCATTCTATGTGTTGCGATCACCGGCTCGTTGCCAACCAAAGCGGTTAACCCAGCGGTGCCGATCAGCATTGCAGAGCAGGTGGAAAGCACCCATGCCGCCTATGAGGCCGGGGCCAGCATTTGCCACGCCCATGTGCGCAACGCGGATGAGACGCCGTCGGCTGATCCAGAGAAATTCGCGGCGCTGCAGGAGGGGATTAAAAAGCATTGCCCCGATATGATCATTCAATTCTCGACGGGTGGCCGTTCGGGCGCGGGCAAAGAGCGCGGCGGGATGCTGTCTTTGCGCCCCGATATGGCGTCGCTTTCGGTGGGGTCGAATAACTTTCCCAACCGTGTGTATGAGAATGCGCCCGAATTGGTGGATTGGCTGGCGTCTGAGATGCGCGCGCATGAGGTGAAGCCAGAGATCGAAGCATTTGATCTGAGCCATATTCACAAAGCCGTTGAGATGAACCGCGATGGGCGCATTTCGGGGCAGGTTTATGTGCAATTTGTGATGGGTGTGAAAAACGCCATGCCTGTGGATCGCCCGACCTTTGATTTCTATGTCGAGACCGTGAAGCGCCTGATGCCAGATGCGCAGTGGTGCGCGGCAGGCGTGGGGCCGGGGCAGATCATTTTGAACGAATGGGCGATTTCGGCGGGTGGTCATGCGCGCACGGGTCTTGAGGATAATGTGCGTCTGGATAAGAACACGCTGGCGCCGTCCAATGCCGCGTTGATCGCCCGCGCGGCGGCGCTTTGCGAGAAATACGAGCGCCCCGTCGCCACGGCAAAACAAGCGCGCGAGATCTTGGGTCTGCGTGCCGTTTAAGGCAGGTTTTCGGCGCAGCTGCGCAAATCCAGCGGCTGCGCCCCGCCATCAAGCAGACGGGCGAGCAGCGTCTCGCTAAAGGCCCAAATCGCGCTGTCATGCACCAGATGGTGGGTGAGGTAGCCCAAAGGTTCGTCTGCATCGGTGCTGCCTTCGGCGCGGTCGCGCAGCAGCTGCGCTGTTTGCGCGATCAGGGTTTCTGGCGGCACGAGGCTGCGGCTGCCTTTCCAGAAAATCGGGTCGATATGCGTGTTGATCTGCACCAGATGAGGCGCGGCAAGCCGTGCGCTGCGCGGTGTGAAAGTCGACAGGCCACTGTACCCCAGCGCGGCAAGCGGCGCATAAAAATCCGGCGTGATGCGGTTCCATGGCGGCACAAACATCGGCAGCAGTTGCGCGCCGAAGAGGCTTTGAAGCGCGGCGAGCGCTTGGCCAAGCTGCGCCGCTCCATCATCACGGGGGTGGCCGAACTCGGCGTTTTTGGCGCCTTTTGGCGCGTGGCTTTGATGTTGCCAACCATGCACGATGGGGATCAAGGAGCGGGGCCGTTCGGCCACGGCGCGGGCCAGCGTTTCATCGGCAAATTTGGGGATCACGGCCAGATGCACGGGCAGGGCGAGCTTTTCCGATAGGGTGGCCAGTTGAGACAGCTGCGGGCTGCGCGCAATCGCATCATCGTCGCGCCACCACAGGGGCAGGGCGATGTTTTGGCGGCGCAGATCAGCCAGCGCGGTGTCGATTGGGCTCCAATCCACTGTCATTGCGAGGCTCCTCTGAGTTGCTCTGTGATCCACACGGTGTTTTGCGCGCCGTCCAGCCCTTGGGTGAGCGGCGCGCGGCGCGGCGCGGCGATGACCTGATCCAACGCGGCGGCAAGGGTTTGCGGGGTCATTTTTGCGTCTTTGAGCAAGGCGATTCCGGGCTGGCGGGCAAGGGCCGCTGCGCGCAGGGTCTGTTCGACCTCGCCGCCTGCGTCGAAGGGGATGAACACCGCAGGCACCGCGCTTTGCAGCACATCAAGCGCCGTGTTGTAGCCGCACATGGAGATGGAGGCCTTGGCAGCGCTGAGCATCTGGCGAAAATCGGGGCGGGCGGGTTCCACGGTTAAATTGGCCGGGGCGGTTTTTTGCAAAGCAGCGGCCACTGAGGCGGGGTTTTTGCCGCCCACCAAAATACGCCAGCGCAGATCCGGGCGCAGGGCAGCGGCGGCGGCGGCCATGTGGTTGAGCTTGCCGCCCACATCGCCGCCGCCTGCGCTGACGATGATTTCGCCCGCGCCGGGGGGGGCGGTCCCCGGCGTGTCTGCGGCGGCGTGGACATAGCCGGTGTAATGCAGTTTGGCGCTGATTTGCGGGGTGACGGGCCAGCTTGCCTCCAGCGGGGTGAGCGCGGCGACGCTGTGCACAAGCACGGCGTCATAGGCTTCGGCGATACGGTGGCTGGCGTGTTCGGCTTTGGACGGTTTGCTGGGCGGGGCCAGAATATCGCGGATCGAGGCGCAGATCAGCGGGGCACGGGGCAGGTTTTTCGCGGCCTCCAGCAGGGCGCCGAATTCGGCGCGCAGGCTGCGGCGGCCAAAGGGGTAAAGTTCGGTAATGAGGATATCAGGGGGCAGGCGGCGCAGGTGGTCCAGCAGCAGATCAATGCGCGACTGGCGGTAATCGGCGCTTGCGGGCAGAGCTTGATCGGTCAAAAGCGTGGAAAAATCCACCCCGTCAGAGCGCAGCGGCGGCAGTTGCAGCATATCGAGCCCGGCGCTGGGGAGGTGCGGGGCGGGCATGCCGCCGGAGGCAATGGTGACCGTGTGGCCAGCGGCCAGATAGGCGCGGCCAAGGGTCAGGGCGCGGGCCAGATGGCCAGAGCCGAGCAGATGGGTGACCACGATCAGCACCCTCATGACGCAGCGCTTTCCAAAGCAATGGGCGTGTCCAATGCGCGCCACTGCGGCCCGTCTATTTCGATGATGTAGAGCCTTGCGCGTTTGATGCGAAACGGCGCGGGGCTGTCGAAATTCCAGCCCATGGCATGGGCAAGCAGAACGCGCATCACCCCGATGTGGCAAACGGCGACGCTGTTGCTCGGCAGGGCCTGCGCCCATGGGACAAGCCGCGCGCGCAGGGCACCGGGGCTTTCGCCGCCAGGCGGGGCGTAATCCCAGCCCCAGCTTTCGATGTGGCGAAAGCCCGAAGCGGGCTCGGCGTGCAGATCAGCGGCTTTGCAGCCTTCCCAGTTGCCCCAATGCATTTCGATCAAGGCTGGGTCTGTTTTGGGGGATTTGCCGCTGACCAGTTGCGCGGTTTCCACAGCGCGGGAGAGCGGGCTGGACCATAGCTGGGCGCTTTGCCATGCTGGCGGCAGGCGCAGCGCGGCCAGATCGGCGCGGGCGGTTTCATCAAGGGCGATGTCGCTGCGGCCTTGGATGCGCCCTTGGCGGTTCCAACTGGTGTGGCCGTGGCGCAGCAGGGCAAGTTTGATCATGTGACACCTACGGATTTCAGCCCATCGCGCAGGGCATTTGCAGCGGCGGGCAATAGGTGATGCGCAGCCACAAAGGCGCGCGCGGCGTCGCTGCGTTCGTGCCAATAGGGAGGGTTGCTGAGGAGTTTTTCTGCGGCGGCGGCCATGGGGGCTGCGCCCAATTCAGGAGCGGGATACTCGGCGGGGGCCAGCACATCGCACACGCCGGGGCGCATCTGGGCGACGACGGGCAGGCCATAAGATTGCGCCTCAAGATAGCTGAGGCCGAAAGCTTCGTTCACGCCGGGCCAGAGCAGCAAAGAGGCGTTTGCATAGGCTTTGGCAAGCGCCTCGGGTGGCAGCGCGCCCAGCAGGTGCACCCGCTTGCCGAAGGGGGCCATGAGCGCGGCCACGTCTTTGCGGGCCGGGCCATCGCCTGCGATTTGAAGCTGCCACGGGCCGGAAATCTGCGCGAGGGTTTGCGTGATCAGCGCATAGGAAGGCAGCTTGTCGCGGTGCCGCATCATGCCCACGCTGAGCATGGGGCCGCCGGGGGTGGTGGCTGGCGGGAGGGTTTTTGTGTTCAAGAAAGGTGGCAGGTGACGCAAGGATTGGCCGCTGGGCGCATCGCGGCGGAGCGCCTCGCTGTCGCGCTGGGTGAGGTAGAAGATCACATCGGCGGCGTCACAGGCCGCTTCGGCTTTTGCGGCAAAGCTGGCCCATGGACCGGTCAGTCGTTTGCGGGCGCGGGTGGCCTCGATCAGCAGGTAGGGGATGCCGAGTTTCTGGGCAATGATCGGTCCAATCAGATCGGGCGCTTTGTAGTAGTTGTGATAGGTGATCCACGCCTGCCAGTGGGGCGCGCCCCGGTGGGCGAGGATCGTGGTTATTTCAGCCTGCGCCTGCGCGATGAGGGCGGCTTGCTGGGCGCTGTCGCCCTGGCCTTCGCGGCTGCGCAACTGGCTGGGCTGGTCGGTTTGAGCGCCCAAGTGGTCCAGCGCGGCAAGCAGGGCGCGGGCCATGGCGCGGTCACCCGAGGGCACCTGGTGATCCGCAGGTTTCAGCGGCGCATAGAAGGCCAGCCGCATGCGCTTACCCGGCCAGCAGAGCGGTCAGGCGGCGGTGCAAATGGGCAATGCCGGGGGCCATGGTGAATTCAGCGTGCAGGCGGGTGTGGGCAGCTTCGGCCAAGGCGGGGCCAAGGTTGGGATCATTCGCGATCTTGCCAATGGCGGCGGCAATGGCATCCGGCGCGTCAGAGGCCAGCAGCCCATGGGTGCCATCTGTGATGAACTCAGGAATGGCCGAGACCGGGGTGGAGAGGATCGGGAGTTTCTGGCTGGCGGCTTCCATCAGCACATTGGGCAGCCCGTCGCGGTCACCATCGGCAGCAATGCGCGAAGGCAGCACAAACAGGTCCGCGCGGCGCATGGCGGCGATCACTTCGGGTTGGTCGCAGGCACCGCGCCACGTGATTTTGCCGTCGATGCCCAAGGCGCGGGCGCGGCTGCGCAGATCATCGCCAAGCGCGCCGCCGCCAATATGGGTCCAGTGCCACGCCAGCCCTTGGGGCAGAAGGCCAAGCGCGTCGATCAGATTGTCGAAGCCTTTTTTCTCCACCAAACGCCCGACCGAGAGCAGATGGAGTGTATCGGATACCTGCCGCTGGGGCCGGGCGGGGGGTGCGGGGAAGCGGGCAAGGTCGAGCCCGTGATAGACCAGATCAACCCGGCTTGGATTATCGGCCAAAGATTGCAGATGTTTTGCGCCAAATTCGGTGCAGGTGGCCCCAAAATCTGCGCCATGATGCGCGCCGCTCAGCTTTTCGCGCAGTTCCCATTCGGGGGAGGTCCAGATGTCTTTGGCATGGGCCGAAAAGGACCACGGCAGCCCGCGCAAAATCGCGGCATAGCGCGCAACCGAGGAAGGCGTGTGCAGGAAATGCGCGTAAAACCCGCGCAGCGCGGCGGGGGCCTCGTGGGCCAGCACGCAGGCCTGCCCCCAGCGGCGGCGGCGGTTGGGGGTGTCGTCGCGGGCGAGATCTGCCTTGAACGCCTCATGTGCGGCCTCAAACCCCGGCAGCGATTGCACGGCCAGCATGGCCTGCGCCACGCGCAGCGGATCATCGCGCAGATATTCGGGAAGATAGCGCACAGGGGCGCGCAGCCTGTCGTGCAGCGGGTGGGTTTTGGTATCGGTGGGGTGGCGCAGGGACCAGATTTCGAAACCGAGCCCGGCCTCTTCGAGCGCGACAAGTTCCTGTGCGATGAAGGTCTCGCTCAGCCGTGGCCAGCCTTTGACCACGATGGCAAGGGGGGCGGCGCTCATTGATCGGCCAACAGCGCGGTTGCCCGCGCTGTTACCTCTTGCAGCCCGTCGAGCAATCCATCTGCACCTGCTTCGGAGGGTTTGCCTTGGGTCGGCAGGTTGCGAATGGCGCGGGCCATGGATTCGGCGGTCATACCGTCGCGGGTTTCGTCGAGCATACGGACAAGGCCCAATTCCTCGGCGCGGTTGGCGCGTATCCACTGCTCCAGCCGGGGCACGGTGCGCGGCACGATCACGGCGCGTTTGTCAAAGCTGAGCACTTCGCAAAACGTGTTGTAACCGCCCATGCAAACCACGCCTTCGGCCCCTGCGATCAGGGATTCGATGCGGCTGTCGAAGCCCACAGCCGTGACCCGCCCGTTCAATTTTGCCACGCGCGCATCAAAGGCCTCGCGCACTTCGCCGGACAGGAACGGGCCGTAAACCAGCCGCGCATTGGGCGCGAGTTCTGGATCGCTTTCATAGGCTTCCAGCACCAGCGACACCATCGCGGCCCCATCGCCGCCGCCGCCCGGGGTGATCAAGACATAAGGCTCGGTAGGGGTGGCGACAGGGTCTACCACTTCGCGGCGCAGATAGCCGGTCCAATGCATGCGGGCGCGTGTGGCCTCGGCCAAGGGCAGGCCCGCGGTGGGATCATAGACATCGCGCATGCCATAGACCCAAATCTCGTCATAGAAATTGTCAGCAGCGGCCACAGCGCCTTTGCGCGCCCATTCAGCGGCCAGCACCTCAGGTTCGTCCAGCACATCGCGCAGGCCCAGCACCACTTTGGTGCGGCCACTGATCTTGAGCCATTGCAAACTGGGCAGCAATTCACCGCGAAACCCGGTGGGCTCTTTATCCACGATCAAAAGATCAGGCTCATATTGTTCGATCGCGGTCTGGATCAGCCCTGCACGCAGGGAGGTGGTTTTGTCGATATCAAGGCCAAGGGTCTCGCTGACATAGGTGCCATCGGAGAGTTTGGTCACACCGGGCAGGCGGATGTGGTCAACCCGTTCGGGGAAGGTGAAACGCCCCGCGACGGGCGAGCCTGTCAAAATGATCGCAGAGGTAAATTGCGTGCCATCGGTCAAGGCCGCGGCCAAGGCGCGCGATCTGCGCAAATGGCCCAATCCAAATGTGTCGTGGCTGTAAAACATCACCCGGCGTTCGGTGTTCGACTGTTTTTCTGCGGCCATTGCTTTGCCTTCTGCCTCGCGGGGAAGAGCGGCAGGGGGCGGCGCTCGTTTTTGCGCTTGGTGCCCCGGCATCATCCCAAAATTTCATTCACAGGCCGAAAGGCTTGCCGTTGTCTTAACCATTGTCTCAATCTATGGCACAAAAATTGCGGGGGTGTAATATCCCTGCAATTGCCGCGCCCTGCCAAAACTGGTGCATTGAGCATCAATTGCAATGGGGGGCTTGCTCGGCTAGCGTCAAATTGATGTGAGTTACGGGTGAGTTGAATATGCGGTTTTTGTTTTGGTTGCTGGCGTCTGTGATGCTGTTTTTAGGTGCGGCGTCACATGATGTTGCCGCGCAAGGGCTCGGATCGCTGATCCCGAAACCGCAAGAAACCACACCAGATGAACCCGAGGCGGCGCTTTCACCGCTTGAGAAAATCCTTGAGCAAGCAGCGACACGCGGCGTTGGCATTGTGGTCGTTGATGCAGAAGGCACCTTGCTGGGCCAAACTAGCGCAGCAGCGCCCGGAGCGCCGCTGGGCCAAAGCGGGGCCGATGCCGGATCGCCGCTGATGAAGGCACAAGAGGATGTGGTGCAATTTCGCGATGCGCTCAAGCAGCAGGTCAAGCGCCTGCCAAGTGCGCTTAATGAAGTGATTTTCATACTTCGGGCCAGCAGCCCAACCGGGAAAATCACCAGTTTTTTCCAGGCCTTTGCCTATGCGATGATGCTGTTTGCGGTTGGCGTTGTGGTGGAACATTGGGTCTATGGCCGTCTGATTGGGCGGCGCTATATCCAGCCGCTGGTGAAGCAAGATCCGCAGGGCTATGCGGAGAAAATGCCGTTTCTGACCTATCGTTTCTTGTTCGGGGTGGGCGGGATTTTAGTGTCCATGGCGGTGGCTTATGTGCTGGGCGCGGTGTTCTTTGGGCCAATCGAAGACAGCGCCATGCGCTTTACCATCACCTTGGTGAATATCGGCTATTTTGGCTGTCGTTTTGTGGCGGGGCTGTGGCGGATGATCTTGTCGCCTTATCTGCCGCAATACCGCATCCCCGCTTTGGGCGACCGCGAGGCCAAGCGCTTGCACCGCTGGCTGTGGATGATTGGCTGTCTGGATATTTTCGCCATTTTGTTGGGGCATTGGCTCAAACAATTGGCGCTGAATTACGAAGTTTATGCGCTGATGGCGATTTCATTGTCCGCGATCAGCGTGCTCGCGAATATTTCGCTGGTTGTGGTGAACCGCAGTGCCGTGTCCCGTGCGCTGCGGGGCAATAAGGACCTGCGCGATTGCAGCTGGGTGACCCGCAAATTGGTGCGGTTCTGGGCCCCTGCCGTGGTGTTTTACGTGCTGTTCGCTTGGACCGAGGTGACCCGCGATCTGGTGCTGGAGACGCCCAATTCGATCCCGCTGATTGCCGGGGCCTATGCGGTGCTGTTGTCGATCATCGTGGTGTATGGCCTGATCAATTACGTGATCGAGATTGGTTTTGCGCGGCGGCGGGCGCTGCGGTTGTTGAAAGCGCAGGTGGCTTTGGACGCCGCGCAAAGCGATATCGAGGCGGCACCGACCTTGCACCAAGATATGGACGTCGAGGAGGAAATGGCGCTGGCGCTTGAGGATGAAGCGCCGCATCCGCATCACTCGGCGCTGAACAGCTATGAAGATCTGGCGCGCCGGGTGGCAGGGATTTTGGCTTTTGTCGCGGGCACCTATGCGTTTTTGTACATTTGGAACAATGAAAGCGCCCGCATGGTCGAGGGACTCTCGGACCGGGCGCTGGATATTATGGCGATCTGCTTCATCGGCTATGTGGTCTTCCATGCATTCCGCATTTGGATCGACACTAAAATTGCCGAGGAATCCCCCGAGGAAGAAGAGGCAGAGCTTGGCGATGAAGGGGGCGGCTCCAGCGCGTCGCGCCTTGCAACGCTGTTGCCGCTGTTCCGCAATGCGGTGTTGATTGTGGTGGTGGTGAGCATCGGGCTGATCGTGCTCATGGAGCTTGGCGTGAATGTCGGCCCGCTGTTTGCAGGTGCGGGGATTGTGGGCATCGCCATTGGTTTTGGCTCGCAGGCGCTGGTGCGCGATATTTTTGCCGGGGCGTTTTTCCTCTTTGATGATGCGTTTCGCAAAGGTGAATATCTCGATGTTGGCGGGATCAAAGGCACGGTTGAGAAGATCTCTGTGCGGTCCTTCCAGTTGCGCCACCATCTGGGCGCGCTGCACACGATGCCGTTTGGCGAAATTCAGGTGATGACCAATTACAGCCGCGATTGGGTGGTGATGAAACTGCCGCTGCGGGTGACCTATGACACGGATGTGGAAAAGGTGCGCAAGATGATCAAGAAGCTGGGGCAGGACCTGCTTCTTGATCCGGAGATTGGCGAGAATTTCATTCAGCCGCTAAAATCCCAAGGCGTGATCGAGATGCAGGATTCCGCGATGATCATCCGGGTCAAGTTCATGACCAAACCGGGCGATCAATGGGTGATCCGCAAGAAAGTCTTTGCCGAGATTCGCGCCCTGTTTGAACAGGAGGGCATCAAATTTGCCCACCGCGAGGTCACCGTTCGTTTGGCCGATGGTAAGGTGGATGATCTGACGCCTGCACAAAAAAGTGAAGTTGCCGCCGCAGCCCATGCAGCATTGGACGAAGATGTGCAGGATGCCGCCGATACCCAAGCCAGCGATGATCGCTAGTTGATTTGTAGGGGCGTGCTGCTAGGTCTGGATTATCGATATTTTTTGGAGACCCAGATGACCCAGACCCGCAGAGATTTCCTCGCCACGACCGCCGCCGTGGCTGGCACCATCACCTTGCTGCCCTATGCTGCGCGCGCAGCAGCCCATGAGGGCGACAGCTTTGAAACCACCGCCGGCACAATCAAGGTGCACCCGGTCAGCCATGCGTCTTTCGTGATGGAAACACCCTCGGGCGTGATCTATGTCGACCCGGTGGGCGATGCGGCGCAATACGCGGATTTCCCAGAGCCCGAGCTGATCTTGATCACCCATGAACATGGTGATCACTATAACGCCGACACATTGGCGGCATTGGTCCAAGACGGCACACAGCTGATCACAAACCCAGCCGTGCTGGAGATGCTGCCCGAACCGCTCAAAGCCAAGGCCAGCGCGCTTGAAAACGGCGGCGCGGCCCGGTTCAACGAGGTCTCGATTGATGCGATCCCGGCCTATAACACCACACCAGACCGCACAAAGTTCCACCCTGAAGGGCGCGACAATGGCTATGTGCTGAGCTTCGAGGGCTTCCGCATCTACATCTCTGGCGATACCGAAGACACGCCAGAAATGCGCGCGCTCCAGAACATCGATCTGGCATTTGTCTGCATGAACCTGCCCTTCACCATGGATGCCAATGCGGCAGCTTCTGCCGTGGCGGAATTCAAACCCACCTATGTCTATCCCTACCATTACCATGGCCGCGACGGGGGCGATCAAGACCCTGAAACTTTTGCCAAAATGGTGGGCACCGATACCGAAGTGAAATTCGCAAACTGGTATTGAGCCAGAAGAACCCGGGCTGCGCTGACCTTTCATGGCTGGCGCGGCCCGCTGCTTCACCCTTCTACAAATACTCAAATTCCGCCAGATCACCGCGCCCAAGGCGCGGTTTTAGGTTTTGTGTTTTAGGTTTTGTAAGGATCGAGCGAGCTGCGCAGCCCATCGCCAAGGAAGTTGAACGCCAAAACCACCACAATGATCGGCAGCATGGGGATTGCGGTCCAGGGGTAGATCTCGATGCTGGCGAGGTTCTGCGCGTCGTTGAGCATCACCCCCCAGCTGACCGCAGGGGCCCGCAGCCCCAGCCCCAGATAGCTCAGCGCGGTTTCCCCCAAGATCATCGCAGGGATCGACAAGGTTGCGCTGGCGATCAGATGTGACATGAAATTGGGCAACAAATGCCGCCGGATCACGCGCGAAGGCCGCGCGCCCATCATTTCAGCGGCTTTGACATATTCCTCTTCGCGCAGGCTCAGGAATTTTGAGCGCACGGCACGGGCCAGCCCCGGCCAGTCCAATATGCCCAGGATGATCGAGATGATGAAAAACACCGATACCGGTCCCCAGCTTGAAGGGACGGCAGCCGAGAGCGCAAGCCACAGGGGCAGTTCCGGCAGGCTGCGCAAAATCTCGATCACCCGGTTGATGATCCAATCCGTTTTGCCGCCAAAATACCCGGCAATCGCGCCAAAGAAGATGCCCAGCACAAAAGATACGGTGATCCCAATCAGGCCCACGGTCAAAGACAGTTGCGCGCCATAAAGGATGCGGCTGAACACATCGCGGCCCAAACGGTCAGAGCCCCATAGGAACACGGTTGCCCCCTCAGGCGCGCAGAACAGGTGGGTGGTCGAGGGGACCAATCCAAAGAGTTTATAGCTGCGCCCTTCGCAAAAGTATTCCAGCTTCATGGGCCGGGTTTCATCCACCTCATAGGTCCAGCGGTAATTGGCCAGATCGGGCTTGGCAGTAGAGGGATAGACATAGGGGCCTACCCAATCGCCCTCATGCCACAGGTTGATGCTTTGCGGCGGGTGATAGAGGTAATCGGCGCTGCGTTCATTGGGCGTATAGGGTGCCACGAACCCGGCCACAGGCAGGATCAGATAGCAAAATGCCAAAAACAGAGCCGATATAAGCCCCAGTTTATGCCGCCGGAACTTACGCCAGATCAGCCGCCATGCCGGGGCATCCATATCGCTGCGCTCGGGGGCGGAGAGATCGGCCTCATCCACCCAAGGGGCAGTGTCCACATAGCGGTTATCTGGCTGTAGCCCGCTCATGTGCCGCGTCCTTTTAGGCGAATGCGCGGGTCCAGCAGGACCAGCAACAAGTCAGAAATCATCGTGCCAATCAGCGTCAGCAGCGCCACAAACATCAGCACAAACCCGGCCAGAAACTGGTCTTGGGATTTGAGCGCGGTCAGCAGATACGGCCCGATTGTTTGCAGCCCCAGCACCACCGAGACCAGCACGGAGCCCGAGACCATCGCAGGCAGCAGGTTGCCGATATCCGCCACAAAGGGGTTGAACGCCATGCGCAGCGGGTATTTGGCGAGCATCCGGCTGGGCTTCATGCCTTTGGCGATGGCGGTTTCCACATAGGGTTTGCTCAACTCGTCCAGCATATTGGCGCGCAGGCGCTGCATCATGGCCGCCGCGCCCGAGGTACCGATCACAAAGGTGGGCACGATCATATGCAGTAAGATGGATTTGACCTTGCCCCAAGTCATCGGCGCGCCTTCAAAGGCAGGGTCCATCAGCCCGCCAATGGGCAGATCGAAATATTTATGCCCATAGTAAAACAGCATCAGCGCCAGCAGGAAGTTCGGCGTGGCGAGCCCCAGATAACCAACAAACCCCGCGGTGTAATCGGCCCAAGTATCCGCCTTCCATGCCGCCAGCACGCCCAGCGGCAAGGCCACCACATAGACAAACAGCACCGCCGCCAGGTTCACCAGCACCGTAAGCCACAGCGCATCACCGACGATCTCGCTGACGGGGCGGTCGAATTCGAAGGACCAGCCAAAATTGCCTTGGACCAGCCCGTAAAACCCTTGGGGGCCGGGGGCAAAGCCAACCCAGATCAGGTATTGCTCGGCCAGTGGCCGGTCCAGCGCATATTCCTTGCGCAGGAATTCAGCCTTGGCGACGCCTTCGGCCTGCCCGGTGGCGCGCAGCTCTGCGATTTGGTTGCTCAGGTAATCACCGGGGGGCAGGTTGATGATGGCAAATACCAAGATCGACACCACCCAGAGCGTCAGCAGCATGGTGGCAAAGCGGTAGGCCGCATATTTCACAAACATCATTGCGTCACCTGCTGATGCGGAGCATCGAAATAGAATTCATCCATCCGGTGAATGCCGAAATGCGCGCCCGGATCATAGGCCCAGATGGCGGTTTCAGGCACATTGCGCAGCGCTTTTGACACCACGACCGGCTGCGGGCTTTCGGCCAGCACGCCCAAGGCGAATTGCTGTTCTGCATGAATGCGCAGCATGGCTTGCCAATGCAAGGCGCGGCCCCGGTAGGTCTTGCTTTTGTTCCAGCCGCTGGCCAGTGACAACAGCCGCCGCGCCGCCGGAATATCCGGGCGCTCGCCCAGATCGCCGCCGCTTTGGAAATATTGCCCCCACATGGGCCATGCAAAAAATTCCTGATTGGTCGGCGCCAGATACATGGGCGAGGTGTCGGGCGTGGGCAGCCCATTGTCCCAGCCGAACCAGACTGACCCCATGGTGACCCCGGCATAGACGCGGTTGCGCAGGATGTCGCGGTCAAGCGGGCGCAGGATCAGCCGGATGCCCAGCTCTTGCCAAGTGTCGGTGATGATTGCCATGGCGTTTTCGACCTCTTGCCGCTCGCCTGCGGTTTCAACGACAAATTCCATCGCCCGCCCGTCTGGCAATTTGCGCAGCCCTGCGGCGGTGCGTTCGGTCAGGCCCATGTCGTCGAGCAGATCATTGGCGCGCTCCAGATCAAATTCAGACCACGCGTTGCGGTAGACATCTTTGAAAAGCGGGCTGCTGGAGATGGCGGTCATGCCGCCTTCGGCAGCTAGCCCAAAATACAGCGCGCGGTTGATCATGCGCCGATCAATGCCAAGGCTGAGCGCGCGGCGGAAGCGCACATCGCGGATCACCTCGCGCCAGACCGGATCGGCAAAGTTCAGGTTGGGGTAGATCGCGATCTGGCTGGCCACCCCATTGCCCCAGAGCAGCGTGCGGTAATTGCCGCCTTCGCTTTCGCCTTTTTTCAAAATCGCCACATCGCGGAAATCGAGGCCGCGCGCTTGGAGGTCGACCTCGCCCGCGTTGGCTTTGGCGGCGATCAGCCCGCTGCTGATCACGGTCATTTCGACCACATCGATATAGGGCAATTGCGTGCCATGCGTGTCGACGCGGTGGAAATAGGGGTTGCGCACAAACACATTGCGCGAGCCGCTTTCGCCCGAGGCATTCATCCACGGCTGCAAAGTGGGCTGTTCGGGATTGTCGAATTTATACATGCTGTCGCGCTTGTTATGCAGCGCCGCCCAGCTGTTCACCCGCGCCTTGCTGACCTCTTCATAGAGCGTGGCAGTGTATTCATATTTGACGTGAAATTTGCGCAGGTAATGGCTGGGCCGATAGATGAAGGGCGGGCTGGCCTGTGCCAGCAGGGGCAGGAAATTGGGATTTGGACGGTCCCATTCAAACACCACCGTGACCGCATCGGGAAAGGTGACGCGGCCAAGCTCTCCGTTCACATACATGAATTCTGGCGGGCCGGAGGGGGTGATTTCGCCGTTGAGCGCCACGTCTTCCCACCAGTAGCGGAAATCTTCGGAGGTGAAGGGATGCCCGTCTGACCAGCGGTGGCCGGGGCGCAGATGCAGCACAAAGCGTGCACCGTCTTCTTCCACATCCACAGCGCGCAGAATGTCCGGTTGCAGACGGTAATCGGCATCGTAGCCCACCAGCCGCGCATAGCCATAGACCACCATCTGGCGGATGTCTTTGCTGCGCCCGACAAGGGTGCGCAGGGTGCCGCCCTGCTGGCCAAAGCTGCGCCCTTTTGCTTCGAGGTTGATCAGCGCGGGGGTGTGCGGCACGCGTTCGGCCACGGGGGGCAGGTTGCCCTCGCTGACCTCTGCGGCCCAGAAGCTGGATTCTTGCAGCGCAAGTCGATCAGCCCAAAGCGGGCCTGCGCAGAGCAGTAAGATACAAAGCAATCTATACATGACAGCGCACCTTATGCCCGGGGGCGACCTGTTGCAAAGCGGGGGCGTTTTGCCCTTCGAAACGGTAGATTTCGGGCCAACTGCTGGGGGCGCCTGCGCCGCGCGCCACGGCGTCCAGATCAATCGGGCGGGTGATGTCGGGTTCGGGCTGGGCCGCGATCAGGGCGCGGGTATAGGGGTGTTTGGGGTCAAAAAACAGCGTGTCGGGGGGCGCTTGTTCCACAATCACCCCGCCGCGCATCACCGCAACCTCATCTGCGATCCGCGCAACCACGGCCAGATCATGGCTGATGAAAAGATAGCTCAGCTGTGCGGTTTGCTGGATTTCCTCCAACAGGGTCAGGATTTGGTTCTGCACCGAGACATCCAGCGCCGATGTGGGTTCGTCGCAAACCAGCAGTTCCGGGTCCAAGGTCAGGGCGCGGGCGATGGAAAGGCGCTGGCGCTGGCCGCCGGAAAACGCATGCGGATAGCGCGCCATCATCGCCGGATCGAGCCCGACCAGTTCGAGCATATGCGCGGCTTTCTCGCGGCGCTCTGCGCGGTTGCCCAGTTTGTGAATTTCCATGGGTTCGGTCAGCGCATCGCCCACCCGCATGCGCGGCGAGAGCGAGGAATAGGGGTCTTGAAACACCATTTGCGCTTGGCGTAGAAAGCGGCGGCGCTGGTCACTGGTCATGGCGTGAACCGGCAGGGGCGCGCCTTTTGCGGGGCGAAAGATCACCTCGCCGCCGGGGTCAGGGTGTTCGGCCCCCAGCGCGATCCGCGCGCAGGTGGTTTTGCCCGAGCCGCTTTCGCCCACCACCGCGAGGGTTTTGCCACGTTGCAATTGCAGATCAACATCGCGGCAGGCGGTCACAGCGGCGGGTTTGCGCCAGCCCGTGGCGCGGGCGATAAATGTTTTGGTGACGCCGCGAATATCAAGGATCACGTCATCATGGATCAAGGGCTGCGCGGGCGCGGCGGTGTCGGGGATCATCGGCGCGGCAGCAAAGAGCTTTTTGGTATAGCCATGCGCCGGGGCGGTCAGCACGGCGCTGGAGGGGCCTGCCTCCATCACGCGGCCCTTGTTCATGACCACAACCTGATCGGCCATATTGGCAACCACCCCCAGATCATGGGTCACGAGGATCACCGACATGCCGGTTTCGGCCTGCAATTCCTTGATCAACCCCAAGACCTGCGCCTGTGTGGTCACATCCAGCGCGGTGGTGGGTTCATCCGCGATCAAGATATCGGGGCGGGCGACCATGCCCATGGCGATCATGGCGCGTTGGCGCATGCCGCCTGACATCTCGAAGGGATAGCTGCGCCATGCGCGTTCGGGATCGTTAAAGCCGACGCGTTCGAATTGTTCGAGTACGGTGCGTTTGGCCTCGGCGCGGGGCATGTCGCGGTGCAGGGTGAGCACTTCGCTGACCTGATCGCCCAGCCGGTGCAGCGGCGAGAGCGAGCGCATGGGCTCTTGGAAAATCATTGCGATGCGGTTGCCGCGAATGGCCCGGAGCGCCTTGGCGGGGATGTGCAGCAGATCGCTTTGGCCTTCGCCGCCCCTGTAATGTATCGCGCCGCCGCGCAACTGGGCTGCGGCGGGCAGCAGGCGCAAAATGCTGCGGCAGGTCAGGGTTTTGCCTGAACCGCTCTCGCCAACCAGTGCCAAAGTCTCGCCTGCGTTCAAGGCAAAGCTGACGCCCTGCACAACGGGCGGCGCATCGCCAAAGCCGATGGTCAGATCGCGGACGTCCAAAAGGGGCTTATGATCAGGTTTTACAGACATTAAGGAGCAGTGAACCTTATTTGAGATAGGCCGTCCAGTCGCATAGGCTTGCGCGCAGATCTTGCCAGAGCGGCGGTCGCTTGGGGTCTTTCGGCGCGCCTCTCTGCTTTAGATTGTATTGCCGCGCTGCGCAGGGGTTTTTAGCTGGATTTGCAAGAAATCAGCGAAGGACGTGGCGGCAGGCGGGGGACGCAGGGCAGGGTGCTCAACCCATGAGGGAGAAGCGCCCTGCGTATATTCTGTGCGATTGGTGGCGCCGCTGCACATATCTTGGGGCGAAACCCCTCTCGAGAGGTGATGCAGGGCCGCGAATCATTTGGGTTATTGCGCGGCGGTCAATGTGCCAAGACGTTGCAGCGCCGCGCCTGCTTCGGCTTCGATGCGGGCGATGATATCGGCCATAGGCTCGACCTTGTCGGCCAGACCCAATGCGTGGCCCGCCGACAACATGCCCCGGCTGACATCGCCAGTTTCATAGGCTTTGCGCCCGATCTGGCCCGAAACCAAGGGCAGCAAATCCTGGATCGTGATGTCCGGGGTTTCGGCCTCCATCCGCGCCACTTCGGCGGTGGTTTCATTGGCCAATGTGCGCACGGTGTTGCGCACCGATGCCATGGTGAGCACGGTGTCGCCCTCGCTGGCATCGACCAAGGCTTGTTTATAACCGGGATGCGCGCTCAGCTCCTCGCTGACCAGAAGCCGCGTGCCCATGACCACACCAGAGGCCCCCATGGCCAGCGCCGAAATCAGTTGGCTGCCGTGGCCCACGCCGCCGCCCAGCAAGAAGGGGATTTGCAAATCGCGCCCGGCCATGGCGCCGTTCACGAAGGTGCCGATCAGCTCCAGACCCGGATGCCCGCCACATTCCGCGCCGACAATAGAGACCATATCAACGCCGATCTGCTGGGCTTTTCGGGCGTATTTTACTGCCGGAACCTTGTGCAGCACGGTCAGCCCCAGATCGCGCAGCAGCGGCATATAGGGCTGGGGGTTGCGGCCAGAGGTTTCGATGACCCGCACGCCCTCATCCGCGATCAGGCGGAAGATGTCTTCGGTGCGGTCGTTGGGCACCAGTTTGGGCAGCATCGAGACATTAACGCCAAAGGGCAGCGCGCCGCAGGTTTCGCGGGCGCTGCGGATTTCGCGGCGCAGCGCGGTCTCATCGGCAAAACTGGCGGCGGTGATGAAACCGATGATCCCTGCATGGGCCGCTGCCGTGACATAAGGCGCATCGGCCAGCCATTGCAGCCCCCCTGCGACGATGGGCAGGCGGCAACCAAGCTGGCGGGTGACTTCGGTGTCGAACATCAGAACTGCGGCTTTCGTTTTTCGAGGAAAGAGGCGATGCCTTCGGCAGCTTCGTCGCCGCCTGCCGCATGGGCCATGGCGTCGCGCTCGGCGTTCAATTGATCGGCCTCGTTGGTTTCATAGGCGGCGGCGACAAGGCGGCGGATGGTGCTTTGGGCGGTGCGCGGCCCAAGGGCCAGACGGTCAGCCAGTGCCATCGCTTCGGTCAGGGCCGCGCCAGTGTCGCAGGCCAGATTGATCGCGCCCAAGGCTTCCATACGCTGGGCGGTGACGGGGCGGGCCAGCAGGCACATTTCCATTGCCAAGGGGCGCGGCAACAGGCGCGAGAGCGCAGAGGTCAGCCCGCCGTCGGGGACCAGCCCCGCCTTGACATAGGCGGCGGTGAATTTGGCGTCTTTGGCCGCGACCACCAGATCGCAGGCCAGCGCCAGTGACATGCCCGCCCCCGCCGCGCCGCCTTCGATGGCAGCAATCAGCGGCACCGGGCAGGCACGCATGGCGCGCAGCAAATCATGCAGCCCGTCAACTTTTTCGCGCCGTGCGTTTTCAGAGAGTTTGCGCCGCTCGATCAACACGTTGAGATCGCCGCCCGCGCAGAAGAAATCACCCTCAGAGGTCAGGATCACAGCGCGGATGCGCGGGGTTTTGGCCAGCTGCATCGCCTCGGCGATGGCGGTGTAAAACTCTGGCGTCAGCGCGCCGCGTTTACCGGCATTGCCGTTCCAAATGATTAGGCGGTCGCCTTTGTCTTCTACTCTGGGTGCGCTCATATCTTGGCCCTTTGGAAAACGCCCGAAGCGGTGGAGAGGACCGCGCCGCTTTCATCGCGCAGCTCGGCTGTGGCGTAGATGATTTTATAGCCGCCGCCGGTGACCGTGCCTGTGGCCACAACCCGGCCGGAGGCGCGCGCGCCGACAAAGCTGGTGGCGAGTGACAAGGTGACCACCGGGGCGATCACGCCGTTTTCATCCGCAAGGCGGCGCGAGGCGGCAAAGCCTGCGGCGGCGTCCAGCAGCATGGCGTGAATGCCGCCGTGCAGCGTGCCATTGCGGTTCAAATGCGCGGGCTGGATGTCGAGACCAACGCGGGAGGTGCCGCCGGGATCGGTCAGGTCGATCTCATAGCCGACAAGTTGTTCTGCGCCGGAACTGGGCGCGCTGTGGGGGGGGATGGGCAAGGGAACGCTCCGATTTATGGGCAGGCTTGGCTGCGCGGGGGGGTATTTTGGCCCGCGCAGCCGCGGTTTGGCATTAGAAGATTTCGAACAATCCTGCCGCGCCCATGCCGCCGCCGATGCACATGGAGACCACGCCAAGTTTGGCCCCGCGGCGTTTGCCTTCGAGCAGCAAATGCCCGGTCATCCGCGCGCCTGTCATGCCAAAGGGGTGGCCGATGGCGATGGAGCCGCCGTTCACGTTGAACTTCTCGGGGTCGATGCCCAATTTATCGCGCGAATAGAGGCATTGCGAGGCGAAGGCCTCGTTCAGCTCCCAAAGGTCGATGTCGTCCACGCGCAGCCCGTGACGCTCCAGCAGGCGGGGCACGGCAAAGACCGGGCCGATGCCCATCTCGTCAGGCTCGCAGCCTGCCACGGCAAAGCCTTTGAAGGCACCGAGCGGCGTGAGCCCTTGTTTTTCGGCCTCGCTGGCTTCCATCAGCACCAATGCGGCAGCACCATCAGAAAGCTGGCTGGCATTGCCCGCGGTGACAAAATTGCCCTCGCCGCGCACAGGTTGCAGCCCGCCCAGCCCCTCAAGCGTGGTGCCGGGGCGGTTGCATTCGTCGCGGGTGACGGTGACCTCGTGGGTGGTAATTTCTTTGGTTTCTTTGTCCTGCACGCCCATGACGGTTTGCATCGGCACGATCTCGTGGTCGAATTTGCCGCTGTCTTGGGCCGCTGCGATCAGTTGTTGCGAGCGCAGGGCATAGGCGTCTTGGTACTCGCGGCTCAGGCCATAGCGCTGGGCCACGATGTCGGCGGTTTCGATCATCGCCATATAGACGGCGGGTTTATGTTCCTTGAGCCATGTTTCTTTCACGGAAGTGATCTGTGGCTGCACCATGGAGATGCTTTCGACGCCGCCTGCCACCATGGGGCCTGCGCCCTCTTGGGTGATGGCATTGGCGGCCATGGCCACGGTTTGCAGGCCCGAGGAGCAGAACCGGTTCACGGTCACGCCAGAGGCAGAGATCGGCAGGCCCGCGCGCAGAGCGATCTGGCGCGCGATGTTGCCGCCTGTGGCGTGTTCGGGAAAGCCGCAGCCCATCATCACATCTTCGATCTGCGAGGGGTCGACGCCAGCGCGTTCCACGGCATGTTGCACCACATGGCCGCCCATGGTGGCCCCATGGGTCATGTTCAGCGAGCCGCGAAAGGATTTGGCCAGCCCGGTGCGGGCGGTGGAGACAATAACAGCTTGTTTCATATCACGCTTCCTTGTTCAGATCGTCAAAGCTGCGGCCTTCGGCCACCAGTTTTTGCAGCAAGGGCGCGGGTTGCCAGAACCACGCGTCCTCTTTGGCGTAGGTTTCGATATCGGCCAGCACGGCGTCCAGCCCTTGGATGTCGGCCCATTTCATCGGCCCGCCCCAATAGCGTGGAAAGCCGTAGCCAAAGAGCAATGTCATATCCACATCGAGGGGGCGGCGCGCGATGCCTTCGCCCACGACTTTGGCGGCTTCGTTGACCATGGCGCACATGTAGCGGCGCTGGATCTCGGCATCGGTGAAATCACGCGGGGTGATGCCAAGTGCCTGTTGTTCGGCTTGGATCAGGCGGGTTACTTCGGGGTTGGGCGTGCCGCCGCGTTTGCCTTTTTCGTAAACATAATAGCCTTGGCCGGTTTTCTGGCCAAAATGCCCCTGTTCGCACAGGCGGTCGATATAGGTGGGCACGCGTTCTTCGGCGTGGCGGGAGGCCGCGCGGCGTTTGCGCGTGGCCCAGCCGATGTCGAGCCCGGCCAGATCGGCCACGGCAAATGGCCCCATGGCAAAACCAAAATCGGTCAGCGCCTTGTCGATCTGATAGGGCGATGCCCCATCAAGCACCATGTGGTCTGCTGCTGTGCGGTAGGTGGCCAAAATACGGTTGCCGATGAACCCATCGCACACCCCGGCGCGGACCGAGATTTTGCCAAGCGCTTTGCCAAGGGCGAAACCTGTGGCCACCACCTCGGGGGCGGTTTTATCGGCCACCACGATTTCCAGCAGTTTCATCACATGGGCGGGCGAGAAGAAATGCAGCCCGATCACATCGGCGGGGCGCGAGGTGCCCGCCGCAATTTCATTCACATCCAGATAGGAGGTGTTGGAGGCCAGCACGCAGCCCGGTTTGCACACGGCGTCGAGTTTGCCAAAGACGTCATGTTTCACACCCATGTCTTCGAACACGGCTTCGATCACCAGATCGGCGTCTTTCAGGCTGTCGTAATTCACGGAAGTTTCGAGCGCGGTGGTGGTCAGCGCGTCGAATTTCTCTTGGCTGATTTTGCCGCGTTTCAGCGCGCCTTGCAGGTTGCCTGCGATGCGGCCATGCGCGGCTTTGGCGGCGTCTTCGGTCATTTCGATCAGCACAAGGTTAAAGCCCGAGAGCAAACAGGCCGTGGCAATGCCTGCGCCCATGGTGCCGCCGCCGATGACGCCGATGGTTTGCAGCGCGCGGGGCTCTACGCCTTTGAGTTCGGGCAGGTTGCTGACGGCGCGTTCGTTGAAAAACGCGTGGATCATCCCTTTGCGCTGGTCGGTGTCCATCAGTTCCATGAACAAGGCACGCTCGCGAGTCAGACCGTCGGCAAAGGGCAGTTCGGAGGCGGCTTGGATGGCGCGCACGGCTGTGGCGGGGCTGATCTGGCCGCGGCCTTTTCTCAGCACCGCGTCATAGGTTGCATCCCAGTCAAGCGGGGCAGGGGCGGGCATTTCGCTAACGGGGCGGCGGGCCGCGCCGCTGGCCAGCAGCGCGCGGGTGTATTCGAGCCCAACAGTTTCCGGGTCGCCTTCGGTGACTTTATCGACAAGGCCAAGCGCCAATGCCTCTGGGGCTTGGATGTGTCGGCCTGTGGTGATGGCCTCCACGGCGGCCTGGGCACCCGTGAGGCGCGGCATACGCTGGGTGCCGCCAGCGCCGGGCAGGATGCCCAGATGCACCTCGGGCAGGCCCACGCGGGCGGAGGGTTGGGCAATGCGGTAGTGACAGCCCAGAGCGACCTCAAGCCCGCCACCAAGGCTGACGCCATGCATGGAGGCGACAACCAGCAGCGGCGAGGCTTCGATCCGGTTCACCAGATCGGGCAGGCCCGGTTCTTGCAGCGGTTTGCCAAATTCTTTGATGTCGGCCCCGGCGATAAATGCGCGGCCATCGCCCAGAATCAGCACGGCGCGCACGCCTGCATCGGATTCGGCGCGGTCCATCGCATCGGCCAGCCCTTTGCGCACTGCATGGGACAGCGCGTTTACCGGCGGGTTCTGGATGCGCAGCACGGCAATATCATCGTGGCGCGTATAGGCGATTGGGTTTGTCATTCTTTCCTCCTTGCGACGCGCGCCGAAGGGCAGAACTGCAACTACGGCGCGCATGCGGCCCCTCCTTGGGCCGGTCAATGCTGGGCCTAGGGGTATCAGATGAGAGGCCCGAGGAAAGCGCATATTTAGTACCGTAGCGGCCCCATGAGCCGCTGCGGTTGCTGGAAAAGACCCGTAAGTGCTTTAGATATAAGTGCCTTCGGCCGCTTCGCGGATGGCGCGAATGTTTTCGCCGTATGGCGCGGGGTTGCTGACTGAGCCGCCCCGGAACACGGCAGAGCCTGCTACCAGCACATCCGCGCCAGCGCGGCGCAGGGCGGGGGCGGTGCTTGGGTCGACGCCGCCGTCGATTTCGATATGCACCGGGCGATCGCCGATCATGTCGCGTAGGGCGGCGACTTTTGCGGTCATGTCGATGTATTTCTGGCCGCCAAAACCGGGGTTCACGGTCATCACGCAGATCAGGTCAAGCTGATCGAGCAGATGCGACACGGCGTCTGCTGGGGTGCCGGGGTTGAGCGCCACGCCCGCTTTCACGCCTGCGCCGCGAATGGCCTGCAAGGTGCGGTGGATATGCGGGCCTGCTTCGACATGGGCGGTGATCACATCCGCGCCCGCCGCTGCGAAGGCGTCAATATAGGGATCAACGGGGGCAATCATCAGATGCACATCCATCACGCCTTTGATGTGGGGGCGAATCGCGGCGCAGGTGGCCGGGCCAAAGCTGATGTTGGGTACAAAATGCCCATCCATGACGTCGACATGGATCCAATCGGCGCCTTGGGCTTCGACAGCGGCACATTCCGCGCCGAAATTGGCAAAATCCGCTGCCAGAATGGAAGGCGCGATTTTGAGTGTGCGGTCAAATGTCATGGAATTTCCCCTGATATCTCCGGCCCGCCGGGGCAGGCGGTTCATGGTGCTGCTGGAGAGAATTGAACTCTCGACCTCTCCCTTACCAAGGGAGTGCTCTACCTCTGAGCTACAGCAGCGCCGGTGAGGCCGCGTATTAGACCTGTTCGAAACTTGGCGCAAGCCCAATCTGGACCCTTTCGTCGCCCTGCGTTAGACAAGCGTCATGGCAGAGCAAACCGCACCCAAACAGAGCGCTAAAAACGCAGCGTCGCGTGACGCACGGCTGAAGGCCGCGCTCAAGGCGAATATGGCCCGGCGCAAGGCGCAGGCCAAGGCGCGTGCCGTTGTGGACGCGGATACAGATACAGGCAACGCCCCTGATGGGCAGAACAAGGAAAACGGCTGATGGATTCAATTTTGGTCAGAGGCGGCAACGCCCTTAAAGGGCAGATCCCGATCGCAGGGGCCAAAAATGCCTGTCTGACGCTGATGCCTGCCACCTTGCTGAGCGAAGAGCCGCTTACTCTGACCAATGCGCCGCGCCTGTCGGACATTCGCACCATGACGCAGTTGTTGCAGTCGCTGGGTGCGGAAGTGACCAGCATGCAGGAGGGCAAAGTGATCGCGCTGGCCAGCCATGGCGAGATCAACACCCGCGCCGAATATGACATTGTGCGCAAAATGCGGGCCTCGAACCTTGTGCTGGGTCCGCTTTTGGCGCGCGAAGGCCATGCGGAAGTGTCGCTGCCCGGCGGCTGTGCCATTGGCGCGCGGCCGATGGATATTCACACGATGGGCCTTGAAAAGATGGGCGCGCAGATCGATTTGCGCGACGGGTATCTGCATGCCAAGGCGCAGGGCGGCAAGCTCAAGGGGGCGGTGATTGATTTCCCCTTCGCCTCGGTTGGGGCCACGGAAAACATCATGATGGCCGCGACATTGGCCAAGGGCACCACGGTGATCAACAATGCCGCGCGCGAGCCCGAGATTGTCGATTTGGCCGATTGCCTGCGCACCATGGGCGCACAAATTGAGGGGGACGGCACCTCGACCATCACCATTCAGGGCGTTGACCGGCTTGGCGGCGGCACCCACCGGGTGGTCACCGACCGGATTGAGCTTGGCACTTATATGCTGGCCCCTGCGATTTGTGGCGGCGAAGTGGAATGTCTGGGCGGCAAGATCTCTTTGGTCTCGGCGTTTTGCGAAAAGCTCGACGCGGCAGGGATTGAGGTCACGGAAACCGAGAAGGGTTTGAAAGTGGCGCGCAAAAATGGCCGCGTGTCGGCGGTGGATGTGACCACCGAGCCTTTCCCCGGGTTCCCCACCGATTTGCAGGCGCAGATGATGGCGCTGCTTTGTACCGCTGAGGGCACATCGGTGCTGGAAGAGAAGATTTTCGAGAATCGCTTTATGCATGCGCCAGAGTTGATCCGCATGGGGGCGGAAATTGATGTGCAGGGTGGCCATGCCACGGTGCGCGGCGTCAAACGCCTCAAAGGGGCGCCTGTGATGGCAACCGATCTGCGCGCTTCTGTGTCGTTGATCCTTGCGGGGCTGGCGGCAGAAGGCGAGACCAAGGTGAACCGCGTCTACCATCTGGACCGCGGGTATGAGCATGTGGTGGCGAAACTGCGCGGTGTGGGCGCTGATATTGAACGGATCAAAGAAGAATGACCCAAGACGCACGTTTTGAAGACGGGCGCGAGGCGCCGCTGAACCTTGGCGCAATGGACGCCGAAGGGCTGCAAGTGCTTGCGGCGCTGGTGCAGGATGCGGTGTTTCCTGCCTCTGAAATGCGCTGGCACAGCAAGGGCGAACGCTTTGCGCTGCTGCTCAACCGGGTGCGCTGGGAAGATCGCGGGCAGGCGCGCCATGCGCCCGAGCGGGTGCAATCGGTGTTGATGTTCAACCATGTGCACTCGGTCTCGAGCCAAGGTGTGCCCAAGGGCGATGCGGATACGATCTTGTCGATGCTGACGCTTGGGTTTGAGGAAACGGACGCGCCATCGGGCGAGGTGACGCTGACCCTTGCCGGGGATGGCGCGATCCGGTTGCAGGTTGAGGCGCTGGAAGTCACGCTCAAGGATGTGACCAAGCCTTATGTCGCGCCCTCGCGGAAACTGCCCCAGCATGACGATTAACATCCGGGCGGCTTCGCCTGTGGATGTGGCTGTTTGGCGGGCGCTGCGCCGGGACGGGATTGTGCGTTATCCGGCGGCTTTTGTGTTGTCGGTAGACGAGCATGACGCCACGCCAGAGCAGGTTGATGCAGAGCGTTTGAACCGGGGCGACCGCTTTTTGGCCTTTGACGCACAGACCCCTGTGGGCCTTGCCGGGATCAACCGTCACAGGGGCCGCGCCGCCCATCGCGGCGAGATAGGCCCGATGTATGTGGTGCCCGAGGCGCAGGGCAGCGATGCGGCCAGCGCGCTTTTGCAGTTCATATTGGCCTATGCGGACGCAGAAGGCATCTGGCAGCCCGAGTTGACGGTGAACGAAGAAAACACCCGCGCCATTGCGTTTTACCGCAGGCATGGGTTCGAGCAGATTGGCCGTTTGCCCAATGCGATCATTGGCGCGGCGGGGCCGGAGCATGATCTTTTGATGATCCGCCCGCAGCCAGCCACCGGGGTGATGCCGCTCTCTTGAGCCTGCGCAGCCCTGCGGGTAAGGACAGGCATCACAAAAGGATGCGCCGATGCCCGTTTTTCTCGATCACAGCCAAGTTGATTTTGAAACCGCCTTTGCGGCCCTGCTGGGGGCCAAGCGCGAAGAGAGCGCGGATGTGGATCATGTGGTGGCAGATATCATCGCGGATGTGCGCGCACGCGGCGATGAAGCGGTGTTGGAGTTGACGGCGAAATTCGACCGGCTTTCCCTGACGCCGGATCGCCTGCGGATTTCCGAGCAGGAAATCGCGGAGGCAGCGGCGCAGGTGCCGGAGGCCGAGCGCGGCGCGCTGGAACAGGCCGCCGCGCGCATCCGCGCCTATCACGAACGGCAATTGCCCGAAGATGCCTCATGGACCGACGCCGCCGGGGCGACGCTGGGCTGGCGCTGGTCGCCGGTGGCGGCGGCGGGGCTTTATGTGCCGGGGGGGCTGGCGAGCTACCCTTCTTCGGTGTTGATGAACGCCATTCCGGCCAAAGTGGCGGGGGTGCCGCGCCTTGCCATGGTGGTGCCATCGCCGGACGGGATTTTGAACCCGCTGGTGCTGCTTGCGGCGCAGATATCCGGGGTGGATGAGGTCTACCGGATTGGCGGCGCGCAGGCGGTTGCAGCCTTGGCCTATGGCACGCAAAGCATTGAACCGGTGGATAAAATCACCGGGCCGGGCAATGCGTTTGTGGCCGCAGCCAAGCGCCGGGTCTTTGGCAAAGTGGGCATTGATATGATTGCCGGGCCATCCGAGATTTTGGTGATTGCCGATGGGGATAATGACCCCGATTGGATCGCGCTTGATCTGCTGTCGCAGGCCGAACATGACGAAAGCGCGCAATCATTGTTGATCACCACCGATCCTGAGTTTGCCCGCGCCGTCGCGTCGGCGGTTGATGCACGGCTTGAAACGCTGGAGCGGCGGGCGATTGCCGGGGCGTCTTGGCGCGATAATGGCGCGATCATCACCGTGCCTGATCTGGCGGTGGCGGCGGCGCTGTCCAACAAGATTGCGCCAGAGCATTTGGAGCTTTGCGTGGCTGATCCTGAGGCGCTGGCCGAGCGTTGCACCCATGCGGGCGCGATTTTCTTGGGGCAATGGACGCCAGAGGCAATTGGCGATTATGTTGGCGGGCCGAACCATGTGCTGCCCACGGCGCGGTCTGCGCGGTTCTCTTCGGGGCTGTCGGTGCTGGATTTCATGAAACGCACCACGATGGCGCGGATGAGCCCGGATGCGTTGCGGGCAATTGGCCCGGCGGCGGAAACGCTGGCGCAGTCCGAAAGCCTTGAGGCGCATGGTCTTTCCGTCACAGCCAGGTTGCGCAAACTCAACACCTAGGGGCGTTCTTGCCCTTGGAGGACCGCTGGGCTAAGCCTTTTTTAGCAATTTTGTATTTTGGTAATGCCCATGTCACGGATCACCCATATCGCGCTTGATGACGCGAACCTGCCGCCGCCCACGCCCGAGATCGAGCAGGAGCGTAAAGTGGCGATGTTTGATCTGCTGGAGGATAACAGCTTTTCCCTGCCTGCGCGCGATGAGCGCGCGGTGCCGGCGGGGCCCTATCATCTGGGGCTGTCGATCCGCGACAAGCGGTTGGTCTTTGACGTGACCACCGAAGCTGCTGATAAGGCTGCGGAATTTCATCTATCGCTGGGGCCGTTCCGGCAGGTGGTCAAAGATTACTTCCAGATCTGCGAGAGCTATTTTGAGGCCGTGAAGACCCTGCCGCCAGCGCAGATCGAGACCATCGACATGGCGCGGCGCGGCATTCACAACGAAGGCAGCCGGGTGTTGCAAGAGCGTCTGGAAGGCAAAGCCGAGATTGACGTGGACACGGCACGCCGCCTTTTCACCCTTATTTGCGTCTTGCATTTCGGGGGCTGAGCATGGGGCAAAACATGCCACAAAGTGTTTTGTTTTGCTGCGACCACAATGCTGTGCGCTCGCCCATGGCCGAAGGAATGATGAAGCAATTCTATGGCACGCGCACCTATGTGCAATCGGTGGGTGTGCATAACGACTTGGAAATCGACGGTTTTTCCATCGCGGTCTGCCAAGAGCTTGGGGTGGAATTGTCGCGTCACCGCTCGCGCAGCTTTGATGAAATGGAAAAGCTGGGCGATGATTTGGAATCATTTGATTTGGTGATTGCCCTGTCCCCGGCCAGTCAGGCGCGGGCGATGGAATTGTCGCGCTATTTTCACTTGGATGTGGAGTTTTGGCCGATCATTGACCCGACAGGTCAAGGGGAAACCCGCGAGGCCAAGCTGGAACATTACCGCGAAGCGCGCGACCAGATCGCCACGCGGTTGAAAGAACGGTTTGGCCCGCCCAAAGAAGGCTAAACCCCTTTAGTCACTGGGTAAAACGCTATTGTGAGGCTTTGGCGGGCGGCGGCCTATTATAGCTTAACAGGCTGGCGCGCTGTGGTTTTTGCAGGAACGATCCGGGCCAGCGCAGGCAGAACGCCAATCAATTGCCGTTCTGGATGCGCGATATTTAACGCAGATTAGCTGCTGGAACACATGGCTGCGGCGGTTTGGCCGAAGGCTTTCCATTCTTTCCAGAACCGTTCGTGATTGACGTTGTCGGATTGACGCACGTCTTGCAACTTGCCGGGATCTTTGAAGTATTTCGCGCCGCGCCGTTGATCGCCATTGGAAAGCGATTGGTCTGCGACGGCCTGAATACAGCCACAGCGGGCGCGGCTGGCGCCTTTGCGGCCCTGCGAGAGGCAGGCCTTTTGGATGGGTCCGGTTGCGTAGAGTGTTGGCGCGTAAGCGGCCCCGCTTCGGGTTGCCGTGTTCGCGTATCTGGTGCCGCCGCCACATGCGGCGAGAAACATCAAACCTGTCACTGCGATGAGTGTTTTTTTCATGAGCCTTGCCCCGTTTTTGTATCCGCCCGGGGTTTTCCCCTTGTCCGAATACGCCTGCTACTTTGGGGGATTATGCCGCAAACTGCGGATCGGGGCAATCACCGAAAATGGCGGGGGCAAAGAGCTGCCCCCGCCGATAGTGCTTTGGGATGGTTTAGAATTTCCAGCGCGCGCCGACGAAGGTCACGTCCAGATCTTCGTAAGCGGAGCCTGCGCTTTCGAATTCATAGCTGCGGTATGTGGCATAGAGTTCGACATCGTATTTCTCGATGTCTTGCACCACGGCCAGACCCACAGAGGAGGATTCGGAGCCGGTGATCGCGAAGTCTTCGCCTGCGTAATAGTCGAGCGACAGGTAGGTGCGGCCCACGGAGAACCAGTCACGTTGCAGCCCGCCTTTGACGTAGACATAGCTGTCGTCGCCTTCTTTTTGCTGGCCTGCGGCCACCGCGAGGCTGAGGCCTGTGGGTTTGTGCAGGGCAGCAGCGGAGGCGGCGAGCAGTTCTTCGGCGGAATCGCGGAAGGAATAGCCGATGGCGCTGGCGACTTCGAAATCACCATATTCGCGTTCGTAGTTCACGCCAAAGTCGAAATATTCGTTGTCGTTACCGGAGGTTAGCACTTCTTTGCCAGCCGAGAGCGCAAAGCCAAAACCATTGTAGGTTGGGCTGTCATAGCGCACGCGGAAGCGGCGGCTGCCGTCGAGGGAGCTGAAGCCGTCGCCCACGGAGATGCCGGAAGCCGCGCCATTGGAGAGGCGGAATTCTTGGCTGCCTGCCAGATCGTCAAGCGAGACATTGGCGATCAGGCCGGTGCCGGAAAGGTCGGACCCTGCCGCGCCATCGGTGGCGATGGTGCCTTGGCCGAAGGAGAATTTACCAATGCTTGCAGTGTCATAGATGAATTCAAGCTTGCGGATTTCGGTGCGGTGATACTCGGCGTCGAAATCTGTGTCATCGCCGCTGAGGGCGCTGGAGCCTGTCAGGCCGAGGGCCGTTTCGAAGTGGAAGCGGAATTCGCTACCGTTATCAAGACCTTGCTTGAAGATCAGGCCAACACGGGAGTTGGAATTGTCATTGTCGGTGAAGGCGGTTTCGGAGCCGAAACCATCATCGGTGCTGATCACGCCAAGGTCGAGCTGACCGTAGAAATCCCAAACGGGATCAGTGCCTTGGGCCATAAGTGCACCGGGCGCCAGCAGCAGCGCGGGGAGCAGTGGTTTGGCCATGGATTTGAGGGAAGCCATATTATTCGTCCTTCTCGGGTTAAAGATAGGCATCTACGCAACTAGGGGAGGTGCGCAGGCTGTTTCAAGCTGGGGTGTCATGACGTTTCCGAGAGGGAATGTGAGCTAAATTGTTTAGTTTACTTTGCCCGGCGAATCTGGTTCTTGCGAAAAGTTTTGCCGCGCGATTTTTGGCAAAAGGAGGCGGGCGTGCGGGGGTTCAATCACAGGTTTTGCAGGGGGGTGACATGCGTGCACCATGCGTATGACATCCGTCTGCCGCGGGGCAGTTTTGCGCGGTTCAATTCTGTGCGGAGGGGAATAAAGTCGCGCCGCCGAGGTCAAGCGCATCAGCCACCTTGACCAAGGCTCAAAACCCTAGCATATCCTGCTTTATGACACCACTTTCACATATCCGTAACTTCTCCATCGTGGCACATATTGACCACGGGAAATCCACGCTTGCGGATCGCTTGATCCAAGAGACGAACACCGTCTCGGCCCGCGAGATGAAAGAGCAAATGCTCGACAGTATGGATATTGAACGCGAACGCGGGATCACCATCAAGGCGCAGACGGTCCGCATTAATTACCTAGCCAAAAATGGCGAGGAATATGTGCTGAACCTGATCGACACGCCGGGCCACGTGGACTTCGCCTATGAAGTGTCGCGCTCCATGCGGGCGGTTGAGGGATCTTTGTTGGTTGTGGACAGCACCCAAGGGGTTGAGGCCCAGACCCTCGCCAATGTGTATCACGCGATTGACGCGGATCACGAGATTGTGCCGGTGCTTAATAAAATTGACCTGCCTGCTTCTGATTGTGCGCGGGTGGCCGAACAGATTGAAGACGTGATCGGCATTGATGCCTCGGGCGCTATTCAGGTGTCGGCCAAAACCGGGCAGGGCATTGTCGAGACGCTCGAATCGATTGTGCATAATCTGCCTGCGCCCAAAGGCACGCTGGATGCGCCGCTCAAAGCGATGTTGGTGGACAGTTGGTATGACAGCTATCTGGGTGTGATCGTGCTGGTGCGGATCATGGACGGGATGCTGAAAAAAGGCGACCGGATTCGCATGATGCAGAACGGGTCGGTGCATCACGTTGATCGCATTGGCGTTTTCCGCCCTGCGATGACCGAGATTGATGAGCTTGGCCCCGGCGAGATCGGGTTCTTGACCGCGTCGATCAAACAGGTGCGCGACACGCGGGTGGGCGACACGATCACCCATGAGAAAAAGGGCACCGATACGCCGCTGCCCGGGTTCAAGCCGTCGCAGCCTGTGGTTTTCTGTGGTCTGTTCCCGGTGGACAGCGCCGAGTTCGAAGACCTGCGCGATGCGATTGAGAAACTTGCGCTGAATGATGCGAGCTTTTCTTACGAGATGGAAACCTCTGCTGCGCTTGGGTTCGGGTTCCGCTGTGGCTTCTTGGGGCTGCTGCATTTGGAAGTGATCCGGGACCGGATCGAGCGCGAATATGACATTGATCTGATCACCACTGCGCCATCGGTGATTTACCACATTCATATGAAAGACGGGACAATGCAGGAATTGCACAACCCCGCTGACATGCCCGATCTGACCTATGTGGATCACCTTGAGGAGCCGCGAATCAAGGCGACGATTCTGGTGCCGGATGAATATCTGGGCGATGTGCTCAAGCTGTGCCAAGACCGCCGGGGGATTCAGGAAGACCTGACCTATGCGGGCAGCCGCGCCATGGTGGTGTATGATCTGCCGCTCAACGAGGTGGTGTTTGATTTTTACGATCGGTTGAAATCGGTCACCAAGGGCTATGCGTCATTTGATTATCAGATGATCGGCTATCGCGAAGACGCGTTGGTGAAGATGTCGATCTTGGTGAATGACGAACCTGTGGATGCGCTTTCGACAATGGTGCACCGGGACCGCGCGGAAACGCGGGGCCGGGCAATGGTGGAGAAGCTGAAGGATTTGATCCCGCGCCACATGTTCAAGATCCCTATTCAGGCAGCGATTGGCGGCAAGGTGATTGCCCGCGAAACCCTGTCTGCGATGCGCAAAGACGTGACCGCGAAATGTTATGGCGGTGACGCCAGCCGGAAGCGCAAGCTGCTGGATAAGCAAAAAGCGGGTAAGAAAAAGATGCGGCAATTCGGCAAGGTCGATATTCCGCAAGAGGCGTTTATCTCAGCGCTGAAGATGGACGGTTAAGGCTGCGGCCCCCTGCGGGGGGCTGCGCGTTAATCAAGGCTTAGCGTGATGCGCTGGCTGTCGATTTCCACCCCATTTCGAAGCAATATTGCCGCGCCGTGATAGCTGCCTTTGGGCCAGCTGCGGCGGGATTTTTTGCCTGTGGCGCGGAAGGCTTGGGCCTGTGCGCGGGGCAGGGGCAGGGTTTCGGAGATCACCGCGCCTTTGGGGCCGGTGAGGGAAAGCGCGATGGCGTCACCTGCGCGAAACCCATAGCCATAGGCCCAGATCACCAAGGCGCGGGCGTGCCGGGTGGGGGCGGGGACAAGGCCCGCTTTGATCGCGGCATATTCGGGGATGCCATCGGAGAGCCCCACCGTGATCAGCGCGCCGGGGGTATAGGCGGGCGGGTTTTTCCAAAGGCCGGGCCGGGCGGGCGCACCGCAGCTTGCCGCGCCGGGGGCGAAGGGATCAACCACCTGGCCATTCTGGCGCAGGGAGAGATGCACATGGGGAAATTGCGCGCGGCCTGACATGCCGACCTGCCCCAGCACATCGCCAGCGGCCACGGATGCGCCGCGCTGCACGGTGATAGAGCCTTGTTTCATATGGCAATATTGGGTTTCCCAGCCGCCCGTGTGGCGGATCAGCACGCCATTGCCGCATTCGCGCCCGGCGAGGGTTTCGGCGGTGTCTTCGCGCCAGCCTGTGTCGGGCATGCCGTCGCGCAGCCCTGCGACAACGCCGCCAGCGGCGGCCAGAACATCGACGCCTTGGTGCATTTGAGCGAGGTTGGGCAGGGCGAAATCTGTGCCTTGGTGCCCGTCATAGCTGAGGTTTTGGCAGGTGAAATCGGCGGCATCGGGGCCGGGATCGTGATCGACAAATTGTTGGATGTGGCAGGTGCTGCCCAGATCGCAATCAATGGGCAGAGATAATGAAAAATCCCCCGCCATGGCTGGCATGGCGAGGGAGAGCAGCGCAAAAATTGCGCGTTTGATCATTCGGCAGTCAGCAGCGGCGGCTTGTTGCCAGAGAGGCGCGGTTTCTCTGGTCCAAGCACGTCGAGTTCAAGTTCGCCTTTTTTGACGCCAACTTTGACCACACCGCCTTTGGCGAGTTTGCCAAACAGCAATTCCTCGGCCAGAGGTTTTTTGATGTGCTCTTGGATCACGCGGCCAAGGGGGCGCGCGCCCATTTTGGCGTCATAGCCTTTGTCCGCCAGCCATTCGGCGGCTTTCTTGGTCAGCTCGATGGTGACGCCCCGGTCCAGAAGCTGGGCTTCGAGTTGCAGGACGAATTTTTCCACCACGCGCAGGATCACTTCTTTTGGCAGAGGTGCAAAGCTGATCACCGCATCCAGACGGTTGCGGAATTCAGGCGTGAAGGTGCGCTCGATCGCAGCGGTGTCTTCGCCGGTGCGCCGGTCGCGGCCAAAGCCGATGGCTTCTTTTGCCTGTTCGGCGGCGCCCGCGTTGGAGGTCATGATCAAGACCACATTGCGGAAATCGACGGTGCGGCCATTGTGATCGGTCAGGCGGCCATGATCCATGACTTGCAGCAAGATGTTATAGACATCCGGGTGCGCCTTTTCCATTTCATCGAGCAGCAACACACAATGCGGGTGTTGATCGACACCGTCGGTCAGCAGGCCGCCTTGGTCAAAGCCCACATAGCCCGGAGGCGCGCCGATGAGACGGGAAACCGCGTGTTTCTCCATGTATTCGGACATGTCAAAGCGCAGCAATTCCACACCCAGCGTATCGGCAAGCTGTTTGGCGACCTCGGTTTTGCCGACGCCGGTGGGGCCTGCAAAGAGGTAGTTGCCGATGGGTTTTTCCGGCTCGCGCAGGCCCGCGCGGGCCAGTTTGATCGCGGAAGACAGGGCTTCGATTGCTGTGTCCTGACCAAAGACCACCCGTTTGAGGGATTTTTCGAGGTCTTTGAGCACGATCACATCGTCCTTGGACACGCTTTTGGGCGGGATGCGGGCGATTTTCGCGACCACGGCCTCGACCTCTTTGGTGCCGATGGTTTTGCGGCGTTTGGAGGCGGCGACCAGATGTTGGGCCGCGCCTGCTTCGTCGATCACATCAATGGCCGAATCGGGCAGTTTACGGTCGTTGATGTACCGCTGGGCCAGTTCCACCGAGGTTTTGATCGCATCATTGGTGTATTTCACCGAATGGTGGTCTTCGAAATACGGTTTCAGGCCGCGCAGGATTTTCACCGCATCTTCGACGGAAGGTTCATTCACGTCGATTTTCTGGAAGCGCCGCGCGAGGGCACGGTCTTTTTCGAAATGCTGGCGGAATTCCTTGTAGGTGGTGGAGCCCATGGTGCGCAGCTTGCCGCCCTGAAGTGCAGGTTTGAGCAGGTTGGACGCGTCCATTGCGCCGCCGGACGTTGCGCCCGCGCCGATGACTGTGTGGATTTCATCAATGAAGAGCACGGCGTCTTTATGACCTTCAAGTTCGGTCACAACGGCTTTGAGGCGCTCTTCGAAATCGCCGCGGTAGCGGGTGCCAGCCAGCAATGCGCCCATGTCGAGCGAATAGATGGTGGTGTTTGCCAGCACTTCGGGAGTTTCCCCGGCCACGATTTGCCGCGCCAGACCTTCAGCGATGGCGGTTTTGCCCACGCCGGGATCCCCCACCAGCAGCGGGTTGTTTTTGCGGCGGCGGCAGAGCACCTGGATGCAGCGTTCGACTTCTTCGGTGCGGCCAATCAGCGGGTCAACGTCGCCTTCGCGGGATTTGGCGTTCAAATCCACGCAATATTTGGCCAGAGCCGATTCTTTTTTATCGCCTTCGGTGACGGCGTGGTCATCTTCGGCTTCGGGCGCGCCGGAGGTGGGGCGGCTGTCGCCGTAGGCGGGGTCTTTTGCAACGCCATGCGCGATGAAATTGACCGCGTCATAGCGGGTCATGTCCTGATCTTGCAGGAAGTAGGCCGCATTTGATTCGCGTTCTGCGAAGATGGCGACCAGCACATTGGCCCCGGTCACTTCGGTGCGGCCGGAGGATTGTACATGGATCGCGGCGCGTTGGATCACGCGTTGGAACGCGGCGGTGGGGGCTGCTTCGGAGCCGTCCACATCGGTGACGAGATTGCTCAGGTCGTCATCGACAAATTCCACAAGCGTGTCGCGCAATTCGCCCAGATCGACAGAGCAGGCTTTCATCACCTGAACCGCATCGGGTTCGTCGAGCAAGGCCAGCAGCAAATGTTCCAGCGTTGCAAATTCATGACGGCGGGCATTGGCCAGTGCAAGTGCTGCATGGATTGCCTGCTCTAGTGTGTTCGAGAATGAAGGCACGGGCGTGCTCCTTTTCGATTCTGATCAGCGGGGGTACTGCAAGATTGCGGCCCCTCGATCCGATCATGGCCTCTTAAGATTAGAGTTTGGTTGATCCTTGCTCCGCTTCAAGGGGTTTTTGTAATAAACCAATCACATTTGACGCGAAAGTGCACAATTCGCCATATCTTGGCAGGGAGCGGAAGGATTGCGCCGCTTAGAACCGGTCTTTGCGGGCGCGGATTTCGGTGAACACATCAGTGTCGGTGGCGTTTTGCATTCCCAGCTGCGCGCGGATCGCGGAATCGGCGGGGCGGAGGAATGGGTTGGTTTCCAGTTCAAGTGACAAAAGCGAGGGCACGGTGGCTTTGCCTGCGGCGCGGGCATCGGTGATGGCCTCGATGCGAGATATAAGCGCGTGGTTGTCTGGATCAACCGTTTGCGCGAATTTTGCGTTGGTTTCGGTATACTCGTGGCCCGAGCAGATCAGCGTGTCGCTGGGCAGGGCTGCGAGTTTTTGCAGCGAGGTCCACATTTGCGCGGGCGTGCCCTCGAAAAGCCGTCCGCAGCCCAGAGCCATCAGGCTGTCGGCGGTGAAAACCACAGAGGCGGCGGGCACGTAAAAGGCGATATGGCCGATGGTGTGGCCCGAGACCTCGATCACCTGCGCCTCGAGCGCGCCAAGGGTGATGTTGTCGCATTCGGTGACTTTGCGGTCGAGCGCGGGCAGGCGGTGAGAATCGTCTTTGGCCCCGATCACATTGGCCGGGTGGGCGGCGAGCACTTCGGGCAGGCCCATCACGTGGTCGTCATGGTGGTGGGTGAGCCAGATCTGGCTTAGCTGCCAGCCGCGTTTTTCCAGCTCAGCCAGAATAGGCGCGGCTTCGGGCACGTCGATCAGGGCGGTTTTGCCGCTGTCTGCGTCATGCAGCAAGAATGCGTAATTGTCGGACAGGCAAGGGATCGTGACTAGGTCGAAGGGCATGGGCAAGTTCCTTTGGCTGCGTTAACTTGCCCCTAGAGTGACGCAACGAGGATCGGGCCGCAATGCATCTGGACGTGCAAGACCTTCGCAATTTCTATTATCGCAGCGCGCTGGGACGGGCGGCGCAGAAATCGCTGCGGGGGCGCATGTTGGAGCTTTGGCCCGAGGCCAAGGGCCAGACGGTGGTGGGCTTTGGTTTTGCCGCGCCTTTGCTGCGGCCCTATTTGGCGGATGCGCGGCGGGTGGTGACATTGATGCCCGGCCCGCAAGGCGTAATGCCATGGCCGCCGGGGCTGCCGAATAATTCGGTGCTGTGCGAGGAGACGCTTTGGCCGATCGAGACGGGGCATGTGGACCGTTTGGTGTTGATGCATGGGCTTGAGACATCAGAGCGGCCATCGGATGTTTTAGAGGAATGTTGGCGGGTGTTGGGCCCCGGCGGGCGGATGTTGGTGATTGTGCCAAACCGCGCCGGATTGTGGGCACGGCGCGATGCGACGCCGTTTGGCTATGGGCGGCCCTATACGCCCAGCCAGCTTGAGGCGCAGCTTAAGAAACACCAGTTCTTGCCAGAACGCTATCGCAGCGCCTTGCATCAGATCCCCTCGGGGCAGCGGGTGTGGATGAAATCGGCGGCGCTGTTTGACCGGGTGGGGCGCCAGATGCCCACGGTTCTGGCAGGCGGTGCCTTTATGGTGGAGGCCTCCAAACGGGTGTGGCCGCCCAAGGGTCATGTGCAGCGCACGCCCGCGCGCCGGGCCATCCAGATCTTGGAAGGGGTGGGGCAGGGCGCGCCCAAGCCGGTTTAAGGGCCAGTTGAAAGCCGGGCGATATTGGTCGCAATCGGAGCGGGCACAGATCGCGGCGTGATAGAATCGCCACGCAGAGATCCGCCGCCCCGCCGCCACCCCCATGGGCCATAATGCCGCAGGCGCGGGCGCAAGGCCGCCCCAGAGCCCCAATCAGGCGCAATCACTTGATAAAAAGATTTATGGTGATGGGCTTCGTATCACTATACTGTGTTGCGAGGAGGGTGACTGTCTGCTACATCGCCCCTGATTTTGACGTCTTGAGCCTACTTCAAGCCGCGCCAACCCCGGTGACGCGACTTTTGTGCGTGTCCGGAAACAATGAGACGAAAGGATCGACGTGTCCGAACCCGCTTCGATTTCCAACGGCATCGCCCAACGCTACGCGCGTGCTGTCTATGAGCTGGCTATAGAAGCCAAAAATGTCAAAGCCATCGAAAGCGATCTTGTCGCTTTGCAGGAGGCATTGGACCTTAGCGAAGATTTCAACGCTTTGATCACCTCTCCGATCTACAGCCGCGAAGAGCAGGCGGGTGCGATCAGCGCGCTTGCCAAAAAGATGAAGCTTTCCCCGATGATGGCCAATACGCTGGCTCTCATGGCAAGCAAGCGCCGGCTGTTTGTGCTGCCAGCGCTCGTCAAATCCCTGCGCGAGATCATCGCAGCGGATAAGAACGAAGTGACGGCAGATGTCGTCAGTGCCAAGGCCCTGACCAAGGCGCAATCTGACAAGCTGGCCAAGACGCTTACCGCGTCCACAGGCAAGACTGTCTTCCTCAACACATCTGTCGATGAGAGCCTCATCGGCGGCATGATCGTTAAAGTCGGCTCGCGCATGATCGATACCTCGATCCGGGCGAAGCTCAATTCTCTCCAGAATGCAATGAAAGAGGTCGGATAAATGGGTATCCAAGCTGCAGAAATTTCTGCGATCCTTAAGGACCAGATTAAGAACTTCGGCAATGAAGCAGAAGTGGCCGAAGTGGGCCGGGTTCTGTCTGTTGGTGACGGTATCGCCCGTGTTTACGGCCTTGATAACGTGCAAGCCGGTGAAATGGTCGAATTCCCAGGCGGGATTCAGGGCATGGCGCTGAACCTTGAAGCCGACAACGTGGGTGTTGTTATCTTCGGGTCCGACCGTGACATCAAAGAAGGTGACACCGTCAAGCGCACCAACTCCATCGTGTCCGTGCCAATCGGTGACGCGTTGCTGGGCCGTGTTGTAGACGGTCTGGGCAACCCGATCGACGGCAAAGGTCCCATCGCCACAACCGAGCGCGGCATTGCAGACGTTAAAGCGCCGGGCATCATTCCACGTAAATCCGTGCATGAGCCCATGGCAACCGGCCTGAAGGCCGTTGACTCGATGATCCCAATTGGCCGTGGCCAGCGGGAATTGATCATTGGTGACCGCCAAACCGGTAAAACGGCTGTCGCGCTTGACGCGATGCTGAACCAGAAACAGGTGAACGCTGCTGCGGGCGACGACGAAGGCAAAAAGATGTACTGCGTCTATGTTGCCATCGGCCAGAAACGCTCCACCGTTGCCCAGTTGGTGAAAAAGCTCGAAGAATCCGGTGCGATGGAATATTCCATCGTGGTTGCCGCGACCGCTTCCGAGCCTGCGCCGATGCAGTTCCTTGCGCCTTACTCTGCCACTGCGATGGCCGAGCATTTCCGCGACAATGGCCGCCACGCGCTGATCATCTATGATGACCTTTCCAAGCAAGCGGTTTCCTATCGTCAGATGTCGCTGTTGCTGCGCCGCCCACCGGGCCGTGAAGCCTATCCTGGCGACGTTTTCTATCTGCACTCCCGTTTGCTGGAACGTTCCGCGAAACTGGGTGATGATTACGGCAATGGCTCGCTGACGGCTCTGCCCGTTATCGAAACCCAAGGCGGCGACGTTTCTGCGTTTATTCCAACCAACGTGATTTCGATCACCGACGGTCAGATCTTCTTGGAAACCGAATTGTTCTATCAAGGCATCCGCCCTGCTGTGAACACCGGTCTGTCGGTTTCGCGGGTTGGCTCTTCGGCGCAAACCAAAGCGATGTCGAGCGTTGCTGGTCCGGTGAAACTGTCTCTTGCGCAATACCGCGAAATGGCCGCTTTTGCCCAGTTCGGTTCCGATCTGGACGCCGCCACCCAGCAGTTGCTGGCGCGTGGTGCCCGTCTGACCGAGCTGATGAAACAGCCGCAGTATTCGCCTTTGTCCAACGCAGAAATCGTCTGCGTCATCTATGCGGGTACGCATGGGTATCTGGACAAGATCGCCGTATCAGAAGTGGGTCGTTTCGAAGCGGGCCTGCTGGCTCATCTGCGCGGCAAACACGCCGATCTGTTGAAAGACATCACCAACAATGACCAGAAGGTCAAAGGTGATTTGGAAGACAAGATCAAAGCCGCCCTCGACGGTTTCGCCGCCGACTTCGCCTAAAGGAGAGATAAGCCAATGGCAAATCTCAAAGACCTTAAAAACCGGATCACCAGCGTGAAATCCACGCGGAAGATCACCAAAGCCATGCAGATGGTTGCCGCGGCGAAGCTTCGCCGCGCGCAGGATGCTGCGGAAGCTGCCCGGCCCTATTCAGAACGGTTTAACGCCGTGATGGCAGGGCTAGCAGCCTCTGTTGGCGGTTCTGACTCTGCGCCAAAATTGCTGACCGGTACGGGCAGCGACAAGGTGCATCTGCTCGTTGTTATGACATCCGAGCGGGGCCTGTGCGGCGGTTTCAACACCAATATCGTGAAACTGGCCAAACAGCATGTGCGCGACCTGAAAGCAGGCGGTAAAGAGGTGAAAATCCTGACCGTTGGCAAGAAAGGCCGTGACCAGATCAAACGTGACTTTGGCGATCTGTTGGTCGGCCATGTTGATCTGAGCGAGGTCAAGCGTCTTGGCTATGCCGATGCGCAGGGGATCGCGAAAGACGTGCTTGCCCGCTTTGACAATGCTGAATTCGATGTAGCCACGATTTTCTACGCCGAGTTTATCAATGTTGTGAGCCAAAAACCGACGGCGCTTCAGGTTATTCCTGCTGCGTTTGAGGATAAAGGCGACAGCGACAGTGCCAGCGGCTTGTTTGACTATGAACCCAGCGAAGAGGCGATCCTTGCGGATCTGCTGCCGCGCGGGGTGGCCACGGCTATTTTTGCAGCTCTGCTGGAGAATGCGGCGTCTGAACAAGGCGCGCGGATGTCCGCGATGGACAACGCCACACGCAACGCGGGTGAGATGATCGACGATCTGACCATCGAATATAACCGCTCGCGTCAGGCCGTCATCACGAACGAGCTGATCGAAATCATTTCCGGCGCTGAAGCGCTGTAGAACGAAACGGAGAAACGACATGGCGAAAGCAGCGACAGCTAAAGCATCGACCGGCGGCAAGATCACCCAGGTGATCGGCGCGGTTGTCGACGTGCATTTTGAAGGTGCGCTTCCTGAAATCCTCAACGCGCTTGAGACAGACAACCAAGGCCGCAATCTGGTTCTTGAGGTGGCACAGCACCTTGGCGAGAACACAGTGCGCGCCATTGCGATGGACGCCACCGAAGGTTTGGTGCGCGGTCAGGCAGTGAGCGACACAGGCCGTCCGATCCAAGTACCAGTTGGCAAAGCCACATTGGGCCGGATCCTGAACGTGACAGGCGAGCCTGTGGACGAAAAAGGCCCGGTTGAGGCGGAAGAAACCCGCGCGATCCACGGCGAAGCGCCTTCTTTTGACGCGCAGTCCACTGCAACCGAGATCCTGACAACAGGCATCAAGGTGATCGACCTTCTGGCCCCCTACACCAAGGGTGGTAAAATTGGTCTGTTCGGCGGTGCCGGCGTTGGCAAAACCGTTCTGATCATGGAATTGATCAACAACATCGCCAAAGTGCACTCGGGTCTGTCCGTGTTCGCGGGCGTGGGTGAGCGGACCCGTGAAGGGAACGATCTGTACCACGAGATGATCGAATCCGGTGTTATTGTTCCTGACAATCTGACCGAATCCAAAATTGCGCTGGTTTACGGCCAGATGAACGAGCCTCCAGGTGCGCGTATGCGTGTGGCTCTGTCCGGTCTGACATTGGCCGAGCAGTTCCGCGACGAATCCGGTTCTGACGTTCTGTTCTTTGTGGATAACATCTTCCGCTTTACCCAAGCGGGTTCGGAAGTTTCCGCTCTGCTGGGCCGTATTCCTTCGGCTGTGGGCTATCAGCCAACACTGGCGACAGACATGGGCCAGATGCAGGAACGTATTTCCTCGACCAAGAACGGTTCGATCACATCGGTTCAGGCCGTGTACGTACCTGCGGATGACTTGACCGACCCTGCGCCGGCCACATCGTTTGCACACCTTGATGCGACCACCGTTCTGGACCGTTCGATCTCGGAAAAGGGTATCTATCCTGCCGTTGATCCGCTGGGTTCCACATCGCGTTTGCTTGACCCGCTGGTAATTGGCGACGAGCATTACAAAGTGGCGACAGATGTGCAGCAGATCTTGCAGCGTTACAAATCCTTGCAAGATATCATTGCCATTCTGGGCATGGACGAGCTGAGCGAAGACGACAAGCTGACCGTGGCACGTGCCCGTAAGATTGAGCGTTTCCTGTCCCAGCCGTTCGACGTTGCGAAAGTGTTTACCGGTTCTGACGGTGTTCAGGTGCCGCTGGAAGACACGATTTCTTCGTTCAAAGCGGTTGTGGCTGGCGAATATGATCACCTGCCCGAAGCGGCCTTCTATATGGTTGGCGGCATCGAGGATGTGAAAGCAAAAGCCGAGAAACTGGCAGCTGACGCTGCTTAATCAGGAGCCTGACTTATGGCAGACACGATGAAATTCGATCTGGTCTCGCCCGAGCGGCGGCTGGCGTCTATGGATGTAACCGAGGTGCAGATCCCGGCGACCGAGGGTGACATGACGGCGATGGCCGGTCATGCCGCCACGATCACCACGCTGCGCCCCGGTTTGCTGAAGGTCGCAGGACCGGAAGGCACGTCCGATTACGTGGTGACCGGCGGCTTTGCCGAGATTTCCGAGCGCGGTGTTTCCGTGTTGGCGGAACGTGCACTGCCGCGGGCTGATGTGACGCAAGAGATGCTCGATGTGATGATGGAAGAGGCGCAGAGCACCTATTCCAAAGCCAAAGAAGCAGCGTTCACCAATGAGCCTGGCCCCGTCGATGATGCAGCTAAGCTGTTGTCGGATATGGTGGCTTTGGGCACTGAGATCGGGCTATCGACCAAGCAACCTAACCTGTGATTGTATAATCCGGTTAATTCTAACAAAAGGCCCCGTTCTGCGGGGCCTTTTTGCGTTGGGGGGGTGGCGCGGCTATACCGCAGCGGTATTGTGATCACAGGCAAGCAACTATGAGGCAAGCGATATGCTAAAGCTCAGAGCTGGTTTGGTGGGTGTCGACAATGGTGATGTCATTCTGTTTTCGGATTTCGAAGACGGGGGAGAAATGTGGACCGGGCGGGGCCTTCGGGAACGCCAGCGGCACGTTAAGTTTGGCGAGAAGTTCCGCAGCCCGCCCCGGGTGCAACTCTCGCTTTCGTTATGGGATGTGGATGCTTCGACGGTGATCCGTTCGGAGTTGATGCCAGAGGCGATCACGGCGAAGGGGTTCAACATCATGTTCCGCACATGGGGTGACACGCGGTTTGCGCGGGTGCGGGTTTCGTGGATGGCGATTGGCGAGATCGTCGAAGACCTTGATTGGGACGTGGACAACTAAACGCTGGCCCTTATGGCCCATAGAAAAAGGCGGCGGGATCTAAGTGATCCGGCCGCCTTTTTCATTTCGGGTCGTGCTGCGCGGTTATTGCGCGGCGTAGGTGCCATCGTAGATCGGGCCAAGCGTGTCTTGCTCGAACAGGGAGGACACAGAGGTGCCATTCCAGATGTTCAGGATCGCTTGGGCGAACATCGGTGCGGTGGGCACGATGCGGATGTTCTTGGCTTTTTTCACGGCGTCTGTTGGCTGGATGCTGTCGGTCAGTACCAGTGATTTCATCACGGAATTGCCAACGCGCTCCACGGCAGGGCCGGACATGACGCCATGGGTGATATAGGCGTGCACTTCTTTGGCGCCATTGGCCAGCAGCACTTCGGCGGCTTTGCACAGGGTGCCTGCAGTGTCGACGATGTCATCCACGATCAGGCAGGTTTTGCCTTTCACGTCGCCAATGACGGTCATTTCTGCGATCTCGCCGGGTTTTTCGCGGCGTTTGTCCACGATGGCCAGCGGCGCATTGACGCGTTTGGCCAATTCGCGGGCGCGGGCCACGCCGCCCACATCGGGGGAGACGACCATCAGTTCTTCCATGCGGCCTTTGAACGCGTGTTTGATATCAAGCGCAAAGACCGGGGAGGCGTAGAGGTTATCCACGGGGATGTCGAAGAAGCCTTGGATCTGGGCGGCGTGCAGGTCCATGGTGAGGACGCGTTCAATGCCTGTGCCGACCAGCATGTTGGCGACGAGTTTGGCGGTGATCGGCGTGCGGGCCTTGGTGCGGCGGTCTTGGCGGGCATAGCCGAAATAGGGCAGCACAGCCGTGACGCGGGCCGCCGAAGAGCGGCGCAGCGCATCGGCCATGACCAGCAGTTCCATCAGGTTGTCATTGGCAGGGTTGGACGTGGGCTGGATGATGAACATATCCTCGCCGCGCACGTTTTCGTAAACTTCGACAAATATTTCGCCGTCATTGAAGCGTTCGACACGGGCGTCGACCAAGCCGACCTGCGCGCCGCGGTGCATGGACATTCGGCGGGCGATGCCTTGGGCCAGCGGCATATTCGCGTTCCCGGCAATGAGTTTCGGTTCGGCAGTGCGCGACATATGGATGCTCCGGGGTAAAACAGTAGATTCGGCTGACGTTGACACCAGTTAACACGCGCTTAACGTCTGGCAAAGTAACTGACCCCGGATCGGATAGAATAATGCTTCAGATTGATTACTTTTTTACGACAGCCTCGCCATATTGCTACCTAGCCGGGCAAAGGCTCGAAGCCGTGGCGCAAAAACATGGTGCAAAGATCAACTATAAACCCTTTGATTTGCCCAGTGGCTTTGCCCGCACCGGGGGGACGCCGCCCAAAGACCGCCATCCCAGCCGGATGGAATACCGCGCGCAAGACCTAACGCGCCAAGCCCGCAAGCTGGGGATGCCATTCAACCTAAAGCCTGCCTTTTGGCCGGTGAATGGCGCGCCGGCAGCCTATGCGTTTATTGCGGCGCAACATGCGGGGGGCGGTGATTTGGGGCTGCTGGCCCATACGATCACCCGCGCGGTTTGGGCCGAAGAGCAAGACATTTCCCAAGATGAGGTGGTGCGCGCCTGTTTGACCAAAGCGGGGTTTGATCCGGCGCTGGCCGAGAGCGGGCTCTTGCTTGGGGCGGAGACCTATGCCGCCAATCTGGAGGAAGCCGTGGCGCGGGGCGTGTTTGGCGCGCCGTTCTATTTTATCGGTGAGGAAAAATTCTGGGGCCAAGACCGCATTGCCGAAGTTGATGCGCATCTGGCAGGTGATTTATGAACCCGCAGGCCGGGTTTACACCGCATGTGACCACGCTGGGGCAGGGGCCGCGCCGGGTTTTGGCGCTGCATTGCACCATGGCGTTTGGCGGCGCTTGGGCGGGGTTGGCGAAACATCTGGGGGGTGATCTGACGATGATTGCCCCCGATATGCCCAGCCACGGCCAGAGCGCGGATTGGGACGAGACATCGAGTTTTGTGGATACGGTGTTTCAGGCCGCCGCCGAGCAGCTTGGGCCAGAGCCGATGGATGTGATTGCCCATTCCTTTGGCGCGGCGATTGCCCTGCGTTTGGCGGTGGCCATGCCAGAGCGCATCCGCAGCCTGTCGCTGTTTGAGCCTGTGTTGTTTGCCGTTGGCGCAGCAGAGCAGCCCGAAACCATGCGCGATCATGACATTCAGGCGCAAGATTTCATGGATGCGTTTGCGGCGCGGGACAATCCCAATGCGGCGCGGCTGTTTAACCGGATGTGGGGCGCGGGGGCGCGGTGGGACAGCCTGCCGGAGCGGTCACGCGCCGCCATGGTGCGCGCCATTCATGTGCTGCCCGATACGTTTGGCTTCATCTATGACGACCGCTGTGGGTTGATGCAGCCCGGCGCGCTGGATGCAGTAGATCTGCCTTGTTTGCTGATGCATGGGGCGCAGACCCTGCCCGTGGTGAAGGCAACCAATGCCGGGCTTGTGCGGCGCATGGGCAATACGCGGGCGGTGGAAATTGCCGGGGCGGGGCATATGGGGCCAGTGACCCATGCCGCCGAAGTGGCGCAGCAGATTGCGGATTTCCTGCCCCGTTAGGGGCCCGCAGGGTTCGGGGCGCGGATGGCGCGCCCCGAGCGGATTTAGATCACAGCAGGCTTAAGAAACGGTCAATTTCGGCGCGGGGCAGGGACCAGTCGCAGACCAGACGGGCGGCGAGCATTTCGTCTTTATCCGCGCCTTCAAGCTCCGCCTCCCAGATGTAGTATTTTGCGCCTGCGGCATGGAGCTTTTCATGCTGGTGGCGCGGCAGGCTGGCAAAAATCATATTGGCCTGCGGTTCATGCAGAAATGCGGCCCCGGCGGCGCGCAGACCTGCGGCGAGATGGGCGCAATTGTCATTGGCTTGCTGGGCCATTTCCTTCCACAGACCATCCTGAAGATAGGCGGCCATCTGCGCCGAGAGGAAGCGGTGTTTGGAGAACAGATGCGCGCCGCGTTTGCGGCGGCGTTCGAATTCCTGCGCCTGTGCGGGGTCAAAGAACACCACGGCCTCGACGCCCATACAGCCGTTTTTTGTCCCGCCAAAGCTGACAACATCCACGCCTGCTTTCCATGTCATTTCCGCCGGGGTACAGCCCAGCGAGACCAGCGCATTGGCAAAGCGCGCCCCGTCCAGATGCACCGGGCAGCCGTAGGATTTGGCGATGGCGGTGAGGGCTTTGATCTCGGAAAGGCTGTAGACCGAGCCGCGTTCGGTGACTTGGGTGATCGAGACCGGGCCGCGCGCCGCCATATGCACGCTTTTTGGATCGCGCCGGGCAATGGCGCGTTCGAGCGCGTCGGGGGCGATTTTATCATCCGTGGGGATCAGCGTGAGTTTGGCAGCGCTTGTATAGAACTCGGGCGCGTTGCATTCATCTTCTTCGATGTGGCTGATTTCGCTGCAAAAGATCGTCTGCCAAGGCTGCGTGAGGCAGGACAGGGCCAGCACATTGGCCGCCGTGCCCGTGGCCACAAGAAAGACCGCGGCCTGCGGCGCTTCAAAGGCTGTGCGGATGCCCTCGCGGACCTCTTCCATGATCGGGTCCGCGCCGTAGGGCAGGGCATAGCCTGCATTGGCCTCGGCCAGACGCGCAAGGATTTTCGGATGCACCGGGCCGGCGTTGTCGGACGCAAAGAACATCAAGTTGGCTCCTCTATGATGTGGTCTTCCCATTCCTCGAACGGGGTGTCGAATTCGCTCACCGTGGCGCCGCGCATGGAGACGCCTGCGCTGTGCACGCTGTCTGGGGTGCCCGAGATCAGCGGGTGCCAGTCATAAAGCGCGCGCCCTTCCCACAGCAGGCGGTAGGCGCAGGTTTGCGGCATCCAATAGATGTGGCTGTCGATGTTGGCGGGGGTCATCACGATGCAATCGGGCACGAATTTATGGCGGGTTTCATAATGCGAGCATAGGCAGGTGGCGTCATCGAGCAGGCGGCAGGCAACACGGGTGAGCGCGACCTCGCCGCTGTCCTCATCCTCCAGCTTGTTCAGGCAGCATTTGCCGCAGCCATCGCAGAGCGCTTCCCATTCGCGGGGGGACATTTCCTTGAGGGGCTTTTTCTCCCAGAAGCGCGGGGCAAGCCCGGCGCGGTCGATGTCATCGCTCATAGCCTGTCCAATATTTTGCGCGCGCGGGCGCAATCGGCGTCCATCTGGGTGATGAGCGCGTCGAGGGAGGTGAATTTCTCTTCGCCGCGCAGATGCTCGACCAGCGCAACCGAAAGCGGTGTGCCGTAAAGATCGCCTTTGAAGTCAAACAGATAGGTTTCAAGATTTGCTTTATTCTCGCCGAACATGGGGCGCACGCCAAGGCTGGCTGCGCCTTGGTAGCTGCCCGCATGGGGGCCGGACAGCACATCGACCAGCACGGCGTAGACGCCAAAGGCCGGGGGGTGCAGCCCGTCGATGGACATGTTGGCGGTGGGAAAGCCAAGCTCGCGGCCACGTTGTTCGCCGCCGATCACCGGGCCTTCGATGCGGTGCCAATGGCCCAGCATGGCGGCGGCGTCGCGGGGGCGGGCCTCGGTCAGGGCGGTGCGGATCGCGGTGGAAGACACGGTGATGTCCGATTGTTCCATCAGCGGGGCGATGGTGACGCCAAACCCCATTTGCGCGCCAAATGCCACCAGATCTTGGGCGGTGCCAGCGCGGGCTTTGCCAAAGCAGAAATCGGCCCCCACCACCACATGGCGCAGGCCCAGCCCGCCCGCAATCACATCGCGGGCAAATTCCAGCGGCGAAAGCGAGGCAAGCGCGGCATTGAACGGCAGCTCATAAAGCCGCGCCACACCCAGTTTTTCCAGACGACTGGCGCGGGCGGCATGGCCCATCAGCCGGAAAGGCGGGGCATCTGGGGCGAAATATTCACGCGGATGCGGCTCGAAGGTGACCACGCCCAAAGGCGCGTCAGGGGCTGCACGGCGGGCCAGCTCAATCACCGAGCGGTGGCCCAGATGCACCCCGTCAAAATTGCCAATCGCGGCGGTGGCGCCGCGATCCATGTGGTCTACAAATTGATAGTCTCGGATGGTGTGCATGCGCCTTGCCTAATCGCGCGGGCCGCCAAGGGCAAGATGCGCCAAACAGGGGGGGCGTCTTAGCTATCGCGCCGGGGCGCCAGAACCGTGGCTTCGCCTGCCAGAACCTTCTTGCCGCCCACGGTGCAGACGCAGTCCATCGTCACGCGCGCGCGGGCACGGTCAACCCCGGTGACGGTCAGTTCGGTGAACACTTCATCGCCGGGGCGCACAGGCCCGAGGAACTTGAGGCTTTGCCCCAGATAGATCGTGCCATGGCCGGGCAATTGCTCGCCAATCACCGCCGAGACCAGACCGGCGGTCAACATGCCATGGGCCACACGGCCTTTGAACATGGTGTTTTTGGCATAGGCCTCGTCCAGATGCACGGGATTGCGGTCTGTGGTGACCTGCGCAAACATGTCGATATCCGCCTCCGAGACGATTTTGGTCAAGCTGCGGGAGAGGCCCATCTCGATGTCTTCGATATAGATCGTGCCGCGTTGGATCTCGTTTGTCATGGCCTTGCCTCGCATGGGTTATAATGCTTCACCCATACGGGCGTCTGCGCAACTTTATTGCGCAAGCGCCTTTTGTGTTCAAGCGAAACTTTTGCTTCACCCTTCTGCAAATACTCAAGACCGAGAGCGGTGTTTCACACGCTACCGCAGATAGCCGATGGAATAGGCCGGGGCCGCATTTTCCGCCGCCAGATAGCGGGCCAGGGCATCCGCATCGGGTTGCTGCGCGGTCTGGGTTTCCGCAGCGGCCAACCCGCCTGTGATAAAGAGCACATCGAGCCCTTCGTCCAGCGCCCCGGCCACATCGGTGGCAATGCCATCGCCAATGGCCATGATCGCGCTGTCGGGGATGTCTGTGCCAAGAGCGGCAAGGCGGCGGCGGGCCAGATCATAGATCGGCGCGTGCGGCTTGCCAAAATAGAGGCTTTCGCCGCCCATTTGCGTATAGAGCCGCGCCACGGCCCCGGCGCACCATTCGCGCAGCTCGCCCCGGTCCACCACGATATCGGGGTTGGCGCAGAGCAGTTTCATACCTGCGTCCAGCGCCTGTTGCAGCTGCGGGCGCAGGATTTCAGGGTCGGCAAGCGTGTCGAACGGGCCGGTGCAGACGATGCCTTCGGCCTCGCTCAACTCCACGCGGGTCACTTCCATGGGCGCATCGAGCAGTTTGAGCGGTTCAAAGAAACGCGCATCGCTGGGCGGGCCGAGATGCCAGACTTTGCTGCCCACCACACCGCGATACATGGCCGAGCGGGCGCTGTCGCCGGAGGTGGCGATGTCATCCCATGCGTCTTCGGGCACGCCAAATTGCACCAGCTGTTTTTCCACCCCGGCGCGGGGGCGCGGGGAGTTGGTGACCAAGATCACCTTGCCGCCGGATTTGCGGTAGGTTTGCAGCGCCGCCACCGCATCGGGTAGCGCTTTGACGCCGTCATGCACGCAGCCCCACAGATCGACGAACAAAGCGTCATATTGGGCGGAAATGTCAGCGAGTGTAGAGATGATACGGGTCATGGCGGGCTTTCACGAAAAGGGGCGTTGCGGCAAAGATATAGCGGCCCCGCGGGCCAAAAGAAATAAGGTGGCCGCAATGGGCCACCTTTGATGTCGTTTTGTCCTGCGCGGCGCGGCGGCCTTACAGTTTCAGGTTGGGGATGATCTGCTTTTTGCGGCTCATCACGCCGGGCAGCACCACGGTGTCGCCTGTGACGGCGGCGTCAAAGCTGGCTTCGGCGATGTGTTTGACCATGTCATTTGGCACCAGCAGCGTGGCTTCTTCGTTCAAGATGTCCACGATGAACAGCAGCACCTGCGCCGCGCCGTCTTCTTCGGCAACGCCGGGCATGGCCGCCATCAGCGCGTCTTTGCGCGCCAGCAGCGGGGCGGGCGAAGTGGTTTCAAGAACCGAAACGCGCAGGCCTGTTCCGTTGAGGTCAAATTCCTTGCTGTCCATGCGCAGCAATGCGGCCTCGGAGAAGGACGAGACATCAGATTTCGCAGCGAACATTTCGGCGGCATAGGCGGCCATGTCGACGCCCAGATCATCCGCGAGGCGCTGGGCGATGGCGCGGTCTTCATCCGTTGTGGTGGGGCTGCGGAATTCCAGCGTGTCCGACAGGATGCAAGACAGGGCCGCGCCTTTGATCGCTTCGGGCGCTTTGGCCCAGTCATCACCGATCATTTTTACCATGATGGTGGCGGTACAGGCCAGCGGCTGGATGTTGATCTCGATCGGGCCGCGGGTTTCCAGACCAGCCACCAAACGGTGGTGGTCGATGATGCCGGTGATGTTGGCCTCGTTGATGTTTCTGGGCAATTCGCCGGGGTTGTTGGTGTCGACGATCACCACATCTGTGTCGGCGGCCAGTTCGGTCAGGATTTCCGGTTTGTCCAGTTTCCAATGTTCCAGAACAAATGCCGCTTCGGTGTTCGGCTCGCCCAGCAACACAGGCTTGGCCGGAGTGCCTTTGATTTCATTGAGATACCAGGCCCAGATGATTGGGCTGCCGGTGCTGTCTGTGTCGGGGGATTTATGGCCAAAAACAAGCGTGGTCATGTGGGGGGATCCTTGTCACTCTATCAGGTTTTGCGGGCCTTATAGCAGGCTGGCGCCTTATGTCACGCCCGCGCCTGGCTTCACCCTTCTGCAAATACTCATAGCGGGTCATTTGAGTATTTGAAGAAGGGTGAAGCGGCGCGGGGGCTCTGCGCTCAAAGCCCCAATTGCGCGCGGAGTTTTCGGGTCAGTTTGGCGGCGACCATATCATAGGAGGCTTTTATATGGTCACGCAGGCTGTCGTCGGGCAGGCCGGGGGCCTCGTAATGTTGGATCCATTTGAGCCCGCGCGACGCCATATAGGGGGCGGGGCGCAGGCCGGGGCTGTCTGAGAGCACTTCAAACGCCAGATCGGAGGCTTTGAAGGTCACGGTGTTGCCGCTTTGGCCCATGCCGACCACGGCGAAGACTTTGCCGCCGATCTTATACACATCCGCGCCGCCCCATTGCACCACATGGGTGGCGTGGGGCAGGGCTGCGCAAAACCGGGTGAGTTCGTCTCGGGTCATTGCGTGAGCCTAGGGGGTTCCGTGTGGCTTGGGAATGCTGATAGTTTGGCGGCATGGAAAAACCGCGCGAAACTGATCTTTATCCGGCTGTGAAATCCTATTTGGAGGAGCAGGGCTATGTGGTGAAATCTGAAGTGGGGGCGGCGGATATTGTGGCGCTGCGCGGGGCGGAGCCGCCTGTGGTGATCGAGTTGAAGCTGGGGTTTTCGCTGGCGCTGTTTCATCAATGTGTGGCGCGGCTGGCGGTGGCGGAAGATGTTTACATGGCTGTGGCGCATCAGCCGGGCAAGCGTTTTGCCAAGGGCCTGAAGGATAATGTGAAGCTGGCGCGGCGTTTGGGGCTTGGGGTGATTACTGTGCGGCTGCGCGACAATCATTTGGAGGTACATTGCGATCCGGGGCCCTATGCGCCGCGCAAGTCTGCGGTGAAGCAGCGGCGGTTGCTGCGTGAATTTGCCCGGCGGCAGGGCGATCCCAATGATGGGGGGCAGACGCGGGCCGGGTTGGTGACGGCCTACCGGCAAGATGCGCTTAAATGTGCGGTGTATTTATTCGAGCTGGGCGCGAGCAAAGGCGCGGATGTGGCGCGGGCGGCGCAGGTGCCCACTGCGACACGCATCATGCGCGACAATCATTACGGCTGGTTCGAGCGGCTTGAGAAGGGGGTTTATGGTTTGACCCCCGGCGGCGCCGAGGCCGTGGCGGCGGCGGGTTTGGTGTTGGGGGCAGGGTAGCGCCCCCCTAAAACGGGCGATGCCCCGGTGTTGCCCATCCCGGCCTATGGCCAAGATTTATGGGCAGCACCGGGGCATACATCCAGCTCCATACCATTTGAGCTAACTCGTAAAACGAGAAGAAATAACACATAGAATTTTACGGGTCGCAACGGGGTCGGAAGGTTTTAGCGTTGTTTTTCAGTATTTTGCCGCCTTCGGTGGTATCGCTATTTATGACTAAACCATAGGTGGTGACGCAGCCCCTGTGCCGGGGTTTGGGCGGCGGGAAATGGCCGTGTGATCGGCGCGGCGAGAAATGCCAAAAAATTTGCCGACTAAGCTGTTGACTCACTACAGGTGCATGCCTAGCTATGCATCGTTAGCACTCACAAGGGGTGAGTGATAACCGCCGCAGACCGGGCCCCGGACGCGGCGCGACGTTTGAAACTTTGAGCCTCAAGGAGCTGCAAAGATGGCATTGAAACCGCTTCATGACCGCGTGCTGGTTAAGCGCACCGAAAGCGAAGAAAAAACAGCTGGCGGGTTGATCATTCCTGATTCCGCCAAAGAAAAGCCTTCCGAAGGCGAAGTTGTTTCCGTGGGCGAAGGCGCCCGTAAAGACAGCGGCGAGCTGATCGCACCTGCAGTAAAAGCAGGCGACAAGATCCTGTTCGGCAAATGGTCTGGCACCGAAGTCACCGTTGACGGTGAAGAGATGCTGATGATGAAAGAAAGCGACATCATGGGGATCCTTTCCTAAGGGAAAGGTCAGGGCGATATTCGCCCCCTTTATGTGACGCAAATTCAAAGACTTATGGAGAAGATAAATGGCTGCTAAGGACGTCAAATTTGACACCGATGCCCGCAATAAAATGCTCAAGGGTGTGAACATCCTTGCGGATGCGGTGAAAGTCACGCTGGGCCCCAAAGGCCGTAACGTGGTTCTGGACAAATCTTTCGGCGCACCGCGCATCACCAAAGACGGTGTGTCTGTGGCGAAAGAAATCGAACTGGAAGACAAGTTCGAAAACATGGGCGCGCAGATGGTCAAGGAAGTTGCTTCCCGGACCAATGACGAAGCAGGCGACGGCACAACAACTGCCACCGTTCTGGCCCAAGCCATCGTAAAAGAAGGCATGAAATCAGTTGCAGCGGGCATGAACCCGATGGACCTGAAGCGCGGCATCGACATGGCGACAGCCACTGTTGTCGCAGCGATCAAAGCCGCAGCGCGCCCTGTTTCTGACAGCGACGAAGTTGCGCAGGTTGGTACCATTTCCGCCAATGGCGAAAAAGAAATCGGCCGCCAGATCGCTGACGCGATGCAAAAAGTTGGCAACGAAGGTGTTATCACCGTCGAAGAAAACAAAGGTCTGGAAACAGAGACCGATGTGGTTGAAGGCATGCAGTTCGACCGCGGTTACCTGTCGCCTTACTTTGTGACCAACGCTGACAAGATGACTGTCGAGCTGGAAGATGCGATCATCTTGCTGCACGAGAAGAAATTGTCTTCGTTGCAGCCAATGGTGCCGCTGCTGGAGCAAGTTATCCAGTCGCAAAAACCACTGCTGATCATTGCGGAAGATGTTGAGGGCGAAGCCCTGGCAACTTTGGTTGTGAACAAACTGCGCGGCGGTCTGAAAATCGCAGCTGTTAAAGCGCCTGGTTTTGGCGATCGCCGCAAAGCGATGCTGCAAGACCTTGCGATCCTGACAGGCGGTCAAGTGATCTCCGAAGATCTGGGCATGAAGCTTGAGTCCGTTACCATGGACATGCTGGGTTCCGCCAAGAAAGTGTCGATCACCAAAGACGAAACCACTGTTGTGGACGGCGCTGGTGAGAAGGCCGAGATCGAAGCACGTGTTGCCCAGATCCGTAACCAGATCGAAGAAACCACTTCCGACTACGACCGTGAAAAGCTGCAAGAGCGCGTTGCCAAATTGGCCGGCGGTGTTGCTGTTATCCGCGTTGGCGGCATGACCGAAGTTGAAGTGAAAGAGCGTAAAGACCGCGTTGATGACGCATTGAACGCCACACGCGCTGCCGTACAAGAAGGCATCGTTGTGGGCGGCGGTGTTGCGCTGGTGCAAGCGGGCAAAAAGCTCGAAGGCATGACAGGCGACAACAACGATCAGTCGGTTGGTATTTCCATCGTGCGCAAAGCACTGGAAGCACCGCTGCGTCAGATCGCTGAAAACGCTGGTGTTGACGGTTCCGTAGTGGCCGGCAAAATCCGCGAAAGCGACGACCTGAAGTTCGGCTTCAACGCGCAGACCGAAGAATATGGCGACATGTTCAAGTTCGGCGTTATCGACCCTGCCAAAGTTGTGCGCACTGCTCTGCAGGACGCGGCATCTATCGCTGGTCTGTTGATCACCACTGAGGCGATGGTTGCTGACCGTCCGTCCAAAGATGGTGGCGGCGCAGGCGGCGGCATGCCCGACATGGGCGGCATGGGCGGCATGATGTAAATCATCCACCACACATGCGGCCGATATTATGGCCGCATGATGCGATTATCTTTCGTGGCAAGGGGCTCCTTTTTGGGGCCCTTTGTTGCGTTTGGGGGGCGGTCACTGCTTTGTGCGCGCAAAACGCTTGGCGCGGCGCATGGGGCGGGGTAAGCGCGGGGCATGCGTCTGATTTTATTGACATGCCTGACGATGATCGCCTTTGCGGGCAATTCTTTGTTGACCCGCGCCGGGGTGAGCGGGGCGGAATTGCCGCCGCTTGCGTTTGGCATGATCCGCACAGCGGCGGGGGCTGCGTGTTTGGCGCTGCTTTTGACGCTGCGGCGCGGGCGCTGGTTCAGTTTTCACCGCGCGCGGGTGGCCGGGGCGGTGAGCCTTGCGCTTTATATGATCGGTCTTTCGGTGGCGTATTTGCGGCTTGATACCGGGCTGGGCGCTGTGGTGCAGTTCGGCGTGGTTCAGATGAGCATGTTTTTCTACAGCGCCACTTGCGGCACGCGGCCCAAGGGGCGGCAGATCTTAGGCGCGCTGATTGCGTTTAGCGGGTTGGTTTTGGTGCTGTGGCCCGGTCCCGGCGCGGTGACGGACCCGGTGTCGGCGCTTTGGATGGCGCTGGCCGGGGCGGCATGGGCGGCCTACACGGTGATTGGCCGGGGCGAGGATGATCCGCTGGCCGCAAATGGCGCGAATTTTGTGCTGTGCCTGCCGATTGTCGCGCTGGTTTGGCTGCTGTCGGGCGAGCCGGGCGTGGCCGAGTTTAGCCGCCAAGGCGTGATTTATGCGGTGATCAGCGGGGCAATCACATCGGGGCTGGGCTATGCGCTTTGGTATCATGTGTTGCCGCAGCTTGAGACCACGATTGCCGCTGTGGTGCAGCTTGCTGTGCCGATCATTGCGCTGATTGGCGGGGTGATTTTGCTGGGCGAAGCCGTGGGTTTGATGGTGGCGATTGCAGCGGGGCTGGTGCTTGGCGGGATTGCGTTGGCGGTGACCGCTCAGCGCAGCAGGGGCTCTAGCGGGTCATAAAGCGGCGCGGCGGCGGGATCGCCAAAGGCCACATCGGGCAGGCTGTCGGGTTTGAAGCGGCGCGCGGCCAGTTCGGCGCGGGTGAGCCAGTGGCGCTCGGTCACGATGTTTTCGGGGTCGCGCCATGCGGCATCAATCTGTGCGCTGCCTTGGATTGTGCAGTGGAAATAGATGTCGACTTGGTGGAAATCGCTGTTCGGGTCGTGAAATTCATTCACGAGGCAGGGTGCGCCGACTTGGACAATGAGGCCGGTTTCTTCGTGGATTTCACGGCGCAGATTGTCGGGCAGGGAGCTGCCCGGGTCGACGCCGCCGCCGGGGGCGCAGAGCAGATCGCTTTTGCCATCGGGCCAAGCGTTGACCAGCAAGAGCCGATCGCCCTGTTTGATGATCCCGCGCACGGCGAGCCTTGGGGAAGTGCGACGCATCGTCAGACCTTTCGCTGCGCCGCGTGGGCGGCTAGACCAATCATGTGATCAGTTTAAATGATTAATTGGGTTCAATGCGACATTTCATATCGGTTTTGTTTTTAGCTGCGATCTGCGGCGGGGCGGTGCGGGCCGAGGAACGCTGTGCGGTGCTGTTGCATGGGTTGGCGCGCACGGAGACGTCTTTTGCCTTGATGGAGGCCGCGCTGGAGGCGGAGGGATACCGTGTGGTGCGCCCCGGTTACCCCTCGACCAGCGCGCCCGTCGAGGTGTTGGTGCGCCAGACCCTGCCTGATGCGGTGGCGCGCTGCGGCACGCAGAAGGTGGATTTTGTGACCCATTCCATGGGGGGGATTTTGCTGCGGCAATGGGTGGCCGAGCAGGGGCCGGAGGCCATCGGCAGGGTGGTGATGCTGGCCCCGCCCAACCATGGCAGCGAGATTGTCGATACGCTGGGGGATATCGAGGCGTTTGATTGGATCAATGGTCCGGCGGGGGCGCAGATGGGCACGGGGGCGGATAGTCTGCCGCGCAGCCTGCCGCCTGCGAATTTCGCGCTGGGGATCATTGCCGGATCGCAATCGCTCAACCCGTATTTCTCCTCGCTGTTGGTGGGGGAAGATGATGGCAAGGTTTCTGTGGAATCGACCAAATTGCAGGGGATGCGCAGCCATTTGACCTTGCCAGTCACCCATACTTTCATGATGAACAACCCGCGGGTGATCGCCCAGACCATCGCGTTTTTAAACAGCGGTGCGTTTGATCCGGACCTAAGCTGGGTCGGGGCGGTGCTGGAACAATTGGGCTGTCCTGAGGGGGCCTGTGTGCTGGGCGGAGAAGAGTAAGCCATGACGCATCTGGAGATGGAATTGAGCGGCGCGGAGGTGCTGTTTCCGGAAGGGTTTGCCCGCGAGAGCCTGAGCATTGCGGGCGGTTTGATCACCTCGGGGGGCAGCGGGGGCGCGGCGGTTGATCTGCGCGGCTACCGGATTGTGCCGGGGATTGTGGATCTGCATGGTGACGGGTTCGAGCGGCATCTGGCGCCGCGCCGGGGCGCGATGAAGCAGATGGCCGAGGGGCTGGTGGCCACGGAGGCCGAGCTGGCGGCCAATGGCATTACCACCGGAATTCTGGCGCAGTTCATCAGTTGGGAAGGCGGGATTCGCGGCGCGGAATATGGCGCGCGGGTGTTCGAGACGATCCGCGACACCGGGCCGGAACTGGTCACCGATTTGCGCGGCCAGTTGCGGCTGGAGATGAACATGCTGGAGCTTTATGCCGATTTGCCCGCGCAGATGGCGCAGTGGGGCGTGGAATATATCGTGTTCAACGATCACCTGCCGCATGAGCGGTTGGCGGCGGGCAAACAGCCGCCGCGTTTGGTGTCGCAGGCGCTGCGGGCGGGGCGCAGCCCTGAGACGCATTTGGCGCTGATGCAATCGCTGCATGAACAGCGCAGCGAATTGCCTGATGCGCTGGATTGGCTCTGTCCGATTTTGGCAAAACAGGGCGTGCGCATGGGCAGCCATGATGACAATAGCGCGGAGGGCCGTGCCGCGTGGCGCGCGCGCGGCGTGCAGATTGCCGAGTTCCCCGAGACCGCCGAGGCGGCAGAACATGGCGGCGATCCGGTGATCCTTGGCGCGCCCAATGTGGTGCGGGGCGGCTCGCATAAGCATAATGTATCCGCGATTGCCCTGATCATGATGGGCTATTGCGATGCGCTGGCCTCGGATTACCATTACCCCAGCCCGCGCCGTGCGGCGTTGATGCTGGCCGAGAGCGGGGTGATGGATTTTGCCAGCGCATGGGGGCTGATTTCAGCCGGGCCTGCGCGGATTTTGGGGCTGGAGGATCGCGGGGTGATTGCGCCGGGCAAACGTGCCGATCTGGCGATTTTGGACAGTGCGGGCCGGGTGGCCGCGACGCTGGCAGGTGGGCGGGTGTCGTATATGGCGGGGGATGTCGCCCAGCGGTTTATGCGCTGAGCGAGGGTTTTTAGCGCGTGATGCGGTTCACATGGCCCATTTTGCGGCCCGGTTTCACATCGGCTTTGCCATAGAGATGCAGCGCGGTGTCGCGCTCGGCGGCCAATGCTGGCACGCGGTCCATGTCATCGCCAATCAGGTTTTCCATCACCACATCGGCGTGGCGGGTGCCATCGCCCAAGGGCCAGCCTGCCACGGCGCGGATGTGCTGTTCGAACTGGTCCACGGTGCAGCCATTCTGGGTCCAATGGCCCGAATTATGCACGCGCGGGGCGATCTCATTCACGATCAGCCCTTGGCGGGTGACAAACAGCTCGACGCCCATCACGCCGACATAGTCGAGCGCATTGAGGATGCGCGCCGCCAGCAGTACCGCATCGGTGCGCAGGGCCGCGCTGATTTGGGCAGGGACGGTGGTGCTGTGCAGGATGCCGTTTTTATGGACGTTTTCGCCGGGGTCATAGCAGGCCACATCGCCGGTGGCGCTGCGGGCGGCAATGACGGAGACCTCGCGGCTGAAATCCACAAACCCTTCGAGGATCGCGGGGGCGCCCGCCATGTCGGCCAATGCGGCGCTGGCGTCTGAGGGGGTTTGCAGCCGGGCTTGGCCTTTGCCGTCATAGCCAAAGCGGCGGGTTTTCAGGATTGCGGGCGCGCCGATGTCTTGCAAGGCGGCGTCCAGCGCGGCGGCATCGGGGATGTCCGCGAAAGGCGCGACATTGAGGCCGAGGTCTTTGAGGAATTGTTTTTCCACCATGCGGTCTTGGCTGACGCGCAGGGCTTCGCGGCCCGGGCGGATCGGGGTGATTGCCTCGACCACGTCGAGCGCCTCGGTGGGGATGTTTTCGAATTCATAGGTGATGACATCGACGCTGCGGGCGAAGGCGCTCAGGGCGGCGTGATCGTCATAGCTGGCGGTGGTGAGCGCATGGGCCACATCGCCTGCGGGGGGATTGGCACCCGGTTCAAAGATGTGGCAGCGCAGGCCAAGCCGCGATGCCGCAACGGCCAACATCCGGCCCAGTTGCCCGCCGCCCAAAATGCCGATGGTTGCGCCAGTGGGGAGGGGATCAGTCATCTGTTGGTTCCTGCGGAATGGAGGCGGAGAGGGCAGCGCGCCACGCGTCGAGGCGCGCAGCCAGCGCCGGGTCTTGCAGGGCCAAGATGCCCGCCGCCATCAGCGCCGCATTGGCCGCGCCGGGCGCGCCAATCGCCATGGTCGCCACGGGATAGCCGCGCGGCATTTGCAAGATCGAATAGAGCGAATCAACGCCGGAGAGCGCTTTGGTTTGCACAGGCACGCCGATCACCGGCACGCGGGTTTTGGAGGCCATCATACCGGGCAGGTGGGCCGCGCCGCCTGCGCCTGCGATGATCACTTGCAGCCCGCGATCAACGGCGGTTTTGCCATATTCCCAGAGCCGGTCCGGGGTGCGATGCGCCGAGACAATGCGTTTTTCATAGGCGATGCCCAGATCATCCAGCAGCCCCGCCGCTTCGGACATGGTGGCCCAATCGGATTGCGAGCCCATGATGATGCCGACAGGTACGTGTGTCATGCGGATTGCCCCTTTGTAGACCCTAGCAAAGCGCGCACTATAGCCAGCGGTTTTTGTGATGCAATGCCAAGCGGCCCGCCCATTTGGCCTAGGCGATGATATCTGGGGTGAGACGGTCTTCGATCTGGGCGATCAGGTCTTTGAGGCGCAGTTTGCGGCGTTTGAGCCGTTGCAGGGTAAGCTGGTCGCTGCTGGCTTTGTCATGCAGGGCGGCGATGGCATCGTCGAGATCGCGGTGCTCGCGGCGGAAGACTTGGAGTTCGACTTTGAGCACGTCGTCGTTTTTCATGGATAGATCACTGGGGGCAGACATCTGGGCGCGATTCTCCGGCTGGGGCGGCAGAGTTTCAATATATGCCCATGCGGCTGATCCGCCTAGCTTTTTGGTGAAAATTCGCGCGAAAGGGGCCGCGCGGGGCGGCCCCTTGGCGGCGCGGGTCAGGTCAGGCGGCGGCGCAGGGCGGGCAGGCGCGACAGCAGCGCCAGATCAAGCGCCAGCACCGCCAGCAGAGCAAGCCCCGCCATGGGGAACGCCATGCACACGGCCAGCCCCACCAGCACCGCGCCTTGCCACAGCGGCAGATCGGCGGGCATGGGCGGCGCGGCAAGGCGGCCTGCACCAGAGGGGCGGCGTTTCCACCACATCACGCCCGCGCTGACGCATAAAAACAGCACCGCAAGGCAGACGGCGGTGTTGGCCAGCACGCTCCATAGGCCAAGCGTGCCCATGTGCAGCGCAGTGCCCACCGCCATGGCGCGGCCCATCAGCGAGTAATCGGCATAGCGCACATCGGCCAGAATATTGCCACTGTGTTGGTCGATATGCACGGTGCGGTCGGAGGTGGGATCGAGGCTGTCGGTGCTCATGGAATCGCGGCTGAGGGTCCAGACCCCATCCGGGCCGCTGGGCAGATTCATCTGGTAGCGCCCGTCAAAGCCAATCTCGCGGGCCAGCGCGTCGATGCTGTTGAGATCCACCGGACCTGTGGCGCCTTGCACGCCTGCGTCGCTGCCGGAGGCGGGCAGGGGCGTTTGTTCCAAAGCCCATGGCACTTCGGCGCGGTGATGGTTCATGGCGGCATGGATATCGTCCGAAAGCGGAACATTGTCCCATTTGGCGGCGGGGAAGTGGCTCCAAGCTTGCACGATTTTTTCGCCCCAGATGCCGGACCACGACAGGCCGGAGAGCAGGAAAAACACCAAGATCGCCGAGAACCAGAGCCCCACAGCGCCATGCAGTGATTTCCATTTGGCGCGGCCCCGGCCCAGTTTGGGCAGCAGGGCTGCGCGCCAAGAGGTGCCGCGCGGCCACCACATGTAAAGCCCGGTGGCGATGAGCAGCAAGCTCAGCGAGGCGGCGGTTTCGAGCAGGCGGTCCCCCGCCGTGCCCAGCATCAGCGAGCTGTGGATGCTGTCGGCAACATCATACCAGCCGCTGCGGCGGGGGAAGGTTTCGACCACGGTGGCGGTGTAGGGATCAACGGCGACCATGATCGCGTCTTCGCCTTGGTCGACGCGAAAGAGCGCGGCCACACCTGCGTGGCGGGGCGCGACATATTGGATAAGCGTGCCGCCCGCGATGTGACCCGTGGCCGCCTGCGCCTGTTGCGAGAGGGGCTGCATGGTTTCAAGCTGGGTCACCGGGGTGCGTTCACCATCGCGCCCGTCGATCCAAGAAATCCAGAGCATAGACGCGCCGGTGATCGCCAAGATGGCCAAAAAGGGCAGCACAAAGAGCCCTGCGTAGAAATGCCAGCGCCATGCGGCGAAATAGAGTTTTTGCGCAGGCCCGTTGGGCTGCGGTGAGGTGGATGTGGTCATAAATGGCTCCAAGCCTTGAGCGCCCCGCGCAGAGGTGGCGGGGGCGTAAGTTAAAGATTTAAAAGGGAAATCTTTAGGCTTGGGGCGGGGCGCGCGAGTGGCGGGCCGGGTCGAGCGGTTTGGCGCGGTGGCGGGTTTGCGCGATGATGCGCAGCCGTGCCATACGCAGGCGTATGGATACCTGAGACCACCCCAATTCGGGCAGGGGCGCGCCGCTGTCCATCAGGCGGCAGGCCTCGCATTTCATGCCGCCGCCACGGGCCGGGCCGCCGCGGTTGCACAGATCGCTGAGCGTGCCGCCTGATGCGATAAATGCGGCCATATCTGCGGGCAGGGGCGCTTTGTCACGCTGATGCGCGAAGCCTGTCGCCGTGAGCGCGGCGCATAAGACCAGCGCTGTGAGGCAGCGGGCCAGCAGGGAGGTGACAAAGGACATGGGCGGATATTTAGCGGCGTTTTTTGCGGCGCGCGAGTTGCAAAATGACGCGGGGCGCAGTTTGCAGCGGATTGCAAAAGGGCGGGGGGCTTGCAGCGGCGCGGCGCGGCCCCCATATTTGGGCTTGGGTCGCCGATTCCGGGGCCCGCAAATATTGACGGTCGCTTGAGTAGATAAGGACGTGTCGCATGACGAAACTGACGTTAGCCTCCTATCCCCATATGTTGGGATTTGAACAGCTGGAGCGTGTGCTGGAACGCACTGCGAAATCCGGCAATGAGGGGTATCCCCCGTTTAACATCGAACAAACCTCGGATCTGAGTTACCGGATCACGCTGGCTGTTGCGGGTTTTGCGGAACAAGATCTGTCGATAACCGTTGAGGATAGACAGCTTGTCATCCGTGGACGCCAGAATGACGAAAACGAAGGGCGGGTGTTCTTGCATCGCGGCATTGCGGCGCGGCAGTTCCAGCGGTCTTTTGTTTTGGCCGATGGGGTCGAAGTGGGCGACGCGGTGATGGAAAATGGTTTGCTGCATGTAGACCTGACCCGTCCCAAGCCGGAAACGGTGGTTCAGACGATCAAGATCAAGAAAGGGTAAGTCATGGAGCAGACAAATTTTCAGCCGGGCGGTGACCGGACGGTGTATGTGAAAACCATCCCCGTAACCGATCTGCCGCGCGAGATGCGCGAGCATGCCGATGGGCTGACACAGATTTACGCGGTGCATGATGCCAGCGGGCAGCAATTGGCGCTGGTTGGTGACCGCAAGCTGGCGTTTTCGCTGGCGCGGGAAAATGATTATGCGCCGGTGGCGGTGCATTAAAAGTCGCGCGGCTTTGGCCCGAGATGGGTTTTGAGCAGATGCGTTTGAGATGAAAAAAGGCCGGGCGATTGCCCGGCCTTTTGGTTTTTAGATGGTTCACGCCGCGTGATTAGCCGCGTGATTAATCGGCGGCGATCAGGCCCATAGATTCCAGCTTCAGCAGAACCTGATGGGCGCAGTTGTCCACGTCTACGTTTTCGGTTTCGACGCGCAGTTCAGGATCGGCAGGCACATCATAGGGATCGGAGATGCCGGTGAATTCCTTGATCTTGCCTTCGCGGGCCAGTTTGTAGAGGCCCTTGCGGTCGCGGCGTTCACATTCTTCGATTGTGGTGGCCACGTGCACTTCGATGAAGGCGCCAAATTCTTCGACGTCTTCGCGCACGGCGCGGCGGGTTGTGGCATAAGGCGCGATGGGCGCACAGATGGCGATGCCGCCGTTTTTGGTGATCTCGGAGGCCACATAACCGATGCGGCGGATGTTAAGATCGCGGTGCTCTTTGGAGAAACCCAGTTCGGAGCTGAGGTTTTTGCGCACGATGTCGCCATCGAGCAGCGTCACAGGGCGGCCACCCATTTCCATCAGTTTCACCATCAAAGCGTTGGCGATGGTGGATTTGCCCGAGCCGGAGAAGCCGGTGAAGAACACGGTAAAGCCTTGCTGGCTGCGCGGCGGTTTGGTGCGGCGCAGTTCCTTGACCACTTCGGGGAAGGAGAACCACTCGGGGATTTCCAGACCTTCGGAGAGGCGGCGGCGCAATTCTGTGCCCGAGATGTTGAGGATCGTGACGTTCTCTTTGTCTTCGATCGCATCGGCGGGCTCATACTGGGCGCGTTCCTGCACATAGACCATATGTTTGAAATCGACCATTTCACAGCCAATTTCGGATTGGTGCTCGCGGAACAGGTCCTGGGCGTCATAGGGGCCGTAGAAATCTTCGCCAGCGGAGTTTTTACCGGGGCCAGCGTGGTCGCGGCCCACGATGAAATGGGTGCAGCCGTGGTTGGCGCGGATCAGCCCGTGCCAGACCGCTTCGCGCGGGCCAGCCATGCGCATGGCAAGGTTGAGCAGCGACATGGTGGTGGTGGATTGGGGGTATTTATCCAGCACCGCCTCGTAGCAGCGCACGCGGGTGAAGTGATCAACGTCGCCCGGTTTGGTCAGGCCCACAACGGGGTGGATCAGCAGGTTGGCCTGGGCTTCTTTGGCGGCGCGGAAGGTCAGTTCCTGATGCGCGCGGTGCAGCGGGTTGCGGGTCTGGAACGCCACAACTTTGCGCCAGCCCAATTTGCGGAAATAGGCGCGCAATTCGTTTGGCGTGTCGCGGCGGCCGCGGAAATCATAGTGGATCGGTTGCTGGATGCCGACAATTGGGCCGCCCAGATAGATTTTACCAGCGGTGTTATGCAGGTAGTTCACGGCGGGGTGCGCGTCGTCATCGGCGCCAAAGACCTTCTCGGCCTCATGCGCTTTGTTTGGCTGCCAGCGGTCTGTCACGGTCATGGTCGCAAGGATCACACCTTCGAGATCGCGCAGGGCGATGTCTTGGCCGATTTCGATGCTGGCGGCAAATTCTTCGCTGACGTCCAGTGTGATGGGCATGGGCCACAAAGTGCCATCGGCAAGGCGCATGTTATCGACAACGCCGTTGTAATCCTCTTCGGAGAGGAACCCTTTGAGCGGGTTGAACCCGCCGTTCATCAGCAATTCCAGATCGCAGACTTGGCGTCCGGTCAGGTCGTGGCTGGTCAGCGACGCGGCTTCGGTTTTGAGTTTCTGAGCGCTGTCATAGGACACATAGAGCTCAGGGATGGGGGCAAGGTTGGATTGCATTAGTCTGCTCCTGTATTTTAGGGGGACGATGTCGCTGGCCGATCCGGTCAGCTCGGCGTGAAGTGCCGCGTATTCTGCGAATTTGCGCGATAGGAATGAATCAATCAGCCGGGATTTGGCGGCCCGGCCCGCATCGGTCAGCGCATAGGCGAACCGCTGGCGGCGGTCCGGTCCATGGCGGTCGGAGACGATAATTAGCCCGCTGTCGATGGCCCCGCGCAACAGTGCGTTCAGCCGCCCCAAAGAGATCCCCAGCGCCTGTGCCATCACCCGCTGAGACGCCTCAGGGGCGCGCTCGAGCTGGCGAAGCAGCAAGAACAGCTGATCGTCTTCGGGACGTGTTGCGGGGGCGGTTTTGGCGGGCAAGGAAAGGACTCAATTTATGTTCACGGGTGAACACATGTCATTCTTTGGCTTTTGGGGGAAGGGTGGTTTTTTCGCGCATGGCGAGATCTTGCTAAAAAGTCACAGGGGTGAGGGTGGGGGGATGCAGGCCTGCGGATAAAAAACGGGCGCCGCAGGGGGCGCCCGTTTGGGTAGGATAGGGGTTTGGCGGCGGGTTAGCTGCCTTCGTTCACCGGCGCGCCGTGGCCCAGCGGCAGCGAAGTGTCGATGCCATCGGTGTCTTCGGCCTCGGCCAAGAAGCGTTCGGCTTCGAGGGCGGCCATACAGCCCATGCCCGCGCTGGTGACCGCTTGGCGGTATTTATGGTCGGTCAGATCGCCCGCAGCAAACACGCCGGGGATCGAGGTTTGGGTGCTGTCTGGTTTGGTCACCACATAGCCGCCCATATGGGTTTCCAGCTTGTCTTTCACCAATTCATTGGCGGGGGCGTGGCCGATGGCGACAAAGACGCCTTTGCAGGGGATGTCGGTGATGACACCGGTTTCCACATGTTTGACCTTCACGCCCTCAACCCCAAGCGGGTTTTCGGTGCCGTAGACTTCTTCAAGTTCGTGGAACCACAGCGGTTCGATCTTGGGGTTTTTCATCAAGCGGTTGATCAGAATTTTCTCGGCGCGCAATTCGTCGCGGCGGTGGATCAGCGTGACCTTGGAGGCGAAATTGGTGAGGAAGAGGGCTTCTTCTACGGCGGTGTTGCCGCCGCCGATGACCACAATTTCCTGACCGCGATAGAAGAACCCGTCGCAGGTGGCGCAGGCGCTGACGCCGAAGCCTTTGAATTTCTCTTCCGATTCCATGCCCAGCCATTTGGCGCGCGCGCCCGTGGCGAGGATCACCGCATCTGCGATATAGGTGGTGCCGCTGTCGCCGGTGGCGCGGAAGGGGCGCTTGCTCAGGTCCAGATCGGTGATGATGTCACCGATGATTTCGGTGCCCATGGCTTTGGCGTGGGCTTCCATGCGGACCATCAGGTCGGGGCCTTGGATTTCGGTTTCACCGGGCCAGTTTTCGACCTCGGTTGTGGTGGTCAACTGGCCGCCCGGTTCGATGCCTTGCACAAGGATCGGGTTGAGCATGGCGCGGCTGGCGTAGACGCCAGCGGTATAGCCCGTTGGGCCGGAGCCGATGATTAAAAGCTTTGTTTCACGTGTGTCAGCCATGGAAAAGGCCCCCGGGTTCAAGTTGCAGCCGTTTGGATATAGACCCGCGCAGGGGGGGCTTAAACCCCTAGCGGCAGGGCAGGCGGGGATAATTTGCCCCCGCATCTGCGGCTTGTATGTGGCGCGGAAAGCCGATTATAGGCAGTGCTGGAAAGATTCTTGCGCAAAAATGAAACTTAATTGCGCGTTTGCTCAGCGCTGCTATAACAAATGCAAATTAACCTAGGGTGCAAAATGGCTGGACCACGGCTCGATCCGATTGACCGAAAAATTCTTGCTGAGTTGCAAGCTGATGGGCGCATGACCAATGTGGAGCTGGCCAAGCGGGTTGGTATTTCCGCGCCGCCGTGTTTGCGCCGGGTGCGGGCGCTGGAAGAAGACGGCTATATCATTGGCTATCATGCGGATGTCAACGCCCGCGCGCTGGGGTTTGAGGTGCAGGTTTTTGCCATGGTCGGGCTGGCCAGTCAGGCCGAGAGCGACCTGACCGCCTTTGAGGAAAAATGCCGCGAATGGCCGCTGGTGCGCGAGTGCCATATGCTCAATGGTGAGGTGGATTTCATGCTCAAATGCGTGGCGCCGGACCTGTCGAGCTTTCAGAGCTTTTTGACCGGGAAATTGCTGACCACGCCCAATGTGGCGAGCGTGAAAACCAGCCTTGTTATTCGCGGCGCGAAAGACGAGCCGGGCGTGCCTTTTGTGGTGCTGGAAGAGCGGCTGGCCAAGGAGCCATAGCGCCTTTGGCCTGCCGGTAAGCGCAGGGCGGTTTAGACCACCAGATCTTCGTCTTCTTCGGGCGCGCGGGCATGGGCCAGCGGGCCAAAATCCGTGACATGGGCCATGCGCGGGAACATCGACAAGAAACGGTCGCGCAGCGCGTGGGATACTTTGCGCGTGGCGGCCATGCCGGGGTGGAATGTTTCCATCTGGATGCCGCCCACATTGATCACCGCGTGGCGGGTCAAACACAGGTGGAACAGGCGCACCGGGGTTGGCGGCACCACCTCGATCACATTCACACCGTCCACAAAAGCCTGCGCCGGGGAGAGCAATTGTTTGCCATCCGCCAAGCCGCGCAGGGCGGGGGGCGTTTGCAAGATGCGCGCGCCGGGGCCGAGGGTGACAAAACGCTCTGGGCGGCTCTCGCCAAAGCTGTCGGCCATGATGCGGATCAGCGGTGTGCGGCGGCCATGTTCGGTGGCGGCAAAAGAAGACGAGCCGATCCAGACCAATTGCGCGGCTTCGCCCGTCGCGGTGTTGATCATGTCGCCCGGTTGCAGGTCTTCGACGGCGACGGGGCCCATGGTGGTTTGGATCAATGTGCCGCGCCCAAAGGCCGAAAATGCGGATTCGAACAGCGGCAGGGCGGGGGCGGTGGTTTGCCCGATATAGAGCGATCCATCGCTGCGCAGGCCAGCCATTTCATAGCTGCGCTTGGGCATTTCGATGGGCGCACGGGTGGTCAAAACACGTTTCCTATCAGTCGTTGTGGTGAACCCCATGGAGGGGTTGTTTTTACGCGGATCGGTGAAACCCGGAGCAGCAATCGTCGACATATGGCAACCTCTGTCTAATTGGACACATCCGCGTCGGCCCCCACCGACGATCACGGAAATAACGGCGTCATTTCTAAATCTGATGCATCTAATCCGACAAACTTCTGCCTCATTGTCAAAGTTTGAACAACATTGAGGCGCATTTTAGCGCCAATTCAAAGAAAATTCGTGATTTTGTTTCCGGATTTTCGGAATTGCTTGCCACATTTCTGCCGGACGAACAAAAGCCCCGGAGGCGAATCAACGCGTCCGGGGCTGAGGAGTCGGCCTACAGGGAGACAGGCCGATGGGGGGAAAACTGGGGGAGGTTTAGGCCGTTTTGCGCACCAAGACGGGTGCGTTGCGCTTGGCGATGAAAGCGGCGCGGCGGGTGCCGCGGGCCCAAGGCATCACGGTGTTATTCTTCGCGGCGGCCTCGGTGATGGATTTGATAAAGCGTTTGTTGGTTTTCATGGCTTCGATCTCCTACGCGGTTGGGCGGTAACTGTTGCGGTGCTGTGGGCGGCGTTTGCTGCTGCCCTTGCTTGAGATTGAATATGGCGGGGCAATCTGGCGCGTTTGGGGCCGATGCAAAGTTTTTTCAGAAAATTGGCGGGGGTCTTGCGTCGCATTGTGGCGGGGCCGCCTGAATTGCGGGCCGGGTTAAAAAACCTTTTAAAATAAGGGGGATTGCAGGTGGCTGCGCAACAATGGCGCAGATTTGGCGCGATTGTTTCCGGGGCGGCGCGGGGCAACTGGGGCAAGCCCATGTCAGGCTGCGCCGCAATCCTGCCCAGATCGGGGGCGGCGTCAGAGGGTGATGGCGGCGATCAAGCGGCCATAATCGGCCTCTTTGGCGTGCACGGTGCGGCGGTAGGAATAGAATCGCGCCGGATCGGCATAGGTGCAGTGCCGGGTCCATTCCGCGTGGCCCACCCCGGCAGAGCGCAGGCGGTAGAGGCCAAAGGCGGGCAGGTCGAACAGCATGCGGTCGCCATCGCCTTGGGCAAAGAAGCGGGCAAGCTGGGGGTCTTCGGCCATGAAGGTCTCGAAGAACTCGGGGCCGACCTCATAGGCGCGCTGGCTGATCGAGGGGCCGATGATGGCGGCGATGTTCTGGCGTTTGGCACCGAGGGTTTCCATGGCGTCGATGGTGGCTTCGAGCACCCCGTCAAGCGCGCCGCGCCAGCCTGCATGGGCGGCGCCAATCACCCCGGCGGCGACATCGGCAAAAAGCACGGGCTGGCAATCGGCGCTGAGCACGGAAAGCGCAATGCCGCGTGTGTTGGTCACCAGGGCGTCGGCCCGGGGTTTTTCGGTCATTGGCCCTGTGGCGGTGATCACGGTGGCGGAATGCACTTGGTGCACGCCAAGCAGATGATCAGGGGCGACGCCCATGGCTTGGGCCACGCGGGCGCGGTTGATCTGCACGATCTCGGTTTGATCCGAGCTGCCGACGCCGCAGTTCAGCCCTGCAAAGACGCCAGAGGACGCCCCGCCGCGCCGGGTGAAAAAACCGTGGCGCAGGTGGCCGAGATAGTCATTTGTCAGAATTTCTAGCGTCATGTTTCCGTTCCGGGGGGCGGCGGCGTGCCTTTGGGCATCAGGCCCATCACCTTGAACAGGTTTCCCATTTCCTGCGGGTGCGTCAACCGTCGATGTGCGGCGATGTGACTGTCGAGCGCTGTGCCGCTCAATGTTTTGGCAAGCGTTTGGGCGCGGGCGGTGATGCCTAGCCGTTCGAGAAACACGCCTTGGGGGGTGATTTTGCTGTGGCAGGCCGGGGCGGCGGCAAGGGCGAGGGTTTCGAAATCCACATGGGCGGTCAGGTCTGCCGCGCCGGGGTTTGCCAGCGGGTCGGTTTTTTCGTGGCGGGCGACGGCTTGCAGCGTGTCGCCGAGGCTGCGCCAATCGCCGTAATCGATGATGAGCGCCGCGCCGCCGTGATCTGCGATGCGCTGGGCGGTGGGGGAGAGTGTGGGGGCCAGCGCGGGGCAATCTTCGACGAGATCGCCTTCGCGGGTGTCTTCAAGCCGGTGGGTCAGCGCGGGCTGGGCCTGCGCGGGGCCAAGGCCAAAGGATAGCGCGCCGTCTTTTAACCCCACTTGGCGTTCGCGCCACAGATCGCCTGCGCGGATAAACTGCCGGATGGGCAGCGCGTCGAAAAACTCATTCGCGACCAGAAACAGCGGCGCTTGGGGCAGGGCGTCCGGGGTGTCGCACCAACGCGGCGCGTGGCTTTGCAATGTATCGAATTGGATGCGGCGCAGGTTGGGTGAGGCCTCGATCAAGGTGACGGTGGCGGCGGCGACAAACCCCGGCACAGCGCGGGCTGCGCGCAGGATGTCGGCCATCAGCGTGCCGCGCCCCGGGCCAAGTTCGGCCAAGGTGAAGGCAACGGGGCGGCCCTGATCGAGCCAGCTTTGCGCCAGTGACAGGCCGATCAATTCGCCAAACATCTGGCTGATTTCCGGCGCGGTGGTGAAATCGCCCTGCGCGCCCAGCGGATCGCGGGTGGTATAATAGCCCCATTGCGGGTGCAGCAGGCAGCTCTGCATATAGTCGGCCACGCTGATCGGGCCGGTTTGGGCGATGGTGGTGTGGAGGTGGGCGCGCAGGCTCATGCGGGGCGGCGCGCCCGCCAGATAAAGTAGAGGCCAGCGGCGATCATCGGCAGGCAGAGCAATTGCCCCATGGTCAGCCCATAGCCGCCGATTTGCCAGACCAGCCCCAGCGGATTGCCATCCGAGATGAATTGCGCGTCAGGCTGGCGGAAGAATTCCACGATGAAACGGGCAACGCCGTAGCCTGCTAGAAACACGCCCATCAGGCGGCCGGGGTGTTTGAGCGTGCCGCGGCGGAATGCTAGCCAGATCAGCACGGCCCCCAGCAGCAGCCCTTCGAGCAGCGCCTCGTAGAGTTGCGAGGGGTGGCGGGCGCAGAGGCCCGCGACATCGGGGCAATATTGCGCGGCTTCGCCGGGGAAGATCACCGCCCAAGGCAGCTCGGACGGGCGGCCCCAAAGTTCGGCGTTGATGAAATTGGCGAGGCGCCCCAGCAGCAGGCCCGGCGGGATGCCAAGCGCCACCATGTCGCCCACGGAAATCGCGGAAAGGTGATGTTTGCGCACATAGAGAAAGGCCGCAAGGATTACCCCTGCTGCGCCGCCATGGAAGGACATGCCGCCCTGCCACACCTGCGGGATCTCCAGCGGATTGGCCAGAAAATGCGCGGGGTTGTAAAAGAGCACATAGCCCAGACGCCCGCCCAAGATCACCCCGAGGATGACATAGAACAGCAGGTCTTCGACGCCTGCGCGGGTCATGGGAGGGGTGGCATTGGGCCAGATCGCCGGGCGTTTGATCGCCGCCAGCACCAGCCGCCAACCGAGCAGGATGCCCATGATATAGGCCAGCGCATACCAGCGCAGCGCGAAGGAAAACCCGCCAAGCGAGAGGGTGAAAATCTCGGGCGAGATTTCGGGGAATTGGATCAATGCATTCATGCGAATTGAGTGCGCTGAGCCACAGCCGATGTCAACCTTGCGAATGGGCGCAGCCATGCCCATATAGGGGGTGCAGTCACCAGCGGAGAGTACCATGCAAACCAAGGGCAAGATTTTCGACGACATCAGCCAGATGATGACCAATGCCATGGGCGTGGCCCAAGGGGCAAAAGACGAAGCAGAGAACGCGATGAAAGGCATGCTGGATCGTTGGCTTGCTGATCGCGATTTTGTGACCCGCGAAGAGTTCGACGCGGTGCGCGCGATGGCCCAAAAAGCCCGCGAAGAGAATGAAGCGCTCAAGGCGCGGCTGGACGCGCTGGACGCGCTGGACGCGAAAGGCTAAACGGCGCGCCAAGCGTTGCGAGACCTTCGGGCGGGCTTTGGCCCGCCTTTTGCGTCTTTGGCGCGCGGATTTCATGAGATTCTTGGCGAATCTTGGGGTTTGCGACGGGTGCGTGAATTCTGTGCGTGCCCGAATGATATCCACAAGATATTGTGGTTATCCCCGGCTTATTGTGGTTATCCCCAGATTTCGAACAGAAAAGGGGTTGCCACATGGGCCCCTTTGCCTCCACCATATCTAGTAGATGAAGACAACAGTTCTTCATCATTCAGAGCAGCCACCTAGGGTTAGGGGCGTGCAAATGCCTCTGCACCAGGCGAGATGGAGATAGCATGATGGCCCTTTCCGAGCATTACTTCGACGAAGAGATTCATCCGATTGATATCGTGGAGAATCTGGCAGCGCATCACGACTGGGATTTCGACCGCATCGCAGATGATCAGATCGCCATGGCGGTAGAGGGGCAGTGGCGCACCTATTCGTTGACCTTGGCGTGGTCGGCGCATGACGAGACATTGCGTCTGATCTGTACCTTTGAATTGTCGCCCCCTGCGGAGAAGAAAGCCGCGCTGTTTGAGATATTGAACGAGATCAATGATCAATGTTGGGCGGGCGCGTTTACCTTTTGGGCAGAGCAGGAATTGATGGTCTACCGCTATGGTCTGGTTCTGTCGGGCGGCAGCGAGGCCACGGCGCAGCAGATCGATACGATGATCGGCGCGGCGGTGCTCAGCGCCGAGCGGTATTACCCGGCGTTGCAGCTTTTGATCTGGGGGGACAGCACCCCGGCACATGCGATGCAGGTCGCCATTGCAGAGGCTTACGGGCGCGCGTAACACTTTCCCCGCGAATATTAACCGGGGGAAGACGCATGGAAGATACACGGATAGCGGCGCAGGGCCTTGTTTTGCTGGGCTGCGGGAAAATGGGTTCGGCCATGCTGGAAGGCTGGCTGGCGCGGGGTCTGCCGACATCTTCGGTTTGGGTGATTGATCCGCACCCCTCTGACTGGGTCAAGGCGCAGGGCGTTCATGTGAATGCACAGCTGCCCGCCGATCCGGCGATTGTGCTGGTGGCGGTCAAGCCGCAGATGATGGGCGATGCTTTGCCCACCTTGCAGGCCATGGGCAATGGCGAGACCTTGTTTGTGTCCGTGGCCGCAGGCACATCCATCGCGACATTCGAGCAGGTTTTGGGCAACCGCACGCCGATTGTGCGCGCCATGCCCAACACGCCCGCCGCGATCAGCCAAGGCATCACCGCGATCATTGGCAATGAGCATGCCGGGGCGGGGGGGCTTGACGAGGCCGAGCTGCTGCTGAGCGCAGTCGGGCAGGTGGTGCGTCTGAGCGAAGAGGCGCAGATTGATGCGGTGACCGGGGTGAGCGGCTCTGGTCCGGCCTATGTGTTCCATATGATCGAGACCATGGCGGCGGCGGGTGTGGCGCAGGGTCTGCCCGAGGCGCTGGCCATGCAATTGGCCACGGCCACGGTGGCGGGTGCGGGGGCGCTGGCGGCGCAATCGGGCGAGAGCCCCAGCCAGTTGCGGGTCAATGTGACCAGCCCCAATGGCACCACGCAGGCCGCGCTGGAAGTGTTGATGGATGAGGCGAACGGGTTTCCCGCGCTGCTCAACCGGGCCGTGAAGGCGGCAACGGACCGTTCCAAGGAGCTGGCCAATGGCTGAGATCGAGTTTGACGATTTCCTGAAAGTGGACATTCGTGTGGGCGTGGTGACGCGGGCGGAGCCGTTTCCCGAGGCGCGCAAACCGGCGATCAAGCTGTGGGTCGATTTTGGCGGTGAGCTGGGCGAGCGGAAGTCTTCGGCGCAGATCACCGCGCATTACACCCCCGAGATGTTGATCGGCAAACAGGTGATGGCGGTGGTGAATTTCCCGCCGCGCCAGATCGGGCCGATGCGGTCGGAGATTTTGGTGCTGGGGCTGCCGGATGAAAACGGTGAGATTGTCCTCATCGGGCCAGATAGTTCCGTGCCAAAAGGGGGGCGGATGCATTGACCCATCTGTTGATCACGCGGCCTTTGCCGCAGCCTGTGCTGGATCATCTGGCGGGGTTTAAGCTGACTGTGCGGCAGGAAACCACGCCGCTGGATGGCGCAGAGCTGCGCGCGGCGCTGCGGGATTTTGACGGGGTGTTGCCGACCTTGGGCGATGGGTTCAGCGCCGAGGTGTTTGCCGATGTGCCCCGCCCGCGGGCGCGGATATTGGCGAATTTTGGCGTGGGCTATAACCACTTGGATGTGGGCGCGGCGCAGGCGGCGGGGCTGGCTGTGACCAACACCCCCGGCGCGGTGACAGATGCCACGGCGGATATTGCGATGACGCTGATGTTGATGTCGGCGCGGCGCGCGGGCGAGGGCGAGCGGCTGGTGCGCAGCGGCGCATGGGAGGGCTGGCACCCGACGCAATTGCTGGGGCTGCATCTGAGCGGCAAGACCGTGGGCATTGTGGGCATGGGCCGGATCGGGCAGGCGATTGCGCGGCGCTGTCATTTTGGGTTTGGCATGGCGGTGCGGTATGTCTCGCGCAGCGCCAAGACGCTTGATTTCGAGGCCGGGTTCGAGCCGGATCTGGCCGCCCTTGCCGGGCAAGTGGATTTTCTGGTGCTGGCCGTGCCGGGCGGCGCGCAGACGCGGCATATGGTGGATGCGCAGATATTGGGCGCGATGCGGCCCCATGCGCGGCTGATCAACATCTCGCGCGGCGAAGTTGTGGATGAGGCGGCGCTGATTGCGGCGTTGCAGGCGGGCACGATTGGCGGTGCGGGATTGGATGTCTATGAGCATGAGCCGCAGGTGCCAGCGGCGCTGCGGGCGTTGGAGAATGTGGTGCTTTTGCCGCATCTGGGCACTTCGGCGCTGGAGGTGCGGATCGACATGGGCGTGATGGCGGCGGATAATCTGATTGCGTTTTTTGCCGGGCGCGAGCCGCCAAACGCGGTTTAGGCCGGGTGGGTGACGCCGCGTCATGCGCGGCGCTTGGGACGGCGCATTTGAGTATTTGAAGAAGGGTGAAGCGGGGGCGGGCGATCAGCCCTCGCGGACCGCTTCGCGCCAGTGGCGGCGGCACAGCGAAATATAGGTTTCATTGCCGCCGATCTGTACCTGCGCGCCGTCGCGCTGGGCTGCGCCATCGGCGCCTTGGCGCACCACCATTGTCGCCTTTTTTCCGCAGTGGCAGATGGTGCGGACCTCGCGCATTTCATCGGCCAGCGCCAGCAGCGTAGCGGAGCCGGGGAAGAGCTTGCCGCGAAAATCCACCCGCAGCCCGTAGCACATCACAGGCACGCGCAGATCATCCACGGCGCGGGCCAATTGCCAGACTTGTTCGTCGCTGAGAAATTGCGCTTCGTCTATAAAAACACAGGCGCAGGGGCCTAGGGCGAGGCGGGTTTCGATCTTGGCATAGAGGTCTTCGCCGGTGGCAAACGTATCGGCGCTTTGGCCGATGCCGATGCGCGAGGCGATGCGGGCTTCGCCGCTGCGCTTGTCGAATTTGGCCGTGATCAGATAGGGGGTCATGCCGCGTTCGACGTAGTTATGCGCCGCTTGCAGCAGCACCGTCGATTTGCCGGCGTTCATGGTGGAATAGTTGAAATACAGTTTGGCCATGGCGCGGGTTCTAGCGCGGGGCTGCGCGGGCGGGCAAGGTGCAATTGGCAGCGCCGCAAAAAATGGGTCCGCTGCATCTGGTGCCCGAAAAATCCGGCCTGCTGCCCCAAACATCCACAGAGATGAGCGAACCTACTCAATACCAATGCAGGGGAACATTGGCCACTCGTACCTCTGGGAAAAAATCCAGAGTAGTTTTTAAAATGACATTTCCGGAGGAAGGCATTAATGGGAAAAGCTAAGGCCGTTTCCCCTCGGGGGAAGGGCGGGATATTTTCGCGGAACAAGGTTTTAGATATGGCCGGTTTTGGCAGCTATTTGAAAAAACACACAGAGGCATTGGTTAAGGATGTCGGGGTGGAGCCTGCTTGTGTCATCACAGGCAAATCAAAGGCGACATTGGGACGGTATTATTCGGAGAATGAAGAGCATTCGGATCGGTTTATGCCGATTGATTCCGTGGCGTTGCTTGAGAAAGAGGCCAGCTATCCGCATGTGACGGCGGCGTTGGCCGAGCTGGGCGGGATCACCTTATCGTTTAACGGGAGCCGGCGCAATTCTGAGCGCACTGGCGGGGTGAATGCGGATGTGATTGCGCTGAGCCAGCGTTTTGCCATGTTGATGGCCGAGTATCAGCAATCCATCGAGGATGGCCGGATTACCATCAACGAAGCCAAACGCCTGCTGCGCGAGACCTCTCAGTTGCAACAGGTTTTGGTTGATATGAAGATCAATCTGGAAAACGAGAGCGTTTAAGCTCTCTGGCAGCGGGCGGCGATCAGCCGCGCCGCTGGACCAGCACGGAGCCCACCGAATAGCCCGCGCCGAACGAGCAGATCAGGCCGATGTCACCATCGCGCAGGTCTGCCGAGTTTTGCGAGAAGGCGATGATCGACCCGGCTGAGGATGTGTTGGCGTAATCTTGCAAGATGTTGGGCTGCTCGCCGGGGTTCGGGGTGCGGCCCAATACTTTTTTGCCGATGAAATCATTCATGGATTTATTGGCTTGGTGCAGCCAGAGGCGTTTGAGGTCATCGGCCTGCACGCCTTCGTCTTGCATGTGGGTGCTGATATGGGCGCTGACCATGGGCAGGACTTCTTTGAAGACTTTGCGCCCGTTTTGCATGAATTGCATGTCGCGCCGGTCTGTCATCCCATCAGGGCGCGAGCGGCGTAAGTAGCCGTTATTGTTGCGGATATTGTTAGAGTATTCGGTGGCGCAGCGAGTGGATTTGATCTCGAAATAGGCGCCGCTGGCGTCTTCGCAACGCTCGAGCAGCACAGCGGTGGCCACATCGCCAAAGATGAAGTGGCAATCGCGGTCGCGCCATTCCAGATGGGCCGAGCAAATTTCAGGGTTCACCACCAGCGCCGAGCGGATCGAGCCGGAGCGGATCATATCAGCGGCGGCTTGGATGCCGAAGGTCGCCGAGGAGCAGGCCACGTTCATGTCAAAGGCAAAGCCGCCCGCGCCAAGCAATTGTTGAATTTCAATCGCGACCGCCGGGTAGGCGCGTTCCAGATTGGAGGCGGCGCAGATCACGGCATCCACGTCTGCGGCGGTTTTGCCTGCGGCTGCCAGCGCCTTTTGCGCGGCGTCGAGGGCCATTTCGGCCATGATCGACGGCTCGTCATCGCGGCGTTGGCGCAGCAAAGGGTGCATCACTGCAGGGTCCAGCACGCCGGATTTATCCATCACATATCGGCTTTGGATGCCGGAGGCTTTTTCGATGAATTCCTCGGAGGAGGGGCCTTTGGCCTCAAGCTCACCCGACGCGATGGCGGCGGCGTTTTCGGCATTGAACCGTTCCGCATAGGCGTTGAAAGCGGCCACAAGCTCTGCGTTGGAGATGGTGTTTTCAGGGGTGAAAACGCCGGTGCCGGTGATGGCTGCTGTATACATATCTATGCTCCCGAAGGTGGGTAACTTGTCGCACTTCGGGGGGGAAGGTCAAGCCGGGCTTAGGAGAGCGGCACGGAGAAAAGTACAAAGCCTTGCAGGCGGGCCACTTCGGTGGCGCTGTGATCTATGGCGAAGACGCCGAGGTTTTCGAGATCTTCGGGGCAGGCGACCAGATCGGCGGTGTGGTCGAGATATTCCGCCGTGAGGGGCGATTCGCCCAACTGGCGGCAGGCGTCGCCTTTGAAGCGGTAGCCTTCGCCCAAGAAATTCAGGCTGGAGATCGGGGTGGGTTCAGGGGTGCAAGCCCCCGTGAACAGGGCTGCGCAGAGGGCAGCAGCAGAGGCAGGGGCGGCGCGCATGGCGGTTTCCTTTTCTGGGCTGTGACCCGATCAGGATAGACCCGTTTCAGGGCGCGCGGGAAAGTTTTGCGCAGCTTGGGCGGCGGATTGCCGAAAGCCGGGAGGAGCCAGAGCGCCGCGCGGGGGATGCGGCGCTCTGGCAAGGGTCATTAGCCTTGCAGGGATTTCACCATCACCTCGTCGCCCGCCTGTGCCTTGATCGCGAGCGATGCAGCATGGGCGCCAGCGGCGGTGGTGTAATAGGGGATTTTATCGAAGAGCGCGATGGAGCGCATGGATTTGCTGTCTTCGACGGCCTGCGTGCCTTCGGTGGTGTTGAAGACCAGATGCACCAAGCCGTCTTTGAGCATATCGGTGATGTCCGGGCGGCCTTCGTAGACTTTGTTCACCACGGTGCAAGCGACACCGTTTTCATCCAGCCACGCGGCGGTGCCGCGGGTGGCGGTGATGGTAAAACCTTGTTCCAGCAAGATATTTGCCGCCTCAAGCATGTCGGCGGTTTTATCCGCGTCTTTGATCGAGATGAACACACAGCCCGACCGGGGCAGGGTGATGCCCGCGCCAAGCTGGGCCTTGAGGAAGGCGCGGGGGAAGTCGCGGTCCCAGCCCATCACTTCGCCGGTGGAGCGCATTTCGGGGCCAAGGATCGTGTCCACGCCGGGGAAGCGGGCGAAGGGCAGCACGGCCTCTTTGACCGAGAACCACGGCATGTTGGGATCGGCCAGCGTGAGCGGATCGCCAAGCGGCAGGATCGCGTCATAATCGGCGTCTGCGTCATAGGGTTCGCGGTGCGGGAAGGCGGAGAGTTTCTCGCCTGCCATGACGCGCGCCGCGATGCTGGCAATCGCCGAATCGGTGGCTTTGGCCACGAAGGGCACGGTGCGCGAGGCGCGGGGGTTGACCTCGATCAGGTAGATTTCGCCGTCTTTGATGGCGAATTGGATGTTCATCAAACCAACCACATTGAGCGCCAGTGCCAGCGCGCGCGTCTGTTTTTCGACCTCGACGATCACATCGCGGGACAGTGAGTAGGGCGGCAGGGAACAGGCGCTGTCGCCAGAGTGCACGCCCGCCTCTTCGATGTGCTGCATGATGCCTGCCACATGCACATCTGTGCCGTCGCAGATTGCGTCCACGTCCAGTTCGACCGCGCCGGAGAGGTAGCTGTCGAGCAGCACGGGGCTGTCGCCGGAGACCACAACGGCCTCGGAGATGTAGCGCTCAAGCGAGGCTTGATCGCGCACGATTTCCATGGCGCGCCCGCCCAAGACATAAGAGGGGCGGATCACCAGCGGGAAGCCGATGTCGGCGGCGATTTCCAGCGCTTCGGCGTCGGAATGGGCAATGCCGTTATGCGGCTGTTTCAGGCCGAGGCGTTGCACAAGCTGTTGGAAACGCTCGCGGTCTTCGGCAAGGTCGATCATGTCGGGCGTGGTGCCGAGGATCGGGATGCCTTCGTCTTGCAGCGCTTGGGCGATTTTCAGCGGGGTCTGGCCGCCAAATTGCACGATGACGCCGTGCAAAGTGCCGTTTTCCAGCTCAACGCGCAGGATTTCCATCACATGTTCAAAGGTCAGCGGTTCAAAATACAGCCGGTCCGAGGTGTCGTAATCGGTTGAGACTGTCTCGGGGTTGCAGTTGACCATGATGGTCTCGTAGCCCGCGTCGGTCAGCGCATAGCAGGCGTGACAGCAGCAATAGTCAAATTCGATGCCTTGGCCGATGCGGTTTGGACCGCCGCCCAAGATCACCACTTTTTTGCGGCCCGTGGGGCGGGCTTCGCATTCCACTTCGCCCATCAGCGGCGTTTCATAGGTGGAGTACATGTAAGGGGTTTGCGCCTCGAACTCGGCGGCGCAGGTGTCGATGCGTTTGAACACGGCTTTGACGCCCGCGTTCAGGCGGGCTTTGCGCACGGCGCTTTCGCTTTGGCCGGTCAGAATGGCCAGACGGGCATCGGTGAAGCCCATCATTTTGAGGTGGCGCAGGTTGGCTTCGTCGCTGGGCAGGCCAGAGGCGCGCACCTCTGCTTCGGTTTCGATGATTTCGCGGATGCGGGCAAGGAACCACGGGTCGAACATGGTGACCGTGTGGATTTCCGCATCGCTGAGCCCGTGGCGCATGGCTTGGGCGATGGTGCGCATCCGGTCCGGGGTTTGTTTGCTGATCGCTTTGGTCAGCGCGGCTTTTTCCGGCGCGCCGGGGATGTCGATTTCATCAAAGCCGGTGAGGCCCGATTCCATCGAGGCCAGCGCCTTTTGCAGCGATTCGTGGATGGTGCGGCCAATGGCCATGGCTTCGCCCACGGATTTCATTGCCGTTGTCAGGTAGGGCTCGGAGCCGGGGAATTTCTCGAAAGCGAATTTCGGGATTTTTGTGACAACATAGTCGATGGTGGGTTCGAACGAGGCGGGCGTGACGCCGGTGATGTCATTGTCGAGCTCGTCCAGCGTGTAGCCAACCGCCAGTTTCGCGGCGATTTTGGCAATCGGGAAACCTGTGGCCTTGGAGGCCAGCGCCGAAGACCGCGACACGCGCGGGTTCATTTCGATCACCACCATGCGCCCGTCATCGGGGTTCACGGCCCATTGCACGTTGGAACCGCCGGTTTCCACGCCAATTTCGCGCAGCACCGCGATGGAGTGGTTGCGCATGATTTGGTATTCTTTGTCGGTCAGGGTCAGCGCCGGAGCGACGGTGATGCTGTCGCCGGTGTGCACGCCCATCGGGTCCACGTTTTCGATGGAGCAGACGATGATCGCATTGTCAGCGGTGTCGCGCACCACTTCCATTTCGAATTCTTTCCAGCCCAGCAGGCTTTCGTCGATCAAGATTTGCGCAACCGGCGAGGCCTCCATGCCGGAGCGGCAGAAATGGATGTAATCCTCGCGGTTATAGGCCACGCCGCCGCCGGTGCCGCCCATGGTGAAGGCGGGGCGGATGATTGCGGGCAGGCCCACTTCTTCGAGCGCGTCGAGGGCGATTTGCAGCCCCGCTTCGATGTCGAATTTATCGCTGACGCGGGCGGCGTTTTTATCTTTGGTCGGGGCGGTGCAGATGGTGGCTTTGGGGTTTTCGATGCCCAGACGGTCCATCGCGTCGCGGAAAAGCTTGCGGTCTTCGGCCATTTCGATGGCTTCGCGCTTGGCGCCGATCATCTCGACGTTGTATTTCGCCAGCACGCCCATTTCTTCGAGCGCCAGCGAGGTGTTCAGCCCGGTTTGCCCGCCCATGGTGGGCAGCAATGCGTCGGGGCGTTCTTTTTCGATGATCTTGGCGACGATCTCGGGGGTGATCGGTTCGATATAGGTCGCATCGGCCAGCCCCGGGTCGGTCATGATGGTGGCCGGGTTGGAGTTGACGAGGATGACACGGTAGCCTTCCTCTTTCAGAGCCTTACAGGCCTGTGCGCCGGAATAGTCGAATTCGCAGGCTTGGCCGATTACAATAGGCCCCGCACCAATGATCATGATCGACTGGATGTCGGTTCTCTTTGGCATGGCTACAGCCCCCTATATCTGGCAAATTTGTGCGGTTATAGGCCTTGGGTTGTGGGGTGCAAGGTGGAATCGGGGCTGTTTTTGCGGCTTTGTGAGTGTTGGGGAGTTTGCGGGGGATCAGGCGTCCAGAAACACCCGCAGGGCGGCTTCGAATTCGCGGGGTTTATCGGCGTGCAGCCAATGCCCCGCGCCGGGCAGTTTGGCGAAACGCGCGGCAGGAAACAGCGATTTGATTTTTTCGCGGTCCTTGGGCTGGACATAGGTGCTGTCTGCGCCGCTGAGGAACAGGGCGGGGCCGGGGAAGGCGCCTGTGACATCGGGGAAGCCGATGATTTTGGGCATTTCGGCCTCAAGCACGTCGAGGTTGAGCCGCCATTGTTTGTTCTGCACGTCGAGCGATTGGGTGAAAAAGCTTTGCAGCGCGGGGTCGACCCCGGCGGCGGCAAGCTGGGCTGCGGCGTCTGAGCGGCGCTCGATTGACCCCAGATCCACAGCGCGCATGGCGGTGATTTGATGCGATTGCGTGTGGCTATAGGCCACGGGCGCGATGTCGGCCACGATCAGGCGGCGCAGCAGTTCGGGGTGCGCGGTGGCCAAGACCATTGCCGCTTTGCCGCCCATCGAGTGGCCGCACAGATCAACAGGGCCGCCCAGATGGGTGATCAGCTCGGCCAGATCACGGGCCATGTCGGGGTAGGATTGGCTGGGGGCGCGGGGGCTTTGGCCGTGGTTGCGCATGTCCAGCGTGATGACGCGGCGCGTGTCGCTGAGCCGTTTGGCGATCACACCCCAGTTGCGGCCAGAGCCGAACAGCCCATGCACAATGATAAGGGCGGGGTTTTGGGCGGTTGCGGCGATATCGCCATATTCTTGGTAACTAAGCATGGCGATAGTGCTAGCGGGATTGCAGCCGCCGCGCCAGTGGGTTTACGGTGCGGCAATGTTGGACCCCAAAGACATAGAAAAGAAGTCGGCCCGTTTGCGCCGTTTGCTGGCGCTCAAGCTGGGCATGCGGGGCAAAGACCTGCGCGAGGCGCTGCGCCGCACCGGGCGATTATTGCCGCGCCGTTTGCGCCGGGCGGGGGCGGTTTTGGTCAAGGCCGAGACCATGGCGGGCAATCCCAAGCTGGCGCGGGTAATTGATGGGGCGGCGGTCGAGGCGGCCTATGCAGCGCTGGATGCGCATTTGCGCGCTGTTGATGTGGCCGACGCGCGCAGGGGGCGGATGTTGAGCCTGCTGGGGTCGATCGCGTTCAACATCTTGGCGGTGGCCGTGGGTTTGGTGGTGTTTTTATGGTGGCGCGGCTTCGTTTGAGATGCTGTTTCATGTGAAACCGCCACAATAAATAACGGCCCCAGCGCGATTTACGCGGGGGCCGTTTTTTGTTGGGGCTCTAATTCGGGCCAGCCCAAGGTTTTTATAAGAATGGGGGCCAGCCCTAGTTTTTTATAAGGATGGGGGCCAGCCCCCATGACCCCCGGGATTTTAAACCAATTGGAAGGCGGGGGCCGGGCGCGTTTCTTAGAGGTTGGGGTACATCGGGAAGCGGGCGCAGAGGGCTTCGACCTCGGCTTTGACCTTGGCTTCGACCTCGGCGTTGCCCGCTTCGCCATTGGCGGCCAAGCCGTCGACGACCTGGATGATCCAATCTGCGATTTGGCGGAACTCGGCCTCGCCAAAGCCGCGGGTGGTGCCAGCGGGCGAGCCAAGGCGGATGCCCGAGGTCACGGTGGGCTTTTCAGGGTCAAACGGCACGCCGTTTTTGTTGCAGGTGATATGGGCGCGGCCAAGGGCTTTGTCCACGATGTTGCCTGTCACGCCTTTGGGGCGCAGATCGACCAGCACCACATGGGTGTCAGTGCCGTGGGTGACCGTGTCGAGCCCGCCTTTGATCAGCTGATCGGAGAGGGCTTGGGCGTTTTTCACAACCTGTTGGATGTAGGTTTTGAATTCCGGTTGCAGTGCCTCGCCAAAGGCCACGGCTTTGGCGGCGATCACATGCATCAGCGGGCCGCCCTGAATGCCAGGGAAGATCGCGGAGTTGATTTTCTTGGCCAGCGCTTCGTCATTGGTCAAGATCATGCCGCCGCGCGGGCCGCGCAGGGTTTTATGGGTGGTGGTGGTGGCCACATGCGCGTGGGGGAAGGGGGAGGGGTGTTCGCCCGCCGCAACCAGACCTGCGAAATGCGCCATGTCCACATGCAGGTAAGCGCCGACTTTATCGGCAATCTCGCGCATGCGCTTGAAATCGATCTGGCGCGGGATGGCCGAGCCGCCTGCGATGATCATTTTGGGGTTATGTTCAAGCGCGAGTTCTTCGACTTGGTCGTAATCAAGCAGGTTGTCTTGTTTGCGTACGCCGTATTGCACCGCGTTGAACCATTTGCCCGATTGGTTGGGTTTTGCGCCATGGGTCAGGTGGCCGCCTGCGTCGAGGCTCATCCCGAGGATCGTGTCGCCCGGTTGCAGCAGCGCCTGAAACACGCCTTGGTTGGCCTGAGAGCCGGAGTTGGGTTGGACGTTGGCGAAGCTGCAATCAAAGAGTTTGCAGGCCCGTTCAATGGCCAGATTTTCCGCGATGTCGACAAAGTCGCAGCCGCCATAATAGCGCCGGCCCGGATAGCCTTCGGCGTATTTATTGGTCATGATGGAGCCTTGGGCCTCAAGCACAGCGGCCGAGACGATGTTTTCCGAGGCGATCAATTCGATTTCGTCGCGCTGGCGGCCCAGTTCCAAGCCAATCGCCTTGGCGATTTCGGGGTCAGAGGCGGAAAGCGATTTGGTGAAAAAATCGGACATGGGGGCAAGGCTCCTGTTCAGGCACCAAGGGCGGTGCGGGATTTTGCAGTTTCCTAGCCGAAACTGGCGCGACTAGGAAGGTAGGATTGCGACAGTGTGTCGAAGTTTCGCGGCGGCGCTGGTTCTGCCGGGGTTTCTGTGTTTGTCTTGGGCAATGAATTGCGAAAGCCCAGAGGCCCAAATGACCCTCAAGATTGCCTTTTCCGCCAGCCAGACCCCTGTTGCGCAGACCGCCCGTGCGGCGCTGATCGGGCGGTATGGCAATGTGCCCCCCGCCGAGGCGGAGGTGATTGTGGCGCTGGGCGGGGATGGGTTTATGTTGCAGACCCTGCATGAGACCCAAGCTCTGCCAGCGCCGGTATACGGCATGAACCGGGGCACCATCGGGTTTTTGATGAACACCTATGCCGAGGGTGATTTGATTGAACGGCTGGCCGATGCCGAGGAGGCGGTGATCAATCCGCTGTCCATGGAGGCGCTGCATGTGGATGGCAAAACCAGCCATGCGCTGGCGATCAATGAAGTGTCGTTGCTGCGCGCAGGCCCGCAGGCGGCCAAGCTGCAAATCTCGGTAGATGGGCGGCTGCGCCTGCAAGAGCTGGTCTGTGACGGGGCGCTGGTGGCGACGCCTGCGGGGTCGACCGCGTATAATTATTCGGCGCATGGGCCGATCTTGCCGATTGGCGCGGATGTGCTGGCCTTGACGGCCATGTCGGCGTTTCGGCCACGGCGTTGGCGCGGGGCGTTGTTGCCCAAGAGCGCGGTGGTGCAGTTTGATGTGCTGGAGCCCGAAAAGCGCCCGGTGATGGCCGATGCGGATGGCAATTCCTACCGCGATGTGGCGCGGGTCCAGATCCGTTCCAACCCCGATATTGCGCACCGGATTTTATTTGATCCCGGTCATGGGTTGGAAGAGCGGCTGATCTCTGAGCAGTTCAACTGAGCCCGGCGCGGCGCGGGTTTATTTAAACAGATCGGGAACCTTTTTGCCTGTGCGGCGGTTGATCTGCTGAACGGGGCGGCGCGCTTGGTGTCGCCTGAACAGAAACAGAAAGGATCTGCCATGAATTGGGATACAGTCAAAGGTAACTGGAAACAGATGACCGGTAAGGTCAAAGAAAATTGGGGTGAGCTGACCGACGACGAGATCACGCAAGCCAATGGCGAGCGCGAGCAACTGGTTGGCAAAATCCAGGAACGCTATGGCGTTGCAAAGGACGAAGCAGAGCGGCAAGTGGATGATTTCGCCTCCCGCTACTGACCTTCACGGGTTTTAATTAGTATTGTGTTAAAGCGGCTCTCCCCTTCGCGGGGAGGGCCGTTTGTTTTTGTTGGCGCAGCGGCGCGGTGCGGTCTATGGGGGAGGGGTTGGTTAAGAGCGGAGCGCGCAGATGGCGGTACGAAAACCAGTTTTCCTTTTTGCACGCATGCTTCTGGGCGCGGTTTTGCTGCTGCTGGGGTATTTGGCCTATTTGCAGGCGAGCGGCAATTTCCACGAGGTCAGCGCGGGCAAGGTTTACCGCGCGGGGCAAATGGACGGGCAGGCGCTGTCGCGGTGGAAGCGCGAGCAGGGCATTGCTAGTATTCTAAACCTGCGCGGCAGCGCGCCGGGGGCGGATTGGTACGAGACCGAGCGCATCATGGCCGCGTCGCTGGGGATCGAGCATATTGATTTCAAGCTGAGCGCCAGTGAGGAGCTGGATGATGCGCAGGTGCAGGCTTTGCTTGAGGTGATGCGCAATGCGCCCAAGCCGATGTTGATCCATTGCATGGCCGGGGCGGATCGCACGGGCATTGCCTCGGCGCTTTATGTGGCGGGGGTTGAGGGCCGGAGCGAGGAGGATGCCGAGTGGCATCTCTCCATCGCCTATGGCCATATCGGCATTCCATGGTTGAGCAACGCATGGCCCATGAATGTCACATGGGAGCGGATTGAGCCGTTTCTGGGCTATCCCGAAAGCTAGGCCTGCGCATAGCCGATGGTTTGCAGCGCCGTGCGGATCTCGTCCAGAATGGCGGGATCGTCGATGGTGGCGGGCTGTTTATAGGCTTTGCCATCAGCGATGCTGACCATGGTGGCGCGCAGGATTTTGCCCGAGCGGGTTTTGGGCAGACGGTCCACCACCAGCGCCAGTTTGAACGCCGCCACCGGGCCGATCTGGTCGCGCACGCGCTGTACACATTCGGCGGTGATGTCGCCATGCGGGCGGTTCACGCCTTTGCTGAGGCAGACAAACCCCACCGGCATTTGCCCTTTGAGCGCATCGCCCACGCCGATCACGGCACATTCGGCCACATCGGGGTGGCCTGCCAGAACCTCCTCCATCGCGCCGGTGGACAGGCGGTGCCCGGCCACGTTGATCACGTCATCGGTGCGCGCCATGATATAAAGATAGCCGTCTTCGTCGATCATCCCCGCATCGCCTGTTTCGTAATAGCCGGGGAATGTGGCGAGGTAGGATTTGTGAAACCGCGCCTCGGCGTTCCACAGGGTGGGCAAGGTGCCGGGGGGCAGGGGCAGTTTGATGGCAATTGCGCCCAATGTCCCAGCGGGCAAGGGCGCGCCCGCCTCATCGAGGATTTGCACGTCATAGCCGGGCATCGGCACGGTGGGCGAGCCGATCTTGACGGGCAGCGCCTCTAGCCCGGCGGGATTGCCCGCGATGGTAAAGCCGGTTTCGGTTTGCCACCAATGGTCATAGACGGGTTTGCCTAGCTTTTCCTGCGCCCAGATGATCGTGTCAGGGTCGGCCCGCTCGCCCGCCAGATAGAGCGCGCGCAGGCAGGAGATATCGTATTTGCCGATCTCGCAGCCCTTGGGATCATCGCGTTTCACGGCGCGAATGGCGGTGGGGGCGGTGAAGAAACTGCGCACCTTATGTTCCGCGATCACCCGCCAGAATGTGCCGGCATCGGGGGTGCCCACGGGCTTGCCTTCAAACACCACGGTGGTGTTGCCATGCACCAGCGGGCCATAGCAAATATAGCTGTGCCCCACGACCCAGCCCACATCAGACGCGGCCCAGAACACCTCGCCGGGGTTCACGTTATAGATGTTCTTCATGGTCCAGTTCAGCGCAACTAGATGGCCTGCGGTGTGGCGCACCACACCTTTGGGCGCGCCTGTGGTGCCAGAGGTATAGAGCACATAGGCCGGGTGGTTGCCTTTGACGGGGACACAATCGGCGGGGGTGGCCGCGGCGGTGGCCTCGGCCCAATCCAGATCGCGGCCCGGTGTCAGATCGCAAGGCGCTTGGGGGCGTTGCAAGATGATGCAGCATTGCGGCTTATGCGCGGCCAGTTCAATCGCGCCGTCGAGCAGCGGTTTATAGGCCACCACCCGCCCCGGTTCGAGCCCGCAAGAGGCGGCAAGGATCGCTTTGGGCTGGCAATCGCCGATCCGCACGGCCAGCTCATTGGCGGCGAACCCGCCAAACACCACGGAATGCACCGCGCCAATGCGCGCGCAGGCCAGCATCGCCTCCAACGCTTGGGGGACCATGGGCATGTAGATGATCACCCGGTCGCCGCTGGCCACGCCTTGCGCCACCAGCGCCCCGGCCAGCTTGGCCACGCGGGTTTGCAACTCGGCGTAGGTGATTTTCTCTTGGGTGCCGGTGATCGGGCTGTCGTGGATGATCGCCAGTTGATCGGCGCGGCCATTTTCCACATGGCGGTCCACGGCATTGTAACAGCCGTTCAGCTCGGCATCGGCGAACCATTCATACATGTCGCCGCCGCGCTCGAACAATGCCTGCGTGGGCGGTGTCACCCAATCAATCGCCTGTGCTTGCCGAAGCCAATACCCCTCGGGGTCGGCCTGCCAGCTTGCATAGGTCTCTTTATATCCTGCCATGTAAATTCTCCTCCACAGGCGGCAGGTTAGTGGAAGGGCCAAGCGATGGGCAAGGCCGATCCGTTCCCCGCAGGCCCCGATGGCAGGGGTGGCGCGAAACACACGGCCCGCCGCCGATTGGCCCGCAGGTTTGATTGGCCCATATACTTTTGCGCCCTATCTGCCCTATTGAGACGCCAATGGCCCGGACAGCGCCGGGTAGGTTTCAAGGTATGGAGTGTTCTATATGCGTTTGGTTCTTTGTCTTGCGGTGGCCCTTGGGGCTGCCTTGCCTGCGGCAGCGCAGGAACGGTCCTTTAGCTTTGCCCTGCGCGGCGGTCTTAGCACGGGCCCCAGCTATCCCGGCGCGGACAGCTATGAGGTTGGCCCCGATCTGGGTTTTGGCTTTGGCGCGCTGAAATGGGGCAATAAAAACATCGGCACCCATATTGGCGAGATCCCGCAAAACGGCGTCTCTGTGCGCGGCGCGCTGCGCACAATCGGCGAACGCTCGGCCTCGGATCACGCTGAACTGGCGGGTCTTGAAGACATCGATGCCGCAGTGGAGCTGGGGCTTGGCGTGGAATGGCGCGACACGAATGTGCTGGTCTTTGGCGAGATCCGCCAAGGTTTCGGCGGCCATGATGGCGTTACCGGCGAAATCGGCGCAGATCTGATCCTGCGCCCCTCTGACCGCTGGACCCTGACCGCAGGCCCGCGCCTGAGCTTGGGCAGCAACGATTACGCCAGCACCTATTTTGGCGTCACCGCCGCCGAGGCCGCGGCCTCGAACTTTGCCGCCTATGACGCCGAAGGCGGGGTGCTGGGCGCAGGGTTCGAGATCGGCGCGACCTACCGGTTCAGCGATCTATGGGCCATGGAAAGCGCGCTTACCTATGAAAAACTGCTCAATGATGCAGGCGACAGCCCGATCACCGCAGCAGGCTCTGATGATCAGTTGAGCTTTCGCATCGGGCTAAGCCGCACGTTCAACCTGCGCTTTTGATCAACACGGCTGGGCGGTGTGATCCCGCCCAGCTTCACCCTTCTTCAAATACTCATCAACAGCGCCGCCGGATGGTTCAGCCGTAATGATCCACCGGCGTGCCCGCGATTGCGCTCATGTTCAGCAATCCGCGCGCGGTGATGGAGGGGCTGACCACATGGGCGCGGTTGCCCATGCCCATCAAAATCGGCCCGACCTCAAGCCCGCCGCCTTTCATTTTCAGAATGTTGCGCACGCCGGATGCGGCATCGGCATGGGCAAACACCAGCACATTGGCCGCCCCTTCCAGACGCCCGCCGGGGAACAGCCGCTCGCGCAGTTCCGGGTCCAGCGCGGTGTCGATGTTCATCTCGCCCTCATAGGCGAAATCGGCTTTTTGCTCGTCCAGCAGGCGGATCGCGGCGCGCAGACGCCCGCCAGAGCCTTCGCCTTGGTTGCCAAATTGCGATTGGGAACATAGCGCGATTTTTGGCTCGATGCCAAAGCGGCGCACATGGCGCGCAGCGCCAGCGGCAATTTCCGCGATCTGTTCGGGGTTGGGGTGCAGATGCACCTGCGTATCGGCGATAAACAGCGGCCCGTCTTCCAAGATCATCATCGACAGCGCCCCATGGGCGCGGTGCCCATCGCGGCCCAGCACCTGTTCGATGTAACGCAGATGCCAGCGGGTTTCGCCAAATGTGCCGCAGATCAGGCTGTCGGCCTCGCCCCGGTGCACCATCACCGCGCCAATGGCGGTGGTGTTGGTGCGCATCACGGCGCGGGCAATGTCGGGCGATACGCCGCTGCGGCACATCAATTGGTGATAGGTTTCCCAATAATCGCGGTAGCGCGGATCGTTTTCGGGGTTCACCAAATCCACGTCTTTGCCCAGACGCATGGTCAGGCCCGCGCGCTCCATGCGCCGTTCGATCACCTCGGGGCGGCCAATGACGATGGGGCGTTCGGTGGTTTCCTCCAGCATGGCTTGGGCGGCGCGCAGCACCCGCTCGTCTTCGCCCTCGGCAAAGACAATGCGGCGCGGCGCGGAACGTGCGGCCTGAAACACCGGGCGCATCAGCAGGGCGGATTTGAACACCGAGCCGTCGAGTTTTTGGCGGTAGGCGTCCATGTCTTCGATCGGGCGGGTGGCCACACCGGTTTCCATTGCGGCTTTGGCCACAGCGGAGGAAACAATGCCTACAAGCCGTGGATCAAAGGGTTTGGGGATCAGGTAATCTGGGCCAAAGCTCATCTGTTCGCCCTGATAGGCGGCGGCGGCTTCGGCGCTGGTGGTGATGCGGGCCAATTCCGCAATGCCTTCGATACAGGCCAGTTTCATCTCGTCATTGATCGTGGTTGCGCCCACATCCAGCGCGCCGCGAAAGATGAAGGGGAAACACAGCACGTTGTTGACCTGATTGGGGAAATCGCTGCGCCCGGTGGCGATGATCGCATCGGGAGCCACGGCGCGGGCCGCGTCGGGCAGGATTTCCGGCGACGGGTTGGCCAGCGCAAAGATGATCGGCTGGCTGGTCATTTTGGCGACCATTTCGGGTTTCAGCACATTGGGGCCGCTCAGGCCCAGAAACAGGTCTGCGCCGCCAATCACATCATCAAGGCTGCGCAGATCGGTCTTTTGCGCAAACTCCGATTTGATCGGGTTCATGTCTTCGGTGCGGCCCTCATAGACCAGCCCTTGGATGTCGCAAAGCCAGATGTTCTCGCGTTTGACCCCCAGTTTCAGCAGCATGTTCAGACAGGCAATGCCCGCCGCGCCGCCGCCCGTGGAGACCACTTTGATGTCTTCGAATTTCTTGCCCGCCACATGCAGCGCATTGGTGGCCGCCGCGCCCACCACAATGGCGGTGCCGTGTTGGTCGTCGTGGAAAACCGGGATGTTCATCCGCTCGCGGCAAATTCGTTCAACGGTAAAGCAATCGGGGGCTTTGATGTCTTCGAGGTTGATCGCGCCAAAGGAGGGCTCCAGCGCGCAGACGATATCGGCCAGCTTTTCGGGGTCGCTTTGATCTACTTCGATGTCAAAGCAATCAATGCCTGCGAATTTCTTGAACAGAACCGCTTTGCCTTCCATCACCGGCTTGGAGGCCAGCGCGCCGATATTGCCAAGCCCCAGCACCGCTGTGCCGTTGCTGACCACTGCCACCAGATTGCCGCGCGCGGTGTAACGTGCGGCGTCGGCAGGGTTTTTCTGGATCTCAAGGCAGGCCTCGGCCACGCCGGGACTATAGGCGCGCGACAGGTCGCGGCCATTGGCCAGCGGTTTGGTGGCGCGAATCTCAAGCTTACCGGGACGCGGAAATTCGTGATAATCCAGCGCAGCTTGGCGGGCTTTGGGCGTGTCGTTCATTGGATTTTCATTCCCCGTTTTAAAAGTAGTTTAACATTAAACCATTTATTCTATGTCTCATATCCCGCGTTCAGCGGATATTTGCAAGTTTCGGGCGCGAATTCCCCCCGGTTTTGCATTTCCAACCTGCGGTTAAGGTTTTTATAGTCACCTTTGATGACACATATTCATGGGGGAAAGCGTAGGCATGTCGGATGAATTGCGCAATGCAGCGTTAGAGGTGCGGTTAAACGCCTATGCACCATATTCAAACTTCAAAGTGGGCGCCGCGATCCGGGCCGGATCGGGCAAGCTTTATACCGGGTGCAACGTGGAGAACGTGGCCTATCCCGAGGGCACCTGCGCCGAGGCGGGGGCGATTGCGGCCATGGTGGCGGCAGGCGAAACCACGCTGAGCGCGGTTTACGTGGTTGCTGACAGCCCCAGCCCGGTGCCACCTTGCGGCGGTTGCCGCCAGAAACTGGCGGAATTCGGGGCAAGCGGCACGGTGGTCACGCTGGGCAATCTGGCGGGGGGCGATTTGCGCACTACCATTGGTGATCTGCTGCCCGGATCCTTTAACGCGGGCCATATGAAAGAAAATCCATGAATGCGGCATCAATTCTTGCCAAATTACGCCATCAGAAAACCCCCGAGCCAGAAGAGCTGGCATGGGCCGCCCGCGCCCTGAGCGATGGCAGCATGAGCGATGCGCAGGCCGGGGCTTTTGCCATGGGGATTTGTCTGGGCAAGCTGAGCGATGCGGGGCGGGTCGCGCTGACCACGGCGATGCGCGACAGCGGCAAGGTGCTGGTCTGGGATCTGGACGGGCCGGTGCTGGATAAACATTCCACGGGCGGGGTGGGCGATTGCGTGAGCCTTGTGCTGGCCCCGGCGCTGGCCGCTTGCGGGGCCTTTGTGCCGATGATTTCGGGGCGCGGCCTTGGGCATACGGGCGGCACGCTGGACAAGCTTGATGCTGTTCCGGGCGTGTCGACACAGCTGAGCGAGCGGCGCTTTCGCCAAGTGGTGGCGCAGGCGGGCTGTGCCATTGTCGGGGCCACCGCCGATATCGCCCCGGCGGACCGGCGGCTTTATGGCGTGCGCGATGTTACGGCGACGGTGGACAGTCTTGATTTGATTACCGCCTCGATCCTGTCCAAGAAATTGGCGGCGGGGCTGGATGGGTTGGTGCTGGATGTGAAAACCGGCTCTGGCGCGTTTATGAAAGACATGGGCGAGGCGCGCAGCCTTGCGCGGGCGCTGTGCGACACGGCCAATGCGGCCGGTTGCAAAACCCAGGCCTTGATCACGGATATGAGCCAGCCTGTGGTGCCCAGCCTTGGCAATGCGCTTGAGGTCGCCGAGGTGATGCGCGTGCTGACCGGCCAGCAAAGCGGCGCGATTGTTGAGCTTTGCGCCGCGCTTGGCGGCGGGCTTTTGGCGCAGGGCGGCTTGGCCAAAGACCGCGCAGCAGGCGAGGTCGCGATTGTGCGCGCGATTGAAAACGGCGCAGCGGCAGAGCGGTTTGGCAAGATGATCGCCGCCATGGGCGGGCCGGTGCAATTTGTCGAGACATGGGCACGGTTCCTGCCCGAAGCGCCGGTGATCCGCGAAGTGACCGCGCCGAGCGCGGGCTATGTGCAGGCGATGAATGCGGAAATGCTTGGCCATATTGTCGTGGATCTGGGCGGTGGCCGGATGGTCGAGGGCGACCAGATCAACCCGGCGGTAGGCCTGTCGGGTGTGGCGCGGCTGGGGGCTAAATTGCCCAAAGGCGGTGTGTTGGGTGTGATCCATGCGGCTCTGCCTGCGGATGCAGACCGCGCGGCGGCGGCATTGGCGGCGCATATCACGCTGGGTGATGTCAAGCCTGATTTGCCCAAATTGGTTGCAGAAAGGATCGAGTAATGGCGCGTGCGTTTTTGGTAGTGATGGACAGTGTTGGCATTGGCGGCGCGCCGGATGCGGGGGCCTATTTCAATGGCGAGGTGCCCGATACGGGGGCCAATACGCTTGGCCGGATGGCGCAGGCCTGCAAGCAGGGCAAAGCAGCAGCCGGGCGCAGCGGCGCGCTGAGCCTGCCCAATATGGCGCGGCTGGGCCTGTGGCAGGCGCTGGAGCTGGCCAGCCGGATGAAACTGCCCGGATCAATGCAGAGCCCTGTGCCGGAGGGCAAATGGGGCGCGGCCACCGAAGTGTCGCAGGGCAAGGACACGCCATCGGGGCATTGGGAATTGGCCGGGCTGCCTGTGCCGTGGGAGTGGCATTACTTTACCGACAAAAAGCAAAGCTTTCCCCCCGAAGTGATCCGCGCCGTGATGCAGGCGGCGGATTGTGAGGGGATTTTGGGCAATTGCCATGCCTCGGGCACCACGATCATTGAGGCGCTGGGCGAGGAGCATGAGCGCAGCGGTTGGCCGATCTGTTACACCTCGGCGGATTCCGTGTTCCAGATTGCCGCCCATGAAGAGAGCTTTGGGCTCGAGCGATTGCTCAAGCTGTGCCGCGATATCGCGCCTTTGCTGCATGAGATGAAAGTGGGGCGGGTGATTGCGCGGCCTTTTGTGGGCGATGCGGCAAATGGCTATCGGCGCACGGCGAACCGGCGCGATTATGCGGTGATGCCGCCCAAACCGGTGCTGAGCAACTGGGCGCAGGACGCGGGCCGCGCCACATTTGCCGTGGGCAAGATTGGCGATATTTTCTCCATGCAGGGGTTTGATGAAGTGCGCAAAGGCACGGATCTGGCGCTGATGGGGCATTTGGATGATCTGGTGCGCGACGCGCCCGACGGCAGCTTTACCTTTGCCAATTTTGTCGAATTCGACAGTCTTTATGGGCATCGGCGCGATGTGTCGGGCTATGCAAGGGCGCTGGAATGGTTTGATCAGCGCATTGGCGCGGTGATTGCGGCGCTGCGGCCGGGCGATATGCTGCTGTTGACCGCAGATCATGGCAATGACCCCACATGGGTGGGGACTGATCACACGCGCGAGCGGGTGCCTGTGCTGATTGCGGGCACCGGGGCGGGTGAATTGGGGCATTTGGGATTTACCGATGTGGCAAGGCTGGTTGCAGAACACCTTGATCTTGGTGATAGACGCAGCTGAACGGTTTTTCGGGCCATGGCGCGCAATGCGCGGTAACATGGCAGCAGAAAACATCGGTAAGAATATCGGCACGCAGAAAAGGACCAGCGACATGAGCGAACAGTATTTGACAGTGGTGGATCACCCCCTTGTGCAACACAAGCTGAGCCTGATGCGTGACAAGGACACCTCGACCGCCGTGTTCCGGCAGTTGCTGCGCGAGATCAGCCAGTTGCTGGCCTATGAGGTCACCCGCGGTTTGCCGATGACCACGCGCACCATCGACACGCCGATGCAGCCAATGGATGCCCCGGTTTTGGCGGGTAAAAAGCTGGCGCTGATTTCGATTTTGCGGGCGGGCAACGGGTTGCTCGATGGGGTGCTGGAGCTGATCCCTTCGGCGCGGGTTGGCTTTGTGGGTCTTTACCGCGACGAAGAAACTTTGCAGCCCGTGCAGTATTATTTCAAAGTGCCCGACAGCCTTGAGGATCGTTTGGTGATTGCCGTCGATCCCATGCTGGCCACGGGCAATTCCTCGGTGGCGGCGATTGATCTGCTGAAGAAAGCGGGCGCGACCAATATTATTTTCCTGTGTCTGCTGGCTTCGCCCGAGGGGATTGAGCGCATGAAGGCGGCGCATCCCGATGTGCCGATTGTCACAGCCTCGGTGGATGCCTCGCTCAATGAGGCCGGATATATCGTGCCGGGGCTTGGCGATGCCGGCGATCGCATGTTCGGAACGAAATAATAGCGGCGATTCGCCTAGTATTGTTGCCCCGACTCTTTACTCGTGCCCCGTAATGGGGCATTTTCAACCACAATATAGTGTGGGGGCTATGATGAAATTTACCAGAATTGTTGCGACAGCCGTAACCTTGGGGGCTTTGGCCGTCTCAAGCGCTACTGCGCAGATCAAAGCAGACGTGCAGCCAGCGGAATTTCCGCCAAGCTCGTTCAATGGCAAGCAATACGTGGACAGCAAAGGCTGTGTGTTCATCCGCGCGGGGATTGACGGCAACGTCAGCTGGATCCCGCGGGTGTCGCGCAACCGCAAGGGCGTGTGCGGGTTCAAACCCACATTGGCGGGCCAAGTGGCCGAAGCCGCGCCCGCACCGGCCCCTGCCGAGGCCCCTGTAAGGATCACCAATCCTGCGCCGCTGCCTGCGCCTGTGCAAAAAGCGCCAGCGCCGCGTGCAGCCGTGCAAGTGGCCGCCGCGCCAAGGCCCGCGCCAGCGCCCAAGCCGCGCCCGGTTGTGGTGCGCCAGACCGCCGCCCAGCCCGCGCCGCGCCCTGCGCCAGTGCCGCGTGTTGCCCCAACGCCAGCGCCAGTTGCGCAAGTGGCGCGTGTGAACACAGGTCAAGTGGCATGCCCCGGCGCCAGCGCGCTGAGCCAGCAATATCTGACCAGTAATGGCAAACATGCGGTGCGCTGCGGCCCGCAGACCCAAGCAATTGTGGGCGCAAATGGCCGCGCCGTGGCCGTGGGCCAAGCGCGTTATGCCGCCGCTGCGCCAGCGCCTGAGACGGTTGATCCCAATGCGCGGATCGTGCCGAAACATGTGTATATCCAGCGGCAGAACACCACCAATGTGACCGTGCCGCGTGGCTATAAGAAAGTGTGGAAAGACGACCGTCTGAACCCGCGCCGCGCCGAGCAGACCCTTGCCGGGCATCAGCAGATGCAGCTGATCTGGACCTCGACCGTGCCGCGCCGCCTGATCAATCAGGCGACGGGGCGTGATTTGACGGCGAAAGTTGCGCTGATCTATCCCTACACCGATCTGGCCACGCAGCAGCGCGAGCTGGGCGAGGTGAAGATTGTGCAGCGCGATGGGCAGACCATCAAACAGCTGCGCCGCAACGCCAATGGCAAGCGCAAACCCGTCTATTCCAGTCGCTCTGCGCCCAAGAAACAAGTGGCCGCGCCAGCCCGCGTTCAGCCCAAAGCAGCCGCCGCGCCTGCGCGCACTGCGGTGGCTTCGGGCAGCCGCTATGTGCAGGTGGGCATGTTTGGCGATCCGGCCAATGCCACCCGCACGGCGCAGAACATCCAGCGTCTGGGCCTGCCTGCGCGGATCGGCAATTACACACGCGGCGGCAAAAATTACCGCATCGTGGTGGCCGGGCCCTTTGGCAATGAAGGCGCGCTGCGCAGCGCGCTGGGCAAGGTGCGCGGCGCCGGGTTCAGCGACGCCTACGCCCGCAACTAACCGCGCCGTTTGGCGATGATACCCCCCCCGCGTGCCCCAATTGGCGCGCGGGGTTTTTTTGTGGGTAAGGGGCAATGTGCAGGCCCGATGTAGATGAGGGTGGCTTTGAGGCGCGTTGCCGCAAAATACTTGAGGGAATTTGGGCGTGGAAACCCTGCCGCGTTCGCCCTTTTCTTAGGAGACACAGATGGCACAGAATATCTATGATAACCCCGACTTCTTTGCAGGCTACAGCCAGCTTCCCCGGCAGGTGAACGGGTTGGCTGGCGCGCCGGAATGGCCCGCAATCCGCGATTTACTGCCCGATGTGGCGGGCAGCGCGGTGGCGGATCTTGGCTGCGGATTTGGCTGGGCGTCGCGTTGGTTTCGCGCGCAGGGGGCGGCATCGGTGCTGGGGGTTGATCTGTCGCAGAACATGATCACCCGGGCGCGCACCGATACGGATGATGCGGCCATTGAATACCGGATTGCGGATCTGGAGGGGCTGGCTTTGCCTCAGGCGGCGTTTGATCTGGTTTATAGCGCGCTGACCTTTCATTACGTGCAGGATTTCGAGCGGCTGGCGCGCATGATCCACGCGGCGTTAAAGCCCGGTGGCCGTTTGGTTTTTAGCATTGAGCATCCGATTTTCATGGCCGCGCGCCATCCGCAGTGGATGCAGGACGAAGATGGCCGCAAGACATGGCCGGTGAACGGGTATTCGGTGGAAGGGCCGCGCCGCACCGATTGGCTGGCCAAAGATGTGCTCAAGCACCACAGGACGTTGGCCACCACGGTGAACAGCTTGCTGGGCGCGGGGTTTTCGCTGGGCCGGCTCGTGGAATTTGCGCCCACGCCGGAGCAGATCGAGGCTGTGCCTGCGCTTGCCGAAGAGATGGAGCGGCCCATGATGGTGATCGTTTCAGCAGGCAAAACCTGAGGGTCGCCGCGCAATCTACCCGCAGCCTACCCGCCGCAGAGCCCTTGCAGGCGCAGCCAGTCGCCATCGCTGATCAGCGGTTCGGTGGCTTTGCCGTTCATCGGGTCGCCCTCGATCAGGGGCAGGGTGGTTTCGCCTGTGATGTCGAGCGCATAGGCGTAGGGGGCGCTGCGCAGGGCGGCTTTTTCAAAGCGGGCCAGCAGCGGCTGGAGCGGGGCGGGCGGGCGCGGCAGGGCCATAAGCGCCTCGGCGTAGCCGTCGAGAGCGGCGGCGGAGACATCGCCTGTGGTCAGCAGGCGCAGGGTCTCGCGCAGCCCGCCAAAGGTCAGCAGATCACCCAAGGGATCGGTTTGCGCGCGGCGGCTGGCCTCGGCGAGCACAAAGCCTGCGGCCACATCGGGTTCTTCGTAATCCTCGATCAAGGCGCGGCTGAGCACGATATAGCCGCCGGGCAAAAACACGCTGGGCTGGGTCATGGCGGGCATCACCATCAGCTCGCCTGCGCGCAGCCGCGCCGAGAGAGTTTGCAGGGCTTTGACCCCTGCCGGATCGTCACAGGGGCTGCCCGAGATGCGTTCAAGCCGCGCCAAAAGCGCCTCGCCGATTTGGTCGCGCTTGGCTTGGGGCACCACCGATAGCGCGTGATCGCGCACCGCGCCGGGCAGCCAGAACAGCACCAGCGCCAGCACAGCGGCCAGCATGCCCGCCCCGCCCATCCAGCGCAGCCGCCCCGGTTTGGGCCGGGTGCGCGCCACGGCGCGGCGCAGTTTTTCAACGGCGTCGATCATTTCGCCGTGGTTTTCGGCAATTTCGAGGGTTTCGCCGGGATCGCCGTCAGGGTGATAGATCGCCGGGGTTTCACCGGGATTGGCCCGTTCAATCGCGGCGAGCGACCAATGGGTCAGGGCCGTGTCATTGAGCGCGCTGATGACGAGGGTGGAATTGCCAATGGATACAATGACTTCGCGCCGCTGGGCATCGCTATCGGGCCGCCACAGGGCGGAGGCTTCAAGCCGATCGTATTTGCTCAGCGCGGTCATAAATTCCTTGGGTCTGCTCAGAACCTGTCTGTTCTTTTGCGGGCAATGTAGCATGTGACAGCGGCGGAGCAATGGGGGCAAATCAGCGCGCGGGGGGATGCCCCGCGCGGCCGGGCGCTTTGCAAAGGCGCATCAGCCGCGCCGCTCAGAGGGTTTTGGCAAGGCTGCGCAATTCGAATTTCTGGATCTTGCCCGTGGAGGTTTTGGGCAGGTCTTGGAACACGATTTGTTTTGGCGCTTTGAACCCGGCGAGGGTTTCGCGGGTGAAGGCGATCAGCGCGGCCTCGTCCACCTGTGCGCCGGGTTTGAGCTCGACAAAGGCGCAGGGCACTTCGCCCCAAGTTTCGTCCGGTTTGGCCACCACGGCGGCAAGGTTCACCGCGTCATGGCCCATGAGCACGCCTTCGACCTCGACGCTTGAGATGTTCTCGCCGCCGGAAATGATGATGTCTTTGGCGCGGTCAGAGATTTGGATGAACCCATCGGGGTGTTGCACCGCAATGTCGCCCGAGTGGAAATAGCCGCCTGCAAAGCTCTCGCGGGTGGCACCGGGGTTTTTCAGATAGCCTTTCATCACCGCATTGCCGCGGATCATGATCTCGCCCTGTGCGGTGCCATCCATGGGGATTTGCGCCATCTCTGTGTCCATCACGGTGATGTGGTCCATCATCGGCATGGCGACGCCTTGGCGCGATTTGATGGCGGCTTTTTGCGCGGGGGGCAGGCTGTTCCATTCCTCGCGCCAGACACATTCGGTCACGTGGCCATAGGTTTCGGTCAGCCCGTAAACTTGGGTGACGTTGAAGCCCAGCTTTTCGATCTTGGCGAGTGTGGCGGGGGCGGGGGGCGCGCCTGCGGTGAAAATCTCGACCTGATGATCAAAGGTGCGGCGGTCTTGTTCCTCTGCGTTAACCAGCGCGTTGAGTACAATGGGCGCGCCGCCAAAATGGCTCACGCGTTCATCGGCAATCGCAGCATAGATCGCGGCGGCGGTGATGTCGCGGCAACACACCAGCGTGCCGCCCAGCACAGGCATCATCCATGTGTGGTTCCAGCCGTTGCAATGGAACAGCGGCACAATCGCCATGAACACCGGATGCAGCACCATGCGCCACGAAATCACCGTGCCCATGGTCATAAGATACGCGCCGCGATGGTGGTAGACCACGCCTTTGGGCCGCCCGGTGGTGCCCGAGGTGTAGTTCAGCGCAAGGCTTTCCCATTCATCTTGCGGCATGATCCAGTTGAAATCTTCGCGCCCTTCCGCCAGCAGCGCCTCATAGGTGCTGTGCCGTCCGGTGGCCGGATAGCCTGCGCCGGGGTCGGGCACTTCGATCAAGACCGGGGCGGCAGCGCCGAGCCGCGCACAGGCCGCTTCGGCCAGTTCGGCAAATTGCGTGTCGACCAGCAGCAGTTTGGCCCCGCCATGTTCCAAAATATAGGCAACCGTATCCACATCAAGCCGGGTGTTGACTGTGTTGAGCACCGCGCCGCAGGCAGGCACACCAAAATGCGCTTCGGCTTGGGCGGGCAGATTGGGGATCAGCGTGGCGACCACATCGCCGGGGCCAATGCCGCGCCCAGCCAGCGCCGAGGCAAGCCGGGTACAGCGCGCATGATATTGCGCATAGCTCACGCGGTGGGTGCCATAGGCCACGGCCAGATGATCGGGGAACACTTGCGCCGCGCGGCGCAGATGCGACAGCGGCGACAGCGGCACATAATTGGCCGCGCATTTATCCAGCCCGGTCTCGTCTTGCATCCAACCCATGAACAGTCTCCCCCCTGATACGGCTTTTTGAATGCCCAGTATTGCGGAGCCGGATCGCGTTTGGAAAGAGCCGATTTACAGCGGCGGGTTCAGGGTGTGTTTTGCGCGCCCATGCGCAGGGTGACCGCGACAAAGCCGTTTTCCACCTTGGTGCCCAGTGTTTGGCCCGCGCTGGCGTGGTCGCTTTGCGCGTGGATCTGTGTGCCTTTGGGGATTTTGCGCATGGCATAGACCGCGCCTGTGCTGTCGGTGATGGCCTGCCAATCGAGCGCGGGCATGGTCACCTTGACATGGGGCAGGGGCGCGCCGGTTTCATCCTCGATGGTGATTTTGAGGGTGGGGCGCTGTTCGAGCTTGATACGTTCCAGCGCGGCCAGCCCGTCAAAGCCGCGGCGCACATCCATGTGGAAATAGGCTTTGGTGCCTTTGCGGTAGAATAGGATGTCATGCCAGATCACCCAGATCGCCTGCGCCACGGTGGGCCAAGAGGCGGCATCGTGGAACACGGCAATGCCGCCCACGGAGAGTTTTTCCTTGAGGGACATGAAATCCATGATGGTCATGGCGCTGGAATGATCGCCGTCGATAAAGGCGAAATCCAGCGTATAGTCGGGCAGATCGGCCAGCACTTGGGGGCCGCGCACAGGAATGGTGGCTTTCCATTCAGGGTCCAGATCATCGCCAATGGGCGCAGAATGCCAGCCGCGTTCAAAGGTAATGATGTCTTGCAGCCCCAGCACCTGCGCTGCGCGGCGCGCCACATTTACCGGGTTGATCCGGGTGCGATGGGGGATTTCAGGGTCCATCGCGATCAGCCGCCCAGAGCCGTTACGCTCAAGCGCGTCAGCGATGATCATCGCGGAATAGCCGATGAATGTGCCGATCTGATAGACGGCTTGCGGTTTGCGCTGGCGGATCATGCTGTGCAGGGCGTGGGCCTCTTGATCCTTGATCGAGCCGCCAAAGAAGCTTTCATAGTCTACGCCAAATTCCGCGATCACATCGGCATAGCGCTGTTTGATTGCGTCGCAGGCGCGGGCGCTTTCCTCGCTGGGGGCGGGGAACAGATCGGCGGTGGATTGCTTTTTGAGTAGTTTGAACCACGGGTTTGCGCCGCCGGGGCGGCCTGCGGGGCGCATGGTTGTGCGTTGAAACAGCGCGCTGGTGCCGTTGTACATGCGGCGCCAAGCGGCGCGGGCGTATTTTTGCAACTGCATCGGGGGCGGGGTATCCATTGCTCAAGCTGTGGCAACCATAGGCGGGCAGGCCCGTGATGCAATCTGAAAAACCGTTCCGCCGGGGCGGCAAGTGGGGTAGGGATGGGCGATGATCTTGTCACGCGGCCGCCGCTATCTTTTTATTCACATCCCTAAAACGGGCGGCACCTCGCTGGCGCTCGCGCTCGAGGGGCGCGCGATGAAAGATGACATCATGCTGGGCGACACGCCCAAGGCGCGCAACCGCCGGGGCCGGGTGAAAGATGTGCAGGCCCGGGGGCGGCTTTGGAAACACAGCCGTTTGGCCGATCTGGACGGGTTGATCACCGCGCAGGAGGCGGCGGAGCTGTTTACCTTCACGCTGGTGCGCAACCCGTGGGACCGGGTGGTGAGCTATTACCATTGGCTGCGGATGCAGGATTTTGACCACCCCGCCGTGGGCGAGGCCAAGGCGCAGGATTTTGCCGGATTTCTGCGCGCCGATCATGTGCGCGCCAGTCTGCGGGCCAGCCCGGCGGCATCTTACATGCGCGATGCCAGCGGCGTAGAGCGGTGCCGCGCCTATATCCGGCTTGAACATTTCCAGACGGATGCAGCGCCGCTGTTTGACCACTTGGGATTTACGCTTGAGTTGCCGCACCGCAATGCCTCGCAGCGCCCGGCGCAATACCGCGATCTATATGATGCGCGCAGCCGCGAGAGCGTGGCGGAGCTCTGTGCCGAGGATATTGCGCGGTTTTCCTACCGATTCGAGGCGGGGTAGCGCAGGCGCAACTTCGCGTCTGCCGCCCGAATCTGGCGAAATGCTATCGCGAAGCGTGCAAGATTGCGGCCATATTGCGCGCTAATCTTTGTGAAACCCCAAGGATTACCCCGTAGGGCCGCAACAATGCCCCAATTCGGCCCAGATATCGGCAATCCATGGTCACGAGAATCACTGCAATTGGTTTTCATACCGCAACGCACCCTGCCAGGTGCTCACCATGGGGATGGATGAAATGTTTGGATGGAAAGAAAAAGCGATGAACCGCCGCACTGCCGAGGTTTCGGGTGCTTATAATGGCGGGCGTAACTTGCTCACACATGGGTTGATGGCCGGCACGCGGCTGGCGTCTAATCTGGGGTGGCGCGCCATTGAAGCGTTGGCCGTGGGCGATTTGGTGCTGACCTTCGACAATGGCATGCAAGAGATCGTGGAAATCCAGCGTGCGTTTATGTGGGTTGATGCCCCCGACAGCGCCGAGGCCCTGTGGCCGGTGTTTATCCCTGCCGGGGCGCTGGATAATCGCACGGATCTGACCTTGCTGGCCGATCAGGGGGTGCTTGTTGAGAGCGATGCAGCCGCTGATATTTACGGCGATCCCTTTGCGGTGGTGCCTGCCGCCACATTGGTGGGGATGCGCGGCATCACCCGGCAACGCCCGATGCAGCAGGTTGAGCTGATTGCGATCTATTTTGCCGAAGATCAGGTGATCTATGCCGAAGGCGGCGCGCTGATCCATTGCATGCAAAACCGCGCCTCGCTGGATAAGTTCCTCGAAGCGCCGGCCTCCAGCTATGATGTGCTGAGCCATAAGGATGCCGAATTTCTTGTGGAATGTTTGATCTTCGACGAACAGATGCGCCCGGCATCCGGATGGGCGGATGGGCAGATGCACAGCAGCTGCTGACCGCCCCGCGCCAGCCCTTTGGAGGGGGCTGGCGCATTACATCGCAGCTGTTCATCAATCCCCATGATGCAAAAGGGGTCGCCACCGGGCGGCCCCTTTTTTTGTCTGCGCGGTCAATCGTTGAGGGGGATCGCGCCTTGGTCTTCGGATTTATGTTCCGGCTCGACATGGATCGTCACATGGGCATCGGGATAGGCGTCATGGATCGCATGTTCGATCTTGTCGCAAATCTCATGCGAGTGAAAAACTGTTGTCTCGCCGGGCATGACCAGATGGAAATCGATAAAAATCGCAGGGCCTGCGTGGCGGGTGCGCAGGTCATGGGCCTGCACCGCGCCATCGGCATTGTCTTGGATGATCTGATGCACATTGCTCAGCATGTCGTCCGGCAGGGCTTCGTCCATCAAGCCGCTGAGCGATTGGGTCATCACTTTCCAGCCGGACCAGAGCACATTGACCGCCACAATCGCCGCCAAGATCGGGTCGAGTATCCACCAGCCCGTGGCCATCGCCAGCAAGATGCCCACAGCCACCCCGCCCGATGTCACCACATCCGACAGCAGATGTTTGCCATCCGCCAGCAGCGCAGGCGAGCGCAGCCGCCGCCCGTGGCGGATCAACACAAAGGCCCACGCGGCATTGAGCGCGGTGGCCACAAGGTTCACCCCCAGCCCTTCGAGCGGCGAGTCGAGCGCCATGGGGGCCATCAGCCCCAGATAGGATTGCCGCAAAATCAGCAGGGCGGCGGTGATGATCATCACCCCTTCGAGCACCGCGCTAAAGAATTCTGCTTTGTGGTGGCCGTAGGGATGATTGTCATCCGCCGGGATCGCGGCCACGCGAATGGCGATCAGCGCCGCAAGGGCGGTGGCCACATTCACCGTGCTTTCGAGCGCGTCGGACAGCAGCGCCACAGAGCCTGTCATCCACCATGCCAGCGATTTTAGCGCCAAAACGGCGAGCCCGACAAAGAGGCTTATGATCGCTAGTTTTAAACTCGTCACGCGCACAGATCCTTATGCCATCTGAGGGCCGGATAAAGAAGCGCGGCGCGCAGATCAAACGGAACCTGTGCGAATGACACGCAACTGCGCAGATAGCTGTGATCGAGGGGGCGCGGCACATAAAAAGGGCCGCATCGCTGCGGCCCGTTTTCACAAAGATAGGTGTTGCCGGATTTAGGCGGCTTTTTCCGCCGGGGCAAAGCGGCCATAGAAGCTTTGGCCTTTATCCGCCATTTCGCGCAGCAGCGCGGGGCAGGCGAAGCGTTCGCCATAACGCTCGGTCAACTGGTCGCAACGCTCGGCGGCATAGGGCGCGCCGATCATGTCGAGCCATGACAGCGGCCCGCCGGACCACGGCGCAAAGCCCCAGCCAAGGATCGCGCCCACATCGCCTTCGCGGATGTCCATCAACACGCCTTCTTCCAGCGCGCGCACGGCCTCTAGGGTTTGGCTGAACAGCAGGCGGTGCTGGACTTCGATCAGGTTTGGTTGGTCCTCTGCCAAGGGGTATTTGGCAGTGAGCCCATCCCACAGGCCAATCCGTTTGCCTTTGTCGTCATAGGCATAAAAACCGGCCTTGGCTTTGCGGCCCAGACGGCCTTCGCCTTCCATCCAGAACACCAGCTCGTCCAGATCACCATTGGGGTAATCTGCGCCCATGGCGGCCTTGGTGGCGCGGGCGATTTTTGCACCCAGATCAATGGAGGTTTCATCCATCAATTGCAGCGGCCCAAGCGGCATGCCCACCAGTTTCGCGGCGTTTTCGATCAGCGCGGGTTCGACCCCTTCCATGACCATCCGCACCCCTTCGTTGATGTAGGGGATGATGCAGCGGTTGGCATAGAAGAACCGCGCATCATTCACCACGATGGGGGTTTTGCGGATTTGGCGCACATAATCGAGCGCCTTGGCCACGGCGCGGTCGCCGGTGTTTGCGCCTTTGATGATCTCGACCAACAGCATTTTCTCAACCGGGCTGAAGAAGTGGATGCCGATGAATTGGTCGTCGCGCGTTGACGCTTTGGCCAGTTCGGTGATCGGCAAGGTCGAGGTGTTGGAGGCAAAGATGCAGGTGTCTGGAATGATCGCCTCGACCTTTTTGGTCATCTCGGCTTTGACTTTTGTGTCCTCGAACACGGCCTCGATGATCAGATCACAGTCTTTGAGCGCCTCCAGATCGGTGGTGGCGGTGATCAGGCCAAGGGCTGCGGTTTTCTTTTCCTCGGTGGCTTTTTTGCGGGCGATGCCTTTGTCGAAATAGCTGGCGGTATAGGCTTTGCCCCGGTCTGCGGCTTCTTGGTTTTGGTCGATCAGGACCACTTCGATGCCTGCCTGCACAGAGACCAGCGTGATGCCTGCGCCCATCATGCCCGCGCCCAGCACGCCAAGCTTTTTGACGCGTTGATCGGCCACGCCTTCGGGGCGCACCGCGCCTTTTTCCAGCGCCTCTTTGTTGAGAAACAGCGAGCGGATCATCGCGGCAGAGCTGGGGTTCATCAGCACGTTGGTGAACCAGCGGGCCTCGATTTTCAGGGCGGTGTCAAAGGGCACAAGCGCGCCTTCATATACCGCCGAGAGCAGCGCCTTGGCCGCCGGGTAGACGCCTTGGGTCTTGCCGTTGACCATGGCGCTGGCGCCGACAAATGTCATAAACCCTGCGGGGTGGTAGGGCGCGCCGCCGGGCATTTTATAGCCCTTCTGGTCCCATGGTTTGAGCAGGTCCGCGTCTTTGGCATTGAGCACCCACTCGCAGGCAGCGGCCAGCGGATCATCGGATACTTCGTGGATCAGCCCGGCTTTTTGTGCCGCGTCCGGTGCCACCAGTTTGCCTTCGAGCAAGAAAGGCGAGGCCCCCATTGCGCCCAGCAGACGGGTCAGGCGGGTGGTGCCGCCTGCGCCGGGGAAGATGCCCACCTGAATTTCCGGCAGGCCGATGCGGGCCTTGGGGTTGTTCGCGGCAAAGATGCGGTGTGTCGCAAGGGGCAGTTCCAGCCCGATGCCCACGGCGGTGCCGGGCAGGGCGGTGGCGATGGGCTTGCCGCCTTTATTGGTTTTGGGGTCCATGCCTGCGCGCTCAATCTTGCGCAGCATGTGGTGCATTTTCATGGTGCCCTCAAACAGCCCGCGCGCCGGGTCGTCGCCCGCGTCCTCGCGCATTTTGGCCAGCAGGTTCAGGTCCATGCCGCCCGCAAAGGAGCCTTCTTTGCCCGAGGTGATAACGATGCCTTTGACGGCGTCATCGGCCAGCGCATCGTCGATCAGCCCGTTGAGTTGTTCCAGCCCCTTAAAGGACATCACGTTCATGGATTTGCCGGGCACGTCCCAGCGGATGATCGCAACGCCGCTCGCGTCTGTGTTCATGGTGAAATCGGTCATGTGTTTTCTCCTGATCTCAATGCTTAAACGCGTTCGATGATGGTAGCAGCGCCCATGCCCGAGGCGATGCAAAGCGTGGCAAGACCTGTGCCTTTGCCGCTGCGCTCAAGCTCGTCCAGCAAGGTGCCGATGATCATCGCGCCGGTGGCACCCAGCGGGTGGCCCATGGCGATGGAGCCGCCGTTCACGTTCACCTTGTCGTGGTCCACGTCAAAGGCCTGCATGAAGCGCAGCACCACAGAGGCGAAGGCTTCGTTGACCTCGAACAGGTCGATGTCATTGATGTTCATACCATTGTCTTTGAGGATCTTTTCGGTCACCGGCACGGGGCCGGTCAGCATGATGGTGGGATCGGTGCCGATTTTGGCGGTGGCGCGGATGCGCGCGCGGGGTTTGAGCCCGTGCTTTTCGCCAAATTCCTTGTTGCCGATCAGCACAGCCGCTGCGCCGTCCACAATGCCCGAGGAATTGCCCGCGTGGTGGATGTGGTTGATCCGCTCCAGATGCGGATATTTCATCAGCGCGATTTTATCAAAACCGGGCATCACCTCGCCCATGGCCTGAAAGGCGGGGTTCAGCCCGCCAAGGCTTTGCATGTCGGTTTGCGGGCGCATGTATTCGTCGTGATCCAAGATCGCCAGCCCGTTCTGGTCGCGCACGGTGATCACGGAATTGGCAAAGCGTTTGTCATCCCATGCCGCTTTGGCGCGGCGCTGGCTTTCCACGGCATAGTGATCCGCGTCATCGCGCGAAAAGCCGTATTCGGTGGCGATGATATCCGCCGAGATGCCTTGGGGGACGAAATATTTCTCCATGGCGAGGATCGGGTCTACGGCGATGGCGGCGCCGTCGCTGCCCATGGGCACACGGCCCATCATTTCCACGCCGCCCGAGATATAGGCGCTGCCTGCGCCGCCGCGAATTTGGTTGGCGGCAAGGTTCACCGCCTCAAGGCCCGAGGCGCAGAAACGGTTGATGGCAAGGCCCGGAATGCGTTCGTCCAGATCAGAGGCCAGCACGGCAGAGCGCGCCAGACAGCCGCCCTGTTCCATCACTTGGGTGACATTGCCCCAGATCACGTCTTCGACGGCGTGACCTTCCAGATTGTTGCGTTCCTTGACCGCGTTCAGGGTCAGGGCAGACAGGCGCAGGGCGGTGACTTCGTGCAAGGAGCCGTCCTTGCGGCCCTTGCCGCGCGGGGTGCGCAGGGCGTCATAGATATAGGCTTCAGTCATGGGGTGCTCTCCTCACTAAGATCAGGCGCGGTCAGCTGGGCTGCCGGGCATCAGGTCGTAGGGGTGTTGCCACCCCGGTGTTTGGGACAGGCGTGTGAGCCATGCGTCGATATGGGGCCACTCGGCGCGGTCAAAGCCAAAGGGTTCGGGGTAATAAAGATAGCCGCAGCAGGACAGATCGGCGTTGGTGATGCCGCCGCCCACAATCCAGTCGCGTCCGGCCAGATGGGCATCGAGCACCGCATAGGCCGATTTGAGCCGCGCTTGGGTAAAGGCGATCACCTCGGCGGGCTGTTTGTCTTTGGGAAGGAAATTGATCAAGAAACGGGTCATGCCTGCGGGGCTGGAGAGTTTGTGGTTATCCCAGAACACCCAGCGCAGCACCTCGCGGCGCTCGGCGGCGTCTTTGCCGCCAAAACGCCCCGATTTCTCGCTCACATAGTCCTGAATGACGCCCGATTGGGTCAGTTTCACATCGCCATCGACCATCACCGGGGCTTCGCCCATTTCATTGAGCGCGCTGCGGTATTCGGGGCTGCGGGTGGCACCGCCGAAGAAATCAACCTTTACCGCTTCCCAGTCCAGTCCGGAAAGTTCAAGCGCGAGGGCGGCTTTGTAGGCGTTGCCGGATTCGCCGAAACAATGGAGTTTAATGGTCATTGGGCTGTCCTTGGGGCTGGGGAAGAGATGAGTATTTGCAGAAGGGTGAAAGGCCGGGTCATCGTTTGCGGCCCTCTAGGTCGGAGTTGAACAGGCGCAGGCGCGCGGTGAGGTTTTCTTCGTTCATCACGCTGTTGAAGTTTTCGAAAAGGAAAGACAGGGCTTCGCCTTCGTCCAGACCCGCCTCGGCGCTGAATTTCTTCAGGCGGCGGTAGCCGTCTTCGGTCATGGCGACGGGGAAGCGGCGGGTCAGGCGAAAGCGTTTGGGCAAGGTCTTTCCTTTTCTAAAGGCGGTTCAGAAGTGGTCTGCCTCCAGCGCCATCACGGTGTCCGCACCCGAAGAGATGCGCGCAAGGTGCAGGCTGGTGGCAGGCAATTGGCGGGCCATGTAATAGCGGCCCGTGGCGAGTTTCGTTTCAAAGAACGTCGCATCGGCGGCGTCATTTGCAAGGGCGTTTTTCGCCGCGAGGCCCATTTTCGCCCACATCAGGCCAAGGCAGACATGGCCGAACATATGCATGAAGTCATTGGAGCCAGCCAGCGCGTGGTTGGGGTTTTTCATGCCGTTTTGCATGAAATACATGCCCGCCGCTTGCAGATCTTTGCTGGCCGCTTTGAGCGGTTCGATAAAGTCTTTGTCAAAGGCTGCGTCTTGGCCCGCGTTTTCTTTGATGAAGGATTTCACCAGATCAAAGAAGGCCATCACATGTTTGCCGCCATCCTGGGCCAGTTTGCGGCCCACCAGATCAAGTGCCTGCACGCCATTTGCGCCCTCATAGATCATCGCGATCCGCGCATCGCGGGTGAATTGGGACATGCCCCATTCTTCGATATAGCCGTGGCCGCCGTAGATCTGTTGGGCTTTGACGGTCATGTCATAGCCTTGATCGGTCAGGAAACCTTTGATCACCGGGGTCAGCAGCGAGACCAGCCCATCGGCGTCTTTGTCATCGGCGCGGTGGGCGGCGTCGATCAGGGATGCGCCCCACAAGATGAAAGCCCGCGCGCCTTCGGCAAAGCTTTTTTGATCCATCAAGGAGCGGCGGATATCGGGGTGCACGATCAGCGGATCGGCGGGTTTATCCGGGAAAACAGGCCCGGTCACGGCGCGGCCTTGCAGGCGGTCTTTGGCGTAGTCCAGCGCGTTTTGAAAAGCCACTTCGGCCTGCGCGAGGCCTTGCATGCCCACGCCGACGCGCGCTTCGTTCATCATGGTGAACATGGCGCGCATGCCTTTATGTTCGGTGCCCAGCAGATAGCCGGTGGCCCCGTCATAATTCATCACGCAGGTGGAGTTGCCGTGGATGCCCATTTTCTCTTCGAGCGCGCCCACGGTTGCGGCGTTGCGATCCCCAAGCGAACCGTCTTCGTTCACGAGGAATTTTGGCACAATAAAGAGCGACACGCCTTTGATGCCTTCGGGGCCGCCTTCGATTTTCGCCAGCACCAGATGGATGATATTATCGGCCATGTCATGTTCACCCGAGGAGATGAAGATTTTCTGGCCGGTGATCTTATAGCTGCCATCCTCTTGGGGCACGGCTTTGGAGCGCATCAGGCCCAGATCAGTGCCGCAATGCGGCTCTGTCAGGTTCATGGTGCCGGTCCATTCGCAGCTGACCATATTGGGCAGATAGGTGTCTTTTTGCGCCTGCGTGCCATGAACCAAAATGGCCGAGGCCGCGCCATGGGTCAGGCCTTGATACATGGTGAAAGCTTGATTCGAGGCCGAGAACATCTCGCCCACGGCGGTGCCGATCAGATAGGGCATGTTCTGGCCGCCGTAAGCTTCGGGCATGTCGAGACCGGGCCAGCCGCCTTCTTTGACCTTGGCAAAGGCTTCTTTGAAGCCCGTTGGCGTGTAGACCACCCCGTTTTCCAAACGGCAGCCTTCCTTGTCGCCCACAGCATTGAGCGGCGCGAGCACTTCGGAGGTCAGCTTGCCTGCCTCCTCCAGAATGGCGGCGGTGAAATCAGGCTCCAGCTCGTCATAGCCGGGCGTGGCGCTGGCGGTGACATTGAGCACGTCATGCAAGATGAATTGCATATCCTTGGTGGGGGCGGTGTAGCGGGGCATGTGGGTCTCTCCCTTAAATTCCGGCTTCAAATCCGGCATACATTCTGGGCGCGCAGAGGCGGGCCGGGTTATTCAGCGGCTTTGCGCGATTGGTTCAGGGAGGCGATCATTTTCTCCCCCCATTTTAATTGATCTTTCAAATCGTCGATGGCCTCGGTCAGCTCATCGCGTTGGCGCTCCATATCGGCCAGCCGCTCATGGGCGATCTCATAGGTGCGCGCGATCTGGGTCTCTTGCTGGTCGCCCATATGGTAAAGGTCCAGCAATTGGCGGATTTCCTCGAGGCTGAAGCCAAAGCGTTTGCCGCGCAGGATCAGTTTGAGCCGGGCGCGATCGCGTTTGGTAAAGAGCCGCTTTTGCCCTTCGCGGATTGGAAAGAGCAGCTCTTTCGCCTCGTAGAACCGCAAGGTGCGCGGCGTCACATCATACGTGTCGCACATCTGGCGGATGGTTAGGGTGTCTGTCGTCATCATCACAACTTTCATCAATACCGGTGGAAGTTTCTGAGATTTATGTGGGGCGATTTGGGTTTTGCTACAACAGCGGGTGACGTTAACGTAAGTGATACGTTACGTCACTTGCCAAGTTGACGCGGCGCGAGGGCGCGTCAAGCCGCGCGGGGCATGGTTTTTGCCCCGCTGGCGCGGATTTTGGGGAATCTAAGCCGTGATCAGGCGGCGCGGTTTAGCTGTCGAGCGCCTTGGCGGTGTCGTCGCGCAGGGCGCGCAGCTCGGCCATGGCTTCGTCAAGCTGGGCGCGCTGCTGGGCCAGCTCGCTGAGCTGTCCATCGGCCATTTCGACCCAAGCTTGCATCTGGGCGCGGGTGCCTTCGCGCTCGTAGATCAGCAGCCATTGGCGGATGTCTTCGAGGGCAAAGCCGAATTTGCGGCCCCGCATGATCAGCTCCATCCGGGCGCGTTCACGCGGCCCGTAATAGCGGGCGCGCCCTTCGCGGTCGGGCTGGAGCAATTCGATATATTCATAGTAGCGCAAGGTGCGCGGGGTCACATCGAATGCCGCGCACATTTCTTTAAATGTCAGCCGTTTGTCTGCCATCGGTTCCTCCTGCGTTTGCACGCTATGCCACAGGTTGACCAAGCGCAACCGCCGCCCTTGCCCTTCGGCTGGGCTGGGCCGATAAAGGGGGCAAGAACCTAAGAGGGTGCAATGGATCAGAAACAGAAAATCGCGGCGCAGTTCATTCAGGCGCTGCCCCATGCCAGTGCCTTGGGCATGGAGCTTTTGTCGATTGGCGATGCGGAGGCCGTGATTTCAATGCCTTACGCGCCGCATTTGGTGGGCGATGCGCGCACCGGGGTGATCCATGGCGGCGCGGTGTCGGCGTTGATGGATACCACCTGCGGCGCGGCGGTGATGAGCCACCCAACCCATCCCAGCAGCACAGCCACAATTGATCTGCGCATTGATTACATGCGTTCGGCCACGCCGGGGCAAACCATCACCACGCGGGCGACGTGTTATCACATCACCCGCTCGGTGGCATTTGTGCGCGCTGTGGCGACGGATGAAGATACGGATAACCCCGTGGCCACGGCCACCGGGGCCTTTACGGTGGAGGCGAAACAATGAACGCTGGGCGGCCCAAACCCGAACCTGTGCAGGTGATCAAACAGCGCCGCGATGGCGCGCTCAAGGCGCTGGCGGATGGCGTGCCCTACAGCCAGTTTCTGGGCATTCATTTCGAGCGGCGCGGGGATGAGTTGACCGGGATCATGCCGTTCTCAGACAGTTTGATCGGCAACCCAGTGCTGCCTGCGTTGCATGGCGGGGCCACGGCGGCGTTTCTGGAGATGACTTCGATCATCACGCTAAGCTGGGCCTATCTGTGGGAGGATTTCGAAAGCGGCAAACTGTCGGTTGAGGGGCTCACCCATGACACGTTGCCGCGCCTGCCCAAGACGGTTGATTTCACCGTGGATTACCTGCGCTCGGGTCTGCCGCGTGACAGCTATGCGCGGGCGCGGATCACCCGGGCCGGGCGGCGCTATGCCTCGGTGCATGTGGAGGGCTGGCAGGACAACCGCGAGCGCCCGCATGCGCAGGCCACGGGCCATTTTGTAATGCCGCGCCGCGATGGTTGAGGCAGCGATGCCCGATGTCACCCACCGCCGGGTGCTCAACATCGCGCTGCCGATTGTTCTGTCCAATGCCACGGTGCCGATTTTGGGCGCGGTGGATACGGGCGTTGTGGGCCAGTTGGGGCTGGCCGCGCCCATTGGTGCGGTGGGGCTGGGGGCGGCGATCATCACGCTGGTTTACTGGCTCTTTGGGTTTTTGCGCATGGGCACCGTCGGGCTGACCGCGCAGGCGGCAGGCAATGGCGACGGGGCCGAGGTGGACGCGCTGTTGATGCGCGGGCTGCTGATTGGCAGTTTGGCGGGGGCGGCGCTGATGGCGCTGCATCTGCCGATCTTTTGGCTGGCGTTTCAGGCCGCCCCTGCCAGCGCCGAGGTCGAGGATCTGGCGCGCAGCTATATGGCGGTGCGCATCTGGTCCGCGCCTGCGGCAATCTCGATCTATGCGATCACCGGCTGGCTGATTGCCCAAGAGCGCACCCGCGCCGTGCTGGTGATACAGGTCTGGATGAACGGGCTGAATATTCTGCTCGATCTGTGGTTTGTGCTGGGGCTCGATTGGGGCGTCGAGGGCGTGGCGCTGGCCACGTTTATCGCGGAATGGAGCGGGGCCGCCGTGGGCCTGTGGTTCTGCCGCGATGTGTTCAAACGCCGGGCGTGGCGCAATGCTGCGGCGATCTTTGACAAGGCGCGCTGGCTGCGGATGCTGGTGCTGAACACCGATATCATGATCCGCTCTCTGCTGCTTGAGGCGGTGTTTGTGTCCTTCATGTTTGTGGGCAGCGGGCTGGGCGATGTGAAGCTGGCGGCCAATCAGGTGTTGCTGCAATTCTTGATGATCACCGCCTATGCGCTTGACGGGTTTGCCTTTGCCGCCGAGGCGCTGGTGGGGCGGGCTTTGGGTGCGCGGCGGGCCGATTTGCTGCGCCGCTCGGCGCTGCTGACCTCGGGTTGGGGGCTGTTGATCTGCGCGATGATGGCGGTGGCATTTGCCTTTGGCGGCGGGATGATCATTGATCTGATGGCGAAATCCGAAGCGGTGCAAGAGGTCGCGCGCGGCTATCTGCCCTATATGGTTGCCGCGCCATTGCTGGGCTGCGCTGCGTGGATGCTAGACGGGATATTCATCGGTGCCACGCGCAGCCGCGACATGCGCAACATGATGGCGGTCTCGTTTGTGATCTTTGTGGCGGCGGCGCTGGTGCTGGTGCCGTGGCTGGGCAATCACGGGCTGTGGCTGTCGATGCTGGTCTCTTTTGTGGCGCGCGGCGTGACGCTTGGCCTGCGCTATCCAGCGCTGGAGCGCAGCGCGGCGGCGGGCAACGGAGCCTAGGGTTTAGTCGCGCGCAGCAGATAGCTCATCGGCAGTTGCGCGGCGCGGCCTGCGTAAATGTCATAATCCACCTCGCGGATGGAATGGGGAAATTCCGCCAGCCCCTCCAGCCGCAAACCCGCATCCAGCGCGGCCTGCACAATCGCGCTCAGCGTGTGAATAAACCAATGGCTTTCGGGCGCGGGGCCGGGGTTTGAGCCGTCATAGGTAATGGCGGCGGTTTCCACATGCGGCGCGCTGCGGAAGTAATCAAACGCAGGCGCAAGCGGGTCTTGGGCTGCGGGGTCGAACATTTCCAGCACCGGGTGGGTTTCATAAATCACCAGCCGCCCGCCGGGGGCCAGCAGCCCCGCCACCACGGCAAAAAAGCCGGGCAGGTCGGGCATCCAGTTCAGCACGCCAATGGTGATAAATGCGATGTCAAAATTGCGGGGCGCGTTTTTGGGCAGGGCATAGATATCCGCCGCCAGAAACTGTGCGTTGTGGCCCGAGATTTCCTGCAACTGGCGCGCTTGGGCCAAAAACGCCTCTGATTGGTCAAAGCCCCAAAGCTCTGCCGCCCCAAGAGCGCAGGCCGAGAGGGTTTCGCGCCCGTTGTTGCAACCGATCTGCACCGCCCGCGCGCCTTTGATCCCCGCCTCAAGCAGCGCATCGCGCATCACCGCGTCAAAACGCGAATAGCTCTTATCGGCAAAACCTGCGCGCAGTTCCTCCCAATAGGTTCCCGCGCCGTGATGCACGGCGGCGGCGTCCCATGCGGCGCGGTTTTTGGCGGTGATCGCGGCGCGGTCTGTCACAGCAGCGCGTCGATGTTTTCGGGCGGGCGGCCCAGTACGGCGCGCCCGGCGGCAAAGCCGATGGGCCGCTCGATCAAGACCGGATGCGCGGCCATGGCGGCCAGCAAATCCGCTTCGCCCGCGTCTTTCAGGCCCAGCTCTTTATAAAGCGCCTCGCCCTTGCGGATGAACCTTGAGGGCGGCAGCGCGAGCGCCTCGCTTGCGGCTTGCAACTCGGCCAATGTGGGCGCGTCGTCGAGGTAGCGGCGCAGGGTGACGGGCACGCCCGCGGCCTCGATCCGCGCCAGCGTTTCGCGCGATTTGGAGCAGCGCGGGTTGTGCCAAAGCGTGATCACAGCCACGCCTCGCGGCGGCTGCCCACGGCCTCGGCCACATTGGCAAAGCCGTCACCTGCCAGCAGATCATCCAAGCCCCGCGCCACATCCGCCGCCAGCGACAGCCCGCCGTAAACCAGCGCGGTGTAGATCTGTACCGCGCTCGCCCCGGCGCAAATCTTGGCATAGGCGTCTTCGGCAGTGCTGATCCCGCCCACCCCAATTAAAGGCAGGTCGGTGAGGGTGGAGAGCCGCGCCAAAACGCGGGTAGATTTCTCAAACAAGGGCGCGCCAGACAGCCCGCCTGCCTCGCCCGCATGGGCGCTGCGCAGACCGCCCCGGTCCAGCGTGGTGTTGGTGGCGATGATCGCTGCCACCCCGGCAGCGCTGGCAACCTCGGCCAGATCTTCGATCTCGGCGGTGTTGAGGTCAGGGGCGATTTTCAAGAAGACAGGCACGGTGCCGCGCATCTCCATCACGCCCGCCAAAAGCCCTGCCAGCGCGTCTTTGCCTTGCAGATCGCGCAGCTTTTCGGTGTTGGGCGAGGAGACATTGACCGTGGCAAAATCCACGTGATCGCGGGCGGCTTGCATGACGCGGGCAAAATCCTGTGCGCGGTCGGCGCTGTCTTTATTGGCGCCAAGGTTCAGGCCCACAGGCACGGCGGCACGGGTGTTTGCCAGCCGCGCGCAGATCGCTTCCATCCCGTCATTGTTAAAGCCAAAACGGTTGATCGCGGCGCGGTCTTCGGTCAGGCGAAACAGGCGCGGTTTGGGGTTGCCGGGCTGCGGGCGCGGCGTGGCGGCGCCCACTTCGACAAAGCCAAACCCCGCCCGCGACAGGGGGGCTGCGGCGGTGGCGTTTTTGTCAAACCCGGCGGCCAGCCCCACTGGGTTGGGCAGGGACAGCCCCGCCACGGTGGTTTGCAGCCGCGCGCTGGTGACCGCGCCGGGCAGGGGGGCAACCCCGGCCCGCAAGGCGCGGATCGCCAGCCCATGGGCGGTTTCGGGATCAACGCGGTAGAGCGCCTGAAGCCCCAGTTTTTCCATGTGCCGCAGCATCGCTTGCTTCATTGTGACGCCTCGACCAACCCGGCGGGGAAGACATGCACCCCGTTTTTGAGCGGCAAGGGCTGGGCCCAGACCACATCAGCCAGCCGCATGTTGCGGAACAGATGCGGAAACAGCGCCCCGCCGCGTGAGGCCTCCCATTTGAGATCATCGCCAAGCGGCTCTGCCTCCAAGGCGACCAAGAACAGATTGTCTTGGTCTTTGAAATGCCGCGCGGCAGTCTCTGTTGCCTGCTCGGCTGTCGAGAGGTGAATATAGCCATCTTGCAGGTCGATGGGCGCACCGGTGGTTTCGCCGGTGGCGCGCAGGGCCTCCCATTCGGGGGCGCGGAAAATTTTGTAAATAAGCATGGGTTTGTGATGCCCCCCGCCTGCGAAATGGTCAAGCCCTGAGCAAAGCGGGCGGGGATGCTGCGCCGGGCGGGCATGGCTGCGCAGATCAGCTTTGACACAAGCCCCTCGACGCGCCACGATACCCTATCTCATTCAACACCGGGGAAAACCGATGAAACAGATTCTCACCTCTGCTGCTGCGCTGGCCCTGACGGCGGGCATGGCTGCTGCCGATTATAACCTGACCATTTTGCACACAAATGACTTTCACGCCCGGTTCGAGCCGATCAGCAAATATGACGGTCCCTGCTCTGCCGAGGACAATGGCGAGGGCAAATGTTTTGGCGGCACCGCGCGGTTGGTGAATGCCATCAAAGACGCCAAAGCCCGCAGCAATAATTCCATTCTGGTGGATGGCGGCGACCAGTTCCAAGGCACGCTGTTCTACACCTATTACAAAGGCAAGCTTGCCGCCGAGATGATGAACAAGCTGGGTTATGACGGCATGACCGTGGGCAACCACGAATTTGACGATGGCCCCGAAATTCTGGCCGAGTTCATCGGCAACATCAATTTCCCCATTCTGATGTCCAACGCGGATGTCTCTGCCGAGCCTCTGCTGGCCGATAAGCTGGCGAAATCCACCGTGATCGAGCGCGGCGGCGAAAAGATCGGCTTGATCGGCCTGACGCCTGAGGACACCCATGAATTGGCCTCGCCGGGCGAACATGTGACATTCTCTGATCCGGTTGCTGCCGTGCAGGGTGAGGTGGACCGCCTGACCGCCGAGGGCGTGAACAAGATCATCGTGCTGTCGCATTCGGGCTATAAAACCGATCTGAAAGTCGCGGCGGAAACCACAGGCGTTGACGTGATCGTGGGCGGGCATTCCAACACATTGCTCAGCAACAGTGATGAAAAAGCCGAAGGCCCATACCCCACAATGGTCGGCGAAACCGCCATTGTTCAGGCCTATGCCTACGGTAAATATCTGGGCGAGTTGAACGTGACATTTGACGATGCGGGCAATGTGACCGAAGCCACAGGCGAGCCGATCTTGATCGACGCGGGCGTGGAGCAAGACGCAGACACCGTGGCACGCATTTCCGAAATGGCCGCGCCACTTGAGGAAATCCGCAACAAGGTTGTGGCCCAAACCGCCGAGGCAATCGACGGCGAGCGTGGCTCGTGCCGCGCTGTGGAATGTTCCATGGGCAATCTGGTGGCTGATGCGATGCTGGACCGGGTCAAAGACCAAGGCATCGAGATCGCCATTGCCAACTCTGGCGGTCTGCGCGCCTCGATTGATGCGGGCGAGGTCACCATGGGCGAAGTGCTCACGGTGCTGCCGTTCCAGAACACGCTTTCAACCTTTCAGGTCACGGGTGAAACCCTCGTTGCCGCGCTGGAAAATGGCGTGAGCGAATATGAGGAAAACGCCGGGCGTTTTGCGCAGGTTGCAGGGATGACCTATGCGTTTGATCCTGCCGCCGAGGTTGGCAGCCGCATCAGCGATGTGACGGTGGGCGGCGCGCCGATTGATCCGGCTAAGCTCTATGGCGTTGTTTCCAACGATTATGTGCGCAAGGGCGGCGATGGCTATTCCATGTTCATCGACGCGGCAAACGCCTATGATTACGGCCCCGATCTGGCCGATGTCACGGCGGAATACCTGATCAAAAACGCGCCTTACCAGCCCTACACAGACGGGCGCATTACCAAAAAATAATCAGCTCGGGCTGGTGAAAATGTAAAAAGCGCGCCCTTTGCGGCGCGCTTTTTTTATGTCCGGATGCTTGGGCCGCCTCAGGTCGCCTTAGGCCGGATCAGGCGGCAGGTCGGGGCCGTCCTCTTGAGGGTCTTGCGCCAGCACGGCGGTTTGCGGCGTGCCTGCTTTGGCCCCGGTGAGCGGCACAAAATCGGTCTTGTCCGCTTCGGCAATCGCATCGCGTTTGGCGATGCGCCACATTGTATAGCCGATGATCAACACATGGCTAAACGCCGTGATCGCAAACAGCGCCCGGTTGCCCGCAAACCCCATCGTATAGCCCGCCGTCAGCGGCCCGATGATCGAGCCAACCCCATAGGTCAGCAGCAACCCGCCCGAGATCTGGATCGAGGTGCCGGGGGCGGCGTGGTCATTGGCATGGGCCACAATCACCGGATACATGGCAAAGATCGACCCGCCCAGCACCGCCGCCAGCGCAAGGTTCATCGCGCGCCCCTCTGGCGCCAAAAACAAGAACCCCGCATCGGCCATCAACGCCAGCAGCGCAATGCCAAGCAGCACTTTGCGGCGGTCCATCTTATCCGACAAGATGCCGACAGGGATCTGCATCACCGCCCCGGCCAGAATGGGAATGGAGGAAAACAGCGCAATCGCCGTCAAAAGCAGCCCCGTGCGCTCGGCGTAAACCGCCGCCAATGTGCCAAAAGACGCGTTGGACACGCCAATCCAGAACACCGCAAACACCGCCACGGGCGAGTTGCGCCACAGGGATTTCAAATCCAGCGAGACCGAGACCAGCGGCGCAGGCGTGGCCACCGCCGAAATCGCGGTGGGCACCAGCGCGAGACAATAGAAAATTGCCGCCAGCGCAAAGAGCACAAACCCGTTGGGATCGCCCAGCGTCAGCATCATCTGCCCGGCGGTCGAGGCCCCAAGGTTGACCATCGTGTAAACGCCAAAAACCCGGCCCCGACTGCTGGGGGTGGTTTGGTCATTGAGCCAGCTTTCCACAATCATCGCCGCCCCGGCGAAGCAAAAGCCGCAGACCCCGCGCAGCACGATCCACGCCCATGGGTCGATCAAAATCGCGCTGCCCAGCATGGAAACCGCCGCAATTGCCGCCATCGCCCCAAAGGCGCGAATATGCCCCACCCGCGCCACCAGACGCGGGCTGGTCACGCAGCCCGACACATAGCCAAGCGCCCAGCCCGTGCCCAAAAGCCCCAGCGACAGGGCCGAAAACTGCTCTGCGCTGCCGCGCACGGGCAAGATCAACCCGTTGATGCCCCCCGCAAACAGCAAAAATGCAGAGCCAAGCAAAAGCGCGGCTACGGGGGCGAATTGTCGGGTCATTGCGGTCAGCCCTTGCTGAAGTATTGTGGAAACAGGCGATGGGTTACTCTAACCGCGCCGCGTGATGGATGGCTAGAAACCTTATGCACGCTATTGTCTAGAGTTGAAAAGGCGCGCGCCCACTCGCGCGGGATATAGGCGGAGAGACGCATGTGCGGACGGTTTTCCATCACCCAGCCCATCGACGCCATGGCGCAGCTGTTTGGTGCGGCCCCCGCCAATGATCTGCCGGAGGTGCCCAATTACAATGTCTGCCCCACAAATGCGGTGCATATCGTCACCACCCAAGAAGGCCAGCGGCGGCTTGGGGGCATGCGCTGGGGGTTGATCCCGGCGTGGTATCGCAAGGCAAATGACGGGCCGCTGCTGATCAATGCGCGGGCGGAAACCGTGCTGGAGAAACCCGCGTTTCGCAGCGCGGTAAAGGCGCGGCGCGGGTTGATTGTGGCGTCGGGGTTTTACGAATGGACCAAGGATGCACAGGGCGGGCGCGACCCGTGGTACATCACCCGCCAAGATGGCGCGCCGCTGGCGTTTGGCGCGATTTGGCAACGCTGGGAAGACCCGCAAACCGGCCCTATGGATTGCTGCGCGATCCTGACCATTGCAGCCAATGCGGCGATGCAAACCATACACCACCGTATGCCGGTGATCATTGAGCCCGATGATCAGGCGCTGTGGCTGGGCGAGCGCGGAAAAGGCGCCGCGCCCTTAATGCGGGCGGCGCCTGACGGGGTGTTGAAGTGGCACCGTGTCAGCCGCGCGGTCAATTCAAACCGCGCAGCGGGGGCGGCGCTGATTGCGCCGCTGACCGATCAATCGGACCCAGTGTAATCCAGCGTGGCCGTCATGGAAACGCCGTCCACATCATTGCCGCTAAAGGATTGATGCAGCTCGCTGCTGACGGGCATGGAAAAACTGCCGCCTGCTGCAATCGCTTCGGTGGTCCAAGCGTCATCTTGGCCCATGATGGTATGCTCGCTGCCCGATTGATTGGTGAAAACCAATGTGTCGCCTTCGCTGACAAAAACAACTTCGGGGAAATAGGCGGTTTCGAGGATCAAGACGTCGACGGTTTCGGCCTTGGCCGGAACGGCAGCAATGAAACTGGCGGCGGCGACAATGGCCAGCATGCCTTTGTTAAATTTCTTCAGCATATTATGCTCCTGTTTCGGCCCCACCCGTTTACAGACAATTTTCAATACTTCGAAAATACGGCGTGAATGTGGCGGGAAAGGGTCAGATTTGCGGTGTCTGCGCCGACAGCCAGCGCCGAAAATTGCTCAGCGCCGGGGGTTCTGGTCGGTCATCGGGCCAGACCAGATAATAACTGCCAATGCTTTGTGTCGATTGTTTGGCGGCCAGCACCAATTGCCCGTCTGCCAGATAAGGCTCGGCAAAGAATACCGGCAGCAGCGCCACACCCAGCCCGTGGATGGCGGCCTGCGCCATGGTGGAAAACTGGTCAAACATCATGCCGGGGGGCGGGGCGGCGTCGATGCCCATGGCGGCCAGAAACCGCGCCCAGCCGCGTGGGCGGCTGTCCAGATGCAGCAGCGGATGGCGCAGGATCTCTGCCGGATCGCTCAGCGGCGCAGGCAGCAAGCCGGGCGCGCAGACCGGCACCACCATTTCCGGCATCAAGGGCAGGTAATGCACGCCCGGCCATGTTTCATGGCCAAAATGGATCGCCGCATCAAAGCCTGTGGTGTGAAAGGCAAACGGGTGGGTGCGGGTGCTCAAATGCACCGTGACCTCGGGGTGCAGCTGGGCAAAATCGGCCAGACGCGGGGCCAGCCAATGCATGCCAAAGGCGGGCAGAATCGCAAGGTTGAGCGTGCCGCCGCCGGGATTGGCGCGCGCGTTGAGGGTGGCGCCCGCCAGCCGCTGTAAAATCTCGCGCACCTGCCCGACGTAATCTTGCCCCGCCGGGGTCAGGGCCAGTTGCCGCCCCTGCCGCACCAGCAGCGCCGTGCCGATCTGCGCCTCAAGCGTCTTGAGCTGGCGGCTGATCGCGCTTTGGGTCAGCGACAGTTCATGCGCCGCCGCCGTGGCACTGCCCAGCCGCGCCACCGCCTCAAAGGCCAGCAGCGAAGCGATGGAAGGCAGAAAGCGGCGCGGGGCTATCATATGAGTTTTTCTCATGTATCTAGGATAAAGCAGCGATAGTCTTTCTTGGCTGGCTTTGCAATAATCCGCGCAAACCCAGCCTTAAACCGGAGGAAAGCTCATGACTGCAGAGAAACCTGCCCTGAAACCCAAAGATGCACCCGAACTGGGGCGTTTTGAATGGTCTGACCCGCTGCGCCTGTCTGACCAGCTCAGCGAAGATGAGCGGATGATCCAAGACAGCGCCGCCGCTTATGCGTCGGAAAAGCTGATGCCACGTGTGCTCTCGGCGTTTGAAAACGAAGAAACCGATCCTGCGATTTTCCGCGAGATGGGCGATATGGGCCTGCTGGGCGTCACCTTGCCCGAGCAATATGGCGGGCTTGGCGGCTCTTACGTGAGCTACGGTCTGGTGGCACGCGAGGTTGAGCGGATCGACAGCGGGTATCGCTCGATGATGTCTGTGCAATCCTCGCTCGTGATCTACCCGATCTATGCCTATGGCTCCGAAGCACAGCGCGAGAAATACCTGCCCAAACTGGCCTCTGGCGAATGGATCGGCTGTTTCGGTCTGACCGAGCCTGATGCGGGTTCCGATCCGGGCGGCATGAAAACCCGCGCGGTGAAAACCGCCACAGGGTACAAGCTGACAGGGTCCAAAATGTGGATCTCCAACGCGCCGATTGCGGATGTGTTTGTGGTCTGGGCGAAATCCGAAGAGCATGGCGGCAAGATCCGTGGCTTCATCCTTGAAAAAGGCATGAAGGGGCTGAGCGCGCCGAAGATTGGTCAAAAACTGTCTCTGCGCGCCTCGATCACCGGGGAAATCGTGATGGACGGTGTGGAAGTGGGCGATGATGCGCTGCTGCCAAATGTCGAAGGGCTCAAAGGGCCGTTTGGCTGTCTGAACCGCGCACGGTATGGCATTTCTTGGGGGGCGCTGGGCGCCGCCGAGTTCTGCTGGCATGCGTCGCGCCAATATGGCTTGGACCGGAAACAATTTGGCAAGCCTTTGGCCCAGACCCAATTGTTCCAGAAAAAGCTGGCCGATATGATGACGGAAATCACCCTTGGTTTGCAGGCGTCTTTGCAAGTGGGCCGGTTGATGGACGCGGCCAACGCGGCGCCCGAAATGATTTCTATCGTCAAGCGCAACAACTGCGGCAAGGCGCTGGATATTGCGCGCATGTCGCGTGACATGCATGGCGGCAACGGCATTTCCGGCGAATTCCACGTGATCCGTCACATGGTGAACCTGGAAACTGTGAACACCTATGAGGGCACGCATGACGTTCATGCGCTGATCCTTGGGCGGGCGCAAACCGGCTTACAGGCGTTTTTCTAAACGCAAAGCGGCACGCGTTTTACGGCGCGGGGGGCGGCGGGCATTGGCCTTGCCGCCCCTTTTTTTTATGGCGGATCAGATCGCTTGGGCGATCTGCCGGAGGGCGCTGCCCTCCGGACCTCCCGGGATTTGAACCAATTGGAAGCGAACTGGTGGCGCTTGGCTTTGATCTATGCTCATTCTTGGCGCAGATTGCACAGGAGAGTGACCGATGATTTTGCCACAAACCCCGTCTTTTGATTTGAGCGGCAAGCGGGCGCTGGTGACCGGGGCCTCGGCAGGCATTGGTCTGGGCTGTGCGGTGGCATTGGCGCAGGCGGGGGCGCATGTGGTTTGTGCCGCGCGCAGCACAGGGCCGCTGCAAGAGGCGGTGGATGCGATGGCGGCGCAAGGCTGGGCCGCGGAGGCGATGCCGCTGGATGTGGGCGATGTGCCTGCAATGCAGGCGGCATTGGCCGCGCAGGCGCCGTTTGATGTGGTATTGAATGCGGCGGGTTTGGCGCGCCATGGTCCGGCGCTGGAGACCGCGCCCGAAGATTATGATGCGGTGATGCAGGTGAACCTGCGCGGCGCTTATTTCCTGTCAGCCGCTGCGGCCAAAGGCATGATGGCGGCGGGCAAGGGGGGCTCGATCATTCATATCAGCAGCCAGATGGGCCATGTGGGCGGCATTGACCGCGCGGTGTATTGCGCCGCGAAACATGGGCTTGAGGGGATGGTCAAGGCGATGGCGATTGAATGGGGCAAAAGCGCCATTCGCATCAACACGATTTGCCCGACCTTCATTCGCACTGCGCTGACCGAGGCGACATTTGACAACCCCGAGCGGTTTGCTTGGATCATGGAAAAGATCAAGCTGCCCCGTGTGGGCGAGGTTAGTGATATCATGGGGGCGGCGCTGTTTTTGGCCTCAGATGCATCGGCCATGGTGACGGGCACATCGATGTTGATCGATGGTGGTTGGACAGCAGATTGATCGCGGGGCCATTTGGGGGCCTGCGGCGATGAGATTTATTAGGGAGAAGACATGAAACTTGCCAGAGTGGGCGCGCCGGGCGCCGAAAAACCCGCGATTGTTGATGCACAAGGGCGGCTGCGCGATTTGCAAGACCATGTGCCAGACATCACCGGGGCTACATTGGACGAGGCCAGCCTTGCGTTTTTGCGCGGGGTTGATCCCGAGAGCCTGCCTTTGGTGCCCGAGGGCACGCGGGTTGGCCCCTGCGTTGGGGCTGTGGGGAAATACATGTGCATCGGGTTGAATTACCGCGACCATGCCGAAGAGGCGGGCATGCCGATCCCCGAACATCCGATCCTTTTCCTAAAGGCGAATTCGGCCATTTGCGGGCCCAATGATGATCTGCCTTTGCCGCGCGGCTCTACCGCGCTTGATTGGGAGGTCGAGCTGTGTGTGGTGATTGGCAAAGCCGCGAAATACGTCAGCGAGGCTGATGCGCTGTCTTATGTGGCGGGCTATTGCGTCGCCAATGACGTGAGCGAGCGCGATTGGCAGATCAAGTTGACCGGGCAATGGACCAAAGGCAAAAGCGGCGATGGTTTTGGCCCGCTTGGCCCGTGGTTGGTGACCGCAGATGCGGTGGGTGATCCGCAGGATCTGGCGCTGAGCTGCAAGGTGAACGGCGCTGTTCGGCAAAACGGCTCCACCAGCACGATGATCTTTAGCGTGGCGCAGATCATCTCGCATTTGAGCCAGTTGATGACCCTGCATCCGGGTGATGTGATTGCCACAGGCACGCCCCCCGGCGTTGGCATGGGGATGAAACCGCCCGTCTATCTGCGCCCCGGTGATGTGGTGGAATGCGCGATCGAGGGCCTCGGCGCGCAGCATCAAACCGTGGTGGAAGACACTTAAAACCGCCCAAAACCTGTGCATTTGTTGCATTTTTGGTGCAGATGTTATGATTTATCGGCCCTGCGGAACCTTTTCCGTAGGGTCTTTTTGCCTCGGCGCGCCTGCATCTGCTTCACTTGAGGAAATCAAAACAAAAAGCGGGGCAGGGGCATGAAACAGGCGGTATTTGCGGCACTCATTGCGCTGGCCAGTGCAGGCAGCGTGGCAGCGGAAGAGCTTGGAGGCTGCGCGCAGATTGGCCCCGGCGCGGGGTTCTGCGGCGCTGATCTGTTCAAACCCCTGCGCCAATATGATCTGCCGGGGCAAAGCTTTTGGCTGCACCGCGCCGGGTTTCTGAGCAAGCTTCTGGTGCAGGATGATCCTGCGGGCCGCGCCAATCAGGGCGAGGTCGAGGCCCAGATCATCGGCATGGTGCGCGGGCGCGCCGGGGAAATGGGCGCGGGGTTCGAGTTTCTCGATGTGGTCTCTGCGCGGGCAGGCGGGCAGCCTTATGGCACCCTAAGCTACCGCGTAAAGGACGGGGGCCGCGCCAAGACAATCCTGCACAGCTATCTGGTGGCAGATGGCGTGGTGGTGCAGGTGATCAGCCAGATCGGCGTGAGCCGCGCCAGCCGCGAGGCGACAGCGCTGAGCGCCGCGCATGAGGATGCGCTGCGGGCGCTGCGGCTAAGCCGCAACGATCCAAAAGCCTAGTCCAGCGGCGGCGGCGCGCCGCCCATGAAATTATTGCCGCTCACGTAATCACAAGGCTCGTCCTGCATTTGCAGATGCAGACCATTCCCGTGATAGGGGTGGGCGCGGGCGAATTCCTCGTCCACATCAATGCCAAGGCCGGGGGCGGTTGGGGCCGCGATAAACCCGTTTTCCACCTTGATAGAGCCTTTGATCAGCCTGTCATGGAACGGGGTTTCAATGGTTTCGGCCATCAAGATATTCGGGATCGACACGGCCAGATGAATGTTCGCCGCCCATTCCACCGGGCCTGCATAAAGATGCGGCGCAAGCTGGGCGTTATACACCTCGGCCATGGCGGCGACCTTTTTCATCTCCCAAATACCGCCCGCACGGCCAAGCGCAGGTTGCAAAATCGTCGCCGCGCCGCTGCGCAGGACAGGGGCAAATTCCGCCTTGGTGGTTAGCCGCTCGCCCGTGGCGATGGGGATGCGCACCGCGCCCGCGACCTTGGCCATCTCGGCGATATTATCAGGCGGGATCGGCTCTTCGAACCACAGCGGCGCATAGGGTTCAAGCGCTTGGCCCAGCCGGATTGCCCCTGCTGTGGTGAACTGCCCATGGGTGCCAAACAGCAGATCGGCCTTGTCGCCCACTGCCTCGCGGATGGCTTTGCAGAACGCCACGGATTGGCGGATGTCGGACATGGCGGGCATGTGGCCGCCGCGCATTGTATAGGGGCCGGCGGGGTCAAACTTGACCGCCGTAAAGCCGCGCGCCACCGCATCCTGCGCCGCCTCTGCGGCCATATCCGGCGAGGACCAGAAAGCCGCGATGTCATGATGCGGCAGCGGATAAAGATAGGTATAGGCGCGAATGCGGTCGTTCATCTTGCCGCCCAGCAGCGCATAAACAGGGCGCCCCCGCGCCTTGCCCAAAATGTCCCAACAGGCGATCTCGAGCCCTGAGAACGCGCCCATCACCGTCAGGTCCGGGCGCTGGGTAAAGCCGCTGGAATAGACGCGGCGGAACAGTTTTTCGATGTCTTCGGGGTTTTCGCCTTGCATGTGGCGGCTAAAAACATCCTCGATCACGGCGCGCATCGCCTGCGGCCCCACCGAAGAGGCGTAACATTCGCCCCAGCCCACAATCCCGTCATCAGTGGTCAGCTTGACCAAGATCCAATAGCGCCCACCCCAGCCCGGCGCAGGCGGCGCGGTGATGATAATATCGAGGTCTTGCAGTTTCATGCTGTGGTCCTTTTGGGCAGGGACGGAGGTGAAGGTTGGCGTTTGGGATCAGTCGAACATGATCACATTGCGCCGGGCTGCGCCGGATTTGGTATCCTCGATTGCCTCGTTGATCTGATCCAGCCGCCAGCGCCCTGAAATCAACTCGTCGAGTTTCAGCCGCCCTTGGCTGTACAGATCGACCATCCAAGGAATGTCGCGCTGGATCACCACATCGCCCATTTTCGAGCCCACCATCCCCTGACCGGAGGCCGCAAGGATCACCGGCTCATAGCTGGAGGTCTGCCCCGAATGCGGCATGCCCACCATGATCACCCGGCCCCCGCTGGCCAGATAGCGCGGCGCGCTGTCATAGGCCGGGATCGCGCCCACGGTGACAATCACCGCATCCGCGCCGCGCCCCATGGCGGCAATGGCTGCGCGCCACGGCTTTTCGCCCGTGGCCAGCACGCCATCTGTCGCGCCAAATTCGCGGGCAATGGCGAGCTTCTCCTCGCTCATATCCACGGCCACGATGCGCCGCGCCCCGGCGATCCGTGCGCCTTGGATCGCGTTCAGCCCCACGCCGCCCGCGCCAATCACCACCACATCTTGCCCCGCACGCAGCTGCGCCGCGTTGACCACCGCGCCCACGCCCGTGATCACGCCGCACGCAATCAGCGAAGCCGCGTCTTTGGGAATATCATCGCTGATTTTCACCACTTGGTTTTGATCCACCACGACTTTTTGCGCAAATGCGCCAGCGGCCATGGCCTGATGCAGCTTGCCGCCCTCTGCGGTTTTCAGCGGGCCAAAATCGCCATCATAGGGCGTTTCGCAGCCCGTCGGCTTGCCCCCCGCGCAGGTCGGGCAGGTGCCGCAGGCCCGGATCAGCGTGACCACCACACTGTCGCCCTGCGCCAAACCGCGCACATTGCCGCCAATGGCCGTGACCCGGCCCGCCGCCTCATGGCCATAGACCGCAGGCAAGGAGCCGCCCCACGCGCCAGAGGCATAGGTAATGTCGGAATGGCAAATCGCCACGGCATCCAGCGTGACCTCGATCTCGCCCTGCTCGGGCGCGCGCAATTGCACGTCTTCGATGACAAGGGGGGCGCCAAATTCATGGCAAACGGCAGCTTTGATCAGGGGCACTATTTTTGTCCTTCGCGCTCATTTCCCCACCGAGCCTTGCGCGATTCGCCGCAGGCCGCAAGGGCGCTAACCGACCAAAACCCCCTCCGTTTGCGGCGCAGTCCCCTGACGCTGCGGCACCAAAGCTAGAGCGCGGCTGCGCGGACGGCAAAGGCGCGCGCCTCGGTGGGGGCATGGCCCACCGCGTCTGTGGTAAACAGATCCGCAGGCAGACCGGGATGCGCGGCGCGGGCCAGATCGGCGAGGGCGACGCGCTTTTGCAGCGCCTCTTGGCACAGCGCCTTGCTGGCGGCCTGCGCGGCGGGGCGCGGCAACTGCTCGGCCAATGCAAAAGACAGGGCCTCGGCGTGGATCAGGCCCAGATTGTCCTGCAACGCCCCGGCCATCTGGGCGGCATTAGGGGCCATATTCTGCGCCAACTCTCCCGCGATTTTGAGCGCGGCAGCAAGGCTCAGGCACAGCTGCGGCAAGATCATCCATTCGGTGAACCACGCCGCCCCATCGCGCTGATGCATATGCGCGGCGCTGGTTTGCAGACCGGCGCGCAGGGCGGTGAATTGCTGCGCCAAAGCCTGAAGCGCCGCCGGGGCCACCGGGTTTTGCTTTTGCGGCATGGTCGACGATGCGCCCGCCGCCCCCAGCGTGATTTCCCCAATCCCCGTGGCGCTCAGCCCGCTCAGGCTTGCGCCCATGGCCTGCAACGGGGCCATGATCTGGCCCTGCCAATCGGCAAGGCGCAAGATCGGCGTGCGGTCCGTGTGCCAACTGCGCTGTGGATCGCCCAAACCCAGCGCGCCGGCCAGCGCGGCGCGGGTTTGCGGTGCCTGCGGCCCCAGGGCCGAACCGGTGCCCGCCGCCCCCGACAGCGACACAAAAAGACAGCGCGCGCGCAGATCATCCAGCGCCTCAGCCGCATCAACCAGCGGGTTGCCCCATGTGGCCAAAACCGCGCCCCAACTGGTGGGGGTGGCGTGCTGGCCATAGGTGCGGCCGGGCATCGGCGTTTGCGCGTGGTCCTGCGCGGCGCGGCCCAGCGTCTTGATCAGCGCGTTCAGATCGGCCTGCGCAATGTTCAAAAACTGCCGCAGCCGCAGCATCAGCCCGCTGTCCATAATATCTTGCGATGTGGCGCCCCAATGGATGTATTGGCTGTGCTCGGGGGCCTGCATTTCATCGCGAAACGCGGCCACCAGCGCGGGCAGGGGCACACCGTTTTGCCCGGTGGCTGCGGCCAATGCGCCGGGGTCGATCTGCACCTCCATTGCGGCGCGGTGAATGGCGGCGCCGCTTAGCTCGGGGATCACCCCAAGGTTGCCTTGGGCCTTGGCCAATGCGCCCAGAACCAACAGCATGGCGCGGGTGGCGGCGCTGTCGGAAAACAGCCGCGCCGCCTCGCCCGTGGGGAAAAGCCCGGTAAACAGCGGGCTGTCAAAAACACTTGCGGCCATCTTAGCTTGTCCCCTCGGCGTCGATCTCGGCCCATGTTTGTTTGGCCAGTTTGATGGCATGGTTCGCCTTTGGCACGCCGCAATACACCGCCACATGCTGGAACGCTTCGATCACATCGGTTTTGCTGGCCCCGGTGCGGGCGCAGGCGCGAATATGCATGGGGATTTCCTCAAAATTCCCCATCGCCGCCAGCAGCGCCAGCGTCAGCATCGACCGCTCGCGGTGGCTGATCGCGTCAGATGCCCAGACATTGCCCCATGCGCCTTCGGTAATCAGCGTCTGAAACGGCGTGTCCAGATCGGTCTTGGCCGCCTCGGCGCGGTCCACATGGGCATCGCCCAGCACCGCGCGGCGGGTTTTCATGCCCGCGTCCATCCGCTCAGACATGACCCACCCCGCGCAGGAACCCAGTCAGAAGATTGCCAAATTCCGCAGGTTTCTCAACACAGGGCAGGTGGCCCGCCCGGCGGATCAAATGGAACTTTGACCCCGGTATCAGATCAACGGTTTCGCGCACCAGATCGGGCGGGGTTGATCCATCCTCTGACCCGGCAATGCCCATAGTGGGCAGGCGCAGCCCGCTGGTGGGGGTGTAAAAATCCGTGCCCGAGATTGCCGCCGAACATCCCGCATAACCCGCATCCGGTTGGCGCACCAACATGTTGCGCCACAGCTCAAGCTCGGGCGTGGCGCGGAAATCCGCGCCAAACCACCGCTCCATCACCGCATCGGCAAGGCTCTCGATGCCGTCTTTGTTCACCGCATCAATCCGGTCTTGCCACAGCTGCGGATTGCCGATCTTTGCCGCCGTGTTCGACAGCACCATGGCGCGCACCATATCCAGCCGCTTGACCGCCAGCCCTTGGGCAATCATGCCGCCAATCGAAAGGCCCACAAACACACAGTCGCGCACCTGCAAATGATCCAGCAACCGCTCCGTATCGGTGATCAGCGCGCCCATGGAATAGGGCGCAGGCGGGCAAGACGACAGCCCATGCCCGCGTTTGTCATAGCGGATGATCCGAAGCCCGGCAGGCAGGAACGGCAAGACCGGATCCCACAGGCGCATATCCGTGCCCAGCGAGTTGGAGAACACCACCGGCGCGCCATCCTCTGGCCCGTCACAGCGGTAGTGAATGCGGGCATCGCCCGCGTCGAAAAACTTCATCTCGCATCCCCTTTCAGGCGGATATGGGCCGTGATCCGGCCCTCGGCGCGCGTGCCGCTGATGGCCGCTTTTGTCATAGGGTGGCCAAGGCGCGGGCGAACATTTCGGCGTCCACATTGCCGCCAGAGATGGTGACAATCACATCCTCGCCCTCAATCTGATCGGCCCGGTACAAGGCCGCCGCCAGCGCCACCGCGCCGCCCGGCTCTGCCACCAGTTTCAGACGCAAAAACGCCTGCGCCACCGCCCTCAGCGCCTCGTCATCGCTCACGCTCAGGCCGGGGCCGCAAAGCCGTTTCATGATCGGAAAGGTAATATCGCCGGGCTGCGGCGTGACAATCGCATCGCAAATGCTGCCCGAGGGGGCGCTGTTGCGCTCGATCTGCCCCGAGACAAGCGAGCGGGCGGCATCGTCAAAGCCCTGCGGCTCGGCGGTGCGCACGCGCAGCCCCGGTGCCTCGGCCTCCAGCGCCAGCGCAATGCCAGCGGTCAACCCGCCGCCGCCGCAGCACACAATCACATCCGCCGCGCTGATCCCGGCCTCGGCAGCTTGGGCGGCAATCTCAAGCCCTGTGGTGCCTTGGCCCGCAATCACCTGCGGCTCGTCATAAGGTTTGATCAAGGTCAGGCCCTTTTCGGCGCTGATCTTGTCCCCAATCGCTTCGCGGCTCTCGCCTGCGCGGTCATAGGTCACGACATCTGCGCCCAACGCGGCGGTGTTGGCCAGTTTGAGCGCGGGGCTGTCGGCGGGCATGATGATCGTGGCGGGAATGCCGTGCATCTTTGCCGCCAGCGCCACGCCCTGCGCATGGTTGCCCGAGGAAAACGCCAGCACGCCGCGCGCCCGCTGATCCTCGGGCAGGGCAGAGACAGCGTTATACCCGCCGCGAAATTTGAAACTGCCCGTGTGCTGCAAACATTCCGCTTTGATCCAGACCCGGCGTCCGGCGATCTCGTCCAGAAACGGCGAAGACAACAGCGGCGTGCGGCGCGCATGGCCTTTCAAACGCTGGGCAGCGGCGCGGATCATCTCGATATTCATTGGTCGGTTCCTGTCATGGTTTTAATCCATTTATGCAGCGCAGCCACGGCTTCTGGCTCGTCCAGAAACGGGATATGGCCGCGCCCGGGCACGGTGCTGGTGATCATATCGGGGCGGCGGCGCTGCATTTCGGCCAATGTGGCCTCGCTCAGCAGATTGGAATTGCCGCCCCGGATACAGGCCAGCGGCAGCCCCTCCAGCGCATCAAAATAGGGCCACAGATCAGGCGCCACCTGCGCCCCCGCCGACAACACCGCATCGCGCAGATGTTTGTCATAGGTGATTTGCAGCCCCGTCGGCGTCTCTGTGTAATGTTTCTCGGCCTCTTCAAGCCAGCGCGACAGGGGCACATCTTCGAAATCGGTAAAGATCGCCGCCATGGTCTGCGCGGCCTCTGCATGGGTCTTGGCCATGGGATTGCGCCCCAGATAGCCTTTGATCACCTCAAGCCCATCGGCTTCGATCACCGGGCCAATGTCATTGAGCGCAGCGCCCAGCAGGCGCTGTTTTGCGCCCATGGCCAGCCCCATGGCATTAAGCCCCCCGCGCGAGGTGCCAAGGATCGCGACCTTTTCTAGCCCCAGATGATCGAGCAATTCAATCACATCGCGGCATTCCACAGGCAGGGTGTAATTCTTCCACGCGCTGTCAAAATCCGAGCGGCCCCGCCCGCGATAATCAAGCTTGATCAGCCGCACATCTTGCAGATGCGGCGTGACGTAATCAAAATCGCGGGTGCTGCGGGTCAGCCCGGCAAGGCACAAGATCGGCAAGCCGCGCCCGCTGTCCTCGAAATAAAGTTCAAGCCCGTCTGACGTGGTAAACAGGCTCATACCGTGGCCGCCAGATCGGGGATGCCTGTCAGATCGCTAAAGGTATGCGCCGGGGTCCAGGGCAGGCGGTCCACCGGATCACCGCCCCGGTTCACCCATGCCGTGGTGAAACCATAGCCCGTCGCAGCCCCCGCATCCCAGCCATTGGAGGACACAAAGAGCACCTCATCCTTGGCACAGCCAAAGGTGGCGCCCACCAGATCATAGACCCGCGGATCGGGTTTGAAGATGCCCACGCTTTCCACCGACAGCAGCGCATCAAGCACCCCGTCCACGCCGGCGCTGTCCACCGCGCCGCGCAGCATGGCGGGCGATCCGTTGGACAAAATCGCCGTGTTCATCCCCGCCGCTTTGAGCGCGGCCAACATCGGCGGCACTTCGGGATAGGCCGAAAGCTCCCAATAAAGCTGAAGCAACCGCTCGCGCAGCGCCGTATCGCCGTGATGCCCGGTTTTCTCCAACGCCCAATCCAAACCCTGTTGGGTGACTTTCCAAAAATCATCATGGGTCCGCGTGACCGCCCGCAACCAGCTATATTGCAGCTGTTTAAGCCGCCAATGTTCCGCAATCTGCGGCCAATCCTGCCGGATATGGGCAAAATCATCCTCGGCGGCAGCTTCGCGCGCGGCGGCGGCCACATCGAACAACGTGCCATAAGCATCGAATACACAGGTGGTAATGGGCATGGGAGTATCCTTTCGCGCGCAGACTGGCACGGGCTGCGGATAGGGAAAAGGGGCAAAAGCCCTTTACCTCGGCGCGCGTGGCTGACAGGATAAGGGCGATAGATAGGAGCACCTGCGCAGATACGCGGCCTCCGCTACCCCTCCCCCTCAAAACAGATTGGATATTTTATGGCTGAGGTCAAAACCGGCGACACGGTTGCAATTCACTACACAGGCACTTTGCTGGACGGCACAACCTTCGACAGCTCCGAAGGCCGCGATCCTTTGGAATTCGTGGTCGGCTCGGGCCAGATCATCCCCGGCCTCGACAAAGCGCTGCCCGGCATGGCCGAAGGCGAAAAGAAAGTGGTCAAAATCGGCTCCGACGAGGCCTATGGCCCGTTGAACCCAGAAATGCGTCAGGCCGTGCCGCGCGAAGGCATCCCGGCTGACATCCCACTGGAAATCGGCACACAGTTGCAGATGCAAACCCCGGACGGCCAAGCTCTGCCCGTGATGGTGGTTGAAGTGGACGAAGCGACAGTCACGCTCGACGCCAACCACCCGCTGGCAGGCAAAGACCTGCAATTCGATTTCGAAGTGGTCAGCATCAAAGCGGCGTAACCTGCAACGGCGCGCCTGCCCCTTCCCGCGTGGCGGGGTTATTACAGGCCGCTATTGCCAAATCGGTTCACCTTCACCCGGTCACGGGGGCGGTGATCTGATGCAGGAAATGCGGCGGGTTCCAGATCCGCCAGATCAAGCTCTGCTGCCTGCGCAGCAGGGCTTTTTTGTGCCGCAACATTGGCGGCGGCGCGGGTGGGGGTAATCTCGCCCGAGGCAAAGCTCGATGCCAGCCGCGCTGCGCCCTCAACCAGCGCAGGGCGCAGCCCCGGCTCCATCTGGAAACTGGCCACAATCAACACCGCTGTGACGGGCATCAACAGCCGTGCGGCAAACCGCGCGCGTCTGGCGCGGCACAGGCGTTCGTCGGTTGCGATCTGGCGATATGAAAACATCAAAGACATTGGCCCAGCAAAGCCACCAATCGCGGCCAAGTTAGGGCGCTGGCGTGACGGCGCTGCGTTTTTCCTGTTGTATTTGCCACGAAACCGCTAAGGGCAAAGCGATGGAACATAGCGATCATTTTGAGATATTTTTGACCGGCACCCCCGGTCTGGAAGCCCCGCTTTTGGCCGAGGCGCAGGCGGCAGGCTTTACCACTGCCCAGCAGGTTGCTGGCGGCGTCACGTTGCAGGGCGGCTGGCCCGAGGTGTGGCGCGCCAATCTGGTGCTGCGCGGTGCCAGCCGGGTGCTGGCGCGCATCGGCTCTTTCCGCGCCTTCCATCTGGCGCAGCTGGACAAACGCGCGCGCAAATTCCCTTGGGGGGATGTGCTGCGCGCCGATGTGCCGCTGCGGGTTCAGGTGACTTGCAAGAAATCCAAAATCTACCACGCAGGCGCTGCGACCCAGCGTATTGAGACCGCCCTGCGCGAAGAGCTTGGCGCGACGCTTGATCCCGAAGCCGAGCTGATCCTCAAGGTCCGCATCGACGATAATATGGTGACGTTCAGCGTCGATACCTCGGGTGAGGGGCTGCATAAACGCGGCCATAAAGAATTTATCGGCAAGGCCCCGATGCGCGAAACGCTGGCCTCGCTGTTCCTGCGCGAAGCGGGCTATGACGGGCGCGAGCCGGTGCTCGACCCGATGAGCGGCTCTGGCACATTTGTGATCGAAGCCGCCGAGATCGCCGCCGGGCTGCTGCCGGGCCACTCGCGCAGCTTTGCCTTTGAACAGCTTGCCTCGTTTGATCCCGCCGCTTGGGCCGCGATGAAGGGCGATGCGCCTGTCATCCCCGGCCCGGCGCGGTTCTTCGGCTCTGACCGCGACCAAGGCGCGGTGCAGCACGCAGCCAAAAACGCCGAGCGCGCAGGCGTGGCGGCGCTGTGCGATTTCCGCCACCAAGCGGTCTCAGACGCCACCCCGCCCGAAGGCATGCGCGGGCTGGTCATGGTCAACCCGCCCTACGGCGCGCGGATCGGCAATAAAAACCTGCTCTACCCGCTCTACGGCGCGCTGGGCGCGACAATGAAAGAGAATTTTAAAGGCTGGCGCGTGGGTCTTGTCACCTCCGAACCGTCGCTGGCCAAAGCCACCGCCCTGCCATGGAAACCGCTGGGCGCTGCGGTGGCGCATGGCGGGCTCAAGGTCTGGCTGTGGCAAACCGGCGTGCTCCGCTAACTCACGCCACCGGCACGCTGACCGGCATGCCCTCGCTGGGCGGGGGCGGTAGCAGCAAACCCCGCGGCTCTGCGGTCCAAAATCCAAAGGCTGAAAACGCGGCAAGGGGCGCAACCCGCGCCCCTTGTATTTCGATGTCGTGATTTTGCGCTGAAAGCGCGGTGGCGCTTAAAGATGTTCCTGCTGCGGCATACCCAGCACATGGAAGCCGCCATCCACGCGGATGATCTCGCCCGTGGTGCAGGCCCCCGCCTCAGAGGCAAGATACACCGCCGTGCCGCCCACCGCTTCGAGCGTGGCATTGCTGCGCAGCGGGGCGTTTTGATCGGTGTGCTTATAGGTGCGGCGCGCACCGCCAATGGCGGCCCCTGCGAGGGTCTTCATCGGGCCGGGGCTGATCGCGTTCACACGGATGCCTTCAGGGCCCAGATCATTGGCCAGATAGCGCGTGGCGCTTTCCAATGCGGCTTTGGCCACACCCATCACGTTGTAATTTGGCACAACCCGGTTGGAGCCTTGATAGGTCAGGGTCAGCAGCGTGCCGCCATTTTCCACCATCATCGGATGGGCGCGGCGCGCCACTTCGATGAAACTATAGGCGCTGATGTCCATGGAATGTTTGAAATTCGCCCGGCTGGTGTTCAAAAACCGCCCGGTCAGCTCGGATTTATCCGAAAATGCAATGGCATGGACCACAAAATCAATTGTCGGCCAACGCGCGCCAAGCTGATCAAAGGCGGCGTCGAGCGACGCGTCATCGGTCACATCCACATCCACCATGAAATCCGAACCCACGCTCTCGGCCAGCGGTTTCAGACGGCTGCCAAAGGCTTCCCCTTGATAGGTAAAGGCCAGCTCGGCCCCCGCGCCCGCCATGGCTTTGGCGATGCCCCATGCGATGGAGCGTTCATTCGCGACACCCATGATGAGCCCACGTTTCCCTTTAAGCAGGTCAGTCATTGTTATTCCTTGAACTTAGAAAGGATCATGGAGCCATTGGTGCCGCCAAATCCGAATGAGTTTGTCATGACCGAATCCAGCCCGGCGTTTTCAACCAGATCGGTGGCGATCTCGTCTGGCGAAAGGGCAGGGTCCAGCGTTTTGACATTGATCGACGGCGTGATGAAATCATCGCGCAGCATCAGCAGACAGAAAATCGCCTCCATCGCGCCAGCGGCGCCTTGGCCGTGGCCTGTCATGGATTTGGTCGAGCTGACGGGTGGTGTGCTGCCTTGGCCAAAGACCCGGCGCACGGCTTCGATCTCGCCCACATCGCCCACAGGGGTCGATGTGCCATGGGCGTTGATATAGCTGACCTTGCGGCCCTGCGGCAGCGTGTCCAGCGCCAGACGCATGGCGCGCTCGCCGCCCTCGCCCGAGGGGGCCACCATGTCATGGCCATCGGATGTGGCGGCAAAACCGGTCACTTCGGCGTAAATCGTCGCGCCGCGTGCCAGCGCATGTTCGAGATCTTCGAGCACAACAATCCCGCCGCCGCCGGTGATCACAAACCCGTCGCGATCCGCATCAAAGGCGCGCGAGGCCTCGCTTGGCGTGTCGTTATATTTGCTGCTCATGGCGCCCATGGCGTCAAACAGACAGGACAATGTCCAATCCAGCTCTTCGCCGCCGCCCGCGAACATCACGTCTTGCTTGCCCATCATGATCTGCTCTGCGGCATTGCCGATGCAATGCAGCGAGGTCGAACAGGCCGAGGTGATGGAATAGTTGACGCCTTTGATCTTATAGGCGGTCGAGAGGTTGGCGCTGATGGTCGAGGACATGCATTTTGGCACGGCAAACGGCCCGATGCGCTTGGTCGCGCCTGTGTCTTTTACCACGTTATGCGCGGCAAACATCGCGGAAGTGGACGGCCCGCCAGACCCGGCAACCAGCCCGGTGCGCGGGTTCGAGATCATGCTCTCATCCAGCCCCGCATCGGCAATCGCTTGGCCCATGGCGATATGGGCATAGGCCGCGCCCGGCCCCATAAACCGCAGGGTGCGCTTGTCGATGTGATCGGCCACATCAATCTTGAGCGTGCCGGCGACGCGGCTGCGAAAACCATGTTCGGTCATCTCTTCGGAGGCAACAATCCCCGATTTACCCGCTTTCAGGGAGGCAACCACCTCTTCGGCGTTGTTCCCGATGGATGACACGATACCCAGACCTGTGACGACAACACGGCGCATGGCGCACTCCTTTTATTCTGCGGGTTCTGTTTACGGCAGGGGGGGGAAGCGAGCAACCAGTTATGGTGCCCGCACCCGCTGCAATTGCAGCAAATGCGCCGCTAGCGGTCCGTTTGGGGCGCCAGCCCCGCCGCCTGCGCCATCGCCCCCAGATCAAGAAGCGGCGGCAGACCGGGTTTGCCGGGCAGGCGTTGATCCTCTAGCTGGCGCAAAATCGCAATCGCCACGGGCGAGCTGGTGGCAATATTATGGTTCGGCCCGCGCCCGCCCAGATCGGTGGCATCCACCACCGTGATGGGCAAATCCCGCACCGCCGAGCGATCGGTCTGCGAGCCAAGCCGATTGGAACGCCCGGTCAAAAATGCCGAAAGCCGCAGGGCTTTGTCCTGTTTGGCGGCAATGATCACCGAAGGCTCAGGCAGGCTGCGCAGCCGCGACGCTTGGGTATAGAACAGCTCGCCATCAATATCTGGGGCCATCAGGATCAAGGCGCTGATGTCGTTTTCCACATCCAGCGTGCCTGCGATTTCCATCTGGCGCAGGGTCTCCATCACCAACAGATTGCCCATGGAATGACCAATCAGCACCAGCTTGCGGCCCTTGGGTTTCGACAGGGCAAGAATGACCTGCTCCAGATGATCGCGCGAAATCAGCACGCTGTCGCGGTCATAAAGATACCCCGCCGATATGCCCGAGGATGGCCAGGAAAACACAGCCGAAGGCGAGGGCAGGGCAAAATCATGCGCAATCTGCGCAGTCATATACAGGGCCTCGCCGTGGCGGGTGTTATAGCCATGCACAAATAAAACCGTCTCGCCCGTGCCGCCTGTATCTGCGGCGGCAACCTGCGCGGCAAAACCCGGCAAATCCGCAATGTCGCGATTGGACAGGGTGACAAAATCGCGCCGCGCATCGGGGCGGGCGCGCGGCCATTCGATCTGGCCGGGTACATGATCGGGGGGGATTGAAACCGCGTGCTGCTCAAACCCCATCTCATCGGGGCGCGGCGCGGTACGGTCGCCCTTGAGAGCGGCTTGGACCGGGCGGAATTTCACCGCCCAGACCTGCTGTGTTGTGGTGCCCGGCGCTGGCGGGGCGATGGCCGTCTGTTCATGCGGCGCACAGGCCGCCATCACAAAAGCCAGCAAAATGCCGCCGTATTTCAGGGTCAATGCGCGGGGCATCGCGGCTTAGCTTTCGCTCAGCGCGACTTTCATATCTTTAACCTCATAGATCACCTCGCCATCAGCTTCGACGATGCCATCGGCCACGCCCATGGTCAGGCGGCGGGTCTGGATCGCCTTGGTGAAATCAATCTTATAGGTCAGCAATTTTCGGTCCGGGCGCACCATGCCCTTGAGCTTCACTTCGCCCACACCCAAAGCATAACCGCGCCCTTGCCAGCCGCGCCAGCCAAGGTTGAAGCCCGTCAATTGCCACAGACCATCAAGGCCCAAACAGCCCGGCATGATCGGATTGCCCGGGAAGTGGCACTCAAAGAACCACAGATCGGGGGTGATATCGAATTCAGCGGTGATATGGCCTTTGCCATGCGCGCCGCCATCGGCGGATACATCGGTGATGCGGTCCATCATCAGCATGGGCGGCGCGGGCAATTGCGCATTGCCGGGGCCAAAAAGCTCACCGCGGGCGCATTTGAGCAGCCCTTCTTTGTCAAAACTGGTCGGAAAATCGGCCATGCGGAGGCGCTCCTTTGGGAATTTCAAGCTAAAACCCCAATAACACTCCCCTCTTTGCCACTTCAAGGGCAGTTGGCGCAGCAGAGCGGCGCTGTGGCGCTGATGCCCGCTCTTGGGCCGCACGCGCAGCTATATTGGTGCTTTGCGATTGAAATCCCTGCTTTGCGGGCTTTATATACACAAGGACAGTCTAACGGAGCCCAGTGGATGACACAGCAGGCGGAAAATCAGGCAGAAACGGCGGCCACCAAATGGCTTGGTGATGCCGGATTGCGCCCTACGCGGCAACGCGTGACGCTGGCCTCCTTGCTGATCGGGGATGGCGAGCATCGCCATGTCACCGCCGAAAGCCTGTTTGATGCGGCCAAAGGGCAGGGCGAGGCTGTCTCGCTTGCCACGGTCTACAACACGCTGCGCGCATTTTGTGACGCAGGGCTGATGCAAGAAGTCACCGTGGATGGCTCCAAAAGCTATTTTGACACCAACACCCATGATCACCCGCATTTCTTTTGGGAAGACGAGGCGCGGCTCTCTGATGCGCCCGCCAGCGATCTGGTGATCTCGCGTCTGCCGCAAACCCCCGAAGGGGCCGAAGTGGCCAGCGTCGATGTGGTGATCCGTCTGCGCCGCAAGACGTAAAAAACCTCCCAAATGGCGCAGCCATGCTATGTGCGCGCGCCAAACTGCCCTATGACTAAAACGGCAGGGTAGAGGGAGAATACCATGACACATCCGCTCATTTCACAAAGCGACATCGACACCTATCAGCGCGACGGGGTTGTGCTGATCCGCGGGCTGTTTGCCGATCACGTAGAGACCCTGCGCGCGGGGATTGCGCGCAACATGGAAACCCCCGGCCCCTATGCGTCGAACAATGACAAAGCGGGCGAAACCGGGCGGTTCTTTGACGATTACTGCAATTGGGACCGCATCCCGGAATTTGCCGATGTCATCGCCCAAAGCCCCGCCGCCGAGGTTGCCGCCGACCTGATGCAAAGCGCCACGGTCCAGATGTTCCACGACCATGTGCTGGTCAAGGAACCCGGCACCTCCATGGCAACGCCGTGGCACCAAGACGGGCCTTATTACTTTCTCGAAGGCCAGCAAAACGTCAGCTTCTGGTCGCCGCTTGATGCGGTCACCGATGCCGGGCTGCGCTGTGTGGCGGGCTCGCACCGCTGGGAGAAACCTGTGCTGCCCACGCGCTGGGCCAAGGGGGATGCGTTTTTTGATCCCGCCCCCTATATGCCCGTGCCTGATCCCGAAGCCGAAGGCATGGACATCCGCGAATGGCAGATGCAGCCCGGCGATGCGGTGGCCTTCAACTATGGCACGCTGCACGGCGCGCGCGGCAACCAAAGTAGCGCGCGCCGCCGTGCCTTCTCGCTGCGGCTGCTGGGCGATGATGCCCGCTATGTGGCGCGCCCCGGCCCCACCTCGCCGCCCTATCCCGGCCATGACATGACACCGGGTCAGAAACTGCGCGAAGATTGGTTCCCCGTGCTGCTGGAGCGCGCGCCCGCCTAATTGCCCCAAAACGGCAAAAGCCGCCCCGGATGCCAAAGGCAGGGGCGGCTTTTATCGCGCTCTCTCGCAGCTTTGCGATTACAGGGGCATCAACGCCCAGTAATCGAGATCAAGCAGCACCTCGGGCAGGTATTTCCCATCCGCCCCGCGCAGATCAAACGGCGCGCCGCCTTTGGTCGCCACCAGCCGCAACCGGACCGCGCCCACACCGGGGGCACCCGTTTCGGCCTTGTCCAGCACCTCAGACCAAGCGCGGATTGTATCGCCCGCAAGGCAGGGGTTCGCATGCGCCCCGCCATTCAGCCCCACCATCATCTGCGCATTGGCCAGCCCGTTAAACGACAGGGCCCGCGCCATGGAAATCACATGGCCGCCATAGATCAGACGGCTGCCATCTGGCCGCGCCGCGCGGTCAAAATGCACCTTGGCCGTGTTCTGCCACAGGCGCGTGGCCAGCATATGCTCGGCCTCTTCCACGGTCACGCCGTCTACGTGATCAATCTTCTCGCCAATCTCGTAATCGCCCCAGCGGTGCGGCTCCCCTGCAAGGGTGAAATCATAGGCGCTGAAATCTAGGCCCTTCGGGATGCACAGCTGATCGGCGCGCAGCGCCTCTGGCAGATCGGGGATCACCGTCTGGGGCGCGGGCGCATCAATATCGGCTTTGCGCACCATCACCCAGCGCACATATTCCAGCACCGTCTCGTCATGCTGGTTCAGCCCCGTGGTGCGCACATAGACCACCCCGGATTTGCCGTTCGAATTCTGCTTCAGACCAATCACCTCGGACTGGCTGCGCAGCGTATCGCCGGGCCACACAGGCGCGGTCCAACGCCCCTGCGCATAGCCCAGATTGGCCACCGCATTGAGCGAAATATCCGGCACGGTTTTGCCAAAAACAATGTGAAACGCCACCAGATCATCCAGCGGGCTGAACGGCAAACCACAGCTTTGGGCAAATTGATCCGAGGAATGCAGCGCATGACGCGCGGGATAAAGCATGTGATACAGCGCCCGCTCGCCCATCTTGACGGTGCGCGGCACCGCATGATGGATCACCTCGCCCATGCGGTAATCCTCGAAAAACCGCCCCGGATTGGTCTTTGTCGCCATCAGTGCTGGCCCAGCTTGGTCTCGGGCGTATAGGTGCCCTCGGCCTCTTTCACCACGGCCTGCCCGCAGCGCATGATGCCCGCCGCGTGATCCCATGTCTGGGTGGGCGAGCCATGCAGCTCCCAGCCTTTGTTGAGCGCCTCAGTGACCTTGTGACAAAAGGCCGACGTGTCCTCTTCGGACAAAAAACGATAGAGTTTCATAAACAGGGGTTTCCTTAACCAAATGGGTTATAGCCAAGCCATGTGTGGATCGCGCCGATCACCACCAAAAGCACCAGCGACGCGGCCAAAAACATGCCGTCCTTGGCAATGCTGCCCTTGGGCGGCGCGGTCCAGTTTGGCTCGGCGCGGTTGATCACCACGATTTCGGCCAGCGCCCAGATCAACAGGCCGCCAAACAGCACAAACGAAGGGGTGTCGCCATTGACCAGCAAATGCGCCGCTGCCCAAATCGCAAAACCCGTCAACATCGGGTGGCGCATCTTGTAGAAAATCGCGCCTTTCTTGGGGCCGGGGCTGGTGAAATACAGCGCCGCCACCATCATCAGATTGTTAATCCCCGTGGTGGCCGGATGACGGCCCCAAAAGAACGTGCCATCCCACATGCGATAGCCAAAAATCATCAACACAACACCCAGCAAGATCATCGCCGCGATGAAACCTTTGCTGCCCCCATCCAGATCAGCATAGGTGCCGGGCATGGCGCGTTTAAAGAAATGGGCAAAGACCCACAGGGCAAGCCCCAGAATAAGCAAGATCATCAGGTTTCCTTTTGCATTTGGGCAATCAAAGCCGCTTTGGCCAGCGTATCACGCGCCGTGACAATGTGCAGGTTCTCTACGATCTTTCCATCCACAACCGCAACGCCTTGGCCTGCGGCCTCGGCTGCCTCAAACGCCGCGATCTGCCGCTGCGCCAGATCAATCTCGGCCTCCGAGGGCGAAAACGCCTCATTGGCAATGGCCAATTGCGCGGGGTGGATCAATGTCTTGCCATCAAACCCCATGTCGCGCCCCTGCGCGCATTCGCCGCGCAAGCCATCGTCATCCTTAAACGCGTTATAAACCCCGTCGATAATCGCTACCCCATGCGCCTTGGCCGCCAGCAAACACAGGCCCAGCCCCGTCATCAGCGGAAGACGGTCAGCGCGGAACCGCATGTTCAGATCCTTGGCCAGATCATTGGTGCCCATCACCATGCCCTGCAATTTGGGATGGGCCGCAATCGCCGCCGCCCCCAGCATCGCGCCCGGTGTCTCCATCATCGCCCAAAGCGGCAGATCGCCGGTGATCTCGGCCAGCGCATCCAGATCCGCCGGGCTGCCCACTTTGGGCAGCAGCACCGCATCGGGGCCCATCTGCACCGCCGCCCGCGCATCTTCCGCGCCCCACGGGGTATCAAGCGCGTTGATCCGCACAATCGTCATCCGCGCGCCATAACCGCCCGCCGCCAGCGCCTCGGCCAATGTGGCGCGCGCTGCGGCTTTTTCATCGGGGCTGACCGCATCTTCGAGATCAAAAATGATCGCATCACAGGCCAGCCCCCGCGCTTTTTCCAAGGCACGCGGCTTGGAGCCGGGGATATAGAGAGCAGAGCGCAAGGGACGGGATTGGCTGGTCATGATTGATTCCGGTGTTGAAATATTGTTGCGCGCTAAGGGGGCATTTTTTGCCAAAAACTTCAAGGGCAATCTCGCCGCAGCGCAGCACAATTCAAATGCAATATGTATCGCCCGCGGTGTTAACGCCAATTTCAGGGCTTGGCGGCAGGCTGGTCCTCGGGTTCAGACGCTGCATTTGCCCTGCTTTGGGCGGTGCGCGGGTTGGGCCAGATCCTTAACCGGGGCCACCCGGATCAGAACCGGCAAAACGCCGTTGGGGCCGTAAGGTTCTGGGTGCCGCCTTTTTGAAATGAAGGCAATATAATGAAACAGAAATTGCAACGCATCACCGCCAATCGGCGCGTGGTCAAGATCATCCATCTGCTGCTGCTCACCGCCGCTTCGGCGCTACTCATCGCCATGTCGCCCGAGGCAAACGCCCAAACCGCGCGCCATTGCGGGGACCGCGACTCAATCGTGCAACGCCTTGCCGATCGCTACGGCGAATCGCGCCAATCCATCGGGCTGGGGGCGAATAACGCCATGGTCGAGGTTTTCGCCAGCGATCAAACCGGCAGTTGGACCATCACGGTCACCCGCGCCGATGGGCTGACCTGTCTGATCGCTTCGGGCCAAGCATTTGAAACCTTGGCCGAGGCGCTGCCGATCCGCGATAATGACGCTTAAGTCCCGCCCCCGCAGGCCGCGCTCAGCGCAGCTTGCGCCACAGTTTACGGGCCTTTTTCTCGACTTTCGGAAAGCGGCGCAGCGCATCGCCCAGCACATCGCGCGCCGAACGATTGGCCCCCAAACTGCGGTCATTACGGATCAATGTTTGCAGCGCCTTGAGCACAGGCTCGGATAAAACTTCCGACAGATCAAAGGGTTGATCCAGATCACGCATCCCGTCCGCCACCTCGTGCAGCGGCGTAAGATGCAACAGGCGCGGCGCGGCCATGCGCTGGCCCATGGCGGTGATATACCGCGAATGCATCAGGTTGTATTCGGCTGGCAGGGTCTGGAATTTCAACTCCGCTTCCCACAGCATTTCACGCAGCACAGGCTGGTCCCAGCGCTGTTGCAATGCGCCCATCCGGCGCTCCCATTCGGTCAGGAAATCATGGGTCTGCGCATTGGCGCGCACGCCCAGCACGCCGGAATTGATCTGGCGAAACGACAGGGGAATGTCCTGGCTCACCCGGTGCAGCCCCACGGGCGCATTGCCATACATCTCCTGCACGCCAATCATATCCGCCCGGTGCAACAGCGCGAACATATCCGACGCATCAGCCACCGCCACCACGTCACAATCCAGATAGACCGTGCGCGCAAAACGGCTGCGGCGCAGCGCTTCGATCTTGGGCCGCGTGCCTTTATGTTCCACCAGATGCACCTGATTGAACACCGCATCCTCCAGCGACGCATCAGCGAACAGATCAATCTGCACATCGCCCATCACCGCCCGCAGGCTGCGCGCCGCCCGCTGTGCCAACCCGCGATATTGCGCACCCGTGGCGGCAAAAACAAAACCGTCTTCGTCGGTCATCGGGTAAATCAAATCAGCCATGGGTCACCTGAGCGCAGAAATAACGTTAAAAATGTAGATAAAGAAAAGGCCGGACCCTTTGGCAAGGTCCGGCCCCATATCAATGCGATGATCGCAGGCGCTTAGGCCAGCGAGCCGTCGATGCCTTTGCACGCTTCCACGAGGCCCTTAACGGCGTTCACGGAATTGTCGAACATGGCTTGCTCGTCTTTGTTCATGTCGATCTCGACCACGCGCTCAACGCCATTGGCGCCAATCACGGTGGGCACGCCCACATAGAACCCGTCCAGACCATAGGCGCCGTCAACATAGGCGGCACAAGGCAGCACGCGTTTTTGGTCGTTCAGATAGGCTTCGGCCATTTCAATGGCAGAGGTCGCAGGCGCGTAAAACGCCGAGCCGGTTTTCAGCAGGCCAACGATTTCCGCGCCGCCGTCACGGGTGCGCTGAATGATCGCGTCGAGTTTTTCTTGGGTGGTCCAACCCATTTTCACCAGATCGGGCAGGGGGATGCCGCCAACGGTGGAATAACGCGCCAGTGGCACCATTGTGTCGCCATGCCCGCCCAGAACAAACGCGGTCACGTCGCGCATGGAGACGTTGAACTCGCTGGCAAGGAAGTGGCGGAAACGGGCGCTGTCCAGCACACCGGCCATGCCGCAAACCATGTTATGGGGCAGGCCGGAAAACTCGCGCAATGCCCAAACCATGGCGTCCAGCGGGTTGGTGATACAGATCACAAACGCGTTTGGCGCGTGTTTGGCGATGCCTTCGCCCACGGATTTCATGACTTTGAGGTTGATGCCAAGCAGGTCATCGCGGCTCATGCCGGGCTTGCGTGCCACACCGGCGGTCACGATGCACACATCGGCGCCTGCGATGTCGGCGTAATCTTGGGTGCCGCTCATGGTGGCGTCAAAGCCTTCGGAGGGGCCGGATTCTGCGATGTCGAGCGCTTTGCCCTGTGGCAGACCTTCGGCGATGTCAAACATCACCACGTCGCCCAGCTCTTTGATGGCTGCGAGATGGGCAAGCGTGCCCCCGATATTGCCTGCGCCGATCAGCGCGATTTTGGCTCTGGCCATAAGTCCATTCCTTCGTGAGAGGTTGCTTTGCGGCTGGGATAACGCGGTTCGATTGGCTTCGCAAGTTGCGCTGAGCGGCGGGGCGCTTGAAACGATCAACCACAGGCGGTGTGCAGCGCTGCACCGCATCGCGCAGATGCCGCCAATTTGGCAAATCCAAACCGCCGCCGCCCCCACATGAAAAAGGGCCGCACCCTTTGCAGGTGCGGCCCAAGGCTGGGGGTTAAATCCCCTGCCAGATCAAGCGTTTACTCTTGATATTCTGGCTGTGCTTCCAGCGCTTCTTCGGTGCTGTCGATGTAGATGCGGAAATCGTCGCCTTCCACGTTCTTCATCACTTGCAGCTCGTCAAACGTCACGGCCACTGGCTTTTCGCCCAGACCAAGGAAGCCACCCACGTTGATCACAACATGCTCAACTTTACCGTCGTCGCTCATGATCAGGCGGTCAATTTCGCCTACGGTTTCATCATTGGCACCGTAAACATAAGAACCATCCAGATCTTCGGCGGTCAGCTGCTCAACATCGCCAGCGGCGGCTGTCTCATAGCCTTCACGCTCCAGTTGCGGTGCAACCAGCATGTCACGCTCTTGCGCTTCGGCCACTTCACCGGCGCGCACTGGGTCTGCATTGGCGTCTGCGTTCACATCAGCTTCGGCCACATCGGCGTTGGCATCTGCGTCAACATTGGCATTGGCATCTGCATGTGTCGCATCAGCGCCCATTTGCGTGTCGGTCACGGCGGCCGTGTCGGATGTGTCCATCCCGGCGTTCATGTCAGCGTCCAGCGCGGCGCGGTCAAACTCAGGTGCCGCCTCAAGCGCTTCTTTTGTGGTGGAAACCACCAAGAAACGGTCGCCATCTTCGGTGTAGACGGATTGGATTTGATCCATGGAAACGGTCACGTCATGCTCGCCCATGCCCAAGAAGCCACCAACGCCCAAGATCACGGCGGTTACGTCGCCTTCGTTGTTCACGATCAGGTCGTTGATCTCGCCGATGTCATCCCATTCGGCTGAGGCATCAGCTGCCACACGGGCATCGGCCTCAACAGGGGCTTCGGCGTTATGGATGCGCATGCCGATCAGATCAGAGGCATAGAAGTCCCCTTGCTGTACGGTCACGCTGCCAAAACCGGACGCATCTGCTGCGTGTGTTTCGGCGTATGCGGCGGCGCCTGTCATGGTCAACAAGACGGCGGTTGTGCTCAGAAAACGTTTCATCTTAATCTCTCCTTCAGTTGCCCGGAACCCTTGGCTCCGCTCTGGCTAATCAACCATGCAGGGGGCTTTCGGTTCCGCATTCGGCTCACATTTTCTTCACGGCGGTTTCCCTCACATGATAATACTCGATGCGACGTTTTTTGCAGTGGCCGGACCTGCGGTGCTGTTTGCGGGCATCTCAAAGGGCGGCTTTGGCTCTGGAGCGGCCTTTGCAGCGGCGTCGCTTCTGGCGCTGGTGGTTGATCCGGCCATGGCGCTGGGGGTGATGTTGCCGCTGCTGATGCTGATCGATCTGGCAACCCTGCGCAGCTATTGGGGCAAATGGGGCCTGCGCGAGGCGCTGCTGCTGATCGCGGGCGGGCTGCCCGGCATCGTCTTGGGCGTCGCGCTTTTCCGCGTGGCCTCGCCCGATCTGATCCGGCTGCTCATCGGCAGCGTCTCGGTGGGGTTTGTCGCATGGCGCGTGGCGGTTTCGCAGGGCTGGGTGCGGCTTGGCGGGCGGGTCTGGTCCGATGGGTTTGGCGCGTTTTGCGGTGTGGTGACGGGCTTCACCACCTTCATCAGCCACGCAGGCGGCCCGCCCGCTGCGGTTTTCCTGCTGGGGCGCAACCTAAGCAAGACCCAGTTCCAAGCCACCACCGTTCTGGTTTTCTTTTCCCTCAATGTGGTGAAATTCTTTCCCTATGCCGCGCTTGGCATGTTCAGCGCGCAAAGCTTTCAGGCCAACCTGCTGCTTGCGCCTTTTGCGCTGCTGGGCGCATGGCTGGGGGTGCGCGCCCATGCCATTGTGCCCGAACGGCTGTTCTTTGCGCTGACCTATATTTTGTTGCTGGTCACAGGGTTTAAACTCATCTGGGATGGCGTTTCCGGAGTCTTTTAGTCAGGTACTCAACTTTGTGATCACGAAAATTATTCGTGTGATCACAAAGCCATTGGAGCCCGAAATATCTGTGATAAATCGGGCGAAATTGCCGGGGGTTTGATCGGATTTTGGCGTGATGGGCCGTGACATGGTTGGAAAATCCGGTCACAATGCGCCAACAGCCAAAGTGAGGAGCCACGACAATGGCCGATGTGAACCGGGGCAACCGCCCACTTAGCCCGCATTTACAGATTTACCGCCCGCAACTGACATCGATGACCTCGATTCTGACCCGGATTACCGGCAATGCCATGGGCATCACCGCGCTTTTGATCGTCTGGTGGTTTTTGGCCGCCGCAACATCCGAGGCGTATTTCAACACCGTCAACGGCTTGCTGACCTCATGGTTCGGCGATCTGGTCATGTTCTTCTCGGTGCTGGGCCTGTGGTATCACAGCCTCGCCGGTCTGCGGCACCTGATCTGGGATCAGGGCGTCGGGCTTGACCTGCCCACCGCAACCAAACTGGGCTGGGGCTGTTTGATCGGCTCCGTTGTTTTGACGGTCCTGACCGTCATCATCGTATAAAGGGGGCTGCTATGCGTTACCTGACAGACCGCAAACGCGCGCAGGGGCTGGGCTCTGCGAAATCCGGCACCGCGCATCACTGGGCCATGACCATGTCATCCGCGGCGCTGCTGATCCTTGTGCCGCTTTTTATCTTCACCTTTGGCGCGGCTCTGGGCGGCACCTATGAAGAAATCATCGCCTATTACAGCCGCCCTTGGCCTGCGGTCATCGCAGCCCTGACGCTGCTGGTCGGCTTCAAACATTTCGCCGATGGCGCGCAGATCCTGATCGAAGATTACGTGCATGGGCTGACCGGCCAGATCACGCTCATCGCGGTGCGTGTGATCAGCTATGGCGCGGCGGCTTTTGGCGTCTTCGCCGTCGCCAAACTGGCGCTTTGATAGAATTTACCTGATGCAGGAGGCCAAGTGATGGCTGCTTATGAATATGAAACCCACGAATATGACGTCGTGGTTGTGGGCGCTGGCGGCGCGGGGCTGCGGGCAACATTGGGCATGGCCGAACAGGGCCTGCGCACTGCTTGCGTGTCCAAGGTTTTCCCAACCCGCTCGCACACAGTCGCGGCGCAGGGCGGCATTGCGGCCTCCCTGTCGAACATGGGCCCCGACAATTGGCAGTGGCACATGTATGACACCGTCAAAGGCTCCGACTGGCTGGGCGACACAGACGCGATGGAATATCTCGCGCGCGAAGCCCCCAAAGCGGTTTACGAGCTGGAACATTACGGCGTGCCTTTCTCGCGCACCGAAGAGGGCAAAATCTACCAACGTCCCTTCGGCGGCCACACCACCGAATTTGGCGAAGGCCCTCCGGTTCAGCGGACCTGCGCCGCAGCAGACCGCACAGGCCACGCGATTTTGCACACGCTTTACGGCCAGTCGCTCAAGCATAACGCGGAATTCTACATTGAATATTTCGCCATTGACCTGATCATGGCCGAAGACGGCACCTGTCAGGGTGTGCTGTGCTGGAAACTCGATGACGGCACCATGCACCTCTTCTCGGCCAAAATGGTCGTGCTGGCGACGGGCGGCTATGGCCGCGCCTATTTCAGCGCAACCTCTGCCCATACCTGCACCGGCGACGGCGGCGGCATGGTGGCCCGCGCGGGCCTGCCGCTTCAGGATATGGAATTTGTGCAATTCCACCCCACCGGCATCTACGGCGCTGGCTGCCTGATCACCGAAGGCGCACGCGGCGAAGGCGGTTATCTGACCAACTCCGAAGGCGAGCGTTTCATGGAACGCTACGCGCCGACCTACAAGGATCTGGCGTCGCGTGACGTGGTCTCGCGCTGCATGACGATGGAAATCCGCGAAGGCCGCGGCGTGGGCGAAAACGGCGACCACATTCACCTGCACCTCAACCACCTGCCACCCGAAACGCTGGACCTGCGCCTGCCGGGCATTTCCGAGAGCGCGCGCATCTTTGCCGGGGTGGACCTGACCAAAGAACCGATCCCGGTTCTGCCAACCGTGCATTATAACATGGGCGGTATTCCCACGAACTATTGGGGCGAAGTGCTCTCCCCAACGGCGGAAAACCCCGACAACATCACCCCCGGCCTGATGGCTGTGGGCGAAGCGGGCTGTGCCTCGGTGCATGGCGCGAACCGTCTGGGCTCCAACTCGCTGATCGACCTTGTGGTCTTTGGCCGCGCCGCCGCGATCCGCGCCGCCAAAATCGTGGACCCGAACACACCAGTGCCGACCTGCAACCAAGCCAGCATCGACGCCGCGTTTGACCGTTTCGACGGGCTGCGCCACGCCAATGGCGCCATCCCAACCGCTGATCTGCGTCTTGAGATGCAAAAAACCATGCAGGCCGACGCCGCCGTGTTCCGCACCGATAAAACCCTCGAAGAGGGCCGCAAAAAGATGGAAGAAGTCTCCGCCAAGCAATCCGATCTGCACGTCACAGACCGCAGCCTGGTGTGGAACTCCGATCTGATGGAAACGCTGGAACTGACCAACCTGATGCCAAACGCGGTGGCCACCATCACCGCCGCCGCCGCGCGCAAAGAAAGCCGCGGCGCCCATGCGCATGAGGATTATCCAAACCGCGACGACGAGAACTGGCGCAAACACTCGCTGATCTGGTTCAAGGACCAGAAAGCCGAGCTGAACTTCCGCCCTGTGCATCTGGACCCGCTGACCACAGCGGAAGAAGGCGGCATTGATCTCAAGAAGATCGCCCCGAAAGCGCGCGTCTACTAAGATGGGCGAGGCGCGTCAGACAGGCACCACATGGCAGCAGGGCGGGCTTGACCCGGCCTGCGCGCTACAGGTGTTTGGCATGCGCCGTTCGGGCAACCACGCCATCACCGATTGGCTGATGCGCAACGCACCGCGCAGCGCCTCTGGCGGGTTGTTCTTCAATAATTGCACTGCCGGGGAAGACCCTCGGCAGGGCTTTGCCTCGGTCGATGTCTATGACCCCCAGGCCCGGTTTATCCCGCATCTGAACCGCCCCAACGCCGACCGCATCAGCGAGGCCGGGCGCACCCCCGCGATCATCGTCTCTTACGAAGACCGCATGCCACCCGCGCGCAAACGCGAACGCGATCCAAGCCATGGCTTTGCTGCGCCGGATTTCGACCACCGCATCATCATCTACCGCAGCTTTTTGAACTGGACAGCCTCGCTGCTGGCCAAGCTGCAAGGCAATGACGACTGGGGCCCGGTGGACCGGATGCGCATCATCACCCGCGCCTTTGCCACCTATGCCGACGGGCTGGACCGGCTCTCGCTGCCGGGGGTGACGGGCATCTGCTACGACCGCTGGATGGAGGATGAAACCTACCGCGCCGATCTGCTGACCCAGCTTGGCCTGCCCCTGCGCGACAACAGCCGCGGCGAAGTGCAACGCTTTGGCGGCGGATCATCCTTCCAGAAGAAAACCAAAAACGCCGCCGATCTGCGCAGCAATGACCGGGGCACGCAAATGGCCGATGACCCGGAATATAAAATGCTGCTCTGGATCGCAGGCCATGACATCGCATTTTTAGAGCGGCTCTTGCCGCATTTCGAAAAGGATGTGGAACGGATCGCCGATCTGGCTGAAACCGCCCATATCGAAATGGCGCTGCCTGCGCCAAAGGGGGCCTGAGATGATCCGGGGTTTGATATGTGCAGCCGTGCTGGCGCTGAGTGCCTGCACCGAAGTCGAGAGCGCCGTGGACCGTACCGCGCGCAAAGGCGCGAAATCCGTGGTCACCGAAATCCTCGCCACCCGCTTCCCGGCGGTGCCGAAACAACTCATCACCCCCTTCACCGATTGCATCATCGACAATTCATCGGCGCTGGAAATCCGCGAATATGCCCGCGCAACCATCGGCGGCGTCAGCGAAACCACCGTTGATGTTGTCCGCGCCGTGCTCAAACGCCCCGAAACAGTGTCCTGCGTCGGCGGCTCTGCCGGGCTGCAACTGGGCGCGTAACCTGTTTAACCTGATACTAACTCCGGGGCCCAATGGCCCGACCCGAAAGGAAGACTGACATGGTCCAACTGACATTGCCTAAAAACTCCCGCATGACGCAGGGCAAGACATGGCCCAAGCCGGAAGGCGCGACCAACCTGCGTGAATTCCACGTCTATCGCTGGAACCCCGACGATGGGAAAAACCCCTCGGTCGACACGTATTTTGTCGATATGGACACCTGCGGCCCGATGATCTTGGACGCGCTGATCAAGATCAAAAACGAGATCGACCCCACGTTGACCTTCCGCCGCTCCTGCCGCGAAGGCATCTGCGGCTCCTGCGCGATGAACATCGACGGGATCAACACGCTGGCCTGTACCTACGGCGTTGAAGAAGTCAAAGATGTGGTGAAAATCTACCCGCTGCCGCATATGCCAGTGGTGAAAGACCTGATCCCCGACCTCACCCATTTCTACGCCCAGCACGCGTCAGTGCAGCCATGGCTGCGCACTGAAACCCCCGAGCCGCGCAAGGAATGGAAACAATCCATCGAAGACCGGGGCCAGCTTGACGGGCTTTATGAATGTATCATGTGCGCCTGCTGCTCCACATCCTGCCCCAGCTACTGGTGGAATGGCGATCGCTACCTCGGGCCAGCCGCCTTGCTGCACGCCTACCGCTGGATCATCGACAGCCGCGATGAAGCCACGGGCGAGCGTCTGGACGATCTCGAAGATCCGTTCAAACTCTACCGCTGCCACACGATCATGAACTGCACGCGGACCTGCCCCAAAGGCCTGAACCCCGCCGAAGCCATCGCCAAGATCAAAAAGCTGATGGTCGAACGCACGGTTTAAAACTGCGGCTCGGGCAGAAAACGAAAAGGGGCGGCGGCCATGATCTATCTGCTCATCGCAGGGATTGCATTCATCGCCGTGGCCGCCCTGAACTGGAAACACGGCAACCGGCGCGCCTGTCGATGGCGCGCCGACCAAACCAGAAATCGCGGCGCCCTGCGGTTCTACCGCTGCGCCGCTTGCGGCGCCGAGGCCTACACCGCCCGCAAAGACGCGCCTCAGGGCTGCAAACGCGGGCTTGATACTTCCGCCTTGTGAAAAACCTATCGCCAAAAACGCAGCGCTACCCCTGATCACGGCCTCCCTTGGGCGTTGTGACCATCAGCAAAATTCCAGCGGCACCCAAAAACAGCCATTGAGGCAAGAGTAAAAGCCCACTGATCCCAGCAGCGGTTATGCCCGCAATGATAAAACAGGCCGAAAATGCGACCCATAAAAGCGCCAATTGCGGTGCAAAAGGCGCCTTGCGGATGAAGCTCCAAACCGAAAATACCAGAAATATGCTCACAAAATGCCAACAGGCATGAAATGTTCCCTTGATCACTGGCGCGACCTCCGCTTGCAAAAGCGGCAACAGCGTATCAAAGCTTCCGATAAAAACATGAGCTATGGCGGTGATGCAGGCCATCCCAAGCCCGGCTAATCTGGCAACACGAAAAATCATCTCAATATCTCTCTGTGTAACAACCTATAGGACAATTCTAGCCAGCCAATGTTTCGAAAAAACATGTGGCATAATGTGCCCTTGATCTAAAAACTGCCCGCCTCGCCGGATTGGAAAACGCCGCAGTTTAGGTTAATACCGTGCGGCGCGGCCAATGCAGGGCGCAGATAAACGGAGCGCCCAATGACCCAAGCCGCCAAAGACGCCGCCGCCCGCCGCGCCGTGCCCCCGGTGATCTGCTACCCGGTCGAAACCTTGCCCGCCCCGGATATGGCGCTGCTCGATCACGCCCGCAGCGCTCTCACCAAAATCGATGAAATCACCGCGCCGCCCCGCGATGCGGCCTGTTTCACCGTCCCCGCCGGACATTTCTTCCGCATCACTTCCACCGAAGGGCCGCAGGTGGGCGATCTGAACCTATGGAACGCCCATGACCTGAGCGAGCGTTTCTACTCCGGCAAAACCCGCGCCCTGCACGGCACCCATGTGACACGCGGCCACCGGCTCTGGTCCAGCTTCCCCGCCCTGCGCCCCATGGCAACCCTCACCCATGACACGCTGGGCTGGTACGGCATCGACGGGTTCGGCGGCTCTGTGCATGACGTGATCGGCACCCGCTGCGACCCCTACACGCACAATCTGCTCTCGGGCGGCGACTACCACCATTGCTGCCACTCGAACCTGACCCGCGCCTTGGCCGCGCATCTGAACCTGCCCTTGCCCGAGGCCGAACCCCATGTGCATGACGTGCTCAATGTCTTCATGTGCACCGGCTTCACCCGCGACACCGGGCAATATTTCATGAAAGCCAGCCCGGTCCGCCCCGGCGATTACCTCGAATTTTTTGCAGAAATCGACCTGCTCGGCGCGCTCAGCGCCTGCCCCGGCGGCGATTGCTCGGCCCAGCATTCCTCGGATGCCGCCGCCTGCCACCCGCTGCTGATCGAGATTTTCAAACCCGCCGACCTGCAAAATTGGCAAAGCCCGCAGCCCAGCTCCTACAGCCGCAGCCACGGGCTCTAACCCCGCGTCTTCACCCTTCCTCGAAATACTCAAATCCGGCGGCTGGCACCTTGGCGCCGCCGCCCGCGTTCACGCGTCCGGAAACGCCGCTTGCAACGCGATCTCAACCATATCGCCAAAGCTTTTCTCGCGGTCCTCGGAGGGCAACGCCTCGCCCGTGCCCAGATGGTCCGACACCGTCAGCACCGCCAATGCCCGCCGCTTATGCCGCGCCGCAAGGATATAAAGCTCCGCCGCTTCCATCTCGACACCCAAAATCCCGTGGCGCACCATCTGCTCATCCAGATCCGGGCGCTCGGCGTAAAACACATCCGAAGAATAAATCCCGCCCACATGGGTCTTGGTGCCGCGCGCTTCTGCGACCTTCACCGCCGCATTGAGCAATGACCAATCGGCACAGGGCGCGTAATTCAATTCACGGAAAATCCCCGAGGAGGGCGAGGTGATCGTGCTCGCCGTCATCGCGATAATCACATCGCGAATGCCCACGTGATCTTGCATGCCGCCACAGGACCCGATGCGGATCAGGGTCTGCGCGTCATAGCTCGTGATCAATTCATTGGCATAGATCGACAGGGACGGCATGCCCATGCCCGACCCTTGAATGGTCACCCGGTTGCCGCGCCACGTGCCGGTAAACCCCAGCATGCCGCGCACCTCATTCACCAATTCGGCCCCGTCCAAAAACGTCTCTGCCGCCCATTTGGCGCGGTAAGGATCGCCAGGCATCAAAACAGTTTGCGCAATTTGGCCGGGCTTGGCGCCAATATGAACGGTCATGGGTCGTCTCCTATGTCTCTTTGCCCGAAACTGCCCGTCCGGGACGCTTCGGGCAAGAGGCAAAGAGTGCTGCCGCGTTAAATCCTCGCGGCCGCCCTGTCTTGGTCTTGGGCGTTCTTTAAACCAGCATCACCGGTTTAAATCGTCAGCGCTTCCTCAGAGGTGCCGCTTTCAACTTCTTGAACAAACCAATTTGGCTTACGGCCTTTGCCGGTCCAGGTCTGCGTGGCATCTTTTGGATTGCGATATTTCGGCGTGCCGACTTTTTTCACAGCTTTAGCACGCGGCGCTTTTTTCGCTTTCTTCTCGGTTCCGCCCAAATCACCCAGCGAGAACCCAAATTCAGCAGCGGCTTTTTCTGCCGCTTTGCGCGCCATGGATCGATCTCGGGCGCGGGCCGTGGCCAATGCCTTCTTCACATCCTCAAGCAATTTCTCCAATTGCTTTGTGGTCATCTTCTTCAACTCGTTTTTCACCATTCTCGCTCCAGTGGAAAAATACAATTGTCCAGTGGCACTACTACTTAACCTAAAATGATGATCTGTCCATTAATAGAATTGTGTCAGCGCGTTATTGCGCCGCGATTACCTTTGTATCCACCAAAGTAATTATATCCGCCATAATCGTGTTCAATTCGAAATCTTTAGGCGTATAAACCTTTGAAACACCCATAGAATACAAACGCTTAGCATCCTCGTCGGGGATGATTCCGCCTACAATCACTGGTATATTAGTCATATCAGCAGACCGCATTTTTGCCATTAATTCCTCGACCAAAGGAATATGCGATCCGGAAAGAATCGATATGCCCACCACATGGGCCGCTTCATTTCGCGCCGCATCTACAATCTGATCGGGCGTCAGGCGAATTCCCTCATAGGTAATATCCATCCCGCAATCACGCGCGCGTACAGCGATCTGTTCCGCGCCATTCGAATGCCCATCAAGCCCCGGTTTGCCCACCAAAAACTTCATCCGCCGTCCCAATTTGCCGCTCACCATATCCACGGCGGCGCGCAATTCATCCAATCCTTCGGTCTGGTTCGACTGCCCTGCGGCCACCCCGGTTGGGCCTCGGTATTCGCCATGCACCGCGCGCATTTGCGCCGCCCATTCGCCCGTGGTCACCCCGGCTTTTGCCGCGGCAATTGACGCGGGCATGATGTTGCGCCCCTCGGCGGCGGCGCTGCGCAATTCGGCCAAGGCCGCCTCTACCGCGCCTGCATCCCGCGCGCCGCGCCATTCATTGAGCGCGGCAATCTGATCGGCCTCAACGCCCGGTTCCACCACCATAATACCGCCATCCCCGGTCATCAGCGGCGAAGGCTCACCCTGCTGCCATTTGTTGACCCCAACAACCACAGTCTCGCCCGCTTCAATACGCCCAAGCCGCGCCGAATTGCTCTCCACCAGCCGCGATTTCATATAATCAATTGCCGAAATCGCGCCGCCCATATTATCCAAATAGGCCAATTCCGCCCGCGCCCCGTCCTTGAGCGCCGCCACTTTGGCATCCACCGCCGGGTTGCCATCAAACAGATCATCGAATTCCAGCAAATCGGTTTCATAGGCCAAAATCTGTTGCATCCGCATGGACCATTGCTGATCCCACGGGCGCGGCAACCCCAGCGCTTCATTCCACGCGGGCAATTGCACCGCCCGCGCGCGCGCCTTTTTCGAAAGCGTCACCGCCAGCATTTCAATCAAAATCCGGTAGACGTTATTCTCGGGTTGCTGCTCGGTCAGCCCCAGCGAATTAACCTGCACCCCATAGCGGAACCGCCGGTATTTCGCATCCTCAACCCCATAACGCTCGCGGCATATCTCGTCCCACAGATCCACAAAGGCCCGCATCTTGCACATTTCTGTGACAAAGCGGATGCCTGCATTCACAAAAAACGAAATACGCCCCACCAATGCGGGGAAATCCTCGACGGGCACACGCGGTTTAAGCGCATCCAATACCGCCGTCGCCGTGGCCAGCGCAAAAGACAATTCCTGCTCCGGCGTCGCGCCTGCCTCTTGCAGGTGATAGGAACACACATTCATCGGGTTCCATTTTGGCACGTTCGTATAACAATATTCTGCCACATCCGCGATCATTTTGAGCGAGGGGGCAGGGGGGCAAATATACGTGCCGCGCGACAGGTATTCTTTAATGAGATCATTTTGCACCGTGCCTTGCAGTCCGGCAATATCCGCGCCTTGCTCCTCGGCCACAGCAATATAAAGCGACAGCAACCATGGCGCCGTCGCATTAATTGTCATCGACGTGTTCATCTGCTCCAGCGGAATATCCGCAAACAGCGCCCGCATATCTCCCAAATGGCAAACCGGCACGCCCACTTTGCCCACCTCACCGCGCGACAAAACATGGTCGCTGTCATATCCGGTCTGGGTCGGCAAATCGAATGCCACAGAAAGCCCGGTCTGCCCCTTTTCCAAATTCGCCCGATACAGCGCATTGGACGCGGCCGCCGTCGAATGGCCCGCATAGGTGCGGATCAACCAAGGGCGGTCTTTCACGGGGTCTTGCTTTGCATGGGTCATCACGGGGCCTCATCTGTCACTTGCGCTGAGCGCGTAATAATCTTTCGTCTACCTCTAGATATGCGAACGATTAGAACATTGTCAATTCGCTGCATTGCGGCGTAGCGCAGCGTCTCCGGGCGGTTTTAGATTGTTCTGCGCCGCCCATCCTGCGACTGTGCGCAGATGAACCAAACCGTGATAATACCCTTGTGGCTGTTCGTTCTGATCGTGCTTTTTGCCGCCGTCACCGCGCTTAGCCATTTCCTTTTGCCCTCCGTGCGCTGGTTCTTCCGGCGGCGGTTGGAAAAGGCCGTGGCTCGTCTCAACACCCGTCTGACCCGCCCGATTGAACCGTTCCGGCTGGCCCGCCGATATGACATGATCCAGCGCCTCAGCTACGATCCCGACGTGTCCCGCGAAATTTCCAACTACGCGCGCAAACACGGGGTGCCGGAAAATGTCGCCTTCCAAAAAGCACAGGAATACGCCCGCGAAATCGTGCCCAGCTTCTCTGCCTTCACCTATTTCAGCTTTGGCACCCGCGCGGCACGGATGTTGGCCCGCTCGGTCTACCGCATTCGCACAGGCGAGCAAAACGACGCGATCTTTGCCGCAATTCCCGCCGATTCCACGGTCATCTTTGTGATGAACCACCGCTCGAACATGGATTACGTGCTGGTCACCTATCTGGCCGCGCGGGCCTCGGCCCTGTCTTATGCGGTGGGCGAATGGGCGCGTGTCTGGCCGCTCAGCCTGCTGATCCGCTCCATGGGCGCCTATTTTATCCGCCGCAAATCACGCGGCGCGCTCTACCGCAAAGTGCTGGCCCGCTATGTGCAGCTGGCCACCGAGGGCGGCGTGACCCAAGGCATCTACCCCGAAGGCGGGCTCAGCCTCACCGGCGCGTTGCAACCGCCCAAAGTCGGGCTGCTCTCCTATCACATCGAAGGTTTCGACCCCGATCAGGGCGCCAGCGATGTGGTCTTTGTCCCCGTGGCGATCAACTATGACCGCGTGCTCGAAGACCGTGTGCTGATCGCCGCCCATAGGCGCGGTGATCGCCGTTTTGGCGCGCGGATCACGGTGGTCGTCGGCTTTATCCTGCGCAAACTGTGGCAACGGCTGCGCGGCCAAGACACCCGCTTTGGCACCGCCGCCGTGGCCTTTGGCGCGCCCGTCTCTCTGCGCGGCGCGGGCAAGATCGACGCAGGCGCTCTGGGCGATCTGATCATGCAGCGCATCGAGGCCGCCATGCCGGTGCTTGGCGTGCCGCTGCTGGCGACGCAACTGGTGCAGGGGCCGCGCAGCGCCGATCAATTGCTGGCCGAGCTTGGCGCGCTGCTGCCGCGCCTGCCTGCGGAAAACATCGCGCTTGATCCGGCGCGGCTTCAAGCCGAAATCGCCCGATCCCTGCGCCACATGCAGCGCCACGGGCTGATCGAACAGCGCGGGGACACATGGCATATCCAAGCCGGGGAGGGCGAAACCTTGCAGTTCTACGCCAATTCCATCGCACATTTCCTGCCGGATGATGCTGCACCTGCGAAAGAGAATGCTGCGTCCGCTGGGTCATAAAATTACAAAATAGTGTTTCTGGTGGTTGCAATGTTGCGCGGTGCATTTTATGCCTCGGGTATCGCCGCGATTCTGCACTGCGGCGCGGATTGAGACGGATTGGAGGCACATCATGGCTCTCGACACCCACCACGCCGCCTATGAGGCACCTGAAAAAGACCTGTATGAACTGGGCGAAATGCCCCCCATGGGCCATGTGCCAAAGCAAATGTATGCTTGGGCCATTCGCCGCGAACGCCACGGCGATCCAGACAGCGCAATGCTGCAAGAAGTGGTCGATGTGCCCCAACTGGACAGCCAGGATGTGCTGGTTCTGGTGATGGCCGCCGGGGTCAATTACAACGGTGTCTGGGCCGCGCTTGGCGTGCCAATCAGCCCCTTCGACGGGCATAAACAACCCTATCACATCGCGGGCTCCGATGCCTCTGGCATCGTTTGGGCCGTGGGCGACCGTGTCACCCGCTGGAAAGTGGGCGATGAGGTGGTGATTCACTGCAACCAAGATGATGGCGACGACGAGGAATGCAACGGCGGCGACCCGATGTATTCCCCAAGCCAGCGGATCTGGGGCTATGAAACCCCCGATGGTTCTTTCTCGCAGTTTACCCGCGTGCAAAGTCAGCAATTGATGCCCCGCCCCAAACATCTTACGTGGGAAGAAAGCGCCTGCTATACGCTGACCCTCGCCACCGCCTACCGCATGTTGTTCGGCCACGAGCCGCATGACCTCAAGCCCGGCCAAAACGTGCTGGTCTGGGGCGCGTCGGGCGGGCTTGGCTCCTACGCGATCCAGCTGATCAACACCGCTGGGGCCAATGCAATTGGCGTTATTTCAGACGAAACCAAACGCGATTTCGTGATGGATCTGGGTGCAAAAGGCGTGCTCAACCGGAAAGACTTCAAATGTTGGGGTCAATTGCCGACAGTAAATACACCAGAGTATAAAGAATGGTTTAACGAGACCCGAAAATTCGGCAAAGCCATCTGGGACATCACCGGAAAAGGCGTGAATGTTGACATGGTGTTCGAACATCCCGGCGAGGCAACCTTCCCCGTCTCCACTTTTGTCGTGAAAAAAGGCGGTATGGTGGTGATTTGCGCGGGCACCTCGGGCTTCAACCTCACGTTCGACGTGCGCTATATGTGGATGCACCAAAAACGTCTGCAAGGCTCGCATTTCGCCCATCTCAAACAGGCCTCCGCCGCGAATAAACTGATGCTGGAGCGCCGCCTTGATCCGTGCATGTCCGAGGTGTTTTCTTGGGCCGATCTGCCTCAGGCGCATATGAAAATGATGCGCAATGAGCATAAGCCGGGCAATATGTCGGTGCTGGTTCAGGCCCCTAAAACGGGGCTGCGCACCCTCGAAGATGTGCTCGAAGCCGGAAAATAGTTCACTTTTTGTTCTAAAATCTGCTTTTGGTTAAGCTCCTGTTTAGACCCGGTTTGTTAGAAACGTCTGCGAAAGAGAATTTCTCTCGCAGACGTTTTCTTTTACGCAACGCTTTGTTTTTAAGTCTTATTCTCCGGTTCACTCGCTATTTATGGGGAGTGGAAAACAGTGAGTAGGGCAAAAATAAGTTTCGCGTTAAGCTGGTATTAATATTGTATTAACCAATTTAGGATGAGTTAAGATGCAGAAAGACTGGATATTGGACGTTCTCGCCGATCTGCGAAATTTTGCAACGGTTAATCAGCTGCCCGCTTTGGCTGAGCAACTCGAAGACACCGCAATTGTCGCTCTGGCCGAAATCGCCGCAACCGCAGGTAATGATGCACATCAATCATATGACAACGGGCAACGGTTTTCTGGAACAGATAATAGCCGCGTTAAAGCTATCTAACGACAGCGATGCGCTGCATGCTGTGCTGCTACAGATGCGCAACCAACTGGGGGTGAAACACGCGGCTTACCAATGGTTGGACAGCACAGGTAAAGTCCACAGCTCCGGCAGCATTCCCAAAGTGTGGATCGCCCATTACCGGGCCCGGCAATATGTGCGGATCGACCCGGTGATGCTCAGCTGTGCCAAGCGTTTCAATGCGGTGAATTGGAACTCCTTGGATTGGTCGGGGCAGGAGGCGCGTGAATTCAGACGCGATTCCATCACCTATGGGATGGGCTCGCAAGGCTACACGGTGCCGGTGCGCGGCCCCAACGGACAGTTCGGCTTGTTCAGCGTGAATGATTGCCGGACAGATGTGCAATGGGCCAAATTTATCGAACGCCACCAGCGTGATCTGATCTTGCTGGCGCAATATCTGAACCAAAAAGTCATCGAAATCGGCCCGGCGCTGCCCGGCACCGAGCGCCCCGCGCTCTCCCCGCGCGAGGTCGATGCGCTGGCGCTGCTGGCCATGGGCTATAGCCGCACCCAAGCGGCGCTTGCCCTGTCGATCTCGGTGCATACGTTGCGGGTCTATATCGAAGGGGCGCGGCGAAAATTGGGCGCGGCCAACACCACCCATGCGGTGGCGCTGGCGATCAATGCCCGGATCATTGTGATCTAGCCGCCCGCGCAAATACGCCCCCATCCGCGCAATCACGCGGATCATATCTGGCCCCCACTTGGGTCATGGCATAGTGTCCCGCCATGGTCCAAACATCCGTTACATTCTCCGACGATCAGGCAACCGCATTTGATGCGGTCTCTGACATGCTGCGCTTTGCTGGCGTGCACCTGACCGACAATCTGCTGAGCCCGCCGCAAGGCAGCAAGGACCAGGTGATGGCCGTCACCGGCAAGGCGGGATCGGGCAAAACCCTGCTGCTGGCCGAGCTTTACCGCGCCATGGAGGCCGCCGGGGTTGATATCGTCTCAGGCGATTACGAGAGCCGCAAGCGCCGCGATAAACGCAGCCTCGCCATTCTCGCCCCCACCAACAAAGCCGCCAGCGTGCTGCGTCTGCGCGGCGTGCCCGCCACCACGATCCACCGGATTCTCTACACCCCGGTTTACGATCCCGAATATGAACGCATCGCCGATTGGCTGGCGGGCAATGGCGAGCGCCCGGTGATCGAGGGTCTCACCGATGTGGCGCTTGACCGCGCAGCGGCGTTTTTCGCCAATAACAAATCAATCCCCGGCGCATTGGCCTCGGCGGGGCTGCGCGGCAGCGATTTCATCACCGGATGGAAGCGCCGCGAAGAGCCGCTGGACATTGGATTTGTCGATGAAAGCTCCATGCTCGACGACAAACAATTCGAGGATCTCAAGGAAATCTTCCCCACGTTGCTGTTGTTTGGCGATCCGGCCCAGCTTGCCCCCGTGGGCCAATCGGGCACGATGGTTTTCGAAAAATTGCCCGAAAAAAGCGTGTTGAACCTGTCGCGTGTGATGCGCCAACAGGCTGATAACCCGATACTTGATCTGGCCCATGCGCTGGCCGATCCGCAGCTCGAATTTCACCATTTTGAACGCATGATCGAAGAGGCCGCCAGCCGCGATGAGCGGGTGGTCTGGGGCCAGCGTGTCGAGGTCGATCTGATGGCGCGCTCGCCCGTGCTGGTCTGGCGCAACGCCACCCGCATCCGGCTGATCAACGCCTTTCGCAACGTCTACGGCGCGCCCGAAGATGCGCTGCTCGAGGGCGAACCGCTGATCTGCGATGGCATCGAATTGCCGCTCAAACACCGCAAAAAACGTCTCGACCTCGAGGCGCGCGGCCTCATCAAAGGCGCGCAGGTTGTCTATCTCGGGGTGGGGCGCAAACCGGGGTTCAGCCGCCTGCATGTGATGGGCGCAGAAGACCCGCAAATCTCCGCCGCCTCCATCGTGAAAATCGAAAAACCTGATGAAGAAGAACCGTTTATCCCCTTTGCTGCGCGTATGGGAGCCACGTTTTTGCACGGCTCTGCGGTGACAATTCACAAAGCGCAGGGCAGCCAATGGGACACGGTTCAGGTCTTCGCCCCCGATCTTTACGCCGCCGCGCGGATGGGCCGCTCCGAGGCAGGGCAGCCGCTGTGGAAACGGCTTGCCTATGTGGCGATCACCCGCGCGCAGGAACGGCTGATCTGGGTGGTGCGCAACCGTCTGTCAAAACCCTCCGGCCCGCTTCTGGTTAGCGATCTGCGCGCCGCGCCCGCCGCTCCGCTCACCTTGGACGCGCCGCAAGCCGAGCCATAAACACAAAAAGCGGCGCCAGATTTCTCTGACGCCGCCTGTATTTCATCCCAAAACCCTAGCGTTTGATCAGCGAAAACACCGCCGACGCGCCCCAGCCTGCTGCAATCGCAATCGCCAGCGACAACAGCCCGTACCACAGCGCATTCTCGCGGCTCAGCGTGAACAGCCACCGCTCCATCCCGACTTTGCGCACAAAAATACTGGTCTCATATTTCGACACAATCTTGCCGTCGCGGGTCAGGAAAATCCGCGTCAGGTAATTGCCCGTGGTCAGTGCCGCGGGCAATTGCACCGAAGTCCGGAACAGCGTCTGCCCCTGCACAGAGACCGCGCCCTCGTTCAATTGATATTGATCCGCGCCCGATTTGATCCGGATCAGCGCATCGGTAAAGCTCTGCGAATCCTCGATATGATAGGGCGCCCCCACCGAACGGATCGCCCGCGGAATAGAGATTTTATGCTCCAGATCCGCCAGATCATTCATCGCCAGCCCCAGCACCGTGCTGGAATTGATCGCATAAAAACTCGGGGCCCGGTCGACTTCCACCGCATCGGTGTTGACCCAAATCCCGAATTTTTTCTCCTTGCGGCGCACGGTCACCGGCGCCGAAGGGCCGGCCACGGTCACGATCACCTGCAAGGGCGGGCCTTCCGGGATTGGCCGCTCCCGGCGCACCGCGCCAAAGATCAAAATCTCCGAGCCGTCAAAGCTGGTGTTGATCGAAACCTGATCACTGCTCAGCCCCAAAATCACCTCTTCCGCCCGCAAGGGCAGGGCGCAGATCAGGAGTAAAAACGCTGCAAGATACCGCATCAGTGGCCCCCTCCCGCACCTATGGAATAGAGCTCGGCGGGCTGCACAAGCAGATCAACCGCCAGTTTGCCGCAGACCAGCAGCACCATCATCGCCAGCAAAATCCGCAGCTGCTCGGCCTTCATCTTCACGCCAATCCGTGTGCCGATCTGCGCGCCAATCACACCGCCCACAAGCAGCAGCACGGCCAGCACAATATCCACCGTGTAGTTGGTCGTCGCATGCAGCATCGTGGTAAACGCGGTCACAAACATGATCTGGAACAGCGAGGTGCCCACCACAACTTTCGTCGGCATGCCCAGCAGGTAAATCATTGCAGGCACCATGATGAACCCGCCGCCAACACCCATGATCGCGGCCAAAATCCCAACGGCAACCCCCACCAGCAACGGCGGAATGACCGAGATATAAAGCCCCGACACCCGGAACCGCATCTTAAACGGCAGCCCGTGAATCCAATTGTGTTTCTTGCGCGGCGCGGGCTTGTGGCCTTTGGAGGTCTTGCGGATCGCCCGCAGACTTTCCACAAACATCAGCCCGCCAATCACGCCCAAAAACACGACATAACAAAGCTTTACCAACAGATCGACCTGGCCCTGCGCCTTGAGATAGTTGAACACAACCACCCCCAAAGCCGCACCGACCAAACCGCCAACAAGCAGCACCGTGCCCATCCTCAGATCGACGGTCTTTCGCTTGAAATGCGCCAAAACGCCGGAGAATGAGGAGGCCACAATCTGGTTCGCCTCGGTGGCCACGGCCACGGCGGGCGGGATGCCGATAAAGAAGAGCAGGGGGGTCATTAAAAACCCGCCGCCCACACCAAACATGCCCGACAGAATGCCTACCATTCCGCCCAGACCCAACAAAAGAAACGCGTTAACCGAAACCTCGGCGATGGGCAGGTAAATTTGCATAGCTTTCCTTACGTCACTGTGCCGATCAAAATCAACGCCCGATGCTGCGCAGCAGCAATTGGGAATAGAACCCGGTCTGATCTGGCCTTATCGCTCCTTCACATAGGGCTCGCCGCCTGCGCGTGGCGGGATCGCCTTGCCGACAAAACCGGCCAGAATGATCACCGTCGCGATATAAGGCAGCGCCCCCAGCAAGGCGCTTGGCACTTTCACACCTAGCAGCGCCTGTATCACATCGGGCCGCGTTTCCAAGGCCCCGAACAGCCCAAAAAGCAACGTCGCATAAAGCGCGTACCATGGCCGCCACTTGGCAAAGATCAGCGCAGCCAGCGCGATATAACCACGCCCCGCCGCCATGTCCTTCACAAAACCCGCCTGCAATGCCGTGGACAAATACGCCCCCGCCACACCGCAAAGCACCCCGCAAATCAACACGGCCGCATAGCGCATGCCAACCACGGAAATCCCCGCCGTGTCCACCGCCGCCGGGTTCTCGCCCACCGCCCGCAGGCGCAGGCCAAACCGCGTGCGAAACAGGACCCACCACGTGATCGGCACCGCCAAAAAGGCAAAATAAACCAAAACCGAATGGCCCGAGATCACATCCGCATAAAGCGGGCCAAGCACGGGCACATCGGCCAAAGCGCCTGCAAAAGGCAGATCAATCCCCGCAAACCGCGCCGCTCCGGTTAAAGACGGCGTGCGCCCGCCTTGGGCAAACCAATCTTGCGCCACCAGCACCGTCAGGCCAGCGGCAAGGAAATTCACCGCCACACCGGAGATCAACTGGTTGCCGCGAAAGGTGATCGAGGCAATGCCATGCACCGCGCTGAGCGCCAGCGACGCGCCAATCCCCGCCGCCAGCCCGGCCCAAGCCGAGCCCGATTGATAGGCAACTGCCGCTGATAAAAACGCCGAGGCCAGCATTTTGCCCTCAAGACCGATGTCGAAAATCCCCGCGCGTTCACTATAAAGCCCCGCAAGACAGGCCAGCAGCAGCGGCGTCGCCAGCCGGATTGTGCTCTCCATCAACTGGATCAGGATCAGATAGGATTCCATTATGCGGCACCTTTCGCGGCCTTGCGGCGGCGCGCCGCAAGAAAGATTTTCTCAAGCGGCATGCGCACCAGATTGTCCAGCGCCCCGGTGAACAAGATCACCAGCGCCTGAATGACAATGATCAACTCACTGGGGATATTGGTCCAAAGCGCCAACTCCGCGCCGCCCTGATACAAAAACCCGAACAAGATCGCCGCCAGCACCACACCCACCGGATGCGACCGCCCCATCAAGGCCACGGCAATGCCGATGAACCCCGCCCCTTCGGTGGAGTTGAGCACCAAGCGCTCGGCTTCGCCCATCACACTGTTGATGCCCATCATCCCGGCCAAACCGCCCGAAATCAGCATGGCCACCACGGTAATTTTCACCGGGCTGATCCCCGCATAGCGCGCCGCAGATTCGCGGTGCCCAAAGGCCCGGATCTCATAGCCAAGCCGCGTGCGCCACAGCAGCACCCAAACCCCGACCGCACTCAGCAGCGCCACGATGAACGTGACATTCACACTGTCATCCTTGGAGGATTTGATGCCCATATTCGCCAGCACAGAATTGAGCGTTGGCAGGTCCAGATGTTTGGCAAACCGCGCCGATGCCGGATCAGCCGAGCCCACAGGCTTGAGCATTTCATTGAGCAAATAAATGAGCAGTGCCGAGGCGATAAAGTTGAACATGATCGTGGTGATCACAATATGGCTGCCGCGTTTCGCCTGAAGCCACGCGGGGATCGCCGCCCAAGCCGCGCCAAAAAGCGCCGCCATCACCGTCGCCGCCACCAGCGCAATCGACCAATGCGGCCAGGGTACATAAAGACAGGCAAATGCCACGCCCAAACCGCCCAGCATCGCCTGACCTTCGCCGCCGATGTTGAACATGCGCGCATGGAACGCCACCGCCACAGCCAGCCCGGTAAAGATGAAATTCGTCGCGTAATACAGGGTATAGCCCCAGCCGCGCACCGAGCCCACCGCGCCCTCCAGCATCAGCTTGGTCGCGGCAATCGGGTCTTCCCCAATCGCCAGAATAACCAGCGCCGAAATGATCGCCGCCAGCAACAGCGAGATCAGCGGCACAAGGATGACTTCGGCCCATTTTGGCAATAGGTCCATGTTAAACTCCCTTTTCCGCAGCGGATGATTTGGCAAGGTTTTCCTGCACTTGGCTCACATCCGGCGCGGCATTTGTATCGGTGATCCCGGCCATAAGCAGCCCCAGCTCTTTTTCGCTGGTGGTCGCCGGGTCGCGCTCGCCCATGATGCGGCCATCAAACATCACCGCAATCCGGTCAGACAGCGCAAGGATCTCTTCAAGCTCGACAGAGACCAGCAAAATCGCCTTGCCCTGATCGCGCAGCGCGACGATCTGTTGGTGAATAAATTCAATCGCGCCAATATCCACACCGCGTGTGGGCTGACCAATCAGCAGCAAATCCGGGTTACGCTCGATCTCGCGGGCCAGCACGATTTTCTGCTGGTTCCCGCCCGAGAAATTCTTGGCCTGAAGCGAGGGGATCGGCGGGCGCACGTCAAACCGCCCCATCTTGGCCTCTGTATCGGCGCGGATCGCGCTGTTATCCATCAACAGCCCGGCGCGGTAGGTCTCGTCCTTGTGATAGCCAAAGGCCACGTTTTCCCAAGCCTCAAACTCCATGATCAAGCCTTCGCGCTGGCGGTCTTCGGGCACATGCGCAATGCCCCGCGCCCGGCGCGATTGCCCGTCGGAATATTTCCCCGTCAGGTCGATCTCTTCGCCATTCATCTGCACATTGCCCGTGGCTTTTTGATAACCGCCCAGCACCTCCAGAAGCTCTGACTGGCCATTCCCGGCCACCCCGGCCACACCCAAAATCTCGCCCGCGCGCAGCTCCAGATCAATGCCGCGCAGCCGCTCGACCCCGGCCTCGTCAATGACCTTCAATCCCTTGATGTCCAAAATCACATCACCCGGCGTGCTGGGGGTTTTATCCACCCGAAGCAAGACCTTACGCCCCACCATCAGCTCCGCCAACTCGGCGGGCGAGGTCTCGGCGGTCTTGACGGTGGCGGTCATCTTGCCGCGCTGCATCACGCTGACCGTATCGGTTGTGTCCATGATCTCGCGCAGCTTGTGGGTGATCAGGATGATGGTTTTCCCTTCCGACCGCAGCCGGTTCAAAATCCGGAAAAGCTGGTCGGCCTCGGCAGGGGTAAGCACCCCCGTCGGCTCGTCCAAGATCAAAATATCCGCCTGCCGGTACAGCGCCTTGAGGATTTCAACCCGCTGCTGCATGCCTACGCCAATGTCTTCAATCAGCGCATCGGGGTCCACATTCAGCCCGTAATCCTCGGCCAGTTCCACCAGCGATTTGCGCGCCTTGGCCAGCGAGGGCTTGAGCAACCGCCCGTCTTCCGCCCCAAGGATGATATTCTCCAAAACGGTGAAATTCTCGACCAATTTGAAATGCTGGAACACCATGCCGATGCCCGCCGCAATCGCCGCTTGGCTGTCGGGGATCTCGGTCTTCTTGCCGCCAATGTAAATCTCGCCGGAATCCGCTTTGTAAAACCCATAGAGAATCGACATCAGCGTGGATTTCCCCGCGCCATTCTCGCCGATAATCCCGTGGATCGTGCCGGGCATCACCCGAATGGAGATGTCCTTATTGGCCTGCACAGGGCCAAAAGCCTTGGATATGCCCTTAAGCTCGATCGCTGGTGCCTGCTCGGCCATTTTTGGTCCCCCGGGTAGAAAACAGGCCGCGCCGATTTCTCAGCGCGGCCCTAACCATATCTTTAGATATCAGCCCTTAGAAGTCCAGAGCAGGGCAGCTGTCATTGGCGTAATAGGACACTACTTCGATGTCACCGGCGATGATTTTGGCACGTGCCTCATCCATAGCGGCTTGCATCTCGGCGGTGATCAACTCTTTGTTGTGCTCGTCCACGGCTGCGCCCACGCCATCATCGGCCAGACCCAGCTCAACAACCAGACCCGTCTCCAGATCCTCGCCCGCTTTCATCGCGTCATAAACCGCCACATCAACGCGCTTGAGCATGGATGTCAGCACTTTGCCCGGATGCAGGTGGTTTTGGTTGCTGTCCACACCGATGGACAAAATGCCCTCGTCAGCGGCGGTTTGCAGCACGCCCACGCCGGTGCCGCCCGCTGCGGCATACACCACATCCGCGCCTTGGCTGATCTGCGCTTTGGTGATCTCGGAGCCCTTCACCGGGTCATTCCATGCCGCCGGGGTGGTGCCTGTCATGTTGGCAATCACCACCGCATCGGGGTTCACCGCTTTCACGCCTTGCGCATAGCCACAGCCGAAATGCCGGATCAAAGGCACATCCATGCCGCCCACAAAACCGACCGTGCCGGATTTGGACGCCATCGCGGCCATCATGCCCACCAAATAGGAACCTTCATGCTCGGCAAAGCTGATCTGGCGCACGTTGGGAATATCGAGCCAGTTCACATCAACCACAGCAAATTTTGTGTCCGGATAATCCGGCGCAACGGCACTCAGCGGATCGGCCATGGCAAAACCCATTGTGATGATCGGGTTCGCGCCGGTCTCGGCAAAGCGGCGCAGAGCTTGCTCGCGCTGCGCTTCGGATTTCAGCTCAATTTCCAAAAAGCTGCCGCCGGTTTCTTCGGCCCAACGCTCTGCCCCGTTAAACGCGGCCTCGTTGAAAGATTTGTCAAATTTGCCGCCCAGATCGAAAATCAGAGCAGGCTCTGCGAGCGCGGCGCCAGCGCTCAATGCGGTGGCCGCAACGGCGCAGAGGAATTTGGATGTAAGGGTCATGGATCGTCTCCCAGGTTTTTAATGTTGGGGCCGCACCATTTCTGCCGCTGCCCAATCCGTGCGGCGCGTTGCGCACGTATGGCAGGAATAAGGGCGCAGCGCGGCCTCAGGGTCAACCGCTTTCTGCTGGGAAAATCAGAATCCTATGGGCTGACCACGGGTCAAAGCCCGCCCCATAAGCAGCGCATCCACCGATGCCGCCCCCGCCCGCGCATAATAGCCGCGCCGCCGCCCGGTCTCGGCAAAACCTGCCGCTTGGTAAAGCGCAATCGCCCCGGCATTATCCGCCGCCACTTCTAAAAACGCATCTTCGATGCCGCCGCATTGCGCCGCCGCCAGCCAATCGCGCAGCAAATCCCGGCCAATACCGCGCCGCTGCTGGGCCGGGTCCACCGCAAGGGTGAGCAATTCGCTTTCTCCGGCAAGGCTACGGGTCAGGGCAAAACCGCCCGCCCTCGCAATCACTGCCACAAACGGGCTGGCCAAAAGCTCTTGGAATTCTTGCGCGCTCCACGGGCGCTCGGCGGTAAAGGCCGCCGCATGCAGCGCCGCCATCGTCTGCGGTGTCACGGCAAAATCACCGGCGGTGCATCGCGGGCAGGGGCGGCATCTGCGGGGCGCAAATACAGCGGGGCAGGGCGCGGCTGTGCGGTTTCAAACCTGGCTGCCGCCAAATGGGCAAGGGCCACGGCCATGGGAAACACGGGCGCTTGGCCCCCCGCGCCAATCAAACCCCCGTCAAATTCGGGCAGCGCGCCCCCATCATATGTGGCAGGGGCCGCCAGCGCCGGGTTGCCGAACCCTTGCAGATAAACCTGTTCGCGCCGCGCATCCACGGCGCAGGCGCAGGGCCCATCTTGCCCCAGTTGCAGCGTATCAAACGCATCAATGCCCACCGCCGGAATGCCCAGCCCAAGCGCCAGCCCGCGCGCCGCAGAAACCGCAATGCGAATCCCCGTGAAATTGCCCGGCCCGATGCCCACGCCAATCGCGTCCAGATCGCCCCAGCCCATGCCCGCTTCACTCAGCAACTCTTCGCACAGCACCAAAAGCCGCTCGGCCTGACCTTTGGCCATAGGCTCCTCGGCACTGGCAAGCACCTCGCCACCGCGCAAAACAGCCGCCGCGCAATGCGCGGCGGATGTATCAAAACCTAAGGTAATTGGCACCGGATCAGGCGACAGGGCGCACTTCGGTGACTTCGGGGATGTAATGGCGCAGCAGGTTCTCGATGCCCATTTTCAACGTCAACGTGGACGATGGGCAGCCCGCGCAGGCGCCTTGCATATGCAGGTAAACCACGCCGCGTTCGAACCCGTGGAACGTGATGTCGCCGCCATCTTGGGCCACGGCTGGGCGCACACGGCTGTCCAGCAACTCTTTGATCTGGCCCACAATCTCGCCATCCTCGCCGGTATGTTCGGCATGGCCCGACGCATGGGTGTGATCCTCGGCCATCACCGTCTGGCCCGATTGGAAATGCTCCATGATCGCGCCCAAAAGGCTTGGCTTCAGATGGTCCCACTCGGTGGCTTCATCTTTGGTGATGGTCACAAAATCCGTGCCAAAGAACACGCCCGCAACGCCCGGAACCGCAAAAAGCCGCGTCGCCAAAGGCGAGCTGCCCGCTGCATCGGCGCTTGGGAAATCCGCTGTGCCCATTTCCAGCACGGTCTGACCGGGCAAGAACTTCAATGTGGCTGGGTTCGGGGTGGATTCTGTTTGAATGAACATCTTGGATCTCCTTGGCGGGGTTACACCTGATATGCGGGCGCACCTGCCGCCTGTCAAGGTTTAGAAACGTTCTAAAGTTGCCTCGAGCCGACCTCAGGTGATCGCCTCAAGCCGCTCTTTGCTCAGATCGCCCGGCACAATCGTGATCGGAATCGACAGCGAGCCCGCGTTTTTGGTCAGCTGCGTCACCAGCGGGCCGGGGCCTTTTTTATCGGTGCCCGCCCCCAGAACCAGCACGCCAATATCCGAGTTCTCGGAAATCTGCGCCATGATCTCATCCACCGGCTGGCCCTCGCGGATCACCAATACAGGGTCCACGCCCTGACGGTCGCGCATCCATTTGGCAAACACCTCGAAATGCACCTCAATACGCTCACGCGCCTCTTCGCGCATCACTTCGCCCACGCCGATCCAGTGGTTGAACTCATCGGGCGGTATCACCGAAAGCACCTCAACCCCGCCGCCTGTATTGGCGGCGCGCATCGCGGCAAAGCGCATGGCGTTCAAACATTCGCGGCTGTCATCAAGGACAACAAGAAACTTCCGCATGGGGCAAACTCCTGCCTATAGCTGGGTAATCGGGTCTTGGTTTAGCTGGATGATCATGACGCAAGCCCAAGCCTCGCGCAAGCATCACGCGCCCATCAGGCGCGGGCACGCATCTGGCGGGCATCCGGGGGGCGCGGGCAATCCGACCGCGCGCCCCCGGCGGGCCTGGCGCGCTTAAATGGTCTGGGTCGCCGCCCAATCCCAATAAAGCTGCCGCGCCCGGCGGGTCACAGGGCCGACCTCAAACTTGCGGTCCTCAAAGCCGGAAACCGGCGTGATCTTGAGCATATTGCCCGACATGAACACCTCATCGGCCTGCTCAAAATCAGCAAAGCTCAGCACGGCTTCATGCACCATCACCCCATCTTCGCGCAGGTTCTTGATGTGCCGCGCGCGGGTGATCCCGGCCAAAAACGTGCCATTGGGGATCGGCGTGAACACCTCACCATCCTTGACCATAAAAATATTCGCCGTGGCGGTTTCAGCCACATTGCCCATGGCATCGGCCACCAGCGCATTGTTGAACCCGCGGCTGCGCGCCTCGGCCAACATGCGCGCATTATTGGGGTAAAGACACCCCGCCTTGGCATTCACCACCGCGCTTTCCAGTACCGGACGGCGGAACTGCGTGCGCCCCAGCGTGATCGACAAATCCGCATCCGGCATGGCAATTTCTTCCAGACACACGGCAAATCCGGTGGAGCCGGGCTTGGGCACAATCCCCGAAGGATCGCCATCAATCGCCCAATACATGGGCCGGATATATAGCGCCGTGCCCGCCGGATAAAGCGCAAGCCCCTCGCGCACAATCGCCTCGATCTCGCGGGCCTCATGGCTCGGCGTCATCATCAGCGCCTCAGCGGATCGCCCCAAACGCGCACAATGCGCGCTCAAATCGGGGGCCATGCCATCAAACAACCGCGCCCCGTCAAACACCGTGGTCCCCACCCAAGAGCCGTGATCCGCCGCCCGCATGATCGGCACATCGCCGTCATGCCAACGGCCTTCGAAATAGGTTTTTACATTAATACCAATGCTCATGGGCTGGTCCTTACTTATCTGATCGGTAGATGCCCTCGGGCAGGTTCAATGCCGCCGTCAGATCATGCAGCTGCTCTGGCGAGAGGGTGAGCGTGATCACCCGCCCCGTGCGCGCATCCCATTGCTCGATGCTGATCTGGCTGGCAAAGGCACGCACCACCACATCCTCGCGCAACGGCGTGGCACCTTCATCCACAAGGGTGATGACGCTGCTGTCAAAATCATGCTCGACGGTAAACATAAACGCGACCCTAGCGATGCGGCGGCGATGTGCAAGCTCTCTCATGCGGCCCCGCGCGCCTGATGAAAACACCGCATGAAACCGGGGCTGGCCCCTTGGCCAAGCCATGCTACTATAAGACCAAGAGGCAGAAGGATAAGAGCATTATGAAATTCTACTCCGCGATCTGCGCGGCGGGGCTTTTGGCCGCGCTAGCCGCCTGCGATGTGCCTGCCACGGGCGGCCCCGTCCTGCCCGCACCGCCCAGTACACCCGCCAATACATCCGCGCCCATCGTGCCCGCCGAAAAGGCCGCGCGCAGCTTTGTGCGGGTGCTCGACACGGTCGAACCTGTGGCCGAACAGCAATGCCGCAAGCTGACCCAAGGCGTGAATTGCGATTTCAACATCGTGGTGGATGACCGCCCCGATCAACCCGCCAACGCCTATCAAACCGTCGACCGCCATGGCCGCCCGGTGATCGCCTTCACCCTCGCGCTCATCGCGGATGCGCGCAACGAGGATGAACTGGCCTTTGTCATGGGCCACGAGGCCGCGCATCACATCGCAGGCCACATCAGCCGCCAACAGCAAAACGCCGCCGCAGGGGCGGTGATCTTTGCCGGCATCGCCACGCTCAGCGGCGGTGACGCCTCCGCCATCCGCTCGGCCCAAGAACTTGGCGCTGAAGTCGGCGCGCGCACCTATTCCAAAGATTTCGAGCTTGAAGCAGACGCGCTTGGCACAATCATCACGGCGCGCGCAGGCTATTCCCCGCTGCGCGGCGCGGAATTCTTCACCCGCATCCCCGATCCGGGCGATAAATTCTTGGGCACCCACCCGCCGAACCGCGCGCGCATGGAAGTGGTGCGCGCCACCATGGCCGGGCTCTAGGCCCGGCGGTTTTATGCGGCAATTGGGCGTTATTCTAACCGACAAAGGCTCGCGCTATGCGGTCTCGGGCTGCGCTGCGGCAGACCGCGCCGCGGTCGAGGCGGCATTGGCCGAGCTGCGCAAAACCAAAGCCTATGCCAAAGCCACCCATAACAGCTGGGCCGCGTGGTTCACCAAAGGCGGCCCCGCCAAAGGCGACGATGGCGAATCCGGCGCAGGCAATGTGATTTTGCGCATGCTCGAGCGGGAAAACTGCTATGACCACCTGATCATTGTCACCCGCTGGTATGGCGGCAAACATCTGGGCGGCGACAGGTTTCGCCACGTGCAAACCTGCGTGCGCGCCTATCTGGATGCAGGCTAGGCCGCACCCACAGCCCGCGCAATCGCCGCAAAGAAACACCCCGTCGCCACCAGCACAAAGAAATGCCAAATCGCATTTTGAAACCGCAAATTCGGATGGGCATAAACCCACGTGCCCGCCGAATAAATCCCGCCGCCAATCGCCACCAGCGCCAGCGTCATCCCCGGCAGGTTTTGCCACATCGGCCAAACCAGCAGCACGCTCAGCCAGCCCATCGCCAGATAAAGCGCAAGCGAGCCGCGCCCGTCGGGCCGCCACACCGTCAGCTTGGCCAGCGCGCCAAAAATCGCCAGCGCCCAGACCAGCCCCAGCACGCCATAGGCAAACCCGCTGCCAATCAGCACCACCAAAGGCGTGTACGTCCCCGCAATCTTGAAATAAATCGAGGCATGATCAATCCGCCCCAGCAACGCGCGGCTGCGGTCAAACGGCAACATGTGATAAAGCGCCGAAGCCAACAGCGCAAAAACCAGCGCCCCCAGATAGATCGCCGTGGCCGTCCAGAGCCCATCTGGCCCCTGAACCGCGCTCACATGGCGCAGCAGTAAAACACTCGCAGGCAGCGCCAGCACCAGCCCAGCGGCATGCATCGCCCCATCAGCCCATGTTTCACGCGGTGACGTTGGATAACTCATACGCTAGATTCTAGCAGGGGCGCAGGCCAAGGCGAGCGCCAAGTGACCCGCCTGACCAAACGTCATGATTTGCGCGGCATGTTCCCGTCAATCCACCGAGACATCAGCGTTTTATCGTGAAAACACTCACGCGGCACCTCGCTGCGTTTGATGCGGGCAATGCGCTCGGCAAAGGCCACCTGCTTTGACGACGGATAATGCGAAAACGGCCCGCTGGCCTGTTTGGGCTTATGCGCATCAATCCACGCCGACAGGGCAGACCGCTCCGCCAAAGCGCTCTGCGGCAGCGCCGATCCGGTCTTAACCGCAATCGTGCGCGCATAAGAAATCTGCTTGGGCGTCGGCGCCAAAGGCGCCCGCAGCGGCAATTCCGCCTGCTGCTCGCGCATCTGCCCCACGGGCGCGGCCCCATGGGCGGGGCTGAAAAGCCCGGGAAACTGTGGTTGGAACGACATGAAAAGGCCCTCCGTATTCACTGTTTGTTCTCAATATAGAACATATAGAACGGATGGGGAACATTTTCAAGGGGAGGGTTTGAGAGTCAAAAAACCGGCATCGGTGAGAATACCAAGCGCCTCTGAACTCGCAGTTCTTGAGGCTTCAAACAGATCGCGGTTTTCCGGTGACTTCAGCTCTTCGGACATATGCATCGACAAAAACGCGAGGCATTGGATATGTGTGTTCAGAAGAAACTTTGCGAACTCTTTGTTGTAGATTGGATCAACTGAGTTCGTACCGTCCCCGGTCAGGTGGGCAATTAACTCATCTTTTGTACTGTGATGTAGTCCGGAAAGTTGACCGTATGTTCTGCCAAGGTGTTTGAAGGTTCCGAGACCGTACGAACGATTCGGCGGGGCAGGTTTGCCCATCTGGATTCCCCGAAGGGCTTCAATCGCCTCCATCTCCTGCCGAACCAGCGCCGCGGCGGCTGAATATTGGGCATAATCCAACGTGGCTTCGACCGCAGGAATGTTCTGGATGATCGCTGCCATGACCGCGCCTTTCTTGGCTAGGCGTTGATCGCTTCGATTGACAGGATGTCCATCCGTCATGATCAATGCTTTGATCACGGCCACAAGTACGCAGTCTAAAGCAAAGGAAAGTTCCGGGTAATCATCACGCCAAGTGGGAAGCTTTTCGATGACCTGTTGTTGAGCAGCCCGGAAGTGGGCAGCCTCTGCCGCGATACTTAATCTCGACAGAGGTGTTTTCAAACCAACCGACCCCAAAGATCATATTCTCCGGCCTCGTCCACCTCTACGGTGACGATCTCGCCGGGTTTCAACGCCTCGAACCCCTCGTCGATGAACAGGTTGCCATCGATCTCGGGCGCGTCGGCTTTGGTGCGGCAGGTGGCGGCTTGATCATCCACCTCATCCACAATCACCTCGATGCGGCTGCCCACCTTGGCCTCCAGCTTGGCCTCGGAAATCGCCTGCGCCTTTTGCATAAACCGGTCCCAGCGCTCTTGCTTGACCTCATCAGGCACATGATCAGGCAGCGCGTTTGACCGCGCCCCAGCCACGTTTTCATATTGGAAACAACCAACCCGGTCCAATTGCGCCTCGTCGAGCCAATCCAGCAGGGTCTGGAATTCCGCCTCCGTCTCGCCCGGATAGCCCACAATAAACGTGGACCGCAGGGTGATATCGGGGCAATCGCTGCGCCATGCGGCGATCTCGTCCAATGTCTTTGACGCCGCCGCCGGGCGCGCCATCCGGCGCAGCACATCAGGGTGGGCATGTTGGAACGGAATGTCCAAATACGGCAGCACCAGCCCCTCGGCCATCAGCGGGATCAACTGGCGCACATGCGGATAGGGATAGACGTAATGCAGCCGCACCCACGCGCCAAGCCCGCCCAAATCGCGTGCCAAATCAGTGATATGCGCGCGGTGGCCACGGTCTTCGGCATGTTTGATATCCACACCATACGCCGATGTATCTTGCGAAATCACCAGCAATTCGCGCACGCCGTTTTCCACCAGCTTTTCCGCCTCGCGCAGCACCGCATGGGCCGGGCGGCTGGCCAAACGGCCACGCATATCGGGGATGATGCAGAATTTACACTTGTGGTTACAGCCCTCGGAAATCTTCAAATAGCTGAAATGCCGCGGCGTCAGGCTCACCCCCGAAGCAGGCAGCAGATCAATAAACGGATCGGGGCTGGGCGGCACGGCTTTGTGCACAGCGTCCAGCACCTGTTCATATTGATGCGGCCCGGTCACGGCCATCACCTTGGGATGCGCCCCGGTGATATATTCCGGCTCCGCGCCCAAACAGCCCGTGACAATCACCCGGCCATTCTCGGCCAACGCCTCGCCAATCGCATCAAGGCTCTCGGCCTTGGCACTGTCTAAAAACCCGCAGGTGTTCACAATCACCGCATCCGCGCCGCTGTAATCGGGCGAAATCGCATAGCCTTCGGCGCGCAGCCGGGTCAAAATCCGCTCGCTATCCACCAGCGCTTTGGGACAGCCAAGCGACACCATACCAATGGTGGGCTGGCCTGTGCGGTCAGGCGTTACAATGCGGGGCTTAGGCGCCAGATCGGGGCGCAGATTTGGTGGGTTTGTGCTCATGATCGCTGCCTATAGGGCATTGCCGCGGCCCGCGAAAGGGGCCGCGCGCAGGGCTTAAATGCTTTGGTCATATTCCCCGACCGACGGCTCGGCGCGGATCACCGCATCAAGCCCCTCAAAAATCGCGCGCATCTCGGCTTCGCTGTCGGGGCTTTCGCAAACCACCACCAAATTCGGGGTGTTAGACGACGCACGCACCAACCCCCACGCGCCATTGTCCAAAATCACCCGCGCGCCGTTCACCGTAACCACCTGCGCAATTTTGCGCCCCGCAAGGCTCTCCAGCTGCTCAAGCCGCGCAACAATCCGCTCAAGCACGCTGTATTTCTCAACATCAGGGCAAAACGGCGACATGGTCGGCGTGGCCCAGGTTTGCGGCAAGGCGCGGCGCAGATCAGACATGGATTTGCCCGGATTACGCTCCATCAGCTTGCAAATCTCAACCGCCACCCGCAGCCCGCAATCATACCCGCGCCCCAGCGGCTCGGCCAAAAAGTAATGGCCCGATTTCTCGAACCCGGCCAGCGCGCCAAGCTCTTTGACCCGCCGTTTCATATGGCTGTGCCCGGTTTTCCAGTAATCCGCCTTGATTCCGTGTTTGATCAACTCAGGGTCCGAGGCAAAAAGCCCGGTGGATTTCACATCCGCCACAAAGGTCGCGCCGGGGTAAATCTGCGCCAGATCCCGCGCCATGATCACGCCAACCTTATCAGCGAAAATCTCCTCGCCCTCATCGTCAACCACCCCGCAGCGGTCGCCATCGCCGTCAAACCCAAGCGCAAAATCCGCGCTCGAGGCCCGCACCGAGGCCGCCATATCATGCAGCATCTCCATGGCTTCGGGGTTCGGATTGTAATGCGGAAAGGTATAATCCAGCCGGTTATGGCTCTGCACAACCTCAACACCCAACCGCTCAAACAGCTCGGGCGCAAAGGCCGCCGCCGTGCCATTGCCCGTGGCGCAAACCACTTTGAGCGGGCGGGTCATCTTAAAATCACCCACCAAATCATCAAGATAGGCCTCGCGCACCCCATCCACAAACTCATAACGCCCGCCGGGGCGCGCCTCGCCTGCGCCGCTGAGCACAATCTCGCGCAGCTCGGCCATTTCCTGCGGCCCATGGGTCAGAGGGCGTTCAAACCCCATCTTCACCCCGGTCCAGCCATTGGGATTATGCGATGCCGTCACCATGGCCACGGCGGGCGCGTCCAAATGGAACTGCGCAAAATACGCCATCGGCGACAGGGCCGGGCCAATGTCTTTTACGTGAATCCCCGCCTGCATCAGCCCCAGCATCAGCGCGTTTTTCACCGACAGGGAATAGTCGCGGTAATCATTGCCTACGGCAATCACCGGCTCGATCCCGCGCCGCATCATCTGCGTGCCAAGCCCCAGCCCAAGCGCGGTAATGCCCGGCAGGTTAATGTCATCGGGGTATTTCCACCGGGCGTCATATTCGCGAAACCCGGTGGGGGTGATCATCGCATCGCGCAGAAACGCCCATGTGTTCGGGGTCGAGCGGTCCAGCGGCGCAGCCATTAGATGGAAACCGGGTTGGCTTTGGCCAAGGCGTCAAATTTCATCAATGTCTCGATCAGCTTGGGCATCTGGTCCAGATACACCATGTTCGGCCCGTCGCTGGGCGCATTATCGGGGTCTTCATGGGTCTCAAGGAACACCGCAGCCACCCCAAGCGACACCGCCGCGCGCGCCAAAATCGGCGCAAATTCGCGCTGCCCGCCTGATGAAGTGCCTTTGCCGCCGGGGCTGGCCACCGCATGGGTTGCGTCCATCACCACCGGATATCCGGTCTGCGCCATCTGCGGCAGCCCGCGCATATCCGTGACCAATGTGTTATAGCCAAAGGCCGTGCCGCGCTCGGTCAGCAGAATGTTTTTGTTGCCCGTGCTCTCGATCTTATCAACGATATTGCCCATTTCCCAAGGGGCAAGCCATTGACCTTTCTTCACATTCACCGCGCGGCCCGTCTTACCCGCAGCCAGCAGCATATCGGTCTGGCGGCATAAAAACGCGGGGATCTGCAACACATCGGCCACTTCGCCCGCAATGGCGCATTGCGCCTCGGTGTGCACATCGGTCAACACCGGCACCCCGTTGGTGCGGCCAATGGATTGCAAAATCTTCAGCCCCTCATCAATGCCCAAACCGCGTTTGCCCGACAAAGACGTGCGGTTGGCTTTGTCATAGCTGGCCTTGAAAATGAACTGCGCGCCCACGGCGGCACATGCCTCTTTCATGACCCCCGCAATCATTTGCGCATGGGTTTCGCTTTCCAGCTGGCAGGGGCCCGCGATCACTGTCAGCGGGGCATTATTGGCGATCGTCAGATCGCCGACAGCGACGTTTTTCATGAAGTTACCTGTTCTCGGAGAATGGAAGATGTCAGCGAGATCATCAGGTAGATCCCGGAAAAGATCAAGAACGTGAGGATCGTGTTCTCGAAACTGCGCGGATAGCTGGCCTCTTGGCTGGCCACAGGCTCCACCGCCACGGTCAGATAGCGCACTTGGCGATTCGCCTCGGTACGTGCAGCATCCATCGCGGTCAGGGCCAGTTGCAAATTGGCATCCGCCGCCGCCAGATCGGCCTGCGCCAATTGCATCTCAACGGCTTTCTGCGCCAGCGAGTTTGCGCCTTCGGTGGCCTCGTTCATCTGGCCTTCGAGCTGCCCCAGCAGCGCCTTGAGACGGCGCACATCGCCCTGCGCGCCTTCAACCTTGGCCCGGTTGGGCCGCGCATTGTCTAGCAGCGCCGCCAGCTCCAGCTCTTTTTCATAGAGCAGCGTCTGATAGCTGCTGATCTGGCCTCGGATCGCGGCAATCTGCTCGGCAGGGTCCACACCCGACGTGACCTGCAACTGGATCAGCCGTTCTTGCACTTCGCGGCGTTTGATCTGCGCCTGCTCATAGGCCAGATTAGCATCGCTCATCTGGTCTTCGCGCTTTTGCTGGCTCAGGTTGTTCACCCGCTCCTCGGCATAACGGATCAGATGGTCTGAAAACACTGTCGCCACTTCCGGGTCGGCGGCAACAATCTCCATGCGCATCACGCCTTCGGTGGGGTCATAGCCAATTTTGATGTTCTTTTTGAACATCTTATAGGCTTCCTCATTGGTCGGATCAGGCGTCAATCGCTGGATCGGGTCAATGCTCTCATCGGTGAAATGGTCGCGGAAACCCACATCCCCATCCAGCCGCAGCATCGCGTCCTTGGATTGAAGATAGCTCTGCACCGCGATGCTATCCGCCGAGGTGGCAAATTGCGACGGCAGCAACCCGCCAAGCCCGCCCGTGCTGCCCCCGCCTTCACTGGTCAGGATCAGAAACTGGCTCTCGGTGGCATACATGGGCGTGGCGATTTTATAGAAATAATAGCCCGCAAAGATCGTCGGCAGCATCACAAAGAATGCCAGCCGCACCATCAAAAGACCCATCTTCTTGCGGCGGCGGCGCGAAATATCGCGCTGAATCTCGGAAATCTCGCGGGTGCGCCGCTCGGCTGGGCTCATCTGCTGCGGTGTGCCCACTGCGCGGCCACCTCCGGCTGGCACGGTTTGGGGCAGTTGCACACGCTCGGAGCCCGCGCCGCCAGCTTGGGCGGGCAGGGTGCCAAAGGCCTCGGGCGGCGCGCCATCGCGCTGCTCGGTGCCCGCTTGCGGCACCACCAATTCCAGCATGTTCGAGCGTTGGAACGGGTCAATCCCCTTGGTGCGCAGCAGGCGCACCGCGTCAAAATCCGATGTCGGCGCCAGCCCATGTTTCTGCGCAACCCGCCGGGCCATGCGCAATTGCCGCCCGGTCAGACCTTCGCGGCGGATGGCATCCATGTCGATCTCGCCGCTGACCTGCGCCGCCGACGACACCTCGCCCGAACGGGCAGGGCCGGGGCTGGGGGCGGGGGCGTTGGCCGAGCCAGAAGCCGAGCTTGGGGCCGAGCCAGAAGCCGGCCGTGCAGAGGCCGAAGGCGCAGCGCCCGCTGGCGGCTGCGCTGCCGCACGGCGCGGCGCGGCTTTATTCATATCACTGTTCGTGCTGGCCGCATCCCCGCTGGACGCAGGCGTCGCCGCTTGCGGCGGCGGCGCGCTGGGGCGCGGCTGCTGCGGCTTTGCATCCTGCTGCGGCGCGGCCCCTTGCGGGCTGTCCGGGCGTTTGATGCGGAATTTTCTAGCTTTGGGTTTGGTAGTCATAGAGCTGTTTCGCTTCTTCCAAACTGTCGAACATATGCAACTGGCCATTCATCAGCACAGCCGCCGAGCGGGCGAATTTCTCCAGCGTCGCGGGCTGGTGAGAGACGATAACAATTGTCGTGGTGCGCAGCCGCTCTTGCAGGATGTCCCCTGCTTTGCGGTTAAACTCCACATCCGTGGTCGCCGGCATGCCTTCATCGATCAAATACATGTCGAAATCCAGCGCCAGCATCAAGGCAAAGGAGAACCGCGAGCGCATCCCTGCGGAATAAGTCCCCAAAGGCTGGTCGAAATATTCACCAAGCCCGCAGAGCCAGCGGCAAAAGCTCTCCACATAATCAGGGTCGAGCCCATAGAGCCGCGCGATATAGCGGCAATTCTCCATGGCGGAAACTTTGCTGACCACACCGCCCATGAACCCCAAAGGGAAAGAGATGTTGCACATGCGCCGGATCTCGCCCTCATCGGGCTTTTCCAAACCGGCCATCATGTTGATGAGCGTGGTTTTACCGGTCCCGTTCGGGGCCAAGATGCCCAGACTGTTGCCCAGTTCCACACGAAAAGACACCTGGTCAAGAATGACCTTATGTTGGGTGCCTGTCCAATAGGACTTTGAGACGTTCTCGAATTCCAGCATTTGTGCCTGCTCATTACAACCGTTTCGCGGTGCCTTAACCCTCATTATCAGAGGTGTATTGATGACCTATCCGGCGAATTGGGCCAGATTATGTCTAATCTGGCAACAAATGTGCCTATGAACAGGCGCGGTGTCGCAATTGGCAGTGAAGCGCCCCCGGCACGGCTCAACCGCGCCGGGGGAAAACTCTCTAAACGCAGCAACGCTGCGCTTAATGTTCTTGTTTCTCAACGCGGGTCAGCTTGCCCACGATGATGCTGATCGCGGCTGCGGCAAAGCTGAACAGGGCGCCCATCTTGGCCGCATCCTGCACATCGCCGCCGGGGAAGGCCACGGCCGCCACAAACAAGGACACGGTGAAACCAATCGCCGCAATACAGCCGATCACCACCAGATCAATGATCCGCATGCCCTGCGGCAGCCCCAGCTTGAGCGGTTTTGCCGCCAGCCAGCCAAAGGCCAAAATCCCCAAAGGTTTACCGATCAACAGACCCGCCAGCACCAGCCATGTGGCATCCCCGATGGAGCTGAACTGAACCCCCGCATTGCACAGACCAAAGAAGAACAGCACCACTTCAACCGGGTGTTTCAACGCATGTTCCATCTGGTTGAGCAGGTCGGTCAGATATTGCTCGGCTTCGGCAAACAGACCAAAGGCCCGGTCCGCATGGGGGATCGCAGGCACCACAGGCAACAGCCCCAGCGCCGGATGCAGACCCGCCCGCATGAACCCGTACCAGCTGATCGCGCCTGCCAACGCATAGGGCCAAAACGACAGTTTGGTGCGCACCCAAGTGGAAACCGGCCGGTCTTGGTTGCCCCGGTCCATCTTGCGCGGCAGCCAATTGGCCAAGAAAAACACCGCCAGCGCCGCCGCAGCAGAGACCAGCAACCATTCCGGCGCCAGCTCGCCCGACGGATAGAACACCGCCAGAATGATAAGCCCCGCCGCGTCATCGGCAATCGCCAGCAACAGCAAGAACCGCACCGCAGGGTGGCCCGCGCCAAACACGATCCGCCCCACAAGATAGCTAAAGGCAATATCCGTGGCGGTGGGAATAGCCCAGCCATTGGCCACGGCATCATAGGTGTCCGACCCCATCAGCGCCGCCAACCCCAGATAGACCGAGATCGGCCCAACCATGCCGCCCAGCGTGGCAAACAAAGGCGTTGCCGCCTTTTTCCCGCGCAGCGAGCCGTTTTTGAGAATCACCGCCTCCCAAACTTCTTTGGCAGCGATGGCAAAAAACAGCGCCATCAACAGGTCATTGACCAAGTAATGCAGCGTCAGCGTGCGGTAGGCTTCATGTTCACCATCCGCCGGGTGCAAATGGCCAATCGGCGCATGATCCCACAGCTTGAATTCAATAAAATTATGGTAACTCGTGTAATCGACATTTGCCCAAACCAGCGCGATCAACGCACCGAAAATCAACAATAGCGAGTAGTTGGTTAAAAAGTTCCAAACACGATACATACGGCGACCCCTTATTGACTGTTCTTATTGGTAGGGCATGCAGAGGTTATGTTCAATCGGCACCTCCGCCGCGCCTGTTCTCGCCTTAGTTTTGGGTCAAAATGCCGGTCTGGCAAGGGGGGCAGGTGATGCCCGCCCCCGAAAAAACACGCCGCTTTAGTGGTCATGCCCATGGCTTTGCAACGCACCGCTGTCTTCTCCCGTTTGATACTCGCGCCAAGATTGCACCAAGATAAGCTGGGCCGACCGCAAAAACAGCCCCGCCATGATCAAAGCCACCAACAGGTCGGGCCAAGCCGAAGCAGTCATCCACACCGCCACACTTGCCGCCATCACCGCCACATTGCCAATCGCGTCATTGCGCGAACACAGCCAGACCGAGCGTACATTGGCATCCCCATCTTTATATCGCATTAACAGCAGCACGCTGATCAAATTCGCGGCCAAGGCCAAAACCCCAATGCCGCCCATGATTTGCGCCGAGGGCACGCCCAGCACAAAAACTTGGTAAACTGTCGAGCCAAAAACCCACAGCCCCATGAGCAACAGGCTGATCCCCTTGAGCATCGCCGCGCCCGCGCGGATTTTCAAACTCATGCCGATCACCGCAAGGCTCAGCCCATAGGTCAGCGCATCGCCCAGAAAATCCAGCGCATCAGCCTGCAATGCCTGCGATCCGGCCATTTTCCCGGCGGAAATCTCCACCACAAACATCGCGGCATTGATGAAAATCACCGTCCAGAGCACGCGTTTATACCGCGGGTCCACCCCGTCAAATCGCGGGTTACCCGAGCAGCCACACACGCTGTCTTGGGTCTGGGCATTGGCCGTGTCAGTCATGGTTTTTCCTATCGTCACAGATCAAAATCAGCCCGCGCATTTGCCACGGACGCCCGGCATTCCCCGTATTTCGGGGGCTTTCATCTTTGGGTGAGGCGAGTATAATTGCTCTAGTGACTAGAGCTTCAAGGGCAAATTTGAAATGTTTTCCATCGGCCAGCTTTCCAAACGCACCGGCGTGAAAATCCCCACCATCCGCTATTACGAACAGGTCGGGCTGATCGAGGCGGCAGAACGCTCAGAGGGCAATCAGCGCAGATATAGCGCGCAGGGCCTCAGCCGCCTGTCCTTCATCCGCCATTCGCGCGATCTGGGGTTTTCCGTCGAAGACATCAAAGGGTTGATCGAGTTGAGCCAGCATCCCGAAAAACCCTGCGCCGATGCCCATAATATCGCCTGCGCGCATCTGAGGGATGTGCAGGCCCGCATCGCCAAACTGCGCCGGTTGGAGCGCGAGCTTAAACGGATCTCCAAATGTGACGCGGAAATCCTTGCCAATTGCGCCGTGATCGAAACCTTGGCGGATCACGGGCTGTGCGGCGAGGAACATTGACGGAAATAGTGATGGGGCGTTTCGGGGCAGGCCGCCGGGGCGCTGCCCCGGACCCCGGGATTTTGAACCAATTGGAAGCTTTAGGCCCGGGGGCTAAATAGGGGGGATGGATGATATTCGACCATCGCTTCAGGCCTGCCGGATTTGCGCAGATCGCTTTGCGGCCACGGCCACGGGCCATGCGCCGCGCCCTGTGGTCTGGTTCGAGCCGGGCGCGCGGATCTTGATCGCAGGCCAAGCGCCGGGGATGCGGGTGCATAAAGCAGGCAAGCCGTTTTGCGACCCCTCAGGCGACCGGCTGCGCGATTGGCTGGGGCTGGACGAGGGCGCGTTTTACGACCGCAGCAAGCTGGCGATCATGCCGATGGCGTTTTGTTTTCCCGGCTATGATGCCAAGGGCAGCGATCTGCCGCCGCCGCCGATCTGTGCGCGCACTTGGCGCGATCAGGCGCTGGCGATGTTGCCTGATATACGGCTGACGGTGTTGGTGGGCGGCCATGCGATGCGCTGGCATTTGCCAAAATTCACCAGCGTTGCGGCGACGGTGGCGGGGTGGCGCGATCTGCCAAAAGGCGTCTTTGCCTTGCCCCATCCGTCTTGGCGCAATACGGGGTGGCTAAAGAAAAACCCATGGTTCGCGGCGCAGGTTCTGCCTGAGCTGCGCGCGCAGGTGGCAGAGGTGTTAAGCGATGGAACAAACCCCGATTGATGCGGCCCATGCCGCGATGACAGCCGCGCCCGAGGATGACGCAGCCCGGCTGCGCTATTACGAGCGTGTCGCGGATGGCGAGCTGTATCTGCTGCTCGAGGCAGAGGCCGCAGGCGATCAGGTCAGCCCGCAATTGCTGGAAACCGATGCCGGGCAATTTGTGCTGGGCTTTGACCGTGCCACCCGGCTGTCGGCCTATGTGGGGGGCGGCGCGCCTTATGTGGCGCTGTCGGGCCGCGCGGTGGTGGAAATGCTGGAGGGCCAAGGTCTGGGCATGGCGATCAACCTTGGCGCGCCCTCCGAGATGCTCTTGCCCACCTCAGCGGTGGATTGGCTGCGCGGCACATTGGCCAATGCGCCCGATGCCGTCAGCGCCAAGATCGAAGCCGTGCACCCGCCCAAAGGCCTGCCAGAGACGCTGATCACCGCGATTGACGAGAAACTCTCGACCGCCACCGCCATGGCCGCCTGCGCGTGGCTGGTGGGGGTGACCTATCCGGGCGGCGGGCGCGGGCATTTGCTGGGGTTTGTCGGGGCCAGCCCGCGGGCCGAATCCGCGCTGGTGCGCGCCGCCTCCGAGGCGCTGACCTTTTCGGGCATCGAGGCAGGCACCATGGATGTGGGGTTCTTTGCCGGAACCGATCCCGCCGTGGCGCGTATGGCCAAAGTGGGGCTGCGCTTTGATCTGCCCCAAGGCGAGGGTCTGCAACAAACCCCGCGCATGCCCCCCGGCAGCGACCCCTCCAAACCGCCAAAACTGAAATAATCGGCGCGCGGGCGGCACAGATCGCCCGCTTTGCGTCACGCCCGCTCACTTCGGCGCGAGGGGGGATGCTGCGGGCACCATTGCTGGCTAGTTTGAGTTCATCGCAACCCAAGGAGCTGATCCTACGATGAACCGTTTTGCCCTTTCCCTCGCCGCCGCCGCAACGGCGCTTACCTTCGCCACACAGGCCTTCGCAGGCCCGCAATATATCGACGAAACCGGTTTTGCCGTCTCCGGCTTTGACGTGGTTGCCTATTTCGATCTGCCGCAAAATCCCGTGGGCCAAACCCAAACCGCCCCGGTGCCCGGCGACAAAGACATCACAGCCGAATTTAACGGCGCGAAATTTGCCTTCTCAACCGAAGCCAACCGCGACGCGTTTCTGGCCAATCCTGAAAAATTCGTCCCGCAATATGACGGGCATTGCGCCTACGGCGTGGCCAAGGGCGGCAAAGTGCCCGGCAACCCGACGCTCTGGCGGATCATCGACGATAAACTCTATCTGAACATCACCAAAAACGTGGTGGGCTTCTGGGAAGAAGACATTCCGGGCAATCTGGTGCTCTCCGAAGGCAACTGGCCGGGGCTGGAACCCGCTGACGCCTCCGAAAGCACAATCCCGCAGTGGAGCTCGCCTGCGCCCACCGAATAACCCATAAAAAACGCCCCCCTGCGCAAACAGGGGGGCGCTGCCGCATCAAGCCGCAACTCTGAGACTTCAGGTCTTTTTGCGGTCATCCACAATGGTCATCTGCGCCAAACCGCTCTGGCCCAGATCAACCTTGGCAAACGGGCCGCCTTGGTAAATCTCGCCCGGATCGCTCAGATCAGGCGCAGGCGCCGCGGCCAAAACTTCCGCCGCAAACTGCTCGGCATTGTCCTTGGGGCGATAGCCAAGGAAAGACGCCTTGGCATTATCCACCGGGGCGCGGTCATTGTTGCTGACCCCATACACCACCGAGAACCCGACCGAAGGCGTGTCCACCGCCCGCGTCACCAATTGGATCAGATCATCATAGCTGAGCCACGATCCCAATGCGCGCGGGTTGTTCACCTGCGCCGCTGACAAAATCCGCAGATGCACGGATTCCATGCCGCGCTTGTCCCAATACATGCTGCCCAGATCTTCGGTGAAACATTTCGCCAAGCCATAGAATGTGTCGGGCTTATGGGGCGCATCAATGCCGATGAAATCGCTTTTCTTATGCATCCCAACCGCATGGATCGACGAGGCATAAACCACCCGGCGCACCCCGGCGCGATATCCAGCCTCCCAGATGTTATAGGAGCCAATGAAGTTTGGCCCGAGCAATTCCTCAAACGGCTTTTCATCCACAATCGCGCCAAAATGCACAACCATATCCGCCCCATCCAGCAGCGGCGCAATCTGATCCATCTGCGCCAGATCGGCCTTGGCATAGCGCTCGCCGGGATAGAGCTTGCCAATATCCTCCACAAGATCCGTGCTGACCAATTCCTCGCACATCTGGCTCAGCGGCTCGCGCAGATAAGAGCCCAAACGCCCGGCTGCCCCGGTCAATACAAGTTTCTTCAATTTCATAACTTCTTCCTTTTCGTCTTATTCACCGTGATCCGCCGCCCAAAGCGCCTAGATCACGTTTTTCTCTTCCACCCGCGCACCCGAGGTCACACGGCCCACATCCAGCGGGCTCAGATCCAAACTGCGATAGCTGCCATGGATGATCAACTCGGCAATGCCGCGCCCAATCGCGGGGGATTGTTGCAACCCATGGCCGGAAAATCCGTTGCAGAATATGAAATTCTCACAGCCCTCGGCCCGGCCCAGCAACGCATTCTGATCCAGCTTGTTATAAGCGTAATGCCCGACCCATTCATTGATCACCTTGACCTGCTCAAAGGCAGGCACACGGGTCGCCACAGCGGGCCAGACCTTTTCTTGCCAGATCGAATGATCAAAGGCAAAATCATCATAGGCCACGTCCAGATCCTCATCGGGCGGACAGCCTGCCATGTAATATTTCCCCTCCGAGCGCATATGCACCCCCGATGGATCAATGGTCAGCGGCAAATCCCGGTCCAGCGGCGTGGCGGCGTCAAAAATGAACGTATAGCGTTTGCGCGGCGCCACCGGAATCTCGAGCCCCGCCATCGCCGCCGTGGCAGCGGCGCGCGGCCCCGAAGCATTCACCACAGTGCCGCAGGCGATCTTTTGACCGTCCGCCAACGTCACCGCTTCAATGCCCGCCTTGCCGCGCGACATGCCCGTGACCTCGCCCTTGATATATTCCACACCATTGCGCCGGGCCATGCGTTTGAACCAATCAAACATGGTGCCCCCGTCAAAATAGCCCTCGTCAATCAGGTTGCGATTGCCCGCAATCACATCATCAAGCTGCATAAACGGATAATCCGCCGCAATCTCCTCCTTGGTCAAATGCCGCGTGCCCGCCCCCAGCTGGGATTGCAACGCCTGCGCCTCTTTCAGGCGCTGGGCAAATTCGGGCGTATCGGCCAGATACAGATAGCCATAGCTTTGCAACACCAGCGCCGGCACCTCGGGATCATCGCCCATAAAGCTTTGAAAATTCTTAATGAACTGCGCGCCAAATTGGGAAATCTGTATGTTAATGCGGCTGGTGAATTGTTGACGAATGCAACTGTTGGTGTGGCTGGTCGATGCGAACTCATAGCTCGGATCGCGCTCCACCACCAAAACCCGCCCCTCAAAATCCGCGCTGCGCGACAGCCACCACGCAATCGACGACCCGTAAATCGCCCCCCCAACGATCACGACATCATAGCTGTCGAACTCCGGCCTTTGTTGCATTTCGCACCCTCCCTAACAGCGCTTTTGGCTTCCTTGAAAACCTTTCCACCACCAACAGGAGAACTTGTCCATCGACCATCTGAACACAGTGGCAATATCTTCACTTGAGGCAGACCTGTCTTCCTCCCATGTTCAAATTTAAATCAATTTAATTGGACTCATTCATTCAATTGCATTTGAACAAAGGAACCAGGCCATGGCTGAGCGTCACTATTTGGCAAAATTCAATTCCCCAAGCCTGCCCGGAGTTACGCCGCTAGATTGGTTCGGCGAAACCCTGATCATCGAAAAGCCGGGGCCAAGAACCATCCCAAAGTCGCTCACCGGACCAGAGGCAGGCGTCATCACGCGGCAGGGCGTGCCACAAATCCGCAGCGGCGACAGTCTTTGGCTGTGCACCGATAATGATGGGCCGGGCATATGCGCCATGGCCGAGGTTTTAAGCGTCGATGCCCGGGCAAAGCAAGTGGCCGTTAAACTAGGCCACCTAGACATCCTGCCCACCGCTATTGCCTTGTCCGCTTTTGCCCGCCTGCAAAGCGGCTCGAGAGTTTTTGGGCAGCTTCAGCGCAGCCGCGGCCCTGATCTTTATTTCCTAAATACCACAGATTTTGCCGAGTTTAAGCAGGTCATCGTTGATCGCTACGGCCAAGCGAGTTTGCCAGAAAGTCCCGATTGGGAGAGTATTATCGCCCGGAACACAGGCGGGGCTGCGAAAGGCGCCGAAACGGATTTAGCCGGCACGCTGCGGGACCCGCGCCCGGGCCAGCGAAAATTTCGCGAAGATCTTCGCAAAATCTACGGCCAATGTTTGGTGACAGGGTGCGCGATTCCCGAAGCACTGGATGCCGCGCATATTCTGCCATGGACCGGAGACCGAGATTTGGACCGTTATGAAAACGGCCTCTTGCTGCGACGGGACATCCACGCATTATTCGACAGCGCCCTCCTGCTTATACACCCAGAAACCTCAGTCATCGAACTGGCCGCATCTTTGCGGCAAACAGAATACGCGCAATATGAGGGCCGAGAGATTGCGCACCGGGCTGTGCCAAGATTGCTCGCTGAACGCTACGCATTACGAGCGGGTGGTAGTGGCTAGCCCCAGCAGGCAGGCACCCCGGTTTTTTCCGCTTTCCCGGTGCACAGGTGGTGCACAGCCTGTGCACGCACCGTGACAGGGTAATTGAGGGGCAATTGAGGGGGGCGTTTAACCGCCCGCCAAACGGCGCGCTTGCGATGCCATCAGGGCAATCACCTGCCGCATCATATCGCTGTCTTTGGGGTTCGACGCATTGCCGTCCAGCCCCCGTTTGAGCACCCCCTGCAAAATCGACAGCAGCCGGAAATACGAGAAAACAACATAGAAATTCCAATTACTTGGCCGCGAAATTCCGCGTCTTTCGCAATAAAGATCGACGTAATCCTCCTCGCTCGGCAGGCCTTGCGCGGCGCGGTCCACGCCCTCCAGCCCGCGAAAATGCCCCGCATGCGGCAAACGCCAATGCATGCATTGATAGGCAAGGTCCGCCAGCGGGTGCCCCAGCGTCGAAAGCTCCCAATCCAGCAGCGCCACCATCTCCTCGCGGTCCGGGGCGAAGATCATGTTATCTATACGAAAATCCCCGTGGACAATGGCGCTGGCCCCGTCGTTTTCCACCATATTCGCAGCCAGCCAATCCATCAGCCAATCGGCATCCGCCAGTGCTTCGGTCTGCGCCGCGCGGTACTGATCCGACCAGCGCGTGACCTGCCGTTCAAAGTAGTTTCCGGGCTTGCCGTAATCGCCCAAACCTACCTGCTCTGGCACCACCGAATGCAGCGCCGCCAACGCCGCGTTCATCTGGTCGTAAACCCTTGTCCGCGCAGGCTTTTCCAGCTCCGGCAGGGCAGGGTCCCAAAAGATCCGACCCGCCACCATTTCCATCACCAGAAACTGTGTCCCAAGCGGGCTGTCCTCGCCGCTCAGATGCAGCACTTTCGGCACGGGCACATCCGTCTCCCACAGGGCGCGCATCACCCGGTATTCGCGGTCCACCGCATGCGCCGATTTCAGCAGCTTTCCCGGGGGCTTAGCCCGCAAAACGAACTGCCGCGTGCCCGATGTCAGACGGTATGTCGGGTTGGATTGCCCGTCCGAAAACTTGTCAACTGCGTCCAGCGCGCCAAAGCCCTCCACATGCGCCGCCAGATAGCGGGCCAGCGTCCCCCTGTCATATTGATGCATCGTAACGTAACCTCCCTTGGGCATGGACAGCCCCTCCGATCTAAGCAACTCTGGCTTGTGGGGGGAAGCCCCCTCGTTACGTCATGAAAGGCCGCCCTATGGATATGAACCTCGCCATCCGCCCCGAAAACAAGAAGCTGCTGGAGCGGGTGAAGGCATTGATCCAAAGCGATATTATGCCGCTCGAGGCCGAGTACCACGCCGAAATCAACAAGGGCGACCGCTGGACCTACACCGCCCGCCAGACCGAGATTCTCGAAGGCTTGAAAGCCAAAGCAAAAGCGGCGGGCCTGTGGAATTTTTGGCTCACAGATAGCGAAAAAGGGCTGGGGCTGACCACGGTGGAATACGCCTATTTCGCAGAGGAAATGGGCAAAACCCCGCTTGGCGCCGAGGTGTTCAACTGCTCCGCGCCCGACACAGGCAACATGGAAGTGTTCGAGCGGTACGGCACGCAAAGCATGAAAGACAAATGGCTGGCGCGTCTGCTCGATGGGCAAATCCGCTCGGCCTATCTGATGACGGAACCCGACGTGGCCAGCTCGGACGCCACCAATGTGCGCATGGCCTGCGTGCGGAGCGGCGACGACTATGTGCTCAACGGCGAGAAATGGTGGGCCTCCGGCGCAGGCGATCCGCGCTGCGCGGTCTATATTGTTATGGTGAAAACCGGCGGCGATGACCTGCCCAAACACGAGCGCCAATCCATGATTGTGGTCGATGCCGCCACCCCCGGCATCGAGATTTTGCGCCCCATGCAAGTCTACGGCCATGACGACGCGCCGCATGGCCACATGCACATCCGCTTCGACAATGTGCGCGTGCCAGCGGAAAACCTGCTCTTGGGCGAGGGGCGCGGTTTTGAGATCGCGCAGGGGCGCCTGGGGCCGGGCCGCATCCACCATTGCATGCGCGCCATTGGCCAAGCCGAATCCGCGCTTGAACTGATGTGCCGCCGGTCGCTGGAACGCGAAGCATTTGGCAAGCCGCTCGCGGCGTTGGGCGCAAATTACGACATCATCGCGGAATGCCGGATGGAGATCGAAATGGCCCGGCTGCTGTGTCTCAAAGCTGCGTGGCACATGGATTTAGGTGATAAACGCGCCGCTGCGCCGTGGATTTCCCAGATCAAAGTGATCGCGCCGCGTGTCGCGCTGAAGGTGATCGACGAGGCCGTACAGATGTTCGGCGGCCAAGGTATTTCCCAAGACACCCCGCTGGCCAATGCATGGACCCATGTGCGTACATTGCGGCTGGCCGATGGGCCTGACGCTGTGCACCGCCGCCAAGTGGCCCGCGCCGAGCTGGGTAAATATACCCAGCAGCGCCTTTAAAAACAGCCGCTTGCGGTTTTATGCGGCGCAAAGTTTGACTTTGCCCCGCATTGCCCCATTCTCCCCCTCACATGTGTCGAGGAGCGGCTGCCCAATATGGACAGGCAAAAGATCGAAGAACTGCTGGAACAGGTCGCGCTGGGCAACCGCGCGGCGTTTGACGCGCTTTATGATGCCACCTCGGCGAAACTTTTTGGCGTATGCCTGCGTGTCTTGGGAAACCGAAGCGCAGCAGAGGACGCAATGCAAGACAGCTATATCAAGATTTGGCACAAGGCGGATCGCTACCAAGTCAACGGGCTTTCCCCGATGACATGGCTGATCACCATCGCGCGCAACACCGCGATTGACCGGCTGCGCGCGCGCCGCATGGGCCATCAAGATATCGACACACCGGGGTTGGAACTGGCTGCGGTCGGGCCAAATCCTGAACAAATGGCCATCGCCAACTCGCAGGCAAAGCGCTTGACCGGGTGCCTAAACGCGCTGGAGCAAGACCGCAGCGCTGCCGTGCGCGGCGCCTATCTCGAGGGGCTGAGCTATGCTGATCTTGCGGCGCAGTTTAACATTCCGCTGAACACAATGCGCACGTGGCTGCGCCGTGGCCTCTTGGCCCTGCGGGAGTGTATGGCCGATGCGTGATCCTGTGATCCCCGATGACAACGACGATCTGCTGGCGGCTGAATTGGCCTTGGGCAGCTTGGCGGGCGATGATCTGGTCGCAGCCCGAAACCGCTTGGCCAGTGACCGTGATTTTTCACAGCGCGTGGCCCAGTGGCAGGAACGCCTCATCGCGATGACCGATGACATCGCGCCGCAAGCGCCCCCGGCGCGGGCCAAATCCGCCGTCATGGCGCGGTTGTTCCCAGCTACGCAGCGGCCGCTGTGGCAGCGTCTGGGGCTCTGGCAGGGCCTCAGCGTGGCGGCATTGGCACTTGCTGCGCTGTTGGGGCTATTTTTGCTGCAACCGGGTACACCACAGGGCGCAGGCCCGCTCTATGCCACTCAAATGCAGGCCGAAGGCTCTGATTTTCAGGTTCTGGCGCTTTATGACCCCGCCCGCGGCGATGTGGCCCTCACACGGCTGTCTGGCGCCGCGCCGCAAGGCCGCGTGCTTGAGCTTTGGGCGATCTTGCCCGATACGCCGCCCCTGTCGCTTGGGGTGATGCCGCAAGATGCCAAGGCGCGCTTGCCAATCCCCGAAGCCTTGGCCGCTTTGGCCTCCAGCATCACCTTTGCCATCACCGACGAGCCACAGGGCGGCGCGCCGGGCGGCGTGCCCAGTGGCTCGGTCTTGGCCGCAGGTCTGGTGACTGAACTTTAACACAGTTGCGCAGTTTGCGTGGATTTCGCCCTATGGATGCAATTTGAAATTCATCATTGTGCGGTGAAAATTTTGCGGTCACTCTGATCCAATGGACAGACCTGTGATCGACAATCTGCAATACGCGAATTTCTCTCCGGCGATCTTTGAACAGATGCGGGCGGGCGGGGTCGATGCGGTGCATGTCACCATCGCCTATCACGAGACTTTCCGCGAAATGGTGCTCAATCTTGAGCGCTGGAACCGCTGGTTCGAGATCCACAGCGATCTGATCATGCCCGGACGAGTGGCCGCCGATGTGGCCCGCGCCCGTGAAGCCGGGCGCACAGCGATTTTCTTTGGCTTTCAAAACCCTAGCCCCATCGAAGATGACATCGGGCTGGTTGAGATTTGCCACCAATTGGGCGTGCGCTTCATGCAGCTGACCTATAACAACCAATCGCTGCTGGCGACGGGCTGTTACGAGGCCGAAGACACGGGACTGACCCGCATGGGCAAACAGGTGGTGGCCGAAATGAACCGCGTGGGCATGGTGATCGACATGTCCCATTCCGCCGAACGCTCGACTTTGGACGCGATTGATCACTCCACCCGGCCCATCGCCATCACCCATGCCAACCCCCATTGGTGGCATGCGGCCCTGCGCAATAAATCGCAAAAGGTTCTGAAAACGCTGACAGAATCTGGCGGCATGCTGGGGTTTTCCATCTATCCGCATCACCTTGCAGGCGGCAGCGATTGCAGCCTTCGCAGCTTTTGCCAAATGATCGAGGAATCCGCCCGCCGCTATGGCGCGCAGCATTTGGGCATCGGCACGGACCTGTGCCAAGACCAACCCGACAGCGTTGTCGAATGGATGCGCGTGGGACGCTGGACCAAACAGATCGACTATGGCGAAGGCTCAGCCAGCAACGCAGGCTTCCCCCCCATGCCCGATTGGTTTCACGACAACCGCGATTTTGGCGCGCTGCGTGCAGGGCTGCTTGCCACCTCCCTTACCGAGGCCGAGGTGGACGGGATTATGGGCGGCAATTGGCTCGATTTTTACAAGTCCAGTTTTGGACCGCTGGATGGCTAAGGCCTGCGCGCCTCCTGCCGTAGCCCTGCGGCCCCCTGATCAGGTCATGCGCCTGTCGCGCATGGGGGCTATGTTCCCGACACGCCTGTCATTTTTGCGCAGCCTGATGCGGCGGCTGGCCACTGACAACGTGCAAGTGACCCGCCCGGTCTGGCAGATGGATGCGCATGGCTTTGGCCGCGCGGTCTATAGCCTGCGCCTCGGCGGGCATGTCTATTCGTTGGTTGCCATTTCAAATGATCTGCCCAGCGAAGCGCGCACCGACCGGGTCATCGCCTCCGCATGGGACAGCGCCTATGTGCTCTATGACGGCGTGCCAGATGCCTCGGAGCTTGACCGCATCGCGGCCAATGCACCCTTGCAAGAAGCCGGACGTTTCTGCGAACGCGATCTGATCCTCAGCCGTGCCAATAAATCCCTGCGCCTCTTTGCTCATGTGGTGCAGGCCCTGCAAAATGGGGTGCAGCCTGACCCGGCCTTGATCGCGCAAACCGGTTATCTGATGCGTACCACAGCGGTGTATGGCAACGGCAAATTCGGCATCGCCGACCGCGCGCTGATCGAAAATCGATCGGGCCTCGAAGGGCCCTTTGCCGCTGAAATGCTGACGGTTTGGCTGATCCGGCATTTCACCCATGATCTGGTGGAATATTTAGGCGGCGCTGCGCTGGACCCGGCCATCAAACGCCAACTTGGCATCGGCAATTCCACGGGGCTGGGCATGGCACCTTTTCTGGTGACCCACCCGGTCCTGCTCAGCAATTGGATGCTGGCGCGCGAAACCGCCTTGGCCCGCGTGCGCGCCCAACCTCAATTGCACCCAGAGCAGCAGCGCCAATTGCAATCACTTGGCGCGCGTGCCGCAGCACATTTGGCGCAGTGGCATGTGCCCGACCCGGCCCATCAAGCCCGGATCGACCGGCTGCGCCGCGACTGGATCCAAGCGCAACACTTGCTGCATGATCTGACAGGCCCGCAACCGCTGGACCGCGTGATGGCGCAGACCGAGCATTTCAGCGAAGATGTGCAAGAATTGATGGCCGCTTTGCTGATCGAACCCTTTGGCGATCTGGTGGATGATCTTTGCACCAAAATGGCCGATTGCCAAAGCCCGCTATGCCCGGCCATCAGCACCACAGCTGCCCTCAAAACCTTGCTGGAGAGCCATTTCACCTGGGCCGTTGAGTGCGATTACGACTGCGCCGAGGGCTGCGCGCAATTTTGGTATGTGTCGCAATCCAAACAAGAACCCCGCCTTGGGGTGCGCCAAAGCGAGCCAGGCGCAGAGCTGGAAACCCCGCTGGACATTGGCCGCCGGATCAAATGCCTCTACCGAGATCTGCCCGCACAATCGCAAGCGCTGGCCGCGTTTCTCAAAGCTCGCCCCGAACATCTGTTGGCGACAGAGCGCGCCATCTTGGCACAGCGCCACCCCTATAGTGAAATTCGCGATAACCTGATCGGCGACACTTGCCTGCCCATCGACATGCTCCGCGCCAAACTGTCCTTTTTTGGCGCGTCGAAATTTGATCCCAAATCAGACCGCTGGACCCGCATCACCCTATGCCAAGGCGCGCCCGTGGCTGCCGATCTGGCACGCTGCGCGGATGATTGGTGGCTGCCGGTGTTTCCCCTATGACATATTCAGCTAATGAAATCATGATGCTATGTGCCAAAGCCGCACGCGGGGCAGGGGCCTTCCCTGCGCAGGCGGCGCATTTTGGCCGCGCCGCCCTCGCTCATCTGGCCGCTGGCCGGGCAGAAGCCGCGCTGATTGCCGCGCTGGATGCGTTGCCAGACGGCCCCATCACCCGCTACCCCCAGCGCATCGCGGCTCTCGTGGAAACCGCTGAAATGGCTGTGGCCATTGGCCCGCTTAAAGGCACAGAAGACCCGCTGATGCTCAGCTACCTGCGCGCGCAAACCTTCGAGGCAATCATCCTGCCAAATGGGCAGGTGCAACTTAACCTGCAAACCCCGGCCCCGCTGGCACCCCCGGCGCGCTTCACCCCTTCCGCCGCTTTCCTGTCCCAGCTTTCCGCGCTTGCCGCCAAAATCCTCGTGCCCGAAACCGATGCTTCACGCCGCTCCGGCGCGGGCGCAGGCCTCACAGACAATGATTAACGCGGCCTGCCGCTTCACCCTTCCAGAAATACTCAAATCCGAAGGCCCGGTGCTAGGCACCAGCCGCAAATGGGTCGTGCTCATAGCCAACCCCGGCCAAATACAGCCCCTGCGGCGGGCAAACCGGCCCGCAGCGCGCCCGGTCGCGCGAGTCCAGCGCCGATTTAATGTCATCCGGCGCCCAAGTTCCCGCGCCAACCCGTTCAAGCGATCCTACAAAGCTGCGCACCTGATTGTGCAGGAATGACCGCGCCGCCAGCTTAAAATGCACCTCGCGCCCACCACTGGTTTCGACCGCCTCGATATCCAATTGATCAAGCGTTTTCACCGGGCTATCGGCTTGGCACCATGTGGCGCGGAACGTGGTGAAATCATGCCGCCCCAGCAAATGCGCGGCGCCTGCGCGCATGGCCTCCACATCCAGATCATGTTTGATCTGCCACACCAGCCCCTCTTGATGGGTGGCGGGGGCGCGGCGGCACAGCACCCGAAACAAATAGCGCCGCTCGCGTGCGGAAAACCGGGCGTGCCAATCTTCCTCAACCGGGGCGCAATCGACAATCGCAATCGGGTGTGGTTTCAGATGGTAATTCAACGCCTCAGACAGGCGGAACGGATCCCATTGCGCTGCCATATTGCAATGGGCCACCTGCGCCAGCGCATGCACACCCGCATCGGTGCGCCCGGCAGCGGCAATCGTATGCGCGCCTTTTTCAAGTTTGGACAAGGCCGCTTCGACACAGCCCTGAACCGAGCGGTGTTCCTTCTGGCGCTGCCATCCGACAAAGGGCGCGCCGTGATATTCGATTTTCAAAGCATATCTGGGCATGCAGGCGCTCTACCTTTTCCTGCGCTTACTGGCAATCCAGCAGATGCAGCCTTATGTTTGGGCAAGAGTGGTTTAGACAGTCAGATTTCCAAAGGGCAGCAGTTGGTTATTTCAAATATTGCAGAGGGCATCTGGCGGCAGGTGGAAAATGTCTCGGATACCGTCTCGGGCACATTTATGGAGCCTGTGATCCGCTTGGGCGTCACCGGGCTTGCGCGCTCAGGCAAAACCGTTTTCATCACCTCGCTGGTGGCAAATCTGCTCGATCGGGGCCGTATGCCGGGGCTGATCGCAGCGCGTGAGGGCCGGATCGAGGCCGCGTTTTTACAGCCCCAGCCCGATGATACGATCCCGCGTTTTGACTATGAAACCCATCTGGCGGCGCTGACCGCGCCAGTGCCGCATTGGCCGGGCAGTACCCGCGCCGTGTCCGAGCTGCGCCTATCGCTCAAAGTGCGCCCATCGGGGCTGCTGGCCGGGTTCCAAGGGCCGCGCACGGTGCATCTGGATATTGTGGATTATCCGGGCGAATGGCTGCTTGATCTGGGGCTGCTGGATATGAGCTTTGATGATTGGTCCGCCGCCACGCTTGCGCGGCTGGAAACCCGCGCAGAAGCGGAGAGTTTTCGCGCCTTGTTGGCCGCCACCGATCCCGAAACCGGGTTTGAAGAGCCGCAAGCCAAAGCGCTGGCGGCAGGGTTTTCTGGCTATTTGCAAGAGGCGCGGGCCAATGGCTATTCCGATTGCACACCGGGGCGGTTTTTGCTGCCCGGCGATCTCGAAGGCTCGCCCGTGCTGACATTTGCCCCCATGCCGGGGCGCGGCACAGGCGCGCGTAAATCCCTGCGCCGGGAAATGGCGCGCCGGTTCGAGGCCTATAAATCGCAGGTCGTGAAGCCCTTCTTTCGCGATCATTTCACCAAGATTGACCGGCAGGTGGTGCTGGTTGACGCGCTGTCTGCCATCCACCAAGGGCCGCGCGCGGTCGAAGACCTGCGCCATGCCATGGCCGAAACGCTGGCGGCTTTTCGCCCCGGGCGGAATAATTTCCTGACCGGATTGCTGCGCGGCAAGCGGGTGGAAAAAATCCTCTTTGCGGCCACAAAAGCCGATCATTTGCACCATTCACAGCACGTAAAACTCACCGCGATCATGGAGGCACTCACCCGCGAGGCCCGCGACCGCGCCCGTTTTGCCGGGGCACAGACCGAGGCGCTGGCGATTGCTGCGCTCCGCGCCACCACCGAAGACCAGATGGCCCATGATGGTGATACGCTTGATGTGGTGCGCGGCAGGTTGCTCGACAGCGGCAAACAAGCGGCGTTTTACCCCGGCGATCTGCCCTCTGATCCGGCGCATCTTTTGTCGCCCGCCCGCGCAGGCGCGCAGCAATGGCTAGATGCGGATTACCAAATCATGCGTTTTGCCCCTGCGCCGCTGTCCCTGCGCCCCGGTGACGGTCCGCCGCATATCCGTCTGGACCGCGCCGCGCAGTTTTTGATCGGAGATCGGTTGTGACCGTGCTGCGGCCCGCTCGGCCCACGGATGCAGGCAAAATCGGCGCGATCCTGTCTGAATTTGTCGATACCACCCCATGGATACCGCGCATCCACAGCCGCGCCGAGGATCTGGCCCATGCGGGGGTGATGATTGATCGCGGCTGGGTCACGGTGGCGGAGACATCCGGCCAAATTGCCGGGTTTGCCGCGCTCAACGGGGCCGAGTTGAACGCGCTTTATGTGTCGGAGCAGGCCCAAGGCAGCGGGATCGGCAGCGCGCTGTTGACCCATTTGAAAACCGTGCAACCGCGGCTGGATCTGTGGACATTTCAGGCCAACACCCGCGCGCAGGCGTTTTATCTGCGTCACGGCTTCACCGAAATTGAACGAACCGCCGGGGCGGGCAATGATGAAAAATTGCCCGACATTCGGCTGGAATGGCAAAAGGAGGCCGCGTGATGGCCAAAGGTCCGATCCTTTTTGATCTTGAAGATGACAGCAAACCCTTGCCGCAGGTGGCCGATGCCGCCCCTGTGCCCGACGAGGCATTGCCCGCGCCGCAGGGCCAAGCCATGCAGATCGCGGCCCGATTGGCGGCGCGCAAACCCTCGAAACTGACCCGCGCATTTTGGTCGCTGGCGGCGGCTTTGATAGGCGCGCTTGTGTCAGTGGCGGCGTGGAATTTCATCACCGACCTTTTGGCGCGCTATCCGCTGCTCGGCATGGTCATGTCCGTGCTGTTGGGCGCGTTTTTGCTGGTTTTGGCACTGGTGTGTTTGCGCGAAGCGGCGGCGTTTGGGCGGCTGACCCGCCTCGATGGGCTGCGCCATGATGCGCGCGAAGCGCTAAGCGCCCGGGATTTTAGCGCTGCCCGCGCCGTGGTTCAGCGGTTAGAGGCGCTGTATCACGCCCGCGAAGATACGGCATGGGGGCGGCAGCGTTTTGATGAATTGCGCGGCGATCAATTGGATGCGCAGGGGCTGCTGGGGTTGGCCGAAACGGAACTGCTGGGCGGGCTGGACCGCGCCGCTTCCGCTGAGGTAGAGGCCGCAGCGCGCCAAGTGGCCATGGTCACCGCGCTGGTGCCGCTGGCGCTGGCCGATGTGGCGGCGGCGCTGACCTCGAACTTGCGGATGATCCGCCGCATTGCGGAAATCTATGGCGGGCGGTCCGGGTTCTTTGGCTCTTGGCGGCTGACCCGTGCGGTGCTGTCGCATCTGGTGGCCACCGGGGCCGTGGCGGTGGGCGACGATATGTTAGAGCCTATTTTGGGCGGCGGATTGCTCAGCAAACTCAGCCGCCGCTTTGGCGAAGGCATGGTGAATGGCGCTTTGACAGCGCGGGTTGGCGTGGCGGCGATTGAAGTTTGCCGCCCCTTGCCCTTTGCCGCCGCGCCGCGCCCCAAAGTGGCCAGCATCATCAAACGCGCCCTTGGCGGTTTGTTTGGGGATAGATCGGCAAAGTGATCCCGCGCCTGCGGGAAAACTGCGAAGTCCCGCCCGAGGCGAGGGGGCTTGTCGCCGCGCTGCGGCGGACCTATAAGCCAAGATAAGATGATGAGCCCTGCCATGATCATACGAATTATTTCCCCGGCACGCTGAGACAGCGCTGCCGGGCAAAGGTGTTTGAGACGCTCGCACCGCCCCATTTTCTGACATGATCGATATCTAGAGGACGCCCCACATGTGCGCCGATACGCCTGAATATAAAGACACGTTGAACCTGCCGAAAACTGATTTCCCCATGCGCGCGGGCCTGCCCAAGCGCGAGCCTGAATGGCTGGCCCGTTGGGAAAAGATCGGCATCTATGACCGCCTGCGCGAAAAGCAAGGCCGCCAGCCCTTTACCCTGCATGACGGCCCGCCCTATGCGAACGGTAATCTGCACATCGGCCATGCGCTGAACAAAACCATCAAAGATATGATCGTGCGCAGCCATCAGATGATGGGCAAAGACGCGCGTTATATCCCCGGTTGGGATTGCCACGGCCTGCCCATCGAATGGAAAATCGAAGAGCAATACCGCAAAAAAGGCCGCGACAAAGACCAAGTGCCGGTCAATGATTTCCGCGCCGAATGCCGCAAATTTGCCGATGAATGGGTGGATGTGCAGCGCAATGAATTCAAGCGCCTTGGCATCACGGGCAATTGGGAAAACCCCTATCTGACGATGGATTTCCATGCAGAGCGGGTGATCGCTGAGGAATTCATGAAATTCCTGATGAATGGCACGCTCTATCAAGGGTCCAAACCTGTGATGTGGTCGCCAGTTGAGCAGACCGCTTTGGCCGAGGCCGAAGTGGAATATCACGACAAGGAAAGCTTCACCATCTGGGTGAAGTTCGACGTGGTGAATGGCGGCGATCTGGACGGTGCACAGGTTGTGATCTGGACCACCACGCCGTGGACAATGCCGAGCAACAAGGCCGTGGTTTATGGCGCAGACATTGCCTACGGCCTTTATGAAATCACCGGCACGCCGGATGAATGCTGGGTCAATGTGGGCGATCGCTTCTTGCTGGCCGATAATCTGGCGGCGGATGTGCTGGGCCGTGCACGGCTTGAAGACGGTATGTGGCAACGGGTACGTGACGTGTCGGCGGATGAGCTGGCCGGGATCAGCCTCAAACACCCGCTAGCGGGGGCCGAAGGCGGCGAAGGCGAATGGGATGATTTGCGCGATTTCCGTGCCGCTGATTTTGTGACCGACACAGAAGGCACGGGGTTTGTGCATTGCGCACCATCGCACGGGCTTGAGGAATACGAGCTTTACCGTGATCTGGGCATGTTGGAGCAGGTAATCACCTATAACGTGATGCCTGATGGGCGATATCGCGATGATTTGCCGTTTTTTGGTGGCAAGGCGATCCTTAAACCCAACGGAAAAGAGGGCAACGCCAACAGCGCCGTGATCGACAAGCTGGTTGAGGTTGGAGGTCTGCTGGCTCGCGGCAAGATCAAGCACAGCTATCCCCATTCATGGCGCTCCAAAGCGCCGGTGATCTATCGCAACACGCCGCAATGGTTTGCCGCGATTGATAAAACCGTTGGCGACGGGCTTGATATGCATGGCACCACGATCCGCCAGCGTGCGCTCACTGAAATCGACAATGTGAATTGGGTGCCCAAAGCGGGCCGCAACCGTCTGCATTCCATGATGGAGGCGCGCCCTGATTGGGTGCTGAGCCGCCAGCGTGCATGGGGTGTGCCGCTGACCTGTTTCACCAAGAAAGGCGCCTTGCCAACGGATGATGATTTCCTGCTGCGCAATGCAGATGTGAATGCCCGTGTTGTCGACGCCTTTGAGGTCGATGGCGCAGATGTTTGGTATGAAGAGGGCGCAAAAGAGCGCTTCCTTACGGGCATCGTGAACCCAGACGACTATGATCAAGTGTTCGACATTTTGGATGTGTGGTTCGACAGTGGTTCGACCCATGCGTTTGTACTGCGCGACCGCGAAGACGGGTCCGAAGATGGGATTGCAGATGTCTATATGGAAGGCACCGACCAGCACCGCGGTTGGTTCCATTCCTCGTTGCTGCAATCGGTTGGCACCACGGGCCGCGCGCCCTACCGCAATGTGGTGACCCACGGGTTCACGCTGGATGAGAAGGGCATGAAAATGTCCAAATCCATCGGCAATACCATCGTGCCGCAAAAGATCGTGGATCAATATGGCGCGGATATCCTGCGTCTTTGGGTGGCCCAAACCGACTATACCGCCGATCAACGCATCGGGGCCGAGATCCTTAAAGGGGTGGCCGATAGCTATCGCCGCTTGCGCAACACCATGCGCTATATGCTGGGCTCGCTGAATGATTTCACCGATGCGGACCGGGTTGAACCTGCGGATATGCCAGAGCTGGAACGCTGGGTGCTGCACCGTCTGGCCGAGTTGGACGAGGTGGTCCGCAATGGCTATGCCAAGTTCGATTTCCAAGGCGTGTTTCAGGCAGTCTTCACCTTTGCGACGGTGGATTTGTCGGCGTTCTACTTCGATATCCGCAAGGATGCGCTTTATTGCGACGGCGATACGCTGCGCCGCCGTGCTGCGCGCACGGTGCTGGATATCTTGTTCCACCGTTTGACCACATGGCTTGCACCGATCTTGGTCTTCACCATGGAAGAGGTCTGGTTGGAGCGCTATCCCGGCGAGCAAAGCTCGGTTCACCTGACGGATATTCCCGAAACGCCAAGCGCTTGGCGCGATGACGCGCTGGCCGCGAAATGGGCTCAGGTCCGTGCGGCACGGCGGGTGGTGACATCAGCCTTGGAAGTGCAGCGGGTAGAAAAGGTGATTGGTGCCTCGCTCGAAGCCGCCCCAACGGTCTATGTCGAAGATGCAGATCAGCGCGCCGCCTTGCAAAGCGTTTCCTTTGAGGATGTGTCTATCACATCCGATATCGACGTGAGCGGTGATGCCGCGCCTGAGGCGGCCTTCCGTCTGCCCGAAGTGCCCGGCGTTGCGGTGGTTTTCGCCAAAGCCGAAGGCGAAAAATGTGCGCGGTGCTGGAAGGTTCTGCCAGATGTCGGCAGCCACGCACATGCGGGTGTTTGTGGCCGCTGCGAAGAGGCGCTGAGCTAAATCACCCGGCCTAAAACGGTTTTAAAAGGGCGGCTTTGGCTGCCCTTTTTCTTTGCTCAATGCGCAGGAAACGGATTGGCGCACTGCGGCGCCCATGCCATTCTGAGCGCATGAAAAAACGCAGCATAGATACCCAGTTTGGCCGTTTAACCCTGACCGAAGTTGACGGGGCGATCACGGCTTTGTCTTGGGGCGGACCGATGCATGAAGACCGCAGTGATCTGCTGGATGAGGCTGCGCGCCAGCTTGCCGCCTATGATGCGGGGGCGTTGCAGGATTTCGATCTGCCGCTGCACGTGGCTGGCAGCAGTTTTCAACGCGATGTATGCAAGGCCATTGCTGCGATCCCTTTCGGCGATACGCGAACCTATGGGCAGATCGCCAAAGAGCTGGGCGCGCCTGCGCAGGCCATCGGCAGCGCTTGCGGTGGCAATCCGATCCCGATCATCATTCCTTGCCACCGGGTGATGGGGGCAAAAGGCCTGACCGGGTTTTCTGGCGCGGGCGGGGTGGAGACCAAAGTCGCGCTGCTGCGCCACGAGGGCGCGGCAGGCTTGCTGATCTAGCGCTCACAAAGAGAGGTCGTTTACCGATAAATCAACCAGGCCGGGCAACAGGATCAGCATTTCAGGATCGCCAGATCCGTCGGTATTCACCGTGATTGACGTATGCACCCCGTAAAGCCCTGCAGCGTGATCGATCTGTTCAATTTCGATCAAACCCGCGCTGCTCAGGCCCAGCGACGACAGATCAATCTCATCCTCGCCAAGGTGGAAATCCATGATCCAATCTGGGTTCCACTGATTGCTGTGAATGGCTTTGCTAAATTCAAAGACATCTGCGCCCGCACCGCCAAACAGGCTGTCCTGACCGCCGCCGCCATTGATCAGGTCGTCGCCTCCACCGCCTTTTAACGTGTCATTGCCGCCTTGGCCGCGCAGCGCGTCATCGCCCGCCTGACCTTTCAGCAGATCCGCGCCGCCATTGCCCCATAAACGGTCGACGCCTTTACCGCCAAGCAATTTATCATCCCCAGCGTTGCCCCAAAGGCTGTCGCTATCGGCGCCGCCAAATAGATTGTCATTGCCCTTGTGACCCCTGAGTAGATCATTGCCGGAATTGCCACGTAGAATGTCATCGCCATCGCCGCCGTAGATCCAGTCAAGCCCGCTGCCACCGCGCAAATCGTCATTACCGCCGCGGCCATAGATTCGGTCTTGGCCTCGATACCCATTGGCAAGATCATCTTCGTTGCTCAATTGGAACAGGTCGTTGCCAGCTGTCAGCAGACGCAGCAGCGCCTTGTCATCAGCGGCGCTGGGGGTTTCGGCCACATGAAACAGCCGCCATGCGGATAGGTTGAAATCGCGCATGGTATAGAGCAATGCGTCGTCGCCTGTGACCACGTCGGTTTCGAGTTCCGCATAGACGGTGATGCGGCCCTCATAAGGTACGCTGTCGCCCTGCACGGCCAGATCATAGCCGCCAAAGGCCGCTTGATAGGTGTCATCGCCATAGGCGTAATCAATTGTGAAAATATCTTGGTAAACGCGCCCGAAGAAGCGTTCACGGATGTTGTCTTCAAAACCATGGCTGGTGGCGCGGCTGAAAAGATCGCGTAGATTGAAACTGTTGCTATCGAAACTGATATTTGCGGTAAATGTGGTCATTAAATCGTCTCCTCGGTGAGCCTGCGCGGCCCTGTCGTTTTAAATCTCCTATGAGTGCGCGGCGCGGGCCCGCACGTAACCCTAGCCTAAAAATGCTGAAGGTATGTGACAAGTGTTTAAGGCCGCAGACCTTAATAGGCCCGGCGGGTTTGCTGAAAATTGTGGCGAGGGCGGGGGCCTTACAGCGCTTCGCGCTCGTAGAGATATTGCTGCGCGATGCCGGCAAAAAGCAGGTAAAGCGAGGTGATCACCAAGCCGGTATGTGCCCAGCTTTGTGGGTGAAAATCGACCCAAGCGGCCCAGCCAGCGAAAAAGGTCCAAGCCAGCGCCATGGGCAACGTGATGAAACGCCACCGCTCGGTGCGGACGGGATGCACGAATTTGAGCGGCAAAAACATGGTGATTGCAAGGAACATCACCAGCACCAAGCTCACCCACCACGGCGGCTCGAGCGAGAACAGCACCAAGACCAGCATGTTCCAGCAGCCGGGGAACCCCCAAAAGGAATTATCCTTTGTTTTCATCCGGGTGTCGCAGAAATACATGGCGCTGGCAAAGGTGATTACGATGATCATCACCCAGCCAGACCAGCCATCCATCAGCCCTGATTGAAAAAGAGCAAAGGCGGGGATGAACACATAGGTCAGGTAATCGATGATCAGATCGAGCAATACGCCGTCAAATTCGCGCGCATTTGTTTTCACGTCATAGCGCCGGGCCAGCGGCCCATCAATGCCATCCACCACAAAGGCAATGACCAGCCAGAGGAACATCATATCCCAGCGGGCTTGCGCAGCAGCTAGCATCGCGAGCATGGCAAAAACCGCGCCAGTGGCGGTGAACAAGTGAACAAGAAGGGCTTTTTGGCGAATGGTCATAGGGCTTTGTTTCAAACTGCTGCCGATCTTGCAAAGGGAAAAGCGGGGATTTCCGCCACCCTGTGGTTTCTGAACAAGGGGCGCAGGCCTAGCCTGCTTTGGGGTGGGCGCGGTTGTAGACCTCCATCAACCTTGCGGTGTCGACGGCGGTATAGGCTTGAGTGGTGGATAGGGATGCATGGCCCAGAAGTTCCTGAATCGCGCGCAAATCGCCGCCCGCGTCGAGCAGGTGGGTGGCAAAGCTGTGGCGCATGGCGTGGGGCGTGGCGGTGGCAGGCAGCCCCAGTTGCATGCGGGCATTTGCCATCACCTGCTGGATGCTGCGAGGTGCCAGCGGGCCGCCGCGTTTGGCGCGGAAAAGCGGACTGTCTGGGGTGAACCCATGCGGGCAGCTGTGCAGATAGGCATCGACCGCATCGCGGGCGGCGGGCAGCACGGGCACCACACGTTCCTTGCCGCCCTTGCCGATGATCCGGAGGCTGCTGGCCAAGGGCGCATCGGCGCGGCGCAGGCCGAGGGCTTCGGAAATCCGCAAGCCGCAGCCCCAGAGCAGGGTCAGCACGGCGGCATCGCGGCTGGCGATCCACGGCTCTTTGGCTTGGTCCTCGACACATTCCATCAGAGCGTGGGCGGCATCAATCGCCAAAGGGCGGGGCAGTTTTTTGGTAAATTTGGGCGAGCGGGTGGCGAGAACCGCGGTGGGCTCAAACCCCTCTCGCTCGGAAAGCCAGCGATAAAAAGCTTTTACCGCTGAGAGTTTGCGGGCAAGCGAGCGCGGCCCCATGCCGCCGCTGCGGCTGGCGGCCATCCATGCGCGCATGTCGCTGATGGTGATTTGAGCCAAAGCGCCAAGCCCTTGGCTGTCGCCTTTGTGCAGGCAGATAAAGGCGAGAAATTCAGTCACATCGCCTTGGTATGCGGTGATGGTGTTTTGCGCCGCGCCTTTGAGAGCGGCCTGCTGGGAAAGCCAAGTTTGCAGCGCATCCCGCGCGGCGGGGCTGATGGCGAGGCTGCCTGTCAATTGAGCCAGCGCCGCATGGAACGTTCAAAGACCCCTGTGAAAAATGCCAGCAGATCCGTGCCTTGCTGGGGGCCAAACATATGCGGATCTTCGGCGCCCATGACAAGCAGGCCGGGCAGGCGGCCGGGGCCAAAATCAAGCTTCAGGCAGGCCTCTGAGCGGATCCATTCGGCGTTGGTGCCATAGACCTGGGTTGCGGCGTCTTGGACTTGGCGCAGGGTGACTTGGCGCACATGGCCGCCGCGGCCTTGGGAAATATAGCGGTCGATGAAACCCGGCTCGGCCACGTTGAGCACATCGCCGAGGCGGCGCACGGCAGGGTCATCATCGCTTTGGCCGGATTCAAGCACGAGGCGCATGGCATCCACGCGCAGGATGTCGGCCACATCGCCGCCCAGATCGCGCAGGAAGGTTTCAAACTCCATCGGGTCAAGCATGCGCAGGATCGCGCGGTGGATCTGGTTTGTGCCCGCCAGATTTTCATAAGCCGCTGCGATCACGTTGCGGTGGGTGTCTTCGAGCCGGTCCAGCCGGGTTTCCAGCCGTTCCATCGCGATGCCGCGCAGATCGACGATATTGCCGCCCATCGCGCGTTCATTGGCCGCGATCAGTGCCTGCATGACATCGCTGTCATCCAGAATCACATCGGGCTGCGCAATGATTGCTTCACGCAGGCTATCTTCGATCTTGGGGCTGCTGCTCATGCTGCTCTCTTATTTTGTGTTTGGGATTTGTATCACGGGGGATTCTTTTAATCTGCCACATTTTAACCCAATTAAGGGTTAACGTGCTAAAATTGCCGCCCGGACCGTTAAGGATTGGGGAGAAAGACGCGGCTTTTCCCCGATGTTTTACGCGGCGGCCCTGTTAACGAGTGAGACCATGAAACAAGAAAACACATCACAAGCACATCCACTTTTTCCGCTGAGCCCTGAGCAGTTGCGAGAGCTGCTGGCGGGGCGGGTTCCATCGCGCTGACGGCGGGGCCGGGCGGGATGATGATTTGGATGGGGGTATAGGGCGGGCCGGAGGCCCACCCTAGCGTTTTATTGGCTCAGAGGATTTTCTGGCCGGTTTTCGCCCAATCTTTCATGAAGGTATCAAGGCCTTGGTTGGTCAGCGGGTGCGCGGCCAATTTCTTGATCACTTCTGGCGGTGCGGTCATCACGTCGGCGCCGATGCGGGCGCAATCGAGGACGTGGTTTACCGTGCGGATCGAGGCCGCGAGGATTTGGGTTTCGAAGCCGTAATTGTCGTAAATCGTGCGGATATCTTCGATCAATTCCATGCCATCAATGTTGATGTCATCAAGGCGGCCAATGAAGGGCGAGATGAATGTCGCGCCTGCTTTGGCAGCCAAAAGCGCCTGATTTGCGGAGAAGCACAGGGTCACATTGACCATGTTGCCTTCGCCGGAAAGCACTTTGCAGGCCTTGAGGCCATCCCATGTCAGGGGCAGTTTGATCGCAATATTATCAGCGATTTTAGCAAGATGGCGGCCTTCAGCGATCATGTCATCGGCGTTGAGCGCGACAACTTCGGCGCTGACCGGGCCATCGACCAGATCACAGATTTCTTTGGTGACCTCGTTGATGTCGCGGCCTGATTTCAGGATCAGCGAGGGGTTGGTTGTGACACCATCCACCATGCCCAGATCATTAAGTTCGGCAATGGCGTCGATTTCGGCAGTATCTACGAAGAATTTCATGGCAGCATCCTTGCGCTTGGTCATGTGAGCGTTGATCTTGGGTCTATCGCATGATTTGCGCTGCTGAAACCCTTCATTAGCTGAATTGAACAGGATGCCGCCGGATGCCGCAGGGCGCTGAATTTTTTGAGCAAGGCGCGCTGATCAGTGTGCTGACGACGCAGCCGCTGGGGCGGGCGCTGGATTATCGCGCGCCGGAGGGCGGTTGTTTTCGCGGCGCGTTTGTCGAGGTGCCGCTGGGACCGCGCAAGGTTTTGGGCGTGGTTTGGGGCGCGGGCAAAGGCGATTATGACATCAAAAAGATCCGCGCCGCATACCGGGTTCTGGACGCGGCGCCGATGCGCGACGAGCTGCGCGAATTCTTAACGCGGATGTCGGACTACACGTTAACCCCAATGCCAGCAGTGTTAAGATTGGCGACCAGAGCGCCGGGTTTGGGCGATGCACCAAGCGTGCACAAAGTGTACACCCTCGGTACAGCGGAGCCCACGCGGATGACCGAACCGCGGGCCAAGGTTCTGGCGGTGCTGGAAGAATATGGCGATCTGGCCTTCACGCTCAAGGAATTGGCCGAAATGGCCGGGGTCACCGGATCGGTGATCAAGGGGCTGGCGGCGCAGGGTGCGGTGCTGGAGCAAGAAGCGCCGCGCGACATGCCGTTTCCCGTGCTGGACCCTGCCTTGCCGGGCAAGGCGCTCAATGGGGATCAGGCGGCGGCGGCGCAGCTGCTGGAGGCGGGGGTGACCTCGGGGCGCTATGGCACGACCTTGCTGCGCGGGGTCACCGGATCGGGCAAGACGGAAGTTTATCTTGAGGCGGTGGCGGCAGCGCTGCGGGCGGGGCGGCAGGCGCTGGTTCTGTTGCCGGAGATCGCGCTGACGGAGCAATTTCTGGAACGGGTGCAAGAGCGGTTTGGCGCGAAGCCTGCCGAGTGGCATTCGGGCGCGACCATGACCGAGCGTCGCCGGATTTGGCGCATGGTCGGGCAGGGGCAGGCGCAATTGGTGATTGGCGCGCGTTCGGCGCTGTTTTTGCCGTTTCAGAACCTCGGGCTGATCGTGGTCGATGAGGAACATGACAATTCTTACAAGCAAGAAGAGGGTGTTCTTTATCATGCGCGGGATATGGCGGTGTTGCGCGCGTCGATAGCCGGGGCGCAGGTGGTTTTGGCCAGCGCCACGCCGAGCCTTGAGACATGGAGCAATGCCGAGGCCGGGAAATACACCCGGCTTGAGCTGGCCTCGCGGTTTGGTCCGGCGGTGATGCCCAAAATGGGCGCGATTGACATGCGGGCGGCGAGCCTGCCTGCGACGCGCTGGGTCTCGCATGAGCTTAAAGCGCAGGTGGATCAGCGGCTGGAGAAGGGCGAGCAATCGATGCTGTTCATCAACCGGCGCGGCTATGCGCCGGTGACGATTTGCCGGGCCTGCGGGCATCAGCTTGGCTGTGATCATTGTGATGCGCGCATGGTGGAGCACCGGTTTCAAAAGCGTTTGGTCTGTCATCAATGCGGCGAGACCAAGCCGATGCCGGAGGTCTGTCCGTCCTGCGAGGTGGAGGGCAAGATGGCCGCCGTTGGCCCCGGTGTGGAGCGTTTGGGCGAGGAGGCCATGGCGCTTTGGCCCGATGCCAAAGTGGCGGTGTTGTCGTCGGATATGTATGGCTCTGCCCGCGCGCTCAAGGCGGAGATTGCGGGCATTGCCGAGGGCGCGGCGGATATCATCATTGGCACGCAATTGGTGGCCAAGGGGCATAATTTTCCCAACCTGACATTGGTGGGGGTGATTGATGCGGATCTGGGATTGATGGGGTCTGATTTGCGGGCGGCCGAGCGCAGTTTTCAATTGATGCGGCAGGTGGCGGGGCGCGCCGGGCGGGCAGAAGCACCGGGGACCGCGCTGCTTCAGACCTATCAGCCGGACCATCCGGTGATCCGCGCGATTTTGGCAGGCGATGAGGAAGGGTTTTGGCGCACCGAAGCCGTGGAGCGCCGCCAAGCCGGGGTGCCGCCCTATGGGCGCATGGCGGGGATCATCCTGTCGGGGCCGGATTTGGCGCAGGTGTTCGAGGCGGGCAACCTTTTGGCGCGCCAAGACGGGCCGCTGCGCCAGATTGGCGCGCAGGTCTATGGCCCTGCGCCTGCGCCGATTGCGCGGGTGCGCGGGCGGCACCGGGTGCGGTTGCTCGTCAAGGCGGAGAAAACCGCCGCCTTGCAGCCGGCGCTGGCGCGCTGGGTGGCGCAGGTACAGCAGCGCGGGGAATTGCGGCTGGCCGTGGATATTGATCCGCAGAGTTTTTTCTAGCCGCGCAGGTTTTGCAGGTGAGTATTTAAGGAAGGGTGAAGCGGGGGCGTGTTCAAAGGGTCTCGCCAAACTTGGCGGGGCGGCGTATGGCAGAAAACATGACCCAATATGTGACCCTTGAAAACGCCAAGACCCTGCCATTTTGGCGGCGGCCTGTGGCGCTATTGTTCTTGATGGCTTTGGCCATGCCGATTGCCTTTAACATCTGGTCGGCGCTGCTCAATAATTTTGTGGTGGAGGTGGCGCAGTTTGACGGCTCGGACATCGGGCTGTTGCATACGGTGCGCGAGATCCCCGGGTTTCTGGCTGTTGGGGTGATTGCGATCATCATCTTTGTGCGCGAGCAGGTGTTGGGGTTGGTGGCGCTGGTGCTGCTTGGGTTGGCCACGGCGGTGACCGCGTGGTTCCCGTCGATGGCGGGGATTTTGACGATCACCATGCTCAGCTCCATCGGGTTTCATTATTACGAGACGGTGAACCAATCGTTGCAGTTGCAATGGCTGAAGATCGAAGATGCGCCGCGCATGATCGGGTGGTTGATGGCGGCAGGGTCGGCGGCGACGTTGCTGGCGTATCTGGTGATTGTGGCGCTATGGGAGACGCTCTCGCTGTCGTATAATGTGGTGTATATGGTGGGCGGCGGTGTGACCGTGGTGGTCGCGGTTTTTGCGATGTTTGCCTATCCGCAGTTTGAGGCGCCGACGCCGCAGATCAAGAAGATGGTGCTGCGCAAACGCTATTGGCTGTATTATGCGTTGCAGTTTATGGGCGGGGCGCGGCGGCAGATTTTTGTGGTGTTTGCCGGGTTTATGATGGTCGAGCGGTTCGGGTTCGAGGTGCATGAGATCACCACGCTGTATCTGATCAATCTGGTGGCGAATATGTTGTTTGCGCCTTTGATGGGGCGGGCTGTTGGGTATTTTGGCGAGCGGCGGACGCTGTGTTTTGAGTATGTCGGGTTGATTGGCGTGTTTTTGGCGTATGGCGGGGTGTATTATCTGGGCTGGGGTGTGGTGATTGCGGCGGTGCTTTATGTGCTCGATCACATGTTCTTTGCGCTGGCGTTGGCGCAGAAGACCTATTTCCAGAAGATCGCGGATCCGGCGGATATTGCGCCTACGGCGGCGGTGGCGTTTACGATTAACCATATTGCGGCGGTGTTTTTGCCGGTGGGTTTGGGCTTGCTGTGGTTGGTGTCGCCTGCGGCGGTGTTTTTTCTGGCGGCGGGCATGGCGGGGGTGTCGCTTGTGTTGTCGTTGATGATCCCGCGGCATCCGGCGCGGGGGCGCGAGACGGTGTTTTGCGCGCCATTGCCTCAGGCGGCTGAGTGATGTCTGAGGGTCGGTTCCTGAGTGGATCGACCATGGGACATGTTGTGCGGATGACCGCCACGGGCGCGCTTGGGATTACCTTTGTGTTTTTGGTCGATGCGGCGGGGCTGCTGTGGATTTCGCAGCTGGGGCAGCCGCAATTGGTGGCGGCGATCGGCTTTGCCTTTGCGGTGCAGTTTTTCTCGGTTTCCATCGGGGTGGGGTTGATGATTGCCGCGACCGCGTTGATTTCGCGGTCCATCGGGCAGGGCGACCGCGCCCTTGCGCGCAGGCAGGCCGGGGCGGCGGTGGCGATTGCCATGGCGGTTCAGGCGGCGGTGGCGGCGGCGATCGTTCTGTTTCGCGTGCCATTGGTCGAGATGGCCGGGGCACGGGGCGAGACCGCAGAGCTGGCTGCGCGCTATCTGGCGATCACCATGCCGTCGCTGGTGGTGATGGCGGCGGCACTGATTTGTTCGGGGGCGCTGCGGGCGGAGGGATATGGCGCGAAGGCGATGTATGTCACGCTGTTTGCCGGGCTGCTGTTGATGGTGCTGGACCCGATTTTGATTTTGGGGCTGGGCTGGGGCCTTGATGGGGCGGCGATTGGCCTGTTTGTGTTTCGCATTGCGCTGCTTGGGCTGGCGATTTTCTTTGCGGGCTATCAGCACCGTTTGGTGGGCATGCCGGATTTGCGCGATGCGCGGGTGTTGCTGCGGCCCTATCTGGTGGTGGCGTTGCCCGCGATTGCCACGCAGATGTCGACGCCTGCGGGCAATTATTTCCTGACCATTGTGATGGCGCCGTTTGGCGATGATGCGGTGGCGGCATGGGCTGTGGTGGGGCGGCTGACGGTGGTGGTGTTTGGCGGAATTTTTGCGCTGTCGGGGGCAATTGGCGGGATTTTTGGCCAGAATTTTGGCGCGGGGCAATATGAGCGGCTGCGCAGTACCTACCGCGATGCATTGGTGTTTTGCCTGTTTTACACGTTGGTGGCTTGGGCGGTTTTGTGGCTGTCGGTGCCTTATGTGATTGCGGGATTTGCGCTGGAGGGGCAGGGGGCCGAGGTGCTGCGGGCCTTTGCAACAGTCGGCGTGGGCGGTTTTATCTTTTTCGGTGCGCTGTTTGTGAGCAACGCGGCGTTTAACAATCTGGGCAGGCCGGGGCGCTCGACCTTGGTGAATTGGCTAAAAGATGGTGTGCTGAGCTGGCCTCTGGCGGCGCTGCTGGTGGTGCCATTTGGCGCGCCGGGGGTGATTTACGGGCAGGCGGGCGCGGGGATTGTGGTGGGCACGGGGGCGGCGATCTGGGGCTGGGTCTTTGTGCGCGATCTGAGACAGCGAAACGCAGCAAGCCTTGACCCGGCGATCCCGCGCCCCTACCCGAACCTAGATAGACATCGGAGCCGATAAATGACCACGTACACTGCCCTGACCACATTGAGCCGCCGCGACCAAGCCTATGCGCTGGGCGAGGCGATGGAGAACATGGACCCCGAGCCCACAGGGGTGGGGGTGTTCGAGATGGAAGACGGCTCTGGCCTGTGGGAAGTGGGCGGCTATTTCGAGGCGGTGCCAGATGCGGCGTCGCTGGCGATTTTGGCGGCGGCCATGGGGGCCAAGCCCTTTGTGGTGTCCGAGGTGCCCGAGACCGATTGGGTGGCCCATGTGCGCCGTGAGTTGGCCCCTGTCGAGGCGGGGCGGTTCTTTGTCTATGGCTCGCATGATGCGGATAAAGTGCCCGAAGGCTGTGAGCCGCTGTTGATTGAGGCGGCGATGGCTTTTGGCACCGGGCATCACGGCACGACGCTGGGCTGTTTGCGGGCGCTGGACCGTTTGGCGACCGAAGGGTTTGTGGGCAAATCCGTGGTGGATATCGGCTGTGGCACAGCGGTTTTGGCCATGGCGGCGGCGCGGATCTGGCCCGGCACGGTTCTGGCCAGTGACATTGACGAGGTGGCGGTGGACGTGGCGCAGGCCAATGCGGTCGCCAATGGGCTGGAAGATCGGCTGCGCTGTGTCGAGGCGGCGGGGTTTGATCACCCTGATCTGGCGGGGGCCGCGCCGTTTGATTTGATCTTTGCCAATATCCTCAAAGGCCCGCTGATTGCGCTGGCGCCTGATTTGGCCGAAGCCGCGCAGCCGGGGGGCTATGTGATTCTGTCGGGGTTGCTGAACGAGCAGGCCGATGAGGTGATCGGGCATTATGCACAAGCCGGGGTCAATCTATTGCAGCGCGATGTGATTGGTGACTGGACGACGCTAACGCTTCGCAAAACCGCCTGATTTGAGGGGCAATTAACGCGGTTTCGTCTTAATTGCCTCAAAGATGCCACATTTCAGGCGTAAATCTGACCTCAACGAGCGGTGGGGGCTGCTTGATACTGAGGCTGCTATGTCTGTTCAGACACATGATAATTTCGTTCAGCGTTTAACCACACTGGGGCGGAAACATTCGAAAATGACCAACGGTTACACCACCAAAGTGGGCCGGGATGGGTTGATCACGGTCAAGCCCAAACGCGCCAAGCGGGGATTTCCGCTGCGCGGGCTGCTGTTGTCTGTGGCGGGGTTCTTTGTGTTCAAAGCCTTTATGTTGGCGGCCTCTGGCCCTGCCACCTATGAGGAGCGGTTGGCCACGTTGCAAAACGGCTCGCAGGTCGAGGCGCTTGGGGCGGCTGTGCTGGCGGTTGATCCGGTGACGCAGGCGATTGCCGAGAAGATGGGCCCGCTGCTGCGTTAACCATTTACGACGTTCATCCAGAGGGCCGGGCCAGCATATGGCCCGGTGCGCATCTATCACAACTGGACGAAAAAAACCGCGCTCTGAGGGGTCAGAGCGCGGTTTTTATATGCTGTACCCCCAAGGCGCGGGGAGAAAAGCGCCTATGTCCGGGAGGAGATGAGGGTCAGCGGATCAGGTTGCTGTCGGCAACGGCTTCGATGTCGCCGCGGATCAGGCCGATATCGTCCAGCTCGCGGTCGGACAGAGCAGCCAGCGCGTTGCGGGTGATGCGCGCGTTGTTCCAGGAGTAAACCGTGGCGATCAGAGAGCCGAGGAACATTGAGAAACGGTTCGCAACAGTTGCAGAACCATATGTGGTGCGGGTGGTGTCAAAAGCAGCCATTGGAGCCGTCCTTCTTGTTTAAATGTTAAGCCGGTTTCCCCGGCGCCATGAAGCCCATCTAGGCGCGGCAATCGCCATGTTCAATCTCAAAAACAACATGTGAGATATGCGCCCATTACATGGGTCAAAAACCGCCTAAAAACCCAGTAAACATTGGGTTAATCGGGCGTTTTTGTGTCGCGTTCAGGCTAGGGTTTGGTCGCTTTTTGAACGGCGATGTCTGAAAGCGACATTCGCGCCACAAATTGCGGCTCTGGCGGGTTAAGGCTTGGCGTATGTTCGCGTTTCGTGCTAGTGCTGCAAATAAGCAACAAAAAAGGCGAGGGCGTGCAGGTGATCAGGGTAATTGGCATCGATCCGGGGCTTCGGCACATGGGTTGGGGAATCATTGACGTGGCGGGCAGCAGGCTTTCGCATGTCGCAAATGGCGTTTGCGACAGTCAGGGGACCGATTTGGCGGCGCGGCTTTTGTCGCTGCATGGGCAGTTGACGCGGGTTTTTGTGACGCATCGCCCGCAGACCGCTGCTGTTGAGCAGACATTTGTGAACAAGGATGCTGTGGCGACGCTCAAGCTGGGGCAGGCGCGGGGGATTGCCATGTTGGTGCCTGCGCAGGCCGGGCTGGATGTGGCGGAATACGCGCCCAACAAGGTTAAGAAGACCGTGGTGGGGGTGGGCCATGCCGATAAGGGGCAGGTGGCGCATATGGTGCGGATGCAATTGCCGGGCATCGAGATTGCCGGGCCAGATGCGGCGGATGCCTTGGCGATTGCGATTTGTCATGCGCATCACGGCGGGGCGTCGCAGCTTATGGCCGCAGTGGCGAGGGCAAGCGCATGATTGGCAAGCTGACAGGGCGGATTGATTACCGCGCGCCGGATCATGTTTTGCTTGATGTGCGGGGCGTGGGGTATTTGGTTTATGTCTCCGAGCGCACCATGGCCGCGTTGCCCGGTGTGGGCGAGGCGGTGGCGCTTTATACCGATTTGGTGGTGCGCGAGGATTTGATGCAATTGTTCGGGTTCCAGAGCTTTGCCGAGAAGGAGTGGCATAGGTTGCTGACCTCGGTGCAGGGGGTGGGCGCGAAGGCGTCGCTGGCGATTTTGGGCACTTTGGGCACGGATGGGGTGAGCCGGGCGATTGCGCTGGGGGATTGGAATGCGGTGAAAGCTGCCAAGGGGATTGGCCCCAAGATCGCGCAGCGGGTGGTTTTGGATCTCAAGGACAAAGCGCCGGGTGTGATGGCCATGGGCGGGACTTTGGCGCAGGCCAGCGGCGAGGCCGAGGTCGAGGTGATCGAGAGCGCGCCTGCGGCCAAGCCCGCCGCGCCGCAGCCCAATGCGTCGGCGCAGGCAGAGGCGCTTTCGGCGCTGAGCAATCTGGGCTATGGGCCGGGCGATGCGGCGGGCGCGGTGGCGCAGGCGGCAGGCGAGGCGCCGGGGGCAGATACGCCCACGCTGATCCGCGCTGCGTTGAAACTGCTGGCCCCGAAGGGCTAGGATGGCGGGGCATCTGCGGTTTGCGGTGCGATAGCTTGGAAAATACATGACATCTGACGTTGACCCTACTTTGCGGCCCGAGGCCTTGCCTGAGGATTTTGACCGCGCGCTGCGTCCGCAGATGCTGGATGAATTTGTCGGGCAGGCCGAGGCGCGCAGCAATTTAAAGGTATTTATCGAGAGCGCCCGGCGGCGCGGTGAGGCGATGGATCACACGTTGTTTCATGGCCCGCCCGGTTTGGGCAAAACCACCTTGGCGCAGATCATGGCGCGCGAGCTTGGGGTCGGGTTTCGGATGACCTCGGGGCCGGTACTGGCCAAGGCGGGGGACCTGGCGGCGATTTTGACCAATCTTGAAGCGCGCGATGTGCTCTTTATTGACGAGATTCACCGGCTGAACCCGGCGGTGGAGGAAGTGCTTTATCCGGCGCTGGAGGATTTCGAGCTTGATCTGGTGATTGGCGAGGGGCCTGCGGCGCGCACGGTGCGCATCGAGTTGCAGCCCTTTACGCTGGTGGGGGCGACCACGCGGATGGGGTTGCTGACCACGCCGCTGCGGGACCGGTTTGGCATCCCGACGCGGTTGCAGTTTTACACCGAGGATGAGCTTTTCATCATTGTGGACCGCAATGCGCGCAAGCTGGGCGCGCCTGCTGATGAGGGCGGGGCGCGGGAGATTGCCAAACGGGCGCGGGGCACGCCGCGGATTGCGGGGCGATTGCTGCGCCGGGTGGTGGATTTTGCCGTGGTTGAGGGCAATGGCACGGTGACCAAGGCGCTGGCGGATATGGCGCTGACGCGGCTGGGGGTGGATCATTTGGGTCTGGACGGCGCGGACCGGCGGTATTTGAAGCTGATTGCGGAGAATTATCAGGGCGGCCCGGTGGGGATCGAGACCCTGTCGGCGGCGCTGTCGGAATCGCGTGATGCGCTGGAAGAGGTGATTGAGCCGTTTTTGTTGCAACAGGGCCTGATCCAGCGCACGCCGCGCGGGCGGATGTTGGCAGCAAAGGCTTGGGTGCATTTGGGGATGGCTGTGCCCAAGGGGCCGAGTGATTTATTTGGCTGAGACGTGCCGCGCCAAAAAGTGAGTATTTGAAGAAGGGTGAAGATGAGACCGGAAGAGATTGAGCCGCTGTTTACGCGCAAGGAAGGACAGTTTCAGTTTGCCCGCTGGGGCCGCCCTGTGTGCCCTGTGGTGTTCGGGGTGGAAGACAGCACGCTGGCCGTAGTTAAAGCCGCTGTGCAGGCCGTGACGGAGCTGGCTGGGCATGAGATGGGCGAGATGGATGCCGAGCTTGGCAGTAATCTGATGTTCTTTTTCTTTTCCGAGTGGGAAGAGTTGCTTGATGTGCCGGGGATGGATGGGCTGTTGCCGGAGTTGCAGGATCTGGTGGCGCGGCTGCGCGGGGCGCAGGCCAATCAATACCGGCTTTTCCGTTTTGACGAGAGCGGCGCGATCAAGGCGTGTTTTGTGTTTTTGCGCATGGATGCGCAGCTGTCGGCCTTGCCTGCGCAGAACCTTGCGCTCAGCCAAGTGGTGCAATGTTATTTGCTGTGGGGCGAGGCGGCCTTTGCGCAAAGCTCGCCCTTGATGGTGTCGGGGGAGGCGGTTGGGCTGCGCCCTGATATCGCGGCGGTTTTGCGGGCGGGCTATGATCCGGTGTTGCCAGCGGCGGCGGCGGATGTGTCACATGCCTACCGTCTTGCGGCGCGGATCGCGGTGCAGGAGGCGCAGGGATGAGCGCGCATATTTTCCCGCTCAAGGTCTATTACGAAGACACGGATATGGCGGGGATTGTCTATTACGCCAATTATCTGCGCTATATCGAGCGGGCGCGCAGCGAGATTGCCGAGCAGTTGGGGCTGGATCAGCGGGCCATGCGCGCGGCGGGGATTGTTTTTGCCGTGAGCCGGGTTGAGGCCGATTACCTGAGCCCGGCGCGGTTTGGCGATGTGTTGCAGGTGGAGACGGTGCATTATGCCCAAGGCAAGCTGCGCTGGGTGTTCGAGCAGAGCGTGACGCGCGAGGGTCGGGCGCTGTTTCGTGCCAAGGTGACGGTGATTTCGATGAACACCGAAGGCCGCCCCCAGCGATTGCCAGCAAAACTCCGCCTAGAGCCGCGTTGATGGGCGATAAGTCACCATACCTCTCGCTTTCCCCATTGCACTAAGGTAGTTTCGTGCCAAATGAGGGCCTGAAGGCTCCTGAGAGGCAGAAAGAGCAATAGCATGGAAACTGAAGCGCTGGCATTGGCGTCGGAGATCGATTTCTCAATGTGGGGTCTGTTTGCACGGGCCACATTGACGGTGAAACTTGTGATGATCTTGTTGATCGGGGCCTCGTTCTGGTCTTGGTCGATAGTGGTGCGCAAGATGATTCAATATCGCGCAGCCCGCGCCGAGGCGGATCGGTTTGATCGCGCGTTTTGGTCGGGCGAGCCGCTGGATGGGTTGTTTGACAGTTTGGGCGCGGACCCTGATGGGGCGTCCGAGAAGATTTTTGCCGCGGGCATGGTCGAGTGGCGGCGCTCGCACCGCGAGGATGGCGGGTTGATCCCCGGTGCCACCGCGCGGATTGACCGTTCCATGGATGTGACCATTTCCAAAGAGGCCGAGCGTTTGCAAAAGGGGTTGCCTGTGTTGGCCACGGTCGGGTCGACCGCGCCTTTTGTTGGTTTGTTCGGTACGGTTTGGGGCATCATGAACGCCTTTATCGAGATTGCAGAGCAGCAAAACACCAATCTGGCCGTTGTTGCGCCGGGCATTGCCGAGGCGCTTTTGGCCACGGGTTTGGGTCTGCTTGCGGCTATTCCGGCGGTTATTTTCTACAACAAGCTGAGCGCGGATAGTGACCGTATCTTGGGCGGTTATGAGGCGTTTTCGGATGAGTTCGCCACGATCCTGAGCCGCCAGGTGGATGGGTAAGTCATGGGCGCTGGTGTCATGAAAAATTCAGGCGGGCGGGGGCGCAGACGCGGCCGTGCCCAGCCGATGGCCGAGATCAACGTCACGCCGTTTGTGGATGTGATGCTGGTGTTGCTGATCATCTTTATGGTGGCCGCGCCTTTGTCGATTGTCGGGGTGCCTGTTGAGTTGCCAAAGACCGCCGCCGGGGCATTGCCGTCGGATCAAGAAGAGCCGCTGACGGTGACATTGCGCGCCGATGGCGGGGTGGAGATCCAGACCAGCGAGACCGCGCCGGATGAGTTGATCAGCAAGTTGCGCGCGATTGCCGCAGAGCGCAGCAGTGACCGGGTGTTCCTGCGCGCGGATGGCAAAGTGTCTTATGCGCAGGTGATGGAGATCATGGGCGCGCTTAATGCGGGCGGGTTTTCCAACATTGGTTTGGTGACGGATGTGGGCGGGCCAAAGCTGGATGGCGGCGCCGAAAGCTCTGGCGGCTAAACCCATGGATACCGGTCACGTCATATCGGGTGTCGGGCATCTGACGCTTATTGGCTGGTTGCTGTTTGGCAATGTGTTCAGCGCCGATCCTTTGCCGATGCAGGTACAGGAGGTTTCGGTGATTTCGGGCGCTGAGTTTCAGGCGATGATGGATGCGCAGCAGCCGCCCGAGCAGGCCAGTGAAGTGGCCCAGCCTGCCGCGCCAGAAGTTGTGGAGGAAGCCCCAGAAGTGGCGGCGACCCCAGAGGCGCCGCCAGAGCGGCCAACCCCGCCGCCAGTCGAGCAGCCCGCCGTGGAAGAGCCCCCGGTTGAGGAGCCAACGCCGCCCGAGCCCGAGGTGCGCGAAGAGATCCCATTGTCGCCGGAGCCTTCTTCGGAGGCGGCTGTGTTGGTGCCCGAAGCGCCAGCCAAGCGCCCTGTGCCGCGCCCAGCGGAGCGGGTAGCGCCAGAGCCGATTGCCGAGCCAGAGCCAGAGGCGGCCCCGGCGGAGGAGACCCAAGAGGCGGTGGCCCCTGATGAGGCGGGCGAGACCGTAGAGGAGCCGCAAGAGGCGCAGGCGCCCGAAGCTGCCACAACCGAGACGGTGACAGAGGCCACAGAGGCCCCTGCCGCGTCGCCCACGCAATCGCCGCGCCCGCCAGCGCGCCGGCCAAGTGCGCCCAAGCCGCAGGTGGCGGAGACGCCCAAGCCTGCGCCTGCGGCCCCTGCGCCAAGCGACACGGATGATGCGGTGCGTGCCGCGCTGGAGGCTGCGCAGAGCAGTGTGGCCAATGCGGTGCCCACCGGACCGCCGCTGTCTGCGGGGGAGAAAGAGGCGCTGCGGGTTGGGGTTTCGGCCTGCTGGAACGTCGGTTCGCTCTCGTCTGATGCGATGGCCACGTCGGTGGTGGTGTCTGTGCGGATGCAGCAAGATGGCAAGCCGATCACGGGATCGATCAAGATGACGGGCAAGTCGGGCGGGTCGGATGCGGCAGCGCGGCAGGCCTTTGAAGCGGCGCGCCGGGCGATCATTCGCTGCGGGGCGAGCGGGTTCAACCTGCCTGCGGAGAAGTTCAGCCATTGGCAGGATATTGAAATGACATTTGACCCGACGCAGATGCGGATCAAATGATGCAGTGAGACGCTTGCGGTATTTGAGGGGCGACAGAGGGGAAACTTCCCCTCGAAAATCCCGGCCATGAGCGGAATAAAGAGATGACATTCGATCCCTAGGAAGGATGCTGAGGTATGAAGTTCACGTCTGTTAGTTTCTGCATCGCGCTGGTCTGCGCTGTTGCGCTGCCCTTTAAGCTGGCTGCTGAGCCGCTGCGCATTGTGATTGATCAAGGTGTGATTGAGCCATTGCCCATCGCGGTGCCCAGTTTTCAGGCGGAAAACGCTGAAGCCGCGCAGATGGCGGCGCAGATTTCCCGCGTTGTGGCGGAAGATTTGATCGGCACGGGGCTGTTTCGCGAGATCCCGGCCTCGGCGTTTATTTCGCAGGGCAATGATTTTGGCGCGCCCGTGCAATATGCCGATTGGAAAGCGATCAACGCGCAGGCCTTGGTGATGGGCGCGGTGAGCATGTCTGGCAATCAGATCAACGTGAAATTCCGGCTCTATGATGTGTTTTCGGACACAGAGATGGGCAGCGGTTTGCAATTGGCAGGCACAGCGGATGGCTGGCGGCGCATTGCCCATAAAGTGGCCGATCAGGTCTATAGCCGGATCACCGGCGAGACGGGCTATTTCGACAGCCGCGTGGTGTATGTGTCCGAGACCGGCCCAAAGAATGACCGCAAAAAGCGTCTTGGCGTGATGGATTATGACGGGGCGAATGTGCAGTTCCTGACCGACAGCAGCAACATTGTGCTGGCGCCTCGGTTCTCGCGCGATGGCAACCGGGTGCTTTACACCAGCTATGAGAGCGGTTTTCCGCGCATCTATGTGCTCGATGTTGGCTCCGTGCAGCGCCGGGTATTGGAGAGCGCCGAGGGCACGATGAGCTTTGCGCCGCGTTTCTCGCCCAGTGGTCAGACGGTGATTTATTCGCTGAGCCAAGGCGGCAACACGGATATTTATTCGATGGATATTGGCTCGGGGCAATCGGTGCGGCTGACCAATACGCCTGCGATTGAGACTGCGCCGAGCTTTTCGCCCGATGGCGCGCAGATCGTATTCGAGAGCGATCGCTCCGGCTCGCCGCAGCTTTATATCATGTCGGCAACCGGGGGCGAGGCACGCAGAATTTCCTTTGGGGAAGGGCGATATGGCACGCCTGTATGGTCGCCGCGCGGGGATTTGGTGGCCTTTACCAAACAGCACCGGGGTCGGTTCCACATTGGCGTGATGCGCACCGATGGGTCCGAGGAGCGGTTGCTGACGGCGTCTTTCCTCGATGAGGGCCCCACATGGGCGCCCAATGGCCGGGTGGTGATGTTCACCCGCGAGACCCAAGGGGAGGGCGGCGCGTCCTCGCTTTATTCGGTGGATATCACGGGCCGCAATCTGCGCCCTGTGCGCACGCCAGAGGGCGGGTCTGATCCCAGCTGGGGGCCGCTTCAGAACTAAACAGGCAGGCATATAGGCAAGGGCGCGGGGAAATATTCCCCTTGCATTTGCCTTGTGATACGATCTTGAGAAGACACCAAAGAACGAGCATTTCGAGAGGCTTCGAGAATGAGAAAAATCATGATGACAGGGATCGTGCTGAGCGCGCTTGCCCTGAGCGCGTGTACCAATCCTGACCGTTTTGGCGGCACAGATCCTTTGTCGGCAAATGGCGGCGCAAATGCGGGCGGGATCATTCCCGGCAGCGCGAATGACCCCAGTTCAACCGCCTATTTCAACCAGACCGTGGGCGACCGCGTGTTGTTCTTGGTTGATCAGTCGAGCCTGACCCCCGCGGGGCAAGCCACGCTGGACGGGCAAGCGCAGTGGTTGTTGAACAACACCGATTATCAAGCGATCATTGAAGGCCATGCGGATGAGCAGGGCACGCGCGAGTATAACCTTGCGCTGGGTGCGCGCCGGGCCAATGCGGCACGCGAATATCTGGTGTCCAAAGGTGTGGCCCCTGCGCGTTTGCGCAATGTCAGCTATGGCAAGGAACGCCCGATTGAAGTGTGCAGCAACGAAGCGTGCTATGCCAAGAACCGCCGCGCGGTGACGGTTTTGGCAGGCGGGCTGACCAGCTAAGCCAGCTTTGGCGAGGCGACCCAAGTAAACCTGCGAAGGGGCCAAGATGCGACTTTTCACATTTGCCGTCATGACATCTTTGCTGATGCCCTTTGGGGCATTGGCGCAGGATGACCAAACTCTTGCGGATATCCGCCAAGAGTTATCCGTGCTTTTTGTCGAGGTGCAAAAGCTCAAACGCGAGCTTTCGACCACGCAAGGCGCGGGGGTGAACACGGGCAGCGGGTCTGTGCTGGACCGGGTGAATGCCATGGAAAGCGAATTGCAGCGGCTGACGTCCAAAACCGAAGAGGTTGAATACCGGCTGAACCAAGTGGTCAGTGACGGCACCAACCGCATTGGCGATTTGGAGTTCCGACTGTGCGAGCTTGAAAACGGCTGTGATATTGGCGCGCTTGGCGACACATCAACATTGGGCGGCGCGGGGCAGAGCACTGCACCCGCGCCGCCCCCGTCCCCCAGTGGTGGACAAGCACCGCAGCTTGCCATTGGTGAAGAGACAGATTTCAAGCGGGCGCAGGAGGCGCTCGCATCCGGTGACTTTCGCGCCGCCGCTGACCAGTTTGCGGCCTTCAATGAGACCTACCCCGGCGGCCCGCTAGCTGCTGAGGCCGATCTGCGCCGGGGCGAGGCCCTGAGCGGTTTGGGCGACACGCGCGAGGCGGCGCGGTCTTATTTGGCGGCGTTCAGTGCCGCGCCCACCGGGCCGCTGGCCCCCACAGCGCTGACGGCGCTGGGGCGCTCGCTGGGGCAGCTTGGGCAGACCCAAGAGGCCTGTGTGACCCTTGCGGAAGTTTCGGTGCGGTTCCCGGCTGATCCCGCGTCGGGGCAGGCACAGCGCGAACGCAGCACGCTCGGGTGTAGCTAATGCCAGATGCGGCGCTGACACAGTATTTGTCAGACGCCTTGTTGCCCAACCCGCCCGAAAAGCTGGGCGTTGCCATTTCGGGGGGCGGGGATTCAACCGCGCTGCTCCTATTGTCGGCCAAGTTTTGCGCGGCCCATTCAACCGAGCTTTTTGCCGTAACGGTGAACCACAATCTGCGCCCCGAGGCGGCGCAGGAGGCGGCGCAGGTGGCGCAGCTTTGCCGTGATTTGGGTGTGCCGCATGAGGTTTTGCAGTGGCATGACACCCAGCCCAGCGGCAATTTGCAGGGCAAGGCCCGCGAGGGGCGGTATCAGTTGATGGCCGATTGGGCGCTGAGCTGCGGGATCACGCAGGTGGCGCTGGGGCATACGGCGGATGATCAGGCCGAGACGGTTTTGCTCAATATTGCGCGGCGGTCGGGGGCGGATGGTCTATCGGGCATGCGGCCCCGGCGGTTGTCGCGGGGGGTAACGTGGCTGCGGCCGTTGTTGCCAGTGCAGCGCGAGACCTTGCGGGCCTATCTGCGCGGTGAGGGCATCGGTTGGGCGGAAGATCCCAGCAATGAAGACATGAGCTATGACCGGATCAAGGCGCGCAAGGCGATGGCGGCGCTGGCGGGGTTGGGGATTGATGCCAATGTGCTCTCGGAAGTGGCAGGCAACATGGCGGAGGTGCGCAAGGCGCTCAATTGGCAGACCTTCACAGCGGCGCGCGAGATCACCACGATCAACCGGGGCGCGGTGGTTTTATGTGAGCGGCGGCTGAGGATTTTGCCCGAGGAAATCCAGCGGAGGCTGATGTTGCGGGCATTGGCGTGGGTGGGCGGCGCGGGATATCCGCCGCGCCGGGCTGCGATGAAGAAATTGTTACTTTCCATCACCGCGCGGCAAACCTCGACCTTGGCCGGGTGCCAAGTTGTCTCGCATATGGGGCTGACTTGGGTGTTTCGCGAATATCAGGCGGTGCGTGATACTGTCGCAAATGCCGGGGCGCTTTGGGATGGGCGCTGGCGGCTTCAGGGCCAGCATCCACGGGAGGTTCTGGCGGGCGAACATATTCGCGCCTTGGGCGAGGAAGGTGTGCTATTGTGCAAGGATTGGCGCGATACGGGCCTGCCGCGTGCGATGCTTTTGAGCGCGCCTTCGCAATGGGCGGGGGGCGAATTGATCGCGGCACCGGCGGCGGGATTCGGCAAAAACTGGCACGCGCATCTGGACGAAGGGGACGAGTCCTTCTATTCGGGGTTCTTATTGCATTGAACCTTGCCTCTGCGCGTCTATCTTATAGACGTGACTGCACGCGTTGATGCGGTCTAAATGATTTTGGGAGAACCTTCTTGGGCAACCTTCGCAATCTGGCTTTTTGGGTCATTCTACTGGTGTTGATCATGGCGCTGTTCAGCCTGTTCAATGGCAACAGTAGCACGCTGCAAAGCCGCGAAATCAGCTATTCCGAATTCGTGCAATCCGTAAAGGATGGCGGGATCACCAATGTGACGCTGGATGGCGAGCAGGTGCGGTTCCGGCGCAGCGATGGCGAATATTTCGCGATCAAACCGGAAGATGCTGAAGTTACAACACTTTTGATCGATAACAACATCCCCGTACGGGCAGAGCAGCAGCAGCAATCGGGTCTTCAGACCTTCTTGATTTCACTGCTGCCATTCTTGTTGTTGATTGGCGTTTGGGTTTATTTCATGAACCGGATGCAGGGCGGCGGCAAAGGCGGGGCCATGGGCTTTGGCAAATCCAAAGCCAAGATGCTGACGGAAAAGCATGGCCGTGTGACATTTGACGATGTGGCCGGGATCGACGAAGCCAAGGAAGAATTGGAAGAAATCGTCGAATTCCTGCGCAATCCGCAAAAATTCAGCCGTTTGGGCGGGAAAATCCCCAAAGGCGCCTTGCTTGAGGGCCCTCCGGGCACGGGTAAGACGTTGCTGGCGCGGGCCATTGCAGGCGAGGCGGGTGTGCCGTTCTTCACCATCTCTGGGTCCGACTTTGTGGAAATGTTCGTGGGTGTGGGCGCGTCCCGTGTGCGCGACATGTTCGAGCAAGCCAAGAAAAACGCGCCTTGCATCGTGTTCATCGATGAGATCGACGCCGTGGGGCGCCACCGGGGCGCGGGCTATGGCGGCGGCAATGACGAGCGCGAGCAGACGTTGAACCAGTTGCTGGTCGAGATGGACGGTTTTGAGGCCAATGAAGGTGTGATCATCATCGCGGCGACCAACCGTAAAGATGTTCTGGACCCTGCGTTGCTGCGTCCGGGCCGTTTTGACCGCCAAGTGACCGTCGGCAACCCCGACATCAAAGGCCGCGAGAAAATTCTGGGTGTGCATGCGCGCAAAACGCCGCTGGGCCCGGATGTTGATCTGCGGATCATTGCACGCGGCACGCCGGGGTTCTCGGGTGCGGATCTGGCGAACCTTGTGAACGAGGCGGCATTGACCGCTGCACGTGTGGGCCGCCGTTTTGTGGCGATGATGGATTTCGAATCTGCCAAGGATAAGATCATGATGGGGGCCGAGCGCCGCTCCATGGTTTTGACGCAGGATCAGAAAGAGAAAACCGCCTATCACGAAGCGGGCCACGCGATTGTGGGGATTTCCCTGCCCAAATGTGATCCGGTTTATAAGGCCACGATCATTCCGCGCGGCGGTGCGCTTGGCATGGTGATGAGCCTGCCCGAGATGGACAAGTTGCAGATGTTCAAGGACGAAGCCGAGCAGCGCATTGCCATGACCATGGCGGGCAAAGCGGCCGAGATCATGAAATACGGTGCCGAGTCCGTGTCTTCGGGCCCTGTGGGCGACATCATGCAGGCCAGCCAATTGGCCCGCGCCATGGTGATGCGCTATGGCATGTCCGACAAAGTGGGCAACATCGATTATCAAGAAGCCGCAGCCGGGTATCAGACCAATGGCGGGGCCGGGGGCTTTAGTGTCTCTGCCGCGACCAAGGAATTGATCGAGAGCGAGGTCAAACGGATCATCGATGAAGGCTATGACGTGGCTGTGAAGATCCTGCATGAGCGCAACAAGGAATTCGAATTGCTGGCCCAAGGGCTGTTGGAATACGAAACCCTGACGGGCGACGAAATTCAGCGGGTGATCGAGGGCAAGCCGCCCACGCCGCCAGCGGATGAGGATGACAATTCAGATGCGGGCAATGCGCCCTCTGTCACCGCCATTCCAAAAGCCAAGGGCAAGGCAAAGAAGACGCCGCCCGAAGGCGGGATGGAGCCTGATCCGGCGCTGTAAAGCTGCTGTTGAGAGTTTAGGAAGAGGGCACAGGTTTCTGCGCCCTTTTTTTATGTTTGGGGTTTATGCCCGGAGATTAAGTCTGGAGATTAAGTCTGGGTTTTGTCTTTGGGCGGGGAGGCAAATGCGTCGAGCAGCAGTTCTTCGCAGACCAGATCATCGCCGGTTTCCGCATCGGGCAGGGGCGCGGCAGGCTGCGCGGTCTGGGCATCGCCTGCGGGGTCGTGTTGATCAAAGAACACGCGCATGGCGTTCGCGACCCCTTCGGGGGTGACCGAGCGCATGTTGCCCGCAAAGAATTGCCCTTTGGCGAAAGGGGCCGAGATCAGCTCGTAGGAGGGGAAATAATCCACCTGCGGGTGTTTGGCGTAAAGCGTGCCGCAGACCGCGCGCAGCACGGATTTGGAATAGGTGGTGGCCGCGAGCACGTGATTGCCGCTGGCGGTGGCGGTCAGCGGCACGGGCGAGACCGTCACCACATAGCGCAGTTTGGGGTTCAGGCGGGACAGGCTGGTCATGACGCTGCGAAAATCTGCGAGGGTTTCCTCGTAGTCGAAGTTCACAAATTCATAAATGGCGGGGTCAAATTCGCCTGCGATCACACCGGGGCAGACCGGGTAGATGGTGCCGGTTTTGCGGTTCCGCCACGCTTCGGTCAGCCCGAAGGTGAAGACAAAGACCTGCATTTGTTCAAGCATGGCGCGCACGCGGGCCAGATGGGCGCGGCGGATCAGCATGGCTTCGTCCCGGTCCGCAAAGCCGCCCGGTTCGATATTGGGGCGGATGCCATCATACCAGCGGCCCGCGCGTTCAAAGAAATCTTCGGGGCGGATGGCGGCGTTCTGGGCATCCTCGACCAATTGGCGCAATTGCCGGGCGGTGTAGACGTTGCCATAGCGCGCTGAATAGATGGAGAGGCCAAAGCTGTGGGCGGTTTTTTCATCCATCCGGGGCAGGGGCGGTTCCATGTCGAGCACGGCAAAGCCGCGTTCGCGCAGGTTGCGGCCTACGTGCTGGGCAAAGCAGCTGCCTGCGACGGCGGTTTTGTCTTTGCGGCTGATGGTGAATTTCTTGGTATAGAGGTTTTCAACCGTGAAGGGGGTTTGCGCGGCCACGCCGCTGCGCCAGAAGCTTTCGGGGGGCAGGGTTTCATAGGGGTTGCTCATGGGGCGGTTCCTTCGAGGGCGGTTCCTTCTGGGGCGGTTCCGTCTAAGGCGGCGCGGCGAAACAGATCTTCGAGCAGCGCCGCGCCGTAGCGTGCATTGCCATGCAGCACATCGGCTTTGCTCAGGCTGCCATCGGCGTGGAAGGGGGCTGCGCCTTGCATATAGTCGGTTTTTGTCAGGCAGGTTTGGTGGATGGTTTGGGCGGGCTGGTCGATCAGGGTGACGGCGTCTGGCAGGCGGTTGAGCAGCCGGGTGCGCGCCATGGTCAGGAAGAAATCCGCATCCCCCAGCCGCAGCATGTGGCGGTAGGGCGCGGTCATCGGGTTGCCGCGTTTGAGTACATCGGCGCTGAGCAGGGGGTTGATCGCCAAGAAGCAGCGTTTGGCCCCTGCGTCGCAGACCATCTGGGGGAGTGTGGCGGCGAGGGATTTGGCAAAGACATCGTCCCAAGCGGCTTCGAACAGGGCTTTGGTGCCGATGGTTTTGCCCTTTGGCAGCACAGGTTCGGGCGCGCCCCGGCGCAGCCATCCGGTTTTGCGGTAGGTGATTTGCCAAGGCAGATAGGTGCGGTAGTTGCCCTTCATCAGCGTGTTGGCATTGTCGATAAAGCCGGTGAGCAGCACGGCGTCGTAGTTTTTCAGCTCAATCGCGCCGCTGGGGAAGGTTTCGCGGAAGCGGTCGCCGTGACGGGCGCGGGCGCCTTTTGCGAGGCGCAGTTGGCTGCCATTTGCGCGCAGGACGCTGAGGTTTCTGAGCGGCAGGGCGAAGAAATCAAGCGCGATGTCTGGGTGGTCATCTGCGATCTCGGTCCAGCCATGTTTGACCGCTGCCGCGTGGGAATCGCCAAGAACGAGGATTTTCATGGGAAGCTGTCCTTGGTGACGTGAATGGCGTGGGTGATGTGGGCTCTTGCCATTTTTGGGGAGGAATGGCTTGTTGCGCAAGACAATAGGCAGCGGATGGGGTGCTCAACCGCTGGTTTTATCCACCATTTGAGGAAAATCGCTCATGCCCGCGCTGAGACCTACGGAATTTTACGGCACGATTACTTGGCTGGGGCTGGTGGATGAGAGCACGCGCAACATCCGCGCCCGATCGGTTGCGCGGGTGGAGGCGGGGTTTGCGGGGATCGTGGGCGAGGCCCATAGCGGGCTGACGCGCGGGGCCTGTGTGCGGGTGCGTGACCTGTATGAAAAGGGCACGGAAATTCGCAATGTGCGGCAGCTTTCGGTGCTGTCGACGGAAGAATTGGCGCAGATCGCGGCGCAGATCGGGCTTGAGGCGTTGGACCCGGCCTATCTGGGGGCGACGATGGTGCTTGAGGGTATCCCTGATTTTAGCCATGTGCCGCCAAATGCGCGGCTGCAAGCGCCCTCGGGGGCGACGCTGACGGTGGATATGGTGAACCTGCCGTGCAAGCTGCCTGCCAAGGAGATCGAGTTTGATATGCCCGGCCATGGCGGCGCGTTCAAAAAAGCGGCCAAGGGGCGGCGCGGGGTGACGGCCTGGGTCGAGCGCGAGGGGCATTTTGCGCTGGGTGACAAGCTTCGGTTGTTTGTGCCCAATCAGCCCGTTTGGGCGCATCTGTAGCGGCGCGGTGCAGGGGCCGGGCAATCTGCGCCCTTGGGGCAGAGTTCGACGTTTCCTTTCTTGGATATGTCGGAAACGCGGTTCGGAGGCGCGGCCAAGCCATGTATTCAGGGCTTAGGGAACGTGCCGACAGGCAATAGAAGGAGGATTCTTAACGTGGCTTTCAAAACCGACATTCAAATCGCGCGCGAGGCGCAGAAACGGCCCATCCAAGAGATTGGCGCAAAGCTGGGGATTTCCAGCGATGATCTGCTGCCTTACGGGCATGATAAAGCGAAGGTGAGCCAGAGCTTTATCAATTCGGTTCAAAGCCGCAAAGATGGCAAGCTGATCTTGGTGACCGCGATCAACCCGACGCCTGCGGGCGAGGGTAAGACCACCACCACCGTGGGTTTGGGCGACGGGTTGAACCGCATTGGCAAAAACGCCGCTGTGTGTATCCGCGAGGCATCGCTTGGGCCGAACTTTGGCATGAAGGGCGGGGCTGCGGGGGGCGGCTATGCGCAGGTGGTGCCGATGGAGGAGATGAACCTGCATTTCACAGGCGATTTCCATGCGATTACCTCGGCGCATAACCTGCTGTCTGCGATGATTGATAACCATATTTACTGGGGCAACGAGCTTGAGATCGACACGCGGCGCGTGGTGTGGCGCCGAGTGGTGGATATGAACGACCGGGCGCTGCGCCAGATCACGGCGAGCCTTGGCGGTGTGTCCAACGGGTTCCCGCGCGAGGCGGGGTTTGACATTACCGTGGCCTCCGAAGTGATGGCGATCTTGTGCCTGTCCAAAGATTTGGGTGATCTGCAAGAGCGGCTGGGCCGGATGATCGTGGCCTATCGCCGCGACCGCAGCCCGGTTTATTGCCGCGACATCAAGGCGGATGGGGCGATGACTGTGCTGCTCAAGGATGCGATGCAGCCGAACCTTGTGCAGACGCTGGAAAACAACCCGGCCTTTGTGCATGGCGGCCCGTTTGCCAATATCGCGCATGGCTGTAATTCGGTGATTGCCACCACAACGGCGCTGAAGCTTGCCGATTATGTGGTGACGGAAGCCGGGTTTGGCGCCGATCTGGGCGCGGAAAAATTCATGAACATCAAATGCCGCAAAGCGGGGCTGGCCCCGTCTGTGGTGGTGGTGGTGGCCACGGTGCGCGCCATGAAGATGAATGGCGGCGTGGCCAAGGCTGATCTGGGCGCGGAGAATGTGGAGGCGGTCAAGAAAGGTTGTGCCAACCTTGGGCGTCACATTGAAAACGTGAAAAGCTTTGGCGTGCCTGTGGTCGTGGCGATCAACCATTTTGTCACCGACACGGATGCCGAAGTGGATGCGGTGAAAGCCTATGTGGCAGCGCAAGGTTCCGAGGCGATCTTGTCGCGCCATTGGGAGCTTGGCTCGGAAGGTTCGGCCGATCTGGCGACACGTGTGGCAGAGATTGCCGATGGGGACAGCGCCAATTTCGCGCCGATCTATCCCGATGACATGCCGTTGTTCCAGAAGATCGAGACCGTGGCCAAGCGGATTTACCGCGCCGATGAGGTGCTGGCGGATCAAAAAATCCGCAATCAGCTCAAGGAATGGGAAGCGCAGGGTTATGGCGATCTGCCGGTCTGTATGGCCAAGACGCAATATAGCTTTACCACCGATCCTGATCGCCGGGGCGCGCCCACGGGGTTCAGCGTGCCGGTGCGTGAAGTACGCCTGTCTGCGGGGGCCGGGTTTGTTGTGGTGATCTGCGGCGAAATCATGACCATGCCGGGTCTGCCGCGTGTGCCGTCTGCTGAGGCGATCAAGCTCAATGCGGATGGGGATGTGGAAGGGTTGTTCTAAGTCTTGGTACGAGAGAGCACCTGAGGTAGAGACGACCATAGAGGCAGGCCGCGGGGTGATCTTGCGGCCTGTCTGTTGCACAATACGAGGACGGATAGAATGACGGCGACACTTATCGACGGGAAAGCCTTTGCAGCAGATGTGCGGGGCCGCGTGGGCGAACATGTCACCCGCCTGAAGCAAGAGCATGGCATCACCCCCGGCCTTGCGGTGGTGTTGGTGGGCGAAGACCCGGCCAGTCAGGTCTATGTCAAATCCAAGGGCAAGATGACCGTCGAAGTGGGTATGAAATCGGTCGAGCACCGGTTGGAGGCGGATACCTCGGAAGCGGATTTGCTGGATCTGATTGACCAGTTGAACACGGATCCTGAAATCCACGGGATTTTGGTGCAATTGCCCTTGCCGGGGCATTTGGACGAGGATCTGGTGATCAATTCCATTTCACCCGCCAAGGATGTGGACGGGTTTCATATCTCTAATGTCGGGTTGCTTGGCACGGGGCAGAAATCCATGGTGCCGTGCACGCCGCTGGGTTGTTTGATGATGCTGCGCGAGCATCATGGCGATTTGTCGGGGATGAATGCGGTGGTGATCGGGCGGTCCAATATTGTTGGCAAACCCATGGCGCAACTGCTGCTTGGTGATAGCTGTACCGTGACGATTGCTCATTCGCGCACCAAGGATTTGCCAGACGTCGTGCGCCGCGCCGATATTGTGGTGGCGGCTGTTGGGCGGCCCGAGATGGTACCGGGCGATTGGATCAAGGAAGGCGCCACCGTGATTGACGTGGGCATCAACCGGATTGAGCGCGACGGTAAAAACAAGCTGGTGGGGGATGTGGATTTTGCCAGCTGCGCCGCGCGGGCCGGGGCGATTACGCCTGTGCCGGGCGGTGTGGGGCCGATGACCATTGCCTGTCTGCTGGCCAATACGGTCACCGCCTGTTGCCGCGCCAATGATCTGCCTGAGCCTGAGGGGCTGACGGCGTAAGCGTTTGAATTGAGACTGCTTTCGGGGCGGCGCTGGGAGGCGTGCGCCCCGAATTTTTAAGCCGGGTCAGAGCCCGCCAAAGAACCCATCAAACCCGCAGGCGTCTTGCAGCATGTCGATCAGCGTGAGCACGGCGGGGCTGTGGGTGTTGTCGGCGTAAAGCGCTACATAGGCCAGCGGGTCGGGTTTGAACTGGGGCGAGATACGGGTGATTGCCGCGTTGAACGGCGCGCCGTCGAGCAAGAAGTCGGGCAGCACCGAGATGCCGCGATTGGCGGCGACCAGCGCGATCAACCCCAAGAGACCGTCTGCGACAATCACATTGCCGACCTCTGGTTCGGCATCGGCCAGCACGCGGGCGACGACCTGATCAAACAGCGTGTTGTCCTGTACGATCAAGGCGGTGCCGGAGAGCAGTTCCTTGGTCAGCGGTGTGTCCGGGGCGTAGTGATCGCGCGCGGCGCAAAAGGAGGTGGCGAGGGACGCGACCTTTTTTGCGGTAAAGCCGGGCGGGTGCAGGGCCGAGGGGACCACGGCAAAATCAAGCTCGTTTCGGATCAGCATCTGGCGCAGCTCAAACGCCGAGCCGATGCGCAATTCCAGTTCCAGTTTGGGGAAGCCTGTGCGCACGGCGCGCATGTAGCCGGGGAACCAGCTAAAGGACGACAGTTCGGTCACGCCCACGCACACGCGGCGCGCGATGGTGTCAGGCGAGGTGAGCCCCGCCATGAGCTGCTCTGTGGTTTCGAGAATCGCGGCGGCTTGCAGGCAGGCTTCTTGGCCCTGCTGCGAGAGGGTGGGCACGCGGGTGGTGCGGTCAAACAGGGCGGCGCCTGTGACGGCTTCGAAGTCTTGGATGCGGCGGGTGATGGTGGATTGCGAGGTGTTCAGATGCCGCGCAGCCGCTTCGAAATTGCCCAGACGGCCAATCCAATAGAGCGCTTCGAGTTGTTTCAGCGTGACCATGCGTATGTGTCCTGTGGCGGCGGCAGGGGCGGGGCCCTTGGTTTGATTAACCTATTTGCATGCATTTTATGCAAGAGAAAATAATTTTAAATCCCGTATTGCGAAATCAAACCACTTGGCCGTAGTCTGCGCTGAGCAAGGCTCGGCGTAGAACCGCACTGCCCTGCACTCATCAGGGAGGATGAAGTCTATGAAACGCAGAACTCTTTTTTCAGGTGCCCTTGCCGGGGCGGCGACACTGACATTGGCGGCGCCTGCTGTGGCGCAGAACAAACGTGTGTTGAAATTGGTCGGGACGTTCCCGCGCGGTTTTCCGGGGCTTGGCCATGCAGCCGAGAATATCGCAAAGCGCGTGACGGAGGCGACCGAGGGGGCGCTGACGGTTGAGTATTTTGGCGGCGGCGAATTGGTGCCCCCCTATGCGGTCAATGATGCGGTATCGACCGGCGCGGCAGAGATGGGCCACACCTCGCCCTATTTCGCAGCCGGTAAGATCAAAGCGGCGATGTATTACACCAACATGCCTTACGGGTTGTCCTCGGCGGAGCTGGGCGGGTGGATCCGCTATGGCGGCGGTCAGGAGCTGTGGGACGAGGCCTATAGCCCTTTCAACGTCAAGCCGTTCTGGGCAGGCAGTTCCATGGCGCAAGCGGGCGGTTGGTTCAAAAAGCCGATCACCTCGCTTGATGACATGCAGGGTCTGAAAATGCGGATTGCCGGTTTGGGCGGCGCGATCATGCAAAAGATCGGCGTGTCTTCGGTGAACCTGCCGACGGGCGAGATTTTCCCGGCGTTGCAGTCTGGCGTTGTGGACGCGGCGGAATTTGTCGGGCCGTGGAACGACAAGGCGCTGGGGCTGGCCAAGGTTGCGCCGCATTACTACATGCCAGCGCCGCATGAGACGGGCGCGGGGCTTGAGTGCATCGTGCGCAAGGATGTTTGGGAGGAATTCACCCCGGCGCAGAAAGTGATCGTGGAGGCGATTGTTTCTGGCGTGGCGGATGAGACCACAACGGCATTTGGCTATAACAACGCTGTGGCGCTGAACCAGTTGATGGCCGATGGGGTGACCCCGTCGATCTTCCCTGCGGATGTGGTTGAAGCGCTGGGCAAAGCCTCGATTGAGGTGCTGGAATCCTACCCCGATGGGGATGAGATGTCTGAAAAAATCCACGGCCCTTATGTGGAGTTCATCAAGCAGGCGGCCCTGTGTGGCAAGCTGCTTGAGGGTCAGATGTACAGCGACCGCGCCCGCGCCTGGGGCGTCTAAGCGATTGCTTTGGCGGGGCGCGATTGCCCCGCCATTTCCGCCAAAAGGATCATTGCATGAAACTGGTTGCCGCCGTCATTGACGCGGTCAACGACCGGATCGGGCGTATCATTTGCTGGGCCATCTTGTTGATGGTGATTTTGCAATTCGCCGTGGTTGTTGCGCGTTATGTTTTCTCTACCTCGTCGCTGTTTGGCCTGCCTGCGGTATGGCTTCAGGAGGGGGTGGTTTACCTGCATGGGGTCACGATCCTGCTGGGGGTGAGCTATGCCATGCTGTGGAACAAGAATGTGCGGGTCGATATCCTGTACGACAAGGCCAGCACGCGGGTGAAAGACCTCACGGAGCTGCTTGGCAGTTTGTTTTTTGTGCTGCCGCTTTGTGTGGTGATCGGCTGGTCGGCCTGGCCCAATGTGAGCATGGCGTGGATGGTCATGGAAGGCTCGCTTGAGCCCAATGGTTTGCCGCTGCGGTATTTGCTGAAATCGCTGGTGCTGGTGTTCTGCTTTTTGGTGGGCGCGCAGGGGATTTCCACGATTATCAAGGCGTTTGCACGTCTGACCGGGCGCTCGGATGCGCCGATTTACAAAGCGGGTGAAAAGCTGTGAGCGCGATTATTTCCCATCTTGATCTGCTGATGTTCCCGGCGGCGATTTTACTGTTGCTGCGCGGGTTTCCGGTGGCCTTTACCCTTGCCGGGGTTGGTTTGCTGTTTTCCGTGCTGGGCGCGGTTTTTCAGGTCGGTTTCTTTGCCGGGGGCGATTTGTCGTTCCTCAAAGCGATGTTTGGCCGGATTTTTGGCCTTATGGACGAGACCAACGAGGTTCTGGTGGCGGTGCCGCTGTTTGTGTTCATGGGGGTCACGTTGGAGCGCAGCGGCGTTGCGGCGGATTTGCTGAGTTCCATGGCGAAAATCTTTGGCCGTTTGCCCGGTGGTTTGGGCATTTCGGTGGCGATTGTGGGCATGTTGCTGGCGGCTTCCACGGGGATTGTCGGGGCCACGGTGGTGACCATGGGGCTGATTTCCTTGCCGACCATGTTGAAGGCCAATTACGACAAGCGCCTGTCCACCGGGATTATCGCGGCGTCGGGCACGTTGGGGCAGATTATTCCGCCCTCGCTTGTGCTGATCATCTTGGGCGATGTTCTGTCTAATTCTTACATCACCGCGCGGCGCAATGTGGGCGATTGGGCCCCTGATCCGGTGTCGGTGGGCGATATTTTTGCAGGGGCGCTGCTGCCCGGTTTGGTGCTGGTGGGGGCCTATGTGGTTTATATCCTTGCGGTGGCGCTGATCTATCCCAGCCGCGCGCCAAGCGTGGTGAATGAGGGCGAGAAGGTTGAGTTTGGCCCGATTTTGATGCTGCTGATCCCGCCGCTGCTTTTGATTGTGGCGGTGCTTGGCTCGATCCTATTCGGGGTGGCGACGCCCACCGAGGCGGCTTCAATCGGGTCTATCGGTGCGGTGTTGCTGGCGGGGCAGAGGCTGTCTTCGCGTTCGGCTGTGCCGCAGATTGTTGCGCTGCTTGGGGCGACGGTTGTGGTGTTCTTTGTGCTGAATTTCGATCTGCGGCTGGCCAAGAGCGAGATCACATTTGCCGATCAGGTCAACATCGCAGCGGTGTCGATTGCCTTGCTGGCGTTTGTCTGGGGCAGCGGTGTGAGCCTGTGGCGGATTTGGCTGGCCAAGAGCGAGGATGCGCCTTCGGTGTTGACCTCGATCTTGCGGGCCTCGCTGCATATGTCGGTGATGGTGTTTGCGATCTATATCGGCGCGCAGGTGTTCAATCTGGCGTTCCGGGGGCTTGGCGGCGAAGAGACGGTGAACCACTTCTTTACCAGCCTGCCGGGCGGGCCGTGGATTGCGCTGGGCAGCATGTTGTTGATCATGTTCCTGCTGGGGTTCTTCCTTGATTTCCTAGAGATCGTTTTTGTGGTCACGCCGATCATGGCGCCGGTGCTGTTTTCCTTTAGTGCGGCGGATGGGTCGGTGTTGTTTCACCCGGTTTGGCTGGCTGTGATCATGGGGCTGAACTTGCAGACCTCCTTCCTGACGCCGCCCTTTGGGTTTGCCCTGTTCTATCTGCGGGCGGTTGCGCCCAAGGAAGTGACCACGGGCGATATTTACCGGGGCATCATCCCGTTTGTGATCATCCAGATTGCGATTTTGGGCGTGGTTTTGTGGTGGTCAGATCTGGCCACTTGGTTGCCTGCCTTCTTGGCGGGCTAACGCGCCCGCCGTTTCTTTTTCACTCCTGCCGTTAGGATTAATTCTATGAAGACGCCGCGCTTTCGTTCCGAGACCATTCGCGAGGGGGTTATCCGCTCGACCACGCGCAGTTTTCTATATGCGCTGGGGCTTGATGATGAGGATATTGCCAATCCGCATGTGGCGGTGATCCATACGGGCGGCGATATGAGCCCGTGTAATTCGAGCCTGCGCGATCAGGCGCAGCACGCCAAGACGGGGATTTTTGCAGCAGGCGGCACGCCGCATGAATGCCCGGTGGTGTCGGTGTCTGACGGGTTGAGCGTGGCGCATTCGGGCATGCGGTTTTCGCTGATTTCGCGGGATCTGATTGCCGATAGTGTGGAGGCCACGGTGCGCGGGCATCAGTGGGACGGGATTTTTGGCATTGGCGGCTGTGACAAGAACATGCCGGGGCTGATGATGGGCATGACGCGGTGCAATGTGCCCTCGCTGTTTTTGTATGGGGGATCGTCGCTGCCGGGGCAGGTGGATGGCAAAGACATCAATATTGTCGATACTTATGAGACGATTGGCAAGGTTTTGGCGGGCGAGGCCACCGAGGAAGAGCTTGATCTGATGACGCGCAGTTGCTTGCCCACGGCGGGGGCCTGCGCGGGGCAATATACGGCAAATACGATGGGCATGGTGTCCGAGATTTTGGGCTTTGCGCTGATGGGTTCGTCTATGGTGCCTGCGGTTTATGCAGCGCGTGCGCCCTTGGCGCGGCGGGCGGCCAAGGTGTTGATGGCGGCAGTGAAGGGCGATGCGCCATTGCCGCGTGAATTGGTAACGCGCAAATCGCTGGAGAATGCCTGCGCGGTGGTTGCGGCCACGGGCGGGTCGACCAATGCGGCGCTGCATATTCCGGCAATTGCCCATGAGGCGGGGATTGCATTTCATCTGGATGATGTGGCCGAGGTTTTTGCCCGTACGCCGCTTATTGCGGATCTCAAACCGGGCGGGCGGTTCTTGGCGCGTGATGTGTTTTATGCAGGCGGCGCGCCGGTGATTTTCAAATCCCTGCTGGAGGGCGGTTTTCTGCACGGCGATTGCCTGTCGATCACCGGGCGGACCATCAAAGAGGAATTGACCGAAGCCGCGGACCCGGACGGCGAAGTGGTGCGTCCGGCTTCAAAGGCGATCGCGCCCACGGGCGGGGTTGTGGTGCTCAAGGGCAATTTGGCGCCTGACGGGGCGCTGCTCAAGGTGGCGGGGCTTAAGAAGCTGACCCACCGCGGCCCGGCGCGGGTGTTTGAATCCGAGGAGGCGTGTCTGAAGTCCATTCGGGCGCTGGATTATGCCGAGGGCGATGTGATTGTGATCCGCAACGAAGGGCCGCGCGGCGGGCCGGGGATGCGGGAGATGCTGGGGATCACGGCGCTGATTTACGGGCAGGGCAATGGCGAGAAAGTTGCGCTGATCACGGATGGGCGGTTCTCGGGGGCGACGCGGGGCATGTGCATTGGCTATGTGTGCCCGGAAGCTGCGAGCGAGGGGCCGATTGGGCTGCTGCGCGATGGCGATATGATCGAGATCGACGCCAATGCGGGTGTGTGCAGTTTGGCGATGGAGGTTGCAGCGGATGAGTTGGCGGCGCGGCGCGCGGCCTATGTGCCTGCGGGCAATATCGCGCAGGGCGGTCTGCTGGAGAAATACGCGGCCACGGTGGGGTCTGCCGATAAGGGCGCGGTGACCCATAGCGGCAATGTGATCTGGGAAAAGGACCCGATTGAATGAAGATCGGCTTTGTTGGCCTCGGCGATATGGGCCTGCCCATGGCGCGGCGTTTGCTGGCGCAGGGCCATGAGGTGATTGCGTGGAACAGATCGCCGGAGCCGCTGGCGGCATTGGCGGCGCAGGGCGCGATTGCCGCCGATAGCCCGGCGGAGGTGATGGGGCAGGCCGAGCTGCTGGGGCTGTGTTTGGCCTCGCATGTGGCGGTGGAAGCGGTGGCGTTTGGCCCCGGCGGGCTGTTTAGCGCCGAGCAGATCACCGTGCGGGCTGTGGCGGATTTTTCCACGGGCGCGGCAGAGGCGGCGCAGGATTTTGCCGCGCGCGCCGAGGCGCAGGGCGTGGCGTGGGTAGATGCGCCGGTGAGCGGCGGGGTGGCCGCCGCGCAAAGCGGTGAGCTGATAGTTTTTGCGGGCGGGCAGGCGGCGGCGATTGCCGCGCTTGCGCCGCTGCTGGAGGCTGTGTCGGCGCGGGTGGGGCATATGGGCCCCTCGGGCAGCGGGCAGGTCACCAAAATCTGCAACCAGATGATTGTGGCCAGCAATGTGATCGCGATTGCCGAAGTGACTGCATTTGCCCGCAAAGCGGGGGTGGATGTGGCGCAATTGGCCCCGGCATTGGCGGGGGGATTTGCGGATTCCGCGCCGCTGCGGATTTTTGGCCCGCGCATGGCAGCGCATGAATTTACCCCGCGTTTGGGGGCCATTGGATTGATGCGCAAAGACGCAATCTTGGCGCAGGAACTGGCGGCGAAACTGGGCGCGCAGGTGCCGCTGACCAATGCGGCGCGGGCGGTTTATGACCAAGCCGAGAGCCATAGCGCGATGACAATGGACAGCGATCTGGCCGCGCTGGTGCAGCTTTATGAAGCGGCGGGCGGCGCGGGCGCGCAGGGAGAGAAGACATGACAAAAACAGCCGTGATCACCGGGGGTTCCTCGGGCATTGGGCGGGCGTGCAGCCTGCATTTCGCGCAGCAAGGCTGGAACGTGGTGTTCAGCTATTTTCTGGACAGCGAGCAGGCGGGCGCGCAGGCGCTGCTGGGCGAGATTGAGGCGCTTGGGGCGCAGGGCGCGGCGGTGAAATTGGATGTGACAAAAGATGCGGATTGCCGCGACTTGGCAGCGCAGGCGGTAGAGAGATTTGGCCAGATTGATGCGCTGGTGTCTTCGGCGGGCAGCACGCGGATGGTGGCGCATGATGATCTGGACGGGCTGCAAATGGAGGATTTTTTGCAGGCGGCGGCGGTGAACACGGCCGGGCCGTTCCAGATCATCCGGGCCTGCGCCGAGGCGCTCAAGGAGGGCGACGGCGGCGCGGTGGTGATTGTGTCGTCTTACGGGGCGATCTGGGGGACGGGATCGTCCATCGCCTATGCGGCGTCCAAGGGCGCGACGAACACGCTGACCATGTCGCTGGCGCGGGTTTTGGCCCCCAAAGTGCGGGTCAATGCGGTGTGTCCGGCGCTGATCGAGGGCGGTTTTGTCGAGCGGATGAACAAGGCGGCTTTTGATGCGCGGGCGCAGATGCAGCGCAGCCGTGCGCCGCTGCAATCGGTGGGGCGGCCCGAAGAGGTGGCGGGCGATGTGTTCTGGCTTGCCTCTGGGGCGCGGCTGATGACAGGGTCGGTTTTGATGCTGGACAGTGGCATGCATTTGAACGGTGACAGTTGAGGGGTAAATGCCCCTAAGCTGCGCGTAACACGATAGAATAAATGAGGAAAACCATGGCTGATCTTTTGCAATACGGGAAAATCAACGACACGCTGCATGCGCAGCTTGAGCCGTTTTTCACGGTCCATGGCCGCGATGATTTTCCGGCGGAAAAGATCACCCATGTGATGACCAACAGCGGCGTGGGGATTGATGGGGCGGCGATGCGCGCCCTGCCAAACCTACAGGCGATCAGCTGTTTTGGCGTGGGCTATGATGCGATTGATATTGCCACGGCGAGCGAATTGGGCGTGCAGGTGTCGCATACGCCAAATGTGCTGAATGCCGAAGTGGCGACCACGGCGGTGATGTTGATGCTGATGTGCTACCGCGAGGCGCTGCGCGATGATGCCTGGGCGCGTTCGGGCGATTGGGCGAAAAACGGGGCGGCGCCGCTGACCCGGTCGCCGGACAATCAGACGGTCGGGATTTTGGGCTTGGGTCGGATTGGCCAAGAGATCGCGGATCGGTTGGCCCCTTGGCACCCAACGATTGTGTATCATGGGCGCAGCAAGAAAGACGTGGCCTATGAGTATTACGGCGATCTGGCCGAGATGGCGTCGGTTTGTGATGTGTTGATTTGCGCGTCACCCGGCGGGGCGCAGACCCATAATATTGTGAACCAAGAGGTGCTTGAGGCGCTGGGGCCGCGCGGCACGTTGATCAACATCAGCCGCGGTTCGGTCGTGGATGAGGATGCGTTGGTGGCGGCGCTGGCTGCGGGCAAGCTGGGTTGGGCGGGGCTGGATGTTTTTGCCGCTGAGCCTGCCATTCCGCAGGCGCTGTGTGATCATCCGCGCACGGTTTTGATGCCCCATGCGGGCAGCGCCACCGTTGAGACACGCGGCGCGATGGGGCAATTGGCGGTGGATAATCTGCTGGCGCATTTGCGCGATGGGGCGTTGCTGACGCCGGTTCCTGAACACGCGAGTTAAGCAGAGAAATACACCCGGCGCGTGTAATTTGAGAAGTTTTGGCATGATTTCCCCCTGATTTATTCAGGGGGTTTTGTTTTTATGGTCTTGCGCATATTGAACGCGGTTCCTTAGGGGATACCTAAGATATGTGCGGGGGGCGATCCCGTGCCTGAAATTTTCCTGCGGCCTTTTCGCGGCTGCCTTTCAAACGCAAGGCCTGTCATGACCATTACCCATCTTGTTACCCATGCGGGTGGCTTTCACGCGGATGAGCTTTTGTCCTCGGTGATTTTGACCCGGATTTACCCGCAGGCGGCGCTGGTGCGCAGCCGCGATGCGGCGTGGATCACGCCGGGGGCGGATAAGATCATCTATGATGTGGGCCGCGATTTTGACGCGCAGGCGCAGATTTTTGACCATCACCAGCGGCCCAATCCGCTGCGCGACGATGGGCAGCCTTATAGCTCGTTCGGGTTGATCTGGGCGCATTTCGGGCGCGATTATTTGCGGGCGATGGATGTGCCTGAGGCGGATGTGGATGATATTCACCGCAGCTTTGATCAAGGTTTTGTGGTGCCGATTGATCTGATGGACAATGGCGCGCTGGAGCCATCGGTGGCGGGGCCGCTGGCGGGGATGACCTTGCCTGTGCTGCTAGAGAGCCTGAAGCCGGTGTTTGATGATCGCGGCGATGCGGCGGATGACACGGCGTTTATGGCGGCGCTGCCGATTGCGCGGGCCTTTGTGGAGGCGGCGATTGCCAAGCGCGCGGCCAAGCGGCGGGCGGAATCCATGGTTGCGGCGGCGATCGAGGCGGCGGGCAGCGCGCAGGTGTTGGAATTGCCGATGGGCATGCCGTTCCGCTCGGCGGTGGAAAAGGCCGGGGCGGATCATTTGCTGTTTGTGGTGCATCCACGCGGCGAGGATTGGGCGCTGACCACCATTCGCAAAAGCGGCGATAGTTTCGAGAACCGCGCCGATTTGCCAGAGGCTTGGGCCGGGTTGACCGATGCGGCGCTCGAAGAGGCAAGCGGCGTTGCGGGCGCGAAGTTCTGTCACAATGGCCGGTTTATTGCCGTGGCGGCCACGCGGTCGGCGGTGATTGCCATGGCCGATTTGGCGGTGGCAGCGGCGCGGGCAGACGCGGCCTAGGGCGTTTGGGGGCGGCGCAAACCGCCCCCGAGTTCTTACGCGCTTAGCGCGGTTTCGCAGGCTTCGGCCAGATCGAGCAGGGCCGCGTCGCTGCCGCCTTGGGCGATCAACATCACCCCGATTGTATCACCGCCGTGGCGGTAGGGCAGCGAGATGCTGCACCCGTCCATCACATTGGCGATGGTGGGGTTGCGCAGCGCTTGCAGGTTCACGCGGCCATATTCGGCGTCATCTTGCAGCGCTTCCATGCGGGGCGGCAGGATGGGCACGGTGGGCATCAGCAGCACGCGGCCAGCGAGTTCGTCGGTGATGCCTTCGATCAGTGCGTCGCGTTGGTTGAGGGTTTGGCGGTAGCCAAGGGCGGTTGCCTCTTCGGCGCGGGCCATGCGCGAGGAGACGCGCGGGTCGATCTGGTCAAAATGCGCTTGGAATTGCGCGTCATATTCGCCCCGGCTTTCGATGGCTGAAAACTGCCATGCGGGCAGGGATTTCATCTGGTCGAGCGTGTCGAGGGCGCGGTGCGAGATGTTGAAGCCAGCGGCGCGCAGGGCGGCGAGGGCAGCGGTGAAGCCTGCGGCCACCGCAGGGTCGAGATCATCCATGCCGAAGTTTTCAGGCACGATAAATTCGGGGGTGATTGGCGCGCTGTCTTGGCGGTCTGGGCGCGCGATGACGTGATAGGCGGCGCGGCAATCGGCGACGCTGCGGGCCATGGGGCCGACGCTGTCGAGGCTGCGCGAGAGGGCTTTGCTGCCCCGGCGCGAGACGTTGGCTTGGCTGGGTTTGAAGCCGGTGATGCCGTTGAATGCCGCCGGGATGCGCAGCGAGCCGCCTGTGTCGGTGCCGATGGCGATGTCGGCCAGCCCGAGGGCCACGGCGACCGCACCGCCCGAGGTTGAGCCGCCGGGGATGCAGCCGGGGTAGAACGCGTTTTCAGGTGTGCCGTAATGCGGGTTCAGGCCAAGGCCGGAATAGGCCAGTTCGGTCATGTTGGTATGCCCGGTCAGCACAGCGCCAGCGGCGCGCAATTGCGCCACCACATCGGCGTCTTGGGCGGCGGGGGCGTCATTTGCCATAAACCGCGTGCCTGCGCGGGTCACATAGCCTGCCACGTCAAAGAGGTCTTTGATGGAGACCAGAGCGCCGCTGAGCGGGGTGGGGGCGGCGCCATCTGCCGGGGCGGTGTCTGCGAAAGTCTGGGTATAGATGTGCCGGGTATCGGGCGCATCCGCCGCGAGGCGGGCCTTTGCGGCTTGCAGGCGGGCGGGGGCTGATTGCACGGACCAAGGGGAGGGTTTGTTCATAAGATTACTCGCTTAGATATTGGGTGGCGCTGGCCACGGCGATGTCGGCGGCCCTTGCGCAAAGTTCGCTGCGCGGGTCGCCCAGAAAGGAGGCGGTGAAGCGGAGATCATCTAGTTTCCAGCCGGGGTCGAATTGTTCGACGCGGCCTTGGCGGACCAGATGTTCGGCAAATTGATGCGGGAAGAGGCCAACGCCAATGCCGGAGGCGACCATTTCCAGCCCCGCGTGAATCGAGCTGGTGGGGAAGAGTTGCACCGAGTGGCCGTAGCGGTCGATCATCTGGCGGCGTAGGTCGCGGTAGGGGCGCGAGTTGCGGTTGTAGCTGACGATGGGGGTGCAGCTTAGGTCCGGGTCGGGGCGGCCCGAGGGGCGGAACCAGCTCAGCGCCACATGCGGCAGATCGACGTTATCGACCGTGTGATCCGAGATCGGCCCCATCATCAGCACCAGATCAAGCGAGCGTTCCAGCAATTGTTGGCGCAGGTTCACCGAGACATCCACCACGATTTCCACGCGCAGTTGCGGGTAGGCCTCATAGAGGGCCGAGAGGAAATTGGGCAGCCAAAGTTGCACGATGGTTTCGGCCACGCCGATGCGCAGCAGGCTGTCTTCGGCTTCGGCGGGGACGATATCGGCTTTGATGCCTTCGACCAGATCGAGGATTTTCTCGGCGTAGTCGCGCAGCAGCACGCCTTTTTTGGTGAGGGTCACGCCGCGCTGGGCGCGTTCAAACAGTTTGATCCCCAGCGATTGTTCCAGCCCCGCGATGCGGCCAGACACGGCGGGTTGCGAGATGTTCATTTCTTGGGCGGCGCGGCGCACACCGCCCAGCCGGGACACCCAAAGAAAGGTGATTAATTGGTCTAGTGTCATGATCCGGCTGCCCCCCGCACCGCGCTGTGCGGTATCTACACGGGTTTTGGCGCGGTGATCTAGGGGCGGTTTGCTCATGCGGTGAACAGATCCAGCGGGGTGCGCAGGAAAGGCGCGGCGCCAGTATCGGTGATCTCGTACATCTCGCCCAAAGCTGCGCCGCCCAGATCGGGGACAAAGAGGTTCGGGTGCAGCTCGAACACCATGCCGGGTTGAACCGTGACGGGAGCGGGGGCGGCGTTGCTGCGAAAAGCGTCTGGGCCCCAATGCTGGGGGAATTGATCGGAGAGGATGGGTTCCTCGTAGGAGGTGCCAAGCCCGTGGCCGCTGCGGAAGCGGTTGATGTTTTGCCAGGGGTTGCGGTTTTGGGCGGCGGTGATGGCGGTTTGCATGGCGGCGTCTGCGGCGGGCACAGGCGCGCCGGGGGTCAGGGCCGCGCGGCCTGCGTGCAGCGCGTCATGCGCCGCTTGCCACAGGGCGATGTGGTCGGGGCGGGCGGGGCCGATTGCGCCCATGCGGATGCCATGCGCCCAATAGCCGTCGCGGGTGAGGGCGATGCCAAAGAGCACTTGGTCGCCCTCGGCGGGAATGGCGCGGCATTCTTGGGGCCAATAGCGCGGGCGGTCAGCGGCGGGGCGCGCCGTGAGCCATGTGCGGCAATAGCCTGCCCCGGCCATGCGGGCGCGGGTTTCCAGCGCCAGTTGGATTTGCCATGCCGCTTGGCCCCCGCGCAGCAGGCCGGGCAGGGCGGCAAAAAGATCGTCGCAGATCGCGGCCCCGGCGCGCAGGGCAGCGCGTTCAGGCCGCGATTTGATCATGCGTTGGCGGGCAAGATTGGCATCGGCGGCGATCAGGGTTTGATCGTGGAGCGCGGCGATCAGCGGCGTATGGGCGATGTTTGGCATTTCGGCAAAGCCGATGGTGGCGATGCTGCCTGTGCCTGCGCCGGCCAATTGCGCCGCAACGATTGCCGCCCATTGCGGGGTGGGGGCGGCGGTGATCTGCATGCCGGGCAGTTGTTCTTGGGCGGCGGCCAGCATGAAGGGGCTGGAGAGCAGCAACATGTCGCCGCGCGGGCAGTGGACCAGCAGCGATTGCGCCTCTTGGCCGTTCCAGCCTGTGAGATAGCGCAGCGCCCCGTGAGAGGCGCTGCCTGCGCCAAGCGCGTCGCCAAAGCCAAAGGCCAGCACCGCCGTCGGATCATGCTCTGCCAGATCTTGCCGAAGGGCCGCGCGGCGGGCGGCGAAATCGGCGGGGGCGAACCTGTGTGAGCTCATGATCTGATCCTTGCGGTGCCAGTGGTTTTAGCCAGTGTTTTAGCGGGTGTTTTTTAACCGGTGTTTTAGGCGATGATTGGCAGGGTGCGGACCTTGTAGGCCAAGGTGATGCTGCGCCCGCGTGTCGTGTCTTCGAGCACCATGCGGTAGGAAGCTGCGGGGCGCACGCCGCCCTTTGCCCCCAGCGTGCCGCAGAGCATGGCGGCATTGCCTGAGAACCCTGCGCCTTGCATCAGTTCGGCCAGCGGGCGGATCGCGGCGAGTGTGCCTTCTTGGTAGGTGATCCACGCGCCGTTCTCTTCGATTTCGCAGCGCAGGGTGAGGGTGTCGAGGCTGTCTTTTACCTCGTCATAGGCCCAGACCTCGGCCGCGATGGGTTTGGCGCAGGCCTGTTTGGAGGCGGCCACGGAATGCACCTCTAGGTCGCGGTCCGTGTGGTCGGAGGCCAGCCCCAGATAGAGCGTGCCGTCTTGGCAGATCAGCAGCGGTTCAACCTCGCCCGAGGAGCCATTGCCCAGCACTTCGATCTCGTCCGCTTGGGTCAGCAGCGTGTTCGAGACGCGGTAATAGAGCGGCACGGTGGAGGGGGGCGCGATGCCCAGATCGGCCAGCTCGTCGATGTGATGTTGCACAGCGCCCATGTCGCGCCCGGTCCAGCCGGCGACAAAGACATGCTGGGGGGTCAAAGCGATGCTTTGGCCTGCGTGGGTTACTTTCATGATGTATTCCTAGAAATTGGATGGAAGATAAAGCGCGATGGCCGGGAAGATGATCAGCAGCCCGACCATGACCAGCATGGCCAGCGCATAGGGGATGACGCCCAGCATCACATCGGTCAGCGGGCCGGATTTGCGCACGCCTTGGACCACATAGAGGTTGAGCCCCACGGGCGGTGTGATCAGGGCCATTTCAACCAAGATGATCATCAAGATGCCGAACCAAAGCTTGTCATAGCCAAGCTGTTCGACAATCGGCACGATGATCGGGATGGTGGCGACCATGAGCGACAAGGTTTCGATGAAGAAGCCCAGCACGATATAGATCATGACGATGATCAGCAGCGTGGCCAGCGGGCCAAGGCCCAGACCGCCCAAGAATTCCTGCAAGGCGCGGCTGACCCCTGCAGCGGTGAGCACGAAGTTCAGCACATAGGCGCCGATCACCACCAGCATGATCATGGAGGTGGTGCGCACCGTGCCTTTGAGGCTTTCGACAATCATCGGCCAGTTCACTGCGCGCTGGGTGCCTGCGATCACGAAGGCCATCGCCACGCCAATGGCGGCGGCCTCGGTCGGGGTGGCCCAGCCTGCGTAGATCGAGCCGACGATCACGCCAAAGAGCCCCAGCAGCGGCACCAGATCAATGAGCCCGGTGAAGCGTTTGCGCCAGCTTGCAGAGATGCCCGGCCCGCCGAGCGAGGGTTTGATGACGCAGAAGATCACGGTCACCACCATAAAGAGCAGCGCCAGCGCTAGACCCGGCATAAGCCCTGCCAGAAACAGTTTCGGGATCGAGGTTTCGGTTAGGAACCCGTAAACGATCAGGTTGATCGAGGGCGGGATCATGATGCCCAGCGTGCCCCCCGCCGCAATCGCGCCGGAAAAGAGTTTCGGATCATAGCCCAGCTTATCCGCCTGCGGTGTGGCCACGGATGCCACAGTGGCCGCGGTGGCAACCGAGGAGCCGGAGGTGGCCGAAAACAGCGTGGCGGTTGCGATATTGGCGTGGATCAGCCCGCCGGGCAGCCACGAGACCCAGGATTCAAGCGCGGAGTAGGTGCGCTGGGCCACGCCGGAGCGCACCAGCACTTCGCCCAGCAGCACAAAGAACGGAATGGCGATCAAGGTGGCGCTGTTGGAAGAGGACCAGACCACTTGCCCCAGCCCGCGCATCAGCGGGAAGGGGCTGAAAAATGCGTCAATGCCGAAGGAGAGCAAGAACAGCACAATCCCGACCGGAATGGAGAGCGACAAAAGGGCAAGCAGCCCTGCGGATGTGAAAAGGATCATGCTTCACCTCGCGATCCGGCAAATTCTTCGATTTCATCGTGTTTTCCGCCTGCCAGAAACAGCAGCACAGCCACAGAAAGCAGCACGGCAGAGATGGCAAACCACGCCCAGCCCGCCATCCACAGCGATTGCGGAATCCACAGCGGGGTTTCCAACGTGGTGTTGGCGGAGGAGTTGTTTTTGATCGATTTGGCCAGCACCGGCCATGCGCGGTAGGCAACTGTCACGGCGACAGCGGCCAGCGACAAGATAGAGACAGCATCGAACCATGCCCGCACTGCCGCCGTGCCCCGTGCGCGCACCAGATCGATGCGCACATGGGCCAGAGCAGTGAGGGCATAGCTGACGCCCCAACTTGTTGCGATGGCCATGGCATAGCCCGACAATTCATCGGTGCCGCCAATGGACAGGCCAAAAGGCCGGGCGAAGACGTCATAAAGGGTGACGACGACGCTAAGCAGCAGCAAAAGCCCGGCGGCGATGGCCAGTTTTTCATTGGCGGCCCGAAGCAACAAGAGGAGCGTTTTCATGGTGATCCGCCCTTAGTTCAGCGGGATCTGAACGCCCGTGGCAACGCCCACGGTGTCATTCCAGCGCTGGCCCCAGTCACCGCCTGCACGCTCGGCCCAGTCGGGGAGCACTTCGGTCACCAGAATGTCGCGGGCGGTTTTGGCGTCAGCTTCGCTGGCTTCGACCAAGACCATGGCATGGGCTTCGCCTTCGCATTCGCCAATGCCCGTGAGGCAGGCCACATCAGAGGCAAGCGCGGATTGTGCGTCGGCCCATGCGGGGGTTTCCAGCTCGTCTGTGACGGTTTTCTGGATCAGGGCCTGGTCATCGGCGCTCAGGTCGTTCCATTTGTCGAGGTTGATCGCGGTGATGACCGGATCCCAGCCGCCCAAGGGGATGGGCATCAGGTGCGTGGAGACTTCCCACCAGCCTGCGCTGTAGCCCGAGCCTGCGCCGGTGACGGCACAATCAACCACGCCTTTTTGCAGCGCGCCGGTGACTTCGCCAAAGCTGATGGAGACGGCTTCGGCGCCAAGCGCTTCGAGCAATTTGCCTGTCATGCGGCCAGAGGCGCGGATTTTCTTGCCTTTGAGGTCATCGAGGCTGGCGATTTCTGCGTTGCAGAACACCACTTGGGGCGGGTAGGGCGCAACGCCGAGCACTTTGGCGTTGAACACATCGGCAAAGATTTCATCCATCATCGGGCGGGAGGCCTGCACCATGGCTTGGGCGGCGGCGGCATCGGTGGCGATGAGCGGCACGTCCAGCCCTTCGAGCGCGGTGCTGTCGGAGACGGCGTAATCGGCCACTGTCATGCCAACGTCAAACACGCCTTCGCCCAGCATGCGGAACACATCGCCGCCATTGATGCCCATTTGGTCATGGGTGGTCAGGTTCGCGGTGATTGCGCCATTGCTGGCGGCGGGCATTTTTTCGTCCCAGAAGGGTTTTTCGAATTGTTTATGCAGGGGCAGGCCGCTCCAGCTGCCGACAACGGAGAGTTGTTCTTGGGCCATGGCGGCGGTGCCTGTCAGGGCGATTGATGCGGCCATGAGGCCTAGGGTCTTTTTCATTTGGGTCACTCCTTGTTGGTTTTTAGGTGTTGGTTTTTTGAGATCAGTTTTTTGGGTCTTCGGGGTTGGATCAGTATTGCTGCCAGTTTGGCGGCGCGGCCTCGTCGGCATCTGCGATCAGCATCGCGCCGGGGGCGTGGGTGATGGCGATTTGCGGCGCGGCGGTGGACAGCGCCACTTGCGAGGTCACGCCGCAGCCCCAAAAAGCGGGCACTTCGCCTTCGCGCAAGGTCACGGGCGCGCCCCATTCGGGGGCGTTAATATCCGTGATGCCAATGGCGGCGGGATCACCGATGTGGATCGGCGCGCCGTGCGCATGGGGGAAGGCGGCGCAGATGTCTTTGACCTGATGCGCGGTCTCTTTGGGGATGGGCCGCATGCTGACCACGGCGGGGCCGCCAAAATCGCCCACGGGTGTGGTGGCGATGTTGGAGCGGTACATGGGTACGGTGACGCCTTGCTCGACGTGGCGCATGGCAAAGCCCGCGCGCATCAGCGCATGTTCAAAGGTGAAGGAACAACCGATGGCAAAGCTCATGAAATCATCGCGCCACAGGGCCGCGATGTCTTGGGCCTGCGCGACAGGCTGGCCCGGGCGGTAGATGAAATAAAGCGGCAGGTCGCGGCGCAGGTCCATGTCAGTGCCCAGATTGTCAAAGCGGGTTTGGCCCGGCTGCGCCACGCCCAGCAGGGGGCAAAAGACGGGGTTTGCTTCGCAGTATTTTTGAAAGTCGCGGCCTTGATCGGCGGGCAGGATCACCAGATTGCATTGCAATTTGCCGCTGCACAGGCCTGCGGTGTGGCCCGCATAGGCGTTGCCCCGCAAGGCGCGGCGCACATCGCCAAGCGGCAGCGCGGCCAGTGCAGCATGGGTAAGTTTTGCTGTGGTTTTTACCGATTCCATGGCGCTCTCCTGATGGTAGCAGATCGTGGCATAGTTTCTGGTATAAGCGGTAGCTGTATTAATTGATCGCTTTTGATCCGAAATCCTGATCATAGGCGCGGGGCAGGCGGGCTGCGTAAGGTTTCAGCGCCCTGCACGCAAATGCGGCATTTGGCGGATCACGCGGGGGCGGGGGAAGTTTTGTGCTTTCTGGGGGCCTTGCGCACATAAGCACGTTGACCGGCCAAAGCTTTTGCCCGATACAAGCCAACGCAAGTGCGGGCCGTTAGCTCAGCTGGATTAGAGCAGGGAACTTCTAATTCTCAGGTCGGGGGTTCGAGTCCTCCACGGCTCGCCAATGCGTTTACCTGTAGATGAGGTATAAGTGCGCGCAATAAGCCGGTTTCTCGTGCGCACCCCTGTCGAGAAATACTCTCGAAAATTGCGCGATTTAATTTAGTGGATTTATACCTTTCCCATGAAATCCAGCATGGATTCTTCGGAATATCGGGACAGTCACGCGTGCTACAGTACCGATGCACATTCACGCCGTTACTTGAGCGCTTTGACTGCCTCTTCCCTTAGATAGACGGGACCAAAATCCTGACCCTCTGGGGAAAAGCGATTAACACTGGCTGCTGCGTATTTAACCGTTGCGCGCTGCATGTGCGCTATGCGGATTGTGCTCTTGCGCGTGTACAGGATGTTTGCACGCCTTCACGCGTAGCGAAAGCGAGACACTGCGTACAGGCGCTTGAGTATTCAAAAAAGCTTTCTCAATTATAGGCTCAGCCTATTTGCGCAGACTCCGAGATCCGTATCTCTTCGATGGCAAATAATGCTCAACAGGAGAGTCCAAAATGAAATCCCCCACCACATTGATCAAAGGCGGCCTGCTGATCGCCAGCCTTGTGGCCTTCGCGCCGCTTGCCGCCTTGGCTGACGACGTGTCGATCCGCCTTGGCCACGTCCTGCCGAAAAGCCACAGCTGGCACACCGCCGCCACTGGTTTCGCAGAAGAGGTCAACAGCCGCACCGAAGGCCGCGTCGCCATTGAGGTTTTCCCGTCCGGGCAGCTTGGCAGCGAAAAGGAAGTGATCGAGGGTTTGCAATTCGGGTCTGTACAGGCCGGTCTGATCGGTTCCGGGTCGTTCCAAGGAATCGAGCCACGCATGGGCATCATCGAAATGCCCTATGCATGGGGCGCTCGCGATCAGGCATTTGCCGCGCTTGACGGCGATCTGGGTGTTGCGCTGGCCGATATGCTCGACGGTAAGGGTATCAAGGTTCTGGGCTGGTGGGAAAACGGTTTCCGCAACATCACCAACAATGTGCGCCCGATTAAAGAGCCAAAAGACCTCGCCGGACTGAAAATTCGCGTCACGCCCGACAAAGTGCGGCTGGCGACATTCGAAGGATTGGGCGCAGAACCTGCGCCATTGTCTTTCGGCGAGCTGTATTCCGCGCTGCAACAGGGGCTGTTTGATGCACAGGAAAACCCGCTGGCGATCATCTATTCTACGTCCTTTTTCGAAGTGCAGAAATACGTTTCGCTCTCCGAACACATCTGGGGCGCCGCAACGCTAACCATGTCGAAATCAGTCTGGGACAAAATCTCGGCTGAAGATCAGGCCATCGTCATGGAAGCCGCCACATCTTGGGGTCTCAAGCAACGCGACATGGTTGCCGCCGCTAATGACGAATTGATCGCCCAGTTGAAAGCAAAAGGCATGCAGTTCAACGAGGTCGACAAGGCCGCCTTTATCGAAGCGGTCGAGCCGATCTGGGAAAGCCAGAAGGACGTCTATGGCGAAGAGCTTCTGACCATTTTGAACAGCTACCGCAAATGACCCTGCGGCCGGAAATAACAGAAGTTGCATCGGTTGAGCCGGTGCAACTTTACGACTTCACGCAAAAGGTGCTGTTTTCCCCGGCAGCGCGCGGTGAAGGTTTCATCAAACTCTCCGTGACCACCGGTAAAAAGGGCGCGAAATCCACAGCCCACAGCCATCCCCGTGACGAGGTGACCCTGACGCTGAAAGGTGAGGCGATCCTGCGGGCGGGGGGCGAGGAATACCATATGACTGAAGGCACCGCTGTGCGGCTACCCTCCGGTCTGGACCACACGGTCGAGGTGATTTCGGACGAGTGGGTGGTTGTCGCGGCCTATTGCGACGAATGCATGCTCTGTCGCGGACCAGAAGGATTTTTGAAACCATGACACTCGGGAACGGGTCGCTGCGCGCGGCCCTTGTTATCGACCGCGCGGCGCGCTGGGTTGGCGCGGCACTGGTGGCGGGGTTTGCGGCGATGGTCGTGTATGTCGTTATCTCGCGCTACCTGTTCTCTTCCACGCCCCGCTGGGCCGAGGAATTGCCACGGATGGCGCTGGTTTGGCTGACCTTTGTGGGTGCGATTTCGGGCTTTGTGCGCGGCTCGCACTTCCGCGCGGGGCTGCTTGATTTGGTGCGGATGCCCGCGCCATTGCGCCGAGGTTTTGCCGTTCTGGCATGGCTGGCGAGCTTTATTTTCCTTGCGGTGTTCATCTGGACCGGCTGGAAGCTGACCCAGATCACATGGTCGCACCAGACCACCGCCCTCTCACTGCCTGTCGGGCTCTTCTATTTATCCGTGCCGGTCTGCTGCGGGTTTGCGCTGCTGGGTCTCATCCTGAAAGGGGGCCGCGCATGAGCCTCGCGCTTGCTTTGCTTCTTGTGGTCTTTGTGGTGCTGGTGCTGCTCGATGCTCCCATCGCCGTGGCGCTGGGCCTGTCTTCGATGTTCTATCTGCTGATCGCGGATGCCGCGCCGATGATGGTGGTGGCGCAGCGCGCCGTTGCGGGCATCAACAGCTTTACATTGCTGGCGATTCCGCTGTTCCTGCTGGCGGGTTTGCTGATGGTCCACGGCGGGCTTGCACCCCGGATCATCGCGCTGTGTTCGGCATTGATCGGGCGGCGCACCGGCGGGTTGGCGATGGTGATGATCATCGCCTGCATGATGTTCGGTTCGCTTTCGGGCTCCGGCGTGGCCGACGTGGTGGCCATCGGTACGATGATGCTGCCCGCGATGAAGGATCAGGGCTATGCCCCCGGCTTTTCGGCCTCTGCCTTGGGCTGTGCTGGCTCGCTTGGTACCGTCATCCCACCGTCAATCGTGCTGATTGTCTACGGCACTGCCACCAACAGTTCGATCGGCCAGCTATTCATCGCGGCGATCTTGCCCGGAATCCTGCTTGGTCTTGGACTTATGCTTGTTGCCTGGTGGATTTCCCGCCGCCACGGCTGGCAGGGTGGTGAGCCATTCTCTTGGGAAGAACTCGGCCGTGCCGCCAAAGGATCGATCCTTGCCATGCTGGCGCCGATCATCATCGTGGGTGGCATTCGCCTTGGCATCTTCACCCCGACCGAAGCTGCCGGGATCGGCGTTGCTTATGCGTTGTTCATCGGGGTGTTCGTCTATCGCGCGCTGACGCTGGCCACATTGATGCGGTTGTTGCGTGAGACCACCGAAATGACGGGCGTGATCCTGCTTGTGATCGCTTCAGCCTCGGTTTTTGGTTGGATCCTTGCGGCGGAACAAGTGCCGCAGATGGCGGTCAACGGTATCACACAAGCAACTGAAAATGGGACCGTGGCGCTGTTGATGATGATGGCGGTCCTGTTGATCCTTGGCACTTTTATGGAAAGCATCGCGATCATCTTGATCCTCGCGCCGGTGTTCCTGCCGATCCTTGGCCACTACGGTATCGATCCGGTTTACTTCGGCATTCTGCTGACCATCAATCTGGCCATTGGCGCTAATACGCCTCCCTTGGGCATCGACCTCATGGCTGCCTGTCGGGTTGGTGAAATCCCGCTCAGCGCGTCGTTCAAATACCTGATCCCCTTTCTTGGCGTGATGGTCGGCGTGCTGCTGCTTCTCGTCCTCTTCCCCGCACTGATTACCGAACTTCCGGGCATCCTGTTTTGATCCCGGCCCTCGAAAGAAAGAAGGTTTCCATGTCGATTACCCCCGATACCCGTGTCGATCTTGACCGTTTCTGGTCCACCATCGAAGCCTCTGGCGAGATCGGCAAAGGCCGCCCCGGCGGGCTGTCGCGTCTGACGCTTGGCGATGCCGACCGTGACATGCGCGATCTGTTCCGGTCGTGGTGCGAAGAGGCCGGATTGAGCGTCGAAGTGGACGCCGCCGGCAATATCTTTGGTCGCCGCGACGGCAGCGACAACGACTTGCCGCCGATCCTGATAGGCAGTCACCTTGACACCCAGATCAACGGCGGAAGGTTCGATGGGATTGCCGGCGTTCTGGCCGGATTGGAAGTGATCCGCAGCCTGAACGATGCGGGCCATGTCACGAAACGCCCCATCGTGGTGGTCGACTGGACGAACGAGGAAGGCGCGCGGTTCTCTCCCCCGATGGTCGCCTCCGGCTGTTTCGTTGGTAAATATGACATCGGCTGGGTGCATGACCTGATCAGCGATGATGGCGCGCGGTTTGGTGATGAGTTGGAGCGGATCGGCTACAAGGGCGAACGTGCCTGCAAGGCTGGCGAGATCGACGCCTATTTCGAGCTGCATATTGAACAAGGGCCGATCCTTGACGCCGAGAAGCGGCAGGTTGGCATTGTCACCGGCGGCTATCCGGTGCGCGGGATGCGGGCGTCGTTCAAGGGCCAGACCTCGCACACCGGGCCAACGCCGATGGACCTGCGCAAGAACGCGCTGGCGGCGGGCGCGCGCTGGCTGACCGCCGTTGATGACATCGGCTGGGATTTCGCGGTGCATGACGGCAAGGCCACAGCCGCGCGGCTGACCGCTTGGCCCAACAAGCCGGGGATCCTGTCCGACACTGCCGAAGCCGTCTGTGACGTGCGCCACCCCGACCCGATCACCACCCGCGCAATGGCGGAAAAGATGCGCCGAGCGCTGTTTGAATCCGCCGCGCGTTGTGGTTGTGAGGCAGAGATTGAGGATGAATGGGAATGGGGCGGCGACATCTTTGACCACGAGATGATCGACGGCATCCGCGACGAGGCTATTCGCATGGGCTTCAACTGGCGTGATATCGAAAGCCAAGCAGGCCATGACGCCTATTTCCTTGCCACCCATTGCCCGACCGCGATGATCTTTGCGCCTTGCGAAAACGGCATTACGCACAACAATGAAGAAAGCTGCACACCAGAGGATTTCGTCGCTGGGCTCAATATTCTGTTGCATGCCGTCGTCAAACGGGCGGATCGATGAGCAAAATGATCGGACATGAAGCGCTTGAAGCCGCGCTGGATTGGCCCGATCTGATCGGGCAGTTGCGCGACTGGTATCGCGGCAATGCGGTGCAGGCACCTGACCGACAGGTTCTGACAATTGAACAGCCGGACGGCAGCGAAGCATCGCTTCTGATCATGCCCGCCTGGGTTCCCGGTGAAAGCATTGGCGTCAAGGTGGTGACTTTTTTTCCCGACAACGCCGCCAAGGGCCGCCCGACGATCAATGCGGGTTACCTGCTGTTTGATGGTGAGACCGGGCAAATGCAGGCGGCGCTGGACGGTGATACACTGACCGCGCGGCGCACGGCGGCGGCGTCGGCACTGGCGGCGGATTTACTGGCGCGCAAGGATGCACGGGATTTACTGATCGTCGGCACGGGGCAACTTTCCCTCGCGGTGGCAGTGGCACATTGTGCGGTGCGGTCCTACACCTCGGTTTCAATCTGGGGGCGCAGCAGCGATAAGGCAGCGGCTATTGCCACAGCTCTCAGGGAACAGGGCCTGCCCGCGCGGACAGTAGACGACCTTGAAACAGCGTGCCGCGCGGCGGATGTGATCAGCACGGTCACGGCGTCAACAAGGCCCATCATCCATGGCGACTGGCTCAAACCCGGCAGCCACCTTGATCTGATCGGTGCGTTCAAGGGCGACATGCGCGAAAGCGACGATCGGGCGGTCATGCAGGCCGAGGTTTTCGTCGATCTGCGGGCAGGGGCGTCGCTTGCGGGCGATCTTTCCCAACCGCTGGAGGCGGGGCAGATCACACCCGAGCACATCCGCGCCGATCTTGCCGAATTATGCCAGGGCACGCATCCCGGCCGCAGTGATGACAGTGCGCGCACTCTTTTCAAATCTGCCGGCATGGCGCTTCAGGATCTGGCAGCAGCCAATATGGCGCGCGATCACACCATGTCGGGGTAAATCGCCAGAAGCTCCTGCGCGATATCTACGAACTTCTGCTCCGAGGGAGATAGTTTTTCTCTCGGGGCGTGAACCAGATAGACATCGGCACCAATCGTTTCATCCGTGATCTTGACCGGCCACAGGTCGCCGCGCTTGATGTCGTCCTGCGCGGTCATCAGGGGCAGGATGCCAATTCCCATGCCGGCCACGATCATTCTTCGAACCTCTTCGATGTTGGTGCTCAAACCGTTGATGCGGTTGCCGATCCGTGTGCCTTCGCGCAAGACCGACATCGGCTCCAGCCCCATACCTTCGGTGGCGCAGGCAAAGCTGATGAAAGGCTCGCGCTGAAGATCGCGGAGCGCGACGCTTTTCTGCCCAAACAGCGGATGCTCGGCACCGCAGAATACGCAAAACTCCTCGCGAAACAGCCGTATCGAGGGCAGGTTCACCATTGGTTTGGCCAGCAGACAAAATCCGATCGTGCCACGACCTTGCTGGATCGACCGCACGATAGCTTGACTGTTCTGGACCTCGCTTTGAAAGACCACAGATGGATGTCGCTGGTGATAGAGGCGCAGTAACTCGTCTAGCATAGGTGATACCAGATTGCTGATGATCTGATAGCGGACCTGTCCGCGTTCCTCTTCCTCGGCACCGCGAACCAGAAGGTTGATCCGCTCGGCGCTGTGAAAAATATCGCGGCATTCCTGAAAAATCTTGTCGCCGCGCGTTGTCAGTTCGAAGTGGCGGCTATCACGAAAGACCAGTTGGCAACCGAGTTGTGCTTCGAGCTTTTGCAATGCGTTGCTGACCGAAGGCTGGCTCAGGCCAAGCCGTTTGGCGGCCTTCGTGATGCTCTCCTCCTTTGCAATCATGTAAAACATGCGCAGCAGGTTCCAGTTCAGATCGGATTGCGGCAAAGCGTTCATGTGGATGATTCGTTTCTTGCTTGGGTCTGATTAGAGTGCCCTATTTTTCATCACCGATCATATAGTCAATGCGAATACCTAAAATCGACTGTGGCTATTGGTGTGCAACTGTGCGCGTGGCGCGCGTTCGGCTAAGCTTGCCACTCATTTCATCAGGAAGCAAAAATATGACCATCACCCGTTTGCACCCCGGCCCACGCATGAGCCAGGCCGTCGTTCACAATAACACCGTTTACCTTGCCGGTCAGGTCGGCACCGCCGGTGCCGATGTTGCGACCCAGACCCAAGATTGTCTGGACGCCATCGACCACCTGCTGGCAGAGGCAGGCAGCGATAAATCCAAGCTGTTGCAGGTCATCATCTGGCTTGCCGACATGGCCGATTTCCAAGAGATGAACGCAGTCTATGATGCGTGGATCGATCCTGCCAATCCGGCAGCGCGCGCGTGTGGGGAGGCGAAGTTGGCGACGCCTGACTACAAGGTGGAATTCATCGTTACCGCCGCGATCTAAGCGCCGCTTTCGACCCGGAGGTTATGTTTACCATAACCTCCGGCTATTTGACCCTGCCGCTATCGCGCCGCCATCCTTTCCTACAAATCAGGCGACAGGACAGGGCATGACATCTCAAATCGACCTTTCAGACATCGAAACAGCAACGCTGGGGCATTTTCTTGAAACGGGTTTCATGTCACCTGCGCTGCAGGGCCTGTTGCCTGATCGGACTGTCTTTGGCCCCGCCCTGACCGTGCGAATGCTCGGCGACGATGGCGCGATGCTGACCGAGGCGTTGTCCGCCGCGAAACCCGGGCAAGTCATCGTCATCGACCGTTGCGGCGATCTTCGCCATGCCTGTTGGGGCGCGGTCACGACCGCAGCCGCCAAGGCACGCGGGGTGGTGGGCGCGGTAATCGACGGCTTTGTCACCGACCGCTCCGCCATAGAGCAAGCAGACTTTCCAGTCTGGTGCCGTGGCCGGTCACCGATCACCACCAAGCCGCGCGGGCTTGGCGGCGACTTCAACGTGACCGTGGGGTGTGGCGGCGTTTCCGTCCGGCCCGGCGATATCATTCTTGCCGACGAAAACGGGGTTGCTGTGCTGGACAAAGATCAGGCTGCAACGCACGCCGCGCGCGCCCGCAAAATGCAGGCGGACGAGATAACAATCCTCGAACGGCTGCGTGCTGGCGAGACATTGGCCGAAATAACGCGGGGCGCAAAGCAGCCCGCATAGAACCGGAAAACCGGCGTACCACATCTTCCCTTCACTCAACCGACAGAGAGATCCATGACACAGACATTTTCCATAAAAGGCCTCACTTCATTGGCCGTCCTTGCTGCCAGCACAGCGCTGACACTGGGCACACCCGCACTTGCCGATAAGGCGTCCAACACGCTCAACGTCGCTTTCGCCGCGGAGCCAGAGCCGCTCGATACCTACAAGATTGCCGGTCGTCAGGGCCTGATCCTCGCGCGGCACATCTATGACGGGTTGCTCTACAAGAACCTCGACACGGGCGAGATCGTACCCGCGCTGGCCGAATCTTGGGAATTCACCGGCCCGCTGACGATGGAATTCACCCTGCGCCAAGGCGTCAAGTTCCACGATGGCAGCGACTTTACCGCTGATGACGTGGTTGAAACGCTCAACACCGTGATCACCCCGGAATACGGCACGCGCTATTCGATTTCGGTCGACTGGATCGACAGCGTCGAGAAGCTGGACGATTACAAAGTTCGCATCAACATGTCCAAGCCCTTTGCCGGGGCGGTCGAGATGCTGGCTGATGCGCTGCCGATCTATCCGCACGCCTTCTTTGCTGAAAACGGGTCCGCCGGTATGGCTGCCACCCCCATCGGAACCGGTCCTTACAAGCTGGTTAGTCAGGAACCGGGCATCCGTTACGAGATGGAACGCTTTGAGGATCACTACGAAGGCAGCCCCAAATCCGGTGCCACCATCGACAAGATCTCCGTTCGCACCATACCCGAGATGAACACACAATACGCCGAGTTGATGTCCGGTTCGCTGGACTGGATCTGGCGTATTCCTCCGGATCAATCATCGCGCCTTGAAGGCCGGGTGCAGATCATAAGCGCGCCGATCATGCGCATCGGCTATGTTGGTTTTGCCCCCGAGGCGATGGCCGGTGACACGCCGATTGCCGACAAACGTGTGCGTCAGGCGCTTATCCACGCCACAAACCGCGGTGCGATTGTCGACGCTTTCGCAGGCGGTGCCTCTGAGGTTCTCAACACCCCGTGCAACCCGGCGCAATTTGGCTGTGAACAGGATGTCACGGCCTATGAATACGACCCTGAAAAAGCCAAAGCTTTGCTGGCCGAGGCTGGGTACGGGGACGGTTTCAAGATGGAAATGGTCTTCGCCGCAATGCCGCGCCCGATGGCCGAGGCCGTGGCCGCCGATCTTGCCAATGTCGGCGTGACGCTGGAGCTGAACGAGCAGCAGTATTCTTCGGGTATCGGCAAGTGGCGGGCCAAGGAGCTTCCGGCGTTTTTCTCGAACTGGGGCAGCTACGGCATCGGCGACTCCGCATTCATTTTGTCGAATTTCTTTGGCGGCGGCGCGGATGATCTTGTGCAAGATGCCGAACTGGCAACTTGGCTGACCGAGGCAGACACGGCATCAGACCGCGACGTGCGCTCCGAGAACTACGCCATGGCCGTCAAGAAGATTGCCGAGGAAGCTTATTGGATGCCGATGTACAACTTCAACGTCAACTATGGCCTGTCCAATGACCTGAACTTCACCCCGCACCCGGATGAGTTCGCCCGTTGGTGGGGTGCCAGCTGGAAGTAAGCTGACCCTGTCAACGTAACGGGCCGGACGGCCCTCTCCCTGCTGTCCGGCCCCCTCAACGGAAAGACCTATGCTCTCTTTCATCTCTAAACGTCTGCTCGTGGCGCTCTTGGTCTGTCTGACCGTGTCCGCGCTGAGCTTTGGTCTGATGTTCGTGTCGGGCGACCCTGCGATTGCCATCGCGGGCTCTGGTGGCCGCGCCGAGGATGCCGAAGCGATCCGCGTGGCCTATGGCTTTGACCGACCTTTGGTTGTTCAATACCTGGACTGGACCGGCAGCGCTTTGACCGGAAATCTGGGGCAGAGCATCTATTTCAATGTGCCGGTGACAGAGATCATCGGCAACCGTGCGGGCGTCACGCTGACGCTCGGCTTCATCTCATTCCTCGTCGCTTTGGTGATCGCCGTGCCCTTGGGGGTCGCAGCGGCGCTAAGGCCGAACGGCTGGATCGACCGCCTTGCGCTGGTGATCGCCGTGTCTGGGCAGGCAATCCCGAGCTTCTGGTTGGGCTTAATGGCCATCGTGGTCTTTGGTGTCTGGTATGGCTGGGTCCCTATTTCGGGCGCGGACACATGGCAGGGCTACATCCTGCCCGTGATCGTGCTGAGCTATTACGCCATCCCCGAACTCATGCGCATCACGCGCTCGGGCATGATCGACGTGCTGGCCACGGACTATGTCCGGGCGGCCAAAGCCAAGGGGCTGCCGATGCATCTGGTGATTTCACGCCATGCTTTGCGCAATGCAGTGCTGCCGCTTGTATCGTTGGCAGCGGTCCAATTGGGGCAGCTACTATCCGGCTCCATCGTGATCGAGAGCGTCTTCGCGCTGAACGGGCTTGGGCGGCTGGCTTGGGAATCTCTTCTGCGAAGTGACCTGCCGGTGGTGCAAGCGATCATCCTGATCCTGTCGCTGCTTTACGTGGTGCTGACCACGCTGGCCGATATTCTGAACGCGGTGCTGGATCCGCGCCTAAGGGGGGGCTCATGATGTCCGACGTTAATATCGAAACCGCCCGCCCGTCTGTCTGGCGCAAGATGCGAGGTAATACAGGTGCGCTGATCGGGGGCACACTTCTGGCGGTTATCATCCTGATCGCTTTGCTTGCGCCGCTGCTTGCCCCGCATGACCCGATTGCGCAGGACTTGAGCCGCCGACTGTTGCCACCCTTTTGGCATGATCGCTCGGTGCCGGAACACCTTCTTGGAACCGATCACCTCGGCCGCGATTACTTGTCTCGCATGATTTTTGGGGCGCGGGTGTCGCTGGGTGTCGGGCTTGGGGTAATCCTTGTCTCCGGTGGCATCGGTATTACGCTCGGCCTGATTGCGGGCTATTTCGGAGGCTGGATCGATATGGTCATCAGCTTCGCCATCACCACGCGGCTGTCATTGCCCATTGTGCTGGTGGCACTGGCAGCGGTGGCGCTGGGCGGCGCTTCGCTAACCACGCTGATCACGGTTTTGGGGCTGCTTTTGTGGGACCGGTTCGCTGTCGTGACCCGCGCTGCCGCACAAAGCTTGCGACACCAGGAATTCATTATGGGCCTGCGGGCCATTGGAGCCAGCCGGACGCGCATCTTGTTTCTCGAAATTTTACCCAATATGCGCGCCACGATCCTTGTCGTCGTCTCGCTGGAGGTCGCAAATGTGATCTTGCTGGAGGCGGCATTGTCCTTCCTCGGGCTGGGGGTGCGCCCGCCGACGCCAAGCTGGGGGCTGATGATCTCCGAGGGCCGCGACAATATTCTCTTTGATCCGTGGTTGATCGCACTGCCCGGTTCTGCGCTCTGCCTGCTGGTTCTGGCGGTGAACCTTTTTGGCGACGGCATGCGCGATATAACAGGGCCTGCACGAAAGTGACCGAAATGATGCTTGATATTCGAAACCTGAGAGTGTCGATCCCCACCGACCGAGGCATGCTGAACGCGGTTCGGGGTGTCGACCTGAGGATCGCTAAAGGAGAGACACTCTGCCTTGTTGGAGAGTCGGGCTGCGGCAAATCGCTGACGGCGACCTCGATCATGGGGCTGCTGCCGCGCTACGCCAAGGTGACCAGTGACCGGTTCGAAATGGTGGGGCAAGACCTGACTTCCAAAACCGATGCCAAGCTGGCAAAGCTGCGCGGCCGCGATGTGGCGATGATCTTTCAGGACCCGACCAGCGCGCTAAATCCGACGCTTACCATCGGGCGACAACTGACCGAAGGCGTCATGCGCCACGAAAAGTTGAGCCGGAAAGAGGCTGACGCCCGCGCAATTGAGATGCTCGACCGGGTGGGAATCGCCAATCCGGCGGCGCGGCTGACGCAATATCCACACGGGTTCTCTGGCGGGCAACGCCAGCGCATCATGATCGCCTCGGCACTGATGGGTAAGCCCAAGCTGCTGATCGCAGACGAGCCGACGACGGCGCTGGACGTGACCATTCAGGCCCAGATCCTGACGCTTCTGGGGCAGTTGCAGGCTGATCTTGGCCTGTCTCTTCTGCTGATTACCCATGATCTGGGCGTGGTGGCGGCTATCGCGAACGATGTTGCGGTGATGTACGCTGGGCGCATCGTGGAACGCGCCCCAGCCGTTGACCTCTTTGCTGCGCCGCGCCACCCCTATACCAAAGGGCTGCTCGCAGCGATCCCGATACCGGGCGTCACCCCGCGAGGTAGCGAATTGCCCGCCATTCCGGGGCGCGTCCCGGGGTTGATAGGCACGATGAAGGGCTGCGCCTTTCGCGACCGCTGCGCCATTGCCGGACCAGAGTGCGCTCACGATCCGGTGCCACGCAAAAGCGCTGGCCAGGGGCGGTTCATTGAATGCGTCAAAGCCGAGGAGGTGCCAGCATGACAGCCCCGATCCCGATGATCCGCATGACCGATATCCGCAAAACCTACCGCCTGCGCCATGGCATGTTCGCTCCGACCGAAGAACTGGTGGCCGTGAACGACCTGTCGCTTGAGGTGGCCGAAGGTGAAACGCTTGGCCTTGTCGGCGAATCCGGTTGTGGCAAGAGCACGGCGGTCAGCATCATGCTGGGACTGTTGCAGCCCGATCGCGGCGAGGTCGAGATCGCGGGCCAGAAGATCGGCGCCATGCCCGTGGCCGACCGCGTGCGGTTGATCCAGCCCGTGTTTCAGAACCCCAATGCCTCGCTCAACCCGGTCAAACGTATCCAGACTCTGGTCGGTCAGCCGCTGCGATTGCATGGCGGCACGAATGTCGATGGAGAGGTCAAGCGGATGCTCGATTTGGTGGGGCTGCCATCCCGGTTAGCCGATGCCTATCCTGGGGAGCTTTCTGGAGGGCAAAGGCAACGGGTCGCCATCGCGCGTGCGCTTATCCTTGGGCCGCGCGTTCTGATCTGTGACGAGCCGACCTCGGCGCTTGATGTCTCGGTGCAGGCGCAGATCATTAACCTGTTGCTGTCGCTCAAGAAAGAACTGGGCCTTACCATGGTGTTTGTGAGCCATAACCTTGCGGTGGTCGAGCATTTGGCGGACCACGTGGCAGTTATGTATCTCGGACAGAAGATTGAAGAAGCCGCGACTGATGCGCTCTTCGCGGATGCCTGCCACTCTTATACCCGCGCCCTCCTTGCTGCGACCCTGCTGCCGGACCCACACGCGGGTCTGCCCGAACAAAAGCTGGGCGCAGCAGCGGCGGACCCGTTTGCCGCGCGTCAAGGCTGTCTCTTTGCTCCGCGCTGTCTGGATATGAAACAGAGCTGTATTGCAGGTCCGCAGGAGCTACGGAAATTGCGCGAAAGCTTGGTAAGATGCGAAAGGGCGGTGTGATCTTCGGCTAAGACAGCCCAAAAACCCGACTTGCCACTTACCATCTGCTCGCGCGAAAACCTTGAAGGTGGGTGGACGACTGTTTCAGTCGGTCCGTCGTCCTATGCCTATGATAATGGTTTGATGTTCGAAAATTGAGATGAAAGCGTATATAATTGGCATCGAGGTCCGGTGTGCGGATTTTTCTGCCATTCGCCGCAAGTGCGCCAACGTCCAGTCTGGCGAGCCTTCTACAAGCAGTGGTTTTTACACAACCACGCGTAAAACAGGAGGATCGTTTCGACTTTGCCTGAAGCCCTCAATTATATCGATGTCTGGTTTACCCGCTTCGATAGCTCTGCCGCGCTTTCCTTGCGCTCGCTGTAGCGGTCGAGCAGACAATCCTTGTTGTCGCGGGTGAGCAGTGTGAACTTCATCAGCTCTTCCATGACATCGACCATCCGGTCATAGAATGGCGAGGGTTTCATGCGGCCCGCCTCGTCAAACTCCAAGAACGCCTTCGGGGTAGAGGACTGGTTCGGGATGGTCAGCAGGCGCATCCAGCGGCCGAGAATGCGGAGCTGGTTCACCGCGTTGAAGCTTTGCGAGCCGCCGCTGACCTGCATGACGGCCAGCGTCTTGCCCTGTGTCGGGCGCACGCCGCCGAGCGATAGCGGTATCCAGTCAATCTGCGTTTTCATGATTCCGGTCATCGCGCCGTGCCGCTCGGGCGAACACCAGACCATGCCCTCGGACCACGTGACGAGATCGCGTAGCTCTTTCACCTTAGGGTGATCGGCCTCCGCGTCGTCGGGCAGTGGAAGACCGGACGGGCAATAGGTTCGCGTCTCCGCCCCCAGCCGCGTCAGGATACGGGCGGCTTCCTCGGTCATCAGTCGGCTGAACGAGCGCTCTCGCAGCGATCCGTAGAGCAGCGCAATGCGCGGGGCGTGCGTTGCCCGCGCGGGAGCCAACAGGCGATCGGTGTCGATGGGCTGGAAATGGGCTTCCTCGAGGTTCGGAGTATCAGTCAAGGCGGCGTCCTTTCGTGTCAATCAGCAGTGTGCCGTCTTCCTTCGACAGCGGACCGGGTGGCAGGCGGTCGAGAAGGTCCAGCACGGTCTCACTCGGGCGGCACAGCCGCACACCCTTGCGCGAGCAAACAATAGGACGGTTGACCAAAACAGGATGCATCAGCATGGCTGCGAGCAGCGTCTCATCGTCCACGGCGGGATCGAGCAGCCCGAGTTCCTCTGCCGGGGATTTTGTCGTCCGCAGGGCGGTGCGAGGCGTCAATCCAGCAGCGGCGAACAGCGCCAAAAGCTGCGGGCGGGTCCAGCCGGTTTCAAGGTATTCGATCACTATCGGTGTCTCGCCTGACGCCTTGATGATAGCCAGCACGTTGCGAGAGGTGCCGCAGTCGGGGTTATGGTGGATGACAATGCTCACGAGGCACCTCCGTCCTTAGGAAACCAGTGCTGCGTCCGGTTGGCGAAGGCGACGAGCGATAGCATCACGGGCACCTCGACAAGGACGCCGACGACAGTTGCCAAGGCCGCGCCAGAGCCCAAACCGAACAGACTGATCGCGACAGCGACGGCCAGCTCGAAAAAGTTGGACGTGCCGATCATGGCACAGGGTGCAGCCACGTTGAATGGGATGCGCCATGCCCGCGCTGCAAGATAGGCCACAAAGAAGATCCCGTAGGACTGGATCAGCAGCGGCACGGCGATCAGCACGATGACGAGCGGGCGGTCCAGAATGACCTCGCCCTGAAACCCGAACAGCAGCACCACCGTCACCAAAAGCCCGATGATCGAGAAGGGCTGCACACGGGATTTGAAAGCATCAATCGCTGCTTCGCCGCCATTCGCAACCAAATTCCTACGCGTCAGATACCCGGCCAGCAGAGGCAGCATGACGTAAAGGCCCACCGACAGCAGCAGCGTATCCCACGGCACGACGATGTCCGTTACGCCAAGCAGGAAGGCGACGATAGGCGCAAAGGCGAAAACCATGATCACATCGTTTACGCTGACCTGCACCAGCGTGTAGGTCGCATCGCCCCGCGTGAGGTTTGACCAGACGAAGACCATCGCAGTGCAAGGCGCCGCACCCAGCAGGATAACACCCGCGAGATAGGCCTGCGCGTCGTCCGGCGGGATCATGCCCGCAAAGACATACTCGAAGAACAACACGCCGAGGGCGGCCATTGTGAAGGGTTTGATGAGCCAGTTGACGACTAAGGTCAGGACCAGCCCTTTTGGCTTGTCCCCGACCTGACGCAGGGCGCCAAAATCCACGCCGACCATCATCGGATAGACCATCGCCCAGATTAGAACCGCCACCGGCAGATTGACCGACGCAACTTCCAGCGCGGCCAGAAAAGAAAAGAGACCCGGAAAGATATTACCCAGCAGCAGCCCGCCGCCGATCGCAAGCGCCACCCAAACGGAAAGCCAGCGTTCAAAGGTTCCCAGACCCGCCGCAGCGGGGAGCGATGCATCGGTCATGTCGGGCAAGTCTCCATTCTAAGAGTTCCGCGCATTAGCAGTCACAAGCGAGCTCATTGATGACAGGCTGGCAAAGTTCAGGTCGTCCGCCGCAGCAATCTTCCATGAGGAAAGCCAAAAGACCGCGCATCCCGTCCATGTCGGCAAAATAGCGGATGCTGCGACCTTCCCGCTTATTCCGGATCAAACCGGCGCGGGACAGAATGCTCAGGTTGGCCGACATCGTGTTCTGACGAACCCCAAGGGTGTCGCTGATATCGCCCGCCGTCATGCCGACCTCTCCGGCCTTGATGAGCAGGCGGAATACATCGAGCCGAGTAGACTGGCTGAGAGCGGCGAAAGCATCGAGGGCATGTGTATTATCCATATATCTGGAATTATTGATACATGAATTATGGGTCAAGCCTTTTTTGAGAAATCAAGGGCATCTAAGGCGCTCTATTTTGGAATGGGCTTTTATCAGCCGAGATTGAGGCTGTTAAAAGCTGCGCTCAAAACCCAAGAAGTTGTTGAAGGCTTTGGCACTCAAAGTGATGGCGGGCGTAAGCTGTGGTGCAGGAAAACAGTAAAAACGGCTCAAACCCACCATTCCCCGCCCCCCCAAGGTAAAGCCCGATTTCCCGTCTTGAATCAATGTCGCGGCACAAGCTGCAAAATCATCTGACGTTCAACACATCTGCCGGTAGCCCATTTCACCGGAACGCAGGCCCGTGCGCCCAGACGGTCAGCGAATGGCGCATGCCGCTGCGCACCGGTGTCACCTGATGCAGCGTAAAACTGGGGAATACGGTCACACAGCCCTGCTCCCGACTGGCCTCCAGCACCTGCGCACCGGGCATCACCTCTAAGGTTCCGCCCTCATAGTCGCCCGGCGGCGACAGTTGCAGCACCAGCGTCAGCTTGCGCTTGGCCGAAATCGGCCCGCCGCCAATGTCCGAATGCCACACAAAATGCCCCGCAGCGGTGGCGCGGTAGATTGCCACCTGCGGGCTTTCCTCAAATGCGGTCAGATCAAAACCAAAGTGATCGCGGTTCGCCACCCGCACAAGATCAATCAGCCGGTCCATCACCCAGCCCAGCCCGTCCACCTCGTCGGTCCACACCAGATCGGCACTGCGCATGTTGTGGTCGCGGTTGCGCCCCACCAGCAGCGCCGGATCGGTTCGGGCTTGGGAAATGGCGGCCACGATTGTGTCGCATTCTCCGACGCTAAAGGCCTTTGGCATCGCATGCATAAACATCATTATGGGGTCTTTCAAACAAAGTGGCTCCGGCGCCAAGCCACCCGGACAGGGGCAAACGACCGATCGCGCAACGTAGCACCGCGTCACGCCCTTGTCCGAAAATTCAATCGTCCCGATGGCGCGCGGCAGGCGAAGGTCTGCTCAGCAAGACGAAGCCGATATTGGCACATTAAAAATGCGCGGCTGATTTCGATGCATGAAGCCATCACCAAGTTAATTCTGTAGTTTTTAGGGGCACGCGCGGTCACGCATCCAGTGCGGCATCGTTGAAAAAACCAGTGCTGACGGTCACTGATATTGATTTTTTCCTTTGTTTCGTGTAAGAATAAGGAGACGGACCAAGAAGATCGGCATGATGCCGGATCTGAAGCGCGTGCTGGAACATGATGTCCAAGCTGCCCGCAGGGTCCAAATAGACCACTCAAAATTGGGTGGCTGCAATCCACATCATTCAGACATTTACTGCCGATTGGGTTCAATTGCAGTGAAGAAAGGTCACCATGACCAACGATGCACAAGCACGGGTATCAAACCCCTCGGGCACCTTTGAAACACCGGATCATGTCTTGAGCGACGTCAAGCTTGGCCACGCTGACAAGGTGAAAATATTAAAGTCGATGGCTGCCGATGCGGATCAAAAGCTGGAGGCAACATCCGAGGGCATGGCCGGGGCAACTCCATCCAGCAACGCGGGGGATCTACAATCCGCCCTCATTCATCTCGAAAATGTCAAAGATGTAGAAGGCGTAGAGAGCACAGACGTCCAGACAGCGCGCTTCCAACGCATCATGGTTCTCACGACAGTCGATCAGTATCTTAACTGCGAAGTGGCTGGCGTCGCCTTTGAAATGGCCGAGAGCGTGGGCGGCAAGGTCTGTTTGCTCAATGTTGTCCCAACAGCCTTTCAGGGGGTAGGATTGGCGGCAGCGGGACCAATGGTCACCGCCGTTCCCCCTGTCGCGACTGACGATGCGCAAATCATCAAAGATCGCCGCGATCAACTCGAAGAGCTAAAGACCGCCTGCGGTTCAAGTGTCGAAACCAAAATCGAGGTGCGTATAGGCCAGATCGAGGAGGTCATCGTCGCATTTGCCGATGAGTTTAATGCTGATCTCATCGTCGTTGGTTCCCCGAACCGATCTTGGCTTGAAGCGTTTCTCGACACTTCGGTCGCCCGCAGGGTTACGAGATCGGCACTCTGTCCGGTTCTGGTCGTGCCCGAACCAGCATAACAGTTGTTCTCACATCTTCAGTCAAAAGCTCTTTGCCGCAAAGCTGTCCGGCTTTGCGGCAAGAACGGTGCGTGGCTTGTTGCGCCACGTCACACCATTTCACACAGGAATTTTAAGGAGACCACTCATGGCCAATCTGGCTAAAACGACCATCTTTACATCCGGCACCTCCCCGAAAGAAACGCCGCTGGATAAGACAACGCGCATTGTGAGACGCATCAACGAAGACGCGGCAGAACTGCGTCATCAAAAAACAGCACGGCTTCGCAAAGCGCGGTTTGACAGTGATGCCGACACACCGGAATCGTAACTCAAAAGCTGACATTCATGGACTGTGCAGCATTTGGAACAACGGGCTCTAAACCTGCCGTTAGTTGTGCAATGGGCCAAGGTCCGGAATAAGCCATTCATACCCTCTGACATGACCAGTAATCCGAACTTTGCAAATTGTGCTATCTGCGCTTACGGATACCGTGATTTGGAGCGATACGAATGGCATATGAGCCGTTGATCGTGCTGAAGTCAGTGGCACCAAATGTTTGGGTCGTTGACGGACCGCATGTCGGTTTCTACGGGATGCCGCTTCCTACCAGAATGACTATCATTCGGCTGGCGGCAGGCGGCATATAGGTGCACTCGCCAATTGTCTTGTTACACCCTTTGCTCGAGGCCGTCAAAGCTTTGGCACCGGTAGAGCATCGGTTATGGTCCTAATGCGTGTGGAATTGCCTTACGCCTAAGCGGTTTTATTTTAAGTTTTTATATCAGTCACTTATGTCGCCGTGATGGAGGGCCGAAACAGCAAGATGCGCACTCTTATGCCACATCCACAAAAATTCACAAAGCGCAAAGCCGTGGAGGTTTTGCCGAGGCGGCGGTCAGAGGTCTTTGACCAGACGCAGCGCGTCATAGATGGCGGCGTGGGTGTTGCGCGCCGAGACCGCATCGCCGATGCGAAAGAGCTGGAAGCGGCCTTGCGGGTTGCGGTTTAGGGTTTGCGGCTTGCCTGCGATGAGCGCGTCATGATCCACCGCGCCGCCGTTCGAGCTGAGCGGTTTGAGGTCGAAATACAGATCATCCAGCGGCAGGGTGCCGTAGTTTACCACCACTTGATCATAGTGTTTTTCATCCGTGTGATCGCTGTAATCCGTGCCGATTTTCGCGGTGAGTTTGTTGCCGTTGCGCGCCACGCCCAGCAGGCGGCGGGTGACGGTAAAGCGCACGTCCTTGTCTTGCAGGGCGCGCATATAGGGCACGAGGTTCATCGCCATGATCTCGGGGGCGAAGGTGCGATCGGGGGTCATGATTTCGACCTTGGAGCCAGCGGCGGCGGCGATTTCAGCGGCTTGCAGGGCAGGGTGGTCGCCGCTTTCGTCGTAGATCAGGATGTTTTGCGCAGGCTTCACATCACCTGCGATGATGTCCCAAGCGGAGACCACATGGGCGGCCTCTTGGCCGGTTTCAAACAATTCCATATTGGGCATGCCGCCGGTGGCGACGATCACCACATCGGGGTTCAGGGCGGTGACATCTGCCGCCTCGGCCCATGTGTTGAAATGAAATGCCACATCGCGGGCAGCGCATTGCGACATGCGCCAATCGATGATCGAGATCATCTCGCGGCGGCGCGGGCTTTGGGCGGTGAGGCGGACCTGGCCGCCGGGATCGGGCTGGGCCTCGAAGACGGTGACGGCATGGCCGCGTTCAGCCGCAACGCGGGCGGCCTCCAGCCCGGCGGGGCCTGCGCCGATCACCACCACGCGGCGTTGTTTGGCCGCGGGCGGGATGGTGTGCGGCATGGTCAGCTCGCGCCCGGTGGCGGCGTTGTGGATGCACAATGCGTCGCCTGCTTGGTAAATCCGGTCAAGGCAATAGGTGGCACCAACGCAGGGGCGGATGTCTTCTTCGCGGCCTTCCATGAGTTTTTTCACCACATGGGGGTCGGCCATATGGGCGCGGGTCATGCCGACCATGTCGAGCAGTCCGGCCTCGATTGCGTGGCGCGCGGTGGCGATATCGGGGATTTTGGCGGCGTGGAATGTGGGCATGCTGGTGAGTTTTTTGACCTGCCCGGCGAAATCGAGATGCGGGGCGTTTGCCATGCCTTGCACCGGGATCAGATCGGTCATGGCGGGGTCTGTGTGGATGCGCCCGCGCACCACGTTGAGAAAATCAAGCTGGCCTGTGGCGGCGAGTTTTTGGGAAATCTCCAGACCTTCGCTGGCGGTGATGCCGCCTTTTTGCGCCTCATCTGCCGTGTAGCGGAAACCGATGATGAACGCGTCGCCCACCCGTTTGCGGATCGCGCCCAGCACATCAAACGGGAAGCGCATGCGGTTTTCCAGCGTATCCGCGCCATAAGGCCCCGACAGATCATTGGTGAGGGGGGACCAGAATTGATCGAGCAAATGCCCGTAGACCTGCAATTCGATGCCATCCATGCCGCCCGCTTTCATCCGCTCGGCGGCATCGGCGAAATCGGTGATGATGCGGTCAATGTCCCAATCCTCGATCAGTTTGGGAAAGGCGCGGTGCGCAGGTTCGCGGTGTTTGGAGGAGGAGACAGAAGGCAGCCAGTCGCCTTTGTTCCACGTGGTGCGCCGCCCAAGATGGGTCAGCTGGATCATCACCGCGCAGCCATGTTCATGGCAGCCATCGGTGAGGTTTTGGATCCATGGCACAACCTCGTCGCGGTAGGCGAGGATGTTGTTAAAGACCGGCGGGCTGTCTTTTGACACCGCTGCTGAGCCTGCTGTCATGGCCAGTGCAACGCCTGCTTTTGCGCGCTCTGCGTGATAGGCGCGGTAGCGGTCTTTGGGCATGCCATCTTCGGGATAGGCGGGTTCATGGCTGGTGGTCATGATCCGGTTTTTCAACGTCAGATGTTTGAGCTGGTAGGGCTGGAGCAGGGGGTCTTTTGTCATCGGGGCATCTCGCAAACAAAGGGGTGTTTTGCGCCGCCGTTTGGGTGGCAAAGCGCCTTGACATAGGTGTCATGTTTCGAGCCTGCCGCAGAATTGACAGACCTGTCAAGAATTCTATGGTGCGCCTATGAGTGCCACACCCACACGCCAGCGCGGCTCCCGAGAGATTTGGCTGAATGCGGCCTATGAGATGCTGATTTCCGACGGGATTGAGGCCGTGAAAGTGATGGCTTTGGCCAAGCGGTTGAACCTGTCGCGCACGGGGTTTTATTGGTTTTTCAAAGACATCGCGGAATTGCAGGGCGCGATGATCCAGATGTGGGAAGAGAAGAACACAGGGATATTGCTGGCGCGCTGCGGCTTGCCTGCGGGCAATATCTGTCAGGCGCTGTTTCATCTGATGGATTGCTGGCTGGATCCTGCGCTGTTTGATGCGCCGCTGGATTTGGCGATCCGAAACTGGGCACGCAATGACGCCGATTTGCAGCATCGGGTGAGCGCAGCGGACCGCCAGCGCATCAAGGCCCTGTCGGAGATGTTCGCGCGGCACGGGTTCTCGCCCGAGCAAGCCGATGTGCGCGGCATGACGGTGATTTACACGCAGATTGGCTATATTTCGATGCAGGTCAGCGAAGCCCCCGCCGAGCGCCATGCGCGGGTGCAGCAATATGTGGAGCTTTTTGCGGGGATGCGGCCCGATGCGGGTGATGTCGCCGCGTTTCTGGCGCGGCATCGGGGGTAGGGGATAGGCGCGGTGTGGGGGGGTGGTGGCGGAGACGAAGCCCGCCATGAAGCCTATGCAAACGAAAGCGGTTGGAAGCGTATAGTGCTGTAATTGAACGATAATTAATAGATTGCCGCTCGTCCAGCTTTACAATCTTGTGCAATGATATGCAGTCAATTACTCTGTTTATGTGGGGTAAGTTGTTGGGTAGCTGGATGCCAAAGATTACAGATGAACTATCCGCTTTAGATGTGAAGCGTCTTGCCCATCCCGGTGGAAATCGAAACGTGCTGACCTCGGTGGGCGGCGTTCCCGGCCTGCACATGCAGTTGACCCCGAAGCGTGGGCGCTCTTGGGTGTTGCGTGCAAAGGTTGGAGAGGCACGCCGAGATATTGGGTTAGGTGGTTTTCCGGCTGTCACCCTTTCACAGGCCCGTGAAAAGGCCCGTGAAGCACGCGACATGATCAGCCGGGGCATTGACCCAATTGAGGAGCGCAAAGCCGCCAAGACGACGCTTGCAGCCGCGCAGCGCCGTGGACTGACCTTTGCCGATGCAACTGACAAATACCTTGCCGCCAAGCTGGACGCGTTCAAGAACCTCAAACATCGCCAGCAATGGCAGAACACCTTGGCAACCTACGCCAAGCCCGAATTGGGTAAGATGATGGTGCAGGATATCCAAGTGCAAGACGTGTTACGCGTGCTGCAACCCATATGGACCGAAAAGACCGAAACCGCATCACGCGTTCGGGGCCGGATTGAGGCGGTTCTGTCATGGGCCACGGTGGCAGGGCATCGAACGGGCGACAATCCGGCGCGTTGGGCTGGCAACCTGAAAGAACTGTTGCCTGCGCCCTCGAAGGTGGCGAAGGAAGGCAACCAACCCGCCCTGATGATTGATGATGCCCCGCGTTGGTTTGAGGCTTTGCGAGGCCGGGATGGCTTTGGGGCGCGGGCGCTGGAGTTTTTGGCGCTGACGGCTACCCGGTCACAGGAGGTGCGTGGCGCATGTTGGGGTGAAATAGACTTGGATAAGGCGCTGTGGATCATCCCGGCATCGCGCATGAAAATGGAGCGTGAACACCGCATCCCGCTATCTGGGGAGGCTGTGGCGCTGCTGCAAGCCTTGCCAAGGTTGTCAGGCAACCCGCTGATATTTCCGGCGGCGCGGGGCGGGCAACTTTCTGACATGACGCTTTCCGCTGCTATGAAGCGGATGCATGTGGCTGATGTTGCGGCGGGCGGCGCTGGCTTTGTGGACCGCACATCTAAGCGTGCAGCGGTGCCGCATGGTTTGCGCAGCACGTTTCGTGATTGGGTGGCAGAGCGCACCACATATCCCGGCGATATGGCAGAGGTCGCGCTGGCGCATCGCATCAGCAATGCAGTGGAGGCGTCTTATCGGCGCGGTGATATGGTGGAAAAGAGGCGGAAGATGATGGGAGATTGGGCTGGGTTTGTGGCTGGGGTGGATCGGTCTGGCAATGTTGTGAGGATCGGGTGACAGAAAATACAATCTTATTGGCGCTTGCGGATGTAATTGAGAAACACTTGCCAACCACTAAACGAGCCACCCTGAGAGGCTCAGCTTATAAACAGCAAAGCCAAGAATACGCATCTGGCCTGATAACGACGCTCTTAACGAACGCTGAAGTTTTTGGTGCATCTCACGACATAGAAGCCCTAGATGACCTCTATCGCAGTCTGGTCAATACAATGACGCAATTGAACAGAATTTCATTTCCCGCGCGGCAATCGATCAACAACGCAAGATTAATTGAGACGCATTTTGGTGATGCCGTGCTGACAGAGTCGTTTCGCGTTTCGGTCGAGAACATGACAGAGGCGGTAAATATTGCGCGTTCTGAACGAAGAAAACTTAAGCCCGCATCTGCAAAAAGAAACTGGGAAGCAGCCGCGATTGCGGGCGCATGTCGCGCAATATGGGGGGCGAAAATTTTTTCGCAATCACTGACGATAAGGATGAGTTACTATTTTATCGTAATAAACTATCGACCGAAATTAGAGGCATATCGACAGAAAGGCGGCAACGATTATTCGCGCAACGCTCCGAGTTCGCCAAAATGGTGAGGGATTTCGCACCAAAGGCTGAAAAACACGACCAGCCCGGTCCGTTCGGGCGATTTCTAAACGATGTGCTTTGTGTGCTTATTGTAAACGGGAAAAACGATGAGGCGATCACCGCTGCATCGGCGCTCCGGTCGTGGAGAGATGCCAGTTTACAGCAAAGGTAAAATTAGCCCTCTCTTGCTGACGCGCACGGAATTTTGAAGTTCTAGGTTCAATCCATAGCAACCCTATGGAGATGCAAATGCCTTCCACCTTTCTCACAGACCGCCAAATCGGCGCACGCTACAACGTCCACCACCTGACCCCGCGCCGCTGGCTCAAGACTGATCCGACCTTTCCAAAGCCCATCCGTCTGACACCCGGCTGCACCCGCTGGAAGCTGTCGGATATCGAAGCATGGGAAGCCGCTAAAGCAAGTGCTGCTTAACAAAAAGCCGCCACCCATGAGACGGGTCGCGGCTTTCTTGTTCTTTAGCGGTAAAGATTAGATAGCGCAGTACCCGTCGCCCTTTCAATGAAAAAGGACGACTTGCCATGATTAAGCCAACACCAAGCAACAGCATCAAGCCACCAGCCAACTCCCTTCGCGTTCGGGCATGGCGTGATCTGCCAAAGGACCGCAGCGCGGCGCAGTACCGCATCACTGACAATGAAGGCGGCATCCGTGTCATAACACTCGCCAAAGGCAACCGCGTCATTCTGGATGCACTGCTTCGCCAGCCTGTCTATTGTGCCAGCCCTGTGCGGATATCTGACCGCGTTTGTATCCTGCGCAAAGCTTACAGGGTACCGATCATCGCAGAGATGTATCAAAATGATGAGGCCACCGACCGAGACAAATTCGGGGTGTATTTCCTGACCGGAAAAGTTGAACGGCTTGGTTGCGATGGGGGCGCAGAATGATGACCCTTCGCGTTGCCCGCCTTTGCCGCCAGTTGGGTGTTTCCCGGTCTGTCGCAGAAACCCTTGCCGCCCATATCTATGGGGAGGGCAAGCAATGACAGCACTCAGGGCTTCAGCAATACCGGAACCTACCCGCACCGAAATGGCCCGCTTAAAAGCGGCGGGCCACCACCTCTTGCCGTTGGGTGGTGGTGCGGATGGAAAAGCACCCTTGTTGCGCGCATGGGCTGGCCCCGGCCTAACCTTGGGCAGGGTGTTGGCCCCCATGTATCGGGCTGGATCAGCGGTCTATGGCGTGCGGCTGGACGGGTTGGCGGTAATTGACTGCGATGATGACGACTGCGCGCTCGTTTCGCAGATGGAAGCGCGGTTTGGCAAAAGCCCGGTCCACGTCAAAACTCCACGCGGGCGGCATCTCTATTATCTCAGCGGCGGCGTGGTGCCGAACCTTCGCGGCGAAGGCTTGCCCGTGGATATCAAGACCGGGCCGCGCAGCTATGTGGTGGGGCCGTTGTCACACCGCCCTGATGGCGGCTTTTATGATCCGGTGAAGGGATTGCTTGGGAAAGAAACTCTGATGCCTTTGCGTGTCTCTGCAAGCCCAGTGACCGCGCCGATTTTAACGGGGCATCGCCATGTTGAACTTGTTAAGGAGGCCATGCGGATGGTGGAAATGGTAAACGATGCTGGCGAGTTGCAAGCAAACCTTGCGGGCATCCGTGACGATTGGTGCGTTGATCCGGCAACCATGCCCGATAGTGAATTGGCAGGTATTGCCGGATGGGCTTGGAAATGCCGATTGGAAAACCGCATCTACCGGGGCCGTGACAGCGCCTTTCCGATGCAGCGCCGTGCGGTGGATGCCCTGCGCAGCCAAGCAAATGGCGCAGATGCTATCGCACTTTTGGTGCTGCTAGAGGATCAGCACGGCCACAAGCCGGGCAAACGCTTTCCTTTGGATTTTGACGCCATGCGAAAGGCGGGGCTGTTGAACCTTTCGAAGCCCCGACTGCGCGCCGCACGACGCACACTGGAAGGCGCTGGGCTGTTGCGGCTGGTGGGGCGGCATCGCGCAGGATCGAAACCACAAACCTTTGCCCTGACAAGAGCGCAGTCACGCATGGACGGCGTGGCCAATGTTGAAGCCATGCCCAAAGCCCACCGGGGCGGGGTGCCGGGGAAGTAAGGGGGAGGGGCTAGTATTACTTATGACGCACGATTTCAGACCTACAAATTCAACAGCGGCGAAAGGCCAAATCATGACAACCAAGCCCGAAACGAAAAAGGCGCAGCCGATGGTTCCCAAGGCGCAAAAAGACCGCATCAAAGCGGTGGCCAAAAAGCAAACCGCAAGAGCCGATGGCCCCCCGATGAAGCTGAAGGTAGTGGACGGTGTGCTGCAAATCACCTTCACCCATGCCGAACCTGACTTAGCGCATATCCTGATGATGGCAGACCTTGGCACTTGTGATCCGAATTTTCTCACAGGTGTACAGGGGCAGGTGGCGAGCATCGGCTCGCAAGGGCGCTCGATAGACGAAGGCGCAAGCAATTTCCTGTTGTCGGTTGTGCGAGGGGTGCAGCCGCGTGACGAATTGGAGGCGATGCTGGCGGTGCAGATGGGCGCTATCCATCAGGCCACAATGATGATGGCGCGGCGGCTTAACCATGTGGACAACATCAAACAACAGGATGCCGCCGAGCGGGCGCTAAACAAACTGGCCCGAACCTATGCCACCCAAATGGAGGCATTGAAACGCTATCGCACAGGCGGGCAACAAAAGGTCACGGTGGAGCATGTGACAGTGAACGAAGGCGGGCAAGCGATTGTCGGGGATGTCACCCATGGGGGGCGGGGCGGTTATGGAAAGTAACGCCAACCCCATGCACAAGGCTCACAGCGCCTTAAGGTGCAAAGCCAAGGCAAAGACAACTGGCAAACAATGCAAATCCCCAGCGGTTCGTGGTTGGCAAGTTTGCCGGATGCACGGGGCTGGCGGCGGCGCACCAAATGGCTCTGCAAACGGTGCGTGGCGACATGGTGACAGGTCGCAGGCGGTAGAGCAAAGCAGGCGCGACTTAATGGCGTTGGTAAAGTTAGCCCAGTTTGGTATTCAAAGCCTCCCGAGCACAAACAAGACCAGCTAACTGGCTAGCTGATGCATAAGCGCTCATGCAAGACGGTGGGATGCCAATGCAAGTGCAAGTGTTAATGTAAGAGGTCTCGACATTCACAGGCAGTCACAAAGAGACGTGGTGGAGTGTCGGATTTTGGTTCTGACGTGGATGCCCATAGAGCGTCGCGCAGATGCCTCAACACCTGTTATTCGGAAATTATCCAACGTGCTCTAGGCCTTAAGTAATCTTCTAAATTGTCAATTTCAAATTGGTTGCGACCATTCTCACCTACACGAAAGAGCGTTTCTGTAAAGTGACCGGGTTCGTCTGGCGGCGCGCAAACCTCAATCCCATTCATTTCCAAAAATGTGAACGCTGAGATGAAAGCAGTTCTCTTGTTAGCGTCATTGTAGCCATGGGCGCATCCAATCCCATGCCAGACTACAGCTGCTAGCTTAACTAAGTCATTTTCACTCTCATAGTGGTGGAACTGTTGGGGCCTTATTAAAGCGCTTTCTAGAGCCTCGAGGCTCTTCGTCCCAGCCATATTATTAGGATGTAATTCAAGTGCTTTGCGGTGGCAAAACTCTACATGCTCGAGGGTGAGAAACAAAACCTCCTCACCCTCGTCGATTCTTGCCGTGAACATCAAGACAGGATGTTCATCGATTCACTGTAGCGTTTTTGAAGATCAATAATCGCCTGAAACGGATCGCGACGCACAACATTAGATGGCCGGGTGGACGGCGCTAAGGGTGAGTTTGCAGGGAAGTCGGTCCTCGCTCGACTGCCTGAAAACCGCTTTTTACAATTGCAGTTGCTGCATTTAGTCACGTTACATTGATCGCTCATACTTCCCTCCTTTCTGCTGTCGGAACACTTTCAAAGTGCGAATTTCGCGACTCCTAGTGCTTGCCTTCAACACTGTAAACTAGATTCGTCCGCCCACTGTTCCATGCAGGCAAAAATAAAGCATTAAAAACAGGCCAAAAAAAGGCTAGTACAGTTCCTACTAATGATAAGGTATCACCTTGTAGGCGGATATCAAGCCCGCTGCCAGTAGCTCCTCTGTTTCTACGGCACAGGCGCCTTCGTCACAATTGGTGCAATAATCCGCGCCAGTGTAGCTTCATGAGCGTGGTGTTTTTCAGCCATGCTGCGTAGCGCCAGTGCGTATTATGTTATGGTGCTTATGCGTAGCGTTTTGCGCCGGCAACAAAACCCAATCACGTTTCAGAGAAGTAGTCTAGCATGAGGGCAAATTTCACCGGCCGCAAACAGGGGGCGGGCGTGATGTAACTTTTACACTATCACAAAAGAAGCAAAATCAGTAACCCCCCGGCCAGTTTTTAAGCATTTATCTATTGTGGGGTATAATGTGGGGTAGCGCCCCGTTTTCATCAAATTATTCAATGATTTCAAGGCGCAGTGGCGGAGACGAAGGGATTCGAACCCTCGAGACCCTTCCGGGCCTACTCCCTTAGCAGGGGAGCGCCTTCGACCACTCGGCCACGTCTCCGTCGGTGTTTCTATGGAGGAAGGCAGGCGGTGACAAGGGTTTTTCTGGGGGAAGGGGGAAAAACTCTGAAGTGGTTGGAATCTTTGGGTTTGTTGGGTGCGTGGGGGCGTTATTTGAAGCGGTCGACGAGTTTTTGCATGGCGGAGCGGGGGTCTTGGGTGGGGGCCTCGGGGCTGGGGGCTTTGGTTGGGGGGGCGGGGGGCTGTGTGGCGGGGGGCTGTGTGGCGGCAACGCTGGCTTGGGGTTTGCGGGTGCCGGTGCCGGTGCTGGGGCGGGGGGGGGCGATGCGCTGGGCTACGGCGTTGGAGAATTTGGCGCTGTCGTCTTGGGCGAGGAAAGGCGCGCCGTCGCTGAGGCCGCGCAGCACGTCGTCCAGCCAGTCTTGTTCCGCCTTGGCGAAGTCGCGCAGCACATAGCCGGGCACGGCGTCTTTGTTGCCGGGGTGGCCCACGCCGAGGCGCACGCGGCCATAGTCGGGGCCGGTATGTTGGTGGATCGAGCGCAGCCCGTTGTGGCCTGCGTGGCCGCCGCCCATTTTATATTTCACCTTGCCGGGGGCGAGGTCGATTTCATCGTGAAACACGATCAGATCGGCGGGGTCGATTTTGTAAAAGCGCAGGGCGGCCTGCACGGATTGGCCCGAGAGGTTCATGAAGGTTTCGGGTTTGAGCAGCACGGCGCGGGCGGCGCCAAAGCGGCCTTCGGTGACCATGCCCTGATGTTTGCCGCGCCACGGCGCAAACCCGTGGTCCTGCGCGATGCGGTCCATGGCCATAAAGCCGATGTTGTGACGGTTTCCCGCGTATTTAGCGCCCGGATTGCCCAGACCGACAAGCAGTTTCATAAGCTGGCCCTTTGCCATGATTTGCAGCGCAGTCTAGCGGATCTGCGGCGCGAGATGAATGTGCTGCGGGGGGATTATTTGGTCCCCGGCGGCTTTTGGCGGCGGGGGAACGAAAAACGGGGGCCGCGCGGGCCCCCGTTTAATATCAGATCGCAAGGAGCGATGCTTATGCGTCGTCGGCCTGCTCGGTTGCTGGCACTTCGTCGGCTGCTGCATCATCTTCTTCGTCATCGGAGCTTTTCAGCGCGGAAGGCGCGGAAACCTGTGCGATTACGAAGTCACGGTCGATGACCGGCTTGGCACCTTGGGGCAATTTCACGTCGGAAATTGTCAGGTTGTCGCCGATTTCCATGGAAGACACGTCAACGACGATGCTCTCAGGGATGTCGGCCGCTGTCACAACCAGTTCCACCTCGGGGCGAACCAAGTTCAGAGTGCCGCCTTTTTTCAAGCCGGGGGACTCTTCTTCGCCTTCAACTTCTACATTGATGAAGAGGTTGATTTTGGTGGTGCGCTTGAGGCGCATCAGGTCGATGTGCGTGGGCAGGTCTTTTACAACGTGACGCTGAACGTCGCGGCAGATCACACGAACGTCGTCGTGGCCTTCAACTTTGAGGTTGAACAGGGTCGCCTTAAAGCGGCCTGCGCGCAGTTTGGTCAGCAGCTTGTTGAAATTGATGCTGATTGGCAGCGGCTCAGAGTCGCCCCCGAACACAATTCCTGGTACCAAGCCATCACGGCGTGCCTGACGAGCGGCGCCCTTGCCTGTCCCCGTCCGGACTTGGGCTTCAAGATCTGGAATCTTTCCGGCCATAATAATTCTCCAATGTAAGGGCGGGCTCCTCCAAGGCTGTAGCCCGCGTGAAGCGCCTCCCTTATACGGGATGGGGTGTTTTGAAAAGATGTTTTTGCCCGAGGGCCGGGCGATTTGGGTTAAACGTCTTTTTTGGTCCATTTGCGCAGCGGGGTGCGCAGGTAGCCGCCTTCGGCGATCAGATGATCATAGAGGGCGAATTCTTCGGCCCGTGCGGCGCGCAGCTTGGCTTCGACCCCGTGCGAGAGCGGGGTTTGCGCGGCGGGCGAGACGTTTTTGGGTTTCAGCTCCAGCTTGGTGCCCAGCCGTTCGGACATGAAGCCGCGAAACTGTAACTGGGCTTCATAGGCAAAGAGGTGATTGACCAGCAATTTGCCATTGGTGCCGGTCAGGAAGGCGAATTGGCTGCCGATCCCGGCATGGGGCGGGGGGGTATCTGCGATCACGTCGGAGACAAATTCGTCAAATGACATGTCGGCTGTGCTGTATTCGGTGCCGTCAAGATCGGCGTTGCTGCGGTAGCGATACCAGCTGCGGATTTGTTCGATCGGGTGGCGCATGACCGCCACACCTTCGAGGTCGCGGCCAAAGGCATCGCCCACAAAAGGCACGATTTTATTGCGAAATTTCTGCGCCGTCAGATGTTTGCGGCGTTTGGCGAAGATGATTTCTGCCTTGGGTTTCAGCGCCATTTCAATGGCGGTTGTGCCGGTTTTGGGCACGGCGAGAAACGCAAGGTTGTGGCGCAGGAATATAAGCATGGGGTTTTTCTAACCTAGCGGGATCAGTCCTGCCAGTCTCCTTCGAAACCTTTGGGGATCAAGAGGTTGTGACGGCCAAGCGCCGAGACGGAGGTTTCCCCGCAAAGGGCCATTGTCACGTCCAGCTCGCGGTGGATGACTTCGAGGGCGCGGGTCACGCCTTGCTCGCCCATGGCGCCCAGACCGTAGATGAAGGCGCGGCCGATATAGGTGCCCTTGGCGCCCATGGCCATGGCTTTGAGCACGTCTTGGCCAGAGCGGATGCCGCTGTCGAGGTGGACTTCGATTTCATCGCCCACCGCGTCGAGGATCGCAGGCAGCATGCGGATCGAGCTGAGCGCGCCATCAAGTTGGCGGCCCCCGTGGTTGGAGACGATGATGGCGTCTGCGCCGACTTTGAGCGCCATGCGGGCGTCTTCGGCGTCCAAGATGCCTTTGAGGATCACCTTGCCGCCCCATTGTTCTTTGATCTTGGCGATTTTGTCCCAATCAAGGGTCAGGTCGAATTGTTCGGAGGTCCAAGCGCCCAGATCGGCGGCATCGGTGATGCCTTTCACATGGCCCACGATATTGCCAAATTCGCGGCGTTTTGCGCCCAGCATGCCCAGACCCCAGCGCCATTTTGTGGCAAGGTTTGCCATGGTTTTCAGGGTCAGTTTGGGCGGGGCGGAGAGGCCGTTTTTCAGGTCTTTGTGGCGTTGGCCCAAGATTTGCAGATCCAGCGTGATGACCAGCGCAGAGCAATGGGCGTCTTTGGCGCGCTGGATCAGGCGCGAGACAAAATCCGCGTCTGTCATGGTGTAGAGCTGGAACCAAAAAGGTTTGGTGGTGGCGGCGGCCACGTCTTCGATGGAGTTGATCGACATGGTCGAGAGGGTGAAAGGCACGCCGAATTTCTCGGCGGCGCGGGCGGCTTTGATTTCGCCATCTGCGTGCTGCATCCCCGTGAGGCCCACCGGGGCGAGGGCCACGGGCATGGTGACGTTCTGGCCGATCATCTGGGTGGCGGTGCTGCGGCCTGACATATCGACGGCGACCCGTTGGCGCAGGCGGATTTGGTTAAAGTCGCTGGTGTTTTCCGCGAAGGTTTGTTCGGTCCAACTGCCGCTTTCGGCGTAATCATAGAACATGCGCGGGGTGCGGCGTTCGTGCAAACGCTTGAGATCGTTGATGTTGGTAATGACGGGCATGGCCGTTCCTCCGCAATGGTAAGAAATTCTTACCGATCCGGGGCGCGGGCATCAAGTTTCAATTCTGCCGGGCCGCGCGGGGCGGCCCGTTTGGGGCAGGTTTAGACGGAGTGGGCACCATCCGAGAGGGTTTTCACAAAGGCCAGCACATCGGCGGTGCTGTCGCCTTTTGCGATGCGCGACACGATGGCCGAGCCCACCACAACGCCGTCAGCCACTTGGGCAATGGCGCGGGATTTTTCGGGCGAGTTGATGCCAAAGCCCACGATCACAGGCAGGCCGCTGGCGTTTTGGATGCGGGTCACTTCGGGGGCGACATCGCCTGCATCCGCTTCGGCAGAGCCGGTGATGCCGGTGATGGAGACGTAATAGATAAAGCCCGAGGTGTTTTGCGCCACGCGCGGCAGGCGTTTGTCATCGGTGGTGGGGGTGGCCAGCCGGATGAAGTTCAGCCCGGCTTTTTGTGCAGGCAGGCACAGCTCGCTGTCTTCTTCGGGGGGCAGATCGACGATGATCAGCCCGTCGATGCCCGCGTCTTTTGCGGCGATTAGGAATTTATCAACGCCCATGGAATAGACGGGGTTGTAATAGCCCATCAGCACGATGGGGGTGGTTGTGTCGTCTTGGCGGAAGGCGCGGGCCATATCCAAGGTTTTTTGCAAGGTCATGCCTGCTTCGAGGCTGCGTTGCCCGGCGAGCTGAATGGTGGGGCCATCGGCCATGGGATCGGTAAAGGGCATGCCCAGTTCGATGATGTCGACCCCGGCGGCAGGCATGCCGCGCATGATCTCAAGCGAGCGGTCAAAATCGGGGTCGCCCGCCATGATATAGGCTACGAATGCTTTTTTGCCGTCGGCTTTGAGCTTGGCGAATTTATCGTCGATACGTGTCATGTGGTCCCCGCTGTGATCCGCAGTTGTTTATGCGCGAAACGGGCCACGGCGCAAGGCTAGAGGCGGAAATGGGCATGCGGGCGGCTGTGCCTTGTGGCATTTGGGATGAATTGAGCGGGTCTTGGCTTGTGCGAAGGGCGGTTTATGGGCATTTGGCGGGTGTTTTGCCCGGTTTTGATCGCGGCTGCGCCACGCAGGAGGGTTGCATGGCGTCTGGCGAGGCCCTAGACAGCGCCAAACCTTAGGAAAAGGACGCCGTTATGGGTTTCAAGATGGGCATTGTTGGCCTGCCGAATGTGGGGAAATCCACACTCTTCAACGCGCTGACCCGCACCGCTGCCGCGCAGGCGGCGAATTTCCCGTTTTGCACGATCGAGCCCAATGTGGGCGAGGTTGCGGTGCCCGATGCGCGGCTGGATAAGCTGGCGCAGATTGCCGGGTCAAAACAGATCATCCCCACGCGGATGACTTTTGTGGACATTGCCGGGCTGGTTAAAGGCGCCAGCAAAGGCGAGGGGCTTGGCAACCAGTTTTTGGCCAATATCCGCGAAGTGGACGCGATTGCCCATGTGCTGCGCTGTTTTGAAGATGGCGATGTGACACATGTGGAGGGCCGGGTGGACCCGGTTGCCGATGCGGAAACCATCGAGACCGAGCTGATGCTGGCCGATATCGAAAGCATCGAGAAGCGGTTGCAGAACATCGTGCGCAAAGTGCGCGGCGGCGATAAAGAAGCTGTGCAGCAAGAGCGTTTGCTGCGCGCGGCGCTTGCTTCGCTCGAAGAGGGCAAGCCTGCTCGTGTGGTTGAGGTGGATGAGGATGATCTGCGCAGCTGGAACCTGTTGCAGCTGCTGACCTCGAAACCTGTGCTTTATGTCTGCAATGTGGGCGAATCAGAGGCGGCCAGCGGCAATGAACATTCTGGCAAAGTGGCGGAGATGGCGGCGGCGCAGGGCAATGCCCATGTGGTGATTTCGGCGCAGATCGAAGAAGAAATCAGCCAGCTTGAGGCCGATGAGGCCGCGATGTTCCTCGACGAGATGGGGCTGAGCGAGGCGGGTTTGGATCGGTTGATCCAAGCGGGCTATAGCTTGCTGCATCTGGAGACCTATTTCACCGTTGGCCCCAAAGAGGCCCGTGCTTGGACCATTCCGGCAGGCACATCCGCGCCGCGCGCCGCTGGCGTGATCCATGGTGATTTCGAAAAAGGTTTCATCCGCGCCGAGACCATTGCCTATGATGATTTTGTCACTTTGGGCGGCGAAGGCCCGGCCAAAGAGGCGGGCAAGATGCGCGCCGAGGGTAAGGGCTACACCGTCAAAGATGGCGATGTGCTGCATTTCTTGTTCAACACGTAAATTCTGGTGCCCGGCGCTGGGTGTGCGCCGGGCAGCCCCCCTTTAGGAACCGCTGAGGGGGACGGGCATCATGCTGCCCTGCAAAATCGCAATCAGTTTTTGATCCGTGCCCATGACGGCGTGCACTTCTGCGGTGACCACGCAGAGGCGGCGGCCCGGTTTGGCGACTTTCCCCGTGGCAATCAGATAATCCCCGATGGCGGGGGCCAGCAGGTTGATCTTGATCTCGGCGGTGACGACCTCGACATCGGGCGGCATGAGGGTCAGCGCGGCATAGCCAGCGGCCGTGTCGCCGATGCTGAAGGTGAGACCCGCATGGCCAAAGCCTTGCTGTTGCAGCGCCCCGGCAGAGATCGGCGCGCGGATGCGGATCAGGCCGGGGGCGATTTCTTGCAGTGACGCGCCGAGACTGGCCATCATGCTTTGCGCGGCAAAGCTGCTTTGGATGCGGTCGAGGGCGGTTTGGTCCATCGGCGGTTAGTTCCTTGGCATTGGGATGGCGACGGGTTTTGCCCCGGTCAGGATGGCGCGGGCTTCGGGGCGCATGATCTGGGTCAGGGCTTCGGCGTTGCTGCGCAGCCCGCCTGTGTAGGTGCCATAGGCGGGCATGATCACCCGGTCACTGTCTACCAGAAACGCGGCGCGGGTGATGGTGCGCCCGCCCGCTTGCACCGAGGCTTTGGGGTGGTAATGGCCGGAGATTTCGCCACTGGCACCGCTCTGCGCGATGTGGCGAAAGGTGAGCGGGGCGCGTGGCAATTCTGTCAGGTGGCTGCCGCCAAATTCCAAGGGTCCGGGATCGTGGTTGCCCTCAATCCAGACCCAGCGCCGCCCGGCTTGCAGCCGTGTGATCCAGAGGCGCTCCTCTTCGGGCAGGGCCTCGCTGGCGGCGATGTCGTCGAAGCTGTCGCCCAGACAAATCACCGTGCGCGCATGGCAGCGGGCCAGATCAGCGGCCAGCCGGGTGAGGGTGTCGCGTGTGTCATAGGGCGGCAGCACCGATCCGCCGCGCCGCGCCACCCGTTCGGATTTGCCCAGATGCAGATCGCTGACCACCAAGAGCGCCTCTTCGGGCCACCAAAGCGCGCCAGAGCCAAGCGCTGTCAGCTGTGCGCCGGAGAGGGTGAAATCGAAACCGTTCATCCTTTGTGCATCGGCCAGACCGCCCGCAAAGGCAAGCGTTTTGGCAAAGGGGCGGGAAGATGAGTATTTGAAGAAGGGTGAAACAGAAGACGCGCCAAACGCTGGGCTACTGCCATCCGGAATGGCGCGCCTTCACCCTTCACGGTCATCGGCTCTCCAGCCTGTACCGTACCGCTAGATTGGCGCAGCGTGGTTAAGATCCGGTAAATCCGGGCGGGCGGATTTGGCTTCACCCTTCTGAAAATACTCATGCGCAGGATTTGCGTCTAGGCGGGCAGGCCTGCGGTTGCCATGAGCCGGGCTGCTTGCTCGGCGAGGAGGCGTTCTTCGGCCTGGCCTTTTACGGGGATGCGGCCCAGATCGAGTAAAAGCGGCGCGGCAAGGGGGGTGACTTTGGGCAGGTGCAGGTGGTCGATCCTGCCGCCGATGCGGGCGAGCATTTCTTCGATACGGTCAAAATCGACGAGGCCGCGGCGGGCTTCTTCTTGGGTGATTTGCATCAGCAGGTGATCGGGATCATAGCGCAGCAGAGTGTCGTAGAGGATGTCGCTGGAGAAAGTGGCTTGGCGGCCTGATTTGCGGGCGCTGGGGCTGTTGCGTTCAATCAGTCCAGCGATGGTGGCGCAGGCGCGGAAGCTGCGTTTCATCACGGCATTGCCTGCCAGCCAAGTTTCCAGCCCGCCGCGCAGCTTGGCGGGATCGAGCAGGGCGGCGGCATCGGTGAGCGGGTCGAGCCCCCAGATCAGCGTGGCGTAATCTGTGGCGACAAAGCCCAGCGGGTGCAGGCCCAGTTCCTCCATCCGTTTGGAGAGCAGCAGTCCCAGCGTTTGTTGCCCGTTGCGCCCGGCAAAGCCGTAGATCACCGTCTGTTCGCGCCCGTCATGCGGGAAGCTTTCGATCAGCAGCCGCCCCGGGGTGGGCAGTTGGCTATCCGCGCGTTGGCGGGCCAGCCATTGCGCTGTGTGGGCGGGCAGGTTGGGCCAGCTGCTTTGGCTGAAAATCTGTTGCACGCGGGCCGAGAGCTGGGTGGAGGTGGCGAATTTACTGCCGGCGAAGGTCGCGATGCGGGGTTTGCGGGCGGCGTCGCGGCTGACTTCGACGGTTAATTCGCGCAGCCCTTCGAAGCGTACGATTTGCCCGCCGATCAAGAAGGTGTCGCCGGGGGAGAGAGTGGCGGCGAAGCTTTCCTCGATCTCGCCCAAAGGTTTGCCGCCGCGGTTGCGGCGCAGGCGGACTTTGAGTGTGTCGCTGTCCTGGATGGTGCCGATGTTCATGCGGATGCGCTGGGCGGCGCGGGGATCGCGCAGTTGCCACAGGTCGCCGCGTTTGAGCAGCCGTTGCCAGCGGTCATAGGCGCGCAGGGCGTAGCCGCCAGTGGCGCAAAAATCGAGGCAGGCGTCGAACGCGGCGCGGGTCAGGGCGGCGTAGGCCCCGGCGCTGGTGACTTCGCGGTAAAGATCATCTGCGCCAAACGGGCCAGCGCAGGCGCGGATCAGGATATGTTGGCACAGCACATCGCGGGGGCCGGGGCCGCGCGGCTCGCCGTCCAGATCGCCCGCGAGGACCGCATCCAGCGCCGCGGCACATTCCACGGTTTCGAATTGATTGGCCGGAACCAGCAGCGCTTTGGACGGGGCGTTGTAGCGGTGCTCGGCCCGGCCGATGCGCTGGACCAGACGTTTGACGTTTTTGGGCGCGCCGATTTGGATCACCAGATCCACATCGCCCCAATCGATGCCCAGATCGAGCGTGCCGGTGCAGACGATCGCGCGCAGATCGCCGCGCAGCATGGCGGTTTCGACCTTTTGCCGTTGCGCGCGGTCGAGGCTGCCGTGGTGGATCGCGATGGGCAGGTTGCCGTCATTGGCAAGCCAGAGTTTGTGGAAGAAAATCTCGGCTTGGGCGCGGGTGTTGTGGAAGATCAGCGTGGTTTTATGCTGTTTCACCTGTTCGAGCACTGCGCCGATGGCATAGGCGCCGCCGCCGCCCGCCCAAGGCGGCGGGGTCTCTGTTTGCAGCATTTGGATGTCTGGCAGCGGGCCAGGGTCGGCCTCGAGGACCGCGCAGGGATCGGGGTGATGGGCCATGTAGCGCGCCAGCGCGGGCGGGTCTTCGACCGTGGCGCTGAGGCCCACACGTTTGAGGTCGGGGCACAGGCTTTGCAGGCGGGAGAGCGCCAGCATCAGCTGATCGCCGCGTTTGGCTTCGGCGAGGGCGTGGACCTCGTCGATCACCACGCGTTTGAGGGATTTGAACATATGGCCCGCGTCTGGGTAGCTGAGCAGCAGGGCGAGGCTCTCGGGGGTGGTGAGCAGGATATGTGGCGGGTCGGCGCGTTGGCGTTTGCGGCGGCTGGCGGGGGTGTCGCCGGTGCGGTCGTCGAGGGTGACGGGCAGGTTCATCTGCTCAATCGGCGCGGTGAGGTTGCGTTTGATATCCGTGGCCAGCGCCTTGAGCGGCGAGATGTAGAGCGTGTGCATCCCCGCATGGCCGTTTTGGGTGATGTCGATCAGGCTGGGCAGGAACCCCGAGAGGGTTTTGCCGCCGCCGGTGGGGGCGATGAGCAGCAGGCAAGGCGCATCTGCCCTGTCCAACATCTGTTGTTGGTGGGGGTGGAGGCTCCAGCCTTTGGAGGAGAGCCAGTCGGCGAATTGAGGGGGCAGGGCGCGCATGGGGATGAGTTTAGCGCGGCGGGGCTTTGGGGCCAGTGTTTGTGTGGTGTTGGTTGGGGGCTGGTCCCAAATTCATTAAAAATGGGGGCCAGCCCCCATGACCCCCGGGATTTTAAACCAATTGGAAATGGGGGTTATTTGATGATGGTTTCGTCTTTTACAAACATGTTGGCCCATGCGCGGTCGATCAGGGCGGGGGACATTTGATAGGGGATGCCTTCGAAATCGCAGATCGCGCGCATTTGGTCGATCAGGAAGATCGGTTGATAGTTGGCGTAGACATTGTTGATCGTGGGGTATTTCACCTTGAGCAGGTGCACCAGCGTGGCTTCGTCCAGCGGCATTTGTTTCTTCTTGGCGACCATGGCGAAGATTTTCAGGAAGTTTGCCTGATTTGGCCCGTCGATTTTGATCTTGAAGAAGATCCGGCGCAGGGCGGCTTGGTCAAAGATTTCATTGGGGTGGAAGTTGGTGGAGAAAATCACCAGCGTGTCGAAGGGGACTTCGAATTTTTCGCCCGATTGTAGGGCGAGAATGTCTTTGCTTTCTTCAAGCGGCACGATCCAGCGGTTCACAAGGCTTTGGGGCGGTTCTGCTTGGCGGCCAAGGTCATCCACGATGAAAATCCCGCCGGTGGATTTGAGTTGCAGCGGGGCCTGATAGGTGCGCGCGGTGGGGTTGTAGACCAGATCGAGCATGGAGAGCGACAATTCGCCCCCGGTGATGACCGTGGGCCGTTCGCAGCACACATAGCGCGCATCAAACCGGGTGACGCGGCGCAAGGAGGTCGGGTCTTGTTCCTCTTGCGAGACGGCCACATGCACAATCGGATCGAAGACCGTGATGACCTGTGAGGAATATTCAATGGCGCGCGGCACATAGACGTGATCGCCTAGTGCGTCGCGGATGCCGTTGGAAATGCTGGATTTCCCGTTGCCGGGAGGGCCGTACATCAGCACCGAGCGCCCCGCCGAGACCGCAGGTCCAAGTTGGTCGAGCAAGGTTTCGGGCAGCACCAGATGGCCCATCGCGCCCAGCAATTGGGCGCGGGTCACTTGCATGTTGCGCACAGATTGGCGTTTGACCTGTTCGCGGTAAACATCCAGCGGCACGGGCATGGGGCCGAAATATTCAGATTGGGCCAGCGCGTCGAGGGCGCGGGCTTTGCCGCCATCGGTAAGCTGATAGCCCATTTCATTGCCATTATTGGCGTTGAGTGTGCCGGTTGCCTCGATCAGGCGCTGTTCGCGGCCCATGTCGACCAATTCTTGGGTGACGGGGATCGGCAGGCAGAGCGCCTTGGACAATTCGCTGACCATGTTGACGTTCATGCGGAAGATCGTCTTGAGCAAGATGTCCCGCATCATCACGATGGGCAGTTTCATATCGCCCAAGGTTTTGGGCGGCGGCGGTGCCAAAACGGTGGATGTTTGCACATTCATGAGGAAACCCTTTCCTGCCAGAAACTGGGGCGCGTGGTGGCCCCGAGCCTGTATAAATGCGGAAAATGGCGTGAATTAGACGCCATAGATCGCCCCGAGGATCAAATAGGCCCCAAGGGTTGGCCCCAGCGCGAGGCCCATGGGGAATTTCTTGCCTTGGTCCCACGAGATCCAATGCGGCGCGAGGTTGCGCAGGGGGGTATGTTTGGCGGTCCGGTGCAGCAGCACCGAGGCCAGCAGCACACCCGAGAACAAGATCAAGATCGAGGGCAGATCGCCCGGCGCCAGAAGCGGGGCGGCGGCGGCGATGAATTTTGCATCCCCCGCGCCCATCGCTCCGGCGGCATTGAGCACGATGCCTGCCAGCAGCACCACCACAAGCGTGGCGAGCCGCCACAGGTAGGTGTCGAAGGGCAGCAAGAAGACGCCCAGCACCACAAAGATCAGCGCAAGCGCCGCCACGGATGGGTTGGTGATGCGCATTTCGGCCATGTCGGTATAGGCGACATAGAGGCAGATCGGCAGCACGAAAGGCAAGAACCACAAAGCGGTCAGTGCGGAGATGGCCATGGGATTACCCGCTTTGTGTTTCGAGAGCGCGCAGCGAGCGCACCGCCTGTTCAAAGTGTTGGGGGTGGGTGTCGATGGCTTCGCGCAGCAGGCCTTTGCCGGTTTCCACATCGCCCTGTTTTATCGCCGTCAGTGCCAGCGTGTGCAGCAATTGCGCGCGCTCGGTCTGGTCCATGGGTACGGGCGGCAGCGAATAGTCGCGCTGGGCGCCGCGGGCGAGGATCAGGTTGTTTTTGGCGGTGAACATGGTGCTGTCTTGGCTGACCGCATCGCCAAAGAGGCGCTCGGCGTCGCTGAAATCACCGCGGGTGAGTTTGGAGTAGCCCCAGTTGTTCAGCACAGACGCGGGCGTGGTGGTCAGGCCCACGGCGGTGGCGTAGAAACTGTCGGCTTTTTTCCATTCCTGACGGCTGTCCGCGATCAAGGCTTCGATGCGGTAGCGTTTGAAGGTTTCATGGGTGGGCGGCACGCTGTCGAGTACCTGTTTGGCCTTGTCCCAGTTGCCATTGCGGATCAGCGCATCGGCGTAATCGACTTTGTCGTCCGGGGTGGCGTCGGGCATGGTGACCAGCTTGGCATAGGCGGCTTCGCCTTCGGCGTGGCGCTTGGCGCGGATCAACGATTGCGCAAGGCCGCGCTGATGGCTGATGCTGTCGGGTTTTTGGACGAGGGTGCGCTGGAAGAAACTGATGGCTTCGTTGGGGTCAGCCACGGTCAGCATCACATCGCTGAGATCGCTTTCGTCAATAACGTTTACGTCTTGAAATGCACGTTCGACGGTCTCGTTGGCGTTCTTTTCGCCGCAGGCCGCGACAAGCGACGTTGCCACCACAAGGGCGGACATAAGAATGGGGTGGCGCATTTGTTGCGTCCTTTTACTGCTCTTGCCTCGATCATGATGCTGGCCGGATCAAGTAATCAGCAGAGCCGCGCCGCACCAATTTATAATTATCATCTTGCCCTTCGGGTATATCAGAATTTTCCAATTTTGATAGGACTAACCGAAGATTGTCACGGATTTGGTCGCTTTGCCCATTGTCGAGTGCATATGCACGGCGGAACACCCCCTTAGCTTCGACATTTTTGCCACGCTCCATCAGGACAACGCCGAGATTGTTCCAGATTTCGGGCTGGGATTCATCGGCGATCAGGGCGCGGCGCAGCAATTGTTCGGCCTGTCCTAGACGGCCAAGCCCGAGGTTTGCGCTGCCCAGCCCGCTGAGGATTTCGGCGTCCAAGCCGCCCTCAAGCGCGGCGCGGTTGAAGGATTTGATGGCCAGTTCATATTCGCCTGCGGCGAGCAGGCGGTGCGCCACTTCGACCCCTTCATGGGATTTGGCGCGCAGGTCTACGCCGGGGGCAAAGGGGGTATCAGGCTGGCGCGCAGATGCACCAAAGCCGCCCGATGAACAGGCGGCCAAGGTGAGTGTTGCTGTGAGCGCTGCTGCGCGGCGAAGGCCGGCTGCGAAAGATGAACGCGCGATTATTTCGCCCCAATATTACCCAATTGCGTGATGCCATGCACGGATGGCCCTACCAGAATGATCAGCAGGGGTGGCACGGTCAGGCCCATTGTGGCGAGGGTCATCTTGGTTGGCAACTTATTTGCGGCCTCTTCGGCGCGCATTACACGTTTGTCGCGCATCTCTTCGGCGTAGACACGCAGAGCGTCAGAGATTGACGTCCCGAAGGCGGCAGATTGCACCAGAACGGTCACAAAGGAGGACACGTCCTGCACGCCGCAGCGGGTGCCCATGTCATTGAGCACGGTGACTTTGTCTTTACCGGCTTTCATTTCATAGGCGACCACTTCGAATTCATCGGCAAGCGATTTGTAGGAGGCGCGCAATTCGCGGGCCACGCGGACGATACATTGATCAAGCGATTGCCCGGCCTCGACGCAGACCAGCATCATGTCCAGCGCATCGGGGAAGCCGCGCTGGATTTCTTCTTTGCGGGTCTCGACGCGGCGGGTGATCCAATAGGTGGGCAGGTAATAGCCAATCGCGCCGGGCACGATGGAATAGATCATGGTTTTCTGGGTGCTCATGCCCTCGCCGCCGCCAAGGAAGTTCACATAGATCACCCCGGCCAGCAGGCCGCCCATGGCCAGTGCCATTTGGGCAAAATAGAAAAACCGAACAGAGTCGCGGGATTGATAGCCCGCTTGGCGCAGTTGCAATTGTTTGGCCGAAAGTTCTGCCACATCCTTGGGTTCAAGGAAGGTAGAGAATTTTTGCAGCTGGGCGTTGCGGTTGTTGTCGCGCAGCTTGGCGTTTTGACCGCCTGCCTTTTTCGGCGCGGCATTGCGTTTAAGCTTGGTCAGCGGGTCTTCGGGTTGGCGCAGCATCATCGCCACGGTGAGCGCCATGATGCACAGGCCCGCCACGCCCGCGACGATGATCATGCCCAAAGGGCCAAGCACGGCGTTGATTTGATCGGTTAGGTTCTGAAACATCTGAAGGCTCCGATCTATACTTTGATATCGGTGAGGATGCGCATCACAAACAGGTTCCCGGCAAGGAAGATGCCCACAAGGAAACACGCAGGGATGAACAGCGAGTGGTCGCGCACTTCGTCATAGTAATGCGGGTCGCTAAGGTTGATCACGATCAGCGCGACAATCGGGAAGGCCGACAGGAATTTACCCGACCATTTGGCCTCGGCGGTGATGGCTTTTACGCGGCGGAACAGACGGAAGCGGGCGCGGATCACTTTGGCCAGACCGGCAAGGATTTCGGCCAGGTTACCACCCGATTGCTGCTGGATCGTCACGGCCACGGCGAGGAAGCGCAAATCTTGCATGTCCAGACGTTCGGCCATGTCCTTGAGCGCTTCGCCTACGTCGCGGCCATAGGCACTTTCATCAGCGATGACGCCAAATTCAGAGGCCAGCGGGTCTTGGATTTCTTTGGAAACGATCGAGATCGCATTGCTGAAAGGGTGGCCCACTTTGAGGCTTCGCACCATCAGTTCCACCGCATCGGGCAGCTGTTCTTCGATCATGCCCATGCGTTTATTGGCTTTGGAATTGACCCAGAAATACACGCCGCCCACACCGATGCCGATGCTCATCAACGCGCGCACAGGCGGTTCGGTCGAGGTGCCGATGGTCAGGCCCAGAAAGGCAAAGAAGCTCACGCCGCCCATGATCATCAAAAGCTGTTTGGGGGTGAAGGCAATGGCCGCCTTTTGCGCCTTTTCCGCCAGCAGCGAATACAGCGGGATGGATTTGGCGTTCATATGCTGCTGCATTTCTTTGCGCAGCTTATCGAGCACCTCTTCGCGGCGGTTGCCTTTTTCCAGCATCTCAAGGCGGCGGTTTACCCGGCTGTTGAGGCTGATGGATTTGCCAAAGGCCACCAGATACAGGCCTTCGACCAGCACCAGCACGCCGATGAAGATCAGGCCGTAGATAATTGGTTCTGCACTCATGGGACTGATCCTTACTGGGCCGCAATGGGTTCATAGATGGAGGATGGCAGGTCATAGCCCCACATGCGGAAGCGTTCCGCATAGTGGCTGCGCACGCCGGTGGCGGTGAAATGCCCGATGATTTTATTGTCGGGCGTCAGGCCAACACGTTGGTAGCGAAAGATTTCCTGCATGGAGATCACGTCGCCCTCCATGCCGGTGATTTCGGTGATGGAGGTCATGCGGCGCGAGCCGTCTTGCAGACGCGAGGCCTGCACGATGAGGTTCACCGCCGAGGAAATCTGGCTGCGCACCGCTTTGAGCGGCATTTCGATCCCGGCCATGGCGATCATGTTTTCCAGACGGCTGACCCCATCGCGCGCCGAGTTGGCGTGGATCGTGGTCATGGAACCGTCGTGGCCGGTGTTCATGGCTTGCAGCATGTCGATGACCTCTTCGCCGCGGGTTTCACCCACAATGATCCGGTCAGGGCGCATCCGCAGCGCGTTTTTGAGACAGTCGCGCGGGGAGACCTCGCCTTTGCCTTCGACGTTGGGCGGGCGGCTTTCCATCCGGCCTACATGGGTCTGTTGCAGCTGGAGTTCCGCCGTGTCTTCGATGGTCAAAATCCGTTCGGCATTGTCGATGAAAGAGGACAGGGCGTTGAGCGTGGTGGTTTTACCAGAGCCCGTACCGCCCGACACGATGATGTTGAGGCGGGTGGCCACGGCGGCCTGAAGATAGGCGGCCATTTCTTCGGTGAAAGCGCCAAAATTGACCAGATCGTCAATCCCCAGCTTGTCTTTTTTGAATTTCCGGATCGACACCAGGCTGCCATCCACCGCAACGGGGGGCACCATGGCGTTGAAACGCGAGCCGTCTTTTAGGCGGGCGTCAACGTAAGGGTTGGATTCGTCCACGCGGCGGCCCACAGCCGATACGATTTTATCGATGATCCGCAGCAGGTGACGCTCGTCTTTGAAGGTCACATCGGTGAGCTGCAATTTACCGGCGCGTTCCACAAAAATCTGTTGCGGGCCGTTCACCAGAATATCGTTGACCGATTCGTCTTTGAGCAGGGTTTCGAGCGGGCCAAGGCCGGTGACCTCGTCGTAAAGCTCGGAGTTGAGCGTCATGCGGTCTTCGCGGCTGAGCACGATGGATTTCTCGGTCAGCACCTCGGCGGCGATGGCGTTGATCTCTTGGCGCAGGTCTTGCTCGGTGGCGTGTTCCAGTGCCGACAGGTTAAGGCTGTCGAGCAAGGAGCGGTGTAGCTCAAGCTTGATGTCGCTCATGCGCTGTTTGCGCTTGGTTTCTTTGTCCACGGGCGCGGCCGCTGCGGGCTGGGGCGCTTTGCGCATGGAGGTGGCCGCTTTGGGCACAGGCGGCGCAGACGGGGCCGCAGCCGCGCCTTTGGCTTTGCCAAGCGAGGTGACATTGGGCGCATCGAGGATGACATCTGCGCTTGGGGATGCCGGTTTTTTGTATTTCGAAAACATGAGGTTTCTTCCTTACGCGCGGGCTAGGCCGCCTCGGCTTCGTCATTGGCCAAATCATGCAGCGAGGCTGCCAATTTGGCGATTTCACGGCGCAGCGGGCTTTTTGCCGCGCTGGTGGCCAAGGGCAGGCCATGGTCATTGGCTTGGGTGATCGGCTTGCCGCCATCGGGCAGATGCAATTCGATCGAGATGTCGAGGCTTTCGGCCATGCGTTTGACCCGGCTTTTGCCGCTTAGATCGGTGAATTTCGGCGCGCGGTTCAGAACATAGCGCAGTTTCTCTACGGGCAGTTCTTCGGATTGCAGCGCGCGTTTGAAGCGCAGCGTGTTTTGTGCCGAGCGCATGTCGAGTTCGATCAGGGCGAAATAGACATGGGCTTCGGTCAGCACCACTTCGGACCATTGCACCAGCGTCGACGGCATATCGATAACCACGTAATCGAATTGATCGCGGGCCAGATCGATGATGCGTTTGATCTCTTCTGGGCCGACCATATCGAGGGGCAACATTTCGGGCGGGGCGGTCAGCACATGCATTTTATCTTCGAAGGTGATCAAGGCCTGGCCAAAAATCTCTTCGTCGAGCGATTCCATATCGGCCAGCATTTCATAGACCACATCGCGGCGCGGCAGGTCGAGGAAGGTCGACACCGAGCCGTATTGGAAATCCAGATCGATCAGGCAGACCGAGGGGTTTTGATCTTTTTTGCCCGCATTGGCCAATTCCCAAGCAAGGTTCACGGCCAAGGTGGTGGCACCGGTGCCGCCCGCCAGACCATGGGCCACCAACAGCGCGCCGTTTTTCTTTGGCCCGGCTTTGAGCACGGGGGCGTGGACCACGGGGGGCGGTGTGGGTTCTTCGGCGCGCACCCGTTCCACGGCGCGGGCCAGTTCGCCCTCGGGCAGCGGGTAGGGCACAAATTCATCCGCGCCGCCGCGCAGCAATGAATGCAATGCGGCGGGGGTCACGTCTTCGGCGATCAAGATGACTTTGATATCGCGCTTTTTCGCTTGGGTGATGATTTCGCCCATAAGAACCAAATTGTCCTCATCGGCGTCATCCATCGCGAGGGCAATAAATTCCATGGCATGCGCTTCTGGTTGGCCAAAAAAGGCCAGCGCCTCGGCAAAACCAAGATCGCCCCAATTTTCACCTAGAACCGATTCCATATCCTCGATCAGCAGATCAAAATTCTGGACATCACGGCTTACCGTGCAGGCGACAATTGCGCCGGGTTCTGGTTGTGGCATCGGGCTGCTCATAGCCAATAATCCTTTGTTACAAAGGGCTTGTCCGGGGCAGGGGGATGTGGGCTCTGGTGGCCACTTAACTTGCGTTCCGGGGGAAGCCCATGCCCGACCAAACGCCGGGCAGCTCTGTTCCATTGGGAGCAATATCGGCGTCAATCTGGGCAAGATTGGGGCTTAAATGCTTCCATTGTAGGATTTTTTGAAACGGTAGGTCCTGACAGGGCGGATTGATTTTCCGCAGGTTGGGTCGGGCCAATGTAAAAGGCGCCCGGCAAGGGGCGCCTTTTGAAGCTTAATGCGCGTAGAAAAGCCGCGTTACTGGGTCACTTCAGCGGGTGTGATCGTGGATTGCGGCACGGCGCTGGCGACATAATCGCGGTAAATGATCTGGGCATATTTGCCGTCGAGCACCGTTGGGTGGCGTTTCACAAAGCCGCTGACCTCGGTCACGGTGCGGCGGTTGCGGCGCTCGCGGCCTTGGGTGACGATCAGGGGCTGGGTCTCGCCGAAGGAGGCCACGGCCTCAAGACGGTCGCGGCTGATGCCATGCTGGGTCAGGTAGGCCACGGCGTTTTGCGCGCGGCGCAGGCCCAGGGCCCGGTTGTAGCGGTTGGAGCCCACAGCATCGGTGTGGCCAAAGACCTTGAAGCGGACTTCGGGGAATTGGCGGATCCACTGCGCTTGTTGGCGCAGGGTGGATTGGGCTGTGGCGTCGAGCTGCGAGGAGTTGAACGCAAACGTGACGGTGCTGTCGATTTCGGAGGCAAAGCGGTTGGCCAGATCAAATGTGTATTGCTGCTCGCCTGTCATCACCAAACGGTTGTTCAGCGTGGCGGCGCCAAAGCCGCTGATGTCAACCAATGTGCCGGGATCTTGGTGGAATTGCGAGAATTCCGGATCGGGGCTGGTGCAGGCGCTGACCAAGCCGACCCCTGCGATCAGGCAGGCAGTTGTGAGGTGTTTGGTGATGATCTGTTTCATGTGATCAATCCAATACATAGCCATAGGAGCCACCGAAATCTTGTTTCGCAACTTCACCTGCCGCGCCTTTGGTGGGTCTGTTCCCGCCCAAAGTCTTGCCCTGTAGGAAAAGCTCGGAGTCGCTTGGTGGTTTGATCCGGTCGGTGGGCAGGGCCAGAGCCTCGCCGCGGGTGGGGGTGACCAGATGCGCGGAGACGATGATGACCAATTCGGTCTGGCTGCGCTGGTAATCAGCGCTGCGGAACAGCGCGCCGAGCACGGGCACATCGCCAATCCAAGGCAATTGGCTGGAATTATCGCTGAAATCATCCTGAAGCAGACCGGCGATGGCAAAGCTTTCGCCGTCGCGCATTTCTACGGTGGTGGATGTTTCGCGGCGGGTGAAGGCCGAGATCGAGATGCCATCGCCAATTTCAACAGAGTTGCTTGGGTCGATGGCCGACACGGCGGCGTTGAGTTCGAGGTTGATCAGATCTTTATCCACCACGCGGGGGGTAAAGGTCATTTCGATGCCGAAAGGTTTGAATTCGACCGTGATCAGCCCGTCATCGCGGCCCACGGGCACGGGATATTCGCCGCCCGCGAGGAATTTCGCCTCTTGGCCGGAAAGTGCCACAAGGTTGGGTTCTGCCAAAAAGCGCACAACACCTTTTTGTTCGAGCGCTTCGAGCAGCAGGCCAACTTGGGTCGCCCCGGCGTTAAAGCCGAACAGAACCGCGCCGCTGTTGGCGTTGGTGCTGGGGGTGACGCCGGACATGGCGTTTGCGGTGCTGCCGGAGGTTGTAAGCGAGCCGCTGCCGCCGCTGACGCCGAGGTCAGAGCCAAGCCCGCCGCCCAAAGCCAGCGAGGAAGACAGGGATTTGGAGACCGAGCGCTGCATTTCTGCAAAGCGGACCTTCATCATGACCTGCTGCACACCGCCAACGCTCATCAGGTTGGAGACCCGTTCGGGGGCGTAGCGTTCGGCCAGATCGAGGGCGCGCTGGAGTTTTTGGATCGAGGTGACCACGCCAGACAGGACAATCCCGTCATTGGCGGTGCGGACTTCGATTTTTTCGCCGGGCAGGATTTGCCCCAGACGTTCTTTGAATTCAGAAATATCCGCGGCCACCTGAATGTCGACGTTGGTGATCAACTGGCCCGATGCGTCAAGCACGGTCAGGGTGGTGCGGCCCGGTGATTTGCCCAGCACATAAATGGTGCGGTCGGACAGGGATGAAATATCCGCAATGCCGGGGTTGGCGATGCTAAGTTCCGAGAAGGGAACATCACTTTCGACAACCACCGCGCGGTTCATGGGGACTGAAATTTTTGAGCTGACGCCTTTTTTCACCACGCGCAGCAGATCAGCCGATGCGGGGGTCGGAGCCGTAATTGCGAACGAAGCCGCGCTCAAGCTGAACCCCAAAAGGGCCGCTTTTAGAAATCTATCGATTTTCATGTGACCTGCCTTCTGTCACGCCTCAGGATCATGGGTCTTTTGCCCATTATTATGATCACTCTGCGTTACTTTTGATTTTATTGCAAGAATCAATGATTTCCATGGGGTTCTTGCTGTGGGCAATTGGCAACAAGGCCAAAATGCAAAGCGCCGCCCGAGGGGGGCGGCGCAGTGTCAAGCGGTTGGATTTACTGGTTTGTGCAGCTTAGTTGGTGCAGGGAATTTCGAGGCTGACCACTTCGGCACCGCGGCGCACACGGGTGGTACAGACCTGTTTTTGCGGTGCCACAGGGGCGGCGGCCACGGTTTCGATACCCAGCAACGAGCGTTGATCCACTTCAACCGCGCTGGCGATTGTATCGTCACCGGCGCCGACCAAGGACAAGGAGAGCTTGCCGCTGGATTGCGCTTGGGCCAGGGCGGCCACTTGGTTGGGGCTGACGGCCACGGTCACGGTGCGGGCGATGATGGTTTGGTCAAGCTGGCCATTGGCGGTTTGATCCACCGCGATCAGCTTTACGCCCGGCTCGATCAGTTTGGTGACCTCGGAGCGGTTGTTGCCATTGCCTTCGCGGGTGATCATGTTGCCCGTCCAATAGACATCGACGCGGTCGCCGGGGCGCAGGAAACCGGACACACCGGAGGAGACGTCAACCTTGATGGCAAAGGCGCGCATGCCGCGTTCAAGCCGCGAGGTCAGGCCAGCGTCTTCGCCCGGTTCGGTGACTTTCACGCTCAGCACAACTTCGTCTTTTTCCATGGCGCGCAGCACAACGCGCTGTTCATCCGTGGTTTCGGGGAAAAGCGCGGTGAGTTCTTTGAACGCGCCTTCGGGAATGGCGGTGATCGGGAATTGCACTTCGCGTACATCCTCGAGGCTGATCTTTTCGCCGTATTTCAGCGTGCGCTCAGCAACAAAGACCGTTTCGGTGGGCACGATTTTTGCTTTGGCGGCCTCTGCGCGGGCGAGGGCCACTTGGTATTGGCCAAATCGGTCTTTGGCCAAGTAAACTGCGCCGCCTGCCAGCGCGATGCCAACTAAGAGCACCAATCCAAATACCATACGCATGTTACTACCTCATAAGATGTCTGTGTCGGCAGCTTTGTGGCCAACTTGAAATTCTGCTGTATTCAGTGTGGCTGTGCAGTGTGGCAAGTTTAAGCCCGTTTTGGGTCTATTCCTTGCCTGTCGCACAGCGGGGTTTTCACCCAAAAAGGGCCGGCAAATATGCGGCCCCTGGTCGTGGAGAAAGGTTCGTAGAGAAGGGGTGGGAGCAGGGCTTTAGTATTCTTGCAAGATGGCACCGACATTATCGGTTGAGGTGATCGAGGCATCGTGGATCGCGGTCAGCACGGCCACGCAGAAGAAAACAAGTGCAGCGGTGAGGACAACCCAATCGACGGTTACGGCACCAGATTCATCTGAAAAAAAACGACGCATTTTAAACCTCTTGGACTAGGGGTGCAAATTTGGTGGTTGGTCCAGATGTGAAACGGGGCCGCATTCAGCAGTTCTGAATACGGCCCCAAATCAGTAAGCCGATAAGGGCTTATTCTTCGCCGGCGATCACACCAGCTGTACGGTTTGCCAGAGCACCCGCTTCGGTTTCGATCGCGGTATAAGCGGCAACGGCCAGGCCAACAACAGCAGCTGTCAGAACAACCCAGTCAACAGTCACGGCACCGTTTTCGTCTTTGCGGAAGTTTTTGATAAAGTTCATCATTGTAGTGTCCCTCCAAAGGATCAATAAATTTTTAAGGTCTAACCCGGCCCGGCGTAGCTTGGTGCGTCTCTCTCAGTTGCACCTGCCTGACTTGGTATGACCCTATATAGCCCTGTGATTGGGGCAGGAATTTGGCGGGAAATGTGACATTTGCATCAACTGCGATTTTTTCCAGTGAAAAATGTTAAGCCTCTGTCTTTGCATGATATTTATCTGCAAAACGGCAGGAAAGCGTCAGAAATTGCGGGAAATCGGGGTAATTAAGGCAAATTTGCCATGATTGCTGCCCAGATTCCGTGGTTAAGGGCCGGGTTTTTTGTGATATGGCTATTTAAAAGAGCATAAAAACGAATTGAGCAGGCAGATGTTTCGAAAGATTTTCATATCGGCGGGCTTGGCATGTCTTATGGCCAGCGGCGCAGGAGCCGAGCAGGCTTCGGCTTTTCCTGAATTTTCGGCAAAACGGATCAAACCGCCAAAAGCGGGGTCCGGCAAACGCATTACCGTTCAGATCGATCCGACAGAGGTTGCGGTGAAACCTGCGGGCGCGCCGGTGGCCACGGCGACCGCGCAGGGCAATGTGGCGCCGCCTGCGGCGGGGCAATATGATTGGTTCTGGGATAAGGTCTCGCCCGCGCAATCGGAGAAGACCGGGCCGGGGCGGCTTTATGATGCGATGATTGTGCTGGCCTCTGCGACGTCAAAAGTGCCCGCGCCGCGCATGCAGCAGATGCAGGACATTGCCGATAAACACGGGATCGATATTTTACGCTCTTCTATTGGCACGCAGGTATCGCCTGCTTTGGCACTGGCGGTGATCTCGGTGGAATCCTCGGGTAAGACCGATGCGGTCAGCGGCGCCGGGGCGCAGGGGCTCATGCAATTGATGCCAGACACGGCCACGCGGTTTGGCGTCAGCGACAGTTTGGTGCCAGCGGAGAATATCGCGGGGGGCATCAAATATCTTGATTGGCTGATGGGCGAGTTTGAGGGCGATCCGATGTTGGTGCTGGCCGGGTATAATGCGGGCGAGGGATCAGTGCGCAAACATGCGGGGGTGCCGCCGTTCCGCGAAACGCGGGATTATGTGCCAAAAGTGCTGGCGGCGTTTCAGGTGGCCAAGGGGCTGTGCAAGACGCCGCCAGAGCTGATCAGCGATGGCTGCGTGTTTCATGTAATGAAGTAAGGCGCTGCGTCAGACGTTGAACACATCCGCCCACTCGGGGTGTTTGCGCCGCATGGCGTTCACAAACGGGCAGAGCGGCACGATTTTCACACCCGAGGCGCGGGCATCTTCGACCAGCCGCGTCGCCAGCGCCAGCCCGGCACCTGTGCCAGACAGTGCGGGGTCGACCTCGGTGTGATCCGCGATGATCTGGCTGTCGCCAAGGCGCGAGTAGGTCAGGACGGCGCTGTGGCCGTCCTTCACAAGAGTATACGCGCCTTTGGAGCCGTCCTCTGAGCGGGTGATGACCGGCTCAGACAAGGGTGGCTTCGGTGGCGGCGCGCAATTCGTCTTCGGTGACACCCTGCGCACATTCCACAATGCGCAGACCGCCTTCGACCACATCAAGCACACCAAGGTTGGTGATGATCCGGTCAACGACGCTTTTGCCGGTGAGGGGCAGGGTGCAGGATTTGAGCACTTTGCTGTCGCCGTGTTTGTTGGTGTGATCCATCACAACAATCACGCGGCCCACGCCTGCGACCAGATCCATCGCGCCGCCCATGCCTTTGACCAGCTTGCCGGGGATCATCCAATTGGCCAGATCGCCGTTTTCGGCCACTTCCATCGCGCCAAGGATCGCAGCGGCGATTTTGCCGCCCCGGATCATGGCAAAGGAAGTTGCGCTGTCGAAATAGGCCGTGCGGTTCAATTCGGTGATGGTTTGCTTGCCCGCATTGATCAGGTCGGGGTCTTCTTCGCCCTCAAAGGGGAAGGGGCCCATGCCCAGCATGCCGTTTTCCGATTGCAGCGTGATGTCTTTGTCGCCCACGTAATTGGCCACCAGCGTCGGGATGCCGATGCCGAGGTTTACATACATGCCATCTTCGAGTTCTTGCGCGGCCCGTTCGGCCATTTGATTGCGATCCCAACCTTTTACTACACTGGCCATTATGCGTTCTCCCGCTTGCGTGTGGTGCGTTGTTCGATCCGCTTTTCGTGGGTGCCTTGGATGATCCGGTGCACATAGATGCCGGGCAGGTGGATCAAATCGGGGTCGAGCGAGCCTGTGGGCACGATCTCTTCGACCTCGACGATACACACTTTGCCGCACATGGCGGCAGGCGGGTTAAAGTTGCGCGCGGTTTTGCGGAAGATCAGGTTGCCGGTCTCGTCGGCTTTCCATGCTTTGACGATGGACAGATCGGCAAAGATGCCCTCTTCGAGGATGTAATCCTGACCGTTGAACTGTTTCACCTCTTTGCCGTCGGCAATCACGGTGCCCACGCCGGTTTTGGTGTAAAAACCGGGGATGCCCGCGCCGCCTGCGCGCATGCGCTCGGCCAAAGTGCCTTGGGGGTTGAATTCAAGCTCCAGCTCGCCGGAGAGGTATTGGCGCATGAATTCAGCGTTCTCGCCCACATAGGAGGAGATCATTTTCTTCACTTGGCGGGTGTGCAGCAAGATGCCGATGCCAAAATCATCAACGCCTGCGTTGTTCGAAGCAAAGGTGAGGTCTTTTGCGCCCGTGTCGCGGATCGCTGCCAGCAGCAGCTCGGGGATGCCGCAAAGGCCAAACCCGCCTGCGGCGATTAACATGCCATCCGAAAGCACGCCTTCCAGCGCCTCGGCGGCTGAACCGTAAATCTTTTTCATAAAGCTCTCTCCCACTTTGCTTGCTTTGTTATCTGGCCTGAGCGGGAAGCAGAGTCAATTGGCAGGCGCGGCGCAGGCCAAAGCCTGCGCCATACGCTTAGTCTTCGGCGGCTTTTTTTGCAGCCGGTTTTTTGGCAGGCGCTTTTTTTGCAGCCGGTTTTTTGGCAGGCGCTTTTTTTGCCGCAGGTTTCTTGGCGGCAGGCTTTTTGGCGGCTGCTTTTTTCGCCGCGGGCTTTTTGGCGGCGGTTTTCTTGGCGGCGGGGCGCTTTTTGCCGGATTTGGCGGCGCGCTCGTCGATCAAGGTGATGGCCTGCGCCATGGTCAGCTCTTCTGGGTCGACCGTGTCGGGGATCGTGGCGTTGATCTTTTCCCATTTCACATAGGGGCCGTATTTGCCCTTCATGACATTGACCGGGCCGCCCGCTTCGGGGTGCTCGCCCAGCTCGCGCAGGGGTTTGGCCGCTGCGCCGCGCCCGCCGCGGCTGGCGACTTTTTCGGCAAGCAGCTGGACCGCGCGGTTCATGCCCACGGTGAACACTTCTTCGATGTTCTCCAGATTGGCATTGGTGCCGCCCCGGTGCGAGGTGGTTTCCGCGTGTTTCAGATAGGGGCCATAGCGCCCGATGTTGGACCAGACCATCACGCCGTCCTCGGGGTGGGGGCCAATTTCGCGCGGCAGGCTGAGCAGGCGCACGCCTTGTTCCAGATCCAGCTCTTCGGCGGGCCATTCTTTGGGAATCGATTGGCGCGGTGGCTTTTTGTTTTCTTCGGTGACGGGGCCGCGCTGAACATAGGGGCCAAAACGGCCTTTGAAGACGCGGATTTCGTCGCCCTGATCTTCGCCCAGCAATTTGCCATCGGGTGGGATTGCAGAGGCTTCTGCTTCTGGGTCCGGCGGGCCAAAGGGCCGGGTGTAGCGGCATTCAGGGTAGTTGGAACAGCCGATAAACGCGCCGCCCGACCGTGCGGTGCGCATGGACAGCCGCCCGGCACCGCAATTGGGGCAAAGGCGCGGATCGCCGCCCTCTTCGGTGGGCGGGAAGAGATGCGGCTCCAGCACTTCGTTGATTTTTTCGAGCACTTCGGTGATGCGCAGCTCGGATGTTTCGGCAATGGCGGCCGAGAAATCGCGCCAGAACTGGCTGAGCACCTTTTTATAAGCGGCATCCCCGGCGCTGACCTTATCAAGCTGGTCTTCGAGGTCGGCGGTGAATTCATAGCCCACGTAGCGGCGGAAATAGTTTTCGAGGAAGGCGGTCACCAGACGGCCTTTATCCTCCGCAATCAGGCGGCTGCCGTCTTTGCGCACATATTCGCGGTCCTGAATCGTGGTGACGATGCTGGCATAGGTCGAGGGGCGGCCAATGCCGAGCTCTTCCATGCGTTTGACCAGCGTGGCCTCGGTATAGCGGGGGGGCGGCTGGGTGAAATGCTGCTCGGGGGTGACGGTGCGTTTGTCGAGTTTGTCGCCCTCGCTGATCTGGGGCAGGCGTTTGTCATCATCATCGACCACATCGTCGCGGCCTTCTTCGTAGACGCGCAAGAACCCGTCAAACAGCACCACTTGGCCCGTGGCGCGCAGGGTAACCTGGGCGTCTTCGGAGGTGACATCCACGGTGGTCCGCTCCATCCGGGCGCTTTCCATCTGGCAGGCCAGCGTGCGTTTCCAGATCAGATCGTAAAGCTTGCGCTGATCGGCTTCGAGATTGCCAATCGCGGCGGCGTCTTTTTCCATATCCGTGGGGCGGATACATTCGTGCGCCTCTTGCGCGTTTTTGGCTTTGTTTTTGTAGACGCGCGGTTCGGCGGGCACATATTCCGCGCCGTAGCGGTCTTTGATCGCGTCGCGGGCCATGGTCACGGCTTCGGGGGCCATGTCGATGCCATCGGTCCGCATGTAGGTGATGTGGCCTGCTTCATAGAGGCGCTGGGCGGTGGACATGGTGGCGCGGGCGCCCATGCCAAATTTGCGGCTGGCCTCTTGTTGCAGGGTCGAGGTCATGAAGGGCGCGGAGGGGTTCCGGCTGGCGGGTTTAGCCTCGACCGAGGCCACATGCAGCGCGCGGCTGGTGATGGCCTGCACAGCCATTTCGGCCTGCGTGCTGTTTTCCAGATCGAATTTTTCGAGTTTTTTGCCAGCCAGCAGGGTCAGGCGGGCCTCAAATTCCTGGCCGCGCGGCGTGGCGAGCAGCGCCTTGACGGACCAATATTCACGGGCGCGGAAAGCTTCGATTTCCATCTCACGCTCAACGATCAGGCGCAGCGTCACCGATTGCACGCGGCCTGCGGATTTTGCGCCGGGCAGTTTACGCCAGAGCACGGGCGAGAGGTTGAACCCCACCAGATAGTCCAATGCGCGGCGGGCCAGATAGGCCTCGACCAGCGGCATGTCGACCTGGCGCGGGTTGGCCATTGCCTCGGTCACGGCTTTTTTGGTGATCTGGTTGAACACCACGCGGGAGACGGGCGTGTCTTTTTTGATGGATTTGCGGGCGGTCAGCGCCTCTTGCAAATGCCAGCTGATCGCCTCGCCTTCGCGGTCAGGGTCAGTTGCGAGGATCAGTTCGTTATCGTCTTTGAGCGCATCGGCGATGGCTTTGACGTGTTTCTTACTGTCGCTTGCGACTTCCCATTTCATGTCGAAATCATTGTCGGTATCGACCGATCCGTCTTTGGGGGGCAGGTCTCGGACGTGGCCGTAGGATGCCAAAACAGTGTAGTTATCCCCCAGATATTTATTGATTGTTTTGGCTTTCGCCGGGGATTCTACGACAACAACTGGCATTTAATTCAAGACCTCAGCGGGGTAATCTGCGTGGGTCTCATGTGGGATGAAGGGGGTGCTTGTCAATGCAGCTTGGGTTTTGGGCAGCGGGGAAAAGCCTGTGCTCCCGCCGCATTTGGCAGGTTTGCGCGGCTGTGCGGCCCTGTTGAGGCGGCGGGTGTGGGCGCGAAATGTCAGCCGGATTTTGATAGCAAACCACCGGGGCTGCGGGCGACATTGCCGTCCAATTCCAAATCAAGCAACACAGGGGTGAGATCGGCGCTGCCGGCTTTTAGGTCGCGGATCAATTGGTCTTCGGCGACCGGTGCGGGGCTAAGCCGGGCGAGGATTTTGCGGTGCAGCGCGGCGGTTTCGCGCAGGGAGCGGCGGGCGGCGGGTTTGACTGCAGGCGGTTTTGGGGCCGGTGTTGGGGGCGGTGTTGCGCGGGGCGCAAAGGGATCGACGGGGCGGGGCGGGTGAATTTCGCCCAACACCTCAATCACGTCGCGGGCGCTGCGCACCAGAACCGCGCCGTCGCGGATCAGCATATTACCGCCAGAGGCGCGGGCATCAAGCGGGTGGCCCGGCACGGCGAGCACCTCGCGCCCTTGATCAAGCGCGTCGCGGGCGGTGATCAGGCTGCCGGAGCGGGCGGCGGCCTCGATCACGATGGTGGCGCGGGACAGGCCAGAGATGATGCGGTTGCGGGCGGGGAAATGCCGGGCCGTGGGGGTAAGGCCCATGGGTTGTTCGGACAGGCGCAGCCCTTGGCGGGCGATGTCATGAGCAAGTTGGGTGTTTTCAGCAGGGTAGATCACATCGACGCCGCCTGCCTGCACCGCGATGGTGCCATGGGGCAATGCGGCGCTGTGGGCGGCGGCGTCAATGCCGCGGGCAAGGCCCGAGATCACGATATACCCCGCTTCGGCAAGTTCAGCGGCAAGGCTGCGCGCCATGCGCAGCCCCAGCGAGGAGGCATTGCGCGCGCCCACAAGGGAAATGGCCGGGCGGCACAGCATGTTGAGATCGCCAAGCGCCCATAAGAAGGGCGGCGCGTCTGGGATCATGTCGAGCAGGGGCGGGTAGGGCGCTTCGCCTTGAGAGATCAGCTTGGCCCCGGCGGCGCGGGCGGCGTTGAGTTCTGCGTGGATCACGCCTTCGGGGCAGGGGGTATAGGTGCCAACGCCCGCGGCGCGCGCTACCTCTGGCAGCGCGGCCAGCGCGTTTTGCGCAGTGCCGTAATCGGCCAAAAGCCGTTTATACGTTGAAATGCCAACTCGGCGCGAGCGCAATAGACGGAGGCGGGCAAAACTTTCAGCTTCCGTGGTGGGTGGGATTGGGGGGTGAGTGGAAGAAGGAATAGTGTCCTTGTCAGTCATCCCGTGTCTCCGCCTATTGCAGAATCAGGTATAGAACGCTGTGGTTAATAAGCGGTAAAGAATGGGAAAAACCTGCGCGCCACTCTCCTTTAGGCGGCAGCGCCGCCCACGGTGAGCCCGCCAATCATCAGCGTAGGTTGCCCCACGCCCACTGGCACCCATTGGCCCGCTTTGCCGCAATTGCCCATCCCCGGATCAAGCGCCATGTCATTGCCAATGGCGCGGATTTGTTTGAGCGCGGTGGCCCCATCCCCGATCAGCGTGGCCCCTTTGACGGGCGCGCCGATCTTGCCATTTTCCACCCGGTAGGCTTCGGTGCAGGAGAACACGAATTTGCCATTGGTAATGTCGACCTGACCGCCGCCAAAGCCCACGGCATAGATGCCGTCTTTGAGATCTGCGAGAATATCGGCGGGGGCCGTGTCGCCGCCCAGCATATAGGTGTTGGTCATGCGCGGCATGGGAATATGCGCATAGCTTTCGCGGCGGCCATTGCCCGTGGGGGCGACCCCCATCAGCCGGGCGTTTTGCCGGTCTTGCATATAGCCGACAAGCACCCCGTCTTCGATCAGCACATTGCGCGCAGAGGCGGTGCCTTCGTCGTCGATGGTGATAGAGCCGCGCCGGTCGGGAATGGTGCCATCATCAAGCACCGTCACGCCGGGGGCTGCGATTTGCTGGCCCATCAGCCCGGCAAACGCCGAGCTGCCCTTACGGTTGAAATCGCCTTCAAGCCCGTGCCCGATGGCTTCGTGCAGCAAGATGCCGGGCCAGCCGGGGCCAAGCACAACATCCATCACCCCGGCAGGGGCGGGCACGGCGTCAAGGTTCACAACGGCGATTCGCAGCGCTTCGCGGGTTTTGGCCTGCCAATCGGCGGCCTCGTCGATCAGCCCGTCCAGCGCCACGCGCCCGCCGCCCCCGGCAGAGCCGCTCTCGCGGCGGCCATTTTGCTCAACAATCACAGAGACATTCACCCGTGTCATGGGGCGGTGATCGCGCAGCACATGGCCTTCGGGGCGCAGAATCTCGATTTCCTGCACCGAGGCGGCGATGGAGGCGCTGACCTGTACCACGCGTTTATCGAGGCTGCGGGCATAGGCGTCGATCTCGCGAAGTGTTTCGACTTTTACATTAAACGGTGTGGCGGAGGTGGGATCGATGGCCCCGTAAAGCGCGGCATTGCTGCCTTGGGGGGCATCGGCCCATGTGCCGCCGCCATCGCCCACGGCCAAACGCGCGGTTTCGCTGGCGCGGCGCAGGGCGGATTCGGTGAGCTGGGTGGAATGGGCGTAGCCGGCAACTTCGCCGCGCACAGCGCGCAGGCCAAAGCCTTCGGATGTGTCATAGCTGGCGGTTTTAAGTTTGCCGTCATCGAACATCAGCCCCTCGGAGCGGCGGCGTTCAAAAAACAATTCGCCATCATCCGCCCCGGCCACCGCATCGCGCAGAACCGCAAGGGCCGCATCGCGATCCAGCGTGTCGCTGAGCGGTGCAAAAACTTCATCGGGCATGGTTTTACTGTCCTTGACTGTGTGGGCGCGGGCGAAAAAAGCGGCTTTAGCGGCTCAATGACGCAACCTCATGGCTTTATCTTGGGTTCAGAATATGATTGTAAGACTGAGAGATTACAACGGGCCCTTGCGGCCTGGCTGGCAGACAGCACGAAGGTCAGGACAAAACATGAAAAAACTATTCGCTTTGACGGGACTGGCGAGCATGGCGGCGTCGCTGCCTGCTTTGGCGCAGGAAAGCCTGAATATTGAAGGGCTTGACGTTATCGGCACGCCAAAACATGGCGGCATCGGATTTCAACCCGCTGCCTCCAGCGTGGCGCGCGATCTGCAATGGTTGGACGGTATGATTCTGGTGATCATCGCGTTGATCACCATTTTTGTGACCGGGCTGCTGATCTGGGTCATGATCCGGTACAATAAATCACGCAACCCGACGCCTGCGTCCTTTACCCACCACACCCCGATTGAGGTGCTGTGGACCATCGGGCCGATTGTGGTGTTGATTGCGATTGGCGCATGGTCGCTGCCGATCTTGTTTGATCAGCAAGAGATCCCCGAAGCGGATATCACCATCAAAGCCACTGGCAACCAGTGGTATTGGACACATGAATATGTGGACGAAGGTTTCGGCTTTGACAGCTATATGATCGGCGCGCCTGCGCTGGGCGGTGTGAACACAAAAACACCCGAAGTGATCGCAGAGCTGGAAGCGGCGGGCTATGAGGAAGAGCATTTCTTGCTGGCCACCGACACAGCCGTTGTGGTGCCAGTTGGCAAGACCATCGTTGTGCAGGTTACCGGCTCTGACGTGATCCACGCTTGGACCATCCCAGCCTTTGGCGTCAAACAAGACGCGGTGCCGGGCCGTCTGGCAGAGCTGTGGTTCACCCCAGAGCAAGAGGGCATTTACTTTGGTCAGTGTTCCGAGCTTTGCGGCCAGTATCACGCCTATATGCCGATCACTGTGAAAGTGGTGTCGGAAGAAGAATACGCCCGTTGGCTGTCTGCGGCGAAAGAGGAATACGCAGGTATTCCCCAGACGCTGACCGTGGCGTCCAACAACTGAAACGCGCATGAAGCGCCGGGGTTTTCCCGGCGCTTTACCGCCGCGATAGATTGGTAAGGTGGGCAGCAGGCCCGCCCTTTTTGTTCACAGGAACCCGTGATGACGGATATGCCCAACACAGCAAGCCAAGACCACGAGGCGCAGCTGGGTGATTATTTTGCCCTGCTCAAGCCGCGCGTGATGCAGCTTGTGGTGTTCACAGCCATTGTCGGGATGTTGGCGGCCCCCGTGCCGGTCCATCCGGTTGTTGGTTTCGCCTCAATTCTGTTTATCGCCATTGGGGCTGGGGCCTCTGGCGCGCTGAACATGTGGTGGGATTCGGATATCGACGCCATCATGAAGCGCACCAAAAGCCGCCCGATCCCGTCGGGCCGGGTGCAGCGCGGCGAAGCGTTGGCGCTGGGCGTGGCGCTGTCGGGTCTGTCGGTGATGATGCTGGCGCTGGCGGCGAATGTGCTGGCCGGGGCGATGTTGCTGTTCACCATTCTGTATTACGCGGTTTTCTACAGCATGTGGCTCAAACGGGCGACGCCGCAGAACATTGTGATTGGCGGCGCGGCGGGGGCTTTCCCGCCGGTAATCGGCTGGATCGTGGCCACGGGCAGTTTCTCGGTTGAGGCGTGGCTGATGTTTGCGCTGATCTTTATGTGGACGCCGCCGCATTTCTGGGCGCTGGCGCTGTTTATGCGCAATGATTACGACGATGCCAAAGTGCCGATGCTGACCGTGACCCATGGGCGGCCCGCCACGCGGCGCCATATCATTGCCTATACGGTGCTGTTGGCGATTTTGGCGGTGGGCACCGGGTTTACCGGGATCGGCGGGCCGATTTATCTGGCCGTGGCTGTGGTGCTCAATGCGCTGTTCTTGCTAGGTGCTTGGCGCATCTGGCAGCGCGACGAGACCATGTCGGAGGCCGATGATTTTGCCGTAGAGCGCAAGTTTTTCCGCCTGTCCCTGTGGTATCTATTCCTGCATTTTGGTGCAATTTTGCTCGAGGCTGCGCTGCGGCCGCTGGGCTATGGAGGCTGGGCATGAGCCTGAAAGTCGAACATGAAATACACAGCCGCCGCCGGGGACGTAACCTTGGCGTTGGGCTGATGCTGGGCGCTTTTGTCATCTTGGTAATGGTGCTGACCTTTGTCAAAATCACGCAAACTGATTTTGAGCTGCCTGCAAACCAGCGCAGCGTTGCAACCGAAGGAAATAGCTAATGGCGATGACAGGACCACAGAAAACCGTGGCACAGACCGTTTCGGTCGTGGTGTTCATGGGCGGTTTGGCTTGGGCCTCTGTGCCGTTTTATGATTGGTTCTGCCGGGTTACCGGCTTTGGCGGCGTGCCGGGGCAGGTTGAAGCAGGCAGCGACACGATTTTGGATCAAACCATTAAGGTGCGATTCGATGGCTCGCTGAATGAGAACATGGCGTGGGAGTTCAAACCGCTCGTGCGCGAGATGGAAGTGCGGATCGGGGAAACCGGGCTGGCGTTTTACGAGGCCTATAACCCCACCGACCGTCCCATCGCCGGACAGGCGAGCTACAATGTTTATCCCTACACCGCTGGCGGTTTTTTTGAGAAAATCGAGTGTTTTTGCTTTACCGAGCAGGTGCTGGCACCGGGCGAGCGTGTGCAAATGCCGGTAAGTTTCTTTGTCGATCCGGAAATCGTCAATGATACGGACGGAAAGTTTGTGCATACCATCACGCTGTCCTATACATTTTACGAAATTGACCTGCCCGAGGATTACGCAACGGCATCGGTCGAACCTACAACTCTGAACTAAAAGGGGTGGCACTATGGCCCACGCAAAGAACCACGATTACCACATTCTCCCCCCCTCCAGCTGGCCGCTGATCGCTTCTATCAGCGGTTTTGCGATGCTGGTGGGCGCTGTGCTTTGGATGCACGCCGTCACGCCTTTCCTGTTTCTCGCCGGTTTTGTCGGCGTGCTTTACACCATGTACGGTTGGTGGCGTGAAGTTGTGATTGAAAGCGGCGTGGGCGACCACACGCGCGTTGTGCAGATTGGTCTGCGCTATGGCGTGATTTTGTTCATCATGTCCGAAGTGATGTTCTTTGTGGCGTGGTTCTGGACCTTCTTCAAACCCGCGCTTTATCCGATGAATGAATATGCGGGCAGCGAATATGTGCCGCCGTTCATTGATCCGGTTGATGCGTTCCACCTGCCGCTGATCAACACGTTGATCTTGCTTTTGTCGGGCTGCGCCGTGACATGGGCGCACCACGCGCTGGTGCATGAGAACAACCGCAAAGATCTGGTGACTGGTCTGGCGCTGTCGATCGTGCTGGGCATCGCGTTTACCGCGCTTCAGGCTTATGAATATGGCGAATTGCTGTTGCATCATGACTGGAAATTTGGCGAAGACGCGTTCTTCTCGGCATTCTTCATGGCCACAGGTTTCCACGGTTTCCACGTGATCATCGGGACAATCTTCCTTGCGATCTGTTTGATCCGGGCTAAGCGCGGGCATTTCACGCCTGAGCAGCATGTCGGTTTCGAAGCGGCTGCTTGGTACTGGCACTTTGTGGATGTGGTTTGGCTGTTCTTGTTCTTCGCCGTCTACATCTGGGGCGCGCCATAGAGATCAGCGCTCTGGGCTTGCAATTGCAGCCCTGAAGCCTAAAACGCTCAAAGCGCGCGGGAAGCCCTCGCGCGCTTTTGCTTTGAACCCGTGTTCTGTTTCACTGATGTGAGAGCTTGTCATGCGCCGCTTGTTGTTTCTTGTCATTGTCGCCTTGGGCGGGGCGGGGGTGTTGCTAAGCCTTGGGGCTTGGCAGGTACAGCGGTTGGCATGGAAGCAAGAGGTTCTGGCGCAGCTTGAGGCCAAGATCGCCGCCGATCCCGTGCCTTTGCCGATGATGCCCAGCGAAGAGGCCGATAACCTGCGCCCCGTGACCGCCATCGGGCAGCTTGGGCCGGATTTCATTCAAGTCTTGGTGTCGCAAAAGCAGATTGGCGCGGGCTACCGCGTGATTTCCCCGATGCAGATCGACAGGGGCGACGCCACAATCGACGTGCTGCTGGACCGAGGTTTTGTTCCTGTGGACCAAGCGGGCGCGATCACCGCGCCGCAGGGCGAGATTGCGGTGATTGGCAATCTGCATTGGCCCGTCGAGGTGGATGGCTATACGCCCGATCCCGATTTGAACAAAAACATCTGGTTTGCCCGCGATGTGGCGGCGATGGCCGCGCATCTGGGCACGCAACCTGTGCTGATTGTGGCGCGCAGCCTGTCGCCCGCTGACCCTGCGGTGACGCCTCTGCCGGTAGACAAGGCGCGGATTCCCAACGACCACTTACAATATGCCATCACTTGGTTCTCGCTGGCCGCGATTTGGCTGGCCATGTCGATCTATTTCCTGCGCCGCCGGGCGCGCATCACTGAAAGCTGACCCATGCGTTATATCTCTACCCGTGGCACTGCGCCTTCCTTGAGCTTTGAAGAAGCCATGCTGACCGGGCTGGCCCGTGATGGCGGGCTGTATGTGCCCGAAACGATCCCGGTGCTGAGCCAGACAGAAATCGCGGATATGGCGGGGCAAAGCTATGAGGAGATCGCCTATCGGGTGATGCGGCCATTTGTGGGCGATACATTTGGCGATCAGGAGTTTCGCGACATCATCGCGCGCGCCTATGATGGGTTTGGCCATGCCGCCCGCGCGCCATTGGTGCAATTGGCCGAGAACCATTTCCTGCTGGAGCTTTTCCACGGCCCGACCTTGGCGTTCAAAGATTTCGCCATGCAATTGATCGGCCAGATGTTCCAAACCGCCTTGGGCCGTAAGGGCGACCGGGTGACGATTGTGGGCGCGACCTCGGGCGATACCGGCTCGGCGGCGATTGAGGCGTTTCAGGGCCTTGATAACGTGGATGTGTTCATTCTGTTCCCGCATGGCCGCGTTTCAGAAGTGCAGCGCCGCCAGATGACAACGCCGACCGCGTCGAATGTGCGGGCCTTGGCGGTGGATGGTGATTTTGACGATTGTCAGGCGCGTTTGAAAGACATGTTCAATGATTTCGACTTCCGCGACAGCGTAAAGCTGGCAGGGGTGAATTCGATCAACTGGGGCCGGGTTTTGGCGCAGGTGGTCTATTACTTCAGCTCCGCCGTGTCGCTGGGCGCGCCGCAGCGCAAGGTGAGCTTTACCGTGCCGACGGGCAATTTTGGCGATATTTTCGCAGGCTATATTGCACGCCAGATGGGATTGCCGATTGACCGTTTGGTGGTGGCGACAAACCAGAACGATATCTTGCACCGCTGCCTGTCGGGGCAGGGCTATCACAAAGGGCCAACCGCGCCTTCGATCAGCCCGTCGATGGATATTCAGGTGTCCTCCAACTTTGAGCGCGCTTTGTTTGATGCCTATGGTCGCGACGGGGCGGCGATCAAACAGTTGATGGATGAGCTGTCGCAGGGCGGTTTTGAGGTCAGCCAAGGGGCGATGGAAGCCTTGCAGGAGATCTACGATTCTGGCCGCGCCTCGGAAGAGGAAACCAGCGCCACCATTGCGAAAATGCGCGAAACCACCGGAGAGCTGCTCTGTCCGCATTCGGCGGTGGGTGTAAAAGTCGCGCAAGAGCAGCGCGCTCCGGCTGTGCCGATGATCACTTTGGCCACCGCCCATCCGGCTAAATTCCCCGACGCGGTTGAGGCCGCCACGGGGCTGCGCCCCGGTCTGCCGCCGCGCATGGCCGATTTATTTGCGCGCGACGAACGTGTGACCCGTGTGCCCAATGATTTGGACGCGCTAAAAGCCCATATTACCAAGGAACTGAACGCTTGAGCCTTCAAACCCATCGCCTTTCTAACGGTTTTCGCATCGTCACTGAACATATGCCGGGGTTGGCCTCGGCCTCCATCGGGGTTTGGGTGACCGCAGGCGGGCGCCATGAAACCCCTGCTCAAAACGGCATTGCGCATTTTCTGGAACATATGGCGTTCAAAGGGACCAAACGGCGCAGCGCGCTGCAAATTGCCGAAGCCATTGAGGATGTGGGCGGCTATATCAACGCTTATACCAGCCGCGAGGTTACGGCCTATTACGTGCGTGTGTTGGAAAATGACGTGCCGCTGGGGCTGGATGTGATTGCGGATATTCTGCGCAATCCGGTGCTGGATAAAGCCGAAATCGAGGTCGAGCGCGGCGTGATTTTGCAAGAGATCGGCCAAGCGCTTGATACGCCCGATGATGTGATTTTCGATTGGCTGCAAGAAGAGGCCTATCCCGGCCAAGCCATTGGGCGCACCATTCTTGGCCCGGATGAGCGGGTCTCGGCGTTTAACCAAAAAGACCTGCGCGGGTTTATTGATACGCATTACGGCCCCGAGCAGATGATCTTGGCCGCCGCAGGGGCGGTAGATCATGATGCCATCGTGGCCATGGCGGAAAAGCTGTTTGGCGATATGACGCCAAAGCCGATGTTTGAGCCGGATTTGGCCCTGTTCAAAGGCGGCGAGCGGCGCGAGATTAAAACGCTGGAACAGGCGCATTTTGCGCTTGGGTTTGAATCGCCCGGTTACCGGGCTGATAACATCTATGTGGCGCAGATTTATGCTTCGGCGCTTGGTGGCGGCATGTCATCGCGGCTGTTCCAAGAGGTGCGGGAGAACCGCGGGCTTTGCTATACGATTTTTGCGCAGGCCGGGGCCTATGCCGATACGGGCATGACCACGATCTATGCGGGCACCTCGGCGGCGCAGTTGCCAGAGCTGGCGGGGATCACCATTGACGAGATGAAACGCGCCGCCACGGATATGTCTCCGGCGGAGGTGGCGCGCGCGCGGGCGCAGATGAAGGCGGGGCTTTTGATGGGGCTGGAGAGCCCGTCGAACCGGGCCGAGCGTCTGGCGCGGTTGATGCAAATCTGGGACCGCATTCCGCCGCTGGAGGAAACCATTGCGCTGATTGATGCGGTGACCACGGGCGATGTGCGTGCCTTTGCCGAAACCATGGCCGAACAAGCCCCGGCGGCCTTGGCGCTGTACGGTCCGGTGGAAGACGCGCCGACCCTTGCCGCCCTTGAGGAGCGCCGTGCCGCTTGATGCTATTGGGACGCAAGACAGTTCGCATTGAAACAGAACGTATGGTTCTGCGCGCGCCGATCCATTCCGATTACCGGGCATGGACGGCGCTGCGGGTGCAAAGCCGCGACTATCTGAGCCCATGGGAGCCCACATGGGCCGAGGATCATCTGGCGCGCAAAGCCTTTTCCAACCGGGTTTACTGGGCTTCGCGCTCGGTCTCGGGGGGCACTGCGCTGCCGCTTTTTTTGATCCGGCGCGAGGATTCCTCGCTGCTGGGGGCGATCACGCTGGATAATATCCGGCGCGGTCCGGCGCAGGCGGGCACGCTTGGCTATTGGACGGGCCAGCCCTTTGCGCGCCAAGGTTTTATGCGCGAAGCGATTGAGGCGGTGGTGCATTACGCGTTCACCCATCTGGACCTTAGCCGCGTCGAGGCGGCTTGCCTGCCTGAGAACGCGCCCTCGCGGCGGCTGCTTGAAAAGGCCGGGTTCAAATATGAGGGCGTGGCGCAAAGCTATTTGCAGATTGACGGGCGCTGGCGCAGCCATGTGCTTTATGCTGCCCTGCGCCGGGATCGGCGCGGCAAGACGGAAGTCGGATAAGGCGGGCGCGCGTTTTCGCATCTTGCAACTGGCACGCTGACATTGGATCAAGAAGCATGACACTCAATCCCGCAGATCCCGCCTTCGCCGCGCAATTGACCGCTACACTTGGCCCCGATGTGATCGGGGTCGCCGAGGCGCGCTATCTGGAAGAGCCGCGCGGGCGTTATGCCGGGCGCGCCGGGATTTTGGCGCGGCCCCGCACCGCCCAGCAGGTGGCGCAGATCATCACACAGGCGGGTGCGGCGCGGGTGCCGGTGATCCCTTATGGCGGCGGCACCGGGCTGGTGGGCGGGCAGGTATCCCCGGAGGGGCCATTGCCGCTGATCCTGTCGCTGGAGCGGATGAATGCCATTCGCGCGGTGCATGCGGATGAAAATGTGCTGATCGCCGAGGCCGGCGCGATTTTGGCAGATGTGCAGCAAGCGGCCCTGGATGCCGACCGGTTGTTCCCGCTGAGCCTTGCCGCCCAAGGCACGGCGCGGATTGGCGGCAATCTGGCCAGCAATGCGGGCGGCACTGGGGTGCTGCGTTATGGCAATGCGCGCGATCTGTGTTTGGGGCTGGAGGCCGTGTTGCCAGATGGGCAGATCTGGCAGGGGCTGACGCGGCTGCGCAAAGACAACACAGGCTATGATCTGCGCAATCTGTTGATTGGTTCCGAGGGCACGTTGGGGGTGATTACGGCGGCGGCGCTCAAGCTCTTTTCGCGCCCCGGCGCGGTGGCCACGGGGATGTTTGTGGTGAAAGATCCGGCGGCGGCGCTGCGGCTGCTGGGCATGGCCCGCGCGCAGTTTGGCGAGATGATCAGCGCGTTTGAGCTGATCTCCGGGCAGGGCTTTGGGTTCTTGTCAGAGAAATTCCCGAACCTGCGCCAGCCTTTTGCCGAGCGCCCGGCGTGGTGTGTGCTGATTGAGCTGGGCCTGACCCGCGAGATGGATGCAGATGCCGCGCTGGAGGGGCTGTTTGCGGATGGGTTCGAGGCCGGATTGCTGCGCGATGGTGCCTTGGCGCAGAACCAGACGCAGGCGGCGGATTTCTGGACCCTGCGCGAGACCATTCCAGAAGCGAACCGGATGATCGGCTCGGTTTCCAGCCACGATATTTCGCTGCCCTTGGGGGCGGTGGCCGAGTTCATTGCCGCGGCAGGGCCAGAGCTGCTGGCGCTTGGTGATTTTAGAATCAATTGCTTTGGCCATCTGGGCGATGGCAATTTGCACTACAACGTCTTCCCTGCGCAGGGCCGCGCACGCCGCGAATATGATGATCTGCGCGATGCGGTGAAACATCTGGTGCATGACAAGGTGCATCAAATGGGCGGATCGGTCAGCGCCGAACATGGCATCGGGCGGTTAAAGACCGGCGATCTGGAACGCTATGGCGATCCGGCGAAGCTCGCGGCGATGCGCGCGATCAAAGCGGCGCTGGACCCGGTGGGGATCATGAACCCCGGCGCGGTGCTGCGCGGCTAGGGGCGGGGGTCAGCCCTTTGCCGGGCTGGCCATTTTGAGGCGCAGGCGTTCGGTCAGGTCTTCTGCGCTGATGTCGCCCTCGATCGCCAGTTTGCGCAGCGCGAAATGCACATGGGCCATGTCTTCGTAATAGCTGGTATAGGCGTAATTTGTCGCGGCCCCGGCCACGGCGCCAAGGATCGGCACGGCCTGCGCGGCCAGTTTCTGGCCCATGACCACAGCCAGACGCGGCGCGACTTTGGCGATGATGGATTGCACGGCCTGACCGCTCAGCGCGAGGCGGGCCGAAAGGAACCCCAGATCGGCCCCGTCGTCGCCCTTGAGCGGGCCTGCGGCTGAGAAGACTTTTATACAGTCGAACTGAACATTTTCGGCCTTGGGGTCAAAGCCATATTCCGCCGCCACCCCTTGGATGACCCGCAGCAGCAGCGTGGTGGTCACTGGCAGTTCCGCCAGCGCCGAGGGCAGGCCGCCCGCGCCGCCTGCTGCCCCGGTGGCCATGGTGGCCGCTTGGTTCAGCCAGCTGGGTTGATCACCGACCATGGAGCGGCTGGAGCTTGCGGCGCGCATCGCCTGTTTGAGCGCCTTTTCCGTGGCGGCATCAAGGTTGCGGCGCACGGTGGCGGGCAGGCGTTCGATCAGCCCATCGGCCTGCGCGCCCAGCAGGTTGAGCACATGGATGCCCACACCGCCTGCGGCTTTGTAGCGTTTGGCGATGGCATCAAGTTGTTGATCCACATTCACCGTGGTGGGCAGATTGGTTTCAATGTGCATAGCGGCTCCTCTTGCCCGGTTAACATGGGGGCAGGGGCGGGAAAATCAATCGTGCCAGCGCGTGACATCGCCGCAAATGCCATCCCATGCCTGCGGCTGGAGGGCGCGGCCCAGCACGCGGGCAGGATTGGTAGGCGGCGGCATAATCACACCGTGCAGCAGGCTAAAGCCAAAGCGGCTGTAATAGGGGGCGTCGCCCACCAGCATCACCCGCGCCCATGATCCCGCGCAGGTCAGGCTTTGATCAATGAGGGCCGCGCCGAGCCCCTCGCCCTGACGGGTGGGGTGCACGGCCACAGGCCCCAGCAGCAAAGAGGGCGCGCCGCCCACCCGCACGGGCCAATAACGGATCGCCCCAGCGAGGATGCCATCGCTGTCGCGCGCCACATGGCACAGGGATGCAACCGGGGGCACATCATCGCGCAGCCGATAAGAAGACAGCGCCTCGCGCCCGGGGGCAAAGCAGCTGTCATACAGCGCCTCGACCTCTGGCCGGTCGGGCAGCGTCTCTGGAAGAATCGTATACAAAGGACGCAATCCGCTCAGGCGTGTTTCAGGTGGCAATGCCCTTAACATGGGGTTAGCTCTGGGCGCAAATGACGAAGGAGCTCTAGGATGTTTTATCGCCCCGCTGAAGGCCACGGCCTGCCGCATAACCCGTTTAACGCGCTGATCACGCCGCGCCCGATTGGCTGGATTTCCACCCGCGACGGGCAGGGGCGGGACAATCTGGCGCCCTATTCGTTTTTCAACGGGGTGGCTTATGTGCCGCCGCAGGTGATGTTTGCCTCAACAGGCAGCAAGGATGATGTGGAGGGCACCAAAGACAGCGTGGCCAATATCCGCGAAACCGGGGTGTTTTGTGTGAATATCGTAGAATATGCGGCGCGTGATGCGATGAATGCCTCGTCGCAGGGGTTGGCGCATGGGGTGGATGAGTTCGCCCACGCAGGCCTCGAGAAAGCCGAATGTTCCGAGATCGCCTGTGGCCGGGTGGCCGCTGCGCCTGCGTCGATGGAATGCCGTATGACGCAGATTGTGAAAATCGAAGGCGAGGCGAATTACGTGGTCTTTGGCGAAGTCATCGGCGTGCATATGCGCGATGATTGCATCAAGGACGGGATGTTCGATGTGAGCACATTCCAGCCGCTGGCCCGTCTGGGCTATCGCGACTACAGCCATGTAACGCAGCTGTTTTCCCTAGAGCGCCCCGACGATTAAGCGGCGCGAAGAAAGACCCGGCCCCAGCGACAGATGTGCGGGGCCGGGCAATGTTTAATGGGCGCCCAAGATCCCGGTGCGCACGGAGTAATCCACCGCCAGCGCGTAATCGGGATCGTCATCGCTGTCGATCATCAGATGGCCCGCCTTGGTCAACAGCGCATGGCAATCGCGGCTCAGATGGCGCAGCTTCACAGCTTTGCCCGCAGCCTCGTATTTGGCTGCAATGGCTTCGATTGCCTGTAGGGCGGATTGATCCACCACGCGGCTGTCGGCAAAATCGATGATCACGGCGGCGGGGTCTTGTTCCACGTTGAACAGTTCCGCAAACCCATCGGAAGAGCCAAAGAAAAGCGGCCCGTGGATTTCGTAAACCTTTGCGCCTGCTTCGGTTTGCGAGTTGCGCTCGGTGGCGTGAATGCGGCGGGCGTTGTTCCACGCATAGGCCAGCGCCGAGACGATCACCCCAACCACAACCGCCACGGCGAGATCTTCGTAAACCGTGACCACTGTGACCAAAATGATCACAAACGCATCCATCAGAGGCACTTTGCGCAGGATCGTCAGGCTGTTCCAGGCAAAGGTGCCGATCACCACCATGAACATCACACCCACCAGCGCGGCCAGCGGGATCTGCTCGATTAGCGGCGCGCCAACCAGAATGAACAGCAGCAAGAACAGCGCGGCGGCAATGCCGGCGACCCGTGTGCGCCCGCCGGATTTTACGTTGATCATGGATTGACCGATCATCGCGCAGCCACCCATGCCGCCAAAGAAACCGGTCACGGTATTGGCTAGGCCCTGTGCGATGCACTCTTGGCTTGCGCCGCCGCGTTTGCCGGTCAAATCCCCCACAAGGTTCAAGGTCAGCAGGCTTTCGATCAAGCCAATCGCGGCCAAGATCACCGCATAAGGCGCAATGATATAAAGCGTCTCAAGCGTGAAAGGCGCCAGCATCGTGCCGTAAATGCCTTCGCCGCTGCCAAATGGCATGTGAAACGCTGGAAAGCTGCCTTGGATCGAGGCCAGATCGCCCACGCGCGGCACTTGCATGCCTGTGAAAATCACCACACCAGCAACAATGCCAATCCCGGCCAATGGGGCGGGGATCAGGCGGGTGATCTTGGGCATCACCCATATGATCGCCATGGTCGCCGCCACCAGCGCCAGCATCAAAAACAGCGGCTGGCCCGAAAGCCATTCACCACCCGACATGCCATGGCCCGTATCAACCATGGTGCCGGGCACTTTGAACTGACCCATCTGCGCCAGAAAAATCACAATGGCCAAGCCGTTCACAAAACCCAGCATCACCGGATGCGGCACCAGCCGGATGAACTTGCCCCATTGCATGACGCCTGCAAAAATCTGCAACAGCCCCATCAACACCACGGTGGCAAACAGATATTCCACCCCATGCTGTGCCACCAAAGCCACCATAACCACGGCCAGCGCCCCGGTCGCGCCGGAAATCATGCCCGGCCGCCCGCCAATCAACGCGGTGATCAGCCCAACGATAAAGGCCGCATAAAGCCCGACCAGCGGATGCACCCCGGCCACAAAGGCAAAGGCCACGGCCTCTGGCACCAACGCCAACGCGACGGTCAGCCCCGAAAGAAGCTCGATCCGAAGACGGCCCACGCTAAAGCCCTCATCAGGCATCCAACGCAGATCGGTGACATCAAGTGATTTGGTAAAGCTGCGAAACGCTGTGCGCACCATTCTGTATCCTATGGTCTAAGGGGAGGGCCAAAAGCCTTGGCTAAAGCGCGCTGAGTAACGCAAACGCCCTGTAAAGAAAACCCTAAGCGCGGATGGTAAGTGTTTTTGGGCAACAGGGCCGGGGCGCGCCGCCTTCGGCTTCACCCTTCTTTAAATACTCACAGCACGCCGATTTCGGCCAGCGCCCGGTTGAGTTCGAGCGGCAAAGCCTCTTCGCTTTCGCGGCCCTGCGGCAGATCGGGCGGCGCGTCTTCGGGTTTGAGATACCGCCAGCCTTGGAAGGGGCGGCGCAGGCTTGTGGCGGTGCGGATGATCTGCGGCTCCAGCACAATAGCACAGCGCCGCACACCGTCCGCGCCAATCACCTCATCCAGCCGCAAAACCCGTTGGCGGCATTGGATCTGGCCTTTGATGACCCAAAAAATCGACCCGCCAGCCAAAATCTCGGCTTCGCGTTTGGGCCACATGCGGGTAACATGGCGGGGCAGGCCGTCTGGGGTCTCGGCGCGGCGCAATTCTTGCCATGCGGCAAGGTCTTCTACGGCCTCGGTCCCGACGGAAAGCTTGATCAGATGGGTGAAGTTGCTCATATTTTCTCTTCGCAGGTCGGGCGGTGCTGTTCAAGTGGCTTTGGGTGAAGTTTACCTGATCTAGCGGTTGCATTGATTGCCTCCACTAAATATAGCTAACGGCTCAGGTGTTTCCAAAATCTATGCCCCGCGGGCGGAAGCATGTTTCCGAATCTAAGATCAACCGATATGAAGCGGGCCTTGCCCCCGTGTAGCCTAAAAAAGAAAGCAGCCCATATGTCTCGATTTGCCGCCCCCATCGCCGAACAGATCTGGGATATGAAGTACCGGTTCAAAACCGCCGAAGGGGTGCCGAACGACAAAACGGTCGAAGATACATGGCGCCGCATTGCCGATGATCTGGCACAGACCGAAAAAGACAAATCCGGCTGGGCGGATAAATTCTATAACGCGCTGGAAGATTTCAAATATCTGCCCGCAGGCCGCATCACAGCAGGCGCGGGCACGGCGCGCCGCGTGACGTTGTTCAACTGCTTTGTGATGGGCACTGTGCCTGACAGCATGGCAGGCATTTTCGACATGCTCAAAGAAGCTGCTGTGACCATGCAGCAGGGCGGCGGGATCGGCTATGATTTCTCTACCATTCGCCCCAAAGGCGCGGATGTAAAAGGTGTGTCGGCGGATGCCTCTGGCCCGCTGAGCTTTATGGATGTCTGGGATGCCATGTGCCGCACCATCATGTCCGCAGGCTCGCGCCGGGGCGCGATGATGGCCACCATGCGCTGTGATCACCCTGATATCGAAGATTTCATCTCTGCCAAATCCGACGCGGCACGTTTGCGGATGTTCAACATGTCTGTGTTGGTCACCGACCCGTTCATGGAAGCGGTGAAGGCCGATGCCACGTGGGATTTGTGTTTTGGCGGCACGGTTTACCGCACCGTCAAAGCCCTTGATCTGTGGAATGCGATCATGAAAGCCACCTATGGCTATGCCGAGCCGGGCGTGATTTTCATTGACCGCATCAACCAAGCCAACAACCTGAGCTATTGCGAAACAATCGCGGCCACCAACCCCTGCGGCGAGCAGCCTTTGCCGCCTTATGGCGCGTGTCTGCTTGGCTCGATCAACCTTGCGCGTCTGGTCACATCCCCGTTCGAGCTGGGCAAAGCCCAGATTGATGAGGCCGCGCTTAATGAGCTGGTCACCACCGCCGTTCGCATGATGGACAATGTGGTTGATGTGTCGAAATTCCCGCTCGAAGCGCAGGCCAAAGAGGCAGCAGCCAAGCGCCGCATCGGTCTTGGGGTGACGGGCCTTGCGGATGCATTGCTGATGGTCGGCCAGCGTTATGGCAGCGATGAAGCTGCCGCGCAGACGGAAAGCTGGCTCAAAGCCATCGCCCGCGCCGCCTATCTTGCGTCGGTTGAACTGGCGAAAGAAAAAGGCGCCTTCCCGCTGTTTGACGCCGAGGCCTATCTTGCTTCTGGCACCATGCAGCAGATGGATGAAGACGTGCGCGACGCGATCCGCGAACATGGCATCCGCAACGCGCTGCTGACCTCGATTGCGCCCACGGGCACCATCTCGCTTTATGCGGGCAATGTGTCTTCGGGGATCGAGCCGGTCTTTGCCTATGCCTATAAGCGCAAGGTTTTGCAAAAAGACGGCAGCCGCACCGAAGAAGAAGTGGTGGATTACGCGGTGCAAATGTGGCGCGATCTGCATGGCGACGCGCCTTTGCCCGATTATTTTGTGAACGCCCAAACCCTTGCGCCTTTGGACCATGTGAAAATGCAGGCCGCGGCGCAGAAATGGGTCGACAGCTCGATCTCCAAGACCATCAACTGCCCCGAAGACATCAGCTTTGACAGTTTCAAAGACGTCTATATGGCGGCTTGGGATCAGGGCTGTAAGGGCTGCACCACCTACCGTCCCAATGATGTGACGGGGTCGGTTCTGAGCGTCAGCGACGACAATAAAGCGCCCGAGGTCATCGCCAATGATGACGCCGAGCCGCAGACACCGCATGGCGATGTGATCTATATGTCCGAGCCGCTCGACCGCCCGCAGGAGCTCGAAGGCGCGACCTATAAAATCAAATGGCCCGACAGCGAACATGCGCTTTATATCACCATCAATGACGTGGTGATCGGCGGGCATCGCCGTCCGTTCGAAGTGTTCATCAACTCCAAAAACATGGAGCATTTCGCGTGGACAGTGGCGCTGACGCGGATGATCTCTGCCGTGTTCCGCCGGGGCGGTGATGTGTCCTTTGTTGTGGGCGAGCTCAAAGCCGTGTTCGACCCGCGCGGCGGCGCATGGATGCAGGGCAAATATATCCCCTCCATCCTCGCGGCGATTGGCAGCGTGATCGAAAAACACATGATCGCCACGGGCTTTATCGCGGGCGAAGGCATGGGGCTGCAATCAGACCCGCAAGCCGATGTGGTCAGCCTCAACAAACCCCGCGGACCGGCTTGCCCTTCCTGCGGTCAATTCGACATGCGCATGGTCGAAGGCTGCATGACCTGTGCGTCATGTGGGCATTCTAAGTGCGGGTGAGGGAATACTAATATTGTGACTACCAATTAGTGGCCACTGGCCGGGCTAAAAGTAGAAATCGGGCTGAAACGCCCGATTTTCTCGTTTTTTTGGCCCTGAACGCGACTATCAAGGGCTCGGCTCTGTCCCAGTGGCTTGCAGAATGCCAGTTTTCTGAAGGGGTTAGGTCCGGTTCACCGAGGGCGCCTCTGTCGTTTGTTCCGAAGTGCCAAGGACCATTTGAGGTTGCCGTCTATTCACTCCGCGGTTGCAGCACCGCACCGGGCAACGAGAAGTTTGGTGGCGTGATCAAAGGCTGCAATCTCGGTTGCGGAATGGGCGGCAAGATGGGCACCTTCGAGCATCGAGAGGGTCGCATGGGCCTCGAGTATCGGGGATTGGGCACCGGCAATGGTTCCATCCCTTGCGGCCAGTTCAAAGACGGTTTTGATCCAACCGACCATCATGGCGCGGAATTTGCTGATCTTGTCTTTTACATCATCGGCCAAGCTTTCGCGGCTGATTGTAAAGGAGACGCACAGGCATAAGGTCTCACCGCCGCCCAAAGCATCGCGGTAGAAGGCGATCAATGCGGTTAACCTGTCTGCCGCGCGTGGGTGGGCGGCGTCGATATCGGCGCAGCCCTGTTTGACCGCCGCATGATACCGGTCCATGAGCGCGGCAGACAGGACCGCTTTGGTCGTAAAGTGGTAGTGGATGGACGCCTTGCGGATGCCTGCCGCCTCGGCGAGGTCAGCATAGCTAAAGCCGTCGAAACCGCGCCGCCGCGCCGCGTTTTCTGCGAAATCCAGCAATTCTGTTTTGGTATCTCGTTGCACGGGGTGTCTGACCTTCAGTTTTCGTTCAACTGGGTTAACGCATTTTCGGCGGCTTCCAAAGCCCCTTCAAGATAGCCGCCAAATTCTGACGCGACCTCTGTTCCGCCAAAAATCAGCTTGCCGTCCCACAGGCCTTGCAAGGCATCGGGTAGGCCGTAATGCGGATGTGCATGGAGCGGCAGGTGGTCCTGCGGGGTCGCCGTGAACGGATCAAAAGCCCAGTCTTTTACCGTTAGGTTGATGGGGTTTGCGGCATCGGGGCCAAAAATCCGGATCAGTTGGGAAAGGATGTGCTGCTTGAGCGCCGGTTCGTCCGATCTGGCCTGTGGCGGCACCCCGATAAACCCGAATAAGGCAAAGGGCCCGCCCTGCGCAGGGGAGGCATCGTGAATTTCCGCCATCGGGCCAAAGCGGCTTGTGGCATCGCCAGACAGCCCCGCCTCGCGCCAGAAAGGGCGGTCATAAAGCGCCATTGCTTTGGCGTGGCCTGCCATCCAAGTCGCGGTGTTTTGCATGGTTTCAAGCGCATGGCCGGGCAGGGAAGGGGCGAAGGCGATGCCTGCCGCCAATCGCGGCGGAATGGCCAGCACGGTGCGGCGGGCCGTGATCGTCTGGCCGTTTTCAAGTGTTGCGACGATGCCTTTGCCGCGATGGGTAAGGCGGGCGATGGGGGCACCTAGATGTATCCGGTCCGGATTGATTTGCTCTGACAGGGCGGTGATCAGCCGGGTTAAACCACCGGTGACCCGATACGAGCCTTGCATGGATGTAAAGCCGCGGCCGCGAAAGGTCTGCCCGCTTTCGTCCTCATAAATCTGCTCGCCTTGGGCATGCTGGTCAAAACGGGTCAGACCCAACGCGCGGATCAAGTCGGCAAGGCGCGGCTGGCCGGGCCAGAACCACGCGGGCCCCATATCAAATGCGCCGCCGTCTTGGTGAAGGGTGGCGATACGCCCGCCGAGGCGGGGGCGCGCCTCGGTCAGTTGGAAATCGCGGCCAAGCGCGCTTAGACGGCGCGCAAGAGAGAGCCCCGCAAGCCCGCCGCCGATGATGAGCGTATCAGTTTGCACCGATCAAAACCCTTCGGTTGCGGGGCGTAGATCAAGCTCATGCGTCCAGGTGGACCGAGGCTGATGTGCCAGTTGCCAATAGGCCTCGGCGATGTCGGCGGGCTGCATCATTTTGGCTGGATCGAGACTGTGCAAGGCTTTGGAACGCTCCGTTTCGATGATCCCGTCAAGGATCACATGGGACACATGAACCCCTTGGGTCTGGTATTCCCGCGCGAGCGATTGGGTCAATCCGCGCAGGGCGAATTTAGCGGATGCAAAAGCCGAAAACTTGCCGCCGCCGCGCAGCGAGGCCGTCGCACCGGAGACGATAAGCGTGCCGCCGCCTGCTCGCGCCATGGCGGGCAGCACCGTTTTGCCCAGAATTACCAAGGTCTGCACCATGGAGGCCCAGCAGCGTTGAAAATCCGCAAGGGAAGTGTCTTCGAAAGGCGCAATCACCAGTTCAGCGGTATTATGCACCACGATTTTGGGCGCGCCATGCGCGGCGATCAGATCGGCCAGAAGGGTTGCCGCGGGTTCGGGATCAGCCAGATCAACCCCGCGCCATTGCCCTGCGGTTTTGGCAGGCTTTGTGCGGCCCAGACCGATCGCGGTCATGCCGCCCGCCTCGAAGCGTTCGATAAGGGATTGGCCAAGGCCAGCCCCCGCGCCAGCGACCAGCGCCAAAGGTTTGTCATGTTTCATGCGGTTAAACCTTTGGAGCTTGGGCAAAAATCAGGTGGCCGGTTTTGATCCAGAGCTTCGCGCCGCCGGGTCCGCCCGTGACAGATAGGGGGGCGCCGTCGGGCAGGCGCAGCCAGTCGTTTTTGCTCAGCTGTGTGCCCGAGGCGGTGACCGTGCCGTCAATCACCAGCATCTCGGTGCCGCCAGTGGCCGTGGAAGTGAGGACCGCGCCTGCGGCAAGGTGGCTGTAGCTGACCTCTTCGCGGTCGTCTTTGTGCAATGTCGCGGTTGCAACGCCGCCCAGCGGAGCGGCCAGCTCATCCGCCATGTTTTTGCGGAATTGGGTGCGGTCTTCCATGTCGAACTGCCAGAGTTTGACGAAGATTGTGCACCCTTGTTCGGAGCTTGGCCGGTGCGCGGTGGTTGGCGGGTTGCGCACATAAGTGCCCGCTGGGTAATCGCCATGTTCATCCTGAAATACGCCCTCCAGCACGATGAATTCCTCACCGCCTGTGTGGGTGTGGGCGGAAAATGCGCTGCCGGGGGCGTAGCGCACGATGGTTGTGGCGCGGGCCACTTCGCCGCCGATACGGTCCAGCATGCGGCGGTCCACGCCCTGCATCGGGGAGGCTTGCCACTCCAACTGCTCGGAGCGCACGAGGGCGCACGCGTCGAAATCTGCGTTAAGGTTCATTGCTCAACTCCTTTTCGTGAGGCGGTTTGGGGCGTTATCCGGCGACGGAAGGGCGGGCGGCGACTTTGGCGCGCCATGCGTGAAGGTTCTGCAGCGATTGCGGAATATCTATCTTGGCAAAATCCGCGAAAGCCAAGCCCGCAAAGGTGGTGATATCAGCGGCAGAGAAATCATCGCCCGCGATATAGGCGTTTTCTGAGAGGACAGTATCAAGATAGGCCATTGTATTGATTGCCACCTCTTTTTGTCTATGGCCCCATTCGGGGCATTGATCGGTCTCCAACGCTGCGCCAAGGCCGGGTGTCGCGTGGTGGAAATACGCGCCAACAGCATTGAGCAGCCCGGCTTCGGCGCGGGCATTCATCATCGAGATTTGCGCCCGTGATTTTGGGGTTTCGCCCGTGAGGGAGGGGCCATCAAAGGCGGCATCGATATATTCGATAATTGCATTGCACTGCGAGATATATGTGCCGTCGTCGAGCTCAAGGCAGGGCACAGTCGCGTCGGGGTTCTTTGCCTTGAACTCAGCCGTGCGGTGCGCGCCGCCCATGACATCGACAGGGATGAAAGCGACCTGCTGCGCGATTCCCTTTTCGGCCAAGGCGATGCGCACACGGGCGGGGTTTGGGAAGCCTTCGATGTCATGGATTTTCACAGGTGTTGTCCTTTGCGGTTGTTAAGTTGACGGAAACCTACTGGTAGGTAGGTAAATCGGCAACTGACAAATTCGTGAGTGTTTGATTGGGGTTGGGGGATGGGTCCGAATGATGGGGAGCGCCTCGCGCCGCTGCGAGAGAAAGACCCTAGCATCTTGCTTTTCAGCGCTGGAATAAGGCGCGTTATTTTTTCACCATTTTGAAATTATGATGATAGCATACCATCATATTCCTGATTCTAACCTTAGAAAGTGGTATGATATGATCAATGCAAAGGGGCTGGCATTCGTCGCAATCGCGTCTTCCAGTATCGCTGGTGGAGCTGTTGCACAGGACATTGTCCGCATCGCATCACCCAATAAAGTCACAACGCTTGATCCCATCGCATCTGCGGCCGCGGGGAATATCGAAGCATTTGGCCAGCTATATTCGCGGCTTCTGCGCAAGGACGGCGATGGCGCGTTGCAGCCGGGGTTGGCGGAAAGCTGGGCAATCTCTGATGATGGGCTGACCTATACGTTCGAGCTGCGCGCGGCAAAGTTTTCAGACGGGTCGGACATTACTGCGGATGACGTGGCCTTTAGCCTCAACCGTGTCGCAAAAGACGAAGGATCAGCCTATCCAGCGGCCTTCGCGCCTGTGAAAGCCTTCACCGCTGAAGACGCAGATACGGTGACGCTCACGCTGGAATATCCCAGCGCGCCAATGCTGTCCTATATGGAAATCTTTAATGCTGGCATTGTCAGCAAGGACGATGTGGAAGCGCGGGGCGAGGATGCTTTTGCAGCCGATCCGGTTACATCGGGCCCCTTCATGGTTGAGGTTTGGAAGCCCAATGACAGGCTGACACTGACGGCCAATCCGAACTATTGGCGGGAAGGCTATCCCAAGGTTGGCGGCGCGGATCTCATCGAAGTTGAAGACGATAACACGCGCAGTTCAATGATGCTGGCCGGCGAGATCGACGCCAATCGCGGTGTGCCATTTGCACAGGTTGACGAGATCGACGCGAGCGAGAATGTTTCGGTTCCACTGGCGCCTTCGACGTTGATTTACGGCGTCATGCCAAACCACACCAAAGCGCCGTTCGATAACCTTAATGTTCGCAAGGCCGCTGCTATGGCGCTGAACCGCGAGGCAACAGCCAAGGCGATGACACTGGGCAAAGCGGTTGTCGCGAACAGCACATTGCCAAACGCGTTGGCCTATCACAATGCAGACATCGCGCCCCCGGCATATGATCCTGCCGCCGCGCGTGCACTGCTTGAGGCCGAGGGGGCATTGGGCGCTGAAATCACGCTCATGATCACCCCCACGTTCGAGCAAGCCGCGACCTTGCTCAAGGCGCAATGGGATGCCGCAGGGTTCAAAACCACGGTCGAGCGTGTCGATGCAGGCCTGTGGTGGGACCGTCTGACCAAGGGCGAATATCAGATCACGATCAACTGGTGGTACAATGAAACGGAAGACCCTGATCTGGCTGTGCGCTGGGCCGTATGCGGTAGCTGCGGGAATAATTCCTACTACACCAACTACAATAACGCAGAGGTGAACCAGATGGTCGAAGACGCTCTGCGGGAGCGCGATGAGACCAAACGGGGCGATCTATACAAAGAGATCCAGCGCATCTCGACCGAAGAGCTGGCTCAGATCCCGCTGTATTACCCGCCGTTTGCGAATGCCTATTCCACACGCATCAAGGGTCTGACCCTGACGCCGTCCCTGCAATGGACGCTGGAAGACGCAGAAATCGTAAACTGATCTAGCTCCCCGGTCCTCTAGCGAAAAGGGCCGGGGTTATTTGGCGGAGTGCCCTGTTGAAAACCCTGCGTTTTATAGTTTCCAGATTGTTACAATCTGTGCCCGTTCTATTGGGCGTCAGCATTGTGACCTTCCTTTTGATGGTGAATACCCCCGGTGATCCGATCCGTTTGTTGGTGGGCATCCGCGCCTCGGATGAAACGATTGCGATCATTCGAGATCGTTATGGGCTCGATGATCCGATCCTGTCCCAGTATTTCACGTATCTTGGTAATTTGCTTCAGGGCGATCTGGGCGCGTCGCTTCGCTTCAAAGTGCCGGTTTCCGACCTGATCGGGCAATTCTATCCGGTCACATTGTTTTTGGTCGTCTATTCCATCGTGCTGATCTTGCCGCCGGTCATTTTGCTTTCGGTCTGGTCTGCAAAGCGGCCCAATGGCCCCGCCGATCAGATCATCCGCTTGCTGGGCATTGTCGGGCTGGCGATGCCCGTGTTTTGGGTTGGGTTGCTGTTCGCGCGGTTCTTTGGTGTGACGCTTGGCTGGTTTCCGGTCAGCGGGTTCGGCACGACCATACCGGAGCATTTCTTGCATCTTTTCCTGCCGGCTCTGACGACCGCGATTTGGGTTGTACCGATCCTGACACGCAATCTGCGCTCTGCGCTGCTTGATGAGATGAATCGCGATTATGTGCTTGCGGGAATGTCCAAAGGGCTGGGCGCCTCGCAAGTTTTTCGCACCCATGTGTTTCCCAACTCCGTTCTGCCGACGCTGAACCTGTTTGCGGTCATCGTCGCCTATCTTTTGGGCGGGTCCGTCATCGTTGAAACGGTTTATGCGGTGCCCGGGATGGGCAAGTTGATGGTCGATAGTATTCTGGCGCGGGATTATTTTGTTGTCCAAGGGGCCACGCTTGTCTTTGCTCTTACCACAATTGTGGTGATGCTGAGCGTTGATGTGCTCTCTGCCTTTATCGATCCGAGGATAAACACATGAAAGTGTCTCCGATGTTTGTCTGCGGCGCTTCACTGGTTTTGCTTTGGGGGCTTATTGCACTGGCGGCGCCTTTGCTGGCCACACATGACCCTTACGCGATTGATTTCGAGGCGCTGCTGGCCCCGCCCAGTGCCCAGCATTGGTTTGGCGCTGACAATGTCGGGCGCGATACCTATAGCCGGGTGATCTATGGCTCACGGCTTGCGTTATACATCGGGCTGCTGGGGGTGATTGCGCCCATGGTGATCGGGATGACCGTCGGATTGCTGGCGGGATATTTTGGCGGCTGGGTTGATATCATTGCGATGCGTATTTTGGACATCACCGTGCCTTTCCCGTTCTTCGTGCTGGTACTGTCCATCGTGGCTGTGCTTGGGCCGGGAATTGAGAATTACTTTATTGCTTTGGCGCTGGTTGGATGGGTTGGCTATGCCCGTCTGGCGCGGACCGAAGCGATTGTGCTGCGCGGCTCGGAATTTGTGCTGGCCGCCCGCACAATGGGGTTTTCGCACCCCTATATTTTGTTTCGCCATGTGCTGCCCAATGCGATGTCGCCCGTCGTGGTTTATATGATGACCGATGTAACGCTGGTGATCCTTTTCGGGGCCGCTCTTGGGTTTTTGGGCATGGGGGTATCGCCGCCCGCTGCCGAATGGGGGGTGATGATTGCCGAAGGTCAAATTTACATTTCCACGGCATGGTGGATTTCTTTCTTTCCCGGTTTGGCCATGGTTTTGATCGGTGTCGGCTTTGCATTGATGGGCGATGGGCTGGCTAAAATGCTGAGGATCGAGCGATGAGCGTGCTGTTATCCGTGCGCAATCTAAGCGTTCGCTTTGGTGCCGCGACAGCGGTGGATGATGTGTCTTTCGATCTGCCGCGCGGTGGCGCTTTGGGGATCGTCGGGGAAAGCGGATCGGGGAAATCGGTGACATGCCGCGCCTTGATGAAGCTGCTGCCACCTACCGCCAGCACCGCCGGAAGGGTCGTTTTTGATGGTGAGGATATTTTGGGGGCGTCCGAAGCGACACTTGACGCGCTCAGGGGCAAACGCATTGCGATGATCTTTCAAAGCCCTGCCTCGCATCTTGATCCGTTGATGCGGATCGGCGATCAGGTGGCGGAAACCCTTCGCAAACATACTGATCTAAAGGGGCGCGCAATTCGCGACGAGGTTTTGCGCCTGCTCGAAGTTGTTCGCATCCCGGAGCCTGAGCGCTGGGAGCGGGCCTATCCGCACCAACTCTCGGGCGGGATGAAACAGCGTGCGATGATTGCTGGCGCGCTTGCTTGCAAGCCGGACCTTTTATTGGCGGATGAGCCGACAACTGCCCTAGATGCGACGGTGCAAAAAAGCGTGCTCGACCTGGTGGTGGAATTGCGGCGCACCCAAGGGCTGTCGATGATCTTTGTCAGCCATGATCTTGGTGCGGTTGCGCGGGTGTGCGAGGACGTGATTGTCATGCGCAAATCGCGCGTTGTAGAGGTCGGGAAAACCCGGCAAGTCATCGACGCGCCGCAACATGAATACACGCGGATGTTGATCGCCTCTCATCCTGACCGTCTGGCATTTCACACGCCAACCGCTGCGGCAAAAGCGCCCCCCTTGATTGAGGCACGCGGCGTGCAAATCCGATATGGCGGGCGCAATTTCTCGGATATTCTCGCAGGGCGTGAAGGCGGATTTCTGGCCGTCAAAGGCGCGGATTTCACCGTGAAGCCCGGCGAGACATTGGGCATTGTTGGTGAAAGCGGCTCGGGCAAAAGCACGCTGGCACGCGCGCTGGTTGGTTTGGTTAAACCCTCAAAAGGTGAATTCTTGTTTGAGGGCAAACCTGCGCAGCCGCTGGGGCGTAACCGCGCCGCTTATCTTCGCGATGTGCAACTGATCTATCAGCATCCCTACGAAGCCCTGTCGCCGCGCATGCGCATTCGCGATGCCATTGCCGAACCCCTGCGCCGTCATGGATTATGCCCTGCGTCTGAGGTGGCCGGGCGGGTGGCCGATCTGATGGGGCAGGTTGATTTGGACGCCGATCTGGGCGCGCGCTTGCCTGCGCAGCTTTCGGGCGGGCAATGCCAACGGGTTGCGATTGCGCGCGCCTTAGCGATGGACCCGCGTGTCCTCATCGCGGATGAAGTCACGTCGGCCTTGGACGTCACACTTCAAGCTCAAGTCATGGATTTGTTGATCCGGCTGCAAAAGGAACGCGGATTGACGATGATCTTTATCAGTCACGATCTTGCGGTGATCCGCAGACTTTGCAATTCGGTGATCGTGATGCGCCAAGGTGAAATTGTCGAAGCTGGCCCCACAGCAGCGGTTTTCGATACCCCATCGAGTGCATACACTCGCAGGTTGATTGACGCGATCCCGCGGCTTGAGGCAGAGCCGGTATGAAACCCGTAGTTCCGCCCTCTCAGGGAACCGTGCTGGAGCGGGTCGCGCAGGCAAGCAATCTGTCCAAAGCCGAGAGCGCTGTTGCCCGCTGGCTAGAAACCTATCTGATGAAAGTGGCGATCGACACGGCGGGCGAGTTGGCCAAACATGCAGGCGTCAGCGAAATGACCGTGACCCGCTTTGTGCGCAGGCTGGGGTATAAGAATTTCAAGGCATTCATGAGCGCGGTCAACACCGACCTGCGCAACGAAAGAGGGGACAACAGCAGCTCGCGGCGGTCACGTATCGCGATACCTGTCACAACCCAAGATGAATTGGCGCGCCAGTTAGAGCTGGAAATCGAAGCGATCGTCGAGGTGTACCGCCTTGCGACCACCGACCAATGGCAAGCGGCGTTGGACGTTGCAATGAACGCCCGCTACATCAAGATTTGCGGCTTCCAAGGCTCCATGGGGCTGGCGATGGATTTTGCGACCCGTCTCAAATACGCGCGCACCGGTGTTCGGTATGTCTCGGGGACAAGTGGCAATTGGTCTGAGATTTTCGAAGACGATGTGGAGCAAAGCTGTGTGATCATGGTGGATACCGTGCCTTACGCCGAAACCTCCCTAAAGATCGCTAAACTTTGTTTGAGCCGCGCGATCCCGCTGATCACGGTGACGGATCGTTATGATCCTTGGCCGCGGCAATACACGCCGCATGCCCTCACCGTCAGCACCGTGACAAAAACGTTCCTCGACAGCACCGCTGGGCTTTCCGCGCTGCTGAACCTCTTGCTCAACGGCATCACCGCGCGGGCAGGAAAAACCGCGAATGACCGGGTGAAAGACATGAGCGTGCTTGGCCAGCACTTTGCCGCCTATACGTTCGAACCCGGCGCACAGACCCGCCCCTTACAAGCCGACAAAAGAAAGAAACCCGAATGACATTCAAACCCCGCGCCCGCGATATCGGCCTGGAATTTTCTGGAACCCCCGGCAAAAATAACGCCATCACCGATGTGCCGGGGCTGACCATCGGGTTCAGCACTATTGTGGAAGACGCCGTTGAGGGCGTTCACAAAGGGCTTTGCACCGGTGTCACAGCGATCATTCCGCGCGGGAAATCGGGCAATATCCAACCTGTTTGGGCGGGGCTAAATTCGTTTAACGGCAATGGCGAGCTGACGGGCGGTCATCTGATCAATGATCTTGGCTGGTTTATGGGGCCAGTGATGATCACCAATTCGCACGGCGTGGGCATGACCAGTCATGCAACTGTCGGCTGGATGGTCGAGCGTTACAAAGAGGTGTTTGAACGCGATCACATGTGGTGCCTGCCTGTCGTGGGCGAAACCTATGACGGTGTTTTGAACGATATCAACGCCCGCGGGGTACAAGAGCACCACGTGCTCGAAGCGCTCAACAGCGCAACAGACGGCCCTGTCGCCGAAGGCAATGTGGGCGGTGGCACCGGCATGATTGCTTATGAATTCAAAGGTGGCACTGGCACTGCGTCTCGCAGGGTTACGGTCGCGGACACCGCCTATAGTTTGGGTGTGGTGGTTCAGGCAAATCACGGCACGCGCAACTGGTTCGAGGTCGCGGGCGTTCCCGTGGGCAAGCACATGCGCGATGATCTGCTTTTTGATCATGAGCAGGGCTCGATCATCATCGTGATTGCCACTGATGCGCCGCTTTTGCCCCATCAACTGGATCGATTGGCCCGGCGAGGGTCTATCGGGATCGGGCGCAACGGCAGCAAAGGCGGCCACAGCAGCGGCGATATCTTCCTCGCCTTCACCACAGCCAACGGCCAAGACAACCCTTGGCACGCGCCAGACAAGATGACGCTGGAGGCGCTCAACGATCTGCATCTTGACCTGTTTTATGAGGCCTGCGTGCAATCCGTCGAGGAAGCCATTTTGAATGCGATGATTGCGGCCACCGATAGGGAAGCGATCAAGCCTGTTGGTAAAACCGTGCGGGCAATCGATCATGCAAAGCTCATGACCCTTTTGAAAGACGCGGGCCGAACCTCTCGCTGAACTAAGGGGGCAGACCTAGATCTGCCCCGTCTTTCGGGGCGCCCTTACGCTGCCTGCGCTATGGCCGCTCGGCGCCGCATCTGAAGCACCAAGATCGGCGCCATCAGAGCGATCCCGACACCCATCGTCATCAATCCCGGCGCGATGAAGAGGAAAGATACCAATGCAACCCACCAGCGCTCCCAAGTTTTAAGTTCTGCAAAGAGGAACCCAGAGAAAGCAACGCCCAAAGAGCCAATGCCCAGCATCGCGCCGAGCAAAGTGACCGTGAAGGCCCACCAAGTGAAACCATCCGCCACCAGCAACAGCGCAGGCGAATACACAAAAACAAAAGGCACCAGCGCCTTGGCAATGCCGAGGCGGAACGCCGTGTTGCCGGTTTTGAAAGGGTTCGATCCGGCAATCCCCGCAGCGGCATAAGCGGCGAGCGCCACAGGGGGCGTAATATCCGCCAGCACGCCGTAATAGAACACAAAGAAATGCGCGACGAGCGGTTCGACCTGAAGCTGCGCCAGCGCGGGTGCGGCGACGGCGACCAAAATGATATAGGTCGCTGTTGTCGGGATGCCTGCGCCCATGATGATGCAAGCAATCGCGATCAACACCAGCGACGAGAACAGCGCCCATTGCGTCACGGTGAAATAGCCCAGCAGCGGCAGCGCGCTCAGAGCCGTGCCGATGTCGGTTGCGGTTTGCACAACAACATAGCCAAGCCGGAATCCGACGCCCGTCAGGGTAACCACACCCACAACGACACCCACGGTCGCCGCAGCGGCGCCTACCGCCAAGGTGTTCTTGGCACCAGCGGCAAGCGCCTCCCACAGGTCTTGGATGCTCAGGCGGTTGGTGGGGTTCAAGAAGCCGACAACAACGCAGGCGATGATGCCATAGACCGCCGCGAAATCAGGGGTTTTGCCCGAAAGAATAAGGTAAACAAGAATGGCCAGCGGGATCAGGCTCAGCCAGTGATCCTTGAGCACAACGCCCATCTTCGGCAGTTCTTCGGCGCGCAGCCCCCGCAGGCCAAGCTTTTTCGCCTCAAGGTGCACCATGATGAAAATGCCGAAATAATGCAGCAGCGCAGGAAACAGCGCAGCGGCCAGCACATCTCTGAGTGGGATTTCCAGGTATTCGACCATGATGAAAGCCGCAGCGCCAAGGATCGGCGGGGTGATCTGCCCGCCCGTCGAGGCTGTGGCCTCAACCGCGCCTGCGAAATGCGCGGGATAGCCAACGCGCTTCATCGCAGGGATGGTCAACGCGCCAGTGGTGACAGTGTTGGCGATGGAAGATCCGGAAATTGTGCCCATGAAGGCCGAAGAAAAGATCGCGACCTTTGCGGGTCCGCCGGAATAACGTCCGGCAATGACCATCGCAAAGTCGATGAAAAGCTGCCCTAGCCCGATGCGGGTCGCCAGAACACCAAACAAGATAAACAGGAACACGTATTGCGCCATCACCCCGATGGCGATGCCATAGATGCCTTGGTTGGTCATATAAAGGTGGTTGATGATGCCCAGCCAGGAAGAGCCGCCATGTTTGAGCGCGCCGGGCATCCAAGGGCCGAAATAGGCGAATGCAATGAACAAAAGGCCAATGATCGGCAACGTGGGGCCAACGCTTCGGCGCGTGGCCTCCAGCGTTAGAACCAACAAAGCAGTGCCCATAAAAATGTCGGATGGGGAGGGGTTGCCGACCCGCTGCGCCAAGGCGGCAGGCGGCAAAAGCGGCAGATAGAGCGATGCGCCAACGACCAGCAAGGCCAGCGCAATATCGATCAGCGGCACCCCGTCAAAACGATACCATGCACGCGGCGGCATGGCGGCGGCGGTCTTGCGCAGGCCAAACAGCAAAAAGACCAGCCCCAGCACAAAAGACAGGTGGATACCGCGGTGCAAAAGCTCGCGGATGGTCCCGAAACCCGAGGCATAAAAATGATAAACCGACATCGCAACCAGAGCGGCGGTGATGATGAGCCCGAGCGTTTTTCCGGTGGGACGAAACGCTGTTTCCGGGTCAAACTTGCGTTCGATCTCGGCCAGTTGTTCGGGTGTGAGTTCTGGTGTGGTGTCGGCGGTCATGGCCAAGCCCCTAAGATAAGATCGAAAAAGCCCCGGATAGCTATAGCATCCGGGGCTGGTCACACTTGGCGGTGTCTTACTTCAACACGCCTGCTTCACGGTAGAAACGCTCGGCGCCTGCGTGCAGCGGCACACCGACACCTGACAGCGCAGTGTCCAGCGTGATTGCTTGGCCCTTGGCGTGGCCCACATCAAGCAATTCGCGTGACTGTTCGTTCCACATCGCCTTGGTGATGTTATAGATCAGCTCGTCATCCGCAGTGGCAGATGTGAACCACTGGGCACCAACGGCCACAGTTTCAACACCGGCCACGCCCTCATAGACGCCGTCTGGAATGTCGGATGAGGAGAAAAAGCCGTATTTCTCGGTCAACGCATCCGCGCCTGCACCGTCGATTGGCACCAGCTTGATGTCAGCCGCCGAGGCAAGCTCAACCAAAGAGCCTGTCGGGTAGCCGGTCACCACAAAAAACGCGTCGATCTTGCCGTTGCGCAGAGCTTCGGATGCTGCGCCGCCTTTGAGCGCTTCTGGCGTCAGATCATCAACCGTCAGGCCGTTGGCCTCCATGATCAACAGCGCGTCGACATAGGTGCCAGAGCCCGGCTCATCAAGCGACACGCGCTTGCCCGCCAGATCGGCCACGGAGTTGATGCCGCTATCGGCCAAGGCGACAAGATGGATGTGTTCTTCGAACAGGGCGGCAATGGTGCGCAGATCTGTGGCGGGCGCGCTGCCTTCCATCGTGCCTGTGCCGGTATAGGCCCAATAGGCGACGTCGGATTGAGCAAAGCCCGAGTTCCGCAGACCCGAGATTATGGCGTTCACGTTATCAACCGACCCGCGCGACGAAACAGCCGAGGCAATCAGCCCTTCCACGCCGCAAGAGCCGCCATCATCGCATTCGCGCGACCCTGGGGGTTTGGAGATCGCATTCGCGATCACGCCGCCAATCGGGTAATAGGTATAGGCGGTGCCACCGGTGCCGATGGTGAAAAATGTCAGCTCTTGAGCGACAGCCGTACCGGCCATGCCAAGCGCCAGAACTGCGCTTGCCGCAGCCGTTTTAAGTGATTTGATCATGAGATCCTCCGAGTTGGTTTTTTGGTGTCGTGGTTGTTTCGATTGTGGGCTTGGGTGATGTGATCTCACCCTTGTCACGCCCTTTGAACGCCAGTTTACCGGCTATCCGATGATGCAGTTTAAGGCCTGCAACGTTTGGGAAACCTCTTGGTGCGTGTTGTAGTGGCACATTGAAAGGCGCACGCAATCGGGCAAACCTAGCGGATGCAGGATATTCCCGCTATAGTGATCTGCCCTGCGCGTATGGGTCCGAATGCCCTTTTCATTAAGCTGTTTGACGATTTCGGATGATGGCGCGCCCTGCACCGCAAAAGAAACAGTGCCAACGCGGGCGGGGTTATCTGCGCCGGACAGGATGGTCACCTTGCCCATGTCGCGCAGGCCCCGCGTGCCGCCTGTTCCCTTGATCAGCGCATGTGTCAGGTCTGCCTCATAGGCGTGGATCGCTTGGCCTGCGGCTTCAATCCGCTTGCGAGGCTCGGTCTCCTGCGACACCTCACCGCCCAGCCAATCGAAATACGCGATGACATCAGACATGGCGGCATAAGCGCCTGCATCGCGGGTGCCCAATTCCCAATTATGCGAGGGACCGCCATGCAGCGCCTCGTGCGGAAGCGCGGTCATCCGGTCCGAAAGCCAGCCAATGCCATAGCCATGGCGCGAGAATACTTTGTACGGAGAAATCGCATAGCCATCGACGCGATAGCCCTCCAAATCAAGCTGCCCATGGGCGGCGTGCTGGATGCCATCAACGATGATCAGGCAGGCGGGCGCTATGGCGCGGATCGCATCGGCAATTGCGGCCACGTCAATGCCGATCCCGGTGACTGGCGAGGCATGCAAGATCGTCGCCACAGCCACATCCGGCGTCATCAGCGCGGCATAATCTTCGGCGGTCACGGTGCCGTTTTGCGCGTCATGTGGCACGTTCACATAGGCCATCCCCTGCACGTTGGCCCAATGCTGCGCTGCGCTTCTGCTGGAGGGATGCTCGATCGAACTGCCGATGATCTTGCCGCCTTTGGGCGCATTGATGCAGGCGGTTCGGATCATCCGGTAGAGCAGCTCGGTGCCGGTTTCACCCGCAATGAACTGGCCCGATTTCGCGTTCATAAAAACAGCCAGATCGGATTTAGCTTTGACAATGACATCCGCCATCGCCTTGGCCGCCGGATTGTCGCGCCCCTGATTGTCGGGGATGGAGGCGAAATGGGCCGATGTTTCGATCACGGTTTTCAGCGTCAATGCGCCGCCGCCATTCTCAAAATAGACCCGAGGGCCGCCATAGGGGCAGCTTTCTACATGCGCAAACCGGTCCCGAATGGCGGCGATGAGTTCGGGACTGTCCGAGATTGATTTTGAGATGCGCACAGATCGGTCCTTATTCGTACCTTTGATTTGGTCCGAGGGTGGCCGATTTAATTCATCATTTAAAGCGATTAAATATCATAGATTATCAGTCCTTTGGGGAATGTTTTGGCGTCACTGTCCCCTGCATCACTTGGGCGCTTATCAAGGTGCGAAGAAGCTGCCAAAATGGCAATGTTCCTTGGCAAGTGCCGCAATATGTTTGCGAAAACCGGATGTCCGGTCCTTCTTATAGAGCGCCGCATATTGCACATGAGGCAGCTTGTTCGGTGTCGAAAGCCTTTGAAGTCGACCTGCATCAACGATCGGCTGCGTCACCGGAACGGGCAGATAGCTGATCCCGAGCCCCGCCACGGTAAACCCTATCTGCGCCACAAGGCTTTCACACACCATCGTTCGATTGGATTGGATGTTCTGGCTTTCCAGCCACTTGCTGTAAACGATCCCGGTCCCTGACCGGCTGCCCTGCACGAGCAGCGTAAATTCGGCCAGTTGGTCTAGGCCAAGCGGTGTATTCCCCGCCTGCAAGCTTGGCGCAATCATCCAGTCATTCTCGACCGACGCAATGGGAAGTTTGACACAGCGGCTATCCTCGAACACATCGGGCACAATGATCAGGTCGATAGACTCGTCCATCAACCGTTCAAACAGTGTCGCACTAAGCTCCACCTCCGGCTCGATGCTCGCACGGGGAAATTCGGACCGGATCGCGCTGACCAGTTTTGGAAGCCATGTCATCGCCGTTAACTCGGTGACGCCTAGGCGAACGCGCCGGAACATCACCTCTTTCGAGCTGGCTCGCTCAATCAGTTGCTCGCGATCGGTAAGCAACCGATTTGCGTAGATGAGAACTTCAATGCCCTTATCCGTCAAGCGTGCCGTGCGTTTGGTTCGGTCAAAGATCTCGATCTGAAACTGAGCTTCCAGCTCCTGAACGCGTTTTGAAACCGCAGATTGCGTGGTGCAAAGCTTGTCCGCAGCTGCGGCGAAGCTGCCAAGATTTGCGATCCAGTACAGCGCTTCAAGTTGCTTGAAAGTAACCATTTCGACCCTCTGTCTACGAGCCTGTCAACCTAGCACCCTGCGGTGCGGCATGGTACATCGCAACGCTGCATTTTCAAAGATATCAGGCTCGGCACAAAGTGTTGGCCGGGCGTGCAGCATTGTGATGCGCGCCAAAAAACGGGCACGCGCTGCGCGCCCGTCTGAGTTTACGGTAAAGCCTGATCAGTTTGTTGCAAAACAGTAAAATAGCCCGTCACCGCCCGTGGCTTGCAGCGCTTCCATGCCGCAACCGCGTGACGGGTGCGCGGCATTCCACGCTGTAGGATTGTCGCCGCCGCCTGTGCGGTCGTGGTGGCCGACCATAGCGGAGCCTTCGCCGCTTGTGGTCCAATCTTCGCAGGCATTCCCCACCAAATTACCGTTCAAATCTGATCCGGTCAGAATGTCGTGGCGGTTTGGCGTATCGCCGCGCCCGCTCACCACCGCGCCGGTTTCGGAAATCGAAGTGTCCTTGGTCAGGTTGTTGCTATCGCTGTGCAAATCATCAACGCTTTGCGCCACAACAACCCCGTTTGCGTTGCTCCACGGGCCAGTGCCGATCCGGTCCCGCGCGTTTTCAGTGCTTGAGGACAGGTAGGCGGCCCAAGTCTTTCCGGTCACGCCCGCTGCTTCGGCCAAACTGCTGCAATAGGCGTCCGCGCCCTCCAAGCCGCCAAGATCCGCGCCGTTGCCGGGGTTCACGCTGGTGATGAAAAAGCTCATATCAGCGTCTTGCGCCGCTGCAATTGTCGCGCCGCAGAGGGACAGCGCTGTGGCAAGAATGATTTTTTTAAACATAACATTTTCCTATTTATATGGGGGTCTATCTGGGCAATGCTGCGGCGATTGTTCCGCCAACTCAAATCCTGTGCATAAATTTGGTCACCGTCTACGGTGATCGCAAAACTCACACTGTTTTGTGATGCTTTTGGCAAGCCCGTCAGCCAAGCGGCGATCTTTTGATCAAGCTCACCTGCATGCCGATCAAAACGCCCATTTTTGGGGCCGAAACGTGCAATCGTAGCTGCCTGCAAACTTATTGGTTGATTTGAGCCAGCACTCTGCGCGACATCCGCAGGTAAGTATTTCGCCATACGTCAATTTTTCCCGACGGAACCTGCGGGGCGCTGCGTATCATAATGAAATCATTGCTGAGATATCCTGATAAATGCGTAAATTTCTGACATTTCTTGTGGCCGCTGCCATCCTCGCGGGTGCGTATACTGTAACCTATGGGCTGCCCTCCCCGCTGGCGGCGATGATCGCGCCGGAACAAACCAGCGATAGCCCATCGCAGGCTGCGCCTTCGGCAGACCGCGCCGCAAGGCCGGGCGGGCGCGGGGGTGCAGGCAGGCAAACGGTTGTGGTGACTGCTCCGCTGGAGCTGCAACCCTATGAAAGCATTTTAAATTCCGTCGGAACCGCCTCGGCTTTGCGCAGTGTGACCGTCCTGTCTGAAACCGCAGGCACAGTGATCGAAACCAAGCTTTCTGCCAACCGCGACGTGGAGGCGGGCGAGGAATTGGTGCGTTTTGATGCGCGCACCGAAGTTCTGAACCTCGAAGTTGCGCAGGCCAATCTGGATCAGGCGCGCGAAACAGTCGCCCGATATGAGCGGCTTCGGGCTGGCGGTAATTCGACGGTCACGGATGTCACCCTGTCAGAGGCAAAGGTCAGCCAGCGTTTGGCAGAGGCTGCCGTGGGCTTGGCCGAGGTGGCCTTGGACAACCGCGCAATCCGCGCCCCCATCGCGGGCCGCATTGGTCTGAGCGACATTGAAGTTGGCGATGTGTTGGCTGCAAATAGCATCATCGTCACGATTGATCAGTCCGATGCTCTGCTGATCGAGTTCGAGCTTCCCGAACGGGCGATTGCCTTGTTGGCCGGCGCGAAAGAGGTGCTTGCAAGCACGGCCTCCCTGACGGGCCGGGTTTTCACCGGCGAGATCGTGTCTTTCGATAGCCGGATCGACAGTGTCACCCGCAGTGTCACGGTCAAGGCGCGGATCGATAATGCGGATGGCATTTTGTGGCCCGGAATGACCTTTGCGGTCCGTTTGATCCAAGAAAGCGCACCGCTGCCCGCCGTGCCATCGACGGCGATCACATGGTCGCGTTCGGGCTCCAGTGTCTGGATTGATACTGACGGAACCGCCGAGCAGGTGCCGGTTACCATCCTCTACCGTCGGGGCGAAACCGTCTGGATTGACGCGGAGATCGCCGAAGGGGTGGATGTGGTTACACAAGGCGCGCAAAAACTGCGGGCCGGGGCGCGAATTGCCACGCCGGACGCCGGTGAGCGCCGGCGCGAGCGGCCGAATGCGGGCGCAGAGCAGGCAAATGCATCCCCCCGCGCGGCCAAACAAACCGCGCCTGAGGCCACACAATGAGCGCGCCAATGGAATTTATGCGCAGGTCCGGTCTTGCCGATCTTTTTGTCGCGCGTCCGATCTTTGGGGTCGTCATCAACCTGTTGATCCTCATCGCAGGGCTGGCCGCGCTCGCATCGGTGGATGTCCGCGAAATGCCCGATGTGGACCAGCCGGTTCTATCCGTGCGCACCACCTATGACGGTGCCGTGCCGTCCACCGTCGACAGCGAAGTCACGCAGGTTCTCGAAGATGCGCTCAGCGCGCTCGAAGGCATGTCCTATATGGAATCCAGCTCGACCACCGGGTCCAGCCGCATCACGATTGACCTGTCCGAGGGTACGGATGTGGATGTCGCCGCCAATGAGGCGCGCGAGATCGTGTCCTCCACGCTGCGGCAACTTCCTGATGATCTCGAAGACGATCCAACCGTCTCCAAGAGCGACAGCAACGCGGATGCCATCATACGGCTTGCGCTGCTTGGCACTGCCACGTTCGACGAGTTGACGGCCCTTGCCGAAGGGCCGGTCTACGACAGGCTCTCGACCATTGATGGCATTGCCGAGGTGACGGTCCGCGGCAACAGGTCCAACGAATTTCGCGTGACCGTGAATATCCCTTCGCTTCTGAGCCGCGGTTTGACAATATTCGATGTCTCGGAGGCGCTGGCCGCGCTGCGTGATGACACCCCTCTGGGCGAGCTTGAGACAGCATCCCAAACCCTTGCTTTGCGCGTGGGTAACGCGGATGTCACGGTCCAGAGCGTGGGCGAAATCCCGATCAACGCCCATACCCGCGTGTCCGATGTCGCATTTGTTCAACTGTTGCCAGAGGATGCGGCGGTTTTCTCGCGGGTCAACGGGCAGGTGGCGGTTGGCCTTGATATCACGCGCCAATCTGTCGGCAATACGCTGTCGATCTCAAAAGAGGTGCGCATTGCGGTGGAAGAGCTGCGCGGCGCATTGCCCGATGGTGTCGAGCTGATCATCGGGTCCGACGATGGCACATTCATCGAAGGATCGATCAACGAGGTGGTGAAATCCATCGGCCTCGCCACGGCGATTGTCATCGCGGTGATCTTTGCCTTTTTGCGCTCGCCGCGCGCCACAATCATTCCGGCGGTCACCATTCCGGTGGCGCTTATGGGCACAATCGGGGCGATCTGGCTGACAGGGTTTTCGGTCAATACCATCAGCCTGCTTGCGCTTGTGTTGGCGACCGGGATGGTCGTGGATGATGCAATTGTGGTGATCGAAAACATCGTCCGCAAACGCAAGCAGGGCATGGGCGCTTTTGCCGCCGCTGCGGCGGGCACGAACGAGGTGTTCTTTGCTGTGATCTCAACTACCGCAACCTTGGCCGCTGTGTTCATCCCGATCTCGTTCATGCCGGGGCAGGCGGGCGGCGTGTTTAGCGAATTTGGCTTTGTGCTGGCCTTTGCCGTCACCTTATCGTCGATCACAGCGCTCACGCTGGCCCCTGTCATGGCCGCATTCCTCGACCCCGGAAAACCCGGCAAAGATTCCAGCGCGCCGGCAAAACCCAGCAAGGCCACGCGGGCATTTGACAGCATAATGGACCGCGCAATCCGCATGCCAGTGATTGTGCTGGCCGTGGCTGCGGGCTTTGCGATTATCGCGGCAGGGGCGGCAAGCACGCTGTCTTCCAGCATCACACCGGATGAGGATCGCGGATTTTTCCTGATACAGGCACGCGGGGCGTCTGACACGACCGTTGAATATCTCGACACACAGGTGGCATTGGTCGAGAATATCCTAACGCCATACCGCAACAGCGGCGAGATCGCCGCCGTGCAAAGCATCATCGGCGTCGGCGGCGGCACCAGTGCATTTATCATCGTGCGCCTGCCCGATTGGGCGGCGCGCGAGCGGTCCCAGTCGCAGATCATCGCCGAGATCAGCGGGCAATTATCCTCGGTGCCCGGTGTTCAGGTCAGCGCCCGCTCGACCAATAGTTTGAACATTCGCGGGGCAGGGAGGGGCCTGCAATTTGCGGTCACCGGCAAAGATGTGGACGCGATCACCGCCGCTGCCGACGCTCTGGTGGCCGTGATGGAGCAAGATAGTACCTTCCTCAATCCACAGCTTTCAGGCGATGCCGTGCAGGCGCAATTCGAAGTGCGCGTCGATCCTGATATGGCCAGCGTGTTTGGCCTCTCGGAGGCCGAGATCACCCGAACCGTGAGCGCCATGGTGCAGGGCAATGTTGCCGTCACGGTCTTTGAGGATGATACGGAAACCGATGTTAATGTGGTTCCGGGCGGCCCGCCAATTGATGACCCTTCCGATCTTGAATCGATCTATCTGCGTTTGCCCGATGGCGCCTATGTGCCGCTTTCCTCCGCCGCGAGCCTTGTGCCTGTTGTCAGCCAATCGGCGATTGAACGGCAGGGCGGCAGTTTGGCAGTCTCCGTTCAGGCCAATCTGGGTGAGGGCGCAGACCTCGGCAGCGCCATGACACGGCTCTCGGCGCTGGCCGCTCAGAGCTTGCCCGATGGCATGGGCGTTACCTTCACAGGCGAGGCCGCGTCGCTAACGGATGGGCAGTCGGCCATGTATATGGTGTTTGGCGTGGCATTTCTCGTTGTGTTTTTGGTTCTCGCAGCGCAGTTCGAAAGCATCGCCAGTGCCATTGTGATCATGCTCACCGTGCCCTTTGGTCTGGCGGCGGCCTTGATGGCAATCTCGCTGACGGGAGGCTCGCTGAACTATTACAGCCAGATCGGTCTGGTGATGCTGATCGGTGTGATGGCCAAGAACGGCATCCTTATCGTGGAATTTGCCAACCAGTTGCGCGAAGCGGGCCAAGACATTGACAGCGCGATCCGCGATGCCCTGCGCCTGCGGATCAGACCGGTGATGATGACGATGGTATCAACCGTGTTTGGCGGCTTGCCCTTGATCCTGACCTCTGGCGCGGGGGCCGAGGCGCGCATCGCCGTGGGCTGGGTCATCGTCGGCGGGCTTGGTTTTGCCACGGTGTTCACCCTTTTCCTGACACCGGTTTTCTACCGCTGGATCGCCGTTTGGGGGGCCGCACCGGGAATGGCCTCAAAACGGTTGCAGCGTGAAAATGACGCGGGCGCACATCCGGCAGAGGCAACCCGCGTGTAAAGCCGCGCAGAGCCGCCCGTGTTTTAAACCCCGTCTGGTTAATTGGCGCAAAACCGATTAACCGATGGGGGACTTAAAAAGGCTGGCACCATGCAAAAAATCTCTCTGCCCGAACGGCCCGATTGGCGCGCGCATGCGCAGGAGGTCGGGTTTACCTTTGCCGATATGCATGGCGAGCCCTATTGGGACGAAACCTCTGCCTATGCTTTCTCGCTTGAGCAGATCGAGACGGACATCGAAGACCCGGCCACCGAATTGCACGCCATGTGCCGCGAAGCCGCCGCCCATATCATCAGCAGCGAAGAGCTCATGGATCAAATGGCGATCCCCGAGCCGCACCGCGATCTTGTTGCGGCAAGCTGGCGCGATGGCGATCCGGAAATCTATGGCCGGTTTGACTTTGCCTATGACGGCGAGGGGCCTGCCAAGCTGCTGGAATATAACGCGGATACGCCGACTTCGCTGTATGAAAGCGCAGCTTTCCAGTGGCAGTGGCTAGAGGATCAACTGGCCGCAGGTGTGTTGCCCCAAGGCACGGACCAATTCAACGGCATCCACGAAGCGCTTGTCGCACGGTTTGCCGAGGTTTTTGAGGCTGAAAGCGATCTGCATTTTACCGCCGTGGCCGGAAACCCCGAAGATTACGGCACCGTCGAAGCCATGGGTTGGGCCGCCCGCGAGGCCGGTTTGGGCGCGCATTATTGTGATCTTGATAAAATCGCGCTGAGCGATGACGGGCAGTTTTTGGATGATGAAGACCGCCGCATTGCGGTGCTGTTCAAACTCTACCCTTGGGAAGATTTGCTGCGCGACGATTATGCCGCGCATATCGCCGGATCGGGCTGCCTGTTCCTAGAGCCTGCGTGGAAGGCAACGCTGTCGAACAAAGGGCTGCTTGCGGTTTTGTGGCAAATGTTCGAAGGCCATCCCAACCTGCTGCCCGCGTTTTTCGAACAGGACATTGCCGATGCGATGTCAGGCCAAGGCAGCGCAGCGGCAGGCAGTGCCGCAGCCTTTGAGCGCGCACAGGCGCAGCTTGTCGCGGGCCATGTGCGCAAGCCGATCCTGTCACGCGAAGGGGCGTCTGTCTCGATCTACCAAGCGGATGAGATGATCGAGCAATCGGTCAACACCGACTACGCAGAGCATCCCCGCATCATTCAGGCCTATGCGCCGTTGCCGCAATTTGATGGCTTCCGGCCCGTGGTGGGCGCATGGATTGTGGGGCAGAGCTGCGCTGGCATCGGCATGCGCGAAGACCGCTCGCGCATTACCCAAGACCTTTCGCGGTTCAAACCGCATTATATTAACGGCTGAAATGCATTATCCATACCGCTGGCTGAACAGGAAAGTATCCAAACCATGACCAAACGCTCCAAACGGGTTGCCATCGCCATTGTCGGGGCTGCCGCCTTCACCCTCGCGGGCTGCCGCGACGAGCAGATTGATGCGGCCGCCTTCCCCGATTTGCAAAGCTGCACAGATGCCGCATCGCAGGGCGGGGTGTTCACCGCTCAAGATTGCGAGGCGTCTTTTGCTGAGGCCCAAACCCTCCATGTTGAATCCGCACCGCGCTATGACAGCCTTGAAGTGTGCGAAGAGCAACACGGCCCCGGCGCTTGCGGCTCTGAAGCAACAGCCACGCAGAGCGGCTCGGGCGGCATTTTTATGCCGCTGCTGGCCGGCTATCTGATTGGGAATATGCTGGGCGGGCGGGCCGGAATGTCGGCGGGCCAGCCGCTTTATAAAACATCGGATGGTAAGTTCACCAATGCGGCCCGCTCCAGCACCTATTCCTCAAACCGAGGCGCGACAAAGCTCAGCACCTCGCAATTTGCCCGCCCGGCCTCGACAATCGGGAAAACCCCGATGACCCGCGCCACCGCAAAATCACGCGGCGGGTTTGGCAAGGTCGGCGGCAGAACAGGGTTCGGCGGGTAGGCGCGTGTTAATCTAAGCCGCAATCGCTTCGAAGACTGCTGTCATCTCGTCGAGGCTTCGCGGCTGGCCCGACAGATGAAGCTGGAGCATATAGCGAAACGCACCGTCAAAGCGGATATAGAGCAGCTCTTTTTCCGCGCGCCCCGTGGCCAGCGGGCTCATCATTTCGATCAACTGGTCTTCGATGTCGGCAATGGTTTCCACAAAGGTTTTGTCGAACATCGCCTGATTGCGGATGTCATACCAAAGGCGGTGCAACTCGGCGTCGTCGGCAATTGTCGTGGCCAGTGCCTTGCAAAAGGCGGTCTTGATGTCGCGCGGGCTGGTGATGCCCTCGACAGCGGCGGCAATGGATTCGACAAAATCGCTTTTATACAGCCGCACCCCATAGATAAGCAGCTCGTCCTTATCCTCGAAATAATAATGCAGGCTGCCCAGCGACATGTCAGATTGCGCCGCAATATCGCGCAAAGTCGTGCGCGCATAGCCATAGAGCTTGAGCGCGTCGATCGCGCTTTGGGCGATCTCGCGCTTTCGGCTCTCTCGCTTGCGGACCTTAAGGGCTTTGCGGTCCGCAAGCTTGGATGCAGGGGGCATGTCGTTCATCGGGTACTCACTTTTGACCCGCCAGACTTAGCCCAGCAAAGCATGAAAGAAAATACGCGGAAGCTTGAGCCAGCCGGGCCGATGTTGAAACCGCGTCAGAAGCCGCCCAATGTGATGCTGGCGCGTGTTCGAGACAAACCAAGGCGGGCGCGGCAAGAGCGTCATCCCGCCAGAGAGCAGGTTCCGCGGAAAAGGCCGGAACGGCGCTTCGATCACGGTACGTTCAACGTTTTCAAGCATAAACGTGTTGTGCACCGTGCCGACACCCGATTGCACATCCCGCAGGGTTGCCCCGGCAAAACCGCCCCAAGGGCAGGCGGTCACAAGAAACGCAAGACCGGACCATGCGTTCACAGCAATGGCGCCATACCGGAACTCGGCGATGATTTCCTCGAACCGTTTGCGGCCCATGGCACGGATCGTCGCGGGGTGGATGATGATGTTCCCGCCCAGCGTGCCATAAAGCGTCTCATTGGCCCATTTGATCGCCTCTTTCAGGTAGGTCTCGGCATCGGCGGCCTCAATATGCATGACGCCAAGGGCGGTGGTGAACACTTCGTTTTGCGCCAGCCATTCCGTGTCGCCATCGGCCATGTCCGCAATATAAAGCGGTGCCACATCCAAGCCGCGCTCGACCCGCTGAGGGTCTTTCGCATGGGCAAGAAACGCATCCTTGCGGTCCTCTGCGCCGGGGTAATAGGCCGCGCGTTTTGTGTGTTTCGCCATCACATCAGCGAGATTTTTCATCAGCGTGCCTGCTTTGCCCCATGATTTGGGCAAGATCAGGCTCTGTACCGCGACACAGTTGAAGCCTGAATTGTGCAGCTTCATCGTGGCAATATTCTCCGCCTGAAACCGCAAATCGGCGGCGGTCCATGGGCCGGGTACAACGATGGTCGGGCAAACCGCGCCCAATTCAGAGGTCATGTGCCGGGGGTTCTTTGGCGTGCCTGCGGCTTTGTTCTTTTCGCCTTCCGCGCCGGGCCCCCAGACGATCAGATCATGGGTGGCACGCGCGCCGGTGATGTGGATCTCTTCGACCAGTGGGTGTTCGGTCAGATATGCGCCAGCAGGGCCGTCGCCCCGGTGGATGCGCAGCGCGCCAAGCTCAATCAGAGGTTCCAGCGCGATTTTCAAAGGTTCAGTGAGGTAATCATTGACCGGGTTCATCTTGAGCAAGACCACCTGATTTTCCAAAAACAGCTTTTGAAACGCATCAAGCGGGGTGATCGCGGCGATGTTGCCCGCGCCCAAAACCAACGCGACCTTGCCGCTGCGCTGCTCGATTGGCACATCATAAGCCAAGGCAGAGTGCTTTTTCAGGTTCGCCTGATCCACCCCTTTTTGCATCCAGACGTCAGCCTTGACCCCAGAGAGCAGCAACCTGTCCCAGATCGAATGTGGCACCACACGCAGGGCGGTTTGCCCCGTGTGCAAGCGGCGCTTTTTGAGCCCGTCCAGATAGGTTTTGCCGTCCATCTGCGACAGCGTGTCAATCAAGCCGTTACAGCAGGACATGACGGCATAGGGGCCGGAAATCCACTCCTCGCCCAGCAGGGGCGAGCCTTCGGGAATGCCTTTTGCACGGCCCGCCGCCGCGACCCAATCCTCGGCCACGCTCATCAGATTGTCTTTGACCACCTGCAAAATCTCGATGCGCGTCGACAGGGTGGTTTTTGCCCAAACGTGTTTTGACGCGTCAAGAACGGTCAGGTCAGCATCATAAGCCGCCTGCAAATCGGGGGTGAATTGGCTTTGGTGTTTCATGTGGTTTCCTCCAAAAGGATATCTGCATAGGCCTCGCGCAGCTTGAGCTTGACCACCTTTCCGGTGGCACCGAGTGGCAGTTCATCGACAAAGATCACCCGGTCTGGCACTTGCCAGCTCGCGACTTTGCCGTCGTAAAATTTCAAGAGTTCACTTTGGGTGATCTCGCCCGATTTGACCGCCACAAGGATCGGACGTTCGTCCCATTTCTCATGGCGCGCCGCGATGGCGGCGGCGTTGGCAATGGCGGGGTGGCCGATGGCGATGTTCTCAAGCTCGACAGTGGAAATCCATTCACCGCCCGATTTGATGATGTCTTTGGAACGGTCGCGGATCACCATAAAACCGTCGGGATCAATGGTGGCCACGTCGCCCGTGTCAAACCAACCATCCTTTGTCAGGGCATGTTCGTCCTTGCCGAAATAAGTATGGACAACCCATGGCCCGCGCACCTGCAAATCGCCTTGGGTCTTGCCATCCTGGGGCAGCACCGCGCCTGTCTCGTCAATCAATCGAATTTCGGCGCCGAACAATGCGCGCCCTTGGCCCACCCGCACAGCGGTTTGCGCATCTTGGGATAGGTTCGCATGGTGGCTAAGCGCGCGGTTTACCGTGGCGACAGGGCTGGTTTCGGTCATGCCCCATGCTTGGATCAACTCGACATCATATTTGTCCCGAAATGCGGTGTACATTGACGGCGGCATCGGCGCGCCGCCCACGATTGTCCGTGTCAGGCTGGGCACTTTTGATCCGGTTTTCTCGAGCGCGGCCAACAGCCCCATCCAGATGGTCGGCACGCCAAATGCCACCGTCACCTCGTGCCCGTCAATCAGCGAGACAAGGCTTTCGCCGTCCAGCCCCGGCCCCGGCAAGACCAGTTTGGCCCCGGCTGCCGCCGACGTATAAGGCACGCCCCACGCGTTCACGTGGAACATCGGCACCACCGGCATCACCGTGTCGCACGCCGAAATCGCCAGCCCGTCGGGATGGTTGCCCGCCAGCGAATGCAGCAGGGTCGAGCGGTGCGAATATAAAACCCCCTTGGGGTTGCCCGTCGTGCCCGAGGTATAGCACAGCGAGGAAGGCTGGCGCTCGTCGAGCTCCGGCCAAACAAAACCCGGATCACCCTCCGCAATCAACTCGTCATAAAACTTCAGACCGTCCAGCATCGCCGCCGCTTCGGCATCGCGCGCACCCAGCAACACGTAATGCTCCACCGTTTCAAACCGGTCTTTCAGCTTGGCAACGGCAGGCAAGAATGTCCGGTCGAAAAACATCACGCGGTCTTCGGCGTGATTGGCAATATAGACCATCTGGTCGGGGTGCAGCCGCGGGTTGAGCGTGTGGCAGATGAAACCTGCGCCGGAACTGCCAAAATAGATCTCCAGATGGCGGCGGTTGTTCCACGCAATCGTGCCGCAGCGTGTCTGCGGCGGCAGCCCAAGCTGTGTCAGCGCAGAGCCAAGCCGGCGCGCATTCGCCGCAACATCGGCCCAATTCGTGACCACGATGTCGCCGCTGGTTTCCACGGAAATAATCTCGGTCCGGCCATGGCACCGCCCCGCGTGTTCAATCAGCGAAGAGATCAGCAACTGCTGGTCCATCATTTTGCCAAGCATAGGTCGGCTCCCTATCTGTTGTGTTCGAAAAAAGGGTCCTGCAACCCCGGTTGCCCGGGGTCACAGGGGGGAGAACCGGGTCAGGCCCGGATCAGGTCAGAACACTTCTCGCCAATCATGATGACCGGCGCGTTGGTGTTCCCATTGGTGATGGTGGGCATGATCGAGGCATCCGCCACACGCAGCCCGTCAATACCGTGAACCTTCAGATCGGCACCAACAACGGCCATGTCATCCGCGCCCATCTTGCAGGTGCCTACGGGGTGATAGATCGTTTGGATATTGCCGCGCAGATAGGCGCGGATTTCATCATCCGTTTGCACACCCGGCCCCGGAAAACGCTCCTCGCCGCGGAAATCATCCAAGGCGGGCGAGGCCATGATCTTGCGGGCGATCTTGACACCTTCCACAAGGATTTCGAGGTCTTGCGGATCGGCAAGACAATTCGGATTGATCAGCGGCGCATCATCAGGATTGGCCGAGGCAAGCGTCAATTCCCCCACCGATTTTGTGCCGACAAGGCTGGGCAGGATCGTGAAACCCTCGCTATCGGTTGGGTTCCCGGCTCCGTCCGAGACAAACCACGTTGGGGTGAAATGAAATTGCAGATCAGGGGCAGGGGCGTCTTCCATCACCGTCAGATACCCGCCGCCTTCGCCAATATTTGACGTCAGAAGCCCCATGCCTTTGCCCAGCAATTCGGCCTGCTTTGGCTCCAGCGCATGGGCCAGTGTCACAGGCTGTGTGCACACATGGGCGACAGGGGCCATCAAATGCTCTTGCAGGTTTTGGCCCACACCGGGCAGGTCGTGCAGGACGGAAATTCCCAGCGCCTCCAGCGCGCCGCGCGGGCCAATGCCCGACAGCATCAAGATTTGCGGCGACCCAATGGCACCCGCGCATAAAATAACCTCCGCATCTGCCATTACATCGTGCATCTCATCGCCCGCCTTGAACCGCACGCCCGTGCAGCGGCCATTCTCGATGATCAGGTTCTGCACATGCGCCTCGGCTTGGATCGCGAGGTTGTCACGTGCCAGCGCCGGGTGCAAAAACGCGGCTGCTGTCGAATTGCGCATGCCGTCTTTTTGCGTGACCTGATAGAGGCCAAAGCCTTCCTGATCTGTGCCCGCGTTAAAGTCCGGCTGCGCAAGATAGCCCGCTTCAACAGCGGCTTCGACCATGGCAAGCGTCACCGGGTTCGGATCGCGCAGATCGGCCACATTGAGCGGGCCGCCCGCGCCGTGATTGTCATCGCCGCCGCGTTCATTATTTTCCGAGCGTTTGAAAAGCGGCAGCACATCCGCGTGGCTCCAGCCGGGGTTTGTCGCGCCCCATGCATCAAAACAGACAGGGTTGCCGCGTTTGTAGATCATCGCGTTGATCGAACTGCTTCCGCCAAAAACCTTGCCGCGCGGCACATAGAGCTGGATGCCGTCTGAATGCTCCTGCGGGGTGGTCGTATAGGCCCAGTCCAGCGGCGTTTTGAACAGGTTGGGAAAGGCGGCGGGGATGTGAATATATTGGTTCTCATCTGCCGGGCCCGCCTCAAGCACCAGCACATTTTTATCGGCGTCTTCCGACAATCGCGCGGCCAATGTGCAACCGGCAGATCCTGCGCCGATGATGACGTAATCGTAACGCTCGGCGGCCTGCGCTTTGGCGTGGCTTGCACCAAAGGCGAGCGGCACCGTGGCGGCCACGCCCATTGCAGCACTCTTGCGCATAAAATCGCGCCGCGAGATGCGCCCGGCCTGGAATTCACGGGCAACGGCGGCGTATTTGGTTTTCTTGGTTTGGGTGCTCATTTTGGACTCCTCCCAGTCACTGTCTCCATCTTGGGTTGCCCCTCCACTGGCGTCCCGAGATCGTGCAAGCAGTTGATCAATTTTTCTGGTCACCTGTCCAGTAAAATTGTCCTGTAAAAATATTATCTCAAATATCTGTTTGATTTCAACGTAGTGCGGGGGAGGGCAGGGATGCTTCTCACCACGGGAGTGGCAACAAAAGATCCTAATTTCCAGAATCATCGATATTTTGTCCGCAGATATCCTTACTGCCACTGTCGATTTCGAGGGGGCGGGGCGCTGCCCTTTTAGTTGCGGCTTGAGTCTATTTGGGGTCAATGACACTCTGCCGCAAAGAGGTATTTCATTGATCCGTTTATTGCACACCGCCGATATTCATCTCGATTCGCCACTCCGCTCCCTTGCGCTGCGAAATGAAGATTTGAGCAAGGCCGTTGAGGCCGCCACCCGCGCCGCTTTTTCCCGTCTGATCGATTTTGCGCTGGCGGAAAAGGTGACGGCGCTGTTGATCGCGGGCGATCTGTTTGACGGCAAACAGCGCAGCGCCCGAACGGCGGCGTTTCTGACCGCCGAGCTGGACCGGCTCAGAGCGGCGGGCATCCGTGTCTTCTATATCAAAGGCAATCACGATGCGGAAAACCCCATCACCGGGACGCTCGATTTGCCAGGCAATGTCACCGTGTTCGATGCGGGGGGCGGCAAGGTGCAGCTCTCTGAGGACATCTGGATTCACGGCGTCAGCTTTGCCGACCGTCACGCCCCCGAGAGCCTCCTGCCGCGCTTCCCTGAACCCGTCGCGGGGGCTGTGAATATCGCCATGATGCACAGCTCGCTGGCGGGCGCTGCGGGGCATGATGTCTATGCGCCTTGCAGCGTTGCGGATTTGGCGGGCATGGGTTTTGACTATTGGGCGCTTGGCCATATTCACAAACGGCAAATCCATTCCCAGAGCCCGTGGATTGTGATGCCCGGTATTCCGCAGGGGCGCGATATCGGCGAAGCAGGCCCTAAATCGGCCAGCATTCTGACGGTTGAAAATGGCAAAATCACGGTGGAGGAAGTGCCCACATCGGTTGTGGAATTCACCCACGCCGCGCTGGATATCACACAGGTGGAGGGCGACGATGCATTGCGTGCCGCCCTGCGCGTGCATCTCGAAGACATCCGGTCCCGGATCACCGCCCCAACGGGCGTTGTGCGCCTGTCCCTCACTGGCCAGCCTGCGCGCTATTGGCAAATCCTGCGCGATAGGGACGTCTGGTACGCGACGATCAGCGATCTTGCGGAAAGGATCGGAGACATCTGGATCGACAAGCTGTTGTTCGATCTCGACCCGCCCGAAGCGCGAAGCAGCGCAGGCAATGCAACAGATGAATTATCGACGAGCATGCAAGCCATCGCGCGTGAAAGCGGCTTTGCCGCCACCGCAAGAGACGAGATCGACGCCGTGCTTCAAGACCTGCCCGCAGGCATGCGCGCCCGCCTTATCCCGGACGAAGCAGCGGCAGACGCGCTAACGTTGCGCTTGGCACAATCCGGGGCGCGCCGCGTTCTGGCCAAGATGAAGGGTGCGGAATCGTGATGCGGATACAGCGGCTATCCCTCGACCGGTTCGGCCATTTCAACAACCGGCATTATGAGTTTGGCCCGCGCAGCGACAGGCCCGATTTCCACATCATTTACGGACCCAATGAGGCGGGCAAAACCACGACGATGGAAGCGGCCTTGCGGCTGTTCTACGGTTTTCCACTGCGCGAAACCTATGGGTTCAAACACCAACGCAGCAACCTACAGGTCTCCGCGACGCTCGACATCGATGGGCAGTTGCGCGAATTTACGCGTCTGCCAAAACGAAGCGGTGCCTTGGTCGATGCCAATGGCACGGCCCTGCCAGAAACCGCGCTATCGGCCCATTTGGCGGGCCTGACGGAAGAGGATTACCGCCAGCTTCTGTGCCTTGATGATGATACGATTGAACGCGGCGGCGAGGAAATCGCACAGGCAAAAGGCGACATCGGGCGGCTGCTGTTCTCCGCCGCAGCAGGGGTCGCAGACCTAAGCGCAGTTCTGGACGGGGTGCGCGAACAGGCGGACGCGATCTGGAAAAAACGCGCCAGCAAAACGCGTATCGCGGAATTGAAACGCGATCTGGCTGAGGTCGAAAAGACCATTCGCGAGCGCGATATCACAGCCAATGCGTGGCGCACCTTGCGAAAATCATTGTCAGACGCGCAGACCGCCGAGCAATCGGCACGCAAGGTCCGAAGCGCGCTGCAAAGCACCTCTGCGCAGATCGCCGCGCAAAGACGTGCCATTCCGATGATGGGCGAAATAAGCGCCCTGCAAACCGCAATAGCGCCTTTTGCGGAATATCCGGCGCGGCTCGATTTTGATCCTGAAAGACTGGTTCAGTTGCGCAGCGAAGAAACCACAGCGCGCTCAGAAATGGAACGTCTTGAGGCGGAAGTGACGGAGTTAACCGCCGCGCGGACTTTGATCACAGTCGATCCCGAGCACGTGGCGCTTTCCGAGCAGCTTGATGCGCTCGAAGATCTGCGCATCCGTGATCGCGCAGCGGATATGGATATGGCGCGCCGCCAAGATCAACAGCGCGCCGCAGAGGAGGCCATGGCGCGCGCCGCCCATGATCTTGGCGCGCCAGCCGGAATTGCGCCGCAATCGCTTGTCCTGTCTCCTGCGGACATTATTCGCCTTGAAAAAACACGCGAAGCCCTGCGGAAAGCGGAAGATATCGCGCTGACAGAGACAGACGAGCTTGCCGCGCTCGAAACCCGTTTGAGCGCCGCACAAGAAGAATGTGATGCCTTTGGCAGCGCAGGCACCCTGTCGCCGCAGGTCGGGGAAATATTGTCCCGCCACGATGTCGACCGTTTGGCACCAAGCTATGCGGCGGCCACCCAAGCCTTGACGATCGCCAAACAAACCGCCGCAGAGCATCTGCGCGGGTTAACCATCGGACCGGTTCGTTTCGACACGCTTCCGTCCTGTCCCTGTAGCCCGCTCAAAGCAAAAGACTGGGCCGAGGCTCAGGCAGATCTGCTTCAAAAACGGAGCAAAGCCGCCGATCTTAAGGCGCAGCATCAGACAGACATGGCCGCCCGCATCGCGCAGGCAGAGGCGCTGACCGCCCATGGCAACCTCGTTGCCGATGCCGAGACGGACGCTCTTCAAGACAGCCGCGACCGTTTGTGGCGCGCCCATGAGGCGGCGCTGAGCGTGGAGACAGCAACCTCTTTTGCAATCGCCATGAACGCGCTTGATGCTGCGATGAAATCCCGTGTCGCCCGCGCAAGTGATTTGGGGCAATTGCGCCAGATCGAGCAGGCCCGCGCTGAGGCAGAGGTGCGCGCAGATCGCGCCACCAGCCAGTTGAATGAATTGAACGCCGATCTTGCTGCGGTGGAAAAAGCGGTCAATGACGCGGCATCCCAAGTGGGGTTGCCGACCCCGCTCACCCCGGCTGAATGGCTCGATTGGGTTAACCGCCATGCCGGCGCTTTTGAAAGCGCGGGCAGGTTGGCCGCTCTTCAAGAAATGCACCAGCCTGTTTTGGACCGCGCCCAAAAGCTCGTGGAAACTTTGGGCCCGTTGGTGGCGCTTGAGACCCCCGATTTCGAAAGTCTCATCGCGGCCTCGCGTAAAATCGCAGAGACAGAACGCGAAACGGCAGCCCAAGGCGCCAAGGCTCAATACGCTTTGAGGCAGGCCCAAAAAGATCGCGCTGATCGGCAGGCCAAACACCAAACAGCGTTGCAGGCCAAGGCCAAGGCAGAGGCCGACTGGCAAGGTTTGGTTAAGGAATTGCTGGGAGGTGCAATCGCCCCTCAAACCTTGATGGCCTCGCTTGAACCGCTGCGCAATCTGCGCGAACAGGAGGAGCAGCGCGCATCCGCAACCCGGCGTGTCGCGACCATGCAGGCTGATCAGCATCGCTTTGCGTCGGAGGTGGCGGCGCTTGCCGCGCGCCACGGCGTAACGCCGCAAGAGCCAGCCGCCACTTGTTTCGATGCCCTGCGAGACCTGTCAAACACAGCGCGGGACGGCCAAGAAAAACATGCGGAGCTAAGCCAGCGCATTGAAAAAGCGCGCGTCAGCATTGGCGAAAATGAACGCAATCTGAGCCAAATCGCACAAGAAGTGGCGGCCATTGCCGTCCTTTTTCCCGGCGGTGCGGGGGTGGTTGATATTGACGCCCTGCGCAAAATGACAGGGGGCGCGCTCCAAGTCATCGCGGACCGCGCCGCCCTGTCCAAACTAGAGCGCACAATCCTTTCTGAACTGGGTGCCGCCGAGATGGCAGAGGCGCGTGAGGCGCTGAAAGATGTGACAATCGCCAGCCTGGATGCGCAGGCCGAAGCCGTGAAATCCGATCTCACCAGCGCCGAAGATGCTCTGACCTCAGCGACCGAGAAACGCGTGACAGCCGAGCAAGGCTTGGCCCTCGTGACCGGGGATGCCGACATCGCTTCCCTTACCGAGCGTAAAACCACCCTAGAGTTGCAGCTTGAAGAAGCCGCTTTGGAACATCTGGAACTGTCGCTGGGCCACCGCTTGGCATCCGGCGCCATCCGCCGATATCGCGACAGCCATCGCAGCGGCATGATGACCGCAACCGAGAGATGTTTCGCTTCCCTCACCCACGGCGCTTATCCCAAGCTGACAACCCTCCCCGACGGGGCCGAGGAAATCTTGCTGGCTGTTGACGGGTCCGGCACCTCGAAACGCGCATCCGACATGTCCAAAGGCACGCGGTTCCAACTCTACCTCGCGCTCAGGGCTGCCGCCCATGAACAATTGGTAGGGCAGGGCACCTGTTTGCCATTCTTCTGCGATGATATTTTCGAAACTTTCGACGAAGAAAGAACCAGCGCCGCTTGCCGCGTCATGGAAGATATTGGCCGAAAAGGTCAGGCGATTTACCTAACGCATCACCGCCACGTCGTGGATATCGCGATGAAAACCTGTGACACCCCGCCGATGGTGCATGAGATTTGAACGCGCGCCCGGATCGGCACTCTCTCAAAATTGAAATCTTTGTTGCACGATATACACAACTTAGAAGAATTGCTTGTCGGGCATTTATGCACGTCCCAGTTGCATATTAAGAATGCACCAGTCTCAAAGAGACCGATATAGAATAAAAAAAGCGAGCAGTGATTTATGAAAATTTATATTCCCGCACTTTTGTGCGCAACATTCCTTGTCCCCAATGCCGTGGCTGCATTTGAAGTCACTGGGGGAGAGCTGACCTTCGGTACATCGGCTTTCACCGATGACACATCACTCAACCGTATGGGTATTGAAGGGGCCGTTGAGTTCGCATTCAACCGCTCGTTCGGGGTGCAGGCTGAACTGGGATACAATAAAGGAAACTTTTCTGATTTAGATAGCGTAAATGTGGGCTTGCACTTCCTCTATCATCTTGACGACAATAATTCCTTCGGCGCATTTGCGGTAAATGAAGCCTCCGAGGGTGAAGATCTACAGCTTTACGGTATCGAATTTGGCATCGAAGCGAATAAGATCGATTACGAAGGTTACTATGCCAAAGTCGAAACAGAGTATCTTTCGACAGATATGTTCGGCTTCGCTGCGAATTATGAATTTGACAACGGAATCGGCATTACTGGAAGTTACGACAATCTCGGAAGCTCGGGGATTAATGCATCACGCCTAGCGGTCAAACTCGACCGCGACGTCAGCGAGTCGCTCAACCTCTATGTCGAAGCCGGTAAAGGCAAAATCGAGGCACTGGGGGTCGGCGTTAGCGAACCATTTGTTGGCCTTGGCGCCACGGTAACCTTTGGCGCAGAGCGCGGCGCAACGTTTGACATCCGCAGCATTGGCCGGAAACTTCCCGGTCTGTGAGCTAACGTCGTTTAGATTTTGAAGGGCGCGGGCGGCTTCTTTGGGAAGCCCTTGCGCCCTTTTTGCATTTGCCGATTTCCGCCTCGGTCGCGGTTACATCAGCGGCCTATTTACGCGTCAGCTTGATCCGCGCGGGACGAAAACCCGGCTGCCCACTGCTGCCTTGAAATTACCCGCCACTTACTAAGTGCCCTTCGTCATCTCTTGCTTTCGAGAATGACATAATTACACCATACTGCTTCAATATTCCCGCTAAAGTAGATAACCATAGCGCGACTGGCGTGGTACGTATTACCGCAAAAGTTGACTTGGGTGCAATTTTATACTTTTGCCGATCACACGGAATTTGCAGATGATGAAAGCAAAACTCGCCATACCGGAACCGCACGCTAATTCGTGGGGGCTGCGGCGTCGGCTCAGAGACTATGCCAATGTGGGCAGGCACTTGTTTTGGCAGCGTTTTGTGATCTATTCGACGGCGGTTTTGCTGTCCGGTGCCTATTATAACCCGTATGTCGCGGGATTTTTTTTCGTTGTGATGGGCCTGAGCGAGGCGTTTGACACCTATGTTTTTCACTGGATTGTGAAACGCAGAAAGTTGAACCGGAAGGAAATTCGCAAAGCGTTGATCGCCATTCACGTTGGCGCAGTCATTAGTGGCATTACGATTTCGCTTTTCTGTATTTCTATCGCTTGGCAGCAGGGCGTCGGAAATGACCACTTCTTGCCCCTCTTTATGTTGGTCTCTGCTTCAATTTTTTCGGCCATGAACAGTCACCATTTCATGTCCTTGATCGTCTGGCGCCTATCGCTTTATGGCCTCACCATTCTTTTCATTCCGCTGCGCGATGTCTGGATTGTCCGCCCCCCGCTCTCGTCAGAGCTTTGGCTCAATCTATTCACGATTGTCTTTGTGCTTGGGTTCATCATGGAGCTGGGGCGGAATTTTCTCGCTGGGTATTCGCGCCATCTCGCCACGCGGGAAAAGCTGGAGGATGAACATAAACGCACCAAGGCCGCCCTCGATGCAAAGACCCGCTTCTTGGCTACCGTGAGCCACGAGTTGCGCACGCCGCTGACCTCGATCAAGGGTGCATTCGATATGATGAATTCCGGCGCCTTTGGAGAGTTGCCGCAAAAAGTAGCAAACCTTTTCAAAATCGCGTCGCGCAATACCGATAAGTTGAAAGATCTCGTCGATGATCTGCTTTTTCTTCAATCCTCAGATATCGGGAAAATCAAATTCGATTTCAAGCGGGTTGATCTGGGCGAGATCATCGAAGAAGCCACGGAACGCTTTGAACCCTATGCCGAGAAGTTCAATGTCTCGCTTCAAACTCAATACAGCGTTGGTGAATATTGGATCAACGCGGATAAAAAGCGGATGGATCAGGTGTTGATGAACCTGATCTCCAACGCCGCGAAATTTTCCGAAAATTCCGGCAAGGTGTTTATCTCAGTCGAGGCGGAGGAGGGGCTGATCCGCTTGTCGGTACGCGACGAAGGCATCGGCATTCCAGCCGGATCAGAGGAGCAGGTCTTTGCAGAATTCTCGCAATTGGATTCCCGCGACGAGCGTAAATTCGAAGGCAGCGGGCTTGGCTTGAGCATTTCCAAACGCATCGTCGAGGCGCATCACGGCCAGATTTATTACACCAGCGAGCTTGGTGTCGGCACGACCTTTACCGTCGAGTTGAAAATGGCCGCCCCGCTGGCGGAATAGGGCCGCGAAACTCTAGTCTTCACGGCCCGTTTCATTCTGCCTGCGATGCGCCGCGTAAGAAATCGGCAATGTCGCGAGATAAAGCAGATTAAGCGCTATCAAGGTGGGCCAAGGGTAGGTCATCAAGCAAATCACCGCGACAACCGTGCCGATGATCGCCACGGGTATTTGGCTGCGTTTGATGCTTGCATGTTTGATGGAAAACGTCGGGATCGTGCTGACCGCAAGGAAGGCAACAGCCACAATATACGCCGTGCGCAGCAGCGGGTAATCGACGTTCTGCCAGCCCGAAAGCTGCATGAAGATCGGCATGAGGGCAAGGCAGGCCAAAGCAGGCGCAGGCACGCCGACAAAGAAATTCTCCTTTTTGAGCACCACATCCGTATCGCCCAGCGACAGGTTGAACCGCGCCAACCGCAGCGCACAGCACACGGCCAAAACAAGTGTTGCTAGCCAGCCCAAATTGGCATTCGGCGTGCCCAAATACAGCGTATTGAACAGCAAAAAACCCGGCGCGATCCCGAAGTTGAAAAAATCCGCCAGCGTGTCGAGCTCGGCGCCAAACGGGCTGGCCGTGTTCAAGAACCGCGCCAGCTTGCCATCCGCAGCATCAAGGAAAACCGCCAGCAGGATAAAGGCGAGGGCGGTTTCCAAACGGCCCTCAAGGCTCATCCGAACCGAAGTTAGCCCGGCGCAGATGGCAAATACCGTCACCATGCTTGGGACGATATGCCTTAGTTTTATGGTTTTTGTCTGGGTCATACAGAGACGCTAACTGCAATTTGATTAGGATTGGTTAAATCCGCCAAAATTGTTTCGCCCGCAACGGCGGTGGTGCCCAGACCCACAGCAGGGGCCACGCCTTTGGGCAGGTAAACATCAAGACGGCTGCCAAAGCGGATCAGGCCAAATCTTTCGCCCACGGAAACGCCATCGCCCTCTTTGACAAAGCAAACGATGCGCCGCGCAACCAGCCCGGCGATCTGTATCACGCCGATTTTAACCCCGTCTTTTGTCTCGATGGTGAGGCAATTGCGCTCATTAAACTCGCTCGCTTTATCCAGCGAGGCATTCAGGAATTTCCCGTGGTGATAGGTGATCTGTGTCACTCTGCCCGCAATGGGGGCGCGATTCACGTGGCAGTTGAAAACATTCATAAACACCGACACGCGGGTGACGGGCTCTTCGCCAAGGCCAAGCTCTTTGGGCGGGATCACGTCCTCGATCAGCGAGACAACCCCATCCGCCGGAGACATCACCAGCCCTTCGGTCTGCGGCACCACCCGCACCGGATCTCGGAAAAAGTAGTAACACCAAACTGTTGCGCCGCAGCCCAGCCAGAATAAAGGCTCCCAGATAAAGGCGAGCGCCACCGTGATCGCAGCAAAGATCGCAACAAATTTGCGGCCCTCTTTGTGCATGGGGACGGCAACGATTTTCAGCATATTCATGGACGGGGCCTTTCAAAATATCGCGGCGTGGCGAAGCAACAAGAAGCAGAGTTACACAATCTTAACAAAAGTCAGACACAGTGCCGCTTGGGGTCCAAGACCCTTTGCTGCGTGTGCGAACTCTTCCCAGTTTAGTGCAGGAGGATCGACAATACACCCAATTCTCGCGTTGAGCGGTGCAATAGCGATAAGGGTGAAACCCAAGATGAGCAACGCACAGAATGGCGTGAAACGCGGGCAATTGGCGAAAATGCCCGCCAACGCATGCACTGCGCGGCGCTTAATGGGTCCATTGCTCAAAGCGGCGCAGGAAATCCTTGATGCCGAATTTGGCATCCCCCGCCGCGCCCGCCAAGCGGATGTCTTTTGCCGCGTCCATGCGCTGTTTCATGAGGATGGCAAATTCGTCATGCAGGTCGGGCCGATTGACCAATATCCGCCGCAAACATTGGATATCGATGCGAATGAGGGTCACGTTGCTAGAGGCAGTGAATTGCAAAAACGAGGGTGTGTCCATCAACATGGAGGTCAGGCCAAAATACTGCCCCGAGTGTAGTTGATCCACCACCTGTGATGTTCCCGCCCCGGTTTGAATGCTGGTTTCCACCACCCCATGAATGATCACATCCATCGCGCCCGCAATCTCGCCCTCTGACACAAGAACCGTGCCCGCCTCATAGGTTTTGCGGTGGCTCATTTCCGCGATTTGCCCCAATTCCTCTTCGGAAAGCGATTTGGCAATATCGAGCATTTTCAACGCCAGCAGCGTGGTTGGCGGCTCCACTTGGACCGCCTCAGCCCTGCGTGTGTGCAGCTCGTTTATGCCGGGCGAGGCCTGCGCGCCAATGTCTTTGAGCGCATAGTGGATCTCTTGAAAAAGCTGCTCTCTGCCCGCGAACATTGCCGCATAATTGGCGAAATGCACCCAGACCGTATAGGTGTAGGGCAGGGTGCTGGCGTCTTTGAGGCGCACCACAGGAAGCGGCGATTTGAGGATTTTACTGCATCTTAATGCAGCCTCAAGCAGCAAGGCCCGCGCCAGACGCGGATCAACATCCGCCGAGATTTTCACCTCATACCAAGGCGCATAGAGGTGATCCGCCCCGTGGAAGTTCTTGAACCCCTGCTTGGCCAATTCACTGTTTGGCACCACCAGCGTTGAATTGTCCCAAGCCAGCAGCCGCGTTGCGCGCCAGTTGATGTCAATAACGGCGCCCTCTGATCCATCCGCCAAACGGATGCGATCCCCCAGTTTAAACGGGTGCTCGACGCTCAGCGCGATGCCCGAAAAAAGATCGCCCAAGGTTTGCTGCATGGCAAATGCCACCAAGGCAGCAACCGCCCCAGTAGAGATGTAAAATCCGGTAATCGAATAGCCTTGCAGATAGATGAACGCCGCAACGCCGATGAATATAAAACCGCCAAACAGCAACCCCCGGGGCAGGCCGGGCAGGTAGGGCACATCGCCTTTTTTGCGGCGCCGGACAAATACCAGCTCGGCCAGACGGGCAAAACACCACGCAAGCGACAGGATCAAACCCAATAGAGTTAACGTATCGATCTGCGTGCCGGCTTGCCCCAGCCCCCATGTTTTCGCCGCGATTTGCGCAATTGCGCCAAGCAGTAAAACCATCGCGGGCGCGGCGAACAGATCAATTAACGCCACCAAAAATGGATGATGGTTCACCAAATGTGCAAGTTGCGGGGATCGTTTACTAAATAGCCAAAGCCCCAATGCGGCAACCGCCATCACAGCCAGCCACAGGGCGCTTTCCACAAAGGGATCAAAGATCGTTAACATATACATAGGTGCCCGCTCTTATACTGTAGGGGCAGGCGTTCGAACAGCGCTCATGCGCGCCGCCTCGAAACGCCCGGCTAGGCGTCAAAACGGCTCTTGCTGATATGCGCCCGAAGCAGCGCCGCGCCTTTGCCCGCATCAAGCGCCAGCGTGGCTTCGGCAATCGCATCATGTTCCTTGGCGCTTTGCTGCAACCGCTCCAGCGCGGTGTCCTCGCCCAAATCCACCGCATAGGCCTGCAAGCGAAAACGCCGCGTAAGGTCATACCGGGTCTGGATCATTTCGAGCAACACAGGCGATCCCGAATTGGCAACCAGCACCAAATGGAACTCTTTGTTGCGCTCATCCCATGCAATAATGTTGTCGCGAAACGAGGTCTCAAGCGCAGCTTCGGCCTCTTTGAGCAGGTAATGCGCCGAAAGAACCGCCGCGCGCCACTCAGAGGTCTGCCGCGCAATCGACCACGTAAGCCCAAGCGCCTCTAGCTCCGCGCGCACATTGGCATTGTCCAAAAGCGTCGCCTGCGACATTTCCGTGACAAAAAACCCGCGCTGCTCAACCGCTTGCGCATAGCCCTCACCGCTGAGCTGCGACAAAGCTTCACGCGCCGAGGCCGCACTCACAGCATATTCCTTTTGGATCTGCGAGATCTTCATCTTGGTGCCGGGCGCAAACACCCCAAGCGATATGTCGCGGCGCAGCATATCCGTCAGGTTTTGAATGACACCGCCGGGTGCAGGGGCGTGATTTTCCGCGCGTGACGACATAGCTCTTGCATTCCGTAAAATATCAGATATTTTTGATTAAATCTGAAATTAAGTGAGATTGTCTAAATGTACCGTACGGTGGTGGTCGGAGCAAGCGGGGAAATCGGCTGCGCTATGGTGCAAGCGGCGCTGGAGCGCGGCGATCTGGTTGCAGCACTTGATTTGAAAACACCTGCGGGCGCGGGCTGCGCCTATACGGACAGTATCGACATCACAAATTTGCAAAATGTGCAGGCGGCGCTGGGCGGCGCGGCAGAGCAGCTTGGCGGCATCGACGTGTTAATCAATGCCGCCGGGATCATCACAAAAGGGTCGTTGCACGAAACGCAGGATGAAGATTTTGGCCGGGTGCTTGATGTGAATCTAAGCGGCGCGTTCCGCCTCACCCAGACAGCAGCAGAGCTGATGGGGCAGGGCGGCGGCGCGATTGTGCACACCTCGTCTATCCACGCGCTGCGCGGCGCTCAAAACCGCATCGCCTATGCCGCGTCCAAAGGCGGAATCACGGCATTGGTACAGGCCGCCGCAGCCGAGCTTGGCCCCCAAGGCATCACCATCAACGCGGTGGCCCCCGGCCCAGTGGGGCGCGGGATGGGGTCGAAACCCGAAGACCGCCTGCGCGCGCTTGCCCGCGCGCCCCTGTTGCGGGTGGCGGAGGCCGCAGAGGTGGCAGCGGCGGCCATGTTTCTATCCTCGGCAGGGGGGCGGTTTATCACCGGCCATGTCCTGCCTGTGGATGGCGGCGCCAGTGCCACTTTCTTTGCGGCGACAAAAACGGCATTAACGCTTTCAGAACCTGTCTAGACAGGTCACGATTACACGACTGAGGAACATCTTGAGGGAGGAATTAAGATGACACTGACACTGAAAACAACAGCGGCGGCGCTCGCCCTGACGGCCCTGACCGCGACCGCGGCAACTGCGGAAACACGCATCACCTATAAATCGGCGAAAACCGGTTCATCCTATTACCAAATGGGCGTTGAACTGGCCGAAGCCATGAAAGCAGGCACCGAAGGCGAGGTGATCGTCACGGTAGAAGAAAGCCAAGGCTCCGTGCAGAACGTGATGGAAGCCAAGGCGCGCGGGGGCGATTATGTGTTCACGACGCCGCCCGCATTGGTGGGGCTGGCCCAGCAAGGCAAAGCCATGTTCGACGGCAAGGGCGACCCCGCCTTTGACGAGATCCGCGCCTTGTTCCCGATCCCATCCCTGACCATGCATTTTGTGATGTCCGTTGACAGCGGCGTCACCGATCTGATGGGCATCGAGGGCAAAACCATTTTGCTTGGCAAAGGCTCGTTCGGCGCAACAGAAGGCGAGAAATATCTCGACATGTTCGGTCTGGCCGAAAGCGTCAAAATCGCAGATGCCGAGCTTTCCAACGCTGTTGCCGCGCTCAAAAACGGCCAGATCGACGGGTTCGTCACCGCAGGTTCATGGCCCGCGCCCAATGTGATCGAAGCGGCGGCCTCAACCCCCGTCACGATCTTGTCGCTGAGCGAGGCACAAGTGGCGGAAACCAAGCGCACGCCGCTCACCATCCCTGCGGGCACCTATGCCGGGCAAGAGGCGGATATCAACACCACCTCGCTGCCAGTTGTGGCCTATACCTCCACGGCAATGGCGGATGACACGGCCTATCAGTTGACCAAAACCTTCTGGGACAGCAAAGCCAAGCTGAGCGACAATTCCCCATGGTGGAACGGCGTTGATGAGGCCTTGCTGGCCAATATCGAAGGCAAAATCCACCCCGGTGCCCTGCGCTATTACGCCGAAGCGGGCATCGCCCTGAGCGACGCGCAGAAGTAACGCCATCCCTTGGCAGGCCGGATCATATCTCCGGCCTGCCCCCTCTTGTCTAAGAGAGTATTCCCATGAACACATTGCTCAATGGTCGCTTGGCCTCCGTCTTCTGGCTGGGTCTGGCCGCTGCTCTGGTGGGCTACCACCTTGCGTTGATCTTCTCCGGTCTGGTGCCAAATTTGGTTAGCAGACCGCTGCATATGGCGCTGATCCTGCCGTTTGTTCTGGTGCTGGGCGCAACCAGCCGCGCCGGGTTGATCAGCGGCACGGTGCTGGCCCTGCTGGGCATTGGCGCGGCGCTCTGGATCGCGCTGAACCACGACATGCTGGGCGATCAATACGGATTTCTCGAAGGCAATTTCCAAAAGGCGATCGCCCTGACCTTGCTGCTGGTGACGCTGGAAACTGCCCGCCGCGCCATTGGCTGGCCCTTGCCGCTGGTGGCGGGTGCGGCCTTGCTCTACGGGCTTTACGGGCAATATATTCCCGGCCAGTTTGGCCATTCCGGCACGCCGCTGAACAGCTTTCTGGGCACGCTGACCATTGCCGAGGGCGGCATTTGGGGCTCGCTCACCGGGGTTTCGGTTGGCGTGGTGTCGATCTTTGTGATCTTTGGCGCGGTGCTCAATGCGGGCGAAGCGGGGCAGGGCTTTATGAATGTGGCCGCTGCTGCTGCGGGGCGGCTCAAGGGCGGCGCGGCCAAGGTCTCGGTCATTTCCTCCGCGCTCTTTGGCTCTATCTCCGGCTCTGCGTCGGCCAATGTGGCCTCGACGGGCGCAATCACTCTGCCTGCGATGACCAAACTGGGCTATCCCAAACGGCTCGCCGCCGCCGTGGAGGCCGTGGCCTCGTCGGGCGGGCAAATCATGCCGCCGCTGATGGGCGCGGGCGCCTTTGTGATGGTTGAACTTACAGGCGTGCCCTACACCTCGATCATGGCGGCGGCGATCTTGCCCGCCGTGCTCTATTTCCTCGCGGTCTGGATCGGCATCAATGCCTATGCCAGCCGTTTTGAGCTCAAAGGCGTGGACGCAGCAGACCGCCCGGCGCGGCGCGATGTGCTGATCACCTCGCTGTTTTTCCTTGTGCCTTTTTCTGTCCTGCTCTGGGCGATGTTCGGCGCGAAATACACGCCCGAATACGCCGCCGCGCTGGCAATCCTTGCAGGCGCGCTGCTGCTCTTCACCAATGCCGAGCTCAAAAGCAACCGCACCCAGATCGCCGAGCGTTTCACCAGCGCGGTGCTCAATGCCGCGCGTCAGGTCTCGATGATCGCGGCGATTATCCTATGCGCATCAATCATCATCGGGGTTTTGTCGATCACCGGGCTGGGCGTGAAAATCACCTCGCTGATCCTCGAAGGCTCCGGCGGGCTGCTTTGGCCCTCGCTGTTCCTGACCGCGCTTGCCTGCCTGATCCTTGGCATGGAAGTGCCCACCACGGCGGCCTATGTGATCTGCGTTTCTGTCGCGGGCCCCGCGCTCACGCAACTGGGCCTGGAGCCGCTTCAGGCGCATCTCTTTGTCTTCTGGTTTGCCCTGCTTTCCACAATCACCCCCCCGGTGTGCGGCGCGGTGTTCATCGCGGCAGGCATGATCGGAGAGAACTGGCTCAAGGTCGCGCTCACCGCAATGGCGCTGGGCGTTGGTCTCTACATCATCCCGCTGGGCATGATCGCCAATCCCGACATGCTGCGTCTGGCCGAAACCCCCATCGCGGCAATCATCGCCATGCTACGGGTTGCGCTTGGGCTGGGGCTGGTTTCCTACGGGCTGATCGGCGCGCGCGGCATTATGGGCACTGTGCTGCTGGTCGGGGCCGGGCTTGCGGTGGTCTTCTCTGGCCTGTGGTTCTGAGAAAGGGCAGTTGCATTGATGGAGGGGCGCGCCGCTGCTAGGCTCAAAGCCAGCTCGGCAAACCCCGCCTAAAGGAGAGACCCGCGATGCCCGAAACCCACGCGTTTGACTTTGAACCCAATGCCGCCCGCGCGCTGGAATTCTTTCGGGCCCAAGCGAAATACAAGGTCTCTCCCCTGACCCAATTCACCGGCCCCGGCGGCATTGCCGTCTACGCCAAAGACGAGACCCAGCGCATGGGTCTCGGCGCGTTCAAAGCCCTCGGCGCGCCCTATGCCGTGGCGCGTATTCTGGCCGAGGCTTGGCATCAAAACACCGGCGAGGTGCTTGGCCAAGCCCGCATGGGCGACGCCGATATTCGCGCCTTCGCCGCCACCCATACATTCGTCTGCGCCAGCGCGGGCAATCACGGCATGGGCGTGGCCGCAGGGGCGCGGGACATGGGGGCAAAGGCGCGCATCCATCTTGCCGCCACAGTACCCGAAAGCTTTGCCGAGCGCCTCAAATCCATCGGGGCCGAGGTGGTCCGCTCTGGGGCGCTGTATGACGAAAGCGTCGCCGCCGCCATCGAAGACGCCGCCCAAAGCGGCGCCACGCTTTTGGCCGATGGCACATGGGAAGGCTACACCGAGATCCCCAAATTGGTGATGGAAGGCTATTGCGTCATCGCGGAGGAACTCCGCGCCGCGTTTGAGACCTCTGGCGACTGGCCAAGCCACGTCTATCTACAGGCGGGCGTTGGCGGATTGGCCGCTGCCATGGCGCATATGATCCGCCTCAACTGGGCGGTACAGCCCGAACTTATCGTCGCTGAACCCGAAGCCGCCGCCTGCCTGCGGGCCAGCCATCTTGCGGGCAAGCCGGTACGCGGCGAAGGCCCGGAATCCAACATGGGGCGGCTCGATTGCAAAGAACCCTCGGTGGTGGCGTGGCATGTGCTCGAGCGTTGCGGCGTGACCTATGAAACCCTGAGCGAAGCAGAAGGCCAAGCCGCGGCAGATGCGCTGGGCGCGCTCGGGATGCCCACAACCCCGTCCGGTGCGGCAGGCTTTGGCGCGCTGTGCAAACACCCCGGCGCGCGCCCGTTGATCATCCTCTCGGAAGGCCCGGCCTAGGCGGCTCAGCCCCCGGTTTGATCCTGCTGCCAGATCGACAAAAACCCTTCGTTCTGTGCGGCAATCTCTGCGTCATTCACAGCGCGCTTATGCGCCTCGGCGCGGTTCTTGCGGATCAACTCAATCCGCTTGGCCTCGCCAAAAAGCCCGTTGAGCTGCTGGTGAATGCCCGCGCTTTCTTGGCGCAACCGCTCTGCTTCGGCCTCTTTGCCGTGAATGGTTTCCGACACATTGCGGATAAAAGCCGATAACACGCGGGTTGCCTCAATCGCGCCGGGGTCCCCCCGATCATTGAGCTGCTCCAAAAGCGCATGCCGCTCACTCTCGATCTGGCCAAGCGCGCGGTTCACCGACGCCATCTCAAGCGCGATATTCTCCATCTCGTGCCGTTTGAGCCGCGCCAAAACCGCCAGCCCATCGGAGCGGCGTGGCTTCACTGCCCGCCGCCTTGCACATGGATAATCAACCGATCGCGCATTGCGCCAAGGATTGCCGGATCAAGAATAAACACCCCCTCGGGCGGCGCCACAAAACCAATCACCCCGTGCTGCCGCATCGAGGCAGGCAGGGCAGGGCCCGCTGGCTCTGCCGCTTCGGCGCTTTCCTCTTCGGCGGCTGCGCCTGCGGCACTGCCGGGGCCCGCCAGCGCCCAAGTGGCCGCCAAAGCCAAGGCAATCGGCCGCATCATGCCACTGGTAATTCGCGCTGGGATTCCGCCACGCTAGAGAAACCCGGCTGCTTGCTGGTGGGAATGTTGCCCCGGCCAAGCTCAATGCACACGCTGGGCGGATGCCCGGCCACAATCGCCACAATCACATCCCGGATCACCGTGTAAATCGCGCCATCTTCCTCTTCGATCTGCTCCAGCCGCCCGGCAATGGGCTGCACCATACAATAGGCCAAGAACACCCCAAGGAATGTCCCCACCAGCGCCCCGCCGATCATCGCACCAAGGATTTCCGGCGGCTTATCGATGGAGGACATGGTTTTGATCACCCCCAAAACCGCCGCCACAATGCCAATCGCAGGCAGGCCATCGGCCATGCTCTGGATCGCGCGGGCCGAGATCAAGGATTCATGATGGTGCTTTTTAATCTTGCGGTTGATCACATCTTCCATCTGGAAACGGTCATCAAATTGCATTGCCATGATGCGGAAACTGTCGCCAATCAGGTCGGTAACAAAATGATCCTTCATCAGCTTTGGATAGCGCTGGAAAATCGCGCTGTTTTCCGGCTGCTCGATATGGTCATCCATCGCCACGATGCCCTTGGTCTTATAAAGCCGCGCCAACTCGAACATCAGGTTGAGCAAATCATTGTAATCGCTGGCTTTCCAGCGTGGCCCTTTGATGACACGCATCACCCCGCCCAGCGAGGATTTGATCACCTCGAAAGAGTTGGCAATCACAAACGCCCCAAGCGAGGCCCCGCCGATCATCATGCCCTCATAGGGCAGGGCGTGCAGAACGATGTCCATGTTGCCGCCCGACAGCATAAAGCCGCCAAAGACCAACCCGAAAACCATCACAAGACCGAGCAAGAGTGTCATTGACCTAAGCGCCTTCCAAAATCAAACTATCCTTACTTTATTCTTGATATGAGGCATTTCCACAAGTATTATATCGGAAAGAACTTGGGTTTATTCAATGAATACTGCCGTTTCAGCCAAAGATCAGCAAGAACAGGGTGCGCATGCGCTGCCTGACGTGGATGCTTTTGCCTATTTCGTCGATCCGGCCGAGCTTGCGCTGCTGGTGGCGGGCTGGCCCCGTCAGATGCGGCTGCTTTTGTGTATGGATGCGGCAGGGCTTTGCGAATTTGTTGTCTTTCATGATGACGAGGAGCATGCCGTTCTTGAACGCACCGCCGAAATTCTGGACCGCCCGGTGGGCGAGTTTGCCGTTAGCCCCGATATGGAAGGCCATCCACAGCGCCGCTTGCTGTTCTCTGAGGAAAATGCGCTGCTCAAAGCCATTCAAGACAGCGGCAGCCTGCAAGAGATCGCTTCGGATTACCTGATCAACTACAACTTCGCGCTCGAAGAGGGGCTCGATTTCGACAAGCTGATGCGCCCGAGGCAGCCCGCCGAGGGCGGCAAATCTCTGCGCGTCACCACCGATAAAATCTTCCCCATCGCTGCCAGATCCGCCCGCAAAAAACGCGAAGTGCAAGCCGGATCGCCAGAGGGCTATGCGACGGTCGAGGAAGTCGGGCATGACGAATGCCACTACCTCAGCCTTGAGATGTGGGTTGCCGGAGGCCGTATCCGGATCGCCGCCGGCCCAGAGCATACCTTGCTCAAAGTCCCGATGCTCGCCCGCGAAATCGCATTTCGCGATGATTTCTCCTCCGTCTATATCCCGCGCAACATTCTGCCGGGCCATTGGCGCCCCGAGGATGAGCTGGCCATCGACATCCCGATTGAACTGTTCCCCTCCGGCTTCTCCGACAATTGTGTGCGCCGCAAGGTGCAACTGGCCGTCATGCCGCGCGGCCTGTTCGTTGAATTTGGCGCGCCTGTGTTTGAAACTGAGCATCTCAGCCCGCCTGAGCCGGACCTCGCCGCCGTGCCTGTGCCAAGCTGGAGCAAACGCATGTTGAAAAACCTGCACATTCCGCTCATTGCGGTTGTGGGGCTCGGGGTCACAGGGCTTTTCAGCACGATCATCGCTCAAACCACGGGCGCGGATCAAAGCCTGCCACCCGCCGCAAAACCGGCCATCTACGGGGCGGCATCACAAGCACAACCATGACATAATAAGCGGATTTGGCGGAAAACTGCTTGGTAAAACTTGACAGGGCTCCAAAAACAGGTCGAATCGTGCTAAGGATAACGCCGTAAGCTTGAAGTATCTTTGACCTCTACTAAGTAGATTTCAAATTTGAGCTTTTGCGTAACTTGCAGAAGGCAAGATTAACTCATCAAAGAAAGTTACCTCATGCCTAACCTGACAACCCATCAAAGCCTGAGCGACACGGCGATTGCCTCCATCGCATCGGGGTTTGCGGGCCGCTCGGATGTCTCGATTGACGACATCCTGACGCTCGTGATCCGGCTTAAAACCATGTCGCTCGACACAGCCGAACGTGCCGCCGCGCCCCAGCCGCGCGCCATTCCGGCCGTCGCGGCCGAGCAAAAAATGACCCAAGACACGATCTTTTGCCTGTGCTGCGGCAAAGGGTTCAAAATGCTCAAACGTCACATCGGCGCAGAGCATGGCCTGACCGAAGCAGAATACCGCGTCATGTTCGACCTGCCCGCCGACACGCCTCTCGTCGCCCCAAGCTATAGCAAGCGCAAAGCCGAATACGCCAAGCGGTCGGGCCTGGGCAAATACACCCGAGACAAGTCTGACAAGAACGCAGAAATCTCCTGATCTGGCAGCCTGCCACTTTGCCATTTAACCGGAGATAATCTTGTGTCCGACAAAAAGAACACGATGATCATCATCAAACGCTATGACTCGGATGGCGGTCACGCCCATCACGGCGGCGGCTGGAAAGTGGCCTATGCCGATTTCATGACCGCGATGATGGCGTTTTTCCTGCTGCTGTGGATTCTCGCCGCTTCGGACGAGGAAAAACTGCGCGGTTTGGCAAATTACTTTACGCCCACCTTGTCAGATAACGGCACCTCTTCGGATGCCGCCTCAGACCTGCGCCCCCTCGCGGCGCCCGGTGTGATGACAGGCGGCGTTGAAAACACAGGCAGTGTAAAAGCGCCCAGCTTTGGCAAAGACAATCCGATGATGGTCTTCGACAGCCGCCTGCGCGACATGCCCTCCGAGGTGGTGGTTGAATATGCCGATGCGCCCCCGCCCGCCAATCCCGCAGATGCCGCCGCCGCCCAGCAGGCCGAGCAGCGCCGCCAAGAGATTGACCGCATGGCCGAGGAAATCGCCGAGCGTATCACCTCCGACGCAAGTTTAAGCGGCCTTGCTCGCAACGTCCGTTTGGAAAAATCGGGCGGCGCATTGACCGTGCAGGTGCTCGATCAGGACGAGCGCTCGCTCTTTGCCACGGGCAGCTCGGAAATCAGCGCCAAAACCCGCGAGCTGTTGCTGGCCATTGGTGATGTGATCGCCGCGCAATCCGAGCCTGTGGAAATTGTCGGGCACACCGATGCTGTCACCTATGGCAATGACGCGGGCTATTCCAACTGGGAACTCTCCGCCGACCGCGCCAATGCAACCCGCCGTATCCTCATGGCCGCTGGCATTGCGCCTGCGCGTTTCATGCGGATTTCGGGTGTTGCGGACACCCAACCGATCAACACAGCCGATCTTTTTGCCCCCGAGAACCGCCGCATTTCGATCCGCCTTGTTTATCAGGCTCAATAGGGGCGCTGAGATCGCATTAACCTATGCACGGCACATATATGTTGAGTGATGTTTGAGCATTCACAACCATATAGGCCAGAAAAATTCAAAAAATTAATTTCTATGACTAGGAAGTTCCCGCAGCGGCATGTACACTTTAAACGTGAATATCTATTCGCGCGTTACACTTTAACGAGAATGCGACACGTTTAGGTAAATTAATGGACAGAATGTCCAAAACTGGGGCCAGGAATGCGGGACAAATTTCTCATTGGGGGCATCTGGAAAGGTGCCTGCCAAGCAGACAGTGCAGTAGACGGACATGTTTTTAAAGCACTGATACGGGCGCTGCTGCCTGTGAAGACTGCCATCTTCGAAATGCAAGGCTGGGGGGCAGATCCTGCCGCCATGCCAGAAGACATCGAGCCAATTCCGGGCATTTGCCTTGGGGATATCTTGGCCGAAGAGCTGGACGCAGACGTGCCTTACGGCGCGCTTGTTGTTATTCGAAACCAGAACGCTTTGCCAAATATCTCCTATGCCGCAGGCGCGCTGGTGGGCGAGGCATTGCTGCGGGTCATTGGCCGGGGCATGTTCCCGCTCGCCGATGAAGACAGCGTGCTTTATGCGCTTGGGCTTGCCTATTACCGGGCCGCGCAGGCGGATGAATTGGTGCAACTCGGGCTCGAAGCTGCCAGTTTCCGTGCCGGGTTGAACGCGGTTCTGGCGCGCTATTGGGCGCTGCCCAGCGAGGCAATGTGCCTGTTCTCAAATGACGCAACGCTAAGGAACCTGCCAGTTCTCAAGCGCGCTGAATTGCGCCGCGACATGGTCACGCCTTCCTTTGCGGCGCTGACCGATTATGAGGCAGGCGCGACGCTCAACCAATGGACGCTCAAGCTCAAATCGTTGATCGGTGGCCAAGCGCCGCAAGTTGCGCGGCCCGAGCAATGCGGCAATGTGGGGATGGCCTAAGCGGCCATCCTGCACACCAAAACGCGCAGTCGTGGAGGGCAGCACATGATACCTCAGGCACTTCCTGCCGCCGCCGGACCGGCGGCCACGGCAAACGAGGCCGCGCCGCAATCGGGCGCGGCTTCGGCCTTTGCTCTGCTGATGCAAGGCACAGGCAATTTGCAAGCCGGGCAGGGGGCGCAAACGCCCCTGCAAACCGCGCTGCAAACCCCATCCGAGACCGCAGATGAAACTGCGCTGCTGATCCCCGAAGGCATCGATCCCGAAACCCCTGAGGGGCTGATGGCGCTGCTTGATCACACCATCACGGGGCTGGAAACCAGCGGCGCACACTTCACCACAAAAGACGTTGTTGCCGCCTTTGCGAAGGCCTTGGGCGCAGAGCCGGTGGCGAGTTTGAGCGACCTGCCCATTCTTTCGGAACTGGCCGATCCCGCGCTTGAACACGCCCTGCAAGAGCAGATCACCACCGCGCTGCGCGGCGCAACCCCCATCGGCCAGCTCAGCATGGCCGCCGCCGCCGTGCCAGCGGTTGACCGCACGCAATCCGCAGCGCGCCCTGCTGAGGCCGTCCAAAGCACAAACGCGCCCCTTGCCGCGCCAAGCCCTGCCGCGCAAACCCCTGATCTGCAAAGCCAATCCGCCCCGCGTGATCTGGCCTTGGCCGCATCCGCCGCCACCAACGCCGCGCCCCTCGCCCCGTTGCAGGGTGACGCAACCGCCACGGCCAGCGCGGCCAGCCTCACCAATCAACCCTCTGCGGTGCCCGATGCCGCCTCGCGCGAGCTGCCGCCCAGCATTGGCGCCGCTGCTTTGCCGCCAGAGCTGCCGCGCCTCTCAGCTACGCCGCCACCGCCGCCGCCCACCGCTACGCCAGACGAGCAGTTGCGCCACCATGTCAGCCAGCACATCCGCAGCGCTGACACGGCAGATGCCAAATTCCGCTTCTCCCTGACCCCCTACGGCATGGGCGAGATCGAGATCGAAATCGGGCGTTCGGAAACCGGGCGCGTCCAGATCGCCATGACCACAGAAACCGCCTCGGTGCTTAATGTGCTGCGCCAAGACCGCGAATTGCTGCTCGATGCGCTCCAATCACGCGGTATTTCTGCGGAAAACGCCGATCTAGATTTCCAAACCTTCGGCGAGCGTGGCCGCCAGCAACAGCACCAGCCCGGCACAGCCCAATTGGCCGAGCTGCAAGAACTGGCCGAAACAATTGAAGACCCCGCGCCCGCACTGCGCCCCGCAACCGGCAGCGGTTTGCTGGATATCCTGACCTGAAAGGTGACAAGATGATCGATGCCAACACAGCCAGCCTCGCGGCCAGCGCCAGCAGCACTTCCGCCGCGGCCTCATCAGCCAGCGAGCTTCAGGATAGCTACAACAGTTTCCTGACCCTGCTCACGGCGCAAATCTCGAACCAAGATCCGCTGCAACCTGTTGATTCCACCCAGTTCGTCTCGCAATTGGCACAGCTGACACAGGTCGAGCAAACCATCGCCACCAACGCCAGCTTGGAATCCATCAGCAGCATGCTCTCCTCCGTGGGTGCCATGGCGGATATGCAGCTTATCGGGCGCGACGTGACCGTGCCCTCCAATCAGGTGCGCATGACGGACACGGAATTCCCTCTCAGCTACCAGCTTGAAGCAGGGGCAAGCGATGTGTCGATCCGCATCTATTCCGAAGACGGCAGCCTCGTGCGCACGCTCAGCGGCCCCTCGACTGCCGAAGGCACACAGATCGACGTGCCATGGGATGGGCTCGACAGCGTGGGCCTGCCTGTGCCGCCTGATACATTTCGGGTGGAAATTTCGGCCAGCGACGCCAGCGGCAATCCCGTGGGTGTAACAGCGCTGACCAAAGCCTCAGTGGAACAGGTGAATTTCACCGCCAACGGCCCAGAGCTTCAGCTCAGCAATGGCGAAACAGTGCTGTCACAGGTCATCCGCTCGGTTCTGTAAAAGAGAGGGTGCGGCGTGGCTCAAAGCCGCGCCACATCCTGTTTATAAAGCGAAATAAACATCACATCGTCGATCCCGGCGTAATCCTTGCGCAGCAGATCGCGGATCAAACTAGAGAGCGCGTCGCTGTCAATCGCCGCGCCGCGCAGCACGGCGCTTTCTGCCGCAAGGTTCATCGCCGTCAGCAGAGAGTCGCGAATGCGCGTGGCTTCCTCGACCCGTTTATATTGCTCTGCCAGCTCCAGCGATTCCAGCTTCAGCGCAAAATCCGCCACCACATAAGACACGCTATGGGGCTTTTCGACAGGCACCGTCATCTGCCCCAGCCGGATCACCATCCGGTCATCGGCCAGCGCGTGCTGGTCCAATATAGGGCCTTCCGCAGCCGCATGTTTGCCGTCTTGCCCAAGGCTGGGCTCCGGCACTGCATGCGCCGCGGCCTCCCCTTCTGCGGCCATGGTCTGGCTTTCGCCCATGGCAGGGCTGAGCGCCATTCCGGCAGCATAGCCCGCTCCCATGCACCCCAGAGGCAATGCAACTACAGCGATAGCAACCTTATTCATGCTCGACCTTTCCTAAGCTCAAGCTTGAACTACAGGCCGATTGCGACGCCTTTGGTCTGACTTTGTGACGAAGTTAAGGATTAATAGGGCAGGATCACATCCATCGCATCCTCGCCATAGCTGCGCTCTTGCGCCCGCGACAGGCTGCCTCGGCCTCCATAGGCAATGCGCGCCTCGGCGATCTTTTCGTATGAAATCGTGTTGTCATTGAGGATATCCGCCGGGCGCACGATGCCTGCCATGCGCAGCTCGCGCAACTCCTGGTTGACCTTGATTTCTTGCCTCCCGGCGACCACAAGCGTGCCATTCGGCAGCTTGTCGATGACCAGCGCGGCGACTTTCAAATCAATCTCTTCGTTGCGGTTGATCGCGCCGGAACCGCTCGCGCTGGTTTGCGAACTGATGTCCACAATGTCGCCAGTGGGCAGGTCGTCGCGGCTGATACCGGGCAGAATTGCGGCAATTTTCGCGCCATAGCCAAAGAAGGTCGGAAAGCCGATCGAGCTGCCACCATCGCGCTGGCGGTCGGTGGAATTATTGAGCCGCGCCCGGTCGTCGATGGAAATGATCACGGTGACGATATCGCCCACATCATCGGCGCGCTGATCGGCAAACAGCGGCTCGTGGCGCGCCGAAAACAGCGAGGCCTTGGCGCTGCCGGTGCGCGCGGGCTCCATCACCACTTGGGGCATGGGCACTTGCACGCGGGCCACCTCGGGCACGGTGCCGCCATCAAGCACCAGATCAGAGGTGCTCGGGTCACGGTCAAAATGCTGGCCGGGGTCATTGCACCCCGCCAGCGCCAAGGCGGAACCGAGGAAAAGAGTGGCGGTGCGGCTGCGTAGCGATGTCATCGAAGGATCTCCACGGTCCCGTCGCCAGTGGCAACGGCGGTGACCGTCTTGTTGCTGATAAGGTTAAGAATACGGATTTCTTGCCCGCGATGGGCGTCGCTCAGGGCGCGCCCGGGGGAGCTCAGGGCAAGCAGCCCGTCGCTGAAGTGAATTTCCACCCGGTCCCCGCGCCCAATGATCAAAGGCTGGATGATGGATTGCGATTGAATGGGCCGCCCCGGCGACAGCACGCGGCGCACCTGTTTGCCGATGATCTCGGCGGGATTGGTGATGACATAACCACCAACACGGCCCACGGGCAGACGCGCCATGAGCAGATCATCCTCGCCCACAATCTCTTCGGGCAACAGCCGCCGGGCAGGCACAGGCACGGGCACGGTAACCAAGGCCAGCCCGCCAATGCGCTGCACGTCGCCGGTGCTCAGCACGGCATTGGCCAGAAACTTCCCGCTGGGAATATCCATCCAGAACTCGGCCAGCGTCAGCACCTCTGCCTGCAACGTGTCTTTGACGGTGATGCTGAACTCGCCCGCTGGGGGCAGGGCCGCGCCATATTCCTCGCGCGCGCGCTCCTCGATCAGCACATCCACATCCACCGGCGCCGCGCGCAGCACTGCCGGGGCCAAAGCCACCAGCATCAGCACTGCAAAAAATGTCGCCGCGCCGCGTCTCATCAGCGGATTTGGTTGGCCGAGGACAGCATCTGATCTGCGGTCTCAATGGATTTGGAATTCATCTCATAGGCCCGCTGCGCCGAAATCAGATCGGTGATCTGCTGGATCACATTCACATTGGACGCCTCAAGATAGCCCTGCCGGATCAAGCCCGCCCCCGGATCGCCGGGGTTCACCGCCTGCGCCTCGCCCGAGGCTTCGGTGGCCAGCAAGAAGTTATTGCCAACCGGGCGCATGCCGGGCTCGTTGATGAATGTCGTGATGCTCAACTGCCCTAGCTCTACCGGCTCGGGGTCATTCTCCACATAGGCCATCACCACGCCTTGCTCGTTGATATCCACCGATGTGGTGTTCTCTGGCACGACCAGACCGGGATCAACCTGATAGCCCTGCATCGTCACAATCTCGCCCTCAGCCGAGAGCTGGAACGAGCCATCGCGCGTATAGGCTTGGCTGCCATCTGGCATCAGCACCGAAAAATAGCCGCGCCCGTCAATCGCCACATTAAGCGAGTTATCGGTGGACACCATGCCGCCTTGGGTGTTGAGCCGCACCGTGCCTGCGGTCTGCACGCCCAAACCGATATCAATCCCCACCGGGCGGGCCGAGCCGCCATCCGAGGTCAGCGCGCCTTCGCGCTGCATGGATTGATAGATCAAATCTTGAAACGCCGCACGGCTGGATTTGAACCCCGTGGTGTTGGCATTGGCGATGTTGTTGGAAATCACATCCACATTGGTCTGCTGCGCCATCATGCCTGTGGCGGCGATGCTAAGTGCCTTCATCGGTTCGATCCTTCCATTAAGGGGTGCGGGGTCAGACGGCCTGACCGATCCGCCGAAGCGCATCGCGGCGCAGCGTATCTGCATTGCCCATTAAGCTGTTGGTGCGTTCATAGGCGCGCTGCACGTCGATCAGCCGCGTCATCTCGCGAATAGGGTTCACATTGCTCATCTCAAGCGCGCCTTGCTTGACCTGCGTGGTGATGGCCGCACGCGGATCGGCGGCCCCGTCAGGTGCCACCAGCATGCCCGCCCCGGCGCGGCGATAGCTTTGAATTTCGGGGATATCAAACACCCCAATGCGCGCCAGCGGCCCGGTATCTGTGCCTGAAATCGTGCCGTCTTCGGCAATGTTAAGCGCGCCAAGCCCTTGCGTGGGCAGAATAATCGGCGTGCCGCCCTCATCCAGAACCTTCGCCCCCGAAAGCAGCGTCAGATTGCCCTCGGGATCAAGCGTGAAACTGCCGTCGCGCCCATAGGCTTTCTGGCCCTCCGGCGTTTGATAGCTGAACCAGCCCTCACCATGCAGCGCCACATCCAGCGGATTGCCCGTCTGCGCCACCGCGCCGGGCCGGGTATCGATGTAGGATCCTGTGTCGCTCACAAATTCCGCCGGGTCTTCGCCGGGGCCGACGCCTTTTTGCACAAGGCTCTCGAACAACACATGCTCGCCCTTGTACCCGGCGGTGCTGGCATTGGCGATGTTATTGGCGGTGATGTCGAGCTGCCGCTGCAAGGATGTCGCAAGGGACATGCCGATATGGCTGGTTTCCGTCATGGCAGGCCTCAAGATTTGCAAGTTCAATATGGCGTATTTAATGTATACTGTGAAATAAGTAATGGATATTTACAAGAATAAAGTGCATTTGTTCATGAGAATGGTACAAAACATCAGCCTTGTCCTTGCTTTCTCCCTGCTTATGGGGGCACCCGCCGCGGCGCAGGATACGGCTGTATTCGCGCCTCTGAACCTCACGGATTTTGGCCAGCGTGATCTTTTGGAAGAACGCCGCTCCTTGATGCTCTCCTTGGTCGCCGCGCCGCCCGAGACGGGCGAGGGGGCCGCACGCGCCCAGATCTATCTTGATCTGGCCGAGCTGCACCTGTCGCAAATGCTGCGCCTTGAGGCCGCAGATTATCTGACCGCGCTTGACCCCGAAACCCTCACCGCGCCGCAGCAGCGCCGCCACCGCAGCCTGCAACTCGCGCTTGATCTGCTGGCCGAGCAAGAGGGTCTGCCTCAAGCGGTTTCGCGCTCCATGGGCTGGCCGGAGGGGCAGGCGCTGCGCACCGCCGCCTTTGCCCGGCTTGGCGCGCAAGACGAGGCCGCGCGGCTGTTGCCGCTCACCGCCGAAGGCCTCTCGGCGCTCTCCCCGGCCATAAAAGCCGCGATTTTGCCCGATTTGCTGGAGGCCGCGCTCACGGCTGAAAACTGGGAAGTCGCCGAAGCTCTGGCCGCCCGTTTCTCCGATCACCCCGAATTGCGCGAGGCCGCGCCTTATTGGTTCTTACTGGCCCGCGCCTCTGAAATGACCGGCGATCTGCTTATGGCCTTTGATGGCTACGCCCGCGCCGCCGGAGGCAGCGGCGCATATGCGCACCGCGCGCGGCTGGCGCTGATCGCGCTTGGCCGCCGCACCGATACCTTGCCCTTGAGCGACGCCGTGGCGCTGCTCAAAACCGCCAGATGGGTCTGGAGCGGCGATGAGGTTGCCGCTCAGGGCGCCGCGCTTCTGGCCGATTACGCAGGCCAGCAAGGCGATTATCAGGCCCAGCTTTGGGCGCTGGCCACGCTTTTGGCCCAGACCGAAGATGAAGCCGAGGCAAACGCCCTGCGCCTGCGCGCCCGCGAAACCCTCGCTACCTTCTATGCCGCAGGCGCGGCGGGCGAGATGGGGCTTGGCGCTTTCCTCGAAGGTCATGGGGTCATTATGGCGGGCTGGCGCTTTGATGGCGGCTTTGTCGAACGCGCCATCGATTTGCCCAAAACCCTGCTCAGAACCGGCATGACCGGCCTTGCCGCGCGCGAGTTCCGAACCCTGCGCGCCTTTGCCGAAACCGCCGCAGAGCTGGGCCAAACCCCCGTTGATCCGGCCTTGATCGCAGAGCTGCGCCGCGAAGAGGCCCGCGCCCTGCTGGCGGGCGGCCAAGCGGACGCCGCCATTGATCTGCTCAGCAGCGCCGCCGAAGGGCAGGGCACCGACAGCGAAGCCGAAGCCCTGCTGATCGACGCGCTCAGCCAAGCGGGCCGCTCGGGCGAGCTGGCCGCGCTGCACCTGCGCGCGCGCGACATGGATCTGGAACGGGGCCGCGCCGTGGCGCTTTACGAGGCAGGCAATTGGGCCCCCGCCCACCAAGCCTTGTTGGGCCTATGGGCAAGCTACCCGGCACAGTTCAGCTTTTCCGACGCCGCCCGCCTGACCCTTGCTGCTTATGAAATGGGCGACACCGCCACCATCGCCCGCGCAGGGGCTGCCTTCCCCGCGCTCTCGGCGCTGCCCGGCTGGCGCGAAATCGCCGCCCGCCTAGAGCTTCCCGCCGCCACAGCCGAGCTCAGCTCAGATGCGATGCGCCAAAGCATGCAGGACGCAAACCGCATTCTAGATGCGGTGAGCGAAGTTACCGACACCATGCATAGTCAGTGATATAAATGACAGGATCTAATTTTATTCTTGCTTTGCTTCTGTAAACTTGCATTAGTCATGTGTAAAACAAGAACAAATCCAAAAGAGAGACAGGAGTAGCTCATGAGCATTGCAAGCGCCCTTCAAATCGGGGTCAGTGGGTTGCAGGCCAACTCTTCGCGGGTCGAGAATATTTCGAGCAACATCGCAAATGCGAATACGGTGGGCTATCGCCGCACCTTTTCGGAATTTGTGACGCAAAACACAGGCAGCTCGCAGGCCGGTGTGCTCACCGAAGAACGCGCAAATGTCACTACGGGCGGCAACCTGCGCAGCACCGGGATCGAAACGGATCTCGCCATTGAGGGCGATGGGTTCTTTGTGGTCTCGCGCACACCAAATGATCCGTCGGAATCCAACTATTACCTGACCCGCGCAGGCTCCTTCGTGCCTGACGAGAACGGCAATCTGCGCAACGCGGCGGGCTATTACCTCAGCGGCTTTCCAACCGATGCCGCAGGCAACACAGGCTCGGTCAACAGCACCAGCTTCACCGATCTGAGCACGGTCAACATCGCCTCCTACCAAATCGCTGGCGCGCCCAGCTCGCAAATCGCCATGTCCGGCAATGTGCCTTCGCAAGAAACCGGTCTGGCCACACCCGGCGCGGCTTTCGCCTCGACCCTGCGGTACGTGAACCAGCTTGGCGGCGCAGAAGAGCTGAACCTGTCATGGCAACCCAGCGCAAACGCCAGCGAATGGACCGTCAGCATCACGGACAGCGCAGGCACCAACTATGGCAGCACCGCCGTCACCTTCAACAACAGCGGCCCCAATGCGGGCAGCCCGGCCAGCTATGGCCCCGGCACTTTGCCGATTGATCCGGCCACAGGCGTGATCAGCCTGTCGATCAACAATGGCACAACCCCGCAGGCGCTCAATGTCTCGCTCGGCACGCCCGGCACATTCGAGGGGATGACCCAGTTCTCGGGCGATTACACACCGCCCTCCTTTACCGATGACGGCACCGAAACCGGCAGTCTCGTGCGCGCTGAAATGAGCGATACCGGCCTGCTTTATGGCGTCTTCGACAATGGCCAACGCCGTGCTTTGTTCGATATCCCACTGGCCAATGTCACCAACCCCGACCAAATGCGCTCGGTGAATGGCAACGCCTATGTCGCCACCACCGAATCCGGCTCAATCCGGCTTAACTCGGCCATGACAAATGGCGTGGGCAGCATCTCCAGCGGCTCGCTTGAGGGCTCGAACGTGGACATCGCGCAGGAACTCACGGACCTGATCCAAACCCAGCGCGCCTATGCGTCCAACGCCAAGATCATCACCACCAGCGATGAAATGCTGGACGAAACCCTGCGTATCAAACGCTGATAGGGACATATAAATGAGCATTTCATCGGCCTTTAACATTGTCCAAAGCGGGCTGCGCACCACCGGGGCGCGGGCCGATAATGTCGCGGGCAACATCGCCAATGCCAACACCGCAGGCTATGCGCGGCGCGACGACATGCAGGTCAGCGTCGGCGGCGGGCAAAGCAGCGCGGTTGATTTGCAACTGACCCGCCAAGTGGACGAACGCCTGGCCACCCTGTCGCGCAGCGCCGGGGCCGAGCTTGGCGGCACCAGCGTCACCAGCGAAGTTTTGCGCGGCTATCTGCTGACCTTGGGCGCGCCGGGCGACGAGGTCTCTCCCGCTGCCCGCATGGCCGAATTTCAGGCGGGCTTGGATCTGCTGGCCAATAACCCCTCTGATCCTTCCGTTCAAAATGATGTGCTGAGCCGGGCCACCGCCCTGACCCAAAGCCTCAATGCCGCTTCCTCCGCTCTCGAGGACAGCCGCGAACAGGCAGGCGACAGCTTTGAGCAGAGCGTGACGGAGGTGAATGACGCCCTGTCCAACATCGCGGCGCTCAACGCGAAACTGCGCAGCACCGATCCCTCCGCCCAAAGCGGCTTGATGGACCAGATGAACCGCCAGCTTGACGCATTGGGCAGCCAGATGGGCTTCCAGACCCGCTGGGAAACCGATGGCAGCATCACCCTGCACACCTCAGGCGGCACGGAGTTGGTGAGCGGCGACGAAGCCGCCACGCTCACGGGCGACGCGCAAACCGGCGCGCTTTTTGCCGATGGCGTGGACATCACCCCCAATCAGGCAGGCAATCGCGGCTTTACCACCGGGCGGCTCGCGGGGCTGAGCGAGATGCTCTCTACCGTGATCCCGCAAATGAACCTGCAATTGGACGAGCTGGCACGCGGCATGATCGAAAGCTTCGAAGCTGCTGATACCTCGCTTGCACCGGGCGATGCGGGCCTGTTCACCGATGGCGGCGCGGCGTTTGATCCCGCGCAGTTGGACGGTCTGGCCGGGCGCTTGTCCGTCAATGACGCGGTGCAACCTGACAAGGGTGGCGCGCTTTGGCGGCTGCGCGACGGCATCGGCGCCGCCGCAGCAGGCGCGCCGGGCGAGACCGCACAAATCAACGCCTTCATCGGCGTTTTTGACAGCGCAATCGCCGTAGATGCCGCCGCCGGTTTGGGCAGCAGCGCACGGCTTGGCGATCTGGCTGCCGATCTGGTCGGCACCCAGCAAAACATCCGCGTCAGCGCCGATGTAAGCGCCGATGCCGCTGCCATTCGCCTCGCCACTTTCGAGGACAGCCGCAGCAGCGTCGAAGGCGTCAACATCGACACTGAATTGCAAAAACTGCTGGAAATCGAGCAATCCTACGGCGCCAATTCACAGGTGCTCAGCAGTCTGACCACCATGATCGACACCCTTTTGAATGCTGTGTGAGAATTTTAAGTGAGCGAAATTTCCAGAACCGTTTCGACCGCCCTGCAAAGCCTGCGCCAGCGTGAAGTCACCAGCCGTCTGACCTCGCAAATCAATGACGCAGCCTACGAGACAACAACCGGGCTCAAGGCCCAGCCCTATGATGCGCTTGGCTCCAAATCCGCCGATGCCATCGCCATTCGCATGCAGATCACGCGCAACGACGGCTTTCTGGCCTCCAACGCCTTGATGGATCGCCGCTTTCTGGCGGTGGAAACCTCGCTCAGCGCGATCCGCACCGCAGGCCAAGACGTGCTGGAGCAATCCTTCCTCGCCCTGTCCAGCGCGGGCGCATCAACCGATCATCTGGGCCAAGTGGCCCGCGCCGCACTTGATACATTGATCGAGCGCAGCGCCGTCAGCGACAGTTCCGGCTTCTTGATGTCCGGCACCCGCAGCGACGTCGCGCCGCTGCAACGCTGGGACACGCCAAACCCTGATACCGGCCTGTCGCCCGCCGCAATCGTCAATGATGTCATCGGCGGCGGCATGACCACAATGGCCGATGTTCAGGCCAATATCGACGCGCTCAAAGCCGTGTTCGCAGGCACCGATACCGTTGATCCTGCACGCAATTTTGAGGCGAGTTTTTACAACGGCACCCCCGCGCTTGATGCGGGCGGGCAACCAAACGCGCCGCTCACCGCGCGGATTTCCGACTCCGAAACGCTCAACCAATCGGCACAGGCCAATGACCCGGCCATGCGCGATCTGATGCGCGGCTTGGCGATGCTCAGCTCGGTTGACGTGAATGAAATTACCGATCCGGACGCCCGCGAGGCATGGATCACCGAAGCGCGCGGCGCGATCTCCTCTGGCCTTAGCGGGCTGGCCGAGTTGGAAACCACCACCGGGCTGAACCGCGCGCGGCTGGCTGATACAATCACCGCCCAAGAAAGCCGCTCAGGCTTTCTGGATGGCGAGCGGCTGCTGCTCGAAGGCACTGATCAATATGACGCGGCCACCCGCCTGACCCAGCTGCAAACCCAGCTTGAATCCAGCTATGCAATCACCGCGCGACTCTCGCGCATGTCTTTCCTGAACTACCTGTAGGACGAGACAGAGCCCCATGACCCGCACCCTCAAATTCTTGATGATCAGCTTATTGCTGGGGCTTTGCGCCCCGGCCAATGCGCAGGTGCGGATCAAGGATATCGTCACGGTCGAAGGCGTGCGCGACAACCAATTGGTGGGCTACGGTCTGGTCGTTGGCCTCAATGGCACGGGCGACACGCTGCGCAACTCGCCCTTCACCCAGCGCGCCATTGAAGGCATGCTCGAACGGCTCGGCATTGGCAATCTGACCGAAGATCAGATGCGCACCTCCAACACCGCGGCTGTCATGGTCACCGCCGCTTTGCCGGCTTTTGCCCGCGCAGGCAGCACCATTGATGTGGTTGTCTCCTCGCTTGGCGATGCCTCATCGCTGCGCGGCGGCACGTTGATTGTCACGCCGCTCTCTGCTGCGGATGGCGAGATTTACGCGGTGGCGCAGGGGCCAATTGCCGTGGCAGGCTACGCCGCGCAAGGGCTCAATGCCTCCATCGTCGAAGGCGTGCCCACCGGGGCGCGCATCGAAAACGGCGCAATCGTCGAACGCGAAGTCGCCTTCAGCTTTGCCGAACTTGACCGCGTGCTGCTGGCCCTGCGCAACCCCGATTTTGTCACCGCCCAGCGGGTCGAACAGGCGATCAACAAGGCGCTTGGCCCCGTCGCCACCGCGCTCGACTCGCGCACCATCGCGGTTGAGGAAAGCGGCAAAGCATCCCTGCTCGAAATGCTCTCCGAGATCGAGCCACTGCTGGTTGAACCTGATCAGGTCGCCAAAGTGGTGATCGACGCGCGTTCCGGCACCATCGTGATCGGCGCCAATGTCCGCATTGACCGGGTCGCGGTTAGCCAAGGCGGTCTTACAGTCACCGTGCGCGATGATTTTGACGTCAGCCAGCCCGAGTCTCTCTCCATTGGCGGCACCACCGTTGTGGTGCCCAATTCTTCCGTGTCGGTCGAAAAACGCGATGCGAAATTCGCGGTGATCGACGGCTCGGTCAGCCTGCAACGCTTGGTCGATGGGCTCAACGCGATCGGTGTGGGCGCCACGGAAACCATCTCGATTTTGCAAGCGATCAAAGCGGCAGGCGCGCTGCATGCCGATCTTGAGATTATATAGGAGGCGCATCAATGGATCTTCCCGCATTCCCTCCCGCGCCCCTGCGCGCCGCCGACGCGCCAAAACCCGCGCCATCAAACCAAGCGTCCTCGCAATCGGCCAAGGAATTCGAAGCGATGTTTCTGGGCCAAATGGTCGATGAAATGTTGTCCACCGTGAATGTGGGCGATTTTGGCGGCGGCCACGGCGAAGAAACCTGGCGCAGCTTTTTATCCGACGCCATCGGCCGCAGCATCGCGGAACAAGGCACAACCGGCATTGCCAAAGGCATCGAAGCCGCAATCCAGCGTTATCAGACAGGTCAAGATCTATGAATGAACACCAAAATGCCGTGGCCGCCGTTGATGCAATGGCCCTGCTTTTGCGCAGCGAAATCGCGGCTGTTGAGGCGGGCGAGCTGTCGCAACTGGTACAGTTTTCCGCTGAAAAAGCCCGGCTCAGCGCCGCGCTGGAACAGCATTTGCAAGCCGCGCCCGACGCGGTGAGCAATGCGCGCCTGCTCGAACTCAAGACCCTGATCGAGCGCAATCAACAATCCTTGCTCGTGGCACAGCGCGCCACGGCGGACCTTATCCAAGAAATGTCGCAAGTCCGGGAGCGTCACAGCATCTCGGGTGGCTATGGCCCAAGCGGAGAAAAACGTGACAAGCCTGCAACAGTTCGCAGATCTGTCGACAAAAGCGTCTAATTCGCCTCATAGTTGACAAAATCTTGGATAAAAACAACCCAAGCGGGAGGCTCCCGCAGTTGTCAGAATGACGACATGATTTACTAAGAATAGTCTGGAATACACATGTCTTCGATCCTTACCAACAGCTCCGCAATGAACGCCCTGTCCACGTTGCGGAACGTGAACAACAACCTCAATGAAACCCAGAACCGGATTTCAACGGGGATGAAGGTAAACTCAGCCAAGGACAACGCCTCCTATTTCTCGATCTCCACCACAATGGAATCCGAAAGCGGTATGAACAAAGCCGTTAACGAAGGCCTGACCCTGACCAAAAACTCCGTGTCCACAGCCCGTCTTGGCGCGGAAACTGTTGTCGGTCTGGCACAGCAATTTGTTGACCGTCTGGCCTTTGCGCAAACCGAAGGCGTTGACCAAGCCGATGTTCAAAAAGAACTGGACTCGCTGGTTGCACAAATGACCACCGCGATCTCGCAGTCTTCTTTTAACGGCGAAAACCTGATCAGCAGCACCACCATTACCCCTGCTGACCGTACCGTGGTTTCCGGCGTGAGCCGCGATGGCGCGACACTGGATGTGACTGAAATCACTTTCAAAACCACCGGTCTGCAAGGGCTTGTGGATGACGGCACCAACGATCCAGGCGACACATTCGCAAGCATCGCAATCACCGATGGCGCAACCGCTGCTGCGGCTTTGATCGTTGCCGAAGGTTTCTTGTCGCAAGTCGTCGATGCCGCCACTGATCTGGGTATCGCGGAAAAGCAAATCGAAACCCAGCAAACCTTCCTGAACGAGCTGGGCGACCGTCTCGATTCCGGTGTGGGCTCGATGGTTGACGCCGACATGGAAAAAGAAGCCGCCCGCCTGCAATCACTTCAGGTGCAGCAGCAGCTTTCCACCCAAGCGCTGTCCATCGCGAACCAAGCGCCTCAGAACATTCTGACCTTGTTCCGCTAAACCAAGGCCCTGAGATTTCTTCTGGCCCCTCGGCCAGAAGACCCAACATCCAAGGCGGCTTAGACCCGCAGTTGTCAGAATGACGACATGATCTACTAAGAATAGTTTGGAATAAACATGTCTTCGATCCTTACCAACAGCTCCGCAATGAACGCTCTGTCCACTCTGCGGAATGTAAATAGCAACCTCAGCGAGACTCAAAACCGGATTTCCACCGGCATGAAGGTCAACTCCGCCAAGGATAACGCCTCCTATTTCTCGATCTCCACCACCATGGAATCCGAGAGCGGCATGAACAAAGCCGTGAACGAAGGCCTGACCCTGACCAAAAACTCACTTTCCACTGCCCGTCTTGGCGCGGAAACCATGGTTGATCTGGCGCAGCAATTTGTTGACCGTCTGGCCTTTGCCCAAACCGAGGGTGTTGACCAAGCTGACGTTCAAAAAGAACTGACCTCGCTCAGCGCTCAAATGGCGACCGCAATCTCGCAATCTTCCTTCAACGGCGAAAACCTGATCTCTGGCGCTGCTGCGACCAAATCGGTCGTGTCCGGCGTGAGCCGTTCGGGCACCACCTTGTCGACCACCGCGATTACTTTCACCACGACCAACCTTTCTGACGTGCAAGGTACTTTTGCGGGGATCACGATCACCGACAGCAGCACCGCGGCTGAATTGAAAACCGCGCTGACAAACGCCGAGGGCTATCTGTCCACGGTAACGGGCGCGGCAACTGATCTGGGTATTGCTGAAAAGCAGGTCGAAACCCAGCAGTCCTTCCTGAGCGAGCTGGGCGACCGTCTCGACACCGGTGTGGGCTCAATGGTTGACGCCGACATGGAGCAAGAAGCAGCCCGCCTGCAATCGCTCCAAGTACAACAGCAGCTTGCAACGCAATCCCTGTCCATTGCGAACCAAGCGCCGCAGAACATCCTGACACTGTTCCGCTAAGACCCGCTGACACGATAAATTTCGGCCCCCCTCGCCACGGTTGGGGGGGCCGGGAACCCCACCAAATAGGACAGACGAAAAACCGCAGTTGTCAGAATGACAGCTTGAAGACCACTAGAACAGTAGGGAAACCCCATGTCCTCGATCCTCACCAACACCTCCGCCATGAGCGCGCTCTCAAGCCTGCGCGGCATCAATGATCGCTTGGGCGATACGCAAAACCGGATTTCCACCGGATTGAAGGTCAGCTCCGCCAAGGACAACGCCTCGTATTTTTCCATCTCCACCACGATGGATTCCGAAAGCGGCATGAACAAAGCCGTGAACGAAGGCCTGACCCTTGCGAAAAACTCCGTCTCCACCGCCCGCCTTGGCGCGGAAACTGTGGTGGGTCTGGCGCAAGAATTTGTTGACCGTCTGGCCTTTGCGCAAACCCAAGGTGTTGATCAGGGCGATGTTCAAAAAGAGCTGACCGCGCTGGCCGCCCAAATGGCGACCGCGATCGAGCAATCCTCCTTCAACGGCGAGAACCTGATTTCCGCCGCAGGCTCTGGTCTCAAAGAAGTGGTCTCCGGCGTCAGCCGCTCAGGCAGCACCCTGTCCACCACCACCATCGAATTCACCGCCGCAAATCTCGAAGGGCTTCAGGCCAGTTTTGCAGGCGTCACCATCTCCAACGCCACCGACGCCGCCGATCTGAAAACCGCCCTCACCACGGCTGAAAGCTATCTTGCCTTGGCGACAGATGCGGCCACCGATCTTGGCATCGTGGAGAAATCCATCGAGACCCAGCAGAATTTCCTAAGCGAGTTGACCGACCGTCTTGATAGCGGCGTCGGCTCGATGATTGACGCCGACATGGAAGAAGAAGCCGCCCGTTTGCAGGCGCTTCAGGTCCAGCAACAACTGGCCACCCAATCCTTGTCGATTGCCAATCAGGCACCGCAAAACATCCTGAGCCTTTTTAAATAAGGCCAGAAAATAAGCCCGCCGCAAAGGTGGGTATGAGGCTGCCCAAAACCGGGCGAAACGAGTTTCGATCTACAAAAAAGAGGCACATCCATGAGCTTGGCCGCGTATAAAAAGACGATCCGCGAAAGCGAAACACCCCGCCAGATTGAGCGGCGCATCCTATCGCGTCTCACCCATGATCTTGCGCAACACGGGCAGGGCTTTGACGCAAGCCAAAGCGCCGCAGACAGGCTGGCGATCCTTGCCACGGGCCTGCGCGACACATTGTACGAGAACCAGCGTTTTTGGTCCGCGCTGCGCCATGATCTGGCCGAACCGGGCAACACCATGCCCGACGCGATCAAAGCCTCGCTGATCTCTCTGGCGCTCTGGGTGGACCGTCAAACCACCACGCTGATGTCCGGCCAAGGCCAATTGGCCGGGCTGATCGAGATCAACAGCAACATCGTCGCAGGCCTTGCCGGCCAAGGCGCCGCACCTGCGGTTCGGGAGGTCTGATATGCTGAAACTGACATTGAAACCCCGCGAACGTGTTGTGGTAAATGGCTGCGTGATCCGCAATGGCGACCGCCGCCAAGCCCTCACAGTGGAAAACCGCGCCGACATCGTGCGCGAATCCGATCTGCTGAAACCCGAGGCGCAATCCACCCCGGTCTCCAAAGTGTATTTCTTGCTGCAAACCGCGCTGATCCGCCCTGAAACCCGCGAACAAGTGCTGAGCATGATCCAAAAAGGTCTGGCCGAACTGGCCTGCTGCTTTGGCCCCGAAATGCGCAGCCGCATCATGAGCGCGGCCAACCACGTCAGCGCCGCCGATTATTACAAAGCCATGAGCGATCTGCGCGTGGTGCTGAAATACGAGGCCGAATTGATGCAGCTTCGCCCCGTCCCCCGCAGCGAAGCGCCAAGCGAAATGGCCCGCGAGATGGTGCGCGCATGATCTCCCTTGCCGGGATGGGCACGCAAACCGCGCTGCAATTGTTTGACGCGACCCGCGACAAACAGCTTGAGCTGGTGGCGCGTGATGCGTTGAACGCCCGGCAAATCGAGGCGTTCAGCGAACGGATCGCCTCCATCGGATCGGCCAAAGAACTGGTGGCCGATACCGAAGTCTATACTTTCGTCATGCGCGCCTTTGATCTTGAGGATCAAATCTTTGGCAAAGCCTTGGTGCGCAAAGTGCTCGAAAGCGACGTCTCCGAGAGCAGCGCCTTGGTGAACCGCCTGACTGACCCCAACATCCTCGAAATGTACAACAGCCTCGGCTTTACCCCCGAGGGCGGCTCCAGCGCCAATTTTGGCGATGCCGATTGGCAAGAAGACATGGTCGCGCGTTTCAAAGAACGTCTGGTGATCAACTCCGCCGCCGAGGATAACGTCGGCGCGGGCATCGCGATTGAATTCAAATCCAAAGCCTCTGAGATCAACACGTGGTATGACGTGCTCAAAGACGAAGATCTGGGCACTTTCATGCGCCGCGCGCTGGGTCTGCCCGACGAGATGATCCAGATGGACATCGACCGCCAAGCGGAGCTTTTTGCCCAGAAATTCGACATCACCAAGATGCAAGACCCCGCCGAAGTCGACAAACTGGTCTCGCGGTTTTCGGCTGTCTACGATGCGCTTGAAGGCATTGCCGGGCAAAATAATGCGGCCCTGACCTTGATGCAAAGCGCCGTTTCGCTGGGGCAGGGCAGCGGCGTCAGCATCGTGACAATCGACATCCCCACCATCGCGCGCTCAGGCTACAGCGCCTATCGCTGATCTGGCCTAATGCGCGGGGATCATTCGAAGATCTCGTCATCCTCGTCGCTGCTGGAGGGCAGAACAATCACGCCCTCATCGGCCAGTTGCTTGGCGTAATCCACCATTGATGCCTGCGCCTCGCGCACATCGCGGCCCCGCACCGGGCCGGTGGCCTCCATCTCATCCATCAACATCTGCCGCGAGCGCTGCGGCAGGCATTCCATCAAATGATCACGCAACTCTTTGCGCGCCCCGCGCATGGCCAGTGGCAACGTATCACCCTCCAGCCCGCGCATCACCTGCGCCAAATCCTGCATGTTCAGCTTGATCAGATCGTCAAAAACAAACATCCGCTGTTTGATCGCCTGAAACGCCTCCGGTATCCGCTGATCCAGCGCATCCGAGAGCTGCTCAAACGCCTGCACATCCAGCTTGTTAAACAGATCGGCCATGCGCTGATGGGTCTCTGCCGAACTGGTGTGAATGGCGTTGGACATGATGTCTTGCTTCAACGTCTCTTCGATCTGCTGCATCATATGCAGCGGCACAGCCTCCATCGCGATCATCCGTTCGGCCACATCCTGCATCCGCTCCGGCCCCAGCAGCGGCAACACTTTGGCCGCCACAGCCGTCTCGACATTGTTCAAAATCGCCGCCGCTGTCTGGTCATGCTCGCCCTTGAGGTAATTGGCGATCACCGTCTCATTCAACTCGCCAAAACCGCGCCACATGGCATCTTCGCGCTCATTGCTGCGCACATTGTTCAAGATGTCCGCCACCTGATCTTCGGGCAGGAACTTGCGCAGCATGGATTCCGCTGTGGAGAACGATCCCACAACAGAGCCGGTGCCGCTGATCACCTTTTGCGTGAACTCGCTCAGCACGGCCTCGACGATCTCTGCCGGGATCGGCCCAAGCTGGCTCATCGCCGAGGTGATCCGCTCGATCTGGCCACTGTCCAGCCGCTGCATCAACTCCGATCCGGCCTGCTCGCCCAGACAGAGAAACGTAATCGCCGCCTTGGTCGGGCCCGTCATCTTGCGCACAGACATCTGGCCTCTGCGCGGCTCATTCAACGTGTTGGTGGGCATGTTCAATCCTTCAACGACATGCGGGCAGGGCTATCCGCCCGCCAGCGGCACGTAACTTTCAATCAGCGATCCAGCCAGCATGTACCAGCCGTCAATCAGCACAAAGAAAATCACCTTAAATGGCAATGAAATCAGCACCGGAGGCAGCATCATCATGCCCGCACTCATCAGCACCGAAGCGATGATAAGATCAATCGCCACAAAGGGCAGATAGATCAAAAACCCGATGGTAAACGCGCGCCGCAGCTCGGAAATCATGAACGCAGGCACCAGATGCCGGAACGAGGCTTCCTGCGCCGTGGCGGGCAGGGGGGGCGCTTCGGCCTCCTCCCCGGTTTGCGATGCATTCATAAACAGCGCGTAATCTTCGGGCCTTGTGTTCACAAACATAAAGGCGCGAAACGGCTCCGCGATGCGCTCAATCGCTTGCTCTTCGGCTAGCGTGTTATTGAGCATCGGCACCACACCGCCCTCATAGGCATCCTCAAACACCGGCTGCATCACAAAAAACGTCATGAACAGCGCCAGCGAGGTCAACACAATATTGGGCGGCGTCTGGTTCAACCCCAGCGCCGAGCGCAGCATCGACAGCACAATCACAAACCGCGTGAAACTGGTCATCACCACCAGCAACCCCGGCGCAATGCTCAGCACAGTCATCAGCGCGATGAACTGCACAATGCGCCCCGATAGGTTGGCGTTATCGTCGCTGCCGGGGGCGGCGTCGCCCACCACATCCGACAGGGTGCTCAAAAACCCGCCATCCTGCGCGGCGGCGGCACTTGCCCCCACCAGCAGCGCCAGCCCCGCCAGCCCCAGCCGCCCCGATAGGACGCGCCGCATCTGCATGAGATCAGTCAGGAACATAATCCTTAACGATCTGCGTGAGCGACACCCCAAGCCGGTCTTCGCCCACCTTAACCAGATCGCCGCGCGCCACCAAACGGTCGCTGACCATCAGGTCCACAGGCGCGCCAATCTTGCGGTTCAGCTCCACAATCGAGCCCCGCGTCAACTCCAGCAGCCGCGAAATCGGCATCCGCGCTTGGCCCAGCACAATCTGCACATCAAGCCCCACATTCATCATCGCATTGATGCCCGTGTTGCCCGCATCGCGCTGCGTCGTGGCCAGCGCGGTCAGGCTTTCTTCCGTGTCCAGATGCGGGAAAATCGGGCCTTCGCCCGCCGCATCTTCCGCCGCATTTTCCGCCAAAGCCTGCGCAAGCGGCTGCGTGTCGGTCTGTGCCTCTGCGCCGGATGCGGCGTCTTTCAGATCAGGCTTGTCCATGTCCGTCCTTTTCTTTCTGAGCCTCTATCGCCCGTTTATGGGTCTCGCGCAGCTCGCCCAGCAGGCGCGCGCAAATCTTCTCGAAACCGTAATCAAGGCTGCCATGGTCCCATTCCATCCGCGCATCGCCCTCGCGCAGCGTGTCATCTGCGGTCAACTCAAGCGCAGCATCGCATTTGTAATAGCGCGCCCTCTGGCGCAGCTCGGGGCCAATTTGCTCCAGCGTGGCAGGGGCCATACGCACCAGTATGCGGCTCGATCCAATCGCCATTTTCAACGATTGCAGCGCCATTTTGCGCACCCGCGCCGCTGACAGGCGCTCAATCAATTCGGGGAAAACAATCTCGCAGGTCTGCAAGGTGAACCCGACCACCTGCGACACAAGCGCCTCCTGCTGCGCCGCTACCGATGTCGCCAGCCGCGCCAATTCCTTGGACAGCCCATCGACCATTTCGGCCTGCGCGGCTTCCATGGTTTGACGCATCTCGGCGCGCCCGGCATCTGCCCCGGTCAAATAGCCTTCGATATGGCCCTGTTTATGGGCCTTCTTGACCATCTCGTCGATCTCTTCGCGCGAGGGCTGGTTGGGGTCGCGGGCCGGCCCGCCAGCGCTCCCGTCCTCGTCAAAATTGCGCAGCTTCAAGGCGGAAATCATCTGTCGTCCTTCTCTGCCAGCCATTCGCCCAATACCCGCAGGGCGTCATCCGCGTTGGTTTCGGCCAATTCGGTCACGGCTCTGATCTGGCTGTGGCGCACCGCACCCTCCACCGAGGCCAGCTGCACCATCTCGCGCGGCACATGATCTTGCGGCGCCAGAACCGCGCCAGAATGGGAAGGCGCAGGCGTGCCCAGCCGCGCCGGCGCCGGCTCATTGGTCAGCGCCCGCGCCGTGTTGCTCGGCCCGTCCAGCATCGCCGCATCCGCGCCTGCACCCGCCAAGGCCGGGGTGCCTGCATCCAAGATAAGCCGCAGCGGCTTGGCCCCAAACACCATGATAATCGCAACCAGCGCCAGCCCGAACAACGCCCGCAGGATGGTCATGGCATTATCCGCCAGAACCGAGGCAAAGCCGCGCCCCGAAGGGCTGTTGAACTCGGCGTCAAAATCCAAGAACTGCAAGCTGTCCACCTGCACCTGATCGCCGCGGCTTTCGTCAAACCCAATTGCCGTGCTGACCAGTTGCGTCAGGCGCTGCATCTCTTCTTCGCTGCGCTCGATATAGCCTTCGGACCCGTCGGGCAGGGTGCCATAGCTGCCATTCACCAACACCGCGACCGATACGCGCTCGATATCGCCGGGCTCGCGCACCATCTCGCTTTGCACCGAGCCGATTTCGTAATTGATGATCTCGTCGTTTTCGCTGCGGGTCGATTGCGCGCCGCCTGCCGCCCCATCATCGCGCAGCTCGTCGGGGATGTTATTGGCAATATCCACCGCGCCCGACGCCGGATCGGTTTCATTGGAATTGCGCACACGGGTCTCTATTGACCGCGCAACCTGTTGATTGGGATCGAAACTCCGCTCAACGCGCACCTCGCGCTCGGTGGTCAGATCAACGCTGACCCGCACCCGCGTGTTGCCCGGTCCCACCCGCGCATTCAAAATCGTCTCGACCTTTTGCGCCAATTGCTCTTCGATCAGGCTGCGCTGTCCTTGCAAGGAATAATCGGACCCGCCCGCGTCTTCTTTGGCCAAAATCGTCTCGCCCGAGGACGACAGCACCGTCACATTTTGCGCCTCAAGATCGGCCACCGCCGAGGCCACCAACGCCTGAATCGCCTGCGCTTGGCGGCGCGACATGGTGGTGTTGGCCTGCGCGCGCACAATCACCGAGGCGCTCGCCTCTGGCCGCGCCCGCGAAAACGCCGCCCGCTCGGGCAGTACCAGATGAACCCGCGCCGCTTTGATGCCGTTGATGGTCTGAATGGACCGGGCCAATTCGCCCTCAAGCGCCCGCAAACGGTTCACTTTTTGCATGAAGGAATTCATCCCCATGCCGGACATATTGTCGAAAATCTCCCAGCCGGGCACACCCTCACCGGGCAACCCCGCATCAGCCAGCGCCATCCGCGCCCGTGCAATGTCATTCTCGGCTACCGAAATCGTATCACCATTGCGCGACAATTCCACCGCCAGTCCGGCCTGCTCGAGGCTCTGCATCATCTGCGAGGCCGTGCCGGGGCTCAACTGGCTATAAACTGGCACATAGGTCGGCGCAAAAATCGTGCGCGCCCCAATCAGCACAGCGGCAATCACAGCCAGCCCAACACCGCCCAGCAACGCAAGCCGCCGTGGACCCAAATCCTTAAGGTTTTCGACGATCTGACGCACGTGCCCTCGCTTGGCTGTTTGGGGCAGACTCCGCTGCATACCCCCGGTATTCAAGTATATATTATTTTATACTTGGAAAGTGAATAAATAAACATGTTTGTGTTGCATTAAAGCTTGTTTCGGCTTCTATTTGTTCTTGCTTGTGGCCTATAGCGCAAGAGTTTATTAGGTCTGTCTATATGAAGAAAACAGTTGCTATCCTTGCCGTCAGCCTCCTGTGCATCATCGCAGCCTTTGCCGGGGTGACGCTGGCCATTGGCGCAGACAACATGCGCGCCCTTGCCGGGCTGAGCACGGACGCCCCAAGCGATGTGCCCGCCGAAACCCTCGCTTCTGATCACGCCGACGCGGATGCCGAAGGCGCGCATGGCGAAGCCGCAGATGGGCATGGGGCCGCCGCAGATACACAGGGCAAAATGCCCGTGATGCCTTTCCCCGAGATCATCGTGAACGTCACCGACACCAGCATGCAAGGCCGCCAATCAAGCCGCTTTCTCAAGCTCAACATGCTGATGGTTTTTGACGACACCCGCGAAGGCGCCGAGCGCTTGGTCGCCCGCGAAATCTACCTGCGCGACAGTTTCCAAGACTTCCTGCGCCAATTGCACGTCAGCGATCTCAAGGGCAGCCACGGGCTGGCCATGATGAAAACCGAATTGCTGCGCCGCGCCCGCGCTGTGGGCCATACCGAAGCCCCGATTGAAATTCTCATCGCGGATATGGTGATCCAATGAACACAACAACCGCTGCGCCAATTGAGGCGCTGGAAGAAACCATGATCCGGCAGGCCCGCGAGAGTTTCGCGCGCCTGCCCACGCTTGAAATCATCATCGACAGGCTGCGCTTGGCGCTGGTGCCGGATATGAAATCCTATTGCACCGTCGCCCCCGAAATCGAAATGACAGCCCTTGATTATATGCCCTATGAAGACGCGATGGAGGCCACCACCACGCCCTCGCTCATCGCCATTGCGGCGGCTGATCCATGGGACAGCCAAGTCGCTTGCGTGATCGAACCCGACCTGCTGTTTTCCGTGCTGGAAATCATGCTGGGGGGCGGGGGCCGCGCCGCACAAGCCGATTGGCAGCCGCGCAATCTCACGGCGATTGAACAAAAACTGGGCCGCCGTTTGGCCGAGATCTGCCTGAACACGCTCAGCACCTGTTTTGCCGAAATCAGCCCGGTGCGCTTTACCACACAAACGCTGGAATCCAATCCGCGCACGGTGATGCTGGCCCCGCCGCGCACCGCCACATTGCGCGTGCGCCTGAACCTCAGCTTCGAAGACCGCAGCGGCCATTTGACCCTGATCCTGCCCTACGGCGCGCTCGACGAGGTCAGCGCGCAATTGTCCCAGCCGTTTCTGGGCGGGCGTTTGAACGGCGATACCGCCACCCGCAGCGAGATGAACTCCCAACTCTCCGGCACCAATGTCACCATCACTGGCGTGCTTCAGGAAATCACCATCCCCCTGCGCGAGGTGCTGAACTGGAAACCCGGCGATGTGATCGATCTGGGCATGACCATCGACACGCCGGTCATCGGCATGGTGAACGCCCAGCCGATGTTCCAAGCCTCCTTTGGCCAGCGCAACAATGGCGCGCTGGCGCTGCGGGTGATCCGGTCATTGCTGCCCAAGAACACAGCCAAGAACAGTCCAAGTAATGACAAGGAGGAGGTCGCGGATGCTTCCGGCCTTGATTGATATCATCATTATTGTGCTGCTGATCTGCACGTTGGTGTACGGCTATGTGCTTGACCGCCGCGTGCGCAGCCTGATCGCCAGCCTGCGCGAAATGGAACCCATGGTCGGCGCGTTTTCCAGCGCGGTGGATCAATCCGCCCGCTCTGTCGAAGACCTGCGCGGCCTAAGCCACGCAGCCCGGCGCATCGAACCACCCGTTCAGAAAAACCGCCAAGTGGCCGCCCCCGCGCCAGAGCAGCCCAAGCCCAGCGATCCCAAAGTCCCTGTGCGCGGCCAAGCCTCTGTGCCCGGAAAATCCGATCTGGTGCGCACATTTTTTGACATCACCAAGGAGCGCAAGAAATGAGCGTGCTATCCTTCCCAAAACTTGTTGTCTTTGGCTTGGGCACCGCCTTGGTGATGAAGCTCGCCGTTGATGTCATCCCGATGACCGCCAATGCCGAACCCATCACAGACACCAAACCGAGCAGCGCCCAAACCGCCGCGGCGCCGGAATTCATCCCCATCGATCCCGCCACTGAGATGTGCGAGCCAAGCCATGTTTTGGCCGAAGCCATCGCCGAAGAACGCAGCCTGCTCAGCGGCCAGCGCGAGGCCGTGGCCGACCGCGAAGCGCGGCTTGCCTTGGCCGAGCAAAGCCTCAAAGCCGAGCAGGCCCGCTTGGCCAAACTGCGCGATGACATCGGCGCGCAACTGGCGCTGATCGAAGACGCCAACAGCCAGGACATGACAAAACTGGTCGAGCTTTACCGCAACATGAAACCCCAAGTTGCCGCCGGCATCATGGATGAAATCGACATCGAAACCGCCGTGCAGGTGATCGGCGCGATGGCGGAACGCGACGCGGCGCAAATCATGGGCGCATTCAGTCTGGTGCGGGCGCGGGCGATCACCAAAATCTTGCTGGAACGCTCCAAATTGCCTGCTGATCGCAACCTTGACGGGCTGCGCCTGCATTAACCCTCACTCCTCGCGCAGCGACGATCCCTCGGGCGGTTTGCGCCGCAGGTTCCGGCGCATATCCATCACAAATCCGATGATCTCGGCCACGGCCTGCCAATGCTCGACGGGGATGCGCTGATCCACCTCCACGGCGGCATGCAGCGCGCGGGCGAGGGGGCGGTTTTCGATCATCGGAATGTCATGCTCTCGCGCCAATTCTCGGATGCGCTTGGCCATCACATCCGCGCCTTTTGCCACGCAGATCGGCACATCATCCTTGCCCTGTTCATATTTCAACGCCACGGCAAAATGCGTGGGGTTGGTCAGAATAACGCTCGCTGTGGGGATCGCCTGCGCCATCCGGTGCCGTGCCCGCGCCCGCCGCAGCTCGGCCCGTTTGGCGCGAATTTGTGGATCGCCCTCGCTGTCTTTATGCTCGTCGCGCACCTCTTTGAGGCTCATCATCTGCTTTTTCTTCCACTGCGAGCGCTTCCACAAAATGTCAGCCAGCGCGATGGGCACCAGAAAAATCGTGGTCGCCAGAAAGATCCAGCGCACCTTATCCAGCGTCGCCGCTGCCAGTGTTTCCGGCACAAAACTCTGCGTTTGCCCCAAAGACTGCGCAATATCGCGCACCGCCCAAATGGTGATCGCCCCAATCACCAACACTTTGGCGGTGTTTTTCAGGAATTCCACAAAGGCATCCACCGAAAAAAGCCGCTTGAACCCCGACAGCGGGTTCAGCTTGGACAGTTTCGGCCTGATCCGCTCGGAAGACACCACCGTATCGCCTTGCACCATCACCCCAAAAAGCGCGGCCAGCACCATGATCCCGGCAATCGGCATCATCGCCAGCCCAAGCGTAAACCCTAGGTTTTTAAGCACAATTCCCGCATCTGCCACGCCTGTGCCGCCGGTGCCAATATCGGTCACACCCGCCCCAAGCAGCGGGCTTTGCAGCGCCGCAACAATATGCCCCGCCGATCCGGGCAGCACAAAAACCAAGATCATCAACAGCGCAAAAACCACCATCGCCGTGCCGGTTTCACGCGACTGCGGCACATCGCCTTTCTTGCGCGCGTCGCGTAGCTTTTTATCCGTCGGCTCTTCGGTTTTTGAGCTCTTATCTTCATCATCTGACATGGTTTCAGAACCTGTAACTGCCCAGCCAATCGGCGAAAGGCTCTAAAAAACCGCGCATCATGGTCGGGATCGCCAGCACCATCAGTGCCAGCCCCGCCGCAATCAGCAACGGCTGCGCGATGAAAAATACCTGCAAACTGGCCATCATCCGGTTGGCCAGCCCCATGCCCACATTGAGCACCAACCCCGCCACATAAAACGGGGCGGCAATGGACAGCCCCAGATAAAGGCTCACCTGCACGGCGCGGGCAAATTGATCCAGCAGATCAGACAGCATGAAACTGCCCGGCGCAAAAACCTCATAGGATAAAAGCAGCGAATGAATGATCAGATGGTGCATATCTGTGATGAATATCAACGCCGTAGCCCCCACCAGCAGCATCGACGCCATGCTGGTCGCCCCCTCGAACGCGCCAATATTGGGCGCCAGCGCATTGGCCAGCCCCGACATCAGCGCAATCTGATAGCCCGCGAATTGCAATGCCGACAACAGCGTGCGCGCCACCAGCCCGATCCACAGCCCGGTGGTCACCTCCGCGCCAAAAATCAACACCAGCGCCGCAGGCCGATCCTCCGCCACAGGCCCCAGCCCCGTTGCCGGATACAGCGCGGCGCTCAGGATCACCCCAAACAGCAGGCGCTGCCGCGTCGGCACAGAGGTCTCGCCAAACCCCGGCATGAACAAAAGCGCCGAACCGATCCGCGCAAACACCACAAAATACCCCATCAGCGCATCGGTTAATAAGGCCGCGAGGTCCACCGCTCAGCCCCCAATGGTGGCGACGGTTCGCAACGACACTTTGCGGTGAATTTCAGCGTTGGAAATCACCGGCGTCATCGGGCTGACCCGCTCCAACATCGAGCGCACATAGGCCCGCGCCTCGGGGTTCACCATCAAGGCAGGCCATGTGTCTTCGCTGGCAAAACGCTGGATTTGATTGCGCGCCTGCAAGACAAATTCCTGCACCCGTTTGGGCGACATCACAAAGGTCCGCTCGTCGCCAACTACCTTCACTGCCTCGATAAATTCGATCTCCCAAGCGGGCGACAGGGTGATCACAGGCACAAAGCCCTGCGCATCGGCCAAGCCCTGACAAATCTGGCTCGACAGGCGGCGGCGCACGTTTTCCAAGATCAGCGCCGGCTTGTTGGTCTGGCGCGTCGCCTCGGCCATGGCTTCCACAATCAGCGGCAGATTGCGGATCGACACCCGCTCCAGCAACAACTCCTGCAACACCTGCTGCACCATGATCGCTGGCGAGGGCACAGGCAGATCGCTCACCAGTTTTTGGTAATTGCGGTCCAGCCCGTCAATCGCTTCCTTGGCACAGCCATAGGTCAGCAGCTCGGCCATGTTATCCTTCACCACCTCGGTCAGATGGGTGGTGATCACGCTCTCGGGGTCCACCACGGTATAGCCCTTGGCCTCGGCCTGATCCGCGACTTTGCGGTCGACCCACAGGGCATCAAGACCAAATGTCGGCTCGCGCGTTTGCTCGCCCGCCAATTGCAGCGGCGCGCCGTCTGGGTTGATCACCATCATCTGATTAGCGCGAATATCGCCGCGCGCGGCGTCCACGCCATGCACCTGAAACACATAGCTGTTGATCGGCAGGCTGGCATCATCCTTGATCCGCACCGAGGGCATGGGAAAGCCGTATTCTTGGGCGAAATGTTTGCGCAAGGATTTGATCTTGCTGGGCAATACCGCATCGGGGCGGTTTGCGAGCCCCACCAGACCCTCGCCCATCACCAGCCGCAATTCATCAAGCCGCATCGGGTTGCTATCCGCCTCCGGCGCGGCTTTTTCCTGCGCCGCAATCGCATCAACGCGGCTTTTTTCAACCGCCGCTTCCGCTGCATTGCGCTGGATCATAAACCCCAGCCCGCTCATCGCGGCGGCCAGCAGGGCAAATACAAACAGCGGAAAACCGGGCAGCAATCCAATCCCAAAAAGCAACAGCGCCGACATATAAAGCGCCTTGGGAAAGTTCGAAAGCTGATCCAGCAGCGCCTCATTTGCCGCGCCGCGCGTGGCGCCTTTGGTCACGATCAAACCCGCCGCCAGCGACACAACAAGCGCCGGGATCTGGCTGACCAGCCCATCCCCGATGGTCAACGAGGTAAACACATTGGCCGCGTCGCCCACATCCATGCCGCGCTGCACCACGCCGATCAAAATGCCGCCGATCACGTTGATCAAGGTGATGATCAGCCCCGCCACCGCATCACCGCGCACAAATTTCGAGGCCCCGTCCATCGCGCCAAAAAACGCGCTTTCCTCTTCGACTTCTTTGCGGCGGCGGCGGGCTTCGTCCTCGTCAATCAACCCCGCGCCCATGTCTGCGTCGATTGCCATTTGTTTACCCGGCATCGCATCCAGCGAAAACCGCGCCGCGACTTCTGCAATGCGGGTCGAACCTTTGGTAATCACCACAAAATTGATCACCACAAGGATCGCAAAAATCACCACGCCGATGACAAAATTGCCCGCCACGATGAATTTCGAAAACCCCTGAATAACATCGCCCGCCGCATGCAGCCCCGCATGACCTTCGCTGAGGATCAGCCGCGTCGAGGCCACATTGAGCGACAATCGCAGCATGGTCGTGACCAGCAAAAGCGTCGGGAATGAGTTGAACTGAAGCGGCGAGGGGATCCACAGCGCTACCATAAAAATAAGCACGCTCAGCGACAGCGACAGCGCCAGCCCAAGATCAAGCAGCACCGGCGGCAGCGGCAGAAACAGCACCGCCAGCACCAGCGCCATGCCCACGGCAAAACCGACATCTTTATTGGCGCGCAGCATGTTCATACGGTCCGCACTGGCGGGGGTCTTGGCGCTCATCCTGCGGGCTCCGAGGTGATGGTGGTGAATTGTGGCAAAACGGGCTGCATCTCGCGCGAGGAATAAAGCGATCTGCGCGCATTCTCTTCGCCGCCCAAATGCGCCCCCCATGTGGCGCGCATGATCACACCGCCCTTGGGGCGCTCGGTCGGCGGGCGCGATACCGGCGCCGCGCCGCGCGGGGCGGGCGCGCCGCTGGCCAGCGCTGCAAATTCCGGCAGCCGCCCATTGGCCGCCGTGATGTTTTTCTCTAGCTTCGCCAGATAAATCGCGCGGAACTCGGGGTTGAACGAATGATAAGACCCCGCCGCCGTCATCCAACTGCCCGTGCGCCGATACAGGTTCTTCAAAAACCGCGCCGCGTAATCCACATTGCTGCGCGGATCAAACCCTTCGGCCGCCGAGGCAAACGCATCGGGATGCCAGCGCAGGTTGATCTGCATACAGCCCACATCAATCGAATCAACCCCGGCGCTTTGGCGCTCTGCCACCCAGTTAAGCGCGGCAGCGCGGGTGTCAAAAAGCCGCCCCGTGCCCGCTGCGTTCACCGCATAGGGCCAGACCGTGAAATGCCCGTTGCGCTTGGTGCCCGCTTCTTGAAGCCCAATGGCCAGCAACAGATTATTGGGAATCCCGTGCCGCGATTGCGCCGCTAAAATCTCGCGAATGCACACGCCGGTGTCGCTGCCGCGTGTCTGCGCGGCGGCACTGCGCGCGGCAGGGGCCGCCGCCGCCGCAGGGCGCGGGCTAGGCACATAAAACCGCGCCCAGCCATCGGCCTGCGCGCCGCCGCACAGCATCACCGCAAGGGCCGCGCCCCGGATCATATGCCGCGCGCGCCTCACAATCCGCCATTTCCGACCAGATCAAAAACCATATCCGCAAGGCGTTTGAGCGTGGCATACATAAACGGCGTCGCCACCAGCAAAGTCACAAAGATCATCACGATCTTGGGCACAAAAGTCAGGGTCATTTCCTGAATTTGGGTCAATGCTTGGAAAAATGCGATCACCAGCCCAATGACAAGCGCCACCCCAAGCACCGGACCAGATGCCAAAAGCACGGCCATCAAGGTCTCGGAGATCACATCATAGGCTTGGGTTTCCGTCATGGCCTAGATCGGCATCCGCAGGATTTCCTGATAAGCTTCCACAAACCTGTCGCGCACAGACACCGCCACTTTGACCGTGGATTCCATGGCCAGCATCGCCTCGACCACATTCTGCGTATCGGCCTCGCCGCGCAGCCCCGCCTGCGCCGTTGCCTCGCCCGCGCGCACCGTTTCTAGCGCGGCTTCCGAGGCGCTGCGCACCATTTTGCTGAAATCCTCCGCGCTGACCTCTTCGGTCTGCGCCGCGCCTTTTTCGCCCATCAAGGATTGCGAGTTGCGATAGGCCCCCCGGACGGCAGCCGAGGAAATCAAAGAGGCGGGATCGCTCATGTCAGGCTCACTTCAGCAGATCGAGCATCTGGCCGCGCATCCGGCGGCCCGCTTCGAACATGTTCATATTGGCTTCGTAATTGCGCGAGGCTTCGCGCATGTTTGCCATCTCGATGATCGGGTCCACATTGGGCCGTTTCACATAGCCGGTCTCGTCAGCGGCAGGGTGGGCGGGGTCAAAATCCAAACGAAACGCGGTTCGATCGCGCCCGATGTGATCCACCTCAACCAAAGACGCGCCATTGTCGCGGTCGATCAATTCGGAAAAGCTGATGGTCTTGCGGCGAAACGGGTCCGCGCCCGGCGTGGTGCCGGTTGAATCGGCATTTGCCACGTTTTCGGAAATCACCCGAAGCCGCGCCGTCTGGGCGGTCATGCCGCTGGCGGCGATCTTGGCGATAGACTGAAGAGGATCCATTGGCTTTCCTTACCTGTTGCCCGTGACGGCCATCGTCAGCAGATCATAGCTTTTGCGGTAAAGCTGCGCTGCCATCCGGTACTGATCGCTGATCTCTGCGGCGCGGATCGCCTGATCTTCAAGGTTCACCGTGTTGCCATCCAGCGTCGTTGACGTTGCCGATGTATCTGTCACTTCGCGGATGCCCTGCACGCTGCTTGACCCGCTCGAGATGTGGCGCGCATGGGTTGTCACCAGCCCCGCGTCGGTTGTGCTGCGCCCCTCCAGCAATGTGGAAAACGATGCCACGTCTTTGGCCTCGTAATTGGGCGTCTCCGCATTGGCGACATTCTCCGAGGTCACCCGCTGGCGCGCCGAAAGCCACGTCATGCGGTCAGATGCCAGACCAAAGATAGAAAGATTAGACAAGTTCATTTTTGCATTACCGTCCCAATAATTCATGTATAGTAAATTTTAACCTTCTCTCCTAGAGGAAATTATCCATGCAAACCATCTTTTCCGAGCTCACAAGCTTTGCACGCGACGCAGGCGAGGCCCGGATCACCGGCGAAGTTCGGGCGATCACCGGAATCACGCTCACGGCGGTTGGGCTGGAACGGGTGCTGGGCATTGGCGAGCGCTGCATCGTGCATGGGGCCGCGGGTCCGGTCCACGCCGAGGTGGTGGGGCTTGGCACGCATGGCACCGAGCTTTTGCCCTTCGGCTCATGGCGCGGCGTCGCGGCAGGCGACCGGGTTGAGGTCGAAAGCGGCGGCGATGTGATCCGCCCCGATGAAAGCTGGAAAGGCCGGGTCATCAACGCCTCCGCCCAGCCCCTCGACGGCAAAGGCCACCTGCCCGAAGGCCCGCAGGCCCGCCCCCTGCGCGCCGCGCCCCCTGGCGCGTTTGACCGCAAGCGCATCGGGCCAAAACTCGCCACGCAGGTCCGCGCGCTCGATATTTTTACCCCCCTGTGCCGGGGCCAGCGTTTGGGCATTTTTGCGGGCTCCGGCGTGGGTAAATCCACGCTGATGGCCATGCTGGCCCGCCACACGGAATGCGACGTGGTGGTGATGGCGCTGGTGGGCGAACGGGGCCGCGAGGTGCAAGATTTCATCGCCTCCGACCTTGGCGAAGAGGGCATGGAAAAAGCCGTGCTGGTGGTGGCCACAGGCGACGAGCCGCCGCTCACCCGCCGCCAAGCGGCTTGGACAGCCATGGCCGTGGCCGAGCATTTCCGCGATCAGGGCCAACATGTCTTGCTGCTGATGGACAGCGTCACCCGCTTTGCCATGGCCCAGCGCGAAATCGGCCTCGCCTCCCGCGAGCCGCCCACCGCCAAGGGCTACCCGCCCACGGTGTTTTCCGAATTGCCGCAAATGCTGGAACGCGCCGGGCCCGGCCCGGTGGGCAAAGGCGACATCACCGCGATCTTCACGGTGCTGGTGGATGGCGATGACATGAACGATCCCATCGCAGACGCGGTGCGCGGCATCACCGATGGGCATATCGTGCTCGACCGCCGCATCGCGGAAAAAGGCCGCTACCCGGCGATTGACCTGCTGGCCAGCGTGTCGCGCACCTTGCCGGAATGTCACAGCGCCGTGGAATACACATTGCTCACCGCCGCGCACAAAGCCTTGGCCGCCCATGCCGACATGGAAGAGCTGATCCGCATCGGCGCCTACCGCAGCGGCAGCAACCCCGAATTGGACCGCGCCATTGCCTTTGCTGGCCCCTGCGAAGCCTTCCTGACCCAGCGAAAATCCGAACAAACCCCGCCGCAACTGGCGTTTTCCGAGGTCGCAACCTTGCTCGATAACGCAGGCATCAGCCCCGGGCCGGGCCCCGCCTAAATCAGCGCCTGGCGCGCCCTAAATCCATGCCGCGCCAGGTGCTTGAAATGATTTATTGAAAATGAAAATCACTTGCCGCATCCTTTCCTTACCCGGGGGGGGTGCGATGGCGTCGCAGACATAGACCCGCTTGGCGGCGCATCAAACCTGCGCCAAATACCCTGCACGCCGGGGGCAAACCGACACAGCAGGGGGAGCGTTTTCAACCACGGCTTTAACAATTTCCGCCAAGGGCAACTGCGCGGGCATCCCGCGCACGCCCCAAAGCGGCTGCACCAAATATTTACCTTTTTGAAAGGAAGCAGATGTCTAACTCAGTACTGGTCGCCGTAGATGGCAGCGAAGGCAGCACCCGCGCGTTGCAACACGCAATGGAGCGGGCGAAACTTGGCGGCGCAACCTTGATCGTGACCTATGTCATTGAATGGTCGCCCTATTCCTTCAACACGCCCGAAGAAAACGCCGAACGCCACGGGCGGCGCGAACAAGAAATTGACCGCGCCACCAAAGGCGTGGTCGATCCGGCCATGGCGATCCTCAAAGCCGAAGGCATCGCCTGCGAAGCCGTTGTGCGCCACGGCCCGCCTGCTGAAACCTTGGTTAAACTGGCCGCAAAATACGGTGTGCAACAGATCGTCATCGGGCGGCGCGGGCAATCGGGCCTCAAGAACCTGCTCTTTGGCAGTGTCGTTGGCAATCTGGTGCAAACCTCGCCGGTCCCGGTGCTTGTGGTGCCGTAACTGCGCAGGCCACTCTCCCTTAAATTCGTAAAGATGTAACGCGTTACCCAACCCAAACGAGGGATCTTGATGAAACAGTTTTTAACAACCCTATTTGCGTTTTTTATGACCAGCCTCCCTGCACGGGCAGGCTTGGACGAAACCATCAATGAAATCACCGCGCCGATTGCTACGGCCATCGGCAACATCGTGTTTTTCAAAATCTCGGTCTTTGGCGCGGGGCTGCCACTGGTGGTGCTCTGGCTGGTGATCGGGGCGGTGTTTTTCACCTTCTACCTCGGCTTTGTGAACATCAGCGGCTTTAAACACGCCATCCGTCTGGTGCGCGGCGATTACTCAGACCCCGACAGCCCCGGCGAGGTCTCGCATTTCCAAGCTCTCGCCACCGCCGTCTCCGGCACGGTGGGCATCGGTAACATCGGCGGCGTGGCTGTGGCTGTGACCATCGGCGGGGCAGGGGCCACGTTCTGGCTGATTGTCGCGGGCTTCCTCGGGATGTCGACCAAATTTGTGGAATGTACGCTGGGCGTGAAATACCGGCAGGAAAACCCCGATGGCTCGGTCTCGGGCGGCCCGATGTATTACATGCGCCGCGGCTTCGAAGACCGCGGCATGGCGGGTTTCGGCAAATTCATGGGCACATTCTACGCCATCGGCATTTTTGTCGGCGCGCTGGGCATCGGAAATATGTTCCAATCCAACCAAGCCTATGTACAGCTTAACACTGTGGCGGGCGGCGGGCTTGACGGGCTCGGCTGGCTGGTGGGGCTGATCCTCGCGGGGGTGGTGTTTGCGGTCATCATCGGCGGCATCAAATCCATCGCGCGGGTCACGGAAAAAGTCGTCCCCTTCATGGCGATTTTCTACTGCCTCTTTGCGCTCATCGTGATCTTGATGAACTTCACCTCCATCCCCGCCGCCATCGGCAACATCTTCACCGGCGCTTTCACCGGCGCAGGCGTGCAGGGCGGGGCCATCGGCGCGTTGATCATCGGCTTCCAGCGGGCGGTCTTCTCGAATGAAGCCGGGATCGGCTCTGCCTCCATCGCCCACGCGGCGGTGAAAACCCCCGAACCTGTGACCGAAGGCTATGTGTCCTTGTTGGAGCCGTTCATCGACACAATCGTGATCTGTACCATCACCGCACTGGTCATCGGCACCAGCCAAGTGGCAGATCCGAACTTCGCCAACGGGGCCACAGGCGTCGCCATGACCTCCGCCGCCTTTGAACGCCAGATCAGCTGGTTCCCCCTGCCGCTGGCATTCGGGGCGCTGCTCTTTGCGTTTTCCACAATGATCTCGTGGTCTTACTACGGGCTCAAAGGCTGGACCTATCTGTTCGGCGAAGGCGAAATGGGCCAGCTGATCTACAAGATCATCTTCTGCGCCTTTGTGGCCATCGGCTGCATGGTGCAACTCGGCCCGATCCTCGACATCTCAGACGCGCTGGTCTTCTTGATCTGTGTGCCGAACATCCTTGGCCTGTATTTCCTCGCGCCCATCGTAAAGCGCGAAATGCAAAGCTATCAGGCCCGTTTGGCCAGCGGCGAGATCAAACGCTACGACCATTAACCTTAAAAAACCGGTGTGCCCTGCTGCGGCGGGGCACACCAAATCTTCCGCTAAAGCAGCTTCTTGCGCAGCGTCGAGGAAATAACCTCCCCCACAATCACCAGCGCCAAAATGGTCAGCAGAACCATCGACACTTCTTGCCATTGGAACGTATCAATCGCGCCTTGCAAGATGATCCCGATGCCCCCCGCACCCACCAGCCCCAGCACAGTGGATTCGCGCAGATTGATGTCCCAGCGCAGAATGCTGATGGCAAAAAATGCGGGCATCACCTGCGGCACCACGCCATAAAGCACCACTTTGAACCGCGACGCGCCGCAGGCCTCCAAAGCTTCAATCGGCGCAGGGTCGATCTCCTCAATCGCCTCGCCCAGCAGCTTGCCGAGAAACCCGATGGACCGGAACATGATCGCAATAATCCCCGCAATGATCCCCGGCCCAAAGATCGCCACAAACAGCAGCGCCCAAATGATCGTATTGACCGAACGGGACGACACCAAAATGAACCGCCCAAGCCACAGGCAGGCCCGGTTCGGCGTTGTGTTCTGCGCCGAAATATAGGCCACAGGCAAGGACAGAACCACCGCGATCATCGTGGCAATCGTGGCGATATTGATGGTCTGCCACGTGGCCTCAAGGATCGAGGGCAGGTTGCTCGGGTCCGGCGGCACCATGCGCGCGAACAGATCGGCAAGCTGCAAAGGCGCATCCCAAACCCATTCCCAAATCACATCGATGCTGCCCAATGCCCAAACCACAACCAGCGTGACACAAAGCAGCGCCAGATAGCGTTTCATGCGCTGGGCAGGGGTGAACCGCGACCATTCATGCGAAATATCTTTTGTCATGTCATTCGCTTTCTGATGACGCCGCTGACGGCTTCGGAAATCAAGATCGCCCCAACGATGACCATGGTGATCGCCAGCGCAAAATCGTAATCATAACGCCCGAACGCATTGGCCAGCGTGGAGCCGATGCCCCCCGCGCCGACAATGCCCACCACCGCCGAGGCGCGCAAATTACTGTCGAGCTGGTAAATCCCCAAGCCCACCAAACGCGGCATGATCTGCGGTAGGATCGCGTAAACCATGGTGCTTAGAAACGGCGCTCCTGCGGCACGCATCGCCTCGACCTGACCAAAATCAATCTCCTCAATCCGCTCGGCCAACAGCTTGGCAACAAAGCCGATGGAATAGACCGTCAAGGTCAACGCCCCGGCCAGCGGCCCGAACCCCACGGCTTTCACAAAGATGATCGCCACAATCACCGGATGGAAACTGCGCGCCAGAATGAAAATCCCGCGCCCCAGAAAATACACCGGCTTTGGCGAGATGTTCCGCGCCGCCATAAAGGCCAGCGGCACCGAAAGGATCATTCCAAGCGTGGTGGCCAAAATCGCAATCTTCAGGCTCTCCATGAACCCGTCAATCAACAGGCCCGAGCGTTCAAAACTGGGCGGAAACGCCCCGCTGAAAATCCGCCCCGCCCGCGTGAGCCCTTGCGCCGTGCGCTCCCAATCAATTGGCAACGTGGCGATGGTACCCATCAAATAGACCCCCAGCGCGATGTAAAACCCCCAGCGCAGCACAGGCGATTTGATAAAGGGCGGCTTGCGCCACACGGTCTGCGCGGTCATGCCACCGCCCCCATTTCTTGGCGGTCCTCTGACGGCATGCCGGCATAAATCTCGTCCATCTGCGCCGCATCCAGCGCGCCGGGCACATCATCAAAAATGATCCGCCCATAGCGCATGCCGACAATCCGGTCGCTGTATTCCTTGGCCTCGGTCACATTGTGAATGTTGATGATCACCGGCAGGTTCAATTCGCTGGCCAGATCGCGCAGCAAGGACATGATCTGCTCCGAGGTCTTGGGATCAAGCGAGGCCGTCGGCTCATCCGCCAGCAAAATCTCGGGCCGCTGCATCAGCGCGCGCACAACGCCCACCCGCTGGCGCTCGCCGCCCGACAACTCATCGGCGCGTTTATTGGCATATTGCGCAATGCCCACCCGCTCCATCAACTCAAAGGCGCGTTCAATATCCGCCGCCGGATAGCGCCGGGTGATCGCGGCCCATGTGGAAATATAACCCAGCCGCCCCGATTGCACATTCTCCATCACGCTCAAACGGTCCACCAGATTGAACCCCTGAAACACCATGCCGACCCGGCGCCGCGCCCGGCGCAATTCGCCCGCGCTCAGCGTGGTGAAATCGGTCCCATTGAGCGTGATCGACCCCGAGGTCGGCTCCACCAAACGGTTCACACAGCGCAAAAGCGTGCTTTTCCCCGCGCCGGACGATCCGATGATCGACATCAATTGCTCGCCCTGCACCGACAGGTTCAAATCCTTCAGGACAGGCGCACCTTTCCCGTATCTTTTCACAAGGTTCTTAATTTCTAGCATGTTACCTCTCAAACGCAGATGCCGCCCGCACCAGCGGCACGGGCGGCGTTGCGGGGGGATTTAGTTGGCTGCAAGGCCTTGGGGCGTGTATTCCACACCGTTGGACGCTTGGATTTGGCGGATCACGGCCCATTGATCCTTATAGGTGATCGGAATGAACTTGCTCACGCCCTCAAACTCATCACCCAGCGCGGTGCCGCTAAACTCGAACGAGAAAAACGCCTCTTGGATCTTGGCTGCCAACGCGGGATCTAGATCATGCGCAAGGGTGAACGATGTTGTCGGAAACGGATCGCTCTCCCAGATTTTGCGCACATCGGCTGTGTCATAAAGCCCGCGCTCGGCCATGCGGTCCACCACTTCGGACGCGACAGGCGCTGCATCATAATCGCCCGCAACCACACCCAACATGGATTGGTCATGCGAGCCGGAATAGATCACATCGTAATCCTCATCCGGCGTCACCCCAAGGGCGGGAAACAAGGCGCGCGGCGCTTGGTTGCCTGAATTTGAGGTGGGCGACGTATGCGCTACACGTTTGCCTGCCAGATCAGCAAGCGACTGAATGTCGGAATCCGCCTGCGTGAAAACCTGCAAACGATAGCCGAACTGCCCGTCATCCGCGCCCATAATCGCAAAAGGCACAGCCCCTGCAAGGTTCACCGCAAAGGGCGTGGGCCCGGTGGAGAAACCCGCAATATGCAGCCGCCCCGAACGCATGGCCTCCACCTCAGCCGAGTTCGACTGCACCGCAAAGAACTGCACATCCTTGCCTGTGGCTTCTTCCAGATGCGCGATAAACGGCGCCCAGATATCGGCATAAACTGCCGGGTCTTCTACGGGCGTATAGGCAAAAACCAATGTGTTCGGATCATTAAGCTCCGCCGGATCGGTTGGCGCATCCGCCACCAAATCACCATTGGCATCGCAATAAAGCGCATCCAGATCGCCGCGCTCGGCGCATTCTTGCGCCGCCACAGCCGAAACGCTGCCCAGCACAAGCATACTTGCGGCCAAAGCCGCATGTGTCATCGATGTTGTCATGTCTCTCTCCCAAAATATATCATCTGCCACGGTCTGGTCCTCCAACCGACGCCGCAGCGACCCGCCAAGGTTAGGGGCTGCCACCCCCAAAGAGCGAGGATCGGAGTGTTAACAGTGTTACAGCCCCATTCCCTCGCGCGCCCTTTGCCCTATAGGATGCCCCAAACGCGCGGCGGCACCTGCCCGCCAAAACAGCGCAAACCGTAGGGGGGGGCGAGGCAGTGGGAGACCCACAAGAACAGGCGCAAATACCGCCCGTAATCGCCATCATTGATGACGACCACGAGGTGCGCGCAACGCTCTGCGCCTTGCTGGCCGACAGCGGCTTTGCCCCGATCAGCTGCGAAACCAGCGCCGATTTCCTCGCCCTTGGCGATCCGCCGCCCGTTGATCTGGCCCTGATTGATCTGCGCCTGCGCGGCGAATCCGGCCTCAGCCTCGCGGTGCATATCCGTGCGCGCTCTGACCTGCCTGTGGTGATGCTGACGGGGGTGGGGGATGAGGGCGATAAAATCATCGGCCTTGAAACCGGCGCGGATGATTACCTGATGAAACCTTTCAACCCGCGCGAATTGGTGGCCCGTATCCGCGCCGTGCTGCGCCGCTATGGCCACGGCGCGCCGCGCAGCCCCTCTTTGCCCGAACACACCATCGCCTTTGGCGACAAACGCATCGACCTGCAAAGCCGCGTCCTGCTCGACCGCGCAGGCCATGAAATCCCCCTGACCAACGGCGAATACCGCCTGCTGGAATATCTGGCGCGCAACCCTGCGCGGGTGATCTCGCGGCCTGAACTGCTGACAGAGCTTGGCTCGGATATGGAACGCTACGTGGACCGCACAATCGACGTGCTGATCCTGCGCCTGCGCCGCAAAATCGAGGACACGCCGTCAAAACCCGTGCATCTGCAAACCCGCCGCGCACAGGGCTATTTCTTTCAACTGAACCCCGATTAACCGCATGCTCCCCCGCTTTCGCAACCTCAGCGTCAAACTGCGCCTTTCCATCGCGATCCTGACGCTCTGCGCGGTGACTTTGGTGATTTCCGGCATCAGCCTGATGATGCTGCGCAACGCGGAAAACTGGCTCGACACGATCCACCGCGAAACCCTCACCGAGGTTTCCCAAGCGCTGGAGCTTTCGCGCAACGCCGCCGATCTGGCCACCGCCGCGCCGTTCCTGCTCACCGTGCAACTGCCGTTCCAGCAAAAAGCCGATGCCGATGCCATCCTGCAAACCCTTGCAGAGCTTGAAGAAATGTCGACAGGGCAGGGCGAGCTTGCCCTGCCCATTGCGCGCATGCGGGCGGCCATCGCAAATCTGCTGCGCGTCGCCACCCCGCAAAACGCGCTTCAGGCGCAAATCGCCCAGATCGACGGCGATCTCAAATCCCTGCATGATGCTTTCGCCCGCCAAGCCAGCGCCCCCAGCGCTCAAGTGGCCGACCGTTTGATCTGGGCCGCCCTGTCGCAACTCACCAGCACCGCCCGCAGCGTGGCCCGCGCCCAAGACATCCTCGAAGTGGGCGAGCTGAGCCGCCGCTACAGCCAAAGCCGCGCGGCTTTGCCGCCGGGCCGCATCGCGCAAACCGGGCTGCGCGAAGTCGAGACCCTGCTCTCCGGCCCTGCCGCCGATCTGTTCCAACTCAAATACCAATCCCTCACCGCCGCGCTCGACGCCGAAAACGCGCTGTTCCGCATTCGGCAATTGTCGGGCGATATCAACGCGCTGGCTGCCCTGCGTGTGGAGGCCGCCCAAGAGCGTCTGCGCATCGCCCAAATGCAAACCAGCCGCGATCTCGACCTTGCGCAATCCATCGTCGGCCTGCTTGCCCTCTTTAGCGCCGGTGTCGCGGCGCTTTCGGCGCTGTTTGTGTCGCGCTACGTGGCGCGCAACCTGCGGCTGATCGCAGACGGGATGCACCAGCTTGCCTCGGGCGATCACAGCACCACATTGGCCCATCACGGCACGGCCCATGACGAGATCGGGCGGCTGTTCCACGCCTTTGGCGTCTTTCGCGACAATGCGCGCAAACTTGACCGCCGCACCGCGCAGATCAGACGGCAAAACACGCTTTTCGCCAGCGTCTTTCGCAACATCAAAGACGGTGTCGCCATCCTCGCCCCCTCAGGCGAGATCGAAGCGGAGAACGACAAGATTAACCAACTTCTGCACCTGCCCAGCCACAGCCCCGCCCAAGCGCGCACCATGCAAGGCCGCATCGCCGCCTCCGCCTTTCGCCAACACAGCATCGCAGGCGATCGCGGCGGTTTTGAGGAATACACCAACCCCGCAGGCGACGTGCTCGAACTGCGCCAATCGCAACTGCCCGACGGGCGCTCGGTCTGGCTGCTCTCGGAAACCACAGAGCGCAAACGCATCGAAGAACGTCTCGAAGAAATCCGCCGCGTCGAAACTTTGGGCAAGGTCACGGGCGAGGTGGCGCATGATTTTGGCAATATCCTCTCCACGATTTCGGGCAATCTGCACCTGCTTGAAACCATGGGCGCACAGGCGGCCCCGGCACATCTGGGCCGGATCAGAACCGCCGTTGATCTGGGCGTCTCGCTCACCGAACGGCTGGTCGCCTTTGCCCGCAAACAACATCTTGAACCCGAAGTTGTTGATCTGGCGGCGCTCATCGAAGGCATGGTTGATCTGCTCGACATCGCGCTGCCCGAGACCGTGACATTGCATCTGGATCTGGGCCCCGCGCCTCTGCACGCCGCGCTTGATCCCGGCCAGCTTGAAAGCGCGATTTTGAACCTTTGCATGAACGCGGCGCAGGCGATCTCTGGCGCGGGCAACATCTGGATCACGCTCGCCGCATCCGGCGGCCAAGCCGCACTCTCCATCAAAGACGACGGCGCCGGCATGACCGAAGAAACCCGCCGCCGCGCCTTCGAGCCTTTCTATTCCGCCCGCCCCGATGGCCAAGGCACGGGGCTCGGCCTGTCGATGGTGTTTGGCTTCGCAACCCAGTCCGGCGGCGGTATGGATATCCGCTCTGCTCTGGGGCAGGGGGCTGAAATCACGCTGCGCTTTCCCTTGGTGACCGTGACCCCCGCGCCGTCCCAAGACCCGGCTTTCACAGGCACCGCCTTGGTGGTGGACGACACCGCCGCCACAGCGGCCTCCGTGCAAACGGCCCTAAGCGGCATGGGCTTCCAAACCCTCACCGCCACCAGCTTTGCCGAGGCGCAAACCATCCTCGCCGCGCATTCAAACATCGGCCTGATCCTCTCAGACCTCAATCTCGATCACGGGCATTCCGGCCTCAGCCTGATCCAAACACTCCTCGCCCGCGACCCCGCCGCCACCGCGATCCTGATGTCCTCGCGCCTGCCACAAACCGCGCCTTTGCCGCCAAGCGATCAAGACAGGTTCGCCATGCTTGGCAAACCCGTCGCCACAAATGACCTGCGCCGCGCCATCCGCCAAATCGCAGGCAGCCGGAAATAGACAGGCGTCAGCCTGCGCGGCAATGAAACTTTGTTGAAACGGCCAAAGGCCCAGCCGAATGCATCTGGCCTCATCGGCCAATACGCCCGCGCTACCCGGCATCCTCCGCCGGGGCCTCAGGCATGGCATCTTGAGGGATGATCTGGCTCAAACCAGCGGTAAACCCCGACAGCGACAGCGGGATCGCAATCGCGCCCGCGTTGGGCTGAACCACGGTAAACGCCGCGCTCTCGCCTTGTACAAGCGCGGCCAGCAGTGCATCAGGCAGAGCCGCCTCAACCAGACACCCGCTTACCACACAGCGCGACCAAGTGAAGCTGGCGGCACCCACACCATCAATGCTCAGTGACGGGGCCTGCGATAAATCACTGCCCAAAGGCAAGGAAATCTGCGCCAGAACCTCTTTGCCCGGCGGGGACCACGCCAGTGCAACAACCATCGCGGCGGTATTTGGGTCTTGCGTCAGAACCCTTTGATAAAGCTGGCATTCACCCGCCGCATTGTCATAATTCGCCACACATTCAACCGCCCAATCCCCCACCGTGCTGCGGTTGCCGCTGGGAAAGTTTGCCTTGTCTTGCGCGGCAAGGGGGGATGCGCCCAGCGCAGCAAGGGCCAGCCCAAAGGCGGCCCGGCGCTGCTTAGCGGCCAACATCGACCTGCGCCTGTTTTGGCTGTGCATCCGCGCCCGCACTGGGGGTGAAGCTGGCCCTTGTAACCTGCGGCTGCGGCGCGTTCTGGGACGCGGTGATCAAAGCCTGCCGCTGCTTTTGGCGCGCAATCAATTGCTGCTGCGCCCCGGCATCTTGGAACTGCCAGATGTTCTTCTCTGCGCCTTCCAGGATCAAATCATAGACCGCCAGTTCAACCGCCTGCCGCACCGCAATCCCCGTCGGCTCGTTCACCGAGAAACCCGCGTCGAGCTCCAGCAAACGGTCCACGGCAACAAAGCGGAAAACCGAAAATTGATCGGCCAGCGAATAGATCGTCTTTTCCGTCTGGACCGAGCTGAGCACTTCGCCGGTCTGAACACTGACCGCGCGCAGCACCACTGAAATGCGGTCCCGGCGATATTCATAACTATTACCAACCCCCAAAAGCCGCGCCCCAACGCCGCCAGTGATCACATTGGTATCGTAATCAATCACCCCGCCCGAGATGATGATCCCGGCAAAGCGCAGCGGCTGAAGCGCAGAGCGCTGCAAGCCGCGATAATTCTGGTTGGTCTGGTCGATGATCTGACGCTCGGTCATCAGATCTTGAATATTGGCCCGCTCAATGACGTTGAACCATTGCCCGTCGCCAACCTCGGTCAGCACATCAATCAGCACATCCGACATGCCCTGCGACACAGCGCGCGAGAACCGGGTGAAATTATCCGATTCCTCGTTCTGACCGGTCTTGTCGTCGTATTTATAAACCGCGACATCGATCTTCTTTCGCGAGGGGGGCAGCTCTTTGAGCGCCCGGCCCGTATCTGTTGTGGTGGTCGAAAGCGGGGGGATCATGTTTTTGTCAAACCGCGTCCCGATGGATTGCAAACCCAACTCGCCGCAGCCGCCAAGCGTTGTCAGCACACCTAAACCAAGCGCCGCCGCCTTTAGCCGTGAACTCATTCCAGAAAGAATTTCCATACCGCCCTCGTTTCTGCGCCGTTGTTTTGGCGGGCTTTTGTTTGCCTCAATTGGTTGTTGTGCCGCCACCTGTGGTAGCCGGCGTTGTTGCCGCTGGCGGCGCTGCTGGCGGTGTCGCCCCGCCGCCCACGCCGCCAAGGTCGATTACAATTGGTGGAAAGGTAATGTCAGGCGCGCCGCCACCGCCGCCGTCACTTTCGGGGGCATATTGGTTTTGGATCTGCGCTGAGCCAAGCAGATAGCCCCAATTATCGGGGTTGCCGCCAAAAGCGGGGATCTGCGGTCTATATATAAGGTCCGCCGCGACGGGCGTTGCTGCACCTGCGATCAATGCCGCTGCGCTTAGTCCATATAGTAGTCGTGCCGAAAACATAATCGTTTCCCTTCGAGCAAAAGCCTGAAGCGACAACCAGATTGGGAACCCTCGCCATGAAACGCTTGCGTGAACACCACGGCGCAATGAGGCAATCTGAGTGCTGCGTCAGGATTAGTTCAGTCTGACAACAGTGCCCCGAGGGGCATTTCGCACTACGATCCCACCACTGTAGCCTTGGCCCGCTTGTCCGTAAACAACCTTGGTGCCGACGGAGTTAACCAATGCGACTGAATTGCTTAGGTTGTTGCCAATTTGCACAGAGGCGATGCCGTTTTGCGATCCGCCGATAATGGCGGCGGCGGAATAATTATTACTGCCAAGCTGCGCTTGGGCGATGGCGCTGCCGGGCGAGTCTTGAATAACCGCGGCTGAATCGTTTGAATTGCCGCGCTGAAGAACAAGCGTGCCTGCATCGCTGCTGCTGGTGATGGAGCTGACCGCAGAGTTGCCGTCACCAACCTGAGCGATCACCGCCGAAGACCCCGCGCCACTGGAAATCACAGGGGCGCTGGTCACACCTTCTTGGGTCACGGCGACCTGTTCAAGCGTCAGCCCGTTGCTCACCTGAAAACCAAAATCCTGCGCCTGCGCAGCGGATATACCGCCAAACATTAGCGCAGTTGCGGCTATAAATATCATGGGGCGCATCTCGTACTCCTCAGGATCGGGTCCTACCGTTCATACTCAAAAGAGCAGGATACATTGCGATGCCCGTCCGCGACATGAAGCGTCACAGCAAGACGGCCACCAATCGAAACATGCGTTGTTGTGGTGGATAAAACAAGTAAGCCTTTTGAGGTAGACGCACCCGCTGCGTCAAACGCGCCCGCTTGCCGGGAAAGGGAGCGGTTGCTGCCCTGCCGCGCCTCCAAAATCATTTCGTAATTGCCTTGGGGCCAATCGCGCGGATCAACCACACCTTGCAAGGTCACAAGGTTGCCGCTCTCTTGCACGCGAAGCGCGCATCCCTCGGGCGATACCGCCGCTCCCACCGCCCCCACTTGCGCCGCGATCAACGCGAGGGGGAATAGGGCCGGGACCATCTTCATACCGATCATGCCGCGCTCCTCTTCAAAAGGGGATACGGGGGCGCCATGGCGGCGCCCCCGATTGTCTCATGTCTCCCTGCCAAGGCAGGGGAGCCTGCCACTATCAGTTCGAGTTTTGATAGTTGACAGCCTCGTTGCGGTCACCTTGCTGGATGATTGCACTTCTGTTGCCATTGCCCAACTGAATGCTCGCTGCCGAGTTAAGCGACGCGGCACCCGCAATTGCACCGGTGGCTGTCAGCCCCGCCCAAGCAGGGATTCCCACGCTCCGCGGGGTGCTATCGATCGCCGGGAGGTTGTTGGAATCGCCGCCACCTTGCGAGACGAACGACAGGTTGTAGTTACCAACCTGTACTTGGGCCGCGGTGTTGTCGCCGTTGCCCTGGAACGTCATAGCCAAGTTATGGTTGCCGAACTGCGAGTTCGCCGCGATATTGTGGTCGCCAGCTTGAAGAATGGTCGACGTGTTCTCCAGCCCGACCTGTGCGGTTGCGGCGCCATTGTCGTCACCTTGCTGGAAGATCGCACTGTCGTTCCGGGTCCCGCGCTGTGCGATTGCGGCCTCGTTGCCTTCATCCGTTTGGCTGATGATCGCCATGTTAGCGGTACCTTGTTGCATGGTCGCCGATTCTTGGCGTACGCCATCCTGCAGGTTAACCGATTGGTTGAGGTTGCCGATCTGGAACTGCAGGTTCGCGTTGGCTGATTGTTGAGCAACAGTCGCCACGAAACCGCCTGACACTTCGCCTTCTGCAGTAATCGCGTTGGTCAGATTGACCCGGCCACGCGCGGCCCCGCCCTGTACACCCGCTGTTGCCGAGGCTTCCTCATCATTGCCGCCACCCGCTGAATCGAGCGCCAGAGACTCGTTGTAAATTGAGTTATCTTGGTTGGCGGTCGCGCTGTTGTTGCTGTCCGCACTTGCGTTTGACGGGGCAACGCCCGGACCTGTTGAGGTCTGCGCATAGGCCATGCTGGCTGTCATCAGTAGGGCCGTTGAAGTCATAAGAAGCTTTTTCATCTCTAATATCCTTTTCGATCCAAATCCCACCTCGAAGATCACCTCCGAGGCCAGATAACGGTACGAGCAGCCACAGCGGCAGAATATTCCGGAGATCGCCCCCGGCGTGAAACACGGTTCCCGGTGATTCGAGCAAAGGTGCTAGCCGAAACCCCTCAAGCCAGCGCATTGCGCCTCATTGATTCCGGTTAAGCTGGTGTAGGGGTTTTGACTAAATCAGCGATTCGCACGGGGGTTTCCCCTATGCCGGGCTTCGCAAGATGCAAAAAACTTGACTTTGCGTTAACTTTTAGCCAATTTTCATCGCACCCTGACCAAACAAGGGCGATTTTTTCGCACTACAACCTGTGGTTAGGCCTACTATCTGGGCGCTCCGCCCAGTTGTTTTCTAGTGTTTTTATTTCCGGGAGGGGACATGACTGCTCCATTCAAACCGGCAAATCCATTTAAACTGGCACTCGTTGCAACCGTGTTTGGCGTCGCCAACCTCGGGGCCGGGGCGCTCGCAGGCGACCGTATTCATGTCGCTCAGGCGTCCTCGGCTGTCAAACTTGTCTATGTCCGGCAGGCTACAGAACTGCCGGATCAAAGAGCAGCACGCGCAGCGGCTGCCCGGGCACAGCAACGCGCCCAGCGAACACAGCGGACACAGCGCACCCGCGTTGCCGCAAAACCAGTGCAGGCCTCGGACGCATCCATGCTCGAGCTTAGCCCTGCAAACATGCCGTCACTACCTGCCGCGCATATCGCGGTAGACTAAAGTTTTTTTCAGGCCGGGCAGGCCCGTAGGCTGGTTATCAATGCCCCGCTAATTGCTGTTTTTAATGAGTTTTCGCTTTGTATTTGCGAACATGTGTTGGGGGAGAATAATGATTAATTGGGAAAACAAAAAAGTTGGAATCCTAGGCGGGTGCTTTCTGGTGAGATCCGCGCTGGAGCTCATCCTCGCGGATCTGGAGCTTCCTTACGTGGCCGCCGATGACCCTTCCGAAGTGCCGCCCGACGTGAGCGTTGTGCTGCTATCCTACACAACAACCGATGCGCTTTCAGAATGTATCGCGGCCTGCATGAACAGCCCCGAGCCGGTGCGCATCGTTCTGTTTCCACAAGATGGCGCACTGTTTGAGAATGTGCACGGCTTTCCGGCTGATGTCGCCGCCGTTGTGCCGCCCACCCTTGCCGCCGCCGAGATAAGATCGGTGATCTCGCTGGTGGTGGAAGGGCACCGTATCTTACCCTTCACCTCGCGGCGCGGCGAACGCGCCTCCGAAACCAGCCACCCGGACCGCCTCAAGCCCGGCTTGCTGACGGTCCGCCAACTGGAAATCCTTGGTGAGGTGGCAAAGGGGCAATCCAACAAAGCCATCGCCCGCACGCTTTGCATCTCGATAAACACGGTCGAGGCCCATGTCTCTCGGATCATCCGCAGGCTTCAGGTGGACAACCGCACGCAGGCCGCAATGGCCCTGCGCGAGGGGATGCCTCTGCCCAAACCTGTGGTCAGAAGACGCGATGGCGGGGGGGTAGCCTACGGGGCGGCTGCGCTGCACAGCCCCGTAGGCCACTGACCCGCGACTTGAAACCTGATTAGGTGACGTTTTGACCTGTCTTTCAGACACGCAGATCACAAAGGGAGATGCACCAGCCGGACCAAACGCCCCAAGGGTGACCGGCGCCAGAGGTAATTGGGAAGCGCCGGTCTTTCTTCGCCGCAATGCTAGGTGTAGGTCAGGCGGCGAAGGGGTTGGATCGGGATCTATTGCACAGACCATAGCGCAAATTCCCCCGCCCCCCGGTGTCGAATGTTGACGAAACGCAGCCCCCCAAACGGCAACGCCTTTGGCCCCCGGTTCGGGCGGCTCGTGCGCTCCTACCGCGATGACCTCGGCCTGTCGGTGCGCGATCTTGCGATAAGCGTCTGGAACGACGAGGGCCGCAAAGCCAGCATCTCGCGGCTCGAAAACGGCCATGTGGCCAACCCGGCGGCGCGCACCGTGCAAAGACTGGCCCATGCGCTCGACATCGCGCAACCGGAAATCGACGCCCTGCGCGCCCCCCCGCCAAGCCTGCCGATCCAGCTCGAAACCCTCTCCGATGCGCGCCGCGATCAGCTTGAGGCACTGGCCAGCCGTTTCGAAATCGACAATGTTTTCGATAAAACTGACGCGGAACTGCGCGGCCTGCTGGACGAAAAAGCCGCCGAATATCGCATCTATAAACGCCGCCTGCACGAACTTGATGGCCGCTTGGGCGAGCTTGCCGAGATCAAAGCCGCCGCCCGCGATGCCGCCACCGCGCTTGATTTTGACCGCTACGAGACCCTGCTGCGCCAGATCGATGAAAGCTACAGCGAAATGGCCCTGCGCGCCAAAGAAGCACGGGCGCGCAACGCGCTGCTGCGCGGGCGGGCCAATGAAGCGTATGAAGGCTTCGTCAGCGCCGCCGAAACCTGCCGCAGCCTCGATCCCGCGCGCTCCGTAAAAGCCCGGCTCGAATATCACCGGGCCCTGTTCAACCACGGCCTGCGCTTTGGCGGCGGCGGGCTTGAACGCTCCGCCGACATCCTGCGCCCGGCGCTCGAGATCAAATCCTGCGCCGCCCCGCGCCGCGCCCGCGTGCTGCAAAACCTCGCCAATGCCCTTGCAAACATCGCCATCCGCTCCGATGACGCCGCCAGCGCGCCGCTGATGGACGAAGCAACAGACAGATACGAAGAGGCGCTCTCGCTGGTCTCCGCCGAACAAGACGGCGACATCTGGGCGATGGTCCAGCAAAACCTCGGGGCGGCCCTGTCGCTGCGGGCCGAACGCAGCGACGACCCCGCCGCGCGCCGCGCCTATCTCAGCCGCGCCATCGAGGCTTTTCGCGCCGCGCTGCGCCTGCGGCCCCGCGACAGCAAACCCCTCGAATGGGCCATGACAACCCAGAACGTCGCCGTCACCCTGCTCGAAACCGCGCATGCCACCCCCGGCAAAGACGGGCTGGTACTGCTCAAGCGGGCGGACCAATTGCTGCAAGACACGCTTGGCGTGCGCAACCGCGACGCCGCGCCCTTTGACTGGGCCCTGACCCAGGAAAATCTGGCCCTAGTCGCCAAAGCCATGGCCGAACGCTGCGCCCCCACCGATTGCGCCGCCCACCTTGCCGCCGCCGCCCGCCACGTCGCCGCCGCGCTCGAGGTCTTCAAAACCGAAGGCGACACATTCTATCAGGCAAAAGCCGCAAAACTGGCCTCGCAAATCAAACGCAGCACAGCACAGCTCGGCCCCCCCGGAACCGCTGCCTAAGCGCCTGTGCATTGCACAAACCACTCAACCGCCCCGCGTCAAACCGCAGGCTTTCGTTTAATACTGTCTGGAAAAGTTGGCTGGGATGGTAGGATTCGAACCTACGGTACACTGTACCAAAAACAGTTGCCTTACCACTTGGCTACATCCCAACTGGTGGGCTAGATAATCCGGCAGCTCGGTAAGGGCAAGCGCTTTTCGGCAGTTAAATTGCAGAAATTTACAATCACTCCTGTTGGCCGTTTTGGCGCAGCAGGTCCGGGTGCTCCGTGGCGCGCTCAATATCAACGATATTCTCCAATTCCTTATCGGCTTTTGCGCCCACTGGCTCGGCCTCGGCCAGCTCTGGCGCCTGCGCGGCGGGCGCTGCGGGGGCAGGGGGCGCGGGCGCTGCCGCGCCGCCCTCATGCAGTAACCGATAGGTCGGCTCGGGCGCAGAAAGACCTGCCGCATCAAACGCCCCTTGGGTCAGGCGGATCGCCTCAGAACGCGCCAGCACAATATCGGTCTCGTTTTGGTTGATCCATGCCGCCATCTCCAGCGCGACCCAGCTGTCGCCCACTGAGTCGATCCAAACCGACGCCGCCGGGCTCTCCAGCACGAAGGGCAGCGCGCTGAGCACATCTTGCGCCACCTGCCGCGCCTGCGCGAGGTCTGCATCGCTGCGCACGCTGAGCGAGAGGGTAAACCGCCGCTCTGCATTGCGCGAGAAATTCACAATCCGGCTTTTGAACACCGTGGCATTGGGTATGCGAATATGATTGCCATCAAAGCTCAGCAAAATAGTCGCGCGGCTGGTCAGGCGGATCACCTTGCCCCGGTCGCCCTCGATTTCCACCGTGTCATTGGGGCGAAACGGCTGGCGAATCGACAGCATGATCGAGGCGATGAAATTCTCCACTGTGTCCTTCACCGCAAAACCAATCGCGAGCCCGATAATCCCCGCCGCCCCAAGGATCGTCCCAAGCAGCGCCGTCGCCCCCAGAATATCCAGCGCCAGCACCAGCCCGCCAACCACAAAAGCCAGCCGGATCACCTGCCGGTAAATATCGGCAATAAACGCATTGGGCGCCAGCCTGTCCCAAGGGCGGCGCATCCGCGCAATCAGCCAGCCAAGCGCCACCACAACGCCAAACACCGCCAGCGCAATCATCAGCAACGGCAAAAACGCCAGCGCCTGCGCGGCGCGGGCTTTGAAACGGTCCATAGCAGGGGTCAGGCGCTCGGCCACATCGGTGGTTTCGGCCACATGGTTCTTGATCGCAACCACGCCCTGCACCCGGCCCACCAATTCGGCCAGCCGGGCGGCACTGGGCGCATCCAGCGTGGTGCCGCGCAGCGCAACGATCCCGGCGGACACCGTGACCGTCACATCCTCATAGCCTTCCAGCTCCGACAATATCTCGCGGATACGCGTGGCAATGGCCCCGTCCTGCGCGGCGCTGTCTTCAATGGCAATCGGGCCGCTGGGCTGGCCCGTGCCGCTTTGGGCATAGGCCCCCAGCGGCAGGGCAAGGCAAAGCATCAAGGCAATCGCGCGCATCATCATCTGTCCCCATTGGCCGGATTATTTCCGCCTCAGGTTAGGCCAGCCTCGCGCAGGGTGCAAATGGCCTCAGCCAGCCCCAGCGCCCCAGTCTCCTCAGCGGAGCAGTCGCCCCAGCGGATCAGTCGCCGCAGCGGATCAGCACAGCCCCCTTGCGCGCCCCGGCCTCCACCGCCTCATGGGCAGCAGCAGTGTCCTTGAGCGCAAAGACCTGCTCAACAGGGCAGGAAAGCGCCCCAGCGGCCAGCGCGCCATGCAGCTTGTCAATCGCCGCTTGGCGCGGGGCATCGGGCAGCAGATAGACCAAGATCATATCCAGCGTCACCGCCTTGAACATCAGCGGATAAAACGGCAGTTCCGGCGTCATGTTGCGCGCCGATCCATAGGCGGCGATGGTGCCATTCTCGGCAATCACCTGCGTGTCGACCGCCACGTTATGCCCGTATTCCACCTCGACAATGCGCTGCACAGGCGCGCCGCCATTGGCCGCCAAAATCTGCGCGCCAAGATCCTCGGCGGCGTAATCGAGCACATGATCCGCCCCGGCGCTGCGCACCCGGTCTGCATCGCGCGGGCTACAGGTGGCAATCACCGTCGCGCCGCCCCATTTGGCCAGCTGCACAGCCAGCAACCCCACCGTGCCCGCGCCGCCCTGCACCAGCACCGTGTCGCCCGCGACCTCGCCGCCGCCAAACACCGCATGACAGGCCGTCAGCCCCGGAATGCCCAAAATCGCGCCTGTCTCGAATGAAACCTGCTCGGGCAACGGCACAGCCTGCGCCTGCGGCAAGGTGATGTGGCTGGCGGCAGTGCCAAAGGCGCGCTGCCATTGACCGTTCCAGATCCATACCCGCTGGCCGATGCGGGCGGGGTCCACGCCCGCGCCCACGGCCTCCACAATGCCCGCACCATCACTATGGGGGATCACCTGCGCAAAGGGCGGTTTGGTCACGCCGGGGCGGGTGCCTGCACGCGCTTTCACATCCGAAGGATTCACCCCCGAAAAGCGCAGCGCAACGCGCAGCTCTCCGGCCCCCGGCGCAGGTGTTTCAATATCTGACAGGGCAAGCGTGTCGCGGGCGGGACCAAAGGCGGTATAGGTAATGGCTTTCATGGCCGCACTCTGCGCCAAAGCGCGGGGCGGTGCAATCAGAGGCCGCGCGCGGCTTAATCCAAAATCTCGTTTGGCTCCACGCCCCAAAGCCGCGATTTGGGCGCCCAGCCCTTATACCCGCCCGAACGCAGCAAACACCATTCCAGCTCGCATTCCGCGATTCGCGCCACCACACCCAGCTCCAGCGCCGCCATCACAGGCGCGCCCGGATCGGGCCGCGCCAGCAGCGGCAACATGTCTTTTTCCACCAACACCGTGCGCGTGCCCGACAACAGCGAATAATGCACCCAGCCGCCAAACCCGTCGCGGTCCTGCACCCGGCGCCAATGGCCATGCTCTGCGGTGATCTGAAGCGGCATGTCGCGGCGTTTGAACACCCAATCAATCCGGTGGGTCAGCGATGGCCCCCGGCGCACATTGCCCTCTGCGGCCTTCATCGACACAAACCGCGGCAAGGGACGTTTGGTCACCTGACCCACCTCCGCCGCGCTCAACGGGGCCAGAAACAAGGGTAAAGCCAGTGTCGCAGCCAAAGCCGCTTTGATCATCGCTCGAAACATCGGTGCTGCCTGCAAAACATAGGTGCTGTCTGCACAAGGAGGGACTGCTATCATTTATCGGGGCAGGTTCTTGTGCCTTGCCCTCGCTTCGGCCACCATGCCATCTAAACGCCCCCAACGCCAAGCCCCAAGGAGCCAATCTATGTCAAAGCCACGTTTGAGTGTTGTAGTCACGCGACGGTTGCCCAGTTCGGTAGAGACACGGCTGAGCGAGCTGTTCGATGTCACGCTGCGCCAAGACGACACACCCATGACCAAAGCAGAACTCACCGAAGCGGTGCAAAACTGCGATGTGCTGGTCCCCACCTTAAGCGATGACATCGGCAGCGGCCTGATTGGCCGCGCAGGCCCGCGCCTGAAACTCATCGCCAATTACGGGGCAGGGGTGGATCACATCGACGTGGCCACCGCCCGCCAACGCGGCATCTTGGTCAGCAACACCCCCGGCGTGCTCACCGAAGACACCGCCGATATGACCCTCGCGCTGATCCTCAGCGTCACCCGCCGCCTGCCCGAAGGGCTGGACCTGATGAAAAGCGGCGAGTGGCAAGGCTGGTCGCCCTCCGCCCTGCTGGGCGGGCGCGTGGGGGGGCGGCGCCTTGGCATCATCGGCATGGGCCGCATCGGCCAAGCGGTGGCCCGCCGCGCCGCCGCCTTTGGCATGGAAATCCACTATCACAACCGCCGCAAATTGCGCGCCGAAACCGAAGCCGAGCTGAATGCCCGCCATTGGGATGACCTTGATGCCATGGTCGCGCGCATGGATGTGATCAGCCTCAATTGCCCGCTCACCCCCGATACATTCCACATCATGAACGCGGCGCGGCTCAAACTGATGAAACCCGACGCGGTGCTGGTGAACACGGCGCGCGGCGAGGTGCTGGATCAAAACGCGCTGGTGCGCAGCCTGCGCGCAGGCGAGATCGCGGGCGCGGGGCTTGATGTCTATGAACATGGCGTCTCCTCGCACCCTGAATTGCTGTCCATGCCCAATGTGGTGCTGCTGCCGCATATGGGCTCGGCCACCCGCGAAGGGCGTCTGGACATGGGCGAAAAGGTGATCATCAACATCAAAACCTTCGACGATGGCCACCGTCCCCCAGACCAAGTGGTGCCTGCCATGCTCTGATGGGGGCCTCGATTATTTAAAAAAGGGAGAGTTTTATGCGATATTTTTCTGCACTGGTGCCCGTGGCGGCTGCCGCGCTGATCTGGGGCGGGGCCGCCACGGCCCAGCAAGCCGCCGATGCGGTGGCCCCCGAAGCAGGGGCGCAAAGCACCGCCGATCACCCCGCCTTCGCAACGCTCTCCCCGCAGGCCCGCGCCGCCTTTGATGCCAAATCCGCAGGCACGCCGGTGATCGCCCAAAGCTGGATGGTCGCCGCCGCCAACCCCCACGCGGTACAGGCCGGGGCCGATGTGCTCGCGGCTGGCGGCACGGCTGCTGACGCGCTGGTGGCGGTGCAAACCGTGCTGGGGCTGGTCGAACCGCAATCCTCGGGGCTTGGCGGCGGCGCATTTCTGGTCTGGTATGACGCAGCCAGCGGCGCTGTCACCACGCTTGACGGGCGCGAAACCGCGCCGCTTGCCGCCACACCGCAGCTTTTCCAAGACGCCGCAGGCGAGCCGCTGGGCTTTTTCGATGCCGTTGTGGGCGGGCGCTCGGTTGGCACCCCCGGCACCCCGGCCTTGATGGCCGAGGTCCACCGCCGCTGGGGCAACCAGCCATGGCCAGACCTGCTGGCCCCCGCGGCCAAACTGGCCGAAGACGGGTTTGCCGTCTCGCCGCGCCTTGCGCAAATGGTGGCAGATGACACAGACCGCTTGTCCCGCTCGCCGGGTACGGCGGCCTATTTCCTGCCCGGCGGCACGCCCGTTGCGGCGGGCGATGTGCTGACAAACCCGGCCTATGCCGCCACGCTGCGGGCGCTGGGCGATGATCCGGCCAGCTTCTACAGCGGCGATATTGCCCGGCAAATCGTCGAAGCGGTGCAAGGCGACACAGATAACCCCGGCGTGCTTGGCCCGGTCGATCTGGCGATTTATACCGTCAAAGAACGCCCCGCCACCTGCGCCGAGTATCGCGGCCATCAGGTCTGCGGCATGGGCCCGCCCTCGTCGGGCGCGCTGGCCGTGGGCCAGATCTTGGGCCTGCTGGAACCTTATGACCTCAGCGCCGGACCGATGGACGCAAATGTGCTGCGCCTGCTGGGCGATGCCTCGCGCCTTGCCTTTGCCGATCGCGGGCGCTTTGTGGCCGATAGCGATTATGTGCCCGTGCCCGCCGCCGGGATGCTGGACCCCGCCTATTTGGCCGAGCGCGCCAAACTGCTGGGCGGTGATGATGCCCTGCCCGAAGTGGCCCCCGGCAACCCCGGTTTTGACCACGCGCATAACTGGGCCGATGACATGGCAATCGAACTGCCCTCCACCTCGCATGTCTCCATTGTCGACGCGGCAGGCAATGTGGCCAGCATGACCACCACCGTTGAAAACGGCTTTGGCAGCCGCGTCATGGCGGCGGGGTTCTTGCTCAACAATGAGCTGACGGATTTCTCCTTTCGCAGCCACACAGACGGCGTGCCCATCGCCAACCGGGTCGAGCCGGGCAAACGCCCTCGGTCCTCCATGGCACCAACCATTGTGCTCAAAGACGGCAAACCCGTGCTTGCCGTGGGCAGCCCCGGCGGCAGCCGCATCATCGGCTATGTGGCCCAAGCGATCATTGGCGTGATCGACTGGGGCATGGATGTGCAACAGGCCGCCGCCATGCCCCATGCGGTGAACCGCTTTGGCACCTATGACCTCGAAGAGGCCAGCCCAATGGCCGCGCTGGCCGCGCCGCTCACCGCGCTGGGCTATGAGGTGAATCTGCGCGACCTCAACTCGGGCTTGCACCTCATCGCAATAGATGCAGAGTTGGCCGGCGGCGCAGACCCCCGCCGAGAGGGGATCGCGCTGGGCGATTAACAGGCGACTAACAAAGGAAAAAATCATGGTCCAAATTGCAGCATTGCCCCGGAATGAAACAGGCATCGAAACGGTGCTTGGTATCCTAAAGCAGCAATTTGGCGACCGGTTTTCCACCGGTGTGGCCATCCGCGAACAACATGGCCACACCACCACTTGGATCGAGAACCAGCCGCCAGATGCGGTGGTTTTTGCCCAATCCACCCAAGAGGTTTCCGACATCGTCAAAGCCTGCGCCGCGCATAAAGTGCCGGTAATTCCCTTTGGCACGGGCACCTCGCTCGAAGGCCAGGTCAACGCCCCCGCAGGCGGCATCAGCATCGACCTGAGCCAGATGGACAAGGTGGTCGCGGTGCATGCCGCCGATCTCGATTGCACCGTGCAACCCGGCGTCACCCGCGAGGCGCTCAACCTGCACCTGCGCGACCAAGGGCTGTTCTTTCCAATTGATCCCGGTGCCAATGCCTCCATCGGCGGCATGACCGCCACCCGCGCCAGCGGCACCAACGCGGTGCGCTATGGCACGATGAAAGACAATGTGCTCAACGTCGAAGCGGTGATGGCCGATGGCAGCGTTATCCGCACCGCCGCCCGCGCGCGCAAAACCTCCGCAGGCTATGACTTGACGCGCCTGATGGTGGGCAGCGAAGGCACGCTTGGCGTCATCACCGAAATCACCCTGCGCCTGCAAGGCATCCCCGAAGCGATCTCAGCGGCCAGCTGCTCGTTTCCCAGCGTCGAAGCCGCCTGCCTGACCGTGCAGGCCGTCATTCAATACGGGCTGCCCGTGGCGCGGATCGAACTGCTCGAAGCCGAGGTCGTGCGCGCCGTCAACGCATATTCCAAACTCTCCCTGCCTGAAAACCCGCTGCTGCTACTGGAATTTCACGGCTCAGAGGCCAGCGTCGCCGAGCAGTCAGAAACCTTTGGCATGCTGGCCGAAGAACATGGCGGCAACGGCTTCACCGCCACCAGAACCACCGAAGAGCGCAACAAGCTCTGGCAGGCGCGCCACGATGCCTATTGGGCCATGATGGCCCTGCGCCCCGGCTGCAAAGCGGTGGCCACCGATGTCTGCGTGCCGATCTCGCGGCTGTCCGAAGCGGTGGGCGCGGCAAATGAAAAAGCCGCAGAACTGGGCCTGATCGCCCCCATCGTCGGCCACGCAGGCGACGGTAATTTCCACGCCTCGGTGCTGATCGATCAAAGCAACGCCGAAGAGGTCGCCCGCGCCGCGCAATTCATCAGCCACCTCAACCATGTGGCCATTTCGCTTGATGGTACCTGCACCGGGGAGCATGGCATCGGGCAGGGCAAACAACCCTATCTGCTCAAGGAAATCGGCGCAGCCGTGCCCGTCATGGCCGCCATCAAACACGCGCTGGACCCGGATAATATTATGAACCCGGGCAAGGTCTTCGCTTTTTGAATGGCTAGGGCCTGGCTCTATGCGCGAGATCAATGGGGGCCAGCCCAAGTTTATTTTAAAAGAATGGGGGCCAGCCCAAGATTTTTATTAGAATGGGGGCCAGCCCCCATGACCCCCGGGATTTAAAACCAATTGGAACCCAGAGGTCGCATTTCTGCTACGGAAAGTCGGGCCTTGCTGACAGGGGCCGGGCGGCTCGATTACAAGAGGGCTAAGATCTAGCCAAAGGAATCGGGCCATGAAAACGCAGGTAAAAGCATTGGTTGTGGGGGGCGGTGCTGTGGGCACGTCCATTGCCTATCATTTGGCACGGGCCGGGTGGGAAGATGTGATGTTGCTGGAGCGCGACGAGCTCACCTCCGGCTCCACATGGCACGCGGCGGGGCTGCTGCCCTATTTCAACATGTCTTATGCCACCACGCATATTCATGACTATTCCATTAAATTCTACAAAACCCTTGAGGAAGAAACCGGGCTGAACGCCGGGTTTGCTGTGGTGGGCAATCTGCGCATGGCGCAAACAGACGCGCGCATGGATGAATATATGCTCTATGCCTCCACCGCCGAAACCTGCGGTGTGCCTTACACGTTCATGACCCCCGATGAGGTGAAGGCGAAATGGCCGCTGATCCGCACCGAAGACCTCAAAGGCGCGCTGTACCACCAGACCGACGGCTATATTAACCCCGCCGATGTGACCATGGCCATGGCCAAAGGCGCGCGCCAGCGCGGCGTGATGATCGAGCGTAAATGGCAGGCCGATGCCTTCCATTGGAACGGCACCGCTTGGGAAGTCACCGTCACCAAAATGGTGGAAAAAGGCGGCAATCTGGTGGCCTCGGATGAGCAGATCGTGATCACCGCCGAACATGTGGTCACCGCCTCGGGCAACCACGCACAGCGCACCGCAAAAATGCTGGGCATCAAAATGCCCGCCATTCCCGTCGAGCACCAATTTATCGTCATGGACCAAGACCCCGAATTGGTGAAATTCCGCGCCGAAGGCCATGCTGAACATCCCGTTATCCGCGACGCTGACGCGCAATCTTATGTGCGCGAAGAACGCGGCGGCTGGATCTTGGGCGTCTATGAAAAACACGCCCCCGCGCGGTTTGAATATGGCGTGCCCGACAGTTTCCGCGCCGATCTGTTCCAACTCGATCTGGACCGGATCGAAGACCAATATATGGCGATGAACCACCGCATCCCTTCGGCCGAAAGCTGCGGGCTGAAGGATGATTTCAACGGCCCCATCTGCTACACGCCCGATGGCAACCCGCTGGTTGGCCCCGCGCCGGGGCTGCGCAACATGTGGCTGGCCGAAGGTTTCTCCTTTGGCATCACAGCGGCGGGCGGCACGGGCTATTACCTCGCGCAATTGATGGTCGAAGGCGAGGCCGAGATCGACATGGCCAGCCTTGATCCCAAACGCTACGGCGATTGGATGACCACCGAATTTGCCGCGCGCAAAAACGAAGAAGCCTATGAACATGTCTATATTTTGCACCACCCAGACGAGGAACGCCCCGCCTGCCGGCCCCTGCGCACCTCGCCCGCCTATGACCGCCAAGCGGCGCGCGGCGCGCAATTTGGCTGGGTAAACGGCTGGGAGCGGCCCAATTATTTCGGCCCCCTCGATGCCCCGCAAAACTACGACGCGCAAACCCGCTCCTTCCGGCGCGGCGGCTGGTGGCAACATGCGGTGGACGAAGCCAAAGCGATCCGCGAAGGGGTTGGGCTGATTGACGCGACCGCCTTCACCAAACATCTGGTCAAAGGCCCCGGCGCCACGCAATTCCTCGACTGGTTTACCTGCAACAAACTGCCCTCCGTGGGGCGGATCAACCTGACTTATGCGTTGACCGGAGCAGGGACCACCCGTACCGAATATACCATCGTCCGTCTGGCGCAGGATGAATATTATCTTGTCTCCGCAGGCGCTTGGACAGCCTATGACGCCGATTACCTGCGCAAAGCCATCGAGGATAAAGCGCCAGAATTTGGCTATATCGAATGCCATGACGTGACCACGCAATGGGGCGTTTTTGCCATCGCGGGCCCCAAGTCCCGCGATGTGCTGCGCGCCGTTGTGAAAGACGCAGACCCCAGCACGGTGCTCTCGAACAAGCGCTTCCCATGGCTCACCAAACGCGACATCGAACTGGGCATGTGCCCGGTGCGCGCCATCCGTGTGGCCTATACGGGCGAGCTGGGCTGGGAGCTGCACCACCCGATTGAGATGCAAAACTATCTCTTCGATCTGCTGGAAAAAGCAGGCGCGAAACATGACATGAAACTGGTGGGGGCGCGGGCGCAAAACTGGCTGCGCCAAGAGAAATCCTACCGCGCCTTCGGCACCGAGCTTGGCCGCGACGCCACCCCGCTCGAGGCCGACCTGCCGCGCTTTGTGGACCTGAGCAAAGACTTCCACGGCAAAGAGGCGATGCAGGCCAAAGGCATCCGCGCCAAATGCGTCACCGTGCTGATCGACGGGCCGCAAGACGCCGATCCATGGGGCCGCGAAGTGCTCTATGTGGAGGGGCAGCGCACAGGCCGCCTGACCTCTGGCGGCTATTCCGTGGCGTTCGGAAAATCCATCGGCATGGGTTATGTGAAACCCGAACATGCCGCCGTGGGCACCAAGCTAAAGGTCAAAATGTTTGATCAGCTGTGGGACGCAGAGATTGTCGAAGACAGCCCCTATGATCCGAAAAACACCACCATCCGTCTGGATGGCTAAACGCAAAAGGCCGGGCAGATCGCCCGGCCTTTTTTACGCGAACTTAGCGCTGCGCCCGCGCCGCCCGCCAGTTTTGCCAATCCTGCCGCGAGCCGTTAAACGCGTTCAAATCCATCTCCACGTTCGATCCGGGGATCACCCCCGTCGCGGAATATTGCCAAAACGCCCAGCGTTGCCCCGGAAAGGCCTGCGCAGGGGTTTTTGCCGTGGTGCGCAGCCAGAAATCATAGCCGCGAAACTGCCCCAGATCATTTTCCGCATAGAACCGCGGCGTGGTATAGATCACGGCTTTTTGCCCGTAATGTTTCTCCACAATCGCGAGCCAGCGGCGCATCTCGGCGCGCACCACATGGCCCGGCGGGCGGCGATGGGCACAGGTGGGTGAAAACGGGTTCCATTCCATATCCAGCACGGGCGGCAGATCGCCCCGGCTGCGCGGCACATTGCGAATGAACCACCGCGCCTGATCCTCGGGCGAGGTGCAGAAATAATAAAAATGATAGGCCCCGCGCGCGACCCCGGCACGCCCCGCAGCGCGCCAATGATCGTTGAATTTCGGGTCGAGCAGATCACCGCCCTCAGTGGCTTTGATAAAGGCGAAATTCACCCCGGCGCGGCGGGCCGTGTTCCAATCAATGTCATTTTGAAACCGCGCCGCATCGGTGCCATGCACGGCAAAACTGCGCGGGGTAGGGCCTGAAAAATCCACCGGATCATTATCGCCAAACCGCGCCGCAAACAGCGCGCCCGGCTCTGCGGGCGGCGCGCTGCTGGGGCCAGGGCCACCGCAAGCCACCAGCAAAACGGGCAGGGCGATCCACATTAAAAACCGGGGTAGAAAATTCATAGGGACACACGCTCCGCGATAAAGGCCAGATTATTGGCAGGCATTTCCTGCACCAGCGTAACACGCAAATGATTTTCCGCCAGCACCTGCGCGGCCCAAGCATCGTCCTTATAGCCAATCGCCGGGTCCGCCCCGCGCAAATCGGCATCGAACCGCGCATCCCCCGCCGAGGTCAGCACTCCGCCGCGCTTGAACGGCCCATATAAAATGAACCGCCCGCCCAGTGTCAGCGCCTGCGCGGCCTCGGCCAAAACCGCCCGCGCCGCTGCATCCGAGATCAAATGCAACAGGTTAATCACCACAATCAAATCTTGCGGCGGCAGGCTCTTAGACCAGCCGCGCTCGGCCGCGTTGAGCAGGACCGCAGGCGCGATATTGGGCAGCGCCGCCTCGGCGGCATAGGCGTTGATGCTGGCCAAACGCTCCGCGCTGATGTCGCTGGGCTGCCACGCAATCCCCGGCAGGCGCGCCGCAAAATGCGTGATATGCTGCCCCGTGCCGCTAGCAATCTCCAGCGCCGCGCCGCGTTTTGGCGCATGCTGCGCAATCAAATCCCCCAGCGCGCCCGCATTGCGATCCGCCGCAGGCGCGTGCAATTTCCCGCCATGGCCCGCATGGGCGACACTGGCGCTGGGGGGCAGACCCGCGCTCATCGCAGCCGATCCGGCGCCAGCTGCGCCACCATCTCAGGCGCGATCTGCGCCGCCCGCCCAAAGGTCAAATCCGCCACCAATTGCGAGGCCGCAGGCGCGGTCTGGAACCCATAACCGCCTTGCCCCGCGCTCCAGATAAACCCGGGCACATCCGGGTCAGGCCCCAGCACAAGGTTGCGGTCGGGCGCAAAACTGCGCAGCCCCGCCCAAGAGCCGATCAACCGCGTCACCGGCTCTGATACCATCTGCTGATACCGGTCCAGCCCCTCGGCTAAAACCATGTCATCGGCCCATGCATCATGCGGCTCGGCGGGGTCTTCCTCGGCAGGCGAGACCAGCAGCGCCCCCGCATCGGGCTTGGCATACCAGCTTTCGCCCACCCCAAAAAACATCGGCCAACCCGTCACATCATGGCCCCCCGGCGCAGGCAACCGCGCCATAGACCGCCGCAGCGGCGTGATGCCAAGCGGCGCAGCCCCGGCCAGTGCGGCAATCTGATCGGCCCAAGCCCCCGCTGCATTCACCAGCATCGGCGCGGAAAACTCCCGCGCGCCGCACGACACATGCCACATATCGCCGTCCCGGCGAATGGCTGTCACCGCGGCGCTGGTCTCCACACGGCCGCCTGCATGGCGAAGCTGCCGGGCAAAATCTTGGATCATCCGGTCGGTATCAATGTCATAAGCCGCTTCGTGATAGCCCGCAAAAGCCAGCTTTTCTGCGGCTAAAATCGGCACCATTTCAAGGGCTTGCGCGGGTGAAACGGGATCAACCCCCATCGCGGTCACATCTGCCTCAAAGGCTTCGCGCTCATGGGTCTGCGCCACAATCAACAAACCGCGCGGGCTTAGATAACCGCCATTGGCCTCGCGGTGATACTCCCCGCTTGCTTTATTGAGCGCAACCGTCGAGGGCGAGCCATAGTTGGCCTCATAAAGCGCGGCCGAGCGCCCCGAAGCATGATAGCCAAGCGCCGTTTCACTCTCCAACAAGGTCACATTTGCATCGCTCGAAAGCCGCGCCGCCGCCGAGACGCCCGCAATGCCGCCGCCAATTACGATAATATCTGTCATTGTTCTTCAATCCGGTCTGTCGCAGGGGGCGGCAAAGGTGTCAGCGCGCTGATCCGCGCATAGGTAACGGGCGACATTTTATACGCAATCGCAGCCAGCGAATCTTGCAATTGCTCCGCGTTGCGGGCGGATAAAATCGGCATGGGCGCGCTGTGATGTGCCGCCACCCACGCCGCCGCCAAGGTCGCAGGCACTTCGCCAAGCTCCAGCGCCAGTTTCACCAATTCAGCCGCCGCTTGGTGCATGAACCCTTGACCATAACGTGCCGCATAGCGGCTGTCTTCGGCCAGCCTGCCGCGCTGTCCGCCGACATATTTCCCCGTCAACAGCCCGCCCCCGAGCGGCGAATAGGGTGCCACGGCAATGCCGAAATCCTGCGCCATGGGCAGGATCTCAACCTCGGCTTGGCGTTTCACAAGGCTGTACATCGGCTGCAAAATCGCGATGTCCAAATCAAACTGCTGTGCCGTATAGATGGCCTTGACCACCTGCCACGCAGCAAAATTCGACAGCCCAATATGCCGGATCAAGCCGCGCTGTTTTAACTGCGCCAACCCTTCAAATGTGTGGCGCAAATCGGTGCTTGGATCAAATCGATGCAGATAAAGCACATCGAGAAAATCCATATCCAGCCGCTGCAGCGACTGCTCCGTAGACCGTGTCAATTCCGCCGCCGTGGCCGGGTGATTATAGGCGGCTTTGCTGGCAATGATCAGCTCGTCTCGCGCGCCCTTGGCCAATTTGCCCAAAATCGTCTCAGACGCCCCGTCTGTATACACATGAGCGGTATCGAAATGGTTAATCCCGGCGGCCCGGCAGGCATCAAACATCGCCGCCGATGCCGCATCATCCGCGCGCCCGCCAAATTGCATGGTGCCAAAGGCAAAACGGCTAACGGGCGTGCCGTCTGGTGAGGTGATAAAATGGCTCATAAGCGATTGTTGGCACGCGGCCTGCACAGGCGCAACCGCCTAGGCCCTGCACCCTCAAACTTGGCGGCATTCCCAACAAAAAAAGGCCCCGCAAACCGCAGGGCCTTTCTTAATCAATTCAACCACATCCGCTTATTGCGGAATGTCGCCTTCGATGCCTTCGACATAGAAATTCATTCCCGCCAGCGTGCCGTCATCTGCGGTCTCGCCATCGGCCAGAAAATCAGAACCGTCCTGCTTTTTCAGTGGCCCGGTGAAGGGGTGATATGCGCCCGATGCGATCTGCTCTTTGAGCGCCAGCGCTTCGGCTTTCACCTCGGCTGGAACCGCGTCAGAGATCTCGCCGATGCCGACCATGCCCGGCCCAATGCCGTCCCAAGTGTCCTTGGGTTCCCATGTGCCATCCATCACCGCTTTGGTGCGCGCGATGTAATAAGGCGCCCAGTCATCAATGATCGAGCTTACCCGTGGCTTGGGTGCATATTGAGCCATATCAGAGGCTTGGCCAAAGGTGATCACATTGCCCGCTTCTTGCGCAGCGGCCTGCGGCGCGGTGGAATCGGTGTGCTGAAGCACAACATCCGCGCCCTGTTCGATCAGAACTTTCGCGGCATCGGCCTCTTTGGCCGGGTCAAACCACGTATAGGCCCAAACGATTTTGAATTGAACGTCAGGGTTCACTTTCTTGGCGTGAATATAGGCAGAGTTAATGCCCCGGATCACTTCGGGAATTGGGAAAGACCCGATATAGCCCACGATGTTCGACTGCGTCATGGAGCCTGCAATGTGGCCCTGAATCGCGCGGCCTTCATAGAAACGCGCGGAATAGGTCGAGACGTTATCGGCGCGTTTATAGCCCGTGGCATGCTCGAATTTCACATCCGGGAATTTCTTCGCGACGTTGATCGTCGGGTCCATGTAACCAAACGAGGTCGAGAAAATCAGATCGGCGCCATCAAGCGCCATCTGTGTCATCACACGCTCGCTGTCGGGGCCCTCGGCCACGTTTTCGACAAACACGGTCTCAACCGCATCGCCAAATTCTTTTTCCACAGCCAAACGGCCTTGATTGTGTTCATAGGTCCAGCCGCCATCGCCCACAGGGCCGACAAAAACAAAACCAACCTTGGTCTTGTCTTGGGCAAAAGCGGCAGTCGCCATGCCCAATGCCAGCACGGTGCCGGTCATAAGTTTAGTGAAATTCATAGTATTTCCCCGGTTGAAATGCCCCTTATCGGGGGGCTTTGGTTAAAGTAACGCCCCAGCCTCAGGCCGATGCGTGGAAATTGCGCCCCAGCGAAGCCGGTGCCGCAGATTTATCTCGGCTCAGAAGCACCAGAACCAAGATCGTGATCAGATAGGGCGACATTGCCAGATATTCGACAGGAATGGCAACGCCAGCGCCTTGAAGATTAAGCTGCAATTGGGTGATGCCGCCAAATAAATAGGCACCCAAAAGCGCGCGCCACGGCTTCCACGAGGCAAACACCACCAGCGCCAAAGCGATCCAGCCAATCCCCGCCGTCATGCCCTCGGTCCACTGCGGCACACGGATCAGGCTGATATAGGCCCCGCCAACCCCGGCGCAGGCCCCGCCAAACATGATCGCCAGCGTGCGGATACGCACCACTTTATAGCCAAGCGCATGGGCGGCATCATGGTTCTCGCCCACCGCCCTAAGCACCAGCCCAAGGCGCGTATATTTAAACGTTGCCCAAACCGCCGCAACCAAAGCAATGCCCAAATATAAAATGATATCATGGGTGAACAGGATCGGCCCAATCACGGGGATCTCCGCCAGCGGGCCAAAATTCACATCCCCCAAACGCGGCGGCTTCACCCCCACATAGCTTTGCCCCAGCAGCGCGGAAAACCCCAACCCAAACAGCGTCAGCGCCAACCCCGACGCCACCTGATTGGCCAGCGTCACCTGCGTCAGAAACGCAAACAGCAAGCTCAGCGCCGCGCCGCCAAATGCCGCCGCCACAAACCCAAGCAGCGGCGATCCGGTCTCCACCGCCGTGGCAAAACCGCAGATCGCACCGATGATCATCATCCCCTCGACCCCGAGGTTCAACACACCGGATTTCTCCACCACCAATTCACCCACAGCGGCAAAAATCAACGGGGTGGCCGCCACCAGAAACCCTGCGACAAATAAAATCGGATTGATTGCAGACAGATCCATCAGGCCACCTCTGCCGCGCCCATGCGCAGCCTGTAATTCGTGAACATATCCAGCGCGAGCAGGAAAAACAGCAACATGCCTTGGAACACCTGCACCGCCGCCGCAGGTAGGCCCAGCTTGGATTGCGCAATATCGCCGCCAATATACGTCAACGCCATGATGCCCCCCGCTAGCAAAATCCCCACCGGATGCAATCGGCCCAAAAACGCCACGATGATCGCGGTAAACCCATAGCCCGCCGCAAAATCAATCGTCACCTGCCCCGCAGGGCCGGACACTTCAAAAAATCCCGCCAACCCGGCCAACATCCCCGAGGTGCCCAAACAAAAGAAGATCAGCCGCGACGGGTTCACCCCGGCAAACCGCGCCGCCCGCGGGCTTTCCCCGGTCACCCGAATGGCAAACCCCAGCATATGTTTGGCCAGCAGCACATAGGCAAAAATCACCGCAATAAACGCCGCCACAACACCCCAATGCATCCCCGATCCCGCGATTAACTCATCATTAAACACCGATGCATATTGTTGCAGATTGCGGCTGCCGGGAAACCCATAGCCTTCTGGGTTCTTCATCAATCCCAAGGACATAGAGGATAGAAACTGCTGCGCCACATAGACCAGCATCAGCGATACCAAAATCTCGTTGGTGCCAAATCGCACCTTCAAAAACGCCGGGATCATCGCCCAGGCCCAACCGCCAAACGCCCCCGCCACAACCGCCGCTGGGAAAATATAGACCCCTTCGGCGGGGTAAAACGCCAAAGCCACACCCGCCCCGGTCAACGTGCCAATAATATACTGGCCTTCCGCGCCAATGTTCCAAATCCCGGCCTTGAACCCCAGCGATAACCCAATCGCAATCAGCACCAATGGCGCGCCTTTCACCAGCAATTGCGGGCGGTAATAAGACGCATGCTGCCCAAACAGCGGATCGTAGAAAATCGTGGTGATCGTCGCCACCGGATCTTTGCCAAGCGCCGCAAACAGCAGCCCGCCAAAAATCATCGTCGCAAGCACCGCCAACACGGGCGCGGCCATGGAAAACGCGGCGCTCGGCTGGGGTCGTTTCTCAAGCCGGATCATGCCGCTTCACCCTTCTTCAAATACTCAATGCGGGGCAGATCACACATCGGCCACCTCCATCCCATGGGCGCCGCCCATCATCTTGCCAATCTCTTCCACGCTGAGGCCCTGCGCCGGGCGCGGCACCGAAAGCCGCCCCTCATTGAGCGCGGCAAACCGGTCCGAGATTTCCATCAATTCATCCAAATCCTGGCTGATCACAACCACCGCCGCACCGCCCTGCGCCAGATCAAGCAGCGCCTGCCGGATCGCCGCCGCCGCCGAGGCATCCACCCCCCATGTGGGCTGGTTCACCACCAAAACTTCGGGGCGCTGAAGCACCTCGCGGCCAATCACAAATTTCTGCAAATTCCCGCCCGACAAAGACCGCGCCGCATTGCCGGGGCCGGGGGTGCGCACATCAAATCTTTCGATGATGGCCTCGGCAAAACTCTTGGCCCCGGCCCAATTGAGCATGCCCGATTTCACCAGCCCCTCGCGCGCAGCCCCGGTCAACATGGCATTTTCCGTCAGCGACATATCCGGCGCAGCCGCATGACCAAGCCGCTCTTCGGGGGCGGTCAAAAGCCCCAAAACCCGCCGCGCATTTGGCCCCATCAGGCTCACATCGCGCCCTTTGAACTGCACCATTCCGGCCCGCGACAGGGTCTCGCCCGACAGCGCAGCCAGCAATTCATCCTGCCCGTTGCCCGCGACCCCGCCAATCCCCAGAACCTCGCCCGCGCGCAGCTCCAGCGATATTTCCCGCAACGGCATGCCAAAGGCACTGGGCGAGGGGGCCGAAAGCCCGCTGAGCGCCAACAGCACATCGCCCACCGGGCCGGGAATGCGCGAGGGTGTCTTAAGCTCGCTGCCCACCATCATTTCGGCCATATCGCCCGCGCTGGTCTGGGCGGGCACACAATGCCCCACCACCTTGCCAAGCCGCAGCACCGTGGCATTGTCGCACAGCGCCCTGATCTCTTCGAGCTTATGCGAAATATACAAGATCGCCGTGCCCTCAGCCGACAGTTTGCGCAGGGTCTTGAACAAAATCTCGACCTCTTGCGGCGTCAAAACCGAGGTCGGCTCATCCATGATCAGCAGCTTGGGCTCCTGCAACAAACAGCGGATAATCTCCACCCGTTGCCGCTCTCCCGCCGACAGATCACCGACAATCCGGTCGGGTGCCAAAGGCAGGCCATAGGTCTCTGAAACCTCGCGGATCTGCCGCGACAGATCTTGCATCTTGGGCGCATGTTCCATGCCAAGCGCGATGTTCTCCGCCACGCTCAGCGCATCAAACAGCGAGAAATGCTGAAACACCATCCCCACGCCCAAGCCCCGCGCCGCCCGCGGCTCGGCTGGGGCAAAGCCTGCGCCATTCATTCGCATCTGCCCGCTGTCCGGCTTCACCAGACCATAGATCATCTTGACCAGCGTCGATTTGCCCGCGCCATTCTCCCCCAATAGCGCATGCACCTCGCCGGGCATGATCGTCAGCGTCACATTGTCATTCGCAACCACGCCGGGATAGGCTTTGGTGACGCCTTCAAGATGCAACAGCGGCGTTTCGGTCATGCGGTTTCCTTCAACGGATGGCGGGCGCGCAGGGCGCGGATGGTTCCGGCGGCAATCATAGCGGGATGTTTGCCAAGTGATCTATCCCCAATGGGGCATGTGATTGGCCCCATGTCGAGTCCCATCTGGGCCAAGCGTTTGGCAAATCTCCCCTTTTTTGTCGCAGAGCCGATCAAACCGCAACTGGCAAAACCGCGCGCCAGCAGCGCCGCACAGAGCGCCAGATCAATCTCATGCGAATAGGTTAAAATCAGATGATGCGCATCGCGCGGTGCTAGGGCGGCGGCGCGCGGCATTTCCGCCGCAGGCAGCAACGTCACATCCTCGGGGGCATCTGCCGGAAACCGATCCGGCGCGCTGTCGATCCAAGTGATGTCAAAGGCGCGGGTCGGCGCGGCCTGCGCCACCACGGCCCGGCCCACATGCCCCGCCCCCCAAATCCACAGCGCCATCGGTGCACGCAGGGTGCACATAGGGTGCACAACCTGTGACAGGGCATCTGGCGGGCTGGCCTCGCGGCTAAACCGCAGCGAAACCGCCCCGCCGCAACATTGCCCAAGACGGGGTCCAAGGGGGATCGTCTGGCTGTGCTGCGCCTCTCCGCTGCGCAGCATCTCGCGCGCTTTGGCTATCGCCTGAAACTCCAATGCGCCGCCGCCAATCGTGCCTTCAAACCCGCCTTGCGTGACCTTCATCACCGTGCCTGCATCGCGCGGCGCAGAGCCCCGCGTGGCGGTGATCTGAACATAAATCGCGCTCATCCGCGCGCCCTTTGCACCGCCGCCAAAACCGCCTCTGCGGTGGCTGGCGCCTGTAGGTCGCCATAGCCCACGCCGCAGGCTGAAACCGCATCAGACAAGGCCGCAAAGGCCGAAATCCCCAGCATAAACGGCGGCTCGCCCACCGCCTTGGAGCGATAGATCGTCTGGGCCGGGTTTTCCCCCTCCCACAGCGCCACGTTGAACACATCTGGACGGTCCGAACAGGCCGGAATTTTATAGGTCGATGGCGCATGGGTTTTGAGCGCGCCTTTGCCATCCCACACCAGCTCTTCCGTGGTCAGCCAACCGGCCCCCTGCACATAGCCGCCCTCGATCTGGCCAATGTCCAGCGCCGGGTTCAAGGACGCCCCCGCATCATGCAAAACATCCGCCCGCAAAATCCGGTTCTCCCCGGTCAGCGTGTCAATCACCACCTCCGTCACCGCCGCCCCATAAGCGAAATAGAAAAACGGCCGCCCCCGCCCGGCAATGCGGTCCCATTCGATGTCCGGCGTCTTGTAAAACCCCGTCGCAGACAGGCTCACCCGGTTCTGATAGGCCGAGGCCGCCGCCTGCGCAAAGCTAATTTCTTCCTTGCCAATCAGCACCTTACCATCTTCGAATGTGATCTCATCCGCCGCCACCTGATGCAGCTCGGCCAGATGATCGGCAATGCGCCCGCGCAGCGTATCACACGCCGCTTTGGTCGCCATCCCGTTCAGATCCGACCCCGAAGACGCCGCCGTGGCCGAGGTATTTGGCACTTTCGCCGTGTCCGTTGCGGTGATTTTGATCATCTCCATCGGCAGTCCAAAACAGCTGGCCGCAACTTGGGCGACCTTCTGAAACAGCCCTTGTCCCATCTCCGTGCCACCGTGGTTCAAATGCACCGAACCATCTTGATAGACATGCACCAATGCCCCCGCCTGATTGAGGTGGGTCAGGGTAAACGAAATCCCAAATTTCACGGGCGTCAACGCGATCCCGCGTTTGAGCAATGGCTGCTGCGCATTCCACTGCGCAATCGCATCGCGCCGCGCATGGTAATCGGCGCTTTTAACAAGCTGATTGGTCAAGCCGTGAATGATGCAATCTTCAACCGGTTGATGGTAAGGCGTTGTTTGCACGCCGCTTTTTGACGACTCTTTCGGTGCCTCACCTGATGCCACAGGCGCCCCGCGCGAAGTTAAATCCTGCTCCCCTGAGATTGCCTCACTTGGCGTTTCGCGGCTATCCTGCGCCGCGCCGCTGGGCATTGGGGCCGCGTTATCGGCATAGAAATTCACCTGCCGTACGGCCAGCGGATCACGCCCCAACGCATGGGCGATATGGTCCATCACCCGCTCAATCCCCAGCATCCCTTGCGGGCCACCAAAGCCGCGATACGCGGTGGCGCTTTGCGTGTTGGTCTTGAGCCGGTGCGAAGTGATGCGAATATCATCCAGTAAATAGGCGTTATCCGAATGCAGCATGGCCCGATCCGCCACCGGCAGCGACAGGTCCATCGCCCAGCCACAGCGCGCATATTGCGTGAAATCCAGCGCCATAATTCGCCCGGTTTCGTCATAGCCAACGTCATATTCTATACGGAAATCATGGCGCTTTCCGGTGATGATCATATCATCATCGCGGTCATAGCGCATCTTGCAGGGCAGCCCCGTTTGCCGCGCGGCCACGGCGCAGGCCACGGCCAGCGCGTTGCCTTGGCTTTCCTTGCCGCCAAACCCGCCGCCCATGCGCCGCGTCTCTACCCGCACGGCATGCATGGGCGTGCCAATGGCCTCCGCCACTTTGTGCTGAATTTCCGTGGGATGCTGGGTCGAGCTATGCACCAGCATATCGCCGTTATCTTGCGGCAGAACCAATGCTGCCTGACCTTCCAGATAGAAATGCTCTTGCCCGCCCATATGCAGCGTGCCGCTCAGCCGCTGCGCGGCTTTGGCCAGCGCCGCCTCTGTGTCGCCTTTTTGATAGATGCGCGGCCCGTCCTCGAACCGGCTATTGGCGTTAAGTGCCTGATCTATTGTTAAAATCGGATCGCCCTCAGCGATGTCGATCTGCCCCAGCTTGGCCGCGCGGCGGGCGGCCAAATGGCTGGTCGCCACCACAAGGAAAACCGGCTGGCCGATGTAATGCACCCGCCCTACGGCCAGCAGTGGCTCATCGTGGTTGGAGGGTGAGACATCATTTTCAAACGGCAGATCTTCGGCGCTGAGCACGGCCACAACACCGGGGGCTGCGCGCACCGCAGACAGGTCCAGCCCGGTGATCTCGCCCGCTGCAACATCGCTCAGGCCAAAGGCCAGATGCAAAGTGCCTTGCGGCGTGGGAATGTCATCCACATAGCGCGCCCGGCCCGTCACATGCAGGGCGGCGGCGTCATGGGGCAGGGGTTTTGCAACGCTCATGCTGAAACCTCCTGCACATTTACGGCGCTGCCCGTCATCTCGTGATAAAACCGCAGCAGCATATTTTGCGCGGTTTGCATCCGGTACTCCGCAGAGGCCCGCATGTCAGAAAGCGGTGCAAAATCATCGGCTAAGGCCTGCATGGCGGCGCGAAAACTGGCTTCGGTAAAAGGTTGCCCTTCGAGCGCGGCTTCCGCTTTGGCCGCGCGCATGGGCGTGCCCGCCATGCCGCCAAAGGCCAACCGCGCCCCTTGGATCACATCACCGCTGCGCGGGATGTTCAAACAGGCGCAAACCGCCGAAATATCCTGATCAAAACGTTTCGACAGTTTGTAACACCGCAATGTATCAGGCTCGATCGGCACCGTGATCGCTTCGACAAACTCGCCGGGGGCGCGGTCTTGTTTGCCATAAGCGATGAAGTAATCTTCAAGCGGCAAACTGCGCCGTTCCGCGCCGCAGCGCAGATGCAATGTCGCACCAAGCGCGATCATCGCGGGCGTGCCATCACCAATCGGCGAGCCATTGGCGATATTGCCGCCAATCGTCGCCGCATTGCGCACTTGGGTTGAGCCATAGCGCCGTAACATGGCCCCAAGGCTGGGAAACAGCGGCGCAAAATAACGCTCCAATTCGGCAATGCTGGTCATCGCGCCAATGCGCCAAATCGCGCCCTCATCGGTGATGCCCCGCAGATCATCGCAGCGCCCTAAAAACCCAACCGGCCCCAGATCGCGCAACTGCTTGGTGACCCAAAGCCCCACGTCGGTGGCCCCTGCAATCAAGGTGGCACTTGGGTTTTGCTCATACCACGCGGCCAATTCATCGGCGCTGCGCGGCTGAAACGCGCCATTTGCGGGCTGTGCGGGGGTATCGGCACCCGCAATGGCCAAATCGCGCAGATGCGGCGGCACAGGGGCGTCTACGGCGGCCTCGGCGGCGCGAATGATCGGCGCATAACCGGTGCAGCGGCACAGATTGCCTGCCAATTGCACATCATGGTCGCGCGCGCCGTTCAAATGGGCAGTGGCCATCGACACCACAAAACCGGGGGTGCAGAACCCGCATTGGCTGCCGTTATGGGTGATCATCGCGTCTTGCACAGGGTGCGCTTGGCCGTCCGGCGCGCGCAGCCCTTCCACTGTGGTCACATGTTTGCCGTTGATCTGCGGCAGGAATAAAATGCAGCCATTAAGCGCCCGGTGGCCTGCTTCGTCGCTGATCATCACGGTGCATGCGCCGCAATCGCCCTCGTTGCAGCCCTCTTTGGTGCCCGTCAAATGCCGCTCTTCGCGCAGCCAATCAAGCAAGGTGGTCGTGGGGGAAATATTCGCCAACGACACTGGCTCTCCGTTCAGAAGAAACGAGATGTCCATCGGGTTAATCCGCCGCGATACATGTTGGCCCATAGAATGCGCTGCGCTCGATGCGGCGTAGAGCGGCGCGGGAATATTCCCGTCAGGCTATGCGTCGCTGGGTCGCCTTGGCAAGAAAGAAATGGTTTGCAGGGCCAAACAGGCCGCTAGGTCGCTGTGCTGCGCTGATTTTGTCCGCAATGTTGCGCAGGCGGGGCCAGCCCGTCGATGCGGCGCTCCCAAAGTTTGCGCTGCCATTCCAGCCAGCCGCGCAGCTCCAGCAAAGGCGCTTCTTCGATCTGGCAGGTGCGCACACGCCCCTTTTTGACCGAGCGCACCAAGCCGCTGCGTTCCAGCACTTTGAGGTGGCGCATGAAGGTCGGCAGCGCGATTTTATGCGGCGCGGCCAGCTCGCTCACTGTGGCGGGGCCGCTGGCCAATCGCTCGACCACGGCGCGGCGCGTTGGGTCGGCAAGGCAGGCAAATGAACTGTTTAATTGTGCGGTCATGGGGGGCGGTAATGTCTGGCACTGGGCGTGCCGTCAAGGCTTGGTATTTGCAGGTGGCGATTTCGGCGGAAAATGGGAAAAACCAGTCTTTTCGGCGCTTTGCCATGGCTCATTTAAGGCGGGGGTTTGGCGCAGCGCGTGATCTTTGCCTTTCGGCGGGGCGGGTGGCAAGCTAATGTCGCCAGATGACCTCAGATCCCCGATTCATTCACCTGCGCACCCACACAGAATATTCTCTTCTGGAAGGGGCGCTGCGCCTTAAAAAACTGCCTGATATGTGCCGCAAGGCCGAGATGCCGGCATTGGCGATCACCGACACGAACAATATGTTCGCGGCGCTGGAATATTCCGTTGCCATGTCTGGCGCGGGCATCCAGCCGATCATCGGTTGTCAGGTGGATGTGGCCTATGTGGAGACCATGCCGGGCGAGAAACCGCGCCCCCCTGCGCCGGTTGTTCTGCTGGCCCAGACGGAACGCGGCTATGAACATCTGATGAAGCTCAATTCCTGTCTTTATATCGACAAAGGCGGGGAGTTGCCCAAGGTCACGCTGGATCAATTGGAAACCTATTCGGCAGATGTGATCTGCCTGACAGGCGGCGCGCTTGGGCCTGTGGGCATGTTGCTGCAAAACGGCCAGCGCCCCGCAGCTGACGCCCTGATGCAGCGGCTGGCCCGGGCTTTTGGCGACCGGCTCTATGTTGAATTGCAGCGCCACCCCGGCGAGGGCAAATTGTCGCGTGCCGAACGCCAGACCGAGCGCGGTTTTGTCGAAATGGCCTATGCGATGGCGCTGCCTTTGGTTGCGACCAATGATGTCTATTTTCCAGACCCCAAGATGTACGAGGCGCATGATGCGCTAATTTGTATTTCCGAAGGCGCTTATGTTGATCAGCAACAAGAGCGGCGGCGGCTGACAGCGCAGCATTATTTCAAAACCCCGTCCGAGATGGTCACGCTGTTTGCCGATCTGCCGGAGGCGTTGCAAAACACTGTCGAAATCGCCAAACGCTGTGCCTTTCAGACCTATCGCCGCGATCCGATCCTGCCCAAATTCGCCGATGACGAGGTGGAGGAGCTTAAACGTCAGGCTCATGCGGGGTTGGAAGCGCGGCTGGAGGTTATCCCCCATGCGGCCTCTGTCGAAGACTACAAGGCGCGGCTGGATTTTGAGCTTAACATCATCGAAGGCATGGGGTTTCCCGGCTATTTCTTGATCGTTGCCGATTTTATCAAATGGGCTAAGGATCAAGGCATTCCCGTGGGGCCGGGCCGGGGGTCTGGTGCGGGCTCGCTTGTGGCTTATGCGCTCACGGTGACCGATCTGGACCCGCTGCGCTATCAGCTTCTTTTTGAACGGTTTTTGAACCCTGAACGGGTTTCGATGCCCGACTTTGACATCGATTTTTGCATGGACCGCCGCGAAGAGGTGATCCGTTATGTGCAAGAGAAATATGGCCGCGACAAAGTGGGTCAGATCATCACCTTTGGTGCGCTGCTGTCCAAGGCGGCGGTGCGCGATATTGGCCGGGTTTTGCAAATGCCTTACGGGCAGGTGGACCGGCTGTCCAAGATGATCCCGGTGGAAGGGGTTAAGCCCGTTTCTATTGAAAAGGCACTGGCAGATGAGCCGCGCCTGCGCGAAGAGGCCAAAAACGAAGAGGTCGTCGCGCGGCTGCTGGATTACGGCCAGCAAGTCGAAGGGCTTTTGCGAAATGCCTCTACCCACGCGGCGGGTGTGGTGATCGGGGACAGACCGCTGGACGCGCTGGTCCCCCTTTACCAAGACCCGCGTTCCGAAATGCCCGCAACCCAGTTCAATATGAAATGGGTGGAGCAGGCCGGGCTGGTTAAATTCGACTTTTTGGGCCTGAAAACCCTTACGGTTATTCAAAATGCTGTGGACCAGATCAAATCATCGGGGCGGCATCTGCACATTGCGGCTGATGGCACGGAATTATTCGTGCCGCCCGAAGGGTTGATCGACGATATTGCCACCATCCCTTTGGATGATGAAGCGTCTTACAAGCTTTATGCCTCTGCCAAAACCGTGGCCGTGTTCCAGGTGGAAAGTTCGGGTATGATGGATGCGCTCAAGCGCATGAAACCTACCTGTATCGAAGACATCGTGGCGCTTGTGGCGCTGTATCGCCCCGGCCCGATGGAGAATATTCCGACCTATTGCGAGGTGAAAAACGGCCAGCGGGAACGCGAATCTGTGCACCCGCTGATTGACCATATTCTCGAAGAAACCCAAGGTATTATCGTTTACCAAGAACAGGTTATGCAAATTGCGCAGGTCATGGCGGGCTATAGCCTTGGCGGCGCTGACCTGTTGCGCCGGGCCATGGGTAAAAAGATCGCCGAGGAAATGGCCAAGGAACGCCCCAAATTCGAAAAGGGCGCGATGGAAAATGGGGTCGAAAAGAAAAAAGCCTCAGAGGTTTTTGACCTTCTTGAGAAATTTGCCAACTACGGTTTCAACAAATCCCACGCGGCGGCCTATGCGGTGGTCAGCTATCAAACCGCATGGCTGAAAGCGAACCACCCGGTTGAATTTATGGCCGGGGTGATGAACTGCGATATCCACCTGACCGACAAGTTGGCGATCTATTTCGAAGAGGTCCGCAAACGGCTGGAATTGCCATGGGTGCCGCCCTGTGTGAACCGTTCGGATGCCACGTTTAAAGTGGTAGACGGGGCGTTGATCTATGCGTTGGGCGCACTGAAAAACGTGGGCGTCGAGGCGATGAAACTGATCACTGAAGGCCGCGCAGGTAAAGGGTTTTCGACCCTTTATGATTTGGCCCGCCGGGTTGATCTGAAGCGGGTGGGCAAGAGGCCGCTGGAAATGCTGGCGCGCTCGGGCGCGTTCGATCAACTTGACGGCAACCGCCGCCGGGTGTTCGAAGGGCTGGACGGTCTGGTGAGCTATTCTGCCGCAATACACGAACAGAAAGCCTCAAACCAAGTGTCCTTGTTTGGCGAGGCGGGCGAGGATCTGCCAGAGCCGAAATTGCCACCCGTGAATGATTGGGAACCTGCCGAGCGTTTGACAGAAGAGTTCAAAGCCGTTGGGTTCTATCTCTCAGGCCATCCTTTGGATGATTACATGGGGCCGCTGCGGCGCAAATCATCGCAAGAACGCGGAATGCCTTTCCTGACGTTGGACGAGCTTACCGCAAAAGTTGCCGATCGCGGCGCGATGAATGCGCGTCTGGCAGGGATTGTTGCAGGGCGGCAAGAGCGTAAATCGGCGCGGGGCAACCGCTTTGCCTTTGCGCAATTATCAGACCCGACAGGGGCTTACGAGGTGACGCTGTTCTCGGACACATTGGAGGCCTCGCGGGAATATCTGGAGACGGGTTCCAAGGTGATTGTTTCCGTTGAGGCGACAATGGAATCCGACCAGCTCAAATTGCTGGGCCGCTCTGTGGCGCCCGTGGACGCGGTGGTGGCCGATGTGGGCGGCGCCGGATTGCGGGTCTTCGTGAATGAGGCGCAGGCGATTTCGGCGGTTTCCACGGTGCTGGAAGGCGCGCGGGCATCGGCCAAAGGCGTGGGGCGCGGTCCGGTGCAATTTTGCCTGATGGACCCAAGTCTTCCCGGCGAGGTTGAGGTGGAACTTGGCCAAGATTACCCGGTGACCCCGCAGGTGCGCGGCGCGATCAAATCGCTGGTGGGCGTGTTGGATGTGCAAGAACTATAGTGTCCGGCACTTGCTGGACGCCTTGGCACCGCTGCGCTAGACAGCGCGAATGAATTCGGGGGGAGGCCCGGAAAAAGGGGGTAGATTGACCAAATTCGCAGTGATTTCCGCTATTTTTCTGGGGCTTTCAGGGTGCAGTGCCCCGATGAGCGTGGTTGATGCCGCGCTGCGTGCCAATGGCGCAGGGGATGCCTCTGCACAGGCGGGCACCGCTGCCGGCAAGCTGTTTGGCGGCAAATCCTTCGCGGCGCCGGGCAATGGCCCCGATGCGCGCGACGTGACATTTGGCACGGTTTTGCCCTTTGGCGAAATCGCCCGCGTCTGCGATGCGCGCGGCAAATCCTTGGGCAGCAAGACCGATAAAACATCGGCGCGGGGATTTACTCTTTATGACAGTGCGCCAGAGTTAACTTCGGCGCGCACCTTCTATCTCACGGGGTTTGCGGATAAATGCCCGCGCCAATTTACCGCTGCAAATGTGCTGCTGGGCGCGCCATCGCTTTATGAAACGCTGCGGTTTTCGGGAGCGGGGGCCAATCTGCCTTATGCGGAAACCGACAAGGCATATGATAAAGTGAAATCAAAGGTTTGCCGGGTTGGGAAACGTAAACCATGCGGGGCGCGGCTTGGCCAGATGGACCGCGATACGGTGTTTGTCAGCGCCTATGAGCGCTATGACAATAATGCGCGCTGGAAAGAGTTTTTGATGCATGATGGCACGGCTTTGGCCGCAGCGGTTAAATCGCTGAACTAATGTCGCCAGCCGCCGCGTTTAGTAATGCGGCGGGCGCTCGTCGCCCATAACCATCGCGCCGCCCGAGGCTTCGCGCTCGCCCTCGCGGCGCATCAGCATATCAACCCGGCGGTTGAGCGTGGTGATTTCGTTTTCCTGCCGCGCCACCACATCGGAGAGGTCTTCGACCATGCGGGTCAGATGGGCAATTTGTTCTTCAAGCTTTTCCATAAATGCTCCTGTGGCATGGTGGGCGGCAGCCCGCAAGGTGATCATCGCATAGTGTGTTGAAGGATGTGAGCATGGATTTGAGTATTTCAAGAAGGGTGAAGCGGCGGCGGTTGCTTGCCCCGCCCGCGCCCATCCGGTAGAGGCTGAACGCAACAACAAACCCTGCGTGAGGTGCCTTATGGCCAAGCCAAAGAAGACCCCCCGCCCCAAGGCAGAAACGCCCAAGGGGTTCCGCGACTATTTCGGCAGCGAAGTGACCGAACGTGCTGCGATGCTGGCGAAAATTGCGCAGGTTTATCATCGATACGGGTTTGATGCGCTGGAGAGCTCTGGCGTTGAGACGGTTGAGGCCTTGGGGAAATTCCTGCCCGATGTGGACCGCCCGAATGAAGGGGTCTTTGCGTGGCAAGAGGATGCCGACAGCGATAAGCCCGGTGATTGGCTGGCGCTGCGCTATGATCTGACCGCGCCTTTGGCGCGGGTTTATGCGCAGCATCGCAATGATTTACCCATGCCTTATCGCCGCTATGCGATGGGGCCTGTTTGGCGCAATGAAAAGCCCGGACCGGGGCGGTTTCGCCAGTTTTATCAATGTGATGCAGACACAGTAGGCGCGGGCAGCGTTGCGGCGGATGCAGAGATTTGCGCGATGCTGTCGGATTGTCTCGAAGAGGTGGGCATTGCGCGCGGCGATTATGTGGTTCGTGTCAACAACCGCAAAGTGTTGAATGGCGTGCTGGAAGTGGCGGGCCTGTCGGGTGATGACAAAGAAGCCGAGCGCGGCATCGTGCTGCGCGCCATCGACAAGCTTGACCGCTTGGGCAGTGAAGGCGTGCGTGCCTTGCTGGGCGAGGGGCGCCGTGATGAGAGCAGTGATTTCACCCAAGGGGCGGGCTTGACTGAGGCGCAGGCCGATGTGGTCATGGGTTTCATGGAAGCCAAGCGCGGCACGGGGGCCGAGACGGCTGCGGTTTTGCGCGGTTTGGTTGAAGGGTCGGACATTGGTTTGCAAGGTGTGGCGGAGCTCGAAGAGATTGCTGCGCTGTTGGCTGCGGGCGGATATGGCGCTGATCGGATTGAGATTGACCCGTCTGTCGTGCGGGGCCTTGGCTATTACACCGGGCCGGTTTTTGAGGCCGAGTTGACCTTTGAGGTGCGCGACGAAAAGGGCCGGGTGCGAAACTTTGGCTCGGTCGCGGGCGGCGGGCGCTATGATGATCTGGTGAAGCGCTTCACGGGCCAAGAAGTGCCTGCGACGGGTGTGTCGATCGGGGTGGACCGGTTGTTGGCGGCGCTGCATGCAACAGGGCGGGCGGCGCGAAGTGCCGAGGGCCCTGTGGTTGTCACGGTCATGGACCGGGCGCGCATGGCGGATTATCAGGCGATGGTGGCTGAGCTACGCCAAGCGGGCATTCGCGCCGAAGTGTTTTTGGGCAATCCAAAGAATTTTGGTAACCAATTGAAATACGCGGATAAACGGGCCAGCCCGATTGCCATTATCGAAGGCGGAGATGAGCAAGAACGCGGCGTTGTGCAGATCAAAGATTTGATCCTTGGCGCGCAGATTGCGCAGAATGCGACGCTGGAGGAATGGAAAGACCGCCCCAGCCAATATGAAGTGCCGCGCGACCAATTGGTCGCGAAGGTGCGCGAGATTTTGGACAGCCAGTGATGCCCACAAGAGCCCAGACAAATGCCAAAGCAGCCGCGCTGCGTGCGTTCTTTGAACAGCGCGGGGCGCAGGTGGTGGAGCCGCCGATTTTGCAATCTGCGGAAACGCTGCTTGATCTATATGGCGAGGATATTCGCGCGCGGGCCTATGTGACCAGCGATGCGCTGCGCGGGGAGCAGATGCTGCGTCCTGATTTCACCGTGCCTGTGGTGCAGATGCATATGCAACATGGGGCCGATCCGGCGCGCTATACCTATGCGGGCGAGGTGTTTCGGCGGCAAGAACATGACGCAGAGCGGGCCAGTGAATATGTGCAGGTCGGCTATGAGGTGTTTGACCGTGCCGACCCCGCAGCGGCGGATGCTGAGGTTTTTGCGCTTATTTTTCAAGCCCTTGGGGATTTGCCCTTGCGGGCTGTGACCGGGGATATCGGGGTGTTGATGGCGGCGGTTGCCGCGCTTGATACAACGCAGCGGCGCCGGGCGGCGTTGATGCGCCATATCTGGCGGCCAAAGCGGTTCCGCGCCTTGCTTGACCGTTATGCGGGCCGTGTGCCGGTTCCGGCAGCCCGCGCCGCGCTTTTGGCGGGGAAAGCGGCGAACGATGCGCCGCATACGGGGCTGCGCAGCCGCGCCGAGATCAACGCAAGGATTGAGGCGTTGAAGGAAGATGCCGCCGCGCCGCCGCTGTCGGAGACGCAAGTGACATTGATTGAAACGCTGCTGGATATTCGGGTGGAAATGCCTTTTGCGATCAGCCGTCTGCACGATGTTGCTGTGGATTTACCGCAGGTTAGCGCTGCTGTTGAGCGGGTTGATGCGCGGGCGGAGGCGCTGGCGGGGCGGGGTGTTGATGTGGATGCGTTGATGTTCGAGGCAAGTTTTGGCCGCAGTTCCATGGAATATTACGACGGGTTTGTCTTTGGTTTCCGGGCGGAAAACCGTCCTGATTTGCCTGCGATTGCAACGGGTGGGCGCTATGATGCGCTGACGCGGGTGCTGGGGCAGGGGGCGTCTATTCCGGCGGTGGGCGGTGTGATGCGGCCCGGTTTGATGCTGGAACTGGAGGACGCGGCATGACGATCAAGCTGGGTGTGCCGTCCAAGGGGCGGCTGATGGAGAAGACCTTTGACTGGTTCAGCGATCACGGGATCACGCTGGCGCGCAGCGGGTCTGACAGGGAATATGCCGGGGCGGTTGAGGGCATTGATGGCGTGGCGCTGGTGCTGCTTTCGGCGGGGGAAATTCCGCGTGAGCTGGCGGCGGGGCGGTTGAACTATGGCGTCACAGGCACTGATTTAATTCAAGAAAAGCTGGCAAATTACGATCAAATCGTTGAGCCGATCTCGGAATTGAAGTTCGGTTTTGCCGATCTGGTGCTGGCGGTTCCGGCGGCTTGGGTCGATGTGGATTGCCTTGATGATCTGGATGCGGCGGCGGCGGCGTTTCGCAGCGCGCATGGGATGCGGCTTCGGATTGCCACGAAATACCACCGTTTGGTGCGCGAGTTTATGCGCCAAGGCGGGGTGGCGGATTATCAATTGGTGGACAGCCAAGGCGCGACCGAGGGCACCGTGGCCAATGAAACCGCCGAGGCGATTGCGGACATCACATCAAGCGGTGAGACCTTGCGGGCGAACCATTTGAAGATCTTGTCGGACGGGTTGATCCTTGCATCGCAGGCGACGCTTTGGCGCAGCCGCAAGGCGCAGTGCAGCCCTGAGGACCGGGCGATCTCTGAGGCGTTTTTGGCCAAAATCGGCAATTAAACCCCTGTATGATATCTGTGCACAGCCTGTGCACCACCCGTCTGCCGCGCGGGCCGTTTGCGCGGCAGGCGTTTTGGGCTTTCGCGGGCGGCGGGATTTCCCCTAGGGTGGGGATATGAGCACGCAGCCTGACACCCCGCCTAAATCTTGTTGCACGCCATCGGCGGCGCGTGCGCCCTTGGCGCCAAGACCGGATGCAAAGGCGGGAGCGGCGCAGCGCGGGCCAGCGCCGGGGCTGTTTGACAAGGTGGATATTCCCGGCGGCGCGGGGTTGCTGGGCACGGCGGAGCCGAAAATCTCGGATGATGGCGAAGGGCCGCTGCGGCGGGGCAAGGTGAAGCCGTTTCGCATCGGGCGCACCGCCGTGACCAACGCGCAGTTTGCGGCCTTTATCGAGGACACCGGATATGTGACCGAGGCCGAGCGCTATGGCTGGTCCTTTGTGTTCTGGGATCAGGTGCCAAAACGCGTGGGCGATACGCGCGCGATTGCGGGGCTCGAATGGTGGCGGCAGGTTGAGGGCGCAACATGGCGCGACATCAACGGGCCGGGCAGTTTTGAAGAAGTGTGGCGCGCCGATCACCCGGCGGTGCAGCTTTCGTGGAATGACGCGCAGGCCTTTGCCAAATGGGCCGGGGGGCGGTTGCCCAGCGAGGCCGAATGGGAACATGCGGCGCGCGGCGGGCTTGGCGATGTGGCATTCCCTTGGGGCGATGCGCTGCCTGATGATGAGGGGTTTTTCCCCTGCAACATCTGGCAGGGCGATTTCCCGCAGCGCAACAGCGCGGCGGATGGTTATGCGGCGACGGCCCCCGCGCAGTCTTTTGCGCCCAATGGCTATGGGCTTTATAATATGGCGGGCAATGTTTGGGAGTGGACGGGCGATGCGTACCGCGTGAAATCGCTCAAGAAACAGGTGCGTGCGCGGCTCAAGGATATGGCGGGGTTCAAGCTGTCCAAGGGCGGGTCGTATCTGTGCCATGCAAGCTATTGTTTCCGCTACCGGATTGCGGCGCGCACCGGGTCTGCGCCCGATAGCACCACAACACATCACGGGTTTCGCATGGTTTGGCCGATGGAAGGTTAAGCCGCGCGGGGCGTTTGTTTGCCGCCAACCCAGACCTGCGCAATGGCGCGGTCATCGCCCATCATCAGTGTGGCAAAGACCTGTTCCCAGATGTCATTGGCATGCTGGGCGCGCTGGGTGATGGCGGGGGTGGAATGCAGATCGATCACGCAGATATCTGCTTCGTTTCCGGGGGTTAGGCTGCCGATCCTGTCTGCCAGATGCAGGGTGCGGGCGGAGCCTTGGGTGGCGAGCCAGAGAAGCTGGGCCGCGTGCAGCGGGGTGCCGCGCAACTGGCCGATCTCATAGGCGGCGGCCATGGTGCGCAGCATCGAGAAAGACGAGCCGCCGCCTGTGTCTGTGGCAAGGCCCACGGGAATGCCCGCCGCGCTGAGCCGCGCCATTTCAAACAGGCCGGAGCCGATGAACGTGTTGGAGGTGGGGCAATGCACCAGACCTGCGCCAATCTCGGCCAAGCGGGATTCTTCGCGCGGGGTCAGGTGAATGGCGTGGCCATAGACGCCGCGCGCGCCCAGCAGCCCGTGCTGTTCATAGGTATCAAGATAGTCGCGCGCGCCGGGGAAGAGCCCTGCGACCCATTCGATTTCATCGGTTTGCTCGCTCAGATGGGTTTGCATCAGGCAATCGGGGTGCTCGGCCCAGAGCGCGCCAAGCGCGGCCAGTTGCGCCTCGCTTGAGGTGGGCGAGAAGCGGGGGGTGATCGCATAGGTGGCGCGGGATTTGCCATGCCAGCGGTCGATCAATGCTTTGCTGTCGTCATAGGCGGAATTGGGATCGTCGCGCAGCCCGTCCGGGGCGTTGCGGTCCATGCAGGTTTTGCCCGCCACGATGCGCATGCCACGGGTTTGGGCGGCCTCGAATATTGCGTCAACGCTGTGCGGGTGGATGGTGCAATAGCTGGCCACGGTGGTGGTGCCATTGGCCAGCGTGAGATCGAGATAGCGCGCGGCGATGGCGCGGGCATAGCTGGGGTCTTGCAGGCGGGTTTCTTCGGGGAAGGTATAGCTGTTGAGCCAGTCGATCAGCCGTTTGCCCCAACTGGCGATGATCGCGGTCTGGGGGTAATGCACATGGGCATCGACAAAGCCGGGGCAGATCAGGTGCATGCCATAATCCTGCACCGCTGCACCCGGGTGCGCCGCACGCAGCGCATCGCGCCCGCCCGTGGCGGCGATTTTGCCATTTTCGATCAAGACCGCGCCTTGGCTGTCGATCTGAACGGCGCTTTCCCATGCGGTTTGCATCGGGTCGCCAGAAAAATTTAGGGTTTGACCCAGAAGGAGTGTTTTGCCTGTCATATCTTAACATTATCCCTGCTATGAGGCGGGGGCAACGCATTGTAGCTTTGCCCGCAGGCGCATATGTTCCGGGCTAGTCAAGAGGGGGCCAGTAATGAGTGAACAAATCGAAATGGACGCGCGCGTGGATGCGGAGTCTGACGCCAGCGAAGCCTATGTTCTGGGGCGGCGCGAGGTTGCCGCGATTCTCTATGCGGTAGAGATCGACGACCAGCAGAAACTGACCGAGTTGATGGAGCCGCTGCACGCGGCGGATATCGCGGATGTTTTGGAACAGATCAGCAGTTTCGAGCGCGCCAAGCTGATTCGGCTTTATGACCGCGAGTTCGACGGGGAGATTCTGTCGGAGCTGGACGAATCGATCCGCGAAGAAGTGATTGGCATTCTGGCACCGCAGGTTCTGGCCGAAGCTGTGCGCGAGATGGACAGCGACGATGTTGTTGATCTGATTGAAGATTTGGAGGACGACCAGCAAGGCACGATCCTTGAGGCGCTGGAAGATGCAGACCGCGTGGCGGTGCAGCAGGCGCTTAACTATCCTGAATATTCTGCGGGCCGTTTGATGCAGCGCGAAGTGGTCATGGCGCCCGAGCATTGGACCGTTGGCGAGGCGATTGACCATTTGCGGGTCACGCCAGAGGATGATTTGCCCGATCAGTTCTATCACATTGTGATGGTTGATCCGAGGCTGCATCCGGTGGGGAATGTGACCTTGGGCAAGCTGATGCGGTCCAAGCGCGACACGCCGCTGCGCGAGATTTTGGAAGAGACGTTCCACACGATCCCGGTGCTTCAGGATGAGGGGGACGTGGCCTATGCGTTTAACCAATATCACCTGATTTCCGCGCCTGTTGTCGATGACGAGGGGCGGTTGATCGGGATCATCACCATTGATGATGCGATGGCCGTGTTGGACGAGGAACATGAGGAAGATATTCTGCGTCTGGCGGGGGTGGGCGAGGGCTCGCTCTCGGATCGGGTGATGGAGACCACCAAGCAGCGGTTGCCATGGTTGGCGGTGAACCTTGTGACGGCGATTGCGGCCTCGATGGTGATTTCGCAGTTCGAGGCGGCGATCACGCAATTGGTCGCGCTGGCGGTGTTGATGCCGATTGTTGCCTCGATGGGCGGGAATGCGGGCACGCAGAGCCTGACCGTGGCGGTGCGCGCGATTGCGACCAAGGATTTGACCGGATCAAACGTGTGGCGGGTGATCCGGCGCGAGGTTTTGGTGGGCTTGGTCAATGGGTTGATTTTTGCAGTGGTGATGGGGGTTGTGGGGATCGTTTGGTTCGGCTCGCCCAGCCTTGGCTATGTGATCGCGGCGGCGATGGTGATCAACATGGTGGTGGCCGGATTGGCGGGCACGGGCATCCCGATTTTGCTGGAGCGGGTCGGGGTTGATCCGGCGCTGGCTTCGGGGGCGTTTGTGACCACGGTGACCGATGTGGTCGGGTTCTTTGCCTTTCTGGGGCTTGCGGCTGCGGTGTTGTTGTGACCGATCTTGCGGCGATAAAAGACGCGGCGCGCAAGGCGGCTTTTGCACGGCGCAAACCGCTTTTTGAGGCAGCGAGCGCGGCGCAGGCGGGCTATCTGAGCGAGGTTTTGGCAGGCTATCGCGGGGTGCCATTGTCGGGGTTTTTGCCCATTCGCACCGAGATCGACCCGCGCCCCGCCATGGGTGAGGCCTGTGCCCATGGCAGGGTGGGGGTGCCGGTGATCATGCGCGCAGGCCAGCCGTTGCAGTTTGCGCAGTGGACGCCGGAGACCGCGCTGGAAAGCGGGCCGTTTGGGGCGCAAGTGCCTGAGGAAAAGCGGTTTTTCGAGCCGGAGATTTTGATTGTGCCGCTGCTGGCGTTTAACCGCGCGGGCGGGCGGCTTGGCTATGGCGGCGGGTTTTACGACCGCACGCTGGAGATGTTGCGGGCCAAGCGGCCAACGCTGGCGATTGGCTTTGCCTTTGCGGGGCAGGAGCTTGAGGATCTGCCGCTTGAGGCGACGGACCAACCGCTCGATCTGGTTGTGACGGAGCGCGGCGTGATTGATCTGGCCTAGATAAACGCTGCGGCCAACTCTCTTGTGAAGCGGCGCGGCGGCGCGTAGAGATGCGGCATGAAAATACTCTTTTTAGGCGATGTGATGGGCCGCGCTGGACGGCGGGCAATCACGGAAAATCTGGCGCGGCTGCGCAGCGAGTGGAAGCTCGATCTTGTGGTGGTTAATGGCGAGAACGCCACGGGCGGCATGGGGCTTTCGGGTGCGCATGCCAAATCCTTGCTCGACGCCGGGGCCGATTGTTTGACCTTGGGCGACCATGCGTTTGACCAAAAAGACATGCTGAGTTTCATCGCGCAGGAACCGCGGGTGATCCGGCCTCTGAATTTCTCGAAAACCGCGCCGGGCAAAGGGGCCCAGCTTTTTAACGCCAAGAACGGGCGCAAGGTTTTGGTGACGCAGGCGCTGGGGCAGGTGTTTATGAAACGGCCCTTTGATGATCCGTTTTCGGCGCTGGAGCCGGTGCTGAAATCGCATCCGCTGGGCGGGTTGGCCTCGGCGGTGATTGTGGACATGCATTGCGAGGCGACCTCGGAAAAAATGGCGATGGGCCATTGGTGCGACGGGCGCGCGAGCCTTGTTGTGGGCACGCATACCCATGTGCCGACCTCGGATGCGATGATTTTGCCGGGCGGCACCGCTTATTTGAGCGATGCAGGCATGTGCGGTGACTACCATTCGGTGATTGGCATGGATAAAGCCGAGCCGCTGCGGCGGTTCATCACGGGCATGCCCAAAGAGCGATTTACCCCGGCAGCGGGGGAGGCGACCCTATCCGGGGTCTATGTGGAAACCGATGATCGCAGCGGCAAAGCCACGCGGATTGTGCCCATTCGCCAAGGCGGACATTTGCAACAATCTGCGCCGTGAGAGCGCCAGCCCGCAGGTAATACTTGCCCGTGCCTGCGGGATCAGCGAATATGCCCGATAGCTAATTTTGCTGATACAGGGCCTTGTTTTTATGGAATTTCTGGTGTTGTCCCAAACCGCGCAGGCGGTGGTAACCCTGAGTGTTGTGGTGATCATGTTCATCCTCTTTTTGAGGGAGAGCTATCCCACGGAAGTGGTGGCGATTGGCGGCGCGTCGTTGATGTTGGCGCTGGGGGTGTTGCCCTATGAGGATGCGCGGGCGGTTCTTGCGAACCCCGCGCCGTGGACCATTGCGGCAATGTTTATCATCATGGGGGCTTTGGTGCGCACGGGCGCGCTTGAGGCATTTACCGGGGTGGCGGACCGCACGGCGCGCAGCAATCCGGCCTTGGCGATTGTGATGTTGATGGCGTTTGTCGTGCTGAGCTCGGCCATTGTGAGCAACACGCCTGTGGTGGTGGTGATGATCCCGGTGTTCATCCAATTGGCCAAGACCATGGGGATTTCAGCGTCTAAAATGCTGATCCCGCTAAGCTATGCCGCGATTTTGGGCGGCACGCTGACCTTGATCGGCACCTCGACCAACCTTTTGGTGGATGGGGTTGCGCGCAGCCAAGGGCTTGAGCCATTTGGGATTTTTGAGGTCACGCCGCTGGGGGTTATTTTGGTGATCTGGGGCATGATCTATTTGCGGTTTATCGCGCCGCGTTTGTTGCCGGACCGCGACAGCATGGCAATGATGCTGGGGGATCGGTCAAAGATGAAGTTTTTCACCGAGGCCGTTATCCCGCCTGACAGCAACCTGATTGGGCGCGAGGTGCAGGGGGTGCAGCTGTTTAAGCGCGAGGGCGTGCGGCTTGTCGATGTGGTGCGCGGCGATGTTTCGCTGCGGCGCAATCTGGAAGCGGTGGAGCTTAAGGTGGGCGACCGCGTGGTGTTGCGCACGCAGATGACCGAGCTTTTGAGCCTACAGGCCAATAAGGAATTGCGCCGGGTGGATCAGGTTTCGGCGGTGGAGACCACCACGGTTGAGGTGTTGATCACGCCGGGTTGCAAGATGGTGGGGCGCAGTCTTGGCAACATGCGGCTGCGGCGGCGGTACGGTGTGTACCCGTTGGCGGTGCACCGCAGGAACCAGAACATCGGGCGGCAGCTTGATGAGTTGATTGTTAAAGTTGGCGATACTTTGTTGCTGGAAGGGGCGATTGAGGACATCCAGCGGTTGGCCACGGACATGGATATGGTTGATGTCAGCCACCCGACCAGCCGCGCCTTTCGCCGGGGCCATGCGCCCATCGCGATTGTGGCGCTGTTTGCGATTGTCGGATTGGCGGCCTTTGGGGTCGCACCGATTTTGATGCTGTCGGTTTTGGCGGTGGCGGTGGTGTTGATCACGCGCTGTATTGATGCGGATGAGGCGTTTAGTTTTGTGGATGGGCGGCTGTTGGCGTTGATCTTCTCGATGCTGGCGATTGGTGCCGCGTTGCAGGCCTCGGGCGCGGTGGCGTTGATTGTGGAGGCGATTGCGCCGCTGCTCGGGAATCTGCCGCCGTTCTGGGTGATCTGGGCGATCTATCTGCTGACCTCGGTGTTGACGGAGTTGGTGAGCAACAATGCGGTGGCGGTTGTGGTCACGCCGATTGCGATTGGCCTCGCGGAGGCGATTGGCATGGACCCGCGGGCGCTGGTTGTGGCGGTGATGATTGCGGCCTCGGCCAGCTTTGCCACGCCGATTGGGTATCAGACCAATATGTTGGTTTACGGGCCCGGCGGCTATAAGTTCACGGATTTTCTGCGGGTGGGTATTCCGCTCAATCTCAGCATTGGGTTGCTGGCCAGTGCGATCATCCCGTTTCTGTGGTGAGTGCCGCGATTCGGCCGGTTTTTGCTGCTGTTTGTCGCCCCGGCGGCGGGTAATTTCCGCCAAGCCGGGGGGACTGTTTCGCAGACCTGAGTTTATGTGCCTGAATTTTGCCTAAAAGTTGCCTTAGTTCATCGGGGCCGTTTAGGATCATTTTACGGGGCCGCATTACGGCGCCGAAGATGTGAAGCGGCGCGGGAGGCAGCAACATGATAGCGACAGTAGCAGCAGCAGTGGTCATGGGCATGGCCGTGACAATTTTCGCGGTGGTGACGATGGCGGCGGTGACCGCGCTCACGGAATTTGTGGCGAAGTAAGCGCCTGAAATAGTACCTGTGTCTGGCCGTCAGAGCGGCCAGAACACCAAGATCGCCGGGATGGAAACCGCCACCACGATGATTTCCAGCGGCAGGCCCATGCGCCAATAATCCCCAAATGAATAGCCACCGGGCCCCAAGATCAACGTGTTGTTCTTATGGCCAATGGGCGTGAGAAACGCGCTGGAGGCGGCGACGGCCACGGCCATCAAGAACGGGTCGGGCGAGACGTTCAGCGTCTGCGCCATTTGGATGCCCACCGGAGCCGCCACGATGGTGGTGGCGGTGTTGTTGAGCACATCCGAGAGGGTCATGGTGACGATCATCAGCACGGTCAGTACGATCCACGGGGCCATGCCATCGGTCAGGTTCACCAACGCGCCCGCAATCAGTTCGGTGCCACCCGAGTTTTCAAGCGCCGCGCCCAGCGGGATCATCGAGCCAAGCAGCACCACCACGGGCCATTCGATATGGGTGTAGAGCTCTGACAGGGGCACGATGCGGGTCAGCACATAGCCAATCACCACGATCCCCAGCGCGATGGGCAGGTAGATGATGCCCACGGAGGCCGCGGCCACGGCGCCTGCGAACATGCCGATGGCGAGCCAGGTTTTGCTGTCGTCGGTCACGGCCAGTCCGCGGTCTGCGAGGGGCAACACGCCGAGCCATTCGATCACATGGCTGCCTGTGTCGCGCGGCACCAGCAGCAACAGGATATCGCCCGCCTCAAGCTGGGTTTTGCGCAGTTGCGAGGTGATGCGGCGGCCCCGGCGCGAGATGCCAAGGATCACGGTGCGTTGGCGCCATGACAGGCCGATCGCTTGGGCGGTGCGCCCGTTGAGGCGGCTGTCGGCGGAGACGACAACCTCGATCATCTCGACGCCTTCGCCATCGGCATTCAGCGCTTCTTCGCGTTCGGTATCGGCCATTTTGAGGCCAAGCGCGGAGCGGAATTCATCAAGCGCGTCGGGGGCGGCTTCGAGCACCAGCGCATCGGCGGCGCGCAGGGTGACGTTGCGCGAGGAGCCATAGCGGCGTTTGCCATCGCGGATCAGGCCAAGGATCGCCACATCGGCTTTGTCTGCGGCCTCTTGCAACTCGGCCACGCGTTTGCCGATTTGTTTGCTGTCTTCAGGCACCACAAGTTCAGCGATGTAAGGCGTGATGTCCTCGGCAGAGAGCCCGCCATCGTCGCGGCTGGGGATGAGGCGCCAGCCGATCAGCGCGACAAAGGCGAGGCCTGCAATGGCGGCAACACCGCCCACGGGGGCAAAATCAAACATGCGGAAAGGCGCGCCCAGCGATTCCTCGCGGATCGCGGCGATGATGATGTTGGGGGGCGTGCCGATCAAGGTAACCATGCCGCCCAAGATGGTCGCAAAGCTCAGCGGCATCAGCGACAGGCCCGGGCTGCGCCCCGCTTTGCGTGCGGTCTGGATGTCGACGGGCATGAGCAGGGCCAGCGCGGCCACGTTGTTCATGAACGCCGAGAGTACGCCGCCCACAGCCCCCATCAGCGTGATATGCGCGCCAAGGCTGCGCGAGGCGTCGACCAAGGTGCGGGTAATCAGCAGCACCGCCCCCGAGCGCACCAGCCCGGCAGAGACCACCAGCACCAGCGCCACCACCAAGGTGGCGGGATGGCCAAAGCCGTCAAACGCATGTTTGCTGTCGACCACGCCCAGAACAACGCCGGCCATGAGCGCGGCAAAAGCCACTATATCATAGCGAAAACGCCCCCAGAGCAGGAGGCCGAATACAGCGCCAAAAAGCGAGAAGAGAATAATTTGATCTTGTGTCATACCGGATTTTCTACGCCGAACCCGGCGGTGGGGAAAGAGAGCATTACGGGGAAAACGCGGCGGGGGCGCGGCAAGTTCCACGGGGGCTGCGAAATGGCAGATGATTGGGGTGGCTTGTTTGGCCCGCTGCGCTGGCATATAGAGTGCCGGGTAATGCAAGGCGACAAGAGGTTCACATGGCAGGCCATTCCAAATGGGCAAATATCCAGCACCGCAAGGGCCGTCAGGACAAGATCCGGGCCAAGGTTTTTTCCAAGCTCTCCAAAGAGATCACCATCGCCGCCAAGATGGGCGATCCTGACCCCGAGAAAAATCCCCGCCTGCGTATGGCGGTAAAAGAAGCCAAGGGGCAGTCGATGCCCAAAGACAACATCGAACGCGCGATCAAAAAAGCGATTGGCGGCGATGCGGAAGATTACGAAGAAATCCGCTATGAGGGCTATGGCCCCAATGGCGTGGCGGTGATTGTCGAGGCAATGACCGACAACCGCAACCGCACGGCGTCAACCGTGCGCTCGACCTTCACCAAAAACGGCGGCAACCTTGGCGAGACCGGCTCGGTTGGTTTCATGTTCGACCGCAAAGGCGAGGTGATCTATCCCGCTTCGGTCGGGGATGCGGATACGGTGATGATGGCCGCCATCGAGGCGGGCGCCGAAGATGTGGAAAGCTCGGAAGAGGGCCATGTGATCTGGTGCGCGGACACGGATCTTAATGACGTGGCCACGGCGCTTGAGGCTGAACTGGGCGAATCCGAATCCACCAAATTGGTATGGAAGCCCAACATCAGCACCGAGATGGATCTCGAGAATATGGAAAAGCTGATGAAGCTGATCGAGGCCTTGGAAGATGATGATGACGTGCAGCGCGTCACCGCCAATTTCGAAGCCTCGGACGAGGTGATGGAACAGCTGGCCTAACCTGGCTTCACCCTTCTAAAAATACTCAAATTCCGCCGCGCCACGCCACGCGCAAGGGGCGGCGGAATTACGAGAGGCTCTGCGCCTCACTGCGGATGGCCGGTTTGGCCAATATCCCACCACAGCCCCGCCATCAGCCCCAGCCCTTCGCGGCAAATGGATTTGAGCACATGCTCGTCCGGCGCATGTTGGCTGCACCCGCGATAGGAATGTGGCACCCAGATGGTGGGCATTTCGAGAATATCGGTGAAAATCTCATTGGGCAGCGAGCCGCCAAGATTGGGCAGCAGATGTGGCGCGCATCCGGCCGTTTCGCGCAGCGAGGCCTCGACCAGACGCACCCAAGGGTGGTCGCGGTTGTGGCGGGTGGCGTTGAAATACCCTGCGGGATCGGCAATCACCTCGACATCTGGAAAACCGCGATCTGTCAGGTGTTTGCGCAGGGCGGGCAGGATCTGATCTGGGTCAGTGCCCACCACAAAGCGCAGTTGGCATTTGGCGCTGGCGTGGCCTGCGATGGCGTTGAGCGGCGCGTCCGGGTTGCCGGATTTCATCGCCAGAATGGCAAAGCTGTTCCAGCCGAACACCCGCGCGCCGGGGCCAAATTCGGGGTGGCCCCATTTATCGCTGATGGCGATGTCGCCGCCTTCAACGGGCAGGGCGTCGAGCTCTTGTTGCAATTCGGGTGTCAGGCTGGTGGGGCGCCATTCGGGCACTTGGATATCGCCGCGCGCATCGCAGATTGTGGCCAGCGCATGGGCGAGGCGCTGGGCTGGATCGGCCAGCAAGCCGCCCCAATTGCCCGAGTGATGCGCGCCGCTGCGCAGGTTGCAGGTGAGGTCAAAATCAATCGCGCCGCGTGCGCCGAGGAACAGGGTCGGCCTGTCTGCTTGCAAGCGCGGGCCATCCGAGGCGATCAGCACATCTGCGGCCAGCAGCGTTTTGTTTTGCGCGCAAAATTCCGCAAGGCCGGGGGAGCCGGTTTCTTCGGCCATTTCAATCAGCAAGGTGACGTTGAAATTCAGGCGACCTTGCGCTGCTATCACCGCCTCTAGGCTGGCGATGTTGATCAGGTGCTGCGCTTTGTTATCGGCGGCGCCGCGCCCGTAGAAACGCTGTTTGGTTTCGCTCAGGGTAAAGGGATCGCGGGTTTCGGCCCAATTGCCTGCGTCGCCCATCACCACATCGCCGTGGCCATAGATGAGGATGGTGGGCAGGGTTGGGTCTTCGCGGCGTTTGCCGACCAGAAACGGGCCGCCGCTTGGGTTTGGGTTGTCATGCAGCGTGCAGTCAAACCCGGCGCGGGTCAGGCGCGGTGTGATCAATTGGGTGAGATAGTCGCTCAGGGCCTGAGGCGCGGGGCTGCGCTGGCTTTCGGTGGGGCAGGCGACAAGCGCGCCAAGTTCTTGGGCGAAATGGCCGCTGTCGAACAGGGCCTGCGCGGCGCGGATCAGGGAATTTCGGTCTTGCTGGGTCATGCGCCCGCCTCCTGCTGATTTTGCGTCAATACTGCGCAGGCGGGGGCAGGGTGCAAGGGCAAAGCGCGGCGGCTTTGCGGGCGGTATGTTTTAGCCTTGGCGCGCGCGTCTTGCGCAGCCGGTACGGTCGCAGGCGGGGGCCATCAGCCGTTGCCATAGCCCAAGAGGGCGGCGGATTTTATCGGATTCGCTGGATTTTGCAGCAAACAGCGCAAGGGTGCGTTTCACGTCATTGAGGCGCGAGAGCACGGCGCTTTCGCCTGCGCTGGCTTGGACTTGCAAGATTTTGCGTTGGGTTTCGAGGGCGGCGGTGATCAGATCCAATTCTTTGGGGCTTAGATCGATTGTTTGATGCTCGTTCGACATTTCTTATTCCTTAGTCTTGCCCGCAGCGGGGTCTTCTTGCCCCGGTCGGGTATGTAAGTGCCTTAGCGGCGTAATGCTAGAGACACGGTGCCTGTTTATTAATAGTTTCACGGCGATTTGTAGGAATTTTGTAACAAAGATCTGGCAGTGCCGAGGGCACGGGGCAAATACCGCTTGTGATCTGGGGATTTATGCCAATTATTGCCGCTCTGATCGCGGGGGGCGATCACGGTGATGTGTAAAAAAGGTGCCGCGATGTCACAATGTTACGCCAAAATCCGAGCGGCCTTGTGAACGGGTCTTTTGTGGATGGCTTCGCGCTTGGCCTGACGTTGATTCTGGCGATTGGTGCGCAGAATGCTTTTGTTTTGCGGCAGGGGCTGCGCGGGGAGCATGTGTTTTATGTCTGCCTGACCTGCGCCTTGTCGGATGCGTTGTTGATCGCGGCGGGTGTGGCGGGGTTTGGCTATTTGGCCAAAGCCGTGCCGTGGTTCGAGACCGTGATGCGCTATGGCGGGGCGGGGTTTTTGATCTGGTACGGGGCGCGCAATGCGATCAGCGCGTGGCGCGGCGGGCATGTCCTGGCCGCAGCCGAGCAGGGGCGGCAAAAGCTGTGGCCGGTGATTGCCACGGTTTTGGCGCTGACATGGCTGAACCCGCATGTCTATTTGGACACGGTGGTTTTGCTGGGCTCGATTGCGGCGCAATATGATGATCGGTTGATCTTTGGCATTGGTGCGGCCCTGTCGAGTTTTGTGTTCTTTTTCTCGCTGGGCTATGGGGCGCGGTTCTTGCAGCCCTTGTTTGCCAAGCCGCGCAGTTGGCAGATTTTGGACGGGTTGATTGCCCTCACCATGTGGGGCATCGCGGCAAAGTTGTTGTTCATGTAAGCGCTTGCGCCTTGGGTAGAAATCCGCTCTTGCTGGGCCTATGATAAAACCTGCTCAAAATCGCCCCGTCGCCGGTATCTTGTGGATGCTGGCCACCGGATTTTTCTTCATCATGGTGACGGCCTTGGTTAAAACCATGGGGCCGCGGATGCCCGCCGCCGAGGCTGCGTTTTTGCGCTATGCTATGGGGCTGGTGTTTTTGCTGCCTGCGCTTGGGGCAATTCAGGCGGCGCATTTGAGCAAGCGGCAATGGGGGCTGTTTACCCTGCGCGGGTTTTTTCATTCGCTGGGGGTGATGGGGTGGTTTTACGCGATGACGCGGATCCCCATCGCGGAAGTCACGGCGATGAATTACCTCGCGCCGATTTATGTCACGGTTGGGGCGGCGGTGTTTTTGGGCGAGACATTGGCGCTGCGGCGGATTGTGGCGGTGTGTTTGGGGCTGGCGGGGGCGGCGATTATCTTGCGGCCCGGGTTTCGCGAGGTCAGCAGCGGCCATCTGGCGATGCTGGGCGCGGCGGTGGTGTTTGCGGGCAGTTATCTGTTGGCGAAGATCCTTGCGGATGAGGTGAAACCTGCGGTGGTTGTGGCGATGCTCTCGGTGTTTGTGACCATTGGGCTTGCGCCTTTTGCGCTGGCTGATTGGATCATGCCGAACCTGCGCGAGCTGTTGTTTTTGGCGGCTGTAGCCTGCTGTGCGACGGCGGGGCATTACACCATGACGCTGGCTTTTGCCGCAGCGCCCGTGACGGTGACCCAGCCCGTGACGTTTTTGCAATTGGTCTGGGCCACGGCTTTGGGCGCGCTGGTTTTTGCCGAGCCGATTGATGTTTGGGTGGTGATTGGCGGCTTTGTGATTTTGGCCTCGGTCACGTTTATCACTTGGCGCGAGGCGATGCTTAAGGGGCGCAGCATCACGCCCAACACCAATGCCACAAAGGTCTGAGTGCCTGCGCCGTTTTTTATTGATTGACGAGTCAATATAAACCAGCCACCTTGCCGAGGCACTGGCAAGGGAGCGAATCTGATGCCCAAGATCGGAATGGAAACCATCCGCCGCGCCTCTCTTGTTGAGGCGACAATTGCCGAGATTGGCCGCGCGCAATCGCTTGATGTGACAGTCAGCCAGATCGCGCGCACGGCGGGGATGTCCACGGCGTTGGCACATCATTACTTTGGCGGCAAAGACCAGATTTTTCTGGCGGCCATGCGGCATATCCTGAACGACTATGGCATTGTGGTGCGCCGCGCTTTGGCGGATGCGGCCACCCCGCGCGCCCGCGCCGAGGCGATCATTCGCGCCAGTTTTGACGATACGTTTTTTGCGCCGGGCACGGTGACGGCGTGGATGATGCTTTATGCTGCCGCGCCGACCAGCCCCGAGACCCAGCGGTTGCTGCGGCTGTATCAGCGGCGGTTGCGCTCGAACCTGCGCTGGGCGCTGCGCCCGCAAAGCGGTACGCCCGAAACCCATGCAGATATTCTGGCGGCGCTGATTGACGGGCTGTATCTGCGTGCGGCGCTGTCGCCAAACGGGACGGCCAAAGCGGCGCTGCAATCGGCGCTGACGACCCTTGATTTGCTGGTGGAGCCGCGCCAATGAGCAAACCCAATATTCTGATCTTGATGGTCGATCAACTTAACGGCACGCTGTTTCCCGATGGGCCAGCCGAGTGGTTGCATGCGCCAAATCTCAAGGCGCTGGCGGCGCGTTCAACGCGGTTTCGCAACGCCTATACGGCCTCGCCGCTCTGCGCGCCGGGGCGGGCGGCGTTTATGTCGGGGCAATTGCCATCGGCCACCGGAGTTTACGACAATGCGGCGGAGTTTGCCTCCTCTATCCCCACCTATGCGCATCATTTGCGCCGGGCGGGGTATCAAACCTGTCTGTCGGGCAAGATGCATTTTGTGGGCCCCGATCAGTTGCATGGGTTCGAGCAGCGGCTGACCACGGATATCTATCCGGCTGATTTTGGCTGGACGCCCGATTACCGCAAGCCGGGCGAGCGGATTGATTGGTGGTATCACAATATGGGCTCGGTCACCGGGGCCGGGGTGGCCGAGATTTCCAACCAGATGGAATATGATGACGCTGTGGCGTTTGAGGCGAACCGCAAGATCTATGATCTGTCGCGCGGTTTGGATGCGCGGCCATGGTGCCTGACGGTGAGCTTTACCCACCCGCATGACCCCTATGTGGCGCGCAAGAAATATTGGGATATGTACGAGGATTGCGCGCATCTGCTGCCTGAAGTGCCCGCGATGGAATATGACGATCACGACGCCCATTCCAAACGCATCTTTGACGCCAATGATTGGCGCAGCTTTGACATCAGCGAAGAAGATATCAAACGCTCGCGCCGGGCGTATTTTGCCAATATCTCCTATCTGGATGACAAGATTGGCGAGCTGCTGCAAACCCTAGAAGACACGCGCCAAGAGGCGATTATTGTCTTTGTCTCGGATCATGGCGATATGCTGGGCGAGCGGGGGCTTTGGTTCAAAATGTCCTTCTTTGAAGGCTCGGCGCGGGTGCCATTGATGATCAGCGCGCCGGATATGCAGCCGGGGCTGGTGACCGATCCGGTCAGCAACATCGATATTTGCCCGACCCTGTGCGATCTGGCGGGGGTGGATATGGGCGAGGTCGCGGCCTGGACCACCGGCGTGTCGCTCAAACCCCAAGGCCAAGGCGCGGCGCGCAGCGAACCTGTGGCGATGGAATATGCCGCCGAGGCGAGCTATGCGCCGATGGTCTCGCTGCGCTATGGCAAGTGGAAATACAACCGCTGCGCGCTTGACCCTGATCAGCTGTTTGATCTGGAGGCCGACCCGCATGAGCTGACCAATCTGGCCGAACACCCCGCCCATCAAGGCACGCGGCAAACCCTGCGCGCCAAATCCGAGGCGCGCTGGGATCTGGCGGCCTATGACGGTGATGTGCGGCAAAGCCAAGCGCGCCGCTGGGTGGTTTATGAGGCCCTGCGGCAGGGCGGTTATTACCCTTGGGATTACCAACCGCTGCGCGATGCCTCGGAGCAATATATGCGCAATCACATGGACTTGAATGTTCTGGAAGACAATAAACGCTTCCCCCGCGGCGAATAGCTGCTTCACCCTTCCTGAAATACTCCCGCCGGAGGCCTAAAATCTAATGACCTATCCCACACAGCCCACCGCCAGCCATTTCATCAACGGCCAATATGTCGAAGACACAGGCGGCACCCCGATTGAGGTGATCTATCCTGCCACGGGCGAAAAGATCGCCACGGTTTACGCAGCGACCCCTGCGATCATCAACCAAGCGCTTGATGCGGCGAAAACCGCGCAGGTTGCGTGGGCCGCTTTGACGGGCACCGAGCGGGGCCGGATTTTGCGCCGCGCCGCTGATATGATGCGCGAGCGGAACCATGATCTGAGCGTGCTCGAGACATTTGACACGGGCAAGCCCTATCAAGAGACCTCGGTGGCTGATGCCACCAGCGGCGCGGATGCGCTGGAGTATTTTGGCGGCATGGCCGCGACCTTGACGGGCGAGCATATTCAGTTGGGCGAGGATTGGGTCTACACCCGCCGCGAGCCTTTGGGCGTTTGTGTGGGCATTGGCGCGTGGAACTATCCCACGCAGATTGCTTGTTGGAAAGGCGCGCCTGCGCTGGCTTGCGGCAATGCGATTGTGTTCAAACCTTCCGAGACCACGCCGCTTTGTGCGCTCAAAGTCGCTGAGATTTTGCACGAGGCGGGTTTGCCAGCGGGGCTTTATAACGTTGTACAGGGGCTTGGCGATGTGGGCGCGTCTTTGGTGACCGATCCGCGCGTCGACAAAGTATCGCTCACCGGGTCGGTGCCCACGGGGCGCAAGGTTTATGCCGCCGCCGCCGATGGTGTAAAACATGTGACCATGGAGCTTGGCGGCAAGTCGCCTTTGATCATTTTTGACGATGCGGATTTGGAAAACGCCGTATCAGGCGCGATCTTGGGTAATTTCTACAGCTCGGGGCAGGTGTGTTCCAACGGCACCCGCGTCTTTGTGCATAAGGGCATCAAGGAAGCTTTCCTCACGCGGTTGGCCGAGCGGTTGCAAAACGCGGTGATTGGCGATCCGATGGACCCGGCGACCAGCTTTGGGCCGATGGTCTCAGAGCGTCAGATGCAAATCGTTCTGGGCTTTATCGAAAAGGGCAAAGCCGAGGGCGCGCGGTTGGTGACAGGCGGCGCGGCGCTGGAGCGCGAAGGGTTCTATTTGCAGCCAACGGTCTTTGCCGATGTGCGCGATGATATGACCATCGCCCGCGAGGAAATCTTTGGCCCCGTCATGGCGGTGCTGGATTTTGACGATGAGGATGACGTGCTAAGGCGTGCCAATGACACGGAGTTTGGTTTGGCGGCAGGGGTTTTCACCCGCGATCTGTCGCGTGCCCACCGGGTTGCGGCGCGGTTCGAGGCGGGCACCTGTTACATCAACACCTATAATGATGCGCCGGTGGAAGCGCCGTTTGGCGGCTCGAAAATGTCCGGTGTCGGGCGCGAGAACGCCAAGGCAGCGATTGAACATTATACGCAGTTGAAATCCGTTTACGTGCGGATGGGCGATCTCGAAGCGCCGTTCTAGGCGCAGCGGCGGCAAGACCAAAAGACGAAACGTAAGACAGCGCAAGCGGTTTCAGGCCGGGCACCCCTTGGTGACCGGCAGGGAACCTGCATCCCAAATCCCACCGGGGCGCGCCAGAAAAGGATAGGGCTATGGAAGCGGAATATATCATTGTCGGAGCGGGCAGCGCGGGCTGCGCCATGGCTTACCGTCTGGGCGAGGCGGGCAAGGATGTGCTGGTGATCGAGCATGGCGGCACCGATGCGGGGCCGTTCATTCAGATGCCTGCCGCGCTGAGCTATCCGATGAATATGAAGCGCTATGACTGGGGCTATCGCTCTGAGCCGGAGCCGCATTTGAACAACCGCCAATTGGCCTGTCCGCGCGGCAAAGTGGTTGGCGGGTCATCCTCGATCAACGGGATGGTGTATGTGCGCGGCCATGCCAAGGATTTTGATCATTGGCGCGATCAGGGGGCCAAGGGCTGGGGCTATGCGGATGTGTTGCCGTATTTCAAGCGCATGGAGACATGGCATGATGGCGGGCATGGCGGCGATCCGGCGTGGCGCGGCACGGATGGGCCGCTGCATGTGAGCCGCGGCCCGCGGGCCAATCCGCTGTTTCATGCCTTTGTGAAGGCGGGCGAGCAGGCCGGGTATGAGACCACGGATGATTACAACGGCGAGAAGCAGGAGGGGTTTGGCCCGATGGAGCAGACCGTTTGGAACGGTCGGCGCTGGTCGGCGGCCAATGCCTATTTGCGGCCTGCGATGAAGCGCGGCAATGTGCGGCTGATCCGCGCCTTGGCGCAGCGGGTGGTGATCGAGCAGGGCCGCGCCGTGGGCGTGGAGGTCAAGCGCGGCGGCAAGACCGAAGTGATCCGGGCAGGGCGCGAGGTGCTGCTTGCGGCGTCGTCGATCAACTCGCCCAAGCTGTTGATGTTGTCGGGCATCGGGCCTGCCGCGCATCTGAAAGAGCACGGCATTGAAGTGATCGCGGATCGCCCCGGCGTGGGGGCCAATCTTCAGGATCATTTGGAGATGTATATCCAGATGGCCGCGAGCCAGCCGATCACGCTTTATAAACACTGGAACCTGTTTTCCAAAGCGATCATTGGCGCGCAGTGGCTGTTTACCAAGACCGGGATGGGCGCGTCGAACCAGTTCGAGAGCGCGGCGTTTATCCGCTCCAAACCCGGTGTGGAATACCCCGATATCCAGTATCATTTCTTGCCGATTGCCGTGCGTTATGACGGGCAGGCCGCCGCAGAGGGCCATGGTTTTCAGGCCCATACCGGGCCGATGCGGTCACGCTCGCGCGGGAATGTCACGCTGCGGTCGAGCGATCCTGCGGATGATCCGGTGATCCGCTTTAACTATATGTCGCATCCCGAGGATTGGGAGGAATTCCGCACCGCCATTCGCCTGACCCGCGAGGTTTTTGCGCAAGATGCGTTTAAGCCATTTGTGAAACACGAGATCCAGCCCGGCAAGGCATACCAAACCGATGCCGAGCTTGATCAGGTGATCGCGGAACATGCCGAGAGCGCCTATCACCCTTGCGGCACCTGCCGGATGGGGCGGGCGGATGACCCAGATGCGGTGGTTGATGAAGCGGGCCGGGTGATCGGCGTTGAGGCGCTGCGCGTGGTGGACAGCTCGATTTTTCCGCGCATTCCCAATGGGAACCTCAATGCGCCGTCAATCATGGTGGGCGAAAAGCTGGCCGATGCGGTGCTGGGCATCGCGCCTTTGGCCCCCAGCAATGAAGAACCGTGGATGCACCCCAATTGGCAGATCGCGCAGCGGTAAAGCTGGCAAGCCTGCCGGGGTTTGACCGCAGGGCGCGGCGCTTAGTTCGGTTCGGGCACGGCGTCGCCCCATGCGGTCATGATTTCGGTGGCGCCGAAGCGTTTGGTGCCGGTGTCGAGCACCCCGGCGGGGCAGGCGAACGGGTAGGGCAGCAGCGAGCGGCGGGCGGTGGTGACCGGGCCGATGGCGCGCAGGGCGTCGAGGGTGGGGGCGGGCAGATCTGCGTCTGCGGTGATGAGTTTGCCGCCGGAGATGTCGATCCTTGGTTGATGGAAAGCCGCGCTTAGATCCATGTTGAAATCGCTCAGGAAAGACGCGATTTGCGCCACGGCGCCGACGATTTTGCGCCCGCCCGAGGCCCCAAGTGCAAAGCGTTTGCCATTGGCCGTACCTAAGGCGGGGCAGACATTCATCAAGCAAGGTTTATCCGGCGCAAGCGAGTTTGGCAGGCCTTGTTCGGGGTCGAACCACATGATGCCATTGTTCATCAAGAACCCGGTCGAGGGCGAGACCACCCGCGACCCAAAAAGCGAGAGCAAGGTTTGGGTGTGCGAGACCATGTTGCCGTCGCGGTCGACCACCGAGAAATGCGTGGTGCAGCCCGGCGCTTGGGGGGATTCTCCGTCATGGCCCATGGTGCTCAGGCGGTCCTCATAGGCGGCGGACATGGCGCGGGCGAAAGCGGGGTAGAAGCTGTCTGTGTCTGGCAGGGTTTCAGCGGCGAGATGCTGCATCGCGCGGGCAAAGGTCGGGCCAGCGGTGAGGCCGGGCATCACATGGAACAGTGCATCGCGGTAGGCCACGGGCAGGGCGGTTTGGAATTCGGCGCGGTTGGCGGCGAGGTCTTCGCGGGTGAGATAGCCGCCTTTGTCTTGGATGTCGCGGGCCATGGCTGCGCCCAGATCGCCGCCATGCAGGGCGCTGGCCCCGTCGTGGGCGAGGATGTCGAGGCTGACTGCCATGGCGGATTGATCAAGGCGGTCATCGGCCAGCGCGGTCCAGGCAAAGGGTCGGGGCCATTGGCCGTCTTGCAAGAAGAGGGCGGCGGCGTCCGGGTCGCGGGCCAGATCGCGGGTGGCGCTGGCGATGATCAGGGCGGCGTACCAATCCATCTCCATGCCGCGTTTGGCATGGGCGATGGCGGGGGCAAGCAGCTCGCGCCACGGCAGGCGGCCCCAGCGTTTATGGGCGGCGTCCATGCCATCGACCATGGCGGGCACGGCCACGGCGCGGGGGCCTTGGACGTTGCGGTCTTCGGTCACGCGTTGCCATGGGAAAAGATCGCCTGCGATGCCTTCGCCAGAGAGCGGGAAATCTGCGATGCGCAGCCCGGCGGGGGAGCGCATGCCAAAGTTCAGCGCATGGGCCTGTCCGGTATCGGCGCGCCAATGCATGGCAGCGCCGCCGCCTGCGGGGCCGGACATCCACGGCTCGAGCACGCCGCAGACAAAGCCGCAGGCCACGGCGGCATCCACCGCATCGCCGCCTGCGCGCAGCACTTCGGCCCCGGCTTCGGCGGCTTGGCGGTGTTGCGAGGCCACCACGCCGCGATCGGTTTCAACCACATGTTTGTGGATCTGCATGGTTTGGGAAAGCGCGCCGGACATATTAGGCCCCCAGACGGCAGTAGAGCGCAGCGGCCAGTTTGGCGCGCTCGATCAGGCTGTCGGTTTCGATATGTTCATTCAGCGTGTGCAGCCCTGCGCCGCGCACCCCGATGGAATCGAGGGTGGGCAGGCCGAGGAACCCGGTGAAATTTCCATCCGAGCCGCCGCCCGCCGAGGCGCCTGTCATTTCAAAGCCGATCTCGCGGCTGATGTCTTGGGCGAGGGCGAGCATCGCCATGGTGCCGGGTTGATCTGGCTCCCAGACGGGGCGGGTGACGCCGCGGCGGACCTGCATGATCACATCGCCTTGGTCCGAGTTCAGCGCCAGCATTTTGGCCACGCCTTCGTCGAGCAATTCTTGGGTTTTTGCCATGGAGAGCACTTCGGCGTCGCAGACGGAGGACACGCAATTGACCCATTGGCCCGCGTGAAAGACGCCCAGCGAGAAGGTGCAATCTTCGCTGGTCATGCCTTCGATCTGGGCCACGGATTTGGCCATTTCGGCAATCGCGGAGCGCCCGTCTTTGAGCGCCCAGCCTGCGTGGCTGGGACGGCCCCGGGTTTGCAGATCGAAGCGGGCAATGGCGTAGCGGCCAATCACCGCGCCGCCATCGGGGCGGGCAGGTTCGGGCACGAGGATGAATTTATGGCGTTTTGCTTCGGTTTCGATCAATTCGCGGGTGGAGGGGGTGCCGACTTCTTCGTCGGGGGTGAACAGCACCGTGACAGGCAGCGGCGTTTCCACCCCGGCGGCGAGCAATTTGCGCAGGGCATCGAGGAAGACGTAATTGCCGCCCTTCATGTCTTGCAGGCCGGGGCCATAGCAGATGTTGCCTTCGCGTTTGAAGGGCAGTTTGGCCAGCGTGCCCATGGGGTGCACCGTGTCCATATGGCCCAGCAGCAAGATGCCGCCTTCGCCCGCTTTTGGGTGGGGCATGACCGCGCGCACGCTGTCGCCGTAGCCCATGCGGCCCGGAATGCGTTCGACCCGCGCGCCGAGGGCGGCCAGTTCATGTTGCACCAGATCCATCATCCGGTTGACCGCTGCCGCATCGAAGGTGGGGCTTTCGGTTTCGATCCAAGGGCGCAGCCCGGTGATCATTTCATCCGTGTCGAAGGGCAGGGTAAGGGGATTGGTCATAAAGGGCTCCTTTCCCCCCGCCCGGCAGGCGCGCGGCGCTGCGCGGGGAGGGGAGGTTTCAATGCGAAAGATAGAGAGATTAAATCAGGTTTTCGGCAGGCGGGTTTCCACGATGCGCGCATAGATCGACGCGCCGACGGGCAAGATTGCGTCATCAAGCACAAAGCCGGGATTGTGCAGCGGGATATTGCCCGCATGGCCAACGCGGCAATACGCGCCGGGCACGACTTTGAGCATATCGGCAAAGTCTTCGGAGCCTGTGGCCTGTTCGCTGGAGGTTGATGACATATCGGCGCCGACCACATCTGCGGCGGCGGTGATATAGGCGTCTGTCAGGTCTGGATCATTCATCAGCACGTCAAAGACATTGCGCAGATCGACCGAGATTTCGACGCCGTAAGCCTGCGACATCCCGGCGCAAAGATCGCGGATGCGGGTCTCGGCCAGTTCGATCACCTCGTCGTGGAAATAGCGGATTGTGCCTGCGATGGTGGCTGTGTCTGGCACCACATTATAGGCCGAGCCTGCGTTGAATTTGGTGACCGAGAGGACCACGGGTTTGGTGGGCGGGATGTTGCGGCTGACCACGCTTTGCAATTGCTGGACCAGCGCGGTGCCGATCACGATGGGATCGCGCGACTGGTGCGGCATGGCGGCGTGGCTGCCTGTGCCTTTGACGGTGATGTCAAAGAAAGACGCGCCTGCCATGGCCGGGCCGGGGGTGACAGAGACCACGCCCGGTTCGGAGTTGGGATCATTGTGCATGCCGTAGATTTCATCGCAGGGGAATTTCTCGAACAGTCCCTCTTCGATCATGCGGCGCGCGCCGCCGAGACCTTCTTCGGCGGGTTGGAAGATCAGCACCACAGTGCCGTCAAAATCGCGGCTATCGGCCAGATAGCGCGCCGCGCCCAGCAGCATGGTGGTGTGGCCGTCATGGCCGCAGGCATGCATCCGTCCGGGGTTGGTGGAGGTGTAAGCCACGCCGGAGGCTTCTTCGATGGGCAACGCGTCCATATCGGCGCGCAGGCCAACACGGCGGTTGCCGCCGCCTGTGCCTTTGATCAGCCCCACAACGCCGGTGCCGCCGAGACCTTCGTGGACCTCGTCCACCCCGTAGGCGCGCAGTTTCTCGGCCACGATTTTGGAGGTGCGGGTTTCCTCGAAGCCCAGTTCGGGGTGGGCGTGGAAATCGCGGCGGATTTCGGTGAGGTCAGCCGCGAAGGCTTCGATTTTTGGAAGAACGCTCATGAGGGGGCTCCTGTGGCTGTGGGCGCGGTTTCAAGCGCGCGGAAATTGGCAAAATCCCAACTGCGGCCCGGGGCCGCTTCGATCAGGTTGCGGGTATAGTCATGGGCCGGGTTGGCCAGCACCGCCCCGGCGGGGCCATGTTCAACAACGCGGCCTTTTTGCATGACCAGCACATCATCACAGATTTGCGCCGCGACGCGCAGATCATGGGTGATAAAGAGCATGGCCACGCCAAATTTCTGCTGGATATCATCAAGCAGATCAAGCACTTGCGCCTGAACGCTGACATCAAGCGCCGAGACGGCTTCGTCTGCGACCAGCAGGTCGGGTTTCATGGCCACGGCGCGGGCGATGGCGATGCGTTGGCGCTGGCCGCCGGAAAACTGGTGCGGGTAGCGGTCGAGCGCATCGCGGGGCAGGTCGACCAGTTCCATCAGTTCGGCGGCTTTTTGCATGGCTTCGTCGCGCGAGGTGCCAAAGTTGATCGGCCCTTCGCAGAGGCTGCGCGCCACGGTCCAGCGCGGGTTGAGCGAGCGGTAGGGGTCTTGGAAGACGATCTGGAAATGTTTGCGGTGCGGTTGCAGGTTGCGGCGGCTGAGCGTGGCGATTTCGCTGCCTGCGACGTTGATTTGCCCCGCTGTGGGGTCAATCAGCCGCATGATGCAGCGCGCCACGGTGGATTTGCCCGAGCCGGATTCGCCCACGATGCCCAAGGTGCGGCCCGGCTCGATTGTGAAATTCACATCCTGTGCGGCTTTGACGGGTTTGGTTTTGCTAAAATATCCGCCGCCGCCATAGGTCATTTCCAGACCTGTGGTGCGCAGCACAGGCGCGGTTTTTGCCGGGGCCGGGCGGGCAAGGCGCGGGGCCAGATTGGGCACGGCTTTGAGCAGTTTCTTGGTATATTCCTCTTGCGGATTGGTGAGCAGATCGCGGATCGGCGCGCGCTCAACGATGCGGCCTTTTTGCATGACGCTGACGGTGTCGGCGATTTCCGCCACCACGCCCATGTCATGGGTGATGAACAGCACCGCCGTGCCATGGCGTTCTTGCATTTCCGCGATGAGTTTGAGGATTTGCAGCTGGGTTGTCACATCCAGCGCCGTTGTCGGCTCGTCCGCGATCAGCAGATCCGGGTCGAGGATCAGCGCCATGGCGATCATGATGCGCTGGCGTTGGCCGCCGGAGAGCTGGTGCGGGAAGGCGGAATAGATGCGTTGCACATCGGGCAGGTGCACCTGTTCCATCATGTCGATGGTGCGGGCTTTGGCGTCGGCGGCGCTGAGATCTGTGTGCATGGAGAGCACTTCTTCGATCTGGGCGCCGACGCGCAGCACCGGGTTCAGCGCGGTCATTGGTTCTTGGAAGATCATCGCGATGCGCCGGGCGCGCAGGGCGCGCATTTGGGCGGGGGTGGCGTTGGTGATTTCGAAATCCTCCAGCCCGATCAGCCCGCCTTGGATTTCCAGCGCGTCTTTTGGCAGCAGCCCCATGACCGCCAGAGAGGTCACGGATTTGCCCGAGCCGGATTCGCCCACAAGGCAGTGGGTTTCCCCGGCGCGGATGTCCAGATTGATGCCATCGAGCACCGGCGCGGATTTGGGCCGCCCGGCCAATCCGACCTGCAATTGGCGGATTTTGAGCACGCGGCGCGCGGTGGAGAAGTCTTTTGAGGTGAATTGCATTGGCTTCAGCCCTCCCGTTTTTTCATGCGCGGATCAAGGATATCGCGTGCGGTGTCGCCCAGAAGGTTGATCGCAAGGATGCACAAAGACAGCATCAGCCCCGGCCAGAAGATCAGGCCCGGTTTGATCTGAAAATAGGTGCGGCCTTCGGCCATGATATTGCCCCAAGTGGGAATTTCGGTGGAAACCCCGGCCCCGAGGAAAGACAAGATTGCCTCGATCAAGATCGCGGAGGCGCAGATATAGGTGCCTTGCACGATCAGCGGCGCAAATGTGTTGGGCATCAGATGCTGGATCAAGATTTTGGGCATGGAGGAGCCAAGCGCGATGGCGGCTTCGACATAGGGTTCTTCACGCGCCGAGAGCACCACAGAGCGCACAAGGCGCACCACGCGGGGCACTTCGGGCACGGTGATGGCGATGATCACCGACATCAGGCTTGGCCCGTTCAGCGCCACCAGCGCAATGGCCAGCAAGATCGCGGGGATCGCCATGAGGCTGTCCATGATGCGCATGATCACCCCGTCGGCGGCGCGAAAGAACCCCGCGACAAGGCCGATCATCAGGCCGATGGCCACGCTGACCACCGCAGCGCCCACGCCGATGAGCAGCGAGACGCGCCCGCCTGTCATCACGCGGCTGAATGTGTCGCGCCCGTAAGGATCGGTGCCAAGCCAATGGTCGGGCGAGGGCGGTTTGAGCCGCGCCATCGCATCCATCGAGAGCGGGTCATAGGGCACGTAGAGCGGCGCCAGCACAGAGGCCAGCACGATCACCACAAGGATCAGCGCGGCAATGCTGGGGCCGATGCCCAGACGCGCCCCGGCGGGCAGGGCAAGCAGGCGGGTCAGCCCTTGAAAGGCACTTTGGCGGGGTGTGGGTATATCGGCCATGTCAGTACCGGATCCTTGGGTCAAAGAAAGAATAAGAAACGTCGACCAGCAGGTTCACAAAGACATAGATGCCTGCGGTCAGCAGGATCATGGCTTGGATTACCGGATAGTCGCGCGCGAGGATCGCATCGACGGTCAACCGGCCAATGCCGGGGATGTTGAAGACGCTTTCGGTCACCACCACGCCCGAGATCAGCAGGGCAAACCCTGTGCCGATGATGGTCAGGATCGGCACCGCCGCATTGCGCAGCGCATGGCGGAACAGCACCACATTTTCCCGCACGCCTTTGGCGCGGGCGGTGCGGATATAGTCTTCGCCCAGCACTTCGAGCATCGAGGCGCGGGTCATCCGGGCAATCAGCGCGATGTAGATCGTGGCCAGCGTGAGCGAGGGCAGAATGGCGCGGCTGAAGAACGGGCCAAACCCGTCCGAGGGCGCTTTGTAGCCCTGCACCGGCACCCAGCGCAGTTCGATCGCGAAAATCTGGATCAGGATATAGCCGATCACAAAGACCGGCACGGAAAAGCCCAGCACGGAAAAGGACATGACCAGCACATCCACCCATGTGCGGTGGCGCCATGCGGCGATCACGCCCATGGGCACGGCCAGCAGCACAGAGATGGTGATGGTCATCAGCGCGATGTTGATGGTGGGGCCAAGTCTGTCGGCCAGCATGCCCGCCACGGAGGTATTGGACAAAAGCGAGGTGCCAAGATCGCCGCGCAGCAATTGCCCCATCCATGTCATGAATTGGGTGAGCAGCGGATCATTGAGGCCAAGGCGGTCTCGGATGCGCTCAAGCTGGGCGGGGGTGGCGGCGTCGCCTGCGAGGATCGCGGCAGGATCGCCGGGGGTGAGGCGCAGCAATAGGAATACAAAGATCGCGACAATCACCATGACGGGTATCGTCGCAAGCACGCGTTTTAGGATGTAGAGAAACATGCGCCGGACTTTCTGTAGGGAATGAAGACGTAAGAGCGGATGGAAAAGCGGGAGGAGGGCGCGGGGCGTCCTCCTCCCAAGAGAGCCTGAGGTGTTACTCGGCTTCTTTGGTCATGTTCCAGAACACAGGCACCGGCGAGGGGATCATGTTTTGGATCGTGTTCCGGCGTGCCTGCGGGATGATATATTCGCCCATCATCACGTAGTTCACATTGTCCATCACGTGTTCTTGGATCTTCACCGCGACTTCTTTTTGCGCCGCCGCATCGGGGGCTGCGACAAAATCGGCGCGCAGTTGTTCGATCTCGGCGTCGGTTGGCCAGCCGAACCATGCTTCATTGCCGCGCCCGTTGACCATCACGTTGATCAAAGGATCGGAAATTTCAGGCACCATCCAGTTGGTGAAGAACATGTTCCAGCCGCCTTCGGAGACCGGGTTTTGCTGGGCGCGGCGCTGGACCACGGTTTGCCAATCCATGGATTGCATATCCACGACAAACCCCGCTTCGCGCAGCGCTTGGGCCGCAACAACAGGTTGGTTGATCAGGCTGATCACATCTGTGGGGGCCATCAGCACGATGGGCGTGCCGTCATAGCCGGCCTCTTCGAGCAGGGCTTTTGCCTTGTCGATATTGGCGCCGCTGGTCAGCACTTCGGAGCCTGCCTCGTCGCCAAGCGGCGTGGAGCAGCCAAAGATCGCGCCGCAGACTTTGTAATATTCCGGGTCGCCCTGCATGGTGGCGAGCATGGATTCTTGGTCCAGCGCGGCCATCGCGGCTTGGCGGATCAGTTTATTATCAAAGGGCGGCAGCAGGTGGTTGGGGCGGCCAATGGTGACATAGCCCAGTTCGTCGCGTTTTTCGACGGTCACATCTGGGTTGCTTGCGATGATCGGCATCAGGTCGATTTGGACCTGTTCGAGAAAGTCGATCTCGCCCGCAGAAAGCGCGTTCAGCGCGGTGAGGGAGTCGGGCATGGTGGTCCAGACGACCTTGTCCACATTCACCACCTTGCCGCCTGCCATCCACGAGGCGGCCTCGTCGCGCGGCACGTAATCGTCGAATTTCTCATAGGTGACGTTCACGCCGGGTTCATATTCATCCAAGTTGAACACAAACGGGCCGGAGCCGACATATTCGGTGATGGTTTCATCCGCCGAAGTTTCCGCAACCCGCGCAGGCATGATGAAAGGCGGCACCGCAGATTGTTTGGAGATCACATCGAGCAGCGGCGCGAAAGGCGTGCTCAGGGTCCAGACGATGGTTTTGTCATCTGCCGCTTCGAGGCTTGTGGTGACGTCAAAGATCAGCTGGCCGCCGGAGTCTTTTTTGCCCCAGCGGTTGAGCGAGGCCACAGCATCGGCTGCGGTGACGGGCGCGCCGTCGTGAAAGCTCAGCCCGTCGCGCAGGGTGAAGGTGTAGACCAGCCCATCGTCAGAGGTTTCCCAGCTGGCCATTTGCGGCTGGGGCGCGAAATTCTCATCCACCGCCGTGAGCACGTCATAGATCATATAGCCGTGGTTGCGGGTGATGTGCGCTGTGGTGATCACCGGGTCCAGCACGCGCAGGCCCGAGTGCATCACAGCCGTGATGGTGGTTTCACTGTCTTGCGCGGAGAGGGCCGCAGGCGCCAGCAGCGCCGTGCCCGTCAGCAAGGCCGCTGCCATGCCGCGAGAGGTGGTAACAGCAGATCTGAGTGTCAGCATGTTTGTTTCCCATGTTGTGTGTTGGTTTTATTGTTTTGTTTATTTTGGACAGCGCCGGACAAGCCGCCGCTCTCGGGGTGCCGGGGGTCGGCACGGGGGCCCTCAAAGAGGGGGCCATTGGGTGACAGCCGCAGCCCCGGACGCAGCCGCGTGAACGGCAGGTCGGCGGGGTCAAACGGCATTGGGCCGGGCGCACAGCCCACAAGGATTGCGCGGGCAATGGGCGCAAAATCGGCCCGGAAATGGGTGGAGCTTTTGACCACGAGGATGGCTTGGTCTTCGGGGGTGACCCCGGCAAAGCGGAACATCTCGCGGTCGGCCATTTGCGCGATGGCGCTGGTGATCACCACGCGCACACCGCCGATTTTCAGGCAGGCCGAGGGGCCAAGGTTCAGGCGCGTGCCGCCGTAATAGGGGCCGGTGGCATGCACCGCGCCATCGCTGAGCGTTTCAACCAGCGCCTGCACTTCGACGGGGGCATCATCGGGCAGGCCGGGGTGGCCGCCGATGCGGAAATTGGCGGTGGCGCCTTGGCCAAGCGCATGGGCCTGCGCGGCGCTGGCGGGATCAACGATCAGCCCGATGGCCGCGCCTTGCGCATCCGCATCAATCAGCGCGCGCAACATGCCTGTGGTGGCCGAAACGCCGCCTGCGCCGGGGTTGTCTTGGGTGTCGGCGATGATCACCGGGCCTGTGCCGCCTTTGGTCAAAAGCTGGGCTGCCTGCGCGATGGCGGCGTCTGGGGTGTAGGTAACATTGTCAAAATCGCCGCGCGCGGCCTCGTAGCTGGCGGCGATGGCATCGGCGGCGGCATCGGCCAGCGCTTGGGTTTCGCCGTAGGCGATGGCGGTGGGGCCACAATCGGGGATGTCGGCTGCGGGGAAGCCCATGAAGAGCGAGGCCGAGACCGCGCCTCTCGCTTCGGCCCGGTCCAGCCCGGCATAAAGTGCGTTGGCGGGGGCGATGTCAGTGCATTGGAACGGGATCGGCACCAGATAGGAGAGGCGGCGAAAGGCTTTTGCCGGGCGGATGCCGCTGTGCATGATTTTATGCAGCAGCCCCGCCGCCCGTGCGCCCGTATCGGCCATATCCACATGCGGATAGGTGCGAAACCCGGCCAGCACATCGACGGTTTGCACAAATTCCTCAGAGATATTGCCGTGCAGATCAAGCGCCGCTGCGATGGGCACATCGGGGCCAACGGCGGCGCGCACGCGGCGGGCAAGCTCGCCTTCGCCGTCATCGAGATGCTCGGCCACCATTGCGCCGTGCAGGTCGAGAAACACCCCGTCCAGCGGGCCAGCGGCGCGCAACCCGGCGATGATTTCATCCGCGATTTGTTCAAACGCATCGCGGGTGACGGGGGCGGAAGGGATCGCGCCTGCCCAAAGAATGGGCACCACATCCCAGCCCGCTTCGCGCGCTGTTCGGTAGGCGCCGCACAGGCCAAGGTTCACGTCTGAGAACACGTCTTCCAGTGCCGCGCCGCGGGTCATTGGCACATAGCCGCCCCCGGTTTGAAATGCCGCCATATCCGCCGGAGCAGGGGCAAATGTGTTGGTTTCATGCAGAAATCCGGAAAATGCGACTCTCACTTGGTGGTTCCCCGAGATGTGAGACCGTTGGGCCGGGGGCCTAGATCTCGCCTTGTGTATTGCACTGAGATACACTTATAGTGCAGTGCAAGCCTATTGATGCACCCAGAGATTCGTCAACCCTGAGAGTTTTATGATTAGTATTTTGAGAGCCGATCCGCCCGAGGAGGTTAATTTTCAGGCACAGGATGACCGTCTGTTTATTCAATCGGTTGGGCGCGCCATGCAGGTGCTGAGCGCCTTTCACCATGCGGATGGGCCGCTGAGTCTGACCGAGGTGGCGGCGCGGGCCGGGGTGGGGCGGTCGGCGGCGCAGCGGCTTATCCATACGATGCAGGCGCTGGGCTATATCCGGCGCAGTTGGGATGATCGCGGCTATCTGCCGGGGCTGCGGCTTTTGGATCACACGCTGGATGTGCTGCGGCTGGACCCGGTGGTGCAAAAGGCCACACCGGTCCTGCTTGAGCTGCGCAAAACCGTGCGCGAGCGGGTGGATTTCAGCCTGTTTGACCGCACCCGGCTTATCTATGCGCTGCGGATGCAGAGCAAACGCGAGACGTTTTATGCCAGTTTGGTGGGCCATAGCGTGCCGATTTGGTGTACAGCGGGCGGGCGAGCAGTGATGTCGGCGCTGCCCGAGGAAACGGCGCGCGAGATGATCATGGGCACCGAGCTGCGTGCCTTTACCGCCAAGACCGAGACGGACCCGGAGGCGGTGCTGGGGGCGATCGATCAGGCGCGGCGCGACGGTTATGCGGTGATTGTGGATGAATTTGTGCTGGGCGAAGTGGCGCTTGGCGTGGCGGTGACCCGCCGCGACGGCGCGCCGCTGGGGGCGATCCACGTGGCGGGATCGCTGTCGGAATGGCGGCCTGAGGAATTTGTCGCGCTTGCCGCGCCGCTGGCCACCGAAGCTGCGCGGGCGATTATTGGCAGCTTGTGAATGTGGCAGGTGGCGCTGCGGTAACTTTGGTTAATTTTCATTAACCTGTATTAACGTTTCAGGTTGCTCGCAGAGCGCGGACCGCTGATGGTGCGGGCATGAAATGGTTTTTTATATGTGGGCTGGGGCTTGCCGCGTTGGCGGGGGCTGCGGCGGCGATTGATGCGGCGGCACCACCGCAGCAGGCGGCCCCCGTGTTTGCGGGGAAAATCCGCGTGGTGGATGCGGATACATTGGATGTGGGCGGCAAGCGGGTGCGGCTGCATGGGATTGACGCGCCGGAGGTTGATCAGCCTTGCACCACGGCGGAAGGGCGCGATTGGGCGGGCTGCGGCGCGTGGGTCAGCAAGGTTGTAGCGGATCAGTTTGATGGCGCGCAGGCGCAGTGCCGCGAGGTGGACCGGGACCGGTATGGCCGCAGTGTGGCGCGATGCACGGTCAAGGGCGAAGACATGGGCGCGCAGTTGGTGCGCAGCGGTTTGGCCTTTGCCTATCTGGAATATTCAAGCGATTACAAACCGATGGAAGCCGAGGCTTTGGCGGCGCGGCGGGGGCTGCATGCGTTGCAGCTGGCCAGTCCCAGCGCGCATCGCAAGGCAAAGCTTGCGGCGCGGGTACAAAGCCGCGCGGCCCCTGCGGGCGGCTGTGAGATCAAGGGCAATATCAGCAAAAATGGCCGGATTTACCATGTGCCGGGACAGGCGTTTTATGCGCGGGTGAGCATCCGCGAGGAGGCGGGCGAGCGGTGGTTTTGCACCGAGGCAGAGGCGCAAGCGGCAGGGTTTCGGGCGGCGAAACGCTGATTATTCCACACGGTAGGGCAGCAGCCCGCGGTGGCTGAGATCGACCACAAGTTTGCGTTCGAGCGGCGGCACGGCGCGTTGGTGGCAATTGCGTCTTTCGCAGATGCGGCAGGAAATGCCGATGGGTTCAAACAGGGCCGTGCGCGACAGATCCAGCCCATCGGCATAGACCAGTTCTGCGGCGTGGCGAACCTCGCAGCCCAGCGAAATTGCCAGCCGCCGCACGGGCGCGCCAAAACGCCCCGCAGGTTTGGAAATGTCGCGTGCCAAGCTGATGTAGCGCACGCCATCGGGGGTTTCGGCCAATTGGCGCAAGAAACGGCCCGGCGTTTCAAACGCGCTGTGCACGTTCCACAGCGGGCAAGCGCCGCCAAAACGGGCGAATTGCAGCCGCGTGGCCGAGTGGCGTTTGGTTATGGTGCCTGCCTGATCGACACGCACAAAGAAGAACGGGATGCCTTTGGCACCGGGGCGTTGCAGGGTGGAAAGGCGGTGGGCGACCTGTTCGATGGAAGCGCCAAAATGCCGGGCCAGAACCTCTAGGTCGTGGCGGCATTCGCGGGCTTTTTCCTGAAAGGCGCGGTAGGGCAGCAGGGCGGCACCAGCAAAGTAATTGGCTAGCCCGATTTTGGCGATGTCGCGGGATTCGCGGCTTTGGAAGCGGGCGAGATCGAGGGTGGCTTCGATGAGGCTGTTTTGCCGGGTGAGGGCGACTTGGAGCAGAAGCTGGAAACGCTGGGTTTCGGCGGGGACGCGGGAGGAGATTTGCACGGTTTTGCGGGTCTCGTCGACGCTGCGCAACGTGTCTGTATCGGTGAATGTGATGTCGTAGCCTGCCGATTTGAGAGCGGTTTGGGCGGCCTGGGTAATGGCGTCGGGGGTGATGGCATCTGGGGTGGTGCTGCGCGCGGCGAAATGTTCGGCGGCGCGGTCAACCGCGTCGATGTAATTGTCGCAATAGTGAAAGAAATCACGGACTTCCTCCCAAGGGGAGGGGGTGATCCTTGCGTCTTCTCGGCCCAGAGCCTCGTCGAGGGAGGCGAGGCGTTCATGGGTTTGGCGGTAGCTGCGGTGCAGTTGCAAAAACGCGCGGGCGAGCCCTGCGGCGTTGGAGGCGGTCAGGCGGATGTCGGCCAGCGGGGGCATTTCGCCCTCAAACAGGGGATCGGAGAGGGCTTCGCGCAGATCGCTGACCAGCCGCTCGCTGTCGCCGGTGGCGAGTTCGGTGACATCAACGCCAAATTCGGAGGCCAGCGCCAGCACCACGGTGGTGGAGACCGGGCGGTTGTTGTTTTCCATTTGGTTTAGGTAGGGCAGGGAGACGCCAAGCCGGGCGGCGAAGTCTTTTTGCGTGTGGCCGATGCGGTTGCGCAGCTCGCGCAGTTTCGCCCCGGCGTAGAGTTTTTGAGTGGCCATGGCGCTGCCCCCTTTGCAGATTTGCAATTGGGGCAGCGTAGCTTTGCAAACTTATCTGCGCAAGGTGGCGCGCGGCGGCGGAGGCGTTACTTGCGCGTTACTTGGGGGTGATGCCAAGCTGCTTTTCGCGCCAGATCACGATCATGATCGAGCCCACGCCAAGTATGGCGGTGATGAACATGATCCACAGCAGCGGGAAGGCCCCGGTTTCAGGGGTGAGCAGCGCGCCAGCCAGCACCGCGAGGGCCGCGCCGCCGCCGATCATGATCGAGCCGCCGAGCCCGGAGGCGGTGCCTGCCAGATGCGGGCGCACCGAGAGCATCCCGGCGGTGGCGTTGGGGATGCACAGCCCGTTGCCAAGCCCGACCAGCGTCATCATGCCAAAGAAGGTAAAGGCGGTGCCGTAGCCTGCGAGGAAGATCAGCAAGGAGACCGCGCCGCCGATGGCATTGGCAAGGCAGCCCCAGAGCACCATGCGGTTCACGCCGAACCGTGTGGCGTAGCGCCCCGTGAGGAAGTTGCCGAGGAAATAGCCAACGGCGGGAGCGCCAAAGGCCATGCCAAGCCAGAAGGGGCTCATACTGAAGACTTCGCTGCCGACAAAGGGCGCGCCGCCGAGATAGGCGAAAAACGCGCCGGAGCACAGGCCAGCGGCCATGGAATAGCCCCAGAAACGCGGGCTGCGGAAAAGTTCGGGGTATTCGCCAAATTGCTGGGCCAGCGTTTTGCCCGAGGCGCGTGCGGTTTCGCCTTGGTCAAAGAAGCACAAGAGCCATGTCGCGGCGGCGAGGCCCAGCAGCGCCCAGAAGCTGGCTTGCCAGTCGAACATGGTTTGCAGCGCGCCGCCGATGGCGGGGCTGACCATCGGGACCACAGCCACGCCCATGGTGACATAGCCCATCACGGAGGCGGATTTATCGAGGTCAAATAGGTCGCGCACCACTGCGCGGCTTAGGACCATGCCCACGGCGATCACGCTTTGGGCCATGCGGGCCGCGAGGAAGAGCTCAACCGTGGGGGCGTAGATGCAGGCGATTGTGGCGATCATGAACAGGCCGATGCCCCAGAGCATGATGCGGCGACGCCCGTATTTGTCTGAGACCGGGCCGATGAAAAGCTGCAAAGTGGCGCTGCACATCAGGTAGAGCGGCACGGAGAGCTGCATCACCGCGTAATCGGTGCCGAAATACTCCGCCATGCGCGGGAGGCTTGGCAGAAATATGTTCATGACCATTGCGGACATCCCGGCGAGCAGGATCAGCGTTGCAATGTGGGGTGGCGTCTTGCGGTCAAATAGCCGCGTCTCTGTGTGCGCATTCATGTAGATGCAAGTAAATCGCGGCGGCATCTTTGTCTATAGCTGCTGCGATTGGGCGGTGTGCTTTGCTAATTTGCAATTAGCATCGGCTGGATTGCAATTGATTTGCAAATTTGCATCTTGGGTCTTCTTTCACGCCCCGGTTTTCATTAGACTGGTTTGAAATGCCAAGAGGGGGCCGCCATGAAAGATATTCTCGAACAGCTTGAATCCCGCCGCGAAGCGGCGCGGATGGGGGGCGGTCAGGCCCGGATTGATGCGCAGCATGGCCGGGGGAAATTGACCGCACGCGAGCGGGTTGATTTGTTGCTGGATGAGGGCAGTTTCGAAGAGTTCGACATGTTCGTAACCCATCGCTGCACCGATTTTGGCATGGAAAAACAAAAGCCTGCCGGGGATGGTGTGGTTACAGGCTGGGGCACGATCAATGGCCGTTTGGTCTATGTGTTCTCGCAGGATTTCACGGTTTTTGGCGGATCGCTGTCGGAGACCCATGCGCAGAAGATTTGCAAGATCATGGATATGGCGATGCAAAACGGCGCGCCGGTGATTGGCATTAACGATTCCGGCGGGGCGCGGATTCAAGAAGGTGTGGCCTCCCTTGCGGGTTATGCCGAAGTGTTCCAGCGCAACATCGAAGCCTCGGGGGTGATCCCGCAGATTTCTGTGATCATGGGGCCATGCGCGGGCGGCGCGGTGTATTCGCCTGCGATGACCGACTTTATCTTTATGGTCAAAGACAGTTCCTACATGTTTGTGACCGGCCCTGACGTGGTAAAAACCGTGACCAACGAGCAGGTCACAGCGGAAGAATTGGGCGGCGCGTCGACGCATACGCGCAAATCCTCCGTGGCGGATGGCGCGTTTGAGAATGACGTAGAAGCCTTGGCCGAAGTGCGCCGTTTGGTGGATTTCCTGCCTGCCAATAACCGCGAAAAGCCGCCCGTGCGGCCATTTTTTGATGCGCCGGACCGGATCGAGCCTTCGCTTGATACGCTGGTGCCGGAAAACGCCAACACGCCTTATGACATGAAAGAATTGATTCATAAGCTGGCGGATGAGGGCGATTTTTACGAGATCCAAGAGGATTTCGCCAAGAACATCATCACCGGGTTTATCCGCATTGAAGGGCGCAGCGTTGGCGTTGTGGCGAACCAGCCGATGGTTCTGGCCGGGGTGCTGGACATTGACAGCTCGCGCAAGGCGGCGCGGTTTGTGCGGTTCTGCGATGCGTTTGAAATTCCGCTGCTGACGCTGGTGGATGTGCCCGGCTTTTTGCCCGGCACCAGCCAAGAATATGGCGGCGTGATCAAACATGGCGCGAAATTGCTGTTTGCCTATGGCGAGGCAACCGTGCCGATGGTGACGGTGATCACGCGCAAAGCCTATGGCGGGGCCTATGACGTGATGGCGTCCAAGCATCTGCAATCGGATTTCAACTATGCGTGGCCCACAGCCGAGGTTGCGGTGATGGGGGCCAAAGGGGCCACCGAGATTATTCACCGTGCCGATCTGGGCGATCCGGAGAAAATCGCGCAGCATGCCAAGGATTATGAAGACCGGTTTGCCAACCCGTTTGTGGCGGCAGAGCGTGGTTTCATCGACGAGGTGATCCAGCCGCGCAGCACGCGCAAACGGGTGGCCCGTGCCTTTGCCAGCCTGCGCAATAAAAAAGTGCAACGCCCGTGGAAGAAACACGACAACATCCCTTTGTGAGTGGTTGAATGGCTGGCAGTGACCATATGCGCCGGGGCGGTGGAACCTTTGGGGTTTGGGCGGCGTTTCCCATAAAAGGGGAACGCAATGACCAAGGACCACGGACCGTCCATCAAGGACGACGAGACCTATCAGGCGCTGCGCGAGGATGGCGCGTCGAAGCAAAAAGCGGCGGCGATTGCCAATGCGCAGGCCAATCCGGATATGCACCCGTCACGCAAGGGCGGCAAACAGCCCGCCTACGAGAAGTGGCGGCGCGACGATCTATATGGGCGGGCGCAGGAATTGGACATCGAGGGGCGATCCGAGATGACCAAGGACGAGTTGATAGAGGCCATTCGCGCGGGCTGATCCGGGCGGTTTGCGGCGCGGTTCTGGCGGCGGTGTTGCCGCTGTGCGGCGTCGGCGCTGCGCTGGCTGCGGAAGTGCCTTCGGGGCAGCAGGTCACCTTGCAAGAGGTGTTGGTGGATGAAACCGCGCCGGGCACATGGCTGCGGTTTCGATTTGTCGCGCCCCAGATCGCCCGCGCGGGCGGCGATATGGATTATGAGCATAGCGCGCCCGACATTGTGCATCTGTGTAATGCGCTGGCGCTGCCCTACATCAGCCAATATGAGCTGAGCGGCGAGGTCATTGTGATCTCGCTCGCCGATCGGGAAACGGTTTTTGGCGAAGCCGACCCCGACGCCACCCAGTTTTTCGAGGCATTCCGGGTCAAAGACAATGCCTGCATCTGGGAGGATTTCTGATGCGTACACAATATCTTGCGGCCCCGAGCGCGGGGGCGCATGTTTCTGAGGCTTTGGCGTCACAGCTGCGCGGGCTGCGTGCGATTTCGTATCGCAATGCCGCGTCATGCGTTATTCTGCCAGGCGGGGAAGCAAGTGCTTCGCCCCAATCCCAAAAGGCCGCAAACGGGCATTCCGCCCCTTGTCGCCGTCCATTGAGTGTCAGGAGAGACAGATGTCAAAGAGCATCAAACTATTGGCCGCATTCGGTTTCATCGCCGTTGTTGCAGCCTGTGCCCGCGAGCAGCAGGTCGAAGAATTTGTTGTGGTCGAGCAAGAGCCGATCAGCCAAGAGCCAGTTTACACCGGTAAATACAAGTAACGCAGTATTGGGGCGGGCGGTTTTGCCCGCCTCAATCGCGGCATCACAGATTTCCATTCCATGTCTCTCTAACAAAGGAGGGACGCTCTGATGCCCGCCTATATGCTGAAACATCGCGGTTTTCCGGGGCGTTTGCCCGGCACCGATTTTCAATTCACTGTCCGCCGTCCCAACCCAAAAGGGGCCACGCCGCTGACCGAGCGGGAGCGGTTTCGCGACCGCCGTGCGCCGGATCGCCGGGCAGATACCGCCTTTGTGAAGGCGCTTTATGAGCATTTCGGCGATGAGCCGTTCGAGCGGGGCAATCTGGATGCGGGCCGTTTGGCGTGGCTGTTTGGCCGCGAGGTTCTGCCTGCGACCGATCCGTTTGATCCGGCTGATTATGAGGCGATGCTGGTGCTTAATGTGCCTGCCGCCCGCGCCGCCTTTCCCGAAGCCTTTCCCGATGACGGTGCGTAATGCGCGCCTGTCTGCCTAAAATTCCAAACGCCGCGCCCGCTGCGATATGCGCGTTCAGCCAGAAGAAAGGGACTTAAATGTTCAAGAAGATCCTGATTGCCAACCGGGGCGAGATTGCCTGCCGCGTCATTAAGACCGCGCGCAAGATGGGCATCACCACGGTGGCTGTGTATTCCGACGCAGATCGCGGTGCGCTGCATGTGGAGATGGCAGATGAGGCGGTGCATATTGGCCCGCCGCAGGCCAACCAGTCTTATATCGTGATTGATAAGGTGATGGCGGCTGTGAAGGAGTCGGGCGCCGAGGCTGTGCATCCCGGTTACGGGTTTTTGTCCGAGAATAGCAAATTCGCCGAGGCGCTTTCGGCGGCAGGTGTGGCGTTTATCGGCCCGCCAGTGGGCGCGATCGAGAAGATGGGGGACAAGATCACCTCCAAGAAAATCGCGCAAGAAGCCGGGGTTTCCACGGTGCCGGGCTATATGGGTCTGATTGCGGATGCTGATGAGGCGGTGAAAATCTCCAATGAGGTTGGCTATCCGGTGATGCTCAAGGCGTCAGCGGGCGGCGGCGGCAAAGGCATGCGGATCGCGTGGAATGATGAAGAAGCCCGCGAGGGGTTCCAGTCGTCCAAGAATGAAGCGGCCAATAGTTTTGGCGATGACCGGATTTTCATTGAGAAATTCGTAACCCAGCCGCGCCATATTGAGATTCAGGTGCTGTGCGACAGTCATGGCAACGGGATTTATCTGGGCGAGCGGGAATGTTCGATCCAGCGCCGCAACCAGAAGGTTGTCGAGGAAGCGCCAAGCCCGTTCTTGGATGAGGCCACGCGCAAAGCGATGGGCGAGCAGGCCGTCGCGTTGGCGCAGGCCGTGGGCTATGCCAGCGCGGGCACGGTGGAATTCATCGTTGATGGGGATAAGAATTTCTATTTCCTTGAGATGAACACGCGGCTTCAGGTGGAGCACCCTGTGACCGAGTTGATCACCGGGGTTGATCTGGTGGAGCAGATGATCCGCGTGGCCAATGGCGAGAAGCTGAGCATCACGCAAGAGGATGTGACGCTGACGGGCTGGGCGATTGAGAACCGGCTTTATGCAGAAGATCCCTATCGCGGGTTTTTGCCGTCGATTGGCCGGTTGACGCGCTATCGTCCGCCGCAGGAAATTGCGGCAGGGCCGTTGCTCGACAATGACAAATGGCAAGGCGATGCTCCGGCGGCGGATATGGCTGTGCGCAATGACACGGGCGTGTTTGAGGGCGGCGAGATCAGCATGTATTACGATCCGATGATCGCCAAGCTGTGCACATGGGCGCCGACCCGCGCAGAGGCGATTGAGCGGATGCGGGTGGCGCTGGACAGTTTTGAGGTTGAGGGGATTGGCCATAACCTGCCGTTCCTGTCCGCCGTGATGGACCATCCGAAGTTTGTCTCGGGCGAGATGACAACGGCGTTTATCGAGGAAGAATATCCCGATGGGTTTGTTGGCGTGGAATTGCCCGAGGGCGAATTGCGCCGGGTGGCGGCTGCGGCGGCGGCGATGCACCGGGTTGGCGAAATTCGCCGCGCCCGTGTGTCGGGGCGGATGGACAACCATGAGCGCAAAGTTGGCACGGATTGGAATGTCGCGGTTCAGGGGCACTCTTATGATGTGGTGATCGCAGCAGACAGCGCCGGGGCCACGGTGACATTCAGCGATGGCGCGGCGCTTCGGGTGAGCGGCGATTGGGTGCCGGGCATGACATTGGCGCAGATGACAGTCGCAGACGCGCCTTTGGTCATGAAAGTGGGCAAGGTTTCAGGCGGGTTCCGTCTGCGCACCCGCGGCGCGGATGTGAAAGTGCATGTGCGCACGCCGCGTCAGGCGGAATTGGCACGGTTGATGCCAGAGAAGCTGCCGCCTGATACGTCGAAAATGCTGCTCTGCCCGATGCCGGGTTTGGTGGTGAAAGTGAATGTCGAAGTGGGCGATGAAGTTCAGGACGGGCAGGCGCTGTGCACCATTGAGGCCATGAAGATGGAAAACATCCTGCGCGCCGAGCGCAAAGGGATTGTGACCAAAATCAACGCGGATGCGGGCGATAGCCTTGCCGTGGATGATGTGATTATGGAATTCGAGTGACCGCAGGGGCGCTCATACCATTGCGCAGGGCGGTTTATTCGCCCTCGCTTAGCTTGCGGTCGCTGATTTCTTGCTGGCGGATGGACATTTTGTCGATGCTGCGGGAAATTTCGCGCACGTCCCATGGGAAAGGTTTGCGCAGCTCGACCGTGCCTTTTTTATCGACCAGCACCAACATAAAGCCGCGCGGGCGCATTTTGAGCCGCAGTGGCGAGCGGGCATCGGGGTTGGTATCGACCAAAACAACCACGTCGCGGGCCAGCAGAACCTCGGGGCGGGCGCGCAGCAATTCCATCTGTTCTTCGAATGCGGGGTCAAATTCGCTGTCGGCAAAGACCAAGACGGGGCGTTTTTTCCACTTAAATTCGCTCAAATCTTTCATATCCGCAGGTAGAATGAGCGTGTCAGGCGGAAGAGTTTCCTGTGCCCGCGCCGCCCCTGTGGTTGCAAAAAATCCAACGATTACAAGCGTGATAAACCGGTTCATGGGCACTCCTATTGCATTAGATATAGGGGTGGTTGGCGCCGTTGCGAAGGGGCAATTAAGTCGCAGCGGCATTAAGGTGACTGCAAGAGACTGTCAGGCATGGTGAGGTTCATCCCTTGTACCTTGCCGATCGGGACGGCCCTAGCACGCGAGGTCGCCAGCGCGATCATGGAAATCATCTTGCACATCGGTGCGCACCGTACCGGCACCACCAGTTTCCAATATTATGTCCGTGACAATATGCATTTGTTGCAGCGGCAATATATCGGGTTTTGGGGGCCTTTCCGAACCCGAAAAGGGCTGTTTGCCGGGCTTTACACGGGGCCGGCAGAAGAGAAATGGCGCAACCAGCAGGCGCGCGCCACGGGGCGGGTGAAGCTTCAGACCAATGTGACGCGCCAGCAGGGGTTGCAGCGGCTTCTGGTCAGCGACGAGAATATGATGGGCACGCCGCGTGAATGTATGCGCAGTGCGGCGCTGTATCCCGGCATTGGCGAGCGGATGGCGCGGGTGTCTGCCGGGTTTGAAAATTCGGTGACGCGGATTGTGCTGAGCATCCGCTCGCAGGAGCTTTGGTGGGCCTCGCTGGCCTCGATGACGGTGAGCCGGGGGCATCCATTGCCCGGGCCGCAGCGGTTTGCAGCGATTGCCGAGCGCAGCCGCAGTTGGCGTGATGTGATCACCGATCTGGCCTGTGCGGTGCCGCGGGCGCAGATTATGGTGGTGCCGTTTGAATTGACGGGCGGCAAGCCGGAGCAGATGTTCAATCATACGATGAACTGTGTGGCGCCGGTGAACCGCAAAGCGCGGTGGATGAACCGTTCTCCCAGTGCGGCGGCGCTCAACACGCTGCTGGCGGAGCGCAGCGAGAGCGCGCCGGAATTGCCGGGCGGCGAGGGGCGCTGGACCCCGTTTAGCCCAGAGCAGGCAGCGCGCCTGCGCGAGACCTATGCGGATGATATTATGTGGCTTGCCTCCGGTGCGGATGGCTTGGCGCAACTGACAGGAAACACCCCCCAGACAAGAGCGGGCAACAGCCTGCCGCCGGGGCGAATGACAAGAGGAATAGACGATGACCAAAAACAAATGGCAGGAGTTGGCGCAAGCTGAGCTTCGGGGGCGTGCGCTGGATGATCTGACGTGGAACACGCTTGAGGGCATCAAGGTTGCGCCGGTTTATACCGCGCAGGATGTCGAGGGTTTGGACCATCTGGGCGGGATTCCCGGGCAGGCGCCTTTCACGCGCGGGGTCAAAGCGACCATGTATGCGGGGCGTCCTTGGACAATCCGGCAATATGCCGGGTTCTCCACGGCGGAGGAATCCAACGCATTTTACCGCCGGGCGCTGGATGCGGGGCAACAGGGCGTTTCGGTTGCCTTTGATCTGGCGACGCACCGCGGCTATGACAGCGATCACCCGCGTGTTGAGGGCGATGTTGGCAAGGCGGGCGTGGCGATTGACAGCGTTGAGGATATGAAAATCCTGTTCGATGGCATTCCGCTCGATAAGGTTTCTGTGTCCATGACGATGAATGGCGCGGTGATCCCGATCTTGGCGAGTTTCATCGTGGCGGGCGAAGAGCAGGGGCATGATAAATCGCTGCTGGCGGGCACCATTCAGAATGACATTCTGAAGGAATTTATGGTGCGGAACACCTATGTTTATCCGCCCGAGCCGTCGATGCGGATTGTTGCGGATATTATCGAATATACCGCCAATGAGATGCCGAAGTTCAACTCCATCTCGATCTCTGGCTATCACATGCAAGAGGCGGGGGCGAATTTGGTGCAGGAGCTGGCCTTTACGTTGGCCGATGGACGCGAATATGTGCGCACTGCGATTGCGCGCGGCATGGACGTGGACAAGTTTGCGCCGCGCCTGTCGTTCTTTTTTGCGATTGGGATGAATTTCTTCATGGAGGCGGCCAAGCTGCGGGCGGCGCGGCTGCTTTGGCATAGGATCATGGCGGAGTTCGAGCCGAAGAACCCTAAGTCTTCGATGTTGCGGACCCATTGCCAGACCTCTGGCGTGTCGTTGCAAGAGCAAGACCCCTATAACAACGTGATCCGCACGGCCTATGAGGCGATGAGCGCGGTTCTGGGTGGCACGCAGTCTTTGCACACCAATGCGCTGGATGAAGCGATTGCCCTGCCGACGGATTTCTCGGCGCGGATTGCGCGCAATACCCAGTTGATTTTGCAAGAAGAAACCGGGGTGACCAATGTCGTCGATCCGCTGGCGGGCAGCTATTACGTTGAAAAACTGACCGCTGATCTGGCGGATGCGGCGTGGAAGCTGATTGAAGAGGTCGAGGAAATGGGCGGCATGACCAAAGCCGTGGCCTCGGGGATGCCCAAACTGCGGATCGAGGAAACCGCCGCCACCCGCCAAGCGCGGATTGACCGGGGCGACGAGGTGATCGTGGGGGTCAATAAATACCGCAAGGATAAAGAAGACCCGATTGATATTCTTGATGTGGATAATGTGAAGGTGCGCGAGGGCCAGATTGCCCGTCTGCAGAACATTCGCAGCAGCCGCGATGAGGGGGCCTGCCGCGCCGCGCTTGAAGAGCTCACGCGCCGGGCGAAAGAGGGCGGCAACCTGCTTGAGGGCGCCGTGGAGGCTGCGCGGGCGCGGGCCACAGTGGGAGAGATCAGCATGGCGATGGAAGAAGAGTTTGGCCGCCACCGCGCCGAGGTGAAGACGCTCGCCGGGGTGTATGGCGCGGCCTATGAGGGCGATGAGGGTTTCGCCGCGATCCAGAAATCCGTTGAGGATTTTGCCGAAGGCGAGGGCCGCCGTCCGCGTATGCTGGTGGTGAAAATGGGCCAGGATGGCCATGACAGAGGGGCCAAAGTGATTGCGACGGCCTTTGCGGATATTGGTTTTGACGTGGATGTGGGGCCGCTGTTCCAGACCCCGGCGGAAGCGGCGCAGGATGCCATCGATAATGATGTGCATGTGATCGGGATTTCCAGCCAAGCGGCGGGGCATAAAACGCTGGCGCCGCAATTGGTCAAAGCGCTGAACGAGGCGGGCGCGGAGGATATTTTGGTGATCTGCGGCGGGGTCATTCCGCAGCAAGACTACCAATTCCTGTATGACGCAGGGGTCAAGGCGATCTTTGGCCCCGGCACCAATATTCCATTGGCGGCGCAGGATATTTTGAAGCTGATCCAAGCCGCGCGGCAGTAACGCCGGGCGCTTGCAGCACTCAAGAAAAACGGCCCCGGAGATTTCCGGGGCCGTTTGTTTTTGATCAGTTCATTTCTTGAATGACGGGGGAGTCTGGCTCGGGCTCCTCGGCCACCACAGGGGCGTTGCGCGAGGCGATCATCAGGGCGGCGTAGCCCATGATTCCCGAGACGACGGAGCCGGAGAGCACGCCAAGGCGTACTTGGTTCATCAATTCGGGGTCGTTAAAGCTCAGCCCGCCGATGAAGAGGGACATGGTGAAGCCCACCCCGGCCAGACAGGCGATGCCGTAGATGTGCAGCGGTGTCGCGCCGTGGGGCATGCGGGCCAGTCCGGTTTTGACCATCACCATGGTGATGCCAAAGACGCCCAGTTGTTTGCCAAGGATCAGGCCCATGGCGATGCCCAGTGGCAGGGGGGCGAGCAGGTCAGCGAAGCTCATGCCGCGCAGCACCACGCCTGCGTTGGCGAAGGCGAAAATCGGGATGATCAGGTAGAGCACGTAAGGTGTGAGCCCGTGTTCGATGGAATGCAGCGGGGATTTGCCCCAGCGGTCTTTGATCGGGATGCAAAAGGCGGTGATGACCCCGGCCAGCGTGGCGTGCACGCCGGATTTGAGCACAAAATACCACATGATCACGCCCAGAATGATCGCCGGTGCCAAGCGGTGGGTGCCGCGCAGATTGAGCCAGATCAGGCCCGCGAGGGGCAGCAGCGAGAGGTAGAGGTAATCAACTTTCAGCTCGGCTGTGTAGAACAGCGCGATGATGATAATCGCGCCAAGATCGTCGAGAATGGCCAGCGTGAGCAGGAAAACTTTGAGCGAGACGGGCGCGCGGCTGCCCACGAGGGCCAAGATGCCCAAGGCAAACGCGATGTCGGTCGCGGCAGGGATTGCCCAGCCGCCGAGGTTCAGCGGGTGCGACCAGTTGATCGCGACAAATACCAGCGCGGGCAGGATCATCCCGCCGATTGCCGCCACGCCGGGCAGCACCACGTCGCGGGGATTTTTGAGTTTTCCCTCTTTGATTTCGCGCTTCAATTCCAGACCGATCAGGAAGAAGAACACGGCCATCAGCCCGTCATTGATCCATAGGATCATCGGCTTGGACAGGCCTTCGTCATTCACGAGAATAGAGAATTTCGCGCTGAGCAGGTCTTGGTAAAAAATCGCTAGTCCGGAATTCGCGACGATCATCGCGGCAAGGGCAGACAGCATCAACAAGATGCCCCCCGAGGCCTCATGGCTGAAAAAACGGTCAATGGCTCGGGTTAGCATCAAATCCTCCAGTTGATAATATTGTTCATTTGCAAATGGGTATCCTGTGGGCATGATCAAGTTAAGTCTTAGTCGTGCCAACCCTATTGGCCAATTTGTCGCAGTCTGGAGACCAGAATGTTGGAATTAGATCATCTTGCCGTGGGGGCGGAGCATTTGGAAGAGGGGGCGGCCCATGTGGCCGCGCAGTTGCAGACCGCGTTGCAGCCGGGCGGTGCGCACGCGGTTTTTCACACGCATAACCAGCTTTTGGGGCTGGAAGGCGGGCTCTATCTGGAGGCGATTGCGGCGGATCCTGCCGCGCCGGTGCCCCAGCGCCCGCGGTGGTTTGATCTGGATAATTTTAAAGGCCCGCCGCGGCTGAGCAACTGGATTTGCCGCTGTGACAATCTGGAGGCGGCGCTGGCGGTTTTGCCGGAGGGGTTTGGCGCGCCGGTTGATCTGGCGCGCGGGGCGCTGCGTTGGCGGATGGCGGTGCCGCAAAGCGGGAAGCTGCCGTTTGATAATTGCGCGCCTGCGTTGATTGAATGGCAGGCGGGCGGGCATCCGGGCGCGATGTTGGCGCCAAGCGGGCTGGCGCTGGAGCGGCTGACGGTGTCGCATCCGGAGGCGCTGGAATTGCAGCAATTGCTGGCGCCGCTGCTTGTGGATGCGCGGGTGGTGTTTGCGGTGGGGGCAGCGGGGCTGAGGGCGGTCATTGGCGGCAAGGTGCTGTCTTGATGATCCGTGCGGCGCGGGAAGACGACGCGGCGGGGATCGCGGATTTGTGGAACGGAATGATCCGCAGCAGCCTTGCGACTTTCACCAGCGATGAGAAATCCGTGGCCGATGTGGCGGGGTTGATCGCCGCCCGCCCCGGTGCGTTTTGGGTGGCAGACGCGGGCGCGGGGTTCATCACTTGGGGGGCGTTTCGCGGCGGGCCGGGCTATCAGCACACGGCGGAGCATAGTATTATCACCGCGCGGCCCGGGCAGGGGGTAGGCCGGGCGCTGTTGCAACATGGGTTGGCGGCGGCAGGCGCGCAGGGGGTGCATGTGATGGTGGCGGCGATCAGCGGTGCCAACCCCGGCGCGCAAGCCTTTCACGCGCGGCACGGCTTTGCCGAAGTGGGGCGCATGCCGCAGGTGGGGCGCAAGAGCGGGCGATGGCTTGACCTGATCTTGATGCAAAAACTTTTGATCGGTGCCTGACATTTGAAAAGCGGCAGGTTAGGAATGCCACATGTCGATTTGGATCCGCATATCTGAGGCGCTTGGCGCGCTTGCCAATGGCGAAGGCCTGTCGGCGGTTTTTGACCGCCTGCGCAGCCCGCCGGAACGCTCGGTCGGGTTTACCATTGCGGTGATCGCGCTGGGGGCCAAGATGGCCAAGGCGGATGGTTTGGTGACCCGCGACGAGGTGACGGCCTTTCGCGAAGTGTTCCAGATTGCCGATGCGGATGCGCAAAATGCGGCGCGGGTTTTCAACTTGGCGCGGCAGGATGTGGCGGGTTTTGAGGATTACGCGGCGCGGATTGCCGCGATGTTCAGCGACCAGCGCGATATTTTGACGGACCTTATGGAGGGATTGTTTCACATCGCCATGGCGGATGGGACATATCACCCCAATGAAGATGCGTTTTTAGAGCGGGTGAACGAGATTTTTGGCCTGCCGCAGGGGTGTTTCGAAGCGCTTCGATCGCGGTTTGTGCCGGATATGTCGCCGCTGCCGCATATGGTTCTGGGGGTGGCAGCAGATGCGAGTGTCGCGCAGGCGCGCAAGGCGTGGCGGCAATTGGTGCGCGACAATCACCCCGATGTGTTGACGGCGCGGGGCCTGCCGCAGGAGGCTGTGAAGCTGGCCGAGCGGCGGTTGATCGACATCAACCAAGCGTGGGAAACCATGTCGGGCAAGGCCGCGTAGATGCGGATTGCCACTTATAATGTTGAGTGGTTTTCGGCGCTGTTTGATGATGAAAATCAATTACTTGATGATGATGGATGGTCGGGGCGCCATGATGTGACGCGGGGGCAGCAAACCGCGGCGGTTGGCTATGTGATGCAGCAGCTTGATGCGGATGCGTTGATGATCATCGAAGCGCCAGATCAGGGGCGCAAGCGGCATACGGTGCGCGCGCTGGAGCTGTTTGCGGAAAAGTTTTCGCTGCGCGCGCGCGCGGCGGTCATGGGGTTTGCCAATGACACGCAGCAAGAAATTGCGCTCATGTATGACCCGGATAAGATCGAGGCGGCGCATGTGCCGCTGGGGATTGCGGCGGGGCCGGATGGGGCGGCGGGTGATCCGCGTTTTGACAGTGCGCTGCGGATTGATTTGGACATTGATGCCACCGAAGACCGGGTGGTTTTTTCCAAGCCGCCGCTGGAATTGAACATCAAAACCCAAGGCGGGTTTACCTTTTCGATGATCGGCGCGCATTTGAAATCCAAAGCGCCGCATGGGGCCACGAACCCAGCGGAGGTGATGAAATTCGCCATCGCAAACCGGCGCAAACAATTGGCGCAGGCAATCTGGCTGCGCCGCCGGATTGAGGTGCATTTGGCGGCAAAAACCCCGCTGATGGTGCTGGGCGATATGAATGATGGGCCGGGGCTGGATGAGTTTGAAGACCTTTTTGGGCGTTCTTCGGTCGAGATTGTGCTGGGGCATGGCACGCAAAATGCGCTGTTTGATCCGCATGCCAAACGGGCGCTGAGCCGGAAATTGGGGGCGATGCCCACGACCTCGCGGTTTTATATCCGGCAGGAAAAACGCTTTCTTCAGGCGCTGTTGGATTACATTATGGTCAGCGATGATTTCCGGGAGCGCCGCGCCGTTTGGCGGATTTGGCACCCGATGGATGACCCTGAATGTTGGCATTCGGAGCAGATGCGCAATGCGCTGGTGATGGCGTCAGACCATTTTCCAGTGACGATTGATTTTGACGGTTAAGATCAGAAAAATGCGGCTCTTGTCGTAAATTTCATAATTTGCGCCTATGTTGGTGTCATGAGACATTTCATCCTTGCCCTGCCTTTGATGTTTTTTGCCGCTCTGCCTGCTGCTGCGCAGGAGGAAGAGGCGGGGGATGGGTTGATGCAGCGCGGGGCGCAGCTTTTCCTTGAGGGGCTGATGAAAGAGATGGAACCTGCGCTTGAGGATTTGTCGGAGCTTGCGGATGAGTTGGGCCCGGCGCTGCGCGGATTTGCCGAGGAAATGGGGCCGCAGCTGCGCGATTTATTAATGCAGGTGGAGGATTGGAGCGTCTATGAGCCGCCCGAGATGCTGCCCAATGGCGATATTATCATTCGCCGCAAGCCGGAGGCTGTGCCGGACGCGGTTGAGCCTGCGCCGGAGATCGAGCTTTAGCGGCGGGCGGTTTTCACAAGCGTGGCTGCGCCCAGAGAATCGGCCAGTGAGTTGAAACGCGATTCCGCGACCTCGCCATAGAGCGGGGCCATGGAGGGGGTGAGCCAGAGCTCCAACAGTTTTTTCTTGGGGAACCAGCGCATTTGGGCGGGCTCTGCGCCTTTGTCGAGCCAGAGCATCGCGCCAAAACGCATGGCTTTGCCCAAAATCTCGGCCTCTTTGCGGGTGCGCTCATCTACCATTTCGTAAAGATCGGCAAAGCGGGTGTTTTCGCGTTTGTTGGAATAGCGGTGTAGCAGGGCGAGGCCCAGATAGATGCGTTCGGAGTGTTTGAGGCCGCCCAGATTGGCGCGGGTAGCGTTGTCGAAACAGACTTCGGCGCGGTAATCGGGGTGGGCGCGCCAGCTTACGTCATGCAAGAGGCAGGCGGCTTTTACCAAGCGCTTGCGCGGTGTGGGGCTGGATTTATAGAGCGGTTCCAAGAAGTTATAGAGGATTTTGCCAAAGCCGGGCAGGCGGGCATCTTTGGCTTCGGCAAAGCGGCAGGCCTCGATCAGGGGATCGCGGTCACGCAGGCGCTGGGGCATTTGTTCATAGAGCATGCCTTCGCGGATGCCATAGCTGGAAATCGCGATGTCTTGGGGGCGGAAGGTTTTCACCAGACGGTCGAGCACTTGGGCGGCAAAGGGCACCAGCGCCATGCGTGCGCTTGAGACGCCTGCCTCGGCGCGCAGGGCTTCGTGGTCTTTGTGTTTGCGGATGAACTCTACGGTGGCCGCGACGGATTTGCGGGTCATGCGGTATTCATGCAGCACGTGCAGCGGGTAGCCGCGGCGCATCATGTCGATGCGGGCGATGGCGCGCCATGAGCCGCCGACGAGGAACAGGCGGTCGCGCTGGAAGCCCATGCGCTGTTGCAGATCTTCGAGAACGTCTTTGATCATCGCTTCGCGGGCACGTGCGCCGCCTTTGAGATCGCGCAGTTTGAGGGGGCCAAGGCCCGAGGTCACGCGTTTGCCCACGCGCCCGCCGGAGATTTCGGCCAGCTCCATCGAGGAGCCGCCGATGTCGCAGACCAGACCGTAAGCGCCGGGCCAGCCCAGCAACACGCCTTGAGCGGAGAGGCGGGCCTCTTCTTCGCCGTCGATGACCCAGATTTTCAGCCCGGTTTGGTCCTGCACATCGCGGCAAAAATCGGGGCCGTCGATGGCGTCGCGCACAGCGGCAGTGGCCACAACGGTGAGTTCCGTCAGGCCCATGCCATCGGCCAGATGTTTGAAACGGTGCATGGCGGCCAGCGCGCGCTCGCGCCCCTGCGGGGAGAGGTGGCCGGTTTCGGCCATGCCCGCGCCCAAGGCGCACATGATTTTTTCGTTGTAGAAATAGGCTGGGCTTCGGGCGGCACCGTCGAACACCACCAAGCGCACCGAGTTGGAGCCCACATCGACCACGCCGACCCGCGCCAAGGCGCGCGCGCCGGGGTCTTGGAACAGCGGTTTTCCAAAAAGGCCCAGATCGGCAACGCCGGTTTCAGGCACCAAGAATGCGGGGGCGTCTGTTTTTGGCATCGGCTCTCTCATTGATGGGCAGCTGGGGCAAATTGGCCCAGCGGCGGGGTGGGGTCAATTGTTAACATATCTTAATGCTAGAATTTCGCCGGGGGTTTGTAACTCAGAGCGGTGGATTTGAGTATTTAAAGAAGGGTGAAGCCTTAGCCGAACAGCCGTTGGCCGAGGCGTTGGAAAAGGCCGGGGCGGTCTGGGTCTGTGTTGCGGGTACGCGGTTTGAGCGCGTGTAGCCCGCGCCGGTCGGAGATGGTTTTGCCGTCCTGGAATTGCAGGCGGTAGAGGTCGGCGTAGATGCCGCCGCGTGCCAGAAGTTCTTCGTGGTTGCCTTCGTCCACCACGCGGCCCCGGTCCATGACGATGATTTTATCGGCGTTGCGGATGGTGGAGAGGCGGTGGGCGATGACCAAGGTGGTGCGGCCTTTGGCGAGGCGGTCAAGCGCGTCTTGGACGACCTGTTCGGATTGGGCGTCGAGGGCGCTGGTGGCTTCGTCGAGCAGCAAGATAGGTGTGTCGCGCAGCAGGGCGCGGGCGATCACCACGCGCTGGCGCTGGCCGCCGGAGAGCGCAGAGCCGCGCGGGCCGACAGGGGTGTCGAGCCCATGTTCGAGTTTGGGCAGGAAGTCACTGACATGGGCGGCGTCCAAGGCGCGCTTTAGCGCTTCGTCCGAGATGCCTTCGCGGCCCAGCACGATGTTTTCGCGCAGGGTTTCGTCAAAGAGCAGGGCTTCTTGGGTGACCACGGAGAAAAGCTTGCGCAGCTCGGGCAGGGCCATTTTTGTGGTGGCCACGCCGCCGATTTCGACGCTGCCGTTTTGCGGATCAATCAGCCGGGTGAGCAGGTTGAAGATGGTTGATTTGCCTGCGCCAGATGCGCCGACAAGTGCGGTGGTTTGCCCGGCGGCGGCGGTGAGGTTCAGATCATCGAGCACCTTTGCGTCGCCGTAAGACAGGGACACGCCGCGCAGGGCGATGTCGGGGGTCTGGCTGGGCGCGGCGACAGCATTTTCGGGGGAGGAGAGCAAAATGGGCGCAAGAAGCAGGTCGCGGATGCGTTCCAGCGCGGCGGCAGCGGTTTGCCAAAGCCCCGATATGGCGCCGAGCCGGCGCAGGGGGCTGAAGGTGAAGCCCATGGCGGTGAAGAATGTCATAAACTCGCCAATGGTTTTGCCGCCCGAGATGATTTCAGCGCCGCCGTAGAGGATCACCGCCATGAAGCCGAGGCCGGAGATGATGTCGATCATCGCGGGGATGGCGGCGGAGCCAAAGGCGGCGCGCACTTCGGTATCGACAAAACGGTCGGTGAGGCCGCGATATTGTTTGGTTTGGTAGTCTTCGAGCGCGTTGAGTTTGACCTGAACAATGCCGTGGAACACTTCGTCGAGGCGGGTGGAGAGGGTTGCGCCCAGATCGCGGGCTTCGCGGGCGCGGCGGCGCACGAATTTTTGCGCAAAAGCCGCAGGCAGCACCAGCAGGGGCAGGCCAACGCAGGCCAGCAGCGCCCAAATCGGATCAATCGAGATGGCCACGCCGAGCAGCACCAAAAGCCCGATGAAATCGCGCCCTGCACCGGTGATGATGGCGCGCCAGACGTCGTTAACCGCGTTTACGTCGGATTGGACGCGCTGGATCAGGAAGCCGGGCGGGTGGTTTTGGTGGAACGTGCCGTCCTGTTGCATCATGCGTTCCAGCAAGGTGACGCGCAGTTTGGCGGCGGTTTTTTGGGCAATACGGGTGAGCAGCACTTTTTGCGCCACGCCGGAGATGGCCCGCAGAATGAAAATGCCGATGAGCACCAGACCGATCCACAGCAGCGCCGGTTTGTTGCCTGCGACAAAGACTTTGTCGAACATCGGCTCCATCAACCGGGCGAGCGCGCCCAAGGTTGCGCCTTCGAGCATCATGAAAAACACGGCAACGGCCAGCATGCCAGTATGTTCGCGCAGGTAATCGCGCCAGAGCCAGCGCATCAGGTCGCCTGATGTATGTTCGGGGGAGGTCATATGTGGGTCCGTGTCCTTTCGGGCCTTCTGGGGGGGAAACTACGGGGTTGTGCGCCCTTGAGCAAGAGAGGGCCGATTGACCTTGGGTCGCGCATGGATAAAGTGCGAAAAAACCCACGGATGGAGCATGCCATGACATCGAAACCCACCCCGCATGGCGGTCGCAGCTATCTTGCGATTCCCGGCCCTTCTGTGATGCCCGATGCGGTGCTTCAGGCCATGCACCGGGCCTCGCCGAATATTTATGAGGGCGAGTTGGTGGAGATGATGCCGGGGATTGCGCGCGATTTGAAACGTGTGGCGCGCACCGAGCATCATGTGGCGATCTATATTGCCAATGGGCATGGGGTTTGGGAAGCGGCCCTGTCCAATGTGGTGGCGCCGGGGGATAAGGTTCTGGTGCCTGCCACGGGGCGGTTTGGCATGGGCTGGGCGGATATGGCTGATGGGCTGGGCGCGCAGGCGGAGGTGATCGATTTTGGCAAGAGCGCGCCGATGGATCTGGCGCGGATAGAAGAGCGGCTGGTGCGTGATAAAGCGCATGAAATCAAGGCGGTGATGGCGGTTCATGTGGATACGTCAAGTTCGGTGCGCAATGATGTGGGGGGGCTTCGCAAGGTTTTGGACCGGGTGGGGCATCCGGCGCTGCTGATGGCTGATTGCATTGCCTCGATGGGGTGCGACCGTTTTGAGATGGACGCCTGGGGCGTTGATGTGGCGGTGACGGCCAGCCAAAAAGGGTTGATGGTGCCGCCGGGGATTGGCTTTGTTTTCTTTTCGCCCAAGGCGGCGGAGGCGCGGGCCAAGATGCCGCGCGTCAGCCGGTATTGGGATTGGCAGCCCAGAGCCGCCGCTGAAGAGCTGTGGCAGTTTTTTGATGGCACTGCGCCGACGCATCATCTTTATGGGCTGCGGGTGGCGCTGGATCTTTTGCATGGCGAGGGCATGGAGCAGGTCTGGGCGCGGCATGAAAAGCTGGCGCGGATGGTTTGGGCTGCGGGGGCGGCTTGGGCAGAGGAGGGCAGTTTTGCGTTCAACATTGCCGATCCGGCGCATCGCAGCCATGCGGTGACGGCGCTGCGGCTTGAGGCTCCGACGGCCACGCAGTTGCGGCAATGGACGCAAGATAACCTCGGGCTGACCTTGGGGATCGGGCTTGGCATGGCAGAGCCGGGCGATCCGGCGCGCGATGGGTTCTTCCGGTTGGGCCACATGGGCCATGTGAACGGCCAGATGATCATGGGGCTGCTTGGCGGTATGGAAGCCGGGATGCGCAGCCTTGGGATTGCGCATGGGCCGGGCGCGCTGGATGCGGCGGCAGAGGTTTTGGCGGGTTAACCCCGCGCCTCGGCCAAGGCCGCGGGCAAGGCGGTTTCAAACGCGTCCAGCATTTCCTCTGAGCCGCAGCTAACGCGGATGCAGCGGTTTTGCGGCGCCACAAAAGGCATGCGCACAAAGATGTCGCGGGCGATCAGCCCGGCGAGCACACGCTGGGCAAAGGCTGCATCTTTGCCGCAGTCAATGGCGACAAAATTGGTGGCAGAGGGCAGGGCGGTGAGGCCCTGCGCCTTGGCGATGTTGCTGATGCGCGCGCGGGCGGCGTCGATTTTTTGCTGGACCTCTTGCAGCCAATCTTGATCGGCCAGCGCGGCCAATGCGCCGGCTTGGGCGGCGCGGTTCATACCAAAGTGATTGCGCACTTTGTGGAATGCAGTGATCAGATCGGGATGGCCCATCGCATAGCCGACCCGCGCCCCGGCCAAGCCGTAAGCCTTTGAAAAGGTGCGCATACGGATCACGCGGGGATCATCGATGGGCAGCGGCAGAGCGGCGGCTTCGGGGGCGCATTCGATATAGGCTTCGTCCAAGATCAGCAGCGTGGATTGGGGCAAATTTTCCATGGCTTTGGCGATGTCTTCGCCCTTGTGCCAAGTGCCCATCGGGTTGTCCGGGTTGGCCAGATAGACCAGTTTTGCGTCCGTGCGGGCGGCTTGCTCGAACAGCGCTTCGAGGTCTTCGTGGTCGTCGCGGTAGGGCACTTTATGCAGCGTGCCGCCGAAACCTGCCACGTGGTAATTGAAGGTCGGATAGGCGCCATCCGAGGTCACAACCGCGTCGCCTGCGCCGACGGTAAGCCGGACCAGATAGCTCAGCAGCCCGTCAATGCCTTCGCCGACAATCAGGTGATCGGGCGTGGTGCCATGGGCCTTGGCCAGTGCTGCGCGCAGATCAAAGCTCTCGGGATCGCCGTACATCCACTGCGCGGTCTGGGCCATGGCGGAGATGGCACGGGGCGAGGGGCCAAAAGCGTTCTCATTGGCGCCAAGCCGGGCGCGAAAAGCGGCGCCGCGCGCGCGCTCTTGGGTTTCCGGCCCCACAAAGGGGACAGTGGCGGGCAAGGATTGGGCAAGCGGGGTCAAGCGGGCATGTGTCATGGGCGTTTCAGTGGCATGCAGCGCGGGTTTCGGCAAGAGGGCAAAAGGCGGTGCGTTGGAAATTGCGCGGCGCGCTGTGGACAGAAGCGGCGCGGCGCTTACCTCACGTTTGACTGGCGTTGATTGCAGATCCACTGTGTTATGAGCCAAGCGCAACAGGAGTTTTACCATGTCCAGAGTATCCGTAAGTTTCAAAGATCATATCGCCCATGTGGAGTTGACCCGGGCCGATAAAATGAACGCGGTGGATCAAGAGATGATCGATGCGATCATTGCCGCAGGGCAAGAGGTGGCGCGGTCTGATGCGCGGGTTGCTGTGCTGTCGGGGCAGGGCAAAGCGTTTTGCGCGGGGATCGATATTACCGGGCTGTCGGGCATGATTGGCAAAGATCCCGCCGCGCTGTTGGTGCCGCGCACCCATGGCGAGGGCACGACCAATCAATGGCAAGAGGTTGCGATGGTCTGGGCGCGGCTGGAGATACCGGTGATCGCGGCGCTGCACGGTGCGGTTTATGGCGCGGGCATGCAATTGGCGCTTGGCGCAGATATCAGGATTGCGGCGCCGCAGACCAAGCTTGCGGTGATGGAAATGAAATGGGGGATTGTGCCGGACATGGGCGGGATGGTGCTGTTGCCCCGTTTGGTGCGCTCGGATGTGCTGCGCCGACTGACCTATACGGCAGAGGTGATCGATGCCGGCCGGGCGGAAGCTTGGGGGCTGGTGACGGAGCTTGCGGATGATCCGCTGGCGGCGGCGATGGATATGGCGCAGGTGATTGCGGGCAAAAGCCCCTCGGCGATCCGGGCGGCCAAAGCGCTGATTGCCATTGCAGAGAGCGACGATGCGGCACGCGTTCTGGAGGCGGAATCGCGGGTTCAGGCGACGTTGCTTGGCAGGCCGCATCAGATGGAGGTTATCGCCGCCGAATTTGGCAAACGGCCCGCCAAGTTTGATTGATTTTAGGGCTGCAAAGGTCGGCCCCGCCACAAGAGGGCGGGGCTTTCCAATTGGACGATCTTCGGTTCCCACCTAGGACCGCCCCTGTATTTTGGCGCGGGTTCATTTCCAATTGGTTAAAATCCTCCCCGAAGGGCTAAAATCTTTTTGGGAGTTCCAGAAAAGATTTAATGCCTCCGGCGGGGATTTGGGGCCAATTGGAAATTTGCGGGGATTACCCCAGTTCTGACAGGCGCGTGAGCGCGGCTTGCAATTGATCGGCTTCTTCTTGGCGTGCGTCCAGATTGGACTGTGCTTCGGTCACCACATCTTCGGGGGCGGAGGCGATGAATTTGGGGTTGTTCAGCCGCCCTTTTAGTCCGCCGATTTCTTTCATCAATTTGTCATGCGACTTTTGCAGGCGGGCTTTTTCGGCGTCGATGTCGATTAGGCCAGCCAGCGGCAGGCCAAATTCCGCGCCGGGGGCGGGGATGCTGACGGTGCCTTTGGGGAAATCTGCGATCTCGTCGAGGTTTTCCACGCGCGCGAGGCGTTTGATCATGGCTTCGTTGCCGGCCCAAGCGGTGCGGGCGCTTTCATCCATTGTAGTGACCAGCATCGGCACTTGCAGTCCGGCGGGCACGTGCATTTGTTGCCGCGCGGAGCGAATGCTTTCGATGAGGGTGATGACCCAGTTCAGCTCGCGGTCGGCTTCGGCGTCCAGCAGCTCGGCTGTGGTGTAGTCGGGCCATTGGGTAAGGGCGAGCAGATCGGCGCGTTTGTCCGAGGATTGCCACAGCTCTTCTGTGATGAAGGGCATGATGGGGTGCAGCAGCACCAGGCATTGCTCCAGCACCCATTTCAGGGTTTGCCTGGTTTCTGCGGCCTCGGGGGCGTTGTCTTGCAGCAGCGGTTTGCTCAGTTCCACGTACCAGTCGCAAACCTTGCCCCAGACAAAGGCGTAGAGCCCATTGGCCGCGTCATTGAAGCGGTAATTGGCCAGCGCGGCATCGGTTTCTTCGCGGATGCGGGCGGTTTCGCCGATGATCCATTTGTTGAGTGTTGCGCTGGGGGTGGGCCGCCCTGAGGGCGCGCTGAAGGCGTCGTTCATTTCGGCAAAACGGTGGGCGTTCCACAGTTTTGTGCCGAAGTTGCGGTAGCCTGTGATGCGCTGGGTCGAGAGTTTCAGGTCGCGCCCCATGGCCGCCATGGAGGTCAGCGTGAAGCGCACGGCATCGGCGCCGTATTCGTCGATCAATTCCAGCGGATCGAGCACATTGCCCAGCGATTTGGACATTTTCTTGCCCTTCTCGTCGCGCACCAGCGCGTGCACATAGACGGTGCTGAAGGGTTTTTGATCGACCACGGCATATTGCATCATCATCATCCGGGCGACCCAGAAGAAGATGATATCAAACCCGGTGATCAGCACGGAGGTGGGGAAGTATTTCTCCAAGGCTGCCGTGTCTTCGGGCCAGCCCAGCGTGCCGATGGGCCACAGGCCCGAGGAGAACCATGTGTCGAGAACATCGGGGTCGCGGGATAGGTGGACTTCGCTTAGTTTTCCATCTGAGGTCGAAATCGCGTGAAGCTGTCCGGCTGTTCGTTGCTCGAAGAACGAAATCTTAACATCTTCACCATAGTAAGCTTGTGCTGCCTTTGTGATATCTTCTTCATTCGCGCCACAAAACTCCTTCACGCCGGCAAGCGCGGTCGGATAGGCGTCTGTGACTTCTTTGGTAGGCCCGTACCACACGGGGATCTGGTGGCCCCACCACAATTGGCGCGAGATGCACCATGGCTCGATGTTTTCCAGCCAGTGGAAATAGACTTTTTTGTCCTGCTCGGGGAGGATTGTCACCTCGCCGGAGCGCACGGCGTCGATGGCGGGCTGGACGATTTTATCGGTGGCCACGAACCATTGATCGGTCAGCATGGGTTCGATCACCACTTTGGAGCGGTCGCCGAAGGGCTGCATGATCTTCTTGGCTTCGACCAGTGGCACAAGTTCTTCGTCGCGCGTCTCGCCGCCTTCTTCGGGGGCGAGGGGTTTTTGCGCGGCTTTGCCGAGGCGCGGGTCATGGGCCTGGGTCATCACGGCGAGGCCTTCGGCGGTGATGTCTGCGATGACTTTTGCGCGGGCTTCGAAGCGGTCAAGGCCGCGGTAGGCATCGGGCACAAGGTTGATTTCGGTCGTATCAAAGGGCGCGTCTTCGCGGCCTTCGGCGATGGCTTGGGCGCGGGCGGCGGCTTGGGCGTAGGGCAGGCCGTCGCTGCGCATCGCGCCGCGTGTGTCCATCAGCGCGTAGAGCGGGATGCCGGCGCGTTTGGCAACGCCGTAGTCGTTGAAATCATGCGCGCCGGTGATTTTCACCGCGCCCGAGCCGAAGTTTTGATCGGGGTATTCATCGGTGATGATCGGAATCAGGCGGCGCTGTTCTTTTGGCCCCACGGGGATTTCGCACAATTTGCCCACGATTGAGGCATAGCGCGCATCTGAAGGGTGCACCGCAACCGCGCCGTCGCCCAGCATGGTTTCGGGGCGCGTGGTGGCGATGGAGATATAGTCGCGCTCTTCTTCAAACAGCACGGTGCCGTCTTCGTCTTTTTCCACATAAGTATAGGTGGCACCGCCCGCGAGCGGGTATTTGAAGTGCCACATGTGGCCGTCAACTTCGGTGCTTTCAACTTCGAGATCGGAGATTGCGGTTTCGAAATGCGGGTCCCAGTTGACCAGCCGTTTGCCGCGGTAGATCAGGCCTTTGTTGTACATATCCACAAAGACTTTGATCACGGCGTCGTGGAAATTGCCTTCTTCGCCCGCAGGCGCGCCGGGGGCGCCGGACATGGTGAAGGCGTTGCGCGACCAGTCGCAAGAGGCGCCAAGGCGCTTGAGCTGTTCGATGATGGTGCCGCCCGATTGGGATTTCCATTTCCAGATTTCAGCGGTGAAATCTTCGCGGCTCCATTCGCGGCGCGGCGGTTTGCCTTCGGCGGCGAGTTTGCGTTCCACCACCATTTGCGTGGCGATGCCTGCGTGGTCTTGGCCGGGCTGCCAGAGCGTGTCAAAGCCGCGCATCCGGTGCCAGCGGATCAAGATGTCTTGCAGCGTGTTATTAAACGCATGGCCCATGTGCAGCACGCCCGTGACATTGGGCGGGGGGATCATGATGGAAAAGGTTTCTGCGCCTTCTTTGGCATTTGCGCCCGCTTTGAAAGCGCCAGCGTTGTCCCAAGCCTCATAAAGCCGTTTTTCGGCCTCGGCTGCGTTGAATGTCTTGTCCAGAGCCATGATCAATTTCCCGTCTGCGGTTCACGGAGTGATCTAACGAAGGATGGGCAGGAGGGAAAGGGGGAGGCGGGGCCGCGCGCGGTGTTATCCGCGCCTGTCGAGCTTTGTGCTCAGGTGGATCAGGCTTTCTGAGCCTTTCACGCCGCGCGCCTCGCCGATGTGGTCGAGGGTTTGGTCAAGCTCTTGGGTGGTGGCGGCGGCGATCACCACCAGCAGATCGAAGCGGCCTGACGTGGTGTGCACGGCCTGTACGGCGGGCAATTTGCGCAGCCGGTCCAGCACGGCAGGGCCGGAGCGCGGCTCGATGCTGACCAGCGCTGTGGCGCGGATCGGGGCGCGGGCCTCGGCGCCAAGGCGGATGGTATAGCCCAAGATCGCGCCGCTGCGTTCGAGCCGTTCGAGCCGGGCCTGCACCGTGGTGCGGGCCAAGCCAAGCGCGCGGGCCAGATCGACAACCGGCATGCGGGCATTGTTTTGCAAAAGCTCAATCAGGAGCTGGTCTGTTTTGTCGATTTGCATGTTCATTTCGTCATATCGCCGTAAGAATGCTGCATATCTATCAGATTGCCGAGCAATTCCGAGCGTTATTCGACTTAAGCTGAGGGAAACCAACAGTTTGAGGCCAAGATGCAGCAGATCTCCGCTATTTCCCCGACCCCCGCTCATTTCCTTGCACGGCAGCAACCCGATGACCCGGTTTTGTTTTTTGCGCCTGCTGTGCTTCAGGCAACGGCGCGGCGGTTTCAGGCAAGGTTTGACGGGCTGGTGACCTATGCGGTGAAGGCCAATGACCGCAAGGAAGTGCTTGAGAACCTCGTGGCGGCAGGGATCACCAGTTTTGATGTGGCATCGCCCGCCGAGATGGCGGCGGTGCAGGCGGTTTGCCCGGATGCGGCGCTGCATTATAACAACCCGGTGCGCTCGCGGGTGGAAATTGCCGCCGGGATCAAGGCGGGTGTGCGCAGTTGGTCCGTCGATGATGCGGGCGAGTTGGCGAAATTGGACTGTGTGCCGCGCAGCGCGGAAGTGGCGGTGCGTTTTGCCTTGCCTGTCAAAGGCGCGGCCTATGATTTTGGCGATAAATTTGGGGCAACGCCGGAGGTTGCGGTGGATTTGTTGCGGCAGGTGGCCCGAATGGGTTTTGCGCCGAGCCTGTGTTTCCATCCCGGCACGCAATGCGAAGACCCGTCGGCCTGGGCGACCTATATTGCGGCAGCGGCGCGGATTTGCGCGCAGGCAGGGGTGCAGATCGGGCGGCTGAATATTGGCGGCGGCTTTGCGGCGGACCGGGGATTTGGCACGCCGGATGTGGGGCTGGCGTTGCGGGCGGCAAAGACCGCGGCGTTGACGCATTTTGGCGCGGATGCGCCGCAGCTTTTATGCGAGCCGGGGCGCGCGATGGTGGCCGGATCGGCCATGTTGGCGGCGCGGGTCAAGGGATGCCGCGCGCAGGGCGGCGCGGTGTATTTGAATGACGGGATTTACGGCGGGTTGGTTGATCTGCGCGATATGGGGCTGACCGGGCTGGTCACGGTGCTTGACAGCAGCGGCGCGCCGCGTGCGGGCGAGATTGTGCCGCGCCGGGTGTTTGGCCCGACCTGCGACAGTCTGGATCATCTGCCCGGGGTGCTGGCATTGCCGGGGGATTTGGCGGAGGGGGATTTTATCCTTTTTGGCGGCATGGGTGCCTATTCCATCGCCATGAGCACGGCGTTTAACGGCTATGGGCTGCATGATGTCCAAACCGTGGCGGGTTTCTAGGCGCGGCATCTGGACATCATAGACCTTCCCGCTACTGTCCTGTTCAAACGGTGCAGATCAAAGCGGATAAGGGGCGTGGTCCAGTGGAAAAATTCGGGAAAAGCCAACCGGTTAAACGGGTTGAGGATACGCGGTTTCTGACCGGCCATGGGCGTTATGTGGATGATATTGCGCCTGAGGGCGCGCTGCATGCCTATGTTTTGCGATCCTCTGTGGCGCATGGGGTGATCACGGAGCTGGATGTATCAGACGCGGCGGAAGCGCCGGGGGTGCATCTGGTGGTGACCTATGCCGATCTGGAAGCGGCGGGCATGAAAGCCACGCTGCGCGGCGCGATTTTGGACAACCGTGATGGCAGCAAAGCGGCCAATCCGCTGCGGCCTTTGTTGGCCAATGGGAAAGTCACGCATGTGGGCGAAGCGGTGGCAATGATTGTGGCCGAAACGCTGGATCAGGCACGCGATGCGGCAGAGATGATCTTGTTCGATGTGGATGATTTGCCGGTCTCGATGGCGCTTGAGCCGGGGGGCGAGGTGATCCACCCTGAGGCGCCGGACAACCGCGCTTTTGATTGGGGCATGGGCGATGAGGCGGCCACAGAGGCGGCATTTGCCAAGGCGGCGCATCATGTGTCGCTGGAGGTCGGTGACAACCGGATCATTGCCAATTCCATGGAGCCGCGCGGCTGTTACGCGGAATGGGAGGATGGGCGTTTGCATGTGGCGTTTGGCGGCCAAGGCGTGTGGGTGCCCAAGGATAATCTGGTGCGGGCCTTTGGGCTGGAGCCCGAAAACGTGCGGGTGACCCACCCCGATGTGGGCGGCGGGTTTGGCATGAAGGCCATGGCCTATCCTGAGTATTATGTGGCGGCCCATGCGGCGCGGGCGCTGGGCAAGCCGGTGCGCTGGATGTCGGAGCGCGGCGAGGCGATGCTGAGCGATAATGGCGGGCGCGATCTGGTCAGCGTGGCGGAGCTGGCGTTTGATGAGAACCACAAGATCACGGCCTACCGGGTGCGGACGCGCTGTAACCTTGGGGCGTATAATTCGCAATTTGGCCAGCCGATTCAAACCTTGTTGTTTTCCAAGGTGTTGATGGGTGTTTACGATGTGCAAACCACATGGTTGCAGGTGGAGGGCTATTACACAAACACGGTGCAGGTGGATGCCTATCGCGGCGCGGGGCGGCCCGAGGCGATTTATGTGCTGGAGCGGGTGATGGACCGGGCCGCGCGCGAGCTTGGGGTTGATCCGTGGCAGTTGCGGCAGATCAATTTCATCAAGCCGGAGCAGTTTCCCTATACCTCGGCCACGGGCGAAAATTATGATGTGGGGGATTTCCCCAAATTGCTGGCCCGTGTGGCGGTTGAGGCCGACCGGGAGGGGTTTGAGGCGCGCCGCGCGGCGGATGCCACACGCGGAAAACTGCGCGGGCAGGGGCTTTGTTACTATATCGAAAGTATTTTGGGTGATCCTTCGGAAGGGGCGCATGTGCTCTTTGAAGAGGATGGCCGGGTGAAGATTTTTGTTGGCACGCAGAGCAACGGGCAAGGGCACGAGACGGTTTATGCAAAGTTTTTGGCCGATCAGACGGGGATTCCTGCCGGGTTAATTGATGTGGTGCAGGGCGACAGTGATTTGATCGCCAAGGGCGGCGGCACAGGCGGGTCGCGGTCTGTCACGACGCAAAACACCGCGACATTGGCGACCGTTGATAAAATGGTTAAGGCATTCACCGAATTTCTGGCCGAGGAAATGGGGGTTGAGCCAAGCGCCGTGCAGTTTGATAACGAGCGGTTCCGGGCGGAGGGGTCGAACCTGACGCCAAGTTTGCTTGAGGCGGCGCAGCTCGCGCGCGAAAAGCAGCGTGATGATCTGCTGAGCCATCAAGAACGCGCGACTTTGCCGGGGCGCAGCTATCCCAACGGGGTGCATGTGGCCGAGGTTGTGGTGGATCCTGAGACGGGCTGGACCGAGGTGGAGCGTTACACGGTGGTTGATGATTTTGGTAATCTTATCAACCCGATGCTGGCCGAAGGGCAGGTGCATGGCGGTGTGGCGCAGGGCATCGGGCAGGCGGTGCAGGAGCGGGTTGTCTATGACGAGGACGGGCAATTGCTCACGGCATCGTTTATGGATTACGGCTTGCCGCGCGCGGCTGATCTTCCGAATATATCTTTCACCAGTGAACCTGTGCCGAGCACTGCGAACCTGATGGGGATGAAGGGCTGCGGCGAGGCGGGGACAGTGGGCGCATTGGCTGCGGTGTCGAACGCGGTGCAGGATGCGATCTGGGATCAAGGGGTGCGGCAGGCCGACATGCCATTCACGCCGCACCGCGTATGGGAGATGCTGCAAGGTGCCAAAATCGCGGCAGAATAAATCGGGATTGCTGTCCCGGCTGATCGGCAGGATTTGGCGCCGGCCAGCCAGCGATTTTGGCCCGCGCCGCGCCAGCGTGATCCATTTGGTGATTTTGGATGGCACCATGTCCTCGCTGGATGCGGGGATGGAGACCAACGCGGGCAAGGCCTATTTGCTGGCCCGCGAAATGGGGGCTGAAATCTCGATCTATTACGAGCCGGGGCTGCAATGGCGCGAATGGCGCTCGGCGCTTAATGTGCTGGCGGGGCGCGGGATCAATCGGCAGATCCGGCGCGCATATGGTTATCTTGCGTCGCGTTATCGGCCGGGGGATAAGATTTACCTGATGGGCTATTCGCGCGGGGCCTATGCGGTGCGCAGCCTTGCGGGGGTGATCGATATGGTCGGGCTGCTGCGCAATGCCGATGCCACAGAGCGGAACATTCGCAACATTTACCGCCATTATCAGGGCAACCCTTTTTCCCATGCGGCGCGGGCCTTTAAGAGCAAACATTGCCATGAGCGCGTCGAGATCGAGATGATCGGCGTTTGGGATACGGTGAAATCGCTGGGCATCAATGCACCGATCCTGTGGCGTCTGTCCGAGCCGCATCATTCATTTCACAGCCATAAGCTTGGTGATGTGGTGAAAAACGGCTTTCATGCGCTGGCGCTGGACGAGACGCGGGTGGTTTATAAACCGGTGCTTTGGGCCTGCGAAAGCGGTTGGCAGGGGCGCGCAGAGCAGGTTTGGTTTCCCGGCACCCATGGCGATGTGGGCGGGCATATCGGCACGTTTGAAGCGGCGCGGCCTTTGGCGAATATCCCGCTGGTGTGGATGCTGGGCAAGGCCGAAACTTGCGGTTTGCCGCTGCCTGCGGGGTGGCGTGAGCGGTTCGAGATGGACGCATGCGCGCCATCGGTGGGTCTGTGGCGCGGTTGGGGGCGGTTGTTCGTGTCGCGGCGCAAGCGGCTGGTGGGGCAGGACCGCTCAGAGAGCATACACCCCTCGGTGGCGCAGCGCCGAGAGGGGCTGAGTGCGCCGCCAAAACCGTGGTTTGCGTGGCGGCGCAAAGCCTTGGCCCCGCCGCGCAACACCGAAGCTTAGGGCGTTAGGCCAGTTTCATCACGATGCAGGTGGTTGATCCTGTGGCATAAAGCTTGCCATCTTCGAGGCCGCGAATCTCGCCGTGGGCCACCCCGGTGGAGCGGCCAACGTGATCGGTGACCCCGATGCAGTCGATGGTGGTGCCCAAGGGGATCGAGCGCAGGATGTTAATTTTATATTCCAAGGTTGTGTAAACCGAGCCGCGCGGGATGCGGGTCATCACGGCGCAGGCCATGGCGCTGTCGAGCAGGGTGCCGTACCAGCCGCCATGCACAGTCCCGAGCGGATTGGTGACGTTGAATTCGGGCGTGCCGCGAAACACCACGCGGCCCTCTTCAACCGCGTGCAGCGAATAGCCGAGCGTCTCGCCAATGGGCGGGCCGGAATTGCTGCCATCAAGGATTTTTTGCATAAATTCCAATCCGGTAAGCTTGAGCGCTTCGGATTGGCTGAGCAGGTCTTCGGGGGTTTGGGCGATGCGTGGCATGGGCTCTCCGGCATTGGGAGTTTGCCGGAAGGTACGGGCGCGCGCAGGGCGGGGGCAAGATGCCCAAGGGCCCTGCGCGGCATTTTACGCGAGGTTTGTCGCTTTTTCGGCGGCTTTTAGGGCGCGCGCTTAGGCGACATCGCGGATTTCGGCCTGCGGCAGGATGCCAAGCGCACGGCAGACTTGACGGGTCAGGTCGGGGCGGTTCAGCGTGTAGAAATGCAGCGCATCGACGCCTTCTGCGGTCAGGTCGCTGCAGAGTTCGGTGCACAGCGCGGTTGCCAGCAGGTCGTGGCGATCATCGCGGATCGCGGCGCGGTAAGCTTCGTCGACCCATTGCGGGACCACTGCGCCGCAGCGGTCGGCGAATTTGCGCGCCGAGGTCCAATTGGTCACAGGCAGGATGCCGGGGGTGATGGGTTTGGTGATCCCGGCTTTGACGCAGGCATCGCGGAAGCGCAAAAATGTTTCGGCTTCGAAGAAAAATTGCGTGATTGCCTCATCTGCGCCCGCATCGAATTTGCGTTTCAGCCATTCGATGTTTGAGGCCATGTCGGCGGCGTCGGGGTGGCTGTCGGGATAGGCGCCGACGCGCAGGGTGAATTTACCGGTTTCGGCAAGTGCTTCGATGAGTTCGCAGCTGTTGGCAAAGCCTTCGGGGTGGGGCTCAAAGTTGGTTTGGCCCGCTTCGGGGTCGCCGCGCAGGGCCACGATTTCTGTCACGCCTGCCTGAGCAAAGCCTTCGGCGGCGGCCAATGTGTCAGCCTTGCTGGCGCCAACGCAGGTTAAATGCGCGCTGACGGGCAGGCCGGAGGTGCGGTGCAGCACATGGGCGGAATCTTGGGTCAAATCGCGGGTTGTGCCGCCTGCGCCGTAGGTCACAGAGAAAAAGCGCGGGCCAAGCGGCGCCAGTGCCTGCGCTGTATCCCACAGCTTGAACGCCGCATCGACGGTGCGGGGTGGGAAAACTTCGAATGAAATCGCAGGGGTGGTCATTGGATGTTCCTTTGTTGGAGCTTGCTCTCTTGTGCCACGGGTGGGATAGTGAGGCAAATTCATAAATCTCACAATCTTCATGAGGAACGCCTCACATGCACATTGAGTTCCGCCATTTGCGCACGATCAAGGCGATTCACGAGGCGGGCGGTTTGGCCCGCGCCGCCGAGATCATGAACATCACGCAATCTGCGCTGAGCCATCAGATCAAAGGTCTGGAGGATCAAACCGGGGTGCCGCTGTTTGTGCGCCGGTCCAAGCCGCTGAAACTGTCGGGGGCGGGGCGGCGGCTGTTGAAGCTGGCCGAGCAGGTTTTGCCGCAGATCGAAGCCTTGCAAGATGAGTTCACGGGGCTGCGTTCGGGGCATGTGGGGCGGATGCATATCGCCATTGAATGCCATGCGTGTTTTGAGTGGCTGTTCCCTGTGCTTGAAAAGTTTCGCCGCAATTGGGGTGATGTGGATGTGGACATCCGGCCCGGGCTTGCGTTTGACGCGCTGCCTGCGTTGCTGCGCGAAGAGGTGGATTTGGTGGTGTCGTCCGACCCTGAGGACCTGCCGGGGGTGAGATTCGTCGAACTCTTTGATTATGCGCCGGTTTTTGTGGCGGCCTCGGTGCATCCGCTGGCGGAAAAACCCTTTGTCGAGGCGGAGGATTTTCGCGGCCAGACGCTGATTACCTATCCGGTGGAGCGCACGCGGCTCGATGTGTTCAGTCAGCTTTTAATCCCTGCCAAGGTTGAGCCTGCGGCGGTGCGGCAGGTGGAATTGACAGCCGTTATCTTGTTGCTGGTGGCGTCGAACCGGGGTGTTTCGGTGCTGCCTGATTGGGTGGTGCGGGAGGTGAAATATTCATCCGATTATGTCACGCGGCCCCTGACGGAAAACGGCCTGACGCGGCGGCTTTATGCGGCGGTGCGCGAGGATGATCTGGAGAAACCGTTTATGAAGCAACTGCTCAAGCTGGCGGGTGAAGAGGCGCGCAAGCTGCAAAAGGCGTGAGGGATGCGCGCGATTGTGCAGAATATGCCGCTGCCCCTTGGCATTCAGGGCTCATCGCCCTATACGCCGCAACTGATCTCATTTTAGGTGCAGAACAATGATTGGCAGTGCAAATCTCAACATCATGATCAAAGCCGCCCGCAAAGCGGGCCGGGGCTTGGTCAAGGATTTCCGGGAAGTGGAGAACCTTCAGGTTTCCATGAAGGGCGCGGGGGATTTTGTGAGCCGTGCGGACATCAACGCCGAAGCGCTTTTGAAAGAAGAGCTTATGGGCGCGCGCCCGACCTATGGTTGGCTGGGCGAAGAAGGCGGCGGCGAAGCGGGCGAAGACCCCACACGCCGCTGGATTGTTGATCCGCTGGATGGCACCACCAATTTCCTGCATGGTTTGCCGCATTGGGCGGTGTCGATTGCGCTGGAGCATAAGGGCCAGATCGTTGCGGGCGTGGTGTTTGACCCGGCCAAGGACGAGATGTTCTTTGCTGAAAAAGGCGCGGGCGCGTGGATGAACGAGACCCGGTTGCGGGTGTCGGGCAGAAACCGGATGATCGAATCTATTTTTGCCACAGGCGTGCCGTTTGGCGGGCGGTCAGATTTGCCGCTGACTTTCCAAGACCTTGCGAAGCTGATGCCGGTTTGTGCAGGCGTGCGGCGCTGGGGCGCGGCATCGCTGGATCTCGCCTATGTGGCGGCGGGGCGTTATGACGGGTTCTGGGAGCGGCGGTTGAACGCATGGGACATGGCTGCGGGCTTGCTCATCGTGCGCGAAGCAGGCGGTTTGGCCGAGTGTTTGACCCAAGGCGGCGATATTTTGGCCGATGGCGAGATCATCGCATCAAATGAAGCGATTTTCTCGAGCTTTGCCAAGACTTTGCGCCGTTAAGGCGCGAAGCTTTCCGGCCCTGCGGGGCGGATTTTAAACCAATTGGAAAGGGCGCGCGGCGCCTAGCTGTCTGACGGGTGATTTGCCCCGTCGGTCCAGCGGATCGGGTCGTGATCCCACGGGTTTTCGCCGTCGATACAGCCAAGATTAATGCCGCTTTCCGCAGGGTCGGAGCGGCGTTGGTGGTGGGTGTAGATGCCGCAGGTTTTGCAAAAATAGTGTTTTGCTGTGTGGGTGTGCCAGCTGTAGCAGCTTAGGTTCTCCGCGCCTTTCGTGATTTCCACCGTTGCGGTGATGGCCGTCACAGCGGCGGCTTGGCGGCGTTTGCAAAATGAGCAGGTGCAGCGGGCGGCATCAACGTTTGCGTATTTCAGCTGGGCTTTGAGCGTGACCGCGCCGCAATGGCAGCGGGCTGTGATGTTTTGGGTCATGGCGGCTCGCTTTTGGGCTGAGATTGCGGGGGCGGTGATCCTTGATACCGCCCCGCACAGTGGTTTTGTCAAGCAATAGCGCCCAAAAGCTGCGCATTGCCGCCCGAGGCGGTGGTGTCGACGCAGATGTGTCGTTCGGCGCGCACCCGGCCTTCGTCGGGGGTGCCGCGCAGCAGCGGGATGATTGCGCCGCTGCGTTTGGCAAGTGCCTGGTCGATGGCGCGCGCGGCCTCTTCATCGCCCCACCAGATGACGCCGCCGTAAGCGGGGCCGCCTGTGAGCGCGCTTGGGTCGATCTGGCCTGCGGCCTGAACCGCGATGCCGCCAAGGGCGGTGACGGCGCGGGCCTGTGCGGCGGCGGCGTCTTGGCCCGGACCCATGCACAAAAGCGCGGCGCGGGGCAGGGTCGAGAGGCGGTTGGATTCGCCCGTTGGGCCCGGCAGGGTTTTGGTTTCGATCACCCGGTGCTCGGCGGCCGGCAGAGCAGGCAAGGGGGCCGGGCCCGTCCAGTTTTCACGGGGGGCTTCCACATCGGGGGCGGCAAAGCGGGTGAGGTAGAGCGGGCCGCCTGCTTTTGGGCCGGTGCCGGAAAGACCTTCGCCGCCAAAGGGTTGGCTGCCGACGATCGCGCCGATTTGGTTGCGGTTGATGTAGATGTTGCCCGCCTCGATGCGTTCGGAGACATGCTGCACGCGGTCGTCGATGCGGGTGTGCAGGCCGAAGGTGAGGCCGTAGCCCGTGGCGTTGATCGCATCAATCACCTGATCAAGTTGGCGCGATTTGAAGGTCGCCACATGCAGAACCGGGCCAAAAATTTCGCGGTCGAGATCGGCGATGCCGTTAATCTTGAGGATCGTCGGGGCGATATATGTCCCTTGGTCCGGCACGGATAGTTCGGCGATCAGCCGAGAGTCGCGGCGGGCCTCTTCGATGTGATCGGCGATGCCTTTGCGGGCCAATTCGTCGATGACCGGGCCCACATCGGTGCATATGTTCCAAGGATCGCCCAGATGCAGCGCCTGCATGGCACCGATGAGCATTTTCAGGAAATCCTCGGCAATATCTTCTTGCACGTAGAGGCAGCGCAGGGCCGAGCAGCGTTGGCCTGCGGATTGGAACGCGCTTTCGACAATGGCTTGCACGGCTTGTTCGGGCAGGGCGGTGCTGTCGACGATCATGGCGTTCAGCCCGCCGGTTTCGGCGATCAACGGCGTGCCGGGAGCACAATGCGCCGCCATATTTTCACGGATTTTCAAGGCAGTGCCGGTTGATCCGGTGAAAGCCACGCCGCCAACGCGCGCATCACCTGTCAGGGCTGCGCCGATGTCGCCGCCACCGGGCAGGAGTTGCAGAGCGGTTTCTGGCACGCCCGCCTCGTAGAGCATTTTGACCGCGAGATAGGCGATCAGCGGGGTTTGCTCGGCGGGTTTGGCAAGCACGGCGTTGCCTGCGGCCAGCGCGGCGCTGATTTGGCCAAGGAAGATCGCAAAGGGGAAGTTCCACGGCGAGATGCAGGTATAGACCCCGGCCGCAGGGGCGTTGGTGGCCTGCGCCGCGTAGTAGCGTAGGAAATCGACACCTTCGCGCAGTTCGGCGACGCAATCGGGCAGGCCTTTGCCTGCTTCGCGGGTCAACAGGGCGAAGATTTCGCCAAAGCGGGCCTCATAGGCGTCGGCGGCGGCTTTTAGGACGCGGCGGCGCTCTTCTAGGGGCGCGTCCCATGGGGCGGCGGCGGCCAGTGCGGCGGCGGCGCAATCAGGTGTGGCGTTGCGCACCGTGCCGGGGCTTTGGCTGTCCAGCGCCGGGTTGATCACGGGCTGGGCGGCTGCGGGGGTGCAATCGGCGGCGATCAGCGGCTCGGACTGCCATTGGTGGGTTTGGAAGGGCAGGCGGGCCTTTTCAATCAGCTCGAGTGTGGGAATGTGGGTCAGGTCAAACCCGCGGGCATTGGCGCGCATGGGTTCAAAAAGCGCCGGGCCGCGCGGGATGGCGGGGGCTGGTTGCTGCACGGTTTCAAACGGATCGGCGGCCACCACTTCGGGGGCCACGTCTTCGTCGACAATTTGGTTGACGAAGCTGGAGTTTGCGCCGTTTTCGAGCAATCTGCGCACCAGATAGGCCAGCAGGTCGCGGTGCGCGCCGACGGGGGCGTAGATCCGGCAGCGGGTGCCGTTCTGGCGCATGACCAGCCCGTGCAGGGTTTCGCCCATGCCGTGCAAACGCTGGAATTCAAAGGATTGTTTGTCTTCGGCCATTTCCAGAACCGCCGCCACTGTGTGGGCGTTATGGGTGGCGAATTGCGGGTAGATGCGGTCTGTCATCGACAGGAGTTTGCGCGCATTGGCGATGTAGCTGACGTCGGTTGCGGCTTTTTGGGTGAAGACGGGGAAGCCATCCACGCCTTCGACCTGAGCGCGTTTGATTTCCGTGTCCCAATAGGCGCCTTTGACCAAGCGGACCATGATGCGGCGGTTATGGGTGGTGGCCATGTCATAGAGCGCGTCGATCACCGCGCCGGCACGGGGGCCGTAGGCCTGTACCACGATGCCGAAACCGTCCCAGCCTGCGAGGGCGGGTTCGCTCATCACGGCGTCGATGACATCGAGGGAGAGGGTGAGGCGGTCGGCCTCTTCGGCGTCGATGTTCAGACCCATGCCAGCGGATTTTGCCAGCAAGGCGAGGGCGCGCAGGCGCGGCACCAGATCGGTCATCACGGCGGCTTCTTGGGCAAGCTCGTAGCGCGGGTGCAGCGCGGATAGTTTCACGGAAATGCCGGGGTTTTTGCGGATGTCGGCATGGGTGCAGGCGGTGGCAATGGCGGAAATCGCGCGGCTGTAGCTGAGGTGGTAGCGTTTGGCGTCCGCTTCGGTGCGGGCCGCTTCGCCCAGCATGTCATAGCTGTAGGTGAAGCCTTTTTTCTCCATGCCTGCGGCGCGGTCCATGGCGTTGTTGATGGTTTCGCCCAGCACAAATTGGCGGCCCATTTCTTTCATGGCGCGGCTGACGGCCGTGCGGATGACAGGCTCGCCCAGCCGTTTGATCGCGGCGCGCAGGTGGCGCACGGGGCCGGGTTGGTCATCGTCCAGCACCCGTCCGGTCAGCATCAAGGCCCATGTGGAGGCGTTGACCAGCGAGGAGGTGGAATGCCCCATGTGGCGGCCCCAGTTGGAGGGGGCGATTTTATCTTCGATCAACGCATCGATTGTGTCGGCGTCTGGCACGCGCAGCAAGGCTTCGGCCAGACACATCAGGGCCACGCCTTCATCCGTTGACAGGCCGTATTCGGCAAGAAAGACTTCCATCAGCCCCGGAGAGGTGGCACCGCGGATGTCGCGCACCAATTGCGCCGCACTTGCGCTTATCTTGGCGCGGGTTTCAGGCGGCAGAGCGGCCTGTTCGACAAGCTTGGCGATCACCTCTTGGGGATCAGCATAGGTCATGCTGTCGATGTGCAGGCGCCGGGGGGAATTGATGCAAATGTCCATGATAACGCTCCGATTCTGGATAGCCCTATATAGCCGCGAATGAGTTGTCGTTTTCGCTTAAGATATCTGATATCGAAGTCGAATGTACTGTAATGAGGGAATTTCGCATGACAAATGACCAGATGAGCCTGGACCGGTTCGATACGGCGATTCTGAAGGTGCTTTCTCAGGATGGGCGGATTTCTATCACGGATCTGGCAAAAGAGATTGGATTGTCCAAATCGCCCACCCAAGCGCGGCTGCGCCGGCTTGAGGAAAGCGGTGTTATCTTGGGCTATCGAGCCCTTTTGAACCCGATCCGGTTGGGGCTGGATCATGTTGCTTTTGTCGAGGTGAGGCTGAGCGATACGCGCGAAGCGGCGCTGCGGGCGTTTAACTCGGCGGTGGCAAAAGTGGGCGAGATCGAGCAGGCGCATATGATTGCCGGGAAATTCGATTATTTGCTCAAGGTGCGCAGCAGCAACATGACCAGCTATCGGCATTTTCTGGGGGATACGATTTCGACCTTGCCGCATGTGGAAAGCACCTCGACCTATGTGGCGATGGAGGCGGTGAAAGAAACCGTTCTGTCGGACGCCGCGTCGTGAAATTGTAAAATATGCGCTGACGGATGGCCCGTGCAATCAGACCGTTTACACCAGCGTGCGAGCGGCTATTGTGCCCTCGTTCGCAAAGCGGTTTTGCGCGGGGGGCGGGGTGATTTATATCCTTGAACCTGCGCGGTAAGCTGCATAGGGAACGAGGCGATAACGCCAGATGCGGGCGTGATGGAATGGTAGACATACCAGACTTAAAATCTGTTGGGCGTATGCCCGTGTGGGTTCGAGTCCCACCGCCCGCACCATTTTCATAAATCGATAGCCTAGGGGTTTTCCATTTTGGGGATTTCCCGGGGTCGGCATCAAGTCAATCTAAGCTCAGCACGATTTTGCCAATATGGCCCTTCTTTTCAAAGGCTTCCTGTGCGGCGCTGATGCCCCTTAGGGGATAGGTTTCGGCCACCAGTGGCGCGATGTCGCCGCGTTCGATGCGGTTGATCAGATTGCTAAAAACCTCTGGCTCCAACACCGTGCAGCCGAAAAAGCTCAGATCTTTGAGGTAGAGTGTACGCACGTCCAGCTCGACAATTGGCCCGCCAATTGCGCCTGCAACGGCGTAGCGGCCACCGGGCCGCAAGACGTCCAGAAGCGCGGGCCATTGCGGGCCTGCGACCAGATCAATGACCACGTCGATTTGCCCGCCGCCAAGCGCCGCCAGGTAATCGGCGTCGCGGCCGAGCGTTTGGCTGGCGCCGAGGGCGGTGAGTTTGGCGGCTTTTGCAGGGCTGGTGATTGCCACGACCTTTGCGCCGCGGGCTGAGGCGAGTTGTACTGTTGCCGATCCGACCCCGCCGGACGCCCCGGTGACGAGCACGGTTTCCCCCGATTTTACGCCTGCGCGGGTCAGCATGTTTTCGGCGGTGGAATAGGAGCAGGGGAAGGAGGCCAGTTCGGTGTCGCTCAGCGCGGTTTGGACCGGGTAGGCGTGGCGGGCCGCGACCCGTGCAAATTCAGCAAAACCGCCATCGCATTCGGAGCCGAAATACCATGGGGTTGCCAAAATTTCCCCCTCAGCCTCGCGGATACAGGGTTCGATGAGCACCCGTTCTCCGATCCGGGCCGGGTCGATTTGCGCGCCCACGGCCACGATATGCCCGCAGACATCCGCGCCCTGAATGCGCGGGAAGGTCAGGGGGTTTCCGGACCAACTGGCGTCTTCGGCATCGGCGTCGCTTTTGGAATACCACGCTGTGCGGGTGTTGATGTCGGTGTTGTTGACCCCGGCGGCGCTAACTTTGATCAGCACGTCGCGCGGCCCGGGTTGCGGGACCGGCAAATCATCACGCCATTCAAGTTTTTCGGGGCCGCCATGTCCGGTCAACACGGCGCCGCTCATTTTCAAAGGCAAGGGCATGTAATTTTTCCTCAAGGTAGAATGATGTCTCTACTTGCGGGGGTAGAGGGATCGCTCTACTTGGTCAAGTATGACGGATATACAAACTCAGATTGATGCCGGGTTGGAGCAGGCTTTTGCCACATATGGCTTTGCCGAACCCAACATCGAAACCCTGCGCAAAGCGACGGGGGTGAGCCTTCGCACGCTCTATAAATACGTGCCCTCGCGTTTGGATATGATCCACCGGGCATTGGAGCATCGGCACCGCCGCTACATGGTGCATGTGTTTTCCCACACCGGGGCGCAGACCCCGCAGTCGTTGCAGGAGATTGTTGACCGCGTTGATCTGTGGATGAAGACAGAAACCACGCATGGCTGTTTGTTTCACGCAGCGGTAGCCTCGGCGCCGCAGGATGAAAAGCTGCGCGCCTTGCTGGGCCGTCACAAGGCGGAGATGGCCGAGCGCAGCGCCATTGTCTCGGGGGTGCAGGGCCGCGAGGGCGAGATTTTGATCATCTTTGAAGGGTTGATGCAAAGCTGGCCTCTGCGCGGCGGTGCTGCTGTTAGGGCGGCAAAGACGCTTTGTGGGTCGTTGTCGCCTGTTAAATAGCGGGCAGGGGGCCTTGAGGGGGCTGTTTCGCCTGCGACGGCAGATTTTCGCCGGAGGAGGGGGCCTTCCCGCCGCAACCCCAAAAAACTTCGAAACCTTCCAGCGCTGGATGGATTGACAGCTCTGCCGCAACGGCTCAAACCCTTCGCCATGGACATGAAAAACATCCTCTCTTCTTGGCTCAAGGCAATTGCGTGTTTCGCGTTTGCCTTGGCGTTGATGTTTTTCCCGCCCTCCGCGTCACATGCGGCCTCCACCATGCATGATGGGCACCACGCCGTTTCCGTGAGCGCCGAGCACAGCCCGGCGATGCACGCGCAGGGCGAACAGGCCTCACTGGCCGATCACGGCCAATGCGGCACACCGTCGGTTGAGGCCGAAGATGAGCAAGCCGCTGGTAAATGCTGCAACGGCATTTGTCTTTCGGTCTACTTGCCCGAGACTGCCGTGACATTGGCCGAGCAGCCCTCGACCAGCAAACACCTGATGCCAAGCGAGCAAACCCGCTCGGTTGCCGCGCCGGGGTTCCTGCGCCCTCCTCAAATCCTGATCTGATCTAGGGCTCCTAACCGGGCCTTCGTTTCGCGTGCCTTCTCCCTGCGCGATCCCGATGTCTATCAATCAGGTAGTTACCATGAAAATTCTTCTCTTAATGGGGGCTTCGGCCTTCAGCTTGGGCGCATGTGCTCAAGACCTCAGGCCCATCAAATACACCCCCACGCCCCTGCCCGTTGTCACGGCGCAGCAATCGGTGGCGCAGGCCGCGCAGATCACGCCCGTTCATCACAGCGATCCGCTTGCAGGCTATACCTACCGCGGCCCAACCGGCCCGCGCGACTGGCGCACGGTCAATGATGAACAATCGGAGGGCAACTGATGGGCCGCGTGAAACTTTCATTGATCATCGGCTTGCCTTTGGTGCTCGGGGCCTGCGCCACAGCGATCCCCGGCGCCTATACGGAGCAAAAAGCCGGGTTTGCCAATGTCGCCAGCCAGATCAAACCCGCCATCGGTAAACGCACTGTTTTTGCCCAAACTCAGGCGGAAAACCAAGCGCTTAGCCGCGAAGTTATGGGCATGGTCCACCGCAAAACCATCTCGGCGGATACGGCGGTGCAGGTCGCGCTGCTCAACAACAAGGGCCTTCAGGCATCTTATGCCAATGTGGGGCTTTCTGCTGCCGAGGCATGGCAGCAATCAACGCCTGAAAACCCTGTGGTTTCCTTTGGGATCTTGGGGATCGGGGCCGCTGAGCTTGGGCTCTACCGCGCTTTGGAGAGCATGATCGCGGTCAATATTCTGGATGCGCAAACCCGCAAACAGCGCCGCGAGTTGGCAGATGTGAATTTCCGCGCCGCCCAGCTTGAGGCGGTCAATGACACGCTCACCCTTGCCAATCAGACCCGCCAAGCGTGGATCAACGCTGTTGCCGCATTTGAAACCGTCAGCCACCTCAAACGCGCCAAAGCCACGTCAGACGCCGGGTCCGAACTGGCCCGCAAACTGGGCGAAACCGGCGCGCTGAACAAAGCCGCACAGGCCCGCGAACAGGCGTTCAACGCCGAGCTTGCAGGCCAATTGGCACAGGCGCGGATGAACGCAGACAGCGCCAAAGAGGAGCTGACAAAGCTCATGGGCCTATGGGGGAAATCGGCAGATTACTATGTGCCTGACGCCCTGCCGAACCTGCCAAAATCCACTGGAAATGTTCGGGGCGTCGAAGCAAAGGCCCTGCGCAACCGCGTTGATTTACGTGTGGCCAAACTGGGGCTCGAAGCCCAAGCCGCAGCCTTTGGCCTCACGGATCAAACCCGCATGGTCACCGATCTTGAGATCATCGCAGGCGGCGAGTTGGAACGCGAAGCCGAGGATGGCGAGACCAAAACCGAGTTCACCCCGCAGGTCGAGCTGGAATTCGCAATCCCGATCTATGACACGGGCAAAGCGCGGATGCGCAAGGCGGAACTCTCCTATCTTCAAGCGGCAAATGTTCTGGCAGAGCGCGCCGTGAATGTGCGCTCTGAGGCCCGCGGCGCCGAGAAATCCTACCACGCTTCTTACAAAATCGCGCGCCATTACCGCGACGTTCTGGTGCCACTGCGCAAGACCGTCGAGGACGAAAGCCTGCTGTCTTACAACGGCATGATCACCAACACTTTCGAGCTGCTCACGGATGTGCGCGAAAAGCTGGGCGCATCGCTCGAAGCTGCGGATGCGAAACGTGAATTCTTCCTCGCTCAGGCCAATCTGACAGCGGCGATCTATGGCGGCAGCGCAGGCAGCAGCGGCGGCGCAGAGGGCGCAACTTTGGCCGCTGGCGGCGGCGCAGGACATTAAAGGAACCCATGAAATGTTAAACAGACGTCAATTAATCGGAGCCGGCGCAGCAGGCGCTTCGCTGGTCTCGTCCCAGGCATGGGGCAAAACCTTGAACATGGGGCTGCCCGAAGCCGCCCAAATGGACAGCGCGCAAACGGCCGTCACGCCGCGCCCCTCCAGCGGGGGCGACTATAACCCCGTGGTCACGCTCAATGGCTGGACCTTGCCCCACCGCATGAACAACGGCGTGAAAGAATTCCACCTCGTCGCAGAACCAGTGGAGCGCGAGCTGGCCGATGGGATGATCGCGCATCTTTGGGGCTATAACGGCCAATCGACCGGCCCCACAATCGAGGCCGTCGAAGGCGACCGCGTGCGCATCTATGTCACCAATAAATTGCCTGAAAACACCTCGGTGCATTGGCATGGCCTCATCTTGCCCTCGGGCATGGACGGTGTGGTCGGCCTGAGCCATCCGGGGATCATACCGGGCAAAACCTTTGTCTATGAGTTTGATCTGACCAAATCGGGCACATTCATGTACCACCCCCACGCGGATGAAATGGTGCAGATGGCGATGGGGATGATGGGCATGTTTGTCGTGCACCCCAAAGATCCGACATTCATGCCGGTGGACCGTGATTTTCTGATCATGCTCAACGCTTTTGACATCGATCCCGGCACCTATGTGCCCAAGATCATGACCATGAATGACTTCAATCTATGGACATGGAACAGTCGCATTTTCCCCGATATTGACCCGCTGGTTGTGAACCGTGGTGACAAGGTGCGCGTGCGCGTTGGCAACCTGACGATGACCAACCACCCGATTCACATGCATGGCTATGATTTCAAAGTCACCTGCACGGATGGCGGCTGGGTGCCGGAATCCGCGCAATGGCCCGAGGTCAGCATCGACATCCCCGTTGGTGCCATGCGCGCCTATGAATTTACCGCCGAGCATTTGGGCGATTGGGCGATCCACTGCCATAAATCGCACCACACGATGAATGCGATGGGCCACGATGTACCTACATTTATCGGCGTTAATAAGCAGCAACTGACCCAGAAAATTCGTAAATTCCAGCCAGACTATATGCCGATGGGCACGGCTGGCATGGGCGATATGGGGAAGATGACGATGGAACTGCCCGAAAACACCATTCCGATGATGAATGGCTGGGGGCCGCATGGCCCGATTGAAATGGGCGGCATGTTCTCGGTTGTAAAAGTCCGCGAAGGCATTGAGGCGGACGATTATTCCGACCCCGGCTGGTACGACAACCCGCCCGGCGAACAGGCCTATGAATGGACCGGTGAATTGCCAGAATTTGCCTCCAACGACAGCCCCAAAACCATTCTCACCCCAAGACCCACCCGCAAAGCCTAGTCCCGCCTTGTGACCAATAACCAACCAAAACCTAAGGAAAACCAATGAAAAATCTTCTTTTGACAACCGCAATCGCTTTCACATTCGCCGCGCCGGTTTTTGCCGCTGGCTCCCATTCTGGCGGTCACGGCGATGCCCGCGCAGAAGCCATTGCCGTCGGCCTGCCCGGCGACGCAGCAAAGGTCGACCGCAGCATCAACATCACCATGGTTGAAACCGAAGATGGTGAAATGCTGCTCAAAGGCGGTGACATGAGCTTTAAAAAAGGCGAAACCATCCGTTTTGTCATCGAAAACAAAGGCGAGTTGGAGCATGAATTTGTGCTCGATACCATCGAGGGCAATGTCGCGCATAAGGCCCAGATGGCCAAAATGACGATGGAGCATGACGATCCAAACAGCATCCGCCTTGATCCCGGCGCGTCAGGCGAAGTGATCTGGACCTTCGCAAATGAAGGCACATTCGAAGCCGCGTGCCTGATCCTTGGCCATTACGAATCCGGCATGTTCCGCGAAGTCACCGTGGGCGAGCAGATGGCGCAGGCAGAAATGGAATACACCAAAGGCACTGTAACAAAAGTCGACGCTAAAAGCGGCAAGGTCACCATCGATCACGGTCCTTTGCTGAACCTCGATATGCCCGCCATGAAAATGGTGTTCCGCGCTGATGAAGCCATCATTGCGCAGCTGTCCCAAGGCCAGAACATCGAGTTTGTCGCCCAGCCCGTCAAAGGCAAGCTGACCGTGACCCAGCTGAAGTAATTGCGCGGTTGCGGTGATCACCCGCCGCCCGCACAATTTTTGCTGCTAAAACAACGGCTGTTAAGCGGACAGTAACGCCTGTCTGCTTAATTTGCGCTGGATTGATCCGTTTTGCGGCGGATGCAGCAGCGTAAAGGTCTCCTATGTCCGACATCTCCACTGGCAGCAAAAATACCAAATTCGTTCATTCATTGTTTTTCAAATCTATGGCAGTGACCGCTTTTTGCGTGCTGGCTGTTGGTATGGCGGTGCAGCTTCAATCGATTAAGCGGCATCAGGCGGCGCTGCATGAGATGACAGCGCATCGCGGGCATGAAGTGACGATGTTATTGGCCATGCAGGCAGGCGGGGCCATCAAGCTCGATAACAAAGACCGTTTGGACGCCATGATTGGCGATGTGATGCGTGCTGCGGGTGATGACACGCTGGGCGGCATGGCGATTGATGAAAATGGAGAGGTTTTGTTTGTCTCGCCGGGGGCGGGGTTCCATCAGCCAGCGGCGATGGAGATGCTGCGTGATGCGCTCAACAGTGGCACGCTTCTCATGTCGCCCGAGACCTTAAGTTTTGCGCATCCCGTCTATTTTGGGAGCGACAATCAGATTGTCGGCGCGGTTTATACGGCGTGGAGCGAGCGTTTTGAGGCCCAGTTGCTGCGCGACGAAATGACCTCAGCTGTGATGGTTGGTGGGACGGTGTTGGCTGCTGCGTTGCTTGTTGCCGGGTGGTTTTTGCTAAATTACCTGTCGCGGCCGTTGCGGCGGATCGAAAGGGCCATGTCGGACGTTGCAAAGGAACATTACCACATCGATGTGCCCTATATCTCGCGGCGCGACGAGATTGGTCAGATCGCCCGCCAACTCGATACATTCCGTCAGGCATTGGGGAAATCCCATCAGGCTGCCCGAGAAGGGGCTTTTAAAGGAGCGGCATTTTGGGGCTCGTCTGCTGCGATGATGATGGTTGACGGGCAGATGCAGATCACGTTTTTGAACCCGGCCTGCAAGAAATTACTGGAGAAACTTCGGCCAGAGATTGGGGAACTGTGGCCAGAAGGTGTGAACAAGAAGTTGGTGGGCACCAATATTGCGCAAATTGCGCCTTTGGCAAAAGCGCTGGGGCGTTTGCAGCAAAGCAATGGCACAGAGGATTTGCCACCGATTTTTCTTGCTGTGGATGACCGCACGATCGAGTTGAGGATCAGTGCAGCAAAGGCAGAGGATGACCGGATGATCGGAGCGGTCATTGAATGGGCCGACCGCACGGCAGAGCAGCGCAATGCGGCATTGATTGAAACCATCGATGCAAATCAAGTTCGGATTGAGTTTAAGCCGAGCGGTGAAATCGTATCGATTAACCAAATCGCCTTGAAGCTTGCGGATATGAGAGAAGACTTAGCACTTGATCGCAGTTTCGAAAATGTGTTTGCCAGCGATCTGCAGTCAGGTGAAACGGTTGAGACTTTACAAACAACAGCGCTTTCCGGGCGGGCGCATTATGGCCGCTTTAATTTTGTCAGTTCGTCAGGACCCTCTCTGCTCGTCTTGGAAGGCGGATTTACCCCGGTCACTGGGGCTGGTGGCATGTTGGAACGGGTTTTGTTCCTTGGCTCAGATGTCACAGAAGCCGAAAAGCAGCGACGTCTGGTTGAGGCAGAGCGGCAAGCCCTTTCAAAAGAGCAAAACCAAGTTGTGAAGGCATTGGGCAAGGCGTTGACTGACCTATCCGGCGGCGATTTGACCTCAGATCTGGATCAGGCATTCCCTGAGGCTTATGAACAGCTTCGCCGCGATTACAACGCGGCCATTCGCTCTTTGCGGGGGGCGATGCAAGTTGTGGCGAATAATGCTACGTCCATACGCGCGGAAACCAATGAGATCACCAATTCGGCAGATGATCTTTCGACCCGGACCGAGCGGCAGGCGGCTACGCTGGAAGAGACCGCCGCGGCGTTGGATGAATTGACCGTTTCGGTGAAATCTGCGGCAGAAGGCGCGGATGACGCCAGCATCATGTCGACCAAAGCAATGGATAACGCAGAGCAGGGCGGACGGATTGCCCGCAGAGCAGTGTCGGCCATGGATGAGATCAAGGCCTCGTCGCAGCAAATCTCGAAGATCACCGGTGTTATTGATGATATTGCGTTTCAGACCAATCTTTTGGCATTGAACGCTGGTGTCGAAGCAGCACGAGCAGGAGAGGCAGGGCGCGGCTTTGCGGTTGTGGCCACAGAAGTGCGCGCCTTGGCGCAGCGATCTTCTGATGCGGCAAAGGAGATCAATGCATTGATCACAGCCAGTGGCGATCAAGTGCAAGAGGGGGTTGATCTGGTTGACCGAACTGGCGATGCATTGTCGGCGATTGTGGAGTCGGTCACGGAAATTGCCAACCGCGTTTCGAACATCGCCACGTCGGCACGCGAACAATCGGCAGGTTTGGCTGAGATAAACCAGGCCATGTCGGAACTCGACAGTGTTACCCAGCAAAACGCCGCGATGTTTGAAGAGACCACCGCCGCGAGCCATGCGCTCACGTCAGAGGCAGATGCTTTGGCCGCTGCCGTTGCTCAGTTCACGCTTGGGGAGGTTTCAGTGAAGCTTGCTGCGCGAGGGGAGCCGGCCAAACATGTTCCTGAAAACAAAAGAGTCCGAGGGAGTTCTGGCAATCTTGCTTTGCAGCAGGAAGCCGAGCCGGAAATACTTGCGGATTGGGAAGAATTCTAACGGGCGATTTTGACCTGTGTATCGCCCGTTAGCTTATTGCTCTTATCGCTGGCCTGAGAAACGCTCCGCCCAAGTATCGCGTTCCTCATCCGAGATTTTCGCGAACAAGACCTCAGGCACTTCAAATTTGTGACCTGCGGGAAGGGCGTTCAACGCCGCCGCGACATCCGTTGGCCAACTTGGAAGGTCTACCTTCATTGAGGCGGCCATGGAATGGGCTGCATCGGGAATAAACGGCTCAGAAAGAGAAGCGTAAAGCGGGATCAAATTTAGAGCGAGGCGGATCTGGGCTGCGGCTTTTTCCGGATCGGTTTTAAAAGTGGACCATGGCGCTTCGGCTTGCAGATATTCATTGCCGGCCACCCAGATGGCGCGAAGCTCTGATGCGGCTTTGCGCAGTTCCATCGTTTCCATGAACTCGCCATAGCGCGCGACACGTGTGGCAAGGTCGGCAATCAACGCGTCTTCTGCAGGGCCGTATGCGCCGCCTTCGGGGACGGCTTCGCTGAATTTTGATCGGCAGAATTTCGTGACCCGGCTTACAAAGTTGCCCAGCACATCCGCCAGATCTTTGTTAACCGACGCTTGGAAATTCTCCCATGTGAATTCGCTGTCAGAATTTTCGGGCACATGGCTGAGAAGCCACCAGCGCCAATAATCCGCAGGCAAGATTTCCAGTGCTTGGTCTTGGAAAATACCGCGCCCTTGGCTGGTGCTGAACTGGCCGCCATCATAATTCAAATAGTTGAAGGATTTCAGGTGATCGACAAGTTTCCAAGGCTCGCCCGATCCGATGATCGTGGCGGGAAAACTCAGCGTATGGAAAGGCACGTTATCCTTGCCCATAAATTGGGTATAGCGCACATCTTCTGCGCCTTTGTCGGTGCGCCACCAGCTTTGCCAATCGCCGCCCGTGGCATCGGCCCACTCATGCGCGCAGGCGATATATTCGATGGGGGCGTCGAACCAGACATAAAAAACTTTGCCCTCCATGCCCGGCCATTCATCAGCGCCGCGTTTGACGGGGACACCCCAATCGAGATCACGGGTGATGCCACGATCTTGGAGACCATCGCCATCATGCAGCCATTTTTTGGCAATGGAAGTGGTGAGCACGGGCCAATCGGTTTTGCTATCGATCCATTTGTCGAGGTCTTCTTTGAGTGCAGATTGGCGCAGGTAAAGATGTTTGGTTTCCCGCACTTCGAGGTCGGTCGAGCCAGAGATGGCGGAGCGCGGGTCGATCAGATCAGTGGGGTCGAGCTGTTTTGTGCAGTTTTCGCATTGATCGCCGCGCGCGCGGTCATAGCCGCAATTGGGGCAGGTGCCCTCGATGTAGCGGTCGGGCAGGAAACGGCCATCTGCATGGGAGTAGACCTGGCTTTCGCTGACTTCGCGGATCAGGTCATTTTCGGCCAATTTCCCGGCGAAATGCTGGGTCAATGCGCGGTTTTGCGCGCTGGATGATCTGCCAAAATGATCGAAGGAAAGGCGGAAACCTCGGGCCAATTCGGCTTGAACTTCGTGCATTTCCGCGCAAAATTCATCGACGGGTTTGCCTGCTTTTGCTGCGGCCAACTCGGCGGGAGTGCCGTGTTCATCCGTGGCGCAGAGGAACAGAACCTCGTTGCCGCGTTGGCGTTGAAAGCGGGCGTAGAGATCGGCGGGCAATTGGCTGCCGATCAGGTTTCCGAGGTGTTTGATGCCATTGATATAGGGAATGGCCGATGTGATCAGATGGCGGGTCATGCGCGGGCTCCGTTAGGATGTGTTGCCGCGATGTAGCAGGGCAGGCGGTTCAGTGCCAGTGGTTCAATCTTCGCGTGACCGGCCAAGCAGGCGGCCAATCACAAATGAGGTGCGCGGCGCATAGACATAGCGGGTGCTGCGTTTTTTGGTGCGCCCGCCGCGCATGCGCAGGATGCCCAAGATAACGAGCAGCCCGTGGCCGACAGAAATCATAGTAAACAAGGCTGCTGGGCCGTAGTTTTCGATCAGCACGGACGCCAGATAGGGCGCAAAGATCGCGCCTGTGGCAAACCAGAACATGAGCGCGGCGGAAAGTTCGATCCGTTCTTCGCTGCTGGCGAAATCATGCGCGTGGGCGGCGCTGACGGAATAGATGGGGAAGGTGGTCAGCCCAAAAAGCCCAGCGGTGAGCATCACCCCCATGGTGCCAAAACCGGTAGAGGCGATGGTGACGCCGCAGGAAACCACGGAGGCTAAGGAAAGCCAGATCAGCACATGGCGGCGGTCAAATTTATCGGCCAGCCAGCCTATGGGATATTGCGCAAGCGCGCCGCCGAGCACAAATGCCGCCAAAAACCAGCCGATTTGTCCGGGGCTGAGGCCGACCTCTTGGCCATAGATCGGGCCAACCATTCGGAACGAAGCACTTGATATTGCAGCAACAATAACGCCTGCCACGGCAAGCGGTGAGCGGTCAAAGGCGAGGCGGGGGCGCAGGCGCGGGCTGTCTGGGGTTTCGGGTTGGCGCACGGTGGTGAGGGTGAGCGGCAGCAAGGCGGCGCAGCAGATGATGGCCAGCAGGTTGTAAGAAACATAAGAGGCCGGAGCGAGAATGCCGATGATCATCTGCGCGCAGAGCGAGCCGGACATATCGACAACCCGGTACACACCCATGGTGCGCCCGCGCGTTTCATTGGTGACCTTGGCCTGCAACCAAGCCTCAATCACCGTGTAGCAGCCCGCGACGCAAAGGCCGGACATGATCCGCATCAGCGCCCACGCATAAGGGTCGATGACCAACATATGGGCCATGAGGCCAATAGCGCCCGTTGCGGTAAACGCGGCAAAGGCGCGCGAATGCCCGACCGAGCCCATCAGGCGCGGTGCCCACCAACATCCCACAAAAAAGCCAAGAAAATGTGAAGATCCCAAAAGACCGATTTCTTGATTGGAAAACCCCAATTTGATGCCGGAGAGCACATCGAGGGGGCCAACGCCGCCGGAGCTGAGCTGCAACAAGATTACAGACAGGAACAGAGCGGCGAAAGAGATCAGCATACGCATGGGCGGCGCCTTGGGGTTGCGCGCAAAATTTGCGCGTTTCTCTAGGGGTCGAACCTTTGGCGCGAGATGTCAAGCGTGGGGGCGGCAAAGCCGGTTGCACTTCGGGGCAGGCGGGCTAGGTTGACGCCAAACGCGTCATAGGGGGCAGAAATGCAGAAACGAACACTTGGCAATAGCGGCATCGAGGTGACAGATCTGTGTTTGGGGTCAATGACTTGGGGCACGCAGAACACCGCCGAAGAGGGCCATGCGCAGATCGACCGGGCCTTGGCGGCGGGGATCAATTTCATCGATACGGCGGAGATGTACCCGGTGAACCCGATCAGCGCAGAGACGCTGGGGCGCAGTGAAGAGATCATCGGGCAGTGGTTTGAGCGCAGTGGGCGGCGCGCGGATGTGGTGCTGGCGAGCAAACATTCGGGCGAGGGCATGCAGCATGCCCGCGACGGCGCGCCGATTTCCTCGGAGACGATTGCGCAGGCGGTTGAGGGGTCATTGAAGCGGCTCAAGACAGATTACATCGATTTGTACCAATTTCATTGGCCGAACCGGGGCAGCTATATGTTCCGCAAAAACTGGCAATATGACCCGTCCGGGCAAAACCGGGCCGAGACTTTGGCGCATATGGAAGACGCGATGGGCGCGCTGCAAAAAGAGGTGGAGCGCGGCACGATCCGGGGTTTTGGGCTGAGCAATGAGAGCGCTTGGGGCATCACGCAATGGGCTGCCGCCGCCGAGCGGGTGGGCGGGCCGCGCCCGTTGATGGTGCAGAATGAATATTCGCTGCTTTGCCGTTTGGCGGATACGGATGTGGCCGAGACCTGCGTGAATGAAGAGGTGCCGATGCTCGCTTTTTCGCCGCTGGCGGCGGGGCTGCTGACGGGGAAATATCAAGGCGGGCAGGTGCCTGAGGCCTCGCGCATGTCACTGGTGCCAGAGCTGGGCGGGCGCAAGACCGTGCGCATGTTCGAAGCGGTGGATGCCTATTTGAAAATCGCGCAAAAACATGGGCTTGACCCGGTTCATATGGCGCTGGCTTGGGCGCGCGGGCGGGTATTCATGGGCTCGGTTATCTTTGGGGCGACCACGATGGCGCAGTTGGAAACCGCGCTTGGGGCGATTGATCTGGAGATTTCTGAGGAAGTTGTGGCCGAGATTGACGCGGCGCATAAGGCCCACCCGATGCCCTATTGAGGGGCCTCGGGCGCGGCGCGGCGGGCGGCGCTGGGCGCGGTGCCAAATGCGCTGCGAAAGGCGCGGGTTAGGCTCGATTGTGCGCCAAATCCGGTGGCGAGGGCGATTTCTTGCAGGGGCATGTCGGTTTGGCGGATCAGACGCTCGGCCTCGGCCAGACGCAGGGCGCGGTAATGGGCGGCGGGCGAGGTGTTCAGCCGCGCGCGGAACTGTTGTTGCAGGGCGCGCGGGCTGAGGCCCAATTGCCGGGCAAGCTCATCCTGCCCGAGCGGGGTGTCGAGGGATTGTTCCATCAAGCTTTGGGCGCGGCTGGTGATGCGGTTGTGGCGGGCGGTGGCGATGCGGCGCTGGGGGCGGTGGCCGCTGGGGGCGGGGTCAAGAATGAAGCCGCCTGCGACTTTTGCCGCCAGCCCCGGCCCATGGGCGGAGCCGATGAGATGCAGCATCATTTCAATGGCCGGGGCGGCCCCGGCGCAGGTCAAACGGTTGCCCGATTGGTGAAACCGCGCGTTGATCACCGTGAGCGATGGGAAGGTGTGGCCGAATTTTTCCAAGTCTTCCCAGTGAGTTGTTGCCTCATGCCCGTCAAGTAGACCGGCGCGGGCCATCACCCATGGGCCGCCATCAATGCCCAGCACATGCTGGGCGCCTGCTGCGAGGCGGCGCAGGCTGGCGCGCAGGGCGGGGGTGGATTGGGCCTCAAGCTCAAAGCCCGCGACAACGATGAGCAGATCGCATCCGCTCAGCCGCTGGATCGGGGCGGCTGGCAGGGAAACGCCGCTGGTTAGGGTGATAGGCGCGTCGCGGGGCGTGGCGAATTGCCATTCATAAAGCGTGCGGCCCGATTGACGATTCGCCGCGCGCAGCGGATCGACCGCCGCGCCAAAGGTGAGCGTGTTGGCCCCGTCCAGCACCAGAATGATGCAGCGTTTGGTGGCGGGATTTACGCGGGTTTCTGCGGGTTCTGTCAATTTCCATTCGCTTTTTGTCAAATCGTTCTGCGGTTTTTGCGCCAAGATGCGGCAAATATCAAGGAGAGCCAGATGCCGCTGAACATGAACAAAGACGTTTTCATTACCTGTGCCGTGACCGGATCGGGCGCCACGCAGGACCGCAGCCATCATGTGCCGCGCTCGCCTGCGCAAATTGCCGAAAGTGCGATTGCGGCGGCAAAAGCGGGGGCGGCGATTGTGCATTGCCATGTGCGTGATCCTGAGACGGGCAAGCCTAGCAGGGATTTGGCGCTGTACCGTGAATTGACCGAACGGGTGCGGGAATCCGAGACCGATGTGGTGCTGAACCTGACCGCTGGCATGGGCGGGGATATGATTTTTGGACCCACCGAGAACCCGCTGCCGACGGTTGAGGGGACCGATATGATTGGCGCCTCGGCGCGGGTGCAACATGTGGCGGAATGTCTGCCGGAAATTTGCACGCTGGACTGCGGGACGATGAATTTCGCGGAAGCCGATTATGTGATGACCAACACGCCGGGCATGTTGACGGCGATGGGGCAGATGATGACCCATCTGGGGGTGAAGCCCGAGATCGAGGCCTTTGACACCGGGCATTTATGGTATGCAAAACAGCTGGTTAAGGATGGTGTGCTGGATAGCCCCGCTTTGGTTCAGCTGTGTATGGGGGTGCCTTGGGGCGCGCCCGATGACCTCAATACATTCATGGCGATGGTCAATAATGTGCCCGGTGATTGGACGTTTTCGGCGTTCGGATTGGGGCGCAATCAGATGGCCTATGTGGCGGCATCTGTGCTGGCTGGGGGCCATGTGCGCGTGGGTTTGGAGGATAATCTATGGCTGGAAAAAGGGGTTCTGGCCGAGAATTATCAACTGGTTGAGCGCGCAGCATCGATTGTTGAAAACATGGGTGCGCGGGTCATTGGGCCTGCCGAAGTGCGCGAGAAATTGGGCCTGACCAAGCGGGCGCCCAAAGCGTGAAAAGCGGCGCTTTTGCCCGGAAAATGGCGGTACACAGCGCGTGCACACTGCGTGCACGCCGCGTGCACCGCCGCGGCGCAGCATTGGCCCTGGCGCTTTTGCTGGCCGCTTGCGGGGGCAAAACGACTGCGCCGGAGGCGGGGATCGGCTATCGCAACCCCACGGCGCATTTGGGCGGCACAGCCCGGTTCGAGGCGGAGCGGTTTGCCGGAACTTGGCAGACGGTGGCCTGTCTTGGGCCATGCCCGGCCAGCGTGAATTTTAGTGCCACGTTAACCGGAGCGGTCACGCGCACGGCGGCGGGGCAAAGCCATAATTTCCAAGTGGACGGACCGGGCATTTTGCGCGGGCTGGGCCATGACGAGATTTTGGTGGTGATGTGGGTCGATGAAGGATTTCGCACCGCAGCGATCGGCGATGCCGATGGGCGGGGCGCGATGATCATCGATAAAAGCGCGGCCCCCGGCGCGGACCGGGTGGTGGCGGCGCGCGAGATTTTGGATTTCTACGGCTGGGACGTGTCCCGCCTGAAAAGGATGCAGTGATGACAAAGACAGCAGCGATTATTGGCGGCGGTGTGATTGGTGGCGGCTGGGCCGCGCGGTTCTTGCTTAACGGTTGGGATGTGCGGGTGTTTGACCCCGATCCGCAGGCGAAGCGTAAAATTGGCGAAGTGCTGGACAATGCGCGGCGCTCGCTGCCGGGGCTGACGGATGTGGCTCTGCCGCCGGAAGGGGCGCTGAGTTTTCATGAGACAATTGCCGAAACCGTGCAGGGGGCCGATTGGATTCAGGAATCCGTGCCAGAGCAATTGGCGATTAAAATCAAGACCTTTGCAGAGGTTCAGGCGAATTGTTCGGCGGAGGCGGTGATTGGCTCGTCGACCTCTGGGTTCAAGCCGTCGGAGCTTCAGGATGGTGCGGCGCGGCCAGAGCAGATCATGGTCGCGCATCCGTTTAACCCGGTTTATCTGTTGCCTTTGATTGAATTGGTCACGACCCCGGCCAATGGCGCGGCGCAGATTGCGCGGGCGCAGGAGATCATTCGCGGCGTTGGGATGTATCCGCTGCATCTGAAAAAAGAGATCGACGCGCATGTGGCGGATCGTTTTTTGGAGGCGGTTTGGCGCGAGGCGCTGTGGCTGGTGAAAGACGGCATTGCGACCACAGAAGAGATCGATGATGCGATCCGATATGGCTTTGGCATCCGCTGGGCGCAGATGGGATTGTTCGAGACCTACCGCGTGGCGGGGGGCGAATCGGGCATGAAACATTTCATGGCGCAATTTGGTCCGGCGTTGAAATGGCCTTGGACAAAATTGATGGATGTGCCTGATTTCAATGATGAATTGGTCGATCTGATCGCAGGGCAATCGGATGCGCAATCGGGGCATCATTCGATCCGCGAGTTGGAGCGAATTCGCGACAATAATCTGGTGGTGATGATGCGGGGCCTCAAGGGGCAGCAATGGGGCGCGGGCGCGTTGATTGCGCAGCATGAGGCGACGCTCAAAACCCAAAGCGGCATGGATGCGCGCGCGGCGGATCTGCCTGCGGATGCGCCTGTGATCACGGCGCGCCGGACGGTGCCGCTCGATTGGACGGATTACAACGGTCATATGACGGAATCGCGTTATTTGCAGGCCTTTGCCGATGCGACGGATCGCTTCATGGAGGTGATCGGCTGTGATGCGGAATATATCCAATCGGGGGGCAGCTATTTCACCGCCGAGACCCATATTCGCCATTTGGACGAGGTTCACGCGGGCGCGCAGATTGAAATTGCCACGCGGGTGATCGGGGGGGGGGCGGGCAAGAAAATGCATCTCTGGCATGAAATGTCATCAAACGGGGTTTTGCTGGCAACGGGCGAGCATTTCTTGCTGCATGTGAGTTTGGAAAGCCGCAAGCCTTGCGCGCCGACGCCCCAGATTGAGGCCGCTTTGGTGCGGTTTGCCGAAGGTCATGCGGGGCTGGCGGCGCCCGAAGGTTTGGGCCGGGCAATCGGTGCGCCGCGTTAAGCTTAATTCCTTAAAGGGTTAAAAAACGGGCCGGGGTTTCGACGGAAACGCCGGCCCTTTGCGTATCTAACTTTATGAGACGCGGTAAGCCGTCTGGATAAAGGAGAGCAAGATGCGCAAACATATTGGCAGTGGGTTGATGGCCCTGATGATGGTCTCGGCAGTGGCCCCGGCCTATGCACAATCGCATAAGGATCGCGGCGTGCAGAGCGAGACGGTCACCACCGTGACAGTGGATAAGGTGAAGACCAAACACGGGGTGCAAAAGGTTAAGACCACGCAGGTGGAGACCACAAAGGTTAAGAAGGCCAAGGTTAAGACAGCTAAGGTTAAGGCGGTTAAGGTTAAGACAGCTAAAAAGGTACAGGTTGTGCAGAAACAATCGCACCGTTTTCAGCGCGGACAGCGGATTTCCGGGGATCAGGTTGTGGTGGTAAAGGACTGGCAGCGCAGAGGATTGCAGCGGCCCGCGCGGGGGCAGGTCTATGTGGTGGACCGGGGCGATTTATATCTGGCAACGGCGGCCAGCATGATCGCGCAGGCGCTGATCAATTAAGCAAGGTTAACGGATCAACTCGCGCAGCTCTTTGAGATGCGCGGGGAAATCACGTTCGGTCACGGCGGCTTCGCGCACCAGAATGTCGAAATCACGGGTGAAGATTGTGATGCGCTCGCTGTCGCGGAAGGTCATATATTGGCCGCCCGTATAGAAGGCGGCGAGCAGCGGGCCGAAGATGGTAATCGGCGCGGAATAGAGCCTGCGCGCGTCGAAAAGACAGATGCGCAAACGCGGGTAAAGCTGCTGGGTCAGGTCGATGAGTTGGTCGATTTGCACCCGCCGGGTGCCGGGGGGCAACCCCTTGTAATAGCCTGTTCCGGCAGCAAAACTTTGGATTTCATAAAGCGGCATGGCGATTTCATAATCAGAGCCGCTTTGGCGCATCCAATTGAGCCGATCGCGCGAGGCGTTGATGGCTTGGCTGGTGGTGCGGCCCAGATGCGGGCCGTATTCCCACTCCATCATGGCTTGGGTTTTGAGCATGTCGGGCAGGGCGGCGGGCACGTGGCGGATTTTATAGCCCTGCGCCTCTTGGTGCCATGCGAAGATGTGTTCATCCACCAAGGCGCGGGGCGCTTGGGCAAAGGTTAACGTGTTTGAAAGCAATTGGGCGGCGGTTTCGGGGCGTTCAGAGAGGCTGAGCAGCCAATCGGCGGAGACGCCAAGTGCGCTGGCGCAGGCCCCGACAAGATGGGCGCCGGGCAGACGGGCCGCATCGCCGGAGAGGATCTGGCTGAGGGTGGAGCGGTCGACCTCAAGGGTGCGGGCGAGGGCGCTTTGGCTGATGCCTGCGCGGCTCAGGGCGAGGGCCAATCGGTCTCGGAAATTCTGGGCGCGGGTGAGTTTGTCGATTTTAATCTGCATGTGATGATAAATATCACCATATGGAGGGTTTGTTAACATTATTCGGGCTATGCTGGTGCTGTCATTATCTGTCACCAGTGAATTATGAATAAAATCAATACTCTTGAAGGACATTCGGTTGGGCTGCGCGGGGGATACTTGGCGGAGTGGCCAACTGTTTTGCTGCTGGGCGCGGTGTTTATCTGTGTTGCGGGGGCGCTGTGCCTTCCCGCGGGCTGGGGCGGATTGGCGGTGGTGATTTTGATCCCCGCGCTGACGCTGCATTCCTCGCTGAGCCATGAGATTTTGCACGGGCATCCTTTTGGCAATGAGCGGGCGCAGACCCTGTTGGGGCTGCTGCAACCGGGGCTGTTTGTGCCATATCTGCGGTTTAAACGTCTGCATTTGGAGCATCATAAAGATGCGGCGTTAACCGATCCTTACGATGATCCGGAGAGTAATTATCTGGACCCGGCGGTGTGGCGGGGCCTGCCGGGATGGTGGCGCGCGGTGTTGCGGGCCAATAACACGCTGGCCGGGCGGGTGCTGATCGGGCCTGCGGTGGGGATGTGGGCGTTTATCCGCACGGATATGGCGCGGCTGTTTGCCGGAGAGCGGCAGATTGCCCGCGATTGGTTGGCGCATCTGCCGGGGACGGCGTTGATTTTATGGCTGATTTACCTGTCACCGCTGAGCATCGGGGCCTATTTGCTGGCCTGTTACGGGGCGCTTTGTGTGCTTAAAATTCGAACCTTTCTCGAGCACCGCGCCCATGAACATGCGGCGGGTCGCACGGTGATTGTGGAAGACCGGGGGCCGCTTGCGCTGTTGTTTTTGAACAATAATTTCCATCTGGTACATCACATGCACCCCGATGTGCCGTGGTATGAGCTGCCCGGTCTTTATGCGGGGCGGCGGGCGCGGTATTTGGCGCGCAATCAAGGATATGTTTACCCTTCTTATGCCAGTGTGTTCCGGCAGTTCTTGTGGCGCGCAAAAGATCCGGTGCCGCATCCGCTCTGGCGCGAGGAGTGAGGGCGGCGTAAGCAGGGCGCATGGGAATTATTGAGCCTTGGATCATCATCGCGCTGCTTGCTGCATCGTTTCAAACGGTGCGGTTTATGCTGCAAAAACATCTGGCTCGGGTCACGCTGAGCGCGGCGGGGGCGACGTTTTCGCGGTTTCTATACTCTGCGCCGTTTATTTTGCTGCTGCTGGCCGGATGGCTGGGGGCCACGGGGCAAGGGCTGCCGCAGATTGAGCCGGGGTTTTGGGCCTACGGGCTGGCCGGGGGCGCGGCGCAGATTTTGGCGACGGTCTGTGTAGTGATGCTGTTTAAACAGCGCAATTTCGCCGTGGGGATCACGTTTAAAAAAACCGAAGTGATTCAAACGGTTTTGGTGGGCTGGATCGTGCTGGGCGAAGGGGTTTCGCCGTTGGGATTTGGCGCGATTGCGCTGGGGCTTGTGGGGCTTTTGCTGCTGTCCTCTGGACCGGAAACCAAGGGGTTTGGTCTGCGTGCGATGACCAACAAGGCCGCTGGCCTGGGTGTGGTTTCGGGTATTTTATTCGCGATTTCAGCGGTTTGTTATCGCGGCGCGACCATGGCTGTGGGGGCTGAGGGGGCGTTTTTGCGCGCTTCGGTCACGCTGGCGGCTGTGGTGGTGATGCAAACACTGATGATGACGATCTGGCTGGCGCTGCGCGAGCCGGGGCAGATGCGCGCGGTGTGGCAGGCGCGGCGGGTGGCGCTTTGGATCGGGGTGACGTCGATGGGCGGCAGCCTGTGTTGGTTCATCGCTTTTGCGCTGCAAAATGCGGCCTATGTAAAAGCGGTGGGGCAGGCGGAATTGATCTTATCCGTGGCGGCCTCGACCTTGTTTTTCCGCGAGCGGATTTCGGCCCGTGAATGGGCGGGTATGGGGGTTTTGCTGGCGTCGATTTTGATTTTGGTGCTGGCGATCTGAGCCGCCGCGCTCCCTATTTGGGCATCGGATAGCCGCGCAGGCGCAAAAACAGGCTTTCTTCATCGCTGTTTTTGAAAAACGGCACGGAGATTGGCGGGGCGGGATCGGCGGCGCGGGCCTCGACCTCGGCTAGGACAACTTCGGTGATGAAGGGCATGTCGAAGCTGCGGGCCTTGGCCAGCGGCACCCATTGCAGGTGCGAAAGTTCGTCCTGCGCGGTGGAAAAATCATCCAGATCGCCGGCAATTGCATCCGCATCGACCAAGAAGAACCGCGCGTCGAAACGGCGGGTGCGGCCCGGCGGGGTGAGGGCGCGGAACACAAATTGCAGCCCCTGCGCGCAGGGTAAATGGCCGGTGGCGGCAAATTCTGCCCAATCGGGCGGCGGCGCGCTTGACCATGCGCCGGGCGCGCCGAGGATCAGGCCGGTTTCTTCCCAAAGCTCGCGGATCGCGGCCACGGCGAGGGCTGTTGCGAGGCTAGGGTCTGCGTCTTCGGTCAGGCGCGCGGCGCAAAGCTCGGGCAGGGGGCTGGCGAGCGGGACATGGGCATCGCCCGCATCGACCGCGCCGCCGGGAAAGACGAATTTATTTGGCATAAACACGGCCTTAGCGCCGCGTTGTCCCATCAGGATCTGGGGCGCGGTGAGCCGGTCGCGGATCACAATCACCGTGGCCGCATTGCGGATCGCGGTTTTATCTTTGGCCGGGGATGCCTGCATTTTACCTGCCTCGCTGCGCGGGCAGAGGTTACCGGGGCTCGCCGAAGCCGCCCATTTCTCTGGCCCATTGGAAGCCGATCATGGCCCCCTTCAATCTGGGCAGAAGGTAGAGGGAGAGCGCGACGCAGCCAACCGTAAATATTGTAAACAGGGTCAGCGGCGAGGGGCGCCATGTGACAAAAACGATGTGCAGCAGGGGCGCGAGCAGGTGGCCGACAACCAAAATGGTCAAATAGGCGGGCCCGTCATCGGCGCGGTGGTGGTGGAATTCTTGCTCGCAGACGGTGCAATGATCATTCACCTTTAGATAACCGTGCAACAAATTGCCCGAGCCACAGCGCGGACATTTGCCGCGCCAGCCATTGCGCATGGCGGGGTAGCGGGGGCGTTCGGCGGTTTCGATCTGGGTCATTGAGCGGTCTTTCTAGCTTGGGGGCGCGGGTGATGCCCCCGGTCAGCCGTATAAATAGCGGGTTTGCGCGGTTTTGGCATTGCGACGGGTTGTCACGCAAAAGAAATTTGCGGTTTTTGCGACGGAATGCGCGGCGGCGGGCGTAACAGTCATATCAAAGCCGCTGCGATGGTGCAGCAAGGCTGAGGAAGAGGAAGCAGAAAATGCAAAAACAAATCGGAATTCTCGCGATCGCTTTGGCTGGTGTCGGTCTTGTGGCACCTGCGGCCTATGCGGAGCGCGGCGATCATGGCGCGGCGATGTTTCAAAAACTGGACGTCGATGGCAATGGCGAGGTCAGCGTCGATGAGCTGAACGCCGCGGCCAAGGCGCGGTTTGACGCGGCCGATGCGGATGGCGATGGCGCGCTCACGCAAGATGAGATGAAAGCCGCGCGCAAGGCGCAAAAAGAAGAGCGCAAGGAAAAGCGCGGCGAGCGCCGTGAGATGAGTAAAGAGGACCGGGCCGCCAAGATGCTGGAACGGTTCGATAAAAACGAAGACGGCGCGCTTGATGCGGCGGAGCTTGCCGAGATGGGCGAGATGCATGACGGCATGAAAAAACATGGCAAACATGACGGTAAACATGGCGGCAAGCACGGCAAAAAAGGCGAGCGCGGCGCGCATGTTAAAGGCGGTTTCAAAGCGCTGGACGCCGATGAAGATGGCAAGGTGACGTTTGAGGAAATGCAAGCCAAGCATGACCCGGCCAAGATGATCGAGCATCTGGACACAGACGGCAATGGCACCATTTCCGCCGAGGAATTTGGTGAAATGCGCCGCGGCGGCCATAAAAAGTAAACGGCGCCTGTTAATGACTTATGGGGGCGCGGCGATGTTGCGCCCCCTGCACAGAATGAGTAGCCCCGGTGTTGATGCAAGAAATTACACAGCCTTCCGAAGATGCCCATGCCGCGTTGATGGCCCGTTATGCGGGCGGCGATGCTGCGGCGGCGCGTTTGCTGGTCGCCGATTTAGGCCCGCGGGTGTTGGCCCATGCGCGTTATATGCTGGGCGATGCGGCGGAAGCCGAGGATGTGGCGCAAGAAGCGATGCTGCGTTTGTGGAAAATCGCGCCCGATTGGGATGCAGGCCGGGCCAAGGTGACAACCTGGCTTTATCAGGTGACCGGCAATTTATGTGTGGACCGGATGCGCAAGCGCCGCCCTTCTGCGCCGCTTGATCAGGTGGCCGAGCCGCCCGATCCGGCGCCGGGCGTAGAGGCGGAATTGTTAACGGCCGCGCGCAATGCAGCGCTTGAAGACGCGTTGCAGGCCCTGCCAGAGCGGCAGCGGCAAGCGGTGGTTTTGCGGCATATCGAGGGGCTGAGTAACCCGCAGATTGCGCAGATCATGGAGATTGGCGCCGAGGCGGTGGAAAGCCTAACGGCGCGGGGCAAACGCGGATTGGCGGCGGCATTGGCCAGCCAGAAGGATGCATTGGGGTTTGAAGATGACGCGGTTTGAAAAGGATGGGGTGCAAGCATGACGGAGCGTGAGGACATGATGATGGAAGAGTTGTTTGCCGCGGCGCGTGCGCAGCCCGCCCCATTGCCGCAAGCGCTGCGCGATGCGATGGAGCAAGATGCGTTGGCGATGATGCCGCGCGCCAAGCCGCGCTCGCTTTGGCAGGTGATTGGCGGGATGTGGGGCGCGTCGGGTTTGGTAACCGCCACGCTGGCCGGGATCTGGATTGGCGCGGTGCCGATGGAAAATACGGCGGTTTGGGCCGATCCGGTGGCCTATATTTCGGGCACGGGTTTGAGCGCAGAGAGCGGGGCGGATGAGGATCTGGCCTGGGCTGAGATCAGCGATGATTTGGGCTGGTCGTTGGATGAAGGGGTTTAAGATGAGCATGAGCGCGGGAAAATTGCGGATGCGGGGCAAGTGGCGGTGGATTTTGGGGCTGTCTTTGGCGCTGAACCTGCTGGTGGTTGGTATGATGGCGGGCGCGGCGTGGCGGCATGCGGGCGGGCCGCAAGGGCCGGAACGCAGCGGCAGTGGCAGCAGCGCGGGGTTTGGCGCGGCCTATATGCGGGCGCTGCCCAAGCCCGCGCGCGACGAGATGCGCGCCATGTTGCCGCCGCCGCCGGAGCGCAACAAAGAAGGGTTTCGCGCAGAGCGGCGGGCGGGCTATCAGCAGGTGGCAGAGCTTTTGCGGGCCGACCCGTTTGATGCTGAGGCGCTGCGCGCGGCGCTGGACGGGCAGCGCGATCTGGCGCTGGCACGGCAAAGCGCGGTGCAAGAGGCGTGGCTGGCGGTGCTGAGCGAGATGGAACCGGAGGCGCGGGCGGATTATGCCGATGCGCTTTTGGCTGAGGTGGAGCGGCCCCGGAATTCGATGAAAATGAAACATAAGTAAGGGCTTAGCCTGCGCCGCGGGGGTTTAGGCGGCGGGGCGGCTGAGGGTGACGCGGTTGCGGCCTTTGAGCTTGGCCGCGTAGAGCGCTTTATCCGCCAGATCGAGCAGGGTTTGGGCGGTGAGCGGCGCGGGGCTTGAGGCGTGATCGCGCCCGCCCATGGCAAGACCGATGCTTAAGGTGACGGAGATGGCTTGGGCAGCGCCGGGGATGTCAAAGGCTTTGCCCGAGATCAGCTCGCACAGGCGCGCGGCGGCATCGCGGGCTTTTTCCAGCGGCGTGTTGGGCATCACGATCAAAAACTCCTCGCCGCCCAGACGGGCGACAAGATCAACCGGGCGTAGGCTTTGGCGCAGGCGGCGGGTGGTTTCCACCAGCACCGCGTCGCCCGAGGCATGGCCAAAACGGTCGTTGATGGATTTGAAATGATCCATATCGGCAATCATCACCGCGAATTCATGGCCGGTTTCAGCGGCATGTTCTGCCACCCGGTCCAGATGCGGCAGGGCGTAGCGGCGGTTGTGCAGCCCGGTGAGCGGATCGTAAAGCGCGGCGCGCAGCCCGCTGCGCACGGAATCGCGCATCTGGTCGCCCAGATATTTACGCCGGATCAATGCCTTGAGGCGCAGGCCCAGTTCGGCGGCGTCAAATCCATCGGTCATCAAATCATCCGCGCCCAGATCCAACGCATTGGCGCCAAGCGCGGCATCGCGGCGCGATTGCAGCACCAACAGGCCCGCGTTGCGGGTGGCCCCATTGGCGCGCAGGTTGCTGACCAGTTCGAGCATGCGCCGCGCGCGGTCCGAATCGGTGGGCAGGCAGAGTACAAATGCATCGGGCGGTTTGCCGTTGATGCGCTGTTTCAGCGCCAGATCGGGCGGGGAAATCGCCGCCGTGGCGGGCAGATAGGGGCGCAATTTGGTGAGCCAGTGATGGCCCTGCACCACATCGCCGTGCACAATCACCACGCGCCCCGCCGGGGTGTAGCCCGCCGCAGGTTCGGCCAGCCCCAAAGCGCGGCTGGTGTCATCGCGCAGCCGCCATTCACGGTCTGCATTGGCGGCGCGGATCAGGCTTCGGACCCGGCCCAGCAGCAGCGCGTCTTCGATGGGTTTGTTCATCACGTCATGCACGCCAGCGGCTAAAGCCTCGGATTTATTGCAGTTATTGGCATTGGCTTGCACGGCAAGGATGGGCAGGTGGCGCAGGGTGGGGTGCAGGGCCAATTGTTTGGCCAGATCGCTGGCGCAGCCATCGCCCAGCTCGGTCGCGGTGAGAATCAGGTCGGGCTGTTCATGCGCCGCCGCCGTGAGGGCGGAGGCCAGTGAATAGGCCTGCACCACCGTATAATAGGCTGACGCCAGCTTGACCTTGAGGACAATCCGGTTTGTCGCCACAGTATCCACGATAAGGATTTTACCCTGCACGATCTGTTCCTTTTTCTGCGCCTCGTTTCATATGCCCCGTTTCACGGGCCCCGATATTATCGGCCCGTTTTATGGGCCAAATTCACTTGTTTGGGGCCGTGAGGCGATATGCTTTAATCAAGCGATAACGCACCGCTCGATTGGTTTGCTCGGTTCCAGTTTCTCATCTGATTGGTTAACAAAGCGTTGCCATTCGCAACAAAGTGATCCTGAAAATGACCTATTCGCAAAATTCCGCCGAAACCTTGGCTCTTGACGTGCTGGGCTGGCTGGTGGGGAATGAAGACCTCTTGCCGGTGTTTTTAGGCAGCAGCGGCGCGTCGGAAGAAGACATGCGCAACGGCGCGGCTGACCCGGTTTTTCTGGGGGCGGTGCTGGAGTTTTTATGCATGGATGACGCGTGGGTGATGGCCTATTGCGATCAGGCCAAGCTGCGATATGAGGCGATTATGCAGGCGCGTGCAGCCCTGCCGGGCGGGGAGCAAACGCATTGGACGTAAATTCTAACGGGCGCGGTTTATCAAATGTAAACCCATCGGGCTTAGGCTCGGGTGGCCCGGAGATTCGCGGCATTTTATTTGATAAGGACGGCACGTTGTTCGATTTTGGCGCAACTTGGGAGGCTTGGGCCGAGGCGTTTTTGCTGCGCGGTTGCGCGGGAGACCGGGCGCGGGCCAAGCGCGTGGGGGCCGCCATTGGCTTTGACCTTGAGACGCGAAAATTCGCCCGCGACAGTGTGGTGATCGCAGGCACGCCGGGCGAGGTGGCGCAGGCGCTGGCGCCGCATTTTCCCGAATTGAGCGGGCTTGCGCTGATCGAGATGCTCAATGAAGAAGCCACCGCCGCGCCGCAACAAGAGGCGGTGCCGTTGGTGCCGTTCTTGAAAGGGTTGCGGGCGCAGGGCCTCAAGCTTGGGGTGGCGACCAATGATGCAGAAGCCCCGGCGCTGGCGCATTTGGGGGCGGCAGGTGTGACGGAGCTGTTTGATTTTATTGCAGGATTTGACAGTGGCTATGGCGGGAAACCCGCGCCGGGGCAATTGTTGGCCTTTGCCGCGCAGACCGGATTGCCGGCGGAGCAGATTGTGATGGTGGGCGACAGCACCCATGATTTGCACGCAGGGCGCGCCGCCGGGATGCGCAGCATTGCGGTGCTGACGGGCATGGCCGATGCGGAGGAACTGGCACCATTTGCGGATGTGGTGCTGGATGATATTGGCGCGATTCCCGGCTGGTTGGCGCAGCAAACGGCGGGAGGTGCAGGGTAAAAACGACAAACTGCGTCGCGAATGGAAAGGCCAATTGCCCGATCTTGCCGCCCAATGGGGGCAACACTGGAGGGTCCGGCATGGCACGCAGAACACGGCACGGAGGGCGCGCAGGCGCCAAAGACAGGCGCGGCGCAGCGGTGATCGAGCAGATGCCATGGGCACCGCCGATCAATATTGACCGCCCGACGGAGCCGCTTGGCCCTGAGGGGGTTGAGGCGATCCATGACGGGGCGATGCGCATCCTCGAAGAGATCGGGATTGAGTTTCTCAACAAGGAAGCTGCCGATATTTTGAAAAAAGCGGGCTGCACCGTGGAGGGTGAAAATGTCCGCATGGGGCGCGATTTTGTGATGGAATGGATCGCAAAAGCGCCGTCTGAATTTGTTATGACGCCGCGCAACCCCGACCGGGCGATCACGGTGGGTGGGCGGAACTTGCTGTTTGGTAATGTGTCTTCGCCGCCCAATTATTGGGACATGTCTCTGGGCCGCAAAGTGCCGGGGACGCGGGCGCAATGCCAAGATTTGCTGCGGTTGACGCAATATTTCAACTGTATCCATTTTGCGGGCGGCTATCCGGTGGAACCTGTGGATGTGCATGCCAGCGTGCGCCATTTGGATGTGCTGTTTGATAAGCTGACCCTGACCGATAAGGTGATGCATGCCTATTCGCTGGGCCAAGAGCGGGTTGAAGATGTGATGGAAATGGTGCGGATTTCTGGTGGCTGGAGCCATGAGGAATTTGAAGCCAGTCCCAAAATGTATACGAATATTAACTCCACCTCGCCGCTGAAACATGATTTTCCCATGATGGACGGCTGGATGCGCATGGCCCGGCGCAATCAGGGGTTGGTGGTTACGCCGTTTACGCTCGCGGGGGCGATGGCGCCGGTCACCATGTCGGGGGCCGTGGCGCAGTCACTCGCAGAGGCGCTTTGCGCGGTGGTTTTGGCGCAGATTATTCGCCCCGGCGCGGCCTGTGCGGTGGGCACGTTTACCTCGAATGTGGATATGAAAACCGGCGCGCCTGCCTTTGGCACACCCGAATATATGCGCGCCACGCAGATGACCGGGCAGCTGTGCCGGTTTTACGATTTACCGATGCGGTCTTCGGGGGTTTGCGCGGCAAATGTGCCCGATGGGCAGGCCATGTGGGAGACATCCAATTCGCTTTGGGCGGCGGTGCAATCGGGGACCAATATGGTCTATCACGCGGCGGGCTGGCTGGAGGGGGGGTTGATCGCAAGCCCAGAGAAATTCATCATGGATTGCGAAGTTTTGCAGCAAATTCAAAGGTATATGGACCCGGTGATCACGGCGACGGGGCCGGATGAAATTGCGCTTGATGCGATTAAATCTGTCGGTAATGACGGGCATTTCTTTGGCATTCAGCACACGCAGGACCGCTACACAACCGCGTTTTACCAACCGTTTTTGTCCGATTGGAAAAACTACGAAGGATGGGAAGCGGCGGGCGCGATTTGGACGCCGGAGCGGGCGCATCACATGTTCCGCGAAATTGTCAGCAGTTTTGAGCCGCCACCGATGGATGCGGCGATCCGGCAGGAATTGGCGGAGTTTGTAGAGCGCCGCAAAGCCGAAGGCGGCGCGCCGACCGATTTCTAGGCAGGTTTTTTCGCCTGAAAATCTGTAAAATGCCCGATGTTGGGGAGATGTTAATCTTTGCCCGCCAAGGATGGTTCTTATTGGCCGCCAAGGGGGCATTGATGCACGGGCTCATTAACCGCAGCATTCAGAATTACGTGACGGATCGCTATGGCCCCCGCATTTGGGCCAGGGCCACCGAGTTGGCGGAGCTTGAGGGGGCCAATTTCGAGGCGATGCTGGTCTATGAAGATGCGATCACGCCGCGTTTGCTTGACGCGGCGGCGCAGGTTTTGGGGCGTGGGCGCGAAGAGCTTATGGAGGATATTGGCACTTATTTGGTGTCCCATGTGGAGGCCGTGCGCCGATTGCTGCGCTTTGGCGGCGTGAATTTCGAAGAGTTTCTACATTCGCTGGACGATCTGCCTGACCGCGCGCGGCTGGCGGTGTCGGATTTGATCTTGCCGGGGATTGAGCTGCGCGAGCTTGAACGCGGGCGGTTTCGGCTTGATTGCGAAAGCCATGTGGCAGGCATCGGGTTCGTGCTGATGGGGGTTTTACGGGTGATGGCGGATGATTTTGGCGCTTTGGCGCTGCTTGAGTATGAGGGGAGCGCGGGCGGGCGCGAGAGCATCATGATCTCTTTAGTCGAGAGTGATTTTGCCCAAGGGCGCGATTTTGAGCTGGGTGCGCGGGCGGGATGAGTTTGCCGGAACATACCGCCGCGCTGGATGTGCTGTGCCCGATGCATCTGGTGCTCTGTGCGCAGGGGCAGATTGTGCATGCGGGGCCGACGCTGCATAAGCTGCGCCCGCATGAGCCGATGATTGGCCAGGCGTTTTGGGATGTGTTTTCCGTGCGCCGCCCGCGCGCGGTGACCACGATAGATGATCTGCGCGCCCTGCCGGAAAAGAAGCTGCATCTGGTGTTGCAGGGCACGCCGCCGACCCAGTTGAAGGGGGTGATGGTGCCGGTGCCCGATCAGGGACAGATGATCATCAACCTGAGTTTTGGCATCTCTATTCTGGAAGGGGTGCGCGATTATGCCCTGACAAATGCAGATTTTGCGGCGACGGATTTGGCGATTGAGATGCTTTATCTGGTGGAGGCAAAATCGGCGGCGATGGAAGCGTCGCGCAGTTTGAACCAGCGGTTGCAAGGGGCCAAGATTGCCGCTGAGGAACAGGCATTTACCGACACGTTGACCGGGTTGAAAAACCGCCGTGCGATGGATCATGTGCTGGGGCGGTTGCTGAGCGGGCCAGAAGGGTTTGCGGTGATGCATATCGATTTGGATCATTTCAAGGAGGTGAATGACACGATGGGCCATGCGGCGGGGGATCATGTGTTGCAGGTGGTGGCGCGGATCATGGTTGAGGAGACCCGCGACAGCGACACGGTGGTGCGCGTGGGCGGCGATGAATTTACCGTGCTGCTGCCCAAAATACGCTCGCAAGAGATTCTGACCCGTGTGGGGCGGCGGATCATTCAGCGGCTGGAGGAGCCGATTGCGTTTCAAACCCACAGCTGCCGCATCTCGGCCAGTATCGGCACGGTCTGTGTGCCGGGGGCGAGCAACAGTAGCATGGAGCAGGTGTTGGAAGAGGCGGATTTGGCGCTTTATGCCTCGAAACATGCGGGACGGGCGCGGCAGACGTTTTACCACCCGGATTTGCGCCACGCGGCCCATGTGGGCACCGCGCCAGAGGGCCGGGGGCGGATGCAATAGCGGGCGGGGTTTGCAGAGCGGTGCGATATGCGGATGGCGGGCCGCGGCGTTTGGCGCGGTCGCGGGTGTGGGGCGGGGGCCAAGCGGCGGCCAAATGTCCCGCCAATTACCCGGTCAACTTCCCTGCCATTAACTGTGTGCGCAGGAGTGGACGGCTGCGCACGCGCGGCCTATCAAGGCGGCATGAGGCAGAATTTATGATCACCCGGCTGCGCAACAGGTGGCAGCGCCATAAACGGCAGCGTGTTTTTGAGCGCTCGCTGCGGCATTTGCATGGTCCGGAGCAGATGGAGATTGCGCCTGGTGAGGTGCTTGTGATCGCGCTGCTGCGGGATGGCAGCTATTATCTGGATGATTTTTTCGAGTATTACCGTGGCCTTGGGTTAAAACATTTTGCATTTTTCGACAATGGATCGCGCGATGAGAGCCTGGCGCGCATCAAGGCGGAGCCGGGTACGGTGGTGGATGGATCGGATCTGCCGCTGGGGCAGTTCGAGGATTTGATGCGGGCCTATCCGGCGCAGCGCTATGGCGCGGGGCGCTGGTGTCTTTATGTGGACATGGACGAGCAGTTTGATTTTGCCGGGCGGGCGGAATTGGGCATGCCGGGGCTGCTGGCCTATCTGGAGGGGGCGGGCCATACGGCGATGGCGGTGCAGATGTTGGAAATGTTCCCCAAAGCGCCGCTGGGAGAGGTGGCGCAGATGCCTTTTGCGCAGGCGTTGCAGGCATTTTGTCATTATGATTTGAGCGCCGTTCGCTGGGCCGAGTATCACAGCGATGCGATCCCGTTTCATGCATTGATGGCGCAGAACCAATTGGCCGATCCGGGGGTGCGATTTGCCTTTGGCGGGGTGCGCGGCAAGGTGTTTGGCGAGAATTGCTGTTTGACCAAACATCCGCTGGTTTTCAACGGGCCGGGGGTGCGGATTGCGCCGCATCCGCATGTGTCTTGCGGGCTGCACGTCTCTGATGTGATGGGGGTAATTCGGCATTATAAATTCACCAATGACCCGTTGCTGCGGGATTTGGCGGAGCAGGCGAGCGGGGTGCTGGACCACGGTGAAAACGCGGCGCGGGCGGCGAAAATGCAGACCGGAGATGTGACGCTTTATTCAGAAGAGGCGGAGGAGTGGGCCGGGGTTGGGCCGCTCTATGAGGCGGGGTTTATTCGCAAATCCGAGGCGTTTGACCGCTCGGTGGAGGCGGCGCGATGAGCATTGCAGCGGTGGTGATTGGGCGCAATGAGGGCGCGCGGTTGATGGCCTGTTTGGAGGCGCTGGCGGGGCAATGTGATCCGGTGATCTATGTGGATAGCGGTTCTTCCGATGGCTCGGTCGAGGCGGCACAGGCGCGCGGCGCGCAGGTGGTGGCGCTGGATATGAGCCAGCCGTTCACGGCGGCGCGGGCGCGCAATGCGGGCTTGGCGGCTGTGCCGGAGGAGATTGAATTCATTCAGTTTTTGGATGGAGACTGTGTGATGCGCGGCGAGTGGCTGGAGGCGGCTGCGGCGTTTTTGCGCGGCCATGCGGAGGTGGCCGTGGTCTGCGGGCGGCGGCGCGAGGTGGCACCGGAGGCATCGGTCTATAACCGGTTGATCGACGCAGAATGGGACACGCCCGTGGGCGAGGCGCTGGCTTGCGGCGGGGATGCGTTGATGCGGGCGGCGCCGCTGCGGGCGCTGGGCGGATATCGCGCGGGGTTGATTGCCGGAGAGGAGCCGGAGCTTTGTTTGCGGCTGCGCGCGGCGGGCTGGCGGATTTGGCGGTTGCAGGCGGAAATGACGCTGCATGATGCGCAGATCATGCGGTTTGGCCAATGGTGGCAGCGCAGCAAACGGGCGGGGTTTGCCTTTGCCGAAGGGGCGTATTTGCATGGGCGCGGCCATTGGGGGCGCGAGACGCGGCGGGCACTGATCTGGGGGATTGGGGTGCCGTTTGCGGCGCTGGCGGCGCTGGCGGTTTTTGGGCTTTGGGGCTTGGCCGCGTTGTTGATTTACCCGGCGCAATTGCTGCGATTGGCGCGGCGCGGCGGTTGGGATTGGGCGCGGTTTAGCCTGCTGGGACGGTTTGCCGAGGCGCAGGGGGCCATGGGGTTTTACCTGCGGTTGCTGCGCGGCGGGCAGGCCAAATTGATCGAGTATAAATAGCGATCAGCGCGGTGTTTTGCGCGCGAGCCATGCGCGCAGGGTGAGGCCGGGCAGGATGGCGAAACATTTGGCGTAGCGCGGCACCATGCGGCGCGGGCTTTGCAGGGCGCGCCAGAGCCATTCGAGGGCGAGAGCGCGCATCCATGCGGGGGCGCGGGTTTGCGATCCGGCCAGAAAATCGAGCCCTGCGCCGATGGAGGCAAAGCCAATGGCGGGGCAGCGGTTTCGGGCGTGGGCGGCGAAAAGCTCTTGTTTTGGCGCGCCAAGGGCGATGAAACACAGGCGTGGGCCGCTGGCGTTGAGCATGTCGCAAATTGCGTCGGCTTGCGGGCCTGCGGGGTCGAACCCGTAGGGCGGCGCGTGGCACAGGGCGCAGTCGAGGCCGGGCACGCGGGCGCGCAGGGCGTCGGCGGCGGCGGTGAGGGCGGCGTCATTGCTGCCCATCAGGGCGATGGGCGCGCCGGATTGCGCGGCGATTTCGCATAGCGGCACGATCATATCGGAGCCGGGCATCAGCGCCACGGGGGAGCGGGCCAATTGTGAGAGCCAGACCACGGGGCGGCCATCTGCGACGATCAGATCATGGGCGCTGTAGGCGGCGGCGAATTGCGGATCGCTGGGGAGTTTGGTGAGGTGGTCGAGGTTGAGCGTGGCCAGCGCGAATCCCTCATGGGCGGCAAAGCGCGCGCGCAGGGCGCGAAACAATGCCTCGCGGCTGGGCATATTGATCGTGACATCGTAACCGGGACCAGAGAAATTCATCGGCGCGCCGGAGTCATGGGGGCGCGGGCGCGGAGGGGAAATGCGCTGTGATCGGTAAAAAAGTGATTGTTTTCAAGGGGCATGGCGCGGGGTTAAACCTATGGTGATGAATTTCTGCGCAAACTAGCGTGGTGACTTGGCCCTGCCTAGTTGGTAATTACCGCCCATTACAAAAAAGCCCCAAGAGGAAGCCGCGCGCCGATGCCCAATGCAATTGCATATCTGATGTTGCTGGCTTGGCCGGGGATTTGCCTGTTGATGTTTCGGCGGATGCCGCTGCAAAGGGCGCTGATTTGGTCGATCCTTGCGGGTTATTTGTTTTTGCCGCCGCTGGCGGAATTTAACCTGCCGCTGGTGCCGTCGATGGATAAAACCTCGATCCCGAGCGTGGCGGTGCTGGGGATTTTGATGTTTGGCACCAACCATAAATTGCAGCTTTGGCCGCAGGCGCGGCTGGCGCAGGTTTTGGTGGCGGGGCTGGTGCTGAGCGCGGCGCCCACGGTGCTGACCAATTCCGAGGCGATCATTTTTGAGGTGCTGCCCAATTCGGACCCGATCCAGTTCATCACCGGGACACTGCCGGGGCAATCGATCCGTGATATTGGATCGGTTTTGATTGCGCAGGTGTTAACGCTGGTGCCGTTTTTGCTGGCGCGGCAGTTTCTTAGCGATGAGAAGGGGCTGCGCGAGCTGCTCTATGCTTTTATGTTGGGCGGGGTGATTTATTCGATCCCGTCGCTGACCGAGATTTTGGTGAGCCCGCTGCTAAACATCTATATTTACGGGTTTTTCCAGCATAGTTTCGATCAGATGGTGCGCAATGGCGGGTATCGTCCGATTGTGTTTTTGCCCCATGGTCTGTGGCTTGCGCTGTTTATGTGCACGGCGCTGGTGTCGGCGGCGGCGTTTGCGCGGGGGGCGGCGCGGCTGGACCGGGGGAAGATGCTGGTCTTGGTGGGCTATCTTTTTGTGGTGCTGATTTTATGTAAAAGCCTTGCGTCGATCCTTTATGGTTTGCTGCTAACGCCGCTGGTTTTGCTGGCGCCCGCGCGGTGGTTGATCCGGCTGGCGGCGCTGTTTGGGCTGGTGGCGGTGATCTATCCGATGCTGCGCAATCTGGGCGCGATCCCCTTGGAGGCGATTGTGGATCAGGCCTATGCGTTTAATGCCGATCGCGGGCAATCTTTGGAGTTTCGGTTCCATAATGAGCAACAATTGCTGGCGCGGGCGGCGGAGAAACCTGCCTTTGGTTGGGGCGGTTGGGGGCGTGGGTTGATCCGGGACGCGGAGACCGGGCAGATATTGTCGATCCCGGATGGGCGCTGGATCATTGTTTTTGGGACATTTGGCTGGGTTGGTTATGTGTGCGAGTTTGGCCTTTTGGCGCTGCCGCTGTTTTTGATGGCGCGTTTTGTGCGGGGCAAAGAGGTGGCGATCAGCCCGTGGATCGCGCCTTTGGCGTTGATTTTGGGCATTACGATGATGGATATGCTGCTCAATGCCACGCTGACGCCGTTGACGTGGTTGGTGGCGGGGGCGATTTTGGGCCATGCGGAGCGGGTGATGCCGCGGGGCGCGCGGGTGCCAAAATATGCGCTGGCGCAGCGCCCGGTGATGCAGGGCGGCGGGGCAAAACCGGGCAAGCGCACGGTGATGTAGCCTGAGGTTTTTGCACAGATTTTTGCAAAATAAGGCAAAGTTGTTTCATTGAGGTCTTAAATCTGCCGCAGGGAGATTATTAATTCCCCTTGGACGTGGCTGTGCTGCGTTCAAAATGCCGTAAAGCCTTTGGGATACTGGCGAAAAGCATATGTATGCCGAGGGAAGCCGAGCCGGGAGACAGATGTTTATCTGTTGTTTTTGGCGCGAAATTGTTAATGACGAGAGAGGGCTCTGGCGGAACCCGCGCCGTATTCAGGCGGGAATCTGGCGCAGAGTAAGAACAAAACCATGAGCGATTTTAAGGTTCAGAGCCAGCCGCGCGCGCAGCAAACACGCGAAGATATTGCGATTGTCGGGATGTCTGTGAATGTGCCGGGCGCGCAATCGGTGCAGGCGTTCTGGGCGAATTTGCGCGCAGGCGTCGAGAGCATTCGGCAGCTTGATGAGGCGGAATTGATCGCCAATGGCGAGGCGGCAGAGAAGCTGCGGCGCAAGAATTATGTGCCAGCCGCCGCGATGCTGGAGGGTTATGCGGATTTTGATGCGGAGTTTTTTGGGTTCTCGCCCAAAGATGCCGCGATTTTAGACCCGCAGCACCGGAAGTTTCTGGAGGTCGCTTGGGAGGCGATGGAGCAGGCGGGGCATCTGCCCGAGAGCGTGGCCGGGCCAATCGGGGTTTATGCAGGCTGCGGGATGGGCAGCTATTTCTATTTCAACATTTGTTCTAATCCCGAGTTGGTCGATGACGTGGGCATGTTTTTGCTGCGCCACACGGGCAATGATAAGGATTTCCTGTCGACGCGGGTGAGCCATGTATTTGATCTGCGCGGCCCGTCGATCAACCTGCAAACTGCCTGTTCGACATCGCTGGTGGCGATCCATTATGCGGCGCAGGCGTTGCAGGCGGGCGAGGTTGATATGGCCCTTGCCGGGGGCGTGACCATCGAGTTGCCGCAGGGGCGGGGCTATGAGTTTAAGGAAAATGAAATTCTATCGCCCGATGGGCATTGTCATGCGTTTGACCACCGCGCCCAAGGCACGGTGTTTGGATCGGGGGCGGGCTGTGTTGCCCTGCGGCGGCTGAGCGATGCGATTGCGGATGGCGATCACATTTGGGGCGTGATCAAGGGATCGGCGGTCAATAATGACGGCGCGGCCAAGGCGGGGTATTTGGCGCCGTCGGTGGACGGGCAGTCAGCGGCCATTCGCGCGGCGCTGGATGCGGCGGGGGTTGCGGCGCAGAGCATTGGCTATGTGGAGTGTCACGGCACCGGCACGTATTTGGGCGATCCGATTGAGGTTGCGGCCTTGACGCAGGCGCACCGGGCCAGCACGCAGGCCAGCGATTATTGCCGCATTGGGTCGGTGAAAACCAACATTGGCCATTTGGACACGGCAGCGGGTGTGGCGGGTTTGGTGAAGGCGGCGCTGGCGTTGCATCACCGGGAAATTCCGCCCTCGCTGGGCTATGACGCGCCAAATCCGGCAATTGATTTTGATGGCAGCCCGTTTTCGGTGGCCGATAAATTGACCCCTTGGGCCAGCGATGTGCCGCGCCGGGCGGCGGTGAATGCGCTGGGGGTTGGGGGCACAAATGCCCATATGATTATCGAGCAGGCGCCAGCGCGGGCAGCGTCCGAGGCGAGCGATTGGCCGTTTCAGCCTTTGGTGATTTCGGCCCGCAGCACGGCAGCGCTGGAGGCGGCGAGCGCCAATTTGGCGGCGCATTTTCGGGCAAATCCCGAGGTGGATTTGGCCGATGTGGCGTGGACGCTCAAAGAGGGGCGGCGCGGGTTTGACAAACGCCGGGTTTTGGTGGCGCAAAGCCCCATTGAGGCGGCGGAAATTTTGGAGCAGGGCGACAGCCGCAAACTGTTCACGCACAGCGCAATGCAGAGCCCCGATGTGGTGTTCATGTTCCCCGGCGGCGGCGCGCAATACCCTGATATGGCGCGGGATTTATACGAGACAGAGCCGGTTTTTGCCGATTGGATGGACCGGGGTTTGGACCATCTGCAAGGGCAGCTTGACTATGATATTCGCGCGATCTGGTTGCCTGAGGGCGATGCAGAGGCGGCGGCGGAGCAGCTCAAGCAGCCATCGGTGCAATTGCCGCTGATTGCGATCACGGAATATGCGCTGGCGCAGCTTTGGATGTCTTGGGGCGTGGTCCCGGCGCAGATGGTTGGCCATTCCATGGGCGAGAATGTTGCGGCCTGTTTGGCCGGGGTGATGACGTTTGAGAACCTGATTGATCTGGTGCTGCTGCGCGGGCGGCTCTTTGACACGGTGCCTGCGGGGGGGATGCTGAGCATTTCGCTGCCGCTCGATCAGGTGGAGCCGCTGCTGGGGGATGCGCTGGATGTGGCCTCGGTGAATGCGCCGAATTTGACGGCGGTTTCCGGGCCGCAGGCGGCGCTGGAGGCGTTGCAAGAGGTGCTGCGCGCGCGGGAGGTCGAGTTTCAGCGCATTGCGATTGATATTGCGGCCCATAGCCGGATGTTGGAGCCGATTTTGGCGCAGTATCGCGGGTTTCTGGCCGGGCTGGACTTGCAGGCACCGCAAAAGCCGTTCCTGTCCAATCGCAGCGGTGAGTTTATCACGGATGCGCAGGCCACCAGCCCTGATTACTGGGTGGAGCAGCTGCGCCGGACGGTGAATTTTGCCGATTGCATCGCTCGTTTGGCGGCGCAGGGCGATAAGGTTTATTTGGAAGTCGGGCCGGGCAAGGCGCTGTCTTCGCTGGCGCAGATGTGCCCGTCGGTGAAGCCGGGGCAGGTGTTGTCGAGCCTGCGCCATCCCGAGCAGGAAATGGGCGATGACGCTTATTTCATGGGGGTTTTGGCGCGGCTTTGGGCCTGCGGTGTGGCGGGCGATTGGGCGCAGATTTGGGGTGCGGCCAAGCGGCAGCGCGTGGTTTTGCCGACCTATCCGTTCCAGCGCGCGACCTATTTCATTGAACCGGGCGCGGCGGCGGTGCAGGCGGCTCCGGCGGTTTTGCGGGCCGATGAGATGCGCGATTGGGGCTGGGTGCGGCGCTGGAAGCCGGCCTATGCCAATTGCGAGACGGATTTGGCAGGCGCGCCGCAGCGCTGGTTGATTTTTGTCGATGCGGGCGGGCTTGGGGATGCGGCGGCGGCGCAGTTGCGCGGCGCGGGGCATCAGGTGAGCTGTGTTCTGGCGGGCGATGCGTTTGCGCAGATTGGCGCGGATCGCTTTACGCTGGCGCCAGAGCAGGGGCGCGCGGGATATGATGCGCTGTTGGCGGCGCTGGCCGAGGCGGGGGCGATGCCGGAGCGGATCGCGCATTTCTGGCAGGTGACGCAGGGCGAGGATTATCGCCCCGGCAGCAGTTTCTTTGATCGCAATCTCGAACAGGGGTTTTGGAGCCTGATGTGGCTGGGGCAAGCGCTGGCCGAGGCTGCGCCGGAGGCGGTGCATCTGACGGTGTTTACCAATGGCGGCGCGCAGGTGCAGGGCGAGGCGTTGGCCTATCCGGAAAAAGCGATGATTGCCGGACCGCTGGGCGCGTTGGCGCGTGAAGTGCCGGGGGTGACCTGCGCCACGGTTGATTTGGAGATCGCGGCGCAGCCTGAGGCCAAGCGCGGCTGGTTTGCCAAGCGGGGCGGCGCGCAGGCGGGGCCGGATGCGGCGCTGGCGCTGGAGGATATGATCGCGGCCCCGGCCAATAGTGTGGCGGCGCATCGCGCGGGGCGGCGGTTTGAGATGTCTTATGTGCGGCGAGAATTGTCGCAGCCTGCGGTGCCTGCGTTCAAGCAAGGCGGTAAATACCTGATCACGGGCGGTTTTGGCGGCATTGGTTTGACCATCGCGGCGGATTTGCTGGGGCAATATGGCGCGCATGTGCTGCTTCTGAGCCGCAGCGCATTGCCGCCGCGCGCGCAGTGGGACGCTTATTTGCAAGAACATGCGGCAGCGGAGCCCGCGGCGCGGCGCATCCGTGCGGCGCAGCGTTTGGAGGCGCTGGGCGGGCGGCTCGATGTGGTTCAGGGCGATGTGCTCAACCCTGCCGAGATGGCGGCGGTGATTGAGGGCGCGGGCGCGTTGACGGGGGTGATCCATGCGGCGGGGGCGCTGGATGATGCGCCGCTGCTGGGCAAGAGCGATGCGCAGGCGCAGGCGGTGCTGGCGCCCAAGGTGCAGGGTTTGCGGGTTCTGGATGATCTGTTGCCCGATGGGGCGATTGACATGCTGGTGCTGTTTTCATCCACCTCGACCGCGACACGCGGCGCGGGGCAGGCCGATTACGTGGCGGCGAATGAATATTTGAACGCCTATGCGGCGGCGCGCAGCGGCGATGCAACGCAGGTTGTGGCCGTGAACTGGGGTGTTTGGGCCGATGTGGGCATGGCGGCGGCGGCGCTTGGCGGGGCGGCGGATGTGATGCCGATGCGCGAGATCGAGGCGGCTATTTTGGCGCGCAGCGGCAGCGATGCGGCGGGCGCGCCGATGTTCGAAGCGGATTTGCGCGCGCAAGATTGGCTGCTGGATCAGCACCGCACGGGCCAAGGCCAAGCGGTGATGCCGGGCACGGGCATGGTTGAGATTTTAGCCGAAGCGGCGGCGGCCCAAGGGCTGGGCGCGCGGTTTGTTCTGTCGGATCTGTATTTCCTGCGGGCGCTGGATGTGGCGGAGGGTGCGGCGCGGCGGGCGCGGGTAGTGTTGCGCGCCGAGGCGGGCGGATTTGCCGCTGAATTGCGCAGTGATCTGCGGATGCAGGGGCGCGAAGGCTGGCAGCTTCATGCGCAGGCGCAGTTGGCCCCGCTGGAAGGGGCGGCACCTGCGCCGCTTGATCTGGCGGCGATTGCGGCGCGCTGCGGGGCGCCGGAGCAGGCCGCAAGCGGCGCACGGCTGGTCTCGCCGCAAGAGGCGCATTTGAAATTTGGGCCGGAGTGGCATGTGCTGCGGCAGATGGCATGGGGCGAGGCCGAAGGCATTGCGCATCTGTCACTGGATGCGGATTGCGCCGCCGGGGCGGGCACGGTTTTGCACCCCGGTCTGCTGGATTTGGCGACGGGCTGGGCGATTGGTCATGTGCCGGGCTATGGCGCGAAATCGCTTTGGGTGCCTGTGTCTTATGGGCGGATTGCGGTCTATGGCAGTCTGCCGCGGGCGGTGGTCAGCCATGTGCGGCTGGTTAGTCATGGCGAGGGGGCGGCGCGGTTTGATGTGGTGATTTGTGCCCCCGATGGTGCGGTGCTGGTGCAGATCAGTGATTTCTCCATGACGCGGTTGGCGGATGGGTTTGCGACCTCTGCGCCGGATGCGCGCGAAGTGCTGTTTGAGGATGCGCAGGAGGCGCGCGCATTGTCGCCCGCCGAGGAGCGGTTGGCCGATCTGGTGCACCAAGGCATTACGGCGGCTGAGGGGCCGCAGGCGCTGGCGCGGGCCGTATCGGCGGGCGCGGCGCAGATTTATGTGACTGCCTTGCCGCTGGATGGGTTGATGGCGCAGGCGGATATGCCAGCGGTGCAGCCGGGGCAAAGCGCGCAGTTTGCGCGGCCAGATACGGGCGCGGAAGTCACCGCGCCGCGCAACGCGGTTGAGGCGAAGCTGGCGGAGATATGGTCAAACCTGCTGGGGATTAGCCCGGTGGGGGTTGAGGATAGTTTCTTTGATCTTGGGGGGCATTCGCTCATTGCGGTGCGGCTTTTTGCCGGGATCAAGCGGGCGTGGGGTGTGGATTTCCCGATCTCTGTATTGTTCGAAGCGCCGACGATTGAAAAGCTGGCGGCGATGATTGCGCAGCAAAGCGGTGTGGCGGCGGGGGCGCTGGAGGGCGCGCCGGAGGTGCCCGCCGAGGCGGGGCCGCGGTTCACCCATCTGGTGCCGCTGAACCAGCATAGCGGCGATGCGCCGCCGCTGTTTGTGGTGGCGGGGATGTTTGGCAATGTGTTGAACCTGCGGCATTTGGCGATGCAATTTGCCGATGAGCGGCGGGTGTATGGTTTGCAGGCGCGGGGCCTGATTGGCGAGGATGCGCCGCATGAGACCGTGCAGAGCGCGGCGGCGGATTACATTGCGGAGCTGCGGCAGGTGCAGCCCGAGGGGCCCTATTTGCTCTCGGGGTTCTCGGGCGGCGGGATCACCGCGTATGAGATGGCGCAGCAGTTGCGGGCCATGGGGCAAGAGGTTGCTGTGCTGGCCTTGCTCGACACGCCATTGCCGGTGCGGCCAAGCCTGAGCAAGCCCGATAAGGCGTTGATCAAGCTGGCGGAGCTTCGGCGCAAAGGACCGGGGTTCTTGGTGGATTGGGCCAAGGCGCGCTGGGACTGGGAGCGGCGTGGCAAATATCTGCAAGGCGCGGCGCAAAACGGGCCTGCGGCGTTCAACAACCGCAAGATTGAGCAGGCGTTTTTGCAGGCCGTGGGGCAGTATGAGACGCAAGTCTGGGAGGGGCCGCTGACCTTGCTGCGGCCCAAGCTGGACCTGCATTGGAAAGTGACCGGGGGCCGGTATGTGAGCGCCGAGCGTGAATATGTTTTGGCCGATAATGATTGGACCCGCTATGCGCCGCAGATCGAGGTGATCGAAGTGCCGGGAGATCATGACAGCATGGTTTTGCTGCCCAATGTGGTGGTGATGGCGGGGCATTTGCGCCGGGTGATTGCGCAGGCGCGCGGCGCGGATGCGCCCGCCCAACTGGCCACGGCGGCGGAGTGATATGATGCCTAAGCTATTATGTGTGCTGCTTAATTTTCGCACAGCAGAGATGACGAAACAGGCGGCGCAGGCGGCTTTGGATGATCTGGCGGGCATGGATGCGGAGCTGGTGATTGTGGATAATGCCTCGGGCGATGGCTCGTTTGAGGCGCTCAAGTCCCATGCGCAAGAGGCGGGCTGGGGCGGGCGGGCGCGGGTTGTGGCCTCGCCGGTCAATGGCGGTTTTGGCGCGGGCAATAATTTTGGCATGCAGGCCGGGCGGCGCGATGGGGCGCGGCCTGATTTTGTCTATATCGTCAATTCCGATGCGTTTCCCGATGCGGGCTGTGTGCAGGCCTTGGTGGATCACATGGCGCAGCACCCCAAGGCGGGGATCGCGGGCAGCCATGTGCGCGGCGAAGATGGCGAGGATCATTGCACGGCGTTTCGTTTTCCATCGGTGTTCAGCGAGTTTGAAGGCGCGGCGCGGCTGGGGGTGATCAGCCGGGCGCTGGGCGGGCATGTGGTGCCGATGGGCGTGCCGCAGGCGGCGATTGCGCTGGATTGGACAGCGGGGGCGTCGATGATGTTGCGGCAAGATATGCTGGATCAGATCGGCGGCTTTGACGAGGAATTTTTCCTGTATTTTGAGGAAACCGATTTGTGTTTGCGCGCGGCGCGGGCGGGATGGCAGACGTGGTATGTGCCCGCCAGCCGGATCATGCATATCGGGTCGGTTTCGACAGGGATGAAGACATGGGCGCGGATGCCAAGCTATTGGTTCGATTCGCGGCGGCATTATTTTGTGAAAAACCATGGGCGGGCCTATGCGGCGGCGGCGCTTGGGGCGCATCTGCTGGGGGGCTGGTTGCACCGGCTGCGCAGTGTGATCGGGCGGCGGCGTCCGCAAGATCCACCGCGGTTTTTGCGCGATCTGGTGGCCCATGCGCTGCGCGGCGGCGCGGCGGAAAAGATTAAGGAATGAGCATGAGCGTGATTGAGGGCGGTTTTTCTTGTGTGTTGTTGGGGGGGGAATCCCTGACCATTGCGTGCGGGGATATGATCCTTGCGGGGGGGCACCGGATTGAACAGGTCGTGACCCGCGACGCGGCGGTGCGCGGCTGGGCCGAGGCGCAGGGGATTGCGGTGTGCGAGGCGGCTGCTGGGTTGGCTGCGCCCGTGGATTACCTGCTGTCGATTGCACATCTGGAGATTATTCCCGGCGGCGCACTTGCATTGGCGCGGCGCGGGGCGGTGAATTTTCATGACGGGCCTTTGCCGCGATATGCGGGGCTGAACACGCCTGCATGGGCCATTTTGAATGGCGAGGCGGCGCATGGGGTGAGCTGGCATGTGATTGAAGGCGGGGTGGATGAAGGCGATCTGCTGGCGCAGGCGATGATCGAGATTGCGGCGGATGAAACGGCGCTGAGCCTCAATTCGAAATGTTATGCGGCGGGGATGGAGAGCTTTGGCGAGGTTCTGGCGCAATTGGCGGGCGGGGCGTTGCAGCGCCGCGCGCAGGACCTGAGCCAGCGCAGTTATTTTGCCCGCGATGCGCGCCCCGAAGCTGCGGGGCAGCTGGATTTCAGCCGCGATGCGGCGGCGCTGGAACGGCTGGCGCGGGGGCTGGATTTTGGCGATTATTGGAACCCGCTGGGGCTGTTGAAGCTGTGGACGGGCGCGCAGATGTTGGCGGTTGGAAGCTGCGAGCAGGTTGAGGGCGCGGGCCAGCCCGGCGAGGTTTTGGCGCAGGAGCCGCAGGCGGTGGTGATTGCGGCAGCGCAGGGCGCGCTTCGGCTAAGCGGTCTGCGGGGGTTGGACGGCGCGCCGGTGGATCTGGCGGCGCTTTTGCCGCGCGGGGCGGTGATGCCTGCGCCGCTTGCGGATGCGGATGTGGCGGCGGCGGCCAAGGCCGAAGCGCAGTGGCGGCGGGTTTTGGCGGGGGCGCAGATGTTGCCCGCGCCGATGAGCGGCGGGGCGCAGCGGGTGCAGCGCGTGGTGCCTTGCGGGGATCGCGGTGAGGCGGCGGTTTTGGCGGCGGTTGCGGCGGCGCTGGGGGGCGGCGGCGTGATTGGCGCGGCTTTTGCGGGCGGGCCGTTGGTTGCCGATTGGGTGCCGATGGCGCTGGGTGATGCAGAGGCGATGGCCGCGCAACTGGCGCGGGCCAAAGGCGGCGCGGGCATGGCGGCGGATTTGCTGCTGCGTGATCCGGCGATTGAGAAAGCCGCGCCGCAGATTATCTGGGGCGGGCAAGGTGATGCGCCGCTGAACCTGCGGTTTGAGGCGGCCTCGCTCACGCTGGAGGGGCGGATGAGCGAGGCGGCGGCAGGTTTGCTGGCGGCGCGGGTGGAGTGGGCGCTGGCGGGGGGCGCGGGGCTGCCTGAGGCGGAGCGCGATTTGCTGCTGGGGCAGTGGAACCAGACGTCGGTGGGTTATGACCGCAGCCAGACAATCGCTTCGGCTTTTGCGGATCAGGCGGGCAAGACGCCGCAGGCCACGGCCTTGGTGTTCGAGGATCAAAGCCTGAGCTATGCGGCGCTTGAGGCGCGGGCCAATCAGGTGGCGCATGTGTTGCAAGGCATGGGCGTGGCGGCGGGCGCGCCTGTGGGGCTGTGCATTGCGCGCGGCGTTGACATGATGGTGGCGGCGCTGGGGATTTTGAAGGCGGGGGGGGCTTATGTGCCGATGGACCCGGCCTATCCGGCGGAGCGGCTGCGCCATTATGCGCGCGACAGCGGCGCGGCGGTGATTGTGAGCCATTCCGCGCAGGCGGGCGATTTGGACGATTTGGCGGGGGCGCAGGTGTTGCTGCTGGACCGCGATGCGCGGATCGCGGGCGCGCCGGAAACTGCGCCGCAATCGGGGCCCATGCCGGGGGATATGGCCTATTTGATTTACACGTCCGGGTCCACCGGGACGCCCAAGGGTGTGATGGTCAGCCATGGCAATGTGATGAATTTCTTTGCCGCGATGGATGCGCGGATTGAGCATGCGCCGGGGCAGGCGTGGCTGGCGGTGACCAGCCTGTCGTTTGATATTTCGGTGCTGGAATTATTCTGGACGCTGGCGCGGGGCATGAAGCTGGTGCTGGCCGGGGATGACAGCCGCACGATGCTGTCCAATGGTCCGGTGGCCCGCGCAAAACCGATTGATTTCAATCTGTTCTATTGGGGCAATGATGACGGGATCGGCCCCAAGAAATATGAATTGCTGCTGGAGGGGGCCAAATTTGCCGATGCCAATGGGTTCAATGCGGTTTGGACGCCGGAGCGGCATTTCCATGCCTTTGGCGGGCCCTATCCGAACCCGTCGGTGACCGGGGCGGCGGTGGCTGCGGTGACGCAAAACCTTGATGTGCGGGCGGGGTCTTGTGTCGCGCCGCTGCATCATCCGGCGCGGATTGCCGAGGAATGGGCGGTGATTGACAACCTGACCAATGGGCGGGTGGGGCTGGCGATTGCGTCGGGCTGGCAGCCGGATGATTTTGTGCTGCGCCCGGAGAATACGCCGCCGGAGAACAAGCCCGCGATGTATGCGGCGATTGAGCAGTTGCGCGCGCTTTGGACCGGGGAGGCGGTGGAATTTCCCACCAAGGATGGCACGCCTTTTGCGGTGGTGACCCAGCCGCGCCCGGTGTCAAAGACATTGCCGATTTGGGTGACCACGGCGGGCAATCCGCAGACGTGGAAAGAGGCGGGCGAGATTGGCGCGAATGTGCTGACGCATTTGCTGGGGCAATCGGTGGATGAGGTTGCCGATAAGATCAAGATTTACCACGCGGCGCTGCGCGGGGCGGGGCATGATCCGGATGATTTCAAAGTGACGGTGATGCTGCACAGCTATCTGGCGGCGACCCGCGCCGAGGCGGAGGCGGTCGCGCGGGAGCCGATGAAGGATTATCTGCGCTCGGCGGCGGGGTTGATCAAGCAATATGCTTGGGCTTTCCCTGCGTTCAAGCGGCCCGAGGGGGCGACAAACCCGTTTCAGGTCGATCTTGAGGGGCTGTCCGTAGAGGAAATGGACGCGATTTTGGAATTCGCGTTCCAGCGGTATTTCAATGACAGCGGGCTGTTTGGCACAGTTGAGGACGGGGTTGCGCGCACGGCGCAATTGCAGGCGATCGGGGTCAATGAGATTGCCTGTTTGATCGATTATGGCATCCCGGTGCCGCAGGTTCTGGAGGGGCTGCGCCCCTTGGCCGAGGTGCGGGCAAAGGCCAATGCAGGCGGGGAGTTGGCGCAGGGGGATTACAGTCTTGCCGCGCAATTGGTGCGCCACGAAGTGAGCCATTTGCAATGCACGCCGTCGATGGCGCAGATGCTGGTGAGCGATGATCATGCGCGCGCGGCGCTGCGCGGATTGCGCCAGATCATGGTGGGGGGCGAGGCCCTGCCGGGGCGTTTGGCGCAGGCCCTTGCGCAGGCCAGCGGTGTGGCGGTGCAAAACATGTATGGGCCGACGGAGACCACGATTTGGTCCACCACCCATCAAGGGGCGGGGGGCGATGAGGCCATCGCGCCCATCGGCACGCCCATCGCCAACACGCAGGTCTATGTGGTGGATGAGGCGCTGGAGCCGCAGCCCGTTGGGGTGGCGGGCGAGTTGTTGATTGGCGGCGAGGGCGTGACGATGGGCTATTGGCAGCGCGACGAGATGACCGCCGAGCGGTTTGTGGCAAACCCGTTTGGGGCGGGCAAGCTGTACCGCACCGGGGATTTGGTGGCGTGGCAGGCGGATGGCACCTTGGCTTTTGCCGGGCGTTTGGATGCGCAGGTGAAAATTCGCGGCCACCGGATTGAGCTTGGCGAGGTTGAGGCGGCGCTGTCGGGGCTTGAGGGTATCCGCGATGCGGTTGTGGTGGCCAAGCCGGGCGCGGGCGGGCCGCAATTGGTGGGCTATGTGCTGGGCACGGGGGATGAGGATGCGCTGCGGGCGCAATTGGCGGCGCAATTGCCGCAGATCATGGTGCCTGCGCGGATTGTGACGCTGGCGGCGTTTCCGCTGACGCCGAACAAGAAGATCGACCGCAAGGCGCTGCCTGATCCCGCGCCAAAGCAGCAGGCGCAGGCCGAGCAGAGCGCGGCGCAGGCGGCGGCACCGCAGAGCGATATGCAAAAGACCATTGCAGGCGTTTGGTCGGGCATTCTTGGGGTGGCGCAGATCCGGGCGGGGGATAGTTTCTTTGCGCTGGGCGGGCATTCATTGCTGGCGGTGCAGGCGCACCGCGAGCTGCGCGCCGCATTGGGCACGCAGAGCCTGTCGATCACGGATATTTTCCGCTTTCCGACGCTGGAAGGTCTGGCGCGGCATTTGGAGGGAGGCAGCGCGGCAGACGCGCCTGCCGCGCCAAGTCTCGCGCCGCAGGAAAAGGATGATCTTATGTCGAAGCGGCGCGCCATGCGGGCGCGGCGCAGCAAAGCGGGCGCGTGAGCGCGCCAGCGCCGCTGCGCGGGGCGGGCCGCGATTTGCACGCGGCGCTGCGGGGGATGTTGCCGCCGCAGGTGGCGCTGGCCTTGCGCGAGACTGGCGGGGCTGTGCCTGCGCTTTTTGCGCGCGAGGCGCAGGCGGTGGCGCGGGCCGTGCCCAAGCGGCAGGCGGAATTTGCAGCAGGGCGCGCTGCTGCGCGCGAAGCTTTGGCGGCGCTGGGCCAGCCCGCAGCCGCGATCCCCATGGGGGCGGACCGCGCGCCGGTCTGGCCCGAAGGGGTGATCGGCAGCATCAGCCACAGCAATTTTTATGGCGCGGCGGCGCTGGCGCTTGGGGGCGGCGCGCTGCGCGGGATCGGCATTGATCTGGAGCCGGAGGCGGATTTGCCCGGCGATGTTTTGGATTTGGTCTGCGGCGAGGCCGAGCGCGCATGGCTGGCGGGGTTGCCCGCCGCGCAGCAAGGGCGGGCGGGCCTGTTGATTTTCAGTGCAAAAGAGGCGTTTTTCAAGGCGCAATATCCGCTGACCGGGGCGATGATTGGTTTTGAGGCAGCGCAGGTTTTCGTGGATTTACAAAGCGGTAGCCTAAGCATCACGCCGCAGGAGCCGCTTGCGGGCTTTGCCATCGGCAAGCCCTTGCCGGGGCGCTGGGCAATTGCGGCGGGGCATCTTGCGTGTGCGGTCGTGATTGGGCAGTCTTGCGCCGAGTGAGCCGTATCAAGGATGTTTTCATGGCCCTGTCCCGGCGCAGCGTAATTGGTGGTGCTGCCATTTTTTCGGCAATAGCGGCATGGGGCGTGGTGGCGCGGGGGCCTGTGGCATTGGACGAGGCCTCGCCGGTTTTGCCGCCGCCGCAAGGGCCGCTGCGCAGCTATCATTTGGGACATTCTTTGGTCGGGCGCGACATGCCTGCGATGTTGGCGCAGATGGCGGGGCATGATTATGCCAGCCAGCTTGGCTGGGGCACGCCGCTCAAGGCGCATTGGAAAGGCGGGCGGGCGATCAACGGGTTTGACGTTGAGAACAGCCATGCGCATTTCCGGCCTGCGCGCGGGTTGGAGCGGGGCGGTTATGACGCGCTGGTGCTGACCGAGATGGTCGATATTCATGATGCGGTGGATTATTACGACAGCGCGACCTATCTGGCGCGCTGGGTCAATCTGGCGCGAGAAGGCAACCCGGATTTGCGGGTGTTTTTGTATGAAACATGGCCGCACCGGGAAAATGACGCGCACTGGCTGGCGCGGATTGAGGGCGATCATGGCACCTATTGGCGCGATAAAATCCTGCGCAAAGCGGCGGCAAAAGCCGGGCCGATCCATATGATCCCGGCGGGGCAGGTGGTGGCGGCCTATGTGAAGGCGGGCGGCGCATCGGCGGATGTTTTGGCGCGCAATGAGGATGGCACGGTGGATACGATCCATCTAAGCGATCTGGGCAATTATCTGGTGGCGCTTACGCATTATGCGGTGATGTACCAGCGCGACCCAAGCGGCTTGCCAGCGGCGTTGCTGCGCGGTGATGGCACGGCGGCGCAGGCCCCAAGCGCGGGTCTTGCGGCCCAGATGCAGGCGCTGGTTTGGGATGTGGTGCGGGCGCATCCGCTCACGGGGATTGCACCATGAGCGGGTTGGTTTTTGCGGTTGTGATGGTGGGCCACAGCCTGTTTGGGCAAGATGGCCCGGACATGCTGGAGGCGGCGCTGCAGGCGGGGGACCATAGCGCGGAGGTTTCGGCGCAGATCATTAATGGTGCGCCGCTTAAGTATAATTGGGACCGGTCCGCCGAGGCCGAGGGCATTGATGCGCGGGCGGTGTTGCCGCAGGGCGGGACCAGCCATTTGATCCTGACCGAAGCGATCCCGCTGGCCGATCAGGTGCAATGGAATGACAGCGACCAATATGCCATGGCGTTTGCCGGGCTGGCGCTGGATGCGAACCCGCAGGCGCAGGTCTATTTGCAAGAGACCTGGCATGGGTTGGATGTGGGCACCGGGGCCGAGGCGGCGGCGCTGGCGGGCACGGATGTGGACATCGAGAACGGCGCGGCGGCCACGTGGCGGCTGCGGCTGGATCAGGATTTTGGCGTGTGGAACGGCATTGCCGAGGCGATGCGCCGCGCGCGGCCCGAAGATGCGGCGCGGATCCATTTGATCCCCGCAGGGCAGGCCATGGGCCGTTTGCATGATGCGCTGGCGGGCGGGCAGGTGCCGGGGTTGCCGCAGGGCGCGGGGATCGAGGCGTTTTTTGCCGATGAGATTCACCCCAATGATTTGGGGCATTATTTTGTGGCCATGGTGCAATTTTCGGTGCTGGCGGGGCAGAGCCCTGAGGGGTTGCCTGCGCAGTTCAAAGACCGCTGGGGCGCGGATTTTGATGCGCCGGGGCCGGAATTGGCGGCGGCGTTGCAGCGCATTGCGTGGGATGCGGTGCGCGGCGCGCCTGCTTTGCCGCCGGGTGATGCGTTGCAATTGAGCGGCGGCGCGGGGCAGGCGGGGCCGTCTGCGGCGTCTGAGATCGCCGAGGTGCCGCAAGCGGCGTTGATTGCGCCTGCGCGCGCCGGGGATGGGCGGCGGGCCGTGGGGCTGGCGCCGCTGCGCGATTGGGGCACGGGCTTGCCGTTTTTGGATCAGATGAAAACCGCGCGGCCCTTTTTTGGCCATTTGGCCGGGCAGTTTGGCGGGATGGATCATGCCGATCTGGTTGCGGGCGGCTATCTCGATGGGCAGGGCTGGCCGCGCAAAATGCCGGTGCAGGCGGGCAGTTTGGGCACGATGATCCTGACCGATCTGCCGGAGGGCGCGGTGCTGGCCAAGGGGCGTTATGTGCTGCGGTTCAAGGGGCGCGGCGTGATTGAAGTGGCCGGGCGGGCGGAAAATGTGCGCTATGGCAAGAACCAAGTGGCGTTTGATTTCAGCCCCGGACCGGGGGGCGTGGACATTCGGGTGCAGCGCATCACGGCGGGCGATCCGCCGCGAGACATCACCGTCGTGCGCGAGGACCGGATGGCGGCGCATGACAAAGGCGCGCTGTTTAACCCTGATTATCTGGCGCTTTTGCGGGGGTTTGATGCGGTTCGGTTCATGGATTGGATGGAGACCAATAATTCCGCGCAATCGGCATGGGCAGACCGGCCACAGCGCAGCGATGCCACATGGGCCGAGGGCGCGCCGCTTGAGGTGATGTTGGCGCTGGCCAATGAGCTTGGGGTGGATGCGTGGTTTAACATGCCGCATTTGGCGGATGATGACTATATCACGCAGTTTGCGCAGAGCGTTTATGCGGGGCTGGCGCCGGAGCGGCGCGCCTATGTGGAGTTTTCCAACGAGGTTTGGAACTGGCAGTTTGCGCAGGCCGCATGGGCGGATGAGACGGCCAAGGCGCGCTGGGGGGAAAGCGACGTTTGGATGCAGGCCTATGCGGCGCGGGCGGCGGATATGGCGCGGATTTGGGGCGCGGTTTTTGCGGATGCGCCCGAGCGGTTGGTGCGGGTGATTTCCAGCCAGACCGGGTGGCTTGGGCTTGAGGAGCAGGTGTTTGATGCGCCGCTGTGGCGGGCGGAAAATGCGCAGAACACGCGGATTGCGGATTTGTTCGAGGCCTATGCGATCACCGGGTATTTTGGCGGCATTATCGGCACGCAGGAGCGCGCGCCGCAGGTGCATGAGTGGCTGGCGCAAAGCGCGGCAAAGGCGGCGCAGGAGGCCGAGGCGGCGGGGCTGAGCGGGGCGGGGGCGGCGGAATATGTCGCCGCGCACCGTTTTGATCAGGCGGTTGAATTGGCCGCATCCGAGCTGCGCAGCGGCGCGGTGAGCGGCGCGCGGGTGGATACGCTGCATGATCTGGCGGGGCGGGTTTGGCCCTATCATTATTCGGTGGCCCAGCGGCAGGGTTTGGATTTGGTGATGTATGAGGGCGGCAGCCATGTGGTGGGGCTTGGCCCGATGGTGGAAGATGCGGCGCTGAGCGAGTTTTTCCAGCAGTTGAATTACAGCCCGCAGATGGGCGCGCTTTATGGTGATCTGCGCCAAGCGTGGCGCGATGCGGGGGGCGATATGTTCAATGGCTATGCGGATGTAATGGCCCCCAGTAAATGGGGAAGCTGGGGGGCGCGGCGGTATCTGAGCGATGACAACAGCCGCTGGCAGGCGTTGAAAGCGGAGTGAGCATGTTATCGATCTTGATCCCGGCCCATGACGAGGCGGGGTATATTGCCGCCTGTTTGGGCGCGCTGGTGGCGTCGGATTCGGTGGCGGCGGAGGTGATTGTGATCGCCAATGGCTGTCGCGATGAGACGGCGCAGATTGCGCGCAGCTTTGCGGGGGAGATGGCGCAAAAGGGCTGGCGGTTTGAGGTGATCGAGCTTGCGCAGGGCGGCAAGCTGGGGGCGCTCAATGCGGGCGAGGCGGCGGCGCGGGGCGAGATGCTGGCCTATCTGGATGCGGATGTGATTGTGAGCCCGCCGTTGATGGCGCAACTGGCGCAGGCGCTGGCGGGGGATGCGCCGCGCTATGCCTCGGGCACACCGCAGATTGCGGCGGCGCGCACATGGGTGACGCGGGCCTATGCGCGGTTTTGGCAAGAGCTGCCGTTTGTGCGCCAAGGCGTGCCGGGGTTCGGGATTTTTGCAGTGAACCGTGCCGGGCGCGCCCGTTGGCAGGCGTTTCCGCCGATCATTTCGGATGATACTTTTGTGCGGCTGAGCTTTGCGCCGGATGAGCGCATCAAAGTGGCGGCACGCTATTGCTGGCCCATGGTCGAGGGGTTTGGCGCTTTGGTGCGGGTGCGGCGGCGGCAAGATGCGGGGGTGGCGCAGGTGGCGCGGCTTTATCCGCAATTGCTGGGCAATGATGATCTGCGGCGGGCGGAGATGCCGCTGTGGCGGCGGTTGCTGCGCGATCCGGTCGGGTTTGGGGTCTATGGCGCGGTGGCGCTGGCGACCAAGGCGCGGCGCGATGGGGGCGACTGGGCGCGGGGGCGCTGAGTTAGGGGCGGCTTTTTTGTATGTGGCGGGCGAGTTTGGCAGCTTCGGTGGCGACATTGTGGCGCTCGAACACGCGGGCGCGGGCCGTGTCGCCCATTTTTTGCAGATCAGGAACGGGGGTTTGTGCAGCCACTTGCAGGGCGGCGGCCAGCGCGGCGGGATCGCCTGCGGGCACCAGCCAGCCGGTTTGACCGGGCAGCACCAGTTCCGGCGTGCCCGCGATATAGGTGGCGATGACGGGGCGGGCGGCGGCCATGGCTTCCATCACAACCATGGGCAGGCCTTCGGCAAAGCTGGGCATGATGAGCGCATGGGCATCATCCAGTTCAGCGCGCACGCGGGCCTCGTCCACCATGCCGGTGAGGGTCACGCGGGCGGTGAGGTTATGCGCGGCAATGGCGGCTTCGATCTGGGGGCGCATGTCGCCATCGCCGATCAAGGTGAGGTGGATGTTGGGGGCCAGCGCCAGCGCGTCGATCAGGGCCAATTGGCCTTTTTGCTCCACAAACCGCCCGATGGAGACCACGCGCAGCGGGGTGTCTGGCGCGCGGGGCGGCAAGGGGGCGGGGCTGGCGAAACGTGCCGGTTCAATGCCGCAATGCACCACTTTGATCCGGTCCCAACTGGCGGCGTCTGACCAGCGGCAAAGCTGGCTGCGGCCAAATTGGCTGATGGCGACGGTGAAGGCGGCATCGGCCATTTTGGTATCGAGGGCGAGAGCGCGGGGGCTGTCGAATTCTTCGGGGCCATGCACGGTGAAGCTGTAGCGCGGCGCGCCAAGCGCATGGGCCAGATGCGCGACGGCGGCGGCATTGGTGCCAAAATGCGCATGGGTATGCTCGGCGTCTGCGGTCTCTAGATATTGCGCGGCGTAGCAGCTTTCTGCGAAATAAATCAGATGTTTGAGCCGCCCGACCTCGGCGCGGGCGCCCATCTGCCATGCGCGGCGCAGGGCCGCGAGCCAGCGGGAAGGATCGCGGCGCAATTGGCCCGCCAGCGCGCGCAGCAGCGCGGCGGGGCCTTGGGGCAAGACGTAATGGGTTTTGTCTTGTTCTTCGCGGTCTTGGGCATCGGGCAGCGCCCCCGAAGGCGCGCGCATGGCCATGCGGGTGACGCGGTGGCCCTGCGCCTCAAGGGCGCGGATTTCGCGGCGGATGAAACTATGGGAGGGCTGGGGGTAGGTGTTGAGAATATAGGCGATGTGCAAAGGGTGGCCTTCCTGTTTCATGCGCCAAGTATCGCGGGCGGGCAGGCTTGGCACAAGGGGGCGCGGCGCGTAAGAAGATGTGTAATTGCATCATTTTAGGCAGGCCAGATGAAAACCACCTTACACGGCTTTGCGGGCGCTGGGTTGATGGCGCGGGTGTTGCGCTCGGCGTCGTGGATCATGCTGGGATATGGGGCGTCGCAGGCGATGCGGCTGGGCGCGAACCTGATTTTGACGCGGCTGTTGTTTCCTGAGGCCTTTGGCCTGATGGCGCTGATTTCGGTGATCACCGTGGGGCTGGCGCTGTTTTCGGATGTGGGGATTGCGCCGTCGATTGCCCAGAGCAAACGCGGCGATGACCCGGATTTTCTCAATACGGCATGGAGCATTCAGGTGCTGCGCGGCATCGGGCTTTGGCTGGCGGCAAGCGCGCTGGCTTGGCCTGCGGCGTGGTTTTATGGCGCGCCGGAGCTGCTGGGGTATTTGCCGATTGCGGCGCTGAGCCTGTTGATCGCGGGGTTTAACCCGACGCGGATTGAAACCGCGCATCGGCATTTGTTGATGGGGCGGCTGACCGCGCTGGATCTGGCCAGTCAGGTGATTGGCATTGCCGCGATGATTGCGCTGGCGCTGATGTGGCAATCGGTGGCGGCTTTGGTGGTGGGCGGGGTGATTGGCGCGGCGGCGAAACTGGCGTTGACGCATTGGTTTTTGCCGGGGCCGCCAAACCGTGCGCGCTGGGAGCCTGCGGCCTTGGGCGAGTTGGTGCATTTTGGCAAATGGATTTTCCTGTCGACGATTTTTTGGTTTTTCGCCTCGCAGGGGGATAAGGCGATTTTGGGTAAATTCCTGAGCCTTGAGGGACTTGGGATTTACAACATCGGCTATTTTCTGGCGAGTTTTCCGCTGTTGCTGGGGTTGAATGTGACCAGCCGCGTGATGATCCCGGTTTACCGCGAGACGGGCGGCGGGCAGAGCGCGAAGATCGCCAAGCTGCGCTATGGTTTGAGCGGCGGCGTGATGGGGTTGTTGATCGTGATGGCGCTGGCGGGGCCGTGGCTGGTGGGGGTTTTATACGATCCGCGCTATGGGGCGAGCGGGGCGATTTTGGTGTTGGTGTGTCTGGCGCTGATGCCGCAGGTGATTGGCATGACCTATGATCAGGCGGCGCTGGCGGCGGGAGATTCGCGGCGGTTTTTTGTGTTTTCAGCGGCGCGGGCGGCGGTGCAGGTGGCGTTTTTGCTGGTGGGGGCGGCGCAGTATGGCGTGGTTGGCGGGATCATCGGCATGGGGGCGGCGATGGTGCTGTCGCATGGGGTGCTGATCTGGCTGGCGCGGTGTCACGGGGTTTGGGACGCGCGCCATGATGCGCTGTTTGCGGCGCTGGGGCTGGCGGCGGGGGCGCTGGCGCTGTGGCTGCATTGGGACGCGATTGGCGCGGTGGCAGGCGCGGTCCGCTAGGTTTCAGGAGTTTTGGTGCGATTCAAGCGCGGCGCGGCGGGCGGCGCGGGCATCGCGGCCTTGCAGGCTGCGGGCTTGGCGCGCTTTGCGGCCCTGCCGGGATTCAGGGGCGAGTTCAGGCACGGAGACCACGGGCATGATGCCGGTTTCGCGCTGCATTTGCGCCGCAGTGCGGATCACCGGGCGGCGCAGTTCAAGCAAGAACGCCACGCCAAAAGCCAGCAGCACCGAGGCCACGCCGCCCATGATGGCGCGCTTTTTCTTGCTCATGGTGATGGGGTAATCGGGCAGGGGCGCTTCTTCGATGGTGGTCAGCCGCTCGCCGCGGGCGGCGGTTTCGAGGGAGAAGCCCACTTCGGCCTCGCTGCGGCGGGTGGCGATCACGTCGAGCTGGTTTTGCAGCTGTTCCATGCGGCGGTTGAAGCGGGAGAGGTCGCGGTCGGTCTCTGGCGAGCTGTTGATCGTGGCGCGCAGGCCGGAGCGGCGCTCGATCAGCAGGCTGCGTTGGCCTTGGAGGGTTTCAAGCTGGGCGTCGATTTCGGTTTCTTGGCGCTGGACGGTGGCGCTGCGGGCGGAGCGGTCGATCTGGGTGCGGGCAAGCTGGGCGGTGATGATCGCGCGGTCCATTTCCAAGATCGCATCGTTGAGGCTGGCGATTTCGGCCAGTTGGAAATCGACGCCGCCGGAAAGCGACAGATCATTGGCAGAGCGGAAATTGGCCAGCTCGGATTCCAGATCGGTGATTTCGCGGGTGATGTTGGCCTCTTGCTGTTCGAAGAACGCAAGGGTTTCGGCGGTTTGTTCTTGGCGCTGGATCGCGCTGAGCTCGCGGGTGCGGTCGGCAATGGCATGGGCCACGCCTTGGGCCAGTTTGGCGGTTTCCATTTCCGCCGTGATGGTGATGACCGAGATCGTGCCGTCATCGGCAAAGCCTTGGCGCGCCGCCGCCACCCCGGTGATGGAGACCGAGCGGCGCAGCAGATCGATTTTCTCCGATTGGGTCAGCCCGGTGAGGTTTTGGTAGAGGCCAAATTCATCGATCATCTCTTGCAGGCTGCTGCGGGCCATAAGCTGTTGTTCGATAAGCTGGAGGCGGCGGGCGGAGGAGCCTTCGATGGCCGAGCGGGCCATTTCGCCTGCGATTTTGGGCTGTTCGATTTGGATGACTTCGGAGGAGCGGTAGAGATGCACTTGGCCAGCCGCCCAGTTGAGCGCGGCGGCGCAGCCCAGCAGCACAACCAGTGCCATCACCCAAAAGCGGCGGCGGACCATGTCGATGACATCGGCCAGTGAATAAATCGGACCCATAGGCTCAAACCTCAGTTGCGCCGTGGCTTTGGATGCCGGCGCGCTTTTTTCCCAATAGCCTGATCAATCGGGCAATTATATGACGATTTAGGTGAAATTCTCAATGCTCGAGGGGCGGGCGCGGTTCAGGATCACGCCAAGCAGCGGCACTTGGCCTTCGAGGATGCGTTCACATTCCTTGAGGTGTTTGGCTTGGGTTTGCGTGCCATCGGAGACCAAAAGCACCCCGTCCAGTTGCGGCAGAAACGCCGAAACATCGTCAAACCCCAGCAGCGGCGGCATGTCGTAGAGCACCACTTCGGGGCGCAGGGCGCTGCGCATCCGTTCCAATGTTTGTTGGGTGGCGGGGGCTTGCAGGATTTCGGCGGCGTTGTTCTCGGCGGCGCTGTTGGTGGCGACGGCCAAGGTGGGGCTGGTGCGGCAGATCTGCTCCAACAGGGGGGTGTCGCCGGTGAGGAAATCTGCGATGGGGCCTTGGGCGTTCAGGCCCAACGCCTGCGCCACGCCGGGGCTGCGCATGTTGAAATCCATCAGCAAAGTGCGCGAGCTTGGCACGCGGGCGAGGCTTTGCGCCAGATTAACGGCGGTAAATGTGTTGCCGCAGCCCGCCGTGGGCGCGGTGATGGCGATGTTTTGCCAGCCATGTTCGCGCAGGGTTTGGCGCAGGCGCGTGCGCAGCAGATCAAAGGCGCGCGAGACCGAGGTTTCGCGGCGCTGGTCCACCAGTTTCGCGCCAGTGTCGGTTTCAGGCGCAATCAGGGGCAGGTCTTGCCAATGCACCGCTTCGTGTTCGGGCACAAAGCGGCTGGTGTAGGGGGTGGCAAAGCTCCGGGCGACGGAAGGGGTGCCGTCGCTTGGCATATCGGGGAACAGCTCTTCGTGGTCATCGCTATCGATGGTCATCGCGCGCCGAGGGGAGGAGGGTAAGTCCTTCATGTTGCGCGGCTTTCGCGTGTTGACCATGGGGCGATCCGTGTATTTGAGTAGCTGTTCATCGGTTAGTAACCGGTTTGGCGCATAACAACGCTGACGGTTTTGTACAGGATGCGCGCGTCTTGGGCAAAGCTGATGTTGCGGGCGTATTCTGTGTCGACCTCATTGCGGAAGGCAAATGTATTGCCGTTGCGCGCCGAGACCTGCCACAGGCCAGTGATGCCGGGCAATTGGGCAAAATAAGCGGCGGGGTTGCCGTAGATTTCGAGTTGTTCGGGCATCATGGGGCGTGCGCCAACAAGGCTCATGTCGCCTTTGAGCACGTTCCAAAGCTGGGGCAGCTCGTCCAGCGAGGTGGCGCGCAGAAAGCCGCCCACCGGGGTGATGCGCGGGTCTTGTTTGAGTTTTTGCAGCGTGTCCCATTCGCGGCGCAATTCCGGGTCGGCGGCCAGATAGTGTTCCAGCACCGCATCGGCGTCGCGCACCATGGTGCGCAGCTTTAAGATCGAGAAAACGCGGCCATTTTTGCCCAAGCGGTTTTGGCGGTAGAAAGGCTGTCCGCCCTCGCGCCAGAGCGCCAATGCGCAGATCGCGATAATGGGCAGAGACAGCGGCAGGCTGATCAGCACCAGCGCAATATCGAGCGCCCGTTTGCCAAAGGCGGCATAGGCGCCGCGCCGGGTCTGGACAGGCTCAAACGCGAATGCATTGGCCAGTTCGGCGGTGACCGCCGTGGCCAATTTGGGCAAACGCTGAGCGCCAGACGCGCGGTGAGCAAGCGGACCATAGCCATATTGCGGCCGCTCGCCTGAGAAATCTTTCATGACCAACCCCCCCAGGGTTTAATCGTAATAAAAACAGCCGGGTGGGCAGAATTTTGCCCGGCAAAATAAATCGTCTTACACTGTGGCCGCGCGGGTTTGGGCGGTGCGGTTTCAGGCCACATCACAAAACCAATCTCTATCTAGGTGTCGCGCACCCTCAACCCAAGGGGAAATGCGGCAAGAAGACATCAACTGAACGGCATCAGCGTAATTCTTGACGTATTGTTATCAGATTTTTGCCACATTTAATCAGCTTTGTATGAAACAAACTGTTTCTGGATTGGGAAGGGCACGGGGGTGCGGCCCCCGAGGAGAGGCGGTGGGCGTGATGGGCGTGATGCGAGGGAGAGGCAATAGGGGGCCTGAAGCGGGCCGGGGGCGCGGCAAAGCTGTGCTGCAACGCGCCCCGTTTGAGATTTGCTGATCAGGCTTCGGGGACAGCGCCGAGCCGAACGAGGAAGTCGGGTTCGCCAACTTCGTCAGAGCTTGGGTCTTCGATGATCATATAGGCGTCAGCGCCGACGCAGTTTTCCAAGCGAAATTCGCGCTCTGCACGCTCTTGGGCTTGGGCTGCGGAGGTGTATTGGAACTGTTTGTCCATCTGCAAGCTGACCTGTCCGCGGGCAGCCTTTTTTTCGATGTAGGTCTGGCAGATGTAGTGAGTCTTTGAGGTTGTTGCTTCTTGCGCGTCGGTCATGGGGGCTCCGGGCCTGAATTACAGGGGCGATTTTAATCAACATTGCAGGGCATCGGCACCTGCAAGGCAGATGTATAGGAGTGCCGCCTCCTTGAGCAAGATGTCAAAGAGGCGGCGTGAAGTTTGGCGGATTTCAGCAGGCGAGATTGCCTGCTATTTTTTCTTTTTCGCGCCAATCGCAAGGGCGGGTTTGCCCGCCAGAGAGTTTGCTGTCGCCAGCACTTTTGGTTTTTCTTGCTTTGGTTTTTTGGCTTCTTTGTTGCTGTTTCTACCTTTGGCCATGGTCGGTCCTCCCAAAATGCAGCGGTCCGGTGCCGTGATGGCAGGGGGCGGCTGCGGTTGTTTTTATGCTTTGATGCGGTTTATGGCGGCTTCGTCGGTTGCCCGTTGCTGGCCGCGCGATACGGTTGTGACGGGCGAGCCGAACATCGCATTTGCGGCGGCGAAATCCTTGGCATCGTCGATCTCGGTCCAGTTTGATCCGGTGATATCGAGGGCGTGAAAGATCGTTCCGCTTGCCACGAGCCGCGCATAGGCATCCTCGTAATAGTCCTGATACCGTGCCGGGCTTTGCATCATTTCGCCCAGTTCCGCGAAGAGCATTGGCCCGGTCTTGGCGCTGATTTTTTCGATCCCGATGGATTCGCCCAAAGCCAGCGCGGGATCGACGGATTTGCCGACAGCAAGCACTTGCATCTCGTCATCCGCGATCACCTTTACCTCTTCGTCCGCAAGGGTAATGTTCTGGTCGATGCACAGGAGATTGTCGCGGTCGTCATCGACAAGCTGGCGCAGGATTTTGACGTCAAACACCACGTCTGCATCGAATTTGATGAACTCGGACGCGCCAAGCGCCTTGGCGGCGAGCATCAGGGAATAACCTGTGTTTGTTTCGCGGTAGCGGTCGTTGATCACATAGGTGACGCGAATGCCGCGAAAGGTTTTGTCGACAAATTGTTTGATATCGTCGGCTCGGTGGCCCAGCACCAGAACAAATTGCGACATGCCGCAGCTGAGGCAATTGCGGATCATCCGTTCCAGAATGATTGATCCGCCGACGGTAAGCAGGCTTTTGGCGCAGGTATCGGTCAGCGGGCTGAGGCGGGAGCCAATCCCGGCGGCCAAGATGACGGCAACGGGCGCGCGGTTGATTTCGTTTTTCATTTGCAAATTCCTAGATGAGATTTGAGGGGGGCTATTTTTCAAGGTGTCGCTTGCGGTTTTCACCGATGTTTTTGCCGCGTTGCCAAGATTTGTAGCTGCCCCAGAACACCTGACTTGTTGCAAAGACCCAAAGCATTGCGGTGAGTTGGTCAAAGATCAGGGCGGCAGAGAGCATGAAGATGAACACGCCCTCATCGAAGGCGAGTAGTTTGCGCTGTTGCTTGAGAAACCACGCCAGATTGGCGCGCAGGGGGAAGCCGAGGCCTGCTGTTGTTTTTACCTGTTTGAGCCGCGCCATTTGCGCGGGGTAGGAGGGGTCGCGGGCGGTTTCGATCTGGAGGGCGATGTATTTGGCGTAGCCGCGCAGTCCATAGAAGGCGATGCCGATCATGGCCAAGAACACCGGGGTCACGCTTGCCGATTGCGCAAAGGCTGCATAGCCAGCGGCCCCGAACCACATAGTGACCTGTAGCTGATCTGTCAGGCGGTCATAATAGCTGCCTTCTGGGGATGAGAGCTGTTTGTAGCGGGCCATCTGGCCATCCATGCAATCAAGAATGTGGCTCAGGTGGATCAGAAACGCTGCGGTGATGAAACTTGCCGCGCCGCCGTAGAGAATGGCGAGCATTGCCAACAGGGCGGCAATAAACGAGGCTGCGGTGATCCGGTTCGGGGTGATCCACGCGATTTCGACAGCGCCGTAATTGGCCGCGATGGCCAGCGGCGATGTGACGAATGACGACCACCATTCATCATCGCGGGTTTTTGTGGCCCATAGTTGGCGCAGTTTATCGGTCATGACAGGGCCTTTGCCCGCACAGGGGTGGTGGGGTGGAGCCTGACCAATGTTGCGCCTTTGGGCCGGACCGCTGCGACCAGATCGGCGGCTTCGGATTGCAAGGCCAGCAACACTTCTTTGAGCGCCGAGAGGAAGAACCGAATGTCGTAATCCGATAATTCACCGATATTGCCGACCTGAAAAACCTTGCCTGCAAAACATCCTTTGCCCTCGTAGATGATTATGGATTTTTCGCGCAGGCGGTTTCGCAGATCGCGCAGGGAGACGGAAGGCGGCACCCGCACGGCGGTCAGGATTGAGCACATGTCGGCCTCGTCGATCAGAAAATCGAGGTTGAGCCGGCGCATGCCGATGCGCAGCATGTCGGCGCGGGCTTTGATGCGGGCATTTCGCTTGATGACGCCTTCGCGCAGGATGTCCGTCAGGGCCTGATCAAGCGCAAAGAACAGCGGCACGGCGGGGGTGTTTGGCGTCTGGCTGTGCTGTTTGAGGAAGGCATAGAAAGTCGCGAGGTTGAGATAGGTGGTTTTGGCGGCGTGATGTTTCAGCCGTTTGAAGTGTTTTTTGCGCCCGACAACAAAGGACAGGCCGGGGTAGGAGCCGATGGCTTTTGAGCTTGAGCTGGAGACAAATGCGATGTTGCAGGTCTCCATGTCGATCACTTCGGCGCCAACCGAGCTGACCCCGTCGACCACAAACAAAGCGCCAGCGGCCTTGGATAATGCGCCAATTTCAGCCAGCGGGTTCAGCATCCCCGAGCAGGTCTCGTGGTGGACCATCGCCACCACGTCGATTTTGTGATCGGCCAGATAGGCCGCAATTTGAGCGGGAACAAACGGCGTGCCCCAAGGGGTCTCGATCAGGTGGGTGCGTTTGTTGTGAATGAGCGATGTTCTATGCAGACGCTCGCCAAATTCACCGTTCGACAGGATCAAGATCGCGCCTTTGCCGACGACCGAGGATAAGATCGCCTCGTTGGCGGCGGTGCCGGAGCCGGTGATCACCACGGCCCGATACCGGGCGCGGTTTCTGATCTGGAGCAGTGAAATCAGTTTATGTTCGATGCGGCCAAGGAGGGCGTCAAAATCAGGTTCGCGGTGGCAAATGTCTTCTTTGGTGATTGCCGCGCGCAGGGTCTCGGCCACGTTGACCGGGCCGGGAGTGAAAAGCAGGTATTTATCTGTCATCAGGTTACGCTCCAACGACCGCCAAGGCATGTGCCGTGGGGCCGGGACACCCATGATACGTCCGCGCACGCGGACCGCGCGGGGACATCGAGAGGGCATAAATCGAATTCGAAAGCGCAGCCAGTTTGGGGGGGCTGGTTTCCATCTCGTCCTGAAACTGGACGATTGCAGGTTAAAAATTGGAGGGCGCAGGCCCGCGAAAAACGTCGCGAGCAGGGCGGGGCAACAGACGCCGGGAAACGGCGATTGGTTAGCAATAGAGCGAAGTAAAAGGTCGCAAGGGGTGTCCAACGCGCACGTATAAGTGAGAGTTTGGATTTTGCCGGAACGTCCGGCAGCAGTTGCACATCGTGAACTGCTGCGATTGACCTAAGAAGAGTTGGCGCGTTTTAGGATCGCGCCCGAAGATCAACCATTATGGGCTATGGGGATGGATAGCAAGGATGCCGTTTGTTTGCAGGTGATTGCGTAGCTGTCATTTGATCGATCGTGCCTGATCTGTTCGTGCGCCATGTTCATCAGGTTCTAGTCCAGATCAGGCACCGTGTTGGCCCCATTTTCTTGGGGGAGGCCGTAACTAAGGCCGCGCCCGATCCTGTGGGCCAATGCGGACCACGCTTGGGCGGGGCAGGGGGCAGTTCTTGCGACGCTTGATGGGTATACGCTGGCCGATGTGGTGCAGCCCCGAAGCGCGCTTGCGGCGCTTCTTGAGGCATAAACGCGCGGCGTTTTTCTTTTTAATCCGCGGATTTTGCGGCGCGCATGGCCTTTAGGGCGAAGCGCGTGGCTTTGTCGGACCAGTTGGATATGGCGCAGGCCGTGCCTTGATAATCGGGGTTCAGCACGGCTTCTCTTTGGGCGCCGTTGATCATGCTGCGCAGCAGGGCGGCGGTTTCGCAAAGATCCGTGTGTGCCGGAGAGGTGCCGTCTGAAAAGATTGCGATGAAGCGGCGGTCAAAGGCGTCAGCGACGGTTTGGATTGATGACAGGTAGTTGTCGCGGAACTCGGGGAATTGCGATTGCTCTGCAAATACGGCGCGGGCGTTGAGAACGCCGTCATCGCCCAAGACAAGCTGTGCATAGGCGCGCGACAGGGCCAGGGCGGCGCCTTGGGCGCTGGGCTCAAGGGGCGGGGTGTCGAGATGGGCGATGCCGGTTTCGATGGCGTCATCTGCGACCAACCGGAACAGGCTCGCCTTGTTGGGCACTGTTTTATAGATCGTGCGCGTTGACATGCCCGCCTTGCGGGCGACGGCTTCGATGCTGGTGCCTGCGTAGCCTTCGCTTAGGAACACCTCGGCGGCGGCTTTGATCAAGAGCGCGCGGGTTTCTTGCTGCGTGCGCAGGGAAGGGCGGCCGCGCGGGCGTTTTTTGGGGGGCGTTTGGGGGTCTGGCATGGCGGCTCCTCTCGCGCTTTATAAAAACGGAAATTTTCGTAAATCAAGGGGGCCTGTGCCGCGCCCCAGGTTGGCGCGCATCAAGGGCGGCGTGACGGGCGGGTTTCGGGCTTGACAGGGCGCGGGGTATCAATTTAGAAAACCGTGATTTTCCAAATAAAGCAAACGTCGAGGACATGTGATGAAACTGAACAAAACCGCGGCTGTTGCAGTGATCGCCGTTGCTGCGGCGGCGGGCTATCTGGTTTGGACCGTGAGCCAGCCATCAACCTATCTGGTGCAGGGCGAGGTTGAGGCCACGCGGATCGATTTATCCGCGATGATTTCGGCGCGTGTGTCTGAAACCCCCGCCAGCGTGGGCGACCGTGTGGCCGCCGGGGATGTGGTTGTGCGGATGGAGAGCGCGGTTCTGGATGCGCAGCTTGCGGCGGCAAAAGCCGCACTTGATGTGGCGCGGGCCAACCGCGATCTGACGTATTCCACCCGCCCCGAGACAATTGCCGCGGCGCAGGCGCAGCTTGAATCGGCGCGGTCGAGTGTGACGCTGGCGCAGAGCAACTTTGACCGGGTTAACCAGCTTCGGAGCGATTCCGTGGTGTCGCAGGCCTCGCTTGATCAGGCGGCCAATAATCTGACCGCTGCAATTCAGGCGCAAGCTGCCGCGCAGGCCAGTTTAGATCAGGCGCGCAACGGCGCGAGCCCCGAGCAAAAGGCGGTGGCGGATGCGCAGGTCAAGCAGGCCGAGGCATCGGTGTTGCAGACCACAGCCAGCGTGGACGAGATGATTGTCGCATCGCCTATTGATGGTGAGGTGACTGCGCGCACCGCAGAGCTTGGCAAGCTGTTTAGTGCAGGCGCGCCGTTGGTTTCGATCGTGGATGTGGATCACGCGTGGTTTACGTTCAACCTGCGCGAAGATCTTTTGGTGGGGTTGGAGGTTGGCCAGCCTTTGGAACTGCGCATTCCGGCCTTGGGCGATGATGCCGCGCGTGTTGATGCGCGGATTGCATCGATCAATGTTCAGGGCAGCTATGCCAATTGGCGCGCCACCAAAGCGACGGGTGATTTTGACTTGCGGACGTTTTCTGTGCGGGCCGATCCTGTTGAGAAGGTTTCGGGTTTGCGGCCCGGCATGAGCGTTTTGGTTGATTGGCCCGCCACCGCGCGCCGCGGGCAATAAGCGGATGAGCCCCGCGCATCTTTCTCCCGGTTTTCGGCGCATTTGGCGGCGGGAGCTGCGCCAGATTGCGACGCGGCCTGCACTTGCCTTTATGCTGGTGCCGTTGCCGGTGATCTTGTTTCTTGTGCTGGCGGTGGTGTTCGCGCCGGGGTTGCCGCGCGATTTGCCTGTGGCGGTTGTTGATCTGGATGGGACAACGATGTCGCGGCAGATTGTGCGCATGGCGGATGCAGCGGCGGATGTGGAGGTGGCCGAGCGGTTTACCTCGCTGAGCGAGGCGCGGCAGGCGCTTGTCTCGCAGCGCGCCTATGCGGTTTTGATGATCCCGGCGGGGTTGGAGGCGGAGCTGTTGGGGGGGCAAAGGCCTGAAGTTGTGGTGTTTTCCAACAGCCAGTTTTTGACAGCGGGCGGCATTGTGGGGCGGAGCCTGAGCGCGACGGTGTCGACATTTTCGGCGGGGGTGTCGTTGCGGCTGCTTGAGGCCAAGGGGGTTGGCACCGACCGCGCGATGGATTTGATCACGCCCATTCCGGTGCAGCAAAGCCCGTTGTTCAACCCCTCGCTTGATTACATCCAGTTTCTACTATCCGCAGTGATGCCGACCATCATGCAGATTTTCATTTGCGCAACTGCGGTTTTGTCGTTTTCGCGTGAGCGCCATTCGCCCAACGGGATGGCGCGCCTGCTGCGCATCGGGAAATCGCCGCTGCGGGCGATTTTAGGAAAGCTGCTTCCCTATACATTTGTGGGGATGTTTGTGCTGTTGCTGGGGGATTTGCTGCTGTTTAGCGTCTTTGATGCCAGTTTTCGGGGCAGTTTTGCGGTGTTTTTCCTCAACGGGTTCATGTTCATTCTGGCGTGCCAGGTGATGGGGGCGCTTATCGCGTTGATCGCCAAGGACACGACAGGCGCGCTTGGGATGATGGGGCTGATTGTGGCACCGGCCTTTGGGTTTGCGGGTGTCAGTTTTCCGCGCTTTGGGATGACGCTGTTTTCGCAGATTTGGGGCGCGGTCATCCCGTTGACCCCCTATTTGCAATTGCGGACCGATCAGACGTTGCGCGGTGCGCCGCTTGAATATTCGCTGCCCACGATGGGGTGGCTGGCGGCGCTGCTTTTGGTTTTCTCGGCGCTGCTGTGGGTCATGGCGCGCAAGACCATGGCGCAGGCGCCGGGCGCGGATGAAGTGGCAAACCGCGATGGCCAAGAGGGCAACAGATGAGACAGTTACGCCATTTTCTGGGGCAGGTGGGGGCGGCGCTTCGGGCGTTATTGGCCGATGACAGTGCGCGCTCGACGATGATTGTCGGCATTTTGATTTACAGTGTTTTGTACCCGCAGCCCTATGTGGGCGAGGTGCTGCGCGATGTGCCAGTGGTGGTGATTGATCAAGATAATTCCACCGCCAGCCGGGCGCTGGTGCGCGGGATTGATGTGACGGAATGGGTCGATGTGACCCTGTCCGCGCCGGATATGGAGACGGCGCGGGATGCGTTTTATCGGCGCGATGTTTACGGGATTGTCGTGATCCCGGCGGGGTTTGAGGAGGATATTCTTGCCAGCCGCCCCGCGCCCGTGGCGGCCTATAGCGATGGCAGTTATTTGTTGATCTATTCCAATGTGATGCGGGCCGTGGCCACGGTTGCAGGCACAATGGGCGCGCAGGTGAATTATGCGCGGCTTACGGCGCAGGGCATTGATGACGGCGTGGCGCGGGTGATGTTGTCGCCCGTTGCGGTCACGAATGTGGCGGTTTTCAACCCGCAAGGCGGCTATGCCAGTTATGTTATTCCCGCCGCGTTTGTGCTGATTTTGCAGCAGACATTGTTGATGGGGATCGGGCTGCTGCATGCGGGGCGCGGATTGCCGAAAGGCGGGCGTTTAGGGGCCACGATTGCCGCCTATTTTGCGCTTTATATGGTCTGGGTGGCGTTTACCCAGATGTTGATCCCCTATCTTTATGGCATTCCGCGCACGGGCGATTTGCTGACGCTGGGGCTGATTGCTGTTCCGTTTATCTGTGCCTGTATCGCCATGGGATTTGCCATTGCGATGGCCATTCCGTGGCGCGAGGGGGTGGTGTTTTTGCTGGTGGTGATCGGGATGCCGCTGTTCTTTTTGTCGGGCATTTCGTGGCCGGTCGAGATGATCCCGGATCAGTTGCGGGCGCTGTCGCTGCTTGTGCCGTCATCCACTGCTATTTCGGGGTTTGTCGGGGTGGATCAGATGGGCGCTTCGGCCAGTGATGTGGCCGGGGCGATACAAACCCAATGGGTTTTGGCGCTTGTTTATACGGTGTTGGCGGCGGCGTTGTCGCGCCTGCCGCATAATCGGCGGCAAGGCGGTGGGTGAAGGCGCGCGCCGAGGTCGCGGCGCGCGTTTGGTCATGCGGCTTTGGATTTGGCGGCTGTTGCGGGAAGAAAGTAAGAGCTGATTTCCCGGCCATTTCCAGCGGCGTAATCGCGCGCCACGATTGTCCAGTCGACAGTGGCCGCTTGGGACCAATCAACACCGTTGCTGGGATCGTTTTGGGGGGCGGTTAATGCGTTGGACGGGGCGTTTTGTGAATAGTCGACAATGCGCTGGCCTTCCTCAAAGGCATTGAGGTTTTGCTCCCATCGCGCGCCGTTTAGCGTGAGGCCAAGGGTGAGGGATTTGGGGTCGTATTCTGCGGTGAAAAGCGTGCCGAACCCTTGCGCGTATCGATCCTGCAACAGCGGTTTTTTCAGGAACTGGCGGTTCAGTTTGCGCGGTTTGACGTGGAGGTTTTCCAGATGGGCGCGGCGCTCGAAGGTGCGGGTGAACGCGGGGCGGTCGGCGGCGGTATTGCCGGTTTGATGGTTTGTCGCGATGGCTTTTGGCATTTTGGTCATGCCGCCGCCGGGCATCATTTCCACACTTGCCGTGCGCCCGGAGGCATCTGCGAGGACAAGATTATAGGCCATGTGGGAGGGCACGCGCGCCAAGACGGCGAGCGCCTCTTTGACGGTGTCGCAGGTCTCAAGCACGTATCGCAAGATCGTCGTGATGCCAAAGCCCGCGCCCGTTTCGGAGCGCCCGCCATAGGCCAAAGCCACGCTGAGCCCTGCGTCGTTGATCCCGTCGGACAAGCCCCACAGGAATTCGACCATGCCCATAACGCGGCGTCCGCGCCACTGGCTGTGCAGCAGCAGCCCTTCGTTCAATTGCGGCGAAAGATCATAGTTGCGCACCAATCGGACGTGTTTTTTGCTGGCGACAGCGGCAAGCGAGCAGCCGCCAAGATAGGGGGGCGGGCACCATGTGGACAAGAACCGCGCCGCCCGGTCAGAGCCGCCCGCCACGCGCACCAACCGGTCATAGACCGAGGCAAGTTCGGGCATATGGCGCTCTATCGCGGCTCGGCATTGGGCGCGCGAAGGGCCGTTGTCGCCGCCGCGTGCAACGAACCACGCCTCATAGGCAGGCCAAGAGCGCGCCCAGCGGGCGGCCCATTTGGGCCCGATATTGGCCTCGGAAACGGCGTCGAATGTGAGTGTCATCTGGGACATTTCAGGTTTCCTGATCAGGTTTATTGAGGAAAAAGCGGACCATTTCGGCGCTGGCGTCGGGGCCTTTGGGATCGGTGTAGGACCCAGCCGTGCGCCCACCGGACCATGCATGCCCCAAGCCCTCGACGGCCCAATGCTCGACGGTTGCCGCGGCGCCGGGCGCGCTGGATACGGTGCGGGTGAAGCTGCGGCCTGCGGTCTGGGCTGCTGTGCGGGTTTCAATGCTTTGCGGTGCGTGGGCGCGGATTGCGCGGCGCGCGATGGTGTCGCCGTTGCTGGGGTGGACGGTGGCATCTGCCGTGCCGTGGAAGATAATTGTGCGTATGTTTCCATGGGTTTGCGCGTCAAACATCGGCTCTGGCCCGTTGCCCGCCATTGCGCTGAAGGCGGAGGTGACATCCTTTGCCGCGCCTGCTGGCAATCCTGAATGGGCACCAACGGCGGAGAAAATATCGCCGTAGACCTCGCCCAGAATGACCGCCATTGCGGCGCCCGCCGAGAGGCCCGCCACAAATGTCGCGCCGCGTTGGACCCCGTGGGCGGCGCAAACTTTCGCCGCTATTCCAGCGAGAATGGCGGGTTCGCCGCGCCCGCGTTTCTGATCGTTGCGGCTGAACCAGTTCCAGCAGGATTGTGCGTTGTCGCCGCGCGCCTGTTTTGGATAGATCACCACGAGCCGATGCGTTTCGGCCAGTGCGTTCATGCCCGTCCCGGCGGCGAAATCCTCGGGGGTTTGGGTGCAGCCATGCAGCATCATGATCACGCCGGTGACGCCTTGCGCCGCTGAGGCGGGTATATAGGTGCGGTAGCTGCGGCTGCCGGCCTCACAGGTGAAGCTGTCATTTTTGAGCGCTGCACCGGCGGGCATCGCCTCGGAGGAGGGGGGCGTGGGGGTGCTGGAGCCCGTCATCTGGGCCAGCATGCTGTCGAGCGAGGGCATGGCGCGAGGTTCGTTGTGCGCGCCGCCGGGCAGCAGACCGTGCTGGGCAAGTGTGCGCTGGACAAGATCGTGGGCTGCCGAAAGCTGCGCGCCATCGGCCGCGCGGCGCATTGCGCCGACGTTAAATCGTTTCATGGGTCTGTTCCTGTTTGGGCGCTGTTTTAGGCGCAGATATTTTAGGTGCGGGGCTGCTTATTTGATGCGGTTGGCGAGCGCTTTTTTGAGCTCGGCGCTGGCCTGTAGCGCGCCCAGCACGGTGATCGAGCCGATGGTCGCCAGCGCAAGTTCGGGCGTGATGGCGGCATCAAACCGGGCAAGCCCGACAACTTTGATGTGCAAGACCTCGCCCGCATCGCGCACCGCCTCAAGATCGGCAACGGTGTAATCGCGCAGCCCCAGTTCCATCGTGTGCCGGTCAAGCGATTTGGCGACGACCTCTCCGTGGCTCTGGAGTTGGTTGCGGATGGCGGTGCGGATCAGATCGCTGCGGTTGGAATAGAAGCCTTCCTGCACCAACAGGTCGATCCGCCCCAAATCGACAAACCCCAGATTGATGGTGAGTTTTTCATTCTCTGGCTGTTTGTCGCGTAGCTGTCTTACGTTTGTCATGCGCGTTTCTCCATCTGTATGGATGGTATATGGATGTTATGTGGCGCGATGCAAGCGTCTTGTTGGACTTTTCGGGGGCTGGCTCAGGTTTGAGCGGCTGACTGGATCGCGCTTCGGACGGCTTTGCAGAAGCTCTCTAGGCGCGCGGGGTCGATGGCCAATCTGCGCCGGAGCGATCGTGGCAGTTCAAGCTGCACCCCTTGGCCGGAGCGGGTTCGGTTGCAGATGTTTGTTTCGTGAACGCCGGGGAGGGTTGTGTTTAACTCGGCCTCGAAGCCTGCTCTGCGGAGGGATGTTCCGATGGCATCGCGCAGATCGCTCGCGCGGCCACCGAGCCAAACAGTGTCGGTGCCGTCGTCTTTTCGGCCATGGACCGCGACGGCGGTGGTGGCCCTGCCGACAAGGTCGAGCGCCCCCGGTTCGTCAAACAAATGCGAGGTGATGTGAAAGTCGCCATGCGCGCCGGTTTTCAAGGCTTCGAAAGCATAGAAGGAATAGTCGCTGCCTGCGATTGCCTGCGCGATTTGGGAGGTTTCGGGTTCGATCGACCCGCCGTGCGGCGCGAGGATCACCACCGATGAGCCGCGATCCTCGCTTTTGATGCAGTAGTCGACATCTGGCTGCATGGCGGCGGAGAGGTCTTTGAAATTAGCGAAGCGATCAGCCAAGGGGGAGTGTCCTGCTTTTGGTTAGAATTAGGGGGCGGAGGCGTGCCCGATCAGACGTTCAGTTTGCTGACTGTCTGGGTGATGTTTTCGCCTTTCCGCTCGAGCGCCACGATTTCTCCAAATTCAATGTTGAGCCAATCTTCCCCGTCTTCGGTCAAAGGTTCGGAGGCGAATATTGCGGAGCTGGCCTCATCTGCGGGGGTGACATCGACTTTGTAGGAGTTCGAATACTCTTTGAAGTTTTTGCCGGTGAGGACGTACATCGGTTCGAGCAACATGGAGAGGGAATAATCGTCTGTTCCGTGGCCGGATTTGCGCAACTCTTTCCAGTCGCCTTTGGCATTCGGGTTGCCTTTATCATCGCAGCCGTAATTCACCCCGATGATCCGGTTTTGCGCAACAAGGGCGATTTTCAGCTTGGTCAGGGCAAACAGATCGAGCTTTTTCATGGCCTGTAGAATGACTTTGAGCAGTTTTTCGAAGCCCTTTTTGACGTCTTCGTCGCTGTCGCCCTCGAGCAGCGAAAGCAGCAGAACATAGAGGAATTCCGTGTCGGTGGTGCCTTTCATCTGCTTGAGATACCGATCCTCGCAATGGGGCAGTAATTCCCTTTGCAGGATTTTCCAGTTAGGCAAGGCTCCGTTTTGCGCAATGATCCACGGCGTTTCGTCATATGAGAACGGGTGGCAGTTTTCATCGGCCAGCACCGTGCGCGCGCTGTAACTTGCGGCTCTGACATGCGCGAGAAGGGTGCTGCCTTGAAGGCTGGGGATAATGCCGGGGGCGTTGTCGTCATAAAACGCGGCCATTGGCCGGTGATAAAGCAGCGGCGCTTGGGGTTTTAGAAGATGCTCGCTCCATGCGCCGAACCCCCAGCCCGCCAGTTGCAGCAGCGGGTGAAGTTCGGGGTCCAAGCTCTGATTGATCAAGCTGTTTTGGGGTTCAAGCAGCAGGCTTTCGAGCGGTATTTCTGGCCCGATATAGGCAAGGACGCGGCACATGTGGTTCCTAACTTTTGAAGCTGTTAGAAACCAAACGGGTTTGGCGGGCCGCAAGTTCCGAAAATTGCCGATGCGGTTTTATGTGCAGAGCCGATTTTGGGGGCGGGGGCGCGGTTTAACGGAAGGGGGTGCCGTGCTCAGCCGTTAAAAGGCCGAGCACGGATAAGACCAAAAGGTTAGGCCGGAACGACGATTTTGGGATCATATTCCGGCGCTTCGAGTTGCAGGTGATTGCCCTCAAGAACGAGGATGTTTTCCGCGCCAACAACGTCGCTTTTTGTTTTGTAGCCGATCACATTTTCAACCGGCATGTCCAAGTGGCGCGCCATCAGCATGGTTTCTTCGGAGGAGAAGTTTGTGAGGCCGCGGGCCACTTCCTCGCCGTCTTCGTTGTAGATATGCAGCACGTCGCCTTTGGTGAAATCGCCTTGAATGGAGATGATATCCAAGCGGCTAACGCCTTGTTTTCGCTCGACGACGCCCAAGGCAACTTCGTTTGATACGACAAGCGTTCCGGATACTTGCAAACGGTTGCTGAGCCAGATCTTGAGCGGCGACGCGGTTTCGCCAGCCACGAGGCAGCGGGTGAAGCGACGCTCGTTATTCAGCACGGAGGAGACGGGGCGTTCGATGATGCCTTCTGCGATGATCGTCTCGACACCTGCGTTTTGCGCCATGTTTGCGGCGTGCATTTTGGTGAGCATGCCGCCACTGCCCAGTGCGCTGATGCCTGTGGTGGATTCAAGATGCTCGCTGACGTCATCGATTTCATGGATGAATTTCGCGTTTTCATCGGATGGATCGCGGTCATAAAGCCCTTCGACGCTGGTTAGAATGATCAACTCGTCAGCCTCGACCATCTGCGCGACTTTGGCTGACAGGCGGTCATTGTCACCCACGCGCAAATCGCGGGTTGCGACGGAATCGTTCTCGTTGATGATGGGCATAATGTCGTTTTCGAACAATCTTAACATGGTGTTTTTAATGTTCAGAAAGCGGCGGCTTTCCTCCATATCCTCGACGGTGACGAGCATCTGGGCGACGTTCAAATCATATTCCGAGGCGACTTGACGGTAGGCGTTCATCAGCAGCGGCTGGCCACATGCGGCGGCGGCTTGCTTGTCCAGAACGCCCGCTTCTTCGGGGCGTTTTCCGACCATATTCAACCCCAAAGCAACCGACCCGGAGGAGGTCAAAATGATGTCGTGGCCGTCTTTTTGCAGCTGCGCGAGATCGCTCAGCAAACCGTTCATAAACGCGTAGCGCAGGGTGAGGTTGTCACTGTTCGCCAGCAGGCTGGACCCGATTTTCACAACAATTTTCTTTTTCGTCGACATGTAATATCTCCGCTATTCTATTGTTTTTGAAAGCAAATCGCTAATGGGTTGCGTCTTTGGGCGCAGCCTTATAGCAAGCTCTCATTCAAGTGTTCGGATGCGGTATAACACGCATCCCACCTGCGAATGCAAACAGGTTGCTGCGCTGCGGCGTGGGCTTTGTTGCATTTGGGCCGCTTGGCGCCGATGGAAATTACCGGCCGATCCATTACCTCAATATTGCTGCGCAGCGTGCTTTGCGTGCAGGTCGGCTGACGAAGAAGGAAACCGAATATGAAGATACTTTTGATAGGCTGCGGAAAGATGGGCGGCGCGATGTTGCGCCAGTGGGCCGATCATGATGGCAACCAGTTCACGGTCGCTGATCCCGCCGTCACAGACCTGCCAGCGGGCGTGGTTCATGTCACAAAAGCGACATCGCTGCCGGCGGCGGAATTTGACGTTGTGATCATCGCAATCAAACCCCAGATGATCGCTCAGCTGCTGCCTGATTACATCCCTGCATTGAAGCCGGGGGGGTGTTTTGTGTCGATTGCGGCGGGGTGCAGCATTGCGACGCTGGCCGAGATCGTTGGCGAGGCCGCGATCATTCGCGTGATGCCAAATCTTGCCGCGATGGTAGGGATGGGGGTTTGCGGCCTTTATGCCAACGCGGCCTGTTCAGGCCAGCAGGTGGCGGATATCGCCAGCTTTATCGCCCAAACCGGTCGGTGCGTTACGCTTGGGAGCGAGGATGAAATCGACCGTTTGACGGCGGTCAGTGGCAGCGGCCCCGGCTATGTGTTCGAGGTGATGCGCAGCTATGTCGAGGCGGCCAAAAACCTAGGCTTTGACGAAGAAACGGCCCGGGCGCTGGTGTTTGATACGATCAGCGGCACGGTCGAAACCGCCCGACAATCAGATGCGTCGCTGGAGGAATTGCGCAACTCGGTGACGAGCAAGAACGGCACCACGCAGGCGGGGTTGGACGCGCTGCGGCGCGGTGGGCAGTTGGACGCCCTTTTTAAGGAAACCGTGCAGGCCGCATACGGGCGTGCCGCCGAACTTCGATAACAGGGGCGCGTTTTGCACAGCAAACAGGAGATGAATGATATGAGTACAGCCACCAGCGAGACCGACATCACAAGCATCGTTGCGGGCCTTGGCCAGCGGGCCAAAGCCGCAGCGCAGGAATTGGCGTTGGCAACAGCGCAGCAGCGCAATCTGGCGCTGAGTGAGGCGGCAAAAGCCTTGCGCGCCCGTAGCGGCGAAATTCTGGAGGCGAACGCTGCCGACCTCGCCTCCATCAGCGGCAAGGATGATGCGTTTATTGATCGGCTGACGCTGACGCAGGCCCGCGTGGCGGCCATGGCGGATGCGGTTGATGCGATCGCCCAGCAAGATGATCCGCTGGGCCGTAGGCTTGCGCGTTTTGAGCGCCCCAACGGGCTGACCATTGACCGGGTGAGCGTGCCAATCGGCGTTATCGCGATGATCTATGAATCGCGGCCGAATGTCGGTTCTGACGCGGGGGCGTTATGTGTGAAATCGGGCAATGCGGTGATCTTGCGCGGCGGGTCGGAAAGCCTGCATTCCTCGCGGGTGATTGTCGCCTGTCTGGCGCAGGGGCTTGGCGCGGCGGGTCTTCCGAAGGACGCTGTGCAGCTGGTCGATACCCGTGATCGCGAGGCGGTCAAGCTGTTGTTGCACGCCACCGAGACGGTCGATTTGGTGATCCCGCGCGGCGGGCGCGGCTTGGTCTCGCTTGTGCAAAAAGAGGCGCGTGTGCCGACGCTGCTGCATCTTGATGGGAATAATCACAGCTATATTCACGAAAGCGCAGATATCGAAAAATCGGTGGGCATCGTGCAGAATGCCAAGATGCGCCGGACCGGGATTTGCGGTGCCACGGAATGTGTGGTGATCGACCGGAAAATCGCGGCTGAGGTTTTGCCGCGTCTTGCTGAGGCGCTTGGGGATTGCGAATTGCGCGGCGATGAAGAGGCCCGCAGCATACTGCCGGGTATGGCGGCGGCGACTGATGTTGATTGGGACACCGAATATCTGAGCAATGTGATGTCCGTCAAAATCGTTGGCGATGTGGCCGAAGCGATTGCGTTTGTGCAGGCCCATTCTTCGGGGCACACGGATGCAATTATGTCCGAAAGCACGGATGCGGCAAAACGGTTTATGACCGCCATTGATTCCGCGGTGGTGATGCACAATGCGTCGACCCAGTTTTCCGATGGGGGCGAGTTTGGCATGGGGGCCGAGATCGGCATCGCAACAGGCAAAATGCACGCGCGCGGTCCGGTCGGGGCAGAGCAATTGACCAGCTTCAAGTATCTGGTTTTCGGGAATGGCCAGATGCGCCCTTAGCTGTGGGTTAAAAGCGAGTGATGTGAAGTGGTGCCGCCTTGAGCTGAGCTCGGGCGGTGCTTTGCCGTGGTTTTTAGGGGGGTAGGAGCCGCGCGGGTGGCGAATAAACATTCCGTGCAGGCAAGGTCGCTAGGCGATAGTCGCAGGGCCTGCCTCGAAGAGATTGCGTGCTCGGCGGATCTATTTTGAAGGGATGGCGTTGCTCTCGCGTTCCGATTCAAAGACCGTGCGGGGAATATTTCTTGCGGTTTGAGCTGAGGGAAGCGAGGCGAGAACTCTCGGGGGGGATGTCAGTTTTGAGGGGAGTTCCGTGTGTACCGAATGCTGAAGTGTTCGGTACGGAAAGTGGCAGCCCGTAGGGGAGTCGAACCCCTCTTTTCAGGTTGAAAACCTGACGTCCTAACCGATAGACGAACGGGCCACTGTTTCCGTGAGGGGGGAATATGAAATAGGCGGCGTGGGCGCAAGAGGAAATTTGCGCTAGGGGGAGATTTTTTTCAATCTCTCGCAATCGGCGCGAAATATTGGGGAAATCAGGCGCGGCTGGCGTCTTCGAGGCGCAGTTGCACCGTGCGGCGGCCGCGCCATTCGTTGATGTCGAGCCGTCCGGCCAGATGGAATCGCGCGCCGCCGTGGTTTTCGAGCGCGGGGCCAAGCGCGCCGTCATACGCGCCAAAGCAGATCGCATCCATGCGCGGGCCTGTGCCATCGCTGAAGCTGATTTTCAGGTGGCTGTCGCCCACGCGTTTGGCAAAGTTGATCTGGCAATCGGGGAAGGCGAAACGCGGGCCGGGCGCGCCTGCGCCAAAGGGGCCGGCCTGTTCGATCTGCTCGGCCAGTTCTACCGTGGCTGCGCCGGGCATCAAGATCCCGTCGAGGCGCAGGTCGGCGGCCCCGGCCAGATGCGCGCCTTGTTTGGCGAGCAGCTCGCTCAGGCGCTGCATGGCGGGTTCCAGTTTGGCTTCCTCGACGCTGAGCCCGGCGGCCATTTTGTGACCGCCGCCTTTGATCAGCAGCCCTTCGGCGGCGAGGCGCTGGATCGCTGCGCCTAGATCGATGCCGCTGATGGAGCGGCCGGAGCCTTTGCCAATGCCGTCCTCGACGCCGATCACCACGGCGGGGCGGTTGGTGGCTTCTTTGAGGCGCGATGCGACGATGCCGACCACGCCGGGGTGCCAGCCTGCGCCTGCGGCCCAGACCAGTGGCGCGTCGGGGTTGCGGGTTTCGGCCTGTGCCAGCGCGGCGGCGCGCACGGCGGATTCGACCTCGCGGCGTTCGGTGTTCAGCAGGTCGAGCTTTTCCGCTATGGCGGCGGCTTCATGCGCGTCGGTGGTGGCCAACAGGCGCGCGCCCAGATCGGCCTGCCCGATGCGCCCGCCGGCGTTGATGCGCGGCCCGAGCAGAAAGCCAAGGTGATAGGAGGTGGGCGCGCTGTCCATGCGTGCCACATCGGCGAGCGCCGCCAGACCAGCGCGCTCGCGCCGGGCCATCACGCGCAGACCTTGGCGCACAAAGGCGCGGTTGACTCCGATGAGCGGGGCCACATCCGCCACAGTGGCCAACGCCACCAGATCCAGCAGCGCCATCAGGTCAGGGCCTTTTGCCCCGGCCTCGCGCATTTGGCGGCCCGCTTCGACCAACATCAAAAACACGACCGCAGCGGCGCATAGATGGGCAAGACTGCCGTCTTCGTCTTGGCGGTTGGGGTTCACCACAGCATGGGCGGCAGGCAGGGTTTCGCCGCCAAGGTGGTGGTCGAGCACAATCACATCCGCGCCTTTGGCGGCGTCAATCGGCCCATGAGACAAGGTGCCACAATCGACACAAATGATCAGATCATGCTTCGCCGCCAGCGCGGCCATTGCTTCGTCATTGGGGCCATAGCCCTCGTCGATGCGGTCGGGCACATAAAGCGTAGCAGGCAGGCCCATCTCGCGCAGCCAGACCAGCAGCAGCGCCGCCGAACTGCCGCCATCCACATCATAATCTGCAAAAATGGCAATGCGCTGGCGATTGCGCACCGCGAGCAAAAACCGCGCCGCGGCTTTTTCCATGTCGCGCAGCCCGCGCGGATCGCTCATCAAATCGCGCAGGGCAGGGGCCAAAAACGCCTCTGCCTCCGCCGGGGCGACGCCGCGCCGCGCCAGCACTTGGCACAGGGCCGCTGGCAGGGCGGTTTGCTGAGCCAGCGCCTCGGCGGCGCGCTCGATGGCCACATCGGGGCCGACCCATTTGCGCCCGGACAAGGAGACGCCCACGCCAAGATAACTCATCGCCGCGCCCCCTTCACCCTTCTGCAAATACTCATCGCCCCGCTGCTGCCAGCGCTGTGGTTTAGTCTTTTGGCGCAGGGGTGCGGTAGTTGATCCGCCGCACAGAGCCGGTTTTCGACCGCATGATCAGCGTTTCCGTGGTCAGCCAGCCAACTTCGCGGCGCACGCCGGGCAGCAATGTGCCTTCGGTCACGCCAGTGGCGGCAAAGATCACATCGGCGGTGACCATTTCATCGCGCGCATAGATGCGGTCCAGATCGGTGATCCCGGCCTTGGCGGCGCGGCCCCGTTCATCATCGTTGCGGAACAGCAAGCGGCCATACATTTGCCCGCCCATACATTTGAGGGCTGCGGCGGCCAGAACACCTTCGGGCGCGCCGCCTTGGCCCATATACATGTCGATGCCTGTGGCCGGGTCGGCGCAATGCATCACGCCTGCCACATCGCCATCGGTGATCAGGCGGATCGCGGCGCCTGTGGCGCGCACATCGGCGATCATCTCTTCGTGGCGGGTGCGCTCAAGGATACACACGGTGATGTCGCGAGTGTCGCAGCCTTTGGCTGCGGCCAGCGCTTTGACCCGCTCGCCGGGGGTCATGTCGAGCGTTACAACGCCTTCGTCATAGCCGGGGCCAATCGCCAGTTTATCCATATAGACATCCGGCGCGTGCAGCATCGAGCCGCGCGGGCCCATGGCGATCACGGTCAGCGCGTTTGGCATGTCTTTGGCGGTCAGGGTGGTGCCTTCGAGCGGGTCGAGGGCGATGTCCACGCCGGGGCCATTGCCGGTGCCGACCTCTTCGCCGATGAACAGCATGGGCGCTTCGTCGCGCTCGCCTTCGCCGATCACTACGACACCGGCAATGTCCAGCAGGTTCAGCTGTTCGCGCATGGCGTTGACGGCGGCTTGGTCGGCGGCTTTTTCATCGCCGCAGCCGATCAGCTTGGCAGAGGCCAGCGCGGCGGCCTCGGAAACGCGGGCCAGGCCCAAAGAAAGCATGCGGTCTTGGAATTCAGCGGATTTAGAGGGCATGGGCCGGTCCTTGTTAAGATATGTTGGCCTTTCCTCTATCGTTGCAGGGCGCGCGATACAAGGTTTTCGGCTTAGCCCAGATAGACCCGCCCCTCGGGATAGCGCACTCTGCCGGGGGTGGGATTGGCCAAGAAGAACCCCAAGGTCAGCGGCCCGAGCCGCCCGATGAACATGGTGGCCTCAATCAGCAGCCTGCCTGCGCCGTCAAGCTCGCCGGTGGCGCCGCGCGACAGGCCGACGGTGCCAAAGGCGGAGGCCACCTCGAAGAAAATATCCAAGAAATGCCCTTCATAGCCGATGGAGGTCACAAAGAGGCCAAACATCACCAAAAACAGGCTCAGCGTGGTCAGGGCCAGCACTTTCATGATCTCCGACAGGCCAAGGCTACGGCCAAAGACCTGCAAGCGGTCGCGGCGGCGGAAAAACGCGGCTGTGGCGAGAATCAACACAATCAGTGTGGTGACTTTGATGCCCCCCGCCGTGGAGGAGGGCCCGCCGCCCACCAGCATCAGCGAGATGGTCATGATTGTCGTGCTGTCGTGCATTTGGGCGTAATCAAGCGTGTTGAACCCGGCGGTGCGCGGGGTCACGGCCTGAAACCAACTGGCCCAGAGCTTGGCACCGGTGCCATCAAGCGTGCCCAGCGTGCCGGGGTTGTTCCATTCCAGCAGGGCAAACATCACCGAGGCCCAGAAGATCAAAAAACCGGTCCCTGTGAGCATCAATTTGGAATGCAGCGACAGGGGATTCCAGCTGCGTTTATTATGCAGATCGGCCAGCACCACAAAGCCAAGCCCGCTGATGATAAACAGCGCCGTGATGGTGATGTTGACCAGCGGATTGGCGACATAGCCGCTTAGGCTGTCTGGAAACAGCGAGAACCCGGCGTTGTTAAAGGCCGATATCGCGTGGAACAGCGCCTGCCAGAACCCCGCCGCCCAGCCAAATTCGGGTACAAAGACCAGCATCAACAGCGCGGTGCCCAAGGCTTCGGTGCACAGGGCCACGGCGATCACCACCCGCACCAGCGCGCCCAGATTGCGCAGCGAATGATGGCCCATTTCATCGCGCAGCACCATTTGTTGCGGCAGGCCGATGGTCATGCCCAGCATCGACATCAGCAGCGCCGCAAAGGTCATCAGCCCCAGCCCGCCGATCTGGATCAGCAAGGTCAGGATGATCTGGCCGGGCAGGGTGAAGGCGGTGCCGGTATCCACCACCGCCAGCCCGGTCACGGTAACGGCAGAGGTGGCGGTGAAAAACGCATCGGAAAAGCTGACATTGCCGGTGTGGCTGAAGGGCAGCCAGAGCAGCCACGCGCCCAGCAAGATAAACAGCGCATAGATCGCGGCCAAAATCGCCGGAGGGCTAAAGCCGGGCCGCGTCAGCGACAGGCGAAAGCTGCGCCGCCGCCGCCGGGCCATCAGAGTTTATCCGCAAAATCGCGCAGTTCCTTGCGCGCGCCCAGCAGCAGCAGCAGGTCATCGGCCTGCAACGTGCAATCGCTGCCTTCGTCGCCCAGAAAGCTGGTGCCGCGAATCACACCGATGCAGCGCAGGGTCTGTTTGCCGCCCATGGGCAGATCGCTCAGGCGGCGGCCTTGCAGCGCTTCTGGCACGCGGAAGTTCACCACATGCTGGCCGTTGCCGAGGCTGACGTAATCACGCACCAGCGGGTTATGCAGCACCTGCGCCACATGTTGGCCCACCTCTTTTTCCGGGTGGATCACCCGGTCCACGCCCAGTTTGGACAGGATGCGGTGATGGTTTTTAGAAGCGGCTTTGGCCCAGATGGTTTTTACGCCAATGGTGCGCAGATTGATCGCCGAGAGCATGCTGGCTTCGATATCCGAGCCCATGGCCACAATGCCGATGTCGCAATTATCCACGCCCGCTTCGCGCAGGGCCAGATCGTCGCGCCCATCCAAGATCAGGGTCTGCGAGAGGTGATCCACATGCGGGCTGACAAATCGCTCGTCAATGTCGATCCCGGTGACATGATTGCCAAAGCGCGCCAGTTCCCGCGCCACCGTGCCGCCAAATGTGCCAAGGCCAATGACGACAAAACTGCGTTGTTTCGAACCCATCTGAAAGGCTCCTTTTCAGGCAGCATGGCGCTGCCTGAGGCGGATTAAACCTCTTCGATGCGCAGTGCAACAGGGGCGCCAGCCAGCACGCCGGTGCCTTCCATGGCCTCCAGCGCGACGTCGAGCGCGGTGCGCGTGGTTTTATGCGTGACGATCAGCACCGGGGCGGAGACGTCATTATGGCCATATTGGCGCATGCGGAAGATGCTCACGCCTGCGTCGCCCAGCACGGTGGCGATTTTTGCCAAGGCGCCGGGTTTATCCACCAAGGTCATGCGCAGATAGAACGGCGCGGGGCGCTGGGAGCGGGCCGAGGTGGCGGCGACGAGGCTGCTGGCGGGTTGGCCAAAGACCGGGCCGCGCACGCCGCGTGCGATGTCGCAGATGTCGCCCAGCACCGCGCTGGCGGTGGGGCCTTCGCCCGCGCCTGCGCCGCGCAGCACGATCTGGCCCACTGCGTCGCCTTCGATCACGATCATGTTGGTGCCGCCTTGCAGCTGGCCCAAGGGCGAGCTGTCGGGCACAAGGCAAGGCTGCATGCGCTGTTCCAGCCCGCGGCCTGTCATTTGGGCCACGCCAAGCAGTTTGATTTTATAGCCCATATCGGCGGCAAGGCGGATATCGGCAATATCGACCCGCTCAATGCCTTCAAGCTCGATCCCGTCGAAATCGACCTTGGTGCCAAAGGCCAGCGCGGAGAGGATGGCCAGTTTATGGGCCGCATCAATGCCGCCCACGTCAAGCTGGGGGTCCGCTTCGAGATAGCCAAGCCCGTCCGCTTCGGCGAAGACGGTTTGGTAATCAAGGCCCGCGTCTTCCATGCGGGTCAGGATGTAATTGCACGAGCCGTTCATCACGCCCATCACGCGGGTGATTTCATTGCCCGCAAGCCCTTCGCCCAGCGCCTTGATCACCGGGATGCCGCCCGCGACAGCGGCCTCATAGCGGATGACGCAGCCTGCGGCTTCGGCGGTGAGGGCAAGTTCTTGGCCATGCAGCGCCAGCATCGCTTTGTTGGCGGTGACCACGTCTTTGCCCGCGGCCAGCGCGGCTTCGGTGGCGGCTTTGGCGGGGCCATCCGAGCCGCCCATCAGTTCGACAAACACATCCACATCGTCGCGGGTGGCCAGTTTCACCGGGTCGTCTTCCCATGCGTAATCTTTGAGCGGCACGCCGCGGTCTTTGTCGCGGCTGCGGGCAGAAACGGCTGAAACGGTCAGGGCGCGGCCTGTGCGCGCCTCCAGCAGGGCGGCTTGCTGGCGCAAAATGCGCAGCACGCCGACGCCAACGGTGCCAAGACCTGCGATTCCAAGGCGGAGGGGCTGTGTCATTTCATCTATCCTGCATCGGGTATGTTGCGGGCGATCTAGCGGTTTTGGCGGGGTCAGTGCAACCCTTCTGACAGCCTTTGTCGCGCAGCCCCAGAGAGCACGCCGCCGCGCAAGGCCGCCGCCCGCGCCCGCAGCCCTGCCACGCGCGATTGCAGCCCCGCTTGGGTGGCTGCCGGATCGCGTTGATTGGCGGTAGCTTTGGCCAGAAGCGGCTCAATCGGGACCAGCGCGGGAAAATCCTGCGCGGCCATTTGAGGCGTGATGGTGCGGTCCAGTTCGGGGAACTGGGTACAGCCCGCCACAAGGGCAGTGCAGATCAAGGCTGAATGGATCAAACGCGGGTACATGGGGCTTTGATGCACCAGCGGGCGGGGGGCGTGCAAGCGGGCATTGCATTTGAACAAGCGTTCATTAAACTTACGCTATGGCAAGAACCGCAGGATCATATTCAGGAACAACCGGCCCAAGGGTGCGCGCAGCGGCGATGCGGTTGTTCGCGCAGGGCGGCTATGCCGCCGTGTCGATGCGCGCCATTGCCGCCGAGGTGGGCGTGCAGGCAGGGGCACTCTACAACTATACGCCAGACAAGCAAAGCCTGCTGTTTGATTTAATGCACAGCCATATGGAAGAGCTGCTGGCGGCTTTCAGCGATGATTGCGCCCAAGACGCGCAGAGCAGGCTGCGGCATTTTGTGAGCTTCCACATCCAGTTCCACCACGACCGCCCCGATGCGGTGTTCATCGCCTATATGGAACTGCGCAATCTGACGGCGGAAAACTTTGCCCAGATCGAAGCCCTGCGCCACAGCTATGAGGACCGGCTTGAAACCATCCTCAAGGCAGGTGTGGCCGAGGGGCTTTTTGATATTGGCGATACGCGCATAGCCACATTGGCGATGATCGCCATGCTGACCGGGGTGAACACATGGTACCGCGCCGATGGGCGGCTGTCGTTGGATGAGGTCACAGCGCAATATTGGGATATGATCCGCAAAACCGTGGCCCGCCCTGCCGGGTAAAACCGCGCCCGCCCTTTCACCCTTCTGAAAATACTCAAAATCCCGCCGCCGAACTCATAGGCAGGTGCGGCGGCGGGGCGGGCCCGTTAATGGGCCGGTTTGATAAACGTGCCGTTGTTGAGATCTTTGAACGCCTGTTGCAACTCGGCCCGTGTGTTCATCACGATGGGCCCGTGCCACGCCACAGGTTCATTGATCGGCGCGCCCGAGATCAGCAAGAAGCGCAGGCCGTGCTCGCCTGCCTGCACGGTGATCTCATCGCCCGAGCCAAAGCGCACCAGCGTGCGGTCGCCCGACATGTCGCGGATGTTGAGCTCTTGGCCCGCAACTTCTTTTTCCAGCAGCACGCCGCCGGGGGCGGAGGCATCGACAAAGGCACCGGAGCCTTCAAAGATATAGGCAAAGGCCCGGCGGTAGGTGTCGATCTGGAAGGTTTTGCGCACCCCGGCAGGCACGGTCACATCCAGATATTGCGGATCGGCGGCAATGCCATCGACGGGGCCGGATTTGCCCCAGAAATTGCCGGTGATCACCCGCACGGCTGTGCCATCATCGTCGATCACCACGGGGATATCTGCCGAGGTGACATCTTGATAACGCGGCGCGGTCATTTTCTGCGCGGCAGGCAGGTTGCCCCAAAGCTGGAACCCGTGCATTTGGCCACGTGCGTTTCCATGCGGCATTTCTTGGTGCAAAATGCCGGAGCCTGCGGTCATCCATTGCACATCGCCTGCGCCGAGGCTGCCGTTATTGCCAAGGCTGTCGGCGTGATCCACTGTGCCTTCGAGCACATAGGTGATGGTTTCAATCCCCCGGTGCGGATGCCACGGAAAGCCCTTTTCGAAATCGGCGGGGCGGTCATTGCGAAAATCATCGAACAACAAGAACGGGTCAAGCTCGCTTGGGTCATGAAAGCCAAAGGCGCGGTGTAGTTTTACCCCGGCGCCTTCCATGGCTTGTTGGGCGGCGCGGGTTTCCAAGACAGGTCTGAGGGACATTCGGGTCTCCTTTCATCACCGGGTTCTTCCCGGGTGGTATGAAACTAGGCATCACAGTCCTTGTGCACAATTATGCAGCGCTGCACCGCGATTGTGCGCAAATGTGCGCAGCCGGAGCAGGCGGGGCTTTAGGGAGATGTGGCCGGCGCTTGTTTCAGGACTTCGAACAGGGTTCGAGCCGCCGGGCAAGCGTTGGCACCGGAGGCGGTGATCACCGCCAAAACCGCGCCGCGCGGGGCATTCACGCCGTAGCACAGCACCTGAAGGGTCGTTTGTGCATCTTCGCCGGTCACGGCTTTGAGATGGCCATCAGAGCTTTCGCTTTGCTGGGGGTGGAAGCTTTGGGCTGTCAGGGCCGAAGCGGCCTGCGCCGCGCAGGTCTCAGCGGTTTTGGCGGCAAGTTGGTTGTGAAGGTAGAACCAGCATTGATCCGGTCCGGCAGCCGCTTGCAGGGGCAGCGCGGCAAGGGCCAGCGCAAGGGTGAAAACTCGGGGGAGCGCCATTTGCTTTGGTCTTTCCATGATTGTCAGTGCGGTTATCTTCTTTGAAGATTGGGGCGTTGATGTGAACTGGCGGTGGCAATTGGCGGCCACGTGTCTGATTGGCGCGGGGGCATGAGTATTTGAAGAAGGGTGAAGTGGGGCGTTTTGGATCGCGGGTTCTTGCGCGAGGGGGCGGGGCAAGCTAGGCCCTTTGGGCAGCATAGGGAGCGCGAGATGATGGAGACAGAGCCAAGAGGGCCGGGCGGGGCCAAGGTGATTGCCACGGCGCGGGCCTCGGGGGGACGGCGCATTTTGGGGGTGACGATGTTGTCGCTTTTGGGGCTGTTGTTGATCAACGTGGCGTTTTCGACCGCGCCGGGTCTATGGTTTCAGCTGTTTTTATTGGTCATGGGGGCCGGGGCGATTTGGCTGTCCTATGCGATTTGGTGTGCCACGCAGAGCCAGATTGAGCTGACCGAGGAGGAACTGCGCGATTCCGACGGGACATTGATTGCGCGGATTGACGATATCGAGGTGATTGATCGGGGGTTCTTTGCGTTCAAGCCTTCGAACGGGTTTTTGCTGCGCACCAAGACGCCGGGGCCGAACCGCTGGCGGCCGGGGCTTTGGTGGCGCATTGGGCGGCGCATCGGGGTGGGGGGCATGACCCCGGCGCGTCATTCCAAGGCCATGTCAGAGATCATGGCCGCGCAGCAGGCGATGCGCGAGATGGGTGTAGAGGCGCCGCGCGATCTGTGAGGCCCGCGATACGACGTAAGAGACAAAGCAAACCCCGGCGCAGCATCAGCTGGCCGGGGTTTGGTGTTTTCGTGGTGGCGCGTTTTGATCAGTCGAGCCAAGCGATCTGTGAGGAATAGCGCGGCCTTGTGAAGATGAAGTTCTCAATCTGGCGCGCTTCGAGCCCGGTGGCGAAGGGCGGATCGTAATTGCTCCAGGTTTCGACCACCAACAGGGTTTCATCATCCTGCATGAGGGGCAGGTTTTCCGCCCAGTCAGCGATGTTAGCGCCAGTGTGTTCGCCCACCCAGCCCCGTGTTTTGGACCAGTCGAGTTTCATTTCATTTGATTCCTCGTCCCAGCGCAGAACAGAGACCCGCAGGGCAGGCACGCCAACCGAGACTGTGAGATAGTCGAGCAAGTCTTGCGCGCCATCGAGGTATTCATCATCCACCCCGGCGGTTTCGCGGCTGATCAGATCCGCGATGGTGAAGGCCGCCCGTTGGTTCGCGCTGTATTGGCTAAAGGCGTCAAACAGGGAATACATGGACAAGAAAACCCAAAACAGAAGCGGCAGGAAGATCATTGTCTCGACCGCCACGCTGCCTTCTTCGCGGCGCGCGAAGCGGGAGGCGCTGAGGGGTTTTGTAAGCTTGCTAAACATTATCCCGGCTCCTGTACGAAGGCACCAATAGAGAGCATTTTGACCCGGCCAGCCCCGTCTTTCTCAAGGCGTTTGCCCAAAGTGGAGGAGGCAAAGACGGGTTCGAACATATAGCAGGCCCGCAGCATCATCAGCTCGTGCGATTGGCCCAAGGTCAGGCCACGTTCGGGCGTGACTTCTTGGGAGATGTCGACGCAATCGGCGGATTCGTCGAAAGCGGCGAAATTGCGCGGGACGACGGGTTTCATTTCCAGACGCAGGATCTGGTTGCAATCGGGCAGGAAGCCTGCTGCCTCGCAGATCATGTCTTTGAGGTCGTCATGTTCCAGTGGCTGGTTGGTGTTGAGCCGGATGTAGCGCACGGTGGTTTCCACCCCCCGGTCCAGCCACATCTGGCGCAGGGAAAACACGCCCATTTCGATCGACATCAAAAGCGCGGTGAAGACCACCGGGATGACGATGACAAATTCGATCGTGGTGACCGAGCCATCCTCGCGCCGGGTAAACCGGCGCAAAGGAGCAAGCAGGCGGCGCATCATTGGGTCAACCTCAGCTGGTTGATTTGCCGTGCGATGGCCCTGAAGGCATCAGCAAGGTCAACGCCTTCCACGCGGAAGAAGTGGCTGTTGGAGGAGGCACATTCGCGCATTTCCTCGGCGCCGTGGTCATCCACCTCAAAGCCGATGGACCAGATCACGATGCCTTTGCCTTTGGCCGCGTCACAAACGTTTTGCAGCAAGCGGTCGCCGATACTGGCTGTGTATTTCTGACTGGCCCAATACGTATAGCTGCGACGAATTGAGTTCATGTAATAGTAGTAGTTGTAGTTGTTCCAGTGGCTGATGTGGTCTTGGCGGGTGTAGACATCGCTGTCCAAGCGCCAGGATTTATCATTTTTACCATCCGTCATCAGGATCACGGTTTTCAGCGTTTCATCATCATACCATGCCGAGGGGCGGGAGGCGAAAGTTGCATCCACGATGCCGCTGTTCGACAGGCTTTGTGTGATGGTGCGGAAATCGGGGTCCAGCATGGCGGCGGCCCATTTCATGCCAAGGAAGATCGACGTACCGGCGCGGGGTTTCAGATCATTGATCTTATCCTTCAGCGCGGTTGCGTTCTGGCTGAACGGGGTGATGGTTTCATCCAGCGCGTCATCATCCCAGCCGTCATTATCTGGTCCGTCATAGCGCGGGCAGACCGTATCGGTGCGGCTGTTGCTGCTGGAATAGTTGAATTGGTAATGCTGCATTTGATTGTAGGTTTTGCTGCGGTCCAATGTGGTTGTGTCGAAATCGGAATCGTCCATTTCCAGGCACCAAGAGAAAGTATGCTGCTGGTTGACATTAAGTTGATCAAAAATGGCTTTGCCGGGGTTCACATGTTCGGAGTAGGGCACCAGCGAAATGGAGATCAAATCTTGGGTCTCGTCGCGGATCACGGTGTCGATGAAGATACCGGCGGCATCTTGCAGGGTTTCCAGTTTGTTGTCGTTATCCATGGAGCCGGAAATATCGAGCACCAGTGAGATTTCGACCTTGGCAATCCGCTCCTCGGCGCAGCTTTTGGCGTAGAGCGGCAATTCGTCCACGTTCAGCAGGCGCATGTAGAGGGTCGGGGTGGCCGAAGGGGCCGTGTCGACGCAGGCAGTGCGATAGTTCAGCCCCTCGTCAATGGTCACATGGCCCACGTAATCGGACATGTTGCTCTTCGCGAGATAATCGCGCACCACCGCTTCGGGATCGAGGGTTTGATCAAGATCAGCCGCGGCCAGAACGGCGCGGTCAACGGTGTTTTGGATTTTCACGCGCTCCATCTCGTTGCGCATGAGATCGACGCCAATCCCGCCGACCATCAACATGATCAATATGATAAAACAGGCAAAGACGGTGACGATACCATCTTCTTGCCGTGCGAACCGGATCAGCATTGCTTGGAAATGCCGCTGCGCCATCATGACGCGATCGCTATTACTCTTCATTTTACTACCTCGCTGCCCGGGCGGAGTGCCGGTAAGGACGGGACTTTGCTGAGAGCAGATATGCCAGTAAAACATGGCTGAAATGGGGCGGAAGCATGGCAAATAACTGTATTTTATACGCTTTTTCGGCAATAGTGATTTGAAGTTTCGGGGCTTTGTTTCGCCCTTGTAATCAATCCTTCATTTTTTGCCCGCATGGAGGGAAGGCTGGCCTGCGCTGCTGAAAACTAGTTTTGCGCAAATGCCTAATTAAGTCGCACTTTGTGAAAAGCGCGATTAGGGTCATTCAAGACTGGCTTAGTGGCGAGTCGTATGGCTTTGTTAAATATGCTTTGTGGCATCTGTTGAGGAGACGAATATGAGCCCCGAAAACGAACCCAGCTTTCGCGAGAGTGTGGACATCATGTTCAACAGGGCGGTGGCCCTGATGGACCTGCCGCCGGGGCTTGAGGAAAAGATCCGTGTGTGTAACGCCACCTATACCGTGCGGTTTGGGGTGCGGCTGCGCGGGGAGATCCGGACCTTCACGGGATACCGCTCTGTGCATTCGGAACATATGGAGCCGGTCAAGGGCGGCATCCGCTATTCGCTGGGCGTGAACCAAGATGAGGTTGAGGCGCTGGCGGCGTTGATGACGTATAAATGCTCGCTGGTTGAGGCGCCGTTTGGCGGGTCCAAAGGCGGGTTGTGCATTGATCCGCGTGAATATAGCGAAAATGAGCTTGAGCTGATTACCCGGCGTTTTGCCTATGAGCTGATCAAACGCGACCTGATCCACCCGGCGCAGAACGTCCCGGCCCCTGATATGGGGACGGGCGAGCGGGAGATGGCGTGGATTGCGGATCAATATAAGCGCATGAACACCACCGAGTTGAACGGCAACGCCTGTGTGACGGGCAAGCCGATCAATGCGGGCGGTATTCAGGGCCGTACCGAGGCCACGGGGCGCGGGGTGCAATATGCGCTGCATGCGTTCTTTAAAGACGCCAAGGGCATGGAAAAGGCCAAGGTTACCGGCACGCTGAAAGGCAAGCGGGTGATTGTGCAGGGTCTGGGGAATGTGGGCTATCACGCGGCCAAATTCCTGAGCGAAGAAGATGGCTCGATCATCACCGGGATCATCGAGCGCGATGGCGCGTTGCATGATGAAGGCGGTCTGGACGTGGAGGCGGTGCATCAGTGGATCGTCAAACACGGCACGATCAAAGGCTATCCCGATGCGCGTCTTGAGGCGGATGGGGCCAAGCTGCTGGAGGCGGAGTGCGATATTTTGATCCCTGCCGCGCTGGAAGCTGTGATCCACAAAGGCAATGCGGGCAATATCAAAGCGCCGCTGATCATCGAAGCGGCCAATGGTCCGGTGACGGCGGGCGGCGATGAAATCCTGCGCGAAAAAGGCACGGTGATCATCCCCGATATGTATGCCAACGCGGGCGGTGTGACGGTGTCCTATTTCGAATGGGTCAAAAACCTGAGCCACATCCGCTTTGGCCGGATGCAGCGCCGCCAAGAAGAGGTGCGGCACCAATTGGTGGTGGATGAGCTGGAACGGCTAAGCGCCGACAGCGGCATCGGCTGGCAGCTGAACCCGAACTTTAAGGAGAAATACCTCAAAGGGGCGGGCGAGTTGGAATTGGTGCGTTCGGGGCTCGATGACACGATGCAGACGGCCTATCAATCCATGGCAGAGGTCTGGCATGGGCGCGATGATGTGGAAGATTTGCGCACCGCCGCCTATTTGGTGGCGATTGGCAAAGTGGCCGCGAGTTACCGGGCCAAAGGGCTTTAACTTTGGCGCAGGCGATTTGGGGGAGGGCGTTTTGCGCCCTCCCTTTTTCTATGCGCGGCTCCCGGACGCGGTTTTCGGTTGAGAAAATGAATAGACGCCCGAAAGCAGGCGGACAGGGGCGCGCGGCTGCGCTAGCCTGACTGCATGATGTTTGATTTACCAAATGATGAACGGCTCTATGAGGCGCTCTTGGCACGGGATGCGGATTTTGACGGGCGCGCCTATGTGGGGGTGACTTCGACCGGGGTGTTTTGCCGTCTGACCTGTCCGGCGCGCAAACCAAAGCGCGAGAATTGCCGGTTTCACAGCAACATTGCCGCCTGTCTTGAGGCGGGGTTTCGGCCCTGCAAACGTTGCCACCCGATGGCCCCGGCGGCGCAGGGCGACCCGGCGGTGCAGGCGCTTTTGGCCGCGTTGGAGGCTGCGCCGGAGCGGCGTTGGTCAGAGCGGGAGATCGCCGCGATGGGCTATGATCCCTCTACGGTGCGGCGCAGTTTCAAACGGCATTTTGGCATGAGCTTCATCGAGATGGCGCGGCTGGCGCGGTTGCGGCAGGGCGCGGCGTTGTTGCCCAAAGGCGGCAAGGTGATTGACGCGCAATTGGAGGCGGGGTTTGCCTCGGCTTCGGCATTTCGCGCGGCGATGGGGCGCTGGCTGGGCTTGCCGCCGGGGGCGTTTGTGAAAGACGCGATGCTGCGCGCCGATATGTTCGACACAAAACTGGGGCCGATGGTGGTGGTGGCGAGTGCCAGCCATGTGCATCTGCTGGAATTTGCCGAGCGCAAGGCCTTGCCGCGCGAGGTGAAGCAAATCCATGCGCATGGCAAAGGCCAATTGGGCTTTGGGCGGTTTGCCATCAGCGATCTGATGGAGCGCGAGCTGGATGATTTCCTGTCGGGGCGCGAGGCCGCATTTACCGCACCGCTGGCGCCGCTGGGCGGGCCGTTTGCCCAGCAGGTCTGGCGGGCGCTGCGGGAGATTCCGCCGGGGGAGACGCGCAGCTATGGCGCGCTGGCGGCGGCGCTGGGCCAGCCAAATGGCGCGCGGGCGGTGGCGCGGGCCAATGGGGCCAATCCGATTGCGATTGCGATCCCTTGCCACCGGGTTCTGGGGGCGGATGGGGGTTTGACCGGATATGGCGGCGGGCTGTGGCGCAAACAGGCGTTGATTGAATTGGAGCGCGGCTTTGGGGCGCGCAGAAATATGGAAGAGGGATAATTGATGAATACGGCGGAAAAAGCCCGCGCCTTTGCGGCGCTGCATGTGGCGGGCGCACCTTTGGTGCTGTGTAATGCGTGGGATGCGGGATCGGCCAAAATCGTGGCGCAGAGCGGCGCGGCGGCGGTTGCCAGTGGCAGTTGGGGGGTGGCGGCGGCATTGGGGTTTGCCGATGGCGAGGCCTTGCCGCTGGGCTTGGCGGTGGCTGCGGCGGCGCAGATGGTGAATGCCACGGATTTGCCGGTGAGTTTTGATTTCGAAGGCGGTTATGCGCCGGACCCTGCGGGGCTTGCGGCCAATTTGGCGCAGCTTTTGAGTGCGGGGATTGTCGGGATAAATTTCGAGGACCGGGTTGTGGGCGGGGCGGGGCTTTATGCGCTTGAGGTGCAGGCCGAGCGCATTGCCGCGCTGCGAGGGGCGGCGGATGCGGCGGGGCGGGCGCTGTTTATCAATGCGCGCACGGATGTGTTTTTCTGTGGTGATCCGCGCCCGGCAGAAGAGTTGCTGGAGGAGGCCGCACAGCGGGCGCAGGCCTATGCGGATGCTGGGGCCAGCGGATTGTTTGTGCCGGGTGTGGAAGATGAGGCGCTGGTGCGGGCGATTTGCGCGCAATCGCCTTTGCCGGTGAATGTGATGCGCAGCGGGCAGGGACCGACGGTTGGTGATTTTGCCCAGTGGGGTGCGGCGCGGATCAGCCATGGGCCGGGGCCTTACCGCGCCGCGATGCAGGCGCTGCGGGAATTTGCGCAAACTGTGCACCAAGAAGCTGGGCAATAAATTGGCGGAAAACCGGGCCGGGTCGCAGGGGAACAAGTCTTTGCCGTTAAATGCGCTCTTTGCGGCGCGGGCCATTGATAGTTCTGGGTAGAATTGGTTGACTGACCAAATCTGCTGTTGGGGGTGTCTATGCGGTTTTCAGGATGGCGTGTGTTGGCCGAAGGGTTGACGGGGAATAAGGGCTGGGCGCCGCATTGGCGCGATGCGGAGCCGAAAGCCGAATATGATGCGATCATCATTGGTGGCGGCGGGCATGGGCTGTCGACGGCGTATTATCTGGCCAAGAACCATGGGCTGACCAATATTGCGGTGCTTGAGAAAGGCTATCTTGGGGGCGGCAATGTGGGGCGCAATACCACCATTGTTCGGGCCAATTATTTTCTAGAAGGCAACAGCCAGTTTTATTCCCATTCGCTGAAGCTGTGGGAGGGGTTGGAGGAAGACCTCAACTATAACGTCATGCATTCGCAGCGCGGGCTGATCAATCTGTTCCATTCCGATGGGCAGCGCGATGCCTTTGCGCGGCGCGGCAATGCGATGATCAACCAAGGCGATGATGCGCAGTTGCTCGATCGGGAGGGGGTGCGCAAATACCTGCCCTACCTGGATTTCGACAACACGCGGTTCCCGATTTATGGCGGGCTGTTGCATCCGCGCGGCGGCACGGCGCGGCATGATGCGGTGGCTTGGGGCTATGCGCGGGGGGCGTCGCAGCGGGGCGTGGATTTGATCCAGCAATGCGAAGTGACGGGCATTGATATCGAGAACGGCGAGGTGCGCGGTGTGCAGACCACGCGCGGGCCGATCCGCGCCAAGAAAGTTGGCATGGTGGCGGCGGGGCGTTCGGGGCAAGTGGCGGCGATGGCGGGCATGCGGTTGCCGGTGGAGAGCCATATCTTGCAGGCTTTTGTGACCGAGGGTGTGAAGCCCTGCATCGACCATGTGGTCAGTTTTGGCATGGGGCATTTTTACATTAGCCAGTCGGATAAAGGCGGGTTGGTGTTTGGCGGCGATCTGGATTTCTATGCCTCTTATGCGCAGCGCGGCAATATGCCGATGATGGAGCATGTGATGGAGGCGGGCATGACCTTGATGCCGATGATCGGCAAATCCAAAGTGCTGCGGTCTTGGGGCGGGATCATGGATATGACGCCCGATGGCAGCCCGATCATTGATAAGACAGGTACCAAGGGTTTGTTCGTCAATTGCGGTTGGTGTTACGGCGGGTTCAAGGCGGTGCCGGGCTCTGGCTATAGTTTTGCGCATTTGATGGCGACGGGCGATCACCATGCGCCGGCGCAGCATTTCCGGTTGGACAGGTTCCGGACCGGGCGCGGGTTGATGGATGAGGAGGGCACCGGTGCGCAGCATAATTTGCATTGAGCAGTGCCGGGTCTGCGCGTTGGGTGCGGCCATGGGAATGAGTATTTTTGGAAGGGTGAAGCGGCAGGTGCTGCGCTTTGCGGGGGAGATGGCATGAGGATCAATTGTCCGATTTGTGGCGATCGCGACCGGCGCGAGTTTTATTATCAAGGCGATGCGGTGGCATTGGCGCGCCCGGCGCCGGATGCCGGAGAGGCCGCGTGGGATGATTATCTGCATTTGCGCGATAACCCGGCGGGGATCACCCGTGATTTGTGGCACCATGAGGGGGGCTGCGGTGCGTGGCTGGTGGTGACGCGGGACACGGTGAGCCATGTGATTGAGGCAGTTGAGTTGGCGGTAGATGTTAAGAGGGGCGCGGCATGAGGGTTCCGGGTAAAGGGTTGGTTAACCGCGCCAAGAAGGTAAATTTCACCTTTGATGGCAAGCAGTATCAAGGGGTTGAGGGCGATACCGTGGCCTCGGCGTTGCTGGCCAATGAGGTGTATTTGATGGGGCGGTCGTTTAAATACCACCGTCCGCGCGGGGTTTTTACGGCGGGCAGCGAGGAGCCCAATGCGCTGATGACCGTTGGCACGGGGGCGGGGCGCGAGCCAAATGTGCGCGCCACGGTGCAGGAAATTTATGAAGGGTTGCAGCTTCGGTCGCAGAACGCGTTTCCCTCGTTGGATTTTGACGTGATGGCGGTGAATGATTTGGTCTCGCCGTTTTTGGGGGCGGGGTTTTATTACAAGACCTTCATGTGGCCGCGAAAATTCTGGGAGGCGGTTTATGAGCCGGTGATCCGGCGGGCGGCGGGTTTGGGCGCGCTGAGCGGGAAGAGCAACCCGGATGTGTATGAGAAGGCCTTTGCCCATTGTGATCTGCTGGTGATTGGCAGCGGCCCTACGGGGTTGATGGCTGCGCTGGAAGCGGGGCGGGCCGGGGTTGATGTGATCGTGGTCGAGGAGGATTTATGTCTTGGCGGGCGGCTTTTGGCCGAGGTTGAGGCCGTGGCGGGCAAGCCGGGTCACGCATGGGCGGCGGAGGTTGAGGCAGAGCTGCGCGGTATGGAAAACGTGCGGATCATGACGCGGACCTCTGTTACCGGGGTTTATGATGGCGGCATGTATGGCGCGCTTGAACGGGTGAATAAGCACCGGGCCGATCCGGGCGGCGGCGCGCCGCTTGAGTGTTTTTGGCGTATTCATGCCAAGGCGTCGGTTTTGGCGGCGGGGGCGCTGGAGCGGCCCATTGCGTTTCAGAACAACGACCGTCCCGGCATTATGATGGCCAGTGCGGTGCGGGCCTATTTGAACCGGTGGGGCGTGTGCCCGGGCCGGCATGTGACGGTGTTTGCCAATAATGACGATGCGCACCGCACAGCGCGCGACATGGTGGCGGCGGGGGTGCATGTGGCAGCGGTGATCGACAGCCGCCATGATGCAAAAGCGTTGGGGGATTATCCGCTGTTCAGCGGCGCGCAGGTCTGCGGCGCGTCGGGGCGCAAGGCGCTTGAGAGCATTCAAATTCGCACGCGAGGCGGCACCATTCAGGCGATCCAGACCGATTGTTTGGCCGTGTCGGGCGGATGGAACCCGACGGTGCATTTGACCTGTCATTTGAACGGGCGGCCCGCCTGGGCGCCGGAAATTCAGGCCTTTGTGCCCAGCGAGGGTGCTGTGCCGGGGATGATCCCGGCGGGGGCGGCCAATGGGGTTTTCTCGACCCGTGGCTGTTTGGCCGAGGGGGTGCGCGCGGCGGGCGAGGCTTTGGCCGCGCTTAGGCGCAAGCCTGCGGCGGCGCGTGATTTGCCCAAGGCGGAGGACGCGGCCTATAAGCTGTCGCCGCTGTGGGCGGTGGCGGGCAAGGGCCGGGCGTGGCTTGATTTCCAGAACGATGTGAGCGTGAAAGATGTGAAGCAGGCGGCGGCGGAGAACTTCCGTTCGGTCGAGCATATGAAGCGTTATACCACCCAAGGCATGGCGACGGATCAGGGCAAAAGCTCCAACATTGCGGCGCTGGCGATTTTGGCAGATGCCACGGGGCGCGCGATACCTCAGACCGGGACAACCACCTACCGTCCGCCCTATGTGCCCGTGAGCATTGCGGCGATGGGGGCCGGGGCGCAGGGCAAGGGGTTTGCGCCGGAGCGGTTGACCACCAGCCATGCGCGGTCCGTTGCCATGGGCGCGCCGATGATTGAGGCGGGGCTTTGGTATCGGCCAAGTTACTTCCCGCGCAGCGGCGAGGAGACGTGGCGGCAATCTTGTGACCGTGAGGTTGGGTTTGTGCGCAGCGCGGTCGGGGTTTGCGATGTATCCACCTTGGGCAAGATCGACATTCAGGGGCCGGATGCGGCCAAGCTGCTGGATCTGGTTTACACCAATATGTTCTCGACGCTGAAAGAGAACCGGGTGCGCTATGGGCTTATGCTGCGTGAGGACGGGACCGTGATGGATGACGGCACCTGCGCGCGGATGGGACCGGAGCATTTTGTGATGACCACCACCACCGCTGCGGCGGGGGCGGTGATGCGGCATTTGGAGTTTGTGGTGCAATGTTTGCACCCTGAGTGGCGTGTGGTCTTTACCAGCGTGACCGAGCAATGGGCGCAGTTTGCTGTGGCCGGACCCAAGGCGCGGGAGCTGCTCAATGGGGTGCTGGACAGCGCAGTGGATAACGACAGCTGGCCCTTCATGTCTTGCGGCGAGATGGGGGTTGCGGGGGTTGCAGGGCGGCTGTTCCGGATCTCGTTTTCGGGGGAGCATGCCTATGAGGTGGCGGTGCCTGCGCGCTATGGCGGGGCGCTGTTTGAGCTGCTTGTGAGCAAGGCCGAGGCGCTGGGCGGCGGGGCTTACGGGATGGAGGCGCTCAATGTTTTGCGGATCGAAAAAGGACATATCACCCATTCGGAGATTCATGGGCGGGTGACGGCGTTTGATGTGGGGATGGAGCGGATGATTTCCGCCAAAAAGGACTGTATCGGGCAGGTTTTGGCAGGCCGGGAGGGCTTGGTTGATCCGCAGCGCGAGCGGCTGGTTGGGCTCAAACCTGTGGGGGCTGTGAAGCAGCTCAGCGCCGGGGCGTTCTTGTTTGAAGCGGGCGCGGAGGCCACGCGGGAGGCGGGGCAGGGCTATGTCACCTCGGTGGGTTTTTCGCCGGATATGGGCTGTCCGATTGGGCTTGGTTTTGTCAAAGGCGGGCCCTCGCGTTATGGCGAGGTGATGCGTTTGGTGGATCATCTGCGCGGCATCGAGGCCGAGGTGGAGATTTGCCCGCCGGTGTTTGTGGACCCTGAGGGAGGGCGGTTACGTGGTTGAATTAAAGGCAAAAACCCCCTGTGCGGGCCTGTTGCCGCTTGGGATCGGCGCGGCGCGTTTGGTGGAGGTGGACCCCGGACATCTGACCAGTTTGCAGCCGCTTGGCGCGGCGGCGGGATTGTCCGGTGCGCTGCACGCAGCGCATGGCATGGAATATCCAGAGCCGGGGCGCAGCACGGGCAAAACCGGGGCGCGCTGCATCTGGTTTGGGCGCGGCGAGGCGCTGCTGATGGGGCCTGCGCCGGATGCCGGTTTGGCCGCGCATGGCGCAGTGGTCGACCAGTCAGATGCATGGGCTGTGGTCACATTATCGGGGGCCGGGGCGGTGGATGTTCTGGCGCGGCTGATGCCGCTGGATTTGCGGGCGCATGTGTTCAAAGAGGGGTACACCGCGCGTACACAGCTTGTGCACATGGCGTGCAGCGTCACGCGGGTTGGGCCGGAAAGCTTTATGATTGCGGTGTTCCGGTCGATGGCGGGCACATTGGTGCATGATTTGCGCGGCGCGATGCAGGCTGTGGCGGCGCGCTGAGACCGGCGCGCGCGGCGTTAAAAGCCTGTTCCGAAATCGGTTAACCACGGGCGGGCAAAACGGCGCGGGGGCGCATTGGGGTTCTGGACTTCGGGGGCGCGGGGCCGATATATAAAGGCATGAGCCTGCCCCCTGGATTTTTGGATGAACTTCGCACACGCGCCAGCCTGTCACAGGTTGTCGGGCGCAAAGTGACGTGGGATCCGCGCAAGTCCAACCAAGGCAAGGGCGACATGTGGTCGCCATGCCCGTTCCATCAGGAAAAATCCGCCTCTTTCCACGTCGATGACCGCAAGGGATTTTATTATTGCTTTGGATGCCATGCCAAAGGTGATGCGATTTCTTTTGTGCGCGAGACGGAGAATGTGAGCTTTATGGAGGCGGTGGAGATTCTGGCGCGTGAAGCCGGGATGCCGATGCCGGAGCGCGATCCGCGCGCGCAGCAGAAAGCCGATAAGCGCGGCGATCTGGCCGAGGTGATGGAACTGGCGGTGAAATGGTTCCGGCTGCAATTGCGCACGGGCCAAGCCAGTACGGCGCGGGAGTATCTGACCGGGCGGGGGCTGGATGAGGCGGCGTGCAACCGCTGGGAAATCGGCTTTGCGCCGGACAGTTGGCAGGGGCTTTGGGATGCGCTCAAGGGCAAGGATGTGGCCGATGAGCTGATCCTTGGGGCCGGGCTTGCCAAACCGTCCAGCAAGGGCGGCAAGCCGTATGACACGTTTCGCGGGCGGATCATGTTTCCGATCCGCGATGCGCGGGGGCGGGCGATTGCCTTTGGCGGGCGGGCGATGGACCCGGCGGATAAGGCAAAATACCTCAATTCGCCCGAGACCGAATTATTCGACAAAGGCCGCAGTCTTTATAATGTGAAAGACGCACGGGTGGCCGCGGGCAAGGGGCAGCCTTTGTTGGTGGCCGAAGGCTATATGGATGTGATTGCCCTGTCGGAGGCCGGGTTTGGCGCGGCGGTGGCGCCGCTTGGCACTGCGATCACCGAGCATCAATTGGCGATGCTGTGGCGGATTGCGCCCGAGCCGATCATCACCCTTGATGGGGATACGGCGGGGCAGCGGGCGGCGCTGCGGCTGATTGATCTGGCTTTGCCGATGCTGGAGGCGGGCCAAAGCCTGCGGTTTGCCATGATGCCCGAGGGGCAAGACCCCGATGATTTGTTGAAATCGGCAGGCGCGGGCGCGCTGCAAAAGCTGATTGATGCGGCGCTGCCGATGGTGCGGCTGCTTTGGCAGCGCGAGACCGAGGGCAAGGTTTTTGACAGCCCAGAGCGCAAGGCGGGCTTGGATAAGGCGCTGCGCGAGAAGATTAAGCTGATCAAAGATCCCAGCATTCGCAGCCATTACGGCCAAGAGATCAAAGATTTGCGCTGGCAATTGTTCCGGCCCCAATCGGGCGGCGGGTTCAGTGGCGGCGGTGGCGGCGGCGGGTTTGGCGGGGCGCGCAAGGGCGGCGCGCCGTGGCGGCCCAAGGGCGCGCCTTTGCCGCCGCTGACCAGCACAAAATCCTCCATGTTGGTGATGGCGCAGGATGTGAGCGCCACCGATCATCTGCGCGAGGCGGTGATTTTGGCGGCCTGTATTTGCTGCCCCGAGGTGATTTCAGAGTTCGAGACCGGCCTTGAGAATATGAATTGCCAAGACCGCGACCATGGGCGGCTGCGTGATTTATTGCTGTCGTACCGGGGGCTTCCCGGCGGGCTGCGCGATCATATTGATTACACGATGGGACCGGACGCCCTTGAAAATCTCTTTGGGCAGAGCCATGTCGCCATCACGCCCTGTATCCGCAACCCTGGTGATCCCGAAATGGCCCGCATGACCGTGGCCGAGGAATTGGCCAAGTTGAAGGCGGCACATGGGCTGGCCGATGAGATAGCCGATGCCAGTGAGGATTTGATTGGCATGGCGGATGAGGGGGTGACATGGCGATTGTCCGAAGCCGCCCGCGCCGCCGATAAGGCGCATCGCAGCGGTCAGGAAGATAAGGCGGAATATGAGATTGGCGAAAACGGCGCGCGAATCAGTCGCGGAGAGCGCGAGAAGCTCGATGCGCTGCTGGGACGGATCGGCTATGGCAAAGGAAAGCCCTCCCGTTAGGCCCCGCGCCAAAAAAACATGGGCGTAAAGCCCACATTTAAGGAAAATGAGAGGGATAGGGTTTAAGAATCACCCAGACCCCTGCATGATTCGGAAAACTGCTGCGAATCACCCGAGTGATTCGCGCTAGCATCGACGAGGAGCCCCTTCATGGCCGCGAAAGATACCAACGAAGACGCCAAGAATGACGATGGCGACAACGGCCATTCGCTCGACATGAGCCAGGCCGCCGTTAAAAAGATGATCGGTGAGGCCCGCGAGAAGGGCTATATCACCTATGATCAGCTGAACACGGTTCTGCCCCCCGATCAGGTTTCCTCGGAACAGATCGAGGATGTGATGTCGATGCTGTCCGAAATGGGCATCAACATCATCGAAGATGAAGAGGCCGAAGAAGAAGAGGCCAAGGGCGGCACCGAGCTTGCCACGATGGATGGGCCCAAAGATGTGGCCCTGTCTTCGGCGGGTTCAGAGAAGCTTGACCGCACGGATGATCCGGTTCGGATGTATCTGCGCGAGATGGGCTCGGTTGAGCTGCTCAGCCGTGAGGGCGAGATCGCGATTGCCAAGCGCATCGAGGCGGGCCGCAACACGATGATTGCCGGCCTGTGTGAAAGCCCGCTGACGTTTCAGGCGATCACCATCTGGCGCGACGAATTGCTGTCCGAAGATATTTTGCTGCGCGATGTGATCGATCTTGAGGCGACTTTTGGCAACCAGCTTGGCGAAGACGGGGAAACCACCCCTGTTGTGCCGGTGGCGGGCGCTGCTGCGCCTGAGGCGGCCAAGCCCGAGGGCAAGCAAGAGTTGGATGCGGATGGCAACCCGATCCGCTCGGATGATGATGACGAGGATGATGATGAGCAGGCCAACATGTCGTTGGCCGCGATGGAGGCTGCGCTTAAGCCGCAGGTTCTTGAAGCGCTTGATATCATTGCCGATGATTACGCCAAGCTGAGCGAAATGCAGGACAGCCGGATTTCAGCGACGCTGAATGAGGACGGATCGTTTAGCCAGAAGCAAGAGGCGACCTATCAGAAGCTGCGGGCCGAGATTGTGCTCTTGGTGAATGAGCTGCACCTGCATAACAACCGGATTGAAGCGTTGATTGACCAGCTTTATGGCATCAACCGCCGGATCATGCAGATCGACAGCGCGATGGTGAAGCTGGCCGACCAAGCGCGGATCAACCGCCGTGAATTTGTCGATGAATATCGCGGCTATGAGCTTGATCCCAACTGGATGGAGCGGATGGCCGGGAAGTCTGGCCGGGGCTGGCAGATGTTCATTGAACGCTCGGCTGATAAGGTAGACGAGCTGCGCAATGATATGGCGCAGGTGGGGCAATATGTGGGTTTGGACATTTCCGAATTCCGCCGCATCGTGCAGCAGGTTCAGAAGGGCGAAAAAGAAGCCCGTCAGGCCAAGAAAGAAATGGTCGAGGCGAACCTGCGTTTGGTGATCTCGATTGCGAAGAAATACACCAACCGTGGCTTGCAGTTCCTTGATCTTATTCAGGAAGGCAACATTGGCCTGATGAAGGCGGTGGATAAGTTCGAATATCGCCGGGGTTATAAATTCTCGACCTATGCGACGTGGTGGATCCGCCAAGCGATCACCCGGAGCATCGCCGATCAGGCGCGCACGATCCGTATTCCGGTGCATATGATCGAGACGATCAACAAGCTGGTGCGCACAGGGCGCCAGATGCTGCATGAGATTGGCCGCGAGCCGACCCCAGAGGAATTGGCAGAAAAGCTGCAAATGCCTTTGGAAAAAGTCCGCAAGGTGATGAAGATCGCCAAGGAGCCGATCTCGCTAGAGACGCCGATTGGCGACGAAGAAGACAGCCAGTTGGGTGATTTCATTGAGGATAAGAATGCTGTGCTGCCGCTGGACAGTGCCATTCAAGAGAACCTCAAAGAGACCACCACGCGGGTGTTGGCATCGCTCACGCCGCGCGAGGAACGTGTGCTGCGGATGCGGTTTGGCATTGGCATGAACACGGACCACACGCTTGAAGAAGTGGGCCAGCAGTTCAGCGTCACGCGGGAGCGTATTCGCCAGATCGAAGCCAAGGCGCTGCGCAAACTCAAGCACCCAAGCCGGTCGCGCAAGCTGCGGTCTTTCTTGGATCAATAAGCCGCTGGGGCGGGTGCCCCGGTAGGTAGGTTAGACTTAAAACGCCCCCCGCAGATCGCTGCGGGGGGCGTTTTTTATCGGCGCTGGGGTTAGTGGCAGATGACCGTGCTGCCCACTTGGGTGCAGGTGGTCGTGGTGCCCGCGCCGCCATCGGTGCAGATGGTGTTGATGCCAACCTGAGTGCAGGTGGTTGCGGCAAAGCCCGCTGTGGTTTGCAGGGCGATCAGGGAAAGGCTCAAAATAATTGTTTTCATGTCAGTCTCGTTTAACGGGTTGAAGTGATTGCTATATCAACCTCTAGATCGGGCGAATGTGGCCCTTAGATGGTGAAACCGGGGGGCTTGCGGGGCAGGCAGGGGATTGCCGTGGCGCGCCCTGCACGCAACTGTGCATTGACGCGGGGCGGCCTGCGCTTACCTATGGTGCGCAGATCCCATCGCAACCCGGAGTGTTCCCATGCGCCATGTCATCCTTGCCGCCGCCCTTGCCGCCCTGCCGATGGGGGCCTTTGCGCAGGCCTATGAGGCGGTGAACCGTTTGGTGGTTGTGCCGCTGGGGCAGGGGGATTTTGAAGTGATTGAGGCGCATGGCGCGGGGCCGCGCGGCATTTGGTGCGCGGCGGCGGATTTTGCGCAAAAGCGGCTTGGGCTGCCGGGCAGCGAGCGGATTTATGTCAAACAGGCGCGCGGCCCTTCGGTGAGCGGTGTGGGGCGCAACGGGGTGATTTTCACCGCCGATGTGGCGCGGTTGAGCGTGCCGGCGGAGCAGTCTTATTCCCTGTCGGTGCGGCGCGAAGGCATGGGGTTGCCAGCGGCCCATGCCCAGCAATTTTGCATTGATTACATCTTGGATGTGGTCGAAGAACGGTCCTGATTGGTTTTTTGGTGAAAGGTGAAACGATGTTGAATTTCAAAATCTTGAGTGTTGCGCTGAGCGGCGCGGTGGCGTTGGCTGTGCCTGCATTGGCCGAAGGGTTTCGCGCCCAGAACCGGGTGCATGTGACCCCGGTGGCGGGCGGTTTCCAAGTGGATGGCGGCGGCGGATTTGGCGCGCGCGGCATGTGGTGCGCGGCGGCGGATTATGCGCGCCGGGTGGAAGGCGCGCCGGGCGCCGCGCGGCTTTATGTGAGCGGCCCGGCCAAGCAGGGCGGGCAGGCGGTGTTCACGCTCGATCCGGCAGGTTTGACGCCGCAATCGGTGCTGTCGACTGCGCAATCGGTGAACACGGCGGGGGCGAACCTGAGCGTGGATCATGCGCTGGGGTTTTGCGCCGATGCGCGGGTCAGAACCTAAGGCCGCCATGGCGGAGCTGCTGTATATTCAGACCCGCGGGCCGGGGCTTTATGAATTCACCGATGAGGTGAGCGCATGGCTGCGCGGGCGCGGCGATGGGTTGCTGACACTGTTGCTGCGCCACACCTCTGCCTCGCTGTTGATCCAAGAAAACGCCGACCCGGATGTGCAGCGCGATCTTCAGGCGTTTTTCACGCGGATGGTGCCGCGCGCCGATGATCCTGCCATGGGCTATCTGCGCCACCGCGCGGAAGGGCCCGATGACATGCCTGCCCATATCAAAGCCGCTGTGCTGCCGGTGAGCCTGTCTGTGCCGGTGGCGGGCGGGCGGATGATGCTGGGCACATGGCAGGGGATTTATCTGTTCGAGCACCGAGATGCGCCGCATCGGCGCTCGGTTGCGCTGCATTTCAGCAGCTAGCGGCAGAGTTATCCCCAGAAATTCCGCTACATCTAGAGGCGCATTTCGCCTCTACCCAAAACCTAGAGAGTGCCCTATAACTGTGGATAAGTGGGGGTGTAACCCCACAATCGAGGCAGGAAATCAACTACAGATAGAGGGGGGACGGCCCATGCGCTGCCCGTTTTGCGGAAATATCGACACGCAGGTCAAGGACAGCCGGCCAGCAGAAGACCACGTTTCCATTCGGCGGCGGCGGTTCTGTCCGGCATGCGGAGGGCGGTTCACGACCTATGAACGGGTGCAGCTGCGCGATCTGGTGGTGATCAAATCCAACGGCAAACGCGAGGATTTTGATCGCGACAAGCTGGAACGCTCGATCCGGATTTCCATGCAGAAACGCCCGATTGAGCCGGAACGCATTGATCAGATGATCAGCGGCATTGTGCGGCGGCTTGAATCCATGGGCGAGACAGACATCGGCTCCAAACAGATCGGCGAGATCGTGATGGAGGCGCTGGCGCGGATCGACACCGTGGCCTATGTGAGATTTGCCAGCGTTTACAAGAACTTCCAAGCGGCGGATGATTTCGATAAATTCGTGGCAGAGCTGCGGCCGGACGGCCAGCCAGAAGAGTGAGCGACACGCGTTACATGGCGCTGGCCCTGTCTTTGGGGCGGCGCGGGATGGGCCGGACCTGGCCCAACCCGGCGGTGGGCTGTGTGATTGTGCAGGGCGGGCGGATCGTCGGGCGCGGCTGGACCCAGCCGGGCGGGCGGCCCCATGCGGAGGTCGTGGCGCTGGCGCAGGCGGGTGATGCGGCACGCGGCGCAGATGTTTTTGTCACGCTGGAGCCCTGCGCGCATACGGGCAAAACCCCTCCCTGCGCGCAGGCGTTGATTGATGCGGGCGTGGCCCGCGTTGTGGTGGCCACAGGTGATCCTGACCGCCGGGTTGATGGCGCGGGATTGGCCATGCTGCGCGCGGCAGGCATTGCGGTGCAAAGCGGTGTGATGCAGGCCGAAGCGGATGCAGATCACGCAGGGTTTTTCCTGCGCGCCACGCTGGGGCGGCCTTTTGTGACGCTGAAACTGGCCAATAGTTTTGACGGGCGCATTGCCACGGGCACGGGCGAGAGCCAGTGGATCACCGGGCCGCAGGCGCGGCGGGCGGTGCATGCCATGCGCGCGCGCCATGATGCGGTGATGGTGGGCGGCGGCACGGCCCGCAAGGATGATCCCTCGCTCACGGTGCGCGATCTGGGCGTGGATTATCAGCCCGCCCGCGTGGTGCTGTCGCGCAGGCTTGATCTGCCCTTGATGGGGCAATTGGCCCGCAGCGCGGGTGATCCGCCGCTGTTGATCTGTCACGGGGCGGGGGCCGATCCATCGCTGATCCGCACCTGGCAGGATTTGGGCGCGGTGTTGCTGCCTTGCGCGGCCCGCGCAGGCCAGCTTGACCCGGTGGATGTGCTGCAACAGTTGGGCCAACACGGGCTGACACGGATTTTCTGCGAAGGCGGCTCGGCGCTTGCCGCGTCGCTGTTGGAGGCTGATCTGGTGGATCAGTTGATCGGCTTTACCGCAGGTCTGGTGATTGGCGCGGAAGGGCTGCCCGGCGTGGGCGCCTTGGGCCTAGAGCGGCTGGCCGCTGCGCCGCGTTTTGCGCTCAAGCAGCTACAGCCCATCGGCGCAGATATCCTGCACATTTGGCAGCGCGCCTAAGTTTCCAATTGGTTTAAAATCCCGGGGGGAGGCGCGCAGCGCGGGGGGCAGCGCCCCCCTACGCGGTCGCAACTCTTGCGGCGTCTTTAGCGATTGGCCGCTGCATCTGCCCGGCGCGCCGCCGGGAAGAAGCTGTAGTAGAGCACAGGCGCGGCGATCAGCGTCAGCACCGAGGCAAAGCCCAAACCGCCCATGATGGTCACCGCCATAGAGGCAAAGAACGCATCAGAGAGCAGCGGGATCATCCCAAGGATCGTCGTGGCCGCCGCCAGCATAACCGGGCGCAGACGCGAGGTGGAGGCGTCGAGCACCGCTTGGCGGAAGCCCACGCCTTCGGCGCGCACCAGATCGATTTCCTCCACCAGCACGATGCCGTTTTTGATCAGCATCCCAGACAGGCTGAGCAGACCCAGCAGGGCGGTGAAGGAGAAGGGCAGGCCGGTGCCAAGCAGCCCCAGCGCCACGCCGTTCACGCTCATCGGGACCAGCAGCCAGATGATCAGCGGCTGGCGGATCTTGCCAAAGAGCAGCACGGAGATCAGCACCATGATGATCAGCGACAGGGGCAATTGGCCGCCCAAGGAGGCCTGTGCCTCGGTCGAGCTTTCGTATTCGCCGCCCCATTCCAGCGTGTAGCCATCGGGCAGGTGGATTGCCTCAATCGGGCCGCGCACCTCGTTGAACACGGCGGCGGCGTTCACCCCGGCGGGCACCCCGGCTTGCACGGTGATGGTGGCCACCCGGTCGCGGCGCATGAGCAGCGTGTTTTGCGCCTCCCATGCAAAGCCGTTGGAGATTTGCATGACCGGGATATAGGCCCCTGCCGCCGCGGAATAGACCGGTAGGTCCACCAGATGTGCGCCTGCGTTGGTTTGCGAGGCGTTTTTATCGCGCATGATGATCGGGATCAGGCGGTCTGCCTCGCGGTAGACGCCCACTTGCGCGCCATCCGAGCCGATTTTCAGCGAATAGGCGAGGTCTTCGCGGGTGACGCCTGCGGCTTTGGCGCGTTCATCGGCAAAGCGGGGACGGATCACCATTTCACGCTCGCGCCAATCGGTGCGCAGGTCTTGCAGCTGGTCGCTGGCATCCAGCAGCGCGGTTTCCGCCTGCGCCGCGAGTTCGCGCAGCACCACCGGGTTTGGCCCAGAGAACCGCGCCGCGATGGGCGCGCCGCCGCCGGGGCCAAAAGCCAGCCGTTCGGTGCGGAATTCGCCCGAGGTCAGCGTGCTGCGGCCAAAGGCCTCAAGATCCGCGCGCAGCGCCGGAATCTGGTGCAGCGTTTCCGTGCGGATGATCAGATGCCCATAGGTGGGCAGGTTTTCCTCGGGTGCATAGGTCAGCATGAAGCGCGTGGCCCCGCCGCCGATGAAGGTCGCCACAGAGACCACGTCTTCGCGGGCGTTTAGCCAGTTTTCCAGCTCGGCCATGTCGCTTGACACCGATTGGATGCTGGAGCCCTGCGGCAATTTGTAATGCACGTAGAACAGCGGTGTGTTGCTGTCGGGGAAGAACTGTTGCTTGACCTGACCAAAGCCGATGTAACACACCACCGTGATGCCGATCAGGGCTGGGATCACCAAGTACCGCGCCTTGAGCGCGAGGCTGAGCGTGTTGCGGTAGGCTTGGAACAGCGGGCCGCCATAGGGGTTGGTTTCTTCGCCCGAGCCGGTTTTGAAGAAGTAATGGCCCAGCAGCGGGGTCACGGTGATCGCCAAGATCCATGACAGGATCAGCGAGATGCCGATCACGGCAAAGAGCGAGAACAGGAACTCGCCCGTGGCATCCGGCGACAGGCCGATCCCGGCAAAGGCCATGATGCCGATCACCGTCGCGCCCAGCAGCGGCACTTGGGTTTTGGTGGCCACATCTTCGGCGGCATCGCGGGAGGATTTGCCTTTGGCCATATCGCCCTGCATGCCTTCGGCCACCACAATGGCGTTATCGACCAACATGCCCATGGCAATGATCAGCGCGCCAAGGGAGATACGCTCCATCTCGATGCTGAAAATCGCCATGACAAAGATTGTGCCAACCACGGTGAGCAGCAAGGTTGCCCCCACCACCACAGCGGCGCGCCAGCCCATGAACAGTGCCAGCACGATCACCACAATGGCGACGGACATGGCGAGGTTGACCAAAAACGCGTTGGAGGCTTCTTCGACAACCACATGTTGTTGATAGATCGGGTGCAGCGTGACCCCGGCGGGGATGTCATGCATGATCTCGTCCAGCCGCGCATCCACATGTTTGCCGATGTCGACAATGTTCAGCGAGGCTTTGCCCGAAACGCCAAGGGTGAAAGCCTCTTGGCCTTGGAAGCGGATGATCTGGGTGGGGTCTTCGACCCGCGAGCGGGTGACGGTGGCCATGTCCAGCAGGTCGATCACCTCGCCGCCGACACCGATGGTAAGATTGGCGATTTCCTCAACTGTGTCAGAGCCTTGCGGGGCCTGAATGTTGATGTCCTGACCCGATTGTTTGATGCTGCCTGCTTCTGTGCGGCTGTCGGTATTGGACAGCGCGCCTGCGATGGCGGTGGGCGAAATGCCAAGGTTGCGCACAATGGCGATGTCGGCGTTCACATAGACCGCCTCTTCGGGCAGGCCCGCCACGGCCACGTCGGCCACACCGTCCACGGCCAGCAATTCGCGGCGCATGTAATCGCTGATGTCGTGGATTTCCGCATCCGAAAACCCCGGCGCGGTCACGGCATAGAACACGCCATACACATCGCCAAAGTTATCATTGACGATGGGGGTGCCTGCTTCGGGGGGCAGCGCGCGGGTGGCGTCGGCGACGCGGTTGCGCAGTTTGGTCCAGATGGCGGGCAATTCGGTGCCGTCAAAAGTGGATTCGATGTTCACCGAAATCCGGCTGATGCCGGGTTTGTTGGAGGAGGTGATAAAGTCGATCTCGCCCATTTTCTGAATTTCGGATTCAATGGGTTCGGAGACTTCACGCGCCACTTGTTCGGCGGTTGCGCCGGGGTATTGCGTGATGACAATGGCGTTTTTGATGGTGAAGGCCGGATCTTCGAGGCGGCCAATGGTGGCAAAGCCCCAGATGCCGCCCAGCAGGCAGGTGAGGATCAGCATCCAGACGATCAGCGCCTTGTCGATAGAGCCGCGTGCAATGGACATGGGGTTATTCTCCGACGCGGGTGAAGGGGCGCACGGCTTGGCCATCGCGAAGCTGGGACGCGCCTGTCAGCACGATCTGGGTGCCATCGGCGGGGCCGCTGAGCATGTGCAGCAGCCCGTCTTCGCCCAGTTCGATCTCGACCGGGGTTTGCGCCACTTTGCCGTCCTCATAGACCATCACAAAAGCCGCGCCTGCGGGGCCGTAGACCAGCGCGGTTTGCGGCAGGATAATGCCATCGGGCGCGCTGCCCAAAGCCGAGGCATAGACCGTGGCAGACGCGCCCGGCAGCACGTAAGCGCCGGGGTCTTCTTCGAAGGCGAGGGTGAGTTTATAGGTTTGGCCGATGGAGGAGGTTTCGGTTTCAAACTCGCGCATGGCCAGCGCAAAGCGTTGCGGATCGCCGGGCAATTCGGCTTCGAAGCTGACGTTTTCGCCGCCGCCTGCGCTGCGGAACAGCACTTCGGGCACGTCGATGTCGACGCGCAATTCGGACATGTCATGCAGGCGCACCACGGGGGTGCCTGCCGCGACGGTGGTGAAATTGGCCGCGAGGCGGCGCGCCACCAGCGCGTCAAAAGGCGCGTGCAGGGCGGCGTGATCGAGGTTGTCCTGGGCATCGGCCAGCGCGATTTCGGCCAGTTGCAATTGGGTTTCCGCGTCTGAGACAGCCACAGCCGAGACCGCTTGGCCGCGCAGGGAGCTCAGCCGCTGGGCGTCGCGTTTGGCTTTATCATAGCTGGCTTTGGCTTGGGCCACGGCGCGTTCAAAGCGGTCAAGGTCGAGCCCGGCGATCAGCGCGCCTTTGGGTTTCTTGGAGCCTTCTTCTGCGTTGAGCAGTTGGATCTGGCCGGCGACCTGAAACGCCAGATCGACAGTTTGCAGGGGCTGGACCTGTCCAAAAAACTGGCGCTGTTGGACCACGGGGCGCGAGGAAAGTTCCATCAGTTTCACGGGTTTGGGCGGCTCTTGGGCCGCGAGCGGCGCGGCCAAAGCGAGGGCTGCCACAGACAAGGGGGCAAGAAGGGGGAAGAGAATGCGCATGATATTCGTCCGTCTGAATCGGGGAATCTTGGGGCAAGCCATAAAACGTGTCGGGCAAAAAGCAAACCGTTTAGTTCAGTTTGGCGCGGCTGCGGGGGGATTTTTTGGGGAAAAGCCGGGCCACTCGTGCATAGCGTGTGGGGTTTTGGCGTTTAGCGCCCGCGCCAGAGCCAGCTTTGGCTGGCCATCAGCCCTTGGAGTTTTGACAGGCCTCGGTTGAGGGGGCCGCCGCGCGGGGCAGTGCCAGAGGCGAGGCGGTCAATCACCACTTCGGGCGGGCAGGGCAGGTTCGTGACCGGGTCGAAATAGCGCGGGTAGTCGATGAGCGCGGCATGCACCAGCCCTTCGAGCGCGGGGCGGGCGCGGCGGCGGGGCGGCACATCGCCGAGGTCGGTTGTCAGGCCCCAGCCCGCATAAAACGGCGCGCCGAATGTGGTGACGGGCACGCCGCGCAGCAGGGCTTCGAACCCCAGCAGGGAGGTCATGGTCCAGACCTGATCCACTGTGTCAAGCAGCGCGGCGGGGTCGGCGTTTTGGATCACATGATCGGCCCATTTTGCCGCGTCGCAGGCACCGCTGCGCAGGCCTGCTTCGACATCGGGGTGGGGTTTGTAGAGGATCAGCGCGTCGGGATTGGCGGCGCGGGTGGCGGCGAGCAGGCCCGCGTTGGTGTTGATCTGGCCTGCGCCTGTGCGAATGGAGGCGTCGTCTTCGACTTGGCCGGGCACGAGGATGCGGGGGGTATCTAGCGCCATGTCGGGCAGGCTGGGGGCTGCGCCGATGTTGTATTTGCTCAGGCCATGGGCGTTGAGCGCTGTGATCAGCGCGCGGGCGCGGGCCGATTGATCGGGGCGCAGGTCGGCGCGGGCGGTGATGTGCCGCTCGAGCCGCGAGGGCTGGGCGGGGTCGTAGTAGATCCCGAGATCATCCAGCACCAGCGAGAGCGGCGGGGTCAGGGCCGCGCCAAGCCCGCGCGAGCGCAGGAACCCGTCTTCGCAGCGAAATGCGCCGGGGGGGCAGGGGCCGGGTTTGCTGGCCCAGAGCATATGCGGGCGCGGCGGCGCGGGCGTGTCGGTAAAGCGCAGGGCCCCATGCGCGCCAAAGAAGCGGCGCAGGGGGGCGCGTTTCCACAAGCGCATGCCAGAGGCGGTCCAGCCTGCGCGGTCTTCGCGCCAGCTTCGGGCCTGCGCGGCAAGCGTGTCGATGGCGGTTTCGATGTTGCAAAGCTGGTCGCGGTAGGGGTCGTACCATTTGGGGTAGCGCATCATCGCCCCGGCAAAAAGCTGGGGGCGGGTGAGAATGCGTTGGCGGCGCTGGACCTCGAAAGCGTCTTCGGTCAGGCCCCAGCCAGCGTAGAAAGGCTGGCCAAAGACGCGGGGTTTATGGCCGGCAAAAATCGCCTCGAAGCCGAGGCCGGAGGAGACGGTATAGACGCCGATTGCGCCTTCGAGCAGCGCCCATGGGCTGACCGGATCGCAGATCATGGAGATGCGGGCGTTGCAATCGGCATCGGTGAAATAGCCGGGGCGCAGCCCTTGGGCGGTTTCGGGGTGGGTTTTGATCAAGATGCGCGCGCCGGGGTGTTCCTCTTGGGCGAAGACCAGCATTTCGAGAAAGCGGGCGCGGTCTGCGCCGGAGGCCGTCACCGAGGCATCGCCGCGAATTTGGTCGATCACCAGCACATAGCCGGGCGCAGGCAGGGGGGCGGCGGGATCAACCCCTGCGTATTTGGTCAGGTGCTCGCCGCGCAGCCGGGCGATGGCGCCGCGCGCGCGGTTCAGCAGGGCGGTGTCATCAAGCGGATCATGGGCGAGGATCATTTCCAGATCGGAGGGCTGGGCGGGATCAAAATGCGCGCCGCGCGTGTCAATCAGCAGGCCCAGCGGCGGCTCGCCTTTGCGGCCCGGAAACAGCGAGCGCAGCCATGCGTCTTCGATGCAGATCAGCGGCGCGCCGCTGCGGGTGGCCATGGCGCGGCCCCTATGCGCGGTGGGCGAGTTGCCCCAGATGCCGATGGCATCGCCGCGTGCGGGATCGGGGCGGCCAAGGTGGATGGCATAGCCGCTGAGCTGCAAGATGCGGCGCAGGCGGCGCTGGGTCAGGAAGCCGCCATTATAGACAAAAAGCCGCCGGGCCTTTTCAGGTCCGGCGGCGGGATCGTCGTATATCTCAGGGCCGAGGGCCATGATGGTTAGTCGGAACTGACGGCGGAGCTTAGCGTGCCTGCCGATGTCGCGGTGCCTGTCACGGCAGAGATGACTTTGTTCCATTGGGTGAACGGCGCTTCGGTGACGTAGAGCGTGTCGCCATCGCGGATCACGAAGTCGCGGGCCATGAACATGCCGTTGGGGCGCGTCAGGTCGAGCACATAGACCAGACGCTGCGCGCCGATCAGATCGCTGCGGCCCAGCACTTGGGCGGCGACTTCTTCGGGTTCGTTGCGGAAGATGAACACGCCGGTCGGGTCCGAGGAGCTGGAGAGCAGCCCGCCCACTTGGGCGATGGCTTCGAGGGCCGAGAGGTTCTGGCTTTCGAAAGCCACGCGGGCTTGGCTGCCTGTTGCGCCAAGGGCGGTGAAGGAGCGGGTGTCTTCTTCGACCAAGATCCGGTCATTGCCGCGCAGGGCGATGTCCAGCTCAGGGTTGTCATAGAGGTCTTGCAGCCAGACTTTGCCGCGCTGTGTGCCGCGGATCACGGTGATCTGGGCGATCTCGGGGGTGATGGTCACGCCGCCGGAATGGGCCAGCATGGTGGCCAAGGTGCGGGTGGGGCGTTCAATCGGGTAGACGCCTTGCGCGCCCACAGCGCCGATCAGCGACACGGTGGCCCCATCGCCCGCCACGCGGCGCACTTGCACCTGTGGGTCGGGGGTTTGTTCGGCCAGTTTATTGGTGATGATGCGGCGGATGGCTTCGGGTGTGTTGCCCGCCGCTTTGATCCGGCCTGCATAGGGGATGAAGATGAAGCCAGCGCCGTCTACCTGCACTTCTTCGAGTGCGGTGGCTGGCGCGCCATCTGCGCCCAGCAGCGGGTCATCAACGTTTTCCCAGATCGACAGGCCCAGCACATCGCCGGGGCGGATGGTGTCAGAGCCGACTTTGGATGCGTTTTTGAAAGCGGAGGAAAAGCCAAGCGCCGGGGTAACGGCGGTGGCGCGGGTCACGCGGTCATTGACCGAAACAACAAAGGCGTCACCTTCGTTTTGCACGGAACCTGCAAAGATTTGCTTTTTATTGGGGCCAACCTGCGGCAATCCACAAGATGAAATAGCGGCCACAGCCGCGATAAGCACGATGGGACGCGCCCACCGGAATGATACGGATTTCACTGCCCGGTCTCCTCGACCTATTTTAATTCTGCCTCGAAATCGCCGATTGTTTCGACGTATTTGGGGAGACGCTAGCGCAGTTAAATGTAAAAATCCAGCGTTTACGCGGCATTGGCTCAGGTGACGACGCGCAACTGTTGCCGTGGGGCCGCGGTGCCCAGTTTGAGCGCCTCGTAGGGATCATCGGGAGAGAGCATCATATCAACCACTTGGCGCAGCAATTGCCGCCGTCCGGCAGCGGAGTAGAACCCGCCGGGCACTTGGCTGGTTTCCAGCAAAAAGCGGCGGTAGTCCTTGTAGGCGCGGTTGTCGGGGCGGCTGGCGCCTGCGAAAAACTCGGGCAGGGGTTGGTCGGAGACAAATTCCGGTTTGGCATAGACCGCCGCGCCAAAGACTTTGAGCGGGATGCCGCGCCAGAGCACCTGTTGTCCGGCGGTGGAGTTCACGGTGACCGCAGTGCGCGCATCATTGAGCAATTGGGCCAGTTTGCCGCCGCGCACGTAATGCACCCGGTCTGAGACCCCTGCCGCGCGGGCAAGGCGGCGCACGTCGCGGCGCAGCGGCACGCGGCCATCTTCGAGCGGGTGGGCTTTGACCACAAGGTGGTGGTGGCGCGGCGCGCCTGTGGCGAACCCGTCGATCACCAGTTTGAGGAAGTCGGACATGGTGCCAAAGGGCGAATGTTGTTGAAACGAGCTGTCATGTTCCAGTTGCAGCAGCGCCAGATGGTAGGGAAAGCCGCCCAGGCGGATGCGCGTGGTTGCGATGCGCCGGTCAAGCGCCAGAAACGGCATCAGCAGCAGGCGTTTGATATAGAGTTGGAATTCCTTGGTGACGGGCAGGCTGCGGTGGGGTTTGAAATTGCGGTATTGCCCGTTCCGGAACATCACAAACCAATGGTAGAGCGCGCCATAGAACACATGTTGGCGCATGTCGCCCCAATGGCCGGGGGGCAGGGGGGCCTCCATATCCGACAGGGCGAGGGTTTCTTGCATTTGCGGGATGCTCATCTGCATCAGGCGTGAATTGCCGTTGGAGCCGCCGCGTTCATAAGTGACCCAGAAGGGGCGCATGTAGCCTTCTTCGAAGACATGGATGGTGATGCCGCGGGCGCGGGCCTCGGCCACCGCTTGGGCGTGGATCGGGCGGGTGTCGCCGTAGAGCACGATGTCGGTCACGGCTTTTTCCGCGATCAGGGCGGCAAAGGTTTCGGGCCATGCATCGGCGGCGCCGCGAAACGGGATATAGGTAGAGGGGTGGAACCAGAAGGCGCGGTCGCCTGCGTTGAAGCCCACGCGCCAGACCTGCGCCCCGGTGCGCCGCAACATCCGGCCAAGCCGGTTGAAGAACGGGCCATGCGGGCCTTGCAGAAACAAGAAGACGCGTTGGTCTGGGGCAACTGTTTTCATGCGGTTGGGTGCTCGTTTGTCAGAATGTCTTGGGGCGGTTGAAGCATATAAACCGGGCAGAAATGTGGCTTTGGCCGGTGCGGGCGATACTTGTCAGCGGGGCGCGGCGGGGTTAGGTGCGAAGTTGGAACCATCTTAGCGCAGGAAACAGACATGTTCACGGGTATTATCACGGATATCGGCACCATCACCGCTTTGGAGCAGGAGGGGGATTTGCGTGCGCGGATCGAGACCCGCTATGACACTGCCGGGATCGAGATGGGCGCGTCGATTGCCAGTGATGGGGTGTGTCTGACGGTCGTGGCGCTTGGGCCCGATTGGTATGAGGTGCAGATCAGCGCCGAGACAGTGCAAAAGACCAATGTGGGCGGCTGGGCTGTGGGGCGGCGGGTCAATCTGGAGCGGGCGCTGAAGGTGGGCGACGAGCTGGGCGGGCATATTGTGTCGGGCCATGTGGACGGGGTGGCCGAGGTGGTGGCCATGGCCGAAGAGGGCGACAGCACGCGGGTGCAGCTGCGCGCGCCGGTGGAATTGGCGCGGTTCATTGCCTCCAAAGGGTCGGTTGCGCTCAATGGGACGTCCTTGACGGTGAATGAGGTGGCGGGCGATCTTTTTGGCATCAATTTCATTCCGCACACCAAAGAGGTGACAAGCTGGGGGGATGTGGCGGTGGGCGATCTGATCAATTTGGAGATCGACACATTGGCGCGCTATGTGGCGCGGCTGGCCGAGATGTCGTGAGGCGTAGCGGCGCGGCGCAGTTGAGTATTTGGTGAAGGGTGAAGCCGGGGCCTGCCCACTGGCAAAGTGCGGCGCGTTAAGCTATGGGCGGGCGAGAGTTTGAGAAGGTCATGAGATGAATTTTGAAAAGCCCGGCCCGGTTGAGGCGCAATTGCGCGATGTGATTGCCACCACCGAAGAGATCATTGCAGCAGCGGCGCGCGGCGAGATGTTCATTTTGGTGGATCATGAGGATCGCGAGAACGAGGGCGATCTGGTGATTGCGGCGGAGTTCGCGGATGCGGCGGCGATCAACTTTATGGCGACCCATGGGCGCGGGTTGATTTGTTTGCCGATGACCGCGGCGCGGGTGGATCATCTGGGTCTGCCGATGATGGCGGTGAATAATTCCTCGCGCCATGAGACGGCCTTTACCGTGAGCATTGAGGCGCGCGAAGGGGTGAGCACCGGGATTTCGGCAGCCGACCGCGCCTTGACCGTGGCGGCGGCGATTGATCCGGCATCGGGGCCTGCGGATATTGCCACGCCGGGCCATGTGTTCCCGCTGCGCGCGCGCGATGGCGGTGTGTTGGTGCGCGCCGGGCATACGGAAGCGGCGGTTGATATTTCGCGTCTGGCGGGGCTGAACCCGTCGGGGGTGATTTGCGAGATCATGAAAGAAGACGGCACCATGGCGCGGTTGCCTGATCTGATTGAATTTGCCAAAGCGCAGGGCATGAAGATCGGCACGATCAGCGATTTGATTGCCTATCGCCAGAAACATGACAATCTGTTGGTGGAGCGCGATGCGCGCGATGTGCGTTCGGCCTATGGCGGGGATTGGCACATGCGGGTTTTTGCCGATCAGATCACCGGCACGGATCATGTGGTGCTGAGCAAGGGCGATTTGAGCCAAGGCGGGCCGGTTCTGGTGCGCACCCATGCGCTGAATGCGCTGGAGGATGTGCTGGGGCTGGGGCCTAGTGCCGTGGATGAGTTGCCGCGCGCCATGCAGATCATTGCCGAGGAAGGCCGCGGCGCGATTGTATTGTTCCGCGATCCGCATCCGCAATTGCGGCTGGACGCGGATGAGGATGACCGTCCGCGCACCATCAAACGCACCGGGATTGGCGCGCAGATCCTGTCTTCGATGGGGCTGCATGAGCTGATTTTGCTGACGGATAACCCGGAGACGCGGTATCTTGGGCTTGATGCCTATCATCTTTCCATTGTGGGCACGCGCCCGATTTCTGCGGAGTAACTGCCATGGCTGGACATGAAGCACATACGATTTTACCGCGCCCGAGTTTCGAGCGCCCGGTGAAGCTGTTGATTGTTGTGTCGCCCTATTACAGCGATATTGCGGCGGGGATGTTGGCCGGGGCCAAGGCGGAACTGGACGCGGCGGGGGCCAGCTATGAGGTGGTCGAGATGCCCGGCGCGCTGGAAATTCCCACGGCGATCGGCATTTCGGATCGGCGCAGCAATTTTGACGGTTATGTCGCGCTGGGCTGTGTGATCCGGGGCGAGACCACGCATTACGAGACCGTGTGCAATGACAGCAGCCGGGCGCTACAATTGCTGGGCTTGCAGGGCCTGTGCATCGGCAATGGCATCTTGACGGTGGAAAACCGGGCGCAGGCCGAGGTGCGCGCCGATCCTGCGGGGCAAAACAAGGGCGGCGGGGCGGCGGCTGCGGCCTTGCATCTGATCGCGCTGGCCCGTAAGTGGGGCAGCCAATCCAAAGGGATTGGGTTCAAACCCATCGGTGAAGATACCATTCTTGCCGGTCATCAAGGCGGAAACACAGTCGCATGAGCAACATCTCTGGCAATCAACGGCGCAAGATGAAATCGGCTTCGCGGCTTTATGCTGTGCAGGCCCTGTTCCAGATGGAACATTCGAGCCTGAGCTATGACCGGGTGCGGGCGGAGTTTTTCGAGCACCGTTTTGGCGCCACCTATGACGGGGCGGAGATGATCGACGGGGATCCCGATCATTTCGCGGATGTGCTTGAGGGCGCAGTGAATTTTCAGGCGTCGATTGACCAATTGACCGACCGGGCCTTGGTGGCGAAATGGCCGCTGGGGCGGATTGACCCGACTTTGCGGGCGCTGTTTCGCGCGGCAGGGGCCGAGCTGCGCCATGAGGGCACGCCGCCCAAAGTGGTGATTGCCGAATATGTGGATGTGGCAGCGGCGTTTTTTCCCGATGGTAAAGAAGCCAAATTCGTGAATGCTGTGCTGGACCATATGGCGCGCGAGGCGCGGCCAGAGGCGTTTTAAGCGGGCGGTTTTCGGGGGCGGTTTTTCACGCCCCTGAAGCGATGAGTTCGCGGATTTTCACAGCCTTTTCAAAGTGATCGAGCCTGTGGGTTTTGATCCACCATTCGGCGGCTTCCATGAGTAATTCTGGGTCGTCGTTTTTATTTGCAAAAAACGCATAGAAGGAGAGGCCGACTGTCTCGCCTTTTTTGGTGATTTTTTCGGTGCAGATCTTGATCGCTTTTTCGCGCAGGCTTGATCGCATTTTGTTTTCTCTCCAGTCCAATTCGATGTCTTGTCTGATGTCTTATCCGGCCCTGTAGCATGGTGGGTTTTTGTTTGTAACGCGGCCCTTAGGGGCAGGGGCCGGGGCATGTTGCCTTGCATCCCCAGCGGGCTTTTGCGATATGCGTAATTAACCTGCGTTTGGGCGCGATTTTGGGCAGTTAAATAACAAATTTGCGCCCCGCAACGCATCGGTTCCCAAAAACGCTTTTTGCGTTGCTCTTTTCTTTTGTCTGGGAGGACATCATGACAACTTTCTTCAAGGCGGCGGCATTTGCTGCTGCGACCCTTGGCACGAGCGCGGCGCCGCTTTGGGCCGAGATTGAGCCGGTGACATTGCGTTTGGCGCATGTGGTGAACGAGCAAGACAGCTATCACGCCTCGGCGCTCAAGTTCAAAGAGCTGGTGGCGGAACGCTCGAACGGGGCGATCACGGTTGAAGTTTTCCCCAATGCGACGCTGGGCGATGAGCGGACTTTGCTGGAGGGGATGCAGATTGGCACCGTGGATATGGGGATCATCACCAATGGTCCGGTGTCCAACTTCCTTGAAGAAATGGCGGTTTTTGAGCTGCCGTTCCTGTTCCCTTCGGCGCAGGCCGCGCATGAGGTTCTGGACGGCGAGATTGGTCAAGAGCTGCTGGACCGTCTGTCGGAAGTGAACCTGAAGGGGATTGCATATGGCGAGCGCGGTTTCCGCAACCTGACCAATTCGCAGCGCCCGATCAACACGCCTGCGGATATTGCCGGTTTGCGTGTGCGCGTGATGGAAAACCCCGTGTATATCGACACGTTCCGTGAGCTGGGCGCTGATGCGATCCCGATGGCGTGGAATGAGGCGCTGACCGCGATGCAGCAGGGCGCGATTGACGGGCAGGAAAACCCGGTGAACGTGGTTTATTCCTTTAAGCTGAATGAAACCCAGACCAACATGACGATGACGCGCCACACCTATGCGCCTGCGATCATGGTGATGGGCATGCCCAAGTGGACCCAGCTTTCGGAAGAAGCGCAGGGCATCGTGACCGAAGCGGCAAAAGAAGCGGTGGCCTTTGGCCGGGCGATGAATGCCGAGCAAGAGGGCGAGCAGCTGCAAGCGCTCAAGGATTCGGGCATGAATGTGATTGAAGACGCCGATCTGAGCGCCTTTACCGCCGCGATCCAGCCGGTTTACGAAAAATACGGCGAAAAATTCGGTGACTATCTGCCGCGCATCCAAGAGGCGCTGAAGTAAATGTTGAAAGGGCTGGCGTGGATTGACCGAGCGGTGGGCGCGCTGCTTAAACCCGTTGTGTTTGCGGGGATGGCAGGGCTGATTGTGGTCATTACGTTGCAGATTGTGTCGCGGGTGTTTTTCACCTCTGTGGCATGGACCGAGGAAGTTGCCCGGTTCTTGCTAATCTGGGTGACATTTCTGGGCGCTGCGCTGGCCTTTCAACAGGGGCGGCATATTGCGGTATCGATTTTGCGCGATATGTTGCCGCCGGTTTTGAACCGGATCGTGACCGGGGCTGCGGTTCTGGTCACGATTGCATTCATGGTCTCGCTGGCGCGGATTGGCTGGCAATATACCGGGATGCAGAGTTTTCAAAAATCGCCGTCGATGCGGCTGTCGATGAGCTATGTCTATGTGGTGATGCCGGTGGCGGCGGCGCTGATGGCGGGGCTGTCGGTGATTGATTTGCTGCATGTTCTGGCGGGCAAGCCGGTGCGCACGGCGCAATCTGACATCAATCTGGAATTTGAGCCGCAGCCAGCGGCGACGCGCGGGGAACGGTCATGAGCCTTGTTTTAGCCGGGTTATTTGTCTTGTTCCTGCTGATGGGCATTCCGGTGGCCATTGTGATTGGCGCGGCGACCATGGCGGCGCTGGATCTGTCGGGTATTCCGTTGATGGTGGTGCCACAGCAGATGTTTTCGGGCATCAACTCCTTTGCTTTGGTCGCGGTGCCGATGTTCGTTTTGGCGGGCGATGTCATGGCGCAGGGCGAGATTTCCAAGCGATTGGTTGCCTTTGCGGATTCGATTTTTGGCTGGATCAAGGGCGGTTTGTCGATTGTTTCGGTCTTTGCGGGCATGTTCTTTGCCGCGATTTCAGGCTCTGGCGCGGCGACAACGGCGGCGGTGGGCGCGAGCCTTGTACCGGAGCTTAAGCGCAAAGGGTATGACCCTGCCTCGGCGGCATCGCTGATTGCGGCGTCGGGGACGATTGGCGTGGTTATTCCGCCTTCGGTGCCGATGATTATCTATGCGGTGATTGCGCAGGAATCCGTGGCCAAGCTGTTTTTGAACGGGTTTATTCCCGGTGTCGCCATGGGGGCAGGGTTGATCATCATTGCGTTGATCCAAGGGCACCGGCGGGCATATCCGCGCGGCACGGAGCTCAATATCTGGACGATTTTGCGCACTTTCCGGGCGGCAAGCTGGGGGTTGATGGCGCCGCTGATCATTCTGGGCGGTATTTTCTCAGGCATTTTCACCCCGTCCGAGGCGGCGGTGGTGGCGGTGAATTACGCGATCTTGATTTCGCTGTTTGTGTACCGCGATCTGACGCTTAAGGGGCTTTACCACATCATGGTGCGCGCAGGCGTGACCACGGCGGTGATCATGTTTGTGATTGCGGCGTCATCGGTGCTGAGTTGGGCGCTGTCGAGCTGGCAGGTGCCGAACCAGATTGCCTCTGCGGCGCTGTCGCTGTCGAGCAATACGTATATCCTGCTGTTGTTGATCATGGCGGTGATTTTGATAGCGGGGGTGTTCTTGGAGACAGCTTCGGCGTTGATCATCCTGACGCCGATGCTGTTGCCGCTGGCGGCGCAGCTTGGCATTGATACGGTGCATTTCGGGATCATCATTGTGGTGGGTCTGGCGATTGGCATGGTGACGCCGCCTGTGGCGATCAACCTGTTTGTCGCCTCGACCACATCGAGGCTGGGGATTGAGAAGATCACCCGCGCTGTGCTGCCTTATTTGGCGATGCTGTTGTTTGTGTATCTGCTGATTGCGTTTGTGCCGATGGTGCTGTGACGCAGCGGCGCAATTTGCCAGTGATGTTTGGCAGCGATAAATGGTCGGGGGAGGGGGAAGTGACGGGACCGCCTCTGCCGGTCAGTTTTATTATTCCCGAGGACCTGTATGTACAGGTGGGCGCCAGGTAATCGAACCAGGGCTCGAACAGAGCCAGCTCCCTCGGATTTGCTTAAGGCCACTGGAATGTAACGTCACACGAACAGCGCAGTACCCGTCCCCCTCTAGGTAGGCGCGGCGCGGGGTCAGGGCAAGGGGCAGATTTGCCTATTTCTGCGCGCGGGGCCGGGAGCCGTGCCGGGGCGTTATTCGGTTGGCGCGGGGGCGGTGAAGCGATAGCGGGCGAGTTCCTCGGGGAGCAGCACGTAGATTTCATCGGGCGGCGTGGAGAGCGCGTGCTGCATGATCATCAGGTCGATGCCCATTTCATCCAAGTAGCGCATGACCTCGGCCTGACCGCGCTGGATGGTTTCCACAGCCAGAAACGCGGGCAGCAGCGAGCTTTCGCCAAAGTAATGTTGGTGCACGCCGACGGAGGCGTCTTTTGGCACCTCGCGCGCTGTGCCGCCCGCCAGCAGGTAGGGGCAGGCGGAATAGCAGATGTCGCCGCTGCGCAGGGCGGTGGGCAGGGCGCGGGCGCGCAGGTCGCGGCCCAGCAGCAGCGCGTCGCGCACCGAGCCGCCGGGGGAATTGAGCACAATGCGGGCGGGGGTCGGCGTGAGATCATCGAGCTGTTTGATGATGCGTTCCGCGTCGCCTTCGGCAATCGCCCCTTCGAGAAGCGCGCCGTCTTGCGTGGCCGTCAGCACCAGCCGTTCGGGCAGGGCGCTGCTGGGGAAGGGGCGGCCTTCGGGGGGCGCGTGTTTGGGGTTGAAGCGGCGGGTTTGATCGCCGGGGTGCACCGGCTGGGTCAGGTGCGGCGCTTTGGTGGCGGTGCCGGGCAGGCGGAACCCGTCTTTGAGATCGCCCATGACCAGCAGTGCGCCCAGCCCCAGTTGGAAGATCATCACGCCCAGGAGCACCCGCGCTACAGCGCCGCTGCGGCCGCTGGTGGCGATGGACGCATAGCGCGCGGCGCGCGGGATGGTGGTGGGCGCTTGGGGCTGCGGCAGGGGGGGCAGCGGCGGTGGGGGTGGTTTCTGGCTCATTCTGGCGCGGCCTTGGTTTGGGCGGGCGCGGGGCTTGGCTCTGGTATCGGCGCGGGCGCGGGGGTTGGCGCGGGCGCAGGTGCGGTGCTGACAGCTTCGGGCAGGTGGCTTTCCATTTCGCGCATGGCGGCGAGGGCGGCGCGCAGCTCTGCGATGGTGAGCGTGTCTTCGACGGCGGCGCCTTCGCGGCCTGTGCGGATCGCGCCATGGGTCACGGCGAGGATGAACACCAGCACGGCGGGCAGCAAGTCAATCGCGATGGCCCCGGCCCATGAGGGGATGAAATTGCCCGCATAGAGGATCACCGCATCGGCGCTGGAGATCGGCGTGTAGGTGGTTTCGCGGGGCGGCGGCATGGCCAGCACCGCTTGGGCTGCGCCTTCGAGGGTGGCGGCGCGCTGTGCCAGCACTTCGAGCACCGAGGAGATGGTGGCGGTTTGCGCGCCTTGCAGCGCGGTGTTGTTGCCAAGTTCGGGCAGCACCACAGAGGCCGAGAGGTCTTGGGCCGCACGTTCCACCAGCGGGGCCACGGAAAGCTGGCGCAGCTGGGCGATCAGCCCGGCAAGGCGCACGGCCTGTTCGGAGAATTCCACCGAGCGGGCCTCGACGGGGCCGGGTTCAACGGTGAGGGCGCGCATGCGGCTGAGGATGGCGTTGCCTTCGGCAAAGGCATTGCCGACCAGCGGGGTTTGGCTGGCGATTTGCGATTCCAGCGCCACCAGTTCGGAGGCTTTCTGGCGCAGCACGCGGAACACAGCGCCGCGCCCTGCAAGGCCTGAGAGGCTGCCTTCGGCTTCTTGTTCGCTGAGGTCTTCGAAGCTTTGGCGCACGCGGGAGACATCGCGTTCGAGCCCTTGGCCGGAGAGCGCGATTTCATGGGCGCGTTCCAGCGAGGCTTGGTAGTCTTGTACGGTTTCGGCAAGGTGTTGTTCCACCGCAGCGGAGCCTGCGAGGGCGGCGGCGTTGAGCCAGCTCGACATGGCGATGATCGCCAGCGAGCCAAGCCCCATCGCCCCCATCAGCCCGATGCGCGCACGCGCCCCGCGCACAGCGGGAAACAGCCGCAGCATGTAGGACCAGAACACAAAGATCCCCACCGAGACCGCCACGGAATAGGCGATGGCGGCAAAGGCGGACATGGCCCCGTTGTCATCAAGCAGCGAGGAGACCCCCAGATAGGTGTAGATGCCCGAGGCCACCGCCAGCACCCCCAGCGCCGTGCCGGAGAATGTGTCCAGCCAGCTTAGGTGGTTTTCCAGCTCGCGGGCATATCGGACCCCGCGCGCTTCGGTTTCGCTCAGCTGGTCGCGTCTTTGATCGCCTATGGACATCTTGCCCCCCTCATCATGGCCTATCCCGATGTAGGGTGCAGCCGGTCAAAACCCAATGGCAAGCCACGCGGGCTTGCACAGGTTCATGGAATGTTCATAACTGTTAAAATGCCGTTAACAGAGATCCAAAACAATCAGCCGGGGCAAAGAAATCAGCCCGGACAGTGGCTGGCGCGCGGTGTTGTGCGTGGTTTGGCCAGTCATGGCATGGTTTGCGCCGAGGAATTGGTGCCGCGCCGGGGGCTGCGGGTCGATGTCATGGCGCTTGGCCCCAAGGGCGAGATTTGGATTGTCGAATGCAAATCCAGCCGTGCCGATTTTATGGCTGACAGCAAATGGCAGGGTTATCTGGAGTGGGCGGATCGGTTTTTCTGGGCGGTGGATAGCGATTTTCCGCTGGAGCTTTTGCCCGAGGGCACGGGGCTGATCATTGGCGATGCGTATGGCGCCGAGATCATCCGCATGGGGCCGGAGGCCAAGCTTGCGCCAGCGCGGCGCAAGGTGATGGTGCAGAAATTCGCGCGCCACACTGCCGGGCGGCTGATGCGGCTGCGCGATCCTGATTTGAGCGCGGTGCCCGAGTAGGGCGGTTAGCGTTTGCCGCCAACGCGGGAAGCGGCCGCTTGGATTTCCTCAGCGATTTCCATGGCTTCGTCCACGGTGAAATCCATCGGGATCTCGATGCCTTCGGCTTCGATATAAAGCCGCACCATGCCTTTGTCGGTGGGACCGATTTGCAGGTTCGCTTCGATGTTCTTTTCGGTGTTGATGCCCATGGGACTGTCCTTACCTGCGGGTTTGCCAAGAATAGGGCGTATCGCTATCGCGGCGGGGCTTGAAAGGCAAGTGGGGGCTGGGGCAAGCTGGGGGGATGGATGGTGTGATGATCAGACGGTTTGAGGCGGGCGACCGCGATTGGCTGCATGGCGAGCACCGCGGCGGCTATGCGCGCGACGAGGGATTCGATGCAAGTTTCGGTGTGCTGGTGGGGCAGATATTGGATGGTTTTCTGGCAAGCCATGACCCTGTCTGTGAGGCGGGGTGGATTGCGCAGCAAGAAGGCGTGCGGCTTGGGTCGATATTCTGTGTGCGCCATGATGAGACCAGCGCCAAGCTGCGGTTGTTTTTGCTGAATGCGCAGGCGCGGGGCAAGGGGCTGGGGCGGCGTTTGCTGTTGCATAATATGGGGTTTGCGCGGGAGGTCGGCTATCGCCGGATGCAGCTTTGGACCCATGAGAGCCACCGGGCGGCCTGTGCGCTTTATGCGCAAAACGGCTGGGAGATGACCCAGGCAAAACCCGTCATGTCCTTTGGCCGCGCCAATGTGGAGCAAAGCTGGGCCATCACTTTTTAGGGCAGACCGGGCAGAAAACTGCGCTTTAACCTCTTGCAATCGGGTTTTGTGGGCGCTAAATCCCCCCTCAGTGCTGCCTTAGCTCAGTTGGTTAGAGCGCTTGATTGTGGATCAAGAGGTCCCTGGTTCGAGACCAGGAGGTGGTACCACCCCCCCCCCCCAATTATTTTGGCCCCATTATTTTGTACTGTGTGCATTGGGCGTCCGGTTTGGGACTTGGCCAAGATTCTTATTAAGACTGGGGGCCAGCCCCCAGGGACCCCCGGAGTATTTGCTGAAGGGTGAAATCAGTTGATTTGCAGGGTTTGGCGAAGTTTTCCGGTGAGTTTGTCGAAGATCAGGATTTGATCTGTGTCTGTGACCACCGCGTACCAGCCTTGGCCCATGGTGATGGCGCGGGCTGTGGTGCCTTGGGGCAGGGTGATTTGCGCAGGCAGCACCGGGCCGCGGTCATTCAGACGGGTGACAAGCAGGGAAATCACCACTATGACCCCCGCAATCATCACCACGGTCAGCACCGTCACAAGCCACCGCAGCATTCGCAGGTTGGCAGGTTCTAAAGGGTCATTCATGGCACACCGCCGCATTGAGTTCACGTTGGCAGAGGCACCACCGCCGCGCCTTGATAAGGCGCTGGCGCGCGATGTGCCAGAGGCGGCTGCATTGTCGCGCACGCGGCTGGGCCGGTTGATCGCGGAAGGCGCGGTTGCGGTGAATGGCGCGGTGGTGCGCGAGCCGCGCGCCCCTGCCGCAGAGGGCGATTTGGTGGTGATTTCCGTCGAAGAGGCGGAAGAGAGCCATATTCTGCCCGAGGACATCCCGCTTGATGTGGTGTTCGAGGATGACGAGTTGATCGTGATCAACAAGCCTGCGGGCATGGTGGTGCATCCGGCCCCCGGCTCGCCCAGCGGGACATTGGTCAATGCGCTGATGGCGCATTGCGGCGATGATCTGTCTGGGGTGGGGGGCATGAAGCGCCCCGGCATTGTGCACCGAATCGATAAAGAGACATCGGGGCTGTTGGTGGCGGCGAAATCGGACGCGGCGCATCACGGGCTGGCGGCGCAGTTCGAGAAACACACGGTTGAGCGTTATTACCGGGCTTTGGTTTACGGCGTGCCCGATGCCAATGATCCGCGGTTGCGGGGCATCAAGGGCGTGTCTTTTGAGCCGGGCAATATCATGAAGCTGACCACGCAATTGGCGCGCCACAAGACCGACCGCCAGCGGCAGGCCGTGCTGTTTCATGGCGGGCGTCATGCGGTGACGCGGGCGCGCAATGTGGCGCGGTTTGGCACGCCGCCTGTGGTCTCGCTCATGGAATGTTGGCTGGAAACCGGGCGCACCCATCAGATCAGGGTGCATATGTCCCATGCGGGCCACGGCCTTGTGGGTGATCCGACCTATGGCGGGCGGCGCAAGCTGGCCAAGACCGCGCTCAGCGCCGCGCAGGCCGAGGCGGTTTCGGGGTTCAACCGGCAGGCGCTGCATGCCGCTGTTTTGGGGTTTGATCATCCGGTGACCGGCGAGGCGCTGCGCTTTGAGGCGGAATTGCCCAAGGATATGGCGGATTTATTGGAACTGCTGGACGCGGCGCGGGTTCAGTAACCACCAGACAGAACCACCAAATTGGCGGGGAAAGCAGGCAGGCGGCAGCGGCTTTGTTGCAATTGCCACGTCTGCGTGACCGGCGCGTTTGGGCGCTTTCATTCAGCGCGGTTTGTGCAAATATAGCGCCAAGCGCGCGGCGCGGCTCTTGAACAGGGGCGCGGCGCCCACCATATCCTATGTTAAGCCCCTAAACATCAGGGGCCCCGAAATTGGGGAAGGGACAGACACATGGCAAACTATGCAAATCTGCCAGCACCGACACCAGAAGGCGGTTTGAACCGCTATATGCAGGAGATCCGTAAGTTTCCTCTGCTGGAGCCGGAAGAAGAATACATGCTCGCCAAACGCTGGGTTGAAGAGCAAGACACGGAAGCGGCGCACCGGATGGTGACCTCGCATTTGCGGCTCGCAGCGAAGATCGCCATGGGCTATCGCGGCTATGGTTTGCCGCAGGCCGAAGTGATTTCGGAGGCCAATGTGGGCCTGATGCAGGCGGTGAAGCGCTTTGACCCCGAGAAGGGTTTCCGCTTGGCGACCTATGCCATGTGGTGGATCCGGGCGAGCATTCAGGAATATATCCTGCGTTCATGGTCTTTGGTTAAGCTGGGCACGACCAGCGGTCAGAAAAAGCTGTTTTTCAATCTGCGTAAAGCCAAGAACAAGATTGGCGCGCTGGAGGAAGGCGATCTTCGGCCTGAGAACGTCAAGACCATCGCCACCCAATTGGGGGTGACAGAGGCGGAAGTGATTTCCATGAACCGGCGGATGTCGGGGGGGGATGCATCGCTCAATGCCACTGTCGGCTCTGAGGGCGAGGGCACGATGCAATGGCAAGATTGGCTGGAAGATGAGGATGCCGATCAAGCGGGCGATTACGAGGCGCGTGACGAGTTGGAGACGCGCCGCGAGATGCTGGCTGAGGCGCTTTCGGTGCTCAATGACCGGGAGAAGGATATCCTGACCCAGCGGCGGTTGAGCGATAAGACCGTGACTTTGGAAGATCTGAGCGGGCAATATGACGTGAGCCGCGAACGGATTCGCCAGATCGAGGTGCGCGCCTTTGAGAAGTTGCAAAAGCGCATGCGCGAATTGGCCAAGGAAAAGGGCATGGTGGCGGAGGCGTAACGCGTCTTTTTAGCTGCTTTGCTGAGGCATTGGCCCCGCCCTCCGTTTGCTCGGGGAGGCGGGGTTTTTCATGCGGATTTGGAGAAATGCGCGGGGCGGCCTATGTTTAATGCCTAGGTTTGAGGAAGGCGCAGCGGCGCGTGCGGTAGAGGAGCCAAGTGATGGCAGGTGGATGGGCAAAAGATGGCGCGGTGTCAGAGCAGATCGAGGCTTCGATCAGCGATGAGTTGGCGCGGATGAAGGCGCGCAAGGGGTTTGTGGGCGAGAGCCGGACCCATTGTGCGGAATGTGAGGAGCCGATCCCCGAGGCACGGCGGGCGGCCTTGCCGGGGGTGAAGCTGTGCATTGATTGTGTGCAGGAACGCGACGCGCGGTTTCAGGCGCGCGGCGGGATCAATCGACGCGGCTCCAAGGACAGTCAGTTGAAGTGAGGCGGTCGGGCCTTATGAGGCGCGTGGGACTTAGATGATTTCATCCTCGTCAAAGAGCGGGGCTTCTTCGAGCTGGGTGGCCAGATCGCCCACTGCGGCCTCGGCCATATCGGCGGATTTCACAGCGGCCACGTGGAACAGCGCGTCGCCCTCATGCACGATGGGCATCACAGCGCGGCCCACGATGATGCCGGGATAGCGGGCCTCGACCTGAATTTCGCTCTGGCCGAACGGGTCGGAGATGGCGGCGATGACATCGCCTTTTTCCACGGTTTCGCCTTCGGCTTTGAACATGCGCAGCAGCCCGCCTGCAGGGGCGCGCAGCCAGTGGCTGTCACCGCATAAGATCGATTTGGTTTTAGGCCCCGCGATCCCGGCGAGGGGCAGGAGCCCTACGTCTTTGAGGATGCGCAGGATGCCCGCCACGCCGGCGCGCACGGACATTTCGTCAAAGCGCATGCCTTCGCCTGCCTCGTAGAGCACCACATCGACGCCAGCGCGTTTGGCTTCTTTGCGCAGGGAGCCTTCGCGCAGGGCGCTGGTGAGGATCACGGGCGCGCCGAACACATGGGCCAGCCGCAAGGTTTCGCGGTTATTGGCCGAGACGCGCACCTGTGGCAGGTTGATGCGGTTGATCGCGGCGGAATGCAGATCGATGCCAAGCGAGCAGCGCGCGACGATTTCGGTCATAAAGATATGCGCCAGACGCGAGCCAAGCGAGCCATTGGCAGAGCCCGGAAAGCAGCGGTTGAGATCGCGCCGGTCGGGCAGGTAGCGCGAGTGGTTGAGAAACCCGAATGTGTTCACAATCGGCACCACAATCAGCGTGCCGCGCAGGGATTTGAGGTTTTTCGTGCGCAGCAGGCGGCGCAGGATTTCCACACCGATGACTTCGTCGCCATGGATGCCCGCGCTGACAAAGACGGCGGGGCCATCTTTGCGCCCGTGGATCACATGGGCCGAGAGCGTGACCGGGGTATGGTCAGACAGGGTGCTGATCGGGATGTTGACGGTTTGGCGGGTGCCCGGTTCAACACGGGCCCCCGCGATTTCAAAAGCGGCGCGTTTGGTCATCCTTTGCCTTTGGTCTTGGTGGCATTGGGTTTGGCGTGTTTTTCGATATATTCGATGATCTTGCCCGCGATATCGAGGCCGGTGGCTTTTTCAACGCCTTCGAGACCGGGGGAGGAGTTGACCTCCATCACCACGGGCCCGTGATTGGCGCGCAGCATGTCGACGCCGCAGACATTGAGGCCCATCGCCTTGGCCGAGCGGATCGCGGTGGAGCGTTCTTCGGGCGAGAGTTTGATCACTTGGGCAGAGCCGCCCCGGTGCAGGTTCGAGCGGAAATCGCCCTCGGCCCCGGTGCGTTTCATGGCGGCAACCACTTTGCCGCCCACCACGATGGCGCGGATGTCGGTGCCGCCTGCTTCTTTGATGAACTCTTGCAGCAAGATGTTCACGCCCGCGCCGCGGAAAGCTTCGACCACGGATTTGGCCGAGCGTTTGGTGTCGGCCAGAACCACGCCGATGCCTTGGGTGCCTTCGAGCAGTTTGATCACCACAGGCGCGCCGCCCGCAAGCTCCAGCACTTCGTCGGTTTGTTTGGGATCATGGGCGAAGGTCGTGACGGGCAGGCCAACGCCGTCGCGGGCCAGAAGCTGCATCGAGCGCAGTTTATCGCGCGAGCGGCCAATGGCGACGCTTTCGTTAAGCGGGTAGACGCCTTGCATTTCAAATTGGCGCAGCACGGCCATGCCGTAAAACGTAACCGATGCCCCGATGCGCGGGATGATCGCGTCATAGCCGGTGAGCTTTTCGCCGTTGTAATAGACCTCGGGGCGGCGCGAGGCGATGTTCATGTAACAGCGCAGCGTGTTGATGATGTTGAGGGTGTGACCGCGGTTTTCGGCAGCCTCCTTGAGGCGCTTATGCGTGTAGAGTTCGGGGTTCCGGGCAAGCATTGCGATCTTCATGATATATCCTCTTGGAGGTTAGACTGGTTACTGACGAGATAGGTTTTTCCGGGGTGAACCGTGATGTCATGGTGGCGCAGGGCACGGCGGCCCAAGATCAACGGAAAGCGCATGGAGCCGCGATCGGTGAGGGAAATATCGATCAGCCATTTGCGCCGGGCCAGCACCATGGGCGTGCGGATCACGATTCTGGTTTCTGGTGTCCCGCTGGTATTGGTAATCGCGCGGTTGGTGAAGACCGGAAATTCAAGCGCCTCAGTTTGGGCATCAAGCCCGGCAATATCGGGGCAGCGGAACCGCACCCATTTTTTGCGCGATTTGCTGAAAAGTTCGATGTCTTCGGCATGTAGGGCAGTGGTTTTGGCCCCGGTGTCCACTTTGATCGCGAAATTTTTCAGACCAAGCTCGGGCAGGCTGATGCATTCTTGCCAGCCGATCACAGTCAATAGGGGGGATTGGTCCGTCGCACCGGGCGTCATGGAGGCTGACCTTGGGATGATATTACGCAAAGACCATGCGATATTGCCCGAGCAGTTGCTAGGGTGGTTCCCCGCGCCAAGTGCTGAAAAGGCGCGGGGAATTTTAGGGCGGCTTAGTCTTCCATGGCTTCGAGTTCGTCGATGAAGCCGGAGATCATCGACAGGCCTTTGTCCCAGAAAGCGGGATCGGAGGCATCAAGGCCAAAGGGGGCCAGCAGTTCTTTGTGATGTTTCGAGCCGCCCGCGCGCAGCATGTCGAAATATTTATCCTCAAAGCCCGGCTCGCCCTCAGCGTAGACCGCATAAAGCGCGTTCACCAGACCGTCGCCAAACGCATAGGCGTAGACATAGAAGGGTGAGTGCACGAAATGCGGGATATAGGCCCAGAAGCTGTCGTAGCCATCCATATATTCAAAGGCTGGCCCGAGGCTTTCGGCCTGAACCGACATCCACAGCGCGCCGATGTCATCCGGGGTCAACTCGCCGCTGCGCCGCGCTTCGTGCAATTTGCATTCGAAATCGTAGAAAGCGATCTGGCGCACCACGGTGTTGATCATGTCTTCGACTTTGCCCGCCAGCATGACTTTGCGCTGGGCTTTGGTGGCGGCGCCGTCGAGCATTTTGCGGAAAGTGAGCATTTCGCCAAAGACCGAAGCGGTTTCGGCCAGGGTCAGCGGGGTGGAGGACAGCATTTCGCCTTGGCCCGCCGCCAGCACTTGGTGCACGCCGTGGCCAAGCTCGTGGGCGAGGGTCATCACATCGCGCGGTTTGCCCAAGTAGTTGAGCATCACATAGGGGTGTACATCGGTGACGGTGGGGTGGGCAAAAGCGCCGGGGGCTTTGCCGGGTTTCACGCCTGCGTCGATCCAGCCTTTGGTAAAGAACGGCTCGGCCAGCTCGCCCATGCGCGGATCAAAGGCGCTATAGGCGTCCATCACGGTTTTGCGGGCTTCGTCCCAGCTTACCAAACGCGGGTCTTCCATGGGCAGGGGTGCGTTGCGGTCCCAGACCTGCATCACGTCGAGGCCAAGCCATTTGCGTTTAAGTTCGTAATAGCGGTGGCTGAGTTTGGGGTAGGCGTTGACCACGGCGTTGCGCAGGGCTTCGACCACTTCGGGTTCGACCTGATTGGACAGGTGCCGCCCGGTTTGCGGGGTTTCCATGCCGCGCCAGCGGTCGATGATCTCTTTTTCCTTGGCTTGGGTGTTGTGCACGCGGGCGAAGGTTTTCACGTTGTCTTGGAACACTTGGGCCAGCGCATGGGCGGCGGCTTCGCGTTTTGCGCGGTCGGGATCGGTGAGCAGGTTGAGGGTGCCTTCGATGGTCAGGGTCTCGCCCATGACCTCAAATTCCAGCCCGGCGATGGTTTCATCGAAGAGGCGCTCCCAAGCGTCGCCCACGATGCCCAGATCATGCATGAATTTCTCAAGCTCGTCAGAAAGCTGGTAGGGTTTCATGGCGCGGATGTGGTCAAAGATCGGTTTGTAGCGGGCCAGATCGGCGTTCTGGGCCAGCAATTTGTCCAGGTGGTCATCGTCGAGACGATTGAGTTCTAGCGTGAAGAACACCAGCGGCGTGGTGTAATTGGTGATTTTCTCTTGCAGGTCGCCCATGAATTTGGCGCGGCCTGAATCGGTGGTGTGCTGGTAGTAGCGCAGCCCGGCAAAGGACATGAGGCGGCCTGCGATCTGGTTGATCTTTTCGTTGCGCAGCACGCAATCGAGCAGGGCGGGGGCATCGAGCGCGGCTAGGTTGCCTTCGTAATCGGCGGCAAAGCTGGCGCAGGCGTTTTCGAGCCAGTCGAGATCGCGTTTCAGCTCGGGGGCGTCTTCGCCTGTGTACAGGTCATCCAGATTCCATTCCGGCAGATTGCCCAGCGGATCGTTGCCCCCGGAGGGGTGGGCGTCAAAGGCGGGTTTGGGGGGATTGAACATGGAAACCTCGTTGATTTGTTTCATCTTACCTAGGCAGACAGGGGCAGCGGGGCAAGCGGGGTTTGGCATTTTCCTGTGCGAGAGGGGGATGGTTTAGCCATACTGCGCAAGCATCTGTTTGAGTTCGGTGAGCGTGCCTGCTTCTTGCAGGGGTTTGTCGCGGCGCCAACGCAGCATGCGCGGAAAGCGCAGGGCGACGCCGGATTTATGGCGCGGGCTGGCGCGGATGCCTTCAAAGGCGATCTCGAACACATGTTCGGGGGTGACCTGCCGCACCGGGCCAAACCGCGCGGTGGTGTGGCGGCGCACCCATGCGGTGATTTGGCGAAACTCGGCGTCGCTCAGCCCGCTATAGGCTTTGGTAAACGGCACCAGATCATTGCCGTCCCACACCGCGAAGGTGAAATCTGTGAACAGGTTGGCGCGGCGGCCAGAGCCTGCTTGGGCATAGATCATCACCGCGTCGATGGTGAGCGGGTCGAGTTTCCATTTCCACCAGCTGCCTTTTTTGCGCCCGGCCAGATAGGGGCTATCGGCGCGTTTGAGCATCAGCCCTTCGGCTTGGGCATCGCGGGCGCGGGCGCGCTGGGCTGTGAGGGCGGGCCAATCGGTGAATTCAAGTTGCGGCGAGAGGCGCAGGGGCGCGTCCGGGGGCAGGTCGGCGCAGGCGGTTTCCAGCAGGGCGCGGCGCTGGGCGAAGGGCAAATTGCGGATGTCGCGGCCCTGCCATTCGATCAGGTCATAGGCGTGCAGCAGCACCGGGGTTTTGGCCAGCAGCGCCTTGGACACGGTTTTGCGGCCAATGCGTGGTTGCAGGGCGTTGAAATTTTCGGGCAGGGGCGCGCCTTTGTGCCAGACCAGCAATTCGCCGTCGATCACCGTGCCTTGGGGCAGGAAATCGGCGGCGCGGGCCAGTTCGGGGAAGCGGTCTGTCATCAACTCCTCGCCGCGCGACCACAAGAAATAATCGCCGCCGCGCAGGATAAGCTGGCCTCTGATGCCGTCCCATTTCCATTCGGCGCGCCAATCGGCGGGGTTGCCAAGTTCGTGCGGCGGGGTTTCCAGCCCATGGGCCAGATGGAACGGGTAGGGGCGCGAGGCATCTGCGCTGGCGTCGCGGGCCTCGATCAGGGCGTGCCATGTGGTGTCATCAGGGTGCCAGTTGCCCATCAGGCGGTGGGCCAATTCGGCCTCGTCCTTGCCAGTGGATAGGGCCAGCGCGCGGGTCATCAGTTTCTGGCTGACCCCCACGCGCATGCCGCCGGTGATGAGTTTGTTGAAGAGGAACCGCTCGGCCCCGCCGAGGCGCTGCCATGCGTCCAGCACAAAGGCTTTGCGGGCGGGCTCGTCTTGTTCATAGACGCGGCGCAGGGCGGTGATCCAATGGGTCAGGCTGGCGTCATCGGTGGTGGGGGTGGCGGGCAGCAGAAGGGAGATGGTTTCGGCCAGATCGCCAACGATGGCATAGCTGTCTTCAAAGAGCCAAAGGGGGATGTTTGCGGCCTCGGCGCCCCATTGGCGCAGTTTGGTGGTGGTCACGGCGCGTTTGGGGCGGCGGCCAGAGAAAAGGGCAATGGCCCAGAGGCGGTCCTCCTCGGGGGCGTGGCTGAAATATTCCGCCAGTGCGGCGGTTTTGAGGGTGGTTTTGGTGGATTGGTCGATGGCGGTGAAAAGCCGGGCGAAGGCTTTCATGGGGTGGCCTCCGTGTCTTCGGCAGCATCGAGGCTTTCGCCTTCGAATTGGGTGGGCACTTCGCGGGCGGTCCAGCCGTTTTCATTGAGGTAACGGGTGAAGATTTCCGTGTAACCATGGGTGACATAGATGTTTTCCGCCCCGGTCGCTTTGATCGCGCCCAGCAGGCCGGACCAATCGGCGTGGTCGGAAATGATAAAGCCCCGGTCGCCTGCACGGCGGCGGCGCACCCCGCGCAGGGCCATCCAGCCCGAGGCAAAGCCGGTTTCACGGGGGCCAAAACGCCCGGCCCATGTGCTGGTCAGGGCCGAGGGCGGCGCGATGGCGAGAGCGCCGGGGTGGTCTTTTGGCGCGGTGTCCGGGGTCACGCGCAGGGTGGGCGGCAGGGGCAGGCCTTGGGCGCGCAGCACCTCGTTGGTGTTTTCCACCGCGCCATGCGTCAAGATCGGGCCAATTTCGGGGTCAAGCATCGAGAGCAGGCGCTGGGCCTTGCCCAAGGAATAGGCCCCCAGAATGGCGGTTTTGCCTGCGGCGGCGCAGCTTTGCCACCAGTGGTTAATCTGGTCTGCAACATCCGCTTGGTTTTCCCAGCGGAAGACGGGCAGGCCAAAGGTGCTTTCGGTGATGAAATGCTGGCAGGGCACGGGTTCAAAGGCTTCGCAAAGCCCGTCGGGGGCGGTTTTGTAATCGCCCGAGGCGACCCAGACCGCGGCGCCGACCGCGATGCGGATTTGCGCAGAGCCGGGCACATGGCCTGCGGGGTGAAACGACACGGTGGCCCCGCCGATTTGGCGGCGCTCGCCATAGGCGATGCCTTCGGCGGTGATGTCGCCCAAACGGTGGCGGATCACGGGCAGGGCGGCGTGGGTGGCGAGGTATCGGCCCATGCCGGGGCGCGCGTGATCGGCATGGCCATGGGTGATCAGGGCGCGGTCAACCTTGCGCCATGGATCAATGTAGAAATCGCCTGCGGGGCAGTAGATGCCGCTGGGCGTGAAGGTGAGCACAGGATCAGCCATGACCCCAATTTAGGGCATGGGCGCGGTTTGCCCAGTGGGGGGGGATGAAACGCGGCGGGGTTTGGGGCGGGGTTTAGCGTCTGCCGAGAAAGAGATCGGCCATGGCATTGATCACGGGGGTGCGAATGGGTTCTTGTTCCATCAGCACTTCGTGTTCGCCGCCGGGGACGATTTCGATGCGCCCGCCTTTCCACGCTTCCATACGCTCATGGATGCGCGGCACATCGACGATGCGTTCATTGCTGCCCACCCATGCCACGCAGGGCAGGTTGGGGCCGGGGCGGCCTGCCAGATGGCGGGTTTCGCGCAGGGCCTCGCGCAGCCAAATAAAGCTGGGCGCGCCAAGCGAGAGGTCAGGATGGGCCAGCAACTGGTCGCGCATCATGTCGTGATATTGCCGGTCCGTGGTGAGCAGGTTGTCCTCGAACGGATCGGTCAGCACATAAGGGTCGCGTTTGGTGCCCGGCGGGGTCAAATGGCCTTTGCCGATGCGCGGCAGCACCGCGCTCAGGACGCGGGCGGGCAGGCGCATATGCGGCGAGATGTGGATGCCCCACATCGGGCCGCTGAAGGCCAGCGCCTGAACCGAGAGCCCTTCGATGGCGGCGCGCAGGCCAATGCAGCCGCCCATGGAGTGGCCCAGCAGGAAATAGGGGCGCGGCAGGTTGAGCGCGCGGGCGGCGCGGACCATGGCGCCTACGTCTTTTTGATAGTCGGTGAAGCTTTCGACATGGCCGATCAGCGGGTCTGGCAGCAGGCGGTCCGCCAGCCCCTGTCCGCGCCAATCGATGCTCATGGTGGCAAGGCCATGGCGGGAAAACTCGCCCGCGGTCAGGCCGTATTTTTCGATATATTCCGTGCGGCCCGGAAACAGCAGCACCGTGCCTTTGGCCCCGGCCAGCGGCCAATGCCCCACCCGGATGCGTTTGCCATCCGAGGTGTTTGCCCAATGCGCCGCGCCGCCCGCTGGGCCGGGCGCTACATCGGTAAAGAACGGTGCTGCCGTCAGGTCCATTATGCGAGAACCGAGGCCAGTTTCATTGCCATCCCCATGTCGCCGTCGATGGAGAGTTTGCCGCTCATGAAGGCGGCGGTTGGGTTTGTGTCGCCTTCAATGATGGATTGGAACGTGTCTGCATCGGCGCTGAGGGTGACATCGGCCTCTTCGTCGCCTGCGCGCGCGCCGTCTGCGTCCATCATCACGCAGCCTTCGCCGCCGATGTCAAACTTGGCCGTGCCGCCAAAATCGGTGCCCGCCAGTTTTTCATTCAGCACTTTAACGGCTTCGTTCACAATATCGCTCATTTTTCGACCTTTTTGGCAAATGGCTGCTGTCACGTCTGGAATTGCGGCGGCAGCCTGTTACATTCATCTTTGTTATGCGTAGATTGACCGTCAACCTCAAACGTCACCTTACGGCAGTTGGTGTCGCCTTGTTGCCTCTTGGCCCGCTTTGGGCAGGGGAAACGGAGGCATTGCAACTTATGGAGGAACTGCGCGGGGCGAATGAAGCCGAGGCACCGCGTCTTGCGCGCAGTGTGATGCGCGAATGGGCCAAGTCAGGCTCGGCGGCGATGGATTTGCTGCTCAAGCGGGGCCGCGAGGCGTTGGATCAAGGCGACACGGCGCTGGCGATTGAGCATCTGACCGCGCTGACCGACCATGCGCCGGAATTTGCCGAAGGGTTTCATGCGCGGGCCACGGCCTATCATGCGGCGGGCTTGTATGGGCCTGCGCTGGATGATCTGGAGCGGGCGCTGTTTTTAAATCCCGATAATTTCAATGCAATTTTTGGTCTGGGCGCGATGTTCCATGAATTTGGCGATTTGCCGCGTGCGGCCAGCCTGTACCGCAAGGTTCTGGCCTTGCATCCCCATCATGAAGATGCGCAACAAGCGCTGACTGTGCTGCGCCGCGACGGCATTGGCCGCACGCTTTAGGGGACAGATGTGAACACGCAAGGCCGGGTGGTTGGCGTTTTAGGCCCCACCAACACGGGTAAAACCACCTATGCTATTGAGCGGATGCTGGCGCATCGCACGGGGATCATCGGATTGCCGCTGCGGCTTCTGGCGCGCGAGGTTTATGACCGGATTGTTGCGCTGCGCGGGCCGTCCGTGGTGGCGCTGGTTACGGGCGAGGAGCGGATTGTGCCGCCGCGCACGCAATATTGGGTCTGCACCGTGGAGGCGATGCCCGAGGGGATGGGCTGTGATTTTCTGGCGGTGGATGAGATTCAGCTTTGTGCCGATCCAGAGCGCGGCCATGTGTTTACCGACCGGTTGCTGCGGGCGCGGGGGCTGCATGAGACGCAGTTTCTGGGGGCGGATACCATGCGCGGCACCATTGCGGGTTTGGTGCCGGGGGTGCAGTTTGTGCAGCGCGAGCGGATGTCGGAGTTGATCTATTCTGGTCCGAAAAAGATAAGCCGGATGCGGCCACGCAGCGCGATTGTTGGTTTTTCGGTTGATAATGTCTATGCCATTGCAGAGCTGCTGCGCCGCCAGAAAGGCGGGGCGGCGGTGGTGATGGGCGCGCTGAGCCCGCGCACGCGCAACGCGCAGGTTGAGATGTATCAAAACGGCGAGGTTGATTATCTGGTGGCCACGGATGCCATTGGCATGGGGCTCAACCTTGATGTGGATCACGTGGCGTTTTCGGCGCTGAGCAAGTTTGACGGGCGGCGGATGCGGCCTTTGGCGCCCAATGAGCTTGCGCAGATCGCAGGCCGGGCCGGGCGCGGCATGAAACACGGCACCTTCGGGGTGACGGGCGAAGCGCCGCCGTTGGACGAGGGGGTGGCCAATGCGATCATGTCGCATCGCTTCACGCCGCAGACCAAAATCAACTGGCGTAATGCGGCGTTGCAATTTGGCTCAATTGATCGTTTGATTTCAACGCTGGAGGTTGCGCCAGACGATGAGCGCTTGGTTCGGGCACGCGAGGCAGATGATCTGCGCGCGCTCAAACATTTGGGCGAGGAGGCCGAGATTGCAGCGCGCTGCACCGATGGGCCTTCGGTGAAATTGCTGTGGGACGTGTGCCGGGTGCCCGATTTTCGGGGCATCAGCCACGGCGAACATGCAGATCTGCTGGGGCAGATTTTCAACTATCTGCATCAGCGCGGGGCAATCCCCGACGACTGGCTGGCGCGGCAGGTGAAACGGATTGATCGAACCGATGGGGACATTGATGCGTTATCCAAAAGATTGGCTTTTATCCGCACATGGACCTATGTGGCACAACGTAAAGGTTGGACGGCGGACGAAAGCCATTGGCGCGGGGCGACCCGTGTCGTAGAAGACCGCTTGTCAGACGCGCTGCACGAGCGTTTGACCCAAAGATTTGTAGATCGGCGCACATCCGTGCTTTTGCGCCGGCTCGCACAGAAGGAAGCCATGGTGGCCGAAGTTGATGACAAGGGTCTTGTGACCGTCGAAGGTGAATATGTAGGGAAACTGGAAGGTTTCCGCTTCTCTCAGGATAAAGGGGCAAGCGGGGCTGAAGCCAAGACGATCAAGTCTGCCGCGTTGCAGGCCTTGGCGCCGCAGTTCCATCTGCGCGCGGATCGGTTCTACAATGCGCCCGATACGGAGATCGATTACACCGAACAAGGTGGGTTGATGTGGGGCGATAAGGCCGTGGGCAAGTTGATTGCCGGGCAAGATCCGCTCAAGCCGCAGGTCGAAGTGTTTGTGGATGATGTGGCCGGGCCAGAAGTGGCCGAGAAGGTCAAACGCCGTTTGCAGCATTTCATCGACCGCAAGATTGCTGCGTTGTTCGAGCCGCTGCTGGCGCTCAAGAATGACGAGACATTGACGGGCCAAGCCCGTGGCTTTGCGTTCCAGATGGTTGAAGGTTTTGGCATTCTGCCCCGCGCAGATGTGGCCGATACCGTCAAGGCGCTGGATCAAGAGGCGCGCGGCGCGCTGCGCAAACATGGGCTGCGGTTTGGCCAGTTCACGATTTTCCAGCCGCTGCTGCTCAAGCCTGCGCCGACCCGTCTGCGGTTGGTTTTGTGGTCGCTTACCAAGGGTTTGTCAGAGTTTCCTGAGAGCCCGCCCCCCGGTTTGGTCACCATTCCGGTGGAAAAAGACGCGCCCGAGGGTGCCGACACCATGTCGGGTTACCGCAATGCGGGCACCCGCGCGATCCGCATCGATATGCTGGAGCGGTTGGCAGATATGCTGCGCGCCGAAGATTCGCGCGGCGGGTTTGAGGCCAAGGCCGATATGCTGTCGATCACCGGTATGACGCTGGAGCAATTTGCCGATCTGATGGCCGGGCTTGGCTATAAGGCCGAGCGCGGCGAGCGCAGCAAGGTCAAAGCGGTCACGGAAGTGATGCCGGGCTCAGAAGAAGAGCCAGCAGAGGCTGACGTGCCTGTGATGGACCTTGGTGAGGCCGCCCCAGAGGGCGCGATCACCGAGCAGCCTGCGCCGCCGGAAGCGGCTGATTTGCCAGATGCTGCGGCTGCGATTGTGGATGAGGGCGTGGCCCCCGCAGCAGAAGTGGCGCAGGATCAGGGCGAAGTAGAGGCGCAGATTCCGGACGTTGCGGGCGATGAAAACCCGCAAGGCACCGCGCCAGATGCCGAGATTGCCGGGGCCGAGGTGGAAGTGTTCTATACGTTCACTTGGAACTTTGCGCCGCGCCGTCAGAGCAACCCGCGCCGCGGTGGCGGCAATGCCGCCTCTGAGGGCAAGCCGCGTGGCGGCAAGCCACAGGGCAAAAAAGGCGGCCCTCGCAAGGGCGGCGACAAGGGCGAACGGGGCGGCAAAGCGCAGAACTTTAGCGCCAAACCACCACGCCGCGAAAAGCCGATTGATCCAGACAACCCCTTTGCCGCTGCGCTTATGGGTTTGAAAGACAAGAAGTAATTGAACGGCGCGGGCGAAAAACTCCGGCTGGATAAATGGCTGTGGTTTGCCCGGTTTTTCAAAACCCGGTCCCTTGCCGCGACGAAGGTTGCGGCAGGGGCGGTGCGGGTAAACGGGGCATCGGTTTCCAAGCGCTCTACTTTGGTGGCGGTCGGGGATGTGCTGAGTTTCATGCAGGGCGATGTTCTGCGGATCATCGAGATTGCTGCGATTGGCACGCGGCGCGGTCCGGCCCCTGAGGCGCAGGCGCTTTATTTAGATAAAACGCCCCCTAAACCACCAAAAGAGGACGCTGTTCCGCAAAACCCTTCATTTGAGGGAAAAGGGCGCCCAACCAAACGTGACCGGCGCAAGACAGACCTTTTGCGCAGCGGCGGCTTGAATGATCCCCAAAGCTGAATTAGCTAGACCGCGACATCAGACCAGCAAGAGGGTCCCATGACCTATATCGTAAATGACGCCTGCATCGCCTGCAAATACACCGACTGCGTCGAAGTATGCCCGGTGGATTGCTTTTATGAAGGCGAGAATATGCTGGTGATCCATCCAGATGAATGCATCGATTGCGGCGTCTGCGAGCCTGAGTGCCCTGCCGATGCGATCCGCCCCGACACGGATGCGGATATGGAGAAATGGGTAGAGTTCAATCGGAAGTATTCCGAGCTTTGGCCGGTGATCGTGACCAAAAAAGACCCGTTGCCCAATGCCGAAGAGATGGATGGCAAAGAGGGCAAGATGGAGCTTTTCTCCGAAGCGGCGGGTGAGGGCGGCTGAACGCCTTTACTGTTCGTTAAGAATCGCCACTATTAGGCGAGCGAGCGCGCAGGATTGCGCGGTTAAAGCGCTGATTTATGGGGGGAACCCCGTGCCATCCCCAAGGGCAACTTTCATTGGGGGTGATTCTGTGCTATGGTACCCACCAAGGATGAGTGACGGACCTGCTATGCATCAGCCCCTGCTGCTTTGGGCGATGCGGAATTCATGTGATATCGAACGCTCCCGGATGCGGCCTTTGGTCGTTGCCGCTTGGGCGTGTGTCGCTGTGCAGGGCTTTGCACCCATGTAGATGATTTTTGCCGCACGGGATGTGCGTATCTAAGGAGCAAACATGTCGAAGAAAAAGCTGGATTTCCGTCCCAATGAATTTGTGGTCTACCCTGCGCATGGCGTTGGTCAGATCATTTCGGTCGAAGAGCAAGAAGTTGCGGGTATCTCGCTGGAGTTGTTTGTCATCTCCTTTGAGAAAGACAAGATGACCCTGCGTGTGCCGACCCATAAGGCGACAGAGATCGGGATGCGTGCCCTGTCCTCGCCGGATGTGATTTCCCATGCGATGAAGACGCTCAAGGGCAAAGCCAAGGTCAAGCGGGCCATGTGGTCGCGCCGGGCGCAGGAATATGAGCAAAAGATTAACTCGGGCGATTTGATTGCGATTGCCGAAGTGGTGCGCGATTTGCACCGCACGGATGACCAGCGCGAGCAGAGCTATTCCGAGCGGCAGCTGTATGAAGCGGCGCTGGAGCGGTTGACCCGCGAAGTTGCGGCTGTTTCTGGCGGTGATGAGCTGGCTGCGGCCAAGCAGGTTGGCGATGTGCTGGAGAGCCGTGTCGCAGCGTAAGCTGCGCGGTAGAGAGTGCGGCGTAAGCTGCGCTGTAGAATGGTGCGGCGTAAGCTGCGCAGTATACAGGAGCGGCGTAAGCTGCGTTTGTATTTGAGCTAAAGAAAGCCGCGCAGCCTATTGGGTGCGCGGCTTTTTCTTTGGTTGGTCTTACGGCAGCAGCGCGGCAAAGCTCAGCAAGATCACGGTCTCGCACAGCTGTTGCGCCGCGCCGAGTACATCGCCGGTCTGGCCTTCGATCTTGGATTTCGCCAGCGCCATGACGCCCCAAGCGGTGGCAGCGGCCAGCAGCAGCGCCATCACAGCGCTGAAACCCGTGCAGAGCAGCGCGATGCCGCCCCCGATCAGCGCGGCTTGGATCGCGGCGCGCGGCGGCACGGCGCCCACCGAGCGCGAGAGCCCATCGCGGCGGGCATGGGGCAGGCGGGTCATGATCCACGGCATCATTGCGCGCGACAGGGCAGCGGCGGCCACCACAGCCCAGATGTTCACCCAAGCCAGCGTCACCAGCGCCGACCAGCGCAGGCTGGTGATCATCACCAGCGCCAGCACGCCGTAGCTGCCGATCTGGCTGTCGCGCATGATTTCCAAACGCCGGGCTTTATTCAGCCCGCCCCAGAACCCATCGGCGCAATCGGCCAGCCCGTCCTCATGCATGGCCCCGGTGCACAGGATCATCGCGCCAAGGGCAATGCCTGCGGCCAGCGCTTCGCCAAGGCCAAGCGCGCCGGCGATTTGTCCGGCCAGCAGCCCGATCACCCCCACCAGCGCCCCCACCAGCGGATAGGCCCAAGCGGCGCGGCCTGCCGCCGCAAAGGCATGGCGCGGCAAAAGCGGCTGGGGCAGGCGGGTCAGCAGGGTCATCGCCACGTGAAATTGCATGAGCGCATCGCGGGCGGTGTCGTTTTTAAACATGGATGGGGCCGTTTCATGGGTTGAGGGCAAGATGCCAATCGCTAAACAGGCGGGGTGTTTGATGCAAGGGGGGCGGCGATGACGCAGGCATTTACAGATATGGCAGGGTTCCGGGCGCAACTGTCTGGCGCGCCGGGGGCGGATGAAACCGCCACAGCCGCCGCCGAGGCGCGCAATGGGCAATTGACCAAACCGCCCGGCGCGCTTGGTGATCTGGAACAGATGGCGATCTGGTATGCCGGGTGGCGCGGCACAGCGCGGCCCCAGATCGCCGCGCCGCAGATCATTGTCTTTGCGGGCAACCACGGGGTGGCGGCGCAGGGGGTTTCGGCCTTTCCGCCCGAAGTCACTGCGCAGATGGTGCTGAATTTCGAACATGGCGGCGCGGCGATTAACCAACTGGCCAAAGCGGCGGGGGCGCAGCTTGATGTGCATGCGCTGGAACTGGACCGGCCCACGGGGGATTTCACCGCCGGGCCTGCCCTGAGCGAAGCGGATCTGATCGCGGCGCTGCAAACCGGCTGGAATGCGGTGAACCCCAAGGCAGACCTGCTGGTGGTGGGCGAGATGGGGATTGGCAACACCACCCCCGCCGCCGCGCTTGCCTGCGCGCTGTTTGGCGGTGCGGCGGCGGCGTGGACCGGGCGCGGCACGGGGGTGGATGACGCGGGATTGCAAAACAAAACCCGCGTGGTGGCCGAAGGCGTGGCGCTGCATGGCGGGCAGGGCGACGGGCTGGAAACCCTGCGCCGTTTGGGCGGGCGCGAATTGGCCGCCATGGCGGGGGCGATTGCCCGGGCGCGCAGCCTGCGCATTCCGGTGCTGCTTGATGGGTTCATCTGCTGCGCCGCTGCGGCCTGCCTTGCTAAAACCGAAGCAGGCGCGCTTGATCACTGCATGGCCGGGCATATGAGCGCCGAGAGCGGCCATGGCCAATTGCTCGAGGCGCTTGGCAAAACCCCGCTGCTTGCCCTCAACCTGCGGCTGGGCGAAGCCTCTGGCGCGGCGGTGGCGATCAACGTGCTGAAATCCGCTGTGGCCTGTCACTCGGGCATGGCGAGTTTTGCCGAAGCTGGCGTCTCTGGCGCGTAAAACGAATGAAGGAGGGCAAGCCGCCCCCCTTCACCCTTCTACAAATACTCAAATCCCGCCGCTGCCCCAAGGCGCGGCGGGCGAAATTAGCTCTCCTTGGTCTCATCCGCGCGGTTCAGAAACGCGGTTTCGAGATCTTTTTGCAGCTCTTTGGCGCGGGCCACGTAGGCTGCGTTCTGCGAGGCGGGCACTTCGGGGCGCCACAGATCGGCCAGCTCGCGGATGGAATCGCGGTCGTGGTGATAAAACAGCTTTTGGCTTTCGGCGGCCTCAAACTCGGAAAGCCCCATGTTTTCTAACACATAGCGTCCGGCGCGCAGGGCGCTGTCGAACATTTCGCGCACGATGTCATTGGCTCCGGCTTGGTAGAGTTGATAGACATCCGTGCGGTCATGGGCGCGGGCGATGATGTGCAGGTCGGGCCGCTGGGCGCGGGCATAGGCGACCAATTTGCGTGCGGCCATGCGGTCATTCAGGGCGACCACCAGCACTTGGGCATCTTTCAGCCCGGCTTTGTGCAGGATGTCGGGGCGGGTGGGATCGCCCAGAAACGCCTTGAAACCAAAGCGGCGCATCACGGCGATGGCTTCGGGGTTGTGATCCATCACAATGGTTTCAAAGCCGCTGGCCTGTACCAGACGGTTCACGATCTGCCCGAAACGGCCAATGCCTGCGATGATCACCGGGCCTTGTTCGTCGATCTCATCGGGGGCTTCGACCCCGGCGGTGCGGTCGTGCCAGCGCGAGATGAAATCATAGAGGATAAACAGCAGCGGCGTGATCAGCATCGACAGGGCAACCACCAGCAGCAGGGTTTCGGCCACATCATTGGGCAGCGCGCCCGTGGCGACAGAGAAGCTGATCAGCACAAAGCCGAACTCGCCCGCTTGCGCCAGTGCCAGCGCAAAGAGCCAGCGGTCGCGGCCTTTGAGGTTGAACAGCACGCCCAACCCCCAAAGGATCAGGCCTTTGACCGTGATCACCAGCAGGGCCATGCCCATGATGATGATAAAATCGCCAAACAGCAGCTCAAAGTTAATGCCCGCGCCGACGGTGATGAAAAACAGCCCCAGCAGCAGGCCTTTGAACGGTTCAAGGTCGGTTTCAAGCTCGTGGCGGAATTCGGAACTGGCCAGCACCACCCCCGCCAGAAACGCGCCAAGTGCAGGCGACAGGCCAACCAGCATCATCACAAAGGAAATCGCCACCACGATCAGCAGAGCCAGCGCGGTGTACATTTCGCGCAGATTGGCCGAGTGGATGAAGCGGAACACGGGCCTTGTGAGGAAGGTGCCGCCAAGGATGATCAGCGCCACCGCGCCGATGGTCAGCATGGTGATGCCCCACGCGGGCAGGCTGTCCACCAAGGTCATGGCGGCCTGCGCGGTTTCGGCGCCCTGTGTGGTAGGCCCGTGGGTGGCGGGCCCATGGCCACCTGCGGTTTCAGCCCCCAGCGCGATTGAGCCATCGGGGTTCACATGGGCCGGCAGCCCGGCCACCAGCAGCGGCAGGAAGGCGAGGATCGGGATCACCGCGATGTCTTGGGTCAGCAGCACAGAGAAAACATTGCGCCCGCCCGCCGTGCGCATCAGGTTTTTCTCGTTCAACGTTTGCAGCACAATCGCGGTAGAAGAGAGCGACAGGGTCAGCCCCACGGCCAAGGCGACGCTCCAAGGTTGGTCATAGGCCAGCGCGATGCCCATCAGCGCGGCGGTAGAGAGGGCGACTTGCAGCCCGCCCAGCCCCAGCAATTTATGGCGCATGTCCCAAAGGGCGCGCGGCTCCAGTTCCAGCCCGATCAAGAACAGCATCATCACCACGCCAAATTCGGCGAAATGTTGCAGGTCTTTGGTTTCTGCCCCGACCAGCCCGAACACCGGGCCGATCAAGATGCCCGCGGCCAGATAGCCCAGGACCGAGCCAAGCCCAAGCCGGGCGGCGATGGGCACGGCAATCACGGCGGCGGCCAGATAAATCGTAGCTTGGAACAGAAAACCTTCCATCTAGTCCTTTCGGAGGCGGCTACACTGGCAGCGGCCCGTCACGTTTGAGTTGGTCCATCACGATCTGGCTTTGCACCCGCGCCACGGCGGGGTGGGGCAGCAGAACTTCGTGGATTAATTGGTTAAGCGCTGGCAAATCAGCACAGTAGACCCGCAACAAATAATCCGCATCCCCGGTCATTGTCCATGCGCTGACAATCTCTGAGCGGGTTGTGACCAGCCGGGCAAAGCTGGCGGAATTTTGCGGGCCGTGGCTGTTGAGATGCACCTGCACAAAGCCCTGCACATGCAGCCCCAGCCGGATCGGATCAAGCCGGGCGGTGTAGTTTTGGATGATGCCTTCTTGTTCGAGCCGTTGGCGGCGGCGGCCTGCTTGGCTGGGCGAGAGGTTGAGCGCTTCGCCCAGTTCCTGCGCGGTGAGATGGGCGTTTTTTTGCAATTCAGCCAGCAGGCGGGTGTCGGTTCTATCTATCATGATGCGGCATTTCGATGTGAGGGGCGGGGTTCATGCGCGGATCGCGCATATTTACCTTAGCAGATGCGCCAATATGCGCAAACCTTGCAGGCGGGCTGGGGTATGATTTGGACAAAGCCAAAGCAGAAGGATATTGCCATGGGCCCGTTTCCACATGACGCACCGAAATCAACCATCAGCGCGGAGAATCCCGCAGGCACCGATGGGTTTGAATTTGTCGAATTTGCCAGCGAGACACCGGATGATCTGCGCGAGGTCTTTACCAAGATGGGGTATACCCATGTGGCGAACCATAAGACCAAGCAGATTGAACTGTGGCAGCAGGGCGATATCACCTATGTGCTGAACCATGATCCCGAAAGCTTTGCCGCGAAATTCACCCAAGAACACGGCCCCTGCGCGCCCTCGATGGGGTGGCGTGTGGTGGATGCGCAAAAGGCGCTGGCCCATGCGGTTGCCAATGGCGCAGAGGAATATACCGGTGATGGCAAGGTGCTTGATGTGCCTGCGATCATGGGGATCGGCGGCTCGCTGTTGTATTTCGTCGATCAATATTACGACACATCGCCCTATAATTGGGAATATGATTGGATCGCGCAGTCCAAGCCCGAGGGGGTTGGGTTCTACTATCTCGATCACCTGACGCATAATGTGCATAAGGGGAACATGGATAAGTGGTTCAAGTTTTACGAAAGCTTGTTCAACTTCCGTGAGATCCGTTTCTTTGACATTGAAGGCAAGTTTACCGGGCTGTTTTCACGCGCGCTGACCTCGCCTTGTGGGCGGATCCGCATTCCGATCAACGAGGACCGGGGCGAGACCGGGCAGATCGTGGCCTATCTGAAGAAATACAATGGCGAGGGCATTCAGCACATCGCTGTGGGTGCGCGCGATGTGTATGAAGCGACCGATGCGATTGCGGAAAACGGGCTGAAGTTCATGCCGGGTCCGCCTGAGGCGTATTACAAGCTGAGCAAAGAGCGGGTTGTCGGCCATGAAGAGCCGATCGAGCGGATGATGAAACACGGCATCTTGATCGACGGCGAAGGTGTTGTGGATGGCGGCGAGACGCGGATTTTGTTGCAGATTTTCTCGAAAACCGTGATTGGCCCGATCTTTTTCGAATTCATCGAGCGCAAAGGCGATGACGGGTTTGGCGAGGGCAATTTCAAAGCGCTGTTTGAGAGCATCGAGCAAGAGCAGATCGACAGTGGCGAGTTGGCGGCTGAATAAGCCCGCCTTCCACCTAGGACGCTAAGAAAAAGGGGCGCAGCGCAGGCTGTGCCCCTTTTTTATGTGCCGGAATGCGATGGGGCGCGCTTAGCCTTTGGGCATTTGCAGCGCGTAGTTGCGGCCCCGTTTGGTGTAGCGCAATTCGCTGTCGCCAATGGCCGAAACGCGGCCCCCATCCAATTGATCACCCACAACAACTTTGCGGTAGCGGCCATTGGAGAGGCGCACCAATGCGCGGCGGTTTGAGGGTTTGCCGTAAACGCCGATGAGGTTGACCCGCGACAGGTTGATCGCATTGCGCACCGTGGCCTGTTTGGCGACGGAGGTTTTGGACGGGTAGGCGGGGCTGACCGTGCGCGGGGCAACGGAGGCGGCGCTGGCGGTTTGGGCGGCGGGGGCGGCTTGTTGCTGGGCGCGTTCGGCGCGTTTCACGATCCGGGCAAAATTGCGCGGGCGCGTGTCGGGGCGGCGCGACTGGGCGGCGGCAAATCTGGTGGCGCCTTCAAAGGGATCGACGGTTTTTGGTACGGCTGCTTCGGCGGCGGCGGCAAGGGCGGCTTCGGCGGCCTCTTGCGCGGCGGCGGTGGCTTGGGCGGCGAGGGCAGCTTCGGCGGCCTCAGCTGCTTGGGCGATTTGCTGGATGGATTGCGGGCGCAGTTCGGGGCGGCTTTGGGACAGCTCGTCGCGGGTTTGGCCGTTCAGCTGGGCGCGCTCGGTCTGTTCGGCCAGATCCTCGGGGCGGGTTGAGGGGCGATAGACGGCGAGGCCAAGGCTTGGGTTGTTGGGCACGGGCGTTTCTTCGAAACGCGTGGGGGTGGCAGGCGGTTTTGCGGGCGGCGCGCCGAGGAAGACGGTGAAGCCATCGGGGGTCAAAGTGCCTGCCGCAGTGGGGCGCACCAGCCCCTGCGCATCCAGGGCAAACTGGGTGCCTGCCGCCGCAGGGGAAGACAGCGAGGCCAGCGAGACATCGGTGCGGATTGATTTGGTGGAGGGCAACGCCACAGCGTCATTGGAGGTGCTGACCGGGTCGATGCTGGTGATGTAGAAATCATCAAGGCTGATCGGTGCGGGGGGCGCGGCCAGATCGGGGGCGAGTGGCCAGATGCCGGTGACGGCATAGCGCGCTTCGAGCGCCTCGGGGGTGAGGGTTTCGGGCTCGGGGGCGAGGGGGGCGCGCAGGGCGTCGAGCACCGCGCCGTCTTCTTCGGTGAGGCCGGGATCAAGCGCGGCGATCTGCATGTCTTCTTCGGGGTCGGCGGGGATGACGCGGGGGGCGGGCAGGTCTGATGCGGGGGCGGAGGCGGGAGCGGAGGCCACGGCATTGGGGCTGCGATCGCCAAAGAAACGCGCAAGCCCGTCATCCATAAAGACCGAGGCCCAAGCGGCCACGCCTGCCAAGAAGACCAGCAAGACAACGGTCATGATCAGGCCAAGGAAGCGCGGTTTGCCGCCCACATGGGCGCTGTCGCGCGCGCCAAATACGGTCATTTGGGCCGCTTCGTCGCCAGCGGGGGTGGTTTTGGCCTGTGGTTCCGGTTGGGGCTTGGGCGCTGCTTTGCGGCGGCTGAGGAAGCCAAGCTTGGGTTTGCCGGGCTGGCTTGGCTCGGCGCTTTGGGCGTTGGGTTTTTTGGGCGGTTCAGGCGCGATGGGCGCGATTTTGGTTAGGGTGACTTTTGGCGTGGCTGCGGGATCTGTGCCGCGCTGTGCGCCGGTGAGCGGTTTGGCCGTTTGCGCGCCTTCGATGCGGCGGGTTGTGAAGCCGGGGGGCGGGCCGAGGGTTTCCTTTTTGGGAATGACAACGGCGGGTGCAGCCTCGGTTTGGGCTGCTTTGGCGGGCGCGGCCAGAACCGGCCCGGCATCGGCGGGGACGGGTTTTGGTTTTTCTTCGGCTTTGGGTTCTGGTGTCGCTTCGGGTTTTGGCGCAGGTGTTGCCTCTGCCTCTGCCTCTGCCTCTGCCTCTGTTTTTGGTTCTGGCGCGGGATCGGCGGATTTTGGCGCATCGCTGGGCGGCGCGGCGGCGGCGGGCTGATCTGCGCTGGGTTTTTCAGCGGCGGGTGTCGGCGCTGTGGATTCGGGTTCCGGCTCGGGGAGCGCTTGGGGCTGCGGCAGCTCTGCATCACCGATGATGATCACGGCGTCCGTGTCGGGGGTGATTTCCTCGCCCGTCTCCAGCAGCTCGGCGGCGGCAGCGGCGGGGCCGAAATAGGGCTCGCCTGCGAAGGCGTTATCGGGCGGGGTGGCGACAAAGCTGACCGGGTGGAAACGGTGTTCGACCGCGAAGTTTTCGGCCTCTTCCAAGGTTTCGCGGGCCACGGCGGCGATGTGGGTTTCATCGCCATCTGTGCTGATGTCAAAGGCCAGATCGGCCACATCATAAGGGGTTGCCCCTTGCAGAGCGCTGCGCGCGGCATCTTGCAGGGCCGCGCTGTCCATGCCGTTGGTGGGGATGGTCAGATATTTGATTTGCGCGTTGGGAATGATCAGTTTGCTGCGCAGGCCGCCTGGTTCAAGCCCGGTGGCGGTGCGGCGCAGGGTGGCGAGTTCGGCGGCAAGATCGCCCGCATCCAGAGCCACGTCCCCGACCACACGCCAGCCGCCCGCAGCGCGGTGCAACAGGCGGATGCCCTCGAAGGACAAAGAGAGCGCAAAATTGGGCTTCATGCCTTGTCTGATCCTCATACGCGTGCCGGGCGTTTCTGCCCCGGCTTGACCTGTGCAGGATAGTGCACCCTTAAGGTTAAGAAAAGGGTTCCATGCTTGCATTGGCAGGAGTGAGCCGCCAGTTAAGATGCAGCATTTATCTGGAAGGGATGAAAGATGCGGATGACAGGTTGGATCTTTGGGCTGTGCCTCATGGCGATGGCCGGGGCAGCGGCGGCGCAGAATGAGCGCGGTATCATTGTGACGGGCGAGGGTGTGGCCAGTGCTGCGCCTGATATGGCGAGCATTTCGCTGGGGGTGACGCATCAGGCGGGCACGGCCAAACAGGCGATGACCCAGACCGCAGAGGCGGTTGCGGGGATTTTGTCGGGGCTGCGCGAGCGCGGCATCAAGAATGAGGATTTGCAGACCAGCCGGTTCTATTTGAACCCGGTTTGGCAAGAAGGCGATGTTCCGGGCAATGCGCCGCGCGAGATCACCGGCTATGTGGCGGGCAATTCGGTGAGCGTGACGGTGCGCGAATTGACCACGCTGGGTGCGGTGATTGATGCGGCGGTGGATCTGGGAGGTAATGATTTCAACGGTTTGCAGTTTGGTTTGCGGGACGATAGCGAAGCCATGGCGCAGGCGCGCAAGGCGGCTGTGCAAGATGCGATGGCCAAGGCCGCGCAATTGGCGGAAGCCTCGGGGATGCGGCTTGGCGCGGTGCTGCGGATGACCGAGGAAAGCTATGGCAATGCGCCGATGATGGCGGAATTTGCCCGCGGCAAAGCGATGAATGATGCGATTGCGCCGGGCGAATTGGAGCTTCGGGCGCGGGTGACCATGGTGTTCGAGATCCGCCCCAACATCTGAGGTCTGCGCTATAATGTGAAACGGCCCCGCCTGTGCATTGGCGGGGCCGTTTTTGTTTGAGGCTTTGGCCGTTTAGCTGGTGGCTTGGCGCAGCGCTTGGTCCAGATCCGCGATCAGGTCATCGGCGTTTTCTGTGCCGATGGAGACGCGCACCACATTGGCCCCGGCGCCAGCGGCTTCTTGCTGCTCTGGGCTAAGCTGGCGGTGGGTGGTGGAGGCCGAGTGGATGATCAGCGAGCGGGTGTCGCCAAGGTTGGCCACATGGCTGAAGATCTCCAGCGCGTTCACCAGTTTCACGCAGGCGTCATAGCCGCCTTTGACCGCGAAGGTGAAGAGCGCGCCTGCGCCTTTGGGGCAGACCTTTGCCACGCGGTCGTAATAGGGCGAGGATTCCAGCCCGGCGTAGGTGACGTAATCCACCCGGTCATCCGCTTCGAGCCAAGCGGCAAGTTTGCGGGCGTTTTCCACGTGGCGGTCCATGCGCAGGCTGAGGGTTTCGGTGCCCATCAGCGTGTAATGCGCGGCTTGCGGGTTCATGGTCATGCCCAGATCGCGCAGGCCGATGGCGATGCCGTGGAAGGTGAAGGCCAGCGCGCCGAAGGTCTCGTGGAATTTGAGCCCGTGATAGGCGGGCTCTGGCTGGCTCAGGGAGGGGAATTTATCATTCGCGGACCAGTTGAATTTGCCCGAATCCACCACGCAGCCGCCGGTGACAGTGCCGTTGCCGGTGAGGTATTTGGTGGTGGAATGCACAACCAGCGTGGCGCCAAGTTCGATCGGTTGGCACAGGTAGGGCGTGGCGGAGGTGTTGTCGATGATCAGCGGGATGCCTGCGGCATCGGCCACATCGGCCACGGCGCGCACATCCATGATATAGCCGCCGGGATTGGCGATGGCTTCGCCAAAGATCGCGCGGGTGTTGTCGTCAACCGCCGCTTTGACCGCGTCCAGATCGTCGAAATCGACAAATTTACATTCCCAGCCAAAGCGTTTGATGGTCTGGCTGAATTGCGTGACCGTGCCGCCGTAAAGACGTGTCGAGGCGATGATGTTTTTGCCCGGACCCATAAGCGGGAACAGCGCCATGATTTGCGCCGCGTGCCCCGAGGAGCAGCAGACCGCACCCACGCCGCCTTCGAGCGTGGCGATGCGTTCTTGCAGCACGGCCACGGTGGGGTTGGTCAGGCGCGAATAGATGTAGCCGACCTCTTGCAGGTTAAACAGCGCGGCTGCGTGATCGGCATCGCGGAACACATAGGCGGTGGTTTGATAGATCGGCGTTTGGCGGGCGCCTGTGGCCGGATCGGGCCGTGCGCCTGCGTGAATTTGCAACGTGTCAAAGCCGTAGTTCGGGCTATCGGTCATGGTGGTTCCCCCATTTGAAATCTCGCCTAAATGGTTATGGCAAGGGCGTTGGGGGTACAAGTCACTTGCGCGGGCGGCACCAGAGTTGCGCGCCGCTTAGCGCAGCCAGAAGCCTTCGGATTTGATGCGGTTGCGGATCGCCTGTTCGCGGCGCGGCAGGTTTTCGCGATCAAACATCGCGCGGACTTTTTCGCCGCGCCCCTGATAGATCATGCGTTTGATGGCATCGTAGTTTTTCAAGGTTTTCTTGATCTTATTGGGGGAGGTGACGTCTTCGAGTACCTGCACCACATGGTCGCTTTCGCGCGCGTAGAGCAGCGGCAGCAGGCGGTAGTGGCAGCTAACTGAGCCATCAAGCAGCCCCGGGGCAAGTGCATCCCGGCCGCCGCCAAGCGCATGGATCACCAGCGGCAGGGCGATCTGGTCGAGCCATGGATCGAAGCTCTGGGCGCAGAGTTCAACCGGGGGATCGTCGCGGATCGCGAGGGCGTAATCTAAGAAGCGCGCGCCAAATTCATGGGGGCATTTGTAGTAAAAGAAGCCTGCGTTGAAATAGAGGTAGCGGCGCCAGTAATCATCCGGCTGGGACAGGTCGAGCGAGGTTTCAAAATCCAGATCGAATTTGTCGTAGAGCGATTTCCAAAGCCCGGTATAGCCGGGGCCGTAAAGTTCGGGCTGGGGCCATGTGCCCTCGACGCGCAGAGAGGCGGAGGGGCGGTCAAAATCAAATGGCACGGCTTCGAGATCGCCGGTGATCAGCGTGTCGCTGTCGAAGAAAACGAAGGGCTCGCCTTTGGGCAGGGCGTGCAGCAATTCGATTTTATTGCCGTAAGGATAGGCGGTGCCGAAATGCTGGCTCTCGAAGGGCAGGAAGGTTGCGCCAAGATCCTCAAGCAGGGCGCGCAGATCGGCGTCTCGGATGCTTGGGTCTTGTTTCCACAGCGGGCCGGGCTGGGGTTCGGCGATGAAGATCTTGCCCGCGAAATCGGGGCAGGCGGCGCGCAGGGAGGCGGTGAAAATGGCCGCTTCATAGCCCAAACGCCCGTGCTGGCCGACGATCACCACATTGAAAATTTGCCGCGTTGGGGTTTTGCGTGCCATAGTTCTGCTCATTAACATTTAGGTCTTTTGTATCCACTATAGGGGAGATGTGGTTTTCGCAAAAGACGGCATTTGCCAAGGTGTTTTTAGGGGAATTTCGCATGTTTGAAGTTATTTTTGCACTCATCGCGGTGGCGTTGAACGGCGGTGGCGGGCAAATTCCCGCGCAAGTTGCGGCTGTGCCAGCGCAGGTGGCCTCGCCCACGGTGCAAATCGGCGCAGGTGTAGTGATTGGCAGCGCGGTGCAAAGCGGGGGGCTGGATATGTCCGCCGCGCCCGCAGGTTTGGTGGCCGAGCCGCAGCAGCCGACGGGCAAGTTTACCACCGCCGCCGAGGTCAAGCCGATCATGGGGGCGACCAAGGGCAATTGGGTGGCGGTGCGCGAATATGACGGGGCGGATCTGGTCTATGTGACACATATCTGGAGCTGGCGCTGCGGCATGGCGGCGATGGCTGTTTCTGTTAATGACGGGCCGCTACAGGATTGGCCTTTGCCCGAATGCCATTTGGAATATGCCACCCCCGCCGCGATTTTGGACGAGGATGGATTGCCGTTTCGCTCCTACCCGCTGGGGTCTGTGCAAAAGCTGACGGTGCAGATCATCTATGATGATCTGTCCGGGGAAGTGGCGACATTCGAGCGCGGCAATGTGCTGATCCCTTGAAGGTCGCGCAGGTTTAGCGCCAGTCGAAGAAACCCGGCCCTGCGCGCGAGAGCAGATCGCGGCCAAGCGCGGCACCTGCTTCGGCGCCATCGCTAATGGCGCAGCTGACATCGCCGTCGATCGCTTCGGAGCCGTCCGGGCGCAGCACTTCGCCCCGCAGATAAAGCGTATCCCCGGCCAGTGTGGCGAGGCCCGCAATGGGGGTTTCGCAAGAGCCATCGAGGGCTGCCAGAAAGGCGCGCTCGGCCGCGAGGCGCTGGCCGGTTTGCGGATCATGGATCGCTTCGAGCAGCGCGGCGGTGGCGCTGTCATCCGAGCGGCGCTCAATCCCGATGGCGCCTTGGGCCACGGCGGGCAGCATGATTTCGGGGGCAATAGGGCTTTGCGGCACGTCGGCCATGGCCAAGCGGTTCAGGCCCGCCATGGCAAGGAAGGTCGCCTCGGCCACGTTATCGGCCAGTTTTTTCAGGCGGGTTTGCAGGTTGCCGCGAAACTCCACCACTTTGAGGTCGGGACGGCGGCGCAGCAATTGGGCGCGGCGGCGCAGGCTGGACGTGCCGATGACCGCGCCAGACGCCAGATCGTCAAGGCTTTGCAGACGGGGCGAGATAAAGGCATCGCGCACATCTTCGCGGGGCAGATAGGTGTCGAGCAATAGCCCTTGGGGTTGCAGCGTGGGCATGTCCTTCATGGAATGCACGGCAATGTCGATGCGGCCAGACAGAAGGTCATCTTCGATTTCGCGGGTGAACAGCCCCTTGCCGCCAATTTCTTTCAGCGGTCGGTCGATGATTTTATCGCCCGTGGTTTTGATCACCACGATGGCAAAGGCCTCCTGCGGCAGATCAAACGCGGCGGCGAGGCGATCTCTGGTTTCATAGGCCTGCGCCAGCGCCAGCGGCGAGCCGCGTGTGCCGATGGAGAGCGGCTGTTCGGGGGAGGGGAGTTGCTGCGTCATGGCGCTTTCCTAGCTTTGCTGGCGGGGCGGGGCAACTGCTGTGTGGGGCCTTGGGTGCGGCGATGGGGGGTCTTGTATCCAAGCGGCCCTTGGGTGCATGAAGGCGCGATGCAATGATCGGACCCTAGATATGACCTCTCAAAAGCCTATTTTGCGCGCCCTTGCCGGGGAATCCCTTGATGTGCCGCCGATTTGGATGATGCGCCAAGCCGGGCGCTACCTGCCCGAATACCGGGCGACGCGGGCCAAGGCGGGCGACTTTTTGTCGCTGTGCTATAACCCAGAATTGGCCGCCGAGGTGACGTTGCAGCCGATCCGGCGTTATGGGTTTGATGCGGCGATCTTGTTTGCGGATATCTTGCTGGTGCCGCAGGCGCTGGGGGCGGATTTGTGGTTTGTGACCGGCGAGGGGCCGCGGCTGTCGACGATCACCGATCAGGCGGGGTTTGATGCGCTCAAACCTGCGGATGCTATTCATGAACATTTGTCCCCGGTCTATGAGACGGTGGGGATTTTGGCCAAGGAATTGCCAAAAGATGTGACGCTAATTGGTTTTGCGGGCGCGCCTTGGACTGTGGCGACCTATATGATTGCCGGGCGCGGCACGCCGGATCAGGGGCCAGCCCATGGGTTGAAGGCAGAAAACCGGCCTGTGTTTGATGCGCTTATGGCGCGGATCACGGAGGCGACGGTTGAGTATCTGTCGGCGCAGATCGAGGCCGGGGCCGAGGTGGTGAAGCTGTTTGATAGCTGGGCAGGGTCGCTGCAAGATGCTGATTTTATAGAATATTCCATCAAGCCGATGGCGCAGATTACCGCAGCGCTGAAGGCGCGGCACCCAAATACGCCGATCATCGCCTTTCCGCGCGGGGCAGGCGAGCGGTACCGCGGGGCGCATGAGGCGATTGGGGCAGATTGCATTGCGATTGACGATGGTGTCAGCGCGGAATGGGCCGCCGAACATGTGCAGCCAGCGGGCTGTGTGCAGGGCAACCTGGCCTCAAAACATATGGTGAGCGGCGGGGATGCGTTGGTGCGCGAGACGCAGCGCATTGTGAAAGCCCTGTCGGGCGGGGCGCATATTTTCAACCTTGGGCATGGGATCACACCCGATGCGGATCCGGCCCATGTGCAGATGATGATCGACGCGGTGCGCGGGGCGTAAAGCCCTGCGCCCGGCGCGCCTGCCGGGATTTGAGTATTTTTAGAAGGGTGAAGGCGGCTTAGTTGCCGAGGATCATCTGGCGGTGCTTGGCCAGATAGATGCGCAGCCACGGGGTGTAGATTTCCGGGCGGGTGGCCACGTCTTGGGTGAGCTGCGCAAGCGGCAGCCATTTGGTCTCCATCACCTCGCTTGGGTTGAGGGCGAGGGGCAGATCGAGTTCTGCTTGGCCGACAAAAACATCCACCACCTCGTGTTCGATCAGCCCGCCGCCCACATCGGCGCGGTATTCCACTTGGCCGCGGTGTTCCAGCGCCAGGTTGGTGATGCCAAGTTCTTGGGCGAGGCGGCGCTGGGCGCAATCACCCATGTCTTCGCCCCAGTTCGGGTGGGTGCAGCAGCTGTTCGCCCAGAGGCCCGGTGTGTGGTATTTGCCAAGCGCGCGGCGCTGGATCAGCACGTGATCGCCCGCCAGCACAAAAACGGAAACGGCGAGGTGGCGCAGCCCTTCGACATGGGTTTGCAGCTTGTCATAGGGGCGCAATTCGCCGTTGATCCATGCGGGGATCATAAGGGCGGAGCCGTCGGTTTGGTGGGGCATATCGTTCATGGGGCGTTCCTTGACACCAAAAAACCGGGCAAAGCAAGGTGGTTTTGCCAAGGTGGATCGCGGGGCGCTGCGGCAATTTGCTGATTTGACAGGTTTGCGGTGCAGGGCCTAAGCAGGGGCAAAGCCAGCCTGAAGGAGCGCGCCCTATGTCCCGATTTTTTGCCATTGTCTTTGCTGTTTTTGCCGCCGGGCCGGGATTTGCGCAGGAAGCCGACAGCGGAGATGCGGCGGCGGGGGAGAAGGCTTTTGGCAAATGCCGGTCTTGTCACACGATTGAAGATGATGCGGGCGATGTCATTTTGCGCGGGGGGCGCAGCGGGCCGAACCTTTATGGGGTGGCAGGCCGGGTGGCGGGCACGGTGGAAGGGTTTCGCTATGGCGACGCTTTGGTGGCAGCCGGGGAAGCTGGGCTTGCTTGGGGCGCGGCGGAGTTTACGCCTTATCTGATTGATCCAAAGGGGTTTCTTGTGGAGTATTTAGAAGACCGCAAGGCCAAGACCCGGATGGGGTTCCGGCTTAAAGATCCGCAGGATGCGGCGGATATTTGGGCCTATTTGCTGTCGGTTGGACCTGAGCAGGCGGGCGCGAGCGAGTAGGCTAGCCCGCGCTGATGGGGATCAGGTGATTGTCGAAGGCCAGCGCGTGCTGCTGGGCCTTGCCCAGGTCGGCGCCTTTGGTGGCGCAAATCTGGCCTGTGCCTGAGGTGACGACAAAGCCAGATGGCCCCGGCGCGGTGCCGCAGATATCGGTCATTGTTAGGGTTTTCGGCGCGGTATTTCTTTTCAGATCAAAAACTTGCGCCAAGCCGCCGCGCGGCGAGGTCACCAGCAGGTTTTGCCCGTTGGGCGAAAGGGCGACGCTTCCGATATAGGCTTGCATGGCGCGGATTTCATCGGCGCTGGCGGGCAGCAAGCGGGGCGTTTGGCCGCGTTTGTGCAGGCCGACCAGAGCGCTGGGCAGGGCCTCGCCTTGCCATTGCATGCCAAAGGCGACGGTGCCATCCGGGGCTACGGCAAGGTGGCGGATGGAGTTTTTATGCAAGTGGCTGGGCAGTTCAGCCTGTTCCACCACGGCGCCGTTTTCCACATAGGAGAGATTGGGGCGCATGGTGGGGATGTTGAGTTTGGCGCGGCCAGATTCGGGGTGGGTGTCGATGCCGCCATTGGCGATCACCAAGGTGTCGCTTTCGGGTAAGCGTTTGATATCATGGGGGCCTATGCCGCCGCTGGCGAATTCATCTTGGCGGCGGTAGCCTGCGCTTGCGTCCCAGACGCCGATCCGGCCTGTGCCATTTTCGAAGTCATTTTCGGTGGTGAAGAGCCAGCGCCCATCAGCGGAAAACGCGCCGTGGCCGTAGAAATGGCGGCCTTTGGGGGCGGTCAGCATGGCTTTTTGAGTGCCGCTGGCGCAGTCGAGGATGACGGCGAAAGTACCGGGGCGGCGGGCGAAGGCGACGGCTTCGGGGCGGGCGGGGTGCGCGGTGGCGGCGTGGCCGCGTGCGGGCAGGGGCAGGGTGAAGATAATGGACAGGTCCGCGCCAATCCCGCAGAGCAGGTAGTTGCCATTTTTATCCGCTGCGGCCGAGAGGTAGGCGGGAGAGCCTGCGTCGGCCCAGCTTGGGCGGGGGATGAGGCTTGAGGCGATCATTCCGGCGAGGAAATGGCGGCGGGCTTGGCGCATGTTAGTCTCCGTCGAGGGCGTTGAACCCGGCGGTCACGCCGAGCTTTGGCCCGAGCTTTTCCACCACGAGGGCGCGGATGGCGGTGATGGATTGCTGGACCACTTCGAGCTTGAGACGGCGCTGGGGATCGGCCACGCTGGCGAAGCTGGGATCATCAAAAGCGGCCAGTTGATCTTGGGCCTTTTCAAAGGCTTGGGTGATTTCTGCGGTGAGGGTTTCATCCTGCGCGGCAAGCGTGATTGCGAGGTCATGCAGGGCGCTGAGGCTGAGGGAAACATGGCGTGCGGAGCGGTCTGAACGGCGGGCTTCGGCGCGGGCGGGGCGGGGGCGATCGAACGTGCCGAGGGGGCGGGCGAGGCGGGTATCGGCGGTGAATTGCAGGCCCGTGGAGAGGGATTTGAAGAACTCTTGCTGCACATCAAGATCGCTTCGGTAATGGGCGTCCCGGGCGGGGTTTTGCAGGGTTTGCGCAAAGGGCCCTTGCCAGTCTGCGAGGATCGCAGCGGCGGTTTTTTCCATGTCGGCGGTGATGGCATTGATCAGCGCGCAGCGGTAGGCGGCATCACCCGCATTGGCCAGCGTTTCATCGTAAAGCATGAATTCCAAAGCATAAAATCCGCGCGCCGCGATGGAGACATGGGCAAATTCATCGGGATTTTGCACGGCGTTGTCTTTGGTTTCGATGAGCTGCGCGAGGGTTTTTGGGGTGAAGCCGCGGGTGTCTGGCCAGAAGGCGAGGGCAAAGGCGCGCTCGTCTGTTTCGGTGGGGCCAAAGCGCAGGTGGCTGGCGGAAACCCATGCGTCAAAGGCGCTGTGATAGGCGGTTTCTAGGGGTGCTGACATCTGTGCACAACCCGTCTGCGATGCGTCTGCCAGCGCAGCGGTGGTCTGGGCCAATGCCGTGAAGCGCGGCAGGATGTGATTTTCGACCACATCGGAGGTGGATTGCGCGGCAAGCGTGGCGGGCAGGGCGGCAAAGGCGAGCGCGGCAAAAGCGGTTGCGGCGCGTTTGATGAGATGGGTCATAGGCTCTCCAGAAAGGCGATGAGGGCGGCGCGGTCTTGGGGCGGCATGGCGATGACGGCGTCTCGTTGGGGGGCTGCTTCGCCGCCATGCCAAAGCACCGCTTCGAGCAGGGAGCGGGCGCGCCCGTCATGCAAAAAATAACTGTGGCCGCTGACTTGCTGGGTGAGGCCGATGCCCCAGAGCGGCGGGGTGCGCCATTCGGTGCCGGTGGCGCGGGCTTCGGGGCGGTGATCGGCCAAGCCTTCGCCCATGTCATGCAGCAGCAGGTCGGAATAGGGCCAGATCAGTTGGAAGCTTTGTTCGGGGCGGTCATTGAGACGGTGGGTGACAAAGTTGGGTTGGTGGCAAGAGGTGCAGCCTGTGTCGTAGAACACCTGTTTGCCGCGCAGCACCTGCGGGGTGTCTGCGCCGCGCCGCGCGGGCACGGCGAGGTTGCGGCTGTAGAAGGTGACGAGGTCGAGGCCTTCGGCGTCGATCTCGGTGATGCGGGCGTCGCCATCGCCGTGGATTGCGCCAAGGCAGGTGTCTTGGGCGGCGGTGCAATCGCCTGCGGGGGCGGGGTGCAGCGGCGAGGAAATGCCGATGTCACCGGAAAACGCGGCGGCGGATTGTTCGCGAATCGTGGGCATGCCCGCCTTGAGGCCAAAGCGGCCCAGCATGGGTTGATCAAATTCATCGGACCAGACCACATTGGGGCGGCCCGAGATGCCATCGCCATCCGCATCATTGGGATCAGCCAGCGCGAGGATGTCAGCGGCGGGGATCGCTTCGAGCAGGCCAAGCCCGATCATTTGCGGCGCAACGCGCGGGCTGAGCATGGCACCCGGGTGCAGCGGGCCATAGCCGAGATTGGCGGCGGTATAGGACGGGTGGCGCAGGGAGGCGGTTTCACCGCCAGAAAGCGCGATGGGTTCTTCGCGGTATGCCACATCGAGGCGGTATTCGGCGGCGTGGCCCTGCACGGCGAAATCTTGCAATTGGCCGCCATAGGTCGGGTCGGGCAGGGTGGCGAGGTAATCGCGGATCTGGCCGGGGGCGTCTGAGGCTGCGCCGGGGATCGAGACGCGCAGGAAGATCGACACGCGGTTGTCATCGGCGTTTTCGGGCGGGTGGCCGCGCCCGTCTTTGATGTGGCAGCGCTGGCAAGAGCGGGCGTTGAACAGCGGCCCCAGCCCATCGGAGGCGAGGGTGGAGGAGGGCGAGGAGACCCAGAGTTTGCGAAACAGCCCGTTGCCGATTTTGAAATTCAGCTCGCCTTCGAAATCGAGATTGGCGGAGGCTTGGGAAAACGCATCGGCATTGGGAAGGGCGCGCACGGTGGCCGCGCCCGCCGATTTGATTTCATATTTACCGGGGGCGGTGAAATCGGTGCTGGGGGCGGTGGCGGATTTGATGCGCGCGGCTTCGGCATTGGTGCGGGGGATCACGTCGAGATGCGGATCGCCCAAGTCCCAGCCGGGGGGTTGTGCGAGGGCGGCAGTGCCGAGCAGGGCGGCCAAAGCCGCGTTTCGGGCGCGTTTGGTCCAGAGTGCGGAGGTCGAGCTGTGCATGTTTTATTCACCAAAGGGTGCGTCTGGCCGGGGGATTCGGGGTTGTCGATATGCCCATCCGTGCCTGTGAGCAATCGCTCAAGCCATTTTACGCGCGCCAAATTTGCAGATTTGCGGGGTTTTGGCGGGAATTGCCCGGCGGCGGGGAGGCCGCCGGGCGTGCGGTTTATTGGAAGACCGCTTCGGGATCGTCGAGGCTGTCGGAGCCTTCGAAGGCGATCTGGTCAAGTTCCAGTGCGGTGACAACCCGTTCGATGCTGCGGGTTTGATCGATCAGCCCGTTCACGCCGCCCATCACCAGCGCTTCGCCTGCGGCATTGCCGCGTTCGAGCATCTGGTCATAGGCAAAGCCGGATTCGGCGGCGGATTTGATGCGGCCAAGTGCCATCATTGTGGCGCTGAGTTTGGCCTGCATTTCCGCGTCGAGCGCTGCGTCTTTGGCCGCGACCATGTCGGAGAGCGAGGGGCCGGAGACCAGCGTGCCATCAACGCGCACATATTCGCCAAGGTAGACGTTTTGCACGCCCAGCCCATCGTAATAGTGGCTGTTGTGGGTGTTGTCGGAGAAGCAGTCGTGCTCTTCTTCGGGATCGTTGAGCATCAGGCCAAGGCGCATCCGCTCGCCCGCCTGTTCGCCGTAGGACAGCGAGCCCATGCCCGTGAGGATCGCCGCGAGGCCGGTGTTTTCATCGGCCAGCAGGGTGGCGCGGGCTGCGCCGCCGTCTTGCCACTGGGCGCTCATCCATTCCAGATCGGAGACCAGCAGATCGGTCGCGGCCTTGAGGTAGTCACCGCGGCGGTCGCAATTGCCGCCGGTGCAGGCGTCGCCCGCTGCGTAATCTGTCCAGGGGCGATCACCTGCGCCCGCGCTGTGGCCGTTGAGGTCTTGGCCCCAGAGCAGGAATTCAATGGCGTGGTAGCCGGTGGCGACATTGGCCTCGACCCCGTCCGCTTCGTGCAGGGTTTCCGAGAGCAGTTCGGGGGTGATGGCGCTGGCGTCGATGTCTTTGCCCGAGAGGGTGAAGCTGGGCGACGAGATGATGTTAAGCGCGGCATAGGCGTTTTCATCCGAAGGGCCGCCGTAGGTGCTGTCGACATAGTCGATCAGCCCTTCGTCGAGGGGCCAAGCGTTCACCTTGCCTTCCCAGTCGTCCACGATGGCGTTGCCAAAGCGGTAAACCTCGGTTTGCTGGTAGGGGACGCGGGCGGCCAGCCATGCGGCGCGGGCGTCTTGCAGGGCCTCGGCGGAAGGGGTTTCGATCAGCGCGTTTACTGCCGTTTGCAGGCGTTTGGCGGTGATCAGGCTGTCTTCGTATTTGGCGGCTGCGATTTTGGCGTAGGTGCCAAGCACTTCGGTTTTTGGCGAGGCGAAAGCCGGGCTGGTGACAGCGAGCAGGATGGCTGCGGTCAGGAGGCTGGGTCGTTTCATGGGATATCCAGTTCAGTGAAGTGTTTTTGAAGGGGTTGATGTGCCGTGCAGGCTGCGCGGGGCGCAAAGCTGCATGCGTTTGAGGGCGAGGCCAAAGTCGGTGGCCAGCGCGGTGATCAGCGGGGCCACATCGGGGCGCACGATCAAAGTGGCCAGCATCAGCGCGTCTTCATGGGCGCCGTCGGCGGCGCTGGCGATGAAATTGGCAAAGCAGGATTCGTCCGCGCCGAGGCATTTGCAGGTGACCGCGTGGCGCATCAGCGGGCGGCGGCCATGCGAGGTGCACAGGGTGCAAAGCTCGCCGAAGGTGCGGTAGGCGGTATCGCCGCGCGCTTCGCCTAATGTGGCGGAGAAATCCTGCCAGACTTGGGTTTGCGCGTCGGGGCCATCGCACCACAGGCGCAGGTAGATGACGCTGGCGGCTTCGATGCTATCGAGTTCGCTGACATAGCCCACAGGTGCGCCGCCACGGGTGTTTTCAGGCGCGCTCATTTGGTCAAGATCAGTTTGCCAGCGCGGGTGATGCGCAGGGTATAGGCTTGATCGCCCAGCACGATGCGGGCTTGGTCGCCGCCCTCGGTCAGGTCGCGCGCCGCATAGGTGGGGGCGGTGTCGATGGGCAGGTCGATGGGGGCAAGGGATTGGCGGGGCATCACGCGGTTCCTCGGGCTGGCGCAATGCCTGTGCGGCGAAGGGAGGTGGAGGCTGCGGCGGGCATTGTGTGGTCGGTCCTTTGGTCAGAATGCGGCCCCTAGCTGAGAGCGGGGCGCGAAATATCCGTGATGCAATAACTGAGTGATTTGGTAGGATATGTCAATCCGACAAATTTTATCAGAAATAAAAGAGCCGTGAGGGAGGGATGTGGGGAGGGGAAGGGGAGGGTTTTGGGGAGGGCAGAGAATCGCGCGGGGTACCTCGGGAGGGAGGGTGTTTGCGCCGGATTGGAACTGCTTTGAAGTGGTGGGCGACCCTGGAATCGAACCAGGCGTGCGTCTCCGCGAGGGAGTTACAGTCCCCTGCCACACCTTGCGGCCTGTCGCCCACTGAGGGGCTGATTAACGGTGGGCCGGATGAGCGTCAACCGGAAAAGTGACGCCCGGTGGCAGGAAGTTTTGCTTGGGCAATCGGTTGGGATATTCTGCGGGGGATTGGGCGCGGTGCAGGGCTTGCTTGGCTTGGGGCGTGCAAGCGTATAGACCCGCGCGCAGACGTGTATTCGGAGGCGAAGATGAAAAAACCCAAATGGGTCGTGGCGAAAGAACAGGGCAAGAAGGTCGAGGCGCGTGAGACGCTTTGGCTGTTTGGTCTGCATGCGGTGCGTGACGCGCTGATGAATCCGAAACGCGAGAAACTGACATTGATGGTGACACCCAATGCGCAGGTCAAGCTGGAGGATGCGATTGCGGCCTCGGGGCTCGAGCCTGAGGTGGTGGACCCGCGTAAATTCCGCCCTCCGATTGATCCCGGCTCTGTGCATCAGGGCGCGGTTCTCGAGGTCAAGCCGCTGGATTGGGGCAGTCTTGCCGATGTGTGCATCGGGGCGGAATTGCCCCGCGTTGTTCTGCTCGACCGGGTGAGCGATCCGCATAATGTGGGGGCGATTCTGCGCTCGGCAGAGGTTTTGGGTGCCTCGGCAGTGATTGGCATGCGCCATCACGCAGCGCCCGAGACCGGCGCGCTGGCCAAGACGGCATCGGGCGCGCTGGAGCGGCAGCCCTATTTGCGGGTGCGCAATTTGGCGGATGCAATCGTGGAATTGCAGGGCATGGGGTATTTCGTGCTGGGGCTGGATGGCGAGGCCGAGCAGAGCATCGAAGATGCGCTGGAGGGGCGGCGCGACCGCCCTGTGGCGCTGGTGCTGGGGGCCGAGGGGCCAGGGCTGCGCGAAAAGACCAAAGAGACGGTGGATGCTTTGGTGCGGATTGATGCGGGGGGCGGTTTTGGATCGCTGAACGTGTCAAATGCGGCAGCAATCGCGCTGTATGCGGCCCGCCCGAAGGGGTGATCTGGCAGGGATTCGCTGGAAACTGGTGAGATTTGGGCAAAAACACGCCGAGGTTTAACCAGATTTTCAGGAATTCGGCGCAGGCTCTGGGAATGGTGAGAAATGCACTTAGCTATTGTGCATGGTGATAGGCCCGGAACGCCTGTCATTACCCTACTGTCCCTCGTTCCGCACCTTAACGCCCCGCGGTTTTTCCGGCGGGGCGCTTTTTTTATCCGGCTTTCTCTGCTTTTCTATGCAGCGGCGCGTTAGCGTTTTTGTGCGGGGCGCGTTTAGGTATGCGCGGGAGGCGGATGAGACGGGGATGAGAGATGGATTATTCAGATAAGCTGTTGAAAGAGGTGCTGACCCGGACCAAGCGGATTGCCGTTGTGGGGGTGTCGGCCAATGAGATCCGGCCAAGCTATTATGTGGCGCGGTATCTGGCGATCAAAGGCTATCAGGTGATTGGGGTGAACCCCGGCATCGCGGGGCAGATGCTGTTTGGGCATAAGGTTGTTGCTGATCTGGGGGAGATTGAGGGCGGCGTGGATATGGTGGATATTTTCCGCCGCAGCGACGCGGTGCCGCCGATTGTGGATCAGGCGCTGGGGCTGTTTCCCGCGCTGGGCACCATTTGGATGCAAATCGGTGTGCAGCATGCGCAGGCGGCGGCGCAGGCCGAGGCGCGCGGCGTGACGGTTATTCAAGATCGCTGCCCCAAGATCGAATATCAGCGGCTGTTTGGTGAATTGCGAATGGGCGGTTTTGCCACCGGGGTGATTTCCAGCAAGCTTTAGCGCGGGGATCTGCGCGGGGATTTGAGTATTTGTAGAAGGGTGAAGGCCGCCGGTTCAGGAGCGGGCGGATTTTTCGGCGATGCCAGATTGTGTTTGGCGGCGGGCCAGTTCATCCAGCACATCGCTGAGCGGGACATCGCGGGCGGCGAGCATCACCAGCAGGTGGTAGAGCACATCGGCGGCCTCGCTTGTGAGGGCTTTTGTGTCGCCTTTGACCGCTTCGATGATGGCCTCGATGGCTTCTTCGCCAAATTTCTCGGCGCATTTTTCGGGGCCTTTGGCGAGGAGCTGGGCGGTCCAGCTGCTGCTTGGGTCCGCGGATTTGCGCGTAAGGATGGTGTTGTAGAGCGCGTCGAGTGTCATGTGAGCCTCATGGGGATGCCAGCGGCGGCCATATGCGCCTTGGCCTGTGCCACGGTATAATCGCCGAAGTGGAAGATGGAGGCGGCGAGCACGGCAGATGCGCCGCCTTGCAGCACGCCGTCGACGAGGTGGTCAAGGTTGCCCACGCCGCCGGAGGCGATGACCGGGACGGTGACCGCATCGGAGATCGCGCGGGTGAGCGGCAGGTTGAAGCCTGCGCGGGTGCCGTCGCGGTCCATGGAGGTGAGCAGGATTTCCCCTGCGCCTTTGGCGGTGACGGTGCGGGCAAATTCCACAGCGTCGATGCCGGTGGCGCGGCGGCCCCCATGGGTGAAGATTTCCCAGCGGCCCGGGGCCACGGTTTTGGCGTCGATGGCGCAGACGATGCATTGGCTGCCGAAGTGGTCGGCGGCTTCGGCGATGACATCGGGGTTGGCCACGGCGGCGGAGTTGAAGCTGACCTTATCCGCGCCAGCCAGCAGCAGGGCGCGCACATCGGCGGCGCTGCGCACGCCGCCGCCCACGGTGAGCGGGATGTAGCAATGCTCGGCCGTGCGGCGCACCAGATCGAACATGGTGCCGCGGTTTTCATGGGTGGCGTGGATGTCGAGGAAGCACAGCTCGTCCGCGCCTGCGGCGTCATAGGCGATGGCGGCATCGACGGGATCGCCCGCATCGCGCAGGCCAACAAAATTGACGCCTTTGACCACGCGGCCATCAGCGACATCGAGACAGGGGATGATGCGGGTTTTCAGCATAGGTTCGCTTTAGCGGTAGAGAGGCAGTGGGGCAAGCGCCGGGCGCGTTTCAGTCGCGCAAGGCGGCGAGGGCTTCGGCAAGGTCGATGGCCCCGTCATAGAGCGCGCGGCCAGAGATGGCGCCTTCGATCACGCCCGTGGCTTTGAGCGCGTGCAGATCCGCGAGGGAGGACACGCCGCCGGAGGCGATCACGGGGATGGAGACCGCGCGGGCGAGGGCGGCTGTGGCGGGGATGTTTGGCCCGCCCATTGCGCCGTCGCGGTTGATGTCGGTGTAGATGATTGCCGCCACGCCTGCGTCTTCGAAGGAGCGGGCCAGATCGGTGGCGTCTACGTCTGTTTCAGTGGCCCAGCCTTTGGTGGCGACTTTGCCGTCCCGGGCGTCAATGCCCACGGCGACTTGGCCGGGGAAGGCGCGGGCGGCTTGGCGCACCAGATCGGGGTTCTCGACGGCGACGGTGCCGAGGATCACGCGGGCGAGGCCTTTGTCCAGCCATGTCTCAATGGTTTTCATGTCGCGGATGCCGCCGCCAAGCTGGGCGGGGACTTTGCAGGCTTTCAAGATCGCTTCGACGGGGGCGGCATTGACGGGGGTGCCTGCGAAAGCGCCGTTCAGGTCCACCAGATGCAGCCATTCGCAGCCTGCGCTGGTGAAGCTGAGGGCTTGGGCGGCGGGGTCGTCGCTGAACACGGTGGCGCGGTCCATGTCGCCATGGACGAGGCGCACGGCTTGGCCGTCTTTGAGATCAATTGCGGGATACAGGATCATGCTGAGCGCCCCTTTGGCATCGTGAAGAGTTGCGCGGCATGTGGCATGCCAGCGGCGCGGATGCAATGCGACCCCACGTCAGGCTTGCCTGAAAGGGCAAAGCGGCCCCATGCTGGGTGCGGATTTCTAGGGAGGAAAGACCATGAAACGAGTGATGGCGGGGGCGGCTTTGGCCATGGCCCTTTGCGGCGCAGCGCTGGCTGATCCGGTGGAGGGCATGTGGCAAACCCAAGCGGATGACGGGGCCTATGCCCATGTCAAACTGGCCCCTTGCGGCGGCGCGATTTGCGGCACAATTGCGCGCACTTTCAACAGCAGCGGCGAATATAAATCGCCCAATATCGGCAAGCAATTGGTGCGCAGCATGGCACCCAAAGGCGGTGGCAAATATGAGGGCAAAGTCTGGCGCCCGTCCAATGATAAAATCTATCTGGGCAAAATGCAGCATTCGGGCAATGCGCTGCAATTGTCGGGCTGTGTGGCGGGCGGGCTGATCTGTTCCAAGCAAACCTGGAGTCGGGTCAACTAAACTGCCTGCTTCACCCTTCTAAAAATACTCACATCCCTCGCTTTGCGGCGGGGGATGCCGGTTTTTAGGGCTTCCACTGTAGGAAGTTGGCAATCAGGCGCAGGCCGGTGGCTTGGCTTTTCTCGGGGTGGAATTGCATGCCGAGCATGGTGCCTTGGCCGACCACAGCCGTGACATCGCCGCCATAGTCCACATGCGCCAGACGCTGGGCCGGGTTTGCGACGGACATGTGATAGCTGTGCACAAAATAGGCGTGATCGCCGGTTTTGATGCCGTCAAAGACCGGGTGCGGCGCGTCTAGCACCAGATCGTTCCAGCCCATATGCGGAACTTTGAGCGATTTATCCGAGGGCGCGATCGCGGTGACGTCGCCGCCGATCCAGCCGAGGCCTTGGGTGTCTTGGTATTCGCGGCCCCATGAGGCCATGAGCTGCATGCCGACGCAGATGCCCAGAAACGGGCGGCCCTTGGTTTCGACCGCATGCACCATCGCGTCAAAAATGCCCGATTTGCCTTTTAGCGCGGCCATGCAGGCGGGGAATGCGCCGTCGCCGGGCAGCACGATGCGGTCGGCGCTGGCCACCACATCGGGGTCGGCGGTGACGATCACCTCGCCGGCGTCCACTTCGCGGGCCATGCGCTCGAATGCCTTATGGGCCGAGTGCAGGTTGCCGCTTTCATAATCGATCAGAGCGGTGAGCACGTCAGAGGCTGCCTTTGGTGGAGGGAATCGCATCGGCTTTGCGCGGATCGGTCTCCAGCGCATCGCGCAGGGCGCGGGCCACGGATTTAAACGCGGCTTCGGCGATGTGGTGGCTGTTCAGCCCGTGCAGCATGTCCACATGCAGCGTGATGCCGCCATGGGTGGAGAGCGCCTGAAAGAATTCCCGCACCAATTCCGTGTCGAAATTGCCGATTTTGGCGGTGGGCAGATCCACATTCCACACCAGATAGGGCCGCCCCGACAGATCGAGCGCGCAGCGCAGCAGCGCGTCATCCATCGGCAGCAGGCATGCGCCATACCGGATGATGCCGCGTTTGTCGCCCATGGCAGCGCTGAGCGCTTGGCCCAGTGCGATGCCCACGTCTTCGACGGTGTGGTGGTCATCAATATGCAGATCGCCGGTGCAGCGGATTTTCATATCGATCAGGGCATGGCGCGCCAGTTGGTCGAGCATGTGGTCGAAAAAGCCGACCCCGGTTTGATTGTCGTAACTGCCTGTGCCGTCGAGGTTAATCTCGACGGAAATGTCTGTTTCGGCGGTTTTGCGGCTGATGCTGGCCTGACGCATGTGCGTGCCCTTTATCCTTGGTCCGCGCCCTTATAGCAGGGCCAGCCCGCAGGCCAAGGGCGCAATATTGCGATTGCGGCGGGCAGGGGGCTGTGCCAGCCTGAGCGCGCTGTTAAAGGAGCCATTTTGATGTCCACCTGTGTCTTTATCCAGATCCGCTGTAAACCCGGCACGACCTATAGCGTGGCCGAGGAAATCGCCCTGCGCGAGATCCATTCGGAGCTCTATTCCACCTCGGGCGATTTTGACCTGTTGATGAAGCTGTATATCCCCAAAGACAAAGATGTGGGGGTCTATATCAACGACAATTTGCTGGATATTGTTGGCATTGAGCGGTCGCTGACCACCATGACGTTTAAGGTATTTTAACGCCTGATTGCCGCCTGTCTGCCCTGCCATTTGGCGGGCGGACGGCGCGGGAATGCCGGGGCGGTTTGCGCCTGAATGCCGTGATAAAGCTACATGAGCTTTTGCCGCTAAGCTTCTGTTAGGCAAGAAAAAACCCGCCTTGCGGCGGGTTTCTTTTCGTCCGGTGGGTGACCGGAGAATGTTGGAGCGGGCGAGGCGATTCGAACGCCCGACCCTAACCTTGGCAAGGTTATGCTCTACCCCTGAGCTACGCCCGCTTCCGTTGGTGAGGACGGAATAACTAGAGTAGCGGGGGGCCGCAAGAGAAAAATTCAGGGTTTTTCAAAAAACTTCGCGCGGCGGGCAGGGCGCGGCGGCGCGAAGCGGTTAACACAAAGGAAAAGCGGATTTTGCGCGCTGTTGGGGCGGGGTGATTATTTTCTGGCAGCGGGTGTTTTGGGGGTGGTTGTGAGGGGCGCTCTGGGCGCGGCGCGCTGAATTTGAGGCAAATCGGCGCGAAATTTTCAAAGCAGCGCGGGGCGGCACAGAATCTTTAACGGATTTTTCACAAGATTCTTTTACGTTTGGGGGATCGGGAGCGCGGGCTCGATCAAATCCCAGCGGTGGCCAAAGCCATCGCGGAAAACGGCAACGGTGCCATAGGGCTCAAAACGAGGAGATTCTTCGAAAATAATGCCAGCCGCGCTCAGCTTGGCGTGGTCGCGGGCAAAATCATCACTGTGCAGGAACAGCCAGACGCGGCCTGCGCCTTGGTTGCCGATGGCGGCGTGCTGCTCGGCTGTATCAGCGCGGGCAAGGATGAAGCTTGCGCCGCCACCGGGCGGGGCGATTTCGACCCAGCGTTTGCGCCCTTGATCGAGGTCTTGCAGCAAGGTGAACCCCATCACGCCGCAGTAATGCGCGATGCCAGCGTCATAATCGGGCACGATAAGAGAGAGGGAGGCAAGTTTCATATAAGAAGAGTGGCAGGATCGCGGGCGCTTGGCCAGTGCCGGGATTTAGCCGTTGCAGGGGGGCGGGTGCTCGAATATTAGGTGTTACGTTATATCATAACGAATCAGATAAAGGATATGTGATGACTTTGCGCCTTGGGCTTTCTTCTCTCTCTTTCTTGGTTGCTGCGACACTGGCGGTTGGTCCTGTGGCGGCGGCAGGCAAGGATCATGACCACAGCCATACGCTCAGCGCTGAGCAGCAGGCGATTTATGACGGGCATTTTGATGATGCGCAGATTGAGCAGCGCCCGTTTTCCGATTGGCAGGGCGATTGGCAATCGGTGTTTCCCTTGCTGGAGGCGGGCAAGCTGGCCCCGGTGATGGCGCATAAGGCCGAAAGCGGCACAAAAACCGCGCAGGAATATGCGGATTATTATGCGGCGGGCTATGCCACGGATGTGGACCGGATCACCATCGAGGGGCCGCTGGTCACGTTTTACGGGGCGGCCGGGGCGGTGCAGGGGCGCTATATCTCGGATGGGTATGAGATTTTGACCTATAAGAAGGGCAATCGCGGGGTGCGGTTTATCTTTGAGAAAGCCGCAGGCGATGCGCAGGCACCGCAGTTCATCCAATTCTCGGATCACAAGATCGCGCCTGCGGTGTCGGATCATTACCATCTTTATTGGGGCAATGACCGGGCGGCTCTGTTGAATGAAGTGAGCAACTGGCCGACCTATTACCCGGCGGCGCTCAGCGCGGATGAAATTGTCTCGGAAATGCTGGCTCATTGAGCCTTGCCCCGCCCCTCGCGTGCAGGGGGCGGGGCGCTGCGCGCAGATTGGATGCGCGAATCAACCAATTGGGGTGTTTTGCATTGGCCGGCGGGCGCTTGTTGAGCAAATGTAATCAGTATGCGCGGCCTGCGGGGATTGTGCGCAGGCGCATATCAAAGAAATCCGCAAAACCTGTTTTATGGCGGGAATAAGGCGAAATCCGAGCGGGCTTCGAGGGGCTGTGCTAAGGGCGAGGGGACGCAGATGATGCGCCGCTTACGCTATTTAGGACGGAAAAATGCCCATAGATCCCGATCAAACACTCAACGGAACCGCTGGCGATGATGTGATTGCGGGGGGCGATGGGGCGGATGTGATTTTCGGGTTTGAGGGTGACGACTCGCTGCTTGGGGAAGAGGGCGACGATTCAATCGTGGGCGGCGACGGCAGTGACACGCTGCGCGGCGGGTATGGCGACGATACGTTGATCGGCGGCGATGGCGATGACGAGATCGAGGGTCTTTATGGCAATGATGTGATCGACACGGGCGCGGGCAATGACCATGTGTTTGGCCGCGACGGCGATGATTTGATCTATGGGCGCGAGGGCGACGACCATTTGATCGGCAGCATCGGCACCGACACGGTCTATGGCGGCGACGGCAATGACACGATGGCGGGCAGCCAAGGCAATGACGAAATCCACGGCGGCGACGGCAATGATCTGGCCTTCATCGGCGTGTTTGAGGATTCCGACCGGATTTTCATGGATGCGGGCAATGATTTTGTGGATGGGGCCAGCGCGGGTTCGTCTTTTTATGCCGAGGGCGGCACGGGCAATGACACGCTCAATTCAGGTGTGGGCAATGACACGCTTGATGGGGGGGCGGGGAATGACCTGCTTAATGGCGGGGCGGGCGATGACCTGCTGATTGGCGGCGGCGATGTGGATATTGTCACGGGCGGCGATGGCGATGACATGTTTGTGGTGCTCGATGTGCCGGGCGCGCTGCATATCATGGATTTTGGTGCCAATGGCGCGGCGGATATGATCGATTTGTCGCAGCTTAGTGGCTATGACACGGCGCAAGCGGTTTCGGACGTGATGGTGGTTGATCAAGGCGTGACCAGCCTGACCCTTGCGGTGACAGGCGGCACTTTGGTGGTGACGATCCATTCCGAAGCGCCGGTTTTGGCGCAGGATTTGGGGCTGGACGGGGTGCTGGAAGGCACGGTGAATGACAGCGGTGATCCTGAGGGCGGCGATCCCGACGCTGGCGGCGGCGATGATACGCTGGAGGGGGGCAGCGGCGACGACAATCTGGCGCGCGATCTGTTTGCGATTGAGGGGCCGGATGCGGGGCATTTTGTGGTCGATCCCCAGAGCGGCGAGATCAGCAATATGGATTGGTTCACGCCCAATTATGACGAGGTTTGGGACGTGAACGGCGATCATGTTTATGAAGTGTCGCTGGTTGGGTTTGACGCCAGCGGCGCGCAGATCAGCCGCAGCGATATGGAGTTGGTGGTGACGCCCACGGGCACCGCGTGGCGGCTGGCCGGGGAGGAAACGCCCGATGAGGAAGAGGGCGATTTGCCCGAGGATAACGCGGAGCCCGACGCGGGGACGGGCGGCCCGGTGTTTAGCCTGACCGGTGCGGATGCCGAGATTTTTGAGGTGGACCCTGAGACGGGGGATGTGAGTTTCAAAGACTGGTTCACGCCGAATTACGACGAGGTTTGGGATATGGACCGCGACCATATCTATGAGGTGTCGGTGGTTGAGACGGGCGAGGGCGGCGCGGAGCTGAGCCGGGCCGATCTGGAGTTGGTTGTGTCGCAGACCGATGCGGTGTGGCGCGAGGCTGAGCCGCGCTCTGAGGAAGAGGACAGCGCGCCCGAGGAAACGGGCGGCCCTGCGGGATTTGTGGATGGCAGCGCCGGGACCGAGGGGCTGCAATATGCGCTGTCGGGGCAGGATGCGGAGATTTTCGACATTGAGGCCGACACCGGGGGCGTGAGTTTCAAATCATGGTTCACGCCGTCTTTTGACGATGTTTGGGACATGGACCGGGATCATATTTATGAGATCTCGGTGCTGGGGACCGATGAGAGCGGCGCGGAAGTCAGCCGGGCCGATCTGGAGTTGGTGGTCTCGCAGGAGGATGCGGTCTGGCGCGAGGCGGTACCCGAGGAAGAGCCTACGGGCGAGGAAATGATGGCGATGTTGTTCACCCCGATGGCGCCGGAGGATGAGATGGCTGTGGAGGAAGAGGTTGAGGATGACGCGGGGGATGCGTTGGGGTTCTAAGGGACGCTTTGGGCGGCGCTTGCGCCGTATAGGGCCCAGGCGAAGGCTGGTTTGAGCGCGATTTCGACGGGCACTTGCTTAAGCAGGCAAGAAATTTGATAGTTGGATATTGCTTCTTTCACGAGGAGAACCCTTTCAAAACAAGCCTATGAAAAGAACCAAATGTCCCAAAAACCTACATTCGATTTTGTTGTTGCGACCAATCCAAACGGAAAATTCTGTATACCGAGCGATTATCTACATCGGCCCGTTCCGCAAATGCTGATGCGGGGAGAAATATACGAGCCGGAGACGCAAGAATATTTGGCGCAGCTATCCGCCGCCGGAGACATTATTTGTGGGGGCGCGTTTGTGGGGGATTTTCTGCCGCGCCTTGATCGCGCCGCGCGCGCCGGTGGGCAGGTTCACAGTTTTGAGCCAAACCCGGTGAGCTTTGCCTGCGCGCAACATACAATTGAATTGAACGGGCTGAAAAATTGCAGGGTCCATCAATGCGGCATTGGCCATATGGCGAGCGTCATGAACCTTAGGGTTTCCAAACCGGACGGAAACGCAATGGCTGCGCGGGCCCGCATTATCCCTGATAAAATTGAGGGCGAGACCGTCGAGATATCGATTGTGTCTTTGGATAGTTTGGTGCCAGCGGATCGCCCGGTTTCTGCAATCCAGCTTGATATCGAAGGCCATGAGCTTGAGGCAATCAAGGGGGCGGTTCGGATCATTAGTGGCAATGCGCCGGTGATTATTGTCGAAGCGGAGAACCCGCGTTTTCAACAGCAATGTTTGGCGTTGTTCGAAAGCTTGTTTCCCAAAGCCGGGTATCACCTTGACCGCGTGATTGAGCGCAATGCGGTTTTCCTGCCGCGCGTTTGAGTGCTGGGGGGCGGGGGTGATATGGGGTTTGGTTTTTGAGGCGCAGATCGCTTGGGCGGGCGTATTTTCTTATTTGCGCTTCTAGGGCAGGGCAATTCCTAACCCCGCATAAAACATCCCCGCCCCGGCACATTCACCGGAGCGGGGCGCGGTTTATTTGGCGAAAAGCTGGCCGATGTCTTTGAATGATTTCAATTCAATCGCGTTGCCTGCGGGGTCGTTGAAGAACATGGTGGCTTGCTCGCCGGGTTCGCCTTCGAAGCGGATGTAGGGTTCGATCACAAATTGGATGCCTTCGTCTTTGAGGCGTTTGGCGGTGGCTTGCCAATCATCCATCTCCATCACGATGCCTGCGTGGCGGACGGGCACGTTTTGGCCGTCGACCTTGCCGGTTTTGGCGGCGCTAAGCTCTTCCGGGGCGTAATGGGCGACGATTTGGTGGCCGCGGAAGTTGAAATCTACCCAGTTTTCCGAGGAGCGGCCTTCGGTGCAGCCGAGCAGGTTTTTATAGAAATGCCGGGCGGCTTCGAGATCATCGACGGGGAAGGCGAGGTGGAAGGGGGGGATGGTTTGGGTGCTCATTGGTGGCTCCTGATTTGGGTTCGGCGCAGGATAGCACTCTGGTTGCATCATGAAAAACGGTATAAACTTGATCTGAGCCACAAGGAAAGTGATGAATGATACCGGAATTGAGAAGCTTTGTGGCGGTGGTTCGGCTGGGCAGTTTTGCGGCGGCGGGGGAGACGCTTGGGCTGACGCAATCGGCGGTCAGCGGGCAGATGAAACGGCTGGAGGAAAAGTTGGGGCAGGCGCTTTTTGAGCGCACGGGGCGGTCGGCGCGGTTGAATGAAACCGGTTTGCGGGTGTTTGAAAAAGCGCAGGTTTTGCTGGAGTTGGCGGAGACATTGGCGGATCCGGTGGGGCCCCAGGCGCAGCAGGGGCGGCTCAAGATTGGCGCGATCAGTTCGGCGCATATGAGCCCCATTCGGCAGGTGTTGTTTGAGTTTGCGGCGGAGTTTCCCAATATGCGGCAATCGGTGGCGCCGGGCACGTCGCTGGAGCTTTTGGACCGGGTGGACAGCCAGCATCTTGATTTGGCGATTATCATTCGGCCCAATTTCAAGCCGCCTGCGCAATTGTCGTGGACGAAGCTGTTTGAGGAGCCGTTTGTGTTGATCGCGCCGCGCGGCTGGGGGGTGGCGGAGCCAATTGCCGCGCTGCGGGCGCTGCCGTTTGTGCGCTATAGCCGGATTTCATTTGGCGGGCGGCAGGTGGAGCGCTATTTGGCGGCGCATCAATTGCGGCCCAAAGATGTGGTGGAATTGGATGATATTCCGACGATCCTGTCGCTGGTGGGCGATGGGCGGGGCATCGCGATTGTGCCCAAAGTGGCGGCCTATGGCGGGCTATTTGCCGCCGTGGATGTGGTGGATTTGGCCGAGGCCGGGTTCAAGCGCGAGGTGGGGATTATTCATCCCCAGACCCCGCAGGCCCCGGCGCGGCGGTTTATTGAGCTGTGCGGGGGCGCGCGGTTTTAGGCGGTTACTTTTTTTACGAATTGCGATTTTAGGCCCATTTGGCCGATGCCGGGGATTTTGCAATCAATGTCGTGATCGCCGCTGACGAGGCGGATGCCGCGCACTTTTGTGCCGACTTTGACCACAGAGGAAGAGCCTTTGATTTTCAGGTCTTTGATCACGGTGACAGTGTCGCCGTCGGCCAAGATATTGCCCACGCTGTCGCGGATTGCTGGGCCGGTTTCTGGCGCTGCGCCTAAGGCCCATTCATGGCCGCATTCGGGGCAGTTGAGCAGGGCATCAACCTGATAGGCGAATTCGGAGGCGCATTCGGGGCAGGGGGGCAATGTGTCATTCATGGGAAGGCTTTAGCGTGATGTTGGGGGGAGGGATAGGGGGGCGGTGCATTGCACGCCTTGAAGCCCCGCCCCCCGCAGGGGGCAGGGCTGGCGCTTATTCCAGTTCGACCAGCAGGTCTTTGGCGTCGATTTGGCCGCCGGGGGTGGCGTGCAGGGTTTTCACGGTGGCGTCGCGTTCGGCGTGGATGCCGGTTTCCATTTTCATGGCTTCGATGGTCAGCAGCAGATCGCCTGCTTTGACCTTTTGGCCTGTTGTGATTGCCACGGTTGCCACCACGCCGGGCATGGGGGCGCCGATGTGGTTGGGGTTGCCGGTTTCCGCTTTGGGGCGGGCGGCGGCGGTGGCTTTGACCATGCGGTCGGCCACGCGGACCACGCGGGGTTGGCCGTTGAGTTCGAAGAAGACTTTGACCTCGCCGTCCTCGCTGGTTTCGCCAATCGCCTGACAGCGGATTTCCAGCGTTTTGCCCGGATCGATTTCGGCGCTGATTTCGTCGCCGGGTTTCATGCCGTAGAAAAACGTGTGGGTGGGCAGGGTGCGCACCGGGCCGTAGCTGCGGTGGCGGCCCATGTAATCGAGGAAAACCTTGGGGTACATGAGGTAGCCGTTGAGGTCTTCGTTGTCGATTTCCTTGCCATCCAGCAGGTCTGACAATTCCTTGCGCGTGGCCTCCATATCCACGGGGGCCAAGTGTTTGCCGGGGCGTTCGAGATTGGGTTTTTCGTCGCCCAGCACTTTTTTCATGATGGTTTCAGGAAAGCCGCCGGGAGGTTGGCCGAGGTTGCCGCGCATCATGTCGATCACGCTGTCGGGGAAGGCCACATCGGTTTTGGGGTTTTCCACATCGGCGCGGGTGAGGTTCTGGCTGACCATCATCAAAGCCATGTCGCCCACGACTTTTGACGAGGGGGTGACTTTGACAATGTCGCCGAACATCTGGTTCACGTCGCGGTAGGTGCGGGCGACTTCGGGCCAGCGGTCGTCAAGGCCAAGTGAGGCGGCTTGGGCTTTGAGGTTGGTGAATTGGCCGCCGGGCATTTCATGCAGGTAGACCTCGGAGGAGGGGGCCTGCATGCCGGTCTCGAAAGCGGTGTAGAGGTGGCGGACCTCTTCCCAATAGTCGGAGGTTTCGCGCACGGCGTCCATCGACAGGCCTGTGTCGCGGTCGGTGTGGCGCAGGGCCTCGACCACGGAGCCAAGAGTGGCTTGGGACGTGTTGCCGGAGAAGGCGTCCATGGCGCAATCTACCGCGTCGACGCCTGCTTCGGCGGCGGCGAGGATGGTGGCGCTGGCGATGCCTGCTGTGTCATGGGTGTGGAAGTGGATCGGCAGGCCGACCTCGGATTTCAGCGCCTTGATCAGCGTGCGGGCCTGGGCGGGTTTCAGCAGCCCCGCCATGTCTTTGAGGCCCAGCACATGGGCGCCAGCCGCCGCCAGTTCCTTGCCCATCGAAACGTAATATTTCAGGTCATATTTGGCGCGGTCAGGGTCGAAGATATCGCCGGTATAGCAGATGGTGCCTTCGCAGATTTTATCCGCCTCGATCACCGCATCCATGGCGACGCGCATGTTTTCCACCCAGTTGAGGCTGTCAAAGACGCGGAACACATCGACGCCGGAGCTGGCCGCTTGGGCGACAAAACCTTGCACTACATTATCGGGGTAATTGGTGTAGCCCACCCCGTTGGAGGCGCGCAGCAGCATTTGCGTCATGATGTTGGGCATGGCGGCGCGCAGGTCGCGCAGGCGTTGCCATGGGCATTCCTGCAAGAAGCGGTAGGCCACATCGAAGGTCGCGCCGCCCCAGCATTCCACCGAGAACAGTTGAGGCAGGTTGGCGGCATAGCTGGGGGCGACTTTGATCATGTCGTGGCTGCGCATGCGCGTGGCAAGCAGCGATTGGTGCCCGTCGCGCATGGTGGTGTCGGTGATCAGCAATTGGCGTTGCTGTTTCATCCAGTCGGCCACGGCCTGCGGGCCTTTTTGCTCCAGCAGGTTGCGGGTGCCCATTTGCGGTTGCGCGTCGCGCAGCGCGGGGGGGCGCGGGTTCAAGATGGTGGTGGTGGGGGCGGGTTTGCCTTTGGTTTCAGGGTGCCCGTTCACCGAGATATCCGCGATATAGTTAAGCACTTTGGTGCCCCGGTCGCGGCGCGCTTTGAAGCGGAACAGCTCGGGCGTTTGGTCGATGAATTTCGTGTGGTAGGTATTGTCGAGGAAAGTCGGGTGTTTGAGCAGGTTTTCCACAAAGGCGATGTTGGTGGAGACGCCGCGCACGCGAAACTCGCGCAGGGCGCGGTCCATCCGGGCGATGGCCATTTCGGGGGTGGGGGCCTTGGCGGTGACTTTGGTCAGCAAACTGTCGTAGTAGCGGGTGATCACGCCGCCCGCATAGGCGGTGCCGCCGTCGAGGCGGATGCCCAGCCCCGTGGCCGAGCGGTAGGCCGTGATGCGGCCATAGTCGGGGATGAAATTGTTTTGCGGGTCTTCGGTGGTGACGCGGGTTTGCAGCGCGTGGCCGTTGAGGCGGATGTCTGATTGGCTGGCCATGCCGGTGGCTTCGGCAAGGGTTTTGCCTTCAGCGATCAGGATTTGCGCGCGCACGATGTCGATGCCGGTGACTTCTTCGGTGACGGTATGTTCGACCTGCACGCGCGGATTCACTTCGATGAAGTAGAATTTATCATCGTCCATATCCATCAAGAATTCGACGGTGCCCGCGCATTCGTAATTCACATGGGCGCAGATTTTGCGGCCCAAGGCGCAGATTTCTTCGCGCTGGGCCTCGGTGAGATAGGGGGCTGGGGCGCGCTCGACCACTTTTTGGTTGCGGCGCTGGACCGAGCAGTCGCGCTCGTAAAGGTGGTAGATTTCGCCATGGGTGTCGCCGAGGATTTGCACTTCGACGTGGCGGGCTTTGAGGATCATTTTCTCAAGATAGCCTTCGCCATTGCCAAAGGCGGCTTCGGCTTCGCGGCGGCCTTCGCGGACTTTTTCCTCGAGTTCTTTTTCAGATGCAATTGGCCGCATGCCGCGCCCGCCGCCGCCCCAAGAGGCTTTGAGCATCAGCGGATAGCCGATTTGCGCGGCCTCGGCGTGGATCGCGTCCATGTCATCGCCCAGCACTTCGGTGGCGGGGATCACCGGCACGCCGGCGGCCATGGCCACGCGGCGGGCGCTGGCTTTGTCGCCCAAAGCGCGCATGGTTTCGGCTTTGGGACCGATAAAGGTGATGCCGTTTTGCGCGCAGGCATCGACAAATTCGGGGTTTTCCGAGAGCAGCCCGTAGCCGGGGTGGATCGCGTCGGCGCCTGCCGCTTTGGCGACGCGGATCATTTCGTCGATGGAGAGATAGGCGGCAACGGGGCCGAGCCCCTCGCCGATGCGGTAGGCCTCGTCTGCTTTGAAACGGTGCAGGCCGAGCTTGTCCTCTTCGGCGTAGACCGCGACGGTTTTCTTACCCATTTCATTGGCAGCGCGCATGATGCGGATGGCGATTTCGCCGCGATTGGCGATCAGGATCTTTTTGAAATCGGTCATGAATTGGGCTCCTCCACATGCCTTGTGTGGCGCAGTTTAGGCATGCTGCGCTGCAGCGCAATAGATAAGGTTAAGGTTTTGTGAAGCGCGGATGATGCGCGTTTTACGTGCGGGTTAACTGCGGGTTAACTGTGGGGCGGCAGGGTTTTTAGCCCTCCGGGGGGGATTTTGGGCCAATTGGAAAGCCGGGGGCGCGGTTTAGGTCGAAAGGCGGGGGAAGCGCTGAGAGGGTGCGCGCGCCCAGTTGGCCCATGTTGGCGATCATGTCTTTGGCGAGCAGGTCGATCAGATGGTCGATGCCTTTGGGGCCAAGGGCGGCCAGCGCGTAGTGGAAGGGGCGGCCCAGCATCACAAAATCCGCGCCAAGGCTAAGGGCGCGCAGGATGTCGAGGCCGGATTCAATGCCGCTGTCGAGGATCAGCGGCAGCGAAGTGGCGGCGCGCATTTGCGGCAGCAGGGCGGCGGTGCCGGGCGCGCCGTCAAATTGGCGGCCTGCGTGGTTGGAAACCCAGAGCGCGTCCACGCCCATGGCCTCAAGGCGGGGGGCGTCTTGGGGGCGGGTGACGCCTTTGACCAGCATCGGCCCCTCCCAATGATCGCGCAGCCATGCGACGTAATCCCAATCGGGGGAGGTGCGCAGCAGGTAGCCCACATGGGCGGTGGTGGAGCGGCCCTGGCCTGCGGCATCGGTGTATTTGTCGAGCATGCGCATATGCGGCATGCCGCGCCGGGCCATGCCAAGCGCCCAAGCCGGGCGCATTGCGGTTTGCATCAGCAGGCGCGGGGTGAGGCGCGGCGGGTTGGTCAGGCCGGAGCGGACCTGCCTTTCGCGGCGGCTGGCCACGGGCACATCAACGGTGAGGATGAGGGTAGAGAACCCGGCGGCTTTGGCGCGGGCCAGCATGTCGGCGCGGATTGTCTCGTCTTTGGGCGGGTACATCTGGAACCACGCGTGGGGGCCCAGATGCGGCGCGAGATCCTCGGGCGATTGGGTGGCCACGGTGGAGAGTGAATAGGGCAGGCCTGCGCGGGCGCCAGCGCGGGCGAGATGCGTCTCGGCGTCTGGCCAGATCAGGCCCGACATGCCCAGCGGCGCGATGCCGAAGGGCAGCGGGAAGGATTGGCCGAGGAAATTTGTGCTCAGGTCGGGGGTGAATTCGCCGTGCAAGATGGAGGGCATCATGCCGATGCGGTCAAGCGCGCTTCGGTTGCGGGCCTTGGTTGCCTCGTCGCCTGTGGCGCTGTCGAGATATTCCCAGACAAATTTGGGGATGCGTTTTTGCGCCTTGCGGCGCAGGTCAGACAGGGCGGGGTATTGTGCGTGCAGGTCCATGGGGCGCATTTGTGGACAGGTTTTTTGCTTTGTCCAGAGGGGCGTGGGGATTGGCGGTTTTGCGCTTTGGCGCGATTGCGGAACATGTGTAGAACATGGGTTTTCCTTTTGAGGGAATCTGGCTAGGTTATCGGGATGAGCAGTTTTGACGAAATGGACGCCTTTGAAGGCGCATCTTTGTCGGCCCGCGCCATGGCAGCGCGGCCGCAACCCTATTTGGACGGGCTGAACCCGGCGCAGCGCGAGGCGGTGGAGCAGATGGACGGGCCAGTGTTGATGCTGGCCGGGGCGGGGACGGGCAAGACCAAGGCCCTGACGGCGCGCATTGTGCATTTGATGAACACCGGGCGGGCGCGGCCCAATGAGATTTTGGCCGTGACCTTTACCAATAAGGCTGCGCGGGAGATGAAGAATCGCGTGGGCGCGATGCTGGGGCAGAGCATCGAGGGGATGCCGTGGCTTGGCACGTTCCATTCGATCTGTGTGAAGCTGCTGCGCCGTCATGCGGAGTTGATCGGGATCAATGACCCTGATGCGGTGATTGACGCGCCCGAGCGCACGCTCAAATCGAATTTCACCATTCTGGACAGCGATGATCAGTTGCGTCTGCTCAAGCAATTGGTGGCGGGGGACGGCATTGATGACAAACGCTGGCCTGCGCGGCAATTGGCGGGGATCATTGACGATTGGAAGAACCGCGCCTTGACGCCGGAGAAGGTGCCGGCGGCAGATGCGGGGGCGTATAATCACCGGGGGCCTGCGCTTTATGCGCAGTATCAGCGGCGGTTGATCGAGCTTAACGCCGTCGATTTTGGCGATCTGCTGTTGCATGTGGTGACGATTTTTCAAAGCCGCCCCGATGTGCTGAACCAGTATCAGCGCTGGTTCAAATATATTCTTGTGGACGAATACCAAGATACCAATGTGGCGCAGTATTTATGGCTGCGGTTGCTGGCGGGCGGGCATAAGAACATCTGCTGTGTGGGCGATGATGACCAGTCGATCTATGGCTGGCGCGGCGCTGAAGTGGGCAATATCTTGCGGTTTGAAAAGGATTTTCCGGGCGCGCATGTGGTGCGTTTGGAGCAAAATTACCGCTCGACGCCGCATATTCTGGCTGCCGCTTCGGCGGTGATAGCGGGCAATCAGGGGCGGCTTGGCAAGACGCTTTGGACCGAGAGCCAAGAGGGCGAGAAGCTGCGCTTGATCGGGCATTGGGACGGCGAGGAAGAGGCGCGCTGGATCGGGGAAGAGATCGAAGCGATGCAGCGCGGCACGCGGGGGCTGGCCCCTGTGGGGCTGGACCGGATGGCGATTTTGGTGCGGGCCTCGCATCAGATGCGCGCCTTTGAGGATCGGTTTTTGACCATTGGTCTGCCCTACCGGGTGATCGGGGGGCCGCGTTTCTATGAGCGGCTCGAGATTCGCGATGCCATGGCCTATTTTCGGGTGGTGACCAGCCCGGAGGATGATCTGGCGTTTGAGCGGATTGTGAACACGCCCAAACGCGGGCTGGGCGATGTGGCGCAGAAGAAAATCCAAGGGGCGGCGCGCCAGAACGGCACGTCGCTGGTGGAAGGTGCGCGGATTTTGCTGGCCGATAATGGCATTGGCGGCAAAGGCGGCGCGCAGCTGCGGCTGTTGATTGATGGCATCGAGCGGTGGCGCGAGATGGCCGGGCAGGAAGATGTCAGCCATGTGGATCTGGCCGGGGTCATTCTGGACGAAAGCGGCTATACGGGCATGTGGCAGAATGACAAAACGCCAGAAGCGCCGGGGCGTTTGGAGAACCTTAAGGAATTGGTGAAGGCGCTGGAGCAGTTCGAGAATCTGCAAGGGTTTTTGGAACATGTCAGCCTGATCATGGATAACGAGCAAGAAGGTGATGGGGAGAAAGTTTCCATCATGACCTTGCATGCGGCCAAGGGTTTGGAATTTCCGGCGGTGTTTTTGCCGGGTTGGGAAGATGGGCTGTTCCCTTCGCAGCGCTCGATGGATGAGAGCGGCTTGAAGGGTTTGGAGGAGGAGCGGCGGCTGGCCTATGTGGGCATCACGCGGGCCGAGGAGATTTGTACAATTTCTTTTGCCGCCAATCGCCGGGTCTTTGGCCAGTGGCAAAACGCCATGCCCTCGCGGTTCATTGATGAATTGCCCGCCGATCACGTGGATATTTTGACCCCGCCGGGGCTTTATGGCGGGGGCTATGGCGCGGCGGCGATGCCAGCCAGCACGCTGCATGATCAAGCGGCAGAGGCGAATGTGTATAATTCGCCCGGTTGGCGGCGGTTGCAGACCCGCGCCAGCGAGCGCGGCACCACGCGCCCGTCAGAATCGCGCAATGTCACGATTGATATGACGGCCGTGAGCAGCTTCACCATGGGCGAGCGGGTGTTTCACCAGAAATACGGGTATGGCGAGGTTGTGGGGCTTGAGGGAGACAAGGTTGAGGTGGCGTTTGAAAAAGCGGGCACCAAAAAAGTTGTCTCTGGCTACTTGAGCAGCAGCGATGATGTGCCGTTTTAAGGGCGCTTTGGCCTAGGAGGCCGGGCTGGGCGCTATGCTGCACCGCAGAAAATAGGAAACGGCGCAACCCGTGAGGGTAGGCGCCGTTTTTAATAGCACAATCAATGCGCTAGGCCCTTAGTGGGCGTTGTTTGCCGCTTCCCAGGAAACGCGACGCAGTTCGGACCGGCTCAGGCCCAGATCGGCCAATTCGCGGTTTGTCAGGTTGCTCAGGCCGTTGAAAGTTTCACGGTAGAGACGGCGGGTTTTCATCTTGGTCAGCAGGGCGCCGAAGAATGTAGCGGCACGGTTGGAGGTGCCAACATTGCGGGCTGCTGTATCTGTGTAATAGGTCATTTTATTTGCTCATCTGTTAAATCATGCTCTTACTGCCTGCTAGATAGGCGTTTTACGAAAAGGCACAACAGACGTTTGCACAGACCCGATATGCAAGCCGCGCATGACAAGAAAAAGACATAAGCGGTTAATATTTCTGAAATAATCCAGAATGCGCTTTGGCGGGGTTGGTGCCAGTGATCGGATTTTGATGCAAGGGGGAAAAGAGGCGACGGCATCAGGGAGGAGGAAGATGCCGTCGCCCGGAAAAACCCGGCCAGGGAGGAGGAGAGGCCGTGCTTTATCTCAGAGAACAGGAGCGGGTCGATCATGGGACCACCGGGTCAGGCCAGGGAGGAGGAGGGCCGTTCCGTAGTGTTATGTCCGATCGAAGCGTTGCTCCGTTCTTATGACGATCAATTTAGTGAATTGCTGCGGATGCACAACGGCCAGATGTGCAATGCTGCTATGCAGCGACTACATGGCGGCTGTGGTCAAGCTTTGGGCGGGGCGCTGAAAATTTGGGCGGGGGCTGCGGCATAGGGTCCGGCGCTGGCGTTTTTGTTTTGGCAGGTCTAAGCGGGTGGAGCGGTATAGACTAAGGAGCGCTGCCATGACTGTGAGCAAATCGGATATTGAGGCGGCGTTGGCGCGGGTTGGCCTGCCCGATGGGCGCAGCATTATAGAACATGATTTTGTGCGCGCCTTGACGGTGGACGGCACAGCGGTGCGGTTTGTGATTGAAGCGCCCACCGCAGAGATGGCCCAGAAGATGGGGCCGCTGCGCGATGCGGCGGAGGCGGCGGCGCGGGCCGTGCCGGGGGTGTCGAGCGTGAGCGTGGCGCTGACGGCGCATGGGCCAGCGCCCAAAGCGCCCAGCCTGAAAATCGGCGGGCATCCCAAGCCGCAGGCGGGGCCGACCAAGCCCAGCGGCGTGCAGCGGATCATTGCAATCGGGTCTGGCAAGGGCGGGGTGGGGAAATCCACCGTCAGCTCGAACCTTGCGGTGGCGCTGGCGCGGGCGGGGCGCAAGGTGGGGCTGCTGGATGCGGATATCTATGGCCCGAGCCAGCCGCGCATGATGGGGATCAACAAGCGCCCTGCCTCGCCGGATGGCAAGACGATCATTCCGTTGCAGGCGCATGGGGTCACGCTGATGTCCATCGGGTTCATGATGGAAGAGGGTAAGGCCGTGGTGTGGCGCGGGCCGATGTTGATGGGCGCGTTGCAGCAGATGCTGGGGCAGGTGGAGTGGGGCGAGCTTGACGTGCTGCTGGTCGATCTGCCGCCGGGCACGGGGGATGTGCAATTGACGCTGTGCACGAAATCCGAGCTGACCGGGGCGATTGTGGTGAGCACGCCGCAGGATGTGGCGTTGATTGATGCGCGCAAGGCGCTGGATATGTTTGCGACGCTGAAGACGCCTGTGCTGGGGTTGATCGAGAATATGTCGATGTTTGTTTGCCCTGATTGCGGCAGCAGCCATGAGATCTTTGGGTCGGGCGGCGTGGCGGCGGAGGCCGAGAAGATCGGTGTGCCATTGCTGGGCAATCTGCCGATTGATCTGGAGACGCGTCTGGCCGGGGATGGCGGGACGCCCATCGCGGCGGGGGACAGTCCCATGGCCAAAGCCTATGCGCAGATCGCTGACGGGCTGATCAAAGGCGGTATGGCGTGATGGGCGCGATCATGCGCCCCTGAGGGCCCTGTTTGGCGCGGCTGCGCCGGGTTTGGGCATCTATGGGATCACATGTGGGAATTGATGGGACGGCCTATGGGAAATCATGGGCCGTTTCGCGTTTCTATCGGCCAGTTTTGGCCGAAACCGAATCACTTGGGCGGCTTATCCTTGAAATTAGGTTGCGTTTGACGGGTAATATGTGGAACAAGCCAAGAACATGCCTTGTGGATAAGTTTGTGGGTGAAAGTTTCTGGGAATTCATGGGAAGTTTTGGGTGGGGTTTTAGCCGCACAAGATATTGTGGATTTCTAATGAAAAACTGCTAATTCTGCCATTTCTACACAAATTATCCCCACTAAATGTGGTTTTCGCCACCTGTTGAAAACTATATCCAGTGGGTAAATCTGAAAATAAATGTAGACGCCCATGAATTCCCATGGCATCCCTAGTGCATCGGATGAGAACGGGACACGGGGCAACAAACGACCCCAAAAAAATAAAATAACCTAGCAGGTTTCATACAGGCACCTCGCTTTCATTTGAGCAACGAGATCCGGCGCGCGAGCGAGCAGACATCCCCCCAGGTGGCGCGCGCAGTCGGACTTCCCCGCCAAGGCGGGACGAGGGCGGCGGGTTGATCAGTGGCAGCAGATCAACCCGCCGTTTCCATTTCTGGGGCAGATTTTTTCGGGCGCGTGGGCGCGTCCAATAGGGACGGTACAAAGTGGCCCGTAGGTTCAGAGGCGAAAGCCAGCATAAGGTCGATACGAAGGGCAGGGTGTCTATCCCAGCCCCGTTTCGCCGTGTGCTAGAGGCTGGCGACCCGAACTGGCAATCAGGCGATCTGCCTGAATTGGTGATCGTTTATGGCGATCACCGCCGCAGCTATCTTGAATGTTACACCATGGAAGCGATTGACGAGGTCGACGCCAAGATCGACGCGCTGCCGCGTGGGTCGATGGAGCGCAAGATGCTGCAACGGCTGTTTCACGGCCAATCCTTTCCCACATCGGTTGATGAGACGGGGCGTTTGGTGCTGCCTGCCAAGCTGCGTCAGAAAATCGACCTTGAGGGCGAGGCGTTTTTCATCGCGGCAGGTGATACATTCCAGATTTGGAAACCAGAGACATATGAACAAGAAGAGAAGGCGCGTGAGGCCGAATGGCTCGACGAGTTGCCAGAGGATTTTGATCCGCTGATCTTCTTGGATGGAAAACCGGAGGCTTGATTTAATGGCTGCTGCTGCCTCTTCCTCTGCCAATGATCCTCACATTCCTGTTCTGCTGCGCCCGTTGCTGGCGGCGGTTGCGCCGGTGGGTGGGCGTTGGCTTGATGGCACGTTTGGTGCGGGCGGTTATACGCGCGGGCTGCTCGCGGCGGGGGCCGATCAGGTGATTGCGGTGGACCGCGACCCGCTGGCCTTTGAGATGGCCGAAAGCTGGGCTGCGCCGCTGGGCGAAAAAATCGTGATGCAGCAGGGCGTTTTCTCCAAGATGGATGAATATGCGCAGGATTTGGATGGGGTTGTGCTGGATCTGGGTGTGTCATCCATGCAGCTTGATCTGGCCGAGCGCGGGTTTTCCTTTATGCGCGATGGGCCGCTGGACATGCGGATGAGCCAATCGGGCCCGTCTGCGGCGGATTTGGTGAACACCCAAGATGAGGCCGTTTTGGCCAATATCCTGTTCCAATATGGCGAAGAGCGCGCCAGCCGCCGCATTGCGCGGGCGATCATTGAGGCGCGCCCTGTCACCAGCACATTGCAGTTAACCAAGATCGTAGAAAGCTGTTTGCCGCGCTCAAAACCGGGGCAATCGCATCCCGCGACGCGCAGTTTTCAGGCGCTGCGCATTGCGGTGAATGATGAATATGGCGAGCTTTTTGCGGGGCTTATGGCGGCGGAGCGGGCGTTGAAACCCGGCGGCAAGCTGGCGGTTGTGACCTTTCATTCGGTCGAGGACCGGATGGTTAAGCGGTTCTTGACGGCGCGCTCTGGCACGGGCGGCAATGCCAACCGTTTTGCCCCCGAGACGCACCGCGCCGCGCCGCAATTCGAGGTGAAATCGCGCAAGGCGATTGGCCCTGATACGGAAGAATTGGCGGAAAATCCGCGCTCGCGGTCGGCAAAGCTGCGGGTGGCCACGCGCACCGATGCGGCGCCGGGCGAGATTGACAGTAAATCATTGGGCATGCCTTTGGTTCGGGGAATTGAGACATGAGGACGATCCTTTATGTTTTGACGGTAATGTGTGTGGTTGGTTTGGCGTTTTGGGCCTACCGCGAGAATTACGCGACGCAATCGGCGCTGAGCGATGCGGAGCGGCTGCGGTCCAATATCCGGGCCGCACATTCGCGTTTGGCGGTGCTGAAAGCGGAGTGGGCCTATTTGAACCGCCCGGACCGGCTGCGCGATCTGGCGGAGCTGAATTTTGAGCGGCTGGGTCTGTTGCCGCTGCACCCTGACCAGTTCGGGCAGGTCGATCAAGTGGCCTATCCCAAGGCGGAATTGCCGCCCATCACCGACCCTGTTGAGGCGATGAGCACAGGAGATTTGCCATGATCCGCACGCCCCTGCGCCCGTTGGCGCGTATTCTGGATGCCCGTGAGCGGGGCGAAAACCCCGATGCGATCGAGCGCGAGAACAAGCGCATCCGCCATGAGCAGATGCGCGATTCGTCGCGGCTTCGGGCCGAGGGGCGGTTGCTGGTGCTGGGGGTGTTTTTCTTTTGCGCCTTTGCCGTGATTGGCGCGCGGATGGGGTTGCTGGCGGTTTCCGAGCCGATGGAGCCGCGTGCCCATGCGCCGGGGGCGGTGATTTCGGCCAGCCGCGCCGATATTGTGGACCGCAATGGTGCGATTTTAGCGACGAATTTCGAGACGCACGCGCTTTATGCGCAGCCGCCTTTGATGATCGACAAGGAACGCGCCGCGCGCGAGTTGGTCGAGATTTTTCCCGATCTGGATGAAAAGCGGTTGATCAAGGATTTCACGGGCGCGCGTAAGTTCCTGTGGATCAAGAAGAAAATCAGCCCCGAGCAGATGCAGGCGGTGCATGAGATCGGCGATCCGGGCCTGTTGTTTGGGCCGCGTGACATGCGGCTTTATCCCAATGGCAAGCTGGCGGCGCATGTGATGGGCGGGGCCAGTTTTGGCCGCGAGGGCGTACATGCCGCCGAGGTGATCGGCGTGGCGGGGGCGGAGAAGTTTTTCGACGACTATCTGCGCGACCCGGCCAATGCGGGCAAACCGCTCGAGCTTTCGCTGGATCTGACGGTGCAGGCGGCGGCGGAGCGGGTGCTTTATGGCGGCATGAAATTGATGAACGCCAAGGGCGCCACATCGGTTTTGATGGATGTGCACACGGGCGAGGTGATCTCGGTGGTGTCGCTGCCGAGTTTTGATCCCAATGACCGCCCGCGCCCCGCGATTACCGGGGATGCGTCGGATAGCCCGCTGTTTAACCGTTCGGTTCAGGGGGTTTACGAGCTTGGATCGACCTTCAAGATTTTCACCGCCGTTCAAGCGATTGATCTGGGGCTGGTGAATGAAGAGACGATGATCGACACCGCCGGGCCGATGAAGGTGGGCGGGCACCGGATTGGCGAGTTCAACGGCAAGAATTACGGCACGCTTTCGGTGGCGGATATCATTATGAAATCCTCGAACCGGGGGTCGGGGCGTTTGGCGCTGATGATCGGGATCGAGCGGCAGCAAGAGTTCCTCAAATCGTTGGGGATGTTCGTGGAAACTCCGTTTGAGATTGTTGAGGCGGCCACCGGTGATCCGCTGTTGCCCAAACGCTGGACCGAGCTCAGCGCGGTGACGATTTCTTATGGTCACGGGCTGGCGACATCGCCGATGCATTTGGCCGCAGGTTATGCGGCGATTGCCAATGGCGGGCGCATGGTGAAGCCTACTTTGGTCAAGCAAAAAGGCCCGGTTGAGGGCGAGCGCGTGATGTCTGAGCAGGCGGCGGCGGCGGGGCAGCGGATGTTGCGCCGGGTGGTGTCCGAGCCGGGCGGCACAGCAAGTTTTGCCGAAGTGCCGGGCTATCATGTGGGCGGCAAGACGGGCACGGCGGATAAGCCAAAGCCGCGCGGCGGCTATTATGATGATAAGGTGATCAACACATTTGCCAGCATTTTCCCGGCCCATGATCCGCGCTATGTGTTGATTGTGACCTTGGATGAGCCGGTGGAGACATCGGGGCCAAAACCGCGCCGCACGGCGGGGTGGACGGCAGTGCCAGTGGCGGGGGAAATGATCACCCGCATTGCGCCGCTTCTGGGGCTCAGGCCCACTGTTGAACCCGCGCAAAGCGCTGGTATAACGCTGGTCAGCGGTAACTGATCAAAGATTAAACATGACACAGCAGGCCATTTCCCTTTCATCGCTTGGCCTGACGGCGCAAGGTTCAGCCAACCCCCAGATTACAGGCGTCGCGGTGGACAGCCGCGAGGTAAAAGAGGGGTTCCTTTTTGCCGCCATGCCCGGATCGAAAGTGCATGGGGGCGAATTCATTCAATATGCGCTGCGCATGGGCGCGGCGGCGGTGTTGACCGACGCCCAAGGTGCGCAAATTGCACGCGATGTGCTGGCGCAGGCGGGGGCGGCTGTGGTCGTGACCTCGGCCCCGCGCGAGGCATTGTCGCGGGCGGCGGCGCTGTTTTTTGGCGCGCAGCCCGGCACGATGGTGGCGGTGACGGGGACCAATGGGAAAACCTCGGTGTCGACATTTGTGCGCCAGATCTGGATCGAGATGGGCGTGAGCGCGGTTAATCTGGGCACCACGGGGGTGGAGGGCGCATGGTCTGCGCCGCTGGCCCATACCACGCCCGAGCCGATCACCTTGCACCGCACATTGGCCGGGGCTGCGGCGCATGGGATCACCCATGCGGCGATGGAAGCATCGAGCCATGGGCTGGATCAGCGGCGGCTGGATGGGGTGACGCTCAAGGCGGCGGGATTTACCAATTTCACGCAAGACCATCTGGATTATCACGAGACATTTGACGCGTATTTTGACGCCAAGGCCGGATTGTTTGCGCGGGTTTTGCCCGAGGATGGCACGGCGGTGATCAATATTGACGATCCCAAAGGTGTGGATATGGCCGCGATTGCGCGGGCGCGGGGCTGTGCGGTGATCACCGTGGGGCGCGATGGCGGCGATTTGCAACTGACGGGCCAGCGGTTGGACGCCACGGGGCAAGATTTGCGGTTTGAGTGGCGCGGCAAAGCGTTTCAGAAACGTCTGCCGCTGATTGGCGGGTTTCAGGCGGATAATGTGCTGTTGGCCTGCGGCTTGGTGATTGCTTGCGGCGGCGCGCCTGCGCATGTGTTTGATACATTGCCGCATTTGCGCACGGTGCGCGGGCGGATGGAGTTGGCCGCAACGCGCGACAATGGCGCGGCGGTGTTTGTGGATTACGCCCATACGCCCGATGCGGTGGCCACGGCCCTGCGCGCCATGCGCCCGCATGTGATGGGGCGGTTGATTGCCATTGTGGGCGCGGGGGGCGACCGCGATGCCACCAAACGCCCGCTGATGGGGCGGGCGGCGGCGGAAAATGCCGATGTGGTTTTTGTGACCGATGACAATCCGCGCAGCGAAGATCCGGCGACGATCCGCGCCGCGGTGATGCTGGGGGCCGGGGAGGCGACCGAAGTGGGAGACCGCGCCGAGGCGATTTTGCGCGGGGTTGATGCGCTTGGGCCGGGGGATGCGCTGTTGATTGCGGGCAAGGGCCATGAGAGCGGGCAGGTTGTGGGCGATGATGTGTTGCCGTTTGATGATGTAGAGCAGGCCAGCGTTGCGGTGGCCGCGCTTGATGGGAGAATGCCATGAGTTTGTGGACAAGTACCGAGGCCGCAGCCGCCACGGGTGGGCGAGCGGTGGGCGACTGGGCTTGCGACGGGGTGTCGATCGACACGCGCACCCTTGCGCCGGGTGATTTATTTGTCGCGCTCAAAGACATCCGCGACGGGCATGAATTTGTCGCAACCGCGCTGGAAAAAGGCGCGGGGGCGGCTTTGGTCAGCCATGTGCCTGAGGGTGTGGCGGCGGATGCGCCGCTGTTGATTGTGCCGGATGTTTTGGCCGGGCTGGAGGCGCTGGGGCGGGCCGCACGGGCGCGCACGCAGGCCAAAGTGGTGGCGGTGACCGGGTCGGTTGGGAAGACCTCGACCAAGGAAATGCTGCTGGCGATGCTGTCTGATCAGGGGCGCAGCCATGCCTCGGTGGCGAGTTATAACAACCATTGGGGTGTGCCGCTGACGCTGGCGCGGATGCCTCAGGACACGGAATTTGCGATCATCGAGATCGGCATGAACCACCCCGGCGAGATTGCGCCGCTTGCGCGGATGGCGCAGCCGCATGTGGGGATGGTGACCACGGTGGCCGCTGCGCATTTGGAAGCGTTTGACGATGTGGCCGGGATTGCCGTGGAAAAAGCCAGCATTTTTGACGGGGTGTTGCCCGGCGGCACGGCGGTCATCAACAATGACATCGACCATGCGGCGATTTTGATGGCGAAATCGCATGACTGCAAGCTGCGCGACCGCAGCTTTGGTGTGCATGGCTTTGACTATGTTATGAAAAACGTCGACGTGCAGGGCAATGCCACTGTGGTTCAGGCCGAGATTGACGACATGCCCGTGGTGTTCAAACTGGCCACGCCGGGGCGGCATTTTGCGATGAACGGGCTGGGCGCGCTGGCGGTGACGGATGCGCTTGGGGCGGATCGGGCGCTGGCGGTGCAGAGCCTTGGGCGCTGGACCCCTTACAAGGGCCGGGGCCAGCGCGAGGTGATCCAGCTTGATAAGGTCGAGAGCGAGCAGCTGCTTTATCTGATTGATGACAGTTATAACGCCAACCCCACGTCGATGGCCGCAAGTCTCGAAGTGCTGGCGGCGAGCCGCGTGACCGATGGTTTGGGCCGGGTGCGCAAGGGGCGGCGGATCGCGTTTTTGGGTGATATGAAAGAGCTGGGGCCTGATGCGATTGCGCTGCATGCGGGGCTGGCGCATTTGGAGGCGACCAAAAGCCTTGATGTGATCCATTGCATTGGTCCGTTGATGAAGTCGCTGCATGCTCTTTTGCCCGACCATCAGCGGGGCGAGTGGTTTGAGACCTCTGCCGAGATGGTGCGTGCGCTGCGCGGGCGGATTGACGCCGGGGATGCGGTGCTGGCGAAGGGCTCTTTGTCTATGAAGCTGGGCCTGATTGTTGACGCGATACGCAAAATGGGCCATCCGGTTGAAAACGGTTGAGCGCGCCTTTGCGCCGCTAAATCTTGAGTTAGGAACGTATTGAATGCTCTATTGGTTGACCCTGCTGTCGGATGGTGGCGACTTTTTTAACCTGTTTCGTTACATCACTTTCCGCGCGGGCGGCGCGTTTATGACGGCGCTGATCTTTGGGTTTTTGTTCGGCAAGCCGCTGATTGCGGTGCTGCGGCGCCGTCAGGGCAAGGGCCAGCCGATCCGCGATGATGGTCCTGAGGGGCATTTTGTCAAAGCGGGCACGCCGACGATGGGCGGGCTGTTGATTGTGGGGGCGCTGCTCACCTCGACGCTGCTTTGGGCGCGGCTGGACAATCCGTTTGTGTGGCTGGTGCTGTTTGTTACCATGAGTTTTGGCGCGATTGGGTTTGCCGATGATTACGCCAAGGTGAGCAAGCAAAACACCAAAGGCGTGTCGAGCAAGCTGCGGCTTTTGCTGGGGTTTTTGATTGCGGCGATTGCCGGGTATTGGGCGGCGCAGTACCACCCTGAGAACCTGCAAAACCAGCTGGCTTTGCCGGTGTTCAAGGACACATTGGTGAACCTTGGGTTCTTGTTTGTGCCGTTCTCGGTGATTGTGATTGTGGGCGCGGCCAATGCGGTGAACCTGACCGATGGGCTTGATGGGCTGGCGATTATGCCGGTGATGATTGCGGCGGGCGCGCTTGGGGTGATTGCCTATGCGGTGGGCCGGGTCGATTTCACCGAATATTTGGATGTGCATTATGTGCCGGGCACGGGCGAGATTTTGATTTTCTGCGCCGGGCTGTTTGGCGGGGGCCTTGGGTTCTTGTGGTATAACGCGCCGCCCGCGGCGGTGTTTATGGGCGATACGGGCTCGCTTGCGCTTGGCGGCGCATTGGGCGCGATTGCTGTGGCGACGAAACATGAATTGGTGCTGGCGATTGTCGGCGGCTTGTTTGTGGCCGAGGCGCTGTCTGTGATCATTCAGGTGCTTTATTTCAAACGCACCGGCAAGCGGGTGTTTTTGATGGCACCGATCCACCATCATTATGAGAAAAAGGGCTGGGCCGAGCCGCAGATTGTGATCCGGTTCTGGATCATCTCGCTCATCTTGGCGATGATCGGTTTGGCGACGCTGAAGGTCCGGTAAGGGCGGTTTCAATTTAGGGGGGCGGCCCATGGCTGGGCGCATATGGCAGTGGGTTTTGGCGGCAGTGGGCGCGCCGGGGCGCGGGCCGATGCAAGAGGTGCCAGAGCCTGCCGCCCCTTTGAGCGCCGCCGAGGTTTTGGCGGCGCTGCGTGAACTTACCCAAAATGATCAGACCGCTTTGCGTGCCGCCCGCCAGATGATGGCGGGCGATGTGCATGTGGGCGAGCCTTATTCATTTTATGCCAAGGATTATCCCAATATGGCCGCGCTGGGGCATGGGCTTTGGGAAGCGGGGCGCTTGATCGAGCTTGATTGGGCCGAGGGTTTGGAGCCTGTCACCGAGAGTTTCGAGATGCTTTTGGCAGAAGCGGGGATTGATTGGCCCGGCGGCGCGGTGCCGGAGCAGGGGCTGCTGCGCGGGGATGCGCTGGGGGCGGTGTTTGTGCAGGTTTGGCCGCAGGTGCGGCGGGCGGGCTATCACATCATGGGGCTCAATTGTGATAGCGATTTGCATCTGATGTTTCTGGCCCCCGCAGCGGCGGCGCTGCGTTGGCAATCGGTGCAGATCGGGCGGCAGATGTATCTGGAGATTGCCGATTGGCATTTTGCCGAGCAGATGGCGGCTGCGGGGCATTTGGTGACGGTGCCGGGGCATCCGGCGGGCCATCTGCAAGACGCGCCGCAGGATATTTAAAAAACAGACCAATCCATGGCGCGGGCCAGTTGGCTTAGCGCGTGGGTGCCGCGCAGCGAGTTGCCATAGCGGTTCAGCCCCGGCGACCAGACCGCAATCGAGGCGGTATGCGGCACCACCGCCAAGATGCCGCCGCCCACGCCCGATTTGCCCGGAAGACCCACGCGGTAGGCGAAATCGCCCGAGCCATCGTAATGGCCGCAGGTCATCATCAGCGCGTTGATGCGGCGGATGCGGGTGGGCGAGATCATGCGCGGCTGGCCCGGTGCATCGACCAGAAACCGCCCCGCCATGGCCAGATCGCGCGCCGACATTTCCAGCGCGCAATGGTGGAAATACGTGCCGAGAGTCATCTCGGGCGGGTTTTTCAGATTGCCGAAACTGGCGAGGAAATGCGCCAGCGCGGCGTTGCGGTGGCCATGGGCGGTTTCAGAAGCCGCGACCGCTTCGTTGATGTGGATGTTGTCATTGCCCGCAGCGGCGCGGATGAATTGCACGATCTCGGCCAGCGCCTCGCGGGGGGCGCGGCCATCGAGCACCTCGTCTGTGGTGACAAGCGCGCCGGCGTTGATGAACGGGTTGCGCGGGCGGCCCTGTTCTTGTTCGAGCTGCACGATGGAGTTGAAGGCGCGGCCCGACGGCTCGCGGCCCACGCGCGCCCAGAGCTGATCGCCCGAGCGCCCCAGCGCAATGGCGAGGGTGAAGATTTTTGTGACAGATTGCACGGAAAACGCCGTGTCGGCATCGCCAGCCGAAAAGACACGGCCATCGGCCAGCGCCACGGCGATGCCAAATTGCGCAGGGTTGATGCGGCCCAATTCGGGGATGTAATCGGCGGGGCTGCCCCAATGATCGGCGGCAAAGGCGTCATTTGTGATCTGTTGCACAAGAGGTTCAAGAGGGTGCGGCAAGGTTGGCTCCGGCTTGTGATGGGCGCGTCTTGGGCCCATTGTCTGCGGCAAAGCTAGCAAGGGGCAAGAGATGATTCCAGTTCAGGGGCTTGAGGGCCAGAAAGTTGCCGTTTTGGGGCTGGGCCGTTCGGGATTGAGCGCGGCGCGGGCGCTGCGGGCGGGCGATGCCACGGCGATTTGTTGGGATGACAATCCGGCGGCGCGGGCCAAGGCCGAAGCCGAGGGGTTTGCCTGCCGTGAATTGCTGGGCGAGGGCGCGTTCAAAGACGTGGCGCGGTTGATTGTCAGCCCCGGTATTCCGCATCTCTATCCCGAGCCGAACCCGGTTGTGGCGGCGGCTTTGCAGGCCGGGGTGCCGGTGGATAACGACATCGGGTTGTTTTTCCAGAGCCTTGCCACGCTGAGCTGGGATAATTTTGATACGGTGCCACGGGTGGTGGCGGTGACCGGATCAAACGGGAAATCCACCACTTCGGCGCTGATCCATCACATTTTGCGTCATGCGGGCCGTCAGGCGGAATTGGCGGGCAATATCGGGCGCGGGGTGTTGGATATTGATCCGCCCGGTGACGGGGCCGTGGTGGTGCTGGAGCTGTCGAGCTATCAGACCGAGCTGGCGCGCAGCCTGACGCCGGATGTGGCGGTTTTCACCAACCTATCGCCAGACCATTTGGACCGCCATGCGGGGATGGGGGGCTATTTTGCGGCCAAGCGGCGGCTGTTTGCGGAAGGCGGGCCGGACCGCGCGGTGATTGGTGTGGATGAGGCCGAGGGCGCGTTTTTGGCGGGGCAATTGTCGGAGGCATCGGGGGATGACCGGGTGATCCGGGTGAGCGTGGCGCGCAAGCTGTCGGGCCCCGGTTGGCAGGTTTTTGCGCGCAAAGGGTTCCTGAGCGAGTATCGCGGCGGGCGGCAGGCGGGATCGATTGATCTGCGCGGCATTGCGGGTTTGCCCGGAGCGCATAACCATCAAAATGCCTGCGCGGCCTATGCGGCCTGCCGGGCGCTGGGACTGGCGCCGAAGCTGATTGAGGCGGCGTTTCACAGCTTTGGCGGCTTGCCGCACCGCAGCCAGACCGTGGGCGAGGCGCGCGGTGTGCGGTTTGTGAATGACAGCAAAGCGACCAATGTGGACAGCGCCGCCAAAGCCTTGCAGGCCTTCGAGAATATCCGCTGGATTTGCGGCGGGTTGGAGAAGGACGGGGGGCTTGAGGGTTTGGCGGCTGCGGCGGGATCGGTGCGCAAAGCCTATGTCATTGGCCGCGAGGCGGCGGCATTTGCCATGAAGCTGAGTGTGGAGGCAGAGGTTTGCACCACGATGCAGCAGGCGGTGGACCGGGCCATGGAAGATGCCGAGGCGGGGGATGTGGTGTTGCTGGCTCCGGCGGCGGCGAGTTTTGATCAATACGACAGTTTCGAAAAACGCGGCGAGGATTTTGTGGCGCAGGTGCAGCGGTATTTGTTGGGGGATGAGTGAAGGGGGGGAGTCCGTTCACTAGATAAAGGGGGGCTGGCCCCCATGTAGGAGATCAATGGGGGCCAGCCCCCATGCAGGAATTCAATGGGGGCCAGCCCCCATGCCCCCGGGATTTTAAACCAATTGGAATTAGGGGGTGAGGGCGGTGGCGGCGGCCATGGCGGAGGACCAGGCCCATTGGAAGTTATAGCCGCCGAGCCAGCCTGTGACATCGACCGCTTCGCCGATGAAATAGAGGCCGGGGGTCGATTTTGCCTGCATGGTTTTGGACGAGAGCGCATCGGTGTCGATGCCGCCAAGGGTGACTTCGGCGGTGCGGTAGCCTTCGGTGCCGCCGGGGGTGAGTTGCCAGTGGCGCAGATCATCCAGCAGCGCATCCAGCCGCGCATCAGACCAATCGGCCAGATTGCCCGACAGATCAAACACGCCTGAGAGGTGATCAACCAGTTTGCCGGGCAGGTGGCGGGCAAATTCAGTGGTGAAATTGCGTTTGCCGGAGTGGCTGCGTTGGGTGCGCAGGGCCTCGCGCATGGTGCCGGACGGGTCGAGATCGACCTCGATCGCTGCGCCTTCTTGCCAGTAGGAGGAGGCTTGCAGCACCACGGGGCCAGAGAGGCCGCGGTGGGTGAAAAGCAGGGCTTCGTCAAAGCGGGTGCCGTTTGCGGTGATGCCGGCGGGGGTGGCGGTGCCGGAAAGTGCGGCGAAGCGGTCTTCGGGGAAGGTGAAGGGCACAAGGCCGGGGCGGGTTTGTGTGACGGGCAGGTTAAATTGCGCGGCGACATCATAGGCAAAGCCTGTGGCGCCCATTTTGGGGATGGATTTGCCGCCCGTGGCGATCACGAGTTTGTGGGTTTGGATCTGCTCTGCTGTGCCGTCCGATTGCACGGTGAGGGCAAAGCCGCTGTCTGTTTTGCGGATCTGGCTGGCGGCGGCGTTGAGGCGCAGCTCGGCCCCGGCAGCCTGCATCAAACCTTGCAGCATGGCGACGATTTGTTTGGCAGAGCCATCGCAGAAAAGCTGGCCCAGCGTTTTTTCGTGCCAAGCGATGCCATGGGCATCCATCAGCGCGATGAAATCCCATTGGGTGTAGCGGGCGAGGGCCGATTTGCAAAAATGCGGGTTGGCCGAGATGAATGCCGAAGGGGCGCAGTGCATATTGGTGAAATTGCAGCGCCCGCCGCCGGAAATGCGGATTTTCTCGCCGGGGGCGCGGGCGTGGTCAAGCACCAGCACGCGGCCTCCTGCATGGGCGGCGCACATCATGCCAGCGGCACCTGCGCCAATGATTACTGTGTCATATTGCATGGGCGCCTCGGTGCCTGAGCGCGCGGGCGCGGTCAAGCATTTGTGAGAGGGCGCGCGCGCATTGGGGCTTGCCGCGCGGGGCGGGTGCATTAGCTGTGAGGGGAAGATAAGGCCTAACATAACATGCGAAGGAAAGTTCAAATGACACAGCTGAGCCCGAATAAAGAGTTTCCAAAACAGACCCTGCAAGAGCTGGGTGGCGGCGCGCTGACCCTTGGGGAGCCGCGCGGCGAGAATGATTGGCAGATGGTTGTGGTCTATCGCGGTTTGCATTGCCCGATTTGCAAAACCTATCTGGCGGAGCTCGATGGGCTTGAGGCAGATTTCAACGCGCTTGGTGTCGATGTGATTGCCGTATCGGGCGATGGCGAGGCCAAGACGCAGAAGATGAAGGATGAAAAAGAGCTGGGGCTGACTTTGGGCTTTGGGCTGACCGTTGCGCAGATGCAGGCGCTGGGGCTTTATGTTTCTGATCCGCGCAGCCCCGAAGAAACCGATCAGCCGTTTTCCGAGCCGGGTTTGTTTTTGATCAATGGCGAGGGGAATTTGCAGATGGTGGACACGTCGAACGCGCCATTTGCGCGGCCCGATCTGGAAAAGATCCGCAATGGCATCAAATTCATTCGCGAAAAGGATTATCCGGTGCGCGGCACGCATGAAGCCGCGTAAGGGGGTAAATTCCATCTAGCCGAATTGGGCATTTGCCGCTATGGTTGCACGATAGACCCCAGTAACGGGGCGTTCCGAGGCAGTGTAAGGCAGACCCCATGACAGAGATGGTCTATGGCGCAGTTCCAGTGCGGGACGGCGAACCAATTCTACCCAAATGGTGGCGGACAATTGACAGGTGGGCTTTGGGCTGCATCTTGATGTTGTTCGCTGTCGGCTTGCTGCTTGGGCTGGCCGCGTCGCCGCCCTTGGCGGCGAAAAACGGCTTTGAGCCGTTTCATTATGTTCAGCGGCAGGCGTTTTTCGGCGGCTTGGCCATGGCGGTGATGATGTTCATCTCGATGCAGTCGCCCGTGGTTGTGCGCCGTTTGGCGGTGCTGGGGTTCTTGGTGTCCTTTGCCGCGCTGGCGGCTTTGCCCGCCTTTGGCACGGATTTTGGCAAAGGGGCGGTGCGTTGGTACAGCCTTGGTTTTGCGGCGGTGCAGCCGTCAGAGTTTCTCAAGCCCGGATTTGTGGTGGCGGCGGCCTGGATGATGGCGGCCTCGACCGAAATTAATGGCCCTCCGGGGCGGCTTTGGTCTTTTATCATGTGCCTGACCATTGTGCTGCTTTTGGCGTTGCAGCCCGATTTCGGGCAGGCCTGTCTGGTGCTGTTTGGCTGGGGCGTGATGTATTTCGTCGCGGGCGCGCCGATGCTTTTGTTGGTTGGTATGGCCGGGGGCGTCGTGATTGCGGGCACCGTGGCCTATTCCAATTCAGAGCACTTTGCCCGGCGGATTGACGGCTTTTTGAGCGCGGATGTCGACCCGACCACGCAGCTTGGCTATGCCACCAATGCGATCCGCGAAGGCGGTTTGTTTGGCGTGGGTGTGGGCGAGGGCGAGGTGAAATGGTCGCTGCCTGATGCACATACGGATTTCATTATCGCTGTGGCGGCTGAGGAATACGGGCTGGTTCTGGTGCTGTGTATCATTGCACTTTATGCGATTGTGGTGGTGCGGTCTTTGCTGCGGCTGGTGCGCGAGCGCGATCCGTTCATCCGGCTGGCGGGCACCGGGCTTGCCTGTATGTTTGCCGTGCAAGCGATGATCAATATGGGTGTGGCTGTGCGGCTGTTGCCTGCCAAGGGTATGACGTTGCCATTTGTCAGCTATGGCGGCTCGTCGGTGATTGCATCGGGGATTGCGCTGGGGATGCTATTGGCAATGACCCGCACAAGAGCGCAGGGTGAGCTGAGCGATCTGTTGACACGAGGACGCCGCTAGGCGAAAGCCGCAGATTAACGCGGCCAAAGGACAGTCAAACCCATGAAAAAACCCCTAGTAATCATCGCGGCGGGTGGCACGGGCGGGCATATGTTCCCCGCGCAGGCCCTTGCCGAGGTGTTGTTGCACCGTGGCTGGCGTGTGAAACTGTCTACCGATGCACGCGGTGCACGCTATACCAGCGGTTTCCCCGAGGCGGTCGAGATTGAAGAGGTCAAATCGGCCACTTTTGCGCGGGGCGGGATTTTGGCCAAGGCGGGGGCGCCGTTCAAGATTGCAGCGGGCGGGATGCGTGCCGCGTTTCAGATGCTGCGCGATAAGCCCTCTGCGATTGTGGGGTTTGGCGGGTATCCGACCATTCCGGCGCTGGGGGCAGGGTTTGCCCTGCGCCTGCCGCGGATGATCCATGAGCAGAACGGCGTTTTGGGCCGGGTGAACACGGTTTTTGCCCCAAGGGTGGATTATGTTGCCTGCGGCACGTGGCCCACGCAATTGCCCGAAGGGGTTGAGGCCTATCATGTAGGCAATCCGGTGCGCGGCTCGGTTCTGGAGCGGCACGGGGCGGGGTATATTCCGCCGGGCGATTATCCGATGGAATTGCTGGTGATTGGCGGCAGTCAGGGCGCGCGCATCATGTCCGATGTGGTGCCGCAAGCGATTGCCGATCTGCCAAGCGCCATGTTGCAGAACATTCGGGTGAGCCATCAGGCGCGCGACGAAGATGGCGCGCGGGTGCGCGAATTTTACGCGCAGCATGGCATCAGCGCCGATGTGCAGCCGTTTTTCCACGATGTGCCGCGCCGCATGTCCGAGGCGCAATTGGTGATCAGCCGCGCAGGCGCATCATCGGTGGCGGATTTGACAGTGATCGGGCGGCCCTCGATCTTGATCCCCTTTGCGGCGGCGACGGGCGACCATCAGGTCGCCAATGCCCATGGGCTGGTTGAAAATGGCGCGGCGATTATGATCCGCGAAGATGCAGCGACGCCCGCCAGTTTGGCGGAAAATATCGCGCTGGTGCTGGAAAATCCGCATGCGGCAACGCGCATGGCCAATGCGGCCTTGAGCCAAGCCAAGCCAGAGGCGGTAGAGACATTGGCCGATATGGTCGAAGAATTGGCACAAAAGAATAACAAAGGAGCCAAGTGATGAACGCAGCAACCAAATTGCCGGGCGATGTGGGGCCGATCCATTTTGTGGGGATTGGCGGCATTGGCATGTCGGGCATTGCCGAGGTGCTGCTCAACCACGGCTATAAGGTGCAGGGGTCGGATTTGAAATCGACCAAGATCACTGACCGTCTGGCCGAGCTGGGCGCGACGATATTTGAGGGCCAGCGGGCCGAGAATGTGACCAATGCCGAGGTTGTGGTGATTTCATCCGCGATCAAGCCGGGCAATGCCGAGCTTGATGCGGCGCGCCAGCAAGGTCTGCCGATTGTGCGCCGGGCCGAGATGCTGGCCGAGTTGATGCGGTTGAAATCCAACATCGCGGTGGCGGGCACCCATGGCAAGACAACCACCACAACGATGGTGTCGGCGCTGCTTGATGAGGGCGGGTTTGACCCAACGGTGGTGAATGGCGGGATCATCCACGCTTACGGCTCCAATGCGCGCAAGGGCGAGGGCGAGTGGATGGTGGTTGAGGCCGATGAGAGCGACGGCACGTTCAACCGTTTGCCCGCGACCATTGCGATTGTGACCAACATCGACCCCGAGCATATGGAACATTGGGGCAGCATCGAGAACCTGCGCCAAGGCTTTCTTGATTTCACGTCGAATATTCCGTTTTACGGCATTGCCGTGTGCTGCACCGATCATCCCGAAGTGCAGAGCCTTGTGGGCAAGATCAGCGACCGGCGTGTGGTGACCTATGGGTTCAACACGCAGGCCGATGTGCGCGCCGTGGGCCTGCATTACAAAGCCGGGGTCGCGCATTTCGACATTCAGCTGCAAAACGAAGATATGGTGATCAAGGATTGTTCCTTGCCGATGCCGGGTGATCATAACGTGTCCAACGCGCTGTCTGCGGTGGCGGTGGCGCGGCATCTGGGCATGAAAGCCGAGCAAATTCGCGCCGCATTGGCCGGGTTTGGCGGGGTGAACCGCCGCTTTACCAAAGTGGATGAAGTGGACGGCGTGACGATCATTGACGATTACGGCCACCATCCGGTGGAGATTGCAGCCGTGCTGAAGGCGGCACGTCAGGCGACCGAAGGCCGGGTGATTGCCGTGCACCAGCCGCACAGGTTTACCCGGTTGTCGCATCATTTTGAGGAATTCTGTGCCTGTTTCAACGATGCCGATGTGGTGGGCATCACCGAGATTTACGCCGCAGGCGAAGCGCCGATTGAGGGCGCGAGCCGTGATGATCTGGTGACCGGGTTGATCCGGCACGGGCATCGCCACGCCCGCGCGGTGGATGATCTGGATGATCTGGCCCGGTTGGTGCGCGAACAGGCGCGGCCCGGTGATATGGTTGTGTGTCTGGGCGCGGGGACCATCAGCGCTTGGGCCAATGATTTGCCTGCAAAGCTCAAGGCGCTGAAAGGCGCGGCTGCGTGATGCGGGCGGCGGAGGCCTTGCTATGACGCTGCTGTGGCTGTGCATTGGCTGGGTCTTTGCCTCGGCGGCGGTGGCGATGATGCCGATGCGGCGGCAATATGTGCCGGGGGTGATTTTGCTGATCGCGGCGCCGGTGTTGATTGTGATGATTGGCGTGCAGCAGGGCTGGATCTTTGCGCTGTTGGCGCTGGCGGCGTTTGTGTCGATGTTTCGCAACCCGCTGCGCTATTTGGTGGCGCGGCTGCGCGGGCAGAACCCGGAGATCCCAAAATGAGCCTGTCACTGCTTTTGGCCTGTGTTTGGGCCGTGGTGGCCAATGTGATCGCCATGACCCCAAGCCGTGATTACCATTGGCGCAATGCCTATGTGCTGATTGCGATTGGCATTCCGATTGTGGGCTATGTTGTGGTGCAGCATGGGCCGTGGCTTGGGTTGATTGTGCTGGCGGCGGGGTGTTCTGTGCTGCGCTGGCCGGTGATTTACGCGCTGCGCTGGCTGCGGCGGGGTGGCAAGCAATCGGACGCGGCGGAATAGGCGCGTGGCGGTCAAGCTGATCATTGCAGGCGTTGTGGGTTGGATGCTGGTCTGTGCCTATTGCGGCTATCGCCGCTGGCTTGGGCGGGCGGCGCTGTTGCTGGCGGTGGCCTTGGCGGGCAATATGATTTGGATCACGCAGGGGCTGGCGGCAGAGCCGCTGGAGCGTCATGCGGTGATGGCCTATCTGGCCATGGTGATCTATGCAGGCGCGTCTTATGTGCTGGGGTGGATCACATCGCGGTTTGTGCGCGGGTGGCGGAGTAGCCGAGTGGACAGAGGGTAAAAGCAATGATCGATTGGGCACGAATTGAGCTGCCGCAGACCCGCGGCAAGCTGACGGCGCAGCGCGATTTAAGCGCGCTGACGTGGCTGCGTGTGGGCGGGCCTGCGGCGTATTTGTTCCAGCCTGCGGATGTGGATGATCTGGCGGATTTCCTGCGGGGGTTGCTGCGCGATGTGCCGGTATTTCCCATGGGGGTTGGGTCGAACCTGATTGTGCGTGATGGCGGTTTGCGCGCCGTGGTGATCCGGTTGGGGCGCGGGTTCAACGCCATCGAGATTGCGGATGGTGTGGTGACAGCCGGGGCGGCGGCGCTGGATGCGCATGTGGCGCGCAAGGCGGCGGATGCGGGGCTGGACCTGACGTTTTTGCGCACCATTCCGGGCAGCATTGGCGGCGCGGTTCGGATGAATGCGGGCTGCTATGGCAGCTATACCGCCGATCATTTTGTCCGCGCGCAGGTGATCACGCGGGGCGGCGAGGTGGTGACGCTCGGGCCGCAGGATTTGAATTTTCAGTACCGGCAGAGCGATTTGCCGGAGGGTGCGGTGTTGATCTCGGCAAGTTTCCGCCCGCCGGAAGGCGAGAGCGAAGCGCTGCATGCGCGGATGGAAGCGCAGCTCAAGAAGCGCGACGAGACCCAGCCCACCAAGGACCGCAGCGCAGGCAGCACGTTTCGCAACCCCGCCGGGTTTTCCAGCACAGGGCAGGCCGATGATGTGCATGACCTGAAGGCGTGGAAGGTGATTGACGATGCGGGCATGCGCGGCGCCATGCGCGGCGGCGCGCAGATGAGCCCGAAACATTCCAATTTTCTGATCAACACGGGCGAGGCCACGGCGGATGATCTCGAATCATTGGGCGAAGAGGTGCGAAAAAAGGTTTACGATTCAAGCGGGATCACGCTAGAATGGGAAATTATGCGGATCGGTGAAAAATAATAAGCGACCGAACGCCAGGCAAAGCCGAAACTTCGGCAAAGACTACATAAAAAGGGCCAACGAAAAGGTCCGGGACAAGAGGCACTTTGGTGGGTATGTCGAGCAGGCAATCCCCGACAGTGGCGGTTTTGATGGGCGGTATCTCGGCTGAACGCGAGGTGTCGCTGTCTACTGGGCGCGCATGCGCAGCCGCTTTGCGGGATGGAAATTTTGAGGTGATCGAGGTCGATGCAGGCCCCGATCTCGCTGGCGTTTTAGCCGATATGAAACCTGATGCCGTTCTCAACTGCCTGCATGGGCGCTGGGGCGAAGATGGCTGTGTGCAGGGTTTGCTGGAATGGTTGCAAATCCCCTATAGCCACTCTGGTGTGCTGGCCAGCGCGCTGGCGATGGATAAGCAGCGCAGCAAAGATGTGTTCCGCCATGCGGGTCTGCCTGTGGTAAACAGTGTGATTTGCCACAAGGATGAGGTGATGGCGCGTCACGTGATGGCGCCGCCCTATGTTGTGAAACCCAACAACGAGGGTTCCTCGGTTGGGGTGTATCTGGTGGCGGAGGAAAACAACGGGCCGCCGCAGCTTGGGCCCGAGATGCCCGACTATGTGATGGTCGAGACATTTGCGCCGGGGCGCGAGATGACCACCACCGTGGTGGGGGACCGGGCGTTGACCGTGACCGATATCATCACCACCGGCTGGTATGATTACGACGCGAAATACAAAGAGGGCGGGTCTTCGCATGTGTTGCCCGCTGATGTGCCATCCGAGATTTTTGAGCTGTGCCTTGATTATGCGCGCCGTGCCCATGCGGCGCTGGGGTGCCGGGGTGTGAGCCGCACGGATTTCCGCTGGGACGAGAGCCGGGGCGCGGCGGGGTTGATCTTGCTTGAGACCAACACCCAGCCGGGCATGACGCCCACCTCATTGGCGCCCGAGCAAGCGCAGCATTGCGGCATTTCCTTTGCCGAGCTTTGCGCATGGATGGTGGAGGACGCGTCATGCAACCGTTGATGCGCCGCAACCGTCCGGCCAAGGCCGATCCTGCGCCCTCGCGTTGGGCATGGCGGATGCAGCGGTTGATGCTGACCCCGGCGTTTCGTTTGGGGTTGCGGGCGGGGCTGCCGTTTGTCGCGGCGTTGAGCCTTGGCACGTGGTATCTGGGCGATGAAGGCCGCCGCACGGCAATCGAGCAGACCGTGGCCGAAGCACGCGAAAGCATCGAGAGCCGCCCCGAATTTATGGTCAAGTTGATGGCGATTGACGGGGCCGAAGAGGCGCTGGCCAATGACATCCGCGTGGCCTTGCCGATGGAATTCCCGATGAGTTCCTTTGACATGGATTTGGCCGCGATCCGCGAGAAAGTCACCCAGATTGACGCGGTGAAAGCCGCCGCCGTTCGGATCAAGCCGGGCGGGGTGTTGCAGGTGGATGTAACGCCGCGAGAGCCTGTGGCTGTGTGGCGCACCGGGGATGGTGTGTCATTGGTGGATGAGGCGGGCGTGCATGTGGCGTGGCTTTATACCCGCGCGGACCGTCCTGATTTGCCATTGATTGCGGGCGAGGGTGCCAATGATCATGTGGCAGAAGCCATGCATTTGATCCGGGCGGCATCGCCGCTTGGGGCGCGGCTGCGCGGTGTGGTGCGGGTTGGCGAGCGGCGCTGGGATTTGGTGCTGGACCGCGAGCAGCGCATTTTGCTGCCTGCGAAAAACCCGGTGCCTGCGCTGGAGCGGGTGATCGCGCTGGAGAGTGCGCAAGATATTCTGACCCGCGATGTGGCGCGGGTGGACATGCGGCTGGCACGCCGTCCAACGGTGCAAATGAACAGTGAAGCCACTGCCGAATGGTGGTTAATTAAAGAGCAGATGGGCCAATAAGGTCCACAGGGTTTGAGGCAGTAAAGAATGTTTGATCTATACGACAGTCAGAGGTCGATGCGGCATATGCGTAAGCTGGCCATGCAGCGCGGTGTGGTGGCCATTCTGGATGTTGGCAGCTCCAAGATCGCCTGTCTTGTGCTTCGGTTTGATGGGGACAAAGGCTTTGGCGATGATGGCGAGATCGGCTCGCTGGCGGGGCAATCGGGGTTTCGCGTGATTGGCGCGGCCACGACCCGTTCGCGGGGCGTGCGCTTTGGCGAGATTTGCGCCATGGGCGAGACCGAGCGGGCCATTCGCACCGCTTTGCAGGCCGCGCAGAAAATGGCCGGTATTCGGGTGGATCATGTGATTGCCTGTTTCTCGGGGGCCGAGCCGCGCAGCTATGGTTTGGATGCGCAGCTTGATATGGAAGGCCAGCCTGTGACGGAGCAGGATGTGGCGCGGGTGATGGCCTCGTGCGATGTGCCTGATTTTGGCGAGGGGCGCGAAGTGCTGCATGCGCAGCCGGTGAATTTTGCGCTTGATCACCGCTCGGGCCTGTCGGATCCGCGCGGGCAGATTGGCAATATCTTATCGGTGGACATGCATATGTTGACCGTGGATGCCGCTGCGATCCAGCATTTGGCGCATTGCATCAAACGCTGTGATCTGGAGTTGGCGGGGATTGCGAGCTCGTCCTATGCGTCGGGGATTTCCTCGCTGGTGGAGGATGAGCAGGAGCTTGGCGCGGCCTGTATTGATCTGGGCGGCGGGGCGACCGGCGTGTCGATCTTTATGAAAAAACACATGATCTATGCCGACAGTGTGCGCATGGGCGGTGATCACGTGACCAGCGATATTTCCATGGGGCTGCAAGTGCCCATGGCCAATGCCGAGCGGATCAAAACGTTTTACGGCGGCGTGCATGCCACGGGGATGGATGACCGCGAGATGATCGAGATTGGCGGCGACACGGGCGATTTTGAACATGACCGCCGCACCGCCAGCCGCGCCGAGTTGATCGGCATCATGCGGCCACGGGTGGAAGAAATTCTTGAAGAGGTGCGCGCGCGGCTTGATGCGGCGGGGTTCGAGCATTTGCCCAGCCAGCAGATCGTGTTGACGGGCGGCGGCAGCCAGATCCCCGGATTGGATGGTTTGGCCAGCAAGATTTTGGGCCAGCAGGTGCGTCTGGGCCGCCCGCTTCGGGTGCATGGCTTGCCGCAGGCGGCCACGGGGCCAAGCTTTGCCTCGGCGGTGGGGCTGGCGCTGTTTGCCGCCCATCCCCAAGATGAATGGTGGGATTTCGACATTCCGCATGACAAATACCCTGCGCGCTCGCTCAAACGGGCGGTGAAGTGGTTTAAAGACAATTGGTGAGCCGATCCCTCTTGCGTTTCCGCGTGACAGCGGGGGCAAGAGGGGGTAGCATTAACCATTCTATCCAAAATGCTAAAAAATGCGGCAAAAGATCGCGCAAATAATAAATGGATAGCACAGAGGCATTGACGGGTCGGGCAGGCCCTGAAAAAGAATCAACATCTTTCGCGTGTCCTTAACCGGGACAATGCGCGCGTCAGTTATTGTGCCGCTGTAGAGTGGTAACGCTAGATTTGCCCCGATGGGCAAAATCTCGCGTACAGTAAGAGGAAAATACGCCATATTTGGTGTGTTTTCGCCGATTAATTGGTGACCTTGGGTTGCGTAAACAGTATGATCGGCTGAATTTAGGGAAGAAAGCCCGGGGGACGGGCGCGTAAAACAGGCGGACTTTGCACATGACATTGAACCTCTCCATGCCCGGCCACGAAGATCTCAAGCCCCGTATCACTGTCTTCGGTGTCGGTGGGGCAGGGGGCAATGCCGTTAACAACATGATCGAGAAAGAACTCGAAGGTGTTGATTTCGTCGTCGCGAACACCGATGCGCAGGCGCTTCAGCAAGCCAAGGCGGATAACCGCGTGCAGCTGGGCATTAAAGTAACCGAAGGGCTGGGCGCTGGGGCGCGGGCCTCTGTTGGTGCGGCGGCTGCGGAAGAGTCGATTGAACAGATCGTTGACCATCTGGCGGGGGCGCATATGTGCTTTATCACCGCCGGGATGGGCGGCGGCACAGGCACAGGGGCCGCGCCGATCATCGCGCAGGCGGCCCGCGAGCTGGGTGTTTTGACGGTGGGTGTTGTCACCAAGCCGTTCCAGTTTGAAGGTGCCAAGCGGATGCGTCAGGCCGAAGACGGGGTGGAAGCCCTGCAAAAGGTTGTTGATACGCTGATCATCATTCCCAACCAGAACCTGTTCCGGTTGGCCAATGAAAAGACCACCTTTACCGAAGCGTTCTCCATGGCGGATGATGTGCTGTATCAAGGTGTGAAGGGTGTGACCGATCTGATGGTGCGCCCCGGCTTGATCAACCTCGACTTTGCCGATGTGCGCGCCGTGATGGACGAGATGGGCAAAGCCATGATGGGCACAGGCGAGGCAGAGGGCGAAGATCGCGCCATCCAAGCCGCCGAGAAAGCCATTGCCAACCCGCTGCTGGATGAAATCAGCCTGCGCGGTGCCAAAGGTGTGTTGATCAACATCACCGGCGGTCACGACCTGACATTGTTCGAACTGGACGAAGCGGCCAACCGCATTCGCGAAGAAGTGGACCCAGAGGCGAATATCATCGTGGGTTCCACGCTGGATACGGCCATTGGCAACATGATGCGCGTAAGCGTTGTGGCCACAGGTATTGATGCACGCGATGTGGATCACGACATGCCCGTGCCGCGCCGCTCGCTCAGCCGTCCGCTGGAGCAGCCTGTGGCCGTTGAAGCGCCGCAGCAGCAGCAGCCAGAGCAGGCGCCAGCGCCCGCACCGATTGCCGCCTCGGCCCCTGCCGAGCAAAAGCAATCGCTGTTTGATGATCTGGAAGATGCGCGCCCCTCGCGGCCCGCAGCGCGCGTTGACAACAGCTATGTTGAAGACGAGCCAGACATGAATGTGATCGATGATGACATGGTGCCGCCGCCCGCATATGCGCCGCAGCCAGCCGCAGCCGATCATTCGGCCAATGCGCTGGAAGTGGAGCCAGAGGCATTTGTTGCGCCGCGCGCCCCTGCGCCCGGTACGCCGTCGCCCGAAGCATTGGCCCGCCTGCGCGCAGCCACGCTGAATGCACAGCAGCAGCGCCAGCCGCAGCAGCAACAACAGCAGCAGCGCCAGCAACCGCAACAACAGCAGCAGCAACCGGCCCGCGCGCCGCAGCCTGCCGCCGAGGAGCGTCCGCGTTTTGGCATCAATTCACTGATCAACCGGATGACCGGCCAGCAAGAGGGTGACGCCCAGCCGCGCCCTGCACGGCAGCAACCACCGGTAGCACAGCAGCAATCTGCCGCTGCGCCCAAGCCACAAGAGGCGGCTGATCCGGACCAAGAACGCATCGAAATTCCTGCGTTCCTGCGCCGCCAAGCCAATTAAGACATCACATGTTACCGGAAACAGGCCACCTTAGGGTGGCCTTTTTTCGTTTTATAACAGCGGATTGCAGATTTCTGCGCGGGGATGCGCCAAAATGTTACGGGGATGTTTCAGTCGGTTACAAAGATTGAGTTGAGCCGCGTGATCGGTAGCACTAGCTAGATACCAACCAAGACGATGATTTTGGCAAATTGAGGGCACCGCTGTGCAGAACACGATTAAAACACCAATCAGCTTTTCTGGCGTAGGTTTGCATTCGGGCAAATCCGCAACGGTGACCATTCGTCCAGCCGGTGCCCATCATGGCATCTGGTTCTCGCGCAGTGACGTGGCCGTGGGGGACCGTATGGTGCCTGCGCGCTGGGACGCCGTGAACCGCTCGCCTTTGTGCACCAAGGTGCAGAACGCCACGGGCCTGACCATTTCCACCGTCGAGCATTTGATGGCGGCGCTGGCGGGTTGCGGCATTCACAACGCATTGATCGAGATCGACGGGCCGGAAGTGCCGATCCTTGACGGGTCGTCAGCGCCGTTCGTGCGCGGCATCATGCAGCGCGGTGTGCGCCAGCTTGGCGCGCCTGTGATGGCGTTTGAGGTGCTCAAGACCGTGACTGTCACCGATGGTGATGCCTCGGCCAGCCTGTCACCTGCCGATACGCTGCGGATTGATTTCGAAATTGATTTCGAAGATGCGGCAATTGGTCATCAGAGCCGTTCGCTGGTGATGAACAACGGATCTTTTGCGCGCGAGTTGTGTGACAGCCGCACGTTCTGCCGCCAATCCGACGTGGACGCGATGCAGGCCAATGGCTTGGCTTTGGGCGGCGCGGCGGGTGAAAACGCGGTGGTGTTTGATGGCGATACCGTGACCAGCCCCGGCGGTTTGCGTCACATGGACGAGCCTGTGCGCCATAAAATGCTGGATGCTTTGGGTGATCTGGCCTTGGCTGGCGCGCCGTTGCTGGGCCATTACGTGGGCAAACGTGCGGGGCATTCGCTGACCAACACATTGCTGCGCGAATTGTTTGCGACACCGGGCGCTGTGCGCATGGTGGCCTGTGATGCGGCGATGGCATCGCGCCTGCCGGGGTATGGTTTGGTCTGGGATGAGATCCCAGCCGTTGCCTGATCAGGCATTTATTTCTCTGCTCAGAACTCGCTGAAGGTGCAATCTGTGTTTTGCACCGGAAAGTATTGTGTTAGTCAGGTCAAAACCGCTCTGACTGACGGGCGGAAATGGGTTTGAGACGAGGGTAAATACATGGCTTTCGCGGTCCGAAACAAGCGGCTGATTGGTAGTGTCATGCTGGTGGCCGCGCTGAGCGCCTGTGGTGGTCAGAACCCCGGGCGTTCTGATGGCAGCTTTTTTAACCCGCAGGAAATCCCGCTGGAGACCTATTCAGCTGAGCAGATTTTCGAGCGCGGTGAATATGAGCTTGAGCGCAAACGCCCCGATGATGCGGCGACCTATTTTGCAGAGATCGAACGGCTTTATCCCTATTCCGAATGGGCCAAGCGCGCGTTGATCATGCAGGCGTTTTCCTATCATCAAGATGCCGATTACCCCAACAGCCGTTCAGCGGCGCAGCGGTTTATCGATTTCTATCCCGATGATGATGACGCGGCCTATGCGGCTTATTTGCTGGCGCTGAGCTATTACGATCAGATTGACGAAGTGGGCCGCGATCAGGGGCTGACCTTCCAGGCGCTGCAATCGCTGCGCACGGTGATCGAGGTCTATCCTGACAGCGAATATGCGCGGTCTGCGATTTTGAAATTCGATCTGGCCTTTGACCATTTGGCGGGCAAGGAAATGGAGATCGGGCGCTATTACCTGCGCCGCGATCATTACCCTGCCGCGATCAATCGTTTCCGGGTGGTGGTGGAAGATTTCCAGACCACGACCCACACGCCAGAGGCGCTGCACCGTTTGGTCGAGGCCTATCTGAGCCTTGGGTTGACCAATGAGGCGCAGACCGCAGGGGCGATTCTGGGCCATAACTATCGGTCGACGCAATGGTATGAAGACAGCTATAAATTGCTGACGGGTCGCGGGCTTGAGCCGCGCAGCTTGGGCGACAATTGGCTGTCTGCGATCTATCGCCAGACCATCAAGGGTGATTGGCTGTAAGGGCGGGGGCATTTCCCTGATTTAGGCGAGGCGACATGCTGCGCGGGTTAGATATTTCGGATATGTTGATCATTGACCGGCTGGAGCTTGCGTTCCAGCCGGGCTTGAACGTTTTGACCGGGGAAACCGGGGCGGGCAAATCCATCTTGCTTGATTCTTTGGGGTTTGTGCTGGGCTGGCGCGGGCGTGCCGATCTGGTGCGCCAAGGCGCTGAGCAGGGCGAGGTGACCGCGTGGTTCGATCTGCCGCCGGGGCATCCGGCGCATGAGGTACTGGAAGAGGCTGGCCTGCCTGGCGGGGATGAGCTGATCCTGCGGCGCATCAACGCCAGCGATGGGCGCAAGACCGCGTGGGTCAATGACCGGCGCTGTTCGGGCGAGGTTTTGCGGGCGCTGTCAGAGACATTGGTGGAATTGCACGGCCAGCATGATGACCGAGGGTTGCTCAACCCGCGCGGACACCGGGCGATTTTGGACGAGTTTGGCAATCTGGCCAGCAAACGCGCGGCCACGGGCAAAGCGTGGCGGGCATTGGCGGCGGCGCGCAAAGAGGCCGCAGCGGCGCAGGCCCAGATGGAAGCGATCCGCGAGGAAGAAGAATATTTGCGCCATGCGGTGGCCGAGCTGAGCAAGCTGGCACCAGAGCCGGGCGAAGAGGCGCAGCTTGATACCAAGCGCCGCGTGATGCAGAGCGCCGAGAAGATCCGCAGCGATGTGGTCAATGCCTATGAGGCGATGGGCCAATCGGGCGCGGAGGGGCAATTGGCCACGGCGCTGCGCTGGCTTGATGCGGTGGCGGATAAGGCCGATGGCACGCTGGAGGCCCCGGTGGCGGCGCTGTCGCGGGCCATGGTGGAGTTGACCGAGGCGATGGATGGCACGGTGGCGGCGCTGGATGCGCTGACATTTGATGTGACCGAGCTGGAAGAGACCGAAGAGCGGCTGTTTGCCATTCGCGGTTTGGCGCGCAAACATGATGTGGGCCCTGACGGATTGGCGGAATTTGCCGACGAATTGCAGACCCGTTTGGCGCGTTTGGATGCGGGCGAGGCGGATCAAAAGGCGCTGGAGCAGGCGGTGCGCGCCGCCGAGGCCGCCTATGAGACCGCAAGCGCAGCCCTGAGCGCCGCGCGGCGCAGTGCGGCCAAGAAGCTTGATAAAGCTGTGAGCGGCGAGCTTGCTCCGCTCAAGATGGAGCGGGCGGTGTTCGAGACCCAGATCACCCCCGAGCCTGCCGGGCCTGACGGCGTCGATCAGGTGGCGTTCACAGTGGCGACGAACCCCGGCGCGCCTGCGGGGCCGCTGGGCAAGATTGCTTCGGGCGGCGAGTTGAGCCGGTTTCTTTTGGCGCTCAAAGTGTGCCTGACCCAAGGGCAGACCGGGCTGACGATGATTTTTGACGAGATCGACCGCGGCGTTGGCGGGGCAACCGCCGATGCGGTGGGCCGCCGTTTGGCAGCCCTCGCGGGCGAGGGGCAGGTGTTGGTGGTGACCCATTCGCCGCAGGTGGCGGCATTGGGTGATCATCACTGGCAGGTGGCAAAATCAGTGGTGAAGGGTGTAACCCGCTCGACTGTGGTGCCGCTGGCGCCTGAGGCACGGCTGGATGAAGTGGCGCGGATGCTGGCGGGGGATACGATCACCGACGCGGCACGGGCGGCGGCGCAGGCCTTACTGGATGGCACACCGGCAGGCGCCGGAGCCGCAGCGGCGGCGCAATAATTTTTACCGCGAGGGTTCAGCTGTTTGACTGCTTGACCTAAGGTAGGATGAACAGCCATGGCCCGCAAAAATGGGGCCCACCATAATACTGGCCCAGCAACATGAGCGATCCCAAACCCGGTTACCTGCGCGAACAGATTGATCTTGGCCTTGCGGCGACGCGGCAGGGCTGGCGGGTGATGCGCGAGCGCGGCCCGAGCAAGATCACCTTTTGGTTCATTGCCTTGCTCATCGGGATTGCCGCAGGCTTTGCCGCCTTGTTTTTCCGCAAGGGGATCAATTGGTTGCAGGCCACACTTTATGGCACCGAAGATGTCGAGATGCTGCATAGTTTCATCAGCGGCTTGCATTGGGGATGGGTGATTTTGATCCCCACCATTGGCGGGTTGATCGTGGGGCAGATTTTGCATCACTTCACCCGTCAGGCGCGCGCCCATTCTGTGGCAGATGTGATCGACGGGGCGGCGCTGCGCGATGGGCGGGTGAAGACCCGCGAGGGGATTGCCTCAGCTTTGGCGTCTTGGATCACGCTCTCGACGGGCGGATCATCGGGCCGGGAGGGGCCTGTGGTGCATTTGGCGGCGGTGATTTCCACGCTGGTCAGCCGCCGGATCAATGCAGATGGTATCACCGGGCGCGATTTGCTGGGCTGCGCCGTGGCGGCGGCGGTGTCGGCCAGTTTCAACGCGCCGATTGCGGGGGCGCTCTTTGCGCTGGAAGTTGTGCTGCGGCATTTTGCGGTACATGCTTTTGCGCCGATTGTGATTGCAGCAGTAGCGGGCACGGTGATCAACCGGATCGAGTTTGGCGGCGTGACAGAATTTGTGCTGCCCAGCTATGGCGATTTGCAATTTTATGTCGAGCTGCCTGCGTTTTTGCTGTTGGGGCTGACCTGCGGCGCGGTGGCTGTGGCGCTGATGCGGGCGGTGTTCTGGGCCGAGGATTTGGGCAATTACCTACAGGCGCGCACCAAGCTGCCGCGCTGGCTGCGGCCCGGTGTGGCGGGCATGGCGCTGGGGATTTTGGCGCTGTGGTTTCCGCATATCATTGGGGTTGGTTATGAGACCACGTCCAATGCACTGACCGGGCAGTTGCTGTTGCATGAGGCGGTTGTATTTGCGGTGCTCAAGGTGGTGGCGGTGGCGATCACGCTGGGCGGGCGCATGGGCGGCGGGATGTTTTCGCCCTCGCTTATGGTGGGCGCGCTGACGGGGCTGGCCTTTGGGTTGATTGCCACGGGAATTTTCCCCGATGTGTCGGGTTCTTCCTCGCTCTATGCTTTGGCGGGCATGGGGGCGGTGGCCGCAGCCGTGCTGGGCGCGCCGATTTCCACCACGTTGATTGTGTTTGAATTGACCGGGGATTGGCAGACCGGGCTGGCGGTGATGGTGGCGGTGAGCATGTCCACCGCGCTGGCGTCGCGGTTGGTGGACCGTAGTTTCTTCCTGACGCAGCTAGAGCGGCGCGGGGTGCATCTGGCGGCGGGGCCGCAGGCCTATTTGCTTTCGATGTTCAAGGTTGCCAATGTGATGCGCGCCAATGATCACCCGCGTGCGGCCAGTGAGGACCGCTGTTGGGAGATGATCGGGGACGGGGTGTATATTGACGGCAATGCCACGCTGGAGGCGGCGATGCCGCTGTTTGAACAGCCGGGGTTGCAGTTCATTCCCGTGGTCACGCTCAGCGCGGAGGCAGAGCCACCCGAGCTTTGGGGGGCGCTGTTCCATGTGGATGCTCTGCGCGCCTATAACCGCGCTTTGGCGGCCACGGCGGCAGAGGAACATTCGTAAGTTTTAGATCTGTTCGACGGTGATTTCGTCGATGGGATAAAAGGCCAAATGGCCTTGGATCTGGGCCACGGGCGCTTTTGGGTCTTCATAAGACCATGCGGCATTTTCCAAGCTGCGGCTTTTGGTGACCACAGTGAAATAGCGCGCATCGCCTTTATGCGGGCAATGGGTGGTTTTTTCGCTCTCGTCGAGAAACGCCATGGCGATGTCGGCGCGGGGGAAATAGATCACCGCGGGGTAATCGCCTTCGCGCAGTTCCAGCGCATCGGTGCTTTCAGCCAGAACGGCACCGCCCGCGCGCACGGTCCAAGTGCCAGCGGCGGGGGTGATTTTGATGTGGTCAGCCATGGTCATGGGGCCCTTTGTCGGTAAAGCCCCAGCAAGGTCAGAGGGGGGCGGTTGCCGCATCCAACCACAGTTTTGTTGCAGGCGATAGACGCGGGCCGATCTTTTCTGCAACCTGCGCATGATAGGCGTTAAGCCAATCGCGTGCGGCTTGTGTCAAAAGCTCGGGCAGGATCAAGCGCCGGTCAATTGGCGCGAAGGACAGCGTTTGCCAGTTCAGCATTTTGCGGTGGGCATCGCCGCCGGGCAGGGCGGGGGCTTCGCGCACCACCAGCAAATTTTCGAGCCGGATGCCAAAGGCGCCTTCGCGGTAATATCCCGGCTCATTGCTCAGGATCATGCCGGGGGCAAGCGGCACATGGCTGGCGCGGCTGAGACGCTGCGGGCCTTCATGCACGCTCAGGTACGCGCCAACGCCGTGGCCCAGCCCATGGTCGAAATCTTGCCCCGCCAGCCAGAGCGGCATGCGCCCGATGGCTTCGATGTCGCGGCCCGCAAGCCCCACAGGCCAGCGCAGCATGCTCATTGCGATCATGCCAGAGAGCACACGGGTGAACGCTTCTTGCGCCTCGCGGGGGGGCGCGCCGATGGGGATGGTGCGGGTGATATCGGTGGTGCCATCGAGATACTGACCACCGGAATCGAGCACGATCAGATGGCCGTCTTGCAGGGCGGTATCGGTGGCCTCGCTCACGCGGTAATGCATGATCGCGCCATTGGGGCCGGTGCCTGCGATGGTCTCAAAGCTGATGTCTTGCAGGGCGTTATCCGCGCGGCGCAGGGTTTCGAGCTTGCGCACAACATCGGTTTCAACGGTGCTGCCGATGGGCTGGGCATCAAGCCACGCCAGCAGTTCCACCAACGCCGCGCCATCGCGCAGATGCGCGGCCTGCGAGCCTGCGATCTCGGCTTCGTTTTTGCAGGCTTTGGGCAGGGCGCAGGGGTCATCCCCCCATACCAGGGCGTCACCGCAGGCCTCGGCGACAATGGCTGGTGCGCTGGATTTATCCACCAGAACCGGGCCGCTTTGGCCGCGCAAATGCTTTAAAAAATCGCGCGACGCATGCAATGTGACATCGGCGCCCAAATGATCGCCCAGATCGCTGAGCTTATCTGCATCGATAAACAGATCCACCGCGCCGCTGGCTTGAAGCAGGGCAAACCCATGCACCACCGGGTTGCGCGCAATATCTGCGCCGCGGATGTTGAGCAGCCAGCACAGGCTGTCGGGCAGTGTGATCACCGCCGCCGCACGCCCTGCAGCGGCCAACGCCGCGCCAAGGCGGGCGCGTTTATCTGCGTGGCTTTCGCCCGCAAATTCAAGCGGGTGGATTTTTGCAGGCATCATCGGCGGCGCGGGCTGGTCGGGCCAAACCCGGTCCACCAGATTTTCCACGGCTTTGATTGTAATCTTGCTGCCCGCCAATTCCAGATGCAGCTGTTCGAGCTGCGCTGGCGTGTGCAGCCAAGGATCAAACCCCACCACACCGCCTTGGGGCAGTTGCTCGCGCAGCCAGACCCCCAGCGAGACCTCGGGCCAAGGCACAGGGGTGAACTCTGCCGCCACCTGCGCCTTGACCTGCGTGCGATAGCGCCCGTCGATGAACACGCCCGCCACATCTAGCAGCGCGGCGCAGAACCCGGCAGAACCGGTAAACCCGGTCAGCCATGCCAGCCGCTCGTCATGCGGCGAGACATATTCGCCCTGATGCGCATCGGCGCGGGGCACCAAAAAACCATCCAGCTTTTGCGCAGCGATTTCAGCGCGCAGGGCCGCGAGGCGCGGCGGGCCTTGTTCGGGCCGCGAGGTGACTTGGAATGATTGATACATGGCGCCTGGTTTCACCCTTCTTCAAATACTCAAATAGCCCGGTGTCATCCGGTGCGGCGGCCGCCCATGGCGCGGGCGCGCGCGCGGGGGTTGCTGTCAAACAGCGCGGCCAGTTGTTCGGTCATGGCCCCGGCCAGTTGGTCCACATCGGTGATGGTGACGGCGCGGTCGTAATAGCGGGTCACGTCATGGCCGATGCCGATGGCCAGCAATTCCACGGCTTTGCGTTTCTCCACCATGGCGATCACATCGCGCAGATGTTTTTCCAGATAATTGGCCGGGTTCACCGACAGCGTGCTGTCATCCACAGGCGCGCCATCAGAGATCACCATCAAGATTTTGCGCGCCTCGTGGCGGGCGACCATGCGGCGGTGTGCCCATTCGAGCGCCTCGCCGTCGATGTTTTCTTTCAGCAGACCTTCTTTCATCATCAGCCCCAGATTGGGCCGGGTGCGCCGCCATGGGGCGTCGGCGGATTTATAGATGATGTGGCGCAGATCATTGAGGCGGCCGGGCTGGGCGGGGCGGCCATCGTTGAGCCATGCTTCGCGGGCCTGTCCGCCTTTCCACGCGCGGGTGGTAAAGCCGAGGATTTCGACCTTCACGTTGCAGCGCTCCAGCGTGCGGGCCAGCACATCGGCGCAGATGGCGGCGATGGAAATAGGCCGCCCGCGCATGGAGCCGGAGTTATCCAGCAGCAATGTCACGCAAGTATCGCGGAATTCGGTATCTTTTTCGACCTTGAAGCTAAGCGGCGTTGTGGGGTTGGCCACCACGCGGGCCAGACGCCCGGCGTCGAGCGTGCCTTCTTCGAGGTCAAATTCCCATGAGCGGTTCTGCTGGGCCTGAAGGCGGCGTTGCAGTTTATTGGCCAGACGGCTGACCGCGCCTTTGAGCGGCTCCAGCTGTTGATCCAGATAGGCGCGCAGGCGTTCAAGCTCGGCCGGGTCGGCCAGTTCTTCTGCGCCGATCACCTCGTCATGATCGCCAAGATAGACCTGATAAAGCGGGTCCGCATCAGAGACAGGCGCCGGGGCGGGGGGCTCCATCGGGGCCTCGCCTTCGGGCATTTCGGCCTCTTCGCCCATGTCATCCTCGGCCATGTCATCCGAGGAGACCTGCGCCTGAGAGCTGTCTTGTTGATCGTCTTGCGATTGCTCGGGCGCGCCTTCGGAATCGTCGTCGTCTTGATCATCTTGGCCGGTGCTGTCGGGATCTTGATCCTCTTCGCTGCCTTCTTCGGCCTGATCCTCTTGGTCGTCATCGAGGCTGTCTGGGTCATCGCCCAACTGGTCGCCATAGCCCAGATCAGAGATCATTTTACGGGCAAACCGGGCAAAAGCGGTTTGATCGCTGAGGATTTCATCCAGATTGGCCAGCGTGTCGCCGCCGCGATCTTCGATAAAGCCGCGCCACAGTTCCATGGCATTGGCGGCCCCCGCAGGCAGGTCGCGCCCGGTGGCCAGATGGCGCACCAGATAGCCCGCCGCCGTGGCCAGCGGGATATCGGAGGCTTGTTTTGCCTGATCATAGCCGCGCCGCAGGGCTTCGTGTTTAATCTTAACGTCGATATTGCCCGCGGTGCCGGGCATGTCGCGCGCGCCCATGGCTTCGCAGCGGGCGGTTTCCATCGCTTCATACAGATCGCGGGCCATATCGCCTTGCGGCGCATAGCGCGCATGGGTTTGGCCGTTGTGATAGCGCCGGTTCAGCGCCAGCGCATCGGCGGTGCCCCGTGCCAACAGCACTTCCTCGCGGGTCATGCGGCGCGTCACTTGCGGCAGGCGCATGGTGTCGCCGGTCATGCCCGATGGGTCCACCGAATAGCTGATGGTCAGCTCGGGATCATTGGCCATGACTTTGGACGCTTCTGCGAGCGCCTTTTTGAATGCGTCTGCTGGATTGTCGGAGGGTTTGCTCATGGCCGGTACCTTAGAAATCTGTTCCGTTGGTTTGGCAGGTTTTGCCAGAGGGGTCAAAGGGGGCGGGGAAAAGAAAAGTTGGAACTTTGGGCGGGGGCGCGCCGTTGTGAACCCAAGCGCCCGATATGGTGGCAGTGATGCCAGCCGGACCCGGGCCTCAGACGAAAAGGAGAACGACATGACAGACCTGAAAACAGACCTGAAAAAGCTCGCCCTTGTATCGACATTGGCGGTTGCGCCTTTTGCCGCAATGGCGGGGGTTCAATCCGGCTCGCCAGAGCAATCTGTGGCCGAAGACCCTGACGAATATTCGGTAGAAGCGCCTGTTGCAGGCGGTTCCATGGAAGACACACCAAAGGCCAACCAAGGTGAAAACGCCTATCAGGATGCGGACATCGTCGCGGATGATCCGGCCAAAGGTTCCTTGGTTGAGGATGACGCCAAAGCCGACGGCTAACGCGTTTTGGGTATAAAATGGGTCTTTTCCCCGGCCCATGATTTCACGCCCATAAAAAAGGCTCCGGCAAATTTGCCGGAGCCTTTTGATTTTCGGGATCAGATTTCTCAGGATCGCAGGGCCGAAGCCGTGCATTTAGCCGAGGCTGATGCTGGCCGCGCTTTCGGGCAGCTCTTCGTCGAAGAGGCGCTGATAGAACTCTGCCACGGTCTGGCGTTCCAGCTCGTCGCATTTGTTCATGAAAGACAGGCGGAATGCATAGCCCACATTGTGGAAAATCTGTGCGTTTTGGGCCCATGCGATCACGGTGCGCGGGCTCATCACGGTGGACAGATCGCCATTCATAAAGGCGGTGCGGGTCAGGTCCGCCACGGTGACCATCTGTTTGATGGTCTTGCGGCCTTCGGCGCTGTTGTATTGCGGGTTCTTGGACAGAACGATCGCGGTTTCCGCATCAATCGACAGGTAGTTCAGCGTGGCCACCAGTGACCAGCGGTCCATCTGGCCTTGGTTGATCTGCTGGGTGCCGTGATAGAGGCCCGTTGTATCGCCCAGACCCACGGTGTTTGCCGTGGAGAAGATGCGGAAATACGGGTGCGGTGTGATGACTTTGTTCTGGTCGAGCAGGGTCAATTTGCCATCCACTTCCAGCACGCGCTGGATCACGAACATCACATCGGCGCGGCCGGCGTCATATTCGTCGAACACAATCGCGGTGGGGTTGCGCAGGGCCCAAGGCAAGATGCCTTCTTGGAAATCAGTGACCTGTTTGCCGTCTTTGAGCTTGATCGCGTCTTTGCCGATCAGGTCAATCCGGGAGATGTGGCTGTCGAGGTTGACGCGCACACAAGGCCAGTTCAGGCGGCTTGCCACCTGTTCGATATGGGTGGATTTGCCCGTGCCGTGGTAGCCTTGGACCATGACGCGGCGGTTGTGGGTGAAACCCGCAAGGATCGCCAGCGTGGTGTCGTGGTCGAATTTATAGGTGCTGTCCACTTCGGGCACGCGGTCCGTGCGGTTGGCGAAACCCCTTACATGCATATCCGAGTCGATGCCAAATACATCGCGCACCGAAATCTCTTCGGTCGGTTTCATGTCGATATCCAGCGCGCCATCCGCCATATGCGTGATCCTCTTTGTTCCTGCTCCCCCGGGCTTGGGGGGTATTAACCCGACACTGGTGCAACATTCATTCCGCCAGCGCAAGGGTTGGCCTAACGGTTATTTCACCATATCGCCAGTTCGGTCAGTTTGCCGCCATGGCTGCCTGTGCACAGCCGCAAGCCGCGGCAATGGGGCGGTCGGCGCGGGCTTCTGCCAGATCAAGCCGCAGTTTGATATGGGCAAGTTCGGGGCTGGTTTGTGGGGCGGCGCGCAGGCAATCATAAAGCCCGCGCAGCGCCCAGATGTTATCGGGGTGCACGCAGGCGCGGGGCAGGCCGGGGGCAAGGCCAAGGTCTTGGCGAAAGACCGTTTCGGCCTCGGCGAGGTGGCCTTGTTCCAGCAGCAAGGCCCCCAGCGCATGGCGGGTGGGCTGTATCCAGCCCCATGGCTCGTCATAGGGCAGCGCATCATCGAGCGCCACGGCCCGGCGCAGATGGGCAAAGCCTGCCTCGAATTCGCCGCGCCGGTAGGCCAGCTCGCCCTCATACATGGCCTGCGCAATATCCAGCAGATCGGTGCAGCGGACATTATGCATAAGGCGGCTTTCAGGCACGCGGGCTTTGGCAGCCATGAACACAGGCATTTGCGCATCAGCCTCGGCCACACGGCCAAGCGCGGAATAGGCCAGCCCGCGCGCATATTCTACCACGGCGGTGCAATAGGCATAGGTTTCGCGGTCTTCCGGCAGGGGCAGGGTCAGGATTTCCTCCCACATGCCAAAGCGGATCAGCACATGGGGCTCCATCCCCAGAAAGCTCTCGAAATAATCGGCCATGGGCGGGGATTTGATCTGAAGCAGCGCCTCTGGCGTGGTTTCGCGCAGGCCGCGCACGGCGCGCATGGCCGGTTCAAACTGGCCCATGAAAAGCGCGCCTGTCATGGCAAAATGATAGTTATGCTGGCGGTAGCCCGTGTAGATGTTGAACGCGCCCTCGGCTTTGTAATATTTCAGATCGGCGCGGGTGGCGGCCTCGTTCCAGCGCAGCACGTTTTCGTAATGCCCGCAAAGCATGTCGATATGGGTAGGCATATGCACCAGATGTCCCGCATCGGGCACCAGATCGCGCAGGGCATCGGCGGCTTTGAGCGCCTTTTCGGGGAAAGGCGACATTTCCATCAGGTGCAAATACAGATGCAACAAGCCGGGGTGGGTCATGCCGCCGGGGCGCGCCAGATGCCGCTCCAGCACATCGCGGCATTCGTGGGTGGCGGCGCCGGGGGCGATGGCGCCGCTGGGCAGATCCCACATGTTCCAAGGGCTTAGGTCCATCAGCGCCTCGGCAAAAAGCGTGGCCACATCGGCGTCATCTGGAAAGGCGCGATAAACGGCGCGCATCTCATTTGCATAGGCGCGGTCCCACGGGGCCATGTCATCAAGCGGCTCTGGCTGGGGATAGCGGGCCTGCAAGGCGCGGATCAGCGCGGCTTCGGCCTTGGTTGCGCCATCCAGACAGGCAAGTGCCATTTGCACAGCCGCATAGGCCGACCCGAGCGCCTCGGCGCGGGATTTATCGTCATAAAGCTCCCATGGCATGTTGTAATTGGGCCCCAGCGCATAGGCCGCGCCCCAATGGGCCATGGCACAGGCTGGGTCGGCGACTGCGGCGCGCTCAAAACAGGCAATCGCTTCTTTGTGGTTGAACCCGTAGGTCCAGTTCAACCCGCGATCAAACCAGCGCTGCGCCTCTGGCTGCTCGGTTGTGACGCTGCGCCCGTAGCGCCCCAGATCATAGCCATAGTCCATCGCCTGCTGCTCCTCTTGATGTTGCGGGCAAAATGACAAGCGGGGCGCTAAATGCCCAGAGGTTTTGCACAAAAACTGCGAAAACCGGGCGGGGCAACTGCACAAAGCGCCGCCAAATTGATCCGCGGATGAAAACCAAAACAACAGGCAAAGGCACAGCAGATGGTATCATGGGTTTACAAACAGCGGATCATAACAGCGGCAATCATTGGCGCGGCGGGGGCGCTTGTGGCGCTGACCATTGCCATGGCGGCGGGTGACGGGCTGCGCGATTTGGGCTTTATCCGGGTGGCAGCGGCGGGCGCGTTTTTATCGGGGCTGCTGGTTGCGCCGGGGTTTGGCGGCGCCGGCACCAAGGGGTGGTTCCTCTCCGGCCTTGCCTTTGGCGCGGCGACGGTACTGGGCGCGGTTGTGGCGGTGATCTTGATGCCGGTCGATGCCGCGCTCTTTGGCCAAGGCGGGCAGGGGATCTCTCGTGAAATCCTGCGCCTTGCGCCCATGGGGCCGATCTATGTGGGGATGATGATGGTTGAAAATCTGGCCGTGGCGGCCGCGTGGCTTGGCGCGCTTGCCTGTGTTCAACTCACCAGCGCCGGGCTGAAACAGCAAAGCTGAGACGCGCAGGCCCCAGCTTCACCCTTCTTTAAATACTCAACTTCCTCAGGCCCGAGCCCAAGGAAACCAAGGCCCGCGTTAATCTTTGAAGTTGCGGCTGCCTTTGATCTGGTCCCAGGCCCAGACCACTTGTTGCAGCTGCTCTTCTTGGCTGCGGTCCCCGCCGTTCATATCGGGGTGCAGCACTTTGATCAGCGCCTTGTAGGCTTTGCGCACCTGCGGTTTGGTGGCGTTATCATCGACTTCGAGGATCTCGACCGCGCGGCGTTCGGTGGGCGGCAGGCGGCGGCCGGTTTTGGCACCGCGGCCGGGGTTTTGCGTGGCATTTGCACCCAGCACCTGATGCGGGTCTTCGATGCCCAGACGCGCCCAAGCGCGCGCTTCGGGGTCGCCCAGCGGTTTGGTCGGACGCTCCCAGACCTTATCTTCGGAGAGCTGTGCGTTCAGCTCGGCCTCGGTGGTGCCGTCGAAGAAATTCCATTTTGTGTTATATTCGCGCACGTGTTGCTGGCAGAACCAGAAATAATCATCGAGCACGTCCGGCGCTTTGGGCGCGCGGTATTTACCCGGCTCGTTGCAGCCATCATGGTCGCAGACGCGGGTGGAGGTGTCGGATGCGCCCGACATGCCTCGGCGGCCCCGGGGGTTTTTCTTCTTGGCGCTTGACACGGACATGTCAAAACCAAAGGGATCAGACTTGGTCATGTGGTTTACCTTTTCGGCACATCTTTCCGACTCAGGGCGATGAGTTTAGACGCTGTGAGCAGAGATAGAAGGGGGCAATAGAAAAAATGTTAGAGGTAGGCGGATGAGCGTAGCAGATGAAATGCGGGCCAAGCTGGAAGCGGCGCTAAGCCCGACAGAGTTGGTGGTTGAAGATGTCAGCGAGGCGCATCGCGGCCACGCGGGGTTTCAAGAGGGCGGCGAGAGCCATTTCGATCTGCGGCTGCGTGCCGCGGCATTTGAGGGGCAATCCCGCATCGCCCGGCACCGGATGGTGCATAAGGCGCTGGGGGCTGATCTGGTGGGGCGTATTCACGCGCTGTCCCTTGATCTGGATGTGTAAACGGACCTCTTAATCGTCGGGGGTGGTTGTTGGTGGCTTTGGCTTGCGGTGCGCCGCAAGCTGGGCGAGGGATTGGCCGATATTGGCCATGGTGCCCACATCTTCGACGCCATTGTCAAAGCCGGGTTCGGGCGCCTTTGGTTTTTTCGCGTCTTCGTGCATGGCGGGATCTTCTGGTTGATCGTTAAGCTCGGCTGGGTCGGGCGCGGGCAGCAATTCTGGCGCAAAAGCCTCTGCCTCTCCCGTGCGGGGGCGGCGAAACACCAAAACATTGCGCCATTCGGTGGTTGATCCAGTCAGGCCAGACCGTTCAACCGAGGGCAAAGTTTCGGCGCGCAGATATTCCCATCCGTAACCTGAAAGACCGTTCATAAGCTCTTGTAGGGCAAATGAAAACCGGGCTTCTGCACCTTTGACGCCTTTGCCTTTCAGCCCTTTTTGCGGGGCGGGTACAACTTTGTACTCATAGCGGGGCATTGCGTCACCTTCCCTTTGGATCGCAGCGCTTTTAGCAATCTCGGCGGGGCAGCGAAAGGGGGCATCGGCGCACCAATGCATGCTGCTGCATCTATGCACCGCAATCGCGCGGCCCGGGCGCGTAAATTATCGGCGCGCCATGCCGATTTTGCGCCCCGCGCGGGCGGGCCATGGCAGGGCGGCATGGGCGGTTTTCATCGCTTGCAGCCGGGTTTGGATGTCCTCGGGCATGGGGGCCACGCGCGGGCCGGATTGATCCACATGCAAGGTCATGCCTTCGCCCGTGGCCGCCAGCCAGCCATCGGCGTGATAAAGCTCAATATAGCTGTGAAAGCGTTTTTCGTCGCAATCGAGCAGTTGCAGCGTGGCATATGTCATGTCGCCCTCATGCAGTTCGCGGATATAGCAGACGTGAAATTCCGCCGCATAGGTGGTGCAGCCTGTGCGGGCGCGGTAATCGGGGCCAAGCCCCAGTTGATCATAGATCTCATCCCCGGCTTGATCCATCAGCACCGTGTAATAGGCCATGTTCAGGTGGCCGTTGAAATCGATCCATTCGGGGCGCACGGGCAGGGGGGCTGCGCGGTAAGGGGCGTTCATGATCTGTTAGTTCCTTTGGGCATCGGGCAGGGAATTTGGGCGCAAAAAAGCCCCCATCCGCGCGCGGCGAAGGGGGGCTTTTGCAAGGCCAAGTGATTAGCCCCGAAGTTTTTTCGCCACCAATTCGTTTACGGCTTTGGGATTGGCTTTGCCGCCTGTGGCTTTCATCACCTGGCCCACGAACCAGCCCGCAAGTTTGGGGTTTTCGCGCGCTTTGGCGACTTGGTCGGGGTTGGCGGCGATGATTTCGTCCACGGCAGCTTCGATGGCGCCGGTGTCTGTGACTTGCTTAAGACCTTCAGTTTCCACGATTTCCGCAGGGTCGCGGCCTGTGGTGTAGCAGATTTCAAACACGTCTTTGGCGATCTTGCCGGAAATCGCATCGGAGGCGATCAGATCAATGATGCCGCCCAGCTGCGCGGGGGAGACCGGGCTGCTGGCGATGTCGGTTTCGTCTTTTTTGAGGCGGCCAAACAGCTCGTTGATCACCCAGTTGGCGGCTTGTTTGCCATCGCGGCCTTTGGCCACAGATTCGAAATAGCCCGCCGAGGCCAGATCGGCGGTTAGCACGGAGGCGTCATAATCGGTCAGGCCAAAATCGCCGATAAAGCGCGCTTTTTTGGCGTCGGGCAATTCGGGCAGGGTGGCGGCGATGTCATCGACCCATGCCTGTTCGATTTCCAGCGGCAACAGGTCGGGATCGGGGAAATAGCGATAGTCATGCGCTTCTTCTTTGGAGCGCATGGAACGGGTTTCTTGTTTGTCGGGGTCAAACAGCCGGGTTTCTTGCACCACTTCACCGCCTGCTTCGACAATGGCGATTTGGCGGCGGGCTTCGACCTCGATCGCCTGCTGGATGAAGCGCATGGAGTTCATGTTCTTGATCTCGCAGCGCGTGCCCAGATGGGAGAAATCTTGGGTTTCTTGGAATTTCTCGTATTGGCCGGGGCGGCAGATGGAGACGTTCACATCGGCGCGCATTGCGCCCGATTGCATGTCACCATTGCAGGTACCCAGATAGCGCAGGATCTGGCGCAGTTTGGTCAGATAGGCGGCGGCTTCTTCGGGGCCGCGAATGTCGGGCTGGGAGACGATTTCCATCAGCGCCACGCCTGTGCGGTTCAGGTCCACAAAAGACATGGCAGGGTCCATGTCGTGGATGGATTTGCCCGCGTCCTGTTCGAGGTGGATGCGTTCGATGCGCACCAAGCGCGCGGTGCCGTCGCCCATTTCAACCAGCACTTCGCCTTCGCCCACGATGGGGTGGTAAAGTTGGGAAATCTGATAGCCTTGCGGCAGGTCGGGATAGAAATAGTTTTTGCGGTCAAAGGCGGAGGTCAGGTTGATTTCAGCCTTGAGGCCAAGCCCGGTGCGCACGGCCTGTTCGACGCAAAATTCGTTGATCACGGGCAGCATGCCGGGCATGGCGGCGTCAACAAAAGCCACGTTGGAGTTGGGCTCGGCACCAAAGAGGGTGGAGGCACCGGAGAAGAGTTTCGACTTTGATTGAACCTGCGCATGGACTTCCATGCCGATCACCAGCTCCCAATCATCTTTGGCACCAGCGATGCGTTTTGGTTTGGGCAGGTCGTAAGTCAGATCGAGCATGGGGGAACCTCTTGGCGGAAAGTCACCTTGGCGTCATAGATCAGGGGTGGGACTGCTGCAAGAGGCGAGCCGAGGCTGCGGCGCGCTTAGCCTTCGGCCACGGCGCCGCCTTCGGTGAAAATCACCCGCTGGCCTGCGGCCAATTCACGGCGAAAGATTTTTTCCAAGGTGCGCATGGCGTCGGCAAGACCAGAATCGGCAAAGCGGCTTGCCGAGCGGATGCGCAGGTTGTTGTCAAAGCCGCGCGCGGCGTGGGCCCATGTCATCGCGTGCAATTCGGTCAGGTGGCCGCGCACAATCCAATCGGCGCATTTGGCGATTTGGGCGCGGTTCAGATCGGCAAGATCATTGCCCGAGCTCGATTGAGCCACGTTATTGGCGCAGTAAGCCGCCAGCAGGTTCACCGTGTGCGGATCGCGGGTGCGCAGCAAGATATCGCGCAGCCCGTCGATGAAAAATGCCAGATCGAGCCGCCCGCAGGCTTCGTCATCGGTGGCGATGGCGTCGAGCATGACCCAAGTATAGCCGCCTGCGCCCAGATGGGCTTGGGTGCGCACGGCCATGCGGCGGGCCTCAAGTTCGAGCGCGTCATAAGAGCCAAACCAGCGCGGCAGCAGGTAATTGCCCAAGGCCCGCATGGCGCGCATATTGGTCGGGTCCATCTGGATCAGTCGGTCGTAGCGTTCGGCCACTTCGCGGGTGCTGACCTCGGTGCCGCCAAGCAAGGCGCAATGGGCGGTGGTTAGCAGGGCGGAGGTTTCCATCTCGATGGCGTGGTCTTCGAGGATTTCGCGCGCCCGGTCAAAATGCGCGGCAAAAGCTTGCAAATTGCGGCGCGGTGTTTCCGCCGCATGGCCCGCCCCGCGCCATGCCCAGCCGATGTCCATATGGGTTTGCGCCACAACGGCGGCGATCATCGGATCATTGGGGAAATCGGCCAGCACTTGTTCAAAAGCTTCGATGCCTTGCAGAAGCGGCGCGTCCGGGTCGGGTTTGCCATCAAATAGCGCGTGTTCGGCGGCCTGTACCACATCGGCGCGGGCGCCAAAGCTGAGCAGTTCAGAGACAGGCATGCCGCCGGGGGTTTTTTCCAGCGCGGCATCGGCGGCTTTGAGGCGTTGGGAGAAGGCTTCCCAATCTTCTTGGCGGATCAGATTTTGCGCGGCGCGGGTGTGAAAATCGCGCAGGCGGTCTTCTTCGACAGGATCGGGGCAGGGGATGCTAAGGGATTGGCGCGCGGGTTTTGCGGGGGCGGCGGCTGCGGGTTGAACAACATTTCGAGACGCAGGGGCGGCGCGTTTCAGGCTGGGAAGCGCGCGTTTTGTCTGTGCCAGAAAATGTTGGAGAATCTGCATCTTGAACCCTTTGAGTTTGCCACCAGCAGGCGGCGCCAGTGTGTTTGTTAAAATTAGATGTCATTCAGGGCATGATTGTGGCCCGCCTGCGGAGACAGTTTGATCATTCACTCAATCTGGGGGCGACCCGCGCCACAATTATGAATGGAAGGTTAACCGCGGATTGTTGCCGGGTTTGGGCTTTTGAGCAAAGAGACGCCGAGCTGTTTCCAATGCTGCGGGGGCCCGCCGGAAATTCTTGCAGTTTGCACCTTAGTTCCGGCATGTTTGCCCGCATGAAACAAATTGCTGCCTTGATCGTAATTGTGGCCACCGCTGGGCCGGTTTGGTTTGCCCGGCCCGGTGCGGCGCAAGACGCGGTGCCTGCATCGCAGGTGCTGCTAAGCGCGCCTGCGGTGGCGGCTGTGCCGCTGGCCATGCCAAGCGGTAAACCCGAGGGCGATCTGCCTGTGATTGATCCCAAGCTGCGGCTTCCGCCGGAATATGCGGCGCTGCGCCCACCTGCGCGCAAGGGGGGGCTGCCGCGCACGCGGTGGCAGCATATGTCGGGCAATCAGATATGGACCCGCGCGGCCCTGTCGGCGCTGAAGGAACATGGCAAGCCTTTGGTGGATATGGTGCCTGCGGATATTGAAAACTGGTGTCCGGCCTATCCGGAGGCCAGCGCATCGCAGCGCGGCGCGTTTTGGGTGGGGTTCCTATCGGCGCTGGCGAAACATGAGAGCACCTATAAGCCTTGGGCTGTGGGCGGCGGCGGGCAATGGTATGGGTTGTTGCAAATTCTGCCATCAACGGCGCGCGGCTATCAATGCCATGTGGGCACGGGTGAGGGGCTTAAAAACGGCGCGGCGAACCTGAGCTGTGCGGTGCGGATCCTGTCGCATACGGTGCCGCGTGACGGGGTGATCCACGGCTATCGCAACAAGCGCGGTTTGGGCGTGACAGCAGATTGGGGCCCGATGCATGCGCAGTCCAAGCGCAGCGATATGGCCTCTTGGCTCAAGCGGCAAAATTACTGCAAGCCAAGGAATGCGACGCGGCCCAAGGCGCGGCCTTAAGGCGTTATTGTATCAGCGTAAAATGATGCCGCTGGGTGGTGATGCCCGCGCCGTTCAGGGCGGATTCGAAAGCGCGGTGCGGCGGCGTGGCCTCAAACGGCAGGCGCAGTTTGCGCCCGGCTTTGGGGATCACCGTGGCGCGCACCGACAGATCAAGCCGCGTATCAAGGCGGATGTGGTCAATGTCATCCAGATTGATTTGGCCATGGGCGCGGCCCGTGTGCCAGTGCAGGCTGGCGGAGGTGAGGGTCAGCCCGGCGCGGCGGTTGCTGGCTAGATCCCACAGGGCGGGCAGGGTGAAGACCCAAACCGCCCCGATGATCCACAAAGCCGCATCGAAATAGAGCCGCGCCCCCAGCAGCGCCGCCCAGATCGCCGCAACGATCAGGGCAAGGCGCAGGCTGCGGCCGCGGGTTTCATAGGTCAGCAAAGCGGGCTGCGCCATGGGCTGTCAGGCGCCGCGAATGCGGGTGACCATTTCGGCAGTGTCGCGGCTGAGGCCGGGCAGGGCGAGGATACGGTCCAGCTGGGCGGCGATGAGCGCTTGGCGGGCCGGGTCATAGCGTTTCCAAGTTTGGAAGGCCGAGCACATGCGCGCCGTGGTTTGCGGGTTTACCGGGTCGAGCTTCATCAGCCAATCGGCCAGCAGCGCATAGGCTTTGCCCGAGGCGTGGTGGAACCCTGCGTGATGCTGGGCCAAAGCGCCAAAGACCGCGCGGAAGCGGTTGGGGTTTTTCCAGTTGAAATCGGCGTGTTCGGTCAGGGCCTCGGCCACATCGGCGGCGCTGTCTGGGTCTGCTTGCGTGACTTGCAGGGCAAACCATTTATCCATCACCAGACGGTCGTGTTTCCATTGGGCCTCAAACGCGGCCAGCGGCGCTGCGCCTTTGCCTGCGCGCAGGGCATTGGCCAGCGCGGCAAGCTGCTGGGTCATGTTATCGGCGCGGTCATATTGGGCCAGCGCCTGTGCGCCGCCGTCAAGCCGGGTGAGATAGGACAGGGCCGCATTGGCCAGCGCGCGTTTGCCCGATTGCTCGGCATCGGGGGCATAGGGCGCGGTGATCTGGTGATCGGCATAAAGCGCGGGCAGATCATCGGCCAATTGCCGGGCAATCGCGGCTTTCATGGTTTCCAGCGCGGTGTGGATCGCGGCGGGATCGGGCAGATCGCCTGCATCGGCCAAGGCGGCGGCAATGTCCGAAGGGCTGGGCAGGGTCAGCATCAGCGCGCGGAAGGCGGGATCAAGCGCGCCGTCGCGCAGCAAGGCGTGCAGCCCCTCCAGATAGGCGGGGGCAGGGGCCGCGCCGGTTTTGATCATGTCGAGCAGCGCATGGCCTGCGATGGTGCGCCCGGCCTCCCAGCGGTTGAACGGATCGGTGTCATGGGCCAGCAATGCGGCGCGGTCGGCGGCGCTGAGCGGGTGGTCGAGCACCACAGGGGCCGAGAAGCCGCGCAAGATCGAGGCGATGGGGCGTTCGGGCAGCCCGTCAAAGGTGAAGCTTTGCTGGGCCTCGGTCATTTCGAGGATTTGCGTTTCCAGCAGCTCGCCGCCGCCGGGGGCGATGAGGCCAAGGGCGATGGGGATCACGTGGGGCTGCGGCTGGGGCGTGGCGGCGGAGGGCGCTGTTGATTGGGTGAAGTGCAAGGTGAGGCGGCCTTGGGCATATTCCTCCGTTACGCTGAGCTTTGGGGTGCCTGCCTGTGCATACCAGCGTTTGAACTGGGTCAGGTCGCGCCCGGTGCTGTCTTCAAAGACGCGCAGCCAGTCTTCGATGGTGGCGGCGTCGCCGTCATGGCGCGAAAAGTAGAGATCAACCGCGGCGCTATAGGCTTCATCGCCCACAAGGGTTTTGAGCATGCGGATGACTTCCGCGCCTTTTTCATAGACGGTGGCCGTGTAGAAGTTGTTGATTTCTTGAAAGCTTTCGGGGCGTACCGGGTGGGCCAGCGGGCCTTGGTCTTCGGGGAATTGGCGCGCGCGCAGGTCGATCACATCATTGATGCGTTTGACCGGGGCCGAGCGCATGTCGGAGGTGAATTGGCTGTCGCGGAAGACGGTCAGCCCCTCTTTGAGGCAGAGTTGGAACCAGTCGCGGCAGGTGATGCGGTTGCCTGTCCAATTGTGGAAATATTCATGTGCGATGATCGCTTCGATCCGCTCAAAGTTGAGATCGGTGGAGGTTTCCGGGCTGGCCAGCACGGCGGAGGAGTTGAAGATGTTCAGCCCCTTGTTCTCCATCGCGCCCATGTTGAAATCATCCACCGCGACGATGTTGAATAGGTCCAGATCATATTCGCGCCCATAGACGCGTTCATCCCATGCCATGCTGTCTTTGAGGGCCTGCATGCCAAAGGCGCATTTGCCCTCGTCGCCGGGGCGCACATAGAGGTTTAGCACCACGTCGCGGCCTGATTTGGTGGTGAATTGCCCCGGATGGGCGATCAGATCGCCCGCCACCAGCGCAAAGAGATAGGCGGGTTTGGGCCAAGGGTCATGCCACTGGGCCTGCCCGTCGCTGCTGGAGACCGGGTTGCCATTGGAGAGCAGCACCGGGTGCGGGCCTTCGATGGTGACGGTGAAAACGCTCATCACATCGGGGCGGTCGGGGTAGAAGGTGATTTTGCGGAAACCTTCGGCTTCGCATTGGGTGCAATACATGCCGTTGGACATATAGAGCCCTTCGAGGGCGGTGTTGCCGGCGGGGTCGATCTCGACCTCGGATTCCCATGTGAAAGGCGCGCCGGGCACATCGCAGGTCAGCCCGTTTGGCGTGATCTGGGGGTTGGCGGGGGCGCCGTCGATTTTGGCCCAGATCAGTTTAAGGTCTTCGCCATGCAGGAAAAACTGTTGCTGGGGCGCGTTTGGATTGGGGGCAAAGCGGATTTTGCTGCGCACACGGGTGGCGCTTGGGGCGAGGGTGAAATGCAGATCGACGCTTTGGACGGTCCAGCCAAAGGCGGTGTAGTCGGACAGGTGAATGGTTTGGGGGGCGGCATCGCGCATGGGGGGGCCTCAAGCTGTCAGGGAACAAAGGGGTTTGTCATAGGTTATGTAGTCAAGAGAGGGGCCGCAAGGCGCAGTGCGCCAAAAGCCTCATGTCCAAGCTGAAGGAGAAACGCCATGTCCGCACCCGACACAAATATCGACAGACAGACCCGCAATCACAAAACCCCGCTGCTGGGGATCGGGCTTGCCATGGCTTTTGGCGTGCTGATGGTGGTGCTGCTGGGATTTTACGTCTTTGGCCATGGGGGCGAGGGCACTGCGGATGCGGTGACCAACACCGATCAGGCCAGCGAGCCTGCGGCGGTGCAAACCGCGCCTGCGCAGGCGGCTGAGGAGTAAAAGCTGAGGCGCAGGAACGCTTCAGTTGCTGATGGTGGCCCCCGGTTTTGCCGGGGGCTTTTTTATGGGCGCGTGTCGGGGGTGCGTAATTGGTAAGATAATTGAACCACGCATGCTTGATCGCGGGGGCGGTTCTGGTAGGTCTATTCTTTAGATTGAGTGGATTTTGGATGGCGCGGAAGGGAATGATCATGTCGGACCGGATGGATAAACACGGATTGCAGGTGGCCCCTGCGCTGGCGGAATTTGTTGAGACACAGGCGCTGGTGGGCACCGGGGTTGAGGCCGATGTGTTCTGGGCCGGGTTTTCGGCATTGGTGCATGAGAAAGGCCCGCGCAACCGCGAGTTGCTACAGATTCGGGCGCAGATGCAGGCGCAGATTGATGCGTGGCATGTGGCGCGCAAAGGCCAACCGCATGACGCGCAGGCCTATGAGGCGTTCCTGCGCGAGATCGGTTATTTAGTGCCTGAAGGCGCGCCGTTCGAGATTGAGACACGTAATGTCGATCCCGAGATCGCCGCTGTTCCCGGCCCGCAATTGGTGGTGCCGATCACCAATGCGCGCTTTGCGCTCAATGCCGCGAATGCGCGGTGGGGATCGCTCTATGATGCGCTTTATGGCAGCGATGCGCTGGGCGATTTGCCAAGCGGCGGCGGCTATGACGCGGCGCGCGGCGCGCGGGTTGTGGCGTGGGCCAAGGCGCATTTGGACGCGGCGGTGCCGCTGGCCGAGGGCTCATGGGCGCAGGTCAGCGGGCTGAGTGTCGAGGGCGGGCAGTTGCAGCCCGCGCTCAAAGATCCCGCGCAATTTGCCGGGTTTGCCGGGCCAACAGAGGGCGCGGCGCTCAAGGTTTTGCTGCGGGCCAATGGGCTGCATATCGAGGTGATCGTGAACCCCAAAAGCGAGATTGGCGCGGCTGATCCGGCGGGGATTTCGGATGTGCGCTTGGAAGCGGCCCTGTCGACCATCATGGATTGCGAAGACAGTGTGGCGGCGGTGGACGCTGAGGATAAGGTCACGGCCTATGCCAATTGGCTAGGGCTGATGAAGGGCGATTTGTCGGAGGATTTCGAGAAGGGTGGCAAGCGGGTCACGCGGCGGATGAACCCTGATCTGGAGTATCAAACGCCGGAGGGCGGCGCGTTGGTGCTCAAGGGCAGATCGCTGATGCTGGTGCGTAATGTGGGGCATTTGATGACCAATCCGGCGGTGCTGGACCGCGATGGCGCGGAGGTGGGCGAGGGGCTCATGGATGCGATGCTGACCACGCTGATTGCCATGCATGATTTGCAGCGGGAGGGCGGCAATTCGGTTTGCGGTTCGGTTTATGTGGTGAAGCCAAAGATGCACGGGCCTGCCGAAGTTGGTTTTGCCGATGAGATTTTCAGCCATGTGGAGCAGGTGCTCGGGCTGCCGCAATATACCGTGAAGCTGGGGATTATGGACGAGGAGCGGCGCACGTCGGTTAATCTGGGTGAATGTATTCGCGCGGCGAAAAACCGCGTGGCGTTTATCAACACGGGGTTCCTTGACCGGACGGGAGATGAAATTCACTCGGCCATGGAGGCGGGGCCGATGGTGCCCAAGGGCGAAATGAAAAACGCGCCGTGGATTGCCGCTTATGAGGACCGCAATGTGGATATCGGGTTGGCCTGCGGGCTGAAGGGGCGCGCGCAGATCGGCAAGGGCATGTGGGCCATGCCGGACCGGATGGCCGAGATGCTGGAGGCCAAGATTGCCCATCCGCAAGCCGGGGCAAATTGCGCATGGGTGCCGTCGCCCACGGCGGCAGTGCTGCATGCGACGCATTACCACAAGGTGGATGTGTTGGCGCGGCAAGAGGCGATTGCCGCAGGCGGTGCGCGCGGCAGTTTGGCGGATTTGCTGACCCTGCCGCTGCTGGGGGGGCGCAACCTGAGCGAGGCCGAGATTGCCCGCGAGGTGGAGAATAACGCGCAGGGTATTTTGGGCTATGTGGTGCGCTGGGTTGATCAGGGGGTGGGCTGTTCCAAAGTGCCGGACATCAATGATGTGGGGCTGATGGAGGACCGCGCGACCTGCCGGATTTCAGCGCAGGCGTTGGCCAATTGGTTGCATCACGGGGTGATTTCGCAAGAGCAGGTGGCGGCGGCGCTGCGTAAGATGGCAGCGGTGGTGGACCGGCAGAACGCGGGGGATGCAAGTTATTCTCCGATGGCGCCGGGGTTTGACGGGATCGCGTTTCAGGCGGCCTGTGATCTGGTGCTAAAGGGGCGGGTGCAGCCGTCGGGCTATACCGAGCCTGTGTTGCATGCGCGGCGTTTGGAGTTGAAAGCGGCGCAGTAAATTGGCGCGGCAGGATGCGAGGGGCCAGCCCCTCGCGCTCCCCGGGATTTAGGCCAATTGGAAAGCCGGGGCGCGCGCCTATTTGGGGCGGCTTGTCGCGGCGGGCGGCAGCGGCTAGGTTTGGCGAAACCCACAGCCCCGGAAAGTGATCTATGACGCGCCCAGTAATCGGTATCATCGGTAATTCTCATTTGATTAACGATCAATATGCCGCCTTTGCCGCAGGAAAAATGAATTGTGACGCGGTGGCCCAAGTGGCCGGGGCGGTGCCATTGATTGTGCCCACGGACCCTGATGCGGTGCAGCTGGAGGATTTGCTGGGGGCGTGTGACGGGTTTTTGCTAACCGGGGGGCGGCCCAATGTGCACCCGGAGGAATATGGCGAGACCGCCACGGCGGCGCATGGGGATTTTGACCGGGCGCGCGACCAGATTGCCCTGCCTTTGGTGCGGGCCTGTTTGGAACGCGGCCAGCCGATGCTGGGGATTTGCCGGGGGTTTCAAGAGATCAACGTGGCCATGGGCGGATCGCTTTATCCTGAGATCCGCGAGTTGCCGGGGCGGATGAACCACCGCATGCCCCCCGATGGCACGCTGGAGGAGAAATTCGAGCTGCGCCATGATGTGACGTTCACGGCGGGCGGGCCGTTTCACCAGATGATGGGGGCGCAGGTGGTGCGCACAAACACGCTGCACGGGCAGGGGATCAAACAGCCCGGCCCGCGTGTGGTGATTGACGGGCAAGCCAGTGATGGCACGCCGGAGGCGATTTATATCGAAGGCGCGGCGGGCTATCTTTATGCCGTGCAGTGGCATCCTGAGTGGGATGCGCGGAATGATCCGGTGTCACGCCCGCTGTTTCAAAGCTTTGGTGCGGCGGCGCGGGCGTGGCGGGCGCAGGGCGGCGCGCTGGCGTTAAAGACGGCCTGAGCTAAAGCACGGCACGCGGGCGCGCAGGGCTGCGCCGGGGCGGATGCTGCGCCAGATGAGTTGCTTTTCTTTGCTTGGCGCTGGCGGTGCGATCAGCCAGCGGGGCAGCGCCTTGCCCTGAGAAGGCGCTGCCCCGTGTTGAGGGGCGGCAGTGGCGGGGATGAGGCGATGTTCAAAGATCATGGTCTGGCCCTTTTGGGTTTGTTTCCTGTCTGGAACCAGCGTGGCGTATCTTGGTTAATCGCGGGTAAACCAAGACACGCTGAAATGCAGATTACATCTGGCCGCCTGCGATTTCGATGTTTTGCCCGTTGATGCTTTGGGAGCCGGGGCCGACCAGCCAAGCGGCGGCGGCGGCGACCTCATCCGCCTCGATCAGGCGTTTATGGCGGTTGGAATTCACCATGATGTCGCGCGCTTTTTGGGCGCTGATACCGGCGCGCTGGGCGATAGAGGCGGTGTTGCGGTCCACGATGGGCGTGTCCACATAGCCGGGGCAGAGCGTGTTGAAGGTGATGTGCTGGCCCATGTAATCCTCGCTCAGGGAGCGGATCAGCCCGATCATCCCGTGTTTGGAGGCCGAGTAACAGGCCGCGCCGGGCAGGCCGCGCAGGCCCGCCATGGAAGAGACCGCGATCACCCGGCCCCAATCGGTTTGGCGCATGGAATGCAGGCATTCGCGGATGGTCAGGAACGCGCCATCAAGGTTCGTGGCCATCATGTTGCGCCAAAATTCCATGTCCATTTTATGCACAGCGCGGCCTTCGGCGATGCCTGCATTGGCGACGCAGATTTGTATGGGGCCGCGGGCGGCAACGGCGCTTTGGATTTTGGCGATGACATCGGCCTCGTCGCGCACATCCATGGCCAGCCCGGTGATGCCATCTGTTGCGACTTGGTCCAGCACCTCTTGGCGGCGGCCCGTGATGGTGACCTGCGCGCCTTGGGCGGCGAGCATTTGCGCGATGGCCAGCCCGATGCCAGTGCCGCCGCCGGTGATGAATGCGTGTTTGCCTGTGAGCGTCATGTGGTTTCCTCCCTCGATCTGCTGTGATGCTGGCGCGGGGCGCGGCGCGGTGCAAGCGGGGCGTGGCGTCACGGCCAGATTGGGCGGATTGCGGGGCTCTGGGGAAAACGTGAATTGCCTATTCCAGACCCGCCCCATATGATTCGCGCTAAGGCGTTAAATGAATGACGCCATTAAAAAACTTCTATTGGAGCAGTGTAATGTCTAAATTGGTAACAGCCGCCTTTGGTGCGGCTATGTTGGTTGCAGGTTCTGCGGGCGCCGTTGAAGTGACAGGCGGGTCGGTTCAGCTGTCTTATTCGGGGTTCACCGAGGACACATCGGTAAGCCGTTTGGGCCTTGAGGGCTCGGTAGAGCTTGGGTTTAACCGCAACATGGCGGTGCAGGTTGATCTGGGCCATAGCCGTTTGAACGAGAGTGATGCGGGCATCACCACCTATGGTTTGCACGGGATTTACCACGTGAATGACGCCACATCGGTGGGGCTGTTCTATGCGGTGGATGACACATCCGATGGTAATAGCGATTTTTACGGCGTCGAAGTTGGCCATGAGAGCGGCTTGATGGATTTCGAAGGGTATTTGGCGCGTGCCGATGGTGGCGGTGCAACGGCAGATGTCGTGGGCGTTTCTGCGCGCTATGAGATGGCCAATACTGTGGGCATCACCGGGGCCTATGATTACATTGATCTGGACGGGGTGGATCTGTCGAAGCTGAGCTTGCGGCTTGACCGCGATGTGGCGCCGAATGTGAACCTGTATGTTGAGGTCGGCTCGGCCAAAGTGGCGGGTCAGGGCCTGTCCGGTTCGGAGCCTTTTGTGGGTCTGGGCGGCAAATACACCTTTGGGGCAGAGCGCGGCGCGACATTTGATGCGCGCGGTTTGGCGCGTCTGTTGCCGGGCGGCTGATCGCGCGGTTTTGAGATGCGATGATTTAGCGCGAGGCCGGGACAGCAGTTCCGGCCTTTTGCGTTGCGGGCTGCGCGTAAAATGATAGCGCTGACCGATTCTGCAAAGGATGCAATATTTCGCGCGGCAGCGCGGCGAAGAAAGATTATTGCGAGGGCAAATCATGTCCTTGGTGCCGCATTATTGAGATTAAAAGTCCAAATACGCCGGATTTCGGGGGAAAATCGACGTCTATGCGGCCCCGGTTCTTGTGCAGTCGCAGCAAGCAAGTTATTCGCAAGGATTATAAATTTCACCGCAGGGGGGCGCTTTATGATAATCGGGACACCAAAGGAAACCGCAGCAGGCGAGGCACGCGTTGCGATGACGCCCGCCTCGGCGCGGGATCTGCAAAAGCTGGGCCACAGCTGTTTGATCGAAACAGGTGCAGGGGCGCTGGCCGGGTTTTCCGACAGCGACTATGCGGAAGCGGGTGTTGAGGTGGTCAAGACCGCTGCGGCCTTGTGGAAAGGCGCGGATGTGGTCGCCAAGGTGCGTGCGCCGAGCGATGCAGAGGTCAAACGGCTGAGCGAAGGCCAGACGCTGATTTCCTTCTTCAATCCTGCGGGCAACACCGCGTTGATGGAAGCGGCGGCCAAGAAGGGCTCTAGCGTTATCGCGATGGATATGGTGCCGCGCATCAGCCGCGCCCAGAAAATGGACGCCCTGTCCTCGATGGCGAATATCGCAGGCTACCGCGCGGTGATTGAGGCGGGCAATAACTTTGGCCGTTTCTTTACCGGGCAGATCACAGCGGCGGGCAAAGTGCCACCGGCGAAAGTTCTGGTTGTGGGCGCAGGCGTGGCGGGTTTGGCCGCGATTGGCACGTCGACCAGCCTTGGTGCGATCACCTATGCGTTTGACGTGCGCCCCGAAGTGGCCGAGCAGGTCGAATCCATGGGCGCTGAATTTGTCTATCTGGATTTTGAGGAAGAGCAGCAGGACGGCTCCGCCTCGGGCGGGTATGCGTCAGTGTCGAGCCCCGAGTTCCGCGAAGCGCAGCTTGCCAAGTTCAGCGAATTGGCACCGGAAGTTGATATTGTCATCACCACCGCGCTGATCCCGAACCGCGAAGCGCCTGAGCTTTGGACCGAGGACATGGTGAAAGCCATGAAACCCGGTTCGGTGATTGTCGATTTGGCAGCAGAAAAGGGCGGCAACTGTAAGTTGACCGTCATGGACGAGAAAATCGTGACGGAAAACGGCGTGACCATCATCGGGTACACCGATTTCCCAAGCCGGATGGCGACGCAGGCTTCGACGCTTTATGCGACCAACATCCGCCATATGATGACCGATCTGACGCCGGAAAAAGACGGTGTGATCAACCATAATATGGAAGATGACGTGATCCGGGGCGCGACCATTGCCCATGCCAAGGCCGTGACCTTCCCGCCGCCGCCGCCCAAGATTGCGGCGATTGCAGCGCAGCCTAAAAAAGAAGCGCCAAAGCCGCTGACAGCCGAAGAAAAGCGTGCCGCCGAAGTGGCTGCGTTCAAGGCGCAGACCAAGCAACAGGTGACGTTGCTGGGCATTGGTGCGGCGCTGATCTTGCTGGTGGGGCTCTATGCGCCTGCGAGCTTTATGCAGCATTTTATCGTGTTTGTTCTGTCGGTGTTCATTGGTTTCCAGGTGATCTGGAATGTCAGCCACAGCCTGCACACGCCCTTGATGGCGGTCACGAATGCGATTTCGTCGATCATCATTCTGGGTGCATTGGTGCAGGTCGGATCGGGGTCATTCCTGGTGATCTTGCTGGCGGCTTTGTCGGTCTTCATGTGCGGGATCAACATTTTCGGTGGCTTCCTCGTGACACGGCGCATGCTCGCCATGTTCCAGAAATCTTAAAGGAGCGGGGATCATGGATTTTGGTTTCACAACAGCAGCTTACGTAGTTGCAGCAGTTCTTTTCATCCTGTCGCTGGGCGGTCTGTCCGGGCAGGAAAGCGCAAAACGCGCCGTGTGGTATGGCATTGCGGGCATGGGCCTTGCGGTGCTGGCCACGTTGATCGGTCCCGGTTCTGGCTACTGGCTTTTGTCGATCATCTTGATCGCCGGGGGCGGCGCGATTGGTTATCAATTGGCGACACGGGTGCAGATGACGCAAATGCCCGAGCTGGTTGCTGCGATGCACAGCCTTGTGGGTTTGGCCGCCGTGTTTGTTGGCTTTATCGCGCATTTCGAGATTGGCAATGTGGCCAGCGCCGCACCGGGTGCGGATCTGGGGACATTTGCCGCGCTGATCGCCAAGAAATCAGCCGTAGAGATCAATATTCTGCGGGTTGAGCTGTTCCTTGGTATCTTCATCGGGGCCGTGACCTTTACCGGGTCGGTGATTGCCTATGGCAAGCTGGCGGGCCGGGTGAATTCCAAGGCGGAGAAACTGCCGGGGGGCCATGTGCTCAATGCAAGCGCGGCGGCACTTTCGGTGATCTGTCTGGTTTGGTACTTCAACACAGGGGGCTTCCTGCCGTTGTTTGTGATGACGCTGGCGGCTTTGTTCATCGGCTATCATCTGATCATGGGCATTGGCGGCGCGGATATGCCGGTGGTTGTGTCCATGCTCAACAGCTATTCCGGCTGGGCGGCGGCGGCGATTGGTTTCAGCCTTGGCAACGATCTGTTGATTGTTGTTGGCGCGCTGGTTGGCTCTTCCGGGGCGATCTTGTCTTACATCATGTGTAAGGCGATGAACCGCAGCTTTGTCTCGGTGATCTTGGGCGGCTTTGGTGGCCCGGCGGGCGAGCAGATGGCCGTTGAAGGTGAGCAGATTGCCATTGAGGCGGATGGTGTGGCTACGGCGCTTAATGAGGCCGATAGCGTGATCATCATCCCCGGTTATGGCATGGCGGTGGCGCAGGCCCAGAGCGGCGTTGCGGAATTGGTGCGCAAGTTGCGGGCGGCAGGCAAGAATGTGCGCTTTGCCATTCACCCGGTTGCGGGGCGTTTGCCGGGCCATATGAACGTGCTGCTGGCCGAGGCGAAAGTGCCTTATGACATCGTGATGGAGATGGATGAGATCAACGAGGATTTCGCCAATACCGACGTGGCGATTGTGATCGGGTCCAATGACATCGTGAACCCAGCCGCGCAGGATGATCCAAACAGCCCCATCGCCGGGATGCCGGTTCTGGAATGCTGGAAAGCCAAGACCGTGTTTGTTTCCAAACGCGGGCAGGGCACGGGCTATTCGGGGATCGAGAACCCGCTGTTCTTTAAGGAGAACACGCGCATGTTCTATGGCGACGCCAAGGAGAGCTTGGACAAGCTGATCCCGTTGATCGACTAAGCATCGCACAAGCTTTGCAAGCAAACGCCCCGCAGGTTCTGCGGGGCGTTTTGCGTTTGGGGCAGGGGTGGCGGATGCTGAAAACTTGGGCAAAACGGCCAATGTATACCGCGGCACACCGTAACATACTGTAATTAATGGGTAATTACTCTTGCTTGAGGGCATGGCTGCTTCATAAAGGGGGGAGGTAACAGTATAGTAGAGGCATGCGCCCCATGGCACCGATCCTTGACCATCCGCTACGCTATCGGCTGAGCTCTGAGCTGCATGCGCGCCCGTTTCCCACGCTGAGCGCGCCCTGTACGGCGGCGTTTCTGGCGGTGAAGAGCGGCGAGGCCGGGGCGGATCATGCGCGCGATCTGGCGCATCTGGTGGCGCTTCTGGCGCATTACGGCGCGCCGGGGCCAGAGGAGGGCGCGACCCATTACACCGGGCCAATGGGGCGGTTTCATTTGAAATGGGAGCAGCACACGGAATTTGCCACTTATACGGTGTTTTCCGAAGGGTTGAGCGCGCGGGCTTTTGATCCGGCGGAGTTCGACGTGTTTCCCAAAGACTGGCAGGAGACATTGCCGGGGGGGCGGATCACTTCGGCGCTGCTGCGGGTGATGCCGCGCCCGCAGGCAGAGGCCGAGATCACCGAGGCATTGGAAGGTTGGTTTGTGTCCGAGAGCCTTGCAGCGGCGGCGGTGCTGGACAATGCGGCGGTGGTGGCGAGCGATTTTCGCATCGATCCGGCGGGGCATATGCGGTTTGCGATTTTTGTCGACCCCGCCACCGGGCGGCGGCGCACCGGGCGGATTGTGCAGCGCCTATGCGAGATCGAGACCTATAAATCCATGTCGATGTTGGGCTTTGCGGCGGTGCGCGACATCGGCCCCGAGCTTAATGCACAAGAGAGCAGCCTTAATGCGCTCACCGAGGCGATGCGGGGCAGCGGCGCGGGGGTGGAGCCGACCTTGCATGCGCTGCTGGATGTGTCTGTGGCGCTGGAGCAGTTGACGGCGCGCACGGCCTATCGGTTTGCCGCCACGGGGGCCTATGAGGCCTTGGTGGCGCAGCGGGTGGCGGTGCTGCGCGAGGCGCGGTTTGCGGGGCGGCAGGGGTTTGGCGAGTTTATGATGCGCCGTTATGAGCCTGCGATGCGCACGGTGAAATCGGGGCAGGCGCGGCTGGGGGCTATGTCAGAGCGGGCGCGGCGCGCGGCAGAGCTTTTGCGCACGCGGGTGGATGTGGCGCGTTCGGCGCAGAACCAAGCGATCCTTGCCAGCATGGATCACCGGGCCGATTTGCAGCTGCGGTTGCAGCGCACGGTGGAGGGGCTGTCGGTGGTGGCGATCAGCTATTACGCGGTGTCGCTGGGGGGCTATCTTTTATATCCGCTGGCGCAGGCGCTTGGCACCAGCAAAGGCGTGCTGACGGCGGCGATTACCTTGCCTGTGGTGGCCTTGGTGTGGTTGGCGCTGCACCGGGTGAAGCGGCGCGAATAGGCGGCTGTGCCTATTTGTACTGGGCGTGGACTGCGCGCAGGAAGGGGAAACGCTCGAAAACCCTTTCGTCGTATTGCTCTTCGGGGATGATGTCCTTGCCGGTGTAGCCGACGCTGTCGTTGAAATCATGCACCGAGCGCACGTAGTAGGGGCGTTTTTGGTAGATCACCCGCGTCGGGTGGTCGCGGGCCACATTGGCGTGGTCGATGGAATAGGGGCTGCGCGGCGTGTTGGTGCGCGCCAGCAGCGTGAGGCCCAGATTGGTAAAGGCCACGTTGCGGGTGGAGAATTTCAGCCCGCCGCCGCGAAACTCGGCTGAGATGCCTTCGGGGTAAGACAGATAGGTATAGTCATAGCCCGTGCGTCCGGATTTGAGCAGCGGGATCAGGGCCTGCGATTCCGCGCGCACGGCCGCGACAAAATCGGTTGAGACTGCATCATCATCATCCAGCACCACCTGCGCGGTGAAGGCCGGGCCTTTGAGGTGATGTTTGACAAATGACTGCATGCCTGTGCCCGCATGGCCGGGGCGGCGGAAGAACACATGCGCCCGGTCGCCCAGCACATCGTGGCAGATGGATTGCAACTGTTGTTTTTGCGGCTCGGGCATGGCCTCGGAGGACATGACGACCAGTTTGAATTTCGGGTCGGTCTGGGCTGCGAGGCTGGGCAGGGTGATGTTTTGGAAATAATGCGCCCGCTGCTCTAGCCGTTTTGGATCAAGCAGGGCGTCGATTTCTTTGCTGGAGGCAGAGCGCCAGCCGGAAAAGCCAAAATAGGAATAGCGGGTGACAAATGCGACTTGCATGGGGGTGTTGTCCTTTGGCCCGGTGCTGTGTCTCTCCCCCGCGCAGCCCGGGTAGGGGGCGGGGGAGAGCCGTATCGCGGGGGGAGCGGCGTTTAGCGGCCCCGGATGCGCGGATCAAGCGCGTCGCGCAGCCCGTCGCCAAGGTAGTTCACCCCCAGCACGGTCAGCGAGATCATCACGCCGGGCAAAAGCACCCGTTCGGGATATTCTTGCATGCGCGGCACGGCGTCAGACAGCAGTTTGCCCCATGTGGGGAAGTCTGACGGGAAGCCCACGCCCAAGAAGGACAGCGCGCTTTCGGTGATGATCGCCGTGGCCAGACCCAAAGTGGCCGAGACCATGATGGGCGAGACCACATTGGGCAGCAAGTGGCGGCGGATGATCTTGCCCGGTTTGGTGCCGATGGAGCGGGCTGCGAGGATAAATTCGCGCTCTTTAAGCGCCAAGATATCGCCGCGCACGATCCGCGCCGTGGGCATCCAGTTGGTCAGGCCAATGACGCAGACGATCAGGATGAACATGCCGCCTTCGGGGCCAAAATTGGCGCGCAGCGGTTGGCGGAACAAGGTCACGGCAACCAGCAGCAGCGGCAAAATGGGCAGGGACAGCACCAGATCGGTGAAGCGCATCAGCCAGAAGTCGAGCCGTTTGAAATAGCCCGCCATCACCCCAAAAGTGGTGCCGATGGACAGGGCCAGCAGCATCGCCGCCCAGCCCACCGCCATGGACACACGGCCCCCGGCAAGAATGGTGGCGAAGATATCGCGTCCCAGATTGTCAGTGCCGAAAGGATGCGCCCAGCCTGCCTTGGCATCGCCATCCCAGATCAACGTCCAGATGGGCCGCCAGTCTTTGTTGCGGATGTCCAAGGTTTTCGGGTCGAGATCCCAAAGATAGGGGCCAAAGATCACCGAAAGCGTGATGAAGACCAAAAAGCCGCCGCCAAACATAGCGCCTTTGTGCTGGCGGAATTGATCCCAGACATCGCGCCATTGGCTGCGCGGGGCAGTGGAGGGCGCGATGTCTTGCAAAGCGCCGGTGAATTCAGTGTCGACCTCAGGGCCGGAGACAACGGGCTCAGTCATAACGGATCCTCGGGTCAAGTACGCCGTAGAGGATGTCGGCGATCAGGTTAAACAAAACAATCAGAATGGCGAAGATGAAGGTCAGGGTCATCACCATGGGAATGTCATTGGCAAAAAGCGCGGTCAGCAGCAGCTGGCCAATGCCGTTCACCTTGAACACGTTTTCAGTGATGATGGCACCGCCAAAGATCGCAGGCATGCCAAGGGCAATCACGGTGACCACGGGGATCATCGAGTTGCGCAGCACATGGACCATGACCACAACGCTTTCCTTGAGGCCTTTGGCCCGGGCGGTGCGCACGTAATCTTGGTTCAGGTTGTCCAGCATGGCTCCGCGCATATAGCGGCTGATCTGCGCTGTGGTTTGCAGCGCCAGCACCATGACGGGCATGATCATCTGGCGGAACTGGAATTGGAAGCTTTCCCAATCGGTGACCACATGGGTGGTGTCATAGATCGACGGCAACCAGCCGAGATAGACCGAAAACACCACAATCAGCAGCGGCCCGGTAAAGAAGGGCGGGATGGAGAAACCAACCATGGTGACGAAAGTACCGGCCTGATCGAACAGCGAGTAATGCCGATAGGCGGAGTAGATCCCGATGGGAATGGCGATGGCAATGCCCACCAGATAGGCAAGCCCAACCACCCAGAGGGTCTGGGGCATCCGCTCGACCACAATATCCATGATCGGGGAGCGGCTTTGCCAACTGATGGCGCGTTGTTTGCCTTCGGAAAAATCAGTACCGAACAGCCAGTCAAAAAAGACCTGCGGTTCAACCCAGAAGAATTGCACCATCCATTTCCAGTACTGGATGTACCAGGCTTCGCCCAGTCCCAGCGCTTGGCGCATTTTTTCTTTGACTTCGGGGGGGACGGTCAGTGGCACTTGGGCCATCGGATCGCCCGGAGCAAGTTGCAACAGGCCGAAGATAATCAGGCTGATGAACATAAGCGTCGGGATCGACAGAACGAGTCGACGGATGGTGAAGGTCAGCATCTGGCGGCACCTTTTATTTTTGATTTTGTGGTGTCTATAGGAAGTGGGGAAACACCCGCAAGCAGTTCCGCCCCGAAGCCAGGTTCGGGGCGGAGGCCGTTTGCGTTACTCTTTAATGCGATACCAATCTGCGACGTTCCACAGTTCGGAATCCCATGTGTTCAGGACCACGCCGCCCAAAGAATTGGAGGCGCCCGATACCCGGCCACGGTCCACCAGCGGCACGATGGTCATTGTGTCGCGTGTGATCATGTTGTTGAGCTGTTTTGCGATCTCGCCGCGTTTTTCCAGCTCGCCTGTGCGGGAAAGCTCGTCCAGCAGCGCGTCATATTCTTCGCTACAGAAACGGTTGATGTTTTCACCCTGCCACTGGCTGGATGGCTTTGGCTCGTTGCCGCAACGATAGGCCGAAAGGTAAGCCTGCGGATCGGTGCCGTCGAAGTTATTCGCATACATTTCAACGTCTGCGTAGAACTTCTGGAACGTGTCAGGAGAGCCGGGATCGCCGCCGAAGAACACGGAAGAGTCGATGTTGCGCAATTCGGTTTCAACACCGATCTGGCTCCACCAATCTTTGATCAGCGCTTGGAAATCCTGACGCACGGCGTTGGTCGAGGATTGGTACAGGATCGACAGTTTCATGCCGTCCTTGTCGCGGATGCCGTCACCGTCGCTGTCGGTCCAGCCCGCTTCTTCGAGCAGCGCTTTTGCGCCTTCGATGTCTTGGGTCAGACATTCAGTGTTTTCGGATGCATAAAGCGCAGGCGCTGGCACCAGATTACAGGTGGGGCGGCCCGCTTGGCCGTAACCGATTTCGGTCAGCAATTCGCGGTCAATCGCCATGGACAGCGCTTTGCGCACTTTGAAATCCGACAGCATTGGGTGCGGATGTGCAACCGTGGCACGCTCGCCTTCGGGCAGATCTGGCGATGGGTCGGTCAGGTTCATTTCCAGACGCTCAACCAAGGTGCCAAATGCCGAGATCGGCTTGCCTTTGCCGCCTTCGGCCATTTTTGCCAGCACATCAGGTGCCAGTTGCAGGTTCCAAGCGTAGTCAAACTCGCCTGTTTCCATGATCGCGCGGCCCGCCGCCGTCGCATCGCCGCCGCCTTTCAGCACAGCCGTTGCAAAAGCAGGCTTGCTTGGGTCGCGGTAATGTTCGTTGGCTTTGAGGGTGATCACGTCATTGGTTTTGAATTCAGTGACGGTGAAAGGACCGGTGCCAATGGGGTTAAAGTTCGCTTCGGTGCATTCGGGCGCTTTTGGACCGAGGCATTCCGCAAACTGTGCCTTTTGGATGATCGGGGACTGCGCGCCCATGAAAGGCCCGTAGGGGTTTGGTTTGGCATCCGAGAATGTCACCGTGACGGTCCGCTCGTCGACGATTTCAACGCCGGTCACGCCGTCAAATTTGGACGCCTGTGCGCAGCCGCCTTCGGGGTGCATACAATATTCCGCCGTAAACGCGATGTCTGCGGAAGTGACAGGGGTGCCGTCAGACCACAGCAGGCCTTCTTTGAGTTTCCATGTGATGGATTTCAAATCTTCGGCCACGCCGCCGTTTTCAACGGTGGGGATTTCTTCGGCCAGATAGGCCACCAGCGCGCCGGTTTCGTCGTAGCGGCCCAGCGGTTCAATCACGAGCGATGCCGCTTCGAGATCTTTGGTGCCACCGGACAGATAGGGGGTCATGATGGAGGGCGCTTGCCAATAAATGATGCGCACTTCGCCATCGCGGCCACGCTCGCCTTCAGCGTGTGCGGCCGGCGTCATGGCGACCGCTGCTGCGGCTCCCATAAGCAGGGTTTTGATTTTCATAATTTACTCCTTGTTGGACACGTGGTCGTGCCGCGTTTTTTGCCCGGCAACGAACCGCGCTGTTATCATCGTTCTGCGGAGAGGTGAAAGAGACAGCGCAACAGTTTGATCACAATCGATAAACTTGCATATCCCCATGCCGCCCCCCAGAGCGCATGTGCATATCGAAACAGGTTTTCAAATAAATGCAACCAGTTTGATTTTTTGCTCAGGCCAGTCGCCATCGTGCAAAGGTGGTTCCAGTTTGACACGTGCCCCCATATCGCACTAGCTTTCTTGATCCACTTTTGGCGAAAGGTAACCCATGCTTGATCAGGCTCCGCAAAGCGCGATTGCACAAATAAAAGGCTTGAAAGTTGTCTTTCAAACCAAAGACGGTCCGGTTGAGGGGGTCAAGGACGTTTCCTTTGATATCAATCCCGGTGAAACCGTCTGTGTGGTGGGCGAATCCGGGTCCGGCAAATCGGTCTCTTCGCTGTCGCTGATGCGGCTGGTGGAGTTTGGCGGCGGCGAGATTGCCGAGGGGCAATTGCTGTTCAACCGCGCAGGCGGCGACACGGTTGATCTGGCGGATACCGAGCAAAGCCTGATGCAGACCATTCGCGGCAATGAAATCGGGATGATTTTCCAAGAGCCGATGACCGCGCTGAACCCGGTGTTCACGGTGGGTAAGCAGCTGACCGAGGGTTTGCGTTTGCACAAGAACATGTCCAAGGCAGATGCCTTTGCCCGCGCGCTGGAACTGATGAAACAGGTGCGTATCCCCGAGCCGGAGCGGCGCTTGAAACAATTTCCGCATGAGCTTTCGGGCGGGATGCGCCAGCGGGTGGTGATTGCCATGGCGCTGGCCTGCGAGCCGCGTTTGTTGATTGCGGATGAGCCGACAACCGCGCTTGATGTGACCATTCAGGCCGAAATTCTGGCGCTGATGGACCGGTTGAAGCGTGAAACCGGCACGGCGGTGATGTTCATCACCCATGACATGGCCGTTGTGGCGCAGATGGCGGACCGCGTTGTGGTGATGTTCCGCGGCAATAAGGTCGAAGAAGGCACGGTAGAGCAGATTTTCGAGAACCCGCAGCACGCCTATACCAAGGCGCTGTTGGCCGCTGTGCCAAAGCTGGGCGAGATGACGGGCAAGACCTATCCCGAGCCGATGAAGCTGCTGGGCCGCACCGGCAAAGAGATCAAACCGATTCCCGGCAGCGATAAAGTGCTGCTCACGGTGAAGAACCTGACCACGCGGTTCCCCGTCACGGGCGGTTTCTTTCGCCGCACTGTGGCCAATGTGCATGCGGTCGAAGACCTGTCCTTTACCATCAACAAGGGCCAGACCCTGAGCCTTGTGGGCGAATCGGGCTGCGGGAAATCCACGGCGGGGCGCTCTATTTTGCGGCTGGTGGAGCCTCAGCATGGCGAAGTGAACCTTGATGGGGTCGACATCATGGCCCTGTCGCAAAAAGATCTGCGCATGGCGCGGCTTGATATGCAGATGATCTTTCAAGATCCCTTTGCCTCGCTCAACCCACAGATGCAGCTTTCGGATCAGGTGGCAGAGCCGATCCACAATTACCAAACCCTCAAGGGCAAGGATGTGGAGGACCGGGTGGCGATGCTGTTTGACCGGGTGGAATTGCCGCGCAGCTTTATGCGCCGTTTCCCGCATGAGCTTTCGGGTGGTCAGCGGCAGCGGGTGGCGATTGCGCGGGCGTTGGCGCTTAATCCCAAGCTGATCATCGCGGATGAAGCGGTGTCGGCGCTGGATGTGTCGGTGCAGGCGCAGGTGCTTAACCTGATGATGGAATTGCAGGCCGAGATGGATCTGTCATTCCTGTTCATCAGCCATGACATGGCAGTGGTGGAGCGTGTGAGCCACCAAGTGGGCGTGATGTATCTGGGCCGGATTGTAGAGATGGGGCCGCGCGACCGGGTGTTCGAGAACCCGCAGCACCCCTATACCCAAGCCCTTATGAAAGCCGTGCCCATTGCCGATCCGCGCCAGCGCAAGGATGAGCGCGATCTGAATTTCAAACCCATTCCATCGCCCATCCATCCGGCGAGCTATGAGGCGCAACCATCGGTTTACAATGAAGTCGAGCCGGGGCATTTCATATTGGAAACTGACAGCGGTTATTAAGGACTTTCCATGACAACGCGCATGACCCCATTGGAGCTGATGACGAAACTCATCAGCTTTCCAACCATTTCCCGTGACAGCAACATCCCGTTGATTGATTGGGTTGCCGATTATCTGACCAGCCATGGCATCGAAAGCCACCGCTATATCGACCCCGATCAGCCCAAACATGCGCTGTTTGCCCATGTGGGCCCGTGGGAAGAGGGGGCTGTGGTTTTGTCGGGCCATACCGATGTGGTGCCCGTGGATGGTCAGCCATGGCAGAGCGATCCGTTCACCGTGACGCGCCGGGGCGACCGGTATTACGGGCGTGGCACCTGCGATATGAAGGGTTATGACGCGCTGGCGCTTTGGGCGCTGGTTGAGGCGAAATATGCGGATGTGAAACGCCCGTTGCAGATTGCCTTCAGCTTTGACGAAGAGATCGGCTGTACCGGCGCGCCGCCAATGATCGAGGCGATGCAACCTGTGCTGCCCAAAGGTTCGGCTGTGATTGTGGGCGAGCCTTCGGTGATGCAGGCGGTCACGGGCCATAAAGGCGGGATCGGGTTTAACACGCATCTGATTGGCTTTGAGGTGCATTCCTCGCTGCTGCACACCGGGGTCAATGCGATCATGGCCGGGGCGCGGTTGATCGAATGGGCCAATGAGGTGAACACCGCCAATATGGAGGCCAAGCCGTCTGATCTGGCGTCGATGTTCAACCCGCCCTTCACCACCGCCCATGTGGGTGTGATTGAAGGGGGCACGGCCCATAACATCACCGCCAAAGATTGCAAATTCGCGATGGATTTCCGGGTGGTGCCGGGCGAAGACAAAGACCGCTGGGCCAATGAATATCTGGCCGAAGTGCGCAAGGTTGAAAAGGCCATGCAATCGGTTGTGCCCGAGACCCGGATCGACATCACGCCGCGCTTTGATGTGCCCGCGCTGGAGCCGGAAAAAGACGGCGAGGCCGAGACATTGGTGCGCCAGATCACTGGCGATAATGCCAGCCACAAGGTCAGCTATGGCACCGAGGCCGGGCAGTTCCAGCAGGCAGGCTATAGCGCCGTGATCTGCGGGCCGGGTGATATTGCGCAGGCGCACCAGCCTGACGAATATATCGAGGTGGCGCAATTTGAAGCGGGCCATGATTTCATGCGCAAATTGGTCGCCCGTCTGCAAAGCTAGCCCCATGTCCCAAAACCCCGCCAGCGGTTTTCCCATCACACAAGCGCAGCCCCCAAAATGGGCCGGCGCGCCGCCTGAACAGGCGGATGTGGTGGTGATTGGCGGCGGGGTGATTGGGGTGTGCACCGCGCTTTATCTGGCGCGGGCGGGGCAGCGCGTGGTGCTGCTGGAGAAAGGCCGCATCGCGGGCGAGCAATCGAGCCGCAATTGGGGCTGGATTCGCCAGCAGGGGCGCGACCCCGATGAATTGCCGATCATGGTTGAGGCGCGGGCGCTGTGGATTGATTTGGCGGCGCAATCTGATGTGGATTTTGGCCTGCGCCCCGGCGGGGTGAGCTATTTCGCCCGCACGGCGGCGCAGATGGCGGGGTATGAGCGTTGGTTGCCGCATGCGCGGGCCAATGGCGTGGATACGCGGCTGATTTCAGGACATGAGGTGGCGCAGACCTATCCCGGCATGGCGCGCAGTTTTGCCGGGGCGATGGTGACCCCTTCTGATATGCGGGCCGAGCCGTGGCAGGCAGTGCCTGCGCTGGCCGCATTGGCGGCGCGCAGTGGCGTGGATATTGTTGAAAACTGCGCTGTGCGGCGCCTTGATATGGCGGGCGGGCAGGTGGCCGGGGTGATCCATGAGGGCGGGGGTATTGCTGCGCCGCAGGTGGTGCTGGCGGGCGGGGCGTGGTCCTCGTTGTTTTTGCGCGCGCATGGGGTGGATATTCCGCAGCTTTCCGTGCGCGAAAGCGTGGGGGCCACGGCCCCCATGGCGGAAGTCACACAAGGCGCGGCTGGCGATCACAAAGTGGCGTTTCGCCGCCGGGTCGATGGGGGCTATACGCTGGCGCCGCCGGGCGGGCCGGAGCTGTTTGTAGGGCCAGATGCGTTTCGCGGATTTCGCCATTACCTGCCGCAGCTGCGCAGCGATCCTTTTGGGCAGAACCTGCGCCCCGCAGCGCCGCGCGGCTTTCCCGATGGCTGGGCCACGGCGCGGCAATGGCAGGGCGATGAGGTCACGCCGTTTGAACGGATGCGGATTTTGAACCCTGCGCCCAATATGCGGCGATTGCGGCGTTTGGCGCGGGATTTCAGCGCGTTGTTTCCCAAGCTGGGGCCGGTGAAATACACCGCGACCTGGGCGGGGATGATCGACACGATGCCAGATATTGTGCCTGTGGTGGACCGCTGCGCCGCTTTGCCGGGGCTGAGTATTGGCACGGGCATGTCGGGCCATGGGTTTGGCATTGGTCCGGCGATGGGCAAGGCGCTTGCCGCGTTGGTTTTGGGCCGCGCGCCGGGGCATGATTTAAGCCGTTTCAGGCTGTCGCGTTTTTCGGATGGCAGTAAAATCATCCTGCCGCCTGCGTTTTAGGCAAATCGCCTAATAGTTAAAAATATATTCAAGGAGCCGCCCCATGCCGATCAAGAACCGTTTTGCCCAGATGCATGCTGAAATCACCGGATGGCGGCGCCATTTGCACCAACATCCCGAACTGGCATTTGAAGAGCATGAGACCGCGCGATTTGTCGAAGAAAAGCTGCGCAGTTTTGGTATTACGGACATCACCAGCGGCATTGGCCGCACGGGCGTGGTGGCGGTGATTGAGGGGCGGCAGAATAGTTCCGGGCGCAGCGTTGGCTTTCGCGCCGATATGGACGCGCTGCCGATCCATGAGGCGACGGGCCTCGACTATGCCTCGACGGTGCCGGGCAAGATGCACGCCTGCGGGCATGACGGGCATACGGCGATATTGCTGGGGGCCGCGCAATATCTGGCAGAGACGCGCAATTTTGACGGGCGTGTGGTGTTGATTTTCCAGCCTGCCGAAGAGGGCGGCGGCGGCGGCAACGAGATGTGCCGCGATGGGTTGATGGACCGCTGGAGCATCGACGAGGTTTACGGGCTGCATAATGATCCGGGCGCGCCTGTGGGCAGTTTCTCGATCCGGCCCGGCGCGCTGCTGGCCTCGACGGATCAGTTTTTGATCACCGTTGAGGGGCAGGGCGGCCATGCGGCGGCCCCGCATGAGGCGATTGATGCCAATCTGGCGGCGGCGCATGTGGTGATTGCGCTGCAATCCATCGCCAGCCGCAATGTGGACCCGGTGGGGCAGGTGGTGGTGTCTGTGGCCACGATCCGCAGCGACACGGACAGCCACAATGTATTGCCGCAAAATGTGACCCTGCGCGGCACGGTGCGCACGCTGGATGATGCGGTGCGCGGCATGGCGAAGACGCGGCTTTTGCAGATCGCGGAGCACACGGCGCTGGCCTATGGCTGCACCGCGCATGTGGAATATGACGAGGGCTATCCGGTGACGGTGAATGAGGCGCAGATGACCGTGTTTGCGGCGGATGCGGCGGAAGAGATCACCCCCGGCGTTGACCGCAACACCCCGCCGATCATGGCGGGTGAGGATTTCTCTTATATGCTGCTCGAGCGGCCCGGTGCCTATATCATGCTGGGCAATGGCGAAGGCGCGACGGTGCACCACCCGCAGTATAATTTCAACGATGAGGCCATTCCTGCAGGCTGTTCGTGGTTTGCGCAATTGGCGGAGAGCCGATTGCCGCTGAGCTGAGGCTTGCCCGGCCTTCGGGGCTGCTGCGCGGGCCTTGAGGCTGCCCGCGCAGAGGCGTAAGCAGTTGAGGACATCACCAATAGGAGCCACCTGATGCCCGTCAAAAACCGATTTGCCGAATTGCACAATGATATCACCGCATGGCGGCGCGATCTGCATGAACATCCTGAGATTTTGTTCGACACGCATCGCACCTCGGGCGTGGTGGCTGACAAGCTGCGGGCCTTTGGCTGTGACGAGGTTGTCGAGGGCATTGGCCAGACCGGCGTTGTGGGGGTGATCAAGGGCAAATCCACCGCATCGGGCAAGGTGATCGGGCTGCGCGCCGATATGGATGCGCTGCCTATTCATGAGCAAACGGGGCTGGAATATGCTTCAAAGACCCCCAATGCGATGCATGCCTGCGGCCATGACGGGCATACGGCCATGCTGCTGGGGGCGGCGCAATATCTGGCGGAGACGCGCAATTTTGACGGCACAGCCGTGGTGATCTTTCAGCCCGCCGAAGAAGGCGGCGGCGGTGGCCGTGAGATGTGCAAAGAAGGCCTGATGGAGCGGTTTGGCATCCAAGAGGTTTACGGCATGCACAATTGGCCGGGCGTGCCGATGGGCACTTTCGCCATTCGTCCGGGCCCGTTTTTTGCGGCAACCGATTTGTTGGACATCGAGATTGAGGGTTTGGGCGGTCATGCAGCCAAACCGCATGAGACCATCGACACGATGGTGGTCACAGCGCAGATCATCACCGCGCTTCAGACCATTGTCAGCCGCAATGCCGATCCGATTGGCAATATCGTGGTGTCGATTACCTCGATTGAAAGCTCCTCCAAAGCGTTCAACGTGATCCCGCAGCGGGTCAACCTTTTGGGCACGGTGCGCACCTTGTCCAATGAGCTGCGCGATCTGGCGGAAAAGCGGGTGAGCGAGATTTGCCAAGGCATCGCAGGCAGCTTTGGTGCAACCGCCAAGGTGAATTACAAGCGCAACTATCCGGTGATGGTGAACCATCCCGAGCAGACCGAATTTGCCGCCGAGATGGCGCGCAAAGTGTCGGGTGATTGCGCCGAAGCGCCGCTGGTCATGGGGGGCGAGGATTTTGCATTTATGCTCGAAGAGCGTCCCGGCGCGTATATTCTGGTGGGCAATGGCGACACGGCCATGGTGCATCACCCCGAATATAACTTCAACGATGAGGCGATCCCGGCGGGCTGTAGCTGGTGGTCTGAGCTGATCGAACAGCGCATGCCTGCGGCGTAAAGCCCAAGCAGGGGCCGGGCGGGTTCAGATCAGCCCGGCTCTGACAAAAGGCGGCGGTAGAGGGCAACCAATTGCGCCGCTTCACGCTCGATCGAGAAATCCTGTGCCACATGGGGCCGCGCGGCCTGAGACCAGCGCAGCAGGCGCGGGCGATCCTGCAGCGCGGCGTCGATGGCGCAGGACAGGGCCGGGATGTCACCGGGGTCCACCAATGTGCCGGTCTCGCCCTCTTTGACCAAAGCATCAAACGCGCCCACGCGGGTGGCGATGACGGGCACGGCGCAGGCCATGGCCTCAATCGGGGTGAGGCCGAAGCCTTCCCAGCGCTGCGGCGCGACATAAAGATCAAGCACACGGTACCAGTCGGCCATGGCCTCTACCGGGACTTCGGGCAGGAACAGCAGACGATCCGAGAGGCCCGCGGCGGCCACGCGGGATTTAAGCTCTTGTTCAAAACCTTGGTGTTTGCCAGTGGCGCGGCCCATCACCAGCCCGCACGCGCCGGGGTGGTTTTGCAGCACAGGGATCAGTGCATCGACAAAGGCATCGGTGCCTTTTTGCGCGCGGATGCGGCCATAGCAGCCAATCAGCACGCCGTCCGGCAGGCCAAGCGCGCGGCGCAGTGCGGCGCGGTCAGCGGCGGGGGTGTATTCATCCAGGTCAATGCCGTGCATGATCACCTGCGCCGGGTTTTCCAGATAGGCGGCGGTGCGCGCCGAGGTGGCGACAACCGCGTCCATGCGGCGGATCAGCCAGCGGGTGAGCCCCGATTGTTTGCGCTGCGAGGCGGAGGTGAAAAGCAGTTTCAGCCGCTTGCCCGCCAGATATTTCAGCGCCAGCCCGCCGATCATTTCCACATTGCGCCGCGCATGCCAGACACGCGGGCCATCGGGGCCGCTGCGGGGCAGGGTGATCAGTTTGCGCAGAGGCAGTTGCGGCACGTGGTCGGGCATCACCGGGGCCACGGCGGCGATGGTGATGTCGCGTGCCTGGACCGGGACCAGCCGCACAACCGTGGCTGTCACGCCCGACAGGCGGCGTTTGAAATTGGGGGCCAGCACCTGAATGTCGCGGGGGGCCGGGTTTGGCATCACTCGAGCTCCAGCGCGGTGATCAGGCGGGCGGCGATCTCATCAAGTTTGTCGGTTTGGGCGGCGGCAAATTGCGCGGCTGCGGCGCAGGCTGCGGCGCGGATGGCGTCATCTTCGAACAAGATGGTCACCGCGTCGGCCAAGGCGCTTGCGTCTTGGGTGAAATGTGCCGCGCCTGCGTCTAGCATGGTGTCATAGGTTTCGGAAAAATTGCCGACATGCGGGCCCGAGAGCACCAGCGCGCCGCTTTGGGCGACCTCGAAGGGGTTGTGCCCGCCGATGGGCAGCAGCGAGCCGCCCAGAAACACGATGTCGCTCAGGTCGTACCACGTGCCCAGCTCGCCCATCGTGTCGGCCAGATAGACCTGCGCGTGGGGCATGTCGCCAAGGCTGCGGCGGCTGGCGCTGAGACCGGCAAGCTCGATCAGCTCGGCCACTGCATCGCCGCGTTCGGGGTGCCGGGGGGCGAGGATCAGGCACAGATCGGGCCAGCGTTCGACCAGTTTGGCATGGGCCGCCAGCACGGTTTCTTCCTCGCCTGCGTGGGTCGAAGAGGCAATCCAGACCGGGCGGCCATTCAGCGCGGTGCTGGCTTGGGTTTTTAGGGTTTCGTCCACAGGCAAAGGCCCGGCAAGCGCCTTGAGGTTGCGGCCGCGTTGCACACGGTCTTCGGGCGCGCCAAGGGCGACCATATGTCCGGCCATGGCTTTGTTTTGGGTCAGGATCAGGTCAAACACATCGAGCATATAGCGGGTGGTTTGCGGCATTTTTTGCCAGCGCGCCCGCGAACGTTTGGACAGGCGCGCATTGACCAGCGCCATGCAAGCCCCGGTTTCATAGGTGCGGCGCAGCATTTGCGGCCACAGCTCGCTCTCGACAAAGATCGCGGCATCGGGGCGCCAATGTTTCAAGAAGCGGGTCAACGGGGCGGGGGCGTCCAGCGGGGCAAATTGATGGGTGCAGCGGGGCGGCAGGCGGCGGCCAATCAGATCCGCCGAGGTGGCCGTGCCCGAAGTGATGAGAAATTCGGCATCGGGCAGGGCCGCGCCCATGCGGGTGATCAGCGCCAGCACAGAGAGGCTTTCGCCCACCGAGGCCGCGTGAAACCAGATCAGCGGCCCGTCGCTTTGCGGATCGGTGCTGGCATGGCCCAGTTTTTCGCGCGCGCGGTCCGCAGAGACGCCTGCTTGGGCCAGTTTTTTCATCTGGCGCGCAGCGGCGATGGGCAGCAAGGCGCGGCTGGCCAAGCTCCAGATCCGGTAGATCAAAGGTGCAGACATCAGCCCCCCGTATGGCTCATGTGGCGCGGCATTTGGCCGTCAGCCCGCTGGCGTGAATAGTCAAAATCATGGCCTTTGGGTTTGCGGCCAATCGCTTCGTGGATGGCTTGGCGCAGGGGCGCGTCATCCTCGGGGTGGGCGCGCAGGGGCGCGCGCAGATCGGCCACGTCTTCTTGGCCGAGGCACATGTAAATCTCGCCGGTGCAGGTGATGCGCACGCGGTTGCAGCTTTCGCAGAAATTATGCGACAGCGGGGTGATGAAGCCGATTTTCTGTCCGGTTTCTTCGAGCCGCACATAACGCGCAGGCCCGCCGGAGCGTTCGAGCAGATCGGTCACGGTATAATGTTCGGCGTAGCGCGCCCGCAGGTCTTTGAGCGACCAATATTGGCCAAAGCGGTCTTCGTTGCCGATGTCGCCCATGGGCATGACTTCGATCCAAGTCAGGTCCATGTCGCGCTCGGCGCACCATTGCGTGATGGCGGGCATTTCTTCTTCGTTGAAGCCTTTGAGCGCCACGGCGTTGATTTTCACCCGCAGACCGGCGGCCTGGGCCGCATCAATGCCGCGCAGCACTTGGGGCAGGCGGCCCCAGCGGGTGATGTCTGCGAATTTCTGCTCGTCCAGCGTGTCGAGCGAGACATTCACCCGGCGCACGCCTGCGGCGTAAAGATCAGCGGCGAAGCGTTCGAGTTGGCTGCCATTGGTGGTGAGGGTCAGCTCTTTGAGTGTACCTGCCTCCAAATGGCGGGACATGTTTTGGAAAAACCCCATGATGCCGCGGCGCACCAAGGGCTCGCCCCCGGTGATGCGCAGTTTTTCGACGCCAAGCGAGATGAAGTTGGAGCACAGGCGGTCCAGCTCTTCGAGGGTGAGCAGTTCCTTTTTGGGCAGGAATGTCATGTTTTCGGACATGCAATAGACACAGCGGAAGTCGCATCTGTCGGTCACAGAAACGCGCAGATAGGTGATGGCGCGGGCGAAAGGGTCAATCAGGGGCATATCCATGCGATATAGGTAATCCGCCGCCGGGGCTGCTGCAAGCTGCAACTGGGTGATTGAAGCGTGGCAATGGGGGCGTTATGAAAAGATATGAAACATGTGATAGCGATGATCTGTGCCGCCGGGACGCTGAGCGCCTGTGCGATGATAGGGGCGAAACAGCCCGAGGATGCGTTGGCGCCGCCTGTGGGCGGGCCAGCCGAGGCGGCGGTGCAGGTGCCTGAAGGGGCGTTGCCGGACCCGGCGCTGAATGCTGCGCCGCCGCCAAAAGCGGCCAAAACCGCCGAAACATTGGACACCACCAGCCCCGAGCAGCGCGCCGCCGCTGCCACGCCTGTGACCGCAGGGGCCAGCAAGGTGTTGGGCAAGACCGTGGCCAGTTTGGGCAGCCCCACAGAGCCGGGGTTCTGGCTCAAGACCCCTCTGGTGAAAACGCAAGGCAAGGGGCGGGTGACCAACCCGGCCAATGGTAAATCATCGGCGGTGACGTTGATCCCGATTGATGGGCCTGCCACGGCGGGCAGCCGGATGTCATTGCCTGCGATGCGGTTGATTGAACTGCCGCTGACCGGGCTGAATGAGGTTGAAGTGTCGCTTGAAGGGTGACGCGTAAACAAAAAGCGGGCCTTTTGAGGCCCGCTTTTTGTTTGGTTCGATAAGGAACGCGGGGGCTTTGCCGCAGACGGGAGATAGCTGGGGCTCTGCCCCAGACGGGAGATAGCCGGGGCTTTGCCGCAGACCCCGGGATTTTAAACCAATTAGAAAATTAGGACGTGGCGGGCAGGAGGCGTGCGGCGTCTCGGCGGGCGTAGGGTTTTAGGGTCTCGCCGTGCTCTTCTAGGAAGGCGCGCACGCGGGGGGCGTCGTGTTTGGACAGATCGCAAAGCCATGTGGCAATGGCATTTTGCAGCAGGCGCTGGTGATCGGGCGCGTAGCTGGCGATCCAGCCGAGGATACGCTCGCGGGTGGCCAGCTCATCGGGTTTGGGATTGTTCTGTTTGGTCCAAGGCTGGGTGATCACCAGCGCGGCGCGGCGGGTCCACAGGTCTTCGGAGGTGGTCCAGCTTTCCACTTCGTCAAGGCGGGTCGGATCGGCGGTGAGGCGTTTCATACCCGCCATACAGACCTGATCGGCGATGGCCGCTGTGTCGAATTGCGGCACCCATGAGGTGATCAGCTGCCATGTGGCATCATCGGGGGTGATGCGCGCTTGGGTCAGTAATTTGGCGGCCACAATGCGGGCCTCGAAGATGTTGGAGAGCCAAAGCTGCGCGGCGAGGTCCAGCCGTGTTTCAAGATCCAGCGATTGACGCCAGTCTTTGGCCAGATCGCCCAGTTGCTCGTTGGTCAGGCCCAGATAGGGCCTGTCAATTTTGTGATGCTTGCGCAGGCTTGCGGCGCGGTCGAGGTTTTTGAGAGCGGTAAGCTGCTCCAGCGCGTCTTGCGGGCTCATTCTACTGTTACCGATTTTGCGAGGTTGCGCGGTTGGTCCACATCGGTGCCTTTGGCCACGGCGGTGTGATAGGCCAGAAGCTGCGCCGGGATGGCGTAGAGAATGGGCGCGACCACATTGCTGCTGGCGGGCATTTCGATACTGTCCCAGACCCCTTCGCTGGCGGCATCAAGGCCTTGGCGATCGGAGATCAAGATCACCTTGCCTTTGCGGGCCATGACTTCTTGCATGTTGCTGACGGTTTTGTCGAAAAGCGTGTCGCGCGGGGCCATGACCACCACGGGCACGGCTTCGTCGATGAGCGCGATGGGCCCGTGTTTCAATTCGCCCGATGCATAGGCTTCGGCGTGGATGTAGCTGATTTCTTTGAGTTTCAGCGCGCCTTCGAGGGCCAGCGGGTAGAGCGGGCCACGGCCCAGGAACAAGATGTCGCGGGCTTTAGCCAGCTTGGCCGCGACCTCTTGCATAGCACCATCCTGTTCGAGCGCGGTGTTGATCAGCGAGGGCAGGCCGCGCAGGGCCGAGATGTGATCGGCCAAAGTTTCGGCAGAGATTTCATCGCGGTCTGTGGCGGCTTTGAGCGCGAGCAGCAGCAGCACAACCAATTGGCAGGTGAAGGCTTTGGTCGACGCCACGCCCACTTCGACGCCTGCATGGATTGGCAGGGCCAGATCGCTTTCGCGGGCGATGGAGCTTTCGGGGACGTTCACCACTGAGATGATCTTGCGGGCCTTGCCGTCGCAATAGCGCAGGGCGGCCAGCGTATCGGCGGTTTCGCCCGATTGGCTGACAAACAACGCCATGCTGCGCGAGGGGATTGGCGGCTCGCGGTAGCGGAATTCGGAGGCCACATCGACTTCGACCGGGATGCGGGCGATTTGTTCGAACCAGTATTTCGCGGTCAGGCAGGCATAAGAGGCGGTGCCGCAGGCGACCATGGTGATGCGGTCAATGTCTTTGAAGTTCAGCCCCTTGCCGGGCAGATTGATGCTGCCGTCTTCGCCAAGGTAATGTTTCAGCGCATCGGCAATCACGGTGGGCTGCTCTGCGATTTCTTTGGCCATGAAATGTTTGTGGCCTGCTTTGTCGATGCGGGTGGCGTCGATCTGGATCTGGCGCATGGCGCGGTTGGCCAGCGTGCCGTTGACGTCGTAGATTTCAACGCTGGTCCGGGTCAGGACCGCGTGGTCACCCTCTTCGAGATAGGTGATTTTATCGGTCATCGGGCTGAGGGCGATGGCGTCGGAGCCCACATACATTTCGCCTTCGCCATGGCCAATGGCCAGAGGAGAGCCTTTGCGGGCGGCGATCATCAGATCGTCTTCGCCGTCAAAGAGGAAGGCCAGCGCAAAAGCGCCTTCAAGCTGGGCTAGGGTGGCGCGGGCGGCGGCAACCGGATCAAGCCCTTTGGCCATGTGGTGCTGGGCCAGCAGGGCGACGGTTTCGGTGTCGGTTTCTGTGGTGAAGCTGTAGCCGGCCTGAGCCAGTTCGGCGCGCAATTCGCGGAAGTTTTCGATGATGCCGTTATGCACGACGGCCACGGGGCCTGCCTGATGCGGATGGGCGTTGCTGACGGTGGGCGCGCCATGGGTGGCCCAGCGGGTGTGGCCAATGCCGGATTTGCCCGCCAGCGGTTCATGCACCAGCAGATCGGAGAGGTTCACCAGTTTGCCAACCGCGCGGCGGCGGTCAAGTTTGCCATCGCTGATGGTGGCGATCCCGGCGCTGTCATAGCCCCGGTATTCAAGCCTTTTGAGCGCTTCGACCAAGATCGGCGCTGCTTCATGTTCGCCAAGAACCCCTACAATACCGCACATTTTAATTGCCTCGCTTTAATTTAGCCTTTTTGGCTTTTAAGATTTCAAACAATTTCCGCGCCATGCCCGGTTTGTCGATCTGCCGTGCGCGGGCCAGTGCCAGCGCATCTGGTTCCACGTCGGAGGTGATGACCGAGCCAGAGCCCGTCATCGCGCCCGCCCCAATGGAAACCGGGGCAACCAGCATGGTGTTGGAGCCGATAAACGCACCAGCCCCCACATGGGTGTGATGTTTCATCACCCCGTCATAATTACAGGTGATCGTGCCTGCGCCGATATTGGCATTGGCGCCAATGGTGGCATCGCCAATATAGCTCAGGTGATTGACCTTGGCGCCCGCTTCGATCTGGGCGTTTTTCACTTCGACAAAATTGCCGATGCGCACATCTTCGGCCAGTTCCGCGCCGGGGCGCAGGCGGGCGTAGGGGCCAACAATGGCGCGCTGTGCCACGTGGCAGCCCTCAAGATGGCTAAAGGCGCGGATTTGGGCACCGGATTCGACGGTCACGCCGGGGCCAAACACCACATTGGGTTCGATCACCGTGTCGCGGCCAATAACCGTGTCGCGTGACAGGTAGACCGTTTCGGGGGCCATCAGGGTGATGCCGTCCTCAAGCAGGGTTTGGCGGGCTTTGGCTTGGAACACAGCCTCGGCCCCGGCCAGATCAGCGCGTGAATTGATGCCGAGGGTTTCGGCTTCGGCGCAGGTGACCGTGGTGGCTTTGAGGCCGCGCCCGACGGCGAGGCCCACGATGTCTGTGAGGTAATATTCGCCCGAGGCGTTTTCGTTATTGGTCTGCGAGATCAGATCAAACAGCAGCGGCGCGCGGCAGGCGGTTACGCCGCCGTTGCAAAGGCTTATGGCGCGTTCCTGTTCGGTGGCGTCTTTATACTCGACAATGCGGGTGAGGGCATCGCCCTCCATAACCATCCGGCCATACCGCGCGGGATCGGCAGGCTCAAACCCCAGCATGACCACATCATGCGTGTCCAATGCGGCGACCATATTGTTCAGCGTTTCGGGGCTGATGAAAGGGGTATCGCCAAAAAGCACAATCGCAGCGCCGTCGAACCCTTCAAGGGCGGCGCGGGCCTGATCGGCGGCATGGCCGGTGCCAAGCTGCTCGTCTTGGCGCACCACAACGGCGTCTTCGTCGAAATTCTGGGCGGCGGCGGCAACGGCGTCATAGCCATGGCCTGCGACCACGATGCGTTTGGCGACGTTAAGGTCGCGGCCAGTGTCCATGGCATGTTCAAGCAAAGGTGCTTGCGCCAATGGGTGCAGCACTTTTGGAAGGTCGGATTGCATCCGGGTGCCTTTGCCGGCCGCGAGGATGATCAGGGCTGTTTGCATTGGTAATTCTCTTTGCGATCTGCTTCGGTCCTCTTTATCGGCTTTGACATGGAGCGCAAGCATCGCGCGGATCAAGATAGGTTGCGGATTGCAACATGTGGCGGGGGAAATCCGCGAGGGAGTACGGAACGTGAAGACAGTTGTATTCGATCTGGACGGCACTTTGGCAGATACCAGCGGTGATTTGCTGGCGGCGGCGAATGCTGCGTTTCGGGAAATGGGTGTGGGAGATCAACTCGATAGCGCGCGCCATGCAGGGATCGCGCTGCGCGGCGGGCGGGCGATGCTGCGCGCGGGGATGGAATTGCTGGGGCGGGGGGAGGAAGAGGACACGATCAACCTTTATTACCCCGTGCTGCTTGAGGCCTATTCGCGCGACATTGATCAGCGCACGGTGCTGTACCCCGGCGCAATGGAGGCGGTCGCGGCGCTGAAATCTGCCGGATATAAGGTGGCGATTTGCACCAATAAGCCCGAGGCGCTGGCGCTGGACCTGCTCGGCAAACTGGGCATTCGCGATGAATTTGCGGCGATTTTGGGGGCAGATAGCCTGCCTGTGCGCAAGCCGGACCCGGAGCATCTGCGCGAAACTGTGCGGCGGGCCGGGGGCGATCCCCGCCAATGTTTGCTGGTGGGCGACAGCGATACCGACCGCAACACCGCCAAGGCGGCGCAGGTGCCAAGTGTGTTGGTGACCTTTGGCCCTTCGGGCGAGGATATGGCGGCGCTGGAGCCTGAGGCGCTGTTGGAAGATTACGCAGCCCTGCCCAGCGTGGTGGCGGCCCTGCTGGGGGAGGCATAAGCCATGCAAGAGGTGTTCAAAGGCAGTTTCACCCAGCAAGAGCCGATCCCCGAGGCTGCGATTGAGGCGGCGATTGAGGTGATGCGCCATGGGCGGCTGCACCGATATAACACGGTGCCGGGCGAGACCGCGCAGACCGCGCTATTGGAGCAGGAGTTTGCCCAGTTCACCGGATCAAAATACTGCCTTGCAGTGGCATCGGGCGGCTATGCCATGGCGACGGCCCTGCGCGCAGTGGGGGTGAAACCCGGCGATAGGGTGCTGACCAATGCGTTCACCTTGGCCCCGGTGCCCGGCGCGATTGCGGCGGTGGGCGCGGTGCCTGTGTTTGTGGGGGTCACGGATCAATTGGTGATCGATCTGGAGGATTTGGCGGCAAAGCTGGAGCAAGGCTCGGTGCTGCTGCTGAGCCATATGCGGGGGCATCTGGCGGATATGAATGCGCTGATGGCTCTGTGTGATAAGACGGGCGCGGTGGTGATTGAAGATTGCGCCCATACGATGGGGGCGGCGTGGGACGGTGTGGCCTCTGGCACGCAGGGGGCTTTTGGCTGTTATTCTTGCCAGACCTATAAGCACATGAATTCGGGCGAAGGCGGTTTGCTGGTCACTGATGATGCGGAATTGGCGGCCAAGGCGATCATGATGAGCGGGTCTTATATGCTTTATGAGCGGCATCTGGCGGGGCCGCCGCCCGAGGTGTTTGAGACCATTCGCTATGAGACACCGAATATTTCGGGCCGGATGGATAATTTGCGGGCGGCGCTGCTGCGGCCACAGCTGGCGGATTTGCCGAGGCAAGTGGCGCGTTGGAACGAGCGGTATTTTGCGATTGAGGCGGGGCTGCGGGATGTGCCGGGGCTGACGGTAATTGACCGGCCTGCTGCCGAGAGCATTGTGGGATCGTCCATTCAATTCCTGCTCAAAGGTTGGCGCGGCGCGGCTGTGGAGGAGGCGCTTGCTGCCTGCGCGGCGCGCGGAGTTGAGTTGAAATGGTTTGGCGGGCCGGAGCCGAAAGGCTTTACCAGCCGCTATGACAGTTGGCGTTATGTGGATGCGCCGCCGATGCCGCAGAGCGATGCGGTGCTGGCGGGGATCGTCGATATGCGGGTGCCGCTGACGTTCAGCTTGGAGGATTGCGCGTTGATTTCAAAGATCATCGCGCAGGAGGTTTCGCGGATTTATCAGCGTGGGGTCTGAGCCAGAAGCGCTGTGAGACATAGAAAAACCGGGCGCAGCACGCCCGGTTTTTTTGGTTTAGCAGCAAAGGCTTAGAAGCGCAGTTTGCTGTGCCGGCCAGCGTCTGGTTTGCTGTCTGACATATTGGCTTTGGCGATTTCATAGAGGAACGACAGCGAGCCGCCTGTTTCCCATGTCTCGGCGCTGCTGAGCGGCATGCGCAGCAATTGCACATCGGGGTCTTGCTTGCCGTCTTCGAACCATGCGGCGGCAAAACGGTTCCAGATCTCGTCCAGCTTGGCCGGGTCTGTCACAGTTTGCAGCGCGCCGTCGATGCGGGCGTAGAAGCCTTCGTCTTTGCTGGTGACGGTGTATTGCGCGGGCGCGCCGTCTTGGGCCGCGATGGCCAGTTCGGTGCCTTTAGCGGTGATAAACCACAGCGTGTTTTGATCTTTGTCCAGATAATGGGTCATGGGCACGGCGCGGGCGCTGCCTGCGCTGAGCATGCCGGCGCGGATGTCTTCCATGCTGTCCCAGAATTCGGATTGAACTTCTTGTTGTGCAGAATCAAGCATTGGGTGTCTCCTTGGGTTGCGACGTTGCTGTCTTGGCGAACCAACGGCGGGCGGGGCGGATTGTTCCATGGCGGGGCGCGCCAGAACGCTTGACCGGTGCGCCGCTGCGGGGTAGTAATGAACAAGTGTTCAATAAAATTGGAAGGGGAGGTCCGATGTTCACCGCAACAATGCAGTTTGATCTGGGCGAAGATGTAAATGCGCTGCGCGAGATGGTGCATCGCTGGGCGCAAGAGCGCGTCAAGCCGATGGCGCAGCAGATCGACCAGAAAAATGATTTCCCCTCAGAGCTTTGGCGCGAAATGGGCGAGCTTGGCTTGCTGGGGATGACCGTCGAGGAAGAGTTCGGCGGCACCGGCATGGGCTATCTTGCGCATACGGTTGCGGTGGAGGAAATCGCGCGGGCCTCGGCCTCGGTTTCGCTGTCTTACGGGGCGCATTCGAACCTTTGCGTGAACCAGATTCGGCTCAATGGCAGCCCGGAGCAGAAGGCGAAATACCTGCCGGGTCTGTGTTCGGGCGAACATGTGGGCGCGCTGGCCATGTCAGAGGCAAGCGCGGGCAGCGATGTGGTTTCGATGAAGCTGCGGGCCGAAAAACGCAATGATCACTACCGTTTGTCGGGCAATAAATATTGGATCACCAATGGCGGCGATGCCGATACTTTGGTGGTTTATGCCAAGACCGATCCAGAGGCCGGGTCCAAGGGGATCACCGCGTTTTTGATCGAGAAATCCATGAAAGGTTTCACAACCTCGGCGCATTTCGACAAGCTGGGGATGCGCGGTTCCAACACGGCCGAATTGATCTTTGACGATTGCGAAGTGCCATTTGAAAACGTGCTTGGCGACGAGGGCAAAGGCGTGCGTGTGCTGATGTCCGGGCTGGATTACGAGCGGGTTGTGCTGGCGGGGATCGGCCTTGGCATCATGGCCGCGTGTCTCGATGAGATCATGCCCTATATGGCGGAGCGCAAACAGTTTGGGCAGCCGGTGGGTAATTTCCAGCTGATGCAGGGCAAAATGGCCGATATGTACACGGCGATGAACTCGGCCCGCGCCTATGTTTACGAGGTCGCCAAGGCCTGTGATCGGGGCGAGGTGACGCGGGCAGATGCGGCGGCGTGCTGTCTTTATGCCTCGGAGCAGGCAATGGTGCAGGCGCATCAGGCGGTGCAGGCGATGGGCGGCGCGGGCTATCTGAGCGACAACCCGGTGGGCCGTATTTTCCGCGATGCCAAGCTGATGGAAATCGGCGCAGGCACCTCCGAGATCCGCCGCATGTTGGTGGGCCGCGAGATGATGGGCGCGATGGCATGAGCCGTCCCTTGCCGGGGCTGAAAGATGCGGGCGCGTGGGATTTTCCTGCCCAGATGAACATGGCGGCGCAGTGTTTGGCGCATCCGCCGGAAGATTTGGCGATTGTTGATCTGTCCGGCGAGGCGCGGCGCGATGTGAGCTATGGTGATCTGGCGCGGATGGCCGATGGTTTGGCGCGGGCGCTGGGGACCAAGGTGCAGCGCGGCGACCGGGTTGGCGTGTTACTTAGCCAGTCGCCGTATTGTGCCGCCGCCCATCTGGCGATCTGGAAAATCGGTGCGATTTCAGTGCCTTTGTTCAAGCTTTTCAAACATGATGCGCTGGCTTCGCGGGTGCGCGATGCGGGGGCGCAGATTGTGCTGACCGACGCCGAAGGCCGCGAGATGCTGGGCGATTTGGCGCAGGCGTGGCTGGTGGAAGAGGCCGGGATTGAAGGCGCCGCAGTGCCTTTTGCGGTTTGCGGGCCGGATGATCCGGCGGTGCTGATCTATACGTCTGGCACCACGGGCAGCCCCAAAGGCGCGCTGCATGGGCACCGGGTTTTGACCGGGCATTTGCCGGGCGTGTCGGCCAGCCATGACCATCTGGGGCAGGCGGGTGATTGCCTGTGGACCCCGGCGGATTGGGCGTGGATTGGCGGGCTGTTTGATGTGGCGATGCCGGGGCTGGCGCTGGGCGTGCCTGTGGTGGCCGCGCGGATGGCGAAATTTGACGTGGCAGAATGTGCGCGGATCGTCGCGCAAGGCGATGTGCGCAATGTGTTTTTCCCGCCCACCGCGCTGCGGATGCTCAAGGCGGCGGGCGCGCATTTGCCGGGGCTGCGCTCGGTTGCCAGTGGCGGTGAGCCGCTGGGGGCGGAGATGCTGGCTTGGGGGCGCGAGGCCTTTGGGGTGCAGATCAACGAATTTTACGGCCAGACCGAATGCAACATGATTGTGAGCGCCTGCGGCGCGGATTTCCCGGCGCGGCCCGGCGCGATTGGCAAACCGGTGCCGGGGCATGAAGTTTCGGTGATTGACAGCGCGGGCGCGGAGATTGCGGGCGAGGGCGATTTGGCCGTGCGGCGCGGGTCGGCGGCGATGATGCTGGGCTATTGGCAGCGGCCCGAAGAAACGGCGCAGAAGTTTCGCGGTGATTGGATGCTGACCGGGGATCGGGGCATCTGGGAAGAGGGTTATTTGCGGTTTGTCGGGCGCGAGGATGATGTGATCACCTCGGCGGGCTATCGCATTGGCCCGGCAGAGATCGAGGATTGTCTGCTGACCCATCCCGGCGTTGCGACATGCGGTGTTGTGGGCAAGCCCGACGCGCTGCGCACGCAGATTGTGAAAGCCTATGTGGTGCTGAAACACGGGGCAGATGCGGATGCGGCAAGCTTGCAGGACTGGGTCAAGACCCGGCTGGCAAGCTATTCATATCCAAGGGAAATTACATTTGTGGAGAGCCTGCCGATGACGGTAACGGGCAAGGTGATCCGCAAGGAACTCAAGGCGCGCGCGGCGCGGGAAATCGAGGAATTGACATGAAACTGACAAGCCAGGTTTTGCCAAGCTCGGAGACGTTCAAAGCCAATCAGGCCGCCCATTTGGAGGCTTTGGCGCAGGTCAATGCTGCCGCTGAGGCCGCGGCGTTTGGCGGCGGCGAGAAATCGCGCGCGCGCCATGAAAGCCGGGGCAAGATGTTGCCGCGCCAACGGGTGGCGAACCTGCTTGATCCCGGTTCGCCGTTTCTGGAGATCGGGGCGACGGCGGCGCATGGGCTTTATGATGGCGCAGCGCCTTGCGCCGGGGTGATCACCGGGATCGGCCAAGTCATGGGCCAAGAGGTCATGGTGGTGTGCAATGACGCCACGGTGAAGGGCGGCACATATTACCCTATGACGGTGAAAAAACACCTGCGCGCCCAAGAGATTGCCGAGGAGAACAACCTGCCTTGCGTCTATCTGGTAGACAGCGGCGGGGCGAACCTGCCCAACCAAGATGAGGTGTTCCCCGACCGGGATCATTTTGGGCGGATTTTCTATAATCAGGCGCGGATGAGCGCCAAGGGCATACCGCAAATTGCGGTGGTTATGGGGTCGTGTACCGCGGGCGGGGCCTATGTGCCCGCCATGTCGGATGTGACAATTATCGTGAAAGAACAAGGCACTATCTTTCTGGCGGGGCCGCCTTTGGTGAAGGCCGCGACGGGCGAGGTGGTGAGCGCCGAAGATCTGGGCGGCGGTGATGTGCACACGCGCCTGTCGGGGGTTGCCGATTATCTGGCGGAGGATGACACACATGCGCTGGCCTTGGCGCGGCGGGCGGTTGGGTCGCTCAACCGGGCCAAGCCGGGCACGGTGCAGTGGCAAAGCGTGGAAGAGCCCGCCTATGATCCGGCGGAATTGCTGGGGGCGGTGCCCGCAGATTTGCGCACCCCTTATGACATTCGCGAAGTGATCATGCGGGTGGTGGATGGCAGCCGGTTTGACGAGTTCAAGCCGCGCTTTGGCGAGACATTGGTCACCGGGTTTGCGCATTTGAAAGGCTGTCCGATCGGGATTGTCGCCAATAATGGTGTGCTGTTTTCCGAAAGCGCCCAGAAGGGCGCGCATTTTGTGGAGCTGTGCAGTCAGCGCGGTATCCCCTTGGTTTTCTTGCAAAATATCACCGGCTTTATGGTGGGCCGGAAATATGAAAACGAAGGCATTGCGCGGCACGGCGCCAAGATGGTGACAGCCGTTGCCTGTACCGAAGTGCCAAAGATCACCATGTTGGTGGGGGGCTCTTTTGGGGCGGGGAATTACGGCATGGCGGGGCGGGCCTATAGCCCGCGCTTCATGTGGTCATGGCCAAACAGCCGGATTTCGGTGATGGGCGGCGCGCAGGCGGCGGGGGTTTTGGCCACGGTGAAACGCGATGCGATTGAGCGCGCGGGCGAGAGCTGGAGCGCCGAGGAAGAGGCCGCGTTCAAGCAGCCGACCATTGATATGTTCGAGGAGCAATCGCATCCGCTTTATGCCTCGGCGCGACTTTGGGATGACGGGATTGTTGACCCGCGCAAGACCCGCGATGTGCTGTTTTTGAGCCTGAGTGCGAGCCTGAATGCGCCGATCAAGGAGACACGTTTCGGCGTGTTCCGCATGTGATGAGCCGCACAAAAACAGCCGGTCACATAGTGTGCACAGCCTGTGCACCCCCTGTGCACCGGGGGGCCGCACGCGCGGTTTTCAACCAATTGGACGATTTTGAGAAGGGGACGGGCGATGTTTGACAGGATCCTGATTGCGAACCGGGGCGAGATTGCCTGCCGGGTGATGGAAACGGCGCAGGCCATGGGCGTGTCTTGTGTGGCGGTTTATTCGGACGCTGATGCGGGGGCCAAACATGTGGCGATGGCGGACGCCGCGGTGCATATCGGCGGGCCGCGCCCGTCGGAGAGTTATTTGCGCGGCGATGTGATCATTCAGGCGGCACTCGATAGTGGCGCGCAGGCGATCCATCCCGGCTATGGGTTTCTGTCGGAGAACCCCGAGTTTGTCGAAGCCGTGGAAGCGGCAGGATTGGTATTCATTGGACCGTCGGCCAAGGCCATTCGGGCCATGGGTTTGAAAGACGCCGCCAAGCTGTTGATGGTGGAGGCCGGGGTGCCGGTGGTGCCGGGCTATCACGGGGCGGATCAGGATGATCAGCTGTTGCAGGCCGAAGCCGAGAAGATGGGCTATCCGGTTTTGATCAAAGCCGTGGCGGGCGGCGGCGGCAAAGGCATGCGCGCCGTGCAAGAGCCGGAGGCGTTTCAGGCCGCGCTGGAATCGGCGCGCTCGGAAGCGCGGGAGGCATTTGGCAATGCGGATGTGCTGGTTGAGAAGCTGGTGGCCAAGCCGCGCCATATCGAGGTGCAGATTTTTGGCGATGGCACCCGGGCTGTGCATTTGTTCGAGCGCGACTGTTCCTTGCAGCGGCGCCACCAGAAGGTGATCGAAGAAGCGCCCGCGCCGGGCATGACCGCGCAGATGCGCGAAGCGATGGGCGCGGCGGCGGTGCGGGCGGCAGAGGCCATCGGCTATGCCGGGGCGGGCACGGTCGAGTTTATCGTCGACAGTTCAGGCGGGCTTCGCGATGACGGGTTCTTCTTTATGGAGATGAACACGCGGTTGCAGGTGGAGCATCCGGTGACCGAGTTGATCACCGGGGTGGATCTGGTGGAATGGCAGTTGCGTGTGGCGTCGGGCGAGGCCCTGCCAAAAGCGCAGGAGGATCTGTCGATCAGCGGCCATGCTTTTGAGGCGCGGCTTTATGCCGAAGATGTGCCTGCGGGGTTTTTGCCAGCCACGGGCAAGCTGAGCCATTTGGCGTTTCCGGCGCAGGCGCGGGCCGATAGCGGTGTGCGCAGCGGCGATGTGATTTCGGTGTTCTATGATCCGATGATTGCCAAGGTAATTGTGCATGGGCCAACGCGGGCGGTGGCGCTGGCCAAATTGCGGGCGGCGCTGGCGGGCTGCGAAGTGGGCGGCACGGTCACGAATTTGGCGTTTCTGGGCGCGTTGGCCCATGATGCGGGTTTTGCCGAAGGCGCGGTGGATACCGGGTTGATCGAGCGGCGGGGGGCGGCGCTGATTGATGCGCCGCGCGCTGCGCCGCGCCATGTGGCGCTGGCCGGGATGGCGGCGCTTGGTCTTTTGCAGGGCGATGCGCAGACCGGGTTCTCGCTCTGGAAACCGCTCAAGCGGCAGGTGAGTTTGCTGCGCGGCGGTGAGGAAATCAGCCTTAAGGTTCAGGTGCTTGGGCCGGATCATCAGCTTTGGTCCATCGGTGATGAGGCCGAGCCGGTTGAGGCGCGCCGCGTTGGCGGGCGCTGGTTGGTGGGCGGCGCGCCTGCGGCGCAGGTCGCCGTGGCGGCGGGGCAGATCACTGTTTTTGACCGCTATGGGCTGATCTTTGATCTGGTTGATCCTTTGGCGCAGGCCGCAGGGGCGATGGGCGATGGCAACATCATCGAGGCCCCGATGCCCGGTTTGGTGCGGGTGGTCGACGCCGCCGTGGGGCAGGCCGTGGCCAAGGGCGACAGGCTTGCTGTGCTGGAGGCGATGAAGATGGAACATGCGTTGCTGGCGGCGCGTGATGGCGTTGTGGCCGAGGTTCTGGCCGCCGCGGGCGATCAGGTGGAAGCGGGTGCGGCATTGGTACGGCTGGAGCCTGAGGACGCAGTGTGACAGGGTAGCGCGTATGTGAACCGGCGGGGCGCGGGCGGGCTTGCCCTGCGCGCCGCCGGGGTAGGGGGTGCGTGCGCCGGGATAAGGTTTTGGGAATTCCCTTGCCGAAACGGGCGGCGATTTTATCTGACAGTGCAAGTGAAACTCGAAGATGGCGTTGCTGCCACGGGAGGAGACCCCTTGATTACCCTACATCATTGTCCGCAAACCAGATCCATGCGCTCGCTTTGGCTGCTGAATGAGTTGGACGTGCCTTTTGCCCTGCGCAGCTATCCGTTTGATCAGACCCTGCGCAGTGCCGAATTCCTGTCCTTATCGCCTGCGGGGCGGGTGCCTGCGCTGGAATATGACGGGGAGCGCATGTTCGAGACCGGGGCGATTACGGAATTTTTATGCGAGCGGTTCAGCCCGGATCGGTTGGGGCGGATGCCGGGCACGCCGGACCGGATGGCATGGCTCGTTTGGGTGCATTTTGCCGAGACTGTGAGCCAGCATGTGGCGAACCTCACGCAGCAGCATATCATGCTGCGCGAGGATCACATGCGCAGCCCGATTGTGATGAAGCTTGAGGCCGCGCGGGTGGGCAAATGTTACGCCGCGATTGAAGCGCGCCTGTCGACGCCGATTGAGAATCGCGACTATTTGCTAACCAGCGGGTTTAGTGCGGCGGATATTTCTGTGGGCCAAGCGGTCTATATGGCGCGGCATTTTGTGACGCTGGAGGACTATCCCGCCGTGGCCGAGTGGTATGAGCGGATCACCGAGCGCGAGAGTTTCATCCGCGCCCTGCCAGATGAGGGCGGGGTTTATGAGCGTGATTTTTATCCCCCATGGCCGATGGAATGACGCTAGGGTTGGATTGAGTATTTCTGAAGGGTGAAGCGCGGGGGAGCGTGTGATGATGCAAGGACCATGTGAGATTTTTGAAGTAGGCCCGCGTGACGGGTTGCAAAACGAGGCGGGGGAGATTTCCGTGGCGCAGAAAGTTGCGCTGGTGGATCTGCTGAGTACGGCAGGGTTTTCGCGCATTGAATGTGCCAGTTTTGTCAGCCCCAAATGGGTGCCGCAGATGGCAGGGTCGGGCGAGGTTCTGGGGGCGATCAAGCGCAAGCCGGGGGTGCGCTATGCGGCGCTGACGCCCAATATGCGCGGCTATGAGGATGCGCTGGCGGCGGGAGCGGATGAGATTGCGGTGTTTGGCTCGGCCTCCGAAGGGTTCAGCCAGAAGAATATCAACGCCAGCATTGAGGAATCGCTGGCGCGGTTTGCCCCGGTGATTGAGGCGGCGCGCCATGTCGATGTGCCGGTGCGCGGCTATGTGTCTTGTGTGGTGGCCTGTCCTTATGATGGGCCAGTGGCGCCCGGCGCGGTGGCGGCGGTGGCAGATAAGCTGTTTTCCATGGGCTGTTATGAGATCAGTCTGGGCGACACAATCGGTGTGGGCACGCCCGATACGATTGCGCGGATGTTGCTGGCGGTGCGCGATGTGGTGCCTGCGGGGCGTTTGGCGGGGCATTACCATGACACCAATGGGCGGGCGTTGGATAATATCGATGCGTCTTTGTCCATGGGGCTTCGGGTGTTTGACGCCGCCGTGGGCGGATTGGGCGGGTGCCCGTTTGCGCCGGGGGCTGCGGGCAATGTGGCCACCGAAGCGGTGGCGGCGCATTTGGAGGCGCTGGGCTATGACACCGGATTGGATTTGGATGTGATCGCCAAGGCGGCGGCAATGGCACGGGAGATGCGCCATGGGTGAGGCGGCATATGAGACCATTTCCGTTCAAGTAGATGAGCGGGGGGTGGCGCAATTGCTGTTGAACCGGCCTGAAAAGCACAATGCCATGTCGGCGCAGATGCTGGCCGAGTTGAGCGATGCGGCGGCGCGTTTGGGCGCCGATGATGCGGTGCGCGTCGTTGTGATGACCGGGGCGGGCAAGAGTTTCTGTGCGGGCGGCGATTTGGAGTGGATGCGGGCGCAGCGCGATATGGATGCGGCCACGCGCTCGGCCGAGGCGGGCAAGCTGGCCGCGATGCTGGGGGCGCTCAATACCCTGCCCAAGCCGTTGATTGGCCGGGTGCAGGGCAATGCATTTGGCGGCGGTGTGGGCATGGCGTCGGTCTGTGATGTGGCGATCGGGGCCGAGGGGCTCAAGATGGGGTTCACTGAGACCCGGCTTGGGATTATTCCGGCGACCATTGGCCCATATGTTCTGGCGCGGATGGGCGAGGGGCGGGCGCGGCGTGTGTTCATGTCGGCCCGGCTGTTTGACGCGCAAGAGGCTGTGGATCTGGGATTGCTGGCGCGGGTGGTGCCAGCAGATCAGCTTGATGCGGCGGTGGAGGCGGAGGTGATACCCTATCTGTCTTGCGCGCCCGGTGCGGTGGCGGCGGCCAAGCAATTGGCGCGTGATTTGGGCCCGCGCATTGATGCAGATGTGGTGGCCCATACGATTGAAGCCTTGGCTGCGCGCTGGGAAACCGACGAGGCCGCCGAGGGGATTGGCGCGTTTTTCGACAAGCGCAAGCCTGGTTGGGTGGCGCAGTGAGGGGCTTAAGCCCCTCATAACAATCGGGAACCTAAATTTGTTTTAGGTTTAAAATATTTTTTGTTGAAGCAAAACGCGACTCGCCCTAACCTCATTTTAAACAATGAGGGGACGATCATGCGTGCAATCTGTCTTGGGGGCGGTCCGGCCGGGCTCTATTTTGCGATTTCGTTGAAGCTGCGGCAGCCGGATGCGGATGTGACCGTGCTGGAGCGCAACAAGCCTGATGATACATTTGGCTGGGGCGTGGTTCTGTCAGACGAGACATTGGACAATCTGGAAGCCAATGATCCGGTCTCTGCCAAAGAAATTCGCGGGCATTTTGCCTATTGGGACGATATTGCGCTGCATCATCAGGGCCATACGATCCTGAGTTCGGGCCATGGGTTTTGCGGCATCGGGCGCAAGCGGTTGTTGATGATCTTGCAAGAGCGCGCCCGCGCCTTGGGGGTGAATTTGCAATTTGAGACAGAGGTGAAAGCGGCCTCTGAATATATGGCGGATTACGATCTGGTTGTGGCCAGTGACGGGCTTAATTCCCGCACGCGGCTGGAGTTCGAAGACGCGTTCAAACCCGATATCGATGTGCGCCGCTGTCCGTTTGTGTGGATGGGCACGCATCAGAAATTCGACAACGCCTTTACCTTTATTTTCGAGAAAACCGATAAAGGGTGGATTTGGGTTCACGCCTATCAATTCGACGATGAGACCGCGACATTCATCGTGGAATGTGCGCAAGAAACCTATGATGCCTTTGGCTTTGGCGAGAAATCCCAAGCGGAAAGCATCGCGATTTGCGAAGAGATTTTCAAAGATCATCTGGGCGGTCACAAGCTGATGACCAATGCGGGGCATATTCGCGGCTCGGCTTGGATCAAATTCCCGCGGGTGCTGTGTGAGCATTGGAGCCACGAGAATGTTGTGCTGCTGGGTGATGCGTCGGCCACGGCGCATTTCTCGATCGGGTCGGGCACGAAGCTGGCGCTGGAATCGGCGATTTCGCTGGCCAAACATGTGAGCGAAGATGCGGACCTGCCCACGGCGTTCGAGAAATACGAGGCCAGCCGCCGTTTGGAAGTGCTGCGGTTGCAATCTGCGGCGCGCAATTCGGTTGAATGGTTCGAGGATGTGGAACGCTATCTGGATCTTGATCCGGTGCAGCTCAATTATTCGATGTTGACCCGCAGCCAGCGGATTTCCCATGAGAACCTGCGCGAGCGCGATCCCAAGTGGCTTGCGGGCGCGGAGAAATGGTTCATGGAGCAGGCCGGGGGCAAGGTTGAGGGCGAGGCGCGCCCGCCGATGTTCGCGCCGTTCAAGCTGCGCGATATGACGCTGGAGAACCGGATCGTTGTCTCGCCCATGGCGCAGTATAAATCCGTGGACGGGGTGCCGGGTGATTGGCATTTGATCCATTACGCCGAGCGCGCCAAGGGCGGTGCCGGGCTGGTTTACACCGAGATGACATGTGTGTCGCCGCAGGGGCGGATCACGCCCGGGTGCCCCGGTCTTTATGCGCCAGAGCATGAGGCGGGCTGGAAGCGGCTGACGGATTTTGTGCATGCGGAGACGCAGGCGAAAATCTGTTGCCAGATTGGCCATTCGGGGCGCAAAGGCTCTACGCAAGTGGGCTGGGAAGAGATGGATGCGCCGCTGAAATCGGGCAATTGGCCGACAATTTCCGCATCCGCGATCCCGTGGTCAGCAGGCAATGCAGCGCCGCAAGAGGCGAGCCGCGCCGACATGGACCAGATCCGCGACGCGTTTGTCGCCTCGGCGCAGATGGCCGAGCGGGCGGGGTTCGATATGATCGAATTACACGCGGCGCATGGCTATTTCATCTCGAGCTTCATCTCGCCGATGAGCAACACGCGCGGGGATGAATATGGCGGGTCGCTGGAAAACCGGATGCGCTATCCGCTTGAAGTGTTTGCGGCGATGCGGGCGGTTTGGCCGCAAGGCAAGCCGATGTCGGTGCGGATTTCGGCCAATGACTGGGTCGGCGATGCCGGGGTGACCCCAGAGGAAGCCGTTGAAATTGCGCGCATGTTTGAAGCGGCGGGCGCGGATATCATTGACGTGTCGGCGGGGCAGACCAGCACCGAAGGCCAGCCGGTTTACGGGCGCATGTTCCAGACGCCATTCTCGGACCGCATCCGCAATGACGGCGGCATCAAGACCATGGCTGTGGGCAATATTTTCGAGCCGGACCATGTGAATTCCATCCTGATGGCGGGGCGCGCCGATCTGGTGTGCATCGGGCGCCCCCATTTGGCCGACCCCTATTGGACCTTGCACAATGCCGCGCAAATCGGGGATCGTGCTGCCAATTGGCCCGAGCCCTATGCGGCAGGTCGTGACCAGATGTGGCGTCTGGCGGACCGGGCGGCAGAGATGGATGTAAAAGTATGAGACGGGTTTTGGTGACGGGTGGCGGGTCTGGCATAGGCCGCGCCATTGCGCGTGAGTTTGCGGCGATGGGCGACGAGGTGACCATCGCGGGGCGGCGCATGGAGCCGCTGGAGGAAACCAATGGCGGGCGCGGCATGGTTTGCAAAACCGTGGATGTGACCGATGAAGCATCGGTGGCGGCGCTGTTTGAGCGCCCCTTTGATGTGGTGATTGCCAATGCCGGAGCGGGGGATTCGCTCAAGGTGAAGGACATGCCGCTTGAGATGTGGAAACGCACGGTGGATGTGAACCTGACGGGGGTCTTCCTGACCTTCCGGGCGGCGCTTCAGGGCATGGAGAAGGGCGGGCGGTTGATTGCCATTGCCTCGACCGCGGCGCTGAAGGGCGGCAGCAACATCGGGGCCTATGCGGCGGCCAAGCACGGGGTGCTGGGTTTGGTGCGGTCCTTGGCGATTGAGGTGGCGCGCGATGGCATCACCTGCAACGCGGTGTGTCCCGGTTTTGTCGACACGGCCATGGCGCAGGGCGCGGTGGAGAATGTGATGGAGCGTCTGGGCGTGGCGCGCGACAAGGCCGAGAAGTTGGTGGTGGCGGGCAACCCCATGCGCCGGATGATTGCGCCAGATGAGGTGGTTGCGGCGGCGCGGTTCTTGGCATCAGCGGAGGCGTCCATGGTGAATGGTCATGCGCTGTCGGTGTCGGGGGGCGAGGTTTGAACGCGCCGCGCAAAGCAGGCGATCCGGCATCAAAAGAGCGGGTGCGCCTGTGGTTGCGGCTGTTGAAGCTGACGCGGAATGTGGATTTGGGGGTGCGCGAGCGGATGCGTTCGGAGTTTGGCACCACCTTGCCCCGATTTGACATGTTATCGGCGCTGTCGCGGCATCCGGACGGCCTAAAGATGAGCCGTTTGTCGGATGTGCTGCGCGTGTCCAATGGCAATGTCACGGGGCTGGTTGACCGTTTGGCCGAGGAAGGGTTTGTCGAGCGCGTGCCCGTGCCCGGCGACCGCCGCGCCATGGTGGTGCAGATCACCAAAACAGGCCTTACCGAGTTCGCCCGGCAGGCCGAGGCCCATGAGGCATGGGTGGATGAATTGCTGGCGGCATTCAGCGCGGATGAAGCGCGCGAGCTGGTTCGGCTTTTGGGTAAAAAGACAGAGAATAAGGAGAGCGGTGATGCGTAGCGACGTGCAGCATTTTCAATGTGACATCAATGAGGGCGTGGCGACGGTGCGGCTTGATCGGCCTGAGCGCAAGAACCCGCTGACCTTTGACAGCTATGCCGAGCTGCGTGATTGGTTCCGCGATCTGGTCTATGATGACGAGGTGAAAGCGGTGGTTTTTGCCTCCAATGGCGGGAATTTCAGCTCGGGCGGGGATGTGCATGACATCATTGGCCCGCTGACGCGGATGAACATGAAAGAGCTGCTGCGGTTTACGCGCATGACCGGCGATCTGGTGAAGGCGATTGTGAATTGCGGCAAGCCGGTGATTGCGGCTGTGGACGGGATTTGTGTGGGCGCGGGGGCGATTATTGCCATGGCGTCGGATCTGCGAATTGCCGCGCCCGAGGCGAAGACCGCGTTTTTGTTCACGCGGGTTGGTCTGGCGGGCTGTGATATGGGCGCTTGTGCGATTTTGCCGCGCATCATCGGGCAGGGCCGGGCGGCGGAGCTGCTGTATACCGGGCGGTCCATGTCGGCGCAGGAAGGCGAGGGTTGGGGGTTTTTCAACCGGGTTGTGCCAGCGGATGCGCTTGAGGCCGCCGCGCAGGAGATGGCGCAGCGCATCGCGGCGGGGCCGAATTTTGCCCATATGATGACCAAGACCATGTTGGCGCAGGAATGGGCCATGTCGATCGAGCAAGCGATCGAGGCCGAGGCGCAGGCGCAGGCGATTTGCATGCAGACCGGTGATTTCGAGCGCGCGTATACGGCGTTTGTGGCCAAAGAGCGCCCGGTTTTTGAGGGGGATTGAGCGTGGCTTTGGGGGAGATGAGTATTTTTGGAAGAGTGAAGGAGGCGCGCTGTGGCTGATCGGACGTTTTTAGACTGGCCGTTTTTCGAGGCCAAGCACCGCGAGTTGGCGCAGGCGCTGGACGCGTGGGCCGGGAAGCATGTGGCGGGCATTGATCACAGCGACACGGATGCGGCCTGCCGGGCGCTGGTGGCGGAGCTTGGTGCGGGGGGGTGGCTGAGGCATTCGGGCGCGCAGGCGGGCGAGGTTTTGGATGTCCGCTCGTTGTGTTTGATCCGCGAGACGCTGGCGCGCCATGATGGCTTGGCGGATTTTGCCTTTGCGATGCAGGGTTTGGGGACCGGGGCGATTTCGCTGTTTGGCACGGCTGAGCAGCAGGGCGCGTGGTTGCCCAAGACCCGCAGCGGGGCTGCGATTTCGGCCTTTGCGCTGACGGAGCCGCAATCGGGGTCGGATGTGGCCAATTCCACCATGACCGCCACCCGCGAGGGGGATGAGTTTGTGCTGGAGGGGCGCAAGACGTGGATTTCGAACGGAGGAATTGCCGATGTCTATACGGTTTTTGCGCGCACGGGAGAAGCGCCGGGAGCCAAGGGATTGTCGGCATTTGTGGTGCCAGCGGATGCGCCCGGGCTGCTTGTGGAGGAGCGGCTGGAGGTAATGGCGCCGCATCCGCTGGCGACTTTGCACTTTGATAAGGTGCGGGTGCCCACAAGCGCCCTGCTGGGGGAGGCAGGGCGCGGCTTTGCCATTGCGATGTCGGTGCTGGATGTGTTCCGCTCGACGGTGGCGGCGGCGGCGCTGGGGTTTGCCCGGCGTGCGCTGGATGAGGCGGTGGCGCGGGTTCAGGCGCGCATGGTGCAGGGCAAGCCGCTGAGTGAGTTGCAGATGGTGCAGGGGCATATTGCCGATATGGCGCTGGATGTGGATGCCTCGGCGTTGCTGGTGTACCGGGCCGCTTGGCTCAAGGACAGTGGGGCGGCGCGGGTGACGCGCGAGGCGGCGATGGCGAAGCTGTTTGCCACGGACCATGCCCAGCAGGTGATCGACAAAGCCGTTCAGCTGTTTGGCGGTGACGGTGTGCGGGTCGGCGAGACGGTTGAGAGCCTGTACCGCGAAATTCGTGCATTGCGGATTTATGAAGGGGCGAGCGACGTGCAACGCGTTGTTATCGCTCGGCAAACCATAGGGGGAAAGTGATGCTGCCATCAGCGCATGTCGACAATTTCACACGGGATAATCTGCCCCCTTTGGGGCAATGGCCGGATTTGTTGCTGGAGGGGTTTGAATATCCCGAGCGGCTGAATGTCGGGGTGGAGCTGACGGACCGGATGGTCGAGCTTGGGTTTGGGGATCGCACGGCGTTGATTGGGAACGGGCGGCGGCGGACCTATAAGGAGCTGGCCGATTGGACCAACCGGTTGGCGGCGGCGATGGTCGAGGATTTGGGGATCAAGCCGGGCAACCGGGTGTTGATCCGCAGCGCCAATAACCCGGCGATGGTGGCGTGTTGGTTGGCGGCGACCAAGGCAGGGGCGGTGGTGGTGAACACCATGCCGATGCTGCGCGCGGGCGAGCTTAGCGCGATTGTGGATAAGGCGGAGATCAGCCACGCCCTGTGCGATACGCGGTTGATGGACGAGATGGCGACCTGTGCCAAGACATCGGATTTCCTGCGCACGGTGGTGGGGTTTGACGGGACCAGCAACCATGATGCCGAGCTGGACCGTTTGGCGCTGCAAAAGCCTGTGCAATTCGAGGCGGTGCAGACGGCGAGCGACGATGTGGCGCTGCTTGGGTTTACCTCGGGCACCACGGGCAGCCCCAAGGCGACGATGCATTTCCACCGGGATTTGTTGATCATTGCCGATGGTTATGCGCGCGAAGTGTTGCAGGTGACGCCGCAGGATGTGTTTGTGGGATCGCCGCCTTTGGCCTTTACCTTTGGCCTGGGCGGGTTGGCGATTTTCCCGCTGCGGTTTGGGGCGGCGGCGACGTTGCTGGAGAGTGCCAGCCCGCCAAATATGATCGAGATCATCGAGAAATATAAAGCCACCGTGTGTTTCACCGCCCCCACGGCATACCGCGCCATGATGCAGGCGATGGATGCGGGGGCCGATCTGTCGAGCCTGCGCGCGGCGGTCAGTGCGGGGGAGACGTTGCCCGCGCCGGTTTATGAGGCGTGGCAGGAGAAGACCGGCAAGCCGATGCTGGACGGGATTGGCGCGACGGAGATGCTCCATATTTTCATCTCGAACCGGTTTGACGATCACCGGGCGGCCTGTACGGGCAAGCCTGTGAGCGGTTATGAGGCCAAGGTGATTGACGATGCGGGCGCGGAAGTGCCGCGCGGGCAGGTGGGCCGGTTGGCGGTGCGCGGCCCGACGGGGTGCCGCTATCTCAAGGACGACCGGCAGGCGGGCTATGTGGCGGAGGGCTGGAACATCACGGGCGATAGTTTTGTGATGGATGAGGATGGCTATTTGCATTTTGCGGCGCGCAACGATGATATGATCGTCTCGGCGGGTTATAATATTGCGGGGCCAGAGGTGGAGGCCGCGCTGCTGAGCCATCCGTTTGTGAGCGAATGCGGCGTGGTGGCGGCGCCGGACGAGACGCGCGGCACGATTGTGCAGGCGCATGTGGTTCTGGCCCAAGGTGTGGCGGCGGGGCCGGAGACGGTGAAGACGTTGCAAGACCATGTGAAGGCAACAATCGCGCCTTATAAATACCCCCGCGACATCAGATTTATCGACACCCTGCCCAAGACGGCGACGGGGAAAATCCAGCGTTTTGCATTGCGAGAGACCACATGAGCGAATTCGAAAAAGCCGCCGCCGGGGCGCAGATGGATTTTTCGAAAGATAAATCCTATGGCGATTATCTGGGGCTGGATCAGATTTTGACCACGGAAAACCCGCTGGATATGGCGCATGACGGGTTGTTGTTTATCATTCAGCACCAGACTTCCGAGCTTTGGATGAAGCTTGCTATTCATGAGCTGGAGGCCGCGCGCGGCGCGCTTCGGGCGGGGGATTTGCGCCCGGCGTTCAAGATGCTGACGCGGGTGGCGCGGATTTTTGAGCAGCTGAACTCGGCTTGGGATGTGCTTCGGACGATGACGCCAAGCGAATACACGGCGTTCCGGCCCTATTTGGGGGCGTCTTCGGGGTTTCAATCCTATCAATACCGCTTGGTGGAATATCTGCTGGGCAACCGCAATGCGGCCTTGACCAAGCTGCATGAGCATACGCCTGCGCCGCATGCGGCATTGGTGGCGGAGATGGGCAAGCGGAGTCTCTATCAGGTGGCGATTGATTTGCTGTGTGAGCGGCTGGGTGCGCCTGCGTTGGCGGGAGAGCCCGGAAGCGCTGCGTGGCAGGCCAAGCCCGAGGTTCAGGCCCTGTGGAAGAAGGTTTACGAAGATCCCGCAACCCATTGGGAGCTTTATGAATTGGCCGAGAAGCTGGTGGATCTGGAGGATTATTTCCGGCGCTGGCGGTTTAACCATGTGACCACGGTCGAGCGGATCATCGGGTTTAAGCGCGGCACGGGCGGCACGGCGGGGGTTTCTTATCTGCGCAAAATGTTGGAGGTCGAGCTTTTTCCGGAGCTGTGGCACCTAAGAGGAGAGTTGTAAGTGGCTGATATTCTGAAGAAAGACGCGTTTCATCTGCCCGAAGGCATGGTGTATTTGGATGGCAATTCGCTGGGGCCGATGCCCAAGACTGCCGCCGCGCGGGTGCAGCAGACCATTGAAAACGAATGGGGCGAGATGTTGATCCGCGGCTGGAACAAGGCCGGATGGATGGAGATGCCGGGCCGCATTGGCAATCAGGTGGGCCGGATCATTGGCGCGGCTGAGGGATCGGTTGTGATGGGTGATACGCTCTCCATCAAGGTGTTTCAGGCGCTGGCATCGGCGCTCAAGCTGCGGCCAGAGCGGCGGGTGATTTTGTCCGATACCGGGAATTTCCCGTCGGATCTGTATATGGCCGAGGGCATCGTGAAGCTGCTGGGGCAGGGCTATGAGCTGCGCACTGTGGCGCCCGAGGAGGTCAGCGGCGCGATTGGCGAAGATATTGCCGCGGTGATGTTGACCCATGTGGATTACCGCAGCGGGCGGATGCATGACATGCAGGCCATGACCAAGACCGCGCAGGATGCGGGGGCGGTGATGATTTGGGATCTGGCCCATTCGGCGGGCGCGGTGCCGGTGGATTTGACCGCATCGAATTGTGAATTTGCCATTGGTTGCACCTATAAATACCTCAATGGCGGTCCGGGCGCGCCGGGTTTCATCTATGTGCGGCCTGATTTGGCCGATGAGGTGGAGCCTGCGCTGAGCGGGTGGCTGGGGCACCGGCAACCTTTTGCGTTTGATCTCAATTACCAGCCCGGGCGCGGGATTGAGCGGATGCGGGTGGGCACGCCCCCGGTGATCGCGCTGGCCGCGCTCGAAGAGGCGATGCGTCTGTGGGAAGATGTGGACATGCAGGCGCTGCGGGCGGCATCGCTCGCGCTGCAAGAGCAGTTCATCGCGGAAGTGGAGCGCGATGTGCCGCAGCTTGAGCTGGCCAGCCCGCGCGACGGCGCGCAGCGCGGCTCGCAAGTGTCGTTCCGGTTTGCCGAAGGCTATGCCGCGATGCAGGCCTTGGTGGCGCGCGATGTGATTGGTGATTTCCGCGCGCCTGACATTATGCGCTTTGGTTTCACGCCGCTGTATCTGGACGCGGAGGATGTGTCGCGGGCCGTGGCGGTGATTGCCGATGTGATGAATAATCAGCTTTGGGACCGCGAGGAATACAAGATCCGTGCAGCGGTGACCTAAGAAAAGCTGTGGGCGCTTGACGGGGCTGCTGTCGCCCTTTTTCATAGGCAGCGCAAAGGGCTAGCAAAAAGGCCCGTTCAACTGGGAGACATGAAATGACACTCAAGACATGGATGATGGCGGCCGGTGTGGCCGCGTTGGCCGCTGGCGGTGCGCTGGCGGAGGGCGGCACGGTCAAGGTTGGCATGATCACCACGCTTTCGGGCGGCGGGGCCGGGCTTGGCATTGATGTGCGCGATGGGTTTTTATTGGCCGCCAAGGGCAATGAGAGCATGGAATTGGTGATCGAGGATGATCAGCAAAAGCCCGATATTGCCGTGCAATTGGCCACCAAGATGGTGCAGTCGGAAAAGGTAGATGTGTTGACCGGGATCATCTGGTCGAACCTTGCCATGGCGGTGGTGCCATCGGTCACGGCGCAGGGCAAATTCTACCTGTCGCCCAATGCCGGTCCATCGGCGCTGGCGGGCAAAGGGTGCCACGAGAATTACTTCAACGTGGCATGGCAGAATGACGCGTTCTACGAGGCGGGCGGCACATGGGCGTCGGAAAACGGGATTGAAAAAGTCTTCCTGCTGGCGCCGAATTACCCGGCGGGCAAAGATGGCATGACCGGGTTCAAACGCACCTTCAAAGGCGAGATTGTCGAAGAGATCTATACCAAGCTGGGCCAGACCGATTACGCGGCAGAGATCAGCCAGATCCGCGCCTCGGATGCGGATACGGTCTATTTCTTCTTGCCCGGCGGCATGGGGATTTCTTTCATGAAACAGCTGGCAGGGGCCGGGATCGAGAAAAATGTGATGGGTCCGGCGTTCAGCTTTGACCAAGGCATTTTGGGCGCGATTGGCGATGCGGCGCTGGGGGTGAAGAACACCTCGCATTGGTCCAAAGATCTGGACAATGAAGCTAATGCCAAGTTTGTGGCGGATTTTCAGGCGGAGTATGACCGTTTGCCATCGCTTTATGCAGCGCAGGGTTATGACACCGCGCTTTTGCTGATGTCGGCGATTGAAAAGGCCGATGTGGCGGATGCGGATGCGTTCCGCGCCGCGCTCAAAGAGGCGGATTTTGCCTCGGTACGCGGTGATTTCAAATTCGCGGCCAACAACCACCCCGTGCATAACATCTATATGCGCGAAGTGGTGAAAGAGGGCGATGTGGTGACCAATAAACTGCTGGGCGTTGCGGCGGCGGATCACAGCGATTCCTACGGCGCTGAGTGCAAAATGTAAGCAGCTTTGCGCCCCGGAGCCCAAAGGTTTCGGGGCGCAGATAAGCGGGGGATGCCCCCTTTGGCCAAGCGCCGGAGGGAGGTTTTGAGATTTTGCCAATAGGGTGCTGTGCATGTCCATTATTTTGCTGATCGAACAGGTTCTGAACGGGCTGCAATCGGGCATCATGCTGTTCCTGATGGCGGCGGGTTTGACGTTGATTTTTGGCGTGATGGGGCTGATTAATCTGGCCCATGGCTCGCTTTATATGGTGGGGGCTTTTGCGGCGGCAGCCACGGCGGCGGCGACGGGGTCTTTTGCGCTGGGGCTGATTGCGGCGCTGGCGGCGGCGGCGGCGGCGGGTGCGTTGGTGGAATTGTTGGTGATCCGGCGGCTTTATGACCGCGATCATCTGGATCAGGTGCTGGCGACATTTGCGCTGATCTTGATTTTCTCGGAAGGCACGCGGTGGCTGTTTGGGTCCTTCCCGCTTTATCTGGATGTGCCAAGCGCGCTGAGCGGGGCGGTGGCCTTGCCGGGGGGGATACATTATCCGCTTTACCGTCTGGTGATTATTCTGGCGGGGCTGACCATTGCGGCGCTGCTTTTTGCGTTGATCGCGCGCACGCGGATTGGCATTCAAATTCGCGCAGGCGAGGCGGACCGCGAGATGATTGGCGCGCTGGGGGTGGATATTTCCAAGCTCTATACGCTGGTTTTTGCGCTGGGGGCGGCGCTGGCGGGATTGGCGGGGGCTTTGGTCGGCGCGATCCAGTCGGTGCAGGTGGGCATGGGCGAGCCGGTGCTTATTCTGGCCTTTGTGGTGATTGTGATTGGCGGCATCGGCTCCATCAAAGGGGCGCTGATCGGGGCGCTGCTTGTGGGGATGACGGACACGCTGGGCGGGGTGTTATTGCCGCCGTTTTTTGCGAATTTTATGGAGGCCTCGGCGGCGACGACGCTTGGCTCGTCGCTGGCATCCATGTCGATTTACATCCTGATGGCGGGGGTTTTGCTGTTTAAACCCACTGGCCTGTTTGGGGAGGGCTGAGATGCAGCGCGAGACCATTATCAATGCGGCGCTGTTTTTGATGCTGCCTGTGGCGGCGGGGCTGGCCTATGCGCTGGACGAGCCGTTTATCATCACGTTGATCACCAAGGCGACGATTTTGGCGCTGGCCGGGGTGGGGCTTAATATCGCGCTGGGGCTTGGGGGGCTGGTGAGCCTTGGCCATGCGGCGTTTTTTGGCATTGGCGGCTATGCGATGGGGATTTTGGCGCATCATGCGCAGAGTTACACGGCGCTGGCGGAATGGCCGATGTTGATTGAGGGCAGCAAATCCATGGTGGTGATCTGGCTGGTGGCGGTGGTTTCTGGGGCGCTGGCCGCGCTGGTGATTGGCGCGCTGAGCCTGCGCACCTCGGGGGTGTATTTCATCATGATCACGCTCGCTTTTGGGCAGATGCTTTATTATTTCGCGATCTCTTGGCCGGCTTATGGCGGCGAGGATGGGCTTTCGATTTATGTGCGCAACGGGTTTCCGGGGGTCAACACGTTGGTGCCGATCCAGTTCTTTGCTTTGTGTTTTGCGGTGCTGGCGGCGGTGCTGTTTTTCGCGGGGCGGCTGGGGCGGGCGCGGTTTGGCTTGGCGCTGAGCGCGGCGCGGCAAAATGCGGTGCGGGTGCAGGCGGTGGGGCTGTCGCCCTTTCGGTTGCGGCTGGTTGGGTTTGTGCTGTCGGGCGCGGTGACCGCGCTGGCCGGGGCGCTGTTTGCCGATCTTAACGGGTTTGTCAGCCCGGTAATGCTGAGCTGGCAGACCAGCGGCGAGATCATGGTGTTTGTGATCCTTGGCGGGGTTGGGCGGCTTTATGGGCCTGTGGCGGGGGCGGCGCTGTTTATTGCGCTGGAGCATCTGCTGGGGGGGCTGAGTGATTATTGGCATATTTATCTGGGGGTGCTGTTGTTGCTGGTGGTGCTGTTTGCGCGCGGCGGGATGATCGGCTTGTTGGCCGGGCGGGAGAAAGCGCATGGATAAGCCGCAGGCACCCGGTGATGCGCCGCTGTTGGAACTGGCGCATTTGCACAAGAGTTTTGGCGCGCTGAAGGCCACGGATGATGTGTCGATCACCTTGAGGCCGGGGGAGATACATGCGTTGATCGGCCCCAATGGCGCGGGGAAATCCACGTTGATTGCGCAGATTGCGGGCAGTTTGGCGTCTGACAGTGGCACGGTGCATTTGGCGGGCCGCGATGTGACGGGGATGGATGCGGCGGCGCGGGCGCGGGCGGGTTTGGGGCGGACGTTCCAAATCTCATCGCTGGCGATGGAGATGAGCGTTTTGCAAAATGTCACGCTTGGCGCGCTGGGGCGGTCGGGCGCGGTGATGCGGTTCTTTGCGCCTGTGCTCAAGGATCAAGGGCTGCGCGAGCGGGCCATGTCGGCGCTGGAGCGGGTGGGGTTGCAAGACCATGCCGCGCGCAAAGTGGCCGAGCTCAGCCATGGGCAGCGGCGGCAATTGGAGGTGGCGGTGGCGCTCACGCTCGCGCCGCAGGTGTTTTTGATGGATGAGCCGATGGCGGGGCTGGGGGCGTCCGGCTCCAAGCGGTTGACCGGGTTTTTGGACGGGTTGCGGGCGCAGGCGCCGATCTTGCTGGTGGAGCATGATATGGACGCGGTGTTTGCGCTGGCGGACCGGATTTCGGTGTTGGTCTACGGGCAGATCATTGCCAGTGGCACCGCAGATGAGATCCGCGCGGATGCGGCGGTGCGCGCGGCTTATTTGGGATCGGAGGCGGATCAATGAGCTTTTTGGAGCTGAGCGGGGTGACCGCGTCTTATGGCCCGTCGCAGGCGCTTTTTGGTGTCGATCTGGCGATGGAAGCGGGCGAGGTTTGCGCGCTGATGGGGCGCAACGGCATGGGGAAATCCTCGACCATCAAGGTGATTTGTCGGTTGTTGAAACATTCGGGCGGGCAGGTTCGGTTTGACGGGCGCAATATGGCCGGGTTGCCGCCGCACCGCGCGGCGCGCGCGGGGTTGGGGCTGGTGCCGGAGGGGCGGCGCTGTTTTGGGCCGCTGAGCGTGGCGGAGAACCTGATGGCGGCGGCGCGCAAGGGGCATTGGGACATGGCGCGCGTGGTGCAGTTATTCCCGCGATTGGGCGAGCGGCAGGGCCAGATGGCGGCGTCGCTGTCGGGGGGCGAGCAGCAGATGCTGGCGATCGGGCGGGCGTTGATGACCAACCCAAGCCTGCTGTTGCTGGATGAGGCGACAGAGGGGCTTGCTCCGGTGGTACGCCAAGAGATTTGGGACGCGGTGCGGCGGTTGAAAGACGAGACCGGCATGGCGATCCTTGTGGTGGATAAATCGCTGCGCGAGTTGCGCGGTGTGGCACAGCGCGCGGTGATTTTGGAGCGCGGCACCACGGTTTGGTCCGGCCAGATGGCGGATTTGAGCAATGAGACAACAGATCAATATTTGGGCGTATAAGGCGCTCTGCTAGAAAGGAAAAACGATGGCACATAAGGTAATTCAGCCCGAGGGATGGGCAGCGGCAAAGGGGTATGCCAACGGGATGCTGTCCGAGGATGGGCATTTGTTTGTGGGCGGTCAGATCGGCTGGACTGCGGAGCAGAAATTTGAGGCGCATGATTTCATCGGCCAGATGAAACAGGCGTTGCAGAACATCCGCGACGTGGTTGAGGCCGCAGGCGGGGTGCCCGAGGATATCACGCGTTTGACGTGGTATGTGACGGATAAGGCCGAGTATCTGGCCGCGCAATCCGAGGTGGGCCGGGCCTACCGCGAGGTAATGGGGCGGCATTTCCCTTCCATGGCGATGGTCGTTGTGGCCGGGTTGGTTGAGGATGAGGCGCGGCTTGAGATCGAAGCGGATGCGGTGATTTGTAAGCGCTGAGGCTAGGGGGGGCGTTGCCCTGAGTCTTTATTAAGAAGGGGGGCTCTGCCCCTGGGTTTATAAGAAGGGGGGCTCTGCCCCCCTGGGCCCCCCGGGATTTTGGACCAATTGGAATTGCATGCGCCGGGGCGGTTAGGCTTCGGCGTTTTGCATTTCTGGGGTGCAGGGAAGCAGGGCGGTGATGCGGGCGGGGTTGAAATCTTCGCGCAGGCCGATGCAGACCACGCCGCTGGCATGGGCGGCGGCGGCGGGGGTGACCTCGGCGCGGGTGCCGACAACATGGATGATTTGTGTGCCGTTTGGCCCTTGCACAAAGCCTTTGGCGCGGGTCACGCCGGGATCGGCGGCGAGGGCGCGGGCGAGGCTTTGGGCATCGGTGCCGGGCGGCGGGGTCAGCAGCAGGCTGTCAAAGCGGCTGTGCGGTCCGGGATCGGGGCGGTGGCCGCGCGCGGGGAAAGGCACCGCGCCCAGCAGCGCCGAAATGGGCACATCGCCTTTGGTGACGGGCAGGATGCGGGTGCCGGGGGCTTTGCCTGCGATCCAGTTTTTGAGGGCCGCGAGGGCATCCGCGCTGACCAGATCGGATTTGGTGAGCAGCAGCAGATCGGCCTGCGCCAATTGGCGGTCAACCGTATCGCCCAAGTAGCGGTTTGCCGCGTTGCGGCGGATTTGTTCGGCGTCGGCCAGCACCAAGATGCCATCGGGCCGAAAGCCGTTGATCATCGAGATTGTGGTGGCGATGGAGGCGGGTAGGGCCACTCCCGAGGCCTCGATCAGCACGTGATCGGGGCGGGGCGTGCGGGCGGCTAGGTCTTCCATCGCGCCGATCAGGTCGCTGCCGAAGGCGCAGCAGACGCAGCCGCCGGAGATGGAGATCAGCCCGTCTTCTTGGGCTTCGATCAGGTCCGCGTCGATGGACAGGTCGCCAAATTCATTGACCAGCACGGCGAGGCGCTGGCCCTCGTTATGGCGCAGCAGGGCGTTGATCAGTGTGGTTTTGCCCGCGCCCAGATAGCCGCCGATGATGGTCACGGGCAGGGGCGCGGTCTGGGGCGCGGGCAGGCCCATCAGATGTCTGCCGCCGCGAAGATGCGCCCGCCTTGGACCGTGCCCCAGACGGGGATGTCCTTGAGCGCATCAGGCGCGCATTGGGTGGGGTCGTCTTCGAGCACTGCGAAATCGGCGCGTTTGCCGCATTCGATGGAGCCGATCACATCATCCATTTTCATGGTGATCGCCGCGCCAAGGGTGATGGCGTGCAGCGCCTGCGCCGGGGTGATGCGTTCATGCGCGCCTTGCACCCGGCCCGAAGCCGTGAGGCGGTTCACGGCGGCCCAAGCGGTAAAGAGCGGCCCCAGCGGCGTGACGGGCGCGTCGGAGTGGATGGTCATCGGGATGCCTTCGGCCAGCGCGGTGTTGCAGGCGTTCATCCGTTCGGCGCGCTCGGGGCCGACGGTGAGGGCGTAATGCTCGTCCCCCCAGTAGAAATGGTGGTTGGCAAAGAGGTTCACGCACATGCCCAGACGCGCCATTTTGCGGAACTGGGCCGCATCGGCCAATTGGCAATGTTGCAAGGTAAAGCGGTGGTCAAAATCGGGGTGGTTGCGCAGGGCGGTTTCCATGGTTTCAATCGCCAGCGCCGTGGCTTCGTCGCCATTGGTGTGGGTGTGGACCTGCACGCCAGCGGCCAAGGCGCGTTCGTAGATCTCGGCCAGTTGATCGGGGGCGATATACCACAGACCGTTTTCCGTGCCGTTGTAATAGCCCGGCCAGCGCATGCGGGCGGAGAAGCCTTGGATGGAGCCATCCGCGATGACTTTGATACGGCCCAGATCAAGGCGGTCTGTGCTGCGGTCAGCGAGGCTGGCGGTGTAATCCACCAGTTCTGCCGGGGACATGCCGAAGTTGATGCGGAAGGCGACCATGCAGACCGGGAAGGCGGGGTCGGCGGTGACGTCTTCGAACATTTTCACCAGATTCTCATCGAGTTGTTGGCCCAGATCGGAGGAGGTTGTGACCCCGGCGCGCACGCAGAGCCGCGCGTAGTTTTTCAGCCCTGCCACATCAGCGGCGAGGAAAGCGCGGTCCATGCCCACATGGCGGCCAGCGGGCATGTTGATTTCGGGGCCTTTCAGCTCGCCCGTGGGCAGCCCGTCGGCACCAAGCGGGATGCCGGGGTGGGTGTTGTCCTTGTGCAGCAAGCCCGCGAGTTCCAGCCCTTTGGTGTTCACGTTGAGGATGTGGCCCGAGGCATGCATCACGCCGATGGGGCGGGTGGGCGAGACGCGGTCGAGGTCGGCGCGGGTCATGCGGATGTTGCCCATGTAGATGGGATCAAACCCCCAGCCAAGCAGGGGGGTATCGGGGTCTGTGAGCGCCTCTTGGGCCTTTTGCAGGCGGGCGATCACGTCATCGATGGACTTCACGCCCGGCCAGATTTTGCCGTTGGGGTCCATGCGGTCGAACCAACCCACATAGGTGAAATCCCACAGCGCGCCTTCCATGGAGTGGGCGTGGCCTTCGATGAGGCCGGGCATCAGGACTTTATCGGCGAAACGTTCGTCCAGCGTGTAGGGGCCCCAGCCGGCAAGCTCTTCCAACGTGCCTGCGCCGAGGATCTTCCCGCCGCGCACGGCCACATGGCTTGTTTCGGGGCGGTTGGGGTTCATGGTGATGATTTTTTTGGCAGCGTAGATGGTGGTGGTCATTTTCTCATCCTGTCCGGCAAGGCATTTGGGTGAAGAAACTGTAAAACCTTTTCGGTTCGCCGGAAAAATAGTTTAAACCAAGCTAATACCACGGTTAGATGTTGGAATGGGGCAAATGCTAAATTTTACATTAAAACAGTTGCGTTATGTGGAGGCGGCGGGGCGGCTTGGCTCGATTGCTAATGCGGCGGTTGAGCTGTCGATTTCGCAAAGCTCGATCGCGGCGGCGATTGAGGCGCTGGAGGGGGGGCTTGGCTATGATCTGTTCATCCGCACCCCGTCGCGCGGGATCACCGAGACGCCGCAGGGGCGGGACGCGTTGGTGCAGGTTCGCCGTTTTTTGCAGCAGGCGCGGCAGTTCGAGGCGGAGATACAATCGGCGGCGGGCGAGATGCGCGGCACGATACGCATTGCCTGTTACGCCACGGCGGCGCCTGCGTTTTTGCCCATTGTGCTCCGCAGCATCACAGAGAAATTTCCCAATGTGTCGGTGACGGTGCTGGAGGGGAGCCTGTCGCGGATGATTGAATATTTGAACGAAGGGCAGGCGGATTTGGCCTTTACCTATGAGATATTCAGCGATCCACGCCATGATTTCGAAGCGCTGTTTGAAGCGCCTGTTTATGCGATTGTGCCGCTGGATGATCCGATTGCCCAAAAAAGCAGCACCACCATGGCAGAGATGGCCACGCGGCCCTTGGTTCTGCTCGATCTGCCGGGGGCGCGGGAATATTACACCGACCTGCTGGAGGCGACGGGGGAAAAGATCAATATCGCCCATTCTACAAGGTCTTCGGAGATTTTGCGGGCCTTGGTGGCGGCAGGATTCGGGGTGTCATTTTTGAACATTCGCCCGCTGGATTACCGCGAGGATAAGTCCGATTACCGGATTGTGCCGGTGAGTGATGTGGCGGCCTTGCCGGTTTTTGGCATTGCGACAATTGCCGCCTCGCAGCCGCCTGCGATTGTGACGGGATTCATCGAAAACTGCCGAGTTTTAGCTAAAAATGGCGCGTTTTCGCATTTGGTGATCCGCTAGCGGGATGCTTCCCCGGTTTTTCTGTGGATAGCGGCGTAATTTATCAGGTTTTTGGGCGAACAAGGCTGCGCTAGGCTTTGATTCATAACCGACCGCGCACAAGCTGCGGCGCTTTTCACGCTCCATCAACAGGGAGAAAGCCTTATGAATATCACCATGAAATCCTTTTTGACCGCCACTATGGTTTCGGTCTTTGCTATGGGCGCGGCCCAAGCGCAGGACACGCCGAAACGGGGGGGCACATTGGTTGTGTCGCAAACCGGTGGCACGCCGCGCAGTTTGAACCCGGCGGTGCAATCGGGGGTCGCGACGGGCCTGCCGGGGGCGCAGCTTTTTGCCTCGCCGCTGCGCTATGATGCGGATTGGACGCCGCAGCCTTATCTGGCGAAAAGCTGGGAGGTGAGCGAGGACGGCTTGCATGTTACGTTGCATTTGCAAGAGAACGCGACCTTCCATGACGGGGTGCCGATCACCTCGGAGGATGTGGCGTTTTCGGTGGATGTGATCAAGGAGCACCATCCGTTCAAATCCATGTTCGCGCCGGTGGAGAGCGTGGACACGCCCGACGAGCATACGGCGATCTTGAACCTCGCGCATCCGCATCCGGCTTTGATGCTGGCCATGTCGGGGCAGCTGATGTCGATCATTCCCAAACATATTTATGGCGACGGGCAGGATGTGAAAAACCACCCGCGCAACACGGCGGATGTGGTGGGTTCCGGCCCGTTCAAGCTGGTGGAATTCAAGACGGGTGAGCATATCATTCTTGAGCGCTATGACGGGTATTGGGAAGAAGGTCTGCCCTATCTGGACCGCATCGTGTCGCGGATCATTCTGGACAGCTCGGCGCGGGCGATTGCCTTGCAAAATGGCGAGCTGAACCTGGCCACGTTCGAGAATGAGCCAACGGTGGTGAACCGCCTCAAACAGGCGGATAACCTGACGGTGACCCGCGATGGATATGGCGGGGTGGGGCCGATTGACTGGCTCGCGATGAACACCACGCGCGGGCCGCTCAAAGAGGTGAAAGTGCGCAAGGCGATTGCCTATGCGATTGATAAAAACTTTATCCTCAAGGCGTTGATGCGCGGCACAGCCGTGGAGGCCAAGACGGGTATTCACCCCGATAGCCCGCTTTATAACCCCAATGTTGAGGATTACGCGCTGGATCTGGATAAGGCGAATGCCCTGCTGGATGAGGCGGGGTATCCGCTGGAGAATGGCTCGCGGTTTGAGCTGAACATCGAGTTGCCCGGTTTCCCCGGTTACAAAGCGCAGACCGAATATATCAAAGCGGCCCTGTCGAAAGTGGGCATTACCGTGGTGGTGCGTGCGCATCCCGATTTCCCAAGCTGGGCGCAGGCGCTGGGCACGATGGAATTCGATCTGTCGATGGACAGTGTGTATAATTGGGGCGACCCGGTGATCGGGGTGAACCGCACCTATCTGAGCGATAATATCGGCAAAGGCGTTTGGTCCAACACCCAAGGCTATTCCAATGCGCGGGTGGATGAATTGCTGGGGATGGCGGCGCAGGAGAATGATCCGGCGAAACGCAAAGCGCTTTATACCGAGTTCCAAGAGATCGTGGCCGATGAGGTGCCGATTTACTTCCTGAACGCGGTGCCGATGCACACGATTTATTCCGATAATGTGGGCAATGCGCCTGCGGGGATTTGGTCGTCGAGCGCGCCGCTGGATAAGGTCTTTATGAAAGACTGATCCCAGCGCAGCATAGCTGCCCCCCCCCTTGCGGTATCTACCGGCGCGGGGGGGCAGGTTTTGCGGGCCTGCGCGCGGCGCGGGTTTGCCCATAGAGCCAAAGAAGGATGATTGTTTTGAACGTGTTACACGTGACAATGACGCGGCTTTTTTATGCCGCCGTGCTGCTGGTGGCGGTGCTGGTGTTGAATTTCTCCATGATGCATCTGGCGCCCGGCGATGTGGCCGACACGATTGCCCAATCCATGGGCACGGCAGATGAAGAGGTGCTGGCCAAGATCCGCGCCGATTACGGGCTGGACCGGCCCTTTTTGGTGCAGCTCGGATCGTATCTGGGGCGGGTTGTGCAGTTTGATCTGGGCTATTCGTTTTACTACAACCAATCTGTGACCCAGCTTATTTTGCAGCGCCTGCCCGCCACGTTGCTGTTGGTGTTCACCGCGCAGATCATTGCGATGATCATCGGGGTTGTGCTGGGGGTGATTTCGGCGCGGCGGCCCAATGGGATTTTGTCGCATTTTGTCACGTTCTTTGCGCTGTTTGGCTATTCCGCGCCTGTCTTCTGGACCGGGATTTTGTTGCTCATCGGTTTCTCGCTCAAGATCCAGTGGTTCCCGGTGGCGGGGATGCGGGATGTGACGCTGGAGGGCGGTTTTTGGGTGCAGGCGGTGGATATTGCCCATCACATGGTGCTGCCGACCGTCACGCTGGCCTCGTTGTTTTTGGCGCTGTATTCGCGGCTGTCGCGGGCGTCGATGATGGAGGTTCTGGGCTCTGATTATGTGCGCACGGCCAAGGCCAAGGGGCTGAGCGAGCGCGAGATTGTGTATAAACATGCGCTGAAAAACGCGCTGTCGCCGGTGATTACTTTGGCGGGGTTGCAGTTTAGCGCGGTGATTTCCGGCGCGGTGTTGGTGGAGACGGTGTTTGCCTGGCCGGGGCTGGGATCGCTGGCGTTTTCGTCAATCCTGGTGCGGGACACGCCGACGATCCTTGGCATCCTGTTTTTCTCTGCCCTGATGGTGATTGTGGGCAATCTGTTGACCGATATTGTGCTGCGTTTTGTTGATCCGCGGCTGAAAGGACGCGCATGACACAGCTTGATGTGAATGGCCCTGCGCCCAAGGCAAGATCGCCTTTTGCCGAGGCGTGGGAGATGTTTCGCCGCAACCATTCGGCCATGGCGGGATTGGTGTTGTTGGCGCTGATTGTGCTGGGGGCGATTTTTGGCCCGATGTTTTACGGCACCGATCCGTTTGACATGGTCTGGGCGCCGTTTTCGCCGCCCGGTGAAGAGGGGTTCTTGCTGGGCACCGATTATCTGGGGCGTGATTTGCTGGCGCAGATTTTGCACGGGGCGCGGGTGACTTTGGTTATTGGTCTGTCGGCGGCGGTTGTGACCGTGGTGATTGGTGTCACGGTTGGCGCGCTGGCTGGGTTTTACGGCGGGGTGGTCGAGGAAGGCTTGATGCGCTTCACCGAGTTTTTCCAAGTGCTGCCGACGCTGCTCTTTTCCATGGTGATTGTGTCGCTGTTCGGGGCCAGTCTGACGATGATTACTTTTGCGATCGGGGTGGTCAGTTGGACCGCTGTGGCGCGGATCACGCGGTCTGAGTTTTTGCGGGTGCGGGAGCTGGAATATGTGATGGCGGCGCGGGCGGCGGGGGGCAGCAATGCCAAGCTGATGTTCGGGGTGATCCTGCCCAACGCTTTGCCGCCGATTATTGTGCAATCGGCGTTGATGGTCGGGTCGGCCATCCTGTTCGAAGCGGGGCTTAGCTTTTTGGGGCTGACCGATCCCAATGTGGTCAGCTGGGGCCAGATCATCGGGTCGAACCGGCAGTATATTTTGGAATCGAGCTTTACCGTGACAATTCCCGGGTTGGCTATTTTCATTACCGTTCTTGCGATCAGTCTTGTCGGGGACGGGCTGAATGATGCGCTGAACCCTAAGTTGAGGAAACGCTGATGGCACCGCTTTTGAAGGTTGAGAACCTGCGGATCGAGTTGGAGACACGCGGCGGTGTGGCCCCGGTGATTGATAATCTGAGCTTTGAGCTTGGGCAGGGCGAGAGCATCAGCTTTGTCGGGGAAAGCGGTTGTGGCAAGTCGATGACCGCGCTGGCGATCATGGGGCTGTTGCCGGAGGGCATTGGCCGGGTGGCGTCGGGGGCGATTTACTTCAACGGAGAGGAGATCACCCGCGCCAGTGACAAGCGCCTGCGGCAAATTCGCGGCAATGAGATCGGGATGATTTTCCAAGAGCCGATGACCTCGCTCAATCCGGTGTTCACGGTGGGGGAGCAGATTTCCGAAGTGCTGCGGGCGCATCAGGGGCTGAGCACCAAAGCGGCGTGGGATATGGCGATTGAGCTGCTGGATGCGGTGCGCATTCCCAACCCGCAAAGCCGGGTGAGCGCCTATCCGTTCGAGATGTCGGGCGGGCAGCGGCAGCGGGTGATGATTGCCATCGCGCTGGCTTGCAAGCCGAAGATTTTGATCGCGGATGAGCCGACAACCGCGCTGGACGTGACGGTGCAGGCGCAGATTTTCGATCTGCTGCGGGATTTGCGCGCGCAGACGGGCACGTCGATCATCATGATCACCCATGACATGGGCGCGGTGGCGGAAATGTCAGAGCGGATGATTGTGATGTATGCCGGGCGCAAGGCCGAGGAAGGCCCCGTGGCGCAAGTGATCGAGCATGCGCGCCACCCTTATACCCATGGGTTGATCAGCTGTGTGCCGCATATCATGGCCGAGCTGACCGAGGCGCGCCCTGAATTGACGGAAGTGCCGGGGATTGTGCCGGGCTTGGGCGAGTTTGGCCAAGATCTGTGTCTGTTTGCCTCGCGCTGTCCCAAGGTCACGGATCAATGTCGGGCGGCGCGCCCACCGGAGAAAGCTTTTGCCAATGCGCAGATGTCGGCCTGTTGGCATGCGGAGGAAATGTGATGACTGAACTGTTGGAGGTGCGCGACCTTTCGGTGCGTTTTAAGCTGGGCCGCAAGGGCGGGATGTTCTCGGCGCCAAGTTATTTGACGGCGGTGGATGCGGTGTCTTTCACCGTGCGCCGGGGCGAGACATTGGCGATTGTGGGCGAGTCCGGTTCGGGCAAGACCACGGCGGCGCTGGCGATTGCGCGGCTGGTGAGCGGCGAGACCAGCGGCGAAGTGCGGCTGGAGGGGCGCGATATTGTGCCTTTGTCGGGCGATGACCTGAAGGAGATGCGCCGCAAGGTGCAGGTGATTTTCCAAGACCCGTATTCCTCGCTCAACCCGCGCAAACGGGCCGAAGATATTGTACGCGAGCCGCTGGATAATCTGACCGACAAGAGCGCCGAGGAAAAGCGCGAGATTGTCGATGGGTTGTTCAAGGCGGTGGGGCTGCGGCCTGAGCAGAAGCGTTTGTTTCCGCATCAGTTTTCCGGCGGGCAGCGGCAGCGGATTGGCATTGCGCGCGCGCTTTCCACCCAGCCGGAGGTGATCATCTGCGACGAGGCGGTATCGGCCTTGGATGTGGCGGTGCAGGCGCAGATTTTGAACCTGCTGCGGCGGCTGCAAAAGGATTTTGGCCTGACTTATGTGTTCATCAGCCATGACTTGGGCGTGGTGCAGCATATGTGCGACAGCGTGGCGGTCATGTATATGGGCAAGGTGGTGGAGCATGCAGACCGGATGGCGCTGTTTAATGCGCCGCTGCATCCCTATACGGCGGCGCTGTTGTCGGCGGTGCCTTCGGTGGATGCGGCGCGGCGGGCCAAGGCCAAGCGGATTTTGATCCCCGGTGATCCGCCCGATCCGATGAACCTGCCCAAGGGCTGCCGGTTTGTGTCGCGCTGTCCGGTGGCGCAGGCGCAGTGCCATGCAGAGGCGCCGCCGCTCAAGGAGCATCGCCCCGGCCACCGCGCCGCCTGTTTGCGGGTGGATGCACAGGGGCGCGGGCCGATGGAGATGTTTGAAGCTGAGGCTGGGGGGTAGGGTTAGGAAGTAGAAAAAAATTAGCCGACACAGCTTTCGCGCGAAAGATGTTGCTATTCAAGGCTGTATCGGTTTCCTGGTGACATGGTTAAGCATGTTCTTTTGCATAAGGCAGACTCAATTTACGAGGATGAGCCGGACAAGGTTTACGACTTTCCGCGGTCTTACCTGAAGGCTATGACCGCGGCGGTTGGCGACTGGATCATTTATTATGAGCCCGTAAAGGCCGGGCCGCGTGGGTATTTTGCGGTTGCCAAAATTCAGCAAGTGATTGCCAAGCCAAGACAGGAAGGGCGTTTTTTGGCCGTGATCGAACCGGGCAGCTTTCTTGCGTTTGATCAAGACGTGCCGCGGCTAATTGATGGCCGTCCCCTCGAGGACGCGCTGACCGAAGCGGATGGCACAGCGAAGCGGGGCGGGCTTGTACAACGTGCAGTTCGCCCGTTGTCCGAACAAGATTTTGCACGAATTGTGAATTTAGGCCTTCCGGCAGAGTTAGAGCAAATTGAAGCAACGCGCTATTTGGCAAATTCGCCGGAGTTTGACGAAGAAATAACGCGATTTGATCGGCCCGTGTTAGAGCGATTGACCCGGCGGCGCTATCGCGAGGTCGCGTTCAGGCGCAAGGTGCGCGAGGCATATGGGTTCCGCTGTGCCTTTTCCGGGTTGCGGCTGCGCAATGGTGGGGGGCGGCCAGAGGTTCAGGCCGCTCATATCCGCCCGGTTAGCGCGCAAGGGAGCGATAGTGTCCGGAACGGCTTAGCGTTGTCCGGCACGTTGCATTGGATGTTCGACCGGGGTTTGGTTTCGGTCGCAGAGGATATGCAGACGATATTAGTGTCGCATAACAAAGTGCCGGGCGATGTCGTCACACGATTGCTCATGCCTAACGGCAAGCTCATTGAGCCAAAGGATCCGCGCGACCGACCGCACCCGGATAACTTGCGTTGGCACCGGGAGAATGTCTTTGGACAGGTATCGCCGGAAGACCCCGCGCCGTGGAATTAAGTGCCAAAGGCCCGCGGCCTTAACGCCGCACTGCCGCCAGCGCGGCGGAGGCCACAAAGAACCCGGCCGCTGCGGCCACGATGCTGGGGCCGGTGGGGGTGTCGAAGTGGAACGAGCCTGTCAGCCCCAGCAGGGCGGCGGCAGCGCCGATGGTGGCGGCGATCAGCGCCATGGTTTCAGGCCCGCGTGCCAAGGGCCGGGCGGCGGCGGCGGGGATGATCAGCATGGCCGCGATGAGCAGCGCGCCCACCACTTTGATCGCCACGGCCACGGTGAGCGCCAGTGCCAGCGTCAGGATCAGGTTTTCACGTTTGGGGTTGCCGCCGCTGGCCTGTGCCAGATCGGGCGAGAGCGTGGCGGTCAGCAGGGCCTGCCAGCGCCACAGCAGCAGCGCCGTGATCAGCGCCGCGCCAGACCAGATCACCGCCACGTCGTTCCATGTGACCGCGAGGATTTCGCCAAAGAGATAGGCGGAAAGATCCAGCCGCACATTGGGAATAAGCGACACCGCCACCAGCCCCAGCGCCAGCGCGCCATGCGCCAGCACCCCCAGCAGCGCATCGCTGCTGACGGTTTTGCTCGAGGATAGGCCCGATACGGTGAGCGCCACGGCCAGCGCCACAATCAGCACCCCGGCAAAGACCGGGATTTGTGTGGCCAGCGCCAGCGCCACGCCCAGCAGCGCCGCGTGGGAGGTGGCATCGCCAAAATAGGCCATGCGCCGCCAGATCACAAAACAGCCCAGAGGGGCCGCAGCCAGCGCCACGCCGACCCCGGCCAGCGCGGCGCGCAAAATCAATTCATCCATGGGTTTCTTCGCTGTGATCGTGGGAATGGGAGCTGTGATCATGGTGGTGGTCATGGTCATGTTGGTGGCGGTAGAGCGCCAATGCGCCGCCGGTGCCGCTGCCGAAAAGGGCGCGGTATTCGGGGGCGGAGGCGACCACCTGCGGGGTGCCTTCGCAGCAGATATGCCCGTTGAGGCACAGCACCCGGTCAGAGGCGGCCATCACCACATGCAGATCGTGGCTGACCATCAGCACGGCGCAGCCATGGGCCGCGCGCACGGTTTCGATCTGGCGGTAAAAGCTGGCCGCGCCCGGTTGGTCGAGCCCTTGGGTGGCTTCATCGAGGATCAGCAGTTCGGGATCATTGAGCAGGGCGCGGGCCAGCAGCACCCGTTGAAACTGCCCGCCCGAGAGCGCCGACATTTGATGATCGGCAAGGTCGGGCACGCCTGCGGCCAGCAGCGCCGCTGCGATGGTGGGGGCCGATTGGCGGCGCGGCAGGTTCAAAAAACGGCTGACCTTCATGGGCAGGGTCGCGTCGATATGCAGTTTTTGCGGCACATAGCCTACGCGCAGGCCCGGTTTGCGCATCACCTCGCCTTGTTGGGGGCGCAGCGCGCCGATCAGCGCGCGCAGCAGCGAGGATTTTCCCGAGCCATTGGGGCCAACGATGGTCACGATCTCGCCCGGCTCGAGCACAAAATTCACGTTCGTGAGCACAGGCGCGGGGCCATAGCCCAGCGTGAGGTTGCGGGTTTCGATCAGCGCCATCAGGCGGGTTCCTGACAGGCGGGGCAGAGGCCTTCGGCCTCGACCACGGTGCGTTCAATCACAAAGCCTGTGGCCTTTGCCGCATCGCCAAGCCGGCCTTTGGTCAGGGAGGTTTCTGTCTCGGCCACGGATTTGCAACTGCGGCAGATCAAAAACGCGGGCGCGTGGTCGCTGCCCAGATGGGTGCAGGCGATATAGGCGTTGAGCGCTTCGATTTTATGGGCAAAGCCTGCGCTGACCAGAAAGTCGAGCGCGCGGTAGGCCACGGGGGGCTGCGCGCCCAGCCCTTCTTGGGCCAGATGCGCCAGCAGGTCATAGGCCCCCATGGCGCGGTGTTCGGCCAGCAGAATTTCCAGCGCGCGGCGGCGCACCGGCGTCAGGCGCAGTTTGGCGCGCAGGCAATGCGCTTCGGCTTGGGCGAGGGTGGTCGCGACGCAAGCGGCGTGGTCATGGGTTTCGAAACCGATGGGGGGCATGGTGGTTCCTTTTTTGGCTTTGCGCTATTGATATGTTATAACATTTGGAATAGCAATCGCGGCGATGACATTTACAAGGATTTCCCACATGCGCCAATTTGTTTCAATCCTCGCCGGTTTCGGGGCGGCCAGTTTCGGGGTTGCCAGTCTGTTGGCCACCAGTGCAGCGGCGCAGGTGCCGCAGGTGATGACGGATATCGCCCCGGTGCATGGCATTGTGGCGCGGGTGATGGACGGGGTTGGCGAGGCAGAGCTGTTGTTTGGGGCGGATGTCTCGCCGCATCACGCGGCGCTGCGGCCCAGTCAGGCGCGGGCGCTGAGCCAAGCGGATTTGGTGGTTTGGATGGGGCCGGGGCTTGCGCCGCAGCTTGAGAGCGTGATTGGCGGCCTGTCGGGCAGTGCGGCGGTGATGGTTTTGCCGCAGGTGCCGGGCACGAACCTGTTGCCGATCCGCGAGGGCGCGCTGTTTGAGCACAGCCATGCGGGGCATGATCATGGGGGCCATGCGGGCGAGGCCGAGCATGAGGCGCATGAGGAGCACGAAGATCATGAGGGCCATGACCATGAGGGGCATGACCATGAGGGCCACGAAGATCACGGTGATGAAGATCATGGTGAACATGAGAAGCATGAAGAGCACGCAGGGCATGACCACGGCGATGATCACGGCCATGACCACGGTCATGATCACGGGGCACATGCGCCGGGGAGCATGGACCCGCACAGCTGGCTGGACCCTGACAATGCGCGGATCTGGGCCTTGGCGATTTCCGATGAATTGGCGCGGCTAGATCCGGAAAACGCCGCGCAATATGCGCAAAATGCCCAAGGGTTTCGCGATGAGTTGAAGGGGTTGATGGGATCGCTGAGCGCCGAATTGGCCCCAGCGGCGGACACAGGTTTTGTGGTGCTGCATGACGCGACGCAATATTTCGAGCACCGGTTTGATTTGCAGGCCACGGCGGCGATCTCGGCCTCGGATGCGCAAAGCCCCAGCCTTGCGCGGATGACCGCGCTGCGCGAAGCCTTGGCCGGGCGGGGCAATATCTGTGCCTTTTCCGAGCCGCAGCCGGGCGACAAGCTGGTGCGCACGGCGGGTGAGGGGCTGACCTTGCGGCAGGCCGAGCTTGACCCTTTGGGTTTGGGGATTGAGCCGGGGCCGCAGTTTTACGGCCAGTTGATTGCGCAGATGGGCGCGAGCTTTGTGGGCTGTTTGCTGGCCGATAGCTGAGGCGCGGCGGGGGGGCGTAAAATCCCCCCATAACGGCGGCGGGAGGGGCGCGGATTCACCCAAAGGGTCCGGCCCCCCTTGAACCCCCAATTTACGGCGACTAATCTTAGGGTAACTGTTTGGCAGGTATGGTCCTGCGAACGTGAATTGAGGCAGGCCTAATGAACGACCCCATTGATACCTATATGAACACGCTGGTCCCCATGGTGGTGGAGCAGACCAGCCGCGGCGAACGCGCCTATGATATTTTCTCGCGCCTGCTTAAGGAGCGGATCATTTTCCTGTCCGGCCCGGTGCATGACGGCATGGCGAGCCTGATCGTGGCGCAATTGCTGCATCTTGAGGCGGAAAATCCCTCGAAAGAGATTTCGATGTATATCAACAGCCCCGGCGGCGTGGTGACATCGGGTCTGTCGATCTATGACACGATGCAATATATCCGTCCCAAAGTATCGACGCTGGTGATTGGTCAAGCGGCCTCCATGGGCTCGCTGCTGTTGACGGCGGGCGAGGCGGGCATGCGCTATTCCTTGCCCAACAGCCGCGTGATGGTGCACCAGCCTTCGGGCGGGTATCAGGGCCAAGCGACGGATATCATGATCCATGCGCAAGAGACCCAGAAGCTGAAAACCCGGTTGAACGAGATTTACGTCAAACACACCGGGCAGACCCTCAAAAAGGTCGAAGAAGCGCTGGAGCGGGATAATTTCATGTCGCCCGAGGAAGCCAAAAACTGGGGTCTGATTGACGAGATCGTCGAGAACCGCAGCAAATCTGACGAGGCCGAGGGCGACAAGCCCAAGAAGGGCAAGTAACCCCGGCAAGTGAAACATTGGCCGCCGCTTCAATGGCATTTTGCGATTGTGGCGGCGGATTGGCTGGCCTAGTGTTCGGGTCAACATATCGATATGCCCCATGCGGGCACCTAAAACTCTGGGCCTGAAAGGGTTAATATGGCGAGTAATTCTGGCAACGACAGTAAAAACACCCTCTATTGCAGCTTTTGCGGCAAAAGCCAGCATGAGGTGCGTAAACTGATTGCGGGGCCAACTGTGTTCATCTGTGATGAATGTGTTGAGCTTTGCATGGACATCATTCGCGAAGAAACCAAAGCCTCTGGGCTGAAATCCACCGATGGCGTGCCCACGCCGCGTGATATTTGCGCGGTGCTGGATGATTATGTGATCGGGCAGGCAACAGCCAAACGTGTGCTGTCTGTGGCGGTGCATAACCATTATAAGCGCCTCAACCATGCCCAAAAGGGCGGTGACATTGAATTGGCGAAATCCAATATCTTGCTGATTGGCCCGACGGGTTGCGGCAAGACCTTGCTGGCGCAGACGCTGGCGCGGATTTTGGATGTGCCGTTTACCATGGCGGATGCGACCACGCTGACCGAAGCCGGTTACGTGGGCGAAGATGTGGAGAACATCATTCTGAAGCTGCTGCAATCGTCGGAATATGACGTGGAGCGCGCCAAGCGCGGCATCGTTTATATCGATGAGGTGGATAAGATCACCCGCAAGTCCGAGAACCCGTCGATCACCCGCGATGTGTCGGGCGAGGGCGTGCAGCAGGCGCTTTTGAAGCTGATGGAGGGCACTGTGGCCTCTGTTCCGCCGCAGGGCGGGCGCAAACATCCGCAGCAGGAATTCCTGCAAGTGGATACCACGAATATCTTGTTCATTTGCGGCGGCGCGTTCGCCGGTCTGGACAAGATCATCGCGGCACGCGGCAAAGGTTCGGCCATGGGTTTTGGCGCGGATGTGCGCGACAATGACGACCGCGGCGTGGGTGAGATTTTCACCGAGCTGGAACCAGAAGACCTGTTGAAATTCGGGTTGATCCCGGAATTTGTGGGCCGTTTGCCGGTTCTGGCCACGCTGGAAGATCTGGACGAGGACGCACTTGTCACGATCCTGACCGAACCGAAAAACGCGCTGGTGAAACAGTATCAGCGTCTGTTCGAGCTGGAAGATACGGCGTTGACCTTCACCGAGGATGCGCTTTCTGCCATCGCCAAACGCGCCATCCAGCGCAAAACCGGCGCACGCGGTTTGCGGTCTATCTTGGAGGACATCTTGCTTGATACGATGTTCGAATTGCCGGGTCTTGATTCCGTAACCGAGGTTGTCGTGAACGAGGAAGCGGTGAATTCAGACGCCAAGCCGCTGATGATTCACGCGGATGCAGAGAAAGAGCCTGCCACGGCGGGTTGAGAAAATGCACAGCATTTGAGTTAAAAGGCAGGCTTTCGGGCCTGCCTTTTTTGGGTTTAAGCGGTGTTTTGGGGGCGGTGCCCTGCAACGGGCCTGAGGGCTCACTTCAAAAGGTAGGAAGATGAAACGGATTTTTTCAGGCGGAGAATTCGAAGCCAAGATCGGGTATTGCCGCGCCGTGGTGGCGGGCGGCATGGTGCATGTGGCGGGCACAGTGGGGCAGGGCGAGGATGCGCCCGCCCAGTGCCGTGATGCGCTGCGGGTGATCAAAGGCGCGCTGGAGGAAGCGGGCAGCGACATGGCGCATGTGGTGCGCGTGACCTATATGCTGCCGGATCGGGCCGAGTTTGAGCCGTGCTGGCCGGTGCTGACCGAAGCGTTCGGCGCGCATCCGCCTGCGGCCACGATGATAGAATGCGGGTTGATCGACCCCAAATACCGCATCGAGATCGAAGTAACGGCGGTGCTGCCGGGTTGAACCGCTGGACCTTTACCCGGCAATGCGGCATATCTTGAAGCAATCAATTTGGCGAGGTTCCGATGGGTATTCTCAACACGCTTTTGCGTTCCGTCACATGGTGGAACGGGCAGACGCTGAACACGCAGCTGTTTACATGGCGGCGCGGCCAGAAAGTGGGCGAGGATGCCCAAGGGAATATCTTTTATCGCAATGCCGATGACAGCCGCCGCTGGGTGATTTTTAATGGTGAGGCCGAGGCCAGCCGGGTCAGCCCCGATTGGCACGGGTGGCTGCATCGCACATGGGACGAGCCGCCCAGTGAAGTGCCGATGCAGCATAAATCATGGGAAAAACCGCATCAGGAGAACCTGAGCGGCACGCCATTGGCCTATGCGCCTGCCGGGTCGATCCGGCGGGCAGACCCTGCGCAGCGGCGCGATTACGAGGCTTGGAGCCCGGAATAACTCTCGGAGTAATTGTCTATGTCCCGCAGCGCGGTAGAAACATTCACCGGAGCCGTTGTTTTGGCTGCGGCCATCGGCTTTGCTGGCTATGCGCTCTCGGCGGCGGGGGGCATTGGCGGCGGAAAGCATTACAAGCTGAACGCCAGTTTCCGCAGTTTGGAAGGCATTGGCGAGGGCACGGATGTGCGCCTTGCCGGGGTCAAGATCGGCGCGGTGTCAAAGGTTGCTTTGAACGGCGAGACGTACCGCGCGGATACCGTGGTGGAGATTCGCAAGGATGTGGATATCCCCGATGACAGCGCGATTGTGGTGGCCTCGGAGGGGCTGCTGGGCGGGAATTTCATCGAGATTGTTCCCGGCGGATCGGCGTTTTTCTTTGAGCCGGGTGAGACGTTCCAAGACACCCAAGGGGCGGTGAGCCTTATCTCACTTTTGTTGAAATTTGTATCGGGCGGGTCTGAAGAATGAAGCGTTTACCGGCTGTATCGGCGGCTGTGATGGCCCTATCGCTGTGTGTTGTTGCGGGGGCGGCCCCTGTGCAGGCGCAGCAGGTTGCCAGCGCCGGCGGCGCGGTGTTTCGCGCCTTGGACAAGCTGAGCGGGACCACCTCGGAGATCGAGCTGCGCAAGGGGCAAGCTGCCAAGCTGGGGCGGCTGGAGTTGGTGTTGACCGATTGCCGCTATCCGGCGGGCAACCCGTCGGGCAACGCCTATGCGGCGCTGGAGATTTCAGAGACGGGCAAGATTGGCACGTTGTTTTCAGGCTGGATGATTGCCTCTGCGCCAGCGCTGAGCGCGCTGGAGCATCCGCGTTATGACATTTGGGTCATGCGCTGTACCACGTCCTGAGGCTGGGCCACGGGCGCGCTGAGGATGTCGGCGGGGCGCGATTGGGCCTCGTGCAATTGGGCGTGATAGGCGGCGCGGGTGATTTCCACCGCGCCAAGGCTGGCCAGATGATCGGTGATGAATTGCGTGTCGAAGAGGGTGAACCCGGTGCGGCGCAGCAGATCAATCAGGCAGGCCAGTGCGATTTTCGACGCATCGGTCTGGCGCGAGAACATCGATTCGCCAAAAAACGCAGCGCCTAAGGTCACGCCATAGACGCCGCCGACCAGTGCATCGCCCTGCCATACTTCGAGGGAATGGGCGTGGCGGCGGGCGTGTAAGGCTTTGTAAAGCGTATAGATTTCATCATTGATCCACGTCTCGGCGCGGTCGGCGCAGCCGTCGACGACGGCATCAAACGCGTGGTTCAGGGTGATGCGATGTGTGCCACGGCGCATGCGGCGGGCGAGGGAGCGCGACAGGTGAAAGCCCTGCAAGGGGAACACGCCGCGCTGGCGCGGGTCGACCCAGAAAATTTCCGGGTCGCCGCGATGTTCTGCCATGGGGAAAATGCCGCTGCGATAGCCATGCAGCAGCAATTCCGGGGTCAGCTCAGCCATGAAGCTCTCTGCCTTTGGGGTTATTCCCCCAGGTTGGTCTCCAGCCAATGTTCCAGCCAGTGGATGTTGTAATCCCCGGTGAGGATGGCTTTTTCTTGGAGCAGGGCGTGGAACAGCGGCACGGTGGTGTCGACCCCGTCCACGATCAATTCGCCCAAAGCGCGGTTCAGGCGCGCCAAGGCTTCGGGACGGTCGCGCCCATGCACGATCAGCTTGCCGATCAGGCTGTCGTAATAGGGCGGGATCGAGTAGCCGTCATAGAGCGCGCTGTCCATGCGCACACCAAGGCCGCCGGGGGCGTGATACTGCGTGATGCGTCCCGGGCAGGGGCGGAAATCGGGCAGTTTCTCCGCGTTGATGCGGACCTCAATGGCGTGGCCGTTGATCTTCAGGTCTTCTTGGGTGAAGGACATGGGCAGGCCAGCCGCCACGCGGATTTGTTCGCGCACCAGATCGACGCCAAAGATGCCTTCGGTGACCGGGTGTTCCACCTGCAAGCGGGTGTTCATTTCGATGAAATAGAACTCGCCGTTTTCATAGAGGAATTCCACCGTGCCCGCGCCGATGTAGTTGATATCGGCCATGGCGTCGGCGCAGATTTTGCCGATGCGGTTGCGTTCTTCTTCGGTGATGGTGGGGCCGGGGGCCTCTTCGAAGACTTTTTGATGGCGGCGTTGCAGCGAGCAATCGCGTTCGCCCAGATGCACGGCGCGGCCTTTGCCATCGCCGAAGACCTGAATTTCGATGTGGCGCGGCGTGGTGAGGTATTTTTCGATATAGACCTCGTCATTGCCAAAGTTGGATTTGCCTTCGGCGCGGGCCGTGTGGAAAGCGCGTTCCATGTCTTTGGCGGTTTGGGCGACTTTCATGCCCTTGCCGCCGCCGCCTGCGGTGGCTTTGATGATCACCGGGTAGCCGATTTCAGCGCCAAGTTTTTGGGCTTCTTCCAAGCTGGCCACGCCGCCTTCGGAGCCGGGCACACAAGGCACGCCGAGCTTTTTCATCGTGTCTTTGGCGGTGATTTTATCGCCCATCACGCGGATATGTTCAGCGGTGGGGCCAATAAAGGTCAGGCCGTGATCTTGGATGATCTGCACAAAGCCTGCGTTTTCGGACAGGAACCCATAGCCTGGGTGAATTGCCTCGGCGCCGGTGATTTCACACGCGGCGATGATTGCAGGGATCGACAGGTAGGATTGCGCAGAGGAGGGCGGGCCGATGCAGACGCTTTCATCGGCCATGCGCACATGCATGGCGTCGCTGTCGGCGGTGGAGTGCACGGCCACGGTGCCGACCCCCATTTCGCGCGCCGCGCGGATCACGCGCAGGGCGATTTCTCCGCGGTTGGCGACTAGGATTTTATTGAACATTGCGCAGCGCCTTATTCGATGATGACAAGAGGCGCACCAAATTCAACGGCCGCGCCATCTTCGACCAAGATACGTTTCACAGAGCCTGCGCGCGGGGCGGGGATGTGGTTCATGGTTTTCATGGCTTCGACGATCAGCAATGTGTCGCCTTCGGCCACTTTATCGCCCACGGAAATGAACGAGGGCGCGCCGGGTTCGGCCTGCATGTAGACGGTGCCGACCATGGGCGAGGTGACCGCGCCGGGGTGGTCTGCGGGATCATCGCCTGCGCCAGCGGCAGCGGCGGGGGCGGCAGCAGCAGAGGCGGCAGCAGGCGCTGCGGCATAGGCGGGGGCGGCAGCGGGGGCTGCGGCGGCCATGATTTGCTGGGGTGGTTTGCGGCTGACGCGCACATTGAGGCTGTCGTCTTCGGCATATTCGCGTTTGACCTGCAATTCGGTCAGGTCATTGTCATTGAGCACTTCTGCGAGTGCTTTGATGAAGGCGACATCGGCGTCATGGGGGTTTTTTGTCATTCGGTCCTCGACAGTTGCGAAGGGGGCTTGAGCGAGCCATCCTGCCCTTGGTTTGGGGATGCTTATAGGGTATGGTTGACGCTATGAAAAGCAGGCTCTTGAAGGCGCGCATCTGGCGGGGCTTGAAGAGGAGTATTTTCAGAAGGGTGAAGCACAGGCGTGGGAACGTCAGGTCAGCAGGTGGTTGACCGGGGTCAGCGGCGGCGGCGGGGTTTGGCCCAAGGTTTCGGCCACAGAGATTTCGATGGTGCGGCACATGGTGTCGAGGGGCAGGCCGTTTTGCACATGGCTGAACGGGTGTTCAAGCTCATTGGTGACGGCTTGCAGCCCGAAGAACACATAGGCGACCACGGCGACAAAGAGCGGCGCGAACCAGCCTGTGGTGTCGATGAGGGCGAAGGGCAGCAAGATGCAATAAAGATAGGTCGTGCGGCGCACCAGCAGCGAGTAGACGAAGGGCAGCGGCGTGGTGCGGATTTTCTCGCAGCCCGCTTGGGAGCCTGCCAGATCGGTAAGGCTTTGGCTCAGGGCGAGGCGGCCAAAATCGTCGATCCGGCCATTTTTATGCATGTCGTTGATGCAGGCGGCCATGGCGCGCAGGGCGGCGTGAGCGGGGTTGGCGGCAGCGGTGAGGGGGGCGGCGGCCTCGGGCGGCAGGGCGGCGGTGATTTGCGGTGCGGCGTCAACGCCGCGCAAAAAGCCGCGGTGCAGATGCGCGAAGGCCACCGCGTAGGAGAGGATTTTGCGGCGGTCATCGGGGCTGTCGTTGAAGGCGATCATCTGTTGGCCGAGGCTGCGGATTTGCGCGATGATCGCGCCCCAGAAGCCGCGTGCCTCCCACCAGCGGGCGTAGGCGGCATTGTTGCGAAACCCCAAGAACAGCGAGAGGGCGACGCCAAAAACGCTCATGGCGCCGATGGAGATATGCGGCAGTTTCCACAAAGTGGCATCGGTGATCAGCACCAGTGCCGTGAGCAGGGCTGCGGCGATGATTTTGCCCAAGATGCGCGGCAGCACGGAGCCTTGGACCACCAAGAAGAGGTAAAGGGCGGAGGGGTGTTCGCGGATGATCATCGGGGCGCCTTGCCTTGGGGGGGGACTGGTGCCCAAGGGGTAGGAGGCTGCGCGGACCGGGGCAAGCGCGGAAGCGACGCCGCAGGGTCCAAAGCCGGAGCCTGCGGCGGTTTTTGGCGGTTAGATGGCCAGATATTCCTCGCGTAGTTTGGTGTTTTCCAGCACTTCAGCAGCGGTGCCGTCAAACACCACGCCGCCTGTGTCGAGAATCACCGCGCGGTCCGCCAGTTTCAGGGCGCGCACGGCGTTCTGTTCGACCAAGATTGTGGTGATGCCTTGGGATTTGATCAGGTTGAGGGTCTTTTCGATCTCGTCCACGATCACCGGGGCGAGGCCCTCATAGGGTTCATCCAGCAGCAACACTTTGATGTCGCGGGCAAGGGCGCGGGCGATGGCGAGCATTTGCTGTTCGCCGCCCGAGAGGGTCACGCCTTCTTGGCTGCGCCGTTCGCCCAGACGGGGGAAGAGATCGTAGAGCCGTTCGATGGACCAGCCGATGGGCGGGGCGATTTGCGCCAGTTTGAGGTTTTCCTCGACGGTAAGGCCGGGGATGATGCGGCGGTCTTCGGGGACGAGGCCCAGCCCGGCGGCGGAGGCCTCGTAGGATTTCATATTGTGCAGCGGTTGATGGTCGAGCCAGATCTCGCCGCGGCGCAATTCGGGATCGCCCAGCCGGGCAATGGCGCGCAGGGTCGAGGTTTTGCCCGCGCCGTTGCGGCCCAGAAGCGCGAGGATCTCGCCCTCGTGGACGTTAAAGCTGACGCCTTGGACGATGTAGCTTTCGCCGTAATAGGCGTGCAGATCCCAGACCGAGAGGAAGGCCGGGGCGGTGGCGGCGTGGTTGGCGTTTTTATCCAGCGTTTGCGTGGTCATGAGCGGCTCCTTTAAGCGGCGGTCTGGCTTTCGCCCAAATAGGCTTCGCGCACTTTGGGGTGGCCCTTGATGCGGTCGGGGGTGTCTTCGACAAGCGGTGTGCCTTGCGCCAGCACGGTGATCCGTTCGGCCAGCGAGAACACCACATGCATGTCATGTTCGATGATCGCGATGGTGATGTCGCGTTCATCCTTAATCTGTTTGAGCAGGTCGATTGTGTTGTTGGTGTCGGCGCGGGCCATGCCTGCGGTGGGTTCGTCCAGCAGCAGCAGGCGCGGCTCTTGGCTTAGGCACATGGCGATTTCGAGCCGCCGTTTATCGCCGCGTGACAGGGCGGCGGCCAGCATGTGGCGTTTGTCGATCATGTGCATTTCCACCAGCATGGCTTCGGCTTTGGTGATGATGTCGGTTTGCGAGGCGACAGAGCGGATCGCGCTCAGCTCGAACGCGCCGTCGCGTTTGGCAAAGCAGGGGATCAGCATGTTTTCCATCACCGTCAGGTCGCCAAAGATTTCCGGCGTCTGGAACACGCGCGAAATGCCCATCTGGTTGATTTCAAACGGTTTGCGCCCCAGCACCGATTGCCCGTCGAACATCACAGAGCCCGTGTCGGGCACCAATTTGCCCACCAAGCAGTTGAGCAGCGTGGATTTGCCCGCGCCATTTGGCCCGATGATCGCATGCACGGAGTTTTCCGCCACGGTGAGGTTCACATCCCCCAGCGCCTGCAGGCCGCCGAAGCGTTTGGAGACATTTTTGACTTCGAGTATTCCCATATCAATCGCTCCTTATTCGGCGGGGGTGTTGCGGGCTGCGCCTTTTGGGGACTTGCCCCGCAGGCGGCGGAAGAGTTTTGCAAGGCGTTGGCCGCCTTCGACCAGCCCGCCGGGCAGGAAGATCACCACCAGCATGAACAAAAGGCCCAAGGTGAGGTGCCAGCCTTTGCCCACAAACGGGTGTACAAGGCCGACCATGAAATTCTCCAGCCCGTCGGGCAGGAAGGCAAACCAGCTGTGCAGCACATTGTCGTTGATCTTGGCGAAGATGTTCTCAAAATATTTGATGAAACCTGCGCCAAGCACCGGCCCGATCAGCGTGCCTGCGCCGCCCAAGATGGTCATCAAGACAACCTCGCCCGAGGCGGTCCATTGCATGCGCTCGGCGCCAGCCAGCGGGTCCATCGAGGCCAAAAGCCCGCCCGCGAGACCTGCGTACATGCCCGAGATCACAAAAGCCGCAAGCGTGTAGGGTTTGGTGTTCAGCCCGGTGTAATTCATCCGCTGTTGGTTGGATTTCACTGCCCGCAGCATCATCCCGAAAGGCGAGCGGAAGATGCGGATTGCCAGATAGAACGCGGCCAGCATGATCAGGGCGCAGAAGTAATAGCCTGCGTTGAAGTCAAAGCTCCATGCGCCGATGTCCCAAGTATAGGTGCTGCGCATTTCCACCAGCCCCAGCAGATGCGGCACGGTTTCCCAGTCATCAATCAGGATTTGCGGGTCGGAAGTGTAGACCTGCAACCCGGTTTCGCCATTGGTGATGGTGGTGCCAAAGAACCGGCCCAGAAGGTCGGAATAGGAGATGGCGAACATCATCTGGGCAAAGGCCAGTGTGAGGATCGAGAAATAGATGCCTGAGCGGCGCAGGCTGATATAGCCAATCGCCAGTGCAAAGATGCCCGACACGATCACCGCCAGTACCAGACCGGGCAGCACGTTGTAATCGAGCAGTTTATACATCCAGACCACCGCGTAGGAGCCGATGCCCAGAAAGGCCGCGTGGCCAAAGCTGAGATAGCCGGTGAGGCCAAACAGGATGTTAAAGCCGATGGCAAAGATGCCAAAGATCACAAAGCGTTGCATCAGGTCGGGGTAGCCCGCGTTGAACTGCGCCATGGCGGAGCCTTCGGGGAAGGGGTTGAGGATAAAGGGCGCGCAAAGCGCCATGATGGCGACCACGATCAGCAAAGTGGTGTCGCGTTTTTCCAATCCGAACATGGGTTATTCCTCCATCACGCCGCGGCGGCCCATGAGCCCCCTTGGCCGGGTCAGCAAGATTACGATGGCGACCACATAGATGATGATCTGGTCGATGCCGGGCAGGATCGCTTTGACCCCGTTCATGGAGGCGAGGCTTTCGAGGATGCCCAGCATGAACCCGGCCAGCACAGCGCCGGGCAGCGAGCCCATGCCGCCCACCACAACCACCACAAAGCTCAGCACCAGAAAATCCATGCCCATGTGGTAATTGGGCGAGTTGATCGGCGCGTACATCACCCCGGCGAGCCCTGCCACGGCGGCGGCGATGCCGAACATGATGGTAAAGCGGCGGTCAATGTTGATGCCCAGCAGCCCGACGGTTTCGCGGTCGGCCATCCCGGCGCGCACCACCATGCCAAAGGTGGTGAATTGCAAAAACGCAAACACCGCGCCGATGATCATGGCCGAGAAGCCAAAATAGACCAGCCGCCAATAGGGATAGGCCAGCGAGGTATCGAGCCCCAGCATCGGCCCGAAGTCGAAGCTGCCGACAAAGGCGGCGGGGGCAGGTGTGGGGATCGGATTTGCGCCGTAGAAATATTTGATCACTTCTTGCAGCACAATCGCGAGGCCGAAGGTCACGAGGATCTGGTCTGCGTGGGGGCGTTTGTAGAAATGTTTGATCAACCCGCGTTCCATCACAAAGCCAATTACCAGCATCACGGGGATGGCAAAGAGGATCGCCAGCGGCACGGACCAGTCAATGATCGCTGCGCCGGTTTCGGGGCCGAACCATGTCTCGACATATGGCGTCTGGATTTTGAGCGGGTTGCCCAGAAAATCCTTTTGCGTCTCGCTGAGGGAGACGGTGCTGAGGGTCAGCAGCTTTTGCAAGGTCACGGAGCAGAATGCGCCGATCATGAACAGGGCACCATGGGCGAAGTTCACAACCCCCAAAGTGCCAAAAATGAGTGTCAGGCCAAGGGCAATCAGCGCGTAGGCGGAGCCTTTGTCGAGACCGTTTAAAAATTGCAGTAGGAGGGCGTCCATGTATTCGACCTTGGATTAGAGGGGGCGGAATGTGGGGCGAAGCGGCCTGCGTGCAGCGATCTGGCGCGCGGGCCAGACAGCGCGGGCGGGGAAAGCCCCCGCCCGGCCAAGCAGATTTGCGCGGGCGTTAGGCGCCGGGGTTACAATTGCCCAGCTCGCCGCCAGCGAACATCGGGTGATCGGGCGCGTATTCCACTTGGGCGCGCGGGGTCACTTCGACGATTTCAAGCGTGTCATACTCGTTTGTCGGGTTCTCTTTGCCCTTCATCACAAGCACGTCTTTGAAACACTGGTGGTCATCGGCGCGGTAGAGCGTCGGGCCATTGCCCAGCCCGTCAAATTCAAACCCTTCGAGCGCTTCTGCGACGCCGCAGGGGTTGAATGTGCCTGCCCGCTCGCAGGCATCCGCATAGAGCAGGGTTTGCACATAGCAGGTATGGGCCGAGTTCGAGGGCGGACGGCCATATTTCTCGCCAAAGGATTTCACGAAAGCTTTGGAGCCTTCATCCTGAAGCTGCCAGTTCCAGTTCATTGAGCCGATCACGCCTTGCACGTTGGCACCGGCGCCTGCGGCCATCAGCTCGGAGTAGAGCGGCACGACGATCTCGAATTTCTTGCCGTTCACTTCTTTGTCGAGCAGGCCAAATTGCACCGCGTTGGTGAGCGAGTTCACCATGTTCCCGCCGTAGTGGTTGAGCACCAGCACATCTGCGCCGGAGTTCAGCACAGGCGCGATGTAGGAAGAGAAATCTGTCGCGGCCAGCGGGGTTAGCTGGTTCGAGACGGTTTCCCAGCCCACGGCCTCGGTGGCGGCGGCGATGGATTCTTGCTGGGTCCAGCCCCATGTGTAATCTGCCGTCAGGTGATAGGCGCGGCGGTCGGCACCATACGCGTTTTTAAGCACCGGCGCGAGGGCGGCGGCGGACATATAGGCGTTAAAGAAATGCCGGAAGCCATTGGCTTTTTTGTCTTTCCCGGTGGTGTCGTTGGAGTGGGTCAGACCCGCCATGAAGATCACGCCAGCCTCTTGGCACAGGCCTTGAACAGCCACAGCCACGCCCGAGGACGAGCCGCCGTTGATCATGATCGCGCCGTCTTTTTCGATCATCGATTTGGCCGAGGCGCGGGCCGCATCGGATTTGGTTTGCGTGTCGCCGGTGACGTATTCGACTTTTTTGCCCAAGATCCCGTTGCCCTTGAGGGCTTTGGAGTTGAACGTGTTCATCATGCCGCCGTCGCCTTCGCCGTTCAGGTGCTGAACCGCCAATTCTTGGGCGCGAAGCTCGTCGAGGCCTTCTTCGGCATAGGGGCCGGTTTGGGGCACGTTAAAGCCCAGCGTGACAGTGCTGCCGCTGGGGGCGTTGGTATAGCCAGAATGGGCATCGGCGCGCAGATAGGTGGGCAAGGCAAGCCCTGCGCCTGCCACTGCGCTGGTCCGAATGAGACCCCGGCGTGTCAGATTAGAAAATGACATGAATTCCTCCCGAAATGTTTTTACCAGCAAACCGTTCCTCCCCGGTTTGCGGACACAAAAGTGCAAATTCTTTATCGGGGGGTATGGCAAACCAAACAACTGAGTGATTGATAACACAGCACCTTTCTGTAAATATCTGCACAATCAGGGGGCGAGGTTTGTAAAGAACATGATATTGCAGCGCAGAAAGCCTTTGGGATGGCTGGAAAAAATCCCTCAAGGGAGCAGGCCATGCGCGACGCGTTAACCGGCAGCAGAATCCGCGAGCGGCGGATTTTGGCGGGGCTCAAACAGGCCGATCTGGCCCGCGATATCGGGATTTCGGCGTCTTATCTGAACTTGATCGAACATAATCGGCGCAGAATCGGCGGTAAGCTGCTCTTGGGGATTGCCCGCGCGCTGGGCGTGGCGCCGCAGGTGTTGACCGAAGGCGCGGAGGCCAGTTTGATCGCCAGTCTGCGCGAGGCGGCGAGCGAGGCCAAGCTGCCGGAGGCGGAAGCCGCGCAGGCCGATGAATTTGCCAGCCGCTTTCCCGGCTGGGCCGAGACATTGGCGCGGGCGCGCCGCCATGTGGCCGCGCTTGAGCGCACCATTGAGGAGCTGACAGACCGTTTGGCGCATGACCCGCATTTGGCGGCGTCGATGCATGAATTGCTCAGCACAGCGGCGGCGGTGCGGTCGACGGCGGCGATTTTGGCGGATGAGCAGGGGCTGGAGCCCGAGTGGCGGCAGAGGTTTCACGCCAATATCAACGAGGACAGCAGGCGTTTGGCCGACAGTGCGCAGGCGATTGCGCGGGTGCTTGAGCAGGGCAGCGAGCGCGGCAGCAAAACCGTCACGCCGCAAGAGGAGGTCGAGATTTTCCTCGCCGCCCAAGGGTTTCGCTTTGAGGCGCTGGAGGCAGGCGAGCAGAGCGCGGCGCAGGTGATCGAGGGGGCAACGGCGCTGGGATCGCCTGCGGCGCGGTATATTGCGGCGGGCGTTTTGGCGCAGATCAGCCGGGATGCGGCGCTGTTGCCGATGGCGCGGCTGGAGGAGGCGCTGGGCAAGGATGCGCCGGACCCGGCGGTTTTGGCGCGGCGTTTGGGCGTGCCGGTGCCTGCGGTGCTGCGGCGGCTTGCGGGGGTTGCGCGGCTGGGGGCGGGGTTGGTGGTGTGCGACCGTTCGGGCACGGTGATTTACCGCAAATCGGTGAGCGGTTTTGCCGTGCCGGGGTTTGGCGCGAATTGCCCGCTGTGGCCGCTGTTTGCCGCGCTGAGCCAGCCGGGGCTGGTGGTGCGCGAGCGGATCACCCAGCAAGGCGGGGCGGAGGCGGCGTTTGACAGTTTCGCCGCCGCCGAAGTGCAAGGCACGCCGGGCTATAACCGCGCGCCCATGGTGCAATCGGTGATGTTGCTGGTGCCGCAGATGCCGGGCAGCAGCGGCGCGGCGCGCCGGGTGGGGGCCAGTTGCCGGATTTGCGCGCAGCGCGCGTGCGGCGCGCGGCGTGAGCCTTCGATTTTGATGGGGATTGGCATGGGGGGCGGGGAGGCGCCGGGAGATGATCTGGGCGGCATGCCCGCATAAGTTTTGACAGGCGCGCCTTTTTCATTGCATCGTTGCGCTTGTCGACCCCGTGTGGAGGCGGGGCGGCAATTCCGGGGGGAAATTTATGACGAAACATGTCGTCCTTGTTGAGGATGAACAAAATATTGCCGAGGCCATTCGTTTTATTTTGGGCCGCGACGGTTGGCGCGTTGAAATGCTGGCCAATGGGGGATCTGCCGTTGAGGTGATCCGCAAGTCGCGCCCTGATTTGGTGATGCTGGATGTGATGTTGCCGGGCAAAAGCGGCTTTGAGATTTTGCACGAGCTGCGCGGAGACCCCGAGATGGCAGGGCTGCCGATCTTGATGTTGACCGCGCGGGGGCAGGCCCGCGACCGCGAGATGGCCGAGCAAGCCGGGGTAAGCCGTTTCATGACCAAGCCGTTTTCAAATTCCGAAGTGCTGGCCGCCGTGCGCGAGCTGACCGGGACGTGAGCCCAGATGGCGCGGCGGCCCCATAATGTGTTCCTAGAGCGGCGCAGTTACCGCGCCCGGCGGATCATGGATGCGGTGCGGTTGTTGCCGATCATGGGGGCGGCGCTTTGGATGGTGCCGCTGCTTTGGACGATATCGGCCAATCCCGAGACGCCGGGAACAACGCTGTCGCAGGCGCTGCGGTATATTTTTGCCGTCTGGTGGGTGTTGATTGGGCTGTCGCTTTGGCTGTGGTCGATGGCGCGGCGGGCCGATGGGCGCGGCGAGACGCCCCGCAGTGAAGTGGACTGATGGTTTCATTAAACCAGTTAATTGCCGTGTGTCTGCTTTATGTGGCGGGGCTTTTTGCGGTGGCGTTTGCGGCAGATCGGGCGGCGCTTCGGGGGCGGGGCAAATGGCTGTTGCGTTCGCCTTTGGTTTATACGCTGTCGCTGTCGATTTATTGCACGGCTTGGACGTTCTACGGCGCGGTGGGCTATGCGGCGCGCTCGGGGATGGAGTTTGTCACCATCTATTTAGGGCCATCGCTGGTGATCATCGGCTGGTGGTGGGTGCTTCGGCGGTTGGTGCGGGTGGGGCGCAGCCAGCGGGTGACCTCGGTGGCGGATCTGATTTCCTCGCGTTTTGGCAAATCCAACACGCTGGCCATATTGGTGACGTTGATGGCGGTGATCGGGGTGACGCCTTACATCGCGCTTCAGCTGCAATCGGTGACATTGTCCTTGTCGATTTTTGCCACAGCCAGCGGCGCGGCGGTGCCGGCGCAGGAGGCGGCGGTCAGCTCGGCAAGGGCGGCGTTTTGGGTGGCGCTGGGGCTGGCGCTGTTCACAGTTTTGTTTGGCACGCGCAACCTCAATGCCAATGAGCGGCACCACGGGGTGGTGATTGCCGTGGCCGTTGAGGCTGTGGTGAAGCTGGTGGCGTTGCTGGCGGTGGGGATATTTGTGGTGTGGGGACTTGGCGGCGGCGTGGCGGAGACCATGGCGCGGATTGATGCTTCGTCTATTGGCCATTGGCAGGTGGATGGCAGCCGTTGGTCGGCGCTGATTTTATTGTCGGCGGCGGCGTTTTTATGCCTGCCGCGCATGTTTCAGGTGCTGGTGGTCGAGAATGACGACGAGCGCCAGTTGCAGATCGCTGCATGGGCCTTTCCGCTTTATATGATGCTGATGAGCCTGTTTGTGGTGCCGATTGCGGTGCTTGGGCTGGATTTGATGCCCGAGGGGGCGAACCCGGATTTCTTTGTGCTGAGCCTGCCGTTGAGCCAAGGGCAAAGCGGGCTGGCGATGCTGAGCTTTCTGGGCGGGTTTTCCTCGGCCACGTCGATGGTGATTGTGGCCACGCTGGCGCTGAGCACGATGGTGTCGAACCATGTGGTGATGCCGATCTATCTGGCGCTGCGCCAAGAGGGGGCGCAGCAATCGGGCGATCTGCGCAATGTGGTGATGGCGGCGCGGCGGCTGTCGATCATGCTGATTATCTCGCTGGGCTATGCGTATTTTCGCCTGTCGGGGGGCAGTGCGGCACTGGCGGCGATTGGGCTGATATCCTTTGGCGGGGTGGCGCAGTTTTTGCCTGCGATGCTGGGGGGGCTGTTTTGGCGCGGGGCGACGCGGATGGGCGCGCTGTGCGGGCTCAGTGCGGGGTTTGTGATTTGGGCCTACACGATGTTGTTGCCCAGTTTTGGCCCCGGTGCTGTGCTTTCGGCGCAGGTGTTTGACACGGGGCTTTGGGGGCTGGTGTGGCTGCGCCCGCAGGCGTTGTTTGGTCTGTCGGGGCTCGACCCCACGGTACATGCGGTGCTGTGGAGCATGTCGGTTAATCTGCTGGTGTTTTTGATTGTCTCGCTGGTGACGTTTCCGGGGCCGATGGAGCGGCTTCAGGGGGCGCAGTTTGTGAACATCCTTGATAGCGGCGCGGGGGCGCGGCGCTGGGCCACCAGTGCGGGAGGCAGCGAGGATTTGATGATCATGGCCCAGCGTATTTTGGGCGCGCAGGAGGCGCAGAGTTTCTTTGCCCGCGCGGCAGAAAAGCAAGGGGTGGAGGGCGCGTTGCCGCATCCGTTGCCGGAGTTTGTGGCGGATTTGGAGCGCGAGCTTGCGGCCTCGGTGGGGGCGGCGACGGCCCATGCGATGGTGGCGCAGATCATGGGGGGGGCCTCGGTTTCGGTGGAAGAACTGCTGGCCGTGGCCGATGAGAGCGCGCAGATGCTGGAATATTCCAGCCAGTTGGAGGCCAAGTCACGCGAGCTTAGCGAGACAGCGGCGCAGTTGCGTCTGGCCAATGAAAAGCTGACGCAACTGTCGTTGCAAAAGGACAGTTTTCTGAGCCAGATCAGCCATGAGCTGCGCACGCCGATGACCTCTATTCGCGCGTTCTCGGAGATTTTGCGCGATGCCAAGCGGTTGAGCAGCAAGGAGAAAACCCGCTACGCTTCGATCATTCACAGCGAGGCGGAGCGGCTGACGCGGTTGCTCAATGATCTGCTGGATCTGTCGGTGCTGGAGAATGGCGCGGTGACGTTGACGCGCAGCACCGGCAATCTGCGTGCGGTGCTGGACCGGGCGGTGACCATGGCGCAGGCCAATGAGCTGCATCACATTGAGATTTTGCGCGATCCGGAGGCGGAGGAGATCATGCTGACCACGGATCTGGACCGTTTGGGGCAGGTGTTTATGAACCTGATCACCAATGCGCAGAAATATTGCGACGCGCCGCAGCCCGTTTTGCGGATCGAGGCGCGCCAGCGGGGGCGCGATTGCGAGCTGCGCTTTGCCGACAATGGCTCGGGAATCGCTGCCGGGGATGTGACGTTGATGTTCGAGAAATTTGCGCGCATAGGCCGGGATGGCAGCGAGGGCGCGGGGCTTGGGCTGGCGATTTGCCGCGAGATCATGACCCGGCTTGGTGGCAAGATTTCCTATGTTTCCGGGCCGAAAGGCGCGAGTTTTGTGGTGCGCCTGCCGCTGGCTGCGCCGGGGCGGCGGGAAAAGCCGATTGCTGCGGGCGCATAAAGAGGCTGGTAACTTCTTTGGGTTAGATCTTGCCGTAAAGGCGGGAGTTTATGAGCACGCAAACCGAAGATACGATTCTGCGGCGCAAAGTTGCACAGGGGCGCAAGGCCTATCAGGCCAAGGCGATGTCTGTGCAAAAGGCGCTGCGGCTATGTGCGGCCAAAGTGGCCGATGCGCAGCTTGAGCTGGCGCTGAGCGCGATTGGCATCACGCAGGCGGCGCTGCGCGTGGATGGTTTGACCGAGCAGATTGACGACACGCAACTGCTGATCTTGCTGGATGGGCCAGAGGGCAGGCGCGCGGGTGCGATGCTGGATGCGGAGCTGGTCACCGGGCTGATCCAGCAGCAAACCATGGGGATGGTGACGCCGGGTGCAGAGGCGGGGGCGCAGCCGCGCAGTTTGACGGCGACGGATGCGGCGGTCTGCGCGCCGTTTCTGGATGGGCTGCTGGAGATGGCGGCGCCATTGCCCGAAGAGGCCGAAGATCGAGAGTTGCTGCGGGGCTATCGATTTGGCGCGCGGGCGCAGAATAAGCGGTTGTTGCTGATGGCGCTGGAGGCACCCGATTATCATATTTTCCGCCTGACATTGGACATTGCCAATGGGCAGCGGCAGGGGAAATTGGCGTTGATCCTGCCTGATCCGCAGGCCGCGCCCGCTGCGGCGCCGCAAGGCGAGGAGGCGCAGGTGCCGCCGGGGCCGCGGCTTGGGCAGACGGTGCTTTTGGCGCAGGCAGAGCTTCAGGTGATTTTGGCGCAGCTGCGCATGTCTTTGGCGCAGGCCAGCCAGTTGCAGGTGGGGCAGGTTTTGCCGCTGCCGGAGGCGGATTTTGACCGGGTCAGTGTGATGACGCTTGAGGGGCGCAAGATCAGGTCAGGGATGCTGGGGCAACTTGGCGGTTTGCGGGCGCTGCGGGTGGATATGGCCGCGCCGCTGGCGGATGCGCCGCGCCGCCGGGCGCAGGACCGGGCGGATCTGGATCAGCCCGAGGTGCAACCGATGAAACGCGCCAAAGAGGAGATTAAGCGCTTGCCGTTGATGCGCGGTGCGCAGGCGGCGGGCAAGGGGGCGGATTTGGCAGAGCAAAGCCCCGCGCCTGCGCCGCAAACGGGCCAAATGCCGGATATGTCAGATTTGCCCGGCATGCAGGGGGAGATGCCTGATGCGCTCTAGCGGAAATATGCCGCGCACCATGCGGGGCGCGGCAATGGGTTTAGGTTTCTGGATTTTCCAAGGCGGGGCGCAGTTGTTCCATCTGATAGCCTGCCTCTTGGGCGGCATTGATGATCTCATCAGCGCCCATTTTGCCGCGCTGGCCCAAGGCCCACGCAAAGCAGGACCGCGTGCCAGAGGCGCAATAGGCCAAGGTGACCCCATCGCGCGCCGCGCCAAGTTGGTGGTTTTCGTCGATCCGTTCCATCGTCATGGTCTGATGGGTCAGGGGGCAGTTTTCAAAGCTGAGCCCGGCGGCGAGAGCGGCGGCCTCGATGGCGGCGGCGCTGTGGCTGGGCGGCACTTCCGCATCGGGGCGGTTGCACAGGATATGGGTGATACCCTGCGCCTTGATCAGTGCCATATCGGCGGGATCGATTTGCGGGGCAACGAAATAGCGGGGGGTCAATTGACGAATATCCATGGGGATGATGTACCCAGCCTATGCGCTGTTGTCCAGATGGCTGGAGGCGCGGTTTTGCAGCCGCGCGGCCAGCGGCGGCGCGGCGCGCATGCCAATCAACATCGCGGCCAGAAACGCCCAGCCACCCCAGCCGCCATAGCCCAGCGAGGCCAGCGCCGGACCGGGGCAGAGCCCCACCAGCCCCCAGCCTGCGCCAAAGAGCAATGCACCCGTGATCAGCCGCCGATCCGGGGCGGGATCGGGGCGCGCGGGGAAGTTGCCGCCCAGCAGCGGCGCAGGGGCGCTGGCGCTTTGGGTGAAGGCCCAAGCCAGCGCCATGGGGATGATTGCGCCGCCCATCACAAAGGCCAGCGTGGGATCCCAAGCGCCAAAGAAATCAAGGAAACCCTGCACTTTATCTGTGTCGGTCATGCCGGAAATATAAAGCCCTGCGCCAAACAGCGCGCCTGCGGCCAAAGCGAAAATTGCACGCATCACAAAGCCCCCCAGATCAGCCGCAACAGGGCCACAACCAGCGCGCCTGCGGCGATATATACCAAGGTGGATATGATGCCGCGCGGGTTAAGCCGCGAGATGCCGCAAACCCCGTGCCCCGAGGTGCAGCCATTGCCGATGCGCGTGCCCAGCCCGACAAGCAGCCCGGCAAGCAAGATCAGCGCGGCATTGCCCGTGAGGTGGGTTTGCGCCGCTTGGCCTGCGGCCAGATTGATCAGCGCGGGCATGGCGATTAGCCCGGCGAGAAAGCTGAGCCTTTCGCGCCAATGGGCGCGGGCAGAGCCGTCAACCAGCCCGCCGATGATGCCACTGGCCCCCATGATGCGGCCATTGGCCAGCAGGTAGAGCGCGGCGGCGCTGCCGATCATCAGCCCGCCAAGCAGGCCGTAGAGCCAATCAAGTGGCATGGCATTTCCTTTGTGTTGGGCGCGATTGCGGCGCTGTTAGAGTTTGTTGATGGGCAGTTTCAGCATCACTGTGCCGCTGGCATCGGGGGCGGGCATATGGCCGGCACGCATGTTGATTTGCAGTGAGGGCACGATGAGTTTTGGCATGGGCAAAGTGGCGTCGCGGGCGTTGCGCATGGCGATGAATTCCGCCGCGTCGCGGCCACTGCCGATATGCACATTGGTTTGTTTTTGCGCGCCCACGGTGGTTTCCCATGCGAAGTCTTCGCGGCCCGGCGCTTTGTAGTCATGGCCCACAAAGATGCGGGTGTGGTCGGGCAGGGCGAGGATGCGCTGGATCGAGTTGAACAGATCTTGGGCCGAGCCGCCGGGGAAATCACAGCGCGCAGTGCCGAAATCGGGCATGAAGAGCGTGTCGCCCACAAAACCCGCGTCGCCGATTACATAGGTCAGGCAGGCGGGGGTGTGGCCGGGCGTGTGCAGGACATCGGCGCGCATTTGGCCGATGTGAAAGCTGCTGCCATCTTGGAAAAGCGCGTCGAACTGGCTGCCGTCGCGTTCAAATTCGGTGCCTTCGTTGAAAACTTTGCCAAAAGTGTCTTGGATCATGGTGATGTGATCGCCAATGCCGATTTTGCCGCCCAGTTCATTTTGCAAATGGGGCGCGGCAGAGAGGTGATCGGCGTGAACGTGGCTTTCCAAAATCCATTCGGTGCTGAGATTATTCTCGCGCACAAAAGCGATGATTTTATCGGCCGAGCGGGTGTCTGTGCGGCCAGCGGCATGGTCAAAATCAAGCACGGAATCGATGATTGCGCAGGCCGAACCATTGGGGTCTTGGACCACATAGCTGACCGTGTTGGTGGCATCGTCGAAAAAGGCGGTGACGATTGGCGATTGGGCAAGCTGTTGCATGGCGCTCTCCTTGGGGTTTAGCGCAGCGTATCGCTTGCACCGGGAGCCTGACAAGGGGCGTGGCGCCGCAGGGGTTGGCGCAGGTTAGCTCAGCGCGATACCAACGCCGACCATGATCAGCCCGAGCATGGAGAGCATCAGCGCGCCAAGGTTCAGCGGCACGGCTGATTTGAGCACGGCGCGCATGGCCTCGTCGTCAAGCTGGGCGCGTTTGGCGCGGGTGATTTTGAAGATGCACCAAAAGATCGCCAGCAGCCCCAGCAGCGACAGGGCAGCGCCGGACCAGATCACGATATCGAGCAGATTTGTCGTTTCATTTTCCATGGCGCGGCGGTAGCCCAATCACGCCTGCCGTGCAAGTCCGGCTTGCAGTGCGGGGGGCGGGGCGCTAGTCAGATGGCAAATAAATAGACCCAAATAGAGGCCCGTCATGAGCGACATGAGCACCAATCCCGATGTAATCCAAAGCGGCGGCGAGCAGAGCTACCGCGTGACCGCAGATGAGCTGCGCCAGTTTATTGAGCGTATGGAACGGCTTGAGGCAGAGAAAAAAGATCTCGCCGAGCAGCAAAAAGAGATCATGGCAGAGGCGAAATCGCGCGGCTATGACACCAAGGTGCTGCGCAAGATAATCGCTTTGCGCAAGCGGGACAAAGACGACATCGCAGAAGAAGAAGCGGTGCTTGAGATGTACAAAGAAGCGCTTGGGATGATGTGAGCGGTTTAAGTCACTGATTTATAGCGCAAAAGATTGGGGCGCTGTGCAGGGCTGAAAAGTTTTGCACAGCGCCCTTTTTTTCTGGCGGTGAACCACTGCGGTCGCTGTCCTATTTGCAGGAGCATAATTAGGTGCCTGTGCGGTGTCTGGGTGAGTTTTGCGGGCAAACCGGCCAGTCGGCGATCCAGTGTTGATTTCGCAAATGGCCCCCAATACCGGCGCATGCAAAGCGTTTCGCGGCATCCATTAACCCATTTACACCAAAGCGGCCACCGTTTTGATGGCACAACCCAGCTGTTTGTGCCGCAACCCAAGGGCTCGCCCCAGCATTAGTCCTCTTGGGTGCCCACGAACATCCGGTCCTTTGCGGCGGTGATGTGGTGGCGCATTGTGGCTTGGGCCACTTCGGGCTGTTTCAGGCGGATCGCGTCGAGCACCGCGCGGTGCTCGGCCAAGACCAGCTCTTGGCGGACGGGGGCGTCGAGCAATGTCAGCGAGCGCGAGAGTTTGACGCCATAGGCAATTTGCTCGCTCAGAGATTCGAGCACGGAGGAGAAAAACGGGTTTTTTGCGGCGCGGGCTATCGTCAAATGCAGGCTTTGATCGGCGTCAACGCCAAGCGCGTTTTGCTGATAGGTTTGTTCCATCACCTGATAGGCCGCATCCATCGCTGCGAGATCTTCGTCATCGCGCCGCCGGGCCGCCCATGCGGCGGCTGCGCCTTCGACATCGATGCGGAACTCGTAACACCGCTGAACATCCGAAACCGATTCAAGGGGCACGAAGCTGATCAGCTCGCGGTCGGGGCGGCGCAGCACATAGCTTCCCGAGCCGCGGCGCGATTGCACAATGCCGTCATCCCGCAGCCGCGATAATGCGCCCCGCACGATCGGGCGCGAGACGCCAAAGCTTTCGGCCAGCATCTCTTCGGTGGGCAGCCGGCTGTGCACCGGGTATTCTTCTTCGAGGATCTTGGACAGAAGCTGATCGTATACTTGATCTGCCAGTGAGGGTCGCCTTGTCTCTGACAAACTGATCTCCTTGTTTGTGGGCCGCGCGCGCGTCGGGCTCTTTATAGACCGCATTTTTTGAAAATACAGGGGCGGCGCGCGGGGCTACAAAATCTGCGGCCGCCCCTTCGGGAAAGGGCGGCCGCAGACACCAAACCTACTTGGACTTGATCATTGCAGGTGTTTTTGCGGGTTTGCGGATCACCAAGAAGTAAACAAAAACCATCGTCAGCGCGACAAAGAACAGGCTGTCTGGGTTGGTGAAGAAGGTGGTCGGATCGCCGTTTGACAATGCAAGGGAGCGGCGCAGGAACTCTTCCAGATTTGGCCCCAGAATATAGCCCAGCAGCATGGTGATCACCGGGAAACCATTGCGTCGCAGGTAGAAGGCCATAACCCCCATAGCAAGCGCCATGAACATCTGGAAGGTCGAGTAGGTTGCGACATAGCTGCCCACCACGGCCAGAAGCGCGATCACTGCATAAAGCACATCCTTGCGCACCGAGACGATCTTGATGAAATACGGCCCGATCAGCCAGAGCGTCAGCGGGATCAGCACCACGGCGCTGAACAGCAGGGCGGCCAGCATCGGAGCAATCAGCCCGGCCTGGTCGGCCATCAATTGCGGTCCCGGCTGGATGCCGTTGATCACCAGAACGCCCAGCATGATCGCGGTGATCGGATCGCCCGGAATGCCGAAGGTCAGCATTGGCACCATGGCCCCGCCGCAGACCGCGTTATTGGCGCTTTCTGAGGCTGCGATGCCTTTGGGGTTGCCCTTGCCAAATGTCTCTGGCTCGGAGGAGGTGCGCACGGCTTCGGTATAGGCCAAGAACGATCCCATCGAGCCGCCCGCGCCCGGCAATGTGCCCACGAAATAGCCGATCAAGCTGGATTTGATGTAGCAGCCAAAGCCGATCTTGCGGATGTCCGCCAAGGGCGGCAGGAAATCGCGGCGGCGGATTTTGGTTTTATTGGCCTCAGCGGCAGCGGCGCTGATATCGGTGCGCGCGCTTGCTTGGGTCAGCACTTCGGCGATGGCAAAGGTGCCGATGATCACGGGCATCAGGTCGATCCCGGCGGTCAGGCTGGAATAGCCATAGGTGAAGCGGGTGATCGGCTCCATCGCGTCAAGCCCGACAGTGGCCAGCATCAGGCCGATACAGGCGGCCAGTCCGGCCTGCGGGATGCGGCCCCGCTGTGCGATCACCACGACAATCAGGGCGAAGGCCAGAAGGGAGAACTTGCCTGTGGTTTTTACCAAAAGCGACAGTTCAGCCACAAAGGGAGCAAGCGCGATCAGCAAAAGCGCCCCCAGCGCGCCGCCAATCATCGAGCCGAGCGCGGCATGCCCAAGCGCCAATGCGCCTTTGCCTTGCTGCTGCATCGGGTAGCCGTCAAGCGCGGTCATCATCGAGGAAGGCGCGCCGGGGATGTTGATCGTGGTGGCGGTAATCGAGCCGCCGCACATGCCCGCCATATAGATGCTGGCGCAGGCCATCAGCGCGGTTTCGACGCTCAGCGAATAGGTCAGCGGCAGCAAAAGCGCCATGGCCAGCGTCGCGGTCAGCCCCGGAATGGCCGCAAAGATCGTGCCGATCACAAAGCCAAGGATCACGTAAGTGAAGTTGACCGGATCAGCCAGCAGGGAAAAACTGCTGAAAACGAGGAAGATAAAATCCATGACTTAACCCCACAGCATCGGGAGACGGACCCCGAACAATTGTTGAAACATGACAAAGGCAACCCCGACGATCGCAGCCGAGATGACGGCCTTGAGCGCCAGTTTCTCGAAGTCTGAGAAGAGCAGGATCAGCGAAAAGACAAACAGGCCGGAGGACAGGAAATAGCCCAGCGGCTTGAACGCCACGATGTAAAAGAAGATCGCCACCACGACCCAAACATGGGTGTAGTTTCGCGCTTCCTCGGCAGGGGCGGTTTCGGGCCCTGCGCGCAGCCCTTGCGCGATGAGGATGCTGCAAAAGACAATCGCCGCAGCGCCCACGAGGATTGGAAAGAAGGCTGGCGTCAGCCCGTTTTCGGCAATTGGGGCGCCCAAGCTCAGGGCTGTAACCAAATAACCAACTGACACTGCAAGAGTGACATACAAAAATATCATTTGCCTATTTAAGAGCATCGTCTTCTCCGGGGGCTGGGTGTGATGGGGTCGTCAGCGCAAGGTGGCTGTAGGGGCGGATGGCCGCGCCTTTGACCTTGGCGGTAGCAAATTGGCGGCGGTAGAAAATTTGGCGGCTGGCCAGCGGCGCTGTAGATTGCGCCGCTGGCCGTGCCGAAACCCTGGCTCCGGCCCGATTGGGGGCCGAAGACAGGGCGGGCGCGCAGGCTTACAGTTTCAATTCGTCCATCAGCGTGAACGTCTTGGTTTGCAGCTCGTCGACCCAAGTGCCAACTTCGCCCGAACCCAGCCAATCGGCGGTCACGCCGATCTGCGCCAGCCAATCTTGGAATTCGGCGCTGTCATAAGCTGCCTTGAACTTGGTCTCTAGAGTTTCGATCGCATCATCAGGCGTGTTGGCCGGAGCCGCGAGCACGATGAAACTGCCGGTTTGCAGGTCATGGCCTTTGGATTTCAGCGTCGGAACGTCGGTGTAGGTGGCGTTCTGCACTCCGGTCAGTTCGACCACGCCTTTGGCATCGCCAGAGGCAAGAATGCCGCTGAAGTCACCAAGGCTGGAGATCGCCGCATCCAATTCACCCGAGAGCAGGGCCTCGGCTTCGGCGCTGGAGGAGCCTGCATAGGTGATGACGTTGAAATCCACGTCGAGCAGTTTTTCAAGCTGCATCACCGACAGGTAAGGGCCGGAGCCTTTGGGGGCCACGCCGACACGCACTTCGCCGGGGTTTTCCTTGGCGCGGGCGATCAGATCTTCGTAGCTTTCGATGCCGGAATGTTTGGAGACGACAATGGCGTCGGCCTCAGAGGTGATGCGCGCGATGAGCTTCATGTTGTCGAGCGAATAGCCCGGCACCATCTCGCCGCGCGGCAGGGTGATGACGCTGTCATAGGTCAACACGCCAACGGTGTGCCCATCGGGGCGTGCATTGGCCATCTGGATCAACCCGGTGGCGGTGACCGCACCGGCGATGTTTTCCACATAGATGGATTTGGGCAGGTCCTGCTCGGCGATGTTGCTGATTTTGCGCGAAATCGCGTCAGCGCCGCCACCTGCGGGCCATGGCACGATCAGGCGAATGTCGCGGGTCGGGAAATCAGCCGCTGCAACGGTTGTCCCAAGGACGGCTGCGCCAAGCGCAATACCAAGTGTGGTTTTCAAGCTTTTGTAAAACATAGATCTGTTCCTCCTCTACAGATGTTGTGTGCCAGACGGGGCTGGCGCCGCGCATGCGCCGACGGGTCCGGAAAAACGGGGCTTTTCGGGGGCGGCATCATGCAGGTTGGTTAATGGTGTCGTTGGTGGGCTGGGCCATGCGGCCAGACAGGCTGGCGATCCCATGGCTGTGGCCGGATCTGGTGCCGTTGCGGGCGCGGTCTGTGCCTGCGGTGGCTTTGTCTTGCGCGTGGAAGCAAATGTAGCTGTGCCTCCGGTGCGACTGATACGATCCTCCCCATTCGTCTCGGTCTATTGCTTTGCAGGTGGTTCGCCAGTTGGGGCGAGGCCGTTGAAGCTTTGATCACATTAGTTAGGCAATTTTTACAAATCAACACAAATTTAACCAAATGACTGCGAATTTCGCCTAAAAATGCCTTTTATTTGTTCAGTAAACATACTTATTTTGATCAAATCGGTCAAATCCGTACGGAACGGCGGCGCGATCTGCCAAAGTTGTAAATATGAGGCCCAAATCGGGCCGGATCAGCCCGCCACCATCGCGGCGGCGGGCTGTTTTTACGTGGTCTGCAATCAGCCCGCTTGAAGATCGGCAGGCAACAGCGCTTCGGGCAGGTTCTGATAGCAAACGGGCCGCAGGAACCGCCGAATCGACAGGGTACCAACCGAGGTTGCGCCAAAGTTGGTGGACGCAGGGTAGGGCCCGCCATGTACCATCGTGTCGGACACTTCGACCCCGGTGGGGAAGCCATTGGCCAGCACACGCCCGGCCATCTGCTCAAGCACAGGCAAAAGCGCGCGCGCAAGATCGATGTCGCCATCGTCCATTTGCAATGTCGCGGTCAGCTGGCCTTTGAAGCTGGCGGCAACGGTTTGCATCTGCGCAGCGTCTTGGACACGGATCACCAGACCCAAGGGGCCGAACACTTCTTCTGCCAGCTCTTCGTTGGTCATCCAGTCTTCTGCGGACACATCGAACAGATAGGGCGCGGCAGAGCGGCCTTCGCAGGTGGTGGTCAGCAGCGATTTCACGCCCGCCCCTTCGGACACGCGGCGCGCGCCATCGCGGTAGGCGTCGGCCATGCCATCGGTCAGCATGGTCTGTGCGGCAACCGCTTTGAGGCTTTCGCTGGCGGCGTTCACAAAGGCATCCGCTTCAGGCCCGTCCACCACAATCGCGATGCCGGGGTTGGTGCAAAATTGGCCCGCGCCCATGGTCAGGCTTGCAGCCCAGCCCGCGCCAAGATCGGCGCCGCGCGCAGCGGCAGCCGTTGGCAATACGAACATCGGGTTAACGCTGCCCAACTCGCCAAAGAACGGGATCGGCTCGGGGCGTTTGGCGCAAAGGTCAAACAATGCGCGCCCTCCGCCGAGGCTGCCGGTGAAACCGACGGCTTTGATGCGCGGATCGGTCACAAGTGCCTCGCCGACCGCACGGGTGCCGCCTTGGACGAAGCTGAAAATACCGCCGTCCATGCCAAGCTTGGCCAGCGCGGCAACAATGGCATCAGCGACAATCTCGCCGGTGCCGGGATGTGCGCCGTGGCCTTTGACCACAACAGGGCAGCCTGCCGCCAGCGCTGCTGCGGTGTCGCCGCCAGCGGTGGAGAAGGCCAGCGGGAAGTTCGAGGCGCCAAAAACGGCAACCGGGCCGATGGGCCGCTGCATCATCCGCAGATCAGGGCGGGGCAGTGGCTGGCGGTCGGGCAGCGCAGTGTCATGGCGGCGGTCGAGGTATTCCCCGTCGCGGATATGGGCCGCGAACAACCGCAACTGACCTGTGGTGCGGCCACGCTCGCCCTGAAGGCGTGCGTCGGGCAGGCCGGTTTCGGAAGTGCCGATTTCGGTGATCTGATCGCCGCGGGCGTCGATCTCATCTGCGATGGTTTCCAGCAGCTTTGCGCGGTCTTCGCGTGTGGTTGCGGCAAAACCGGGGAAGGCGGCATGGGCTGCGGCGCAGGCTTGGGCAACCAGTTCGGGTGACCCTGCTGAGTAGTCAAAAGCCGTGCCGCTGGCCGGAGAGGAGCTGAATTTTGCGTCAGCGCTTACGCGTTTGCCAGCAATCAGGTGGTCGCCATGTGGGGTAAATGTCATGTTTATCGTCCTGTCTTTTCACGCCATGCGTTGAATTTCACAATGCTCTCGTCGTCGGTACCGGGGTAGAGCCCGATGATCCCTGCGCCCTCATTGACCTGCTCGAGGACAAAATCTTCATAGGCTTCCATTTCGGTGCATTCCGCCGCGATCTCATCCGCGAGATGCGCGGGGATAACCATGACGCCATCGCCATCGCCCAGCATCACGTCGCCGGGGAACACCGCCGCATCGCCGCAGGAAATCGGCACGTTGATGTCGATTGCTTCGTGCAGGGTCAGGTTGGTGGGGGCAGAAGGGCGGGCGAAATAGGCAGGCATGTCCAGCGCGCCAATGCCCGCCGCGTCGCGCACGCCGCCATCGGAGACCACACCTTCCACGCCGCGTTGTTGCAGGCGGGTGATCAGAATCGAGCCCGCAGTGGCGGCGCGGCAATCTTTGCGCGCGTCCATCACCAGCACATGACCCTCGGGGCAGGTTTCAACGGCGACGCGCTGTTTGTGGTCGCGGTCGCGGAACACGGTGATCGGGTTGCGATCTTCGCGCGCCGGAATGTAGCGCAGGGTGAAGGCCTGACCGACCATAACCACCGGTTTGCGCTCGACCGGGGTGACGCCCTGTACGAACTGGTTGCGCAGCCCGCGTTTATAAAGCGCGGTGGCCACGGAGGCCGTAGACACTTTGCGTAGTTTGTCGCGGGTCTCGTCGGACAGGATATATTCGTTCATGATCTCTTCCTATGATCTGGCGTTTTGCGGTCTTGGATGAGGGGGGGGCTTGGCAGGTTTTTCCTCGGGCGCGTCGCAGCAATGCCGCGCGCAGCCCCCTCCCAAGATATTACACCCACTCCTCCAAGAGCATTGAGTCTTCACCTATAGGGATGCGGTTAATCTGTCAATATTTGTAAAGAGTATCGGCGGAATTTGTCAGAAAGCCGGGTATATACAGGTGTAATCCGTTACTAATAATTACAAAAATGCTAGGGTGTGCTGGCTGTTGGGGTGAAGTCGCGGGGGGCGGGACCTGCAACGCGGCGTGCTAGAACCGCCACGGGTCATCCTACGATATGCAGCGGGGAGCAGGTGTTCGCGCTGCCGAAGGGTGTCGGGGGCCAATTGCTGTGCCGCATGACTTATCTTTCTGCCCCGTTTGCTGTTTGAGGGCAGGGGGCGCAAAGATTCGCATGCGCTGTTGCGGCGCGGCGGGCGGGGAGACGGGCGGGGAGATGGGCGGGGCGGCGCAAATTGCAATTTCCCTTGCCCCCTTGCACCCACTGCCACACCCCCCTAGAAGGGCTGAAATTTTTAAGCCCGCGCGCATCTCGCGCGCCTTACCGCTATGGAGCACACATGCAGGTCAACGAGACGCTGAACGAAGGTCTGAAACGCGGCTACGCGATCACTCTGACCGCCGCCGAACTGGAAGCCAAGGTTAACGAAAAGCTGGAAGAAGCCCGTCCCGAAGTGGAAATGAAGGGCTTCCGCAAAGGCAAAGTGCCTATGGCCCTGCTGAAAAAGCAGTTCGGTCCGCGCGTTTTGGGCGAAGCGATGCAAGAAGCCATCGACGGCGCGATGAGCGAGCATTTCGAAAAATCCGGCGACCGTCCTGCGATGCAGCCTGACGTGAAAATGACCAATGATGATTGGAAAGAAGGCGACGATGTCGAGGTCGCACTGACCTATGAAGCGCTGCCCGAGATTCCCGAAGTTGATCTGAGCCAGATCAAACTGGAAAAAATGGTTGTGAAAGCGGGCGAGGCAGAGATCGACGAAGCGCTGACCAATCTGGCCGAAACCGCGCAGGATTTCAAAGCCCGCAAGAAGGGTTCGAAAGCCAAAGACGGCGACCAGATCGTGATCGATTTTGTTGGCAAAGTGGACGGCGAAGCGTTTGAAGGCGGCTCTGCCGAGGATTACCCGCTGGTTCTGGGCTCCAACTCCTTCATCCCCGGCTTTGAAGAGCAGCTGGTTGGTGTGAAAGCCGAAGAAGAAAAAGCTGTGTCCGTGAGCTTCCCTGATGATTATCAGGCCGAGCATCTGGCAGGCAAAGAAGCCGTGTTTGATTGCACCGTGAAAGAGGTCAAAGAGCCTGTTGCTGCGGAAATCAACGACGAGCTGGCGACCAAATTTGGTGCCGAAGATCTGGCTGCGTTGAAAACCCAAATTGGCGAGCGTCTGGAAGCGGAATATGTGGGCGCAGCCCGCGCCGTGATGAAGCGTGCCTTGCTGGACGAGCTGGACAAGCTGGTTGATTTCGATCTGCCGCCGTCTTTGCTGGAAGCAGAAGCGGGCCAAATCGCGCATCAGCTGTGGCATGAAGAAAACCCAGAAGTTGAGGGCCATGATCACCCAGAGATCACCCCAACCGACGAGCACAACAAATTGGCTGCGCGCCGCGTGCGTTTGGGCCTGTTGTTGGCCGAGCTGGGCCAGAAGGCCGAAGTTCAGGTGACCGATGCGGAAATGACCCAAGCGATCATGAACCAAGCGCGTCAGTACCCCGGTCAAGAGCGCCAGTTCTTTGAATTCGTTCAGCAAAACCAGCAGATGCAGCAGCAGATGCGGGCGCCATTGTTCGAAGATAAAGTGGTTGATCACGTGTTTGAGCAGGCAACGATTTCTGAAAAAGAAGTCAACAAAGACGATCTGCAAAAAGCCGTTGAGGCGCTGGACGACGAATAAATCGTCTTTTAGTCGATTAAACTCTTGGGGCGGTTTGCCCCAAGGTTTCAAGGCCGCCCCGGTATTCTGGGCGGCCTTTTGCGTTGTTTGGGGCGCGCTATAATAGACGCGGGCGCAGGCAAATGGTCAATTTGCAGCGGATTGCCCTTGCGGCCCCGTTGACCCTGCCGGGGGTGGGGGCTAAACCATTGGGAAGCGTCTGTTGGGGCGACAATTGCCCCTTGCACCCAAGAAGGAGCCTCCCTTGGACGACATGCTGCGGGAATATCTACCGATCCTTGTATTTCTTGGCGTTGCGATTGGTTTGGGGCTGGCCCTGATCCTTGCCGCCGCCGTGCTTGCGGTTCGCAACCCTGATCCTGAAAAAGTTTCAGCCTATGAATGTGGTTTTAACGCCTTTGACGATGCGCGCATGAAGTTTGATGTGCGGTTCTATCTGGTGTCGATCCTCTTCATCATTTTCGATTTGGAAATCGCTTTCCTGTTCCCTTGGGCCGTTGCGTTCAAGGATGTGTCGATGGTGGGGTTCTGGTCGATGATCGTGTTCCTTGGGGTTCTGACGGCGGGCTTTGCCTATGAATGGAAGAAGGGGGCGCTGGAATGGCAGTGACCGCAACCGCCGGGGGCGACAAGGATGTCGCCACGCAGGCGCTCAATGCCGAGTTGCAGGATAAAGGTTTTCTGCTGACCTCGACCGAGGATTTGATCAACTGGGCGCGGACGGGCAGTTTGCACTGGATGACCTTTGGTCTGGCCTGCTGCGCCGTTGAGATGATGCACACGTCGATGCCGCGTTATGATCTGGAGCGGTTCGGCACAGCGCCGCGCGCCAGCCCGCGGCAATCGGATTTGATGATTGTGGCCGGGACGCTGACCAATAAAATGGCCCCTGCGCTGCGCAAAGTGTACGACCAGATGCCCGAGCCGCGCTATGTGCTGTCGATGGGCTCCTGCGCCAATGGCGGGGGCTATTACCATTACAGCTATTCCGTGGTGCGCGGCTGTGACCGGATTGTGCCGGTCGATATTTACGTGCCGGGGTGCCCGCCCACAGCAGAGGCGCTGTTGTATGGGATCTTGCAATTGCAGCGCAAAATGCGCCGCACCGGGACAATCGTGCGATGATCCGTGCGGGCAGGGGGATGACACAATGAGCGATGCGATGAACGAGCTGGGCGCCTATATCGAGGCCAAGCGCCCCGATTGCGTGCTGGCGTGGGAAGTGCGCAGAGGCGAGTTGAATGTGGATGTGGCGCTGCCCAATATTGCGGGGCTGGTGGATTTCCTCAAGGGCGATGCGACCTGCCGGTTTTCCACGCTGATCGACATCACGGCGGTGGATTACACAGGCCGGGCCAAGCGGTTCGATGTGGTTTATCACCTGCTGAGCATGTATCAAAACCACCGCATTCGTTTGCGCGTGGCTGTGCGCGAGCAAGATATGGTGCCGTCTTTGGTGGAGGTTCACCCCGGCGCCAATTGGTTCGAGCGTGAAGTTTTCGATATGTTCGGGATTTTGTTTTCGGGCCACCCAGATTTGCGGCGTTTGTTGACCGATTACGGGTTCCGCGGCCATCCGCTGCGCAAGGATTTCCCGACCACGGGCTATACCGAAGTGCGCTATGACGAGGCGGAGAAGCGGGTGGTTTATGAGCCGGTAAGTCTGGTTCAGGAATATCGCCAGTTTGATTTCATGTCCCCTTGGGAGGGGGCCGAGTATATTCTGCCCGGCGATGAGAAAGAGGCCTCTAAATGATGGACGGCGGTAAAGGGTTCGACGACGCCCAGACGGGCGAGCAGAAGATCCGCAATTTCAACATCAACTTTGGCCCGCAACACCCTGCGGCGCACGGGGTTTTGCGGTTGGTTCTGGAGCTTGACGGCGAAGTGGTGGAGCGGTGCGATCCGCATATTGGCTTGCTGCATCGTGGCACGGAAAAGCTGATGGAGAGCCGCACCTATTTGCAGAACCTGCCGTATTTTGACCGGCTGGATTATGTGGCCCCGATGAACCAAGAACATGCTTGGTGTTTGGCGATCGAGAAGCTGACGGGGGTCGAAGTGCCGCGCCGGGCCTCGCTGATCCGGGTGCTGTATTGCGAGATTGGCCGGGTTCTGAACCATTTGATGAACATCACCACGCAGGCGCTTGATGTGGGTGCGCTGACCCCGCCGCTTTGGGGGTTTGAAGAGCGCGAGAAGTTGATGGTGTTTTATGAACGGGCCAGCGGCGCACGGTTGCACGCGGCCTATTTCCGCCCCGGCGGGGTGCATCAGGATCTGCCCGAGGCGTTGATTGATGACATCGAGACATGGACCCATGCGTTCATGAAGGGCTTTATGGTCGATATCGACACGCTGCTCACGGAAAACCGGATTTTCAAACAGCGCAACGTGGATATTGGCGTTGTGAGCGAAGAAGACATTCAAAACTATGGGTTTAGCGGCGTGATGGTGCGCGGCTCGGGGTTGGCGTGGGATTTGCGCCGCAGCCAACCTTATGAATGTTATGATGAGTTTGAGTTTCAGATCCCAGTGGGCAAGAATGGCGATTGTTATGATCGCTATCTGTGCCGCATGGAAGAAATGCGCCAATCGGTGCGGATCATTCAGCAGGCCGTGGTCAAGCTGCGCGAACCAGAAGGCAAGGGCGACGTGTTGGCGCGGGGCAAGATCACCCCGCCCAGCCGCAGCGATATGAAGACCTCGATGGAGAGTCTGATCCACCACTTTAAGCTTTATACCGAAGGGTTCCACGTGCCCGAGGGCGAGGTTTACTGTGCCGTTGAAGCGCCCAAGGGCGAGTTTGGCGTCTATCTGGTGGCCGATGGCAGCAACAAACCTTACCGCTGCAAAATCCGCGCGCCGGGCTTCTCGCATTTGCAGGCGATGGATCACATTGCCAAGGGCCATCAGCTGGCCGATGTAGCCGCGATCATCGGCACGTTGGACGTGGTGTTTGGGGAGATTGACCGGTGATGCAGCGCCTGCGCCTTGCATCTGTCTGTCTCGCTGACCGTTTTGTTACTTTGCACGACTTTTAATACGAAAGCCTGAACCATGCTCCGTCGTCTTCATTCTGAACAACCAAGCACCTTTGCTTTCACGCCGGACAACCTGAAATGGGCCGAGGCGCAGGTGACGAAATATCCCGAGGGCCGTCAGGCATCGGCGATCATTCCGCTGTTGTGGCGTGCGCAAGAGCAAGAGGGTTGGTTGTCGCGTCCGGCGATTGAGCATGTGTGTGACATGCTGGGCATGGCGCATATTCGCGGGCTGGAAGTGGCGACGTTCTATTTCATGTTCCAGCTGCAACCTGTTGGGTCCGTTGTGAATATTCAGGTTTGCGGCACCACGACCTGTATGATTTGCGGCGCCGAGGATTTGATTGCTGTGTGCCGCGAGAAGATTGCAGACCAGCCGCATAAGCTGAGCGCGGATGGCAAGTTTACCTGGGAAGAGGTCGAGTGTTTGGGGGCCTGTGCCAATGCGCCCATGGCGCAGATCGGCAAGGATTATTACGAAGACCTGACCGCTGAGCGATTTGGCGCGCTGATCGACGAATTGGCGCGGGGCGAAGTGCCTGTGCCGGGGCCGCAGAACGGGCGGTATGCGTCTGAGCCGCTCAATGGGCTGACCAGTCTCACGGAATTTGACAGCGGGCGCACGCAATATAACGCTTCGGCGCAGCGGGCGGTGAATATCGGTGATACGGTGAAGCGGATTGATGGCACGGAAGTGCCGCTTTTGACGCCGTGGCAGGGCCGGGCGGATGATGCGAATGGCGCGGCGGGGAAATCCTCTGCGGCGACATCCGAGCCAAAGCCGGGGGCGGGGCAAGCCGCTGACAACACCGGGGTGACCAAGCAAGAAGCGCCTGCGCGCTCCAAGGCCAAGCCTGCGTCGAAAGACGAGCCTGCCAAGGGGGCGGAGACTGCGGCGGCGCCAGAGGCCGCGGGTAACGCTGCGCCAAAAGCGGCTGCCGGGGCGGGCAAAAAGCCCCGCGCGCTGAGCGCGCCGCGCAAGGCGGGGGCGGATGATCTGAAGATGATCCGGGGCGTTGGTCCCAAGCTTGAGACCTTGTTGAACGGCATGGGTTTTTACCATTTTGACCAGATTGCAAAATGGGGCGCGCAGGAGATCGCTTGGGTCGATCAGAACCTTGAAGGGTTCAAAGGCCGCGCCAGCCGGGATGAATGGGTGGATCAGGCCCAAAAGCTTGCCAGCGGCGAGGAAACCGAATTCTCGCGCCGTGCACAGTCCGGTAATATTTATAAGAATAAATAAACTAGGGCAAAAAATGCCCAGACATCCTCAGGGGGACAGAGAATGAAAGAGAATTTTAACGGATCCGGTGGCGACGCCCGCCGCAATTGGGCAATTGGCGGCGGCGTTCTAGCGTTTTTGGTATTTTGGATGCTGGTGACCGGGTTTTTCTGGTCGCTTCTGATCGGGATCTTTGTGGGGGCGATCATTTGGTATCTGTGGCCCATGTTGCGCGGCCAAGAGGCGGGCACAGATGAGGCGGCATCGACGCCAGCACCCGCGCCTGCCAGCGCGGCAAGTGCCAGCGCGGTTGCGGCCAGCACCACAGCGCCGGGCGCGTCGGCGGCGCATGCGGCCTCGGCCAGCGCAGCGGCAGCCAATGCGGCAGCCACCAGCAGCGCGCCGATTGCCGATGGCAGCGCCGGGAACACTGCGCCTGCGGGGTTCATGGCCAGCAGCGAGCCTGCGCAAGAGGGGCAAAGCCCAGAGCCAGAGGCAGCGCCAGCGCCAGCAGCCGTGGTGAGCACTGCGCCTGAGGCCCCTGTGGCTGTGGCAAAGAAACCTGCGGCGAAAAAGCCAGCGGCGGCTAAGAAGCCAGCGGCGGCAAAGACCGAAGCCAAACCAGCGGCGGCCAAGCCTGCGGCGGCGAAACGTGCGCCTGTGGCAGCGGATGGCAAGCCTGAGATGCTCAGCGCGGCGCGGGCTGGCGGGGCGGATGACCTCAAGAAAATCAGCGGTGTTGGTCCCAAGCTGGAACAGACGTTGAACGAGCTTGGGGTTTACCATTTCGATCAGGTTGCCAGCTGGCGCAAAAAGGAAATTGCGTGGGTGGATGAGCGGCTGCGTTTCAAAGGCCGGATCGAGCGGGATGGCTGGATTGCGCAGGCGAAGATTTTGGCCAAGGGCGGCGAGACTGAATTCTCCGCTCGCAAAAAGAAGTAAGCACAGATGGTTGCGCCCCATTCCTCAGATGCCGCTGTGGCACGCAAAGGCCGGATTGTTGGTCTGGTGATTGCCGTGACAATGGTGCTTTGGCTTGGGGCGCAATGGGCAGGCCCGGCTTTGGGGCTGCCTGGCCGCTATGCGCTGTTGTTTGATTTTGCCGCCATGGCTGCTCTGATTTGGGCCTTGGTGGTGGTTTTCCAGATGTGGCGCGCGCGCCGGAATGAACAAAGGTAGGCAGATATGCTGCAAGACAAGGACCGCATCTTTACGAACCTTTACGGCATGCATGACCGCACGCTGAAAGGGGCGCAGTCGCGTGGCCATTGGGATGGCACCGCCAAGATTTTGCAAAACGGGCGCGACTGGATCATCGACCAGATGAAAGCATCGGGTTTGCGCGGGCGCGGCGGGGCGGGGTTCCCGACGGGGCTTAAATGGTCCTTCATGCCCAAGGAAACCGATGGGCGGCCTGCTTATTTGGTGGTGAATGCGGACGAATCCGAGCCTGCGACCTGCAAAGACCGCGAGATCATGCGCCATGATCCGCATACGCTGATTGAGGGCTGTTTGATTGCCTCTTTCGCGATCGGGGCCAAGGCGTGTTACATTTACATTCGCGGGGAATATATCCGCGAGCGTGAGGCGCTTCAGGCGGCGATTGACGAATGTTATGACGCCGGGCTGATTGGCAAAAACGCGTCGAAATCCGGCTGGGATTTTGATCTGTATCTGCATCACGGGGCCGGGGCCTATATTTGCGGCGAAGAGACGGCGCTGCTGGAAAGCCTTGAGGGCAAAAAAGGCATGCCCCGCATGAAGCCGCCGTTTCCGGCGGGGGCGGGGCTTTATGGCTGTCCGACCACGGTGAATAATGTGGAATCGATTGCCGTTGTGCCGACGATTTTGCGCCGGGGGCCGGAGTGGTTTTCAAGCTTTGGGCGGCCCAATAACGTGGGCACTAAGCTGTTTGCGATCACCGGCCATGTGAACACGCCCTGTGTTTTTGAAGAATCCATGAGCATGCCTGTGCGCGAGTTGATCGAGAAACATGGCGGCGGTGTGCGCGGCGGTTGGGACAACCTCAAGGCGTTGATCCCCGGTGGCGCGTCTTGCCCGGTGTTGCCGCGTGATGCGCTGGATGGGGCGATCATGGATTTCGACTGGATGCGGGAGAATAAATCCTCGTTCGGCACAGGCTGTATGATCGTGATGGATCAGAACACCGATGTGGTCAAAGCGATCTGGCGGCTGGCGAAGTTCTTTAAACATGAGAGCTGCGGGCAATGTACGCCTTGCCGTGAGGGCACCGGCTGGATGATGCGGGTGATGGACCGTTTGGTGACGGGCGAGGCCGAGGTTGAAGAGATCGACATGTTGCTGGATGTGACCAAACAGGTCGAAGGCCACACGATTTGTGCGCTTGGCGATGCGGCGGCTTGGCCAATCCAAGGGCTGATCCGGCATTTCCGCGGCGAGATTGAAGACCGGATCAAACATAAACGCACGGGCCGCGTCAGCGCGGCTGTGGCGGCGGAGTAGGTTTGATGCGCGGGGTCGCAAGTTTATTGGTTGGGGCGGTGATGCTGGGGGCCTGTTCGCAGGCGCCGGGCAGTCTGTCGGATAATCCCGAGCGCATCACGCCGGTGGATTATTTCATTCTGCGCGCCTCGCAGGCCGGGACGGCAGAGATTTTGGCCAATCGCTGCCCGCGCTACCGGTTTGACGCTGCCAAGGAGCAGCGGCTCAAGAGCGATGTGATTGCACGGGTCGAGGGCGATGGCAGCCTGACCGCCACGGCGGATTTCATGCGACAATTGGTGCCAAAAGCGCAGGCCGAGACGGAGCGCTATGCGTTGGAATATCAGACACGCAACAACATCACGGCCAGCAGCACGGCAGAGGAATATTGCGCTGTTGCGGAGCGCGAAGTGGCACAGCAAAGCATCATTGGCCAGTTGTTGAAACGCAAATAAGGCGGGCGCGTTTTGCGCCGCCACAAGGAAATGCCGCAGGATGATCTGCCGCACGAAACCAGCAGACCGGGGCAGAGCCGGGGTTGGGAACGGGGCGGCAGGCCTGCAAGGTGGAGATAGAAGATGAAACAGGTTCTGACAGTTTTGGTGGCGGCGTCCTTGCTGGGCGCATGTTCGTCCAAGGAGGATCGGGTGCTATTTGACGGGCAGTATTTCCGATCTAAAGCAAGCCGGGTTGGCGATGATTTTGAGGTGTTCAATGTCACGGTGAAGCCGGTTTCGGCGTCTTTTCAGGGCGCGCGCGAGGCCGGGGTCTATGAGGCGACGACCTATTGCGTGAATAATTTCGGCAGCTCGGAGATTGCGTGGGCTGTGGGGCCAGACACCCCGCCGCAGGCCTTGAGTATCGAGAAAGATACGTTGGTTTTTCAGGGGCGGTGCAGAGCGCGCTAGGGCGAGAAACCGCTGGTTTTACGGGCGAAATAGGGGCTGATATTGCATAACAGGTGCCGGGGGCACCATCTAATCGCAAGGCGCGAGACGCCAAATATGCGAGGAGAATAAGATGCGAAAATTGAGTGTTCGGGCGATGGTTGCCCCTTTGATGATTGCCCCTGTGATGGTGCTGGGCCTTTTGGCGGGCCCTGTTGCCGCGAAACCGCCGCTGCGCGAGGTGGCCGAGATTGATAACGCTGTGTTTGAGGTGGCTGTGGCCGATAAGATCAGCAAAGAATGTCCCAGCATCAGCCCGCGCAAAATCAAGGGCGGATTCTTTTTGATGCGACTCAAGGACCGGGCGAATGATTTGGGCTATTCAGATGCCGAGATTGACGCCTATCGTAAGAGTGACGCGGAAAAAGCACGAATGAAGGCTAAAGGAGCCTTTTTTTTCGCTGCAAAAGGGGTCGATACTTCGGACCCGCAAAGCTATTGTGCCCTTGGTGTGGCAGAGATTCAGAAGTCGAGCCGCATCGGCTCGTTACTAAAGGCAAAGTGAACGTATGAGCGACCTGCGCAAGATCATCATTGACGGCAATGAAATTGAGGTCGAGGGCGCTATGACGCTCATTCAGGCCTGTGAACAAGCGGGCATTGAGATCCCGCGGTTCTGTTATCACGAGCGACTGTCCATCGCGGGCAACTGCCGGATGTGTCTTGTTGAAGTGGTGGGCGGGCCGCCCAAACCTGCGGCAAGCTGTGCGATGCAGGTGCGCGATTTGCGCCCCGGCCCCGAAGGCCAGCCGCCTGTGGTGAAAACCAACAGCCCGATGGTCAAGAAAGCCCGCGAGGGCGTGATGGAATTTTTGCTGATCAACCACCCGCTTGATTGCCCGATTTGCGATCAGGGCGGCGAGTGTGATCTGCAAGATCAGGCGATGGCCTATGGCGTGGATTTCTCGCGCTATCGCGAGCCAAAGCGGGCGACGGAAGATTTGGATCTGGGGCCGCTGGTCGAGACCCATATGACGCGCTGTATTTCTTGCACCCGCTGTGTGCGCTTTACCACCGAAGTGGCGGGCATTCACCAGATGGGCCAGACCGGGCGCGGCGAAGATGCCGAGATCACGGCCTATCTGGGCGAGACGCTGAACAGCAATTTGCAGGGCAACATCATTGATCTGTGCCCGGTTGGGGCGCTGGTATCGAAACCTTATGCCTTTACCGCACGCCCTTGGGAGCTGTCGAAGACAGAGACCATTGATGTGATGGATGCGCTGGGGTCGTCCATTCGGGTGGATACCAAAGGCCGCGAAGTGATGCGGATTTTGCCGCTGAACCATGACGGTGTGAATGAGGAATGGATTTCCGATAAGTCGCGTTTCGTTTGGGACGGTTTGCGCCGCCAGCGTTTGGATACGCCCTATATTCGCGAGAATGGCAAGCTGCGCAAAGCGGGCTGGGGCGAGGCGCTTGGCGTTGCTGCGGCGGCGATGAAGGGCAAGAAGATTGCCGGGCTGGTGGGCGATTTGGCTCCGGTCGAGGCGGCATTTGCGCTTAAGCAATTGATCGAAGGGCAGGGCGGCGTTGTGGAATGCCGCACCGATGGGGCCAAACTGCCGAGCGACAATCGCGGGGCCTATGTGGGCACAGCGTTGATTGAAGAAATTGACCATGCGCAGGCGATTTTGCTGATTGGCACAAACCCTGCCGTGGAAGCGCCGGTTTTGAATGCGCGCATCCGCAAAGCATGGTCGCGCGGGGCCACTGTGGGGCTGATTGGCGCGGCGGCGGATCTGACCTATGATCATGCTCATTTGGGCGAGGGGCCAGAGGCGATCCGCGCCGTACTTGAGCGCGATCACAGCGGTGTGGCGCAGAAGGCTTCTATTGTCATTGTGGGCCAAGCGGCGCTGACGCGGCCTGATGGGGCGGCGGTTTTGGCCGATGCCATGGCGCTGGCCGATGAGACAAATTCCGGGTTCATGGTGCTGCACAGCGCCGCGTCGCGTGTCGGCGCGCTGGATGTGGGCGCGGTTGCGCCGGGCGGGATGGATGATGTGAACGGGGCCGAGGTTGTCTATAACCTTGGGTCCGATGAGGTTGACATCGCGCCGGGGGCTTTTGTGATTTACCAAGGCAGCCATGGCGATCGGGGCGCGCATCGGGCGGATATTATCCTGCCCGCCGCCGCCTATACCGAGGAGCCGGGGATTTTTGTGAACACCGAAGGGCGTCCGCAAATGGCGCTTCGGGCAGGGTTTGCACCGGGCGAGGCCAAGGAAAACTGGGCGATTTTGCGGGCATTGTCGGCCGAGCTTGGGGCGAGTTTGCCCTATGACAGCATCGGCGCGCTGCGCAAAGCCTTGACGGCGCAGGTGCCGCATTTGGCGCAGATCGACACGGTGCCGCAGAACGGCTGGAGCCTGCTCGAGCGCGGCACGCCCAATGCGCAGAGCTTTGGTGTGGCGGTGGCCGATTTTTATCTGACCAACCCGATTGCCCGTGCATCGAGCCTGATGGCGGAGCTTTCTGCGGCGGCCAAGGCCCGGCGGCAAAGCGCAATGGCTGCCGAGTGAGATTTTGATGGAGAAAACGATGTTACGGAACTCGGCCTTATTTGCTCTTGCTCTCGTACTTAGCGGCTGTGCAACACAAGTTTTACAAGGGTATGTTGGGAAGTCGGTTACCGAGCCAATGCTAGACCATGGGCGTCCGTCCAACGTTTTCGATCTTCCAGATGGGACCCGCGCATTCCAATGGAAAAAGAATTCCTACGGGGCGATCCCTATAACAACTCCGACCACATCGAATATTTATGGTCCGGGTGGATGGGCAACCGTTACGACGACATCGACATCATACGCGCCATATTCTAACCAATGCACTTATACTTTGATTGCCCAGCCATCTGGTAAAGACTGGGTCGTTGTCAGCTATCGCGAACCTTCGCTTGAATGCCTATGAGGATGACAAACGCAATCATAGCATGTGCCGCCTTGGCCGCCTGTGATGCGGGCGTGCCCACGGCAGAAGATTTTATCCCTGATTACAAAGGGGTAGAGACGGTGTTGCTGGATGGAGATCTGGTGCAGTTCAACGTGGCGATGACCAAGGCGCAGACCACTGAGGATGTTTCGGATTACGCGGAATGCGCAGCGGCGCAATATGCGTTGATCCGGGGCTATGGTTTTGCCCGGCATGTGCGCACGAATGTAGATCAAAATGCTGGCATATGGCGGGGGGATGCGATTTACACCATCTCAGCAAGCCTGCCGCGCGGCTTGAAGACGATTGACGCTGAAGTTACCACGGCAAATTGCGTGGAAAGAGGCATACCGACGGTGTGAGGACCAATGGCTGAATTCTTTACCAACACGACCCTTGGCATCCTGCTGGTCATTATTGGCCAGATCCTATTGGTTGTTGTGCCGCTTTTGCTGGCGCTGGCCTTTTTGATGTATGCCGACCGGAAAATCTGGGCCGCTGTGATGATGCGGCGCGGGCCCAATGTGGTGGGGGTCTTTGGCCTGCTGCAAAGTTTCGCGGATTTTGGCAAATATATCGTCAAAGAGATCGTGGTGCCCGCCGGGGCCGACAGGCCGGTGTTTTTCCTCGCGCCGATGGTCAGCCTTGTGATGGCGCTGGTGGCGTGGGCGGTTATTCCGTTCAACGATGGCTGGGTGCTGTCGGATATCAATGTGGCGATCCTGTTTGTTTTTGCGGTGTCCTCGCTTGAGGTTTACGGCGTGATCATGGGGGGCTGGGCGTCCAACTCGAAATACCCGTTCCTTGGCTCGCTGCGCTCGGCTGCGCAGATGATTTCTTATGAAGTGTCGATTGGTCTGATCATCATTGGGGTGATCATTTCCTCAGGCTCGATGAATTTTGGCGAGATTGTCCGCTCGCAAGATGGCGGGCTTGGCTTGCTGAGCTGGTATTGGTTGCCGCATTTCCCGATGCTGATTTTGTTCTTTATCTCGGCCTTGGCGGAAACCAACCGCCCGCCTTTTGATCTGCCTGAGGCGGAATCGGAATTGGTGGCGGGGTATCAGGTGGAATATTCCTCGACGCCGTTCTTGCTGTTTATGATTGGTGAACTGGTCGCGGTTGTTTTGATGTGCGCGCTGATTTCTCTGATGTTCTTTGGCGGCTGGTTGTCGCCTGTGCCGGGGCTGCCGGATGGGATTTTCTGGATGGTGGCGAAGATGGGGATCGTGTTCTTCTTCTTCTCCATGGTGAAGGCGATCACGCCGCGCTATCGCTATGACCAGTTGATGCGTCTGGGGTGGAAAGTTTTCCTGCCGCTGTCGCTGGCTTGGGTGGTGTTTGTGGCCTTTGCGGCTAAGTTTGATTGGTTCTGGGGTGCCTATGCACGCTGGGGCATGGGGGGCTGATATGACGCAGATCGATTACACCCGCGCGGCGAAATATTTCTTGCTGGCTGATTACGCGCAGGCGTTCTGGCTGGGGATGAAATATTTCTTTCGCCCCAAGGTGACGCTGAACTATCCGCATGAAAAAGGCCCGCTGAGCCCGCGTTTTCGCGGGGAACATGCGTTGCGGCGCTATCCCAATGGCGAAGAGCGCTGCATTGCTTGCAAGCTGTGCGAAGCGGTCTGCCCGGCGCAGGCGATCACCATTGACGCCGAGCCGCGCGAAGATGGCTCGCGCCGCACCACGCGGTATGACATCGACATGACAAAATGCATTTACTGCGGTTTCTGTCAGGAAGCCTGTCCGGTGGATGCGATTGTCGAAGGGCCGAATTTCGAGTTTTCGACCGAGACCCGCGAAGAGCTGTTTTACGACAAGGCGCGGCTGCTGGAAAACGGCGATCGCTGGGAATCGGAAATTGCCCGCAACTTGGAAATGGATGCACCTTACCGATGAGCGATAATAACCCATTTGAAGCCATGATGCGTCAGGCGCAGGAGATGGCGAAATCTTTCCCCGCGATGGATGCGTTTTCGCCCAAAGGGTTTGAGGCCATGATGGGCGTCATGCCAAAGGAAATGATGGAAACATTCTTTGGCAATAAGATGAACCCTGATGGGCTGGACGCCAAGACGCGGCTTTTGCTGACGCTGGCCGGGCTGACCATGCAGGGCGCGCAGAACGAGCCGGCCCTGCGCCAGACCGTGCGCCATGCGGTTGAGGCGGGCGCGCATAAGCAAGAGGTGGTGGAAACCATCGGCCAGATGGCGGTTTTTGCGGGGATTCCGGCGATGCAGCGGGCGATGGGTCTGGCGCAAGAGGTGCTCGATGCAGCGCCCGGCGAGGAAGAGGATAAGCCATGAGCGTTTTTGCATTCTACCTATTTGCGCTTTGCGCCGTAGCGGGCGGGCTGTTTACCGTGGTCAGCCGCAACCCGGTGCATTCGGTGCTGTGGTTGATTTTGGCATTCCTAAGCTCGGCGGGGCTGTTTGTGCTGCTGGGCGCGGAATTTGTCGCGATGCTGCTGATCATTGTCTATGTGGGCGCGGTGGCGGTGCTGTTCTTGTTCGTGGTGATGATGCTGGATGTGGATTTCGCCGCGCTGAAGGCCGAGATGGCGCGGTATATGCCGCTGGCTTTGCTGATCGGTTTGGTGATCTTGATGCAGTTTGTCATGGCCTTTGGGGTGTGGGAATTTGCCGAAGCCTCCGAGGGGCTGCGCATGCAGGTCACTGATAGCGGTGTGAGCAATACCGCCGCGCTGGGGCTGATCCTTTATGATGATTATTTCTTGCTGTTCCAACTGGCCGGGCTGATCTTGCTGGTGGCGATGATTGGCGCGATTGTGCTGACGCTGCGCCACCGCAAAGATGTGAAACGCCAAGATGTGGTTGCGCAGATGATGCGCGATCCGGCCAAAGCGATGGAACTGCGGGATATCAAACCGGGGCAGGGGCTCTGAGCCATTTGACCTGATGTGCCGGGACCTATCCGGCGCCAATCCCCGCAAGGGGCCAAGACAAAGACCAAAGGGACGACATGATCGGACTTGAACATTATCTGACAGTGGCTGCGACCATGTTCGTGATTGGTATTTTCGGGATTTTCCTGAACCGCAAGAATGTGATCATCCTGCTGATGAGCATCGAGTTGATGCTGCTGGCGGTGAACATCAATTTTGTCGCTTTCTCCAGCTATCTTGGGGACATGGTGGGGCAGGTTTACACGCTGTTTGTGCTGACCGTGGCCGCCGCAGAGGCAGCGATTGGTCTGGCCATTCTGGTCTGTTTCTTCCGCAACCGCGGCACGATCGCGGTGGAAGATGTTAACGTGATGAAGGGCTGAGGCAATGGAAACCACAATCCTTTTTGCGCCGCTTGTGGGCGCGCTGATCTGCGGTTTTGGCTGGAAGCTAATTGGCGAGACCGCCGCGACGTGGATCGCGACGGGGATGCTTTTCCTTGCGGCGCTGCTGTCTTGGATCGTGTTCCTGGGGTTCGATGGCGAGACCCAGCATATTCAGATCCTGCGCTGGATCGAGAGCGGCACGTTGTCGACCGATTGGTCGATCCGGCTGGACCGTTTGACCGCGATCATGTTGATCGTGATCACCACAGTGTCGAGCCTCGTGCATCTTTATTCCTTTGGATACATGGCGCATGACGAGAATTTCCGCGAAGACGAGAGCTATCGTCCTCGTTTCTTTGCATATCTGTCGTTCTTTACCTTTGCGATGCTGATGCTGGTGACCTCGGATAATCTGGTTCAGATGTTCTTTGGCTGGGAAGGCGTGGGCGTTGCCTCTTATTTGCTGATCGGGTTTTATTACCGCAAGCCAAGCGCCAATGCGGCGGCGATCAAGGCGTTTGTGGTCAACCGCGTGGGCGATTTCGGCTTTTCGCTGGGGATTTTTGCGCTGTTCTTCCTGACCGATAGCATTCGGTTTGATGATGTGTTTGCGGCGGCGCCTGAGCTGGCGGAGACCTCGATTTCCTTCCTGTGGACAGATTGGAATGCGGCCAATTTGGTGGCGTTCTTGCTGTTCGTCGGGGCGATGGGCAAATCGGCGCAATTGTTCCTGCACACATGGTTGCCTGATGCGATGGAGGGGCCGACCCCTGTATCGGCGCTGATCCATGCGGCGACGATGGTAACGGCGGGGGTTTTCCTCGTGTGCCGCATGTCGCCTTTGATGGAATTTGCGCCTGAGGCGATGGCCTTTGTCACTGTGGTTGGCGCGACAACGGCGTTTTTTGCCGCCACCGTGGGTTTGGTGCAGACCGATATCAAACGGGTGATTGCCTATTCGACCTGTTCGCAGCTGGGCTATATGTTCGTGGCGGCGGGTGTTGGCATGTATTCGGCAGCGATGTTCCATCTGTTCACCCATGCGTTTTTCAAAGCGATGTTGTTCCTTGGTGCGGGTTCGGTGATCCATGCGATGCACCACGAGCAGGACATGAGCAATTACGGCGGGCTGCGCAAAAAGATCCCCTATACGTTCTGGGCGATGATGATCGGCACATTGGCGATCACCGGGGTTGGCGTGCCGCTGACCACCTTTGGTTTTGCCGGGTTCCTGTCAAAAGACGCGATCATCGAGAGCGCGTGGGGCGGCGGGTCCATGTACGGGTTCTGGCTGTTGGTGGCGGCGGCGGCGATGACCAGTTTCTACAGCTGGCGTCTGATGTTCCTGACCTTCTTTGGCAAGCCGCGCGGCAATAAGAAAACCCATGCCCATGCGCATGAAAGCCCGATGGTGATGTTGATCCCGCTGGGTGTGCTGAGCCTTGGGGCGGTGTTTTCGGGGATGATTTGGTATGGCAGCTTCTTTGGCCATACGGATGAAATCGCTGATTTTTATGGTATTCCCTTGGCCGAGAGCGCCTTGGAAAGTGGCACACATGCCGGGGCCGTCGAAGAGGGTGAGGACACCCACGGCGCGGCTATGGCCGAGCCCGAGCATGGCGTGGATGCAGCCGGAGAGACAGCCTTTGAGAGCGGCACCCATGCGGGCCATGTCGAGGAAGAGGCCGATCACGGCGCAGAGGCCGAGCATCACGCCAGCTTTGGTGGCAATCCCGGCGATGGCGCGCTGTATTTCGGCGCGGATAACCATGTGCTTGATGCGGCCCATGGCGCGCCCAAATGGGTGAAGGTCAGCCCGTTTATTGCGATGCTCTTTGGCCTCGTGATGGCGATGTGGTTCTATATCTGGAACCCCAGCCTGCCTGCGCGTTTGGCGGAAAACCAACGGCCGCTTTATGAGTTCTTGAAGAACAAGTGGTATTTCGACGAGCTTTATGACGCGGTGTTTGTGAAACCTGCCAAGGCGATTGGCCGGTTCTTGTGGAAACGCGGCGATGGCAATGTGATTGACGGCACGCTGAACGGTGTGGCCATGGGCATTGTGCCGTGGCTGACGCGGCTCGCGGGGCGGGCGCAATCTGGATATATCTTTACCTATGCTTTCGCGATGGTGATCGGCATTGCCGTGCTGGTGACTTGGATGACGATGAGCGGGGGAGCACATTAATGGATAACCTGCTTTCGATTGTAACGTTCCTGCCGTCTTTGGCAGCGCTTATTCTGGCCGTGTTCCTGCGCGGCGAAGATGTGGCGGCGCAGCGCAATGCAAAATGGGTGGCGATGATTGCGACCTCTGTTACCTTCCTGATCTCGCTGTTTATTCTGTTCGGGTTCGACCAGACCGACGCTGGGTTCCAGATGGTGGAAGAGGCCGATTGGCTGCTGGGGCTGAAATACCGCCTTGGGGTCGATGGGATCAGCGTTTTGTTTGTGATGCTGACCACGTTCATGATGCCGCTGGTGATTGCCGCAAGCTGGGATGTGAAGCTGCGCGTCAAGGAATATATGATCGCCTTCTTGCTGCTGGAAACGCTGATGCTGGGCGTGTTCATGGCACTGGATCTGGTGCTGTTTTACCTGTTCTTTGAAGCGGGTTTGATCCCGATGTTCCTGATCATTGGTATTTGGGGCGGGGCGAACCGGATTTACGCGAGCTTTAAGTTCTTTCTTTATACTTTCCTTGGCTCGGTGCTGATGTTGGTGGCGATGGTGGCGATGTTCTCGCTGGCGGGGACCACGTGTATTGGCGCTTGTGATGCCAGCTTGCTCAATGCGTCCTTCCCGGCGGAGCCGATGGATGTGATGGGGATCACCGTGATGGGCGGCGTGCAAACGCTGCTGTTCATTGCGTTTTTTGCCAGTTTTGCGGTGAAGATGCCCATGTGGCCCGTGCATACGTGGTTGCCGGATGCGCATGTCCAAGCGCCGACCGCCGGGTCAGTTGTGCTGGCGGCGATCTTGCTCAAGATGGGCGGCTATGGGTTCTTGCGCTTCTCGCTGCCGATGTTCCCGGTTGGGGCAGAGGTGATGACGCCGCTGATCTTGTGGATGTCTGCAATTGCGATTGTCTACACCTCGCTGGTGGCGCTGGTGCAAGAGGATATGAAAAAGCTGATTGCCTATTCCTCGGTGGCCCATATGGGGTTTGTCACCATGGGGATTTTCACGGCCAATCAGCAGGGCATTGATGGCGCGATTTTCCAGATGATCAGCCACGGGTTTATCTCGGGTGCGCTGTTCCTTTGTGTGGGTGTGATTTACGACCGGATGCACACGCGCGAGATTGACGCCTATGGCGGGTTGGTGAACCGGATGCCGGCCTATGCGATGATCTTTATGTTTTTCACCATGGCCAATGTGGGCCTGCCGGGCACCTCGGGGTTTGTGGGCGAGTTCCTGACGCTGGTTGCCGTGTTCCAAGTGAACACATGGGTGGCAGCCGTGGCCACCACCGGGGTGATTTTCTCGGCGGCCTATGCGCTGTGGCTGTATCGCCGGGTGGTGATGGGCGATCTGATCAAGGAAAGCCTGAAATCCATCACGGATATGACCACGCGGGAGCGCTGGATCTTTGCGCCTTTGGTGGTGATGACCTTGCTGCTGGGGGTCTATCCGGCGCTGGTGCTGGATATTATTGGCCCGTCTGTGGCCAATCTGGTGGAGCAACATGAAACGGCGCTGGCCGTGGCTGAGGCCGCGATGCAGATGGCTTCGGAATAAGGACGGGACATATGATTTCCGCTGATCTCAACATTATCCTGCCTGAAATTCTGCTGTCATGCTTTGCCATGCTGGGGTTGATCGGGGCGGTTTACACCACCAAGGACCGGATGGGGCCGCCGCTGGTTTGGGGCACGGCCATTGTGATGGTGCTGCTGGCGGCCTGGATCGGCTTTGGCGGCGTGGGCCGGATGGCCGGTTTTGGTGGCATGTTCATTGACGACGCCTATGCGCGCTTTGCCAAAGTGGCGATTTTGCTCTCGGCGGCGGCGGTTCTGGCCATGTCGGAAAGCTATATGTCCGAGCGCGGTTTGCTGCGGTTTGAATATCCGGTGCTGGTGGCGCTGAGCGTTGTGGGCATGATGGTCATGGTCAGCGCGGGCGATCTGATGGCGCTGTATATGGGGCTCGAGCTGCAATCGCTGGCGCTTTATGTGGTGGCGTCTTTGCGCCGCGACAGTGCGCGCTCGACTGAAGCCGGTTTGAAGTATTTTGTTCTGGGCGCGCTGTCATCGGGTTTGCTGCTTTATGGTGCGTCGCTGGTCTATGGCTTTGCAGGCACCACGCTGTTTTCAGGCGTGATCACCACGGCGGTGTCGGGCGAGGTGTCGCTGGGTCTGCTCTTTGGCATTGTGTTCTTGATTTCGGGGCTGGCGTTCAAAGTATCGGCCGTGCCGTTCCACATGTGGACGCCAGATGTCTATGAGGGCGCGCCGACGCCGATCACGGCGTTTTTTGCCACGGCCCCCAAAGTGGCCGCGATGGCGCTGTTTGCGCGGCTGCTGCATGATGCCTTTGGCAAAGCGGTTTCCGATTGGAGCCAGATTATTGCGCTGCTCGCGGTGTTGTCGATGTTTCTGGGGGCATTTGCCGCGATTGGGCAGACCAATATCAAACGTCTGATGGCGTATTCATCGATTGCCCATATGGGATATGCGCTGATGGGGTTGGCCGCAGGTACCGTTTTGGGTGTGCAGGCGCTGCTGATCTATATGGCGATTTATGTGACCATGAACCTTGGGACCTTTGCCTTTATCATGTTGATGCGCAAAGACGGCAATCCGGTGACGGATATTTCCGAGCTGAACATGTATTCCAAGAGCAGTCCGGGCCGTGCATTGGCGGTGCTGGTGTTGATGTTCAGCCTTGCGGGTGTGCCGCCGTTCCTTGGGTTCTTTGCCAAATTCTATGTGCTGCGCGCCGCGTTTGATGCGGGGCTGGCGTGGCTTGCGGTGGCGGGGGTGATCGCCTCGGTGATCGGGGCCTATTACTATTTGCGGATCGTGTTCTACATGTATTTTGGCGAGGAAAGCGCAGGCGGGCTTGATAAACGCGCAGGCGGGTTGCTGGGTGCGGTGTTGATGATATCGGCCATCGCGATTGCCATTGGCGGTCTGCCTGTCATCAACATGTTCGGCATTGAAACCGCGGCAGAGGCGGCGGCGATATCGCTGGTGAAGTGACGCGCGGCAGTGGCCCGAAGAATGAGTATTTGGGAAGGGTGAAGCCGATGGCGCAGTGGCCTGAAGGCTATGGCCGGGTGGTGCTTGATGAGGTGGATAGCACCTTGTCTGAGGCCGCGCGGCAAGCACCGCAATTGGCCGGACCGATGTGGATACTGGCCCATGCGCAGACCGCCGCGCGCGGGCGCAGGGGGCGGGCGTGGTCGACGCCGCGCGGTAATTTTGCCGCCACATTGGTGATGCGCCATAAAGGCAGTCCGGCGCAGGCGGCGCAGCGGAGTTTTGTCAGCTCGCTGGCGCTTTACCGGGCGTTGTCGCGTTTGGCACCGGGCCGGGATTTTCAGTTGAAATGGCCCAATGATGTTTTACTCGATGGTAAGAAACTTGCGGGTATATTGCTTGAGAGCAGCGGCGATTGTGTGATGATCGGCATTGGTGTCAATCTGGTGCATTTGCCTGAGACGCAGATGCTGGAGCCGGGGGCCTTGGCACCGGTGGCGCTGAGCGATGTGGCGCCGGAGCAATTGCTCGATGTGCTGGCGCAGGAATATGCGGCGCTTGAGGCGCAGTTTCGCCGGGACGGGTTTGCGCCCATTCGGCTGGGCTGGCTTGCTCATGCGGCACGTTTGGGAGAGCAGATCACCGCGCGCAGCATGCGCGAAGAGACGGTCGGGATTTTTGAAGATGTGGATGAGGCTGGCAATTTGATTTTGCGCAGCCCCCAAGGCCGGGTGGTGATCACGGCGGCGGATGTGTTTTTCTAGGGGAGAGAGCAGGGATGCTTTTGGCCATTGATTGCGGCAATACCAACACGGTGTTTTCGATCTGGGACGGGACGGCGTTTATCGCCACCTGGCGCACCTCGACCGAGTGGCAGCGCACGGCGGATCAATATTATGTCTGGCTGAAGACCTTGATGAGTTTGCAAAAGATCGAGGCAGAGATCACGGATGTGATTATCTCCTCGACCGTGCCGCGGGTGGTGTTCAACCTGCGGGTTCTGGCGGATCGGTATTTTAGCACGCGGCCTTTGGTGGTGGGGCGGCCTGATTGCGCGCTGCCTGTGGATGTGCGCGTGGATGCGGGCACCGCCGTGGGGCCGGACCGTTTGGTGAACACGGTTGCGGGGTATGATCTGTTTGGCGGCGATCTGATTGTCGTCGATTTTGGCACCGCCACGACCTTTGATGTGGTGGCCAGCGACGGGGCCTATATTGGCGGTGTGATTGCGCCAGGGGTGAACCTTTCGTTGCAAGCGCTGCACAGTGCGGCGGCGGCATTGCCGCATGTTGATATCTCCAAACCACAGGCGGTGATTGGCACAAACACTGTTGCCTGTATGCAATCGGGTGTTTTCTGGGGTTACGTTGGGCTGGTTCGTGAGATATGTGCCCGCATAAAGGCGGAGCGTGACCGAGAAATGAAAGTCATCGCGACCGGGGGGCTTGCCCCATTGTTTCAGCAGACTGAAACGCTTTTTGATGAATACATGGATGATTTGACGATGCACGGGTTGACCGTGATCCATCATCACAACAAGGAATTGGCTTGAATAAATGAGCAACGAAAGACTGATCTACCTGCCCCTCGGGGGGGCGGGCGAAATTGGCATGAATGCCTATGTATATGGTTACGGCAAACCCGGTAAAGAGCGGCTGATTGTGGTCGATCTGGGCGTGGCTTTCCCCGATATGGACAGCAGCCCCGGTGTGGATCTGATTATTGCGGATATTGCCTGGTTGGCAAAACGGCGCAACCAGATCGAGGCGGTGTTTGTCACACATGCCCATGAAGACCATGTGGGCGGTGTGGCCCATACGTATGACCGTTTGGGCGCGCCGATCTATGCGCGGCCCTTCACGGCCAATATTGCGCGGCGCAAATTGTCGGAATACGGGCATGGCGATGACACAGTCACCGTGACCGCGCCTTGGCCGGCCACCGTCAAAGCCGGGCCGTTCACGGTTGGCTTTATGCCGATCTCGCATTCGATCCCTGAAAGTTCGGCCCTGATCATCGACAGCCCTGCGGGCCGTGTGGTGCATTCGGGCGATTTCAAAGTGGATGAAACCCCTGGTGTGGGCGAGCCATTTGACCCGGCAGCCTTTGCCGAGATCGCCAAAGACGGGGTGAAAGCCCTGGTGTGCGACAGCACGAATGTGTTTTCGCAAAGCCCTGGCCGGTCGGAATCGACGCTGGCACCTGAGATTGAAAAGCTGGTGTCGAGCGCCTCTGGCATGGTTGTGGCCACGACATTTGCCTCCAACGTGGCGCGGGTAAAGACCCTTGCCAAAGCGGGCGCAGCGGCGGGCCGTTCCATTGTGTTGATGGGCCGCGCGATGAACCGTATGGTTGAGGCCGCGCTGGAGACCCGTGTGATGACGGATTTCCCCAGCACGATCAGCCCCGAAGAAGCGCGCAGCATTCCGCGTGAGAACCTGATGTTGCTGGTGACTGGCAGTCAGGGCGAACGCCGGGCGGCTTCGGCGCAGCTGGCGCGCGGGAAATACCAAGGGATTGAGATGAAAGAGGGCGATTTGTTCCTGTTTTCCTCCAAGACGATCCCGGGCAATGAGCGCGGTGTGATCCGCATCATGAACCAATTTTCTGAGATGGGCGTGGACATCGTGGACGACGATAGCGGGCGCTATCACGTGTCGGGCCATGCCAACCGTCCCGATCTGGAAACCTTGCATGACATCATCAAACCGCAGGTGTTGATCCCCATGCACGGCGAGCATCGCCATCTGCGCGAGCATGCCAAGATTGCCGAGCAAAAGGGCATCAAAAGCGTGTTGGCCGTGAACGGTATGATGGTTGATCTGTCTGGCAATGAGCCGAAGATCGCGGAATATATCGAGACCGGGCGCACCTATTTGGATGGGTCTGTGCAGATCGGCGCGCTGGATGGTGTGGTGCGGGACCGTATCCGCATGGCGCTGAACGGGCATATCACTGTGACGGTGATCATGGATGAAGATGACGCGCCGCTTGGCGATCCTTGGGTGGATGCGATGGGCCTGCCGGAAATCGGCAGCTCCAACGCGCCGCTTGTGGATGTGATCGAAGCGGATCTGAGCCAGTGGCTGGGCCGTGCCGGTGCGAAGACCCTGCGCAGCGATGATGCGCTGAATGACGGGTTGAAGCGTCAGGCCAAGCAATCTGCGAACAATGAGATCGGCAAAAAGCCGGAAGTCACTGTGGTGGTCAGCCGTTTGAGCTGATTGCCGCAGGGCAGCCTTCGGGCCGCTTTGGACAATAAAAAACCCCGGTTGCCGCGAGGCACCGGGGTTTTTTCATGCGCTGTGGCACAGTGGCGGGGTTATTTCACCCGCTCTGCAAAGCTCAGACCGATGAAGTCGGGCAGGTGGTCGCCCAGACCCACGACTTTATTGTCGTTGCGGTTGTTTTGGTTGCGGTTGTTGTCACGGCGGTTGTTGTTGCCGTTGTTATTGTTGTCGCCGCCACGGCCACGCTGGTTGCGGGGCTGTTGCTGTTGCTGCTGTTGAGCCTGCTGCTGTTGTTGCTGCTGGGGCTCGGGCGCTGCTTGAGTTTGCGGCTGGGCTGAAGGCTCTGGCTGTTTGGCCGGGGCTGCTTGCTGCTGCTGTTTTTGCTCCTCAGCGGGCGCTTTTGGTTGTTCCGCAGGTGCTGCTTTGGCCGTTTCAGGCGTTTTGCGGGTGCGCGAGCGGGTGCGTTTGGGTTTGTCGTCCGATGCGGCGGCAACGGCGGGCTTTTCCGCAGCTTCGGCAGGGGCGGTGCCCAAGGAGTTTTCTAGACGCGGGATTTCACGTTGAACCAGACGCTCGATGTCTTCGAGGTTCTTTTCGTCGCGCGGCACGCAGATCATGATGGCTTTGCCATCCCGCCCGGCGCGGCCCGTGCGGCCAATGCGGTGCACATAATCTTCGGCATGGCTTGGGACGTCGAAGTTGAACACATGCGAGACGCTGGGCACGTCGAGCCCGCGTGCGGCCACGTCGGAGGCGACGAGGAAGCGCAATGTGCCCTCGCGGAAGCCTTCGAGGGTGCGGGTCCGCTGGCTTTGGTCCAGATCGCCGTGGATCGGGGCCGCGTCATAGCCGTATTTCTTGAGCGATTTGGCGACCGTATCTACATCCATCTTGCGGTTGCAGAAGATGATGGCGTTGGTGCATTTCTCGCCTTCGGCGTCGATCAGGCTGCGCAGCATTTTGCGCTTTTCTGAAGCTTCGCGGTCTTTGCGCGAGGCTTTGAACATCAAAACGCCTTGCTCGATGGTCTCGCTTGTGGTGGCCTGACGGGCCACTTCAATGCGGGCGGGACCAGAGAGGAATGTGTTGGTGATCCGCTCGATCTCGGGCGCCATGGTGGCCGAGAAGAACAGGGTCTGACGGGTGAAAGGGGTCAGGCCAAAGATGCGTTCGATGTCGGGGATGAACCCCATGTCGAGCATCCGGTCGGCCTCGTCTACCACCATGACTTTCACGTCAGAGAGGATCAATTTGCCACGTTCAAAATGATCCAGCAGACGGCCCGGTGTAGCAATCAGCACATCGACGCCTTTGTCGATCAGCTTGTCCTGTTCTTTGAAGGACACGCCGCCGATCAGCAAAGCTTTGGTCAGTTTGAGGTGTTTTGTGTAGGTGTCGAAGTTTTCCGCCACCTGCGCCGCCAATTCGCGCGTGGGGCAAAGCACCAGCGAGCGCGGCATCCGGGCGCGGGCACGGCCACGCGCCAGAAGGGTGATCATCGGCAGGGTAAAGCTGGCGGTTTTGCCAGTGCCCGTTTGGGCGATGCCCAGAACGTCGCGCCCTTCGAGGGCTGGGGGGATGGCCCCGGCCTGAATGGGGGTGGGGGTTTCGTACCCCGCCTCTGCGATGGCTTTGAGTACTTTGGGGTTCAGATTCAGATCAGAGAATTTTGTCATGTGTGTCCATGGTTTGCGGACACTCATTTGGCCCGCGGCAGCAATCATATCGGCCCGAGCGGCCCAAGTGGCGGGAAACCCGCGACATATTGGCTTGCCATAGCAATCTGGGGGCGAATGGTCAAATGGATGCGTTATTTCTGTGAATAATCAGGGAAATGTTGGGCCATTGTTGCATCAAGTTTGAGATTTTCAACCGTGAGTAGGTGTTTTTCGGCCAAACGGGCGCGCAGTTGCGGGGTGTCGGCGCAGACTTCGTTGTAGAAATTGCGCAGACCGTCCGGGCCTTCTTCGGAGATAATGGCGTTGAACAGCTCGTGCATGGTGATGCCGCCATGGGCGCGGGCGCGGGTGGGGCCCAGATCAGCGCGGTAGGAACCTTGGGCGAGGCGGAAGGCAAAGCTGGTTTGCCAATCCTCCCATGAGTGGGCGTGGCAATGGGCCAGATCGACGCCGCTGAGTTCCTGTTCATTGGGGTTTTGCACGCCGTTTTGCATGACGTTGTGAATGCGGAATTTGAGGTTTTCCATGCCTGTGGCGACAAAGACCTTGCCTGCCACGTGGCTTAGGAAGCCGCCTTTGAGGTATTCGCCATAGACCGGATAAAGCGCGGAGGTGATGCGGTCGCGGTCCGGGCCGGGCGGGATAAAGCGTTTGAACGCATCCGTGCCGCCAGAGAGCAATTCCATCGGGCGCGCGCGCGCCACTTGGGTGCCAGCGGGCAGGGCGGCGAGATTTTCGGCAATGGGGCGCTGCGCCACCAGAAACTCATCCACATCCATATGAATAAGCCAATCCACGTCGCGGGCGCGGTGGTAGATATGGGTGGCGTTGAGCGTCTGGCGCGGCTGGTGCATGTCTGGGCGGCCGCCATTGATCCGCTGCCAATGGGCCGCGTCGCAGGTGGTGACGCGAATTTTGGGATGGTTTTCCAGAAAAGGCAGGGCCTGCGGGCAGGGGGCATCAAGGCACAGGTAAAGCCGGTGTGCGCCCGCCGCCAAGTGATAGGCGGCAAAGCGCAAAATGTCAGCGGCGGGTGCCTTGATCGTGGCGGTGAGGCCCCATTTCAACATGTTCCGCCGCCCCTGTGCATATCAGACCATCATTTCCTTGGTCGCGGTGAGTTTCACATCCGGGTAGTCGCGTTCCACCCTGTCGATGTCCCACTGTAACCGCGTGAGGTAAACAACATCCCCATCATGGTCAAAAGCGATGTGCTGTTTGTTGCTATCGCTAAATTTATCAACGGCTTGTTTGCTGCCGTTGACCCAGCGGGCGGAGGTGAATTGCGATTGCTCGAAGCGCACGGGCAGCCCGTATTCCAGCTCAATCCGGCTGGCGAGCACTTCGAATTGCAACTGGCCCACAACGCCCACCACAAAGCCGGAGCCGATGGAGGGTTTGAAGACCTTGGCGGCGCCTTCTTCGGCAAATTGCATCAGGGCTTTTTCAAGGTGTTTGGCCTTGAGCGGATCGCCTGCGCGCACGCCTTGCAGCAATTCGGGCGCGAAGGAGGGGATGCCCGTGACGCGCAGGGCTTCGCCTTCGGTCAGCGTATCGCCGATGCGCAATTGCCCGTGGTTGGGGATGCCGATGATGTCGCCAGCCCATGCTTCTTCGGCCAACTCGCGGTCAGAGGCGAGGAACATCACCGGGTTGGAAATGGCCATGGGTTTTTTCGTGCGCACATGGGTCATTTTCATGCCGCGGTGGAAATGCCCGGAGGCGAGACGGACAAATGCCACGCGGTCGCGGTGTTTTGGGTCCATGTTGGCCTGCACTTTGAAGACAAAGCCGGAGACTTTGGTTTCTTCGGGCAGAATGTTGCGCGGCTGGGCGGATTGGATCTGTGGCTCTGGACCAAAGCTGGCGATGCCATCCATCAATTCTTTGACCCCGAAGGAGTTGATTGCAGAGCCGAACCAGATGGGGGTCAGCGTGCCTTCATGCATGGCTTTGAGATCCAGCGGCGGCAGCAATTCGCGGGCCATTTCAAGGTCTTCGCGCAGCTTTTCCAGCAGATGCGCGGGCACATGTTGGGCGAGTTTTGGATCGTCCAGCCCGTTGATTTCAATCGAGCTGGCGACTTTGTTGCGGTCGGCCCGGTCCATCAGTTCGAGCCGGTCGCGCAGGATGTCGTAGCAGCCGACAAAATCGCGGCCCACGCCGATGGGCCAACTGGCCGGGGTCACGTCGATCGCCAGATTTTCCTGAATTTCATCGATGATTTCAAATGTATCGCGGCTTTCGCGGTCCATTTTGTTACAAAATGTCAGGATCGGCAGGTCGCGCATGCGGCAGACTTCGAACAGTTTCTGGGTCTGGCTTTCCACACCTTTTGCGCCGTCGATCACCATCACAGCCGCGTCGACGGCTGTTAATGTGCGGTAGGTGTCTTCGGAGAAATCCGAGTGGCCGGGCGTGTCCACCAGATTGAAGCGGTAATTGCGGTCTTTGCCGTGGAAATCAAACGACATGGCAGAGGCCGAGACCGAAATGCCCCGGTCTTTTTCCATCGCCATAAAGTCCGAGCGGGTGCGGCGCGCTTCTCCTTTGGCGCGGACCTGTCCGGCCATCTGGATCGCCCCGCCAAAAAGCAGAAACTTTTCGGTAAGCGTGGTTTTACCAGCATCCGGGTGCGAGATGATCGCGAAGGTCCGGCGGCGGGCAATTTCAGCAGGCAGTTCGGGGCGGTTTTGAGGGGTATCGAGCATGTTCAGCCATATAGAGAAGGGCGCGGGGGGCGGCAAGCCAAACCCGCGCAGCGCGCAGGTCCGGCAGGGCGGCGGCTAGCGGCTGGAGGCTTTGCGCAGCAGCTCGGCGGCGTCAGGGCGGCTGAGCAGGCCTTGGTCCACGTCGAGCCCGGCATGGGGCTGTTTGGCGTGACCGGCCAGCACATCGCCAAGCGCGGCAGAGAGGTCTTCGGGCAGCACGGGTTTGGTGCGCGGGTCCACCAGCATGGTTTCTGCGGCGATGCCTTCGGCAAAGATGATCTGGTGGCTTTCGAAAAGCAGTTGGAAATAATCCACAAAGCCGCCTTCTTGGGCAAAGATCGTGCTGTTGTTAACCAGATGTTTGGCCTTGATCAGAAGCTCCGAGCGGCCCGCGCCAAGGCGGTCTTGGCGTTGGTAGATGAACAGGCGGTGTTCGGGGCTGACGATCAGGTCGCTGTCATTGTTGAGCGTGCCTGCGCGGATGCAGATCGGGGCAAATTCGCCCACGGCGCGCAGGGTGCTTTGGCCAACCCAGCGCAATTCCTGCACCCCGTCGTCGCGGGTGAGGATGCGGTCACCGGGGGAGAGGGTTTCGATCAGGCGCTGCTCGCCGGAGGCCATGGTAATATGGGTGCCGCGGGTGAAAGATACGCAAGCGACCTGCGCGAATTTCTGGCGCGCATGTTGGGTGTCGATGCCCACAAGGCGGTATTCGGTATGGGCGGTCAGATGCGACAGGGGCAGCAGATACATGGCCTCCACATCGCCCGCATCATCGGTTTCCACCAGCAAGATCGCCTCGGCCATGGTGCCGTCATAGCCCATGAAGGTCAGGGCGCTGTCGAAATGCAGATCGGCGCCGGGGCGGCCCACTTGGGTTTCGCTGGAGACGATGAATTGGTCTTGATCCGCCATGACCAGCGACAGACGCACCGGCTCGGCGCCCGCGTCCAGCTCATAAACATCGTCCAAGATCAGCTCGTCGGCAAAGGACAGGGTATCGCCCATATTGGCGCCATCGGTGACGCACAGCGATTCTGCGCGGTAAACCGGCATGTTTTGCGGTGGGCTGGGATGGAAACGGGGCATACTGCTGTTGCCTTGCATTATTTTTCACAAGTTTGTCCAGAGAGGCCTAGGCTAGAAATGTGGCTATGATTGGTCAATCGCCGGATGTTTTTTCGGCGCAGGTTTTGGGCGCGCCGCGCTGCGGCGGTAAATTGCGGCGGTGATTTGCGGCGCGAGGTGCTGGCGCAGTGCGGGCGCGGGGTGCTAGGCAGTGGGCAACATCTATCATCAGGAGGAAAAAGATGGATCTGGGAATCGCGGGTAAGCGGGCGCTTGTATGTGCGTCGTCCAAGGGGCTGGGGCTGGGCTGTGCAGAGGCATTGGCCGCCGCAGGGGTGGATTTGGTGATGAACGCGCGCGGTGCAGAGGCGCTTGAGGCATCGGCCGAGCGTATCCGCAGCGAATATGGCGTGGGCGTTGTGACCGTGGCGGCAGATGTGGCCACGCCCGAGGGCCAAGCCCGCGTCATTGAGGCCGCGCAAGGCGTTGATATTTTGGTCAATAACGCAGGTGGTCCGCCTCCCGGCATGTGGAGCGATTGGGATCGCGAAGATTTCATCAAGGCGCTGGATGCCAATATGCTGGCGCCGATTGCGCTGATCAAAGCGCTGGTGCCGGGCATGATGGAGCGCAGCTGGGGCCGGGTGGTGAACATCACCTCGCAATCTGTGCGCGCACCAATTGGCGTGCTGGGCCTGTCGAATTCCGCGCGTACCGGCCTCACTGGGTATGTGGCGGGCACCTCGCGGCAAGTGGCTGGGTCGGGTGTGACGATCAACAACCTGTTGCCGGGGATTCACGCCACAGACCGGGCGGATTCGCTTGATGCGGGTGTGGTCAAGGCCAAGGGCATCACGCTTGATGAGGCGCGGGCCGAGCGGGCCTCGGGCATTCCGGCAGGCCGGTATGGCACGCGGCAGGAATTTGGCGCGGCCTGCGCTTTCTTGTGCTCGCAACATGCCGGGTTCATCGTGGGTCAGAACCTGCTGCTAGATGGCGGCGCGACCAACATGACGATGTAAATCGCAGCAAAGAGAGCCCCCTGATGCCGGAAAAGTTTTCGCTTAAAGATCATTTGTTTAATTCCGGCACGGTGGGGCGGCTGGCGGCGGAATACGCCGCTGGCATTCCCGGATTTGATGGCGCGCGGTTTCAGGCCGAGGCGCTTGGCGGTTTTGAGGCGCGCGAGCTTTTGGCGCGGTTGGAGTGGATGGCCGATTGTCTTGAGCCGCAGCTTGCGGCGGATTTTGAGACCATGGCGGCGCAATTGGAAGCGGCGATGCCTGCGCCGCTTGATCCCAGCCTGCGCGATGATGATTTTGGTCATTTCATCCATGCGGTGCCGGGGATTTTGGCCATGCGCCACGGGCTGGAGGCGCACCGCGAGCGGGCGCTGGATCTGATCCATGCGGCAACGCAGCGGTTTTCCATGGAGTTTTACATTCGCCCGTTTCTGAACCGCTGGCCGCAGGAAACTTTGGCGCGGCTGGCGCTCTGGGCGGGGGACGAAAATTACCATGTGCGCCGCTTGGTCAGCGAGGGCACCCGGCCCAAGCTGCCTTGGGCCAAATCGGTGGATTTGGTGCCAGAGCAGGTGTGGCCGCTGCTGGATGCGCTGCATGGTGATAGCACGCGGTTTGTCACGCGCTCGGTTGCGAACCATTTGAATGATCTATCAAAAACGGTGCCGGATCAGGTGCTTGCGCGGCTGACTGCTTGGCGCGCGGCAGGGCGGCAAGAGGCAAAAGAGCTTGATTGGATGACGCGCCATGCGCTGCGGACATTGGTCAAGCAAGGTCACAGCGGCGCGCTGGAGATGCTGGGCTATCGCGGCGATGTGCAGGTGCAGGCTCAGATCCATCTGGCGCAGCCGCGTTTTGTGATTGGCGAGATGTTGCAGTTTGAATGCCATCTGCGCAGCGCCGAAGCTGCGCCGGTATTGGTGGATTACCGGCTTGATTTCGCCCGTCCGGGCGGCAAACGCGCGCAAAAAGTGTTTAAGCTCAAGATGACCAAGACCAAAGCCGGGGCGGTGTTGCGCATTTCAAAAAACCACCGGCTCAAGGGCGATGCCACGACATTTACCCTGCATCCCGGCCTGCATGCGGTGATCTTGCAGGTCAATGGCCGCGATGCAGCGCGGGCGGAGTTTGAATTGCTGGCTGCGCCCGCCTGAGGGCCGCGCTGCGCCATCACAACTGCGTCAGCCACGGCAATGTTTGTGGGGGCCGCGCAGGAGGGCTGGTAGGGATTGCGCGAAACATATCGCGGGTGCCCTGATGCAAGCCTCTGTACTGATCGGACTTTTTACTCTCATTTTGGTGGTCTCGCTGGCCGCTGCGCCGCGCAAAGTCTCGGTGGAGAGCTTCTTTGGCGGGGCCAGTGCGGCGGGGCGCGCGCCGGGGCTTTGGGTGCTGGTGCTGAGCCAAGTGACCACGTGGATTTTTGCCCGCTCGTTGATGAATGCCGCGATCCTTGGCTATTATTACGGGATGGCGGGGACGCTGGCTTATGCGGGGTATTACCTGTCGTTTTTGACAGGCGGTTTCATCGTGGGGCGGTTGCGGCGGGCCGGGGCGCGGTCGGTTCAAGATTGGCTGAGCGGGCAATTTGGCCGGGCGGGCACAGTGAGCTATGGGTTTGTGATTGCCCTGCGGCTGCTGTCAGAGGTGTTTGCCAATTTGCTGGTGGTGGGTTTGATCTTTGATGCGGTTCTGGGCGGCGGCGCGGCGGTGGCAATTTGTGTCACGGCGGCGGTGGGGCTGGCCTATTCCGCATGGGGCGGGCTGTCGGCGGCGCTGCGCACGGATGTGATGCAGATGAGCGTGTTTTTTGCGGTGTTCGGCGCGGCATTGCTGGCGCTGTTGTTGTCGCCTGAGTTTGACATGGGCGCGGTGGTGCGTGCGCCGGGGGTGTCGGGCAGCTATGCGGGCTGGGTGCTGTTGGCGGTGGCGGGGTTGCAGGTGTTTTCCTATCCTGCCCATGACCCGGTGATGATGGACCGAGGGTTTTTAGCAGATGAGGCCGTGACGCGGGCCTCGTTTTTGCATGCGTTCTGGATTTCGCTTCTGTGTATCATCGGCTTTGGCCTGTTTGGCATTCAGGCGGGGGTGATTGGCGCGGAAAATGAGAACCAGCTTTTGGGCACTTGGGCGGGGATGTTTCCGCCATGGCTGTTTTGCGCGTTGATGCTGTCGCTGCTGATTTCGGCGCTGAGCACGCTGGACAGTGCGCTGTCTTCGGCGGCGCGGCTGGTGGTGGAGGATTGGCAGTTTTTGCCGCGCAAAGTTGGCTCCGGGCGCTGGGTGATGCTGGTGTTTATGGCGCTGGGGGCGGGGCTGACGCTTTGGGGCAATGCCACCCTGTTTGATGCGGTGGCGGTGTCTGGCACGGCTTCGATGTTCTTGACGCCGGTTTTGGTGTTTGGCTTGGTTTTGGGGCGGCGCGTGGCGCGGTGGTCTTATGTGGCGGCGTTTGGCGCGGCGATGTTGGGGGCAATGATCTATTTTGGGCGCAGCTGGGGCTGGATCGCGGAAATATTGCCGCAGGGCCATAAATACGAGCAGCTTTTGGTGATTTGCCTCGCTGTTTTGCTGGCCGGGTTTGCAAGCGTGGTTGCGGGGCTGCGGCGAGGCTGATAGCGAGATACCCGATTGATTTGATCGGACTTCGCGCGATGACACAGAGCCTTCCCCGTCTTGAAATCCGCAACCTGAGCCGCCGTTTTGGGCCGCGTGTGGTGGTGGATGATGTCAGCCTGAGCATCATGCCGGGGCAGGTGACCTGTTTGCTGGGGCCGTCGGGCTGCGGCAAATCCACCACGCTGCGGATGATCGCAGGCGTGGAGATGCAGGACAGCGGCGAGATCTACGTGGATGGCAAGTTGATTTGCGACACGAAGTTTCGGGTGCCGCCTGAGCGCCGCGAAATCGGGTTGATGTTTCAAGATTTTGCGCTGTTTCCGCATTTGAGCGTGGCCGATAACGTGGGGTTTGGCCTCAAGACCGGCACCCGCGAGGAAAAACGTGCGCGGATTGAGGAATTGCTGGGTCGGGTGGATTTGCTGCGGTTTATTGATGGTTATCCCGACCAGCTTTCGGGCGGTGAGCAGCAGCGTGTGGCGCTGGCCCGTGCGCTTGCGCCGCGCCCGCGCATCATGTTGATGGATGAGCCGTTTTCGGGCCTTGATAACCGGCTGCGCGATGGGATTCGCGATGAGACGCTGAGCATCCTCAAAGAGGAAGACACGGCGGTTTTGCTGGTCACGCATGAGCCAGATGAGGCGATGCGCATGGCCGATGAAATTGCCCTGATGCGGGACGGCAAGATCGTGCAGCAGGGCGCGCCGTATAATGTCTATACGAGGCCCTTGGACCGGGCGGCGGTGGCGTTTTTCTCGGATGCGAATGTGATCGAGGCCAGGGTGCAGGGCGCGTTGGCGCAAACGCCGTTCGGGCAGTTTTTGGCCCCCGGTGTGCCCGATGGGACTGCTGTGAACATCGTGTTCCGGCCCCAGCATTTGCGGATTGATTTTGACCGCGCGGGCAAAGGCCCGGCCCCCACCGCCACCGATGGCACCGCAGCGCGGGCGCAGGTGGCGCGGGCGCGGTTCATGGGCAATGAAAGCTTGGTGGAGTTTAAGCTTGATCACGATGGATCGATGCTCAAGGCCACGGTGCCCAACGTGTTTTTGCCAGCGGTGGGGACGGTGATGTGGTTGACCATCCGCCGGGACCGCTGTTTCGTGTTTAACGCCTGAGGAGGAGCGCATGGCCGCACCATTGTTGATAGAATTTGGCATGGGGACATCTCTGCGCCGGGGGGATTACACCGAGGCCGCCGCGCGGGCCTTGCGTGATGCGCTGTGGCATAACTCGATCAATTTGGCGGAGCTGTTTGGGTTTGATAAAGCCGACATGCAGATCACGCTGGATGTGGGGGTGCAGCGCCCTGAACTGGTGGATGTGGATGTTTTGAAACAGATTTTCCCGTACGGGCAAGTGACAGTGAATGTGACCCATGGGGGCTTGGACGTGCCGCGCCCCGAAGGGGAAGGCAATCCGACGATCATGGCCAATGCCGCGCTGAGTGTCGGGTTTGAGATGGAGCGCCAAGATGGGTGAGCAACGGGTCATCATCGAGATGGGCATGGGCAATGATTTGCACGGCATGGATTACACCAAGGCGGGCAAACGGGCGATTGAAGATGCGCTGCGCCATTCATCGCTGCCGATTTTCGGCGTGTTGGGGGCTGATCATAGCGCGATGCGGGTGCAGGTGAGCGTGGCGGTGCAGGAGCCTGAAAAGCTTGATATCGAGGCGCTGCGCGCCGTGTTGCCGCGCGGGCGGGCCGAGGTGCGGGCCGTTAAAGGCGGTTTGAACGTGGCTTCGGGCGATGAGGTGATTGTGATCGCGCAGGCCAGCGTGGAGGCGTTTTTGCCGCCGCAAACCGGGTGGCGGCGGAAGCCCGCCGGGTGACGGTTTAAGATGAGTATTTGAAGAAGGGTGAAGATCAGGGTTGGTAATCAGCCAAGGTCTTGCCCGGCTCGTCGCGGAAAAGCTCGGGCAGGGCGGCGGCGGTTTCGATCAGGTCCACGCGGATGTCGCGAAAGCCATGTGCGGTCTCGCTCCAGACGGTGAGCGACCAGATGCGCGCCCAGTGGGACAGGCGCAGGGGGCGAACCCTATGGGTGTTCACGGTGCCATCTGGCGCGGTGTCGGTGAGCCGCAATTTTTGTTTGCCGCGAATGGCGGCGCGCAGGGTGGGAAGGTGGCCGAGGCCGCGCGCGGTATTGGCAAAACCGGTGAAGATGGCGAGGTCGCTTTGGCGGTCGCTGGGCGCATCGGCGGGCAGGGCTGCGTCTAGTTTGGCGGTGAGCGAGCGCACGGCGGCGCGCAGTTCTGGGTCTGTTGTCTCGCCCGTGATCGCAAGGCCAAATTGCAGCGCTTCGATTTCGGCATCTGTCAAGGTGAGGGGCGGCAAGGTGGTGAGCGGGGCCATGTGATAGCCGCTGCCTCGCGTTCCGATCACCGCCACGCCGCGCAATTGCAAGCTTTCCATGTCGCGGTAGATGGTGCGCGGGGTGACGCCGAGGGATTTGGCCAGATCCTCGGCGCGGTGGGTCGCGCCGTTTTGCAGCAGGCGGGTTAAGTGGTGCAGGCGGGTGATGCGGGGCATGGGTTGTCCTGAGTGGCGGCTAAATACTGACATAAACTTGTCAGGAGGGCGCGGCAAGCCCGGCGCATGGGGGTAAAATGCGCGGGGTGGGGACCGCGCGGCGCTTGGGGGCGCTTTTAAGTGGGCGATCTGCGGGCTATGGATTGGGCCAGTTTATCTGCGCGATGATGCGCGAGGGTTAGGAGAAGACCATGGGACTTGGAAATATTGGCCTGCCGGGGCTTTTGTTGATTGCTGTTGTTGTGCTGGTGCTGTTTGGGCGCGGCAAGATTTCCTCGCTGATGGGGGAAGTTGGCAAGGGCATCACCAGCTTCAAAAAAGGCATCAGTGAAGGCGAGCAAGAGAATAAAGAAGTGGCCGATGAGAGCGCCGATGTGATCGACGTCAAAGCCGACAAGGACCGGGTGTAACCGCATATGTTTGATCTGGGTTGGTCGGAGCTTCTGGTCATCGGGATTGTCGCGTTGATCGTGGTGGGCCCCAAGGACTTGCCGGTGTTATTCCGGCGCGTGGGGCAATTTGTGGGCCGTGCCAAAGGCATGGCGCGGGAGTTTTCCATGGCGATGAACGAGGCGGCTGAGGAAAGCGGCGTGCGCGACATATCGGCGAGTTTGAACAAGTCGATCAAAGCGGCGAGCAACCCTGTGGGCTCGGCCATGGATGAGGTGAAATCTGCGGCCAAATCCCTGACTGATCTGGACCCGTCGAGCGAGACGGGCAAGCTGGCGGCGCAGCGGGCCGAGGATGTGAAGCGCATTCAGGAATCCACCGCGCGGGCAGCAGCAGAGCGCAAAACCCGTGAGGCGCGCGAGGCGCTGGAGAAGGCCGAAGCGGCCGAGGCGGCGCTGCGTGCGTCCAAGACAGATGAGGCCAAGGGTTAAACCATGAGCGCCAGCGATGATATTGACGACAGCGCCGCGCCGCTGATTGAGCATTTGGCAGAGCTGCGCACGCGGCTGATCCGCTCGGTGCTTGCGCTGTTGGTGACAATTTCGGTGTTTTTCATTCCCATTCAAGGCGATTTTCTGGCCGAGCATGTGATGAATTTCCTGCTGAACCCGATTGTCGATACGCTGCGCGATTTGGGTGATGACCATCCGGCGCTGCAATTCACCAGCCCGCAGGAATATCTGTTTACCCTGTTCCGGGTGTCGATGGTCGGCGGCTTTGCCTTGGCCTTTCCGATCATTGGCTATCAGATGTGGCGCTTTGTAGCGCCGGGTCTCTACCGCAATGAAAAAAGTGCGTTTTTGCCGTTTCTGGTGGCCTCGCCGCTGATGTTCATTCTTGGCGCGAGCTTTGCGCAATTTGTGGTGACTCCGCTGGCGATGTCGTTTTTGCTGGGGTTTGCGGATGCGTCTTCGATTGTGACCAATGTGCTGTCGACGGCGACGGGCGGGGTGATTGACCCTGCGGTGCCAAGCACAAAGCCGACCATCACGTTCTTTGGTAAGGTCAACGAGTCGCTGGATATTTCGCTTAAATTCATCATGGCTTTCGGTCTGTGTTTCCAACTGCCTGTACTGCTGACCTTGATGGGCAAAGCCGGGCTGGTGAGCGCGGAAGGGCTGGGCAATGTGCGTAAATACGCGATGGTTGGCATTTTGGTGCTGGCCGCGCTGGTGACGCCGCCGGATGTGATCACGCAGTTGATCCTGTTTGTGGTGGTGTACGGGCTCTATGAAATCTCGATCTTTCTGGTGCGCCGGGTTGAGAAGAAGCGCGACGCAAAGCTGCGGGCCGAGGGCTATTACGACGATGAAGAAGCCTTTGATGATCTGGATGAGGAAGATTTGAAGTAATGTCTGATGCGACGCTGGAGAGAATTGCAGCGGCACTGGAGCGGCTGGCTCCGGCGCCGCTGGAGGCCCCTGATTTTGCAAGCGCGCCGGGGTTTGTTTGGCATGTGGGGCCAGAGCGGCTGGAGCCTGTGGAGCAGATCGCCAAGGTTGATCTGAGCCTGCTGCTTGGGGTTGAGCGGCCACGGGATACGCTGCTGGAGAACACCCGGCAATTTGCGGCGGGATTGCCGGCCAATAACGCGCTGCTTTGGGGCGCGCGGGGCATGGGGAAATCGAGCCTTGTCAAAGCGATACATGGCGCGCTGCATGCGGAGTTTCCCGATCTGCGCATTGTGGAGTTGCAGCGCGAAGACCTGCCCAGTGTGGGCCGTTTGCTGGCGCTGCTGCGCGGCGCGCCGCAGCGGTTTATTCTGTTTTGCGATGATCTGAGCTTTGGCCATGATGATGCGCATTACAAATCGCTCAAGGCGGTGCTGGATGGCGGGATTGAGGGGCGGCCCGAGAATGTGGTGCTTTATGCCACGTCGAACCGCCGCCATTTGATGCCGCGAGACATGATCGAGAATGAGCGCGGCAGTGCCATTAACCCGTCAGAAGCGGTGGAGGAGAAGGTTTCTCTGTCGGATCGCTTTGGGTTGTGGCTGGGGTTTCATGCCTGCGATCAAGATCAGTTTTTGGCAATGATCCGGGGCTATTGCGATGCCTATGGCGTGGCGATCAGCGATGCGGATTTGCGCGCCGAGGCAATCGAATGGCAAGCCACACGCGGCGCGCGTTCGGGCCGGGTGGCGTGGCAATATTTTGTCGATTTGGCCGGACGCAAAGGCGTTCGGGTTTAAGCCGCGAGCAGCTGCGCCTCGTATTTGCGGGCGCAGCGGGCGGCTTTGGGGCCATAGTTGAAATGCTGTGGAAACAGCGCCAAAAGCTCGTCGCGCACCGCAGGGTTCACTGTTTGCAGGGTCATATCGCCGGGATAGAGGCTTTCTGACCATTGGCCAGCGCTGCACAAGGTGGCGTGTTTATCGAGCAAGATGTGGTGATAGGTGACCATGCCGCCGGGGCGGCGATAGACGCCCTCATGGCGCAAAAGATCCACGGCGCGGACCAGAATTTCATCCTCGCCAAAGATCAGCTGTGCCCGCCAGCCCGTGATCAATATGGCGTGCTGCGGCGAGACGATCAGGTCTTCGGAATTGTCAAACACCCCGGCAGAAATCACGATAGGAGCCAGATCGCCCGTCGCCGTGACACTGGTGGAGCCAACCCAGCGCACGGGCTGGGGGCCAAATTCGCGGGTCTCGACCAGATCGCCTTCAAAGAGGTTTTCCACGGCAACGGGGCCATGGGGCGTGTCAATCATCATGCCAGAGGCAAAACAGACCACCTGCGCGCCCAGATCCGTGTGCAGCAATTCGGTGCTGTTATCGACCACGCCCGTGACCCGCAGGTTCACATTGGCGGGGGGCAACCCGTCTGGGAAGATCAGATAATAGCCGTTCTCGGTGGAACCGGAGATTGTGTCATTGTTGTTCAGGTCAACATCGATGACCGCCACGCGCCAAGTTGAGCCGCCGCTTTTGACGGTGAATGTATAGTCATAGACGTTCTGGCGGGCCGTGCCGTCAATTTCGATGACCTGTTCCCATTGGCCGCCGATTTGCTGTTTGCTTTCGATTTCTTCATTGTCGACATCGCCGTTGAAATAGATCGCGCCGTCTTTTTCGGCGACCGTAAATTCAGTTGCTTGCCCTGAATATGACCAGTTCGCATTGGTGGTGGGGGCATAGGAATAGTTGTGCGCAGACCCGTTCACTGTGGATTGGGTGCCAAAAATCGCATTGGTATATCTATAATAAACAGCCACTTGCGAACAATCCCTCTAAAATCGTTGGATTGTTTCTAAGTCAGAAACTGGGCCGAAATGTGGCAGATTTTAGTCAAATGAGGCGGAAATAAGGCAGATGCGCGGCGGCATTGCCTTATTTCCGGGGTTTTGGGCCTCAGTTCAGGTAGGGCTGTGGATCGACGCTGTCGAAGCCTTTGCGAACTTCGAAATGCACGTAATTATCGCTGCCGCCGCGCAGTTTGGCGATGGATTGGCCGCGGCCCACGGTATCGCCCTTGGCGACGGACACATCGGTGACATTAGCATAGACGGTCAGCAGATTGTCGGGGTGGCGCACGACGATGATCGGGATGCCATCGGCGCTTTTCGTGATGGCCGCGACGGTGCCGCCATCGGCCGCTTTGACCGGGCTGCCCGCATTGGCAGAGATGTTGATGCCTTCGTTTTTACCCTTGGCGTAACTGCGGATGATTGTGCCTTGAACCGGGGTGACCATGCGGCCAGAGGAGGCGGCAACGGTGGGCTTGCCCACATCGGCCACGGGTTTTTCAGGCTCTTTTTGCGCAACTGGCGCGGCGGGTTTTGCCGGCTCGTTCTTGGGCAGAGCAGTGGCCGCGCTTGGCGGTGTTGGGGTGGGCGAGCCTTGACCGGGCAGGGTGGTGACCTGCGGCGCGGGGACAGCTGCGACGGTGGTTGTTGCCGCTGTGGCGGCGGCGGCAGGCAGGGCTGCGCTCTGGCGCGGGGCGGCTTGCTGGGGCACGGGGATCAGCAGGAACTGGCCTTCGCGCACAGCAAAATCTGCGCCCAGCCCGTTCCATTCGGCCAGTGATTTCACGGGCACGCCGTAGAGACGGGCCACGGTATAGGCGGTTTCACCGCGCTCGACCCGGTGGCGGGCAGGCTCTGTGCCCGATTGGGCGCGGGGGGCGGCAGGGGCGCTGGCGCTGGTGGTTTGCGGCGCGTTGTTGATTGCGTTGCCTGCCAGCGAGGTGATGTCGACCGGGCCGCCTGTGGCGGCGGAAGGTTCGGCCACACGTGCGGGCAGAGCGATGATTTCATCTTGGCGTAGCTGCACCTCGGGGGAGAGCCCGTTGAACCGGGCCAATTCGCCTGCGTCGACGCCGACACGTGCGGCCACAGAGGTGACGGTATCGCCGCGCCGGGCCACGGCGACTTGATAATTAGGGTAGGAGATTACGCCGCGATCATCGGGACTGGGGCGCTCGGCGGTGGCGACCTGCGCCGCATCTGCCGTGGAGAAGCCGCCCGTGAGGCCGCGCAGATCAAAGTCGAGTGGTTTCTCGCCGCAGGCAGTCAGCAGCAGGCTGGCGCCGCCAGCCAGAAGTGTCAGGCGCTGGTTTTTGGAAATCATCTACTCGTCCCTCGTCGCTTTGCGGTTTTCCCTGTTGCTCGGGATTGCCGCAATTCTATCTGATTAAGTGTCTTTTCCCAACCCCTCTAGGAGCGGAACAAAGCGCACGGCGCGCATTTCGTCATATTCCAAACCCTGCGGCGTTTTTCGCACGCGGATCAGGTGTTGTACGGCGTCGGATTGGCCCACAGGCAGCACCATGATGCCGCCGACCTTTAGCTGGGCAATCAGCGGGCCGGGGGTGTCTTCGGCGGCGGCGGTCACGATGATTTTGTCAAAGGGGGCCTGTTCGGCCAGACCAAAGCTGCCATCGCCGGTGATCGCGGTGATGTTAGAGTAATCCAGATCGTCAAAGATCGCGCGGGCTTCGCGTACGAGGCGGCGGTGACGGTCGATTGTATAGACGCGGCGGGCAAGGCGGCTGAGGATTGCGGCCTGATAGCCGGAGCCCGTGCCGATTTCGAGCACTTTGTCGCGCGGCGCAATGTCCAGCGCCTGGGTCATCAGCCCCACAACCGATGGCTGGCTGATGGTTTGGCCGCAGGCGATGGGCAGGGGCATGTCTTCATAGGCGCGGGCGGCAAAGATGCCGCGAATAAACGGGCCGCGATCCACCTGTTCCATGGCCGAGAGCACGCGGTTGTCCGTGACGCCTTTGGAGCGCAGCGCATAGAGGAACTGCATCTTGCGCTCGGCGATGGATTGGGCGTCTTCCTCGCTCATTCTGCGATGCCTTCAAGCTGGCCAAGCAGGTCATGGGCCGTCAGATCGGCGCGCATGGGCGTGACAGAGATATAGCCATCCAGATTGGCCGTGGCATCGGTGCCGGGGCCGGAATGGACCTGTTGGTTGCCGCCGGTGATCCACAAGAACCGCCGCCCGTTGGGGGCGACATTGGCTTGCGTCGAGAAGTTCACACCGTCGCGGCGCCCTTGGGCCACCACGCGGGTGCCGCGCACGGCGGAGGCGGGCACGGCGGGGAAATTCACGTTATAAAACAAGCCGTAAGCGCTGTCGTTATCGGGTGTTTGATCCAAGATCCGGCGGATGCAGCGCGCGCCATGGGCGGCGGCGGCCTCGAACGGGTTGTCCAGATCGCGGTTATCGGGGCCATAAAATTGCGACAGGGCCACGGCGGGCACACCTTGCAGCGCGGCCTCGATTGTGGCGCCGATGGTGCCGGAATAAAGCGTGTTTTCAGCGGCGTTATTGCCCCGGTTCACACCGGATAGAACCAGATCGGGGGGGCAATCGGCCATCACGTCATGCAGGGCCGCGAGCACGCAATCGGCGGGGCTGCCTTCGGCGGCGAAGCGGCGCGGTGACATTTCGGAGATCATCATGGGTTTGGTGTAGCTGATGCAATGGCCAACGCCCGATTGCTCAAACGCGGGGGCCACTGTCCAGACCTCGCCTGCGGGGCCGGCAAGCTCTGTGGCGATCTGGTGCAGGGTGGCCAGACCCGGCGCATTGATACCGTCGTCATTGGTGATGAGAATACGCATAGATTGACCCCTTTGCGCCTTGATAGGCGAGGGGCGTGCAAGCGGCAAGGCAAGCAGGCCCTGATGCGGCAAATTTCGCGGTAAATTCTAGGCCAGTTGCCCCAAGAGCGCAGCGGCTTGGGCTTGAGGCGCGCTGAGCGGGGCGCGGTCTTCGCCGGGGAAGAAACGCGCGCGGGTGGCGGTGGGCATGGGCGCGGGGGTGAGGATATGCACCTTTGGCCCGATCTGTGCGGTCTCGGCCTGCCAGCTGCGGGCCATGGCGATTTGCGCGGCTTTGGTGGCGCCGTAGCTGCCGAAGAATTTCGCGCCTGCTTGGGGATCGTCAAAGAAGATCGCCTGACCGTTTGTGCCCAAAAGCGGGGCGACAAAGGGGATCAGCATGGCGGTGGCGGTGACGTTGCAGGCCACGGATTTTTCCATGTCTTTGGCATCTATATGCGAGGCCGGGGTGAGCGGGGCTGCATGCACGGCGCAATGCGCCCAAAGGTCGATATGGCCCCAGCGGTCATAGATGCCGCGGCACAAAGTGGCCATGGCATCGCGGTTCGTGACATCCATCGGAGCCAATGTAGCATGGCCGCCAAGCGCTTTGATCCGGTCGTCGAGCTCTTCGAGCGCGCCCACGGTGCGGGCCACGGCGACGATGTGATGGGTGGGCGCGAGCGCCTCGGCCAGAGCTGCGCCAAGGCCGCGCGAAGCGCCGGTGATCAATGCGATTTTTGTCGTGGAATTTGTCATGCAGCGGATGTGCACGGGAGCTGCGGCGGGGTCAAGGGCTGGCTCAGGTTTTTGGCAGTTTCAGCACCAATTGCCCGTCCATGCGGTCCAGCACCACGCGGGTTTCGTCGATGGCGAGCACAGTGCCGCCTGCGACGCGGTCGCCGGTGGCGACGCGGGCGACCTTGCCGCCGGGCAAGAGCAGTAGCGCGCCGGGCGCGGCGTTTGAGCCGAAGGTGCCGATCAGCGCCATACGCTCGAGCCGCGCGTTTTCAGTCGCGAGGCTGGCGACTTTTTTCGGTGTAGGAGTGCCGTCATTTGAGCTTGTCATTAGGGTCTCTCTTGGCCCCGCAAATGGAGCCTATAGCGTCGGTCAAGCAGGGGAGCTAGCAACGAATGGCCATATTTAGAAGGGGCGCGAGACAGGATCGGCGGAGAATTGCCGCAGTGCAGCATTGATTTGGGCGGAACCTGTCCGAAGGGGTTCAGGTTCTGCGGTGATAGGTGAGGGCCATGAGCGCCAAATGGCCGATGGGGCCTTCGGGCACAGGTGCGTCGAGGGGCAGCCAGATGGCGCGGTTGCTCTCGCGTGTGAAAAGCGGGGGGCCGGAATGCGGGGGATAAAGCGCGTCAAACTCGGCGGCGATGCTGGTTTGGCAATGCACAAAAAGACCGAAGTGATCGGGGCGCTGGGGCTTCCATGCGGCGCGCAAAGTGGTGCCGATGCGCGGGGCGCGGGGCAGCCAAGAGGGCTCTCCCCATTTGAGGGTTTCTTGCAAAGGAGCGGCGTCACACCCTGTGCACATAGTGTGCACCACCCGTCTGACATTTGCGAGGGTCTGCTGGGCGGCCAGCGGCCAGTTTTGCGAAGCGGTTGCGAAGGCGGCAGGGAGGGGCGGGAGTGAGAGGGTCATGCCCGATCCTAGCTGCGCCTTCGCATAAAGTGGTGGCAGCAGATTACTCTGCTGCCGGTTTCATTTCAAAGCCCTGATTGATCTGATCTGCCGGGGTGACGGGATAGTCGCCGGAGAAACAGGCATCACAATATTGCGGGCATTTGGTGTTGCGGCCATTCTTTTCGCCCACGGCGCGGTAGAGACCGTCGAGGGAGATGAATTTCAGGCTGTCCACGGCCAGATGTTCGCGCATCTCTTCTTCGGACATGGTGGCGGCCAGCAGCTTTTCGCGCTGGGGCGTGTCCACACCGTAGAAACACGGCCATGCCGTGGGGGGCGATGCAATGCGGAAGTGGACCTCGGCGGCGCCCGCATCAAGGATCATTTCCTTGATCTTGCGGCTGGTGGTGCCGCGCACCACACTGTCGTCGACCAAGATGACCCGTTTGCCTTTGATCAGCGCGCGGTTCACGTTGAGTTTGAGGCGCACACCCATGTTGCGGATCTGCTCGGTCGGTTCGATGAAGGTCCGGCCCATATATTGGTTGCGGATGATCCCCATGGCGTAGGGGATGCCCGATTCCAGCGAGTAGCCGATGGCCGCCGGGGTGCCGCTGTCGGGGACGGGGCAGACCAGATCGGCGTCAACGGGGCTTTCTTTGGCCAGCTCGCGGCCAATGGCTTCGCGGGTTTCGTAAACGCTGCGCCCGCCAAGGATGCTGTCGGGACGCGAGAAATAGACATGTTCGAAGATGCAAAACCGCGGCTCTTGGCGGCGGAAGGGGAAGTTGCTTTGCACCCCGTCGGCGGTGATGACCACCATTTCGCCGGGTTCTACCTCGCGGACAAATTCCGCGCCGATGATGTCGAGGGCGCAGGTTTCCGAGCTGAGTGCCCAGCCATCGCCAATTTTGCCCAAGACCAGCGGGCGCACGCCCAGCGGGTCGCGCACACCGATCAATTTGGTGCGGGTCATGGCCACCACAGAAAACGCGCCTTCGACGCGGCGCAGCGCGTCTTCCATCCGTTCGGGGATGTTGCGTTGCAGCGAGCGCGCCATCAGGTGGATGATGCATTCGCTGTCTGAGGAGGATTGAAAGATCGAGCCGCGCTCGATCAGCTCGCGGCGCAGGGAATTGGCGTTGGTGATGTTGCCGTTATGCGCAATCGCCGCGCCGCCCATGGCAAATTCGCCAAAGAAGGGCTGTACGTCGCGGATCGCGGTTTGGCCTTTTTCGCCTGCGGTGGAGTAGCGCACATGACCGATGGCCAATGCGCCGGGCAGTTGTTTCATCACATCTTGCGAGGTGAAGTTGTCGCGCACATAGCCAAAGCGGCGGGCGTTTTGGAAACCGGCTTCTGTGTCATAGCTGACGATGCCGCCGGCCTCTTGGCCCCGGTGTTGCAGGGCGTGCAGCCCGAGGGCTACGAAGTTGGAGGCATCGGCAACGCCGACCACGCCAAAGACGCCGCATTCTTCCTTGAGTTTGTCAGCATCTGCGTCCTCCAGATAGCTGGTATCAAAAGGGTGCGCGGGGGGCATGATTTTGGGTGATGTGTTGGGCACGGGGGAAGCAGCTCCGAATCCACTAGCTAGGCTAGCTTTATGTAAGGAATGCAGGCAGCGCGGTGTTGCTGTCTGTCCGGGGTTGGCCCGGGCCCCATCAGGGCCAGAGCGCATTTTCAGAAGGGTCAGCGCCGACAGGCAGGAGCTTTATTCAGCTCTCGCAGTTGGATACCAACGCTTCGTATTTCAGTTGCAGCCAACCAAGGGCTTCTTCTGGGTTCTGATCTTCGATCTGGCCCGTGAAGCGGCCAAACACTTTTGCCGAGCGGCTGTCATCCACCATGGTGAATTCCTGACCGGAGATCACAACATTATAGACGAAAAATGCGATGGCCACCAGCAAGATGCCACGCACCACGCCAAAGACAAAACCAAAGGCCTGATCCATGCCGCCCAAGATCGAGCGCTGGACCAGCGAGGAGAAGAGCGGTGTGAAGAGCGACACGACAATCAGCGTGATTGCCAAGACCACAGCAAAGGCGCCGATGATCGACAATTCGCAGCTATCGGCCAGAAAATCGCCCACTACAGGCAGTTCGCGCACCAAAGGTTCGACCTTTGGGGCAAAGAGATAGGCAAAGACGGTTGCGGCAATCCAGCCGACAATCGCCATCAATTCGCGCACGAACCCGCGCCCGTATGCCAGCAGCGCTGACATCACGATAACCAGCGCCACCACGCCGTCGATGATGGTAAAACCTTCCATGCTCGCCTTTATCCCTCAGGTATCGCGCTTAGCCTGCGCCAAAAATCTCGCCTACATAGGCTACCAAATCGCTGCTTGTGCGCAGCGTAATGCCACTGACCCCGACGGCTTTGCCACCAGAGGGAGCGATCGCGCTCGTAAAACCAAGTTTTTGTGCTTCTTTCAACCTATTTTCGGTCTGAGAGGCAGGGCGCAGGGCACCCGAGAGGCTTATTTCGCCAAAAACCACGGTTTCTGCTGGCAAAGATATGTCTTCGCGCGCGCTGAGCAGGGCGGATGCAACCGCAAGATCGGCGGCAGGTTCGGAGACTTTCATGCCGCCCGCCACGTTGAGGTAGACATCAAGCCCCGCAAAGGGGATGCCGCAGCGCGCTTCGAGCACTGCGAGGATCATGGCCAGCCGCCCCGAATCCCAGCCGACCACGGTGCGGCGGGCTTGGGAATGCGGCGAGGGGGCAACCAGCGCCTGAAATTCCACCAGCACGGGGCGGGTGCCTTCGACGCCAGCGAACACCACAGAGCCGGGCGAGGGCTCGCCGCGTTCGGAGAGGAAGAGGGCGGAGGGGTTGAGCACTTGGGAGAGGCCTTGGCCGGTCATTTCGAACACGCCGATTTCGTCGGCGGGGCCAAAGCGATTCTTGACGCTGCGCAGGATGCGGAACTGGTGGCCGCGTTCGCCCTCGAAATAGAGCACGGTGTCGACCATATGTTCGACCACGCGCGGCCCGGCGATTTGGCCGTCTTTGGTGACATGGCCAACCAAGATCACGGAAGTGCCTTTGCGTTTGGCAAAGGTGGTCAGCTCATGCGCGGCGGCGCGGACCTGCGAGACCGAGCCCGGGGCACTGTCGACGTTATCGGCCCACATGGTTTGGATCGAATCGATGATCACAAGCTGGGGGGCTTCGGCCTCCATTGTGGTGAGGATGTCGCGCAGATTGGTTTCCGCGCCCAGTTGCACATTGGCGTCGCCCAGACCCAGACGCTGGGCGCGCATGCGGACCTGCGCGCTGGCTTCTTCGCCGCTGATGTAGAGGGTTTTGAGCCCTGCGCCTGCGAAAGCCGCCGCCGCTTGCAGCAGCAGCGTGGATTTGCCGATGCCCGGATCGCCGCCCACCAAAATGGCAGAGCCGGGGACCAGCCCGCCGCCCAGTACGCGGTCAAGTTCCGCGATGGTGGACATGGTGCGCGGGGGGGGCGCTTCTTCATGGGCCAGATCGGTCAGCACCATGCCCTTGCCGCGTTTGGCGCCAAGGGATTTAGAGGGCGGGCCTGCGCTTAGGCCCTTGTCCTCGATGATCGAGTTCCATTCGCCGCAACTGTCGCAGCGGCCCGACCATTTGGAGAAGGTCGCGGCGCAGTTGGTGCAGGAGAATTGTGTGACGGGTTTTGCCATGCGCTTTCATGGCGCAGCGCGGCGGCGGCGTCAAACCTCTCGGCGGGGAAAAAGCAATTCTAATGTCGCGCCGCGCTCGGTCAGGTCCAGATCAAGCTGGCCGCCCAGTTGCCCGGCGGCGGCTTGCATCAAGGTTTGGCCCAAGCTGGTGCTGTTGGCCGCAGAGCTTGCTGTGCAGCCTGCGCCATCGTCGCTGCATTCAAGGCGCAGCATGTCATGGCCGGAATGTTCCAAGCTGACGGTGATGGTGCCGCTGCGGCCCTCTATGAATCCGTGTTTGATGGAATTGGCGGCAAATTCGCTGGCGATCATGCCCACGGCATTGGCGCATTCGGATTCAAGCTGGAGCGCATCGCAGCGGGCGGTGACGGTGATGCCTTCGGGGGCGCTGTTGGTGAGCAATTGCGCGATTTTGGCAAGGTAATCAGGCATCTCGACCACATCGCTATGGCTTTTGCGTTGCAGTTGCTCATGCACGGCGGCCACAGCTTCGATGCGGCGGCGCACGGCGTCAAAGGCATCAATGGCGGCGGGATCGGTGATGCCGCGCGCATAGAGGCGCAGGGCAGAGGAGACCGATTGCAGCGAGTTTTTGATGCGGTGGTCGATTTCCGAGCGCAAAATCTCCTGCTGGCGCAGGGCGCGGCGCAATTCGAGCTGTTTCATCACATGGCGCGACAGCACCTGGAGCGCTTCGCGTTGCAGATCGGTCAGGGTACGCGGGCGGGTGTCGAGCACGCATAGCGTGCCCAAGGGCAGCCCGTTGGGCGAGACCAGCCGGGCGCCTGCGTAAAACCGCAGCGCATCCGAGGGCGCAAGGCACAGCGGATTATCGGACAGACGGTCATCGGCCAACGTGTCGGGGATTTCGACAAAATCCTCGTCCAGAATGATATGCGAGCAGATCGAGGTATCGAGCGGCGTTTCATCGGCGTTCAGCCCAACTTCGGCCTTGAACCACTGGCGGTCTGCGTCGATGATGTTGATCACGGAAATCGGCGTTTCGCAGATTTTCGAGGTCAGGGCGACGATATCGTCAAAATCAGCCTCGCGGGGGGTGTCGAGAATGTCATAGCGCCGCAGTTCGGCCAGCCGTTCGGCCTGTCTTGGATGTGCTGATGCACGCATGGCTTAATCCTGTCCTGAACGTGCCATGCTGAGTGGCAACCTGTGGTTGAATGCAATTTTCGTGATACATCCATTAGAGGTTATAGATCAGAAAAGAACAAGGGCAAGCAGCGTTAGCGGCATCATTCAGCAGCTTTTGGTGGCATTTCGATAACCGGGTTGTCGCGGGACGCGCCGCCTTCTTTTGTGTCGAAACGGCCCGCCGGGGTGTTGATGCCCGGTTTGATATCAGGCGAGATGTCTGGCGCGGTGTTCACGGTATTCACGGTGCGCTCGCGGCCAAGTTCCGGCAGGATTTCGTTCATTTCATCGCGCAGGCGGGTCAGTTGAGCGGCGGCGACGCTTTCCTCCAGATCGACCTCGTGCAGCCAGTGTTTCATCTCGGTCGAGATGCTCTTGGCTTGGGTCAGGCGGGCGTTGAAGGTTTCGACCTCTTCTTGGCGCTGTTTCAGGAAATCGCGGGCGCGGGCGATTTTATCGTCGGAATAGACGGCGGCCAGTTCGGCGCTCACATGGCTCATCTGGGCGGCCATTTCGAGGATTTGCGGCTCGAGCGTCGACAGGTCGGGGTGATCGCGCAGATAGGCGATGCGCTCGCGCACGGAATCGAATTCGGAGCTGAGCTGGAAAGTGCTGGCGCGGTCGGCGGCGTGCACTGCGCCATAGGCGCGGGCCACGTCCTGCATGCCCACGGAGAACGAGCGGTGCGAGTTTTCAAGCTGCATCACGCGGTGATTGGAGGGCAGGAAGAACAGCAGCCCCGTGGCCAGCACGGTCAGGCCGATCTGGGCATACATGCCTGCGTTGGTGACCTCGGCCCCGTCAAAGCGCAGGGAAATATCGGCCCAAGCCCATTGGCCCAGAGAGGCCATGATTGTGGCCCCCAGCAAGGCGATTGCGGCCAGCGCAAAGGTGATGACGGCCAGCCGTTGCAGGACGAATTGGATGACATAGGAGATGTTACGCAATTGGTTCATGGCTCTTCCCCCCGGAAGCTGTGTGTGTCGGCAATATTATGCCGATCAACATATGAAAGACGGTAAAGTTCCGCCGATCATACGCAAAGGGGAAAAAATGTGTTTATGCGCGGGTTATGAGGCGGTGTAGCCTTGATTGTAGCACAAACGGCATCAATCCGGGGAATTATTGGTGGATTGTTCTGTTTTCCAGCTTACCCAGAGCGAGGCGAGGATACAGGCGGTAAATAGATAGAGCCCCCATGCGGTTTCGATACGCCCCACGCCGATGCCTTTTGACAAGGTGATATAAAGCGCGATGAGGAAGATATCGGCCATGGCCAATTTGCCCATCACATGCAGGGCAGGCAGGGCGCGGGGGCTTAGCCAGCCCAAATGCGCCAGCGCCAGCCCGATGGTTTTCACGTAAGGTGCAAAGAGCGCAAACACCGTGACCAGCAGCGCCAGAAAGATATCGGTGGACCACAGCGATTGCAGCCCGGTCAGCACGGAGATCTGTTTGAGGCTGAAGAGCGGCAGCACGCCTGCCTTCATCAGCGGTGCCCACCATGCGATGGGATAGAGGATCAGCAGCGACAGGTTGAGATAGCGGATCATGTGCCAGCGTCGACAAAGGCGCGCAGATCGGGTTGATCGGCGCGGGCCAGCGCGGGCAGATCGCCCTGCCAGATGATGCGGCCTGATTTGAGCATGGCGACATCATCGGCGATGCTGCGCACGGAGGTCATGTCATGGGTGATGGTTACGGCGGTGACGCCCATATCGGTGACAATATCGCGGATCAGCGCGTTGATGCGGGCGGCATTGATCGGGTCGAGGCCCGTGGTGGGTTCGTCGAAGAACAGCACAGCGGGGCTGCCTGTGATGGCGCGGGCGAGGCCTGCGCGTTTGCGCATGCCGCCGGACAGTTCAGCAGGCAGCAGATCGGCCACATCCGCATCAAGCCCAACGCGGGCGAGTTTTTCGATGGCGATGGCGCGGGCCTTTGGGCGCGGGGTGCTGCGCAGCAGGCGAAAGGCGATGTTTTCCCAGATTGGCAGGCTGTCGAACAGGGCTGCGTTTTGGAAGAGTTTCCCGGTTTTCTCCAGCCATGCGGCGCGGCTGGCGCGGGTGAGGGCGGTGCCGTCATCGACCGCAATCTCGCCCCGGTCCGGGGCCACCAGCCCCAGCATCGAGCGCATCAGCACGGATTTGCCTGCGCCAGAGCCGCCGATGATCACAAGGCTGCGCCCCTTTGGCACCTCAAGGTTAACGCCGCGCAGTACCTTTTTGTTTTCAAAGGAAATATGGAGGTTTTTGATGCTGATCATTGGGCGAATAGAACCCCTGTGAGGATGAAATTCGTCGCAAGGATCAGGACGGCGGCGGTTTCAACGGCGCTTTTGGTGGCATGGCCCACGCCCATTGCGCCGCGCCCGGCCTCGAGCCCGCGGTAGCAACCGATGAGGGCGGCGAGAAAGCCGAACGCTGCGCCTTTGACCAGCGAGGAGGCAATGTCGAGCGGCTCAAGGAAGTTCACGGTGGCGCGCAAATAGGAGGCGGGGTTGAAATCAAGCCCGCCTGTGGCGACCAGATAGCCGCCCATCACGCCGATCACATCGCCCACCGCAACCAGCAGCGGCACGGTCAGCAGCCCCGCCAGCACGCGCGGCATGACCAGATAGCGCAGGGGATCGGTGCTCAGGGTGATGAGCGCGTCGATCTGTTCGGTGACTTTCATGGTGGCGATTTCGGCGGCGATGGACGAGGTCACGCGGGCGGCGACCATCAGCCCCACCAGCACGGGCCCAAGTTCGCGCACCATGCCGATGGCGACGATTTGCGGCACCACGGCTTCGGCGTTGAACCGCGCGCCGCCGGAGTAGATTTGCAGCGCCAAGGCGCCGCCGGTGAAAAGCGCCGTCAGCGCCACCACGGGCAGCGAGAGCCAGCCCACATGCCACAAAGCGCGCAGGATTTCGCGGGGGTAATAGGGCGGGCGCAGGGCGGCAGCGATGGTGTCGAAGGCAAAAATGCTCAGGCGGCCAAGCCCGGCCAGCAGCGCCAGCGCGGCGCGGCCAAGGGCGGCCAGCGGGTTCAAGCGCGGTAGTCCCGGTCGTAGCGCCCGCCCAGCGAGGTCAGGATTTCATAGCCGATGGTGCCTGCGGCGGCTGCCAGATCATCGACGCTTTGATGGGGACCGATGAGGGTGAGGCTGTCTGGGATGCTGCGCAGATGGGTGACATCGGCGGTGATCAGGTCCATCGAGACGCGGCCAATCAGCGGCACGGGGGTTTGCTCTGCCCAAAGCTGGGCTTTGCCGCCGCCCATGGCGCGGATCAGCCCGTCGGCATAGCCGCCCGCCAATGTGGCGATGATCGAGGGGCGCGTGGCGGTCCAGCCGTTGGAATAGCCAACGGTTTCGCCCGGCGCCACATTGCGCAGTTGGATGATGGGCAGATCGAGCCGCACCGCCGGGGCTGCGCCTGCGAAGGGCAGCCCGCCGTAAAGGCCAATGCCGGGGCGGGTGAGGTCGAAGTGATAGGCCTCGCCTTGCAAGATGCCGCCGGTGGCGGCGAGCGAGCGGGGCGCGTCGATGCCATCGGTCATGGAGATGAAACTGTCGAGCTGCGCTGCGTTCATCGGATCGGCCGGATCATCGGCGCAGGCCAGATGGGACATGATCAATTTGGGCTGCTGGGCCAAGGCGATGTCGCGCAGGGCGGACCATTCGTCTGGCTCGAGGCCCAAACGGTTCATGCCGCTGTCGAGTTGCAGGCCAAACGGGTGGCCGGGCAGGGCCTCCACATGGGTGAGCATCTGGTCAACGGAGTTGATCATCGGGGTCAGGCCCGCGCTTTTGATCGCCTCGGCGTCGCCTTTCATATGGCCGGAAAACACATGGATCGCGGGACCGGGGCCCAAGGCGCGGCGCAGGGTGACGCCTTCGCCGGGCAGGGCCACAAAGAATTGCCGCGCGCCTTCGGCGGCGAGGCGTTTGGCCACGGTGGCGGCGTCCAGACCATAGCCATCTGCCTTGACCACGGCGCCAGTTTCACACTCTGTCATCCGGTCAAGCGCGTGCCAGTTGGCGGCGATGGCGGAGAGGTCGATGGTCAGGGTTGCGGCGGGCATGAACGGCAGCCTTTTATGGGGAGGTGGAGCGGTATGTGCGCGGGTGCCGCGGGCGGCAAAAGGGGCAGGCATCATCCATCTGGGTTGCGGGCGGGCTTTTACAGCTTGGGGTTTAGCGGCCCCGCAGCTTGGAGTAAAGCGCGGGGCGGGCCGAGGATTTAGGGCCGTGAAATTAGGGCCGGAAAATAGGGGCCGAGATAAGGGGGGCCGAGGGGCGCGGCTGGAAACAGGCGCGGGGCAGCGGCATCAATAGTCTTGCTCGCCGCCGCCTTGTTGCCAAGGTTTGACCAGATTGCCAAAGCGGGTGAACTGGCTTTCGAAGGAAAGCTCGACCGTGCCGATGGGGCCGTGACGCTGTTTGCCGATGATGACTTCGGCTTTGGCGTGCAGGCGGGCCATGCGTTCTTGCCATGCGGCCATTTCATCCAGCCGCTCGTCGGAGGGTTTTTCACGCTCGGCGTAATATTCTTCGCGGAACACGAACATAACCACGTCGGCATCCTGTTCGATCGAACCTGATTCCCGAAGGTCAGAAAGCTGCGGGCGTTTGTCGTCGCGGCTTTCGACCTGACGCGAAAGCTGGGACAGGGCGATGACGGGGATGTTGAGTTCCTTGGCGATGGCCTTGAGACCCATGGAAATCTCGCCAATCTCCTGCACCCGGTTTTCGGCGGTGCCGCGCAGCAGTTGCAGATAGTCGACGATGACGATGTCGAGCCCGTGGGTCCGTTTGAGGCGGCGCGAGCGGGCGGCCACCTGCGAGATCGGCAGGGCGGGGGTGTCATCGATAAAGAGCGGGCAGGCCTCGAGGGATTTGGCGGCATCCACAAAGCGGCGGAATTCGGTTTCATCCATGTCACCTTGGCGGATCTTGTGGCTGGAGATTTCCGAGGCCTCGGCCAAGATCCGGCCTGCAAGCTGTTCGGCGCTCATTTCCAAGCTGAAGAACCCCACAACGCCGCCCTCGACCGCGCCGATGGTGCCGTCGTGTTTTTCGCCTTTGCGGTAGGCTTTGGCGATGTTGAAGGCGATGTTGGTGGCCAGCGAGGTTTTGCCCATGGAAGGACGGCCCGCGAGGATCAAAAGGTCGGAGGGGTGCAAGCCGCCCAGCTTGCCATCCATGTCGATCAGCCCGGTGGAGATGCCCGCAAGCCCGCCTTCGCGCTGATAGGCGGCGTTGGCGACGTTGACGGCTTCGGTGACCGCGCTGAGGAAGGATTGAAAGCCGCTTTCGGTCTGGCCCTGTTCGGCCAGTTTATAGAGCGCCTGTTCGGCCTCGACGATCTGCTCGCGTGGCTCGGAGGACACATCAACGGTGGCGGCTTTGGCGGCGATGTCGCGGCCCAGCGAGATCAGATCGCGGCGCACGGCCAAATCATAGATCATCTGGGCGTAGTCGCGCACGGCGAAGGCGCTGATGGCTGCGCCTGCGAGGCGGGCCAGATAGGCGGGGCCGCCGAGTTCTTTGAGCCCTTCGTCATCTTCCATGAACGCCTTGAGCGTCACGGGCGAGGCGAGGTTGTTTTTGGCGATGCGGGCGCTGGCGATTTCGAAGATCCGCGTGTGCACGGGATCGTAGAAATGCTTGGGCGAAATGATCGACGCGATGCGGTCAAACACGTCGTTATTGGTTAGGATTGCGCCCAAAAGCTGCTGCTCTGCCTCGATGGAATGGGGCATGGTTTCTGGGGCCTGCACGGCAAGGCCACTGGTGTTAAGTGATGTGATCTCGTTCATTTACTCACCCTTTGCTGCACCGGCCCGTCATAGGGAGAAGGGGCGGGCAGCGCAAATTGTATAAGTTTGTGGATAAGCTGCGCGCCCCGGCGCGACCCCTACATTGTGGCAAATGCAGGGGGCTTGGGTCAAGATGTGGTATCAGCCCTTGCGGGCTTCTTGCCATTCGCGGGGGGATTTGAGGAATTTTTCCACCTCGTTCAGGGTGGCTTCGTCAAAGGCGCCTTGGGCTTTGGCTTCGGCGAGGACATCCCACCATGTGCACAGGTGGTGCAGTGTAACGCCGTGATCCCCTAGGGTTTTTTCGGTCTCGGGGAAGATGTCGTAATAGAAGATCACTGCGGTGTGGGCGCAGCTTGCGCCGGTGTCGCGAATCGCGTCAACGAAGCTGAGTTTTGAGCCGCCATCGGTGGTGAGGTCTTCGACCAGCAGCACGCGCTGGCCCTCGCTCATGTCGCCTTCGATGCGGGCGTTGCGGCCATAGCCTTTGGGTTTTTTGCGCACATAGGTCATGGGCAGGGCCATGCGTTCGGCCACCAGCGCGGCGAAGGGGATGCCTGCGGTTTCGCCGCCTGCGATGTTGTCGAAAGCTTCGAACCCGGCGTTGCGCATCACCGTGACGGTCATGAAATCCATCAGCGTGGCGCGGATGCGCGGGTAGCTGATCAGTTTGCGGCAATCGATATAGCTGGGGGAGGGCAGGCCGGAGGCGAGGATGAAAGGTTCATCGGTGTTGAAATTGACCGCCTTGATTTCCAGCAGCATGCGCGCCGTGAGGCGGGCCATTTCGGAAGCGGGGGGGAAGCTGGTGGGGATCATCTGGGCGGTCCTGTGGGTGAGAGGGCAAGAAGAGTATTTAAGGAAGGGTGAAGCCTAGGAGGCGGTCCAATGCAGCGGCATGGCGGGGTCAAACACGGTGACCGGGCCTTCGGGCGTGTCGATATGCGCGGGGAAATCGGGGGCGCTGCGGGTGAGGGTGATTTGGGCCTCGTTGACGGGCAGGCGGTAGAAGCCGGGGCCGTTGCGGGCGGCGAAGTGTTCGAGGTTGTCGAGCGCGCCGTCCTGTTCGAAAACTTCCGCGAGGATCGACATGGTGTTGGGCGCGGTGAAGCAGCCCGCGCAGCCGCAGGGCAGCAGTTTATTGGCGTCTGTGTGCGGCGCAGAATCGGTGCCGAGGAAGAAGCGCGCATGGCCCGAGGTCGCGGCGCGGCGCAGGGCCAGCCGGTGGGTTTCGCGTTTGGCCACGGGCAGGCAGTAGTAATGCGGTTTGATGCCGCCTGCGAGGATGTGGTTGCGGTTGATCACAAGGTGGTGGGTTGTGATGGTTGCGCCCAGATCATCGCCCTGCGCGCTGGCATAATCCACCGCGTCGGAGGTGGTGATATGTTCCATCACCACGCGCAGCCCTTGGTGGCGGCGGCGGATGGGGTCGAGCACGCGGTCGATAAAGACGGCTTCGCGGTCGAAGATGTCAATATCGGGGTCTGTGACCTCGCCGTGCACGCAGAGCGGCAGGCCGATTTGGGACATTTTCTCAAAGACGGGCGCGACTTTGTCGAAGTTGCTCACGCCGCTGGCGGAGTTTGTGGTGGCGCCTGCGGGGTAGAGTTTGACCGCATGCACCAGCCCGCTGGCATGGGCGGCGGCGACATCTTCGGGATCGGTGTTTTCCGTCAGGTAGAGGGTCATCAGCGGGGTGAAATCCGCGCCATCGGGCAGGGCCGCCAAGATGCGGTCGCGGTAGCGTTCGGCATCGGCGGCAGTGACCACGGGGGGCACCAGATTGGGCATGATGATGGCGCGGCCAAAATGGGCGGCGCTGTGGGGCAGCACCGCGCGCAGCATGTCGCCGTCGCGCAGGTGGAGGTGCCAGTCGTCCGGGCGGGGGAGTGTCATGGTTTGGGTCATGGCGCCCGAGTAGCATAGGTTTTGTAGCTGGGCCAGATGTTAGGTTTGCATGTCCTGTTGCACCTGTTGCAGGCGGCGGGCGAAACGCGGGGCTTGCAGCCGGCCCGAGACATTGCGGCACAGGGCCAGCACCAGATCGGCGCCGCCGCGTTGATCGGTGGCGGTGAGCAGACAGCGCAGATAGGGCAGGTAGTCGCGGCGCGCGCGGTAGAGTTTGGCGAAAAGCGCATCATCGAGGCGGTCTTCGGCGGCGGCGGCAATCAACGGGGTCAGCAGTTCCATTTGCAGCAGGTTGGTTTGCAGCGCCGTGCCCATGTTGCGCATGCGCAGTTTGGCGACAGTGGGCCGGGTGAAAAGAGCCGCATGCATCGCGTCGAGCTGTTGGGCGGGGTCATAGATCACATGGGCGCAATGGGCGGCATCAAGCATGTCGGGAGCATAGCCGTAGCGCTGGGTGAAATCGGTGCGGCGCATGTCGATGAAACGGTCGTCCCATTCGGTGATGCGCGGATCAAGCGTGGCTTGGGGCTGGATTGCGAGCACGCGCGCGCCGGGCGAGACCACCGAAAAGGCCGCCGCCGCATAGCCGCAGGGGCCTGCGCCGTAGAACAGCACTTGGTCGAATTCGTCAAAGAACCCGTCATCCACCAGACGGTCAAAGAAGCCAAACACCGCCGGGTCGCGGAACCATGTGTCGCCGTCGCAGGCGATGCACAGATGCGAATAGCCATGTTCATGCATGACTTCCCAGCCCAGGGGCTGGGCTTTTTCAGACAGGGCGCGGATGCCTTGGATTGTTTCGAAACTCACCAAAAGTGTGCTGGATTTTTCGATAAATGCGGCGAAATGACGTTTGCCAAGCGGTTCGAGAAAGCCGTCTTCGTCGCACAGACGGTCGATGGCTTTGACCCATTCGCTTTTTGGCAATTCTGCCAAAGATGTATCAAAATCAAGGGTTTCGCCTGTCATTGCCTCGGCTCCCTGGCATTTTAGCCAATTGGTTCATACTGCTTTGAGGGGAGGAATACCTCCGCAATGCGGCAAAAATTGGGGCAAAATCGAGAAATTTCAAGGGGCTGGCGCGGGGGTCACTCTTGGGTGTTGCTGCGGGCCAGATTGGCGTAGCGAACCATGAATTGCGCGGCTTTTTGCGGCACGGGTTGGCTGGCGGGGGTCATCAGCAAACGGCCAAAAAGCGCGCGAAACGGTTCTTGTTGCATCAGCGCGTCAAACTGCGACTTGCGCCATGTGACGGCGTTTTGGTGTAGATCGGCCAGCACGGCGTCTGATTTAAGCTCTTGCAGCAGGGCGCGGCGCGCGGGGGCGAGGGCGTTCACGCTGGTGTCTTGATCGGTGTTGAAATTACGCTCCACCCAGTAATCCATGCCAAGCATGTGGTCGGAATGCACGGCGCGCCCGCGGGCGGCCTTGAGCACGTAGCTTTCGAGCGCGCCAAGCGGGTAGTGGTTTAGCTGGGCCAGCCCGTAGTTTTCCTGTCCGAAGTTGGAAAACAAGCGTTTGAGGCGGAAGAAATCGGGCAATTTGCGGCCATGGCTGTCGTACCACTGGGCCGTGTCCAGCCGGGATTTATCGGGGCTGCGGGGGCGGTGTACGCCGGGTTTGCCGTAAACCCCATCGTTTTTATAAAGCGTTTTGAACATGGTGGCGCGCCATGGCCAGAACATCACCTCGGGCGCGCAGCGGGTGAAGGTTTCGGTCACGGGAGTGTCTAGGTAGCGCACCTGTCCGCCCGAGCCAAACAGCCGCCATGTGAGGGTGATGGCGGTGGCATCCGGCAGGGCACGGTGCAGCGCGCCCAGCGTGTGATCGCCCACATGGATGTTCACAAATTCATCCATATCGAGCGGTAGAATCCAGTCGGCCTGTTGCAGGCTTTCGAGTTTTGCGGCGGCTTTGAGGGCGGTGAACTGGATGCCGCCATTGTCATAGGGGCCATCATTGCGGTGATGCTCAACCCAGCCCATCTGTTCCAGCCGGTCCAGCATGGCATCGCTGCCATCGTCGCAATCATTTGAAAACACGACGAATTTATCAAAGCCCACAGCGCGGTGATGGGCGAGCCATTCGAGCAGAAAGGCGGCTTCGTTGCGCAGGCAGAGCAGGGCGAGATGGGTCAAATTCTGATCAGCCGCGCATGAAGGTGACGGTTTTGCCCAGCGAGGCGAGCGGGTAATAGACCAGCCCCGCGCCGTGCAATGCCGCAAAGACCCGCGCAATGCCGCCTGCGCCAATCTGCGCCGGGGAGAGCGCGACAATCGCGGCGCGCAGGTTTGACAGGTCAAGCTCGGGCAGCAGATCGGCCTCGGCGCCGTTGAGTGTGGCGATGAGAAGGCTGGCTTCTGTGTCTTTCAAGACCTGTTTGGCGTTCACCACATCGGTTTTGATTTCCTCGGGCGGGGTTTGTGTGTCCTGCGGGAGAGGGGCGCCCGAATCCAAATGCGGCGCGCCGCGCAGGTAGAATTTGGCGCTGCCTTTGCGTTTGCCGGGTTGGGCGGGGGTAAGTTCGATGCCGCTCAGATTATTGGCGGCGTGCAGATCGCGCAGATAGGGGATCAGCGCGGGGTTTGGCTCATAGCAATGCAGCGCGTCCAGATCGCGGTGCTGGGCGGCAAGGGCGGAGAGCAGGCCGATGCCTGTGCCAAATTCCACCACGCGGTCGCCGTCCACGGCGCAGCGCAGCACGGCGGAGGCCGCATCGGCGCGGTAATGGCCTTTTTGCAACGCGCGGCGCAGTTTGCCGCCAAGCGCGCCGGGCAGGGGCGGGAATGTCACGCCCTTGCAGATGATGTTTCCTTGGGCCGTTTCTTCGATAGTGCCACTGCCATCCATGTCAGCTCTCCATATCTAGGGCGAGGGCGTATGCGACCCGCTCCGTTTCGGTCAATTCCACTTGTAATGCTTGTTGGTAGAGGTCTTCGAATTCGGGCATATCGTGCAGTTCTTCGGCCTTGGCGAGATGCCATTTGAGGCCAAATTCATGCCATTTTTTCAAGGCTTTATCGCCCATCAGCCGGTCATATTCTGCGCGCAGGCGCGGCAGGTTGCGTTTGATGGTGATGTCGCGGAAATCGGACCAATCCATGCGAATCCAGTAGTTGATCCCGATGGAGCGATCCACATGCAGGGCGCGGCCCCGTTGGCGTTTGATCAAGAAGCTTTCCGCCGAGCGCAGGGCGTAGTGGTTAAGCTGGATAAGGTCATAGCCGATGGATTTTTTCGAATTTCGCCAGCCGTTTTCGGCCACTTCGCCTGTCATATCCGCGCCGGAGCCGTTGACCCATTTCACTTTGGATTTAAACGCTTCGTCCAGTTTATTGGGGCGGTGGCAGCTGATTTTTGCATAGGCGCCGATGTTTTTGAACATGGTTTTGAACCCCCAGACCGTGTGGGGTTTGGGGCAGAATTTCGGGGCGCAGCGGTCAAACTGTTCGGTGACAAATTCATCGGCCAATTTGATCACGCCGTTATGGCCAAAGAGCCGCCATGTCATGGCGACATTGGTGGCGCCCGGCACGGCGGCGAAGAAATCTTGCAACGTGCCATTGCCGCAGCGGATGTTGATATATTCATCCACGTCGATATGGGCGATCCATTCGGCGTTTTTGATCACCGGTTCCTTGAGCGATTGGTTCAGCGCGTATTGCTGGGGTGAATTGCCTTTCCAATCGTCGTTGTTGCGGTGCTGGAGGATGCCAAGCTCTTGGAAACGGTCGAGAATTTCGGCGGTGCCGTCTTCGCACCCGTTGGTGTAGATGATGAAATTGTCAAAGCCGATGGCGCGGTGATAGGCGACCCATTCGATGATATAGGGCGCTTCGTTTTTCATACAGGCGACGATGACATTGCCGGAATTGCCGGGGGGCAGGTCGCGCGGTTTGATCTCGCTATAGGCGGCGGCCAGTTGCTCTTCGTCCACCGCGCCCATGCGGTTATGCGGGGCCATGGTGGAGCTGTGCAGTTTTTCGAAGTTTTGCACGGCGAGCGGCGGCATGAGTTTGGCGGCTTTGGGGGTCAGCCCTTCGGGGATATCGACCACAATGGCAGGGGCCGGGGTGGCGGTATCGGTGCTGGCCAGCCGCGCCAGATCGGCGGATTTGGATTTGCGTTCCTCGCGGGTGGCTTTGTTGATGCGCCACATGAAGCCCAGCAGATATTGCGAGGGGCGGTAGCCGAACATCGGGTCGGCCTCGCGCCATGGGGCGGCATCGCCATCGCCGGGGATGTCAAAGAGCGCGGCGGTGAGGGCTTTTTGGGTTTTGAGCAGGGCCAGATTGCCGGGCTGTAGGGCAGTCGAAATGGCGGCGAGGCTTGCGGGGGCAAGCGGCGGGCCGTCTACCGCGACCTCCTGCACAAAGCCGCGCCAAAGCTGGCGGGGCAGGATGCGTTTGCCGCCGCTCAGCAGTTTTAGGATCAGCGCATTGAGCTGGCGTCCGCGTGCCAAAGCGGCGGCGGAGGCGGGGGGCTCGGGCAGGGCGAGATCGGCTTTTCCGATGGTGTCTTTGATGTCAAACGCGGCGCGGAGCTCTTCTGTGACATTGCCGGAATCGAACAATTTGGCATCATAGAGGCGCAGGTTTATAGCGTCTTTGCCAAAGGTGTCTTCCCAAAACTCAACCAAAGCGGGGTAATCGAGCCAATGCGGCGCGGCTTGGGTTTCGGCAAAGATCCCGGCCGCAGGATCGGGGCGCGGGGCGGCGTCGAGCGCGCCCATCCACCAGTCGTTTTGCGCAGCCAGCCCCAGTTCGAGGTCGAGCGGCGCGCTGCGGCCTTCGAGCACCTGTTCGGCGTAGTGGCGCGCCAGCAGGGCGGCGGGTTCATCCACATGGGCGATGATGCGGATGTCGGTGCTGAGGGGGCGCAGCATGTCTGCGAGGCGCTGTAGCTCGCTGTCTTGGCGCAGACCGATGAGTTGCGAGCAGGAGAGGATCAGCGTGTCCGGGCTGTGCTGGGCCACTTCACGGGCCAGATCGCCCGCCACGGCGTCGCGCAGCACGGCTTGTTTTTCGGCGGTGATATAGCCGCGGTTAAAGCGCAGGGGATCGACGTTTTCAGGATCGCTCAGCGCCATGAACAGGCGGGTGTGGTTTTTATTGCCGGGGCTGCGCGCATAGAGCACGCCTTTGCCCAGCATCTGTTCGCGTTTCTCGGCCAGCACCGATTGCAGACGCTCTGCGCCGGTTTGCTGGGCGCCGATATGCAGGTAAATACGCATTAACTGGTAACCTCGATCTTCTTGTTCGCATTGGCTTTTCCCCACCAAGGCAAGTCTAGGCCCAGATGCGCGGCCAGCGTTTCGCGGGCGGTGTCGGCGCTGACATCCAGTTCTAGATAGCTGTCGTCGCCGGCAAAAATTGCGGCCAGATGGGCGTAATGCCCTTCGATCCAGACGATCCGTTCGCGGCTGGTTTCGCCGTAGCCTTCGGGCAGGCCGGGAATGTTGCTGGCGGGCAGGCGTTCGACCCCCAGATCGGTCCATGCCAGCATGGATTGCGACACGTCCCATGCAGCGCGGCGGGTGGCCACGAATTTCAGCCCCGGATGGTGTTGGCGCAGGGCGGTGATCAGAGCAAAATCCATCTGTGGCCAGATCGAGCGGCCCTCGTGCAGCAGGCTGATTTCCGACAGGGCGTCAAAGCCGCCCAGATGCGCGCCGGGATCGCCTGTTTCGTAAAACCCGCGATAGAGCAGATCGCCGAGGAATTGTTTTTGCAAAGCAGGATCATCGCTTTGATTGGCGCGAATGCGGTGGTCGGCGACCTTGAGCCCCGCGAGTTTGAGCGCGCGGGCAAAGCTGGTGGTGCCGGTTTTGGGCAGGCCCAGATTGACAACTTTGAGGCTCATTGCGCGGGCTCCAGCGGCCAGAGGCCCAGCTCGCGCAGCATCTCTTCTTCTTGCGGCGGCAGGGTGCTGGCGGCGCGCAATTGGGCGTGCATCTCGCGGTAGCTGTCTTGGGCCATGAGCGCATCGCGTTTCGCCACATGGGCGGCGACGCAGGCGCTGTGCAGCGCGGCAATTTCATCGTCTGATTTCAGATCGTTAAGCGCCTTTGTTAAGGCGGGTACGTAGCGCTGGATCGAGCTGTCTTGCCACGCGGGATCATTGCGTTCGCGCCAATAGCTGTCGTCGAAGGCGCGGTTTTCGCGGTTCACATCGCCCCGGTCGTTTTTCACCAGATAGCTGTCGAGCGAGCGCAGGGCGTAGTGGTTGAGGGTGGCAAATGCGCGCGCGCCTGCGGCGGGAAAGCGGCGGATGCGGCGCGGGTTGGCGGCGACCAGAAAGCGGTGCTGGACCGGGCGGCCTGCGCCATCGGTCCAGCTTGGGCGTTTGGCTTTGCCGAGGTTCTTTTTGAAAAACGGGCGGTGCGCGCCAAAATATTGCAGCGGGAAATCTTGGCGCACCAAGGATTTCACCTCAATCGCGGTTTCGCCGCACCACAGGTCGGGATTGTGGCTGCGGGTGAATTGTTCGATCACCGGGCGGTCTTCGAAGGCTTCAATGCCGTCATTGGCGAAGAATTGGAAATTGAGGCTGATGGCTTGCGGGTTGCCGCAGGCCTCGATCAGGGCGGGCAGGCTGTGATCGCCCACATGGATGTTGGGAAATTCATCCACATCGGCCACCCAGACCCAATCGGCCTCTTGCACGATGTTTTGTGTGGCGGCGTCTTTGAGCGCCTCCATCTGGTAATTGCGCCCCTGCGCCGGGTTGGGCAGGTGGGTGACCCCGCCGCGCGCCGCCAGCGCATCAAGCAGCGCATCGGTGCCATCGGTGCAATCGTTTGAATAGAAGAGGAAATCCGTCACGCCAATGAGGCGGTGGAAGGCGATCCATTCCAGCAAGAAAGGGCCTTCGTTTTTGACGCAGGTTACCGCCGTGATGCGCATGTCACACCCCGCCTGACGTAAAAACGCCTGCTGGAACAGGTTTTGTCATTGTCTTGCTCATATTCGCCTCGACCATTCTGGCCTTGGGTATCTGATGCTTATCGCGCCGATACCTCTCATAATTGCTAAGGATCATGGCAGCACAGCCCCGCTGCGTCAATCTTGGGGCCTGCCTTGCGGGGGGCATGGGGGCGTGCGCGTGACATTCCTGCCAAAGCGGCGCTTGACCCGGCGGGCTCAGAATGCACCTTTAAGCAGGGTAGGGGAGATCACATGCAATCAATTGATGAAGTGCAAAAGGTTTTGGGCGCGCAGGGCTATATTTGCGCGCGGCCATTGGCGACGGTGGTGTTTTTGGCGCTCAAGCTGGGGCGGCCGATTTTCCTCGAAGGCGAGGCGGGCGTGGGCAAGACAGAGATCGCCAAGGCGCTGGCGCTGGCGCTGGGGCGGCGGTTGATCCGGCTGCAATGTTACGAGGGGCTGGATGCGGGCAGCGCGGTCTATGAATGGAACTTCGCGGCCCAGATGATTGCGATCCGCACAGCAGAGGCCAGCGGCGGCGCAGACCGCGCGGCGCTCAATACTGAGCTGTTCAGCGAGGAATACCTGATTGAGCGCCCGCTGCTGCAAGCCATGCGCCCCGATCCGGCAGGCCCGCCGGTGCTGTTGATTGACGAGCTTGACCGCACGGATGCGCCGTTCGAGGCGTTTTTGCTCGAAGCGCTGAGCGAGTTTCAAGTGACCATCCCAGAGCTTGGCCCGATTGCCGCGCCTGCGCCGCCGATTGTGATCTTGACCTCGAACCGCACCCGCGAGGTGCATGACGCTCTCAAGCGCCGCTGCCTCTATCACTGGGTGGATTACCCTGATTTTGACCGCGAGATGGAGATTCTTTCCGCCCGCGCCCCCGAGGCCGCCGAGAGCCTGAGCCGCGAGGTGGTCAGCTTTATCCAGACCCTGCGCGGCGAGGATTTGTTCAAAAAACCCGGTGTGGCCGAGACCATTGATTGGGCCAAATGCCTGCTGGCGCTGGATGCCACAACGCTCTCGCCGCAGGTGATCGCGGACACTTTGGGTGCGGTTCTGAAATACCAAGATGACATTGCAAAACTGCACGGCTCGGAGGCGGCGCGGATTTTGGAACAGGCAAAGGCGGCGCTGGTGCCATGATCTTTCCAATTGGTATCAAATCCCGGGAGGTATGGAGGGCAGCGCCCTCCATTTCAGCCCATTATGGCTGAATATGCCGCCCTCTGCTTGCCGGAGAATCCGCAACTGGCGGGCAATATCATGCATTTCGCCCGGGCGCTGCGCCGGGCCGGGTTGCCGATTGGCACGGGCCGGGTGATTGACGCGGTGCGGGCGGTGGAAGCGGCAGGATTTACCAGCCGGAGCGATTTTTTCTGGACCTTGCAGGCGTGTTTTGTCAGCCGCCCCGAACATGCGCGGGTGTTTGCGCAGATCTTCCGGCTGTATTGGCGCGATCCGCGGTATTTGGAGCATATGATGGCGGCGATGTTGCCCGCCATTCGCGGCGTGCAAGAAGAGCGCACAGCCCAAGCGGCGGAAAAACGGGCGGCGGAGGCGTTGCTGGACGGGGCCGAAGCGCCCGCCCAAGAGGCCAGCGCGGCGCCCGAGGAAAGCTTGGTCGAGGTTGATGCAAGCCTGACCATGTCGAGCCGGGAGCGGCTGCGGCAGCTTGATTTTGAGCAAATGTCCTTGGCAGAGATCGCGCAGGCCAAGCGGATGTTGGCGCGGCTTCGGCTGGACATCAAACCGATGCTGTCGCGCCGCAAGGGGGCGGCGCTGCGCGGGCAAATCGATGGGGCGCGCAGTATGCGCGGCGCGCTGCGCAGTGCGGGCGAGATGCGCTATTTGGCGCGCAAAGCGCCGCAGCCGCGTTGGCCCAATCTGGTGGTGTTATGCGATATTTCCGGCTCCATGAGCCAATATTCACGGATGATTTTGCATTTCATTCATGCGGTTGCCAATGAGCGCGGCGCGGGCTGGGCGGCGGTGCATGGGTTCACCTTTGGCACGCGGCTGACCAATATCACGCGTCATTTGGCCACGCGCGATGTGGATCAGGCGCTGGCGGAGGCCGGGGCGCAGGCGCAAGATTGGGAGGGGGGCACGCGGATTGGCGCGAGCCTTGCAGCGTTTAACCGCGATTGGTCGCGCCGGGTGCTGGGGCAGGGCGCGGTGGTGTTGTTGATCACCGATGGGCTGGACCGGGACAGGCCGGAGGAATTGGCGCGGCAGATGCAGCGGCTGCACCTGTCGGCGCGGCGGCTGATCTGGCTCAATCCGTTGCTGCGCTGGGACGGGTTTGCGCCCAAAGCGGCAGGCATCCGCGCGATGCTGCCGCATGTGGACAGTTTTCGCGCGGGCCATTCGATTGCATCGCTGGAGGCTTTGGCCGAGGCGATTTCCCGGCCTGATGACATGGGTGAATTGGCGCGCCTGCGCGGCGCGCTCAACTCGGTTTAGGCGAAGACTGCGCCAAAGCTGCCGCGATAGAGGGCGGCCAGATCGGCCAGCGGAGCGGCGGCGCCGCCAAGGCTGACCGTTTCGCCGCCAAACACGCCCACTTGGGCCAGCGGCACATCTGCGGCTTTTGCGGCCTCGGTCAGGGCCTGTGCCTGCGCCGGGGTCGCGGCGATCAGATAGCGGGCCTGATCTTCGCCAAAAAGCTGCGCCGTGCCGGAGGTATCGAGCGTGATGCCAAGCCCGGCATGTTCGGCCATCTCGAAGGCCGCCATGGCCAGACCGCCATCGCTTAGATCCGTGCAGGCAGAGATGTTGCCATGCTGGGCGCGGATGAAATCGCCATGTTTGGCCTCGGCGTGCAGATCGACCATCGGGGCGTCGCCTTCGGCGCGGCCAAAGGCTTCGGCCAGCAGGGCGGATTGGCCCAGGTGCCCGGCGGTATCGCCCAGCAGCAGCGCCACATGGCCCTCGCGGATGTCAAAGCCGATGATGTCGCCGCTATGGGCCAGCAGGCCAACCGCGCCGATGGTGGGCGTGGGCAGAATGGCCGAGCCATCGGTTTCATTATAGAGCGAGACGTTGCCCGAGACGATGGGCATGTCGAGGGCGGTGACCGCCTCGCCGATGCCTTTGATCGCGCCAACAAACTGGCCCATGATCTGCGGTTTTTCGGGATTGCCGAAGTTCATGTTATCGGTGGTGGCCAGCGGTTTGGCCCCCACGGCGGTCAGGTTGCGGTAGGCTTCGGCTACGGCTTGTTTGCCGCCCATTTGCGGGTTGGCTTTGACATAGCGCGGGGTCACGTCGGAGGTGAAAGCCAGCGCTTTGTCGGTGCCATGCACCCGCACGATGCCCGCGCCAAAGCCGGGGATGCGGGCGGTGTCGGCCATGACCATGCTGTCATATTGTTCATAGACCCATGATTTTGCGGCATAGTTCGGGCTGGAGATCAGCGCGCGCAGCCCTTCGATGGCGTCAATTTCCGGCGCGTCGGCCAAAGGCGCGGCGGCGGGGGTTTCCACCCATGGGCGGTCATATTCGGGCGCTGTGCCAGAGAGCGCTTTGAGCGGCAGGTTGGCTTTTTCCTCGCCGTTGAGGCGGATGATAAAGCGGTCTTCTGCGATGGTTTCGCCCACGATGGCAAAATCCAGATCCCATTTGTCGAACACGGCTTTGGCCTGTGCCTCTAGCTCGGGGCGCAGCACCATGAGCATGCGTTCCTGGCTTTCGGAGAGCATCATTTCATAGGCGGACATGTTCACTTCGCGCGTTGGGACTTTTTCAAGGTCCAGCACAACGCCCAGATCGCCTTTGTCGCCCATTTCAACCGCAGAGCAGGTCAGGCCAGCGGCCCCCATGTCTTGGATCGAGATCACCGCGCCGGTTTCCATCAATTCGAGCGTGGCTTCCATCAGGCGTTTTTCGGTGAACGGGTCACCGACCTGAACGGTGGGGCGTTTTTCTTCGATTGTGTCGTCAAATTCAGCCGAGGCCATGGTTGCGCCGCCCACACCGTCGCGGCCAGTTTTGGCCCCGAGATAGACAACGGGCATGCCCACGCCGGAAGCGGCGGAGTAGAATATCTTGTCAGCGTCGGCCAGACCTGCGGCAAAGGCATTCACAAGGCAGTTGCCGTTATAGGCCGCGTCAAAGCGCACTTCGCCGCCCACGGTTGGCACGCCAAAGCAGTTGCCATAGCCGCCCACGCCCGCCACCACGCCATGTACCAGCGTTTTGGTTTTGGGGTGATCGGGCATGCCAAAGCTGAGCGAGTTCATCGCCGCAATGGGGCGTGCGCCCATGGTGAAGACATCGCGCAGGATGCCGCCCACGCCTGTGGCTGCGCCTTGGTAGGGTTCGATATAGGAGGGGTGGTTGTGGCTTTCCATTTTGAAAACCACCGCTTGGCCATCGCCAATATCAACCACGCCTGCGTTTTCGCCGGGGCCGCAGATGACCTGCGGGCCTGTGGTGGGCAGGGTGCGCAGCCATTTCTTGGAGGATTTATACGAACAATGTTCGTTCCACATGGCGGAGACGATGCCCAGCTCGGTGAAGGTTGGGTCGCGGCCCAGCAAATCCAGCAATGTCTGGTATTCACTGTCGCTCAGCCCATGGGCGGCGATCAATTCGGCGGTGATGGCAGGCTCGGTCATGGGCAGCGTTCCCTTGGTCTAAACTGGCCCCTCTCTTATGCGACAAGGGGCGCAGGGGAAAGGTCTGACAAGGGGCTGAGGCGGCAGGTTGCGGGGTTTTTTGCGCCCATGAGGGTATTTGGGGGGCAGATGGGGGGCAGATGGGGGCGCAAAAGCGGGCGCGGGGGGCGTTTGGGCGGCGGCGCGGGCCATATCAAAGTTGCATGGGTTGCGCGGCGCAGGTTGTATGATGCGGCCCCGCGCGGGGCGAATCTGTTGGGGAGCGGGCGCAGGGATGTTTTGGGCTTGCCGCAGGGCGGGTGGGCGCTAGATCGCTATGAAAGAAGGGGTATTTGCCTGAGTGTTGGACAAAAAAAGGCTTTGGCCAAAAAAAAAGACCGGGCGCAAAGGCCCGGCCAAGTCCAACAGGGAGGTACAAAGTGACGCAAACGCGGGGTCTGCGTCAAACTTCATAATGCCCAATTAATGCGCAGGCTGCCCAGTTTCAAGCGTTGTGCGGCATTGCGACGTGCATTGCAGATATGCGCCGCGTGCATGGCTGCGCAGGGCGCTAGTTATTCTCTCTGGCGCGCAGCTGTTTGCGGTAGGCGATGATCTCTTCTTGGACAAAATCTTTGAAGGCGGCGACGCGTTTGGATTGGCGCAGTTCTTCGGGGTAGGCGAGGTAGACGGGCACCTCGCCAGATTCGGTGTCAGGCAGCACCTGCACCAGATCGGGGAAGTCGCGGGCCAGATAGTCAGGCAGCACGCCGATGCCCAGCCCGTGCAGCACGGCCTGCAACACGCCAAAGTAGTTGTTGACCGTGAGCAGCGAGCGCACGTCATACATCATCAGTTGCTGGACCAGATGCAGCCCCGCGCCGACTTGGGCGCTTTCGGGGCTTTGGCAGACAAGGCGGTGATCTGTCATGTCTTCGAGCTGTTTTGGCGTGCCTTGGGCGGCCAGATATTCGGGGTTGGCGTAAAGGCACATGCGCACGGTCATCAGGCGTTTGCGGATCAGGTCCGCTTGGCTGGGTTCTTTGAGGCGGATGGCGACATCGGCCTCGCGCATGGGCAGATCGAGCACGCGTTCTTCGAGCATCAGATCGACTTTTAATTCGGGGTATTTATCGTAAAGTTTCGACAAACGCGGGGCGAGCCAGAGCGTGCCGAACCCGGTGGTGGTGGTGACGCGCAATTCGCCAAACACTTCTTCTTCGCTGTCGCGGATGCGGGCGGCGGCGGCGTCGAGGCGTTTGTTCATCGAGGAGGTCGCATCAAACAGCAGCTCGCCCTGTTCCGTCAGGATCAGCCCGCGCGCGTGGCGGTGGAAGAGATTGGTGTTTAATTGCTCCTCAAGGCCGCGAATCTGGCGGCTGACCGCAGATTGTGACAGGTTCAGCTTGTCACCTGCGTGGGTCAAGCTGCCGGCATCAGCCACGGCATGAAAAATTCTCAGCTTGTCCCAGTCCATCGCACCACTCGTTTTTTGTCAAAGCGTCATATGTCAGACGGTTATAGCGCAAAGTTCCGCCGTTCATACGGGGCATTCCGGCACATGGCGAGAAAATTACTATGCAGGTCAGCATTTATGACCTATTATCGTAGCAAATCAGCCAGACTATGCCGCGCCGGGGGAGGGCCGCCATGACCAAGCAAAAGATTTCACTCAACGACCGTTTTGACCTCGAAAAAAGCCCAGTGCTGCTTAATGGCACGCAGGCTTTGGTGCGGCTCATGATGATGCAACATGCGCGGGATGTGGCGGCGGGGGTAAACTCGGCCGGTCTGTGCACCGGGTATCGCGGCTCGCCTCTTGGGGCGGTGGATTTGCAGATGACCAAAGCGGCCAAAAAGCTGGCCGCGCATAATGTGACCTTTCAGCCGGGGCTGAATGAGGATTTGGCCGCGACCGCCCTTTGGGGGAGCCAGCAGGCGGAGCTGCGCGGCGAGGGGAAATATGACGGTGTGTTTGGCCTGTGGTATGGCAAAGGCCCCGGCGTTGACCGCACGGGCGATGTGATGCGCCACGCCAATATGGCGGGGACCTCGCCCATGGGCGGTGTGTTGATGGCGATGGGCGATGACCATACGGGCGAAAGCTCGACGGTGTTGCACCAATCGGAATGGGCGATGGTGGATGCCTATATGCCCGTTGTCTCGCCTGCCGGGGTGCAGGAAATTCTGGATTACGGGATTTATGGCTGGGCGCTGAGCCGGTTTTCGGGGCTTTGGGTCGGGCTCAAAACCATGAAAGACACGGTTGAGGCCACATCGGTGGTGGATGGTGATCCGCAGCGGATGAGCCTGATTGTGCCCGAGTTCGAGATGCCAAAAGGCGGGCTGAACATTCGGCTGGGCGATACGCCGCACGAGCAAGAAGCGCGGATGATTGATTACAAGCGCTATGCCGCCGAGACGTTTTCCCATGTCAATAAGATGGACAAACGGGTGTGGGGCAAGCGCGGGGCCAAGATCGGTTTTGCCGCTGCGGGCAAGAACTGGCTTGATCTGGTGCATGCGCTGTCGCTGCTTAACATCGACGAGAACGAGGCCGAGCGGCTTGGCATCACCACCTATAAGATCGGGCAGACCTTTCCGCTGGATATGAAAGGGTTCCATTCTTGGGCCGAAGGGCTTGATCTGGTGGTTGTGGTTGAGGAAAAGCGCAAGCTGATCGAAGTGCAGATCAAAGAGGCGCTGTTCTCGGATACGCACCGCCGGGTTTATGGCTGGCACAAGGGCGGCGGCGCGGGGATGGAACATGGCGAAGAGCTGTTCCCGACACGCGGCGCGCTGGACCCGATTTTGATTGCGGAAAAGCTGGGCGGGATTTTGCTCGAAGAAGGGCGCGAGACCGATGGTATTCGCGCAGGTCTTGAGGCGCTGAGCGAGGCGCGCCGGGCCGATAATGCCGAAGATATCGCGGCGCGTTTGCCGTATTTCTGTTCGGGCTGTCCGCATAACTCATCGACCAAAGTGCCCGCAGGCAGCCGCGCCTATGCGGGGATTGGCTGTCACTATATGGTGCAGTGGATGGACCGCGAAACGACCGGGTTCACCCATATGGGCGGCGAGGGGGCCAACTGGATTGGCGAGGCGCCGTTCTCGACGCGCAGCCATGTGTTCCAGAACCTTGGGGATGGCACCTATAACCACTCGGGCGTGCAGGCGATCCGGGCGGCATTGGCGGCCAAGACCAACATCACCTATAAAATCCTTTATAATGATGCGGTTGCCATGACAGGCGGCCAAGACAATGAGGGCGATTTGACCGCGCCGCGCATTGTGGCCGAGCTCAAGGCGATGGGGGTGAAACACCTATGTGTGGTGTATGACGAGAAGGAAGATGTTGATTTCAAAGCCTTCTCGGGTGTGCCGATGCATGAGCGGGCCGATCTGCAAACCGTGCAGGAGGATTTCTCCAAGAAAGAAGGCGTGAGCGCGATTGTCTATATCCAGACCTGCGCCGCCGAGAAACGCCGCCGCCGCAAGCGGGGCACCTTCCCCGACATCGACAAGCGCGTGTTCATCAACAAAGACGTGTGCGAAGGCTGCGGCGATTGCGGTGTGCAATCCAACTGTGTGTCGATTGTGCCGGAAGAAACCGAGCTGGGGCGCAAACGCGCGATTGATCAATCGTCCTGCAACAAGGATTTTTCCTGTGTGAAAGGTTTCTGCCCGTCCTTTGTGACGCTGGAAGGGGCCAAGATCCGCAAGGAACCCACAACGGAAGTGAAGATCCCCGATCTGCCGATGCCGGAGCTGCCGGTTATTCAAGGCACGCATAATGTGGTGATTACCGGAGTTGGTGGCACCGGGGTTGTGACCATTGGCGCGGTGATGGCGCAGGCGGCGCAGCTTGATGGCAAAGGCGCGGGCATGATGGAGATGGCCGGGCTGGCGCAAAAAGGCGGGGCGGTGCATATCCATTGCCGCATCGCGGAGCGGCCCGAAGACATCAGCGCCATTCGCGTGGCAACGGGCGAGGCCCATGCGCTGATTGGTGGCGATTTGGTGGTATCGGCGGGGAATAAGACGCTGGGGCTGACCAAAGCGGGGCGCACCCGCGCCGTGGTGAATGCCCATCAGATCATCACGGGCGATTTCACCCGCAATACGGAATTTTCCTTGCCGTATGACCGGTTGGAACTGGCTTTGCAGGCCCGGCTCAAGGAGGATGTCACGCTGTTTGATGCCTCTGATCTGGCCAAGGCGGCGCTGGGGGATTCGATTTTCTCGAATATGATGATCTTTGGCGCGGCATGGCAGAAGGGGTTGTTGCCCCTGTCGCTGGAGGCAATCCAGACGGCGATTGATATGAACGGCGCGGCGGTTGAGCGCAATTTGCAGGCGTTTGAGCTGGGGCGCTGGGCGGCGCTTTATCCGCAGGATGCGGCAAGAGTGTCTGAGCCCAAAGTGGTTGAGCTGCCCAAGTCGCCCAAAGAGAAAATCGCCTTTCGGGCCGATCATCTGGCGCAATATCAAGGGGCAGGGTTGGCCAAACGCTATACCAAGTTCCTTGATAAGATCAGCGATGAGAAGGTGCGCAATGCGGCCGCGCTGGGCTATCATAAGCTGCTGGCTTACAAGGATGAATACGAGGTTGCCCGGCTGTTGCTGACCAGCCGCCAGAAGGCTGCGGAGGAGTTTGACGGGGATTTCAAAATGACCTTCAACCTTGCGCCGCCGATTTTGGCGCGCAAAGGCGCGGATGGGCGGCCTGTGAAGCGCGAGTTTGGTCCGTGGATGGAGAAACCTCTGGCGGTGATGGCCAAGTTCAAACGTCTGCGCGGCACGCCGTTTGATCCGTTTGGCTATACCGCCGAGCGGCGCATGGAGCGCGGCCTGATCAAGCAATATGAGCGGGATATGGCCGAGGTTCTGCCCCTGCTGAGCGAGCGCACACAAGATCCGATCATCGCATTGGCGCAATTGCCGCTGCAAATCAGGGGTTTTGGCCCGGTGAAACATGCAAATGAGATCACCGCGTCGAAACGGCGTGAAGAATTGCTTGCTGTGATCCGTGCGGGAGGCAATAAAACGGCAGCGGCGGCTGAATAGCCGCTGCACCTCACAGGCGCAAAAATGTGGTTAAAGCGATGAAACCAAGCACCCAGAACTCTGCGCGTGATCTGAGCTATGCCTATTCGGCGCAGACACGCGGCGGGCGGGCTTTGATCCGGCTGATGGAAAATTCCACGGGCCGGATCAAATTGATCAAACGGGCGCGCGGCTATGAGCATGATGTGGCCAATGGGCGCGGGTTTTTTGATGTGATGGCCGAGCGCTATGGGCTGACGCTGGATGTGGTGGGCGGGTCGCTTTCGCATATTCCGCAAACCGGGCCAGTGATTGTGCTTGCCAACCACCCTTACGGGATTTTGGACGGGCTGATGCTGGGCCGTATTCTGAGCCAAGCGCGGGGCGACTTTCGCATCATGGCCAATGCGGTGTTTGACCGCGCGCCGGATTTGCAGCGCAATTTGCTGCCGATCAGTTTTGACACGGATAAAGCGGCGCTGGCGCTCAACCTTGCCACGCGCAAAACCGCGCTTGATTATCTGGGGCAGGGCGGCGCGATCGGGATTTTTCCGGGCGGCACGGTGAGCACAGCCGCCAAGCCGTTTTCGCGGCCCATGGACCCGATCTGGCGCGGGTTTACCGCGCGGATGATTGTGAAATCACGCGCCACGGTGGTGCCGATCTATTTTGACGGTCACACCAGCCGGATGTTCCAGATTGCCAGCCATTTGCACAGCACGCTGCGCATGGGGTTGTTGATCAAGGAGTTTCGCAAGCGGATCGACACGCCGGTGCGGGTGTCGGTGGGGGCGCCGCTGGGCTGGGAGCAGCTCAGCCCTTATGCGGGCGATACAAAAGCGATGATGGATTTCCTGCGCAAAGCGACTTATGAATTGTCGCCAAGCCCGCTGCATGCTGCGGAATTGGGCTATGAATTTGAGGAACGGCACCGGGCCAGTTAAGGCCGGGCCAGATGGGTGACGGGCAGATGGCAGTAGGAATTTTCGATTCGGGACTTGGCGGGTTGACCGTGTGGCGCGCCGTGCAGGAGCGGTTGCCGGAGTTGGATATTATCTATCTGGCCGATAGCGCCCATGCGCCCTACGGCGTGCGCACCGCCGATGATATTTACAACCTGACCGTGGACGCGACCCAGCGCCTGTTTGATGCGGGCTGTGATCTGGTGGTTTTGGCCTGCAACACGGCTTCGGCGGCGGCGCTGCGGCGGATGCAGGAGGGCTGGGTGCCCGCCGATAAACGTGTGCTGGGGGTGTTTGTGCCCTTGATCGAAGCGATGACCGAGCGCGAGTGGGGCGATAATTCGCCGCCGCGTGAGGTTGAGGTGAAGCATGTGGCGCTGTTTGCGACCCCGGCCACCGTATCGAGCCGCGCGTTCCAGCGTGAATTGGCGTTCCGCGCCATTGGTGTGGATGTCGAGGCGCAGGCCTGCGGCGGTGTGGTGGATGCCATTGAAGAGGGCGATATGATCTTGGCGGAAGCTTTGGTTAAATCGCATGTGGATGCGCTCAAGCGCAAGATGCCGCACCCGCAAGCGGCGGTGCTGGGCTGTACGCATTATCCGCTGGTGCAGGACGTGTTCCAAGCAGCTTTGGGCGCGGATGTGGCGGTTTATTCGCAGCCCGCTTTGGTGGCCGAGAGCCTTGCCAATTATATCGAGCGCCACCCAGATAAGCTGGGCAGCGGCGCGCCGGGGTTCCTGACCACGGGCGATCCGCGCCGGGTGAGCGACCGGGCGACCCAGTTCCTGCGACGACAGATCACATTTGACGCGGCCTGACCCTTCGATACTGATCTTTCCTATGGATACCAAAAACATGACCTATAACATCGCGATTCTGGGCGCTTCGGGCTATACCGGGGCGGAATTGATCCGGCTGATTGCCGGGCATCCTTCGTTGCAAATCAAAGCTTTGGGGGGCAACTCCAAGGCGGGGCAGCCGCTGGCCAATGTGTTCCCGCATCTGCGCCATCTGGACCTGCCCGATCTTGTGACCATGGAGGAGATTGATTTCTCGGCCATTGATCTGTGTTTCTGCGCGCTGCCGCATAAGACCTCGCAAGAGGTGATTGCGGCGCTGCCCAAGGATTTGAAAATCGTCGATCTGTCAGCGGATTTCCGGCTGCGCGATGCGGCGGAATATGAAAAATGGTATGGCAATCCGCATATCGCCTTGGCACAGCAGGCCGAAGCGGTTTACGGGCTGACCGAGTTTTACCGCGACGAGATTGCGGCGGCGCGGCTGGTGGCGGGGACGGGCTGTAATGCGGCGACGGGGCAATTTGCCCTGCGGCCTTTGATTGCGGCCGGGGTGATTGATCTTGATGAGATTATTCTGGACCTCAAATGCGCCGTCTCTGGCGCGGGGCGGGCGCTTAAGGAAAACCTGCTGCATGCGGAGCTTTCCGAGGGCTATCATGCCTATGCGGTGGGCGGCACGCACCGGCATTTGGGCGAGTTTGATCAGGAGTTCTCGGCGGTTGCCGGGCGCGAGGTTAAAATCCAGTTCACGCCGCATCTGGTGCCTGCCAACCGGGGTATTCTTGCCACAGCCTATGTGAAGGGCGATGCGCAGCGCGTGTATGACACATTTGCGGCGGCCTATGCGGATGAGCCGTTTATCGAGCTGTTGCCCTTTGGCGAAGCGCCCAGCACGCGGCATATTCGCGGCTCGAATTTTTGCCACATCGGGGTGGTTGCAGACCGGATTGAAGGGCGCGTGATTGTGATTGCGGCGCTGGATAACCTGACCAAAGGTTCGTCTGGCCAAGCGTTGCAGAACGCCAATCTGATGCTGGGTCTGCCCGAGACGGAGGGGCTGATGATGGCCCCGCTTTTCCCGTGAGCGCCCGATGAAGAACCTCAAAAAACAGCGCCGTATCCAGATCATTGCCGTGGCCGCCGTGGCCTTGGTTTTATCGACGGCGCTGATTGGCTATGCGCTGCGCGACGGGATCAATTACTTTCGCGCGCCCAGCCAGATCTTGGCCGAGCCGCCCGGCCCGGCGGAGGTGTTTCGCATTGGCGGGCTGGTGGAAGAGGGCTCGTTGAAGCGCGGCGAGGGTTTGCAAATCCGCTTTAGCGTGACCGATGGCGGCGCCTCTGTGCCGGTGGTTTATAGCGGTGTGTTGCCCGATCTGTTTGAGGAAAATCAAGGCATGGTTGGCACCGGGCGTTATGTGAACAATGTGTTCGAAGCCACTGAAATCCTTGCCAAACATGACGAAACATACATGCCCAAAGAAGTGGTGGACGCGCTCAAGGAGCAAGGCGTTTACCAAGAGCCGGAAAGCTGACAGCGCCCGCTTTGCTTGGCAGATATTAACCACGCTCTGGCTTGCTGGTCACCCGTATCTTAGGGGAAGGCCAGCCGATGCAGGATGTGCGCAAGATAGCCGAAGAAATAGTTAGCCGCGAGGGTGGCTATGTGAATGATCCCGATGATCCGGGCGGGGCCACGAATTTTGGCGTGGCCATTCACACGCTGCGCCAATTGGGATTTGATCTGGATGGGGACGGGGCGGTGACAAGCGCCGATGTGCGCCGTCTGACCCGCGCGCAGGCCGTGGATATTTTTATCCGGCATTACTTTGAAAAACCGCTGATCGGGCAATTGCCTGCGCCGCTGCAACCGTCGGTCTTTGACATGTATGTCAACGCGGGCAGCAATGCGGTGAAAATCTTGCAGGTGCTGCTGGGCACGATGGGATTTGCCGTGGCGGTGGATGGGGTTTTGGGGCCGCAATCGCTGGGGGCGGCGCAGGCGGCGTTTGAGGCCGCGCCGTTGCATCTGGTGGATGCCTACGCGATTGCGCGGCGCAATTATTACTTTCGCCTTGCCGACCGCCGCCCCGCCAGCCGCAAATATGCGCGCAGCAAAGCGGGGGGCAAAGGCGGGTGGATCACCCGGGCCGAGAGTTTCATGGCGGCGAAATACCACCTTAGCGCGGCGGAATTTGCAAAAAGGACAGCAGCATGGGATTGATTGAAAAAGCCGCAGATTTGATATTCGGCGGCAACCGCAATGTGGTGCGCGACACAATCGAAGTGTTCCGCGAGAACACCGAAGCGGGGGCGGCGCGCGGCGCGCAGGTGCAGGCCCAAGCCATGACGCAATATGGCAAGGAATTTGCCGCACCGCAGATGGGGCGGTTTGATCGGATCATGGATGGGGTGAACCGGTTGCCGCGCCCGTTGATGGCGCTTGGCACGCTGGGGATGTTTGTCTCTGCCATGGTTGCGCCGTTGTGGTTTGCCGAGCGGATGCAGGGGATTGCACTGGTGCCCGAGCCGATGTGGTGGCTGCTGGGGGTGATTGTGAGTTTCTATTTCGGGGCGCGGCATCAGGTGAAATCCCAAGAATTTCAAAACTCTATCGTGCGCAGCATCGCGTTGGTGCCGGAGGTGACGCAGAACATCGCCTTGCTGCGGTCGCTGCGCGCAGACAGCCCGTCGGCGGCGCAGACCGGCGGGGATGCAGGGCTGACCCGCAGCGCGGTGATGGCAGATCAAAACCCGGCGCTGGAGGCGTGGAAATCGGCGCGCAGCGGGGCATAGTGCGCGCGCGGGGCTGCGACGCCATTGCCCATGGCCCTGCACCGCGCGCTGGATTATAAGCGCCGTATGATTACAGAGCTTGGACATTTCGCCCTTATCAGCGCCTTTGGCGTGGCCATTTTGCAGATGGTGCTGCCGCTGCTTGGGGCGCATCGGGGGCGCGCCGATTGGATGGCGGTGGCCGAACCTGCGGCCACCGCGCAATTTGCCCTGACGCTGACCGCGTTTGGCGCGTTGATGTGGGGGTTTATCACCTCGGATTTCAGCCTTGCTGTGGTGGTGGACAACAGCCATTCGGCCAAGCCGATGCTGTATAAAATCAGCGGCACATGGGGCAATCACGAGGGCTCGATGCTGCTCTGGGTGCTGATTGTGACGCTGTTTGGCGCTATGGCCGCGTGGTTTGGTGGCAACCTGCCGCCCAGTTTGCGCGCCCGTGTCTTGGGGGTGCAAGCCGCTGTTGCGGTTGCGTTTTTTGCCTTTATCCTGTTCACCTCTAACCCGTTTTTGCGGCTGGTGACGCCGCCGTTTGATGGGCGCGATCTGAACCCGCTGTTGCAAGACCCCGGTTTGGCGTTTCATCCGCCGTTTTTGTATCTGGGCTATGTCGGGCTTTCGATGACGTTCAGTTTTGCGGTGGCGGCCTTGCTTGAGGGTCGTGTGGACGCGGCTTGGGGGCGCTGGGTGCGGCCTTGGACCTTGGCGGCCTGGGTGTTTTTGACCATCGGTATCGCGCTGGGGTCTTGGTGGGCCTATTACGAGCTTGGCTGGGGTGGTTTTTGGTTCTGGGATCCGGTGGAGAACGCCAGTTTCATGCCATGGTTGCTGGCCGGGGCGCTGTTGCATTCGGCCATTGTGGTTGAAAAGCGCGAGGCGCTCAAAAGCTGGACGATTTTGCTGGCGATTTTGGCCTTTGGGTTCTCGTTGATCGGGACATTTATTGTGCGATCGGGGCTGCTTACCTCGGTGCATGCTTTTGCCAATGATCCTGAGCGCGGTGTGTTTATCTTGATGATTATCGGGTTTTTTATTGGCGGGGCGTTGATGCTTTTTGCCCGCCGTGCGGCGGTGATGGAGGCGCGGGGCGTGTTTGGATTGGTCAGCCGCGAATCTGCGTTGATTGCCAATAATGTGCTGCTGGCTGTGGCCTGTTTTGTGGTGTTTATCGGCACGATGTGGCCGCTGGTGGCGGAGATGTTTGCGGGGCGCACATTGAGCGTGGGGCCGCCGTTCTTTAACGCGGCGTTTACGCCTTTCATGGTCGTGCTGGGGCTGATCTTGCCGATTGGCAGTGCGATGCCTTGGAAGCGGGCGCAGGTGGCGCGCAGCCTGCGGCCTTTGCGGATGGTGTTTGTGCTGGCCTTTGCGTTGGCTGGGCTGGCGTGGGCGCTGCAAAGCGGGCGCAGTTTGATCGGGCCGATGGGCGTGTTCCTTGGCGCGTGGCTGGTGTCTGGCGCGGCGGTGGATCTGTGGCAGCGCACGGGGCGGCAGGGCAGCTTTGCCCGGCTGTGGCGTTTGCCGCGTGCCGAATGGGGCAAGGCGCTGGCCCATGCGGGGCTGGGCGTGACCATGCTGGGGGTTGCGGGGCTTACCTCTTGGGCGCGCGATGATATTCGCGCAGCCAAGATCGATACGCCATTTGAGGTGGCGGGGTATACGCTGACCTTGAAAGAGGTGAGCGAGCAGCGCGGGCCGAATTATTCCGCCACGGTGGCGGAGGTGTTGCTGGAGAAAAACGGCAAGGAATTGGGGCTGCTCTATCCCGAAAAACGCTTTTATCCTGTGGCGCGTATGCCCACGACGGAGGCGGCGATACATCAAAACCTTGCGCGGGATGTTTATGTGGTGATCGGCGATGCGCAGGTGGGCGGGGGCTGGACCTTGCGGACCTATATCAAGCCGATGACCAGCTGGGTTTGGATCGGCTGTGCGCTGATGGCGCTTGGCGGGGCGGTGAGCCTGTCTGATCGGCGCTACCGGGTGGCGGCGGGTGGCCGCAAGGCGGCGGCTGCGGCGCAAAAGGTGTCGGCATGAGGGCGCTGGCCGCTGCGGCGCTGGCGGTGATGCTGGCGCTGCCTGTTTTTGCGGTGGAGCCTGATGAGGTGCTGAGCGATCCGGCGCTGGAGGCGCGGGCGCGCGAGATCAGCAAGGGGCTGCGCTGTTTGGTGTGCCAGAACGAGAGCATCGACGAGAGCAATGCCAGCCTTGCCCGCGATCTGCGGATTTTGCTGCGCGAGCGGTTGGTGGCGGGCGACAGCGACACGCAGGCCGTGGCCTATATTGTGGACCGCTATGGCGAATTTGTGCTGTTGAACCCCAGCCTTAAAGGGGCCAATTGGCTGCTGTGGCTGGCGGGGCCGGGGATGTTGATCTTGGCGGGGGGCGTGGCGTTTGCCTATACGCGCCGCCGCAGTCTGGCGGGGGCGGAGGCCGAAGCGCCCAGCCTGAGCCCTGAGGAAGAAGCCCGGTTGCAAGAGATATTGAAAGACTGACCCGCCGTTCTGCTGGCATCTTGGCACAGCTTTGGTACAACCAGCGGGCCAGCGAGGAGACAGGCTATGGAATACCAAACCATTACATATGATCTTGCGGACGGGGTTGCGGTGCTGACGATGAACCGCCCTGACCGGATGAATGCGCTCACCACACAGATGCGGGCCGAACTGGCCTATGCGGTCACGGCGGCGGGCAAAGAGGCGCGTGTGGTGGTGATCACCGGGGCGGGCAAAGCGTTCTGCTCGGGGCAGGATTTGGGCGACCGGGTGTCGGCCGCTGATCTGGATCTGGAGCGCACGCTGCGCGATGAATATGCGCCATTGCTGCGCGCCATTGTCGATTGCCCGGTGCCGACCATCGCGGCGGTGAATGGCCCGGCAGCGGGGGCGGGGGCCAATCTGGCGCTGGCGGCGGATGTGGCTTTTGCCACGCAGAGCGCCTATTTTCTTCAGGCTTTCACGCGGATTGGTCTGATCCCGGATGCAGGCGGCACCTATATGTTGCCGCGCCAGATGGGCATGGCCAAGGCAATGGGCGCGGCGCTGTTTGCCGATAAGATCAGCGCGCAGCAGGCCGATGATTGGGGCATGATCTGGCAGGCGGTGCCGGATGCGGATTTTGACGCGCATTGGCGCGCCAAGGCGTTGCAACTGGCGGCGGGGCCAACGGCGGCTTACGGGGCGGCAAAAGCCGCGATCCGGGGCAGCTGGGACAATAATTTCGAAGAGCAGATCGCCCAAGAGGCCAAGGCCCAAGGCGTGTGCGGCAAATCGCGTGATTTCAAAGAGGGCGTTTTGGCCTTTACCGAAAAGCGCAGCCCCAAGTTCGAAGGGCGTTAAGCCCCGGCGCGCAGGGTGATGTTGCTGTGTCTGCCGATGCCATAGCGCAGGCAGGCCGCGATCACCGCGAGGCTGAAAAGCAGCCAGAGCCCACCCCACAGCAGGGTGGGCCCGCCATAGGTTTGCGCCAGCATATCGGCGTCAGAGCCGATGCCCCGGCGCGCCAGCGTGTCGTCGAAAATATCATAAGGCACATAGATCACGCTGCTCAGGCCGATGAGGCGCAGCAAAAGATCGCTGAGGGCGGCGGGCAGGTATCGCGCCACGGCGAGCATCACAGCCCCGGTGCCGAGGCCAAAGCTCAGGGCAAATACGCCGCGCATGTAAAAGGCGCTGACGCCGAGGATCACCGCGCCGCAGAGCGCCAGCGCCAGACGGTCAGCGCCGCTGCGCAGGGCGAGCAGCAGCAGCGATGCGCCCAGCAGCAGCGAGCCCAGATACCCCGCGCTGAGGATCACGAAGGGATTGCCGCCACGGGTGATGGCATGGCCGCCTTGCTGGGGCGAGAGCGAAAGCTCGATCACCGTGCCGCCCGTGGCGATGGCGGCCAGCGCGTGGGACAGCTCATGCAGGAAAACCACAAGAATTTTAAAGGGCAGGGCGGCGGGGGTTTGCCAGAGGGCAAAGAGCAGGGCGGTGAGGAGCAAAAGCTGCCAGTGGCCTTTTAGATAGGACAACAAGGGGGCATGCCTTTTGTGAGGGGGCGGGAGACGGAAAAAACGCGCCGGGGTGCGGCGCGTTTCATTAGAAGTGCAAGAGGCGGCAGGTTCAAGCGCCGGGATAGACCGAGCGTTCGACCAAAATCACATCTGAGACGGTGGGGGCGGCTTCGCGGCTGCTGGCCACCACGGCTACGGCGATGCCATTGGCCATGACCGTATGCACCGAACCGGACACGGTTTTGATGGTGATTTCCGGAGGGGTTTCGCCTTTGTTATAGACCACGGCGATGCGGTCTCGGTCATGTTGATGGTCGGGTACAAGCGCCCCTTGTGGCCCAGTCTGCGACGGGGCTGCGGTGGGCATCAAGCCTTTTGCCTCCGTCCACTCGATGTTGCTGGGTGTCGTGTCTTTAGAGGCCATTCCTAAGCTCCGGACGCAAAATTTGGAGGGTCGGGCCGCACGGTCTGTGCGGCCCATGTGCTTCGCGGTGGTTTAGGCGGCGGCAGCGTTCGGATCGAACAGGCTGACCACGTCGCTTTCGCGCAGAACCGTGATGTCGGCGGCTGTCAGATTGGCCCCGGCGCCGTTCATGATACAGCCCACAAGGCGGCCATTCACGGTGATTGCTGTTTCGCCTTCTTCGTCGGTTGTGACTTCGACTTCGGCATCGTCGATGTCGCCGCTGAACACGACGGTGATCGCGTCTTCGGTTTCGTCGTAATCCATCAGCACGGCAGGAATATCGCCGTTTTGCGCGCTCATGATGTTGAACGTATCTGCGCCAACGCCGCCGGTGCCTTGGTCAAAGCTGCCGAGGAACAATTGATCGTCGCCCGCGCCGCCAAACAGGCGGTTGCCAACAGAATCGTCGCGCAAGTCGATGCGGCCTTCGTTGTTGATGACATCAGCAAGGCTGGCCCCATCGCGGAATTCCTGCATTTCTTCCATGTTGAGCGGGGCGTCTTCCAAGATGCCGCCAAACAGCACATCGTCGCCTTCGTTGCCGATCACCCGGTCGCCGCCACGGCCACCGATCAATGTGTCATTGCCTTCGTTGCCGAAGATCGTGTCATTGTTGTAATCGCCGCTGGCCCAGTCATTGCCAGCCTGACCTTCGATGAGGTCTTCGCCGCGGTTGCCGGTGATGAAGTCATCGCCATCGCCCGCGCAGAGCATGTCATCGCCATCTTGGCCTTGCAGAATGTCAGAGCCTTGGTGGCCAAGCAGCGTGTCATCGCCCGCCAGACCGCTGAGCATGTCGTCGCCCGCCAGACCGGACAGGGTGTCATTGCCCATGCCGCCTTCGAGTTCGTTATCGCCGGCATCGCCGGTGAGTGTATCGTCTTCTGGGCCGTCGTCACCATCAGTGACCGCCCAACCCACCAGCGCCATTGGCACCAGCATTGAAACCAGCATAAGCATTTTCACATCCCCTTTTACACTTCTTAACGGACGCTAACGACCTTTACGAAGCGCGGTCAAGTTTCACCGCTTGATTGTCGGGGTGGGCGAAACAATGCCACATTTGCGCCGCTTTTCTGCCGTTGCTGTTTCTAATCCCACTGTTTTTAGGGGGATCGGGAAAATCCGGCGCGCGGGAAATGTGGCGAAAAGCGGCCCGATTGTGGCGTGGGGGCGAGGTGATTCGGAGCGGTTTGAGGGGTGCTCAGATGCGAAAAACCCCGGTGCAGGCACCGGGGTTTTGATTTGGATCTGTGGCAGAGCCCCGCGGTTTAGCGGTTTTCGATGTCCACATAATCGCGTGTGGTCTCGCCCAGATAGAGCTGGCGCGGGCGGCCAATTTTGTTTTGTGGATCAGCGATCATTTCTTTCCACTGCGAGATCCAGCCCACGGTGCGCGAGAGCGCAAAGATCGGGGTGAACATCGAGGTGGGGAAACCCATCGCTTCGAGGATGATGCCGGAGTAGAAATCCACATTCGGGAAGAGTTTCTTATCTGCGAAATACGGATCTTCCAGCGCCTGACGCTCAAGTTCCTTGGCAACCTGAAGGATCGGGTTGTTTTCCACACCAAGCAGTTCGAGAACCTCATCCGCGCTTTCTTTCATCACCGTGGCACGGGGATCAAAGTTTTTGTAAACGCGGTGGCCAAAGCCCATCAGGCGGAACGGATCGTTCTTGTCCTTGGCGCGGGCGATGTATTCAGGGATCTTATCGGGCGTGCCGATTTCCTTGAGCATCTCGAGGCAGGCTTGGTTTGCGCCGCCATGGGCCGGGCCCCAGAGGCAGGCAATGCCCGCCGCAATACACGCAAAGGGGTTCGCGCCCGAGGAGGAAGCCAAACGCACGGTCGAGGTCGAGGCGTTTTGCTCGTGATCGGCGTGCAAGGTAAAGATACGGTCCATTGCGCGGCTGAGGATCGGATCGACGTTGTAATCCTCGGCAGGCACAGCAAAGCACATGCGCAGGAAGTTGGACGCGTAATCCAGATCATTGCGCGGATACACGAACGGCTGACCGATGGTGTATTTATAGGCCATTGCCGCGATGGTGGGCATTTTGGCGACCATACGGATCGAGGCCACTTCGCGCTGGCGCGGATCGTTGATGTCGGTGCTGTCGTGATAGAAAGCAGACATGGCGCCGACCACACCGTTCATGATCGCCATTGGGTGGGCGTCGCGGCGGAAACCGCGGAACAGATTGTGCATCTGTTCGTGAATCATGGTGTGGTTGGTGACGAGGCTTTCAAATTCCTCCAGCTTTGCGGGGGAGGGCAGTTCACCATAGAGCAGCAAATAGCACACTTCGAGGTAATGCGAGTTCGCCGCCAATTGGTCGATCGGATAGCCGCGGTGCAGCAAAATGCCCGCTTCGCCGTCGATATAGGTGATGGTGCTGTCGCACGCAGCGGTAGAGGTGAAGCCGGGGTCATAGGTGAATACATTCGCCTGACTATAGAGCTTGCGCACATCGACAACATCTGGCCCAGCACTGGGTGTGAAGATCGGCAATTCATAGGATTTGCCGTCGATGGTCAGCGTCGCGGATTTCGTACTTTCGGCCATGAAGTCTGTTCCTCTCAATCTTATCGCAAGGCGTTTTACCTTGCCCTATAAGGTGGCCCGATCCGGTCGGGCGACCCTTGTTTTCACCCATCGTTATCCGTGGGTCAGCTTGCGAATTGATTAATCAAGACTCAAGCAGCAGCATCTGCGAACCGGGCCAATGTCTCCTCCCGGCCCAGTACCAGCATCATATCAAAAACCGAGGGCGTTACGGCGCGCCCGGCAAGGGCGGCGCGCAGCGGTCCTGCGAGTTTGCCAAACTTTGTGTCGCGGGCCTGTGCAAAATCGTTCAGAGCCGTCTCAAGTGTTTGTCGATCCCACGTAGCAGTTTGCAGTTGCGGCGTCAATTCAGCCAGCATGTTATATGCATCAGCATCTAAATGTTTTGCAGCTTTTTCATCCGGCACAACCGGGCGGGAAGTCAGGATAAAGTGTGCTTTTTCAAAGAGTTCAGGGAAGGTTTTGGCCCGTTCTTTGAGGAAAGGCATGGCCGCTTCAAATCCTGTTGATTGCGCTTGGGTCAGGGGGGGGAGGCCTGCTGCCGCAAGGTAACCCTCTGCCTCTTGCCGCAACGCAGCATCAGCGCTCACAGCAATATGCTGACCGCAGATGTTTTCCAGCTTTTTCAGGTCGAACTGTGCCGGGCTTTTGCGGATACCGTCAAGATCAAACCAATCGCGGGCCTGTGCGTCGGAGAAAAATTCATCATCGCCGTGGCTCCAGCCCAATCGTGCCAAATAATTGCGCATGCCCGCCGCAGGATAGCCCATGGCCTGATATTCCTGCGCGCCCAAGGCGCCGTGGCGTTTGGAGAGTTTTTTGCCGTCAGAGCCGTGGATCAGCGGGATATGCGCCCAGACCGGCACTTCCCAGCCCATGGCGTGATAGATCATCATCTGGCGCGCGGCATTGTTCAGGTGGTCATCCCCCCGCACCACATGGGTCACGCCCATATCATGATCATCCACAACCACGGCCAACATATAAACAGGTGTACCGTCGGAACGTAACAAAACCATGTCATCAAGCTGGTCGTTGCGGATGGTCACATCGCCTTGCACTTGGTCGCGGATCACGGTTTCGCCTTCGAGTGGCGCTTTGATGCGCACCACATAAGGCGCGTCCGGGTGGCTGGCGGGATCTGCGTCGCGCCAAGGCGAGCGGTAGAGCGTGCTGCGGCCTTCGGATTTGGCGGCCTCGCGGAAGGCGGCAATCTCATCCTGGCTGGCGAAACATTTATAGGCTTTGCCCGCGGCCAGCAATTCATGGGCCACAGCGGCGTGGCGCGGCGCGTTTTCAAACTGGCTGACGATCTCGCCGTCATGATCAAGTCCAAGCCATGCCATGCCTTGCAAAATCGCTTGGGTCGCTTCGGGGGTGGAGCGGGCGCGGTCTGTGTCTTCGATGCGCAGCAGGAATTTACCGCCGCGCCCGCGTGCATAGAGCCAATTGAACAGAGCCGTGCGCGCACCGCCGATGTGCAGAAAACCGGTTGGGGACGGGGCAAAACGGGTTACGACAGGGGAGGTCATGCGCTGATTTATACCTTATTTTTGAGGAGCGTTACCACGTCCGGCGCGGTCACTGGTCCAACATTTACCATTTGCTAACCTTAGGCAGGCTAGGCTTTGGCCACTGTCTACCCAGTGCATCAGGCGGGGGCAAGCATGGGGCTTAAAGCTGGTATAACGCAAAGCCTAGCGGAACAACGCGGGCGGATGATCGGCTGGGTGCCGGTGTGTTTGGCCTGCGGAATCGGGATTTATTTCTCCTTGCGGTTTGAGCCGCCAATCGCGTGGCTATTGGTGTTGGCCGTGGCGGCGGCGATCATTTGGCACGCGGCGCGGCATTTGCCCGAGGAATTTGCGCCGCTTGCCATGGGGGCCGCGCTGATTTGCGCCGGGGTTTTGCTGGGGGCGGGGCGCAGCCATTGGGTGGCGGGGCCGAGCCTGAGCTGGCGTTATTACGGGCCGATTGAGGGGCGGATCATTGCGATTGACCGCAGCCAATCAGGGGCGCTTCGGCTGACCTTGGATCAGGTGGCGCTGGCGCGGGTCTCGCCGGCGCGCACACCGCAGCGGGTGCGGGTGTCGCTGCACGGGGAGCGCGGCGGCGATATTGCCATCACGCCGGGGCTGCGGGTGATGACCACGGGGCATTTATCGCCGCCCTCCGGCCCGGTCGAGCCGGGCGGTTTTGATTTCCAGCGCCATGCGTGGTTTGCCCGGCTTGGCGCGGTGGGCTATAGCCGCGTGCCGCTTCTGGGCAGTGCGCCTGCGGCGCAGGGGGCATCGGGGCTGGGGGTTTTGCGGCTGCGCATGGCGGCCTCGGCGCATATTCAATCGCGCCTGCCCGGCGACATTGGCGGGTTCGCCAGCGCCATTACCACAGGCGATCGCAGCGCCATCAGCCAAGGCGCGCTGGAGGCGCTCAGGGCGAGCAATCTGGCGCATTTGCTGGCGATTTCCGGTCTGCATATGGGGCTGCTGAGCGCGGTGGTGTTTGGCGGGCTTCGGGTGGTGCTGGCGGCGGTGCCTTTTGCCGCGCTGCATTTGCCGACGCGCAGTTTGGCGGCGGCGGGGGCCTTGGCTGTGGCGGCGGGGTATTTGGCGCTGTCGGGGGGGAATGTCGCAACCGAGCGCGCGTTTATCATGGTGGCGGTGGCGCTTGTGGCGCTGATGCTCGGGCGGCGGGCGATATCGCTGCGGGCGGTGGCGATTGCCGCGATCTTGGTGCTGATGCTGCGGCCTGAGGCGTTGATGGGGCCGGGGTTTCAGATGTCTTTTGCGGCCACCACGGCGCTGGTGGCGGTGTTTGGCTGGCTGCGCGATGCGCCGCGCCTGCCATTTGCGCGCCGCATGCCGCGCTGGCTGCGCCCGGTGGCGGCGGTGTTTATGTCCTCGTTGGTGGCGGGGCTGGCCACGGCGCCGATTGCGGCAGCGCATTTTAACCTGATTGCCCATTACGGGTTGATTGCGAACCTGTCGTCGGTGCCGCTGATGGGGCTGCTTGTGATGCCTGCGGGGGTGGCGGCGTTGCTGCTTTATCCTATTGGGCTTGATGGGATCGCGCTGTGGTTGATGGGGCAGGGGCTGGCGTGGATTTTGGCGGTGGCGCAGACGGTGTCGGCGTGGGAAGGGGCGCGCGGCACGGTGATCGGGCCGGGGCCTTGGGTGCTGCCGCTGCTGGCGCTGGGGTTTTTGACGCTGGTGTTGTGGCAGGGGCGGGGGCGGTTTGCGGGGCTGGCGCTGATGGCGGGGGCGTTTGTTTTATGGCAGGGCGCGGCGCGGCCACAGGTGCTCATCGCCGATAATGGCAGCCTTGTCGGGGTGATGACGCCGCAGGGCCGCGCGCTGAGCAAGCCGCGCGGGGCGGGGTTTATCGCCAGCAATTGGCTGGAGAATGACGGGGATAAGGCGGATCAGCCTGCCGCCGCTGCGCGCTGGGACAGCACGCAGATCATTCACATCAGCGGCAAACGCGCGGCGGCGGATTTCACGGGCTGTGTGCCGGGGCAGATTGTGGTGGCTTCGGTGCCGCTGGCGGGGGGCGATTGTTTGATGCTTGATCCAGAAAAGCTGCGGCTGACGGGGGCGGTGGCGGTGGATTTTCATGCCTCGGGCGCGCAAATAAAAACCGCCCGCGCCATGAGCGGCGAGCGGCTTTGGTCGCAATGGCCAGCGCAGCAGGCGGATCTGCCGCTGCATCTGGCGCTTAAGCCTTAATAGGTGCGGATCAGACCCACCAAACGGCCCTGCACTTTGACCTGATCGGCAGGCAAAACGCGGGTTTCATAGGCCGGGTTCGCGGCCTCGAGCGCGATGGAGCGGCCTTGGCGGCGGAAGCGTTTCAGCGTGGCTTCGGCATCATCCACGAGGGCCACAACGATGTCACCATCATCGGCCACAGAGGTTTCGCGGATCACCACCACATCGCCGTCATTGATCCCGGCGTCGATCATCGAATCGCCTTTGACCTCAAGGGCGTAATGCTCGCCCTGACCGGCCAGCATGGCACTGGGCACGGCAACGGAGCTTGATTGCTGGCTGATGGCCTCGATCGGCACACCGGCGGCGATGCGCCCCATGATGGGCAGCTCGAACGCGTCGATGGTGACGGGCTGGGCGGCGGGGGGCGTGCTGTCGGGGCGGTCGCCATCAATGACGCGGGGCACAAAGCCGGGCGCGCCGCCAAGGCTCTCGGGCAGTTTCACCACTTCGAGGGCGCGGGCGCGGTGGGCCAAACGGCGGATAAAACCACGTTCTTCGAGCGCGGTGATCAGCCGGTGAATGCCGGATTTGGAGCGCAGATCAAGCGCGTCTTTCATTTCGTCAAAGCTTGGCGGGACGCCGTCGCGCTGCACCCGTTTGTGAATAAATTCCAGCAGATCGAGTTGTTTTTTGGTCAGCATGGCCCATCCCCTCAGGTTGCAGTCTTTATTTTGTTCTAGGGATGTTCCTGTTTTGTGTCAACCTTGGTTGATGCGGATACAGTCCATCAGATCGCCCGGTTCGCGCGGCGGATCATGCGGCGGGCGCAGCATCAACAGCGCGGCTTCGGCCAGCACGCTCAGCAAAGCGCTGTCTTGGCGGGGGGCGGGGAACACCGCGCCGTTTTGCAGCGCGGCGCGCATGTAATGGGCGCGGGGGCCGTTTTGCGGCAGGGCTTCGCCCAGCGGCAGGGCTTGGGTGGGCATGGGGGCCGCATCGAACCCTTGCATGGCGCGCAGCAGGGGCAGCACAAAAACCGTGCCGCAGACCATGGCGGATACCGGATTGCCGGGCAGGCCGATCATCGCCATGTCGCCAAGCCGCCCCGCCATGAGCGGTTTGCCGGGGCGCATGGCGACTTTGTAGAACGCTTGGCTCATGCCCAGTTCGGCCGCCACCGGGCCGACCAGATCGTGATCGCCCACAGAGGCGCCGCCGATGGTGATCAGCAGATCCGCGCCGCGGGCCAGTGCAAAGCTTTGGCGCAGCGAGGTTTGCGTGTCGCGGGCAATGGGCAGCAGGCGGACCTGCGCGCCCGCAGCCTCGAGCATCGCGGCGAGGCCGTAGCTGTTGGAGGCGATGATTTGATCGCGGCCCGGTGTCTCGCCCGGTTGCACCAATTCATCGCCCGTGGCCAAGATGGCGACGATGGGTTGGCGGCGCACGGGCACGTCAGCGATGTTCATTGCAGCGAGCAGCGCGATGTCGGCGGGCCCAAGCCGCCGGGGCGGATCGATCTGGTCGCCTTGTTTGAAATCCGCGCCTTGCGGGCGGATATTGTCTTTGTTGCCAATGTCATGGCCCAGGCTGATCAGATTGCCGCGCCGGGTGACATCCTCTTGGATCACCACAAAATCCGCGCCTTCGGGCAGGGGCGCGCCGGTGAAAATCCGCACGGCCTGTCCGGCGCGGATCTTACCGTCAAACCCGTGGCCGGCGGCAGATTCGCCCACAACTTTGAGCATCGCGTCAGGCTCTACCTCGGCGCGGCGCAGGGCGTAGCCATCCATGGAGGAGGCGGCAAAGGGCGGCTGGTTGCGGGCGGCTTTGACCGGCGCGGCCAGAACCCTCCCCGCCGCAAGGCGCAGGGGCACGATTTCGATGTCGAGCGGTGCCACCAGATCAAACAGCGCCGCCTGCGCCTGCGCGACAGAGATCATTGGGTGGTTTCCAGTTCCAGATTGCGGGTTTCCCATTCTGCATAGGTCAAACCGCTGTTGGTTTCGCGCCAAGACGTTCGTCCGCTGGTTGGACGGCCTTTCAAGATCGCGGCGGCTGCGGTTGGGCTGTTGAAAGCATAATCTGTGGTGAAAATGGTGTTGTTCCCATCTCTTTTTATCGTGCCGCTATCCAGTAGAATTTGGAACAGTGCCGCGTAGTGGTGTTTGCTGCTCCCGGGGGACCATTCAAATCGCCCGCGCGACCCTGCTTGCACGACCATTTCGCCATCTTGTAATTTGGCGAAACCTTCGACGTTATACTTGGGGGCCGTAAGCTCAAAGAACTGGGTTTCATCTACAGCGATTTCGGGCGAGTTCGGCTTTGGAACCCCACTGTCCTGCCGCCGCACCTTGCTGTCGAACATGTCGAAACGGATGGCCGGAAGAACCATCATCAAGGTTTCTAAAAAGCTCTCCATATTCCCTTGGGCCGCCTCGTCGAGGCTGCTGCGGGCGGGGGTATTGCCATTCTCAAGGGGGATCTGCCCGACAGATTGTGCAATCTCAACCAGTCGGCTTTCGAGGTATTTGATATGTGCTTTATGCAGCAAATCACCTGTGGTGCTGATGAGAATTGCAGTGTCCCACCAGTCTTTTTTCACAACATGCTGGCCCAGACGGTCAGCGATGTTTTCGGCTTCGCCGATATAGGCCAGAGCGCCGTTTTCACGCTCGCCGACAAGAAGGTAAACGCCAGTACGTTTCGCCTCAGGCCGTTTCAGGCCTTCGGCAATCTGCAAGCGCGGGATGCGCAGCACGTGGCCTGTCCAGTTGAACACATTTGCCGTCAGCATCCCGTCGGGGCGGCCATCCACAAAGAAAAGCTCTAAGGATCGGCCAAATTTGCTCATTGCGCTTCGAAGCGGCCGGATTTGCCGCCGTCTTTGAGAGTGACGCGCAAGCCGTTGATCTCCATGGTTTTATCAACCGCTTTGGTCATGTCATAGACGGTGAGTGCGGCGACGGAGGCGGCGGTGAGGGCTTCCATTTCAACCCCGGTTTGGCCGGTGGTTTTCACGGTTGCCGTGATGCGGATGCCGGGCAGGTCGGCGTCGGGTTCGAGGGTCAGCGCGACTTTGGAGATGGGCAGCGGGTGGCACAGCGGGATCAGATCGGCGGTGCGTTTGGCCGCCATGATGCCCGCAAGCCGTGCCACGCCCAGCACATCGCCTTTTTTGGCGCGGCCTTGGGTAATGATATCAAAGGCTTCGCGGCTCATTTTGATATGGTTTTCGGCCACGGCGACGCGCGCGGTGATGGCTTTTTCCGAGACATCGACCATATGCGCGTCGCCGCTGGCGTCAAAATGCGTGAGGGGCATCAGCGGCCACCGGGGGTATGCGGGTTGGCGATGAGGTTGCGGGTGGCGGTTTCCACATCCTCTTGGCGCATCAGGCTTTCACCGATCAAGAAACACCGCGCGCCATATTGCGCCATATCGGCCAGATCTTCGGGGGTGGAGAGGCCGCTTTCGCAGACCATCATCCGGTCTTCGGGCACCAGTTTCGACAGTTTGCGCGTCACATCGAGCGATGTTTCAAACGTGTTGAGGTTGCGGTTGTTGATGCCGATCATCCGCGCAGAAAGGCGGCTGGCGCGTTCCAGCTCTTCGGTGTTGTGGGTCTCGATCAGCACATCCATGCCCCAGTCATGCGCGGTGCTTTCCAGCTCGGCGGCTTGGGCATCGGAGACGGAGGCCATGATGATCAAGATGCAATCGGCCCCAAGGCTGCGCGCCTCGACCACTTGGTAGGGGTCATAGAGGAAGTCTTTGCGCAGCACGGGCAGGGCGCAGGCGCTGCGGGCTTCGATCAGGAAATTCTTTGCGCCTTGAAAACTGGGCGTGTCGGTCAGTACCGACAGGCAGGTCGCGCCGCCCGCCTCATAGGCGCGGGCCAAGGTTTCGGGATCAAAATCGGCGCGGATGAGCCCTTTGGAGGGGCTGGCTTTTTTGATCTCGGCGATCAGCCCATAGCCTTCGCGGGACGCGCCATGCAGCGCATCGGCAAAGGGGCGCACAGGGGGCGCGGCTTTGGCTGTCACCTCAAGCGCATCGAGCGGGCGCTCGGCCTTGGCGGCGGCGATTTCTTCGAGTTTATATGCTTTGATTTTGTCGAGAATGGTTTGGGTCATGGTGCCTCCGGGTCGCCCCAGTTTATGGGCTGCAAGTTCTGCGCCTGCAACCATACATTCGCTTGGCTGAACGGGCGGGAGCCGAAAAATCCGCCATAGGCCGAGAGCGGCGAGGGGTGTTTGCTGCTGAGTTTGAAATTGCGCGCAGGATCAACCGATTGCGCGGCTTTTTGCGCCGGGCCGCCCCAGAGCAGATAGGCGCGGGGGCGGTCGGCCAGCCGGGCCAGCACCTGCGCCGTCAGTGTTTGCCAGCCCAGTTTGGCGTGGCCCTTGGCGCGGCCTTGCGGCACGGTGAGGATGGTGTTGAGCAGCAGCACGCCCTGATCGGCCCAATCGCCCAGATCGGTGCGGCTGCGGGAAAGCCCCAGATCGCTGTGCAATTCTTTGAAGATGTTGCCCAAACTGTCGAGCCGCCCGCCAAAATCGCGGGTGATGGAGAAGGCCAGCCCGTCGGCTTTGCCCGGTGTGTGATAGGGGTCTTGGCCCAAGATCACCAGTTTCACATCCTCGGGCTGGCAGCGTTCCAGCGCGGCGAAAACTTGAGGGGCGGGCGGCAGGATGGCGGATGTCTCATCGCGCAGGGCCGCCGTGATGGCGGGCAGATCGGCGTCAAAAAACGGCAGATCGCGCCATGCGCCAAGGCGGGAGAGATCAAACATTACTGCCCTTGGGTGATTTTGGCCACGGCTGCGATCTTGTCGCGGGCGGCGCCGCTGTCGATGCTTTCGCGGGCCATTGCCACCCCGGTTTTGAGGTCTGGTGCGGCGTCGGCCACCAGCAAGGCGGCGGCGGAATTGAGCAGCACCGCGTCGCGGTAGGCACCGGGCGCACCATCGAGCAGCGCGCGCATGGCCTGCGCGTTTTCATCGGGGTTGCCGCCCATGATCGCCTCGAAGGGATGTTCGGGCAGGCCGGCTTCTTCGGGGTAGAGTTCGAAATCGCGGATGCTGCCATCGGGCTGGAGCGCGCTGACCCAGCTGACGCCGGTGATGGTCAGCTCGTCCGTGCCGTCGCTGCCGTGGACCAGCCATGCGGCTTCGGAGCCAAGCTGGCCCAGAGTTTCGGCCATGGGCCGGATCAGCTCGCGGGAAAACGCGCCGGTGAGTTGGCGTTTGACCCCTGCGGGGTTGGTGAGCGGGCCAAGGATGTTGAAGATTGTGCGGGTGCCCAGTTCGGAGCGGGTGGGCATCACATGGGCAATGGCCGGGTGGTGCATCGGGGCCATCATGAAGCCGATCCCGGCCTCGCGCAGGGATTTTTCCACCACGGGCGCGCCGACCATGACCTTGAGGCCCATTTGCGTCAGCGCGTCTGCTGCGCCGGATTTCGAGCTTAGGTTGCGGTTGCCATGTTTGGCCACCACCACGCCTGCGCCTGCCACCACAAAGGCGGTGGCGGTGGAGATGTTCAGCGTGCCTTTGCCATCGCCGCCCGTGCCAACGATGTCGATTGCCCCGGCGGGGGCGGTCACCGGGTTGCATTTGGCGCGCATCACGGCGGCGGCGGCGGCATATTCATCCACCGTTTCGCCGCGGGTGCGCAGGGCCATCAAGAAGCCGCCGATCTGGCTGGGGGTGGCTTCGCCTGCGAAGAGGATTTCAAAGGCCGTTTCCGCTTGGGCGCGGGTCAGCGGGCCATTGGCGGCGGCATCAATCAGGGGTTTTAAACGGTCGCTCATGCTGGGACTTTCATCACATCAAGGAAGTTTTGCAACATGGCGTGCCCATGTTCGGATCGGATCGATTCCGGGTGGAATTGCACCCCGTGCAGGGGCAAGTCGCGGTGTTGCAGCCCCATGATCGTGCCATCGGGCAGGGCGGCGGTAATTTCGAGGCAATCGGGCAGGCTGGCGCGCTCCACGACCAGCGAGTGATAGCGCGTGGCGGCGAAGGGGCTGGGCAGCCCGGCGAAAACGCCGCGCCCTTCGTGGTGAATTTCGCCCATTTTGCCATGCACGATGTCATCGGCCTGAATCACTTTGCCGCCAAAGGCTTGGCCCAATGTCTGGTGTCCCAAGCACACGCCCATCAGGGGCAGTTTCGCCTGTGCCGCCGCATGGGTGATCTCGAGGCAAATGCCCGCTTGGTCAGGATCGCAAGGGCCCGGCGAGAGCAAGATGCCCGCGGGTTTCATCCCCATGGCATCGGCCACGGTGATCTGGTCATTGCGGTGCACAGCCACATCCGCACCCAGACTGCCCAGGTAATGCACCAGATTGTAGGTAAAACTGTCGTAGTTATCAATCAGCAGCAGCATCGGCGGAACTTTGCAATTGGGGCTAGTGATAGCACGGGTGAACAGGGTATAGAATGTGGCAACTTGGCTCAATTCTGGCTTCTATCGATAAATGGCAGCGCAGCCAAGAGCGACCCGCAAAGGGCAGGCAGGCATAAAGGAGAGATCAGGGTGACACGCGGACTTCTCAGCGGTTTATTGTGGGGCGGTGTGATGTGTTTAGGGGCGGCGGTGGCATTGTCCACGCTGGTGCCTTTGCCATCTCCGAGGCCGATGCCTGTGCTAGAAGACGCGCCCGCGCCAGAGGGTGCGGCTGTGGAACCTGAGGCGGCCCCAAGTGCCGCGCCGGACGTGGCTGTTGTTGAGACTGCGCCAGAAGATGCGGCTGTTGAGCCTGCGCCCGCGCCTGTACTCGTGCCTGAACCCGCGCCAAGTGCCGCGCCGGAAACTTCCGTGATTGCTGAGGTCGCCGAGGCTGAGGCTGCGCCAGAACTGCCTGATGTGGCGGCTGCGCCTGCGGTGGAGGCGGCCCCTGTGTTGCCCGCGCCGCAAGCCGCCGCGCCTGTGCAGGAGGTGGCATCCGCCCCCGCTGCGCGCCCGCAGACAGGCACAGCAGAGACATTAGAAACGCCTGCCGCGCCCGAGGAGGACAGCCCCGTGGCATTGGCGCAGGAAACCGCGGTTTTCCCGACCCCGCAGGCGCTGGCCCCGATGGCACCGCCCCCAGCGGATGATGTGAGCGTGGCGACAGAGCCTGCGCCGCTGCCTGTGCCGGAGAAGATTGTTGCTGTGCCAGAGGCGGAAGTTGAGGCCGAGGTTGAGGCCGAGGATGAGGGCGCGCCCGTTGTTGCCGCCCCTGTGGTGGTTACGCCCGCGCCGCAAAGCGAGAGCGCCGCGCTGACCCCTGAGGCGCCGCAGCGCCCGCGCATTGGCACGCCTGCCAGCACGCTGACGGACCGCGACACCGGGGTGCGGGTGAACCGCGCGCCTGTGGGTGCGGAGGGGGAAGATGCGCCTGAGGCATCCGGGGCATCCGAGGCCGCAGAGGCCCAAAGCGCCGCGCCGGAAACTCCGTTTTCGAAATATGCAAAGCCGTTTGAGAATCCCGAAGGCAAGCCGCTGATGTCGATTGTGTTGATCGATGACGGGGCGGATCTGCGCGCGCCGCAAGGCGGCTTGGCGGCGCTGCGGCGGTTCCCCTATCCGGTGAGTTTTGCGATCAATGCCAATCTGCCGGATGCCAATGCGCGGATGGATGCGTATCGCGCCGAAGGGTTCGAGGTTTTGGCCATGGTCGATCTGCCGCAGGGCGCGGTGCCAAGCGATGCCGAGGTGACGCTGTCGGCGGCGCTGGATGCGCTGCCTGAAACCGTGGCGGTGCTGGAAGGTGTGGCGGGCGGGCTTCAGCCCAACCGCGAGACCGCCGATCAGGTCACAGCGATTTTGGCACAATCCGGTCACGGGTTGGTGGCGCAGCCGCAAGGGCTCAACACCATGCCAAAGCTGGCGGTGAAAGCGGGGGTGCCTGCCGCGCCAGTGTTCCGCGATTTTGACAGCAGCGGGCAGTCGGCCACGGTGATCCGGCGGTTTTTGGATCAGGCCGCGTTCAAGGCAAGCCAAGAGGGCGGCGTGATTATGCTGGGGCGTATCCGGCCTGAAACCATTCAGGCGCTGCTGGTCTGGGCCTTGGCGGACCGGGCGGGGAAAGTGGCGTTGGTGCCTGTCTCGGCGGTGCTCAGCGGGCAGTGATGCGCCGCTGAGCCTAGGGGCGCTGCTTAGCTGTTGCCGCTGCCGTTAAAGCGCGCCGCATCTGCGGCGGCTTGGCGGATTGCGCCGGATTTATGCACGGTTTCCATATATTCCGCCTCGGGGTCGCTGTCATAGACAACGCCGCCGCCTGCTTGGATATAGAGCGTTTCATCTTTGATCACGGCGGTGCGCAGGGCGATGCACATGTCCATATCGCCGCCTGCGCTGAAATAGCCCACGCCGCCGCCATAGACGCCGCGTTTTTCGGGCTCCAGCTCGTCGATGATCTGCATGGCGCGGACTTTTGGCGCGCCTGAGACGGTGCCTGCGGGCATTCCGGCAAAGAAGGCATCAAGCGCGTCTTTATCCTCGGCCAGCTCGCCCACCACATTGGAGACGATGTGCATCACATGGCTGTAGCGTTCGACGATGAATTCTTCGGTGGGGCGCACCGTGCCGATTTTGGCCACCCGGCCCACGTCATTGCGGCCCAGATCGAACAGCATCAGATGCTCGGCCAGCTCTTTTTCATCGGCCAGCAATTCGGCCTCCAAGGCGCGGTCTTCTTCGGGGGTGGCGCCGCGTTTGCGCGTGCCTGCGATGGGGCGGATGGTGATTTCATTGCCAAAGACCCGCACCAGAATTTCCGGGCTGGCACCGACCACATGGAAGCCGCCAAAGTTGAAATAGAACATAAACGGCGAGGGGTTGGTGCGCCGCAAGCTGCGGTAAAGCGCGAAGGGCGGCTGGGCAAAGGGTTGCGCCCAGCGTTGGCTTGGCACCACCTGAAAGATGTCGCCTTTGCGGATGTAATCGCGCGCCTTTTCCACCGCTGCCAGATAATCGGCTTTGGCAAAATTGCTGACGGGCTCTGGGGCGGGGGCGGCGTCGCCCAGATCGCGGGCGGTGCCGGCGGGGCTGCGTTCCAGATCGCGCACCGCGTCCATCACGCGCTCGGCGGCTTGGGCATAGGCGGCGCGGGCCGATTGGCCGCTGTTGGCCCATGCGGGCGAGACCACGGTGACCTCGCCTTTGACCCCGTCGAGCACGGCCACCACCGAGGGGCGCAGCATCAGCGCATCGGGCAGCCCCAGCGGGTCCGGGTTCACATCGGGCAGATGTTCCACCAGCCGGATCATGTCATAGCCGAGATAGCCAAAGAGCCCTGCCGCCGCTTGTGGCAGATCGGCGGGCAGGTCGATTTTGGATTCCGCCAGCACCGCGCGCAATGTGTCGAGCGGCGCGCCTTGCAGGGGGGCAAAGGCATCTGCATCAAACCGCGCCTCGCGGTTGATGTCGGCCACATCGCCCACGCAGCGCCAGATCAGATCGGGTTTCATGCCGATGATGGAATAGCGCCCGCGCACCTCGCCGCCTGTCACCGATTCCAGCATGAAGGCGTTTTCGCCCGTGCCGGTCAGTTTGAGCATCAAGGAAACCGGGGTGTCTAAATCTGCCGCGAGGCGGGTATAGACAACCTGATTTTCACCGCGCGCATAGGCGGCTTCGAAGTCTTCAAAGGAGGGCGTCAGCGCCATGGGCTCACCTGTTACGGAAAGTTAACATGCACAGCGTCGAGCGACTGCTGGTTGATTTGCGGGCCTGCGCGGCGCAGCACATCATCGGCATAAATGTTATACACATCTTGGGCCAAAGCTGCGTTCATCTGCTGGTCTAGCTGCGCGAGCAGGGCGGTTGACTGCGGGTCTTCGCTGCCTTTGGTGACGGCGTCGAGCTTGACGATGAACACTGCATTCTCGCCGCTCAGCAGACGTGCCTCGCCGGGGGCCATGGAGAAGACGGTTTCCATAAACGCGTCTGGCGTGCGGTCAATATAGGCGTTGCGCGTGTGGTCGACCTCAATGGTGCTGTCGAGTTCCACATCGGCAAAGCTGCCGCCTTGGGCCAGTTGGTCGACCAAGGGCTCGGCGCGGGCGTTAAGCTGGGCGGCGATCTGGTCGCTGCGCCATGCGGCGATGACCGCGTCGCGGACCTCATCCAGCTGCGCGGGGCGTTCGGGCAATTGCTCGTTCAGGCGCAGGGCAAACACGCCGCCATCTTCGAGGGGCAGGATTTGCGGGAAATCATCCAAGCTGACCTGCGCTGCGGCTTCGCGGAAGGCGGCATAAGCGGCGACGTCTTCGTGGCTTTCAGGGGTCCAGTTGATCTGGCCGAGTTGCATTGCGGTTTCTTCGGCCATTTGTTCGAGCGCCGCGCCGCCCGCCAATTGATCGTCAAACTCTTCGGCCATGGCTTCGACCAAACGCCCGGCGCTGTCGATGGCGGCAATGCCGTGCAGTTCTTCGCGGGCCTGCTCAAAGCTGATGTTTTGTGCGGGCAGCACGCCGTTCACGCGGAAAAGCGCGGGGCCAAAGGGGCTGGGCAGCGGGCCGACCACATCGCCGGTTTGCGCGGCAAAGACGGTTTCGCCTGCGGCGTCAAGTTCCAACCGGCCCACATCGCCCATGTCCACATCTTGCAGCGACAGCCCGCGATCCTCGACCAGTTGTTCAAAGCTGGTGCCGTTCACTTCGAGGGCGGCAGCGGCCTGATCGGCGGTTTCTTGATTGGCAAAAACCAGACGTTCAACCAAGCGGCGCTCGGGCTGGACATATTCATCGGCGCGGGCGTTATAGGCTTCTTTGAGTTCGTTCTCGTTGATTTCGACTTGGTCGAGCAGGGCATCGGGGCTCAGCACCACATAGGTGATGTCTTTGCTTTCGGGCAGCACAAAATCAGCGGCGTTTTCTTCGAAATAGGCGGCGAGTTGAGCATCCGTCGGCGCGCCAACAGGGGTTTCAAGATCATCCTCGCCCAGACGCGACCATGTGAAATCGCGTTTCTCGCCCACGTAATCCACCAAGGTTGCGCCAAAGATGGCGGGCATTTGGATGCCGCTGGCCACTGCGCCTTCGAGCAGGGTGCGGGCGGCTTCTTCGCGCAGGGAGGTTTCAAACTCGGCTTCGGAAAGGCCGCTGCTGGACAGGGCCAGACGATAGGATTCGCGGTCAAAATCGCCGTTCAGCCCTTGGAAGGCGGCAATGGCCAAAATTCGTTCGCGCAGGGAGGCATCGCCTACGGAGAGGCCCATCTCGTCGGCCTCGTGGTCCAAGGCCCGTTCGCGCACCAATTGCTGAAGCACGGCGCGGTCGAGGCCGATCTCTTGGGCGCGGGCAAAGGGCAGGCTTTCGCCGGTTTGCTGTGACACGGCTTGGATCTGCTGTTGCAGCCGCCGGGCATATTGATCGACGGACACATATTTATCGCCCACCGTGCCGACGGTGCGCACTGTGCCAGAGAGGTTCGCGGCGCCAAAACCGCCCAAACCCAAGATCAAAAGACCCATCAAGATCCAGACGAAGCTTTTACCAATGCTCGAAGATTTTGCCATGAAATGTCACCCTTTATACGCGCTTGGGTTTGTCTATGCGCTGCGCGGCAAGGGAGCAAGGCCATCTGCACGCGCTATTGCGGCTCAAGCGCGGCGAGACGGTCAAAAAGTTCGGCGATGCCGGCGGCGTCCAGATTGGCAAAAGCAATGCGCAATTGCCGCGCGCCGCTTGCATCGCCTTGCGGGGCGAACATCGTGCCGGGCAGACACAGAACGCCCGCCTCACGCACAAGTGAGGGCGCAAGCGCGGCGCTGGAGATACTAAAGGGATGCGCCAGATAGGCGAAATAGCCGCCAAGCCCCAGCAATTGCCAGCCTTTTGCGGCCAGTTTTGGCATGTTCTCTTCGATGGCGGCGCGGCGGCGCAGGATCTCTGTGCGCTCGCCTGCCAGCCAATCGCCAAGGTTTTGCATCCCCCAAAGGGCTGCGTGCTGGCCGATCTGGCCGGGGCAAATGGCAACGGTGTCGAGGAATTTCTCGACCTCGGCCAGACGCGCGGCAGAGGTGACCATCGCGCCCACCCGGTGCCCGGTCAGGCGGTAGGCTTTGGAGAAGGAATAAAGCTGGATCAAGGTATCTTGCCAGTTTGCGCGCTGGAAAAGCCCGTGCACGGGATCCGGGAGGGAATGAAAGTCGCGGTAGGTCTCATCGACCAGCAGCGCGATGCCGCGTTCTTGCGCCAAATCGAAAAACGCCGCCAGCAGATCGGCGGGGTATTCCACGCCGCTGGGATTGTTGGGCGTGACCAGCGAGATCGCCCGCGTGCGCGGGGTGATCAGCGCGGCGCAGGCCGCCACATCGGGCAGCATATCGGGCCCGGTCGCCAAAGCCACAGCCGTGACCCCGGACATATCGAGCCACATTTTATGATTGAAATACCAAGGGGTTGGCAGAATGACCTCATCACCCTCGGCGCAAAGCGTGGCAATGGCTGCGGCAAAGGCCTGATTGCAGCCTGAGGTGATGGCCACCTGTTGCGCAACAACCGCCCCGCCGTAAAGCCGCGATGTGGTTGCCGCCAGTTCCGCCCGCAGCGCAGGCAAGCCCAGCACAGGCCCGTATAAATGCGCGGCATCATCCTTCAGCGCCACATCGGCCATGGCCTGCCGCATGGCGGGGGGGGGCGGATCAACCGGGGCGGCTTGGCTGACATTGATCAAGGGGCGATCTGGCGTGAACACGGCCCCGTCGAGCCAGCGGCGCGCCTCCATCACGGGCGGTGCAAAGGTGGTGGCGGTGCGCGGCAATGTCATGGGGGCGGTCCTTGTGGCTGGGGCAGGAGCCTCCGGCGGGGATTTTAGACCAATTGGAAATAGGCGCGCGCCCGGTTTTCCAATTGGTTTAAATCCTCACCGAAGGTCTGGAATCTTTTTGGCGCATCAATCCTTGCCGCGGTAAGGTTCGACATATTGCAGGGCCATGTCCCACGGGAAGAAAATCCACGTGTCTTGGCTGACTTCGGTGATGAATGTATCCACCTGCGGGCGGCCTTTGGGTTTGGCGTAGACCGTGGCGAAATGCGCTTTTGGGTACATGGCGCGGACCACTTCGAGGGTTTTGCCCGAATCGACCAGATCGTCGATGATCAAGATCCCGGTGCCATCGCCCATCAATTCGGCGTCTGGCGCTTTGAGCACTTTGGCTTCGGATTGGTCTTGGTGGTCGTAGGATTTAACCGAAATGGTATCCACGGTGCGGATGTCCAGCTCGCGCGCGGCGATCATTGCGGGGGCCATGCCGCCGCGGGTGATGGCCACCACGGCGCGCCAAGCACCGCCATCGGGGCCCATACCGTCCAGCCGCCACGCCAATGCGCGGCTGTCGCGGTGGATTTGATCCCAAGAGATGTGAAAGCCTTTTTCATGGGGCAGGCGGTTGTCGGTCATGTTATTTCTCCAGCAGCAGACGCAGGCCAAGCGCGCCCAGCAACGTGGCGGCAAGTCGGTCCAGATAGGGTTTGAGGCGCAGGTAGCCTGCGCGGGCAGAGGCACCGCCCAGCAACAGGGCAAAGATGCCGTAAAAGGCAATCTCAAGCGCCAGGTGGTTCAGGGTGATGAGGGCGATATCTGCCGCGTCCAAGCCTTGCGGGAAGATCACAACGATCACCGCGGCGGCAAAGAGCATGGATTTTGGATTGCCGAGGTTCAGCAGCATTCCCGACAGCAGGGCGCGCCTTGCAGGGATTTCTGCTGCGGTGTTCAGCGGGTCGCGCGCGTGGCGCCACGTTTGCACGGCAATCCAGATCAGATAGGCCGCGCCGCCGAATTTCAGGGCGGCATAGGCCCAAGGAAAGAGAGTGAACACGATCTCGAGCCCCAGCAGGGCAGCCAAGGTCCAAAGCGCCGCTGCCAAGCCCAGCCCGATCCCGGTCACAAACCCGGTGCGGCGGCCTGCGGCCACGGTGGTTTTGATAAAGTAGAGCAGCGCAGCCCCCGGCGCGGCGATGGCCGCCCCGAGGACTGCGTTAAAGGCAAGCAGATCGGCGCCTGTCATTCTTTTGCCATGTCGGGGGCGTCAACGGCTTTCATGCCGACCACGTGATAGCCTGCGTCCACGTGCAGGTTTTCGCCTGTGGTGCCGGAGCCCAGATCGGACAGCAAGAACAGCGCGGCTTTGCCCACGTCATCGATGGTCACGTTGCGGCGCAGGGGCGAGTTATACTCGTTCCATTTCATGATGTAGCGGAAATCGCCAATGCCGGAGGCGGCCAGTGTTTTGATCGGCCCGGCAGAAATTGCATTCACGCGGATGCCGTCTTTGCCCAGATCTTCGGCAAGATATTGCACCGAGGCTTCCAGCGCCGCTTTGGCCACGCCCATGACGTTATAATGCGGCATCACTTTTTCCGCGCCGTAATAGGTGAGGGTCAGGCAGGAGCCGCCGGGGTTCATCATCTTCTCGGCGCGTTGGACCACGGCGGTGAAGGAATAGACCGAGATGTCCATGGACATCTGGAAATTGCCACGGCTGGTGTCGACGTAACGCCCGCGCAGCTCGTTTTTATCCGAGAAGCCAATGGCATGCACGATGAAGTCGATGCTGCCCCAGCGGGATTTCAGCGAGTCAAACAGCGCATCAATGGAGGCTTCGTCGCTCACATCGCAGGGCAGGACAATGTCGCTGCCCAGTTGCGCCGCCAGCGGATCAACGCGTTTTTTCAGCGCGTCGCCTTGGTAGGAAAAGGCCAGCTCTGCGCCTGCATCGGCAAGCTGGCGGGCGATGCCCCATGCGATGGATTTATCATTGGCGAGTCCCATGACCAATCCGCGTTTTCCCGCCATCAATTCATTGGCCATTTTCATCGTCCTTCAGGCAAATTAAGCATTTAAAAACCTTTAGGCGATCCCTTCGCCCCCATCAAGAGCGGGGTTTTTCGATGTGTGCATTTGCACATGGGGGGATGCGGTTGTGCGCTGGCGCAGCGAAATCTGGGGAAAGCTGCTTGCACGAAGTCCTATGACAACTCATATATTTTTTGTTACGAAAAGATATGAAGCGTCTATACTTGTGACACATAACGAGGATTGGGTAAAAGTCTATGGCCGAACGTGGGGGCATTTTTGCAGGGGAGGATCCGTTTGCGTTGGCGCGCGAGTGGCTCGAGAGTGCCGTGCAATCAGAACCGAATGATCCCAATGCGATTGCCCTGTCGACTGTAGATGCGGCAGGATTGCCCAATGCCCGGATGGTGTTGCTCAAGGAAATCGAAAGCGATGCTTTTGTTTTCTATACAAATTACGAAAGCGCCAAAGCGGGCGAGTTGGATCAGGCGGGCAAAGCGGCCTTTGTGATGCATTGGAAATCTTTGCGCCGCCAGATTCGGGTGCGCGGGTTAATAGACCGTGAAGACGGGGCGCAGGCAGATGCATATTTTGCCTCGCGCTCGCTTAAATCGCGGCTGGGGGCCTGGGCTTCGCAGCAATCGCGGCCCTTAGAATCGCGCAGCGCACTTGTCGCCCAAGTGGCGAAAATGACAGTTAAACACGGCACGGCGCCGAAACGGCCGCCCTTTTGGGGAGGCTATCGCCTGCGGCCGTTAGAGATCGAATTCTGGGCAGACGGCGAATTTCGTCTTCACGATCGTTTTCAATGGCGCAGGGCTGACCCAGACAGTTCCTGGAAAATCGAGCGGTTAAACCCATGATGCGTGACGGATGTGAAATGATGACTGACAATCTTGACCAACCGACCAGCGAAAGCGGCGCAAATTCGCGCAGCAATGGCGCAGAGTCCTTTACCGTTCAAGGCGAGGTGAAGTGGTTCGACCCGGCCAAAGGATTTGGGTTTGTGGTGGCCGAAACCGGCGGGCCAGACATCTTGTTGCATGTGAATGTGCTGCGCAATTACGGGCAAAGCTCGGTTGCGGATGGCGCGCGTGTCGAGCTTGAGGCGCATCAAACCAGCCGCGGCGTGCAAGCGCTGGCTGTGTTGTCGATCACACCGCCGCAGGGCGTGCATGTGGCCGAGCTTGAGGATATTGCCGGGATCGGCAAAGAGGATCTGGCCAATGTGCCGTTGATGCCCGCGCGGGTGAAATGGTTCGACAAGGGCAAGGGATTCGGTTTTGCCAATGTCTATGGCAACCGCGAAGATATTTTCCTGCATATTGAGGTGCTGCGCCAATCTGGCCTTGCCGATATGCAGCCCGGCGAGGCGATTGCCTTGCGGGTTATTCAAGGTAAACGGGGCCATCTTGCGGCAGAGGTAAGAGCATGGGAAACAGTCGAACTCGACGGTGTGTTGGACCAGCAGTAGCATTTGCCTTCGCGGCGCTGACAGGGCTTCCTGCGGCGGCTGCGGGCCCGTGCCGCCCCGATACAGTCTACCTTAAAGGGGACTGGGGGCAGGCGCGATTCTCAGTTGAAATAGCCGATGACGACATGGAGCGCGCCCAAGGGTTGATGCACCGTGAGAGCCTGCCAAGCGCGGGGGGCATGCTGTTTGTCTACGAGCGCCCGCAGCCTTTGTCATTTTGGATGCGCAACACACTGATTCCACTCGATATGCTGTTCATTGATCCGCAAGGGGTGGTGCAACATATCCATCATCAGGCCAAACCGCTGGATGAAACCCCGATTCCGGGGGGGGATGGATTGATTGCTGTGCTGGAAATTAACGGCGGAATGGCAAGAAAACTTGGGATTTCCGAAGGTTCATTTCTAAAACATGAAGCTTTTTCAAATTCTAGTGCTGCATGGCCTTGTGAAAGTTTCTAGTTGGGTCTAAACAGCCCCTCGTCGGAGCGTGGCGCAGCCTGGTAGCGCACCTGTTTTGGGTACAGGGGGTCGGAGGTTCGAATCCTCTCGCTCCGACCACTTTTCTAAAAATCCCCCTGCATTTTGATCTGTGAATATGGATAGCCCCCACGGGGCCCTGTTCGATGATTGCGTTCAACCATAGCGTGTGGCGGTGATGCTTTCCTCTGAGATGTTGATAATTCGCGTCAGTGGCGAATAGTTCCGGGGCTTACATGCGCAATGCGCGGTGCTGCTTTGGAAAATCCCGCGCCGGGTGTCGAGAATCTATGTGGCGAATCTGCCGGGACGGGCGCGGGCCGCTCGGATCGCGGTATCTCGCAGCATTTAGGGTCGGGGTAGGGCTTACACCTATATATTGTAATTTATCCACAACTTTGACGGGATTCGCGCTTAAGGGTTAATCGCGGCGCCTGTGAAGTTTTAGGCGGTTTTGCGGTCTGTTGCATTTTCACGGCAGTTTTATGACACCATCGGCGCCCCTGTGCAGGGCCCAAGCCGCAACCTGCAAAACCGGGGGTATTTCTGTGGATAACTTCATGCGGCGGGTGAGCGAAATCGGCTAAACCTGCTGGGTCATTTGACTAAATCCATTATTGCTGCGGTGCAGAGCTTGGGCACAAAGCAGGGGATATTAACCTTATGAATCACCTTGCGATTTGACGCGCAAAAATAGGCCAAGCCGTCAACGCCCCCGCAGGTAAATAATGGCAAAAAATTCCGTTGACGGAACAGGCCCGCATACGCCAGTTTGTGATGGCAAGCCGGTCTCCCACAACATGTAGTGGTAAAACGCTCAGCGGGGGATAAACGGCAGGCAGGGGCAGACAGACTGAAGACATGCTATTCTTCTTGGCCATTCTATCTGGCTGGGCGCGGGCAATTGAGGCCCGGTGCGTTGTGTCGATCCCTGACCTTTGCGGCAGGATGGCATGTGCCAAGATGCGCATGTTTTTAAGGAACCAGCTGAATATGGGGCAGCGTCGATGAAAATTGAGAGAAACTTCACCAAAGCCGGGCAGGATGCCTATGCGGATATTGATTTCATCACCACGGTGTCTGAAATTCGAAACCCGGACGGGTCGGTGGTTTTTCATCTTGGCAATGTCGAAGTGCCCGCCAGTTGGAGCCAGGTCGCCTCTGATGTGATCGCGCAGAAATATTTCCGCAAAGCCGGGGTGCCCTCGCAGACCCGCCGCGTCAAAGAAAAAGGCGTGCCAGAGTTCCTGTGGCGCTCGGTGCCTGCGGAAGGCGCCGTGATGGGCGGTGAGACGTCCTCCAAGCAGGTGTTTGACCGTCTGGCAGGGGCATGGGCCTATTGGGGCTGGAAGGGCGGTTATTTCACCACCGAGGAAGACGCCCAAACCTATTACGACGAGATGCGCCACATGTTGGCCAGCCAGCGCGCCGCGCCCAATTCGCCGCAATGGTTCAACACCGGGCTGCATTGGTCCTATGGCATCGATGGGCCAGCGCAGGGCCATTATTACGTTGATTACAAATCCGGCAAGCTGACCAAATCCAAGTCCTCCTACGAGCATCCCCAGCCGCATGCCTGTTTCATCCAATCTGTGGGTGACGATCTGGTGGGGGATGGCGGCATCATGGACCTGTGGGTGCGTGAGGCGCGTTTGTTCAAATATGGTTCGGGCACGGGCACGAATTTCTCGTCGCTGCGCGGGGCAGGGGAGAAGCTCTCGGGCGGGGGGCAATCCTCCGGGCTGATGGGGTTCTTAAAAATCGGTGACCGGGCCGCAGGGGCGATCAAATCGGGCGGCACCACGCGCCGCGCCGCCAAGATGGTGATTGTCGACGCAGACCACCCTGACATCGAAGATTTCATCAATTGGAAAGTGCTCGAAGAGCAAAAAGTGGCCAGCATTGTGGCTGGCTCCAAGATGCATGAAGAAAAGCTCAACCTGATCTTTGCCGCGATCAAAGCATGGGATGGGGCCGAGGCCGACGCCTATGATCCGGCCAAGAACGAGCAGTTGAAATCAGCCATTCGCAGCGCCAAAAAGGTTGCGATCCCTGAGACTTATGTAAAGCGCGTGCTGGATTACGCCAAGCAGGGCCACACCAGCATCGAGTTCCCGACCTATGACACGGATTGGGATTCCGAGGCCTATAGCTCGGTCTCTGGCCAGAACTCCAACAACTCGATCCGGGTGACCAATGCGTTCCTGACAGCGGTAAAGAAAGACGCCGATTGGGAATTGCTGGACCGCACCAGCGGCAAAGTGTCCAAGACCATCCGGGCGCGGGATCTGTGGGATCAGGTGGGCCATGCGGCATGGGCCTGCGCCGATCCGGGCATCCAGTTCCACGATACGGTGAACGAGTGGCATACCTGCCCTGAGGATGGGGCCATTCGCGGCTCGAACCCCTGTTCGGAATATATGTTCCTTGATGATACGGCCTGTAATCTGGCGTCGATGAACCTGCTGACCTTCCTCAAGGACGGGGTGTTTCAGGTCGAAGATTATATGCATGCCTCGCGGCTGTGGACTGTCACGCTGGAGATTTCGGTGATGATGGCGCAGTTCCCTTCCAAGGAAATTGCCCAGCGGTCTTATGATTTCCGCACGCTAGGGCTTGGCTATGCCAATATCGGCGGGCTGCTGATGAACATGGGCTTCAGCTATGACAGCGATGAGGGCCGCAGCCTGTGCGGCGCGCTGACGGCGATCATGACGGGTGTTGCCTATGCCACCTCGGCGGAGATGGCACGCGAGCTTGGCGCTTTCCCTGGCTATGCGAAAAACGCCAAACACATGCTGCGGGTCATGCGCAACCACCGCAATGCGGCCTATGGCAATGAGACGGGTTATGAAAAGCTGGCGGTGAAACCGATGCCGCTGGATCATGCCAATTGCCCGCAGCCCAGCTTGATCGATGTGGCCATGTCCACATGGGACGAGGCGCTGCAACTGGGTGAAAACCACGGCTATCGCAACGCGCAGACCTCGGTGATCGCGCCCACGGGCACCATCGGGCTTGTGATGGATTGCGACACCACGGGGATTGAGCCTGACTTTGCGCTGGTGAAGTTCAAAAAGCTGGCCGGGGGGGGGTATTTCAAGATCATCAACCAATCCGTGCCTGCGGCGCTGGAAAAGCTGGGCTATGGCTCGGCGCAGATCGAAGAGATCATTTCTTATGCGGTGGGCCATGGCACCATCGGCAATGCACCTGCAATCAACCCCACCACGTTGATGGGGCACGGGTTTGGCCCGCGCGAGTTGGAAAAGGTCGAGGCGGCGCTGCGCCAAGCCTTCGACATCCGTTTTGTGTTCAACCAATGGACGCTGGGCGAGGATTTCTGCACCAAAGTGCTGGGTATTCCGGCGGCCAAGCTGAATGATCCATCGTTTGACCTGCTTAGATCTCTGGGCTTTACCCGCGCCGATATTGACGCGGCCAATGACCATGTGTGCGGCACAATGACCGTCGAAGGCGCGCCGCATCTCAAAGAGCAGCATTACGGCATTTTCGATTGCGCCAATCCCTGCGGTAAAAAGGGCAAGCGTTTCTTGAATGTGAACAGCCATATTTACATGATGGCCGCCGCGCAGAGCTTTATCTCGGGGGCGATTTCCAAAACCATCAACATGCCCAATGACGCGACAATCGAAGATTGCCAGAACGCCTATGAGCTAAGCTGGTCTTTGGGCATCAAGGCAAATGCGCTTTACCGTGACGGCTCGAAACTGTCGCAACCGCTGGCTGCTGCGCTGGTGGAGGATGATGACGAGGCTGCTGAGACTCTCGAGAGCGGTTCGATCACTGAAAAAGCCGCCGTGCTGGCCGAAAAGATTATCGAAAAGGTCATCGTCAAAGAGATCGTCAAATCGCACCGCGAAAAGATGCCGCAGCGGCGCAAGGGCTATACGCAAAAAGCCATGGTTGGCGGGCATAAGGTTTACCTGCGCACGGGCGAATATGAAGACGGCAAGCTGGGCGAGATTTTCATCGACATGCATAAAGAAGGCGCAGGCTTTCGGGCGATGATGAATAACTTTGCCATCGCCATCTCTGTGGGGCTGCAATATGGCGTGCCGCTGGAAGAATTTGTCGATGCCTTCACCTTCACCAAATTTGAACCCGCAGGCATGGTGCAGGGCAATGAGACCATCCGCTCTGCCACGTCGATCCTTGATTATATCTTCCGCGAATTGGCGGTGAGCTATCTGGACCGCACCGATCTGGCGCATGTGAAACCCGAGGGCCAAAGCTTTGACGATGTGGGCAAGGGCGACGCGCAAGAAGGTGTGGAGAACATTGCCGAGCTGAGCGACCGCGCGGCGAATAAATCCATCGAAGTGCTGCGCCAGATCAGCTCGACCGGCTATCTGCGCAACCGCGTGCCGCAAGAATTGATGGTGCTGCAAGGCGGTGCCGATCCGGTGGCCAGTTTGCAAACGCTGGTGCCCGAAGTGGTGGCCAATGGCACTGTGGGCGCGGCGCTTGGCAGCACGTCAAATGTCGCGGTGGCCAGCGCAAACACGGGGCTAGATGCCCGCGTGAAGGCCAAGATGCAGGGCTATGAGGGCGAGGCCTGTAATGAGTGTCAAAACTACACGCTGGTGCGCAACGGCACCTGCATGAAGTGCAACACTTGCGGCAGCACCAGCGGGTGTAGCTGATCGGGGGGGGCGCCTCGCTAAAGGCCAATAAATTAAAGCTTCAGAGCCGGTGGGTTCTGAAGCTTTAATGCGTTACTGCGCTGTGGATGGTGCGGGGCGGCACCGGCAGCGGGCCATGAGCGCGGGTATCAGGCCGCCAAAAGGCTTGCTTCATAAGATTTAAGAACATACCGCGCGGCGTTTCCAAAGGAGGATGCGTTTGTTTCCAATTCGGGAAACAAAGAATAGATCTCTGCGCAGACGGCGTTTGAAAATGTGCCCATGCCAACAGAGCCGGGATAGAAGCTTTCGCTTGGAATGCCTTCGGCAAAGACAATCTCGTGGCGATCAAAAAGCATATGGAAATATTCTATCTGCGGCACTTCGATCAAATCAATACCGGGCATTGCGGCAAGATATTTGGCGGCGACCAGCACTTCAGCCTCGCCAAAATGGAATTGCACCCCGGCCCCTGACACCAGCATGCGGTGTTGCTGCGACACCCAGAGGGGGCGTGTGTTCCCAAGGGCGCCAGCCGCGATGCGAATTGGCGCATGAAGCCTCAGACCCGGAACGGTTGTTGAACCGATCCAGCGAATGGCCTGAAAACCATGGTCCATCGTTTTAATGCGATCGCCCACGCGCAATGTCTCGATGGGGACCTGTCCCTTGTCGGTTTCGATATGCGTTCCATGCGCAAAGCAGATGTTTTCGAATTCTCTGGCATTGGAGTATTTCGTCGCAGACTTTAGCTGATCGTTGCCTTTTCCTCCTTTAAGTTCATCAATCGACCCGTTCCTGCCGGATATGACGAGGTCATCGCCCTCTTTGGTCTCGAGCTTGTCTGCGGTGAAATTATCCCCGACCGAAACCGTATCGTTGCCGCTCCCGGTTTCTATTTTGTCTAAAAACCCGTCATCGCCAATGCTGAGCGCATCGGCGCCGCCGCCGGTTTTGATTTCATCGGCGCTCAGGTTGTCACCGAGGTTGATCGTGTCCTTGCCAGCGCCGGTTTCAATCTTGCGGATCGTGGCGTTATCACCGATCTTCAGGAAGTTATCGCCGCCGTTCAACTTGATGTCTTCGTCGGTCGAGAACCCATCTCCGATGGTGAGGGAATCGACCCCGTCAGAAGAGCCTTCGAATTTGCCGAGCGACACGTTGTCTTCGGCCGTTAAAACAACCGAGAGTGCCTCATCGGCTTCGATATCAATATCGGAAAGGTCAACATCGCTGGAAATTGCGATTGCGACGTCAAGGTCATCCTCGATCTCAATGTCGAAATCATTGGAATTGCTGGTCTCGAAGCGTATTTCGAAACTGGTTGGTTTTCCGGTCGCGGATTCGAACTTGATATCATCTGCGGCAGATGCGGAAATGACAAAGACGTCACCGCTGTTTACATCAAGTGTTTCTCCTGCGCGGAGTTCATTTGGCCCAAGCGGGTCCGTGTTTTTGTCGACAACGTAATAGGTCGCCATGGGTCGTCACCTTGATATATGTCTTTCTTTTTCCACGGCTCATTTTGAAAATGAGATTGCCCGTGGTGACGTCGTTGCGCCGTGAAAGAAACATTTTTCTGCCTAATTGATGACTATGCAAAAGCCGTAGCCATTGCAACTAGAACGAGAGCTGCTGTTCATTGCCGAAAAAACTGCGATCTTGCCAATAATGCTTGCCTGTCAGGGTGTTGGAAGCCGCATGTATTCCCCCCTGCGACGAAATGACCGGATGGCGGGGGGGGCGTGCTGGAATTTTGTGCAGGGCACCGGAGTTTTCAAAGCCCACCGCCTGCGCAAGAATGCTGGTGCTGCAATGCGGGCACCTATTCTATTTATTGGCGGCCTTCAGCCACGAAGACCGTTGGTTTTCTTTGATATAGGTCCACGCAATGAAACGACTGGTTTTTTGCCCCTGTGCCATCTCGACGATTTTGAAATCAGCAACTTTAGCTTTTTCCAAGATTTTCGAGAGCGTCTGGAGGTTGTCCTTTTTCGACACCAATGAGGTAAACCACAGGCATTGACCGGCGAAAGGCACGCTTTGCTTAACCATGCTGGCGATAAATTTTATCTCGCCGCCCGGACACCAAAGTTCAGCATTCTGCCCGCCAAAATTGAGCTTTTTCGTCACCCCTTTGCCAAGGTTGCGCCATTTTCGCTGGGTGCCTTTGTTCGCCTGTTCAATGGAGGAATGGAACGGCGGGTTGCACATGGTGAAGTGAAAAACATCCTGCGGGGCAATCACGCCTTTAAAGGTATTTTCGCGTTTCTCTTGCTGCCGGAGGGTGATTTTTAGCTTGTTGAATCGGCAAATCTGCTGGGCCGATTTGATAGCAGCCGGATCAATATCGACGCCGGTGAACTGCCATCCGTATTCACTCTGACCAATCAAAGGATACACCAAACTGGCACCGGTGCCGATGTCTAACGCCTTGATATCAGGCCCGCGCGGGATTTTCTGTTTGTTGTTCGCGGCAAGCAGGTCCGCCAGATAATGGATGTAATCGGCCCGTCCGGGAATAGGCGGGCACAGATAATCGGCGGGAATATCCCAATATTCGACATTGTAATGGGTCTTTAGCAGCGCCCGATTAAGCATGCGGACCGCGCCTGCGTTTTGAAAATCAATGGTTGTCTGGCCCAAAGGGTTGCGGGTCGTGAATGGCTCTAGCTCAGGGGTATTTGCCACCAATTGCCGAAAATCATAGCCCTCGCGGTGTTGATTTCGGGGGTGCAGTTTCGTTTTGGTGGCCATGGGGAAGCCTTCATTAAAGTGTTGATCAAGGCCTGATAAAGGCGCGCGTGCGCCGCGCATCAGGCGCGCGTGAAGGGGCGATGGTATACGCGCGCCGGGTGATTTGTAAGGTCGGGCGCGGCTAGCCGGTGATGCCTTCAACCTGTGGCAGCGGATTTGGCGTGGTCACTTCTTCGGGCCGCCGCTTTTCATAAAAAGCATTTCCACCCGCCGTCAGCACATAGTGGATATTGTTGAAATTGGCGGTGTACCACGCGGCATGGAAAAACCTTGCGCCCCTTACATGCGGGTGTCTTTCGCCCGCCAGCACGGCGGCTGCCGAGGCCTCGGCCAATGCTTGGGCCTGACCGCTCATGGGTTTGCGCATCACACCCGGCGCGAATTGGTTTTTCTGGCTGACCACCGCGCAGACGGTGTTCGGGAAATCATCAGACTGCGCCCGGTTCATCACGACGCTGCCCACGGCGATCATGCCATCGCGGCTGGAGCGGTGCGATTCAAAATACATCGCCCGCGCCATGCAGTTGATGTCAGAGGCGGAGGCTGATGATCGGCCAGACTGTGATTGGCGCGCGCATCCGGCAAGGCCAGCGGCAGCTATCACAGCCAATATGAGCAGTTTTTTCGATCCGGAATTCAGCAATTATGATACTCCCATACCTTCTTGTAACGCTCCGCAGGCGCCGCCTCAAGTTAGGAGGCATAGATGGATGTGGAACGGCCCGAAGCCGCTGGCAGGATTACGAAGAACGGCGAGCGAGTGGGAAGGGCTGTGTGCAGTGCGGAAAGCCTCATTATTGGGCAGTGCCTTTGGCGGTTTGCGGGGAACAAAGGGGGCATGGCCCAAAGCGGCTGCTTGACGGATCATCAAGAAAGCTTATCCAAATAGCCATTATGATTAAAAGTCAGATCACCCTTAAGCAGCTTGAGGCCTTTGTCAGCGTGGTTGATATGGGCTCTTTCCGCAAAGCGGCCAATGTTCTGGGAACCACCCAGCCGAATATTTCCAACCGGATTTCGACCCTCGAAGACGGGCTTGGGGTGATTTTGATGCACCGCGATGCGGGGTCTATTCGGCTGAGCGAGAAGGGCAGGCAGTTGCTGGCGGTGGCGCGGCAGGTGCTTTGGAATGCCGAGGCGTTTTTGGAGGTAGCCGGGCGGCGGGATCTGGTGGAAGACCGCTTGCGCCTTGGGGTGACCGAATTGATCGCCTGCACGTGGTTGCACGGATTTCTGCGCGGTTTTCGGGATCTTTACCCGTCGGTTTCTGTCGAGCTGGAGGTTGGTCTGTCGACCGAGATTGAAAAGCTTTTGGTGACCGGATCGCTTGATCTGGCGTTGCAAACAGGGCCTTTTGAGCATGAAATGCAGGGGATGCTGGCGCTTGGGACCTGTCCTTATATCTGGGTGGGCGCGCCGCATCTGACCTGCGATCTGGGATCTGATGTGACGGTGGGCGGTTTGCTCAAATCTTGTGTGCTGTCCCATGCGAGACATACCTCCGCTTCCAAGGAGTTGGCGCATTATGCCAGAGCCAAGAACCAAGCGGCGGATCAGATTGTGCATTCCAACAGTCTGGCATCCTGTGTTCAGATGGCGGTGGATGGCATGGGCTTTGCCTTGTTGCCCGCCGCATTGGTGCGCGAGCAGCTCAAGGCGGGCAGTCTTGTGCAGGTGGCGGCGGATTGGCATCCAAGCGTGCTGGAATTCTATGCGCGCTTTGATCCGGCCCGCGTGCCGCGGTTTGTAGAAGCCGCCGCCGCGCTGGCCCGTGAGACCGCCCATGCGGCGGGTAAGTAGATCAATTATTTTGATCGCCTATAGAAGTTTTAAGAATTTGTACTGATTGCAGCAGCCTGCAAATTTCTCTTTGTAAGCGAAACTTTCCGGGCCTTTGCGCCGGAGAGGCCCTCTCTTTGGGGCTGGGTTATTTTACCCATTCGCCAGAGCCAAAACTGGAGAGAACCTCAATGAAATCAGCTGCAATTCGTCTTGGTGTCGATATTGGGGGCACATTCACCGATGTGGTCCTTGAAAAGGATGGCCAGCAGTTTTCCACCAAGGTTCTGACCACCTATGCCGCGCCTGACAACGCGATCATTGATGGCATGCATCAGGTTTGCAGCAAGGCGGGGGTGACGCCGGATCAGATTGGCCAGATCATCCATGGCACAACCTTGGCCACCAATGCGTTGATCGAGCGGCGCGGTGCAAAAACCGCGCTGATCACCACCGAAGGCTTTCGCGATGTGATCGAAATGCGCACCGAAAGCCGGTTTGAGCAATATGATCTGAACCTGACCCTGCCCGAGCCGCTTTTGGAGCGCCAGCTGCGCTTTACGGTGCCCGAGCGGGTCAATGCGCGCGGCGAGATCATGATCGCGCTGGAGCGCGCCGAGGTTGAGGCCGTGGTGGCGCGCATCGCAGAGGCCGGGATTGAAAGCGTCGCGATTGGGCTGATCCATTCCTATCTCAACCCTGCGCATGAGCGGTTGGTGCGCGCGGTGCTGGCCGAGCGTCTGCCCGATGTGGCGGTGTCGATTTCCTCGGAGGTCTCGCCGCAGATGCGCGAATATGAGCGGTTCAACACCGTGGTGGCCAATGCCTATATCAAACCGCTGATGGCTTCTTATCTGGGGCGGCTGGAGGAGCGGTTGCAGCGCGAAGGTGTATCGTGCCGGATTTTCCTGATGCATTCGGGCGGCGGTATTATTTCGCTTCGAAATGCCGCCGATTTCCCGGTGCGTCTGGTGGAAAGCGGCCCTGCGGGGGGCGCGGTTTTTGCGGCCCATATCGCGGCGCGTTATGGGCTCGACAAGGTGCTTTCCTTTGACATGGGCGGCACCACGGCCAAGATTTGCCTGATCAAAAACCAAACCCCCAAGACCAGCCGGGTTTTTGAAGTGGCGCGGACCTATCGGTTCAAAAAAGGGTCGGGCATGCCGATCTCTATCCCGGTGATCGACATGGTCGAGATCGGGGCCGGGGGCGGCTCGCTCGCCCATGTGGATGCGATGCGGCAAATTCGCGTAGGGCCGGAAAGCGCGGGCTCGGAGCCCGGTCCGGCCTGTTACGGGCGCGGGGGCGCGCGGCCGGGCGTGACGGATGCTGATCTGGTGCTGGGCAAGCTTGATCCGGATAATTTCGCGGGCGGCTCAATCGCGCTTTATGCGGATAAATCGCAGGCCGCGCTGAACGCGCATATTGGCGAAACCCTTGATATGGACGCGGTGGAAGCGGCCTTTGGTGTGGCGGAAATGGTGGATGAGAACATGGCCAATGCGGCGCGTGTTCATGCGGTTGAGAATGGCGAGGACCTCTCGGAATATACCATGATCGCCTTTGGCGGCGCGGCGCCACTGCATGCGGGGCGGCTGTGCGAAAAGCTGGGGGTGCGGCGTTTGATCGTGCCGCCGGGGGCGGGGGTTGGCTCTGCCATCGGGTTCCTGCGCGCGCCGTTCAGCTTTGAGGCAAACCGCTCGGTCTATATGAAACTCTCTGACTTCAAAGGCGATTTGATCCGCGAGCTGCTTTGCGAGCTCAAGAGCGAAGCCACGGGATTTGTACGCACCTGTGATGCGCACAGCCCGATCATCGCGGAGTTCAAAGTCTATATGCGCTATGCTGGGCAGGGCTGGGAAATCCCCATCAGCCTGACGGAGGCGCAGGCCATGTCGCCCGATGCGGCAACCTTCCTTGCGCGGTTCGAAGAGGATTACGCCAAGCTCTTTGGCCGCACCGTGGCGGGCATGGATGTGGAAATTACCGTCTGGTCTGTCAATGCCACCACCCCGCCCGAGCAGGTGGACCGGGTGGCGGTTATGACAGGCGATACCCCTGCCAAATTGAACGGCACGCGGCAATTATTCGACGCCGCCAGCGGCGGTTTTGAGACGGCGCAGGTGGTGGCGCGGGCCTCGCTGGCCGCAGGGCAGCGCCTGTCTGGCCCTGCCGCCATGACGGAAGATGAGACCACCATCATCATCCCCAGCAGCCGCGACGCGATCCGCCAGCCTGATGGCTGCATCGATATCATCCACAAAGGAGCCTGATCCATGGCCAAGCAACATTCTAAAGTCTCCTATCAGGTCATGTGGAACCGGTTGATTTCGGTGGTGGAGGAACAGGCGCAGGCCTTGGTGCGCACGGCATTTTCCACCAGTGTCCGCGAGGCGGGTGATCTGTCTGCCGGGGTTTACGACACCCAAGGGCGCATGTTGGCGCAGGCGGTGACGGGCACGCCGGGCCATGTGAACGCCATGGCCGATGCGGTGGCGCATTTCATCCGCCGCATTGGCCGCGCGAATATGTTCGATGGCGATGTTTATCTGACCAATGATCCGTGGGAGGGCACGGGCCATTTGCATGACATCACCATGGTCACGCCGTCGTTTCACAAAGGCGCCTTGGTGGGGTTTTTTGCCTGCACCGCGCATATCGTGGATATTGGCGGGCGCGGGTTTGGCGCGGATGCGGCCAGCGTCTATGAAGAGGGGCTGTATCTACCGATCATGAAATTTGCCGAACGTGGCATGGTGGATGAAACCCTTGTGCGGATCGTGCGCGGCAATGTGCGCGAGCCTGATCAGCTGATTGGCGACATGTATGCGCTGGCCACCTGCAACGAGATCGGCCACCGCCGGTTGATTGAGATGATGCAGGAGTTTGATCTGGGTGATCTGGATGGGATTGCGGCGTTTATCCTTGATAATTCGCGCCGTGCCACGCTGGAGCGGATTGCCGCGCTGCCCCGGACCTCGGCGGAGGGCGAGATGACGCTTGATGGGTTTGACGTGCCGATCACGCTCAAGGTCAAGGTTACCGTGCATGAAGACCGGATTGTCTCAGATTTCACCGGCTCTTCGGGGCTTGATAAAAAGGGCATCAATTGCCCGCTGGTCTACACCAAAGCCTATGCGTGTTATGCGCTCAAGGTCGCGATTGCGCCGGAAATTCCGAACAATCACGCCTCGCTCTTGCCCTTTGAGATTGCAGCGCCGGAAAACACCATTGTGAATGCGCTGCACCCGGCGCCAGTGGCGCTGCGCCATATCATCGGGCATTTTGTGCCCGATACGGTGTTCAACGCTTTTGACAAAATCGTGCCGGGTCTGGTGCCCGCCGAAGGGGCAGGGTGCCTGTGCAACTTCCAAGTCTCGCTGCGCCCGCGCTCGGACGTGCCAGCCCCGCGCGATGCGCGCCGCTCCGAGGTGCTCACGTTTAATTCCGGCGGCTCTGGCGCGCGGCCTGCGTTTGATGGGCTCAATGCCACGGCATTCCCGTCGGGGGTGATGACCATGCCGATTGAGGCCACAGAACATGCAGGCCCGGTGATCATCTGGCGCAAGGAATTGCGCCCTGACAGCGGCGGCGCGGGCAAAACCCGTGGCGGGCTGGGGCAATATATGGAAGTGGGCGCGATGGAGGGCCATGAGTTCGACATTCAGGCGATGTTTGACCGGGGCGATCACCCCGCGCGCGGCAGCCGGGGCGGGATGGACGGCGCGCCCACCACCATCGCCCAAGATGACGGCACTTTGATGCGCGTCAAAGGCAAACAATTTGTGCCATATGGCCGCAAAGTGGTGATGGCTTTCCCCGGCGGCGCGGGCTACGGCGATCCGAAATCCCGCGATAAAGCCTTGGTTCGGCGCGATCTGGCGCGGGGCTATATCTCGGCGCAAACGGCGGCGCGTGATTACGGACTGGGCGCGGATGACATCGCAGCGGTGCAAGCTGCGGTGAGAAAAGGCGAGGCTGTTTGATGCAGATGCAATCCAACAGCTTTGTCGCCGCGCTCAAGGCCAAGCGCAAACAGCTTGGCCTTTGGGTCAGCCTGTCGAGCAATTTTGCCGCCGAGGTTGTGGCCCCTGCGGGCTATGACTGGGCGCTGATTGATATGGAACACAGCCCCAATGATTATTTCAGCGTGCTGGGCCAGCTTCAGGCCTTTGCCGCCTATTCAACCCTGCCGATTGTGCGGCTGGAATGGAACGATCCGGTTGCGGTGAAACGCGCGCTGGATCTGGGGGCACCGGGGCTGCTTTTTCCGATGATCCAATCGGTGGAGGAGGCCAAACGCGCCGTGGCTGCCACGCGCTATCCGCCGCTGGGCACACGCGGGGTATCGGGCGCGACCCGCGCCACGAAATTTGGCCGGGTGACGGATTACACAGCGCGGGTCTCGCAAGAAACGGCGGTGCTGTTGCAGCTAGAGACCCGCGCCGCCGTGGCGCAGGCCGAGGCAATCGCCCAAATCGACGGCGTCAGCGGGATTTTCTTTGGCCCCGCCGATATTGCCGCAGACATTGGCCAGCTTGGCCAGCCGATGCACCCCGATGTCTGGGCGCTGATCAAGCCCGCAGCCCAGCGGCTGATTACCCAAGGCATCCCCGTGGGCACATTGGTGACCGACCCCGAATTTGCCGCCCAATTGCTCAATGAAGGCTTCAGTTTTGTCGCTTGCGGCACGGATACGGGAATATTGGCCAAAGGCGCTGATGCGCTGCTGGCGCAGGTCAAAGGAGCGTTGAAATGAATTTTGCAGCATCAAGGCTTGCCGCCGTGAAACCTTCGGCCTCTGCCGGGGTCAGCCAAGCGGCAAAAGCGGCCCGCGCGCGCGGCGAGGATGTGATTGATCTGGGCCTTGGCGAGCCGGATTTTGACACGCCAAGCCACATCATCGAGGCGGCGCATCAGGCGGCATTGGCGGGGGATACGCGTTATGTGCCCACCGATGGCACGGCGCAGCTCAAGGCTGCCGTTTGTGCCAAATTCGCCCGCGACAATGCGCTGGATTATGAACCCGCTGAGGTCATCATCAGCAACGGGGCCAAACAGGTGATTTTCAACGCGATGATGGCCACGCTGGAGCCGGGCGACGAGGTGATCCTGCCCGCGCCCTATTTTGGCCAGTATAAAGATATCGTGCTGATCCTCGGCGGGGTGCCCGTGGTGGTGGCTTGCCCCGCAGAGGATGGGTTTTGCCTGACGCCTGCGCGCCTGTCGGCGGCGCTTAGCGCGCGGACGCGATGGGTGTTTTTGAACCTGCCCTCGAACCCGGCGGGGGCGGTGTACGGCGCAGATGATCTGGCGGCGCTTGGCGCTGTGCTGCGCGATCATCCGCGGGTTTTGACCCTGTCGGACGAGATTTACGAACATATCTTGTTTGATGGGCGCGGCTTTCATTCCTTTGCGGCGGCCTGTCCGGATTTGAAATCGCGCACGTTGACGGTCAACGGGGTGTCCAAAGCCTATGCGATGACGGGTTGGCGCATCGGGTATGGCGCGGGGCACCGCGATTTGATCGCGGCCATGACCAAGGTGCAAAGCCAGATCAGTTCGGGCGCTTGTTCGATCGCGCAGGCGGCTGCGGCGGCGGCGCTGGAGGGGCCGCAAGATTGCGTGGGCCAGTTCCGCGCGGCCTTTGAGGCGCGGCGCGATTTGGTGGGTGGCAAAGTGGCGCAGATCGAGGGTCTGAGCCTCGCGGCCCCCGGCGGCGCGTTTTATGCGTTCATCGGCTGTGCGGGGCTGATCGGGGCGCAAATGCCCGGCGGCGGCACGCTCAAGGACGACATTGATGTGACCGCGTGGCTGCTCTCATCCGCAGGTGTCGCGGCGGTGCCGGGCAGCGCCTATGATCTGTCGCCCTTTTTTCGCATATCAACCGCCACATCCGAGGCGGTGCTGAGCGACGCGCTGGCGCGGATTGCGGCGGCGGTTGCGCAGTTGAAATTGCCTCAGTCCGCGCAGGTTTGAACCGCTGGCGGGGCATAACAAGGAGACATTGCAGTGAAGAAAAGCCGCATCAGGCGGCAGGTTTAAAACCGGGCAGAGCGTCTGTTTTGCAGCGCAGGCCCACCAACAAGGAGAAAGCGAAATGAATTATTTCAAGACCATAAGTGCCGCAATGGCCACGGTTCTGGCTTTTGGCGGCGCGGCGGCGGCGCAGACCAATTGGATCATGGCCTCGGGCTATCCTGATGACAGTTTCTTCACCCAGAACATCCGCATGTTCATCGAAGAGGTCGAAGCCGCCAGTGAGGGCGACTTAAAGATCGACCTGCGCTCAAACGGCGAGTTGATCAAGCTCGACGCGATCCGCCGCGCGGTTCAGGCCGGGCAACTTCAACTGGGGGAAATCCGCTTTGGGGTTTACGGCAATGAAAGCCCGATGTTCACGCTGGACAGCCTGCCCAATGTTGCGGGCGATTATGACGCCGCTTGGCGTTTGATGGAGGCGCAAAAGCCGTGGTTCGACAAGGTGTTTGGCGATGCGGGCATGCAGATCCTGTCTTATGCGCCATGGCCGGGGCAGGGGTTTTACACAGGGTTTGACGTGACAGATGGCGCGCAATTTGGCGGTGTGAAGCTGCGCATTTATTCCCCCGCAACCCAGCGCATGGGCGATCTTTTGGGCTTCCAAGCCACGATCTTGCCCTTTGCCGAAGTGCCGCAGGCCTTTTCCACCGGGCTGATCGAGGCGCTGTTTACCTCGGGGCAAACCGGCACGGATATTCAGGCGTGGGATTATGTGAGCAATTTTACCTACACCGGGTCGATGCATAATAAGAACGCCATTATCGTGAACCAAAAGGCGCTTGGCCGTCTTGATCCGGCGCTGCAAGAGGCGATCGTTGAGGCCGGGGCACGCGCGACAGAGCGCGCCTGGGCCATGAGCAAAGAGGCCACGGATATCAAGCGGCAGGAATTGGCAGATGCGGGCATGAAAGTGGCCGATGCCTCGCCCGAATTGCAGGCCAAGCTGGCGGAAATTGGCGATTTGATGATTGAGGAATGGAGCGCCACCGCCTCGCCTGAGGAGATGGATGTGCTCAACAGCTATCTGGAAAGCTCGAAGTAAGGTCACACATGCTTGGCGCGCGGCGCGATCTTTGTGCCGCCCGCCAAGCCTCGCTGCGGAGGGCGATGTTATGCTAAGAATGACCATCACGGGACTGGGGCGCATATGCGGCTATCTGGCCGGGGCTTTTCTGGCTGCCATTGCGGTTGCGACCCTCACCCAGATCATTGCGCGCCAATTTGGCAAACCGGTTGATACCACAGAGCTTTCGGGGTTTTTCCTTGCGGCTTCAACCTTTCTTGCGCTGGCGTTTACCTTTGTGAATGGCGGGCATGTCAGGATCGGGCTGGTGTCGCAATTCGCGCCAGAGCGGCTGCGGCGCGCCTTGGAAATCTGGGCCTGTAGCGCGGCGATTTTGATCATCGGCTATGCCACATGGCACATGAGCGCCTTCACGCTCCAAACCTATCAATTTGGCGATCTAAGCCCGGGGTTCATGGCCGTGCCTTTGTGGATACCGCAATCGGCGGTCTCGTTTGGGCTGTTTGTGATGCTTTTGGCAATTATCGAGCAATTTACGCTGGTTCTGGCCGGGCACCGCGCGGGGTATGAAACCAACGCAGACAGCACGGCGGAATAACCCATGGATCAGATATTTCTCAGCGTGTTGGTTTTGTCGCTCACCTTGCTGGTGCTGCTGGGCTCGGGGATATGGATCGCCCTGTCGCTGCTGGCGGCGGGGCTGGTGACGTTTATCTTTTTTGTGCCGCTTGATGCGGGGTCGATCATGGCCTCTACTATGTGGGACGCAAGCTGGAACTGGGCGCTGACGGCGCTGCCTTTGTTCATCTGGATGGGCGAGATTTTGATGCGCTCGGGCCTGTCGGCCAGCTTGTTTCGCGGCTTGTCGCCTTGGGTGGCGTGGTTGCCGGGCGGGCTGATGCATATCAATGTGATCGGCTGCGGCGTGATGGCGGCGGTTTCGGGCTCTTCGGCGGTTACGGCGGCCACGGTGGGGCGGATGAGCATCCCCGAGCTTAAGGCGCGCAAGTATGACGCCAATATGATGGTGGGCTCGCTGGCGGGGGCGGGCACATTCGGGCTGCTCATTCCGCCGTCGATCATCATGATCGTTTACGGCGTTGTGGCCCAGCAATCTGTGGCGCGGCTGTTTATTGCGGGGATTTTGCCGGGGCTGATGCTGATTGTGCTGTTTTCATCCTACATCGCGATCTGGTCGCTGCTGAACCCGGATAAGCGCGGCGATCTGCCACCGCGCGTTGGCTTTTTGGACAAAATCCGCGCCTCGCGGGATTTGTTGCCTGTGGTGGCGCTGATCGTGGCGATTATCGGTTCAATCTACGGCGGCTTTGCCACCCCGACCGAGGCGGCGGCCATCGGGATTTTTGGCGCGCTGCTGCTTGCTTTGCTCAATGGCACGCTGAGCCGCGCGATGATCACTCAAAGCCTGCTGGCCGCGACGCGGATTTCTTGCATGATCTCTTTCATCATCGCTTGCGCCGCCGTGTTGTCGATTGCCGTGGGCTTTGCCAATATCCCCCGCGCCGCAGCGCAATGGGTGCAAAGCATGGAGCTGAGCGCGGGCGGGCTGATTGTGGTGCTGACCTTGTTTTTCTTGGTGCTGGGTTGTTTTCTCGAAGGCATCTCGATCCTTGTTCTGTCCAGCGCGGTGGTCTTGCCGATGATCGAAGCTGCCGGGATTGATCCCATTTGGTTCGGCATTTACGCGGTGATTGTGATTGAATGTGCGCAGATCACCCCGCCGGTGGGATTTAACCTGATTGTTCTGAAATCAATGACCGGGTTTGGCATTGGCCAGATCGCCAAGGCGACCTTTCCGTTTCTGGCGTTGCTTTTGCTGGCGATTGGGCTGATCTATATGTTCCCGGCCATTGTGACCTTCCTGCCTGATCTGATGTTTGGCTAAAGCGCGCGCGCCAGCTTGTAATTCCCGCCGCGCGGCGCCAGCTTTGATACAAGCGCGCTTTGCCAAAAGGAACGGGGCCCATGGATATTCAACGCATAGCAGCATTTTCCAAAGACGGGCGCGGCGGTAATCCCGCCGGGGTGGTGATCGCCCAGGATGCATTGCCCGCGCCGCAAATGCAGGCGATCGCGGCGCAGGTGGGCTATTCCGAGACCGTCTTTGCCAGCCCTGCGCCGGGGGGCGCATGGCAGGTGCGGTATTTCTCGCCCGAATCCGAAGTGCCGTTTTGCGGCCATGCCACCATCGCTTTGGGCGCGGCATTGGCGCAGCGGGCGGAAGCCGGGGCGGAAATCCCTGAGCGGTTTGAGCTGCGTATTCCTGCGGGGCAGATCGCGGTGGAGGCCGGGCAAGACGGCATCACGCTCACTTCGCCGCCCACGCGCAGCGCCGCTGTAGATCCTGCGCGGCTGGAGGCGGCGCTGGCGCTGCTGGGGCTGACGCTCGATGATCTGGACCCGCAATTGCCGCCCGCGCATATCCATGCCGGGGCGGATCACCTGCTATTGCCGATTGCGCGCCGCGAGGTCTTGGCGCGGATGGGGTATGATCTGGATGCCGGGCGCGCCTTGATGCAGGCGCAGGGGCTGGTGACCATCATGCTGGTGCATATCGAGGGTCCGCAGCGCTTTGCCGTGCGCAATGCTTTTGCCTCGGGCGGGGTGCTGGAAGATCCGGCCACCGGGGCGGCGGCGGCGGCTTTTGCGGGCTATCTGCGCGATCAAAACTGGCCGCATGGCAATGGGTTTCGCATTACTCAGGGCGAAGACATGGGCGCGCCTTCCGAGATTAACGTGACATTGACGGATGCGCCCGGCAGCCCGGTGCGGGTGAGCGGCCGGACGCGGGTGATCTCAGAGTAGCTCGGCCACCGGGCTGCTGGCCTTGAGGCCCATCTGGCCGCGCAGCACTTTGCGCGCCCGCGCCAGCCGCGACATGACCGTGCCGGGGGGCAGGCCGGTTTGCGCCGCCAGCACCGCAGGGCTGGTTTCTCCCGCCGCCACCAGCCGCATCAGCTGGGCCTGATCTTCGGGCAGGGCCTCAATCGCCGCGCTAAGCTGGGCGCAGGCCATGCGGGCGGGGCCTTCGGGGGCGGCTTGCAGCATATGGTCCTCAATCTCCGTCTGGGGTGTTTGATTGCGCCAATTGCGCCGCGCCAGATTGTGCAGCACCACCATGGCGTAATGATCGGGCGTCTCGATCTCGCGTTTCTCGGCCAACGCCTGCCAGAGCCGGAGCAGCGCCTCTTGGCACAGATCTTCGGCCTCGGCGCGGTTGGCGGTCAATCTTGCGGCGCGTTTGCGCAGCTTGGGCATCAGCGCGTTCATCTCCTGCTCGGTCATCTGCATGGGGGTTTTCCTTTTGTTGTTCGCTCTGGGGGCAGAATGGGGCTTTTATCGCGCCCTGCCAGCCGGGGTGTTTCCGCCGATGCGCCGTTTGGGGGCTTTTTGGGCGGGCGCTTGCCCATTGTGCGGGGCGCGGTCGGCGGGGCCGCGCCCGCGCCAAATCGGGCAGGGACGCAAAGCCCAATTGCGCGCTCTTACCTAGTGAGGCCGCTGAAATGGCCTTTCACGTCACTCAAAAAACTGGAGAAACCCGAAATGACCAACTCTTTGAAACTGACCGCTGTTCTGACCGCCCTGTGCCTGCCTGCCTATGCAATGGGGCAAAGCGCCGTTGAGGTGGATGCAAATGGCGATGGTATGCTGAGCGTCGACGAGGTGCAGGCTGTCTATCCCGAGATCACCGCCGAGCAGTTCACCGCGATGGATTTGAACGCAGATGGCGGGCTTGATGACGCAGAAATTCAGGCGGCGACCGAAGCAGGCGTGATGCCCGCCGCCCCCTCAGAGGGCTAAGCGCCCTTTGCGTGCATTCTTTGGCGCGGCAGTCCTCTATTTCCATCAGCCGGCTGCGGCCAAGGGATATTCCCCCCGAGATGACCCCAATCATCGCGGGGGGTTTTTTGTTGCAGCGCTGCCGCTTAGGCGGGCAGGTGGATGTTGAACCGCGCCCGCAAGGCGGCGTCCAAGGCCGGATCAAACCGGGCTGCGGCGCGGGTGCCAAGGATCTCAAGCTTGCGGGCCGTGGCTTTGGCCAGCAAATCAGGCTTGCCGCGCTCGTCCCATTCCTTGGGAGAGGTGCGATCGCCCAAAGCGGGATAGACGTGATCGGTTTGCATCCGCGCCATGGTTTGCGAGGTGCCCAGGTAATGCCCCGGACCGCCCAAACACACCTGCCGCATCTGATCGAGCGCCAAGGTTTCCTCGGACACTTCGATCCCGCGCACACAGCGCAGGGCCTGACCAATCAGATCATCCCCCAAAATCAGCGATTCATGGCAAAACCCCAGCAGCGAGGCATGCATGCCCGCGGCCTCGTAAACCATGTTCAGCCCCGCCAGACCCGCCATCACATTGGAGCACATCTGTTCCCAGCCCGCCTGCATATCGGGCAGTTTGCTGTCTGATGCGCCCGCTGCTGCGCCGCCGGGCACGCCGTAGAACCGGTGCATTTGCGCGCAGCCAGCGGTCAGCAGCGCCTGCTCGCCCGATCCCACGGTCATCGCCCCGGTGCGCAGGTCCAGCCCGAAAGGCCATGTGCCAAACACCGCAGGCGCGCCGGGTTTCACCGCCTGCACATAGACCAGCCCCGCCAGACATTCCGCGCAGGCCTGTGTGATGGCCCCCGCGATGGTCGAGGGCGCGGTGGCCCCGGCCATGCCCGCCGAGAGCAGCAGCACAGGCATGCCGCCTTTGATGCAGGCCTCCATCACCTCGCAGGCCTCGGTGGCGAATTTCATCGGTGGCACCACAAAACAGTTGGAGTTGGAGACAAAGGGCCGTTCGCGCCAAGCGTCCTCGCCGCCCGCAATCATATGCAGCATTTCAAGCGCATGGGGTACAAAGGCAGGCTCGGTGAACGAGACGCCAATATGTTTGGTGGTGCCCGATACGGTGGCATAGATTGAGTTGAGGTCCATCTCCAGATTGTCGGGAATGTCGCGGCAGACCATGGGGCGTTGCAGGAAATGGATGTTTTCCAGCACATCGGCAATGCGCGCCGCATCGTGCAAATCTTGCACGCCGCATTCGCGGTAGTTGCGCCCTTGGGCATCGACCAAATGCACCGCAGCCCCCGCCGTGCCGTAATGCACATTGCTGCCGCTGAGTTCCAGATCATGATGGGGATCGCGCCCCATCAGCGTGACCGAGCGGTTAGCCGAGGCCAGCGCGTCTTCGACCAAGGCGCGGGGGAAGCGGATGCGCCCATCCTCGCCCAAGATAGCCCCCGCAGCGGTCAGATAGGCCACGCCGCTGGGCGGTGCATCGGCCAGCCCGATGGTTTCCAGCGCCTCAAGCGCCGCGTGGTGGATGGCCTGCACATCGGCCTCGCTCAGCGGGTTATACTGCCCGCCGGGCATGCCTTTGCGCACCGGGCGGATGTTGTCGGCAAGGGGCGCTGCACGCGACGCACGGCGCGCGGCGCGGCCACCGCTGCGGGAAGGGGAATGTTGGTTCATTGGGCTGTTCCGTTGAAAAGGAATAAGGGGGGTGGCTGGCAGCGTTAGCCAAGATCTGGCCGGCCCCGCGCCGCACGTCCCCGCTGAGCCCCGATGGTGCGGGTGATCAACGCTATCTTGCAGCCCTGTTCTTGCATCTTGGCCCCTGTTTGCTGGGATCAAGTGAAGCGCTGTGCGATGTTCTCTTCTATCTCAAAACCGACCAGAAACCAAATTTATACATGTCGCAATTGGCGCAGGTTTGGCGCGCGCGCGGCTTACCAGCTGCCCGATCCGCCGCCCCCGCCGCCGCTGCCCCCGCTGCCGCCGCCGTCCACGTCATCGCCCACATCCCGCACGGGCAGGGTGACCAGCGCGGCGGTGGCATAGCCGCAAGACAGGCAGCGGGTGGTGACCTCGGCCTGACCTTGGGTGGCATGGCCGGGGGCGACGATCTCTTCGCGGCTGCGGCGCATCTTGCCGCGTTTATGGCAGTTGGGGCAGGTTTTGGTCATGCGCAGCAAGAACCGCCCGCCAAGGAAAGCCGCGATGATGCCGCCAATGATGCCGGTGATGCCGAGGCTTAATTCGTCCTCGCTGCTTGCGCCGGATACCGGGGCGGGGGCGTTTTGGGCAAAAGGCTCTGCGATCTGCGCGATGGTGGCGGCCACGCCGTCTTCGATGCCGCCTGCAAAATCACCATCGGCAAAGGCGGGCAAGAACACATCATCGACAATCGCCTGCGCGGTACCATCCCACGCCCCATCATAGCCGCGCCCCAGCTCCAGCCGCATTTGGCGGTCTTGGGCCAGCACAAGCAGCAAAATCCCGTCGTCTTTTAACGAATGGCCCAGACCCCAGTCGTTGAACAGCTCTGTGGCAAATCTCTCAAGGCTGACCCCCGGCGCATATTGCGCCTGATTGGGCAGGGTCACCACGGCGATTTCAATGCCGCTGTTGTTCATCACATCTTGCAATTGCGCGCCGATCCGGTCCTCGGCGGCCTGCGGCAGCAGATCGCCCAAATCCAAAACCGCGCCCTCGCCGCGCGCGGGAAAGCTTTGGGCAAATGCCCCCAGCGGCATCAGGGCGATCAAACAGGCGGTGACAAATCTGCGCATGGCAAGTCCTTTGACAAAAATCTTGGGTCTTAATGCGCGCAGTTAGGCATAGGAACGCGGGCCCCGCTAGGGGGAAATTAATGTTCTGCAAGAGAGGCTTAGATCACGCTCTTGTGTGAATAACACGCATAAGCTGCTTTTGGCCGACGATACTCGCTCAAACTGGCAGCAAATAGCCTGCGCGGCGCGGCGCACTGGGAATGGCGACCGAACTGCCCATGTTCTGCGTTGAACAGTATGAGGCAGCAAAGCCTGTCTGTTCTGAAAACAATATCAAGGAAATACTCCCATGAAGAACTCATTCACCAACCGCGCGAAACTGGGCGGCGCTGCTGCTCTGGCTCTGGCTGCTGGTATGACCGCTGCCACCACGGCAAGCGCTGGCAATCTGGCAGATGCGACTGTTGAAGCGCCTGTTGTGTCCCCTGCGCCCGTGGCTGTTGCCGTTGATCAAGACTGGACAGGGTTCTATGGCGGTCTGTCGCTGGGCTATGGCGATGCCTCCGTTGATCCCGGTGATCTGGAAGGCAACAATGAAACCTATGGTGTCCACGCCGGGTATAACTATGACTTTGGCAATAACTTCGTCTTGGGCGGCGAGGTCGAGTATTCCAAAACGGATATCGATCTGGGCTCTGGCCTGACGGTAGATGACGTGGCGCGGCTCAAGGTGCGCGGCGGTTATGATCTGGGCTCGACCTTGATCTATGCAACGGCGGGCGCGGCGCATGCTGACACCAGCATTGGCAGCGACACAGGCCAGTTCATCGGCATCGGTGCAGATTACCGCGTGTCCGAGAAATTCACCATTGGCGGCGAATTGCTGGAACATCGCTTTGATGACGTTGGCGGCTCGGGTGCCGACGCAGATGCGACAACCTTCTCGCTGCGCGGTTCCTACAACTTCTGATTTGTCCCCTCAGTTGAAGTAGGCTGGCCCGCCTCCGGCATGTTCCGGGGGCGGGCTTTTCTTATGGGGGGTGTTAGGTCTGGCTCTCGGCAAAGGCGCAAACCGTGCGCAGCGCCTGTGCAAAGGCGTCATCGGCAATGGTCATCGCCACGCGGATATGGCCTGCGGCGGCTGCGCCAAAGCTTTCGCCCGGCATGACCGCAATGTGATGCGCGTCCAGCAGGGCATTGGCAAAGCCTTCGCCCGTCATGCCTGTGCTGCGCACATCCAGCATCAGATACATCGCGCCCTGCGCCGGCACGAGGGTCACGGCGTTTTGCCCCGCCAAAATCTCCTGCGCCAAAGCGCGGCGGCGGCGGAACGGCTCGGCGATCTCAAGCTCCAGATCATCGCCTTGGCTAAGCGCAAAACACGCGGCGTCCTGAATGAAGCCCGGCACGCCATAGGTGGTATGGGTTGCCAGATTGATCAGATGCGCGACGATCTCCTCGGGGCCCACAATCCAGCCACAGCGCGAGCCGGTCATGGCGTGGGATTTCGACATGGAGCCAACCACCAGCGTGCGATCGGCCATGCCGGGCAGGGCGCGGGGCGACAGGTGCTCGCCCTCCCAGACCTGCGTGTCATAAACCTCGTCCGAGATCAGCCACAGGTCTTGCTCTTGGCACAGCTGCGCAATCGCCTGCATTGTGGCGGGGGAATAGACAACGCCCGTGGGGTTGTTCGGCGTGTTGATCAGCAGCGATTTTGCGCCAACGGCTTGGGCGGCGATGTCTTCGGCGCGAGGCTGGAACGCATTGCTGGCATGGGCTTGCACAGGGACGGGCACAGCCGACACCCCGCGCAGCGTGCCGGGGTAGGTGGCGTAATAGGGATCGATATAAAGCGCGCGGTCGCCGGGATCGATCACGGCGGCATGGGCGGCAAAGAGCGCCGATTGCCCGCCGGGGGTGATCACCACATTGTCGCGGGTGGTGGGCACGCCGGTGCGCGCCTGCACCCGCGCCGCAACCGTATCGCGCAGCGCGTCCGTGCCGGGCACGGCGGCATAGCCTGTGTGCCCGCCCATGGCGGCGCGGTGCATGTCCTGCAAGATGGGCGCGGCGGTACGGATGTCATGCTCGCCGATGGTCAATTCGGTCACATCCACCCCCTGCGAGATCATCTTGCGGGCGCGCAAAAACACGCCCCAGCCATCATCGCCGCCGCCCAGCAGGTTCTCGATACGGTTGGATGGTTTCATGATGGCACCTCTTTTTCAGTCAACATGGGAGTTAATATTTGCGCGCAGGGGCGCAGAGCGGCGCTGATTTGTCAATCAAGAGGCTTGGCGCGGGGGCAAAGCCTTGTTAAGCATAGGCATGACCAAGACCTGCCTCATTACCACGATTATTTGCTGCTGACCCCTCAGCCGCGGGCCTTGTTCATGTTTCCAACCGATGCGTAATGTGGCAAGCCCGCGCTACCCTTACGCCGGATGCCAACATGACCGATATCACGCTTCACAACACCAAGACCCGCAACAAACAGCGATTTACGCCGATTGATGCGCAAAACCTGCGGATGTATGTCTGCGGCCCGACGGTTTATGACCGCGCCCATCTGGGCAATGCGCGTCCGGTGATTGTGTTTGATACGCTCTTTCGCTTGCTGCGCCATGTGTATGGGCCCGAGCATGTGACCTATGTGCGCAATTTCACCGATGTGGATGACAAGATCAACGCGACCGCCCTTGCGCGCAAGGAAGCAGGGGCAAGCGGCACGTTGGAGGAGTTGGTGCGCGAACGCTCGGATGAGACCATCGCATGGTATCACGCGGATATGGATGCGCTGGGCGCGCTGCGCCCCACCGCCGAGCCGCGCGCCACGGAATACATCAGTCAGATGATCGCGATGATCCAAGACCTGATGGACAAAGGCTTTGCCTATGAGGGGGGCGGGCATGTGCTGTTCCGGGTGCGGGCCTATCGTGAATATGGCGCGCTCTCTGGCCGCTCGGTGGATGATATGATCGCAGGGGCGCGGGTAGAGATCGCCCCCTACAAAGAAGACCCGATGGATTTTGTCCTGTGGAAGCCCTCAGATGCGGAACTGCCCGGCTGGGACAGCCCATGGGGGCGCGGTCGGCCCGGTTGGCATATTGAATGCTCGGCCATGGCGGCTGATCTGCTGGGAGAGAGCTTTGATATCCACGGGGGGGGCAATGACCTGCAATTCCCGCACCATGAGAATGAGATCGCCCAGTCCAAATGCGCAGGCCACGGCTTTGCCAATGTCTGGCTGCACAATGAGATGCTTCAGGTAGAGGGCAAGAAGATGTCCAAGAGCCTTGGGAATTTCTTCACCGTGCGTGATTTGCTGGAGCAAGGCATACCGGGCGAGGTGATCCGCTTTGTGATGCTCAGCACCCATTACCGCAAACCGATGGATTGGACAGAGAAGAAACGGGGGGAGGCAGAGAAGACGCTGCGCAAATGGTATGACATCGCCATCACCCAAGACGCAGGCCAAGTGGATGATACGCTGGTTGCGCTGCTGGGGGATGATCTGAACACCGCCGGGGCAATCACTCATCTGCACAGCCTTGCCCATAGCGACAGTGCAGGCACATTGCGCGCAGGCCTCCAGTTCATGGGGCTGATGGGAGAGTTGATCCCAGAATGGGCCGCACAAGAAGCTTTTGATCTGACCGATTACGAAGCTTTCCTCTCGGATGCCCGTGTCACTGCCATGGAAACCAAAGACTTCAGCCAAGTGGACCGGCTCAAAACCATGCTGCTTGCCGCAGGTGTTCAGGTGCAAATGAGCAAGGATGGTGTGGCCTTGACCCCCACCGCTGATTTCGACCCGGCCAAGCTGGAACCCATGGCATGAGCCCGCGCCCCCTATGCGCCTGCGCCATGGGGGCGGCTTTCGGCCAGAAAGGACGATAAGATGACCAAAACCCCGCTTTGCCTCTATGACACCACCCTGCGCGATGGGCAGCAGACCCAAGGGGTGCAATTCTCTACGGATGAAAAGCAACAGATCGCCGTGGCTCTCGATGCGCTGGGCGTGGATTACATCGAAGGCGGTTGGCCCGGTGCCAACCCCACCGACAGCGCGTTTTTCGATCACGCCCCGCAGACCCGCGCGCGCATCACCGCCTTTGGCATGACCAAACGGGCGGGCATGTCGGCGCAAAACGATGATGTGCTGGCCGCTGTGATGAACGCAGGCACGCAATCGGTTTGTCTGGTGGGTAAAACCCATGATTTCCATGTGAAAACCGCGCTGGGCATCACATTGGCGGAAAACACGGAAAACATCTCGCGCTCGGTTGCCTATCTGGTGGCGCAGGGCCGCGAGGCGCTGTTTGACGCCGAGCATTTCTTTGACGGCTATAAAGCCAACCCCGCCTATGCGCTGGAGGCAATCCGCGCCGCCTATGACGCCGGGGCGCGCTGGGTTGTGCTGTGCGATACCAATGGGGGCAGCTTGCCCGGCGAGATTGCCCAGATCACCGCCAGCGTCATTGCGGCGGGTATTCCGGGCGATCACTTGGGCATTCACACCCATAATGACACGGAAAATGCTGTGGCCTGTACGCTGGCCGCTGTGGACGCGGGGGTGCGCCAGATCCAAGGCACGCTTAATGGGCTGGGCGAGCGCTGCGGCAATGCCAACCTGACCACGCTGATCCCGATCTTGATGCTCAAAGAACCCTATGCCAGCACCTATGAGATTGGCGTCGACGCCAAGGCGCTGGCCGGGCTCACGCGCACCAGCCGGATGCTCGATGAAATCCTTAACCGGGTGCCGATGAAACAAGCCAGCTTTGTCGGCTCATCTGCCTTTGCCCATAAGGCCGGGCTGCATGCCAGCGCGATCCTCAAAGACCCCAGCACCTACGAGCATATCGAGCCCGCGCTGGTCGGCAATGCGCGCATTGTGCCCATGTCCAATCAGGCCGGGCAATCCAATCTGCGCGCGCGCCTGTCCAATGCGGGGCTGCGGGTGGAAAAAGGCGATCCCGCGCTGGGCCGCATTTTGGACGAGGTCAAAACCCGCGAGGCAGAGGGCTATTCCTACGACACGGCGCAGGCAAGTTTTGAATTGCTCGCCCGCGCCGCGCTGGGCCAGATGCCCGATCTGTTCGAGGTCAAACGCTACCGCGTCACCGTCGAGCGGCGCAAAAACAAATATAACCGCATGGTCAGCCTCTCCGAGGCGGTTGTGGTGGTCAAAGTTGACGGGGAAAAGCGGCTGTCCGTGTCGGAATCCATGGACGAGACAGGCAGTGACCGCGGCCCGGTGAACGCGCTGTCCAAGGCGCTGGCCAAGGATTTGGGGCAATATTCGGCCCTGCTCGAAGACATGCGCTTGGTCGATTTCAAGGTGCGCATCACCCAAGGCGGCACCGAGGCGGTGACCCGCGTCATCATCGACAGCGAAGACGGGCAGGGGCAGCGTTGGTCCACCGTGGGGGTCAGCGCGAACATCGTCGACGCCTCATTTGAGGCGCTGCTTGATGCGATCCGCTGGAAACTCATTCGCGACGGAGCTGCCTAAGATGGATGAAACCACAGATCTAGACGCATTTTTCACCCTGCACCGCGATCTGCCCCGCGAAGGGCCGGGCGCGCCTGCTGATGTTGCCTATGCGGCGGGGTTGGCCGGGCTGGCGGAGACGGCGCGCATCGCTGATGTGGGCTGCGGGCCGGGGGGCGATATTGCCGCGCTATTGGCTGCTGCGCCGCGCGGCCATGTGACCGCGCTGGATAAAACCCCGCATTTTGTGGAGGCCGCCCGGAGCAACTGGGCCGAGGATGACCGCGTGACTGTGCTGCGCGCGGATATGGCGCGCATCGCCAACAGCTATGATCTGATCTGGTGCGCGGGGGCGGTTTATTTCCTTGGCGTGACCGAGGCGCTGAGCGCATGGCGGCGGGCGCTGAACCCCGGCGGGGTCATCGCGTTTTCCGAGGCCTGCTGGCGTACAGACAGCCCATCACCCCGCGCCGCCGCGCTTTGGAGCAGTTCACCTGCCATGAGTGATCAGGCGGGGATGAACACACGCATTGCCGCTGCGGGTTATGAGGTGCTGGGCCAGCGCTTTATCTCGGATGCCGCATGGGAGGCGTATTATACACCGCTTGATGCGCGCATTGCCGCGCTGCGCCCCGGCGCGGATGCGGCGCTGAGCGCGGTGCTGGACGCCGCCGAAGAAGAGGCCGCGTGCTGGCGCGCACAGGGTTCTGATTTTGGCTATCTGCTGAGCGTGGTGCGACCCGCATGAGCGAGGCGGATGATCTGGCGGCCTGTGCGGCGCTGGTTCAGCGCGGCGATCCGTTCCGCTTTCGCTGTGCCATGGGGGCCCCGCTCGCGGCGCGCCGTGTGCTGTTTCCGCTTTACGCGTTTAACGTCGAGGTCTCCCGCGCCCCATGGGTGACGGGCGAGCCGATGATTGCCGAGATGCGCCTGCAATGGTGGCGCGATGTCTGCGAGCATATCGGCAATGGCAGGCCGCCGCGCCGCCATGAGGTTGCCACTCCGCTGGCGGGCCTGCTGGACGCGCAAGGGGCGCAAAGCCTTGATGAATTGGTCGCCGCGCGGCGCTGGGATATTTACAAAGACCCGTTCGAAGACGCGGCGCATTTTGAAACCTATATCGACCGAACCGCTGGCAATCTGATGTGGACCAGCGCCCGCGCTCTTGGCCCCGCAGATGAAGAGGCGGTGCGCGGCGCGGCCTATGCCGCCGGGCTGGCCGCTTGGCTGCTGGCGATCCCTGCGCTGGAAGAGGCGGGGCGCGTGCCGTTGATTGACGGCACGCAAGACGCGCTGCGAGATCTGGCGCGGGATGGGTTGGCGCGGCTGCAACAGGCCCGGCAGAACCGCCGCGCGATCAGTGCTGCTGCGGCGCCTGCGCTGCTGCCTGCGGCCACCGCCCATGTGGTGCTGCGCGCGGCTGCGGCGCAGCCGGGGCGCGTGGCATCGGGCAGCTTGCCCAATGGCCAACGCCAGCTTGGCTTTACCCTGCGCGCCTTGACCGGGCGCTGGTAGTTACGCCTGCGCTTGCGCCGGACGCCGCACCAGCCAGATCAGCGAGCCGCCAGCCAGCAGCAAGAAGGGGATCATCGCGATGTTCACCGCTTGCCAGCCCTCAACCGCACTGCCGCCCGCGCAATTCATCAGCCCGCCAGAGGCCAGCGAGGCCAGCGTCACACCGCCAAAGACCAGCAGGTCATTCAGACCCTGCATGCGCCCGCGCTCATGTGCCCCATGCGCGCCCGCCAGCATGGTGGTTGCGCCGATAAACCCAAAGTTCCAGCCCAGCCCCAGCAAGATCAGCGCGCCAAAGAAATTGGGCAGCGCCACACCGCTAAGGCCCACCAGACCCGCCGCGCCAAGGATCGCAATGCCGATCCCGGTGATTTTCTCCACCCCAAAGCGGGCGATCAAATGCCCGGTAAAGAACGAAGGCGCAAACATCGCAAACACATGCGCCGTGACCACATTGGCCGCGTCCGGTTCGGCAAAGCCGCAGCCCACCACCGCCAGCGGCGTCGAGGTCATCACAAGGTTCATCAGCGCGTAAGAAACCATGGCGCAAATCACCGCCACCGCAATGCGCGGCGAGCGCAGCAGCTCAAGCCGGGTGCGCCCGCGCGGCGCATCCACCGATGGCACGGGCGGTTTGGGAATGCGCAGCAGGAAAAACAGCGCCATGCCAAATAGGTTCAGCCCCATGGCGACAATATAAATCGGGAAATAGCGCATCACCGTGGCATCCACCGCGCCGCGCGTCATGTATCCCACCACCTGCGGGCCGATAAAGGCCGAGATCAACCCGCCCGCCATCACATAAGAAATCGCCTTGGGCCGGAAGCTCTCTGACGCCGTATCTGCGGCGGCAAAGCGAAAGAACCCTTGCGAGGACATGTAAATCCCCGTCAGATAGCTGCCCATCAAGAACAGAATGAAGCTTTCAACGGTCAGGGCATAAGCGCTTAGCCCCGCGCCCATAAACCCGCCCATCGCACCGACGATGAACCCAAAGCGCCGCCCATGGCGCTGCATCAGCGGGCTCAGCCACGGCGCGGTGCTCATGGAGCCAAAGACGATCATCGAGATCGGCAAGGTCGCAAGACAGGCAATGGGCGAAAGCTGTTGCCCCGCAAGCCCCGCGATGACGAACATCATGGTGATCTGACTGCCCAAGAACGCCTGCGCGGCGACCAGAACGGCGACATTGCGCTTGGCGCGGGTATCATCGATATTTTCCATGGGCCAATGCGTAGCCCCAGCTTTGCGTAGGGGCAAGCCCTCTTGCGCCCGCCGCCCGCACTGCGCATGGTTGGCGGATGGCACCCGGTTTGACCCTCTTGCTGCTTGCGGGCAGCGCCGAAGCGCGCGAGATCGCGATTGCCCTGCAAGATCAGAGGTTTGCGGGCCTGTCTTTGCGCGCCTTGCTGAGCGAGCCAGAGCGCGGCACCGGCCCGTTTCCCGCGCCGCATGAAACCCGCCGCTTTGCCAATGCCGGCGCGCTGCAAGAGCATCTACAGGCGGGGGGGATCACCGCCGTGCTGGACGCCAGCCACAGCTTTGATGCCCGCCAAAGCGCGCAGGGCTTTGGCGCAGCCCAAGGTTTGGCGCTGCCCTATCTGCGCCTGCGCCGCGCCCCGTGGCAGGCCAGCGGCCAGCCGCGCTGGCACCATGCGCCCTCGGTGCGCGCCGCCAGCGGGCGCGTCGCCCCGGGCGCGCGGGCCTTTGCCACCACAGGCTGGGACAGCCAGTCGGAATTTGCAGGTTTCCCCGGTGAGAAACTGCTGCTGCGCCAAACCAGCAGCCACGGACGCCGCGCGCTTTATCCGTTTATCGAACCGGTCTTTGGCCTGCCGCCCTTCACCAAAGCCAGCGAGACCCAGCTTTTTGAGGAAATGGGCGTGGATGTGCTGATTGCCCGCAACATCGGCGGCGAGCGCAGCCGCCCCAAGCTCAACGCCGCCACCGCGCTTGGCCTTGATGTGCTGCTGGTGGACCCGCCCGCCGCGCCAGAGGGCGCGCAGGTGGTCTCGGCCGTGCAAGACGCGCTTGATTGGCTGGCCGCGCTGTGAGCGGCTTGATCACCTGCGACGCGGATGTGGCGAAAGGGGCGGCGTGGCTGGCGGCGCATGATCCCCATATGGCCCGCGCCTTGGCTCAGATCGGCCCCTTGCCGCTGCGCCTGAAACCGCAGGGATTTGCCGCGCTGCTCAGCATGATCATCAGCCAGCAAGTGTCCGTGGCATCGGCGGCAGCCATCTGGAGCCGCATCGAAGGCGCAGGGCTGCTGAGCCCCGAGGCGGTGATTGCCGCTGGCGAAGAGGGCTTGCGCGCCGCAGGTCTCAGTCGCCCGAAAATCCGCTATGCGCTGGCTTTGGCGCAGTCAGATTTTGACTTTGCCGCCCTGCAAGACCTGCCCGACACGGCGGCAATCGAGAGGCTGACCGCCTTGCCCGGCATCGGCATCTGGACCGCGCAAATCTATGCGATGTTCTCGCTGGGGCGGGCCGATGTCTTTGCCCCCGGCGATCTGGCCCTGCAAGAAGCCGCGCGGCATCTGTATGATCTGCCGCAGCGCCCCAAACCGGACGCGCTTGCGCATATGGCGCAAAACTGGTCGCCTTGGCGATCGGTTGCTGCGCGCACGCTCTTTACCTATTACAGGCATATTAAAAATCGGGAAGGAATGACATGACACGGGTGTTAAACGCAGAGCGCCGCGCGCCGCAATCGGGCGAAACCCGCTCCGCCGTGGTGTTTTTGCACGGCTACGGGGCCAATGGGGCCGATCTTTTGGGGCTGGCCGATCCGCTGGCTGATCATTTGCCAGACACGCTTTTTGTGGCCCCCGATGCGCCCGAAGCCTGCGCCGGTGCGCCGATGGGCTTTCAATGGTTCCCGATCCCTTGGATCGACAATTCCTCCGAGGAGGAATCCGCGCGCGGCATGGCCTCTGCGGTGGATGATCTGAACGCTTTCCTCGACGCGCTGATGGTCGACGAAGACCTGCTGCCCGAACAGGTGGTACTGTTTGGCTTCTCCCAAGGCTCCATGATGGCGCTGCATGTGGCCCCGCGCCGCGAGGATGAAATTGCCGGTGTGGTGGCTTTTTCTGGCCGCTTGCTCGAGCCTGAGCTGCTCAAAGACGAGGCCCAAGTGCGCCCGCCTGTGCTGCTGGTGCATGGCGATCAGGACGACGTGGTGCCGCCGCAATCGCTGCCCCAAGCGGCCGAAGCGCTGCAAGAGGCGGGCTGGCAGGATGTGTTTGCCCATGTCATGAAAGGCACCGGCCACGGCATTGCCCCCGATGGGCTGAGCGTCGCACTGGCCTTTATGCGCGATAAACTGGGGCTCTAAGGGTTTCAAATTACGCGCATTTCTGAATTTGCCATCTGTCATGTAACTGTCACGAAAGGGCGGCATATATCTGGTGTAAACCTTGGGCTTGCCAGCGCAAAACCACGAGATATAGTCGGACAAAAGGGCAGGGATCTACAGATCATGGATGGCGATTTCAGAACGGCCTTCACCCGAACACCCGGCAGCCTGAAACACAGGCCTGCCTTGGTGCTCAACGCGGATTATCGCCCGTTGAGTTATTATCCCCTGTCGCTTTGGCCTTGGCAGGAAGCCATCAAGGCCAAGTGGCTGGACCGGGTGGATATCGTCGCTGAATATGACGAATGCGTCCGCAGCCCTTCGACGGTGATTAAAATTCCGTCCGTTGTGGTGCTTAAAGATTATGTAAAACCTCAAAAGCGCGTGGCCTTCACGCGCTTTAATTTATTCTTGAGGGACGAATTCAAGTGCCAATATTGCGGCGCGCGCGGCGATCTGACCTTTGACCACGTGGTGCCCCGCGCGGCGGGCGGCGTGACAAGCTGGCAAAATGTGGTGGCCGCCTGTTCGCCGTGTAATCTGAAAAAAGGCTCCAGACCGCTGCACCGCACCGAGCTGTCCTTGGGCAAACCCCCACGCCAACCCGGCGCAGAAGAGCTGCGCAACATGGGCCGCAAATTCCCCCCCGGCCATCTGCACGAAAGCTGGATGGATTTTCTATATTGGGATGCTGAGCTGGAGGCTTAGGGGGAGGGCTGCGGTTTCGTTCTGTAAAGGGAACCATAGTTTTCACAAAATCGGGGATTCTGCTTCCATAAGGGTAGCATCGGATTCACCAAGCATTGCTTTCAAAAACAATGCGGGTGCAAATTTGACAATAGTCCAATTACTTTTCGTGTAATATTTTTCAAGAAGGGCGGATTGCGGTCGTTCGCTGCGTAAAGACCTCGGTATGATATGATGTATCAAAAGCAGACATCGCCAATCAAACAACGAGACCACTTTTTGACGGGCGGCTATTGGCGTTGACGCATTGCCATAGTGTGCGAAAATGCATCGGCCAATGCGCGGACGCGGCGGGGTTGCGCCCTGCCGGGCGGGAACATCATCTGCAGTGGGCTCGGCGGCGCGGCATAATCCTCCAATAATGCGACCAGCCGACCCGCCGCAATATCCGGCGCGACATCCAGTTCGGACTTGAGGATGATTCCATGTCCCTCAATTGCCCATTGCCGCACCAAAGCCCCGTCGTTTACGATCTTGTTCCCTCGCACCGTCACAGTTTGTGGCTTTGTATCCGAGCCGAAGCGCCAGACATTATCCAAAGTCATGCCGAGCCGCATGATCAGGCAATTGTGCTGCGTCAGGTCTTCGGGCGTGTCCGGTGCGCCGTGTTCCGCGATATAAGCAGGAGCGGCGCAGACGATGCGGCGGAAATGGCCAAGGCTGCGTGTGCGCAGTGTGCTATCGGTAACAACCCCATAGCGCAGCGCCAGATCGACACCTTGCCCGACAATATCAACATAGCCATCGGAGAGGAGAAGCTCGACGGAGATTGCAGGATTTTCCGCGGTAAACCCCGCGACCACATCAGAAACAATCGAGCGACCAAGGTCGATCGGCGCGCTGACGCGGATCGGGCCGGAGAGCGTTTCGGCCCCGTGCCTGATACGCGCCTCCAGTTCCTCGACCTCGCCCAGAACCACCTTGGCCCCGCTGAGTAAGGTGCGCCCCTCATCGGTCAGGCTGAGCGAGCGCGTGGTGCGGTTGAACAGCACAACACCGTAATGCGCCTCCAAGGCGGCCAGCCGCTCCGATACCGTGGTGCGCGACAGACCCGCCTCGCGCGCGGCCGCGACAAGAGAGCCTTTCTCGGCAATGGTTAAGAACAAGCGGATATTGTCGATCAGCATTATACGTATTTTCCGAATTATTATTCCGATTACGTCCTGTTTATTCGTATTTATTGGCGGCGTATATCTCTATCATAACCTCAAACAAGGAACGCTCCATGTCCACGCTCACAATCATCGCCAACATTCACGCAAAAGCGGATAAAATTGATCTGGTCAAAGCCGAGCTGCTCAAACTGGTGCCCGTCACACGCTCCGAGGCGGGCTGCATCACCTATGACCTGCATCAGGACAATGAAGATCCTGCGCATTTTACCTTCTTTGAGAACTGGGAAAGCCGCGAGATATGGCAAGAGCACATGAACGCCCCTCACCTCGCTGCCTATATGGCCGCCACTGAGGGTGCAGTTGAGCAGTTCATTTTTGCTGAAATGACCAAAATCGGCTGAGCCGCTGCGCTTACCCCCCCCCTATTTTTCCACGGAGAACACAGATGAAAGCCATCGGATACACCACCAACGGCGCAATCGACCGCGCCGACGCCCTCATTGACCTTGAAATCGAGAAACCAACCGCAACCGGCCACGACATTCTGGTCAAGGTTGCCGCTGTCTCGGTCAACCCCGTCGACGTTAAAGTCCGCCTGAGCCGCCCTGCTGAGGAGGACGCGCCTGCGATCCTTGGTTGGGACGCCGTGGGAGAGGTCGTGGAGACGGGCGACAAGGTCACGCAATTCAAACAAGGCGACAAGGTCTGGTATGCGGGCGCGATCAACCGCTCCGGCACCAATGCCGAATATCACCTCGTGGATGCCCGCATCGTCGGACATGCGCCCAAATCCATTGAAACCTCTGCCGCTGCTGCGCTACCGCTCACCACGCTAACAGCGCAAGAGATGATCTTTGACCGCCTGAAAGTCACCGATCCGGTTCCGGGTGCGGCGAAGGCCATCGTCATCATCGGCGGCGCGGGCGGGGTCGGCTCCATCGCGATCCAGCTTCTGCGCGAACAGACCGACCTGACGATCATCGCCACAGCCTCACGTCCTGAAACCCAAGAGTGGGTCAAGGAGCTTGGTGCTCATCATGTGGTTGACCACTCCAAGCCGCTGCCCGAGCAAATCGCCGCTCTGGGCATTGGTGCCCCTGCCTTTGTCTTTTCGACCAACCACTCCGACGGCTACGTGGCGCAGATCGCGGAATTCATCGCACCGCAGGGCCGCTTTGGCCTGATCGACGATCCGGAGAATTTCGACATCATGCCGTTCAAGGGCAAGGCTGTATCGATCCACTGGGAGCTGATGTTCACCCGTTCCCTGTTCACCACCGAAGACATCGCGCGTCAGGGGGACATCCTCGACACTGTAGCGGGTCTGATTGATGCGGGCAAAATCCGGTCCACCGCGACAGAGAGCTTCGGGACGATCAACGCCGAAAACCTTAAGCGCGCCCATGCGCTGATCGAAAGCGGCCGCGCCAAGGGCAAGATCGTTCTGGAAGGCTTCTGATGTGCAGCTGCGCAGGCTTGATCACGTCAATATCTAAGTCACCCAGGTCGAGGCGAAGGCGGCATGGTATCGCGACATTTTAGGCCTGCGCACAGGCCCACGTCCGGATTTTCAAATTCCGGGCGCGTGGCTTTACGCTGAGGATACTGTCATGGTCCATTTGGTTGCCGTGTCAGAAATTCCGGCAGATATGCCGCACGACAACGGCAAGTTCTGAAGACCAAACCTGCGCAATCCCGACCTGTGTTCGGGGTCGTGCTATTTTGCAGAGGACACATGATGACCCGAACAGCCGAGACCGGCAAAGCCAACGTCATCGCGTTTTACAAGATGATGTTTAATGAGTGCGAACCGGCGACAGCTATCGCGATCTATGCGGGCGATGACTACATCCAGCACAACCCCCATGTCAGCGACGGCAAGGACGGGTTCATAAGCTATTTCGAGCGCATGGCAGCGGAATATCCGGGAAAACGCGTAGAAGTAAAGCGAGCCATCGCCGAGGGTAATCACGTTGTCCTTCATTGCCACCAAATATGGCCCGAGGGATTGGAATACGCGGGCATCGACATCTTCCGGCTCGATGACGCAGGGAAGATCGTAGAGCATTGGGATGTGTTGCAGGAATTACCCAATCACAGCGAGAATGAGAACTGGATGTTCTAAGCCGCCGTGAGCAAGCAGACATTGATCCAAAAACCGTAAATGTCGGGTTAGTCAGCATTGCAGATCTTTGGCAAACAAGAATGCTGCAAAATGGATCGAACGTCTGCATCGGGGAAGCTGCAATGCAGTGTTCGGACATCTGGCCAACGTCTGCTCTGGGCCGCAAGCCCCCTTAGTTCATCTCCCTTGCCATTGCCTCGGCCTGCTGGACCACGTGCTTGATCGCCTCGGCCTGCAGATCCGGGGGGAACCCGTGTTTCTTCAGGATCCGCTTCACCGCGACCCGCATCTTTGTGCGGACATTGTCTTTGCGCCACCAGTCTACAGAGGCACTGGCACGGACGGTGTTTACAAGTTCGGCTGCAATCACACGCAAGTCTTCGTTACCCATCAAGGCCATCGCACTTTCGCTGCGGGCGAGGGCGTCATAAAAGGCGGCTTCCTCTTGCGATAGGCCGTCTTCCGGTTCCTCCCTCAAATCACGGGCCAGCTTGAGCAACTCCTGAATAACCTGAAGCGCATCGATGCTGCGGTTGTGGTAGCGGGAAATGGCCTCTGTCAGCTGTTGCGAGAATGCGTCTTTCTTCGCAAGGTTTGTCCGCGTCCGAGAGGATATCTCTCCGTTCAACAGCCGACGCAGAGCTTCGACCGCAAGGTTCTTTTGATCCATCCCCTGAATGCCCAGCAAAAAAGCCTCATCCAGGACGCCGATATCGGGGCGATCGACGCCGCACTCTTTAAGGATGTCGATGACTTCGGTTGAACCTACCGCCTGATTGATCAATTGCGAGATCGCAAATTCCGTATTTTCAACCGCACGTCCGGATGACGAAGATGCGTCCAACTTCCGGATTGCGGCCTGCACGGCGGCAAAGAAGCTGACTTCTTCCTTGATATCCTCAGCCTCGGGGCTACCGGAGGCGATCCGGAATGCGGTGATCAACCGCGTGGCTGCCTTCATGAAGCGTTTCTTGCTGAGCTTCCGGTCACCGCCCTCAACCTGTTTTCCGTCTTTGTCGAAAACAGGCAACGTCAAAGCATGTTCGATCGCCTTGGGGAGGATGTGGATGCGATCTTGGGGCGTTCCTCGCAAAGCGTCCTGATAGGCGACACCGTAGAACATGTCGCGCATGACATCGAGCGCGGTCATCAAGGCATCAACAGCTTCACGTTTATCAACGCCGGTGCGTTGTTGATCGGAAGCGGAATAATGCGCCAATGCCTTTTTCAGATCCGCGGCGAGGCCAATGTAGTCGACCACCAGCCCTGAAGGCTTGTCTCCGAACACGCGGTTCACCCGTGCGATGGCCTGCATCAAGCCGTGACCCTTCATAGGCTTGTCCACGTAAAGCGTGTGCATGCAGGGCGCGTCAAAACCAGTCAGCCACATATCACGCACAATCACCAACTTCAGCTCATCCGCTGAATTGCGATAGCGATTGCGCAGTGCCTCTTGTCTCGATTTCGAGCGAATGTGGGGCTGGAACGCCGCCGGGTCCTGGGCTGAACCGGTCATGATCACTTTGACAGCGCCTTCTGTATCCTCATCCGCATGCCAGTCCGGCCGCGCCTGGATGATACGCTCATAGACCTCAGCGCAGATCCGACGTGACATGCAGACGATCATGGCTTTGCCGCCGTCCATGGCCTCAAGACGCGCATCGAAATGTTCCAAGATGTCAGCGACCACGGTATTCAAGCGGTTATCAGCGCCGACCAATGCCTCAACGCGGCTGTAGCGGCTTTTCAGGGCGGCGACGGACTGCTCGTCCAGACCGTCTCCATCGACCTCGGCATCATCAACAATGACGTCAAAATCAGTATCGATCTGATCCATGATCTCCTGATCGGTCGTGATCTTTGCAACACGGCCTTCGTAATAGATCGGGACGGTCGCGCCGTCCTCGACGGCTCGGGTCACGTCATAAATGTCAATGTAATCGCCGAACACACCTTGCGTATCCGCGCCGACCAGCGACACAGGTGTGCCGGTGAAACCGACATGCACGGCGTTCGGCAAGGCCACCCGCAGGTGGTGGGCAAAGCCATAACGGGTCTCGCCGGTCTCGGCGTCAATCTTGGCCTCGAACCCGTATTGTGAGCGGTGCGCCTCATCAGCAAAGACGATGACGTTGTCGCGGTCGGTGAGCAGGCCAAAGTCATCTTGCCCCTTGGCAGGGCCGAACTTTTGGATCGTGGCAAAGATCACGCCACCGACTTTGCGGTCCAGAAGGCGCTTCAAATCATCGATGCCATCGGCCTGTTCCGGCTTTTCACCAAACAGTGCCGCACAGCGTGAGAAGGTCGCAAACAGCTGGTTATCCAGATCGTTGCGGTCAGTGATGATCACCAGCGTGGGATTGGCAAGATCCGGATCACGCATCAATCGCCCGCCGAGGAATGCCATCAGCAGCGACTTGCCAGAGCCCTGCGTGTGCCACATCACACCGCCACGGCCATCACGGCCACGGGCGGCGAACACGGCGTCTACGCCTTTGCGCACCGCGTGGAACTGGTGATAGCCTGCGATTTTCTTGATTGGCCCCTTGCCTTCATCCTCGAACACGGTGAACCAGCGGATCATCTGCAAGAGGTGCGCAGGGGCCAACAGGCCTTGCGTCAAAACCTGCAGGGCCAGCGCCGATGTATCCTCGATCACCGTGTCGCCATCAATGGTGCGCCAGCGCATGAAACGGTCGTAATCGGCTGAAAGCGAGCCATAACGCGCCGTCACCCCTTCGGAGATCACGGAAAACGCATTGGTGCGGAACAGGTCGGGGATTTGCGCCTTGTAGGTGTCAATCTGGTTGAACGCGCCTTTAAGCGTGCCGTTCTCGGTGCCTTTCAGCTCGATCACCACGACAGGGAGACCGTTAAGGAACAACACAATATCGGGGCGGCGCAGGGTTTTGCCTGCAACCTCGAACTGACTGACGGCGAGCCATTCGTTTTGCGTGTTCTCCCAATCGATCAGGCGAGCCAGATCGCTGCGTTCCTCGCCACCCTCAACCCATGTGACCTTGACGCCGCCCACCAGTGCCTCGTGCAAGCGGCGGTTTTCAGAAATCAGATCACCGGCAAAGACGGTATCGCGCATGGCGTTGACGGCGGTTTGCACGGCGCTGTCGGACAGGTGCGGATTGAGACGATGGATGGCATCTTCAAGGCGCGGCAATAGCAACGTATCGCGGTAGCTTTGGCGCAAGGCGGGCACGGCGTCGGGATCAGTGTCGGCCCCCGCCAGATGGGTGAAGCCAAGGGCTTGCAGCTCCCCCAATGCCCAGAGTTCAAGATCCGCTTCGGATGCGTAAGCCATCAGATAGTCCCCTCATTCGGGCTGCGGTTTTGAGGGTTGTAACGTGCCAAAGGCTCTCGAAACGCGGCTTCAAACTTACGGATGTGGGTAGATATCCATGCGATCATCTGTGGCCAGTTCTCGCGATCATATCCGTCGAAAGGCTTCGCAAAGATGATCTTGCTGGCCTTCTTGTCATCCATGCGCCGCCAATCAAGCTGGGAACCAAAGGCAGCCTCGATCGCGTCCTTTTCAGAATGCAAGCGATCGTAAAGCCACTTGTTCTCTTCGACATCCGCACGGCGCATCTCGAGTTCAACTCGTGCTTCGTCCCGCGAGAAAATCAGGTTGAAGGGGCAGGACCGCACGCCCGAGCCAGCACTCAGCCAGTGATCTTTGCTGGGGCTGATGTTCTGGTAAAGGGCGACATTGTCAGCACGAAGTTGCTCCAGCGCTTCCTCCCAGAAAGCCAGCCGTAGCTTGTGCCGGTGCTTCTGCGTGTCATGCGTGGCCTTTTCCTCGTCATCCTTATTGGACATGCTGATCATGAAATCGGCGGCTTCTGGTGTTGGAATGATCTGCTGGATATCGATGATCAGCTCTTCGCCCAGCATAAACGGCGTGACCTTGAAGCACTGGGTCTGAATACCCCGGCTCAGGAGCCACAGCACCGTCGCGGTCACCTCCCGCCGGAAATTGGCGGCAATAAAGACGATCCGTTGGTCCGTGCCGGGGTTCAGGACGATCTCGCCCAGATCCTCAACACCCATAAATTCGCACAACCGCACCACAGCATTGCCGCCACCACAGAACCGGTCGAGATATTGCTGATAGATGTCGACAATCTGCGTCTTCGTCAGGCTGGAGACATAGGCTGTGTATTTCAACGCCTGCCACGTCACATCGCGGCCGGAGTCGTCCAGCTTGTTTTCGATAACAACAAGGTTGCCGTCCTTGTCGAGGGCCAGCAGATCCAACCGTTCGCGGGTCTCGTCGAAACCGTCGAACTCCTTTTGGATGATAAGCAGTTCCTCACCCAAAGCATCGGGCTGATTGGCCAGCCATTCCTGCAGGTGGTCCCGCTCTCGCAAGTTCAGGTCAGAGAACCGTTTTTGCACAAGGGGGGACAGACGGTTTTGGGTCAAATCAACGCGGAACATAAATTAACTTTCTCAATGCTCTTGCAGGATGTCATCCAATGCGTCGGCATCGGCGTGGCAAAGCATCCATGCCTCGGGATCATCATCTGCTGTGAAGGCTGCAATATCTTCGCTCATATCGCTTCCTCCACACGTTCACGGGCCGCGCCAACGCGCAACTCACCCGACATCAAGCGGGGGAGGATTGCGTCGCGCAGGGCGGCGAGGGTTTGGTTTTCGGTCGTAAACGCATCAACTTTTCGTTGCCACATCTCGGTGATTGCAGCGAAAGCCAAGATTATCTGTTCACCTGGAGACGGCACTTCTTGTCGGTATGCGTTGTCACGATTGAGCCCCGGAACCGCGGCGTCGGTGTTCATTTCGGATAATGACAATGCTTGGAGGACTTGGAAAATATACGAAAGAGGGAATGCTGATTGCACATAGAAAGCCGTATCAATCGGCCAACAACCATTCGGTGCCCAGCGTAGACTACCGACTGTGCCCTTTCGGCCGACAATTATTGTCGGCTCCTTGACCAATGGCATTGTATGGGTGCTGTCGCTGCCGCCCGATCCGTAAACGGGATAGGGCCCAGGAATTCGTTGGTCTTTTTTCAATGCCTTGCCGTAGTTCAGAGTAAGAAAATCGCCGAGTGATCCAAGCTTCCACCCCTCCGGCAGCCCGTTATCGCCGAAACTGTCGGGGAAGAGGGCGGCGGTGGCGGGGGCCATGTGGGCGGGGGGGCGGCCTTGGGCGCGTGCGTGGACCGGATCGAAATCCACAAACCAAGACCGATACAGCGCCCGCGCCATTTCTTCCAACGTGGCGCTTGCCTTGCGGTTCACCTCGATCTTGTCATCCAACGCCCCAAGGATCCCCGCGATCTCGCGTTGTTCGGGGAGAGGCGGGAAAGGAAGTAAAAACTTCCTACAGTCTGGCACTCTCAGGTGGTCCACCACAGAGCCCATACCACCATGTGCGTGAAATTGGTGAGTGAGAAATGGGCTCCGCATCGCGAAATGTAGAAAGGAGCCATCCATCTTTCGAGGGTCTGCGCGATATTGCATCAGGCGCTGACCCAGAAAGTAACCTTCGGCATCACGCACCAGACCGACTTCGCCCACCGGCGCTTCTCGGGTAAGGATTGTATCACCGACAGCAAGCTCCGCTCGCCTCGTCCATTTTGTGAAAGTTTCTTGATCAACGAAGAAAACTTGATCCGTATTTATCCGCCCATTACGAATATTTGTCGTCCTCAACATCTTCCAAGGTGTTTCCTCGGGGACCTTCGGGGCTGTTTTATTCACGCAATCGACAATCAGCTCGCAAACCTCATCGATTTTCACTGTGGGAAAGGCTGTCATTCCAAAGCCCCCAACCGCGCCTCGATCTCGGCCTCCAGCCGCCGCCCTTCAGCAAAATGCCCGCGCAATTCGCCCATCAGGCGGGTGAACTTCTCCTCGAATATCTCTCCGTCATCCTCAACCGCACCTGCGCCGACATAACGGCCGGGGGTCAGGACAAACCCGTGCTTTTCGATATCATCCACCGTGACAGAGGCGCAAAAGCCTGCCTCATCCGTATAGGCATCTGTGCCCAGCTCACCGCGCCAGCCGTGGTAGGTATCGGCGATCTTGGTGATCTCATCCAGCGACAGTTCCTTTTGCTTACGTGATCCGGGCACCAGCGTGCCCATCTTGCGCGCATCAATGAACAGCACCTCTTCGCGGCGATCCCGCAAAGTGCGGCCCGCGGCATGGCCGTTGGATTTATCCTTGGCCAATATCCACAGGCAGGCGGGAATCTGCGTGCCGAAAAACAGCTGTGTCGGCAGGGCAACCATGGCATCCACCGCGTCATTCTCGATCATCGCGCGGCGAATGTCGCCTTCGCCCGACTGCACCGACGACATGGAGCCATTGGCCAGCACCACACCCGCGATCCCGTTGGCCGACAGGTGATGATAAATATGTGAGAGCCATGCGAAGTTGGCATTGCCCACCGGCGGCGCGCCAAACTGCCAACGGTTATCCTCGCGCAGGCGCTCACCCTCCCAATCCGAGACGTTGAAGGGCGGGTTGGCGAGGATGAACTCGAACCGTTCATCCGGAAAGGCATCGCGGACCAGCGTTCCCTCGTGGTTCCACGCGATGTTGCCAAAGATGCGGCGCATGGCAAGGTTGATGCGCGCGAGCTTGTAGGTCGTCGGGTTGGATTCCTGACCGTAGACCGCAATGTCATCGACGCGGCCTTGGTGGGCGTGGATGAACTTTTCCGACTGCACAAAGAAGCCACCGGTGCCGCAGCAGGGATCGTAAACGCGGCCCGAAGTCGGCTCCAGCATTTCCACCAGTGTCGAGACAATGGATTTCGGGGTGTAGAATTCACCGCCGCGCTTGCCCTCATTGGAGGCAAATTCCCCGATGAAGTATTCATAGACGCGCCCGATCAGGTCGAAGTCGGATGCGCTGCCCGAGAGAGTCAAGTCGTTGGTGAACAGCTCAATCAATCCCGCTACGATATCGCGGGACAGCTCGGCGCGACCGTAGACCTTGGGCAAGGCGTCCTTGAGCGTTTCATTGACCTTCTCGATTTCGCGCATGGCATTATCGACTTGCACGCCGATGTCAGCCGCCTTGGCATTGGCGGCAAGGTGATCCCAGCGGGCGGTATCCGGCACCCAGAACACATTCTCGGCGGCGTATTCCTCAGGATCATCAGCATCGGCCAGATCGTCGGCGAGGAATTCCTTATGCTTGGCATCAAAAGCCGCGGAGACATAGCGCAGGAACAGCAGGCCAAGGGCGACATATTTATATTCGCCCGGATCCATCTTGCCGCGCATTTTGTCGGCAGCCGCAAAAAGGGTCTTTTCAATTTCTTTTGTCATACCGGCCTCGCGGTTAATTACCTGATAAAGCCGGAAAATCGTAGGCACTTATCTTATGGTTGTATCTTAAGGAGCCAAAATACTTCTGACAACGGAGCAGGTGCGTTATTCTGTGGATTGTCAGTGATATTGATGGCGGCAAGCTTTGTGTTTTGCCGGCTCTCGAAGGAGAACCGGCATAGTTTTACTGGTAAAGCGGTGCCTCCGGCACATTCAACGCGTCCGCCAGTTGACTGATCTGGCGCAAGCTGATGCCTTCCGATCGTTCCGACATTTGGTCAATGAACTTACGGCAGCGATCCCGCGCCCATTCATCATCGCTTTCCACGGTCAAACGGTCAAAATGCGCTACCGCGTCTGCGGTCGACAGTTTCGGCAAATTGAACACCCGCGAGCGGTCACGCAGTGGGGCGGGAATGCGGTCGACGTGGTTGGCGGTCATGATCCAGTTCACTCTCGACATGTCGAAAGGGACCCGATGATACGGGCATTCAAAATAGCGCGCCGTGCCGGGTTCCAGCATCTGCAACAGGCTTGTCGTAAGGCTGCTGGAGGACCCACGCGTGCTATATGTCGTGCCCGCCTTGTCTACCTCATCCACGATCATTAGTGGATTTGCGGTCTTGGTCGCCAAGATGGTTTCAACAGGAACACCTGGCTGTTCCGTGCCCCAGCCTTTTTCTGTGCCCGAGATACGGAAACCTGCGGATCCGCCCCCGACATCGATCATCCGGAACGGCAACCTCGCGAGCTGCGCCAACGTTCGCGCATAATGAGATTTACCGATGCCGGGTGGGCCTGCGAGAATAACAGGTGGCAATGCGAAACCGTGCTCGCCCGCCGCGATATGGCGAAGCAACTGCTGCATGATCCAGGTCGAAACGTCCCGCATCCAGCCGCTCTCTGCATGTAGTGCGGCCACAAGCGTGTGAACATCATCAGATGTCTCTGGGCCGCAAAGCCGACCGCCGTCACGTGCCAAAGCAAGAATTGCGGGCCGCGCCTCAGCCTTAACCGGCGCCAATCCAGCTTCGAGGAGGCGCCTTTTATGGGCGTCTGCTGCGAGGTTTTTGGCTTTGCGCTCCATGCTGAAGTCGAGCTTTGCTTTGCGTTTGTGACCGTGGATGTTGTGCCGCATGGACGTCCAGAAACGGAGGAAATGAGTCTCCATCTCTTCCAGCCGGGGCACCTCATGCATCGACGGCAACACAGCCAGACGATCTTTGGAAAAGCTATTCATGGCGATAACGCTCCCGAACAAATGGAGGCAGACGGCGCGCAATACGGAGGTTTGAATAGGTTCGGGCGATAGATGTGATTTTGGACATGGTTGTCTCCTCGGGTTGGAAAAACCGGGAGGGCCACGGGCAAAGGCCCAGCCAAGTTGGCGTCAGTGCTGCTGGAAAAATGACAGAAGTGACCGGCCCCCGGTGATGGGGTTCAAATGGCGCGTATAGTGCGCTGAATATGCCGGATAATGAGTGTCATAGTGGTGATATTGTTATTCAACGGGCGCAGGTGAGTCAATTGGTGTTTATGCTTGAGAGTTTTTTTAAGTCGTTGAGAAATAATAGAAAATAATCGATTTTTCCGCTGGGCGAACTGTTAATGTGAAGATGTAACCCAAGCCATCTTTGGAGCCAATTTTCAAATATCCAAACGTTTTTACATGCCGCAGTGGGCAGGTTTTATAACGAAATGGTTGATTCGCGATGTTCAGGCTCGGGTGCGCAAATAGGGCGTATTTTTTTCAAAAAAAGCCAAATTAGTTTGATTTTTTTTACTAGCAGCCAGTGATTTGGTGCTTTTTCTCAAGGGTGAGAGGAAAGAATTCCTTTTTGTAAAAGGTAAAAAATTCGGAATCGATTTTCCATTTCGATTCTTTTGCCGTGGAATCGACTCATTGGGACGATTGCTGTAAGATAAAAATTGTCGGGAAGGCTGCACACCTTCAAGAAACTGGGATGAAATAAGCCCGGCGGGTAGGACATCATCATAGTGCAAAACACGGGAGAGCTGATAGATTTCGGCGGAGGCTCCCAACCCTTGAGCCAGGCCAGTGCAGCCAAGACGGTAAAAGGTCCATCGATAATCTTACAATCGTCGGGCTTTTGCACGTGTTCAAATTGCTTTTACATTTCTGTTTTTGCGCGGAAAATTACCCCGCATCTGAATCTGTGTCCGGCGTTGTTCGGGCTTTGCGGCGTGTTCTCGAGCATGCGGTCCATCTGGCATGCGCGACCAGATTATTGGCAACATCATTCATGCATTTGCCTGCACCCGGACTTGGCCTGACGTTCGAAAAAAAGAAACGCACACAAAAATTCCATAAATGCATTGAAAATCAACATGTTGACTCGAATCGTTGCGTCTGCACATTCGGTCTGATGTTGCCAGAAACTGGAAGTTCCGGAGCAAAGTCCGTGTGGCAGGAACCAATAAAACGTGCGGCGAGGAAAGGGGGATCGATGACGTAGTTCCAAAAGCAAAACGCTCAGACCTTGCAGGGCCCGAGCGTTGTTCTTCATCGACGGCTGAGTCGACTTCGTTGCATGGGTATTGGATACCCGAGGTCATCACCTCAGTCAAATAACATTCATCCGGGGCTTCGCCACCGGTAAGGAAAGATATGGACTGAAACAATGAGTTCTACATACAAATGGCCAGCGCCTCGGTCATCTCGGGCGATGCACCCGATCCCGAAATCCTCTCATGGCCACTTCGTGGTTCAGATGAACTTGCATGACAGCGATGATGACCCGGGGCGGATCTCGCTCTGCGGCAGTTTGGGGGAATACCGCACGCGGATGATCGCTTTGGCTGAACCTGACACGGTTGACGTCATCGAACAGGTCGGTCCGCTCCATTGGACCGACAAGGAACACGTTCGCCATGACCACTTCTTGGACCATGTGGTTTATAAAAAGGATGGCAGACGTCTGGGCCTGACAGACAAGCCATACCTGCGTGTTACAAAAGAGTTTGAAGATGAAATCGGGCAGGTTTGCGACGATGGCCAACGGCTCGATGTGATCGACGATCTTTTTCTCGTGACTGAATTCGCGCGTGACCCGGTAAAATTGCACAATGCTGAGTTGTTTAGAGGTTGTCGGGATGCGGATCCAGAAGTCGATATCATCGCGCAGACGGTGGCGTTTGATTTGATCGCCGAGACACCTATCCAGAACCTTGTTGATGAGATCAATCGGGGCCCGCGCGGATTCCGTGCTGTGGTGCGTTTGATTTGGTCTGGTGTTCTAAAGCTCCAAAACAATGAGAAAATAACCCACCAAACCGTGGTGCTGAGAGCGGAGGTGGAGAATGCTTGATTTGGTAAATAAAGGACCCATTTTCCGGTTTGAGCAAGGCACAACGGGCGAGTATTGCAAGCGGAAGATTACGTTTATTCGGTCCGCAAGCAGCGGCTATTTGGTAGAGTTTCACGCTGATCCTGAAGCCGAGAATGTTCCCGGCCTTATGCGTGGCTCGCGTCCTGATATCGAGTTTGTTGGGCGGAAAATTATTCCACATACCACATTGACCGAAGCGCTTCTGGAGGGATCTCTTGTCATCGAAGAAGAAAACTTCGTGTTCATTGATCATAGTCAGACGTTCAAGCCTGAATTTGTAGCATCACTTGATGACCGTCAGGCGAGGGATCTGATCCTGCGTTATGCCTCAGTGTCACTGATGCGTGAAATCTGTATTGAGAAAGAGATCTTCAAAAAGACCAGACGTGTTATCGAAAAGCTGGAGCCTGAAGTTCTGAAGCGTCTTCCAGATCGGATTGATCTGCTTCTCGGTAAGGTCGACCGCCTTCGCCGTTATCCGTTCCGAGGGCGTCAAGTTCCTCTCCACTCAGCGACTGGGCAGCGCATCCTCTTTTGGGATGATCAACTGCGGACATATGGATTTCACCATTTGGTAGATAGACGGAACCTTTCAGGCAACAAAAACTGCAAATTGGAGCCCGTCGTCGCGGAAATTCTAAAAGCTGTTATTGATAAACACGAATGTCTTGAAGGTATCCCGAAGGCAAAAATCCACCGCTTCGTGAAACTTAAAGTCAACGAGGAGAAGGCCCGCCAAAAGGTGCTTCTAAATCAAAGGGAGCTGAACGGTGAGATCATCTCGGATGCCGAGCGCGCCGCTGTTCAAAAAATCAAGCCTCCGTCGATCAAAACCGTCAGAAGTTGGATTGCCGCCCTTTCGCCGCTGGAGGCTTTGCTGAGAGGGAAGGGCCCGGATTTCCTTCTCCAGAACTGTCTTGCCGTCGGTATGGGATTGAAGGTGGAGCGCGCTGGCCAGATTGTCATGATTGACGAATACCCCGCCGATCTTATGACCATCATCCCCTTTGGTTTTATGACCCATTGGCTAGGGCATGAGAAGGTGAAAAAGCTTGGGATTACCGCAGACAAGCCCTTGAGGGTGATGATCTCGGCGATGATCGATGCCTATACGGGGTGTATTCTCGGGCTTCAGATCGGTCTCACCGCGACGCCAGACTTGGCGCGGCGCACCTTCATGATGGCCATGACCGATAAAACCAAATTGTCTGAAGCCTGTAATGCAGAAACCTCTTGGGATCAGTTTCTGAGACCGGAAAAGGTCATGCACGATTCCGGGAACGCCTATCTCGCGGGCACCACAGAGATGATGTGCGCCATGCTTGGTATCGACAAAATGTCGGCACCGAAAGCGAAGGCTTATATTCGCGGACTGATGGAGCGGGTGTTCAGAACCATACATGAAAATTTGCTCTCACAAGTTCCTGGTCGCACTTTTTCAAATACGGTGAAACGTGGGGATTATGATTCTGAAGCTGAGGCGATACTGACGTTAGATGATCTGATCCAAATCATCACGATCTGGATCACCGATATTTACCACAATTCCGAAAACCTCGGGCGCGATGGGCTGACACCTGCTGATCTGTGGCACCATGAGATGACGGTTGGAATGGGATGTCGGCCGGTGCCCTCGCTGAAAACAATGACCCACGTTTTTGGAGAAACTCTGCATCGTAAGGCACAGGGCAATGGAATCCGGATCATGCATGTAAATTACTCCTCCAAAGAATTCGCGTCATGGATGCTCCGTAATCCGAACCGGACATTCAAGTTGCGGTGGTGGGAGGACAATATGTCCGAGATCCAGGTGCAAGTCGGCCCAGATGAGTGGATGCAGCTCGAGGTCATGGATCCGCGTGCGCGCGGACTGAGTATCGATGAATGGATGTTGGTATTGAAACGGGACCATATTGCCCGGAACCCTGATGCTGCAGCCATCCGTGATCGAGCGGAAGAGAAAATCCAAGAAATGATTGAGAACCGGATGGCGACCCGCAAACGGGCAGGGCGCAAGCCGATTACAGAGGCTGTCCTTAAAAAGGCGGAGGAGAGAGCGCTACGGTATTTCACGACACCGACGACGCAGATCACGAGTGATCAAACGCACGGGCTTTACGGCGCTTCTGTAAGTCGTGCTGCTGACACAGATATTGCGGATGATGCGTTATCCAGCATTGAGGATGGGCAGGCATATGCAGGACATCCGGATGCGGTGAATTCCAATGATGATTTTAAACCTGAAAGTGAAAAGCACACTAAATCTGCATCGCGAGGGCGCAGGGCTAAGACCGCATTTAAACCCGGGTCAATGGAGTGAGACTGATGGACAGTAATACGAAAACCTCTGTTGATACTAAGGACGATGCTTACAATGTAAGGGCAGAACTCACCGACGAGAAAGGTATCAACCTCATTGATCCTCGACCATCGTTGGACGATCCGACGGCATTGTCCGACTGGCTGCACCGCCGATATATGGTGACGGAACGGGACAATGCGTTCTTTGACCGACTGAAAATGGTTTTGCAGCGGGACGGGGATGGGCAATTCCTTCCGGTGCCGAAAAAGTATCAGGAAGAAACCATGGGGATCTGTGTAACGGCACCTGCACGGGAAGGAAAAACCTTCATGGTCACACAAAGCCTTACCCGGATTTTCGGACAGAAGGTCGATATGAAAAAATGTGGAGAGCACGTTCTGTATTGCCGACTGAAAACGAATGTAACCGTCAAAGGCGTTTACATGGATATCTGCACGGCAACCGGTCTTGATGTTTTCCCGAGTCGACTGACGCAAGCGGAAGCCCATAATCTTGCGGCACATCGCCTGAAGATGGCTGGTGTAAAGATCATCATCATCGACGAGGTTCATAATCTACTTCGCAGTGGGAAAGAGGCAACCAACCTTTTCTTGAAAGGCTTTTTCCATGATGACGAGGGCTTTTGCTTGATCGCGATCGGCACCGAACGGCTTCGAGAGTTCATCTACGAAAATCCAGACAATGCAGAACTGTCTGGGCGGTTTTTGGATTTTCCTTTGGAGAATGTTTCTGAAACGGCGACGGTGGTGATGATTCAGGAAGCATTGAAGAAACTGACAAGCGATATTGAAATGAAGGTGGGTCGCAGCATCAAATCTGATCCATATTTTACACACCGCATATATGTCGGATGCAGGGGCAGTTTTGGTCGGTGCATGCGCCTTCTGACAACATCGATTGTCCATGCTCTCGAGGACGGAGCAAAGGCAGTGGAGACTGAAGATTTCGCGACCGTCTTTGACCTTCAGTTTCTGCATTTCAATCCTGAAAATCCCTTTACCGTGGGCAACTGGGCGGCACGGATCGGCGCTGAGCCAAGTGACGTTGGTAATGGCGACATCCTTTTCGAAGACGGGAATGTCGAACCGGTAAAAAAGAAGCGTGGCCGTAAACCTCGGGCTGCGGTGCAAACATGACAGTCCAGTGCCTTCAACCGACAATTCCCTTCCATGATGATGAAATTACCCAAGGGTATTTTGCGCGCATCGGTCATTTCCAGACTGGCGCGGATGCTGGACGGTTTTGTCGCTTCTTTGATCTTGCTCGTGCCGATTTTCGGAAGGGGAATAGCCAATGCATCGAAGTCATCGCTGCCATATCTGGCGAGAGTTCGTCCCGTCTTAAACCCAACGTCATTCAGCAAGATACAGGCGACATGTTGAGGTTGCGAGGCGAGCTTCTTGGATTGCCAATGGTCAGGCGGGTTTCTGTTAGATTTTGCCCACGCTGCCTGATGGCGGATGAGGATGAGACTCCTTCCTTGGGAAGAGCCGCTTGGCGCTTTCGGTGGAGTTGGCTTCTAAAGCCCGTGGTTGCATGTCCCGACCACAATATCGCTCTTGTCACGGTGGCGGCGAAAGACCCTGTGAACGCATTCGACCTGCAGAAACTCCTTGCGCAAAATCATCTCGACCTTACCCCACAAGAAAATCATGGGCCTCTCTCACCAGGATCACTGCAGCGATACGTGCTGTCCCGTCTAAACGGCCATGAGAGGGATAATCCTTGGCTTGATGGGCAAGACCTTGCCCAAGGTGTAAGGGCCTGTGAAATGGTTGGCAGTCTTGTGACAGGTGGTCCCACAGCTGACATCAAGTCGTATACGGAGGTAGATTGGGCCAATGTCGGAAGCGCCGGCTTTGATATCTGCTCTCTCGGTCCCACCGCAATACGGGATGCGCTTTCAAAAGTAAGGATTGATGCCGGGTGCCGTAGTGGACGCACCGGCCCGCAAGCGGCGTTCGGGCAGCTCTTTAACTGGTTGAAGAAAACGGAAAGAAGTGGAGATGAGGGACCTATCCGTGACGTGGTGCGGGAGGCAATTCTCGAAAACTTCTCAATTGGTCCGGGCGAAATGGTGCTTGGTGAGATTGTTGATCGAAGGAAAATGCATTCCGTTAATTCCCTGACTAACGCGACGGGACTGACCCGGTATCGACTTTACCGGATCATGCGTAAGGCCCGGTTGATACTTGATGAAGACAATGATGCCGCGTTGAATCAACGGGTGTTTCCTGCCGAAGAAGCAGAGGCGATGATCGCGCGAATTCAAAACTCCATTCCGCAAAATCGCATCCAGGGTGTTCTCGGATGCAGCAAGACCCACGCTGAACAGCTGGTGCGCAGTGGTTTGATTTCTTCTGTTGTCCCCATGACGGAAGGGGATGTTGGCTTGACCCGCGGTGATTTTAACCTGGATGATTTATCCGGTTTTCTGGACAGCGTCTGCGTCGGCACGCAGATCATGGCAGATGAAGTCGACGGTTTCGCTAACCTGACGCATGCGGCGCGTGGGCGTTCTTCCACCGCTGAAATTATCGGGTGGCACGTTGCGGGGAGGTTGAAACAAACAGGTCTCTTGAACGGGATCAAGCGGCTCGATCATCTACGGTTTCGCCTTTCGGAAATCCGACATCTGATAGCTGTTTCGCGTGGACATAATTTGCACCGTCTTACAGCCGTAGCGCGGATCCTTGGCACCAATCTGGGTGCGGTAAAACGCTTGGTCTCTGAGCAAAGGGGCGGGCCTTGGCTGGTCGCTGCTCCCGCCAAAATGACCCGCGACCTTCCCGGCAAAGCATATGTTTCGTCGACTGAGATCGAGCGATTTAAAGAACGGTATACAACTCTCGGGCTTGTCGGCAGGTCATTCGGTATTCACAACCGCATAGCAAGAACGGTCGTTGAGGCGAACGGAGTTGAGCCGCTGATCGATCCGGAGTGGCTCGGCGCGAGGGTTTACCTGCGCGCCGATATCGACGCGCAGGCCGACAATTTGTTGCAGGTATCAGCCGAGAAGGTTGCTGCGAGGCCAGAAGCCCAACGAGCGACCGAAACTGCGCCTATCGATGCCAAAACGGCTAAAATGACGTAATTTGGGGAATCCGATGGTTCCTTCTGGTGAAACCGATGCTACCCTTGTTTAGATGAAGGTCCGCCGAGTTATTAAAAATCAAGGGCTTAGGGCATCAAATTGTGAATGTTATGCTACCTTTTATACGTTCAGGGTCTGCGAAGCGGACAGAGCTGCAGTTCGTTCTATCTGCACGAAAGACCGCTTCCATCCCGAAGCGGACCTTCCGCATGTCGAAGGAGCGAGACCCTCAGTGATCTATAGTCACGCACACCTCTCTTTCCAAAGAGCTGCTAACGCCTACGAAAACGCCCCAAAAAGCCGAACGGAACGCCCAGCGTTTCATTCGGCTTGTGCTTCGTGGCAGGCAGGTGACCACAAACGACGAATTACCCGAAGCCGCCCGCAAGTCGCTCATGCAGCGAGTGGAGTGGAATCGGAATCGCTTCGACTATAACGCTGAATCTTCCAAGAGCTAGAAATTAGAACTTTGGCCACTGAAAGATAACCTTATCCTTATCTATGGCATCCAAACGGGCACTTAGGTTCACCTTCTCATCTTGGATGAGCCCAGCCCAGCCGATAGTCGTTGGAATGGACTGTGTCGTTACACGCTGATTTTGCGAGGAAGCTCTCGCAATGAACTCAGAGGTGAAGATCGTTTCCAAATCATCGCCCAAATGATGCTGCATGTCGCGCAAATTACTGGCAACGCAGGCGACGATATCATCTCCAAAAGCCAATGTCTCATCGAGTCCGGGGATGTATCCTTGATGAACAACTCGGTTTCTAAAACCCCGCGATCGGTCGCTCAACAGAGTCGGCGCGGAACCGAAGTGGTTCAACCAGAGCATAAGAAACGCGCCGAGCTGTCTCTCAGATTGCTTAGCCATATATTTCCACCCAGCATCCAAGGACGCCCGGTCTACGCCTTTGTAAAGCGACACCTGATTAATGCAGAACTCATAAAAGTTTTCCAAGCAGGATGCGAACGAAGTAACAGCCTCGCGTGGGTAACCATCGACCAGTGCGTTCATTCCCAGCTCAAACAGAACTTCATGTTTTGGCTGCTGAATGATCGTGAGCGTCTGGTGCCCATTTGGGCATATCATCTTAAAGAACCGTTCGTCATTAACAGTCACCACAACTGGCCGAAAGTCGGTGATTCCGTTTTCCTGCAAGCAGTCCATACAGGTCAAAAGAACTTTCATTTACCGCCCCTCAATCCATTTACTTTTTGCCACGGTAGTGCGGCGCTTGGGCATTGTCACCGCCTGAACCTCATCGGCTCACACGGTTCCACCGGGCGGCGAGTTTCGGCCGTTTCGCTTAACTTTGCAAAGCTCGCTTCCTGCGCATAGCAGCCGTTAGTCCATAGCGCAGCATCAGTAACATTGGGCTCTAAACCGACCTTCGCTGTGAAGGCCCCGAAAACCCGCCCTAGGCCGGCAACCATCCCGGATTCATCAAGCAAAAAACCCACCAACACCAATCTCCCCTAAATCTCCAGCTCCACCCAGATTGGCACGTGATCCGACGGTTTCTCTCGCGCGCGCACGTCCTTGTCGATTTGGCAATCGCGCAGGCGGTCGGCGGTGTAGGGGCAGAGCAGGAAATGGTCGATGCGGATGCCGTTGTTGCGCTGCCATGCGCCGGCTTGGTAATCCCAAAAACTGTAATGCCCCGGACCTTGGGTGCGGGCGCGGAAGGCTTCTGTTAGGCCAAGGTTAAGCAATTTGCGCCATGCTTCGCGCGATTGCGGGCGAAACAGAGCATCCTCGCGCCAGCTGTCCGGCTTGGCGGCGTCTTCCTCTTGGGGGATGATGTTGTAATCGCCTGCCATCAAAAACGGGGTCTCTTCGGCCAGCAGCACCTGCGCGCGGGCCTGCAAACGCGCCATCCACGCCAGTTTGTAATCGTATTTTGGCCCCGGCACCGGGTTGCCATTGGGCAGGTACAGCCCGCAAATCCGCAGCGCGCCGTGATCGCCCACCACCGTGGCCTCAATATAGCGGGCCTGCTCGTCTTCCACATCGCCGGGCAGGCCGCGCGTGACGTCTTCGAGCGGCAGTTTGGACAGGATCGCCACGCCGTTGAAGGATTTTTGCCCGTGGGTTTCCACGTTATAGCCGCGCTCTTCAAACAGCTCGCGGGGGAAGGCTTCATCGACGGATTTAATCTCTTGCAAGATCGCTACATCGGGCTGCGCTTCGTCAAGCCAATCGGGCAGGGCCTGCGCGCGCGCCTTGATGCCATTGATGTTGAAACTTGCAATTTTCATCCCGCGCCTCCAGATATTGGCTCACATTTGGGCCAGCCTTTTTGGCGGGCCCCCGCGCCTTGATCTATCCCGCATGTGGCGGCGAGAGGCAAGCGGATGGGGCGCGGGGGGCAGGCGGCTGTCAGTTGTCGTTCACGTCGCGGGTGACAATGCGCGCGCCGCTGGATTGGCCGCGAAACGCGATCCGCAGCCCGACCCATGCCAGCAAGGACAGCGCGCCAAAAATCGCCAGCGTTGCCGCGCCGCTCAGGCCCGAGGCAAGCGAGACAACCGCCGCCATCACCAGCGCGCCAATGGCAAAGCCAAGGAAAATCCAGCCCGGCGCCAGCGCTTCGATCACCGCCAGCACCAATGCCGCGCTCAGCCAGACCCACCAGATTTGCAGATAGCTTTCCATCACTTACCCCCTTTGAGCAGTTTAAACGCATCGCCAAACGCCTCAAGCGCCTGGGCGGGCACGATGATGGTCTGCTTGCCTTCGCCTTTGCCAAGCGCAGTCAGCGATTCCACCTGTTTGAGCGCGATCTGGTACTGCGCCGCCTCCAGCCCGTCTTCGGCAATGGCCAGCGCCACGGCGCGGGTGGCATAGGCTTCGGCATCAGCCAGCACTTTGCGCGCCTTGGCGGTCTGCTCGGAGGCATAAAGCTCCGCATCGGCGGCAAGCTCCACCGCGCGTTTCTTGCCCTCAGCTTCGGTCACTTGCGCCCGGCGCGCCCGCTCGGCGTTGAGCTGCTGCATCATCGCGGCGCGGGTGGCGGTATCAAGGTTCACGTCCAAAATCTCGGCGCGGGTCACTTCGATGCCCCAATTATCCACCGCGTCTTCGACATTGGCTTTGATCTTGGTGATCATCGCCGAGCGGTTGGCCTGTACCTCGTCCAGATCCATGCGGCCAATCTCGGCGCGCACGATCCCGGCCACGGTGGTGGAAATCGCGCCATCCACATCGCGGATACGGTACACCGTTTTTTCGGGCTGAATGATGCGGTAAAATACTGAGGTATCCACCTGCACCAAGACGTTGTCGCGGGTGATCGCATCTTGGCTGGCGGTGGGCAATTGCCGCTCCAGAATGGAAATCCGGTGGGCGACACGGTCCAGAAACGGCACAATCATGTTGATGCCGGGGCCAAGCACCGCGCGCAGACGGCCAAAGCGCTCCACCACATGCTGCTCTGATTGCGGCACAATGCGCACGGCTTTGAAGACCAAAATGATCAGCAAACCGGCCAGCAACAGCCAAGCCAGATTGTTCTGAAGCGCGTTTAAAATCAGTTGTTCAATATCCACCCGGAAATTCCCTAAATGTTGTTATTCTTTGCTTATCATGTGGGCATATTGGCAATTGATTGCAAGTTTGTTGATGCTGCGGTAACGCCCTTTGGACGTATGGAATAAAGGTGCCGGATGACCGATTTCTCTTTTGAATTGCAAAATACCGACGGCAAAGCGCGCCGCGGCGTGATCCACACCAGCCGCGGCGACATCCGCACCCCCGCTTTTATGCCCGTGGGCACCGCCGCCACGGTCAAGGCGATGTTGCCGCAAAGCGTGGCCGACACGGGCGCGGATATCTTGCTGGGCAACACCTATCATTTGATGCTGCGCCCCACCGCCGAGCGGATCGCGGCGCTTGGCGGGCTGCATAAATTCATGAATTGGGACAAGCCAATTTTGACCGACAGCGGCGGTTTTCAGGTGATGAGCCTCGCCGCGCTGCGCAAATTAACCGAAGAGGGCGTGAGCTTCAAAAGCCATATCGACGGCTCGAAACACATGCTCAGCCCCGAGCGTTCCATGGAAATCCAAGAGCTGCTGGGCAGTGACATCGTCATGTGTTTCGACGAATGCCCCGCCTTGCCCGCAGACCGCGACCGCATCGCGCAAAGCATGGAAATGTCCATGCGGTGGGCGGCGCGGTCCAAAACCGCCTTTGGCGAGCGGCCCAAACATGCGCTGTTTGGCATCCAGCAGGGCGGGCTGGAACAAGACCTGCGCGGCCAAAGTGCGCAGGCCCTGCGCGAAATCGGCTTTGACGGCTATGCTGTGGGCGGTCTGGCTGTGGGCGAGGGGCAAGAGGCTATGTTTGGCTGTCTCGATTACGCGCCGGACCAATTGCCCGAGGACAAGCCACGCTATCTGATGGGCGTGGGCAAACCCGATGACATCGTCGGCGCCGTGGCGCGCGGCATTGATATGATGGATTGCGTGCTGCCCTCGCGGTCGGGGCGCACGGGGCAGGTTTTCACCCGCCACGGGGTGCTGAACATCAAAAACGCCCGCCACCAAAACGATCCGCGCCCGATTGACGAGGAATGCACATGCCCGGCCTGCCGGGGCTATAGCCGCGCCTATCTGCACCATGTTTTCCGCAGCCAAGAGATCATCTCCTCCATGCTGCTGACCTGGCACAACCTGCATTACTTTCAGCAAATCATGGAAGGCATGCGCGGCGCGATTGCCGAAAACCGCTTTGCCGCATGGCAATCGGACTTCCACGCAAACCGCGCCCAAGGCGACATCGACCCGCTGTAAGCGCCCTAGCGCCGAAGCAGACGCGCCAGAACCCCGCGCCGGGGCGGCGGCGCGTCAAAATCATAGCCAAAGCCCTCGAAAAACGCCCGCACAGGCGGGGTCAACATGCCTTTGCCGCTGGCATATTGCGGCAGATCAAACCCGCCGCCGTAATTGATCTCGATCAGCACCGGACCATCGGGGGTGATCGCAATATCGGTTGATTGATAGCGGATCGGCGCAAAAACCTGCGCTGCCCGCGCGTTCAACTCTCGCAGAGCAGGCCAGTGGGGCAGGGTCATGCCCATCAACCCGGCCTGCGCGGGATGATCCTCCAAAAACGCCACTTCCGGCCCGTTTCGGCAACTGACGGTTTCGATCTGGCCGCTCTGGGCATTCACGGCGCAGGCCAGATTCCCCGGCCGCCAGAATGCATCGGCAATGTTATCTCCTTGCGGCAGTTTGATCACCGCCACGGGGCAAAATACCCCATCTTCCTCGATCATATTTACCATCCGCACCGTGCAAAGTGCGCTGGCAAAAGGCGTAAGCTGGGGGTGATTGTTCAACTTATGTTGCAGCACATAGGCATTCCCCCCGATCTGTTCTTCCATGAATGCCTCATAGGTCATCGGCGGTTTCCCAGACAGGCAAAGCCCCTGCGCATCGGCGCTTTCGATGCGGAACGCGCCAAAACTGACCATGCCATCGACAATCTTGCCAAATATCTCGCCCGTGCTTTGCGCCGCCAAAAACGTGCGCAGCGCTACCGCATCTGAAATCTTGTGCACGCCTGGATAGACCCGCGCCGAGCGATCAATCACCGCCAGGTTCTGCGGCACCGCAACCTGCGCCGCTTGCAACATGGTTGCGGCGACAATCTTATCTTCCGCGACCCCGCTCCAGCTTTGATTGTTGCATTTATGGGTGATCGGCCAGTGCAGATCATTCGAAATATAGGCCGCACGCAGCGCCGGGTCTTGTTTGTCCGGCAGATGCAGACCGTGCCGCAGATATTCGGCAAGGTTCAATCGGCTGGGGCTGCGGGCCATGGCTTTGAAATCCCGGCCAATTTGAAACAGCGATTGCCCCGATGCTTTTGACGCATGCAGCAACAGCGCGCTTGCGGGCAAATCGCGTGCCGCCAGATAGGCCGCATAATCTTCGGCGGCGGCACTTTTGTGGTTTTCCATAGGATCTGCCCTCTAATTCATTGCAAACAAGTCTTTTCCCTAAACGGCAAATGATCAAGAAATATTCCTTGGTTTGCACAATCGCCGCGTGCTGTTGTCGCGGCGCCCTGCGTGCGCCCCCTTGTTTGCGCCTCCCCTCCGCCTAAGTCAGGGGGGACGCTACAAAGGGATGCGATCATGACTGTTAAGCTTTTCGAGCCAACTCAAGTGGGCGCATTTGCGCTGGCCAACCGCGTGGTGATGGCCCCGCTGACCCGCAACCGAGCGGATGACAGCACGGGCGAAGTGTCGGATATGCACGTGGAGTATTACAGCCAGCGCGCCGGGGCAGGGCTCATCATCACCGAAGCCACGCAAATCTCGCCCGAGGGCAAAGGCTATATCCAGACCCCCGGCATCCACAGCGAAGCGCAGGTCGCCGCATGGAGAAAAGTCACCGATGCGGTGCATGCTGCGGGCGGCAAGATCGTGGTGCAGCTGTGGCATGTGGGCCGGGTCAGCCATGTGTCCTTGCAAGAGGGCGGCGCAAAACCTGTGGCGCCTTCGGCGCTCTCTGGGGGCGGGAAAACCTTCACCCAAAACGGGTTCGAAGACACATCCGAGCCGCGCGCCTTGGCGCTGGACGAGCTGCCGCGCATTGTGGTCGATTACGCCCATGCCGCGAAAATGGCCAAAAAAGCCGGGTTCGACGGGATCGAGGTGCATGGCGCCAATGGCTATCTGCTGGATCAATTCCTGCAAACCGGCGCGAACAAGCGCGAGGATGCTTACGGCGGCCCGGTGGAAAACCGCGCGCGGCTGCTGCTCGAAGTGCTCGAAGCGGTCACGGAAATCTGGGGCGGCGACCGCGTGGGTCTGCGCCTGTCGCCTTTCTCGCCAGCCAACGGCATCAGCGATGACAACCCGCAAGAGACCGCAGAATATGTGCTGCGCCAACTGGCCCGGTTCAATCTGGCCTATCTGCACATGATCGAAGGCGCGACAGGCGGGCCGCGCGATCTGGCCGAAGGCCAAAGCTTTGATGCGCTGCGCGATCTGTTTGCGGGCACCTACATGGCCAATAATGGCTATGACCGCGACATGGCGATTGAGGCCGTGGCCGAGGGCCGCGCCGATCTGGTGGCCTTTGGTGTGCCTTTCATCGCCAACCCCGATCTGCCCGAGCGGCTGCGGCAAAACGCACCGCTCAATGAGCCGGATCGTTCCACCTTTAATGGCGGCGGGCGCGCGGGTTTGACCGATTATCCCAGCTTGGCCGCCGTAGAGCCCGCCTAAGCCAAAACTGCGGCGCAGCGGCCTGATTTTCCTGTGCACAAAGGGAAATCTGCGGTTGCTGCGCCCGGATAATCACGCCATTGTGCCCCAAACTCCCGGCTAAAGGGATTGAAACAGGCGGGTGATGTCCCCAATTACATCATCCAAGACAGGAAACATCCATTGGTTGCCTTTTGAAGGGGCCGCGCGGTGTTTCGCTTACCAAAGGAACAGAGCATGCAAGAGCCCCTGAACGCCTCCTACCCCGTATTGCCCCTGCGCGATATCGTCGTGTTTCCGCATATGATCGTGCCGCTTTTTGTGGGCCGCGACAAATCGGTGCGCGCGCTCGAAGAGGTCATGGCCGATGACAAGCAGATCCTGCTGTCCAGCCAGATGGACCCCGGCGAAGACGATCCCGACGCAGATGGCATCTTTGGCACAGGCGTGTTGGCCAATGTGCTGCAACTGCTGAAACTGCCCGATGGCACGGTCAAAGTGCTTGTCGAAGGGCAGGCGCGTGTGCAGATCACCGAATACCTTGAAAACGATAGCTTCTTCGAGGCCCGCGCCGAATATCTGATGGAAATTCCCGGCGATGCGACCACCACGCAGGCGCTGCTGAAAACCGTTGGCGACGAATTCGAGCGCTACTCCAAGATCAAGAAAAACGTGCCCGAAGAGGCGCTTGCCGCTGTCAGCGATGCGGGCGATCCGGCGCGGCTTGCCGATCTGGTGGCCGGGCATCTGGGCATTGAGGTTGAACAGAAACAAGACCTGCTCGAAACCCTCTCGATCTCCGAGCGGCTGGAAAAAGTTTACGGGCTGATGCAGGGCGAACTCTCTGTGCTTCAGGTCGAGAAAAAGATCAAAACCCGCGTCAAAAGCCAGATGGAGCGCACCCAGCGCGAATATTACCTGAATGAGCAAATGAAAGCCATTCAGCAAGAATTGGGCGATGGCGAAGACGGCAAAGGCGAAGTGGCCGAGCTGGAAGAGAAAATTGCCAAAACCAAGCTGAGCAAAGAGGCTCGTGAAAAGGCCGACGCCGAGATCAAAAAGCTCAAAAACATGAGCCCGATGAGCGCGGAAGCCACCGTGGTGCGCAACTATCTCGATTGGATGTTGTCGATCCCATGGGGCGTGAAATCCCGCGTGAAAAAAGATCTGAACCGCGCGCAAAAAGTGCTCGATGATGATCACTTCGGCCTCGATAAGGTCAAAGAACGCATCGTGGAATATCTCGCGGTTCAGCAACGCTCGGCCAAGCTCAAAGGCCCGATCATGTGTCTCGTTGGCCCTCCCGGCGTGGGTAAAACCTCGCTTGGTAAATCTGTGGCCAAGGCCACGGGGCGTGAATTTATCCGCATCAGCCTTGGCGGCGTGCGCGACGAATCCGAAATTCGCGGCCACCGCCGGACCTATATCGGCTCCATGCCCGGCAAGATCATTCAGGCGCTGAAAAAGGCGAAAACCACCAATCCGCTGATCTTGCTCGATGAAATCGACAAGATGGGTCAGGATTTCCGCGGCGATCCTGCATCGGCCATGCTCGAAGTGCTTGATCCGGAACAAAACGGCACATTTGTCGATCACTATCTTGAGGTCGAATATGACCTCTCGAACGTGATGTTCCTGACCACGTCGAACAGCTATAACATGCCGGGGCCGCTGCTTGACCGGATGGAGATCATCCCGCTGTCTGGCTACACCGAAGATGAAAAGCGCGAGATTGCGCGGCAGCATCTGGTGGCCAAACAGATCAAGAACCACGGGCTGAAGAAAAAGGAATTCCAGATCGAGGATTCCGCGCTTACGGACATCATCCGCTACTACACCCGCGAAGCAGGGGTGCGGAATCTGGAACGCGAAATCGCCAAAGTGGCGCGTAAATCGCTGACCAAGATCGTGCGCAAAGAGGCCGAGAGCATCATCGTCTCGGATGCCAACCTCGAAGAGTTCCTTGGCGTGCGCAAACACCGCTTTGGTCTGGCCGAAAAAGAAGACCAAGTGGGCGTTGTGACCGGGCTGGCTTATACTTCCGTCGGGGGCGAGCTTTTGCAAATCGAAGCGCTGCGCCTGCCGGGCAAGGGCCGGATGAAAACCACCGGTAAACTGGGCGACGTGATGAAAGAAAGCATCGACGCCGCCTCCAGCTATGTGCGGTCAATCAGCCCGCGTATCGGGGTGAAACCGCCCAAATTCGATACGCTGGACATCCACGTGCACGTCCCCGATGGGGCCACGCCCAAGGATGGCCCGTCGGCGGGTCTGGCCATGGTGACCTCGATTGTCTCCGTGCTCACCCAGATTCCGGTGCGCAAAGACATCGCCATGACAGGCGAAGTGTCGCTGCGCGGCAATGCGATGCCCATTGGCGGGCTGAAAGAAAAACTGCTTGCCGCTCTGCGCGGCGGTATCAAAACTGTGTTGATCCCTGAAGAGAATGAAAAGGATCTGCCCGATATTCCTGACAACGTGAAGGAAGGGCTGACCATCATTCCCGTGTCCCATGTGTCCGAGGTTCTCAAGCACGCATTGGTACGCGCGCCCGAGCCCATCGAGTGGGATCAAGAGGCCGAAGATGCAGCCGCCGCTGCTGCACTGGCCAAACGTTCCGGCGACACGGACAGTGCAACTGCACATTAAGCGCGCCGCGTAAATATTGCGTTAAACGCCCCGTAGCCCTGCGCTGCGGGGCGTTTTTGCATCTGTTAACCTTGCCGCGATTTTATGTGCGCTTTTGCCATGTTTCGTGTTTAATCACGGCTGAGCGGGGCCAAACGCAGGCATTTCTGGCTTTTTAGCCGCTCCAAGGCTATAAATAAAAAAACACAAAATGTGAAAGCAGGGCAGTATGAGCACCACCACAGGTAAAACCACCCCCAAAAAGAAATACAGCGCCAAATCCACCGCGCCTAAATCCACGCCTAAATCCGCAGAAAAAGCGGATGTGAAAACCACGGTGCCCACAGCGCCTGCGCCGCTTTCGGCCATCGGCTCTGGCTCTGCCATTGACGCGCCCACCGCCGATCCAACGGTTGTGGAAACGCTGGCCCCGGTCATTGCCGGGCGCGAAATGCGCAAAAAAGAGCTGTTTGATCTGGTCACCGCCCGCTCTGGCATGAAGAAAAAAGACGTGAAACCTGTGGTCGAAGCGCTGCTCGCGGTCTTTGGCGAAGCGATTTCCGAACACCGCGACATGGTGCTGCCTCCCTTGGGCCGATTGAAAATCCAGCGCAGCAAAGACCTCAAAGATGCGCAGGTCACCGTGCTGAAACTGCGCCAACGTAAACCGCAGGCCGGGGCGGCGTCTGATACCGACGACTGAGCCGCGCCGGGGCTTTTGCATTTCCCACCCCTAAAATTAAACGCGCCCTCTTGAACCCGGGCGCGTTCCGCATTATTCCGCCCAAACCGGGTGATTAGCTCAGTGGTAGAGCGCTTCGTTCACATCGAAGATGTCAGGAGTTCAAATCTCTTATCACCCACCATTTTTCCCATGAAAACAGGGCCATCCATAGGCCAGCGGCATCGCCCGCACCCCGAACGCCCATAAAAATGGGCGAAGAGGCCAAACCCCTCCGCCCATTCAAATCTGCTTAAACCCGCTTAGACGATGCTGATGTCATCGGCCAATCCGGCAAGGCTGTTCAGATTGGTCAGGGTCAGCACATCGCCATCCCCGAAATCCAAAACCACCCCTGCGCCGGTCACGCTGGCGAATTGGTTCAGCACCGCCGCACCATTCCCCGCCGAGCCGACCAGCCCGCTGTCCAATCGCAGCATGTCGCGCTGGGTATCGAAATCGACAATGCGGTCGCGGTCAAACCCGTCGGCAAAGACAAAGACGTCATTGCCGCCGCCGCCTTTGAGGAAATCATTCCCTTCGCCGCCGTTGAGCAAATCGCGCCCGCCGCCGCCCTTAAGGTTGTCATTCCCCGCACCGCCGATGAGCGCGTCGCTCCCGTTGTTCCCGGCCAATTTATCATTGCCCGCGCCGCCATCCAGATAGTCACGGCTGGTGCCGCCTTTCATGAAGTCATTGCCGCTGCCGCCGCCAATCTCGTCGCGGCCACCGCCGCCTTTGAGATTGTCATTGCCCGCGCCGCCGACAAGCAGATCCGAGCCCGCCTGACCGACAATCCGGTCATTGCCGTTGCCGCCAGTCAAAGTGTCATCGCCGGTTTGGCCCGCAATCGTATCATTGCCGCCGCCGCCGGTGATTTCATCATCGCCGCTGCCGCCGCGCAGCAAATCGCGCCCGCCATTGCCGGAAATCGTGTCATCGCCTGCCAGCCCGTTGAACTCATCGCGGCCCGATGTGCCAACCAGATTGTCATCCGCCGTGGTGCCCCGGTTCAATTCTGCCCCGGTAAAGGTTAAGAAATCATCATTTTCCGCAACCTCAGGCGCATCTGCGGCACTATCGATATAGCTGTCATCCCCTGTCACCAAGAAATCGAGCAGCGCATTGTTGAAATTCACCGTGCCTTCAGTCAGCCCAGCCGCCAGCAAAGTAACCGTGGCCGCAGCAATCTGATCGTCGGTGAAATCGCTCAGCGAGGCAATATCCGCCGGGTGATCCTCGATGTAGAACCCCTCATAGGTTTCGCCCGTATCATAGGTGAACAGGCTGTCATCCTCGGCCACCCGCCAATCATCGCGGTAAAGACCATAAAGATCCTCAAAGGCAAAAGGCCGCAACAGCGCCGTGCCATTGGCAAAGGCCACATCATTGGACGCATCACCATCGCCGTCGCCCAAGAGCCCCTCAAGATTGCCCGCAAGCTCGCCGCTCAGAGACATGGAAATATCCACCCGGTCCGTCAGAACGGTGACTTCAATCTGGCTGTCGCCATCATTGATCACCCCATCCGCGCCCGCCAAAGTAATCGTATAGCGGTTGTTCGCGCGCGACACCTGATCATCGCCGATCATGGTGCTGTTGAAATTCGCGATATCGGTCGCCACCCCGTCAATGCTGAACGGGTCGGCGTCGGTGGCGTCAATCATGATGTCTTTGCCCCCGGCGCGCAGGGCCACGGCGGCATTCACGGTCAGATTATCAGAGCCGGTGACCGGCACCATACGCGCCTGGATCGCAAAATCCGTCCCATCTGTGGCGCGCAGCAAAGTATATTCGCCCGCCGCGTGGAAATCATAAGCAACCCCATCGAGCGTCACCAAATGCGGATCGCCGGTGATCGCGCCGGTGATGTTGAAATCTGGCAGCTCAGGAAGCCCCGCCACGTCGATATCGCCCGAACGCACGGAAAACTGCCAAATCCCGACCATGCCGGTGTTGCCTTCGGCATTCTCCAGATTACGCAGCGCATTTTCATCGCCCGAGGCTGGCAGCTCGAAATAGGCGTTCGGATTGCCGGTGCTGGCGGTGAAACCCGCCCGCGCCGGGGTGCCGCCCAAACCATTTGTGCCGCCGCTGGCGCCGCCCGTGGTCCAATCCACATCCTCATAGCGGAACTCGATGTCGAAATCGCCATTGCCGCGATCGCTCAGGATAAGCTGGAACGCATTGGTTTTATCGGTCTCGCTGCTGAAATAGCCCACATCATCCCATGTCACGATGAACCGGTCGTTGGCTGCGTCAAAATCATAGTAAACCAGATTTGTGCCGGTCGAATTACCACCCGGCGAGATCGGCGCGGTGCCGCCTCTGGTGTCGACATCGGCAAAGAACGGCGTGATTTCCGGGTTGTTGTTGTTGCCGGTAATCGAAGTTGGCGTGAATGTGCCGCGCGGCCCGTTAAACGTGACGCTGCCGTTGTTATTCACCCAAAGGCTGGTGAATTCGCGGCCAAAGAAATTCAGCCCATCTTGGAAGATCGGCGAGATGTCAATCTCGCCCGTTGATCGGTCATCATTGGCGGCCAAAATGTTTTCACCAAATCCTGCTGCGCCGCCAAGACCGTTGATTAGGGAAGGGGATGCGCTGGTGCGCATGATTTCTGAGTTGTTAGGCATTTCAATTCTCCTGTCAGAGAGATGAAATCAAAGCAAAAACCGCGCAGGTCCCCTCAGGCCGCAAAATACAATGCGGCGCAGGCCCATCGGCCCACCCAAAGGGTCAAAGCCCCTCAGGGCAGGTCAAACATGGCCCGTTTGGTGCCATCAAAAGTTCTAATTACGTGGTCCGGCAGCAGAGCAGGTATTTAGCGCAGTTCGTACTATTTGGTTTCATCCGTCAAAATTTAAAAGGAACAGTCATTCCCGGCGTGACTTGGTAAAAATCTCGGTCACTCATTAACAAATTGTTCTTTCCCGCAGAAAACGCGGAAAAAGACTTACTTTGAGGCAGTTGCGCAGGGATTGGCTTGAAAATTAGGCCATGTATTAAAATAAAGACGCACAACTTTAGCGGTTCTAACAGTGTTCCGCAGGTGTTTTCCTACAGCTATCAAGAATCGCCCTCCCCAAAAACCTAACAGAGGGGGCGATTCGCTCAAAGAATTAAGATGCCCTAACGTAAATCGGGGCACGCGGCCCGCATCAGCCAGACGCAAATCCCACTGGCGAAGCGCCGCAAAGGGTGGTTCAACTGAACCCGCGCAAAACGAGTTAACACTGATGAATACACACTGCTTTCCCCCCATTTGGTTCCTGCGCCACGGCCAGACCGAATGGAACGCGGCCTACCGTCTGCAAGGGCAACTTGATTCGCCGCTCACCGCGCAGGGCAGGGCGGATGCTGCCCGCCAAGGGGCGATTCTGCGCGATATTCTACCGCAAGCCCCCGCGATCTATGTCTCGCCCTTGGGGCGCACCTTGCAAACCGCCGCAATTGCGCTGGCAGGCACGCCCTATCAAACCGATGCGCGGTTGATGGAAATTCACGCGGGCCAATGGCAGGGGCGTCTGCGCCGCGACATCATGGCCGAACTGCCAGAACTGGCGCAATCAAACCCGAACGCCTTGGAAATCTACGAAGCCGCACCCGAGGGCGAAGGGCTCACCGTTTTTGCGGCGCGCATTGCCGAGTTTCTCGCAGATCTCACCGGCCCAAGCGTGATCATCGCCCATGGCTTGCTGGGACAGGTGCTGCGCGCCCAAATCACCGGGATCGATCTGGCGCAGGCCGGCGCGCTGAGCAATGATCAGGGCTGCATTTACCATCTGGAAAACGGCATCGAGACCGTGCTGGACGCTTCGTGATCTCAGTGCCGCCGCTTTATATCCTGCGTCACGGCGAAACCGAGTGGAACGCAAAAGGCCTGCTTCAGGGCAAATTTGACAGTGCGCTGACCCCAAAGGGCAGGGCGCAGGCGCTGCATCAACAGGCTTTGCTGAAAACCTGTGATCTGACGGGCTTTGCCGCCATCACCTCGCCGCAGGCCCGGGCCGAACAAACCGCGCAGATCGCTTTGGCGGGGGTCATCTCCCCCATCACACGCGATGACCGGCTGCGCGAAATCGGACTTGGCGCTTGGGCAGGAGAGCACCGCGCCCGCCTGCTGCGCGCCCATGCGATTCCCAATGGCTTTGCACTTTATGAACGCGCCCCCGGCGGGGAGGGATTCGCCGCGCTGCGCGCGCGTTGCGACGCATTTTTATCTGGCCTGACCTCTCCGGCGGTTTTGGTCACCCATGGCATGACCAGCCGCATGTTAAGGCTTATTTTATTGGGCCTGCCGACCACGCGCATCGGCGATTTGCCGGGCGGGCAGGGCATTGTCTTCAAACTGGTCGATGGCAAACAAGAGTTACTTGCAAAAACCTCTTGAAGCCCCCCCGCGCCTTGGGCTAAGAGGCACGGGCCGGGTCGTTAGCTCAGTTGGTAGAGCGCTTCGTTTACACCGAAGATGTCGGGAGTTCGAGCCTCTCACGACCCACCATCCCCCCTCCGCTCTGCCATTTAAAAACCGCGTGCCACAGTAGCATGCCCGACCAACGCCCGCCGCTTGCGCGGCAGTCTGGGTCGGGAGTTCGAGCCTCTCTGGGCCCACCATCCCCCTCCGCTCTGCCATACACAAACCGCGTGCCACAGTGGCATGCCGGACCAACGCTTGCGCACGCACACCTCTATCCAGCTATGGAAACCTCTCACCCAAACCTACCCCAAAACCCTTCCCAAAAGATGAACACCCTTCATCCCCCTTGTAATCACGTCTAAAATCTATACCTGACTTTTATGCTCTACTATTACCCGCATGCAGAGGCAAAAGCAGATGACCACACGCACAGATGAAAAACCGCCCGCTCTCAAACCCGCAGGGCGGCCAAAGCCTCGGCTCTTGACCGTCGCGAGGGCAGGGCGGCTGACCCCCAATATGATCCGTGTGGTGCTTTCCGGCCCCGAGCTTGCAGGCTTCCCCGAAGGGCGCGAGGGCGGCAATTGCAAACTCATGCTGCCAGAGCCGGGCGAATCTCGCGCGGATTTTGATGCGCGCCTCGCAGACGGGCCGCCCCCGGTGCGCCGCACCTACACGGTGCGCAAATACGATGCCGAGGCCCAAGAGCTGACCATTGATTTTGTCGCGCATGGCGATCACGGCCCTGCCTGCCGCTGGGCCAATCACGCCAAACCGGGCGATTTTCTGGGCTTTGCGGGGCCAAGCGCGCCGAAACTGGAAAGTTTCAACGCTGATTTTTACCTGATCGCCGCTGATCCATCCGCGATTCCCGTGGCCGCTGCCGCATTAGAGGCCATGCCCCGCGATGCCAAAGGCGTGGCCATCTTCGAGGTCACCGCCGCCGAAGACCGCCAAGACATCGACGCGCCCGCAGGCATTGCCCAGCATTGGCTGGTGCAACCGGACCCGCATCAACCCTCCACCGCCCAAGAGACGCTCATCCGCGCCCTGCCATGGCCCCAAGGCCGGGTGCAAACCTGCATCGCGGGCGAATCCGGGGTGATCAAAAGCCTGCGCGCCTTTTTGCACAATGAAAAACAACTGCCGCGCGACGATGTCTATATCTCGGGCTATTGGAAAATCGGCCTGATCGAGGATCAGCATCAGGCGGAAAAACGCGCCGAGCAGTAATGCACAATACCCCTGCGCCCAGCATCGTTGCTTTGTAGGGCGCAGGGCGTATCATCCTCCTTGCCAAAACAGAGGAGTTGATGATGAGCTGGAACCCAACGCTAGATCCCGATTGCCCGATTGGCGATGCGGTAGATGCCATTGAAACCGTGATTGTGCCCCGCGCCCGCGACCTTGGCGGCTTTGAGGTGCGCCGTGCCTTGCCTGCGCCCAAACGCCAGATGGTCGGGCCGTTTATCTTCTTTGACCAAATGGGCCCCGCCGAATTCCTGACCGGCCAAGGCATCGACGTGCGCCCGCATCCGCATATCGGGCTGGCCACGGTCACCTATCTTTATCAAGGCAAGATCCACCACCGCGACAGTCTGGGCACCGATCAATGGATCGAGCCGGGGGCGGTCAATTGGATGGTGGCAGGCAATGGCATCACCCATTCCGAGCGCACCGATGGCGATGCCCGCGCCGCGCCGCATAATCTGTTTGGTCTGCAAACTTGGGTGGCCCTGCCGCAAAGCCAAGAAGACGCGCCCGCCGATTTCGAACATGTGGCCAAAACCGAGCTGCCCTTGCTGGAGGGGGAGGGCAAACAGCTGCGGCTGATTCTGGGCAACGCGTATGGCGAAACCGCCCCGGCCAAAGTTTTTTCGGAAACTTTCTATGCCGATGTGCTGCTTGAGGCAGGCGCAGCGATTCCCATGCCCGACAATCACGAAGATCGCGGTCTCTATATCCTCAGCGGCGATATCACCGTGGCAGGGCAGGAATTTGCCGCCGGACAAATGCTGGTTTTCCGCCCCGGCGACCACATCAGCGCCAAAGCAGGCAGCCAAGGTGCGCGCCTTATGCTGCTGGGCGGGGCCACCATGGACGGGCCGCGCCACATTTGGTGGAATTTTGTGGCCTCCTCCAAGGATCGCATTGATGCGGCCAAAGAGGCGTGGCGCGCCGGAGACTGGGCGCATGGGCGGTTCAAACTGCCGCCCGGCGACGATCAAGAATTCATTCCGGCGCCTTAATGCAAAAAAAATGAAATTCGTTGAATTCTCGTCTTGACCGCACCGGGTACTCGCCATATTACACCCCAACGTTCAGCAGACAACGCGCTGATGAACGCAGCAGCGGGCGGTTGTAGCTCAGTTGGTTAGAGTACCGGCCTGTCACGCCGGGGGTCGCGGGTTCGAGCCCCGTCAACCGCGCCACCGCTGCCTGAAAGACCCGCTTCGGCGGGTCTTTTTCCGTTTAAGGGCAATGATTTGCGCGGCGATCCTCATCCAGGGGGTTCGCCGCGCAGCCTTCGGCCTTATTGGGCCAAACCCGGTGCTGCCGCGCCGCTTGCGCCATGCCCGCCGCCCGCCTAATCTGGGTCCAAGGTTCCTTTTAAAGGGTGGTTTAGTGGCTCCGGTAACAGCGAAATTCAAGGTGACGGAGGCGGTGCATGCGCTGCTCGAAAAGCGCCGCATTTTCCAAAAACGCACCGGCATGCACCGGGCGCGCAAGGACACGGAGTATGTCCGCCGATTCCCCCTCGGCAAAACCGTAACCCTGCTGGCCGATGCGCTGGTGGAGCCTTATTCCACCACCGCCCAAGGGCTGGCGATTCCCGACATGGGCGCTTTCACCGAAGTGGCCAGCGCCTTTCCCGCCAATTGCCGCTTTGGCCGCTATTGCTCGGTGGGGCTGGGGGTGCAGTTCATCGGCTACCGCCACCCGATCGAGGCCGCATCCTCCAGCTCAGTCTTCTCCAACCGCAACCGCGAATTTACCGAAAGCTATTTCGACGACGTTGAGGCCAAGACCGGCAAACGCCCCGACATGCCCTTCAAGGTCAAAGCGCCCCAGCCACAATCGGACATGCTCACCATCGGCCATGATGTGTGGATCGGCGATGGCGCGGTGCTGCGCGGCGGCATCACCATTGGCGACGGCGCGGTGATCGCAGGCGGCGCGGTGGTCACCCGCGATGTGCCGCCCTATGCGGTGGTGGGCGGCACGCCCGCGCGGCTGCTCAAAATGCGATTCCCCGAAGAATTGCAAAAGGCGCTGCAAGAAAGCCGCTGGTGGGATTATGAATTCGAAGACCTGCTGCAATTGCCCATGGGCGACCCGCAAGCGATGTTGAACCAACTGGCCCAGCGGCGCGGCGACATGCGCCTGTTTGATCCCGGCCAAGTGCCTTTGCTGCAAGAGATTCGCGCCCTAGAGGCCGCGGGCTGATCGCCGCCCTAACAGTCGCCCTCATCATAGCTATATCCCAACTGCGCCTCGCAGTTCAGATCCAGTTGCGAGCGCATAAACGCCAGATCTTCTGCGCTTGGCACCTCGGGCGAGGGTGGCCTATCGCCTACCGACGGGTTGAACCTGTTTCCCATCCGCCATTCCACGCGTTTAAACCTATCTGATTGCCATGACAGATCAAAGCTGCCCGCAAATTCTGCGCAAAACTCTTTTTGACTGTCGTTAAAGCTCTCCATGCGCACAAAAGCACAGGAATTGCCCCGCTTTGCGAGGCTCAAAAGCGATTCCAACTTGGCGCGCCGCAGCGCAAAGATATTTTCGAACTGCGCGCCGGTCATCGGATGGCGATCAAGCTGCAACGCCGCGCCTTCGGCGTCGAGCTCATCATGCAGCATTTCAAAATCAGTGGGGCGGTCCACGATGCTGTGCCATGGGGCGCGAATAAACGCGTCAAAGGGCAAAAGCTGCATGTCTGGATGGGCATGCCATGGCCGCGCATAAAGCGACCGCGCCCAGTTCCACGCATGGCGCACCACGCCGATGGTGACCAAATCCGCAGGGATCGCCACCATATGCAAAAACCCGTGTTTCCACCCCAGCGTCTCGACGCGCATGCAATCGACGTTCTTTTGCAGGGTTTTGCGCACCACATTGGTGCCACTGGCACGCTCGCCAAATACCTGAAACTGCCGGATCGGCGTATCGCCTTCCCGGTGCATCCAAATGCCATTTTTTCGAAGGTCTACAGTGCTTTGCGTCATGTGATATTTATGATGGGCAAAGTCGAGCAGGTCCAGTACGCTTTCAAAAAAAACACAAGGGCCGAGGCAGATGCAAAAAGCAGCCGCAGTAACCATGGTGCGCGATGACGCATTTTTCCTCACCGCATGGCTGCGCCACTACGGCACACAGCTTGGGCGCGAGAACTGCTATGTGATCAACCACGGGCGCGGCGCCGAGGTGGCAAAACTGGCCGAGGGCTGCAACATCATCGGCATCCCCGGTGATCCGCATAAAAACTTCGATGTGAAACGCTGGGGGCTGCTCAACAATCTGGTGGGCGGGCTGCGGCGCTATTACCAACATGTAATTGTCGGCGATGTGGACGAGCTGGTGGTGGTGGACCCGGAAAGCGGCATGGATCTGGCCGGGTTCTTGGATCAGGCCCCAGAGGGGCGCATTCTCACCCCGCTTGGCCTTGAGGTGATTCACCGCATCGATCTGGAACACACCGCGATTGAGAGCAACATCCTTGGCCCGCGCCGCTATGTGCGCCCCGCGCCGCATTATTCCAAACCCTGCATTGTCTCGGCCCCGGCGAAACTCTCGCGGGGCGGGCATTTTGCCCAGTATGACAAGCTGCACACGCCTGACATGCTCTATCTGCTGCACCTGAAATTTTGCGATTTTGCCCAATATACCGGGGTGATGGACCGCCGGAATGCCGTGGTGGCCGATGTGGGCAGCACCGTAAAAGAGGCCTCCATTGGCCGCCATTGGTTTGCCGAAGCCCGGGGCGAAGACCGCGCGGTATTTGATGCATTTGCCGATCTGGAACTGGTCGAAGGGTTCGACATGCGCCCCCTGCGCCGCAAAATGCAGCGCAGCTTCAAACCGCGCGGCACCACCGGCTTTTTCGAATTTGATAAACCCGATTACGGCACGCAATATCAATTGCCCGAACGGTTTTCCGGGCTGATCTGATTTTCCGCGTAAAAACCACTTAACAGGTAAAGCAACTGCGCCTACTGCTCAGGGGCATACATCAAAGGTTCCCCCATGAGCGCACCCACCCAATCGGCCAAGCTTGGCATTGCCTGCATGATCATCGCCATGTTCTTCATTTCGCTTAATGATATGGTGGTCAAAGCCCTGTCGGGCGCTTACCCGCTGCACCAGATCGTCTTTACCCGCTCGGCGCTGGGGCTGATGATTGGCGTGGTGATTTTGCAGATGGAGGGCGGGTTTTCCCTGCTGCGCAGCGGCGACCGGGCGCTGCATTGGCTGCGCGCGCTGCTGGTGGTATTTGCCAATTCGGCGTTTTACGCGGCGATTGTCGCCATGCCACTGGCCACGGCCAATGCGCTTTATTTCATCGCGCCGCTGCTGGTCACGCTGCTGTCGATCCCGGTTCTGGGTGAAAAGGTCGGCCCGCGCCGGATGATCGCGGTTTGTGTGGGGTTTTTGGGTGTGCTGCTGATGCTCTCGCCGCAATTCTCAGGCAGCGCCGATGCAGTGGGCTGGGTGGCGGTGCTGCCTTTGTTGGCGGCGGCGGGATATGCGGGCATGTCGGTGCTCACGCGCCGCCTTGGCCGCGCCACCCGCGCCTCGGCGCTGGCGATCAAACTGCAAGTGGCCTTTGTTGTGGTCAGCCTCGGGTTTTATCTGGTGGCCGGGGATGGGCGCTTTGTCGATGAAAACACCAGCGACAGTGTGCGGTTCTTGCTGCGCGCGTGGGTCTGGCCCGCCCGCGAAGACCTGTGGTTGATGTTGGGGCTGGGGGTGATCTCTGCGATTGTCGGCTACACCATGAGCCAAGCCTACCGTCTGGCCAGCGCCGCCACCGTGGCGCCGTTCGAATATATTTTGCTGATCTTTGCGCTGTTCTGGGGCTGGAGCGTGTTTGGCGAATGGCCCATGCCGCAGGTGTTGATGGGGGCAGGGGTGATCATCGCCGCTGGCATCTATGTCTTTATCCGCGAACGCGGCAAATCGTAACGCGGCCCCGGCGCGAGGGCAGGGGCCGCAGAGTATTTTCTTAGGTCAACGCATCCAAGATGCGCGCCCAAGACCGGATGCCTTTGTGAAAGCTATCAAGGTCGTATTTCTCATTGGGCGAATGGATCTGGTCGTCATCCTTGCCAAACCCGATCAACATCGGCTCGGTGCCCAAAATCTTCTGGAAATGCCCGGCGATCGGGATCGACCCGCCACAGCCCACATAGGCCGCAGGCACACCCCATTCGGTGCTGAGCGCCTTGCGAGCTGCCTCGAATTTTGGGTCTTCCGTCGCGGTGCCCGACGCTTGGCTCGCCCCGTGTGATTTCCACTCCACGGTGCAATCTTCGGGCAATTGCGCCTCGACCATCTGGCGGAAACTCTCGCGGATTTTATGCGGATCTTGCGTGCCGACCAAACGAAAGCTCACCTTGGCATGGGCCTTGGAGGGCAGCACGGTTTTGAACCCATCGCCATTATAGCCGCCCCAAATGCCGTTGATGTCACAGGTGGGCCGCGACCAGATCATCTCGAGCGGCGTGCGGTCCTGCTCGCCCGCTGGCTGCGAAAGCCCCACATCGCCCAAGAAACGCTGGTGGTCAAAGGCCAGCCCCTGCCACTGCGCCTCCAGCTCGTCAGAAAGCTCTGGCACACCTTCATAAAACCCCGGCACGGTCACGCGCCCCTGATCATCATGCAGCTTGCCCAAAATCTGCGTCAACACGCGGATCGGGTTCATCGACACACCGCCATACATGCCCGAATGCAGGTCTTTGTCCGGCGCGGTGATGGTCAATTCCTCGCCCAGCAACCCGCGCAGCATGGTCACAATCGCCGGGGTGCGCGATTCAAACAAACCCGTGTCGCAAATCATCGCCACATCGGCCTTCAGCTCAGCCGCATTTTCTTGCATGAAAGGCACCAGCGAGGGCGAGCCGCTTTCCTCTTCGCCTTCAAAGAAGAAAGTGATGCGGCAAGGCCACGTGCCTTCCACCTCTTTCCAGGCGCGCAATGCCTCGACAAATGTCATCAACTGACCCTTGTCATCGGACGATCCGCGCGCCCGGATCACCTTGCCCGCAGGGGTCTGCTCCAGCGCCGGATCAAACGGGTCGCGGTCCCACAGCTCAAGCGGGTCAACGGGCTGCACATCGTAATGCCCGTAGAACAGCAAATGCGGCGCGCCGTCCTCTGGCCCCACATGGCCCACCACCATCGGATGGCCGGGGGTGGGGCGTTTTTCAGCTTCGATCCCAAAGGATTTAAGGTCATTCACCAACCAATCCGCCGCCGTGTCACAGTCGCTCTTGAACGCCGGATCGGTGGAAATGGACTTGATCCGCAACAGATCAAACAGCCGCTCGGTGGCGGCGGGCAGGGCGTCGTCAATGCGGGACAAAACAGCGTCAAGGGACATGGGGTAGGCTCCGGTATGGGGTGGAAATCTGCCGCAACCCTAGCGATGTGCCCCCGCTTGTCCAGAGCGCCCAATTCCCGCCAAATCCGCCCCCTCAACGCCTTGCATTGCGGCGCGCATACCCCCTGCGACAATGCGCGCCGCGCCGCCGGGGCGGATTGGGATTGAACGCAGAGCCGCTAATCTGTAATTGTTCTAAAGATTGAAGCGGGGCTTTGCGCCCGCACAAGAGATGGAGACCCCCCGCGTGGACTATACTGCCAAGATCGACGAGGCCATTGCGCGGCTGCACGAAGAAGGGCGTTACCGCACCTTTATCGACATCGAACGCCGCAACGGCGCCTTTCCCCATGCGGTCTGGACCCGCCCTGATGGCACCGAGCGTGACATCACTGTGTGGTGCGGCAATGACTATCTTGGCATGGGCCAGAACCCGGTTGTGGTGCAGGCGATGCACGAGGCAATCGAGGCCACAGGCGCAGGCTCGGGGGGCACACGCAACATCTCTGGCACCACGGTCTATCACAAACGTCTTGAGGCCGAACTGGCTGATCTGCATGGCAAAGAGGGCGCGCTGGTCTTTACCTCCGCCTATATCGCCAATGACGCCACGCTCTCGACCCTGCCCAAGCTTTTTCCCGGCCTGATCATCTATTCCGATGCGCTTAACCACGCCTCGATGATCGAAGGCGTGCGCCGCAATGGCGGGGCAAAACGCATCTTCCGCCACAATGATGTGGCCCATCTGCGCGAATTGCTCGAAGCCGACGATCCCGCCGCGCCAAAACTCATCGCATTTGAATCGATCTATTCGATGGATGGCGATTTTGGCCCGATTGAGGAAATCTGCGATCTGGCGGATGAATTTGGCGCGCTGACCTATATCGACGAAGTGCACGCGGTGGGCATGTATGGCCCGCGCGGCGGCGGCGTGGCTGAACGCGACCGGTTGATGCACCGGCTCGACATCATCAATGGCACATTGGCCAAAGCCTACGGCGTGCTGGGCGGCTATATCGCGGCCTCTGCCAAGATGTGTGATGCGATCCGGTCCTATGCGCCGGGCTTTATCTTTACCACCTCGCTGCCGCCTGCGGTGGCAGCAGGGGCGGCGGCCTCGGTGGCCTATCTCAAAACCGCGCCTGAACTGCGCGAGCAGCATCAGGCACAGGCCCGCAAGCTCAAACTGCGCCTCAAAGGGCTCGGCCTGCCGATCATTGATCACGGCAGCCATATCGTGCCTGTGATGGTGGGCAACCCGGTCCATACCAAGCTTTTGTCTGACATGCTGCTCGACGATCACGGCATCTATGTCCAGCCGATCAACTTCCCCACTGTGCCGCGCGGCACCGAGCGTTTGCGCTTTACCCCATCCCCGGTTCACGGACCGCGTGAAATGGATGCATTGGTGCACGCGATGGATGGGCTGTGGTCGCACTGTGCGCTGAATCGTGCCGAAGCCGCTGGGTAATCGTCAAAAAATCGTATTTCAGATTGCTTTGTGCTATGGTTGAGGAAACAAAAGGCCATGCACGAATCGTAGGGGGATTCGCTGCAATGGGCACAGGCAAGCAGAAATAGACGGGACAGTGGAATGATCGGGCGTTGGTCCTCCAAGAATGCAGTGGCAGAAAATGCCGACCCGAAAGGGTTTGACGATTTTGAACTGCGACTTGGAGATGTGATGCGCGGTGAACGCGCAACGCTCGGAAAATCCCTGCTTGATGTCCAGCGCGAGCTGCGGATCAAAGCCTCCTATATCGCTGCCATTGAAAACTCCGATCCTGATGCGTTTGACACGCCCGGCTTCATCGCTGGCTATGTGCGCTCCTATGCGCGCTATCTCAACATGGACCCGGACAAAGCGTTCACCTCTTTTTGCGCCGAAAGCGGGTTCACCGTGGCGCATGGCATGTCCGCCGAAGCCTCCGTGGTGAAAAAACCCACCCGCGAGGAACGGCTCAAAGGCCGCGACAATTCCGATATTTTCGCCCAGCCCAGCACGCCTTTCATCCCCACAGGGGATTCGATCTTTAGCCGCGTTGAACCCAGCGCGATTGGCTCCTCGCTGGTGCTGGTTGCGCTGATCGGTGCCATCGGCTTTGGCGGCTGGACCGTGCTGCAACAGGTCCAGCGCGTGCAAGTCACGCCGGTCGACCAAGCGCCCGTGGTGCTCTCGGATCTTGATCCGCTGGACGGGGCGCTTGCCGCCGCGCCCGACGCCGCCATGGACAGCGCCGCCCCCAGCACCATGCAATCGCCGCGCATCGAAGCGCTGGACCGGCTGTACCGCCCCCAAGCGCTGGATGTTCCGGTGCTTGTGGCGCGTGATGCGCCGATCTCTACCATCGATCCACGCTCCAGCGGCATGTTCGCCTCGCCCGCCACAGGCGACATCGCCTTGGCCAGTCTGGAAAACGCCGCAGGCCCCAATCTGCCGGGCCATATCGCAGGCCAAAACCAGATCGCAGGCCAAAACCAGATCGCAGGACAGGGCCAAGACCCCTCGCTTCCGGCAGTGCCGCAAGTGCTCGAAGGGCCCGCGCCGGCTGTGCAAATCATCGCCACAGGCGAGACATGGGTGCAGGTCAAAGGCGCCGATGGCACCTCGCTGTGGGAATCGATCATGCAAAAGGGCGACACCTATAACGTTCCCGCCCTCGAAGAGCCGCCCGTGCTGCGCACCGGCCAATCCGGCGCGGTTTATTTTGTGATGAACGGGCAATATTACGGCCCCGTTGGCGGGCGCGGCGCGGTCACCAGCAACGTGCCACTGCATCAGGCCAGCCTCGCAGAACGCTATACCCCCGCCACCTTGGAAGATAATTCCTCGCTGGCAACTTTGGTGGCCGAACTTCAGGCCGCCGCCGATCAGCCCGGTTCGGCAGAACCCAGCCAATAGAACCCACCCAATGGCATTGCAGCCAGCGGCTGGGCTGATTAGGTAGGGCGTAACCGCAGATCGCGAGAGGCCCCATGTCACTCAATCACATTCGCCCGTGGCGCAACATCTACCGCCGCAAATCCCGTCAGATCATGGTGGGCAATGTCCCCGTGGGGGGCGACGCCCCGATCACGGTGCAAACCATGACCAACACGCTGACCACCGATGTGGCTGGCACGCTTGCGCAAATTCAGGCCTGCGCCGATGCCGGGGCCGATATCGTGCGCGTCTCTGTGCCCGACGAAGCCTCCGCCAAAGCGATGAAAGAGATTTGCCGCGAAAGCCCGGTGCCCATCGTGGCCGACATCCATTTCCACTATAAACGCGGCATCGAAGCCGCCGAGGCAGGGTCCGCCTGCCTGCGCATCAACCCCGGCAATATCGGTGATGAAAAGCGCGTGCGCGAAGTCATCAAAGCCGCGCGCGACAATAATTGCTCGATCCGCATTGGCGTGAACGCGGGCTCACTCGAGCGTCACCTGCTGGACAAATACGGCGAGCCATGCCCCGATGCCATGGTCGAAAGCGGCCTCGATCACATCAAAATCCTGCAAGACAATGATTTTCACGAGTTTAAAATCAGCTGCAAAGCCTCTGATGTCTTCATGGCCGCCGCCGCCTATCAACAATTGGCCGAAGCCACAGACGCGCCCATCCACCTTGGCATCACCGAGGCAGGCGGGCTGACCTCCGGCACAATCAAATCCGCCATCGGCCTTGGCAATCTGCTGTGGATGGGCATTGGCGACACAATCCGCGTCTCCCTCTCTGCCGATCCGGTGGAAGAGGTCAAAGTCGGCTATGAGATTCTCAAATCGCTGGGCCTGCGCCACCGCGGTGTGAACATCATCTCTTGCCCCTCCTGCGCGCGCCAAGGCTTTGACGTGATCAAAACCGTCGAAGCGCTGGAAAAGCGGCTTGAGCATATCAAAACCCCGATGAGCCTGTCGATCATCGGCTGCGTGGTCAACGGCCCCGGCGAGGCGCTGATGACCGATGTGGGCTTCACCGGCGGCGGGGCAGGTTCCGGCATGGTCTATCTGGCGGGCAAACAAAGCCACAAGCTGGGCAATGACGGCATGATCGACCATATCGTCGAACAGGTCGAAGCCCGCGCCGAAAAAATCCAAGCCGAAGAAAAAGCCGCCGAGCAAGCTGCCGAGTAATCTCGGCGGCTTGGCTTAAGCGCGGCGCTCAGGGCGCCAGATATTTCTCAAGCACCACAGGCGGCATATGCCCCCGCAACATCATGCGGGGCAGGGCATAAGACGGCATCACATCCAGCCCAAGCTGCGCGGCCAAATCTGCCGCCTTCGCATCTGCAATATCATGATGGCGCAGCGACACGCCCATCTGCTGCAACTCGGCCAATGCCGCTGCGCAATCTGCGCAATCCGGCCCGGTGAAAATCGCAACATCCGCCCCGGCAAATAATTCCGATGCCAAAGCCTCCAGCAGGGCAATATCCCCCTGCGCCTCTTCGGCATAGGCCGCGCCGGTATAATCGGGCGCGGCGCGCAGGCTTTCGGCGATTTCGCGCGCCGGGGCCACCAATTCGGGCATTTCGCGCAGCAAAGCGCGCATTTCCGCGTCCATAATCTGCGGCGGCACAATTGGCGCGTCGGCATGCAGGGCAAAACCCCAACATGCCGACGCAATAATCACACCGGGCAGGGCGGCGCGCATATCAGCCGCGTTTCTCGTCTACCAAAGCCTGCATCTGGTCAAACGGCAGATAGCCGCGCAGCATCTCGTCCTGCATCACAAAGGTCGGCGTGCCGGTGATCGCCAGCTTTTGCGCCAACGCATGGTTCTGCGCGATCTCGGCGCTGACCTCGTCGCTGTCCATCCGCGCGACAATCGCCGCCGTGTCAAAGCCAAGACCATCGGACAGACGCTCCAGCACCGGCTGGGTCACATTGCCCTGAAGCGCCATCAGCGCATCATGCAGCGCCTTATATTCATCATTGCCCGCGATCTGCCGCGTGGCGATGGCAAAGCGCGAAGCCAGCACAGAATCTTCCCCCAAGATCGGGAATTCTTTGACAATCAGACGGATATTCCCATCCGATTCCAGCAGCTTGGCCACTTCACCATGGGCGCGCTTGCAATAACCGCAGCGGTAATCAAGGAACTCCACCAATGTGATGTCGCCCTCGGGGTTGCCCCCGACCCATGAATAGCCGTCGTTGAAAATCTCCTCGGCATTGTCGGAAACCATGGACACCTCGGCCTCTTGCTGGCCTTGCGCCTCGCGCAGACGCAGCACCTCAACCGCCTCCATGATCACCTCGGGGTTTTCCAGCAAATAGGAGCGTACCTCGGCACGGAACTGGGCGCGCTCAACATCTGAAAGCTCTTTCAGATCAGCCGCAGCAGCAGGCAAGGCAAGGGCCATGGCGGTGGCGGCAAGAAGGGATTTATACATAGGTCTCACTTTCAATTGGCGGCGCGTTTCACATCACTCACCATATCGCGCGGGTTTTGCCAAGAGGCACAAACCGCGCAGGGGGCCCGTGGCGCGGCGCTGCGCGGATGGCTGCCGCGTCACAAACCACGGCGCAGGGATTGACGCCAGCAGGGATACGCGGTGAAACCGCAAGGCAGCCCCAAGGGGGCAATGAACTGGCCAAACCATAGGAGCAGCAGCATGCGTTTTTCAAGCCGATCTCAGGTCGATCCCTTTATTGTGATGGATGTGATGCAGGCCGCGGCGCAGGCCGAAGCAAATGGCCGCCACATCATCCATATGGAGGTCGGCCAGCCCGGCACAGGCGCGCCAAAAGGCGCAGCGGCGGCCCTCTCAACCGCGATGGACCAAGGCAGCCTTGGCTATACGGTCGCGCTTGGCCTGCCGCAATTGCGCGCCCGCATCGCGCAAATGTATGGCGATTGGTATAATGTCGACCTCGATCCAAACCGCGTGGTGATCACGCCGGGCTCGTCTGGCGCGTTCATCTTGGCCTTCACCGCGCTTTTTGACAGCGGCGATAAGGTCGGCATCGGCGCGCCGGGCTATCCCAGCTATCGTCAAATCCTGCGCGCGCTTGGCTTTAACCCCGTCGATCTGCCTGCCGCGCCGGAAAACCGCTATCAACCCGTGGCCCAGGATTTTGCAGGCATGGACCTGTCCGGCCTGCTGGTGGCGTCCCCCGCCAACCCCACAGGCACCATGCTGGACCGCCCCGCCATGTCCGCTCTGATTGACGCCTGCGCGGCAAATGACATCAGCTTTATCTCGGATGAGATTTACCACGGCATCGAATACGAGAAAAAAGCCGTGACCGCGCTGGAAATCACCAATGACACCTATGTGATTAATTCGTTTTCTAAGTATTTTTCTATGACAGGCTGGCGCGTTGGCTGGATGGTGGTGCCCGAAGACCACCTGCGCCGGGTTGAACGCATCGCCCAGAACATGTTCATCTGCGCCCCCCATGCCAGTCAGGTCGCGGCGCTGGCGGCGATGGATTGCGATGATGAATTGCAAGAGAATATGAAAGTCTACCGCCGCAACCGCGCCTTGATGATGGAAGGGCTGCCGCTGGCCGGGTTCACCAAAATCGCGCCGCCCGATGGGGCGTTTTACGTCTATGCCGATGTGTCCACCATCACCGATGACAGCCGCGCTTTGGCCGCCGAAATCCTTGAACACGCAGGCGTTGCCGTGACCCCCGGTCTTGATTTCGATCCCGCGCGCGGCCATCGCACCTTGCGGTTTTCCTATGCGCGCGGCACCGATGACATCATCGAAGGGCTGGCGCGGCTTCGCACCTTTATGGCGCAGCGCTAAGCTGCTAGTTTGGCAAAAAACAAACCGGGGGCAGGGCATGTTACGCAGATCATTCTATGGCATCATGCTGGCTTTCGGCCTTGCCACTGGCGCGGCGGGGCAGGAACTTACCGCGCTGGCGCGTGTGCACAAAGACAACAGCCAAATCTCCGATGGCTGGCTGGGCGGCACCACGCTAGAATTGCACCTGACCCAAGGCGTGCCTTTCCGCGTCTTTACCTTGAATGATCCCGCACGTCTGGTGGTGGATTTCAAAGAGGTCGATTGGAGCGGCATCAAACCCGCCGATATCCTGACCAAATCCGGCAGCATCAGCGCCCTGCGCTTTGGCGCGTTTCAACCGGGCTGGTCGCGGCTGGTGGCCGATCTGTCCCAGCCAATGTTGCCCCGCGACATCGCCATGCCGATTGATCAAAACAGCGGCGATGCACGGCTTAGCATCCTGCTCAAACCCGTTGAACTGGAAGAATTTTCCGCAAAATCCGGCGCGCCGCGTGATGCCAGCTGGACCATGGGGCTCAAACCCCGCGACCTGCCGCCCCCCGCCGCGGGCAAAGACCGTTTCACCGTGGTAATCGACCCCGGCCATGGCGGCATTGACCCGGGCGCAGAGCGCGGCGGCGTGAGCGAAAAAGACCTGATGCTGTCAATTGGCCGCGCCTTGGCCGAGGCGCTGCGCCGCGCCGGGGTCGACGCCGTGCTCACCCGCGAAGACGACCGTTTTGTCGCGCTCGAAACCCGTGTCGCGGTGGCGCACCGGGTCAAAGGCGATCTGTTCCTCTCGCTGCATGCCGATGTGCTGACCGAAGGCCGCGCCCGCGGCGCCACGGTCTACACGCTCTCTCAAGATGCCAGCGACGCCGCCACCGAACATCTGGCCGCGCGCCATGACCGCTCCGACATCATCGCAGGGGCCGATTTGACCGGCTCGGATGACCAAGTGGCAGGCGTGCTGCTTGATCTGGCGCGCCAAGAAACCGAACCGCGCTCGGCGGCGCTGGCCGAAAGGCTCATCGCGCATATGACCAATGCAGGCGGTCCGATGAACCGCCGCCCGCACCGCAGAGCAGGGTTCTCCGTGCTCAAATCCGCCGACATCCCCTCTGTGCTGATCGAGGTGGGTTTCCTCAGCTCCGAACGTGATCTGGCCAATCTGCGCGATCCGGTGTGGCGCGCGGTCATGGTCGAGGCGCTGGCCAATGGCGTTCTCGAATGGCGCGACCGCGACGCGGCGCTCAAACCTTTGCTGCGCCAGTAACGCCAAAACCGCCATTTTAGGCGGCGATCCGCCCCTTGCACGCAGCGATGTGTTTTGACCCCGCGCCGCAACCCGCGTATAGGATGCACATTCACAAGAGGGCGCGCCGTGTTTCGACTTATCCTGTCTTTTTTCGGGGGTATTTTTACGACCCTGACCATGAGCCTCGCCATGGTAGCACTGACCATCGGGGCCGTGTTCTGGATGTATGGGCGCGACCTGCCCAGCCACGAATCCTTGGCGCAATATACCCCGCCCACCATCAGCCGAATCTATTCCGGCCAAGGCCTCTTGATTGACGAGTTCGCCCGCGAGCGCCGCCTGTTTGCGCCCGCCGATTCCATTCCCGATCTGGTGAAACAGGCGTTTATCTCTGCCGAAGATAAAAACTTCTACCAACATGACGGCTATGACCTGCGCGGTATTGGCGCGGCGGCCTTTGACGCGGTGCGCACACGGGGCCGCGATGTGCGCGGCGCCTCCACCATCACCCAGCAGGTGATGAAGAACTTCCTGCTCTCAGGCGACCGCCGCGCTGAGCGTAAGATCAAGGAAATCATCCTCGCCGCCCGCATTGAACAGACGCTCAGCAAGGAAAAAATTCTCGAACTCTACATGAACGAGATTTTCCTCGGCCAAAACTCCTACGGGGTTGCCGCCGCCAGCCAGACCTATTTCAACAAAACCCTCAGCGAGCTTGCCCCGCATGAGGCCGCTTTCCTTGCCTCGCTGCCAAAAGCGCCTTCCGATTATCACCCGGTGCGCCGCAAAGACCGGTTGCTCTCGCGCCGGAACTTCGTGCTGCGCGAGATGAAGGAAAACGGGTATCTGACCGAAGAAGAATACCAAAGCGAACGCGCCTTGCCGCTGCGCTCGGTGCAAAACGGCGATTTCGAGAGCCACAAAGACATCCTGCCGCCGCGTGATTACTTCACCGATGAAATCCGCCGCCAGCTCTCCAATGACTTTGGCGAGGGCGAGTTTTTCACCGGCGGTCTGACCGTGCGCGCCACCATCGACAATGAAATGCAGCCCTTCGCCGCCAATGCGCTGCGCCTGCAACTGGAACAATATGACCGCGGCCAAGGCATCTGGCGCGGCACCCGTAAAACCATCCCCGCCGAGCAACTGGCCAGCGAAGAAAGCTGGCGCGCCGCGCTGGCCGATCTGCGCGTGCCGCGTGATGTGGATCTGGAAAACCAATGGTATCCGGCGGTTGTGCTGGAGATTGGCGCGCAAGACGCCCGCATCGGCATTGAAAACGTCGAAGAAGACGCCGACGGCCACTGGATTCCCGCCAAAGACGTGCAATGGGCCCGCAAACGGCTCGAAAACGGCAAACTGGGCCCGCGCGCCCGCGTGGCCGGTGATCTGCTGAGCGTCGGCGATGTGGTGCTGGTGCGCCGCATGACCGCCGATTCCGATGGCAGCTTCATCCGCTGGACCCTGCGCCAGATCCCCGAAGTGCAGGGCGGTTTTGTCGCGATGGACGTGGACACAGGCCGCGTGATCGCCATGCAGGGCGGATTCAGCTATCAGGCCTCGGTGTTCAACCGCGCCACCCAAGCCAAACGCCAACCCGGCTCCTCGTTCAAACCCTTTGTCTATGCCTCCGCCCTCGACAGCGGCTATAGCCCGGCCACCATCGTGGTGGACGCGCCCATTGAAATCAACACGCCGCAGGGCATCTGGCGTCCCAAAAACGCCTCCAACCGGTTCTACGGCCCCGCGCCGCTGCGCACCGGGATTGAACAGTCCCGCAACCTGATGACCATCCGTCTGGCCCAAGAGGTCGGCATGGATGTGGTGGGCGATTACGCCGAACGCTTTGGCGTTTACGAACATCTCTCGCCCGTGCTGGCCAACGCGCTTGGCGCGCAAGAAACCACGCTTTATCAAATGGTTTCCGCCTATGCGATGTTCGCCAATGGCGGCGAGCGGGTCGAGCCGACGCTGGTGGACCGCGTCCAAGACCGCTACGGCAAAACCGTCTACCGCCACGACAACCGCGTGTGCAATGACTGCCAAGTCGCCAGCCTTGAGCCCGGCATCGCGCCGCGCGTAATCTCCAACCGCGAGCGGGTGATGGACCCGGTCACCGCCTATCAGCTGACCTCGATGATGCAGGGCGTGGTCGAGCGTGGCACCGCGCGCAAAGCGGTCAATCTGCCCGTGCCCACAGCAGGCAAAACCGGCACCACCAATGACGAAAAAGACGCGTGGTTCATCGGCTTTACCTCCAACATCGTGGCGGGCTGCTACATCGGCTATGACACACCGCGCCCGATGGGCCGCGGGGCAGGGGGCGGCGCGCTCTGTGCGCCTGTGTTCCAACGTTTCATGTCCCAAGCGGTCAAGAAATACGGCGGCGGCCCGTTTGCCGCGCCCGACAGCTGCCAATGGATCAACATCGACCGTTTCACCGGCGCACGGCTTAGCGGCGGTGCATCGGGCAACAATGTTGTGCGCGAATGTTTCCGCACCGGCGAAGAGCCGATCTTCGGCATCACTTTCGATGGCGGCTTTGCCATGGGCGCCGATCTGCCGCTGGTCGAAGACGCCGGCAGCTCCCGCCAGGTCACCACCTCCACGGGCAAAAAAGCCACCGTTGGCCCCAAAGCCAGCTTTGGCACCCTGTCCTCGGGCGGTCTTTACTAAAATCCAAACTCCCCGGCAGCACCTTGCCGGGGCAGGGCCGCTGGTTTAAGTGTCAGCGACCCAAGCCTTGAGGCCAATATAATGCGCGCAGAAGCACAAAATTCCGCAGATCAGATCACCAAATCGCTCGAGCTTCTGGCTCAGCGGCTGGATGTGAACACCGCCCAGCACCGGCTGGAAGAATTCAACGCCCGTGTCGAAGACCCCAACTTATGGGATGATCCTGACGCCGCGCAAAAACTGATGCGCGACCGCCAAGGGCTTGTGGATGCCATGGCCACCTATGAGGGCATCAAACAGGAATTGGCCGATAACATTGAGCTGATCGAATTGGGCGAAATGGAAGACGACGCCGAAGTTGTCGCCGATGCCGAAGCCGCGCTCAAAGCCCTCGAAGCCACTGCCGCGCAAAAAGAACTCGAAGCTCTGCTCGACGGCGAAGCCGATGCCAATGACACATTCCTCGAGATCAACTCAGGCGCGGGCGGCACCGAAAGCTGCGATTGGGCCAGTATGCTGGCGCGGATGTATGTCCGCTGGGCCGAGAAGAAAGGCTATAAAGTCGATCTTCAGGCCGAAAGCGCAGGCGAAGAGGCGGGCATCAAATCCGCCACCTATAAAATCTCAGGCCATAACGCCTATGGCTGGCTGAAATCGGAATCCGGCGTGCACCGGCTTGTGCGCATCTCGCCCTTCGACAGCGCCGCCAAACGCCACACGTCTTTCACCTCGGTCAAAGTCTACCCGGTTGTGGATGACAACATCGAAATCGAAGTGAACCCTTCCGATATCCGCATCGACACCTACCGCTCCTCAGGGGCGGGCGGCCAGCACGTGAACACCACCGATTCCGCCGTGCGCATCACCCACCACCCCACCGGGATCGTGGTGACCTCGTCCGAGAAATCCCAACACCAAAACCGCGACATCGCCATGAAAGCGCTCAAAAGCCGCCTCTACCAGATGGAGCTTGATAAACGCTCTGCATTGGTCAACGAGGCGCATGAAAACGCAGGCGACGCGGGCTGGGGCAACCAAATCCGCTCCTATGTGCTGCAACCCTACCAGATGGTCAAAGACCTGCGCACCAATTACGAGACCTCCGACACCAAAGGCGTGCTCGACGGTGATCTTGACGGGCTGATGGGCGCCACACTTGCCCTCGCGGTCAGCGGCAAGAGCCGCGCCGAAGCGCAAGGCGATTAAGCAGCCCTAGCCAATCGGGCGCGCAGCCTGCCTGCGGCCCGCAAACCCCCTTGCATTTGCATGGAACTGGGGGCTTGATACGCGCATGGATATCACAAACATGAGCGCCGCCGCGCTTGCCGCCGCCCTGCAAAATAAAACCCTCAGCGCCGCCGAGGTGATGCACGCCACTTTGGCCCGCATCGCCGCCGTGAATGGCAAGGTGAATGCAGTTGTCTCTCTGGCCGATCCCGATGATCTGATGGATCTGGCCCGCGCTGCGGATGCCGCCCCGGCCAAAGGCCCGCTGCACGGCATTCCCATGGCGATCAAAGACCTGTCCAACGCGGCAGGCTTCCCCAGCTCCATGGGCTCGCCCCTGTTCAAAGACAACATCGCGCCCCGTGACGACATCATGGTTGCGCGGCTGCGCGCCGCCGGGGCGATTGTGATTGGCAAAACCAACACGCCCGAATTTGGCCTAGGCAGCCACACGTTCAACCCGGTGCATGGCGCGACAAACAACCCCTACGACCTCACCCGCTCATCCGGCGGCTCGTCGGGCGGGGCGGCGGCGGCGCTGGCGGCGCGCATGGTCTGCCTTGCCGATGGCTCCGACATGATGGGCTCGCTGCGCAACCCGGCGGGCTGGAACAACGTCTATGGCATGCGCCCCAGCTGGGGCCTCGTGCCAAGCGAGCCTGAGGGCGAGACCTTCCTGCACCAGCTGGCCACCAACGGCCCGATGGCCCGCAGCCCCCAAGATCTGGCGCTGCTGCTTGATGTCATGGCAGGCCCCGATCCGCGCCAACCACATGGCAGCACCGCCGCCCCCGCCGCCGCCCAACTGGATGGCGATGTGGCAGGGATGCGCCTTGGCTGGCTGGGCGATTGGGGCGGCGCATTCCCCTATGAAACCGGCATCGAAGAGCTCTCGCAATCCGCGCTAGACGGCTTTGCCCGCGATCTTGGCTGCGTTGTCGATCCGCTTGCCGCACCTTTCGACGCAGACGCGCTCTGGCAGGCATGGATCACCTTGCGCTCCTTCTCCGTGGGCTCCGGTCTGGCCCCGCTTTATGATGATCCTGCGCGGCGCAGCGGCCTCAAAGACACCGCCCAATGGGAGATCGAACGCATGCTCAAAATGAGCGCGCGCGAGGTGAATGCCGCCAGCGTGATCCGCTCCAACTGGTTCCGCAAAGCCCATGAGATATTTGAACAAATCGACGTGCTGGTGCTGCCCTCCGCCCAGCTTTGGCCTTTCCCCGTGGAATGGCCCTATCCGCGCGAGATCGCAGGCCAAGCGATGGACACCTACCACCGCTGGATGCAGGTGGTGATCCCCGCCGGGCTGATCGGCCTGCCGGTGGTCAACGTGCCCGCAGGCTTTGGCGCAAATGGCCTGCCCGGCGGCCTGCAACTCATCGGCCCGCGTGGCAGCGACGCCAAATTGCTGCGCCTCGCCGCCCGCTGGCACGAAGCCACGGATTGGCCGGATAAACGCCCGCCGAAACTGTGAACACCCCCTAACGCAGCGGCGGCACCATAGGGGCCAGCGGCGCCTCGCGCCCCTGCGCCACCAACTGCGCGCGCAGGGCAGGGGCGTCAGGGTGATTGCTCTCCATGGCAAAGACATGGGCATGGGTCAGGTAAAATCCCGCCGCCTCCGGCTCGGCTGCCGCCTGCGCCGCTGCGCGGTAAAGCGATACCAGCGCGCGCGCATCCCCCGCCGCATGGGCAGCCAGCAATTGCGCCTGCAAATCGCTCATTGCGCGGCGTGCACACAGGCCGCAGCGCCCGCGCGGTGGCGCATCAATTGCTGGGCAATCCAATCGTGGAACATATGGGTCGGCCCATCCATCGCAGGCGAAAACCGCCCGCCGTCAAAATAGGGCGCATGGCGGCCTTTCTGCATGCCTTCGACCACAAAAATATCCTCCTCGAACACCTCTTTCCACTGCGCGGTGTTGCGCGCGCGCAGGGCTTCATCGGTCTGCGGCGCGGCATAATAAAGATGCACATGTTCGGTGGTTGTCTCCGGCCCCTGCGGCACCAGAATAATCGCAAACGCATGGTCGCGGTGCACCCCAAGCAGCACATTGGGATAGGCGGTGATATATTCCGCCGCCGTGTCCCATTTCTCGCTCAGCGCCGCAAAATCGGGGAAACGTGCGCCCTGATCATCGGTCAATTGCCGATACACCAACGTGCCTTGGCCCGAGAATTTGCCGGGCTCTTCAATGTGATAGTGATCCTCCAGCCGCGAATAGCTGTTCAGCCCCGGATGCACCCAAGGCAAATGATAGCTCTCGCAGTAATTCTCCACCGCCAGCTTCCAGTTGCACGCCACCTCAAGCTCGAACCGGCTGCCCGCGCCCCCATGATAAAGCGGCTTGTCAAACTCGGCCCAGCGGGCGAGCAGCTCGGCATTGGCCTGCTCAAAGGGCAGGGCATTGCCCGACAGGTTGATCCAGATCACATCCATCCAGATATGGCTGCGGATCTCGATCAACCCCATCAAGGCGCGGTCGATGCTCTCATGGGTGTTTTGCCCCGGCCCGCCTACATGCGGCGTGCTGACCAAACGCCCATCGGTAGCATAACACCAACTGTGATAGGGACAGCGGATCGCGCCTTCGATCTTGCGCGGCTCGGAAACCAAAATCATGCCCCGGTGGCGGCAGGTGTTCTGGAACACCCGAACCTCGCCGCCGCGATCGCGCACAATCAACAAAGGGGTGCCTAGAAAATCAACCGGCTTGGCATCGCCAATCTCGGGCACATCGGCCCCCACGGCCAAACCGGCCCAATTATCGCCTAAAACCGCGCTGCGTTCCTCGTCGAACATGGCCGGATCAATGTAATGGGCATTGGGCAAACCGTTCGCCTGTGCGATGGGTTGGCGCACCGCCGACAGGTCACTGTGCTTCTCTTGCATGACGCTCTCCGCTGAAGATGATCCCTCATCCTAGCGCGAAATGCGCCCCGCCAGAGCGCCCGCAGCGACCCCAATTGTTTGCAGGCGACATGCGCCGCGCCTTAGGAAAACGGCGCATCCGGGCGCAGCAACCGCGCATGAAACGGCGGCAAATCTGCGCGGTCCATAAACCCGCTCAGCCGTGCCGCAGGCAGGGCGTCTTTTGCCGCAGGCCCCAGATATTCATAGACCAACCGCGAGGCGCGCGAGCCTGCCACCGTCTCTGGTATCGTGCGCGTGACATAGCCTTGCCAAAAACGCGGCTCATAGGCCGCCGCTTTGGTCAGATAATTGAACGAGGTGCTCATGGCATTATAGCTCGACACCACCGCCGACACCCCGTCATCATATTGCAGCACCAGCCCGCGAAATTGCCGCGTGCGCGCATCATCGGGAAACCCCAACGCCCGCATCGCCCCGCGATCCTCATAGCCGCGCAAATAAGTATGCGGCCCTTGCCGGTGAACGCGCACCACGCCCGAGACGAATTTTTCGGGCAGGGTAAAGCTGAACCGCGAAAACCGGTAAAACCCGCTGGGAAACAACCCCGGCGTCACATTGCGCGCGCTTTTGCCCAGATAATCGCGCAAAAACCCGGTGGTGATCGGCTCGCCCCCCAGCGGCAGATCCGTCACAGGTTCCAGCAACACCCGCGCATCCACTTTGAAAAACCGGCAAATCCGCGCCAGCACATCGGGCCGCGGAAAGCTCTCTCCCGCCAGATACCGGTTATATTGCGTCCGGTTGATCCCCAATTGCCGCGAGAGTTCCGAGATCGACGCATAAGGCGCAGAGAGCGCGCGCAGATTATCGCCAAACATCCGGCGCAGCTCGTCAGGGGTCTTTTCGGTTTGGGCCATTCCGGTCCTCTTTTTTATCGAAGCCGCGCGCTGCACGATGTCATCTCGGCCACGGCCTATCACGGGCTTTGGCGGTTTCAATGTCAAACCCGCGTGATTTCCCGCAATGCGTTAATAAAGGTTAACGGGCCGCGAAATCGCCACAGTTTTAGGCGAAAGCAATTTGAATTGATGCGGTTTAGCGTAGTTTCATGGCGAATAATTGGCGCATTCCCATTGCTTTTGGCACAAAATGCCCGCAAACGATCTATGAAATAACATGTGTCGGTAAATTTTGCACTATGTTAGCAATGTAACGAAAGATGATGTGGAGTAATCCAAATATGTTCGGCGTGGTGCTTTGGAGCGAGGCAGATGATCGCAAAGCGGTCATTTGGTGCGAAGATCAAGGTGATCTGGCGTTCCTTGATGGGACGCATGAACAGTGGTCGAACGCCACATCCGATTTCTTCATCGCAGGCGACATGGTGCATTTCGATGTCTCCATCGGCAGCAAAATGCGCAAAGCCACCAATGTGGAACTGGTTCAACAACAAGCCGGGGCCAACCTGCCGCTTGCCCTGCTGCGCGGCGCAGGCCAGCAATCCCAAGGCGACGCCGATGTGATCGACCTAAGCGAAGCGCGCCGCCAACGCCAAGCCAAAGCCACCGCACAGCGCAAAGAAGTCAACGCCTGAAACCGCCCTTGCGGCCCAGCCTCCGACATTTGCGTAAATAAACTCTGAACAGCTCTTAAAAAAACCGCGCCCGGCATCGCGACCGGGCACAGCTTGCGCGGCGTTATTCCCCGCGCGACAGGGCGGCAACCCCAGTGCGGGCCACTTCGGCCAGCCCCAGCGGGCGCATCAAATCCGCAAATGCATCGATTTTTTCCGGCGCGCCGGTGATCTCGAACACAAAGCTGGTCAGCGTGCTATCCACCACATTGGCGCGGAAAATATCCGCCAGCCGCAGCGCTTCGACGCGTTTCTCGCCCGATCCGGTGACCTTGAACATGGCAAGCTCGCGCTCCACGCTGGCGCCTTCCACCGTCAGGTCATGCACATCATGCACCGAGACAATCCGCCCAAGCTGCGCTTTGATCTGCTCGATCACCTGCGGCGTGCCCGATGTCACAATGGTGATCCGGCTCAGATGCCCGGTGTGGTCCACCTCGGCCACGGTCAGGCTGTCGATGTTATAACCGCGCCCGGAAAACAGCCCGATCACGCGGGCCAGAACCCCCGGTTCGTTCTCCACCAGCACGGCCAATGTGTGTCTCTCGATCACATCGGAAAAATTGGGTCGCAGGTTATAGGCCGAATGCGACGTGGCGCCTTTTTTGATTTTTAGAGCTGACATTTGCTGTCTCCTTCTGCGTCTGGGGCGGGGCCGGGGGGCGCGCCCCCCGAAACCAAACTCACACCAACACGCTGCCTTTTGCGTCAATCACACCTTGGGTATCTGCATCCCCAAGCAACATTTCATTATGCGCCTTACCCGATGGGATCATTGGGAAACAATTCTCGTGTTTCTCCACCAGACAGTCAAAAATCACCGGGCCGGGATAATCCAGCATCTCTTGGATCGCATCATCAAGCTTCTCGGGATCAGAACACTGAATGCCCTTCGCGCCAAACGCCTCGGCCAGTTTCACAAAATCAGGCAGCGCCTCAGACCAGCTTTGCGAATAGCGCTCGCCATGCAGCAGCTCTTGCCACTGGCGCACCATCCCAAGCCGCTCATTGTTCAAAATGAACTGCTTGACCGGCAGGCCAAATTGCATCGCCGTGCCCATTTCTTGCATGTTCATCAGCCAAGACGCTTCGCCCGCCACGTTGATCACAAGGCTCTCGGGATGCGCCACCTGCGCGCCAATCGAGGCAGGGAAGCCATAGCCCATGGTGCCAAGCCCGCCCGAGGTCATCCAGCGGTTGGGGTCTTCAAACCCCAAGAACTGCGCCGCCCACATCTGGTGCTGGCCCACTTCGGTGGTGATATAACGGTCGTGATCCTTGGTCAGCGCCTCCAGACGTTGCAACGCATATTGCGGCTTGATCACAGAACCTTCTTGCTTGAAATTCAAGCAGTTAACCGCCTGCCATTCCTTGATCTTGCCCCACCATTTGGCCAGACCTTCGCCATTGGTCTTGCGCCCGCGCGATTTCCAAACCTTCAGCAGATCCTCAAGCACATGGCCCACATCCCCCACAATCGGAATGTCCACGCGGATCACTTTATTGATCGAACTTGGATCAATATCGATATGCGCTTTTTGCGATTTGGGGCTGAAATCGGGGATGGTCCCGGTGATCCGGTCATCAAACCGCGCGCCGATGTTGATCATCAGATCGCAATCATGCATCGCCATATTCGCTTCATAAAGCCCGTGCATCCCCAGCATGCCCAGCCATTTATCCCCCGACGCCGGATAGGCGCCAAGCCCCATCAAGGTCGAGGTGATGGGAAAGCCTGTAGCCTCCACCAATTCGCGCAGCAACTGGCTTGCGCCGGGGCCCGAGTTGATCACCCCGCCGCCAGTATAAAACAGCGGGCGCTTGGCCTTTTCCATGGCCGCAACCAGCGCGGTGATCGCCTCCATATCGCCCTTCACCTTGGGCTGGTAATGCGAGGTGGATGGTTTTGGCGGCGTATATGTCCCCGTGGCAAATTGCACGTCCTTGGGAATGTCCACAAGCACGGGGCCGGGACGGCCCGAGGTCGCCACATGAAATGCCTCATGCAACACACCGGGCAGCTTATCTGTCTCTTTCACCAGCCAGTTGTGCTTGGTGCAGGGGCGGGTGATGCCCACCGTGTCGGCCTCTTGGAACGCGTCCGAGCCGATCATGAAGGTCGGCACTTGCCCCGTCAAAACCACCAGCGGGATAGAATCCAGCAGCGCATCCGTCAGGCCGGTCACCGCATTGGTTGCGCCGGGCCCAGAGGTCACCAGCACCACACCGGGTTTCCCGGTGGAGCGCGCATAGCCTTCGGCGGCATGCACCGCGCCTTGTTCATGGCGGACCAGAATATGCTTGATCGAGTTTTGCTGAAAAACCTCGTCGTAAATCGGTAGGACCGCACCGCCTGGATAGCCGAACACAGTATCGACGCCCTGGTCGATCAAGGCTTGAACGAGCATTTTAGCTCCGGTCATTTGGCGTGTCATGTCACTCTTCTCCGTTTCGCGACTTGTATCATTGGCATAAAAAAACCCCCGGTTTTAACGGGGGCGCATGGGTCAGATTATGGTCTACCGTTACCGGCCCATGCGCGAAAATCCTACGATGACGACTAGCGATGTCATTGCCTGAGGCTCCTTAATGCGTGCAGGGACATTAGAAAGCCCTGAAAGGGGCGTCAACAGGTGATTTGGATAAATTAATGTCTCTGGCGATGTCTTTTTGAACTTTTGTTGCGTTATTTGGCTGTGCGTCGTTATTTTCGCAATTCCGCCACGGTTTTACACGTTAAAGCCGCACGCCTGTGCCCTGCAACACCCCATGTTCGAGCGCATAGCGCGTCAGCCCCGCCGTCGAAGAGATCCCCAATTTGCGTTTGATGTTCTTGCGGTGCGTCTCGACCGTGCGCACAGAAATATCCAAAGAGATCGCCACATCCTTGTTGGATTTGCCCTGCGCCAATTGCAAAAGCACCGTCTGTTCGCGCTCGGTCAGCCCCTCGCGCATGTTGCCCGGCTTGGGCTCAAGCGATCCTTTGGCCCCGGTGCACAAATACCGGTTGCCCGCCATCACCGTATCAATCGCCTGTTTGATCTCATCGGTGGGCACGTCCTTGAGGATATAGCCCATCGCGCCGTGGCTAAGGGCGTTGGAAATATATTCCGGGTTGTCATGCATCGACAAAATCAGCACCCGCGTCTCGGGCCGCCGCTCCAGCACCATTTCCGTCGCCGTCAGCCCGCCAATCTGCGGCATGTTCAGATCCATCAAGATCACATCGGGCTGCAATTCCTCCAAACGGTCCACCACCGCCCGGCCATTGCTCAGCGTGGCCGCCACGTAAATATCGTCATAACTCTCTAAAATCGCCTCGATACCTTCGGCAACCATCGGATGGTCATCCACAATAACGACACGGATCGGGGCAGGGCTGTTCATGCGCTGGGTTCCAATTTTGGGGCAGGGTCGGATTCAGGGGGCAACATATGGGTCAGTGGCACGGTGGCTTCAACAGTGGTGCCGCCCGAAGGCGCAGCGCGCAGCCGCAGCACACCGCCCAATTGCTCCACACGTTCTTGCATATTGCGCAGCCCAAGCCCCGCATTGGCCTGCGCTTCGGCGCCCATGCCGCGGCCATTATCCGTGATGATCAAACTCGCGCCCCGGCGGTGACCAAACAGCGTGATGTCCACTTTGCTGGCCTGCGCATGGCGCTCGATATTGGTCAAGGCTTCCTGCGCAATCCGGTAGAGCGCGATTTTTGCCTCATTATCCAACCGGTTGCGGAACACGGCGGTGGAGAAATTTACCGGAATTTTTGTATGGGCGGCAAAATCTTCGGTCAGCGTCTTGATCGCAGGGCCAAGCCCCAGATCATCCAGCACCGCAGGCCGCAGATCGCGGCTGATCCGGCGCACTTCGGCAATCGCCTGCGCCAGACTGTCAATGCCGCGCGCCAGCGGCTCGGCGGGGTCTTTGCCGCCGCGCTCCATGCGCCGCCGCGCGGTATCCAGCGCGTAGCGCACCCCCACAAGGATCTGGCTGATCCCGTCATGCAATTCCCGCGCCACGCGGCTGCGCTCGTCTTCTTGCGCGTCAAACACCCGCTGCGTGAGACGCTTGAGCTTGGCATCCGCCAGCCGCCGCTCGCGCAGGTTCAAAATCATCCCCGAGGCAAATACCGACAAAAGCGCAATCAACGTGATCGCGCCAATATAGATGAACGTGCGCCGCACGCGTTTTTCCACCTCGGCGCGGGCACTGGCGACACTGGCCAGCACATCATCAATGAACACGCCTGTGCCAACCGCCCACCGCCACGACGGAAAAGACGTCACATAGGTGATCATCTGCGCCTCTTTTCCGGTGCTGGGTTTGGGCCACATATAACTGTGATAGCCCGACCCCGCCCGCGCAATCCGGATCAACTCATCGACAACGGGCTGGCCTTCACTGTCCAGCTCGCCCGTCCAATTGCCATTGATCCGTTCGGTCTCGCGCGGGCTGACCACGGCATTGCCGTCATAATCATAGACAAAAAACTGCCCGTCCTCGCCAAAGATCATCGCAGACAGGATCTGGATCACCTGCTGCTTGGCGGCTTCGTCATCGGGGGCAGCATTGCCGTATATATAGTAGAACCCGTTGCGCGCTTGGGTCACGTAGTTGCGCAGCTCGGCTTTCTTGGCCTCAATGAGCAACCGCTCCAGCGCCAAAATCTCCCGCTCGGCCAACTCGCGCGATTGCACCGCCACCAGTGCCGCAATCGCCGCCACCGCCACAATCAACGGCACAGCCGCCAATAACGCGACCTTTTGCGCATAGCTGGGCAGCAGTTTTCCAAACGGTTTTTTCATCCCTGCCGGAATACGCGCAATGGGCCGCGAATCAAAGCGTGCAAACCGCCGCGCGCCGCTAAATCTTGTGAGGAAACCGCGCGCCGCCCGAAGATTTGGCACAAATTATCCGCTTTGCCCCCCATAAATCCGCCGCGCCTCCGTAGGAGTGGGTATTCCATCGCGCCGCCGCCTCGCTACTCTGACCAGACGTTAACGACCTGCGCGGGAGGAAAAGCGCGGGCGCTTATATATCTGGGAGGATACCTATATGGACCGTCGTTCATTCCTGAAGACCTCGGCGCTTGGCGGCTCTGCTGCGGCAGCAACCACCCTTGCGGCACCGCTTTACGCCCAAGGCAAACGCACCTTGACCATGGTCACCTCATGGCCGCGCGGCTTTGCCGTGCTTGATGATGCCGCGACCTATTTCAACAATATGGTCAATGAAATGTCCGATGGCAGCATCACCATCGAGAAAAAAGCCCCCGGCGAGCTTGTCGGCGCGTTCGAAGTGTTCGACGCCGTGTCCTCCGGGCAGGCCGATATCTACCACGCGGCAGATTACTATTTCATCGGCCAGCACCCCGGTCTGGCCTATTTCACTGCCGTGCCATTTGGGGCCACCGCACAAGAGCTGACCAACTGGTATCTGCATGGCGGCGGTCATGACCTGCACAACCAGATCGGTGAAATCTTCAACATGAAGATGTTCCTCGCGGGCAACTCCGGCTCGCAATCGGGCGGCTGGTTCCGCAAGGAAATCAACTCTGCGGCTGATTTCAACGGGTTGAAATTCCGCATGCCGGGTCTGGGCGGCAAGGTGCTGGGCAAACTTGGCGCCTCGGTGCAAAACATCCCCGGCGGCGAGCTGTATCAGGCGCTGTCCTCGGGCGCGCTTGACGGTCTGGAATGGGTTGGCCCCTTCGCAGATGAACGCGCCGGTTTCCAAGAGGTCGCCAAAGTCTATTACACCGCTGGCTTCCACGAGCCGGGCTCGGGCCTGACCGCTTCTGTTAACCTTGATGTGTTTAACGAACTGACCCCGGCACAGCAGAAAATCATCGAATATTCCGCCATGGCCACCACCCATACCGGTCTGGCCGAAACGCTGGCCAATAACGGTGCGGCCCTGTCGCGTCTGCAACAGCAAGGCGTGAAAACCCTGCAATTCCCGGATGATGTCTGGGATGCCTTTGGCGCGGCCTCCAAAGAGGTGATGGATGAGAACATGGACGACACCTTGTTCGCCGACATCCGCAACAGCTTTGAAACCTCGTTGAAATCCTCGGCGGAATGGCTGTCCAAATCGGATGGCTACTACGTCGAGCAGCGCCAGCGCGTGCTGGGCCAAGGCTGACCTTTGCTTAAATGACCAAAAAGGGCCGCGCTTCAGTGCGGCCCTTTGCGTCGCTACCTTAAATAACGCAGCCGTTTATGGGCGAAGATCAGGCGAAAGCGGCCAATCAAAAAGCCGCACGCCTCAGGGGAGGGGATACACATGGCCGATGATGTCATCTGTTCGGGATTTTTTAGGGCCGCCGAGGGCGCTAAACTAAGCTGTCTGGACAAGTTTCAAGACAGCGGTTGGACCCAATTTGTCTTGGGCAACATTCTGGAATCGTTCTACAATTTCTTCGCGGCGCTTTTGAACCCCGGCATGTGGCTCAATTGGTCCGACCCTCAGGCGCTGATGCGCTTTATCTATTACGGCGGCTCGATCGAGTTTTTCTTTGTCTGTTTCACCGGGCTGATCATTCTCACCGGGCTTGGCATCTGGAAGCGCCAGATCATGTGGGGCTGCGTGCGCGGCCTCGAAGGTTTTGCCAATTTCACCGGGCGGCTCTTTGCTTGGGCCGGGCTGATCATGGTGCTGCAACAGATCATCATCGTCTTCATGCAGCGCATCTTTACCCGCCCGGACATCTCCATCGGTTTTGGCATCCCGCTGCAATTCGACATCTCGTGGTTTGCCGAAGAGCTCAAACTTTTCAACGCCTTGGTCGTGTGTCTTTGTGTCAGCTACACCATGGTGCAGGGCGGCCATGTGCGGGTGGACCTGTTTTATGCGGGGGCGAAATTCCGCACCAAACGGGTGATCGACATGTTCGGCGCGCTGTTCTTCATGATCCCCTTTGCGGTCATGACATGGATGTATGGCTGGTATTTCCTGTGGCGGCATCTGGTCACGCCCAACCCATCCTCGACCGACCGGCTTGACCTGCTGCTGCGCAAATCGCGCCTGCTGAAATGGAACGTGGAAACCATCGGTTTCTCGCCCAACGGGTTCAACGGCTATTTCCTGTTCAAACTGCTGCTCTGCGCCTTCTGCGTGATGGTGATCTTGCAGGCCATCGCGGTTGCTTTCCGCGCCTTTTGCGAAATGCGCGAAGGGCCCGAGAGCGAGAATAAATACCTCGACCGCGACAGCTTGGGCGCCGGCGAAGAAGCCTATGAAGGCACACATTAATCTGAGGGGCAGTTAAATGCTATTTGGTCTCGACGGGGTCGAAATCGGCCTGATCATCGTTTTTGTTTGCCTCTTTGGCGGCATCCTTTCCGGCTTTCCTGTGGCCTTTGCCATTGGCGGGGCCGGGGTTATCTCCTTTGGCATCATCGCCGCGCTCGACAGCGCGGGGCTGCTGATCCACCAAGCCATCGACACCTCCAGCGCGGCCTACCGCGATCTGGTGAATTCCGGCGTCAAACAAGACGCCATATCGCTGTTCCGATACCCCGAATTGCCCCGCGTGGCCGAGGCCGTCTTCCCCCAAGGCTGGGAAAGCGCCATGACGCGCAATGTGGGGTTCATCGTGAACCGCATGAATGAACGGGTGCTGGCGGGGCAATCCATTGAAACCCTGCTGGCGGTGCTGATGTTCGTGCTGATGGGCATCACGCTGGAACGCTCCAAAATCGCCAATGATCTGCTCACCACCATGGCGCGGGTCTTTGGCCCGCTGCCCGGCGGTCTGGCCGTGTCGATTGTGGTTGTGGGCGCGTTTTTGGCCGCCTCCACGGGCATTGTGGGGGCCACCGTGGTCACCATGGGGCTGCTGGCCCTGCCAACGATGCTGCGCAACAACTATTCGCCCGAAATCGCCACCGGGGTGATCGCGGCGTCTGGCACTTTGGGCCAGATTATTCCGCCCTCGATTGTGATCGTGCTGCTGGGCACGCTGGCGGGGGATCTTTATTCCGCCGCCCAAGAAGAACGCGCCACTGCTGCGGGCTGTACCGATGCGTTGACCTTTCTGGGCGAGCCTGCGGTGTTGTCGGTTGGCACGCTGTTTCAGGCGGCGCTGCTGCCCGGCGTGATGCTGGCGCTGCTCTATGCGCTTTATGCTTTTGGCTACGCGCTGCTGAACCCGGAAAAAGCCCCCGCCGTGCCGATGGGCGCCACCAATGGCGAACCCATCACCCGAAGCGAGGCTTTCACATGGTTCCTCGGTGCGCCGATCTTGCTGGTTGTTGGCACGCTTGTGCTGGGCAATCTGGGACTGGTCGGCTCGCAAAACACGGTGGTCTCCAGCTATTCTGACATCGGCCAAGGCGCCAGCCTGCGCACCAATGTGGGCCCTGAATGTCAGGCCTCGATGATCGAACTTCACGGCCAAGACGCATGGGACACCGCCATTGCCGAACAAACGGCCATCGCAGCCTCCGGCGGCATCCAGCAATCGCAAAAGCTGACCGAGGATGAACTGGCCCAAGTGCAGGCCGATAAAATCGCAGATGCCGCGCCGATTGGCACAGGCATTGCGGTGCTGTTGATCTTGCTCTCGCTGTTCTTGACCACGGCGCGGGGCGTGTCGCCTGCGGCTGATCCGCGCCCGCTACTGATCGGTGCGGTCGGGGCGGTGCTGGCGGTGCTGGTGGACATCACACTGGTGGCGCCAACCACCTCTGCGGGGGCCACGGTGGTGCTGATGGCAATCCCCTTCGGGATGCTGCTCTACGGGGTTGTCCATGCCACCAAACGCTGCGCCAATAACGAGCTGATCCGCGTGGTCTTCCCGCCTCTGGTGCTGATCATCGCGGTGCTTGGCTCGATCCTTGGCGGCATCACCAACCCCACGCCCGCTGCGGCACTGGGCGCTGGCGGCGCGATCATGCTGGCCGCCTACCGCAAACTGCGCGATCAAGACCGCTCGCCCAAGGTGATCATCTGGTCCACACTGGCCATTGTGATCTGTATCCTCGTGGGGGTGAATTTCGACCTGCGCATCAACCAAGACGGCGTCTCCGCCGAAAGCTGGATCGCGTTCTTCGTGGCTTACGGCGCCTATCTTTATGCGGTGTTTGGCCTGCTGTTCTCATGCTGGGTGCTTTATACCTCCGGAGTACTCAGCCCCGTTGTGCGCGAAACTGCCAAGGTCACCTCGATGGTGTTCACCATCCTGATCGGCTCGCAATTGCTGAACCTTGTGGTGATCAGCTTTGGCGGCGAACATTACATCCAGCAGTTCTTGAAAAGCTTCGACAATGAAATCACGGTGTTCTTGATCGTGATGCTGGTGCTGTTTGTGTTGGGTTTTGTGCTCGATTTCCTTGAAATCATCTACATCGTGATCCCGATTGTTGGCCCGGTGATCTATGGCGGCACGTTTGACCCCAAATGGGTGACCATCATGATCGCGGTGAACCTGCAAACCTCGTTCCTCACGCCGCCCTTCGGCTTTGCGCTGTTCTATCTGCGCGGCGTGGCTCCGGCTTCGGTGACAACGGCGCATATCTACCGCGGGATCATCCCCTTTGTGCTGATCCAAGTGGGCGCGCTGGCGCTGCTGTGGCTGTTCCCGGTCATCGTCACCATCGTGCCTGACCTGATCCCCAACTGATCACAGGCTTGCAGAATTAAAAAAGGGCCGCTCCTGAATTGCTCAGGGGCGGCCCTTTTTGGGTCTGCTCTCGCGCAGGGGGCTTAATACACCCCGCTCAGCTTCTCGCCCTTCATCGAAGGCAAAACAATCACCCGCGATCCATGCACCGAATTTTTCTCCAGATGGATCACATCTTGGTTCAGCATCCGGATACAGCCCGACGACACAGCCCGCCCAAGCTCGCGCGGCGTGGCGCTGCCATGCACCCGGTAGAGCGTGTCCTTGCCGTTCTGGAACAGATACAGCGCACGCGCGCCCATCGGGTTGTCCGGCCCCGGATCCATCCCGCCATTGGCAACCGAGAATTGCTCAAGCTCGGGCCGCCGCGCGATGGTATCAGCAGGCACTTTCCAGCGCGGCCAATCGCGGGTGAATTGCAACCGCGCAACCCCTTCCCACGAAAACCCGATCGCCCCGACACTCACGCCATACCGCGTGGCGCTCTGGGCATCTTCGACAAAATGCAGCAGCGCCGCATCGGGGTCGACAATGATCGTGCCATGCGGCTCGTTGGGCCAGGGGTTATCGACCCGCTGGCGGCGCAAATGCGGCGCAACCTCGCTGGCTTGCACCGCTGGCACAGGGTAGGGCTCATCATAAAGCGCGTCATAAAACGCGGGCATCGGCGGATAGTCGGGCACCACAGGCGTGGCGGCAGGGATCTGAACGGCAGGGCGTGCACAGGCGGCAACCCCGCCCATCGCCGCAAGGGCGACAAAGCTGCGTCGGGTAAACATGTTGAATTCCTTGAACGTGGTAAATCGGTTGAAAGCGGGGGCATCGCGGCCCCCTTGGCCTTGGTGCTTTCAGGCGCGGCGCGGCGGATTGCGCGGCGGCGCATGGCTCAGCCCATCGCGGGCCAGAACCGAATTGATCCAGAACTTGCGCTGGCGCTGGGTGTCAGGCGCGCCCGACATCTCCGGCGCGACCATCACATCATGGTGGCAATGGCTGCCGGTGAACAAGCCGCGCAAACAATCACGCAGCGGCGATTGCGCGTGATGGCTCTTGGCCTCTGTGCCTGCTGTATGCTCTGCCGCTGCGGCCCAGCTTTGCGCCACGGCAATGCCCTGATCACTCAGCCGCAGGGCAACGCCCCATGGCAGCATCAGCATCACAAGCAATATGAGGAACGCACGGCGGATCATGGCGCCATGGTAAACGCGCGCGCGCATGGCTTGTCCAGTGCCGCGCTGCGGCATCGGCGGAAACTCACTGAACTGTGATCATTTAACCGGCATAAGTGAGCGAAAGGGCGGCGCTAACTGCGCTGCGGCGTCACATCGGGCAGGGAAATATTCGCCACCTGCTCGGCAATCGGATCATTGGACAGCGGATGCACATCGGGGCTGAATTCCTCGGGATTGGCCATCTTCTGCCATGCCCCGCCCATATAAACCTCAAGCCCCGAGAATTTCGCCTTATAGCCCATCTTCTGGCTGCCCGGCACCCAATAGCCAAGGTAGACATAGGGCAATCCCGCCGCGCGGGCGATCTCGATGTGATCGAGAATGATGAAATTGCCCAAACTGTCGCTGGGGCGGTCCGGGGTGAAAAAGCTGTACACCATGCTGACCCCATCGGCCAACACATCCGTCAGACAGGTGCCGATCAACGCGCCGCTGTCTGGGTCGGTATATTCCACCACCCGGCTGCGAATGGGGGTCTCTTCGATCATCGCGGCAAATTCGAACACATCCATATCCGCCATGCCGCCATCTGCGTGGCGGCTGTCGAGATATTTGCGAAACAGCGCATATTGATCTTCCGTCGCCCAAGGCGAGGTGGCGCGCCGCTCCAGATAGGCGTTGCGGCGCAGGGTGCGGCGCTGGCTCTTGGTGGGTTTGAACGCCGCCACATCCACCCGCGCCGACAGGCAGGCCGCGCAATCGGTGCAAGACGGGCGGTAGAGCACATTCTGACTGCGCCGGAACCCCTGCGCCGACAGGCTGTCATTCAACGTCTCGGCGTTTTCGCCTTGCAAGGCTGTGAACAGCTTACGCTCCATCCGCCCCTCAAGATAAGGGCAGGGCTGGGGGGCCGTCACATAGAATTGCGGCGCAAGAGGCAGGGTATGACGCATGGGAATCCGAAATTTGTTACGGAATGATAACAACCGATCTGGCACCCGCCAAGCCCGCAATGCGCCCGTCGGTTGATCCTTGCCACCGCCTTACCCCTCGCCTTACCGCGCGCGGCGGTTCATCGGCACCGTGCCCAGCACATGATCGGTCAGGCTCTGATGCCGCGCGGTGACACAGATCATCACAATCGACGCCACCTGGATCAGCGGCATGGCGGTTGAAATCCACAAGCCAAGACTATGAAATATCGCCAGATTAAGATCGAGCGGGCGGTCATCGCCGCTGCGGATTTCCATCCCCATCAACCGCATCCCCAAGGTGGCAGAACCGTTTTTCAGCGTCACCACCCGGTAGGTAAACCCCACCACCGCCCAAAGCAGCGGCCAGATAAGCAAACCCGTCAGGAAAGTCAGCAGCACCACAATCAGCACAATCCCAAAGATGATCGCACTATCAATCGCCCAAGCAAACAGCCGCTTGAGCGGGATATCCGCATAAAGCTCAGGGAAATCATCAGGATCGGGCGTGGCGGCGCGCATGGCGGGCTTCTCCTTCGGTCAGATCAAAACCCTCCCCAAAATGGGAAGGGCCGCGTGGTTTGCAAGGGCAGGGCGGGGCTTACGCCTCTGCATCTGCCTTTTCATTGCGCTTGGCGCGCTCGTCCATGAACTCGTCGAACTGTGCCTTATCCTTCGCTTCGCGCAAACGCTCAAGGAAGGTTTCAAAGTTTGACTGCTCTTCTTCCAAACGGCGCAGCGTATCGGCTTTATAGGCGTCAAACGCGCGGTTGCCCGTGGTGGAATGAAGCGCACCATGGCGTTGGCGGCGCTGGCTGCAATTGGATTTGCTGAACATACGTTTGCTCCAGATCATGTAAAACAGAAGGGCGAGGCCCACAGGCCAAAAGGCGATAAAGCCAAGCACCATGGCGGCAATCCATGCGCCTTTGCCTTTGCTATCAAGCCATGCTTCGCTGCGGGCGAACCACCCGGCTTGAGGCAGGGGGCTATGTGAAATCGTATTCATTTACGGTCCTTTCCGGGGGTTACTCTTGCCAAAGCGTCCAAGCCTTGGGTGGCGGGGTCTTCATCGGGTTGATGTTAATCCCTTTCACATATCATAAATTGGCATTGCACCCCGCGCTTGCAAGGGCTGATGTGAAAGCTTTTTACATTATTTTGAAATCCCCAGCAAAATCAGATGCCTAGCCCTTACACTTTCGCGCCCCAAATCCACCATGCACCTCTCCCGCAGGCCTAAATCCCATTGACGCGGGCAGACCTGCACCGCAAAGCTTGCGCATGACCCAGAAAACCCTCGCCGCACAGCTCACCCGCAGCCCCCGCCCTTATGAACCTGATCTGCTGGGCGATGTGGCCCCGCTGATCGAAGGCTTTGATCCCGCGCTCAAAGAAGTCATCAGCGGCGTTGCCGCCAGCGCGCCCTATCTGTTGGGGCTTTTGCAAAAAGAAAGCGACTGGCTGCGCGAGGCGGTCGAGGCCCCCGAGGCCGCCATGCAAACCCTTTGCGACAATGCCGCGCAATTTGACGCAGGCGCGCTCTCGGCGGGGCTGCGCCAAGGCAAACGCCGCGCCGCGCTGCTCACCGCGCTGGCCGATCTGGGCGGCGCGTGGCACTTGCACCAAGTCACCGGCGCGCTCACGGATTACGCTGATGCGGCGTGCGGCGCGGCGCTGCGCGCAGGTCTTGCGCCGCTGATCCGGCGCGGCAAATTGCCCGGCATGGACGAAAGCGCGCTGGCCGATACGGGCGGGATGGTGGTGCTTGCCATGGGCAAAATGGGCGCGCATGAGCTGAACTACTCCTCCGACATCGACCTGATTTGCCTGTTTGACGAAACCCGCTTTGACCCGGCGGATTTCCACGAGGCGCGCAGCGTGTTCATCAAAGCCACCCGCGCCATGAGCGGCACGCTCAATGATCTGACGGGCGACGGCTATGTGTTCCGCACCGATCTGCGCCTGCGCCCCGATCCGGCGGTCACCCCCGTCTGCCTCGCCATGGCCGCAGCTGAACGCTATTACGAAAGCCTTGGCCGCACATGGGAACGCGCCGCCTATATCAAGGCGCGCCCGGCGGCGGGCGATCTGGAGGCAGGCGCCAAATTCATCGCCACCCTGCGCCCCTTCGTGTGGCGCCGCCACCTCGATTTCGCCGCCATCCAAGACGCCCATGACATGCGCCTTGCGATCCGCGAACACAAAGGCCTCGGCGGGCCGATCACCTTGCCGGGCCATAATATGAAACTGGGGCGCGGCGGCATCCGCGAGATCGAGTTTTTCACCCAGACCCGCCAACTTATCGCAGGCGGGCGCGACCCTGACCTGCGCGCGCGCGGCACGCTGGCGGGGCTGGCGGTGCTGGCCGAAAAAGGCTGGGTGCCGCCTGATGCTGCCGCCCAATTGACCGAACACTATATCTTCCACCGCACGGTCGAGCACCGTTTGCAAATGACCCGCGACGCGCAAACCCACAGCCTGCCAAAAACCGAAGACGGCTTTGCGCGCCTTGCCGCTCTGATGGGCGAGGATGAAAACGCCCTGCGCGGCGAGCTGACCTTGCGCCTCAGCGCGGTGCATGAGCTGACCGAAGGCTTCTTTGCCGACAGCCGCAAACCCAGCGCGCCAGACCCCGGCGATCACGTGTTCGACGGGGCGGTGATGGGCCGCTGGCCCAGCTATCCCGCCCTGCGCAGCCCGCGCGGCGCGGAGCTGTTTGAACGGCTCAAACCCATGCTGCTCTCGCAACTGGCCAAAGCCGCCAAACCCGACGAGGCGCTGCTGGCTTTCGATGGCTTCCTCGCGGGGCTGCCCGCCGGGGTGCAACTGTTTTCGCTGATCGAAGCCAACAGCCAATTGGCCGATCTGCTGATCGATATCATTTGCGTCTCGCCCGCGCTGGCCAATCACCTCTCGCGCAATTCGGGCGTGTTCGACGCGGTCATCGGCGGTGATTTCTTCTCGGTCTGGCCGGGCAGCGCCGCGCTCGAGCAATCCCTGCAAGAGGCGCTGAGCCTTGAGCCTGACTATGAACTCAAACTCGACACCACCCGCCGCTGGGCCCGCGAATGGCACTTTCGCATCGGCGTGCATCATTTGCGCGGGCTGATCGACGCACAGGGCGCAGGCGTGCAATATGCCGATCTGGCCCGCGCCGTGCTGCGCGCGCTCTGGCCCGTGGTCCAAGAGCAATTTGCCCTGCGCCACGGCACAGCTCCCGGCAAAGGCGCGGTGCTGCTGGGCATGGGCTCGCTGGGGGCAGGGCGGCTCACCGCCACCTCCGATCTCGATATGATCGTGATCTATGACCCGGACGGCGTCGACAGCTCCGAGGGCAAACGCCCCCTGCAAACCCGGCAATATTACGCCCGCCTGACCCAAGCCATGATCACCGCGCTGAGCGCGCCCATGTCGCACGGGCGGCTTTATGAGGTCGACATGCGCCTGCGCCCCTCGGGCAACAAAGGCCCCGTCGCCACCAGCCTCGCCAGCTTCACCAATTACCAGCTCGAAGAGGCATGGGTCTGGGAACATCTGGCCCTGACCCGCGCCGCCGTGATCGCAGGCCCCCAAGATCTGGGCCAGCGGGTCGAGGCCTTCCGCACCGATCTTTTGGCCCGCGATACCCGGCGCGCCAAGATATTGGACGATGTCGCCCAAATGCGCGCCCGCATCGCCGCCGCCAAACAACCCGGCAACATCTGGGATGCCAAAATCGGGCCGGGCCGGATGCAAGACATCGAATTGCTCGCCCAAGCCGGGATTTTGATCGCTGGCACCGGCAAACGCGGCATTGCCGAAGGGCTGCAAGCCGCCGCCGATTGCGCCGTGCTTGATGCGAAGGGCGCGGCGCAATTGCAAACCGCCTATGCCCAGCTTTGGGCGCTGCAAAGCGCTGCGCGCCTGCTCTCGGCGCAGGTGCCAGACCCGCAAACCATGGGCCGCGCCGCCGCTGATTTCCTGCGCCGCAGCCTTGCCTGCGACAGCCTGACCGAAATGGCGTCGCAGTTGGAACAGTCCTTCGCCGCCAATGACGCGATCATCACCAAGGCGCTGGCAGGGGCGCAAACAGCCACAAAAACAACGGCGCAAGAGGGGGCATGATGAGCGAAGAACCGGCAAGAACCGACAACGACCCCAAGGGCCTGATCTATGAGGCCTACCGGATCGACGGCATCACCGCCTCTGAATGTCGTAGCATTTTTCTCGATTGGGCTTTGTCACTGCCCGCGCAGGTGAACACCCAAACCGCGCTGGCCGCGCTCTCGGCGCGCTATGCCCCCGCCGCGCCCGATCATCCGATGACCAAAGTGCTCGAAGAGGGCCAAAGCACCCTTGCCACCCCGCGCAGACGCGGCGGCTGGCGCAGCCGCCCCAGAAATTGAACCCGTAACTGATCTCGTAATTGAACCCATAACCGCATCAAAACCCCGCCAAATGCGGCAGAACTGCGAATTTGGCGGTAATCTTCGAAATATAAACCTCAAGTTTGAGCGAATTACACCCCAATCGCGCCTTATTTGCCGCGCAGAATCATACTCAGATTAAACCGTTCAGTGCTGGCGCTTGTTTTAAGCCAGCCAAGGGAGAGTATGATGACTTTTGGGAAATTGATTGCTGCTATGGCCACCGCCGGCGCGCTGACCGCCTGCGGCTCCGTAGATACCGCCAGCCGGAACGCCTCCTTCGCCGCGCCTGTGGCAGGTGCCCCCGTGGCTGGCGATCAAATGGCACTGGCCGCGCCCTCCATCTCGGTGGCGCGCATCAACGTGACCGTGCCGCAAAGCCTCAAAGTCTCCGAGGCAAACCGCTATTACCCCCAAGGCGACATCGTCTGGCGCGAAGACCCGCTGGGCGACCGCCACCAACAGGTCCAGAAAATCTTTGCTGATGCCATGGCCTTCGGCACCGCTGATTTCCAAGGCAGCACCCCGGTTGTGCTGGATATCGAAGTGGAACGCTTCCACGCGCTGACGGAAAAAGCCCGCTACACTGTGGGCGGCGTGCACTCGCTGCGCTTTAAACTCACTGTGCGCGATGCGGCGTCCGGCGCGCTGCTGGCGGAACCGCGCGTGGTCAAAGCCGACCTTGACGCCTTTGGCGGCCAAATGGCCAAAGACGCCGAAGCGCGCGGCGAAACCCAAAAAGTCCGCATCAGCGGCCATCTGGCCCAAGTGATCCGCCAAGAGCTGACCGCGCCCACCGGGCATAAAAACGCAAAATTGGGCCTCTTCCAAAGAATCAACAACATCTGATCTTTCGCGGGGCCGCGCTACAGACTAAGGAGGGTGCATGACAACAGCATCCTCCTTATTCACATCTGATGATCCCGCCGCGCGCCCCACAGTGCGCTTGATGCCCAAAGCCAACGCCAAGGCGATCCGCCATGGCGCGCCATGGGTTTATGCCAATGAACTGGTCACCGACCGGCGCACGCGCAACATTGCCCCCGGCACGGTGGCGCTGCTCGAAGACGCAGACCGCGCGCCGCTGGGGCTGGTGACGGTAAACCCCAACTCCAAAATCATTGCCCGCATGCTCGACCGCGACACCACCGCCGTGATCGACGCCCAATGGTTTGCCCGCAAATTCAGCAAGGCGCTGGCCCTGCGCGCGCGCATGTTCGACGCGCCTTTCTACCGGCTGATCCACGCCGAGGCAGACGGTCTGCCCGGTGTGATCATCGACCGTTTTGGCGACACCGCCGTTATTCAACCCAATGCCGCATGGGCCGATGCCCTGATTGCCCCGCTGACCGAAGCGTTGGTCGCTGTCACAGGCGTGCAGCATGTGCTCAAAAACGCCGCTGGCCGCACCCGCAGCCTCGAAGGGCTCGATGACGTCAGCGCCGTGTTGCATGGCAGCGCGCCCGAGGCCGCATTGCCCGTGCCGATGAATGGCGCGACCTATATGGCCGACCTCACAGGCGGGCAGAAAACCGGTATTTTCTACGACCAACGCCCCAATCACGCCTTTGCTGCCTCGCTGGCGAAAAATGCGCGGGTGCTGGATGTGTTCTCGCATGTGGGCGGCTTTGGCCTTGCCGCTGCGGCCCAGGGCGCGCTGGAAGTCACCTGCGTTGACGGCTCCAACCCGGCGCTGGAACTGGCGACACTTGGCGCGCGCGCCACGGGCTGCGAAGACCGTTTCATCACCCGCCAAGGCGATGCGTTCGACACATTGGCCGATCTGGCCAAAGAGGGCGCGAAATTTGATCTGGTGATCTGCGATCCGCCCGCCTTTGCGCCGACGCGCAACGCGCTGGATGCAGGGCTGCGCGCCTATGAGCGTGTGGCGCGGCTGGCGGCATCGCTGGTGGATGAGGGCGGCGTGCTTGGCCTGTGCTCTTGCTCGCATGCCGCAGACCTGATGCAATTTCGCGGTGCCTGTATCCGCGGCATTGGCCGGGCAGGGCGGCAATCCTCTCTTATCCACACCGGGTTTGCCGGACCAGACCACCCGCAAATGCCACAACTGGCCGAAAGCGGCTATCTCAAGGCGTTGTTCTTCGCCCTATGAAGGTGCTTCTCGACGCCTGCGTGCTTTTTCCCACTGTGATGCGGGAAATGTTGCTGGGCGTCGCGAAAACCGGGGCCTACACGCCCCTGTGGTCGGCGCGGATCTTGGAAGAATGGGCGCTGGCCGCCCGCAAGATCGGCCCCGGCGGCGAGGCGCTGGCCCGGGGCGAGATCGCCCAAACCAGCGCCGCCTTTCCCCGCGCCTGCATCGCCCCCCAACCGGGGCTGGAGGCGCGGCTCTGGCTTCCCGATAAAAACGACATCCATGTGCTGGCCGCCGCCGTTGGCGGCTTTGCGGATGTGATCGTGACCCTCAACGCCAAGGATTTCCCGCGCGGTATACTGGCCGAAGAAGGCCTGTCGCGGGTGGATGCCGATGGGTTCTTGCTGGGGCATTTTGAGGCCAGCCCCGATCTGGTGCGCCATGTGGCGCAGAATGTGCTGGCCACAGCGCGCCAGCTTTCGGGCGAGGAATGGCAGATGCGCGCGCTGATGAAAAAAGCCCGCCTGCCGCGTCTGGGCAAAGCACTGTCGCTGCGCGAGACCTAGTCTTCCCAGCGGCTTTGCAACGCCCGCAGCGCCGCAATCCGCTCCTGCGATTTGGGATGGCTCAGCAGCCACGCCGGGGCCTTGCCATGATTGCTCTGGGTCAAGGCCTCAAGCTTTTCAAACAGCGAGATTTGCGCCCCCACACCAATCCCCGCCTTATGCAACAGCGCCGCCGCATAGGCATCGGCCTCATATTCATCACTACGCGACAGCCGCGCCGCCAGCAGGCTGGTCAGCCCATTGGCAATCCAGATGCCGACAAAAGGAATGAACCGCCCCAGCACCATGGCCAAAGCCGTGCGCATGGCGTTTTGCCCCGAGAAATCAATCATCCGCCGCCGCGAATGGCCAAGCGCCACATGGCCCAACTCATGGGCAATCACCGAGGCCATTTCTTCGGCGCTGACCTCGCCGCTGCGAAAGCGGTTGTAAAACCCGCGCGTGATGAAAATCCGCCCGTCGGGGGCGGCCAACCCGTTCACCGGATCAATCTCGTAAATATGCACTTTGATGCGCGGCAGATCGAGCGCGGCGGCAAGGCGCTTTTGCATGTCATTGAGCGCGGGATCCACCAACTGGGTGGATTTCGCATCCAGCTCGCGCGCCGTGCGCCAAGCGGAAAACCGGTACATGGCCAGCGCATAAAGCACCGCCAGCAAAATGGGGATGACACGGATCATAGGCTCAATATGGGGTCTTTGCCGCCCAGAGCCAAGCGGCAGAATTTGAGTATTTATAGAAGGGTGAACTTAGCGGGTGAGGGTCTTCATGCCGCGGCTCAGCCCTTCTAGGGTCATGGGCACCATGGCGTCCGGGCCAAACACCTCTTGGATCATCGCGATGGACTGTGTGTAGGGCCAATGGCGCTCGGGCACCGGGTTGATCCACAGATGGCTGGGCCATTGATCTCGCGCGCGGCCAAGCCATGTGGCCCCGGCCTCGGCGTTCCAATGCTCGTTAGCACCGCCCGCATAAGCCACCTCATAAGGCGACATGGAGGCGTCACCCACAAAGATACATTTGTAATCGGCGCCGTAAGTGTTGAGCACCTCATGGGTGGGGATCTGCGCATCCCAGCGGCGGCGGTTGTCGCGCCACACGCCCTCATAGAGGCAGTTGTGGAAATAGAAATATTCCAGATGTTTGAATTCCGTGCGCGCCGCGCTGAACAATTCCTCAACCAGCTTGATATGCGGATCCATCGAGCCGCCCACATCCAAGAACAGCACAACCTTGACCGCATTGCGCCGCTCGGGGCGGGTTTTCACATCCAGATAGCCTTGCTCGGCGGTGGCGCGGATTGTGCCATTCAGGTCCAGCTCCTCATGCGCCCCGTCGCGCGCCCAGCGGCGCAGACGTTTCAGCGCAACTTTGATGTTGCGCGTGCCAAGCTCCACCGTGTCATCAAGGTTTTTGAACTCGCGCTTGTCCCAGACTTTGACCGCGCGTTTGTGGCGGCTCTCATGCTGGCCGATCCGCACGCCTTCGGGATTGTAGCCATATGCGCCAAAAGGCGAGGTGCCCGCCGTGCCAATCCATTTGTTGCCGCCCTGATGCCGATCTTTTTGTTCCTCAAGCCGTTTCTTGAGCGTTTCCATCAGCTTGTCAAAGCCGCCCAACGCCTCGATCTCGGCTTTTTCTTCCGCCGAAAGATGCTTTTCGGCCATTTTATCAAGCCATTCTTGCGGGATTTCCACCGCCTCAAGCACCTCGGCGTCGCTGATGTTATCAAGCCCGGCAAAGCTGGCCGCAAAGGCGCGGTCGAATTTATCGATGTTGCGCTCGTCTTTGACCATGGCGGTGCGCGCAAGATAGTAAAACGCCTCGGCATCATAGGTGGCGATATTCGCCGCCATCCCATCCAGAAACGCCAGAAACTCGCGCATGGAAACCGGCACACGGTGGCGGCGCAGCTCTTCGAAAAACGGCAAGAACATCGGCTCAGACCGCCAAGCGTTCAATCACCACGGTCAAAATCATGCCCACAATCGCAAAGGCCATGCCATAGCCCGCCGCGTATTGCGCCATATCCTTGCGGTTGCCCTTGCGCTTGCGCGCCGTCATTGCGCCAATCACAGCGCCCAGCACCAACAGTCCCAAAAATATCATGGCTCGCCTCGCTTTAACCTTTGAGCGGGTTCAGCGATGCAATCTCTCGCAGCTTCGCACGCACCGCCCAATCCGGGCCAAAGCCGTAGCGCGCCCACCCCAGACTGTCCAGCCTAACGCTGCGCGCTTCGGCGGGGCGGTTTTGCAGATCAAGCGCCTCGGCCCGAAGCAGCATCAACGTCGACAGAAGCGCTGCGTTTTCATTGCGCTGCGCGGTCTCCAAATGCGGCGCGATCATGCGCTCCGCCTGAACTGCCGCGCCTTGGCTGATCGCATAAGCGGCCAGTTGCGTTGCCACATAGGCGCGGTGCAATTGCGTACCTTGGGTCTGGGCGTAATAGCGGTCTGCCGCCAGATATTGCTGATGCGCGGCCTCAGGATCGGTGCGCTGCAACAGACGGCCCATGGCGTAATGCGCAAAGGCGCGGCGGTGGTCCTGCCAGCCCAGCGAGGTGGCAATGCGGATCGCCTCCAGCCCGGCGCGGCGGCGCACCGTGATGCTCGCGCCCGAGCCAAGCGCCGTCTCGATCGCCTGTTTCCACGCACGCGGCGTGCGGGTGGCATAGCGCGCCGCCCGGCCATCGCCGCCGGGATTGATCCGCGAGAAAATCGCGGGCAGGGCGGCGGCCACTTGGCCCCGCGTCATGCCCGACCGCAGCTCCGGCGCGTAATAGGCGCGCAGCATCAGCATGTCGAAACCGGTCAAAACCGTATGCACATTATCGTCGTTGAAAACCGAATCGGGCAGGCGGTACAGATCATTAAGCGGCCCCAGCGCCTGCGCCAATTCCTCGTGCAAACAATCGCGGGTCTCTTGCGGGCTCACATCATTGGGCACAAAAATCGCAATACGGCTGCGGGTTCTAAGCGACGCCCAATTGGTGCGCGGCGCGCGGCGCGCCTTGGCATATTCATCAATCGACGACACATTTGGCGCCACAAAACAGGCAGCCTTTGGCAAAACCCGGCGAATCTGCGCGCGGCTCACGGCCTGAACGGTGATATTTGCGCTCTCGCCAGCAATCCGGCGGATCGGAATGCCCGCCTCATGGTTCAACCGTGACAAGACGCGCGACAGATCACTTTCCATCGTAGCGGGAGGCGTGCCAATCACCCGCAAGGTAATCGGCCCCTCGAACCGCGTGAAAACCGGCAGGTCGCGGCCACTCTCCAGCTGGAAGCTCAGCTCGATAAAATCCAGCGCCAGATCATTGTTCGACCGAATGGTCGCACGCGGGGTGGCGGTGGAAAAAACCTTTATCGGCGGCAGGTTAGAGATCCGCTCCGTGTGATCGAACCGGGTCACCGTGTCATGGGTCGTGGGTGTACAGGCGTTGAGCGCCATGGCGATAATCAGCGCAAGACGCGCGCGGCGGGATGCCATCAACCATCCCCTTTTTCAAAAAGGGGAGTGCACGCTATGCGTGTGTATGCGGGGTGCGTAAATTCCAATGTCATGCCTGCCTATTTTGCCCTTAGGAGCTATTCATAAGGGTTTTTACCCCGCATGGGGGCCAAGTTAGGGAGCAATTAAGGCGAAATAGTGGCAATTATCCCGCGTAGCGGGTGGATTGTGGCGAGAATGACACTGATTTTTGCCCGGAAAATCAGCACGCTATGCGGGAATTACCCCTTATTTTTCCCGCGATGGTTACGCGCCGTCCAGAAAAATTGGATCATCAACGCCGTGCCAATCACCAACAAAGCGGCGGAAATAAAATCCGTCTCCACCGGCTGCATCACCCCCAGATAAATCACCAGCAGTTTCACCCAAATCAAAAACCCCGGCCAAAACAAATTTCCCAGCATCACTTTGAGCCGGAAAAACTCTGCCTTTTCCTTCTCGCGGATCACAATCCGGTCCAGATAAAACGTACACACCACCGCCGAAAGCAGCAGATACACCGGCACCACCACCCATTGCGCGGCCAGCGCATCCAGCGGCGTCACCGCTTTCACAAAACTGGCCACCATCGCCCCGGTCGCCAGATGGATCGGCACCAAAAGCAACAAAAACAGCAATTGCCGCATGCGGGCTCCTTTAACCTAGGTTAACGCTGGCTGCGCGCCATAAAGGCCAGCCTTTCGAAAAGATGCACGTCCTGTTCGTTCTTTAGCAAGGCCCCATGTAACTTGGGCAGGGCGCTTTTGCCGTCTTTTTTCAGATCATCCGCCTCAAGATCCTCGGCCAGCAGCAGCTTCAGCCAATCCAGAACCTCCGAGGTCGATGGCTTTTTCTTCAACCCCTGTTGCTCGCGGATCTCGTAAAACTGCGTCAGCGCCGTGGTCAGCAACGTCTCTTTGATCCCCGGATGATGCACCTCGACAATCTTTTTCAACGTCTCCATCTCGGGAAAACGGATGTAATGGAAAAAGCAGCGGCGCAAAAACGCGTCGGGCAATTCTTTTTCATTATTCGAGGTGATGATCACAATAGGCCGCTGGCGCGCTTTGATCGTCGCGCCGGTCTCGTAAACAAAGAACTCCATTTTATCGAGCTCTTGCAGCAGGTCATTTGGAAACTCGATATCCGCCTTGTCGATTTCATCAATCAACAACACGACCTTCTCATCGGCCTCGAACGCCTCCCAAAGCTTGCCCTTGCGGATGTAGTTTTGCACATCGCGCACGCGTTCTTCGCCCAATTGGCTGTCGCGCAACCGGCTCACCGCGTCATATTCATACAGGCCTTGCTGCGCCCTGGTTGTGGACTTGATGTTCCACTCAATCATGCGAAGACCCAAAGACGCCGACACTTGTTTGGCCAACTCGGTCTTGCCCGTGCCCGGCTCGCCCTTAACCAACAAGGGCCGTTCCAGCGTCACAGCGGCATTTACCGCGATTGTCAGATCATCTGTGGCCACATAATCTGCGGTGCCTTGAAATTTCATAGCGTAATCAACCTTCTGCGGAGCGTCTTTTCTACAGGTCTTTTACCCTGAATATCGTGGGATTGTGTAGTGACAATTCGCTGACGCTGCGGTAGATGCACCGCAAGGGAGCGATATCTGAGGAATTAGCGAAGATGTCACATAGTGAGATTGCTGAGGGGAATAGCATGAAGCAGGAATTATTTCTGCCAGATGACTACCGTCCGGCCGAGGACGAACCTTTTATGAATGATCGGCAGCTGGAGTATTTCCGCCGCAAGCTGCTTGATTGGAAATCTGAGCTGCTCGCGGGCAGCCGCGGCACCATCGAAGGATTGCAGGACGGCACCCGCAATATCCCCGATGTTGCAGACCGTGCCTCCGAAGAAACCGACCGTGCGCTGGAATTGCGCACACGGGATCGGGCGCGCAAATTGGTTGGTAAAATTGATGCCGCGCTGCGCCGCATCGACGAAGGCGAATTTGGCTATTGTTCCGTAAGCGGCGATCCGATTTCGCTCAAACGGCTCGATGCACGGCCCATCGCCACCATGACCCTCGAGGTGCAAGAACGCCACGAGCGGCGCGAAAAAGTCCACCGCGACGACTAAGCGCCACCATCAAGATCAATTCAGAACGCCGCGGTGAAAGCCGCGGCGTTGCTGCATCAAAGGGGCGCGCCCATGCACATCAGCAATGCCATCGTGATCGGCGGCGGGGTAGGCGGCTTGGCCGCAGCCACCGCTCTGGCGCAGCGCGGCGTCGCCGTCACCTTGCTTGAACGCAGCAAAGCCCTGCGCGCCGAAGGCGCAGGCATCCAGATCAGCCCCAATGGCCTCGCCGTTCTGCGCGCCCTTGGCCTGCATGATCTGCGCGCCGTCAAAGCCCGCGCCGTGGTGCTGCGCGCCTTTGATCATCCAGATCCCCCCGTGGCCCTGCTTGATCTGGCGCGCCACGCAGGTGATCTTGATTACCTCTTTATGCACCGCGCCGATCTGATCGAAGCGCTGGGGGCCGCCGCCCGCCGCGCCAATGTCTCCTTCGAGCTCGGCTGCGACGTCACCCAAATCACCCCCGCCCGTGCCGCAGGCGATCTGCCCGCCCTGCGCCTCGCGGATGGCAGCACCCGCCGCGCCGAGCTGATCATCGGCGCGGATGGCATCCATTCCACCGCCCGCGCCGTGCTCAACGGCCCCGACCGCGCCCAGTTCAGTGGTCAAGTCGCATGGCGCGCCGTGATCCCCAACACGGTCGACCACCCCGCGCAGGCATGGCTCACCATGGGCCCCGGCTGTCATCTGGTCAGCTACCCGCTGCGCGGCGGGCGCGAGATTAACCTTGTCGCCGTGCAAGAACGCAGCGATTGGGCCGCCGAAGGCTGGCGCCACAGCGACGATCCCGCCCATCTGCGCGCCGCGTTTTCCGGCTTTGGCGGCGTTGCGGGCCAAATGCTGGATGCGGTCACAGAGGCCACGCTCTGGGGGCTGCACCTGCACCCAGTTGCCGCCACATGGCAGGGCGGCGGGCTGGCGCTTTTGGGCGATGCGGCCCACCCAACCCTGCCATTTCTGGCCCAAGGCGCGAACCTCGCGCTCGAAGACGCTTGGGTGCTGGCCTCGACGCTTGGCCGGGGCGAAACGCTGGCCGACTACCAATCCGCCCGCGCCCCGCGCGCCGCCCGCATCATCAAAGCCGCCACAGGCAACGCATGGAAATACCACCTCAAACCCGGCCCAATCCGCAGCGCCGCCCATCTGGGCCTGCGCCTCGGCAGCCGCGTTGCCCCGGCCCGCATGGTCAGCGCCTTCGACTGGATCTACCGCCACGACGTGACCCGCTAAGCTGGGTTTGGGGGGCGCTGTCGCAGGTTATGACCGTGGCTCTGCTGAGCATGGTCGCTATTCAATTGCAAACCTCGCTCAACGCCCGCGCGCCGCTCTGATCAGCAAAAGCCCTCGCAGGCAACAAATAGAAATACCACCTCAAACCCGATCCGCAGCGCCGCCCATCTGGGCTTGCGCCTCGGCAGCCGCCTTGCCCCGGCCCGCATGGTCAGCGCCTTCGGCTGGATCTACCGCCACGACGTGAACGGCCCTAAAAAACCCCGCGCCGCGACCCGCTAAGCTGGGTTTTTGGGGGAGCTGCCGAAGGTCATGAACGCCGCACTGCTGAGCATGGCCGCTATTCTATCGCAAACCTCGCTCAGCGCTTGCGCTACGCCCTTCACAGCAAAAGCCGCCATAGGTGACCAAGCCGAAGCAATTCCAAGGTCGCCCGATACAAACAAGGCCAACCTTCACAATCTCGCGCAATCCGCGCCGCCAGAACCAGCCACTCGCCAGCACAATCATCGAGCCGCTGAGCCTTCGCAGCCCGCCTTTAAATCCGACCATTGCGCAGCATGCTCAACCCTATGCCGCTCAATACTCTCCGTATCCCAAACCGATAGGCCCGGCCCCCTAACTCAGCACCGCTTCGCCCGGCCCATCAACTCAACGCCGCGCCTCTCAACAACCCAGAGCCCAGCCGCGCCGAAAACCCCGGCGCAGCCACATCTCCTAAAACACGCGCGCCGGGGCGCATCACCGGACACCCACCCTGCGCCCGCGGCCCTCTTTCTCAGGCCTTAGCGCGCTGCACCATCCCGAACAAATCGCGTGGATCATCCGGATCAGCCAGCAGATCAAGCGGCAAGAACATCTTGGTTTCCTTCACCTTTTGCCGCACATAGCGCAGCGCCGAGAAATCCTCGATGGCAAAGCCTACGGAATCAAACAGCGTGATCTGCTTGTCATCGCGCCGCCCGGGCGCTTTGCCGGTGATCACTTCCCAAATTTCCGTCACCGGATGATCTGCGGGCAATTGCTGTATCTCGCCCTCAATCCGGGTCTGCTCGGGGTATTCCACAAAAATCCCTGCGCGCTGCAAAATCGCCGGGGCCAGCTCGGTCTTGCCGGGGCAATCGCCGCCAATCGCGTTGATATGCACGCCGCTGCCGATCATATTATCGGTCAGGATCGTGGCATATTGCTTATCCGCCGTGCAGGTGGTGATGATCTGCGCGCCCAGCATGGCTTCCTCGGCACTGGCACAGCTCACCACTTTGATCCCTTGCCCCGCCAGATTGGCCGCACATTTGCGCGTGGCCGCCGGGTCAATATCATACAGCCGCACCTCATCCACGCCCGCAATCGCTTTCATGGCAAGGCTCTGAAACTCCGACTGCGCGCCATTGCCAATCATCGCCATCACATGCGCGCCTTTAGGGGCCAGCAGCCGCGCCACAAGCGCGCTGGTTGCCGCCGTGCGCAGAGCGGTCAAAATCGTCATCTCCGACAGCAGCACAGGATAGCCCGTTGCCACATCAGACAGCAGCCCAAAGGCCGTGACCGTTTGCAAACCGCCCTTGGTGTTGCCCGGATGGCCATTCACATATTTAAACCCGTAAACCTCGCCATCCGAGGTGGGCATCAACTCGATGACACCGACATCAGAATGGCTCGCCACACGCGGCGTCTTGTCAAACAGCTCCCAACGGCGAAAATCCTCCTCAATACACGCGGCAATCCCTGCCATCATCTGTTCCACCCCAATGTGGTGGATCAGTTTCATCATATGATCGACCGACACAAACGGCACCAAAGCCTTGTCGGACGGTGTGGTCATCTTTGTCATAGCCTGCATTCCTTAAATTTCTGTTGCCGCCGAGCGGGTATTACCGCTCAAAACGCCCGCGTGGGCCGGTCAAACACCCGCCGCCCAAAGCCAGACGCCGCCAGATCAACCATCAGCTGCGCTGTGCGCCCGCGCTCATCCAAAAACGGGTTGAGCTCCACCAGATCAAGCGAGCTCATCAAGCCGCTGTCATGCAGCATCTCCATCACCAAATGCCCCTCGCGCACCGTCGCGCCGCCGGGCACGGTGGTGCCCACAGCGGGGGCCACGCTGGGGTCCAGAAAATCCACATCCAGCGAGACATGCAGCAGCCCATTCGCCGCCGCAACCCGCGTCAAAAACGCCGAAAGCGGCTGCGCAATCCCGCTCTCGTCAATCGCGCGCATGTCCACATAGGTGATGTCGCTTTCCTGCATCGCGCTGCGCTCGGCGGCATCCACCGACCGCAAACCAATGATCGCAATCTGCTCATGGGGCAGGGGCGTTTCCACCGCAGGAAACCCGTCAAACCCCTCGCGCCCGGTCACATAACCCAGCGGCGTGCCATGCAAATTTCCGCTATCGGTGGTCTGCGGCGTGTGAAAATCCGTATGCGCATCCAGCCAGAGCACAAACAATGGCCGCTCGACCTTTTGCGCATGGCGCATCGCGCCCAGCACCGTCCCCAGCGACAGCGCATGATCGCCGCCCATAAAGATCGGCACACCGCCCCCAAACGCGGCCTCCGATGCCTCGGCCAGCGCCTGCGTCCAGCCAATCGTCTCCTCAAGCTGCACCAGCTTGGGATGGGCTTTGGGCGTAAACGGGGCTGGGGCGACATTGCCGCGATCCTCTACCTGATGGCCCAGATCCGTGAGCGCCCCAGCCAGCCCCGCCGTGCGGTAGGCATCGGGCCCCATCAAACAGCCCTTACGGCGTTTTCCACTGTCCATCGGCACGCCGATCAATATGCAATTTGTCGCGGTCATAGCTGCCTCTTTGCTTGTCAGAGCCACAGGATATGCAGCATAAGGGTCACTGAACAGCCAGCATATCGCCCGATTTGAAGGCAATTTGCGCAGATCGGAGGCAATAATGGACGAAATGGACAATCAACTGGTCGCCGCGCTGCGCCATGATGCCCGCGCGCCGCTCTCGGCGCTTGCGGCGCGGCTTGGCGTGTCGCGCGCCACCGTGCGCGCCCGGCTGGAGCGTTTGCAAAACCGCGGCGATATCGTGGGGTTTGGCGTGATCACCCGCGCCGACATGGCGCAAGACGCGGTGCGCGGGCTGATGATGATCGGCATCGAGGGGCGCGGCACCGAACGCATCACCCGCACCCTCATGGGCATGGCCGAATTGCGCGCCGTGCACTCGACCAATGGCCGCTGGGATGTGATCGCGGAAATCGGCACGGGCTCGCTGGCGGAATTCGATCAGGTTTTGGCGCGCATCCGTACCCTCGAAGGGGTGGTCTCGTCAGAAACCAGCCTGCTGCTGCGCACCCGAAAAACCGGGTAATATAGTATCGGCAGGGGCAGGGCGCTCAGGCGCGCCGCGCCGCTTGCACCCAAATTCCGGCCAAGACCAGCGACAAAACCATGTTCCATCCCGCCATGGACAGTCCCATCAGCGACCACGCAATGTCATCACAGCGCACCATCGGCGCGTTCAGAATCTGCGTCATCAACTCATCGGCGCTCATCCCGCCAATCGGCCCCGAGGTACAACTGGTCGGCCCTTCCCACCAGCCTTGCTCAACACCCATGTGATAGAGCCCCACCGCCGCCGTCGCCAGCGCCGCCAGCGCCCCAAGCCACGCCAGTTGCGCGCGGTTTGTCACCGCCACAAGCAGCCCCACGGCAATCGCGGCCACATGCGGCCAGCGCTGCCAGATGCACAGCTTACACGGGGCCAACCCGCCCAGATGTTGAAAGGCCAGCGCCCCCAAAAGCAACGCAGCCGACCCGCCCGCTGCCACCAAAACCAGTTTTTTCATAGCATTTTCACCACAGCAAACCCGCCGACCAACAAGATCAAAGCAAGTGTGAACATCAGGCCCAGCCGCTTTTCAATGAAATCGCGAATGGGCGCGCCAAAATAATAGAGCAATCCCGCCACCATAAAGAACCGCAGCCCCCGCGCCAAAATCGAAGTGGCGATAAACGTGCTCAGCGACATGCCCGTGACCCCGGACATAATCGTGATCACCTTATACGGAAACGGCGTGATCCCCGCCGCCAGCACGGCCCAAAAGCCCAGATCGTTGAACCGCTGGGAAAACTCCGCCATGGCATCGGCCTTGCCAAGCGCCGCCAAAATCGGCGCGCCCAGCGTCTCAAACGCCAGCGCCCCAATGGCATAGCCCAGCAACCCGCCCAACACCGACGCCACCAGCGCCACCGATGCAATCACAAACGCCCGGTTAGGCCGCGCAATAATCATTGGAATCATGATGATGTCAGGGGGAATCGGAAAAAACGAACTCTCCACAAAAGACACAACAGCCAGCGCCCAGAGCGCCTGCGGATGCTGTGCCAAGCTCAGCGTCCAGTCATAAAGACGGCGGATCATAGGCGGGCGCGCTCCTGTTTTTACGGCTTTTTACCAAGCTTTTCGTGCTGCGCGCATGTCCACCACGCGGGCAGGGCAGGGTCAAGCGTTTTTGGGTCTTGCCCCTCGCTGCAACCCGCGCTAAACGGCGCGGGTGGCCCAAGTGGCGGAATGGTAGACGCGGTGGATTCAAAATCCACTTCTGTAACAGGAGTGCCGGTTCGAGTCCGGCCTTGGGTACCAACCACAACCTTTCCCGATCATCTCGATCCCCGCGCGCAGGCATTAGCCCCGCGCCGGGAAAGGCTATTGCCGCATCCCTTTTAGCGCGCAAATTGCCGCGCTCCCCCACACGCACCCCTAAACGCGCCGGGCCAAACGCCTGCCCAAACCGCCCAAACACCGCGCAGATTGACCGCTTTTCAAGCATCGAAACGCGGCGCTGTCACTGGTTGCACAATTCAACCGATCTTAGTTTAGTGCGATTTTATCCCCTTAGAATCTCTGCTACTTATTTCCCATGAGCATCATCTTAATCACCGCCGTTATCGCATCGCTTTTTCTGGTCATCAGCGCCGCCGAGCCGCTGGCCGCCCGGTTGCGGCTTCCCTACAGCGTGATTTTGGCGGTTGTTGGCATGTTGATCGGCGTGGGGGCGATTTTCTTCCTGCGCACAGAGCTAACCGACGCTCTAAACCCTGTCGCAGAAGCCATCCTCGGCCTGCCGATCCGCTCCAATGTCTTCCTCTATGTTTTCCTGCCGACGCTGCTGTTTCAGGCCACGCTGGGGATGAACCTGCGGCGTATGCTCGACGATTGGGTGCCAATTTTGGTGCTTGCGGTTGTGGCGGTGGTCGTCGCGACCTTGGGTGTCGGCTATTCGCTGGCATGGGCCAGCACCTTGCCGCTTGCCGCCTGTTTTCTGATCGGAGCGATTGTCTCGACCACCGATCCTTCCGCCGTTGTTTCGATCTTCCGCTCGATCTCCGCGCCGCGCCGGCTTGCGCGCATCATCGAAGGCGAAAGCCTGCTGAATGATGCTGCCGCAATCGCGCTTTTTGGCCTCTTTATGGGCTTTGTGATGCTGGGCATGCCCGACCCGACCTTGACCGACGCTTTGGGGCAATTCCCGCTGCTGATTGGTGGCGGCGCGCTGGCGGGCTGGTTCGCGGCGCGGCTGTCGGTCTGGGTCATGTCGAATTTCGCGCAATATGAACGGGCGCAAATCTCGCTCTGCGTCGCGCTGCCCTATCTCGTCTATATCGGCGCCGAGCAGATCATCGGCGCATCGGGCGTCATCGCGGTTGTCACCGCCGGGATCACCATGAACCTCTCCGGCCCGCGCCGCTTATCGCCGCAAACCTGGACAAACCTGAGCGAGGTTTGGGATCTGCTGGCGCATTGGGCAGGCGCGTTGATCTTTATCCTCGCCGCGCTGCTGATCCCAAGGCTGCTGGAGGAAGTGCGCGCCGAAGATTTTGTGCTGGTCAGCGTTGTCATCGCCGCCGCTGTCGCCGCGCGGGCGCTGATCTTGTTTGGCCTGCTGCCCCTCTTGGCCTTCCTGCGTCTCTCCCCGGTGGTCGAACGCCCCTACCGCGCCGCGATCCTCTGGGGCGGGCTTCGGGGCGCCGTGACCCTTGCACTGGCCTTGGCCGTCACCGAAAGCACTCTCATTCCGATCGAGATCAAACGCGTGGTCGGCATCCTCGCCACAGGCTTCACGCTTTTCACCCTGATCGTACAGGGCACCACATTGCGCGCCGTGATCCGCTGGCTTGGCCTCGACCGGCTCTCGCCCATCGACGAAGCATTGTCGCGGCAGGTTGTCGCCGTGGCGCTGCAAACCGTGCGCGAGGATGTCGAGCGGACCACTGAAAACTACGAACTCACCCGCGAGATTGTCCGCTCCGAAGCGAAAAACTTTGGCGAGCGGCTGGATGAAACCGTGCAAGCCGCCGAAAACGGCGCTGAAATCCTCGACCGAGACCGCATCACCTTGGGCCTGATCGCTCTCGCGGGCCACGAGCGCGACACGGTGCTGGTCCGCATGCGCGAGCGCACGATCTCCCAGCGGATGGCCGAGCAGGTCCTATCCGACGCCGACCGCCTGATCGAAGGCGCGCGCTCTGGCGGGCGCAACGGCTATCAACGCGCCGCCCGCAAAAGCGTCTCCTACGGGCGCGACTTCAAAATCGGCGTGTCCCTACAACGCCGCCTGAACCTGTCCGGACCACTGGCGCGCATGACCGCCGACCGCTTTGAATTGCTCTTGGCCCAGCGGCTGATCCTGCGCGACCTCGACACATTCATCGACAGCCGCATCCGCCGCATCCATGGCCGCCGGGTGGCGGAGCTGCTGCATGAACTGCTCGCCCGGCGGGTCGAAACCATGGAAACTGCCCTCGAAGGGCTGCGCCTGCAATATCCCGGCTATGCCGAAAAACTCGAACGCCGCTTTATCCGGCGTACCGCCCTGCGCCTTGAGGAGCGTGAGTATAACAACATGCGCGAGGACGGCTTGATCAGCACCGAGGTCTACACCTCCCTGATGCAGCGCCTCACCGCACAGCGCGCCGCCACGGAAAAACGCCCCTCTCTCGACATCGCCATCCAGCGGCTTGAACTTGTGCAACGTTTCCCCCTCTTTGTCGGTATCGAAGATGGCGCGCGCAAGAAATTGGGCCGCGCGCTCAAGACGGTCTACGTTAACCCCGGCGAGTTAATCATTGATAAAGACGACCCCGCGCAAAGCGTCTATTTCATCGCATCAGGCGCGGTAGAGCTTGAAAGCGCCGGCCAAACATGGCGGCGCGGCGGCGGCGAAATGTTCGGCCAGATGGCAATCCTGACCAAAAAAGCGGTGCGCACACAGGTCCGGGCCATCGCGCCCTCCACCTTGCTGGTGCTCGACGCCGAACGCTTCCGCCGCCTGATGACCCGCAGCCCCGCCATTCAGCAAGCCATCCGCTCCAGCGCAAAAGAGCGCGGCATGGACCCAGAGGCCCTCATGGCCGACGGCTGACGATAGAGGCGAGCACCTCAAGACAGGCCCCTTCCGCGATGCCTCAAGCAGCGCAGAGGGGCAGGGCGCTAAATACCCCTAATACGAATCAACTCGCCCGCATCCACGCCCCTCAAATGTGGCAGCCACCCAGCGGTTTGAGCACCAAACTGCCCATATCCGCCGCATTGGTTCCAAACGGAAACAATGGCACAAACAAGGTGGCGCGCTGCATTTGCGCCCCTTGCCCAAATTTGCCTCGCTTCTCATTGTTGCCACGATTGAAACGGGAAATTGGTTAATTATGCCCCCTCAGGTTGAGCTTGCGCCCGATTTCCCCATTAATCCCTAGGGTGACCCTAGGTATCCGTTCCAATTTGGAAACAATCACCCCAAATCGCCGCGCCCCCTTCGGCATGACTTAGGCGAATTCCTGCCTTGGATCGCTCTGTTTCTGACACTTTTCAGACATTTTTCCCTTTGTTCGACTAAACCTTGTGGGTATTACTGATCTTGCCCAACTGGGGGGCGAAGTCTGTAGGTCACGGGGGCGGCCGCACATCGAATGCATCAGCTTGATGCGGGAGATATGTGTACGCCGCAATTTTACGCGGACCGTTTACACATTGTGATGCTGCTGGTGTTTCCAGTGGCCTCTTGGGCTGTACGCCCGTCTCCCCCTGATTGCTGGTGCCATGTGCGCGCTGCTGTGACCTTTGGTCTGCGCCATTTGGGGGTGAACTGGTTTGAACGGAGAAAGTAGTGAAACAACTTTTCAAAATCGCCGCTGATTTTGTGCCGGGCTACCGCCCCGGAACGCGCTTTCAATTGGGCCGCGTGCTGGCCGTCGCAAGCAGCACATGCGCTCAAACACCTGTTCTTTATAGAATTTCGCCCAGCCAGGCCGCCATGCGCGCCAAGCCATACGGCGCATAGGAGATAAAAGATGATCAAGACTATCGATTTTAACGGTTTGGCCTCTGGCACCGTCGTAGATAATGAATTTGCCGCAGACGGCGTGACCGTATCCGCCATCGGCGGCAGCGGCGACGCGATGATTTTCGACAGCGCAAACCCCACAGGCGGCGACAGCGATCTGGCCACCGATAACTTGGGCGGCGTGCTCATCGTCTCCGAAGATGGCGACAGCAGCAATGCCGATGACAACGCCTCCGGCGGCACCTTGGTGTTTGATTTCGACAATGGCGTGATGGTGAAAAGCCTCACCTTCCTCGACATCGAAGAAGCCGCGCAAATGAATTTCTACGATGCAGAGGGCAACCTGATTGCCTCGCATTACGTGGACCCGACAGGCGACAATGGCCAACGCACCGTGGGCCTCAATGTCGATGGCGTCTCGCGTATGGAAGTTGTGCTGAACGGCTCCGGCGCGATTGATAATCTGGTGTTTGACGATCCCGGCATGGTTGATCCCGGCGAGGACCAAGCCCCCATTGCCAATGATGACGCAGACGAGACCGACGAAGACGTCGCAATCACCGTCGACCTGATCGGCAACGACAGCGACCCCGAAGGCGGCGCGCTGACCGTTACCGCCGCAACCGTGCCCGCCGAACAAGGCACGCTGGTCGATAATGGCGATGGCACCGTGACCTTCACGCCTGCCGCTGATTTCAACGGCGAAGCCACCATCAGCTACACCGTGGCCGATGCCGCAGGCCAAGAAGCCAGCGCCCTGCACGTGATCACCGTAACCCCCGTGAACGATGCGCCCGTCGCCAATGACGACAGCGACGTGACCGAGTTCAACACAGCCGTAACCGTCGACCTGCTGGACAATGACAGCGACGTAGACGGCGACGCGCTCACCGTCACCGATGCAACTGTGCCCGCCGAGCAAGGCACGCTGGTCAACAATGGCGATGGCACCGTGACCTTCACACCTGCCGATGGTTTCACCGGCGAGGCCACCATCAGCTACACCATCGAAGACGAAGAAGGCCTGCAAGACAGCGCCCTGCACACCATCACCGTTGGCACAGATGGCGGCAACTTGCCCCCCATCGCCAATGATGACGCAGACGAGACCGACGAAGACGTCGCAATCACCGTTGATCTGATCGGCAACGACAGCGACCCCGAAGGCGGCGCGCTGACCGTTACCGCCGCAACCGTGCCCACCGAGCAAGGCACGCTGGTCGATAATGGCGATGGCACCGTGACCTTCACGCCTGCCGCTGATTTCAACGGAGAAGCCACCATCAGCTACACCGTGGCCGATGCCGCAGGCCAAGAAGCCAGCGCCCTGCACGTGATCACCGTGACCCCCGTGAACGATGCGCCCGTCGCCAATGACGACAGCGACGTGACCGAGTTCAACACAGCCGTGACCGTCGACCTGCTGGACAATGACAGCGACGTAGACGGCGACGCGCTCACCGTCACCGCCGCAACTGTGCCTGCCGAGCAAGGCACGCTGGTCAACAATGGCGATGGCACCGTGACCTTCACACCCGCCGATGGTTTTACCGGCGAAGCCACCATCAGCTACACCATCGAAGACGCAGAAGGCCTGCAAGACAGCGCCCTGCACACCATCACCGTTGGCACCGATGGCAACACCGCGCCCGTGGCGGCCGATGACAGCCTGTCGCTCGACGAAGACACCACCGCCACAATCAACGTGCTGAGCAATGACAGCGACGCCGATCTTGACCCGCTGAGCGTCACCGAGGCCTCCAGCCCCGATGGCGATGTGGTGATCAATGAAGATGGCGAGCTTGAATTCACGCCAAACCCTGATTTCAACGGCGAAACCACCATCACCTACACCATCTCTGATGGGAATGGCGGCTTTGATACGGCCACTGTGGCGGTCACCGTGAACCCGATCAACGATGATCCGGTTGCCAATGACGACACAGACAGCACCACATATGAAACCCCCGTCACCATTGACGTTCTGGGCAATGACACGGATCTGGACGGCGACACGCTCTCCGTGACCGCGGCCTCCAGCCCCGATGGCGAGGTGATCAACAATGGCGATGGCACGCTGACCTTCACGCCTGCCGATGGGTTTGGCGGCGACGCGACCATCAGCTACACCATCACCGATGGCAATGGCGGCTTCGACACAGCCACCGTCACCGTCACCGTGCGCGACGGGATCGTTTCAGGCACGGATGATGGCGATCTGATCGATCTCGATTACACCGGCGATCCCGATGGGGACATGGTCGATCACGACGATGCGATCCGCGACGGCGAAACCGGCAATGACGACATCATCCACGCAGGCGGCGGCAATGACACCGTAAACGCAGCTGACGGCGACGATGAAGTCCTCGCTGGCGAAGGCGATGATGTTGTCACTGGCGGCGCTGGCGATGACATCCTGAATGGCGGCGCGGGCAATGACAGCCTCGACGGCAACGGCGACGACGACCTGATCGACGGCGGCGAAGGTGATGACCAACTCTATGGCGGCGCTGGTAATGACACGATCTATGGCCGCGATGGCCAAGACACCGTGGATGGCGGCTCTGGCGATGATTTCATCGACACTTCCAGCGGCGATTTGGCCCCTGATCAGGGCTATCCTTTCGCAGACACCGATCCTCTCGGCTATGACCCCGATGCGGACCCTGAAAACGACCGTGATCTGGTAAATGGCGGCGCGGGCAACGACACAATCCGCACCGGCGATGATGCCGACACCATCACGGGCGGCTCCGGCAATGACGTGATCGACGGCGGCATTGATGATGACGACATCCAAGGCAATGGCGGCGACGACCGTATCGTTGGCGGCGAAGGCAATGACATCATCTTTGGCGGCTCCGGCAATGACACGATCTATGCGGGCAATGACCCCGATCTGGGTCTCGATGCGCTCGACCTGCCCGATGAAGCCACCGATGGCTCGCCATTCTCACCTGACCGCAACCCAAATAACGGGCGCGACACGGTGCATGGCGGCGCGGGCGACGATGTTATCTACGGCGCCGATGACGATGACCTGCTCTCGGGCGGCTCGGGCGATGATTACATCGACGGCCAGATGGACGATGACACGCTGGACGGCGACACGGGCAACGACACATTGGTCGGCGGCCATGGCAACGACAGCCTGATCGGCGGCGCGGGCAATGACACGCTGCTGGGCGGCATCGGCAATGACACCATGATCGGCGGCGGCGACCGCGACTTCTTCGCAGAGGTCAACGCCGGCGATGTGGTGGATGGCAGCGAAAACGGCGATGACTTCGACACGCTCGACCTGACAGGCTCTGCGCCCGATGGCGGCCGTCTCGAAGTGGAATATGCCGACGACAACCCGGAAAACGGCACCGTCTACTACTATGACGCTGACAATAACGCCGCGGGCGAGCTGGTCTTCACCAACATCGAAAACGTGATCCCTTGCTTCACACCGGGCACCAAAATCGCCACCGCAAAAGGCGAAGTCTCGGTTGAGAACCTGCAAGTGGGCGACCGCGTGATCACCCGCGACAATGGCATCCAGAAAATTCGCTGGGTTGGCCACAAAGAAATGACCGGCGAAGACCTCGCCGCGAACCCCAAACTGCACCCTGTGCTGATCCGTGCTGGCGCGCTTGGCAATGATTTGCCCGAACGCGACATGATGGTGTCACCAAACCACCGGGTGCTGATGGCCAGCGACAAAACCGCGCTCTATTTCGAAGACCGCGAAGTGCTGGTTGCCGCCAAACACCTGACCGATCTGGACGGTGTGGATGCGGTTGAAGTTTCGAACACCACCTACATCCACGTGATGTTCGACCAACACGAAGTCATCCTCTCTGATGGCACATGGACAGAAAGCTTCCAGCCCGGCGATCACTCGCTGGCCGGGGTCGGCGATGAGCAGCGCGCGGAAATTCTCGCGCTCTTCCCAGAGCTTGCCACACGCGAAGGCATCGACGGATATACCTCCGCCCGCCGCGCGTTGAAGAAACACGAAGCAAAGCTTCTGTCCAACTAACACCAACCCTCGGGGCGCGTGCAAAACCGCGCCCCGAGGAAAAGGAATATGCAGCTGCAGCGGGGGATCAACCGCCGCGCAGTCAAGGCAGGCGGCGCGCCCCGTGGGGGGGAAGGCGCCGCCTGACCGACCCATCTTTGTTCGGTGCTGTCATGCCGCAGCGGGACCACCACAAGATAGGGAAGACCTGAGGCCGGATCATACGGAATAGTCTAAAGCCTAATAGTAACAAGTGTTTATGGTCGCAATCACGAGCTTTCAGCGGCGCAAAAACGGGGGACTGACCAAATGGCTAACATTTTAGGCACGCCGGGCAATGACACGCTTCTGGGCACAAACGAAGACGATCTGATCACCGCAGGGGCTGGCGACGACCAAGTTCTCGGCGGCGCTGGCAACGACCATATTCTGGGCGGCGCGGGCAATGATGATCTGTTTGGCGGCGACGGCGATGATCTCGTCGAAGGCGGCGATGGCGACGACATTCTTACCGGCAACGCGGGCAATGACACATTGCTGGGCGGCGCGGGCAATGATATTTTCTACAACCTCAATCCTGGCGATGTGATCGACGGCGGCAGCGCCGAAGGCGAGCTGAACCGCGTCATGCTGGCCAATTCCATCACCGAAGGCGGGCGCGTTGATGTTGCGCTTGACGAAGGCAGCGATGTGAACGGCATCATCACCTTCTTTGACGCGGATGATAACGTCGAAGGCGAAGTGCGCTTCACCAACATTCACAAACTCGACGACCAGCCCAAAACACCGCCTTGTTTCACACCGGGCACGCTGATCGCGACACCGCGCGGCGAACGCCGGGTCGAAGAATTGCAAGCGGGCGACAAAGTGCTCACCCGCGACAATGGCATCCGCGAAATCCGCTGGATCGGCTCGCGCGAAATGACCTCAATGGAACTGGCGCGCGGTAAACATCTGCGCCCGATCCTGATCTCGCAGGGCGCGCTTGGCAATGATCTGCCCGAGCGCGACATGATGGTGTCACCCAACCACCGGGTGCTGGTCGCCAACGATAAAACCGCGCTCTATTTCGAAGAGAGCGAAGTTCTCGTGGCCGCCAAACACCTCACCGGGGTCAAAGGCGTGCGCGTGGCTGATGTGCCAAGCGTCACCTATATCCACCTGCTGTTCGACCAGCACGAGGTCATCCTCTCCGATGGCTGCTGGAGTGAAAGCTTCCAACCGGGTGAGCAATCTCTGCACGGTGTCGGCAATGCCCAACGCCAAGAGATTTTCGAACTCTTCCCAGAGCTCGCGACCCCGGAAGGCGTGATCGGCTACAGCTCGGCGCGGCGCTCGCTGAAAAAATACGAAGCCGCTCTGGTCACAAAATAGCGCCTAGGCGCATCTCAATTTGGGGCGTGGTTTCTTGATCAGCCCACCCCAAGTGAAAGGCGGAGGAAGCGGCGCCTCCGCCTTTCGATTATCTCTCTAAACGAAACGCTGCGTTTCCATTTTCGAAACAATCGGCTTCATGCGATGCGGCTCTGGCGGTGCACAGGTGGTGCACAGAGTGTGCACGCGCTGTGTACGGCCTTATTCGCGCCTCGCCCGCCACGCCGCCCATGCCTCGGGCGTGTCCAGATCAAGCCGCGCATGATCGCCGGGCAGGGGCACCAACCGCAGCTTCCCGCCCATCACTGCCCGCCCGCCACTGTCACCGCGCAGGGCTTTGATCTGCTCAAAAAGCTTGGCCGCAAACACCACCGGATGCCCCGGTTCCCCCGCTTGTGTGGCCCCGCGCCAGACCTCAATATCTGTTTCCAAATCAATAGCTTGCGCAACTGTCTTCAAGTCCCCTTCCGTGATTTCCGGCATATCCGCCAGCATCACCATCGCCGCTCCGCAGCCCTCCGGCAGCGCCGCAATCGCCGCGCCAAGCGAGGCATTCATCCCCTCATCTGCATCCGCCACAGGCAGCATCCGCACCGCCAATCCCGCAAGCGCCCCATAGCGCCCATGTGGCCTTGGCGGCAGCGCCACAATCACCGACCCCAAATCCGCCCCCAGCGCCCTGCGCGCCATCCGCCTCAGCAGCGTCTCACCGCCCACATCCTCAAGCAATTTATCACGCCCGCCCATGCGGCTGGAACTGCCCGCAGCCAGCAAAATGATCGGAATATTATCGCATTTTCTCATAGGCTTATGCCTAACAGTTGCGGCGGCACTTAAACAGTGCCGCCGCCGGTTTTTGCCAAAATCTCAGCCCCGCATCCGCGCCCCATCGGCGTCAAACAGCGGCGTGGTAATCAGCGTCGCAGGGCGCATTTGCCCCAAGATTTCGATCTCCACTTTCAGCCCTTCCTTGGCTTGATCCACCGGCACAAAACCCTGCGCAACCGACGTCTGCGCATGGTGCGAATAGCCCCCAGAAGTGCAGAACCCGGCCACAGCCCCATCAATCCAGATCGGCTCATAGCCCTGCACATCCGCGCCATCCGCCTCTACCTCAAAGGCGACCAGTTTACGTTTGATCCCTGCGTCACGCTCCGCCTCGGCGGCGCTTCTGCCAATGAAATCAACGTCTTTCTTGAAACTGATAAAGCGGTCCAGCCCGGTTTCCGCCGCCGTGTAATCAGGCCCGAATTCCAGCAGCCACCCGCCAAAAAACTTATCCAGCCTAAGCGACATCATCGCCCGCATCCCGAACGGCACCATGCCATGCGGCTTGCCCGCCTCCCACAGCACATCCCACAATTGCCGCTGCGCCATGGCATCGCAATAAATCTCGAACCCCAGATCCCCGGTATAGCTCACCCGCTGCACAAGGCAGATGGTCATGCCCACTGTCATCGGCAAAACATCTAGGAATTTCATCGCGCTAACGTCCTGTCTTGTACAGGCTTGCAGCACCTCTCGCGCCTTGGGCCCAGCAATCTGGAACCCGGTGCGGCGGTCTGAAATATTCTCGACGCTCACCCCTTCGGCGCTGTTTTGCTCGAACCAACGGCTGTGGAAATCCTGCGCGCCGTAACTCGCGGTCAGCTGAAATTCCGTCTCGCCCAAACAGGAAATCGTGAAATCCCCAATCAGCTTCCCCTTAGGCGACAGCATCGGCGTGAGCGAGATCCGGCCTTTCTTGGGCACACGTCCCGCCATGATCTTATCCAGCCAAGCCCGTGCCTGCGGGCCTTTCACCAGATATTTACCAAAGTTCTGTACTTCATTGATCCCAACAGCGTTTCGAACCCCGCGCACCTCGCGCCCCGTGGCCTCAAACGCATCTGATCGACGGAAAGAAGGGGTTTCAAAACGCGGCTCATCGCCTTGCGCAAAATAATTTGGCACTTCCAGCCCATATTGCTGGCCCCAAACCGCGCCCATCTGGCTGAAAATATCATACATCGGCGTGGTCCGATTGGGCCGCGCGGCGGGCAGTTCTTCGTTGGGATAAGAAACAGAGAAACGTTTTTGATAGTTTTCGATCACTTTGGGCAGGGTATAGCCCGGTGAAATCCATTTGCCGAACCGCGCCACATCCATGGCAAACACATCGCGTTCCGGCTCGCCCTCGATCATCCATTGCGCCAGCGTCAGCCCCACGCCGCCGCCTTGGCTAAAGCCCGCCATCACACCGCAGGCCGACCAGTAATTGCGCAGCCCCGGCACTGGCCCCACCAGCGGGTTGCCATCAGGCGCAAAGGTAAACGGGCCGTGGATCACATTCTTTACCCCCGCCCGCGCAAGGTCAGGAAAGCGGCGGTTGGCAAATTCAATGCTGTCTTCGATCTTGTCAAAATCATCGGGCAACAGATCCTGCCCAAAGCTCCACGAGGTGCCTTCTACCGCCCAAGGACGGCAGGTCTGCTCGTAAAATCCAATGCAAAGCCCGCGCCCTTCTTGGCGCAGATAGCTTTCGCCGGCCGGGTCCATCACATGCGGATGTTCCTTGCCGTCTTTCATCATTTCCACGATGAGCGGCACTTCTTCGGTGACCAGATATTGGTGCTCCATCGGGTGCAGCGGGAAATAGACCCCGGCCATGGCACCCACTTCGCGCGCCCAAAGTCCTCCAGCGTTTACAACATGTTCCGCATGAATGGTGCCCTTGTCGGTGACCACATCCCATGTGCCATCGGCGCGCTGGTTGGTCTCGCGCACCATACAGTGGGTCTCGATCTGCGCGCCGCCCATACGCGCCGCTTTGGCATAGGCATGGGTGGTGCCCGAGGGGTCCAGATGCCCATCCAGCGGATCATAAAGCCCGCCCAGAATGCCCTCGATATTGGTCACAGGCGCGATTTTCTTGATCTCTTCCGGGGTGATGATCTCGGTCTCAAGCCCCATAAACCGGTGCTTGGCGCGCTCTGCCAGCAGCATGTCAAACCGGTCTTGGTTATCGGCCAAGGTCACGCCGCCCACATGGTGCAGCCCGCAAGACAGGCCCGTGATCTCCTCAAGCTCCTTATAGAGCCGGATCGTATAGCCCTGCAGCGCCGCCATATTGGTATCGCCATTGAGAGTATGAAACCCGCCCGCCGCATGCCAAGTCGATCCCGAGGTCAGCTCTGACCGCTCGATCAACATGACATCGGACCAGCCAAGCTTGGTCAGGTGGTATAAAACGGACGCGCCAACAACGCCTCCGCCAATGACTGCTACGCGCGTTGTGGTCTGCATCAGGGCTCTCCGGCTTTGGGGCATTCAGGATCGGCTATAGGGTAAATCTTTCCCATTGGCAGGGGCGCGGCATGTGCGTTTCCGACAGGTTTTGTCGAAAACGGCTAAAGCGCCGCCTCAAGCGTACAGGGCGCGGAGGCCTCAGGCGCGCGGTCCAGATAGCGCAGCAGTGCAATCAACGTGTCCACCCGCGTATCGCCATAGGTAAAGCCGGGCAGGGCATCCAGCATCGCCTGCACCCGCGCCTCATCCAGCATGCAGTTTTGCGGCTGCGGCAGGGCGGCAAGGCGCAGCACAATCTGATCAGGCAGATAGCCGCGTTCTGGGTCGCGCGCGGCAACCTCTTGCGAAAGCGTGATAAGTTTCGCGGCGGCCTGTTTCGCCAATGGGTCCGGCCACGCTTGTTCTAGCTGATCGGCATAGCGCGCCAGATCCTTTGCCGTATTGAAAAGCGACCCCTCGGTTTCCTCCAGCGCATAGCGCTCCACAAAGTAGCGCAATGCCTCGGTCGGAGCCGAGCTGTGCAGGTAAAAACTCGGGATCATGCGCTCAAAATCCTCAAACGCCAAAGCTTTGCGCGCCGCTGTTGCTTGCGCGGCCTCAGCAAGCGGCCAACTGGCTTCAAGCGATTGCCCTGCCTCAAACACAGCGCGGGCAGCGGCGGGATCGCCGCCCTGAGCATAGTGCCACGTCGCCAGCGCCTGACTGGTGCGCAGCGCCACCGTGTCATGCACAGCCCCCAACACAAAGGTGAACTCCTCAGCATTGGGGTATTTTTCCGCCAAAAACGCCAGCGCCGCCGGGCGCGCCGCATCCACCTGCGCCATCTGCGCGGCAGCCCCTTCCGGGCCCCGGCATTTGAGCGCGGCGGGGTAAAGCTCGGCCTGCGCATAAAGCGCAATCACCGGGTCTTCGAACTCATAGGCGCCAAGGGCCGCCAGCGTCGCCGTCAGTGCAGGCTCGGCCGTTTGTGGGTCTGCGGCGCAGCGGTTGGCAATGGCATCCGACAGATCGGCCCATGTGGCCTGATAGGCCCGCCCGCTCAGGCTATGCCCCTCCAGATGCGTGGCAAATTCCTCAGGGTGATAGCGGGCCAGCCACAATTGCATTTGGCGATTGGCTCGCGCGCCGTTTTCCCAAAGCACCTCGTGATGCGCCTGCCACAGGGCCACGGCCTCAAGCGGGTTTGGCCCATCCAGCGCGGCCCTAAAACCGCGCAACACATAATCGCCAAATTTCTCGCCCTGCGGCGCAGTGCCAGAGATCAGCGCGGCCTCCAGCTCGGACAGGGGCACCGGGGCTGGGGCCACGCGCTCCTCCAGATAATGGTCGAAATTGATCAAGAAACTGGGGTGGGACGCTTCAGAAATGATGCGCTGGCGCAACTCTGCTTGGCGCTCGGCGGATTTGCCCGCCACCAGATCGGCCAGCTGCCGCGCATAATGGGCCGTGTTGGAAGCAACCTCGCGCCCGGCGGCATTGGCAAACACCATATCCGTGGCCGCTTGCCAAAGGCAGGGCGCATTGCTTGGCGCGCAGTTGACAGAAGTGGCCGTGTTATCCTTGGCCCATGCCAACAGATCAGCCTGAGCAGGCAAGGCGAGCAACCCAAGGCAAAGGGCGATCCCGGCAAGCGGGCGGTGAGATGGGGCGATACGCATAAAGGGCGGCTCCGAGAGTTATTTTTTCCGAAGCTACTGCGCCTGCCTAGAATAATCTATTGCTTGCTTGGACATAGAAGATTTCGTGCTAGGTTTCGCCTATGGATATCCAAGACATTATGCCCTCGACCCTGATCCGCAAAGCCCGCGAATATACGCGGCTGCTTTGGGTGCGGGTTGTTATTATGGGCCTGCTTGCGGTTGTGACCCTTGGTCTGACCCAGCTTCTCGAACCGATTGTGCCAGACAAGCTCGCCCGCAGCCTTGGCGGCCAAAGCGCGGACCGCTTGCTGCAAATCATCGCCAACGCGATGCTTTCGGTCACGATTTTCTCGATCACCGTCATGGTATCGGTGTTCCGCTCCTCCTCCACACAATGGACACCGCGTGTGCACCGCTTGATCGTCACCGACGCGACCACCCAGAACACGCTGGCGGTATTCATCGGGGCCTATGTCTACGGGCTGGTGGCGATCATCCTGCGCGAGCTTGGCGTCTATCAAGACGAGCGCGCCTTTGTGCTTTTCGTCATGACGGTTTTGGTGTTGGCGGTGATCGTGATCTATCTGATCCGCTGGGTGCTGCATTTGCAGGGCTTTGGCAGCCTGATCGACACCACCCGCCAGATCGAAGATGTCACCCGCAAGCAATTTCGCGAAAGGCTGCGCAATCCCTGCCTTGGGGCCAATGCGCTGATCCATGATCTGCCCGCCGAGGCCGAGCCTGTGCGCGCCCAAGAGAGCGGCTATGTGCAACATATCTACCCCGAGGCGCTCAATGCTGCCGCCAAGGCCCATGGCAAAGATGTCTATCTGATCAAAGACATCGGCAGCTTTGTATTTGTGAACGAGCCGTTGGTGATGATCGCCCCCAATGGCGCGCCGCAGGATGAAAAACAAGATTTCGAAAGCTTCGAAGAGGCGCTGCGCCGCTATGTGGTGCTGGGCGATGTGCGCACATTTGACCAAGACCCCCGCTTTGGCCTGACCGTAATGGGCGAGGTCGGATCAAAGGCGCTCTCGCCGGGGGTGAATGACCCCGGCACCGCCATCGATGTGATCACCCGGCTGGCGCGTATCCTGTCTGAATATCAAGACGAGACCGAGAACGACCGCGAGGAGATACTCAGCCGGCTCTATGTGCGCCCGCTGGAGCCTGCCAAGCTTATCGAAGACGGCTTTGGCGCGCTCTCGCGTGATGGCGCCGGGGTGGTTGAAGTGCAGATGGCCCTGCAAATGGCGTTTTCCGGCCTGATGCGCCACCCCGATGAGGGGCTGCGCGCCGCCGCCCGCCACGCGGCCGAGCGCGAGCTGCGCCGGGCGCTGGCCGCAACGGATTTTGAGCCGGACCAAGAGCGTCTGATCGGCTGCGCCCACGATGATGTGGGCCGCGCCGCCCGCAGCTAGCACGGCGGCGACGGGATATGTCGGAGAGGGGCAACTCTTTGCCTGCGACCGGGCGCAGTTTGAACCTGAAGTTCAACGCTAACCGGAAGAATCCTCATGCGCACCCATGCTCAGGCCGTCATCATCGGGGGCGGCGTTATCGGCTGCTCCATCCTGTATCACCTGACCAAACTGGGCTGGACCGATGTGGTCTTGCTGGAACGCGACGAGCTGACCTCGGGCTCCACTTGGCACGCGGCGGCCAATATTCACGGGCTGCACGACAATAACAACATCACGCGCATCCAGAACTACACGATGGATCTTTATAACGCGCTAGAGGCTGAAACCGGGCAATCTTGCGGTGTGTTCCAACCCGGATCGCTCTATCTGGCACAGACCGAGGCGCGCGAACATCAATTGCGCCTGCAAGCAGCCAAGGCCAAATATTACGGGCTGAAATTCCACGAGGTCAGCCGCGCCGAGGCCGAAGCCCTGCACCCGCTGGTCAATTTCGATGGCATCCGCTGCATTATGTATGAACCCTCGGGCGGCAATGTGGACCCGTCGGGGGTCACCAATGCCTATGCGGTGGGCGCGCGCGCGGCGGGAGCTGAGATCATTCGGTTTTGCCCCGTCACCGGCACCGAAGCGCAGCCCGATGGCTCGTGGATCGTGCGCACGCCAAAGGGCGATATCGCAACGCAATGGGTGGTGAATGCCGCCGGGCTTTGGGGCCGCGAAGTGGCCGCGCTGGCGGGGCTGACCTTGCCGCTGCAACCCACCGAGCACCAATATTTCGTGACCGAAACCATTGCTGAAATCGCAGCAATGGACCGCCGCCTGCCTTCTGTTGCTGACCGCGACGGTGAATATTACCTACGCCAAGAGGGCAAGGGGCTGTTGATTGGCGCTTATGAAAAAGCGCTGAAATTCTGGGCCGAAGACGGCACGCCGCTGGATTTCGCCCATGAGCTTTTCCCCGATGATCTGGAGCGGATCGAAGACAATATGATGCGCGCCATTGACCGGGTGCCCGCCGTGGGCAGCGCGGGGGTCAAACGGGTGATCAATGGCCCGATGATCTGGTCTCCTGACAGCAATGTGCTGTTTGGTCCGGTGCCCGAAATGCGCAATTACTTTTGCTGCAACGGCATCATTCCGGGCTTTAGCCAATCGGGCGGCATGGGCCTGCTGGCGGCGGATTGGATTGTGACCGGGGAAACCCGCTATGACATGTTTGCTTGGGATGTGGCCCGCTTTGGCGCTTGGGCCGATGCGGCCTTCACCAAGGCGCGGGTGGGCGACCAATACGCAAACCGTTTCAAAATCCACTTTCCCAACGAAGAACGCAGCGCAGGCCGCCCCATGCGCCAACGCCCGGCCTATCAAGCGCAGCGCGATCTGGGTGCGGTGTTTGGGCTGAACTACGGATGGGAGCACCCGCTGTATTACGGCGCAGAGATCGGCGCGCAGGATGTGACCGAAGGCTTCACCCGCCAGCCTTGGTGGGATCAGGTGGGGGCAGAATGCCAAATGCTGCGCAGCCATGCGGGCATCATCGACATCTCGAATTTCGCCAAATACCGCTGCTCTGGCGCGGGGGCCGAGGCGTGGCTGAACAGCGTTTTTGCCAACACGATGCCCCGCGAAATTGGGCGTTCTTGCCTGACGCCGCTGATCGGGAAACGCGGCGGCATTGCGGGGGATTTCACGGTCACGCGGCTGGGGCCGGATGAGTTTTGGATCATCGGATCGGGCATGGCGGAACGCTATCACCAGCGGTTTTTCAACGCCGTGCCACGCGGCGCGGATGTAGATTTTAGCGTGATGACGGAAAGTATCTGCGGCTTTAATGTGGCCGGACCAAAATCGCGGGCCTTGTTGCAAAGGTTGACGGGAACCTCGCTTGAAAATGCTGATTTCCCTTTCATGCGTTCCAAATGGATCGAGATCGCCGGGCTGCGCTGCCTTGCGCTGCGGGTGTCATTCACCGGTGATCTGGGCTGGGAGCTGCATTGCGATGTGGCCGATCAGGCGAAACTCTTTGCCGCGCTGATCGCTGCGGCGGCCGATCATGGCGCGGGCCCAGTTGGGTCGCGGGCGCTGATGTCCCTGCGGATCGAAAAGGGCTATGGTTCTTGGTCGCGCGAATATTCCCCGGAATATTGGCCGCAAGAAGTGGGGCTAGAGCGTCTGTGTAAAATGGATAAGGAATTTTTGAACAAAGCCGCCGTGGCCGAAACACTCGCCAAAGCACCACGTGAACATCTGGTTGTCTTGGCGCTGGATGCCGCGCAGACGGACAAGTCCAAAGCCGATGCCACCGGGGGCGAGCCGATTTTTCAAGATGGGGAGCCTGTGGGGCGGGTTACATCAGGGGCCTATGGCTATACCGTGGGTAAATCACTGGCATTGGGGTTTATCCGCGACGCGGCACCGGGCGCAAAGGTGCAGGTCATGGTGCTGGGCCAACCGCATGACGCGGTGGTGCTGGCCGAGCCGCCTTTTGATCCTTCGGGTGCGCGTTTGCGGGGCTAGGGGCGTGCTGCGCGGGCAGAATGAGTATTTGAAGAAGGGTGAAACAGGCGCTAGCTTTTGGCGCTTGTTTGTTGGGATTTGATAAGCTTTTCCAGATCTGTAAGACGCACGAGAACCTCATCGCGGTAGCTGTCTGTACGCTCGTTGTCCTCTTCGTGGTGGGCATCTTGCATCGAGTTTACGATCAGGCCCACCAGAAGGTTCACCACGGCAAATGTGGTGACCATGATGAAGGGAAGGAAAAAGGCCCATGCATAGGGATAGACCTCCATCACGGGGCGCACGATGCCCATGGACCAGCTTTCTAGGGTCATGACTTGAAACAGCGAATAGCCGGAGCGCCCAAGGGTGCCGAACCATTCGGGAAAGCTGCTGCCAAAAAGGTTGGTCGCCATCACCGAGGCGATGTAGAAAATCACGCTCATCAGCAAGAAGACCGACCCCATACCGGGCAGGGCGTTGACCAACCCCTCGACCACGCGGCGCAGTGAAGGCGCGATGGAGACCACCCGAAGCAGGCGCAGCACGCGCAGGGCCCGAAGTACTGTGAGCCCTTGGGTGGCGGGGATCAGCGAAATGCCGACAATGACAAAGTCAAAGATGTTCCAGCCGCGCCGGAAGAAATCCAAGCGTTGTACATAGAGTTTCATCGCAAGTTCGATGACAAAAATGCCAAGGCACAGGCGGTCGAGCAGAATGATCAGAGATTTGGCACGGGCGAGGCCGGTTTCTGATGTTTCCAACCCCAGCACCACTGCGTTCACCAAAATCACGCAAAGAATGAAGTTCTCGAACAGCGGTTGTTCGATGATCTGCGCCAAACGGGCACGCAGCGAAGGGGCGGGGCGGGTGGTGATATGGGTCATGGGCGTGATATGCGGTGAGAGGGGCATTTGGGCAAGATGCGATAAGCGCCACAGGTGGAAATTCGCCTGCAAAATGCAGCTTGCAGGCGAATTACTTTCTGGCTGTTACAGCTTGCGGATTTTAAGCTGGGTGATGCGGTTGCCTTCACGGGCGATGACCTCAAAGCGGAAGCCGTGGAAGGAAAACACTTGCCCCGAGGTGGGAATGGTCTGGGCCTCGTGGATCACCAAACCGGCCACAGTGTTGGCCTCGTCATCCGGCAGGCTCCATTCCGTGGCGCGGTTGAGATCGCGGATGGTCATGGCACCTTCGACAAGGAATTGTCCGTCTTCGGCGTTTTTCAGCGGGTGTTCGGCATCCGCGTCAAATTCATCGGTGATCTCGCCAACGATTTCTTCAAGGATGTCTTCGAGCGTGATCAGACCTTGCAGCGCGCCATATTCATCCACCACCAGAGCAAAATGTGTGCGCCGGTGCAGGAACTGGCGCATTTGCTCATCAAGGGTTGAGGTTTCTGGCACGAAGTAAGGCTCTTTTGCCACATCAACCACGTCAAAATCTTTGAGCGCGGCGGCGTCGCCCTTGGGGCCATCGCCCGACATATACATTGCGCGCAGCAGGTCTTTCGCGTGGATCACACCGATGATGTTTTCGGGATCATCGCGGTAGACGGGCAGGCGGGTGTGGTTGGATTCCAGACATTGCGCGAGAATTTCATTGGGATCGGAATCGGCATCGATCATCTCAATGCCCGAGCGGTGCAGCATGATTTCCTCGACCATACGTTCGCGCAGATCAAGCGCGCCCAAGATACGGTCGCGGTCCTCTTTTTCAACAACGCCTTCGGAATGGCCAAGTTGCAAAGCACCGGCAATCTCTTCGCGCACGGCGAGAATGTTGCTGTCAGGGTCCACCTGAACCCCCAAAAGCCGCAAAATTCCGCGCACCAGAATGCGCACAGCAGCCACGATGGGGGCAAAAACCCGCACCACGATCATGATCGGCTGCGACACCAGCGCGGCGGCACGTTCGGCATTGGTAATGGCGTAGGTTTTTGGCAATACTTCCGCAAAGATCAACACCAACAGCGTCATCACCAATGTCGCGAGCGCCACACCGGATTCGCCGAACAACCGGGTGAACAATGCCGTGGCCAGTGAGGCGGCCAGAATATTCACCAAGTTATTGCCCAGCAGCACCGAGCCGATCAGCTTTTCATTGTCTTCGGTGATCGCAAGTGCGCGGCTTGCCCCGCGTGAGCCTTTGTCAGCCTGCGCGCGCAGCTTGCCGCGCGATGCGGCAGTCAGGGCGGTTTCAGAGCCAGAGAAGAACCCAGAGAGCACCAGCAGGAATAAGATGAACCCGCTGCTCATCCAGAATGCGCTATCAAGCATCGTTGCGTCGGGTTCCATCTGTTTGCACGTACCTTATAAAATTTCAGCTATCTGGGTTATGGGCATCAGGGGCGCTGCATTCAAGGGAGGCGGCCCCATGCCCGCGGGATTATTCGTGATCTGTGGGCGCTTTGCCCTTCGCCGCTTGTGACAGCGGGTGGTGCTGCAGCACGAGCTCTGACAGACGCGCCTCAAGCACGTGGGTATAAATTTCCGTGGTGGCCACATCCGCATGACCAAGCATGGTTTGAATGGCGCGCAGATCAGCGCCATTGGCCAGCAGGTGGGTGGCAAAAGCGTGGCGCAGCGTGTGCGGCGTGACCTTGGCCGGATCGACCCCGCCCGCGACGGCAAATTCTTTGATCAGCAGGTAAAAGCGATGCCGGGTCAAATGGCCGGATTTGCCGCGTGAAGGGAACAGGAACCGCGACGCTGGTTGGCGTTTTGCAGCGGCTGCACTTTCCTCGCTCGCATCGCGCAGGACCAGCCAAGACACAAGCGCCTCGCGGGCGGGAGGCGAGAGCGGCACCATGCGTTCCTTGCCGCCTTTGCCCATGATCAACAGCAGCCGCGGATCACCGCGCGCGGCGCTGGCAGGCAGGCTGACCAATTCTGTCACGCGCATGCCTGTGGCATAAAGCAACTCCATCAGGCAGGTGTTGCGGGCCTTGTCGATTTCATTGCGGCCCGAGGCACGGGCGGCACTGAGCAACCTGTCAACTTCTTGTTCAGAAAGCACTTTGGGCAGGCGCTTGTCTTGGCCGGGCCCAGATATCTGAATGGCAGGGTTGTCGCTGCGCAGGGATTCCTCAAAAGCAAAGCGGTAAAGCTGTTTGATGGCCGACAGGCGGCGCGCGCGGGTGGCACGCGACAGGCCTTGGGCGTCGCAATGCACCAGATAGCTTTCCACATCATCGCGGGCGGCATCGTGAAAGCTGCGGTTTTTTCTTGCCAGCCACGTGTCAAAATCTTTCAGATCACGCCCGTAGGCCAAAAGCGTGTTTTGCGCCGCGCCAAGTTCGGCTGCCTGCGCTTCGAGGAACATGGAAATCCAATGATCTGCGGCCATTAACTGTGCCGCTCGAGCAGCATGGCTTGCAGGGCGGCGCGGCGGGCGGTGTCTTCCAATCCCAATGCGCGCAGCGTGGCCAATGCGTCGCTCAGGGCCAGTAGATCGCCATTTGCCCCGTCTTGCAGCAGCAGCAAGGTCTGCACGATCGCTGCGCCCAATTGCCCGTCTTGCGCCATGGCAACCAATGGCGCGCGGCCTTTTGCATCTTCGGCAAAGCCCGCGAAGATTGCCTGTGCGCGCGGCTCGTCGATTGGCCCTACTGGCATTTCACCGCGTGCAAGGGCGGCGAGGGCGGCAGCTTGCGGGTGCGTGGAGGCGGCTGTGGCATCCGCGGCGGCGGTCTCATAGGCGGGCGATAGGATCTTGATTTCAAACGCGGCGCGGGCGGCAGCGGCGCTTAAATCGAGCGAGCCAAGCCGATGGGCAAACAGGTTGGCAAAGGCGACCTCTAGTTCTGCCGCTTTCATTTCGCGCCACACGGCAGGCAGGGTTTTAGAAATCGCTTCAGGGCTGCTGGTGCCTAGAGCGGTTTCAAAGCGTTGCAGCGCCTCGACCCGGTCCCAAATGCCGCCCGAAGCGGCAGGTTCGCGGTCTGTGTATAGCCCAAGCAAGCGGTTGTCGGGCAGGGCGCCCGACCGGGTCAGCCGCTCGGCCGCGTGCAGCTGTGCCTTCCAGCCCGCCAAATCGCGCAGATCAGCAACGGCATAGGCGCGCTCAAGATTGCTGCTGGGCAGCGGCTCGCCGATGGTTTCAAACAGCCGAAATGTAAGCGGGTCCATCTGGCGCGGCACCTGCAAAGGGTCTGCATCTTCAAAGAGGTCTGGGTGCAAAAAACGGTCAAGCAGGTCGAGCTTTTCTTGCGGCAAAAAACCCAGCGCTTGCGCCGAGCCGAAGGTCAGCGCGGCATTGTCATAGGCACCTTCGCGTGCGGCGCAGAAAATTTTGCGGTCGTAATCATGGGTCAAATGCGGCGCGCGCATCAAGGCGGCGCAGGGGCGATGCTCGGTGCCCACCAACAGGCTGATGTCCATCCATAAATCAAAATGAGCAGGGCTTTTTGACGTGCCTACCTGTTCGATCAGGGATTCCGCCGGGTCGAGCGCGCCAAGCCGCACGAGGGTTTCCACCCGCGCCAGCCCAAGCGCATCCTGCGCCGCGTCGCCGCCATTGGGCGCTGCGGTCTCAGCCAACAATACGGTATAAAGCAGGGTTTGCGCCGCCGGCAGGTTCGGCAAGCCCAACTGGCTTAGCAACTCGGCGATCTGGGCAGAATCACTTTTGCGCCAGAGATCCGTGGGCAGACCCGTGACCGCAGGGGGCACCAACCCGATGTTGCGCGGCGCGTGCCCGTCAAGTTTTTGCACGACGATCTGCGGTATGGCCACCTGTTTTGCGACAGGCGTTTCGACAATTTTTTTGCGCGGCTGAGCGACAGGTTTTACTAAAGATTTGGCCGCAGGACGCGCCTGGGGTGGCTTATCAAGCCAATCAATCACTGACAGGGGCTGCTGCGCGACGGCGCCGCCAGCGGCACAAAGAAACACCAATGCCGCAGAAATTACCGCCCCATTGCGCATCAATCAGACGCGCCTAATGTGACGGGGATCTGAACCTCGCTGCGGGGCGGGGCAAAATCGATGTTCAACCAAGGCGCGGCATAGGCAAAGATCACCAAACCGATGAAAGCGATCAAGGCTAGCATTATCAACAGCTTGAGTAATTTGGAGATCATTTTTGCCTGCTCGTGTTATGGTTGTTTCCAAAAACTATATATGGCCTTTTTGACAAGATCACGTCATGAGATGAAAAATGTCGCAAATTGAGCAAAGCATGGCCGATGACCGCGGGGCACCCAAGCGCTACCATCTACACAAGACGGTGGCGCTGGTGGGTATGATGGGCGCAGGAAAGACGGCAGTGGGCCGTGCAGTGGCTGCCAAATTGGCGGTGCCTTTCCTTGACAGTGACGCTGAAATCGAAGCGGCAGCCAACCTGACAATCCCAGAAATTTTCGCCCGTGACGGCGAGGCGTTTTTTCGCGCCCGCGAGGCCGAGGTGATCACCCGTCTGCTCAAAGAGGCTTGCGGGATACTCTCCACGGGCGGCGGTGCCTATCTCAGCGCACCAAACCGCGAAAATATCACACAATTCGGCGTCGCTGTGTGGCTCGACGCGGATCTTGATCTGCTGTGGAACCGGGTGCGGCACCGCCAGACACGGCCTTTGTTGCAAACCTCCAACCCGCGCGCCACCTTGGCCGAGTTGTTTGAGGCGCGTGTACCGACCTACCGGCTGGCTGATCTGAGCGTGCGCTGCGCGCCCAAGCTGAGCATTGATGCCATGGCGCAAAAAGTGATCGAGGCATTGCTAGAGCGCCCCGATGTGCTGGAGGAAGTGAATGTTTGAGACCGTCCATGTGCCGCTGGGCAGCCGCGCTTATGATGTGCACATCGGGGCGGGGCTGCTTGCTCAGGCCGGAGAACAAATCGCGCCTTTGCTGCACCGCAAACGGGTGGCGGTGATCACCGAGAGCAATGTGGCCGCGCTACATCTTGAAGCGCTCAAAGAAGGGCTGGCTGCGGCGGGCATCGAGATGGTTTCGCTTGCGCTGGCACCGGGCGAGGGCACGAAATGCTGGACCGAGCTGGAGCGCTGCTGCGCTTGGCTGCTCGATCAGAAAGTTGAACGCGGCGACGTGGTTGTGGCCTTTGGCGGCGGGGTGATTGGCGATCTGATTGGTTTTGCGGCCGCCGTGCTGCGCCGGGGTGTACGGTTTGTGCAAATCCCCACATCGCTCTTGGCGCAGGTCGATAGTTCCGTGGGCGGCAAAACCGGGATCAATGTGGCGCAGGGGAAAAACCTGATCGGAGCGTTTCATCAGCCAGCTTTGGTGTTGGCCGATGTTGCGCTTCTGGGCACATTGACGCCGCGTGATTTTCTCGCTGGCTATGGCGAAGTGGCAAAATACGGATTGCTGGGAGATGCCGCGTTTTTTGAATGGCTGGAGGTCCATGGCCCCACCATGGCGGCGGGCGATATGGCCGCGCGCGCCGAGGCAGTGCGCCGCTCGGTTCAGATGAAAGCCGATGTGGTTGTCGAGGACGAAACCGAACAGGGCCGCCGCGCCTTGCTGAACCTCGGGCACACGTTTTGCCACGCGCTTGAGGCCGCCACGGGGTATTCAGACCGTTTGTTGCACGGCGAGGGGGTGGCCATTGGTTGCGCCTTGGCATTCGAAACCTCGGCGCGGCTTGGCCTGTGCGCGCAAGAAGACCCAAGCCGGGTGCGCGCCCATTTGGCGGAAATGGGGATGAAGGCCGATCTGCGCGATATTGCTGGCGATTTGCCAGATGATGCTGCGCTGTTGGCACTGATGGGTCAGGATAAAAAGGTCGTTGATGGTCAGCTGCGCTTTGTGCTGGCGCGCGGCATTGGGGACGCCTTTGTCACTGGCGATGTGCCTGCGCAAACTGTGCTAGATGTGCTCAAAGACAGCCGTTAGTCTTGCTTGTCATCGCCGCCGGTGATGTCGATGTCCCATTTGCGGCATAACGATAAAAACAAAGGCGTTTCGATGATGGATGCCAGCAGAAGGGTAAAGGCCCACCATGGCAGTTCGATCAGTATAAAGTTGAACCGCACGCCACTGCCAAAATAGGCAGAGCCGGCGATGGTTAACATCGCCAGCCCCAAGATTAGATCAATCTGCACCATACGCCGCAGGGTTTTCCGGGCCATTCTTGGAAATATCCCAAAATAGGCCAGTCCAAGCATCGCGCAGACCAGGCCGAAAATGTGAATTTCCGGCGTGATCATTTGGAGCGGGTTTCTAGTAGGCGATCACCAAGTTGCGCCACCATGCGGTGTCCTCGTTTGAACTTTAATGAACAGCCAACCTTGGGGGGATATTTCTCAAGGATGGCTGTTCCAAACGCTGTTACTTAACGTTCCATTCGCGGTCGCCCTGCGCGTCTTTTACGCGGGTCGGCAGGCCGATATTGTCGAGAAGTGTAAAGAGCGGTTTGGGGTCAAGCTCCTCCACATTCATCATGGTGCCTTTGTCATATGTGCCATCCGCAACCAGCATCGCCATGGCCACCGGAGGAACGCCTGCGGTATATGAGATCCCTTGGCTGCCAACCTCGTTATACGCGTCTTTGTGGTCGGCGACGTTGTAGACAAACACCTCGACCTCTTGGCCGTTCTTGGTGCCTTTCACCAGATCGCCAATACAGGTCTTGCCCGTGTAGTTAGGCGCGAGGCTGGAGGGATCAGGCAAAACAGCCTTCACCAGCTTAAGCGGGACAACTTCGAGGCCCTCAGCCGTGGTCACGGGCTGTTCAGAGAGCAGCCCGAGGTTTTGCAGAACCGTAAAGACATTGATGTAGTGATCGCCAAACCCCATCCAGAACCGGATATCGGCCTGCGGATAATTGGCCGCGAGCGAATGGACCTCGTCGTGACCTGACATATAGGCTTTTTGCTTGCCGACGACGGGCAAGTCCCATTCGCGGCCCACCTCGAACATCTTGTTTTCCTGCCACGCGCCTTGCTGCCAGCTGTAAACCGTACCGGTGAATTCGCGGAAATTGATCTCGGGGTCAAAATTGGTCGAGAAATACTTGCCGTGGTTGCCCGCATTGATGTCGACGATGTCAATCGAGGTGACCTCGTCCATGAACTCATCCACCGCGAAACGCGCAAAGGCGTTGACCATGCCGGGATCAAACCCTGCGCCAAGGATCGCCGTGACACCGGCTTCGGCACAAGCTTCGCGGCGTTTCCATTCGTAATTTCCGTACCATGGCGGCGTTTCGCAGATCTTGGTCGGGTCTTCGTGGATCGCAGTGTCGATATAGGCGGCGCCGGTTTGGATACAGGCCTCAAGCACCGTCATGTTCACAAAAGGCGAGCCTACGTTAATCACGATCTGCGCGCCCGCCGTGGTGATCAATTCCGCCACCGCAGCACTGTCCATCCCGTCAACCGAATGGGCCTTGAATACGCCGTCCTGTTTCATTGCGTTTTTGGCGTGCACGCTTTCAATGATCGCTTCGCATTTGGCGATTGTTCGGCTTGCGATGTGAAGATCGCCCAAAACGTCGTTATTTTGCGCGCATTTATGCGCCACAACTTGTGCGACGCCGCCGGCGCCAATGATCAGGACATTACGTTTCATGTATCCAAGAGACCTCTTATTTTTGGTGGGTTATGACAGTGACGCAGCAAAGTCGTCATAGTCGAAGTCACGCACCATGCGTGTGCTTCCATCAAGTTCGCGGATCGCAATGCTTGGCATTTTGACCCCGTTGAACCAGTTTTTCTTAACCATCGTGTAGCCCGCGGCGTCCCGAAACGAAAGCCGATCCCCGGCTTTCAGAGCGGCGTCAAAGCGGAACTCGCCAAAGATATCCCCCGCAAGGCAGGATTTTCCGCAGATCATCCATTCCTCGTTGCCGGTGTTTGGAGAAATCTTGGCTGGCTCGCGGTAAATCAGCAGATCCAGCATATGCGCCTCAATCGAGCTGTCGACGATCGCAAGGTTTTTGCCATTGTGCATCGTATCAAGCACTGTGACTTCCAGCGTGGCAGCCCCCGTGATCGCGGCCTCACCGGGTTCTAGGTAGACTTGGATGCCGAAGCGCTCTGCGAATGCCTTGAGCCGCGCAGCAAGGCGTTCCAGCGGATAATCCTTGCCTGTGAAGTGAATGCCGCCGCCCAAGCTGATCCAGTCCATTTTCTGGATCACCGGGCCAAAACGGTCCTCGATCAAGCTCAGCATCTCGTCGAACCGCTCAAAACTCTCATTTTCGCAATTGTTGTGGAACATCAAACCGCTGATCTGATCCGCAACCACGTCAATGGCGGCGGGGTCATGCTCGCCCAACCGGCTGAACGGGCGCGCCGGATCGGCGAGGTCAAACTCCGACGTGGAAACGCCCGGATTGACCCGCAGCCCTCGGATATGGCCTTGGGATTTCCCCGCGAACTTGGTCAATTGGCCAATCGAGTTGAAGATAATCTTGTCCGAACACGCCAAAACCTGATCAATCTCGTGATCGGCATAGGCTACGGAGTAGGCATGGGTTTCGCCGGGGAATTTCTCATGCCCCAAGCGGACCTCAAACAAAGATGAAGAGGTGGAGCCATCCATAAATTCGGCCATAAAATCAAAGACCGACCATGTGGCGAAGCATTTGAGCGCAAGCAGGCATTTCACCCCAGACGCCTCACGCAGCCATGCGATCTTTTCGAGATTGGGAAGGAGGCGTGATTTGTCGATGAGATAGTAAGGTGTTTGCATGGCGTTAGCTTTCTGCGAGACCGCACCAGTTGCGGGTGCCAATGACGGTGGGAGACATCGCGTTAGCATTCGGCGTGCTTGTGTCGCGGATTACTTGCTCCCAAGGATTCGTTTGGGCCTTTTGCACATTCCACTCACGTGGCGCAATAATTTATGCGAAAAACTGCTGTGCTGGGGTGTTCCGGAAGCACGACGCAGGGTCTTTTGACCTCGAAGCTGAGCTTTGCTGCAGTAAATTCTGTCTGAGATGCGGCATCGGACCGTGACAGGCCCATTGCGCCGCTGACCCGAGACGATGCGCGTGGTCGGGTAGTCTGTTAAACCTTCCTCATTCGCGAGATTGCTGGCCCGTGCGCCGCTCGAGGAATGTTGCCGCTTTGTTTGGGCAATAGCCGAAACCAATCAAAAACTACAGTTTCGATTGGTTTCGGCAAGATGTGTATGTGTCAGTTTCAAAAAACGACACCAGTCGATTGAACCTAGTTTGTTTTCAAACCGCTGATGCCAGTAAGCCGACGCTAGAGATTTCTGTTACTCTTAGAACGGGATTTCATCATCCATATCGCGCGATCCGCCGCCACCGCCACCGCCGCTTGGGCCGCTGTTGCCGGAGGGGCCGCTGTCATAGCCGCCGCCGTAATCACCGCCGCCGCCACCGCCGTAATCGCCGCCGCCGGATTGACCGCCACCGCCGCCACCGCCGCCGCCGCCTTCGCGGCCGTCGAGCATGGTCAATGTGCCGCCAAACCCTTGCAGCACAACTTCAGTGCTATAGCGATCAGCACCCGATTGGTCCTGCCATTTTCGGGTTTGCAGCTGGCCTTCGATGTATACTTTGGAGCCTTTGCGCAGATATTGCTCGGCAATGCGCACCAAACCTTCTTGGAAGATTGCAACACTATGCCATTCGGTTTTTTCGCGGCGCTCGCCTGTGCTGCGGTCTTTCCATGTCTCGGAGGTGGCAATGCGCAGGTTGCACACTTTGCCGCCGTTCTGAAAACTACGCACCTCGGGGTCGCGCCCCAAGTTACCGATTAGAATCACTTTATTTACTGAACCGGCCATTGCGCGTCCTTTTCCTGTGTCGAATATCGAGTGTTTGTCTTTGTCATCACATATGCCGCCCCAACCGAATCCGGCGGGGAGGGCCGTTGGCGTAATCTATACCGCTGTGACTTTGGTTAACACCGGATTAAGAGCCGCAAAAAGCTTTTTCCCGGCAAAATGCCGCGCGCGGCAAAATCTTGCGGAACAAAAGCGGCTGGTCGCGGGTTGTTTATTTGGTATAGTACGTCAAAATCCAAATCTTGGGGGCTTTGGGCGGCGTGCGCATAGCAGTAGTATTATCGTTGATCATGAGTGTTGGTCTGGGCCATGTTGCCCAAGCTGACGTGTTCTCGTCCAAAAGCCGGGCTGGGCTGTTTAAATCACAAAAAAACATCCTCGATACCCGCGCAGCCAAGCAATATTCAAACTCCATCCGCTTGCAGCCGCCGACCGTGGAGGCACCAACCAAGTGGAATGATGATCTGAAAACCCCCAAATATCGTGGGCGGTATAAGGGTGAATATCTGAGCATGGCCATTGCCGCCGCGCAGCGCCATGGCATCCCTGAAGACCTGTTTTTGCGGCTGGTCCAGCAAGAAAGCAACTGGAACCCACGAGCGAAATCCCACGCGGGGGCGCTGGGGCTGGCACAGTTGATGCCGGGCACGGCGCGCAAGCTGAAGGTTGATCCGCATGATCCCTACCAGAACCTTGATGGCGGCGCGCGTTATCTGTCGCAGCAATACCGCGCTTTTGGAACATGGCGCTTGGCTTTGGCCGCGTATAACGCGGGGCCGGGGGCGGTAAAGAAATATGGCGGCATTCCGCCATACCGCGAAACCAAGAATTATGTGCGCATCATCGCAGGCGGTTAAACGCGTCTGCCCGAACGCCTACAACTATACTTGACGTAACGTCGCCTTGCCCGCCTGTGGCTTTCACCTTCTTTCTGACTGATTTCAGGGCTGTGCCTCACAGGCTTTCAGCAGGTTTAAACTGTGCTTAAACCCCATATACTAAGGCGATAGGTAAGGGGTGCCGTTATTGATTTGCCTTTAGGGGATAAATCTTGGCCCAAAGCACATTGCCTTGCCTCCATCGCGAACACGCCCAAATTTAGCCCCGTTCTTCGCTCAAGAATATACCTGAGCAACGGAGGACGACGTGATGAGTCAGGACATTTTCAACCAACGTATCGCCCGGATCAGCGGTAAAACGGCCTATGGCCGCAGCGATATGGCGCAGGGCGAAGGCACTGCTGTGTTGATGTTCAGCTCTCCTTTGCACCAGAAAAAGACAGCGCGCCGCAATGTGAAGCCGGTTTTGATGGGCTCGGTGCTGGGTATGATCGTGGGTGTGACGCTCGCGGGTTCAGTAACGCCGGGCAGCTATTGGGGCCCGGGCAGCGCTTATGTCGAATACGTAAAACTGCCTGCGGTTCTGGGCCTTGTACTGGCGCCGCTGTTGGTGGTGCTTGGCGTGATCTTGCAAAAACGCTTTCCGAAATTTTTCTTTACCACCGTTGGGTATTTCCCCGCTGTTCTGGCCGCCGCGCTCTTTGCGGAACCGATGACACAAATGGTCCAGAGCGTGGATATGGCGAGCCTGTTTCAAGGGGTGGATGTGGCCGGGTTGATGCAATCAATCCCGCTGCCGATTTAAAGTTTTCCGAACACCCTTGCCACGCCGTCTCCCCAGTCGGTAGGCAAGGTTAAGAAGGGCAGGCCGGCGGGCCTGCCCGTTTTCTTTGAGAGGCTGGAAAAAGCCTTACTCAGCCGCCACGCCAATCTCGATCACTGGCTCCATCTGGGCGAATTTCTCTTCGCTCAGATGGCATTTAATCTGGTGCCCATTGCCCATCTCGCGCTGGGGAGGCACTTCGATCTCGCACAGATTTCCGGGCACCTGACTTTTCCAGCGGCATCGCGTCTGAAACGGACAACCGGGTGGCGGGTTCATCGCTGAAGGAATGTCACCCTCCAGCACGATATGCTTCTTCTTCACCTTGGTGTCCGCGATGGGCACCGCCGACAGCAGCGCTTCGGTATAGGGGTGATAGGGCGGGGAAAACACCTCATCCGTGCTGCCCATTTCCACCACATGGCCCAAATACATCACCATTACCCGATCCGCGAGATAGCGTACAATCGACAGATCATGGCTGATGAAGAGCAGGGTGGTTTTCTGCTCGCGCTGGATTTCCATCAACAGGTCGGTCACGGCTGCTTGCACCGAAACATCCAGCGCCGAAACCGGCTCATCTGCCACGACGATGCGCGCATCGCCCGCAAAGGCACGGGCAATGCCCACGCGCTGCTTTTGGCCACCGGACAATTGGCGCGGCATTCGCCCCGCAAATTCACGCGGCAGTTTCACCAGATCGAGCAGTTCCAACATCCGAATGCGCCGCTCTGCTTCGTTCTTGCCGACCTTAAAAATCTCCAGCGCGCGAATGATCTGGCGACCCACAGTCATCGAAGGGTTCAACGTGTCGAACGGGTTTTGAAACACCATTTGCACATCGGCCACATTTTGCGTGCTGCGCGCCTCGATGGGAACGTCGCCGATGCTTTCATCATCCAGCAAGACCTGACCTTCGGTCGCAGTCTCGAGCCCCATCAACACTTTGGCAAAGGTGGATTTGCCGCAACCGCTTTCCCCGACAATAGCCAATGTCTCGCTCTCACGCGCCTCAAAGCTCAGCTCCTCATTGGCCTTCACCACCTTGGTGCCGACCCCGCCAAACATCGCATTGGCGGCAACTTGATAATATTTCTTGAGCTTATCAATCCGCAGCACGACCTTCCCAATCTCGCCCTTCTGCTTAACCTCAGACAGTTGCGGCGGCGTGGCCCAGTCGATTTCAGCAAAGCGCAAACAGCGGGTCTGATGGCGGTCATTGCCCGGCACACCCTCCATGGGAATTTCGGATTGATCACAGCGCCCCGCCTCGAAATAATCGCAGCGCGGACCAAAGTTACAGCCCGGCGGGCGCTCATGTGGCAAAGGGAAATTACCCGGTATCGCCACCAGCGGACGCGCGTTTTTATCAGCGCCGGGCAGGGGGATCGAGCGGAACAGCGCCTGCGTATAGGGGTGCTGCATCTCGTCGAACACATCCTCGATAGAGCCGCGCTCTACGGCTTCGCCCGAATACATCACGCAAATCCGGTCGCAGGTCTCAAGCACCAACCCGAGATTGTGACTGATGAACAGCATCGAGGTGCCGTATTTCTTGCCCAGATCCTTCACCAATTCCACCACCGAGGCTTCAACGGTCACATCCAAGGCGGTTGTCGGCTCGTCCAAGATCAACAAAGACGGCTCCGACATCAGCGCCATAGCGATAACAATCCGCTGCTGCTGGCCGCCGGATAATTGATGCGGATAGGCGTTCAAAATGCGCTTCGGATCAGGCAGCTTCACATCGGTCACAAGCTGAAGCGCGCGGGCATAGGCCTCATCCTTGCTCATGCCCGCATGGATCATCGGCACTTCCATCAATTGTTTGCCGATTTTCATCGCCGGGTTGAGCGAGGCCATAGGCTCTTGATATATCATCGCAATTTCAGACCCGCGCAAACCGCGCAGCTCTGAATCGCTCATCTCCCCCAGATCGCGACCCTTAAATTTGATCGAGCCGCCAACGATGCGGCCATTGCGCCCCAAATCCTGCATTACCCCCAAGGCAACTGTGGATTTCCCGCAACCGCTTTCCCCCACCAAACCCAGCGCCTCGCCGGGCATCACCGAGGCGGAAAAATCCATAACCGCAGGAATTTCCCGCAACCGCGTGAAGAAAGAAATCGACAATTTGTCAATTTCCAAGATTGGCCCGTCATATGCTTCTTTCACCATTTTCATCTCCCTGACCAACCCGCGCCGCGCTTCAGCTTCCAATTGGTTCAAAATCCCGGGGGGCCGGGGGGCTGGCCCCCCGACCGACATCGCTTAGTCGCGCAGGCTTTCCTCGCGCAGGCCGTCCGCCAGCAGATTTAGCCCCAACACCATCGTCAGCAACGCAACCGCAGGCGCGATGGCCGCATGTGGATAGACCGAGAGCAACCGCCGCCCAGCGTTGATCGTGGTGCCCCAATCCGGGCTTTCGGATTGCAGTCCAAGCCCAAAGAACCCCAATGTGCCCAAAAGGATCGTGGTGTAGCCAATGCGCAGGCAGAAATCGACAATCAGCGGTCCGCGCGCATTGGGCAAAATCTCCCATAGCATGATGTACCAGGGGCCTTCACCGCGGGTTTGCCCTGCTGCTACATAATCGCGGGTCTTAATGTCCAGCGCGAGACCACGAACAATCCGGAACACGGTGGGCGCATTCACAAAAACCACCGAGACAAAAACCACCAACAGACCCGGATCAATGTCAAATCCATCAAGCCACACAGGCAGGCCGGGAATGCTATAGGTCGGTGTTTGCACCAAATACCCGCCTGCGCTGACCAGTTGCAGATACATCCAGAGCCCAAAGCCCAGCACAACAATCAACAGCGGTGTGCGGAAACTTGGCTGGGTGTAATAGCGCGCGTTCAGCAAAATCCCGATGAAAATCAACGGAAAAGCAAAGAGGATGAGCGCCATGTAATTGGGAATGCCCGTCAGGACGATCTCGGGGGTGACCAGCAGGTAGAACAGCAAGATCACCGGAAAGGCGAGGATCAGATTGGCCAGAAACGACAGGCCGGTGTCCAATTTCCCGCCGTAATACCCTGCAGGCAACCCCAGTGTGATGCCAACCATAAAGGCAAACAGTGTCGCCATAGGCGCGATGCGCACCACAACCCACGCGCCTTTGATCAAGCGGCTGAAAATATCCCGCGCCAGACTGTCACCGCCCAGCAAGAACCATTGGTATTCGCCTTCTTCGCGCCCGCTCAGCGGTGTGCCGGGCACCTCATTGCGCATGCCCGACATCTGGCTCAGCGTGTCATGGGTCACGATCCAATCAAGCACCCCGCCAAAGAACCCGGCAAACACCCAGAACATCACCAGAGCAAACCCGATCATCCCAACGGTGCTGTCAAACAGCTTGCCATAAAGCCCAAGTTTACGTTTGAAACGGATCGACAACGCAAATGTCGCGATCAGCGCGATCCACACCGGCGTCAGCCGCTGCGCCATCGCGCCAATAATCCCCGCCTTGGGCCCAAGCGCCATACCCGCGAAGATGTAAATCAGCGCAACACATGCCAGTGCCAACAACGCTTTATTTGCCAGATTACCTAGCAATCCGCTCAGCCCTTGATTGGCGGCCAGACTGCCGTCTGCGCCAATTTCCCGCGCCCCGGCAGAGCCAACAAGCCCCGCAAAGAATTGCAGTACAAAGGCTGCGAATAACACCAGCAATGCCGCCGCACCGATGAAGTTCAAGGGGCTAAGCCCACCTGTCCATGTTAATGGTTCCATTCTCTCGGCCTCCCTTATGAAATACGAATGCGCGGGTTCAGATAGACATAGCCGATATCTGATATCAGCTGTGTCACCAGCACCACGATCACCGAGACAACCGAAACCGCCAGCAGCAATTCGATGTCATTATTGGCCGCCGCCTGCACAAGCAGCCAGCCGAAGCCTTTGTAGTTGAACAAGGTTTCCACAATTACCACCCCGTTGAGCAGCCATGGAATTTGCAACATGATCACCGTGAACGGCGCAATCAGCGCATTGCGCAGCGCATGTTTGATCACAATGTTGCTGAACTTCACACCCTTGAGCCGCGCTGTGCGGATATATTGCGCTGTCATCACCTCGGTCATCGAGGCGCGGGTCATCCGTGCGATATAGCCCATGCCATAAAGCGAGATGGTCAGCACCGGCAGGGTGAAGTTTTCAAAGGTAATATCCGTCATCGCAGAGGTCGCGGAACCTTTAAACCATTTCAGGCCCACCGCTGAGGAGGCAAAGACGGCGATAAAAATCACCCCTGAGACATATTCAGGTGTTGCCGTTGTCGCGATCGAAAAGGTCGAGAGCGAGCGATCAAGTTTGGACCCTTCGCGCATCCCGGCCAGCACACCGATCAACAAGGCAGAGGGAACCATCACCAATAAAACCCATCCCATCAGCTTGCCGGTCAATTGCAGGCGCGTGGCCACAATGCCGCTCACATCTTCTTTGAAAACGGTGGAACTGCCCCAATCCCCTTGCAAGACCCCGCAAAATCGGCTGGCATCTTCGGGGATCGCAGCGCCAGCGGCGACTTCGCCAAAACAGCCGCCAAAAATGCGCCCGTCTTGGGTCTCAATCACATATCCCGGGACCACCCCAAGCCATTGGCCAAATTTAACGGGCAGCGGATCCAGATAGCCGCGATTACCTAAGTAGGATTCCACGGCCTCGTCCGACATTCGGAAATTGCCTTGGGTCTTGGCCAGTTTTTCAAGGTTTGGATAGAGATTGGTCAGCCAGAAAACGATGAATGTCAGGCACAGCGCCGTCAACACCATCATGCCCAGCCGGCGAAGTATGAATAGTCCCATATATGGCCCCTGTTGGTGGCTAATGCGGATCGCTCCGCCGTGGCTTTGAGGCTTTTGCCCCGATTATTTTTCGTTATGCGCCAAATTTGCGCAGGGCCTTGCGCGGGTGGGAACACGCGGTGGCCCTTGGGTGAAACACTCTCTCAAACGCCCCGAGGCGCGTCTGGGTTCCTGTGGCAGAAAGTCGCAGAGCGTTCCCTGCGCACACCCTATGAGGCATGATTGATCCAGCGCCGTCAATGTAAACCACCGCCATTTGAAAGTCTTTTTGCGACATCACCCTGTCACAAATACGACATGTGCGGAATTAGCCGCGCAGAGCGCTGGGGGCGTGGCCCGTGTGATGTTTGATGAACCGCGTGAAATAGGCGGCAGAGCCAAAGCCCAGATGCTGGGCGATTTGTTTGGCGGGGTGGGGCGTGCCGCTTAGCAAGCTGAGCGCCGCGTGCAAAACCCGTTCTGTGAGGATATCTGCGGCGGTTTTTCCTGTGGCGGCTTTTACTGCGCGGGTCAGGTGGGTTGGCGTCACGCCCAAAGCGGCGGCGTGCTCGGCCATCGCGGCGCCTGTTGCGTAATGCGCGCTGACGCGATGTGCGAATTTGGCGGAGAGACGCTGCGCGGCATTGCTGCGTTCGGGCATATGTTCGGGCAGGGCGATCTGGCGGCGCAGCCACACTGAAACCAGCGCCATATGCGCTTCCAGCGCGTCGTGATAAAGCGGGGCGGCCCTCTGGTTTTCGCGGCTGGCGGCATCAATAAACCCGGTCAATTCGGTCTGCACATGCACATCGCGTATGCGTAGCAGGCGCGGGCGTTCCGGCAGGCGCAGCGGCGTCGCGGCGGGAATGGTCACAGCGAGCCCGGTTGTTTGTCGTCCGATTTCAACCGAGAAGAGCGCGCCAGCGGGCACAAAGATCGCGTTATGTGTGCCCACCCCTTTGCGTTGTCCATCCAAAAGCAACCGCCCTTGTCCCCGCGTGATCCAGATCAACAGGTGATAGGGGCGATCATGCGCCAATTGCAGCCGCCAATCCTCGCCTTTGGCCAGCGATTGCAACGTGCCGAGGGTGATTTCCGTTTCGCTCACAATATCCGCTGCAGTTCGAAAAGGGGCAGTTGCCCCTAGTCTTACCGCCAATTGCGTCAAATTCCAGTTGAATTAGTGAAATCTTTGCAAGGCTAAGGCGCGATGTCCCAATCTGCCAATTTATTGCGCGCCCATGTGCGCTGGCGCTTGGCATAGCGCCGGGTTGCCACCACGGCAGCTTCTTTTGCACGGGCGAGACTTATCTCGCCGCGCAGATGCGCCACCAGTTCAGGCACGCCAATGGCGCGGTGCGCGGGCAGGGCGGGATCGTATTCGGGCAACACGGCTGCCACTTCCTCGAGAGCGCCGTGCTCTAGCATCAGATCAAACCGCTGCGCGATCCGGGTGTTGAGTTGCTCGCGCGGGACATCCACGCGCAGCCGCGTGCAAAGGCCGGGTGCCAGCAGTGGCGGCGGCGTTTCGGCCTGCCACGCGGCAAGCCCGCGCCCGGTGGCTTGCTGCACTTCCCATGCGCGCTGCACCCTCGCGCGGTTGGCGCGGTCAATGCCTGCGGCTGTTTGCGGGTCGATCCCGGCGAGTAAGACCTCAAGGCTCAGCCCATCCGCCTCGGCGCGGATTTGCGGCGGCGTGGCTGGGATCTCTGCCAGCCCTTGGGTGAGTGCGGTGAAGTAAAGCCCGGTGCCGCCGACAATGATCAACCGCTCCGGCCCTTGTAAAAGTCCAGCCACTTCGCGCAGCCAATGCCCGGTGGAATAGGGCGTCTGCGCGCCGATATGGCCATAAAGCCGGTGCGGCGCTTGGGATTCCTCCTGTTCGGAAGGGCGCGCCGAAATCACCCGCCAGCACTCATAGACCTGACTGGCATCCGCATTCACGACAATACCGCCGCCAGCCGCCGCGATCTTGAGCGCCAGCGCGGATTTGCCAGAGGCCGTCGGCCCGGCGATCAGCACATGGCGATCCGGCGCAATGTCACCGAGTGGAAAGGAAGAAGGCGCAGTCATGTGAATTGGGGTGTCTTTTCGCAGCTTGATAGATTGAACTATCCCGCGTTTTGCAACATTATGCGCGCAAACTGAACCCCCTCTTGCACACCCCTCCTTGAAAGGTCTCCCTATGCCCGAAGATGCCCCCCAAACGACGTTTAAACGGGTGATGTTAAAGATTTCTGGCGAGGCATTGATGGGGGATCAAGGATTCGGGCTGCATCCGCCCACCGTTGAGCGCATCGCCCGCGAAGTGAGCCGCGTGCATGAAATGGGCGTTGAGATTTGTATGGTCATTGGCGGCGGCAATATTTTCCGCGGCTTGCAAGGCTCTGCCCAAGGGATGGAGCGCACCACTGCCGATTACATGGGCATGTTGGCGACCGTGATGAACGCGCTGGCGATGCAATCCTCGCTTGAGGGGCTGGGCATCCATACCCGCGTGATTTCCGCCATCACCATGAACGAAGTGGCCGAGCCCTATATTCGCCGCCGTGCCGTGCGCCACCTTGAAAAGAAACGGATTTGTATCTTTGCCGCTGGCACGGGCAACCCTTATTTCACCACAGATACCGCCGCCACGTTGCGCGCCTCAGAGATGAATTGCGAAGCGATCTTTAAGGGCACCAAAGTTGACGGGGTCTATGATAAAGACCCGGTGAAATACCCAGATGCTGTGCGTTATGACAAGGTCAGCTTTGATGATGTGCTGGCAAAACGTCTTGGCGTGATGGATGCCTCCGCCATTGCTTTGGCGCGCGATAACAACCTGCCGATCATGGTGTTTTCGCTGGACGAGCCCGGCGGGTTCCGCGGAATTTTGGCCGGGCAGGGCACCTATACCCGCGTCGGCGGTTAAGCGAGATTATGCAGGCGGCACAGGCTGCGGGGCGAAACCCCGCTGGCCTTTGCTTGTCTCCTTGCGATATATGCAGTTAAAAGCGCCCGAATTGGGCCGGAGCTACGGGAAGAGACCACATGTCAGATGATTTTATGCTGGATACGGACGATCTGGAACGCCGCATGGATGGCGCCATTGCGTCGCTGCGCACCGAATTTGCGTCTTTGCGCACCGGGCGGGGCTCGGCCTCGATGCTGGAGCCTGTGATGGTCGATGCCTATGGCACCATGACCCCGGTGAACCAAGTGGGCACGGTCAACGTGCCCGAGCCGCGCATGGTCACGATCAACGTCTGGGATAAGGCGCTGGTGGGTAAAGTGGAAAAAGCCATCCGCGAAAGCGGGCTTGGCATCAACCCACAGCTGAACGGCACCATCATCATGTTGCCGATCCCCGAGCTTAATGAAGAACGCCGCCGCGATCTGACCAAAGTGGCGGGGCAATATGCCGAGCACGCGCGCGTATCGATCCGCAATATTCGCCGCGATGGCATGGACCAGATCAAAAAAGCCAAGGCTGACGGCATGTCCGAAGATGACCAGAAATTCTGGGAAGGCGCGGTGCAGGACATCACCAACAAATACATCACAAAAATCGATGACCAGCTTGAAACCAAGCAAGCCGAGATCATGCAGGTCTGATAGCCGATACGCCGCCCTTTTTGGGCGGCGGCGCAAGGCGGGGCAAATCAACTGCGCCGCCTGACACTGCCGCTTAACCGCCATTCGGAGCCAAACCTGCCATGACATTGAAAACTGATCCCACATCCGCCGTGCCCGAAGGCGGGCCGCGCCATGTGGCGATTATCATGGATGGCAATGGCCGCTGGGCCACGCAGCGCGGCAGGCCGCGCCTGTTTGGCCACCATGCGGGCGCGAAACGCGTGCGCGAAATTGTCGAGGCATGCCCCCATTTTGGTGTGGAATACCTAACGATCTTTGCGTTTTCGACGGAAAATTGGAAACGTACACAGGTCGAAGTGGCCGGGTTGATGAGCCTGTTTCGCCGCTATATCTCCAAAGAAACCCGTACCCTGTCCGAATTCGGCGCAAGGGTGCGGTTTATTGGCGATCGGGTTCGGCTTGATGACAAGCTGATCAAACTGATGAATGATCTGGAAGTCGCAACCTCGCATAACACCCGGGTGAACCTGACCATTGCGCTCAATTACGGTGGCCGCGACGAGGTGGCCCGTGCCACCCATCGTTTGGCCCAAGATGTGGCGGCGGGCCGTTTGGACCCCAACAGCGTTGATGAAGAAACCCTGCCCAAATATCTGGACACCCATGTGTTGCCGGACCCTGATCTGGTGATCCGCACCAGCGGCGAGGCACGGATTTCCAACTTTTTGCTTTGGCAGTCGGCCTATGCAGAATATGAATTCATCGACACGCTTTGGCCGGATTTCTCGCGCGAGGAATTTGGCGAACTTTGCGCCGCTTATGGCGGACGGGATCGCCGTTTTGGGGCGGTCAAAACCTAAAGGATCAATGCAATGCAGCTGAACCGGGAACAATGGTCTGATCTGACGGCACGTATGGGATCGGGCGCTTTGATGGTGGTGATCGGAGCGGTTGGCATCTGGCTGGGGGGGCAAGTGTTCCACGGCTTGGTGGCGCTGATCTGTGCGCTGATGGTGTGGGAGCTTGTCGGCATGCTGCGCCCCGGTGCGCGCGATTTGGCGCTGCGGCTGGGTCTGGTTACCGCGCTTGCGCTGATTGCTGCGGTCTATTTGCCAGCGGGACTTGCGTTGCCGCTGCTGTTTGCGCCCGCGTTTTATGGCTTTAGCCAGATTGAGCATAACCGCAGCCTCTTTATGGCATTTTCGATTCTGATCCTGCTGGCCGGGTTTGGCATGATGCAGGTGCGCGATGACATGGGCTTTGGCTGGATGTTGTGGCTGGTGCTGGTTGTGGTGGTCACCGACGTGGTTGGCTATTTCGCGGGCCGCGCCTTTGGCGGCCCGAAATTTTGGCCCCGCGTCAGCCCCAAGAAAACATGGTCCGGCACAGCGGCTGGCTGGGTTGGGGCAGGGCTTGTGGGGCTGTTGTTCTCGTTTAACACCGGCGTTGGGCTGCAATTGGTCGGGATTTCCGTCGCGATTTCAATGGCCTCGCAAATGGGCGACATGGCCGAAAGCGGGATGAAGCGGAAACTAGGCGTCAAAGACAGCTCGAACCTCATTCCCGGTCACGGCGGGTTGATGGACCGGTTTGACGGCATGCTTGGCGCCTCGCTGTTCTTGCTGATCATGGGGCAATTCATTGGGTTTCCCCCCGGTCTTTGATGGTGCGGCGCATCAGCATATTTGGCGCGACCGGGTCTATCGGGCAAAGCACGATTGACCTGATCGCACGGGACAAAAGCGCCTATCACGTGGTGGCTTTGACCGGTGCTGGCAACATTGCGCAACTGGCCCGCGATGCGATTGAGCTGCGCGCCGAAATTGCCGTGACCGCAGACCCATCCCGGTTTGAAGAACTCCGCGCCGCCCTTGCCGGATCACAGGTAGAGGCCGCCGCAGGGCCCGCCGCATTGATCGAGGCCGCGCAGCGCCCTGCTGATTGGATCATGTCCGCCATTGTAGGTGCCGCAGGGCTTGCCCCCGGTATGGCCGCGCTCGCGCAGGGCACGACCCTTGCGCTGGCCAATAAGGAATCGCTGGTCTGTGCCGGACCGTTGCTGCTCAGCACAGCGCAAGCGGCGGGGGCGGAGATCCTGCCCGTGGACAGCGAGCATTCCGCAATCTTTCAGGCGCTGATCGGCGAAGATATCGCCGCTGTTGAGCGGGTGATCATCACCGCATCTGGCGGGGCGCTGCGCGATTGGCCAATGGATAAACTGGCCGAGGCTACCCTGGAGCAAGCCGCCTCGCATCCCAATTGGGACATGGGCCAGCGCATCACCATAGATTCCGCATCAATGTTCAATAAGGCGATGGAGGTCATTGAAACGCATGAGTTCTTTGATGTCTCTCCTGATCAAATCGAAGTGCTGGTGCATCCGCAATCCATGATCCATGCGCTGGTCGGCTTTAACGATGGGGCCTTGATGGCCCATGTGGGCCCGCCCGATATGCGCCATGCCATTGGTTTTGCGCTCAACCACCCCAAGCGTGCCCATGTGCCCGTTGAACGGCTGGATCTGGCGCGCATTGGCCGGCTTGATTTTTCTGACCCCGATCTGGCCCGCTGGCCTGCCTTGCGGCTGGCCCGCGAGGTGATGGCGCGGGGCGGATTGATGGGTGCGGTATTCAATGCCGGTAAAGAGGCCGCATTGGACGGGTTCATCGCCGGTCAGATCGGCTTTCTGCAAATGGCGCAAACGGTCGAGCAGGTGATGGAACAATTGGCCACAGATAGCCTTATTGATGCCACCATGTCGCTTGATAACATCGCCGAAGTTGACCGAATGGCGCGGCAGGCCGCCATCGAAATCATAAAAACAAGAGCAAGGTAGCGTTTTGGATATTCTAAGCTTGATTCCGACCACGGGTAATTTTCTGTGGATTGTCCTGTTTTTCGTGGTGGCATTGTCGATCATTGTCGCGATCCATGAATATGGCCATTACATCGTGGGCCGCTGGTGCGGGATTCACGCCGATGTGTTCAGCTTGGGCTTTGGCCCGGTTCTGTGGTCGCGTCCCGACAAACGCGGCACGGTTTGGCAGATCGCGGCATTGCCTTTTGGCGGCTATGTGAAATTCGCGGGCGATGCCAATGCCGCCTCGGGCAAGGACGACGCGGCAATCGAAGCGGTGGCAGAAAACCCCGCTGGCCTGCGCCGTACGATGCATGGCGCGCCGCTTTGGGCACGCAGCCTGACCGTTGCGGCGGGGCCGGTGTTCAATTTCATCCTATCCATGCTGATCTTTGGCGGCTTGGCCATGAGCCAAGGCAAAGACCGCGATCCATTGACCGTTGGGGCGCTGACGCCCATGCCGGAAATGGTGCAGGGGCTCCAGCCCGGCGACGAGGTTTTGGGCGTTGAAGGCACGGCGCTGCCTTTGCCCGCAGGCACCACCCGCGATGAATTTCTGGCGTTCTCAACCGGTCTGCCAGAGGCACTCAGCCACAGCTATGATGTGCGGCGCGGCGGCACAGAGCTGACCGTCGAAGGCCCGCATTTTGCGCCCGCCATCACCGGGGCCGTGATCCCGCTTTCTGCGGCCAGTGATGCGGGGCTCAAGGCAGGCGATGTGATTACAGCCGTTGATGGCGCGCGGATTTTCAGCTTTCAGGCGCTGAAAGACAAAGTCGAAGCCGCCGATGGGCGCGCCTTGCTTTTGGATGCGTGGCGCGATGGCGAGACAATGCAATTTACGCTTGTGCCCAAAGTGACCGACGAGCCGCAAGCCGATGGAAGCTTTATCAAAGTGCTGCGCATTGGCATCCAAAGCGGCAGCTCTTTCGAGTCGGCACGTGAAAACATCGGGCTGGGCCAAGCCGCCGAAACCGGCGCGCGCCGGGTCTGGGCGATTATTTCCGGCACGTTCAGCTCGCTTGGTCCCTTGGTGACGGGTCAAATCAGCAGCTGTAATATGTCTGGCCCTATTGGGATTGCTCAAACCTCCGGTGCCGTTGCCGCGCAGGGGATGGCGGAATTCATCAACTTCATTGCCGTGCTCAGCACCGCTGTGGGGCTGTTGAACCTCTTCCCGATCCCGGCGCTCGATGGGGGGCATCTGATGTTCTACGCCTACGAGGCCGTGGCCCGCCGAAAACCCAGCGACCGCGCTTTGAAAGTGCTGATGAGCATTGGCATCACCTTGGTGTTGTCGCTGATGTTATTTGCGCTGTTTAACGATATTTTCTGTCCATAAGGGCAGGGTGAGGGGCGGGCGCGACCGCATAGGTTGCGCCTGCCTTAATATGAACACAATTCGTCCCAGAACAGGTCAAATTTGCTTTCTATTTTAGGGTCACCTCTAAAGGAGAGCGATGATATGCAGACGATTGCTAAAGGCTATAAAGGGCTGGGCGTGTTGATGGATCTCAACTGGGATTTGGCGCTTTATTTATGCACCATTGCCTTTGCGCTTTTTGCCGGTGCCTTTCTGGGCACGCTTTCTTACTAAGCTCCCTTTATTCCTTGATTTATCCCGCATGGCGCGGCAGTTTTTCTGCCGCGCTTTATTTATTGCGGTATTTCCTGCCCGGCCTCTTTGACATGGCGCGCCCTGTTGGGTAGTCAGGACAGCAACAATGTCTTAAGATTGGATTTGAACCATGGGGCTGGGGTATATGGGCAAATCTGTCCGTGCGCAGGTTAGCGGTGTCGCAATGAAGAAAACATTTAAAGCTGCTTCTTTTTCACTTCTTCTTTCAACGGCTTGGGTGGCTTACGCACCGCAAGTCTTGGCGCAGAACTATCAGTTCAGCACTGTTAAGATCGAAGGCAACCAACGGATCGGCGACAGCGCGATCCTCAGCCAAGCCGGAATCGGGCGCGGCCAAGCCATCAGCGCAGGCGAGCTTAACGATGCCTATCAGCGGCTGAACAACTCTGGCCTGTTTGAAAGCGTCGCTCTTGAGCCGCGCGGCGGCACATTGGTGATCTCGGTGGTGGAACTGCCAACGATCAACCGCATCCGCTTTGAGGGCAACAAGCGCATCAAAGACGAAGCGCTGCAAACCATGGTCGACTTGAATGAGCGCCGTGTGTTCAACCCGCTTCAGGCCGAAAAAGACGCGGCTGCCATTGCCGAAGCCTATGCCAATGACGGGCGCATCGCGGCGCGGGTCGAACCCAAAGTGATCCGCCGCAGCCAGAACCGTGTGGATTTGGTGTTTGAAATTTTCGAAGGCGACAATGTCGAGATCGAGCGCCTGAGCTTTGTCGGCAACCGCAAATATTCCGACCGCCGTTTGCGCCGCGTGCTGGGCACTAAACAGGCGGGCCTGTTCCGCCGACTGGTCAAGCTCGACACATTGGTCGAGGATCGGCTGGAATTTGACAAACAATTGCTGCGCGATTTCTACCTGTCGCGGGGCTATGTCGATGCGCGGGTAAATTCCGTGAACGCCCAGCTGACCCAAGAACGTGACGGCTATTTTGTGCAGTTCAACGTGCAAGAAGGCCAGCAATTCACCTTTGGCGCCGTGGGCATCAGCTCGGAACTGGCGCAGGTAAACACGGAAACCTATCGCCGTTTGCTCAAGACCCGCCCCGGCGCGGTCTATTCACCCACACTGATCGAAAACGACATTGCGCGGATCGAACAGCAAGCGATCCGTGATGGCATCGATTTCCTGCGGGTTGAGCCAAAGCTGACCCGCAATGAGCGCGACCTGTCGCTGGATGTGGAATATGTGCTCAGCCGGGGCCAACGGGTCTTTGTTGAACGCATCGACATCGAAGGCAACACAACCACGCTTGACCACGTGCTGCGCCGCCAGTTTGACGATGCCGAAGGTGATCCGTTCAATCCGCGCGAAATCCGCGAAGCGGCGGAACGCATCCGGGCCTTGGGCTATTTCGAAGACGCACAGGTGCAGGCCCGTGAAGGCTCCAGCCCTGAGCAGGTTGTCATCGACGTAGACGTTGAAGAAAAACCCACAGGCTCGCTGAATTTCGGCGGCACTTTCTCGAACAACGATGGGTTTGGTCTGGCGGTCAGCTTTGCCGAGGAAAATTTCCTTGGCCGTGGGCAAAGCCTGTTTTTGAACGTCTCCACCGCATCGGACGCAGAGCGCTATGGCATCACGTTTGTCGAGCCGTCTTTGTTGGGCCGCGATCTGGCCCTGACGCTCAAGCTTGATTACTCCGAGAGCAATTCGTCCTATACCAGCTATGACACTGAGCAATTTGTGTTCCAGCCTGCGCTGTCCTTCCCGGTCAGCGAAAATGGGCGTCTGTCCCTGCGCTACACGGGCACGCAGCAGGAAATCATTCAGCGCGACCCACGTGAAAACGGCGCGGTCATTCAGCAAGACATTCTTGCTGAAGAACAATTCACCTCCGCGCTTGGGTATGAATACACCTATGACACGCGCCGCACCGGCCTCGACCCGACCAAAGGCGTCTTGCTGCAATTTGCACAGGATTTTGCCGGGGTTGGCGGTGACAGCGAATACCTGAAAACCACCGCCAAACTGGTGGGCGAGAAGAAGATCTTTAACGAAGAAGTGACCCTGCGCGCCACGCTCGAAGGCGGCTCGTTGAATTGGCGCAGCGGTGTAAACCGGGTGACTGACCGTTTTCTGCTGACCCCTTCCATCATGCGCGGCTTTGAGCCGGGCGGAATTGGCCCGATCGACACATCCTTTGGCGTTGATGATCCACTGGGCGGCAACCTCTTTGTGGTGGCAAAATTCGAAGCGGAATTCCCGCTTGGTCTGCCCGAAGAATATGGCATCAGCGGCGGCGTGTTCTATGACATCGGCAACGTCTGGGACCTGTCGAATGTGAATGGGCGCAACGCCTCCAGCGTCGTTGGGGCCGATGGTGCATGGCGTCACGTGATTGGTGTATCGCTGTTCTGGGACACGCCAGTTGGCCCGCTCCAGTTCAACCTGTCGGACGCGATTAAGAAAGAAGACTATGACCGCGAGCAAAAGTTCGAGGTCACGCTTCAGACGAAATTCTGATGCGCGCCGGGCAGATCTGCCTGGCGCTGGGGTTGGCGGGGATTTTATCCCTGCCAGCCGCCGCGCAGCAGCAACAACAAACTCAAGCGCCGCAACAGCAAGGCGCAGGCAATGTGCCACAGCAATTGGGGGCCATCCGCTCGCCTGTGCTGATTGTGGATAGCGAAAAGCTCTATTTTGAAAGTGATTTTGGCCGGACCCAAGAGGCCGAGTTCAAAATGCGCGCCGCCGAACTTAACGTCAAAAACGAAGAGATTAGTGCCGATTTGGAGCGCGAGGAAATTTCCTTGCGGGACAAGCGCGAGGCCATGTCACCCGAAGCGTTTCGCGCTTTGGCCGATGCATTTGACGAAAAGGTCATGCGCACCCGCCAAGAACAGGTGAAAGCCTCCGATGCGCTCAATGCCGAGCTTAGCCGCGACCGCGATGCCTTTCGCGCCGTGGCTCGCCCGGTCTTGGCCGAGCTGATGCGCGATGCGGGGGCTGCAATTATTTTGGACGAACGTGCCGTCTATCTCTTTGTAAACGCAATCGATGTGACCGATGAGGCCATTGCGCGGCTTGATATTGCGCTCGGCAATGGCGCGCCCGAGGCCGAATAAGCGCATTTGCCAAGTTGCCCCGCGCCCCGTCAATTGATAGCCTGAACGCCAAGCCAAATAACGGCAAAAGGACCGCTACATGAGCCAAGAACTGCAATCCGCCGACATTCAGATCATCCAACGCATTTTGCCACACCGCTATCCGTTCTTGTTGGTGGATAAGGTCCAAGAAATCGCGGGCACGCAATCCGCTGTCGGCTATAAAAACGTCTCAATGAACGAGCCGCATTTTCAGGGCCATTTTCCCGGCACCCCCATCATGCCCGGCGTGACCATTGTCGAAGCCATGGCGCAAACTGCGGGCGTGATGATTGGTGTGGCGCTGGATCAGCTCGACCGCGATATGTTGATCTATTTTATGTCCATCGATAATTGCAAATTCCGCCGCAAGGTTATCCCCGGTGATGTGTTGCGCATGGATGTGAAAACCCTGCGCGGCAAACCCGGTGGTAAAATTTGGAAATTTTCCGGCGTGGCCACCGTCGAAGGCGAAATGGCCGCTGAGGCCGAGTTTATGGCGATGCTGGACCTGCCAAAATGAGCAATATTCACCCCTGCGCCGTGATCGAAGAGGGCGCGCAGATCGACCCCAGCGCTGTTGTTGGGCCGTTTTGCCTTGTTGGCCCTCAGGTCGTGCTGGGCCCTGATGTCGAGCTGAAAAGCCATGTTGTGGTGACAGGTCAGACCACTGTGGGCGAAGCCACGGTGATTTTCCCTTTCGCTGTCATTGGCGAGATTCCACAGGATTTGAAGTTCAAAGGCGAAGCCTCCAAGCTCGAAATTGGCGCGCGCAACCGTATCCGCGAACATGTGACGATGAACTGTGGCACCGAAGGCGGCGGCGGTCTGACCAAAATCGGCGATGATTGCCTGTTTATGGCTGGCTGCCACATTGCCCATGACGCCATTCTGGGTGATCGGGTGATTGTGGTGAATAACGCGGCTGTTGCTGGTCACTGTATCATTGAAGATGACGTGATTTTGGGCGGTCTGTCGGGTATTCACCAATTTGTGCGCATCGGACGCGGCGCGATCATCGGCGCGGTCACAATGGTGACCAATGACGTGATCCCCTACGGTTTGGTACAGGCCCCGCGCGGCGTGCTCGATGGGCTGAACCTCGTTGGGCTGAAACGCCGCGGCGTGGCCCGCTCGGATATCACTGCGCTTCGGGCTGCGTTCCAGATGCTGGCACAGGGCGAGGGTACGTTCCATGACCGGGCCGCTCGGCTTGGCGAGGAAACTGAGAGCGATTACGTGCGCGAAATCGTTGATTTTGTTCTCGGCGGCACCGATCGCCATTTTCTGACGCCGCATTGATGTTGGCGCTGATTGCAGGGCGGGGCGATCTGCCGGGGGCGGTCATGGGCGGGCTCGAACGCGCCCCTCTGGTCTGCGCGCTCGAAGACACCCCGCCGCAAAGCGTTCGCGCCGACCTCACCTTCCGGCTTGAAACTTTGGGCTCGTTCCTCATCGAGCTTGGCAATCGCGGCGTGACAGAGGTTTGCTTTGCCGGGGCCATTGATCGCCCCGCGCTCGACCCCTCAAAAATTGACGCTGAAACCGCGCCTTTGGTGCCCATGTTTTTGGAAGCTTTGCAAAAAGGCGATGATGGCGCCCTGCGCGTGGTGCTTGAGCTGTTTGAAAAAACCGGTTTCACCCTGCGCGGGGCCCATGAAATCGCGCCGGACCTGCTGGTAAAGCCCGGCGTGCTGGGCGACAAATGGCCGGATGCGCAAATGCGCGAAGACGCTGGCATCGGGGCGGCGCACATTACCGCGCTTGGCCCTAAAGACATCGGGCAGTCCTGCATCGTGGCCGCTGGCCGCGTGATCGGCATGGAAGACGCCAGCGGCACAGATGCGCTGATCGGGCGCTGCGCTGATCAGGCCCAAGGCGGCGCTGCGATCTTGTTCAAAGGCCCCAAACCCCAGCAATCTCGGCTAATTGATCTGCCCACCATCGGCCCTGAAACCCTGCGCCGTGCAGGGCAGGCGGGGCTGGCGGGCATTGTGCTCGACGCTGATGATGTTTTGGTATTGGACCAAACCCGCTGCGCCGCACTCGCGGATGAACTGGGGTTGGTGCTCTGGGCGCGCAGCGGCACATGAGGCGGTTCTTCCTTCTGGCGGGGGAGCCTTCGGGCGACAAACTGGGCGGCGCGTTAATGGCAGGGCTGCGCCAGCTTGAACCAGATGTTACTTTTGAAGGCATCGGCGGGCCTGATATGCAAGCCCAAGGGTTGCGCAGCCGGTTTGACATGTCCGAACTTACCTTGATGGGCATCGCAGAAATCCTGCCCAAATACCTTCACCTTAAACGCCGCATCCGCGAGACCGCCCAAGCGGTGATCGACAGCAAGCCTGACGCGCTGATCACAATTGATGCACCAGATTTCTCGCTGCGCGTGGCCGCGCTTGTCAAAGCGCAAAGCAATATCCGCTGCGTGCATTATGTCGCCCCCACTGTCTGGGCATGGCGGCCCGGCCGCGCCGCAAAGATGGCCCGCCACATTGATCACGTGCTGGCGCTTTTCCCTTTCGAGCCACCCTATATGCAAGCCGCCGGGATGGAGTGCGATTTTGTCGGCCACCCGATCGCCGGGAACCTGCGGGTTTCCCCTGAGGAGATCCAAGACTTCCAAACCAAACACTCAATAGACGGCCCCAGCTTGGTCATGTTGCCCGGCTCGCGCCACTCCGAGATCGCGCGCCTTGGGCCAAGATTCAACGCGGCATTTGAACAAATTGCTTCACGCGTAAACACGGTGATCGTGCCAACCCTGCCGCATCTGGTGGAACTGGTGGATGAACACCTGCCGCTGCCTTCGGCGAAACGCCGCATTGTGGTCAGCCAAAGCAGCCGCACGCGGCAAATCGCCATGGCCACGGGTGATGTGGCATTGGCCACCTCGGGCACAGTCGCGCTAGACCTTGCCGCCGCCCGCACGCCCATGGTCAGCGCTTTTGACCTCAACTGGCTCAGCCGGCAGATCGTGCAGCGCATGGTGCGGATCGATACGGGAAATCTGGTGAACATCGTCTCAGACACCCGCCACGTGCCAGAACTCATCGGGGCGGCCTGCACGCCAAATAACATCGCCGCCGCGCTTTCTAATCTGATGGATGACCCGCAGGCCCAGCTCGGCGCGATGGATTATACAATGCAGGCATTAGGGCAGGGTCAAGAAGCCCCCGGCCTGCGCGCCGCCCGCGCCGTTCTGACCCGGCTTTAAACTTCCAATTGGTTGAAAATCCCGGGGGGGAAAGGGGGGCTGGCCCCCCTTTTTGACTTAGCCCTTGTGAATCCATCCGCCGCCAAAGATGCGGCTGCTGTCACGGTCATAAAACACACAGGCCTGACCGGGGCTGACCCCTTCTTCCGCGGCGACCAATTCAACTTCCGCTGTGCCATCGGGCCGGGGGCGCAGCACTGCATCGGTGGGCGGGCGGGTCGAACGCACTCGCACTGCCACTGGCCATTCAGCCCGCGCCGACAGTGGCTCATCGCCCAGCCAGTTGATCTCGCGTACGGGGACGGTGCGCGTGGCCAGCATGGATTTCGGCCCCACAACCACATGTTTCAAATCCGGGTCGAGCTTCACCACATAAAGCGGATCAGCAAGCCCGCCGATGCCCAAGCCGCGCCGTTGGCCCACCGTATAATGGATCACCCCATCATGCTGGCCCAGCACATTGCCCTCCAGATCGACGATCTCGCCGGGTGCGGCGGCCTCTGGGCGCAATTTGCGGATCACACTGGCGTAATCGCCATTGGGCACAAAACAAATATCCTGACTATCGGGTTTATCCGCCACGCTCAGCCCGTATTTCGCGGCCAGCGCGCGGGTTGCGTCTTTGGACGGCAGATGCCCAAGCGGGAATCGCAGGTAATCAAGCTGATCCGGCGTGGTGGAGAACAGAAAATAGCTCTGATCGCGATTCGCATCCTCAGCCGAATGCAGCTCCGGGCCAGTTGCGCCCATCTTGCGCTGAATATAGTGGCCCGTCGCCATGCAATCAGCCTCAAGATCCTTGGCCGTCTCCAAAAGATCTTTAAACTTTACCCGTTCGTTACAACGAATGCAGGGCACTGGCGTGGCTCCAGCCAGATAGCTGTCGGCAAATTCATCAATCACCGCATCTTTAAATACATTCTCGTAATCGAGCACATAATGCGGAAACCCCATGGATTCCGCCACGCGCCGCGCATCATGAATGTCGATCCCGGCGCAGCAAGCGCCTTTTTTGGCTAGCGCCGCCCCGTGATCATACAGCTGGAGCGTGACGCCAACGACGTCATAGCCCTCTTCTGCAAGCATTGCCGCCACGACCGAACTGTCTACGCCGCCCGACATCGCCACAACCACACGTGTGTCGGCAGGAGCCTTGGCAAAACCAAGGGAATTGAGGGGCTGGGTATCTATCATCGGTCTCTCCGGGATAACTCTAACGGAATATAGGAAAATCCTACCTACTCTCAAGAGGCGGCTTAACCTGTCTTTTAGGCCCCTGCGCCAGTTTCCTCCGAAACGCAATGGCGGATGAACCTATGTATCTGAAAAAACTCGAAGGGCCACGCGCCGTTACCTTAGGTGACGGCAGCATCATGACACAGGCCGATTTGCCTCCGGACAAGACCCGGCGGTGGGTGGCATCGCGCAAAGCAGCCGTGGTGCGCGGGGTCATTTACGGGCTAATCAGCCAAGAACAGGCCTTGGCGCGCTATCAGATCAGCGATGAGGAGTTCATGGAATGGCTTCGTGCCGTCTCTGACTTCGGAGAAGACGCTCTCAAAGCCACTGCATTACAGAAATATAGACAACTTTAGATTGTTTCGCTACTTCTGTTTACATTGGTAACGGGTGGTTAACCTTTTTTGGTCACCATTATTTTAAGTGATCAGAGGACGTAAGTTCCGTCAATATTTTGACCCGACTTTTAGAGTGGAGATTTTAAGCTATGCGTGTGCTGCTGGTAGAGGACGATCCGACAACTTCAAAAAGCATCGAATTAATGCTGACCCATGCGAACTTGAATGTTTATGCAACAGATTTGGGCGAAGAAGGGATCGATCTGGCAAAACTATATGACTATGATCTGATCCTTCTGGACCTAGATTTGCCTGATATGAACGGGCTGGAGGTGTTGCGAAAGCTGCGCCTCAGCCGGATTGAAACCCCGATTCTCATCCTGTCAGGGGCCGATGACACGGAAAACAAGATTAAGGGATTTGGCTTCGGCGCAGATGATTATCTGACCAAACCGTTCCACCGCGAAGAACTCATCGCGCGTATCCATGCCATCATTCGGCGCTCCAAAGGCCACTCTCAGGCCGTGATCAACACTGGGCTGATTGAGGTGAACCTCGACGCAAAAACCGTCAGTGTTGAGAATAAGCCGGTGCACCTGACCGGAAAAGAATATCAAATGCTAGAGATTTTGAGCCTGCGCAAAGGGACCACCCTGACCAAAGAGATGTTCTTGAACCATCTTTATGGCGGCATGGACGAGCCTGAGTTGAAAATCATCGATGTGTTCATCTGCAAGCTGCGCAAGAAGCTTTCCAATGCCACGGGCGGCGAAAACTACATCGAAACCGTTTGGGGTCGGGGCTATGTGCTGCGCGACCCAGAGCCTGGCATGGCCGATAACGGTCACCGCTTGGTGGCCAGCGCCTGATAAACTTTGTTTGGCCGATCCACGCAGGCAATGCGCAAATCGGCTGGACCTGCTTCCGCCTGCCGCCTATCTAGAAAAAGATAACAAGCGGCAAAGGCGGGGGCTATTCCATGTCAGAGATCAATCTCGATCAACTGAACGAGGATGCAGCGCGCGCCGAATTGGCCGCTTTGGCTGAAAAGCTGTCTCGCGCCAACGCGCGTTATCACCGTGATGATGCGCCGGAAATCACTGATGCGGAATATGATGAACTCAAGCGCCTCAACGCGGCGATTGAAGCAAAATTCCCCCATCTAAAACAAGCAAATAGCCCCAGCGACCAAGTGGGCGCAGCCATTGCGGATGGTTTTGGCAAAATCAGCCATGCTATTCCCATGTTGTCGCTCTCCAATGCATTCGATCCCGAAGATGTTCGCGATTTTGTGACCCGCATTCGCAAGTATCTCGGTCTGCCGGCGGATGCGGGCCTTGATTTCACAGCAGAGCCCAAGATCGACGGTTTATCGCTCTCACTTCGTTATGAAAATGGCGCGCTAATTCAAGCCGCCACCCGCGGGGATGGCTCCGTGGGTGAAAACGTTACCGCCAATGCCCGCACCATCGGTGATATTCCCAAACGGCTAGAAGGCGCCCCAGAAATCTTAGAAGTACGCGGCGAAGTTTATATGGACCACGCCGATTTCGACAGTTTGAACGCGCGCCAGCAAGCCGCAGGCGGCAAGAGCTTCGCCAATCCGCGCAATGCCGCCGCAGGATCGCTGCGCCAACTTGATGCCGAGATCACCAAATCTCGTCCGTTGCGTTTCTTTGCCTATGCATGGGGCGCGCTCTCTGCGCCGCTGGCAGATACCCAAATGGGCGCAATCAACCGATTGAAAGAGCTAGGGTTTTCCACCAACCTTTTGACCAAAACCTGCGACTCCAGCGAAGAGCTATTGGCACATTACGCCGATATCGAAGCGCAGCGCGCCACGCTCGGCTATGACATCGACGGGGTGGTTTACAAGGTGAATGACCTCGCCTTGCAAGAACGGCTTGGCTTCCGCTCCACCACACCGCGATGGGCCACGGCGCATAAATTCCCGGCCGAGTTGGCTTGGACATGGCTCGAAGCGATCGACATCCAAGTGGGGCGCACCGGTGCGCTTTCCCCCGTGGCGCGGCTGGCGCCGGTAACGGTGGGCGGGGTCGTTGTGTCGAACGCCACGCTGCATAACGAAGATTACATCAAGGGCCTCGACAGCAAAGGCTCTGAGATTCGTGGCGGCAAAGACATTCGTGTCGGCGACTGGGTTCAGGTCTACCGCGCAGGCGATGTGATCCCCAAGATCGCCGATGTGGACATCGCCAAACGTCCGGCAGAGGCCGCGCCGTTTGAGTACCCCAGCCAATGCCCCGAATGCGGCAGCGATGCGATCCGCGAGCCGGGCGATGCGGTGCGCCGCTGCACTGGCGGGTTGATCTGCCCGGCGCAGGCCGTTGAAAAGCTCAAACATTTTGTCTCGCGCGGGGCGCTGGACATTGATGGGCTGGGCGCCAAACAGGTCGAACAATTCTACAGCGATGGTTGGATCGCAGAGCCTGCGGATATCTTCACCCTGCGCGAACGTTATGGCAGCGGTATGCAACAGCTGAAAAATCGCGAGGGCTGGGGCGATAAATCAGCCGCTAACCTGTTCCAAGCAATTGACGAAAAACGCAATATCCCTTTCGCTAAGCTGCTGTTCGGCCTCGGTATTCGCCATGTTGGCGACGGCGCTGCGAACCTGATTGCCCGCCATTTTGGCAGCTGGCAAGAGTTCATCCAAGCCATCGATGCGGCGCGGGATCAAACTGGCCCGGCGTGGGAAAACCTTTTGTCCATCGACGGGGTGGGCGCTGTCATGGCCGGGTCGCTGGTAAGCGCCTTCGCGCAGGAGGCCGAGCGCGCGTCCATTGATCGTTTGACCGCACAATTGTCGATTGCAGACACGGCAAAACCTGACATGGAGGGCTCACCCGTCGCCGGGAAAATCGTGGTGTTCACCGGCACGCTTGAAAAAATGACCCGCGCCGAGGCCAAGGCCCGGGCGGAGCGTCTGGGCGCGAAGGTCGCCGGCTCTGTCAGCAGCAAAACTGATATTCTGGTAGCGGGGCCGGGCGCGGGTTCCAAAGCCACCAAAGCTGCCGCGCTTGGCGTGCAGGTCATGGATGAAGACGGCTGGCTGGCTCTCATTGGCCTGTCATGAGCGGGCGTCCTGAAATTCTATTCCCGCTATTTGCCTCTTTGGAAAAGCTGGAGGGCATCGGGCCAAAAACCGCTCAAAACCTTGGGCAGATGGGCATCGAGGCCCCCCGAGATTTGCTTTTTACCCTGCCGCAATCGGGCATTGATCGACGGCTGCGCGAAACAGTGAAAGACGCGCCCCTGCCGGGTACCGTCACCGTTGCCGTTACAATCGGCCCGCACCGCCCGGCAAAGAACCGGGGCGGCGCCTATCGTATTCATGTAGAAGACGCGCAAACCAGTTTTCAATTGGTGTTTTTCCATGCGCGCGGCGATTATTGGCAAAAGCAACTGCCCGAAGGCGCGCGGCGCATCGTGTCGGGACGGGTCGAGTTATTCGATGGCATTGGCCAAATGGTGCACCCAGATTTTGCCGTGCCCGAGGAAGACGCTGATAGCATTCCGCACTTTGAGCCCGTCTATCCGCTGACCCACGGCATCACGCAAAAATTGATGTACAAAGCGACACGCGGCGCCCTTGGTCTGCTGCCTAATGTGGGCGAATGGGCGGATGCATCGCAAGTCAAACAGTCGAACTGGCCTGACTTTAACGCGTCGGCGCAACTGGCGCATAGCCCGCAATCCTTGTCTGATATCGCCGCCACAAGCCCTGCGCGCGAACGTCTGGCCTATGATGAATTGCTGGCCCATCAACTCACCCTTGCCTTAGCCCGCGCCCATGCCCGGCGCAAAACGGGTCGCGCCAGTGTTGGCACGGGGGCTCTTCGCGCAAAGGTACTTAGCGCCTTGCCCTACCAGCCAACCGCCGCGCAAACCTGCGCTGTGGCAGAGATCGCCGAAGATCTGGCGCGCCCGCAACGCATGAACCGCTTGCTTCAGGGCGATGTGGGGGCAGGCAAAACCCTGGTCGCATTGATGGCGCTTCTGACGGCGGTAGAGGCGGGCGGGCAGGGCGTGTTGATGGCGCCTACCGAAATCCTTGCACGGCAGCATCTGGCAGGGCTGCGCCCCTTGGCCGAGACCGCGGGCGTGGTGCTCGAATTGCTCACAGGGCGCGACAAGGGAGCCGAGCGGCGCGCGAAACTCGCGGCGCTGGAACGCGGCGATATCCATATACTGGTGGGCACCCATGCGGTGTTTCAGGCAGATGTGGCATTTCATGATCTGCGGCTTGCCGTGGTGGATGAACAGCACAGGTTTGGCGTGCGCCAGCGGCTTGAGCTGGGCAAAAAAGGCGACCGTGCCGATGTGCTCGTGATGACCGCCACGCCCATTCCGCGCAGTCTGGCCTTGGCGCAATATGGCGATATGGATGTCTCGGTTCTGGATGAAAAACCGCCCGGACGTCAGCCAATTAAAACCGCGCTGGTCTCCACGGAGCGGATGGACGAAGTTGTTGGCCGCCTGCAAGCTGCGATCGCTGAGGGGCGGCAATGCTATTGGGTGTGCCCGCTCGTGGGTGAAAGTGAGCTGAGCGATCTGACCGCCGCCGAGGAACGCTTTAAGCGCCTGCGCGCAGCCTTGGGCGAAGGGGTGGTGGGGCTGGTGCATGGCCAATTGCCCCCCGAGGAAAAAGACAGCGCCATGGCGCGGTTCCAATCCGGCGAGACAAAAGTGCTGGTCGCGACCACGGTGATCGAAGTGGGCGTCGATGTGCCAAATGCGACGATCATTGTGATTGAGCGCGCCGAAAGCTTTGGTCTGGCACAGCTGCATCAGCTGCGCGGGCGGGTGGGGCGCGGCTCTGGTGCCTCGACCTGCCTGTTGATGTATCAAGCGCCGCTTTCGGAAACCGGGCGGCAACGGCTCGAAGTTCTCCGAGAGAGTGAGGATGGGTTTGTGATTGCCGAAACCGACCTGCGCATGCGCGGTGCGGGCGATATGATCGGCACGGCGCAATCCGGCATGCCTCGGTTCCGGGTGGCGGACCTTGAGCGACAGGCGGGCCTCATGGCGATCGCCCAATCTGATGCGCGCAAGCTTCTCTCAGACGACCCAGAACTGCAAAGCCCGCGCGGGCAGGCGGCACGGGTGTTGTTGTGGCTGATGCGGCAGGATGAAGCTATCCGTTTAATATCAGTGGGTTAATCCGTCTCCGCCCGCCCGTGTTCCACAAAGTTCACAAATGTTCTTAAAAAGTTCTTTACAGCTTTGTGTAAAAGTGAGAACAAAGAGGCAACAAGAAAAGACGGAGGCAACCATGACAACATTGATAAAGATTAAATCCATCGCGGACCGCGCCGAAGCGACCCTGCTTCAAGATGCGGTTGGCATGTTGGCCCTTGTGGTGATGTTGGTAGTGGCACTGCACCTGCCGGTTCTTGTCTGATTTTCTGCCTGCGATTTCATGCCGGTCTCCCTGCGCGCTTGTCCCACATTTGGCGCTGATGTCTGGAACTGCCTGTCCTAAACATCCTCAAGGGTGATCCGGGTCCCACATGAAAAAGCTTTGCCTCGCGCCGCCATCTGCAAAGATGTGCGGCGTTTTTTTTGGCAGGGCGCTCAGAGAGGATCTAGCCTTTGCTGGCTTCCGATGCGGCTTGCCCGCAGGCTTGCTCCGCCGCTTCGGTGAGCGCTTCGATGGCCAGCAAAATCGAGGCGTGGCGGTTTTTATAGGCCACAGCCGGGGTCAGCACCTCGAACCCGTCAAAAGGCGCTGACGGCACCGGGCCGCCTTCTTTCAACATGGCGCGCAACTCATCACGCGCGCGGCGTATCTGCGCCACACTGGTCTGCGGCGCAGCATGCCCCACCACAGCAGCAGCAGCTTGGCCCAAAGCACAGGCTTTTACGTCCTGACCAAGGGCGGCGAGCGTTTCGCCCTCCATCTGCACATCCACCGTCACCGTCGACCCGCACAGCGGCGAGCGGCGCTTGACCGTGGCATCGGGCTGCGCCAACGGGCTGGCATGGGGAATATCCGTAGCCAAAGCCAAAATCCGGGCGGAATAAAGTTTGATCAGATCATTTTCGGCGGACATGCCTGTTTCCTTATGCGGCTATCGCTTACATAACCCCGGCACGTGAATTTGCAAATGGAACCCGCGCCCATGTCTCAGGACCAACAGAAATTTGATCCCGCTACTCTGACCTTCAATGAAGCGGGTTTGATCCCCGCCATCGCACAGCAAACCGGCACTGGCGAAGTGTTGATGATGGCGTGGATGAACGCGGACAGCATCCTGCGCAGCCTTGAAACCGGGCATGTCACCTATTGGAGCCGCTCGCGGCAGGCGTTCTGGGCCAAGGGCGAAACCTCCGGCCATGTACAAAAACTCATCGCGCTGCGGGTGGATTGCGACCGTGATTGCTTGCTGCTGGAGGTCGATCAACAAGGGCCAGCCTGCCACACCAATCGGCGCAGTTGCTTTTACACTGAGGTTCAAGACGGCCAAGAGGTGATCACCTCCCAGCCGATGCTCTAAGGCAAAGCCAGCCCTACCATAGCGCGGATATCGCTGGGGCTGGCACCCTCTGCACGGTAGGCGGCGATGGCCCGCGCATCATCGCGTTTGGCAAGCCGCTTGCCTTTTTCATCCCGGATCAAAGCATGATGGTGATAGATTGGCTGCGGCAGGTCCAGCAAATGTTGCAGCACCACATGGATCTTTGTCGCTTCGAATAAATCGCGCCCGCGCAGCACATGGGTGATCCCTTGCGCCGTATCATCCAGAACCACCGACAGATGATAAGATGTGCCCATATCGCGCCGCGCCAGCACAATATCTCCAATGGTTTCAATCGCTTCTTGGGTAGTGCAACAGTGGTTTTCCTCGCGGCCACTGCACATTTCTTTAAAGCAAAGCGGCGCTTTAATCTTTTCAAGCGCCCGGCGCATGTTGAGCCGCAGCGCGCCACTTTGCATGTTATGGCCTGCATCGCGGCAAGTGCCGGGATAGATCAGCCCATCTGGCCCCATGGTCGGCTCGGCCCCTTCTTGCGGGGCGGAAACCGCCGCTGCGATGTCCCGGCGGCTACAGGTGCAGGCGTAAATTAGCCCTCGACCCCAAAGACTTTGCAGGGCTTGTTGATAGATGCCCATACGCTCCGACTGTCGCATCACGCTCGGGTGCCACTTGATGCCGAGCCAGCTCAAGTCATCGTAAATCTGGGCTTCCCAATGATCGCGTGCACGGGATTGGTCAATGTCCTCAATTCGCAGCAGAAAATCACCGCCAGCCTGCCGCGCCGCGTCAAAAGCTAGTAGCGCCGAATAGGCATGGCCCAGATGCAATGGCCCTGTCGGAGACGGCGCGAACCTCGTCCTGAAAATCATTTTTTCTCAATGACATATACGGTTGATTTCATGTCGATGCCGGGCAGGTGCTCGCCATGTTCCCGGTGCAAAAGCACGGCTGCGCCGCAATCGGTCCATTCCATGATCCGCGCCTCAAACATCGGGTCTTCCAGCGTGTGATCATTGAAGGAGAACACAAATTTACCGCCGCTGCCCAAACCCTGCATCAACTGATCAAAGAGCGCAGCCGGGCCCGCGCCCACGCCAATCACGCCAATGGCGCTGATCGCGGCGTAATCGCCCGGCTCATGCGGCAATGGCATGCCTTCCTCGGCTTGAACCAAATTGCGATAGATCTTTTTCTTGCGCGCCTCGGCCAGCATATCGGGGCTTAAATCCTGCCCATCAATCAGCTCAAACCCGGCCAGTTTCAACGCCAGCCCGCCAAGCCCGGTGCCACAGCCAAAATCGAGGATTGGTTTGGATTTATCGGGCATGAACTCTGCCAGAGCCTTGGCGCAGCGTCCGGGGGTGGCATAGCCATTGGCCCCCAGTTCGGCCTCATAACTGGCCGACCAGGCGTTATAAAGCGCACGCGTCTCGTCCAGATCGCGGGCGCTGTAGGCTTTGTCTAGGAATGTGTCGGTCATAGACCGAGAATAGCCGTTAACCGGCGTCTAGCCAAGCCTGCCAATCGGTTTTTGCACGGTCCGTATAGGCCTTGTAGCGGTCCTTGCGGCCCCGTCGGCCTGCTTTCAAACCTTCGACCGCTGGGAATAATCCAAAGTTCACATTCATCGGTTGAAATGTCTTGGCCTCAGCCCCGCCAGAGATGTGCGTGATCAATGCGCCCGTGGCGGTGGTGTCGGGGGGCGTGGCGAGGGTCTCGCCCTTGATCTCTGCCGCAGCAAGCCGCCCCGCAAGCAGGCCCATGGCCGCCGATTCAACATAGCCTTCGACCCCGGTGATCTGTCCGGCAAAGCGGATATTGGGGGCGGAGCGCAGCTTCATCTGCCCGTCCAAAAGCGTGGGGGAATTGAGGAATGTATTGCGGTGAATCCCGCCAAGCCGCGCAAAGCTGCCATTCTCAAGCCCGGGAATGCGTTTGAAAACATTGGTTTGCGCGCCGTATTTCATTTTAGTCTGAAAGCCAACGATATTGTAAAGCGTGCCCAGCTTATTGTCCCGGCGCAGCTGCACCACCGCATAGGGTTTCACATCAGGCTGGTGCGGGTTGGTCAGGCCGACGGGCTTCATCGGACCAAAACGCAGCGTCTCGCGGCCGCGCTCTGCCATCACTTCGATGGGCAGGCAGCCGTCGAAATAACCTGCGGTTTCACCCTCATGAAACTCGGTCTTTTCAGCCGCGAGCAGGGCGTCAATGAACCCTTCATATTGCTCTTTATCCATCGGGCAATTGAGATAGGCCGTGCGCTCTTCTTCTGTCTCGCCCTTGTCATAGCGCGACTGCATCCAAGCGCGGGACATGTCGATGCTGTCGAAATAGACGATCGGCGCGATGGCATCGAAAAACGCCAATGCCTCGGCTCCGGTTTCGGCGGCAATGGCTTGGCCCAATGTCCCAGAGGTCAGCGGCCCGGTTGCGATAATCCAATGGCCTTCGCGGGGCAGTTCGGTCACTTCGCCATATTCAACCGTGATATTGGGATGCGCCATCAAGGCGTCGGTCACGGTTTGGGCAAATGGGTCACGGTCCACCGCCAGCGCGCCACCTGCGGGAAGGCGGTTTTGATCGGCGCATTGCATGATCAACCCATTGGCCGCGCGCATTTCCCAATGCAGCAGGCCCACGGCGTTTTGCTCGTCATCATCCGAACGGAAAGAGTTGGAACACACCATTTCCCCCAGCAGCCCGGTCTGGTGGGCAAAAGTGCCAACCTTTGGGCGCATCTCGTGGATCACCACTTGAATGCCTTGATGCGCTGCCTGCCAGGCCGCTTCTGATCCGGCCATGCCGCCGCCGATGATATGGAGTGTATGTGTCATAAGCGCGATGTAGGGCAGGGCGCGCTGCGGCGCAAGCCTCGGCCAAGCATAGCAAGGGCTTTGGCCTCGGTCGTATCGCTTGTTTAGGAGGGAGGGGGTTTTTGGGGTCGCCGCTTATGGGTATCGGTCGATCAGTGAGAGGCTGATCTGGAGGGACCTTCCACGCGGCGGCGACCCTAAACAATCCAGAGCCGTCTGGCTCTGTCTTAAATGTGCCATAATCGTGCCCAATTTACTAGTGCCAATTTGGAAATAATCAGGACACGACCTGGATACAATTAGGGCGCGAGTGATGCCTCGCGCCCCTTCGTTATTGGTGTGTTGCTTGCAGAAATCAGGACGGCGCGCCCGGCACATCCACTGGCAGGCCCGAGGGCACAGTTTGCGGCGCGCCCAGCCCCCGTTTGCCCGCGTCTGGGTCTTCAAGAGCTTTCAGAAATGCCATGATCTTGTCAAATTCGCTATCTTCCAGCGTCACTTCGATGATCTCAACCGCCTCGGCGATGCGCATGACCTCTTCCATGTCATCCATCGCTTCCCAATCGTCGTTGACCAACATGTCGCCAGGCAGCAGCGCCGAGTTGCGGTTGTATTTCGCCAGCGATTCGACCGGGCGCAGGTGGTGGCGCACCATGTCTTCCAGCCGCGCATAAGCACCATTATGCCCATATGGCCCGCTTTGCGTGACATTGCGCAGGGTCGGGGTCCGGAACCGGTATGTGTCTTCAGTGCTGCCTGACACCATGCCAAGGCCCGTATCAGCATAGGCCATATGGGGTGCCTTTTTGCCGGGGCCAAATTGCGGCAGACCCAGCGCGTAAAACTCGTGATCGGTTTGAAACGTACCGCTGTGGCAGGTGCTGCACCGGGCTTTGCCGTAAAATAATTCCATCCCGGCCAATTGTGCGTCGCTCAGCGCCTCGCTGTCGCCTTCCAAAAACGCGTCAAACGGGCTCTGCGTGGCGCGGAACTCGGACCCGATAAACGCGCCAAGCGCTTGGCCAATATCCGTGATGTGCAGCTCGTTCCGCCCCAGCGCGGCAAAGCGCTGGGTGTATTCGGGAATATCCGCCACCCGTGCCGTCAAAAGCGCCCAAGCGCCATCCGGCCCGTGAATACGTTCGGCGTCAACCGCATCGGCAATGTCATTTTCGCCCGGATGGCCGGACATTTCGTCAGGCGACAGGATCGGCAGCAGGGTTTGTGCCGACAGGGCCGAAGGCATAGGCCGTTCCAACGTGCGCCCATCGGGCATGCGAATGCCAAACATCGCATTGCGGTCCTCGGCCAGACGTCCGTCATGGAACATGACCTTAAATTCTTTTGCGCCGAGGTTGAAAAGGGCAGGGGCATTGCGCGGAATGCGCGCCAAGGGCCGGTTGCCCCCGTCTACACGGCGCTGAGCGCCCAGGCCCAAACCACCCTCGCCAATCGACAAGGACATGGCATCAGAGGTGCCCAGACTTGGATGGTGGCAGGTGGCACAGGCAATGTTTTTGTTACCCGACAGGATCGGATCAAAGAACAGATCCCGCCCAAGCTCCACCAGTTCGGCTGGAAATTGATGGAAATCGGCATCCGTCGCGGCAGGCGGCAATGGCCCTGCCAGAACGCTCGCGCCCATCATCCCACCGACCAACGCTGCAAAAAATAGGCGCATCCAAATCTCCATCACAAAACCGTGAGAAGAGTTACCTAAATTTTGACATAATCCCTATAGCTAGGTTGGAAAAACACCATGCCGCTTTCGGAAACAGTGGGTAATACCTATTGTTCCCAATGGGGTGTCCGCTTTTCTATGAAGGCCTGCATGCCTTCCTCCGTGTCAGAAAATGCCAGATTTTGCACCATGACCGCGCCAGTATGGGCATAAGCCTGATCAATTGGCATCGAGAGTTGTTCGTAAAAGGCCCGTTTTCCGATCTTAACTGCTGCCCCCAATTTGCCTGAAATCTTATCGGCCAGCGCGGCGGTTTCCTGCGCCAGATCAGCGGCAGGCGCCGCGCGGTTGATCAACCCGAGCTCCGCCGCACGCTCAGCGAGGATGAAATCTCCTGTGGTCAGCATTTCGAACGCCTGTTTGCGCGGGATATTGCGGCTCAGGGCAACCATAGGGGTCGAACAGAAAAGTCCGATGTTCACACCGTTCACGCCAAAGCGCGTGTCCTGCGCCGCCAGTGCCAGATCGCAGCTTGCCACCAATTGGCACCCAGCAGCGGTGGCGATGCCATGCACCTGCGCAATCACCGGCTGGGGCAGGGTTTGAATGCGTGTCATCACAGCGGTGCAACGGTCGAACAGATCCTTGAATGCTGCCGCGCCCTTATCTGCGGCCCCGCGCATCGCTTGCATCTGGCGTAGATCATGCCCCGCGCAAAACGCCTTGCCCGCGCCTGAAATCACCACCACCCGCACGGATGGATCATCGGCGATTGCATCCAGCGCGCGCTGCAAAGCCGCCAGCATTTCATCAGACAGCGCGTTGAGCCGCTCGGGGCTGTTCATTTCCAACTGCACCACGCCGCCACGTTGCGTCACATTCAATATTGTCATCTTGCTCTCCGCTGGCTTCCGGTAAACTCTAGGCCCGGAATAAAGGGGAGAGCAAGACATGGCCGTCATCATGGACAAGGAGGCGCTTGGCGCATTTCTGGAACAGGTGTTTGAGCAGGTGGCGGATGATTTTACCATCGAGGAGGTGCAGGAAAACGCCCTGCGCGTGCGTTTGAATGTGACCCAGAAACATTTGCGCCCCGGCGGCACCATCTCTGGCCCCTCCATGTTCGCACTGGCTGATGTGGCGGCCTATCTGGTGACCTTGGCGATGATCGGGCCAAAGGCGCTGGCGGTCACCACCAATTGCTCCATTGATTTTATGCGCAAACCTGCTGCGGGCGTTGACCTGATTGCAGAAGTGAAGCTGCTCAAACTGGGTAAGTTGCTCTCGGTCAGCGATGTGTTGGTCTATTCTGAAGGGCTCGCCGCCCCCGTGGCCCGCGCCAGCCTTACCTATGCGATCCCGCCTGAGCGGCCCGCAGTCTAGGCGGGTAATTCGGTACAATGCGCGCCGTTAACCATTCCCCCGCGCCGAAGATAAGCGCGCATAAAAAATGGGGCCGGAATTCCGGCCCCAGGGGGAAGAGGGCTGTCACCACAGGGAAGTTATGACAGCCAAAACGCCTTTGCAGATTCCACACGGGCTTGCCCAGGCGTGATGCCGATATCGCGCAATTCATGCGCGTCGAGTTTGGCCAGCGCCTTGCGGCTGCGAGCACGGGAATCCCATTTTGTTGCAATGTAGGCAATGCGCAGCGCAATTTCCGCCAGCAGGGGCAGATTGCGGGCTTGGCCTTGGGCCGCCAGAAAATCGGAGGGTTTAATCATTGCATGCGCCATGGGGGTCTCCTTTGAAATTGTATTGACACAATGTAGCCATTTGCTACAGTGCTTTGATACAAATACCGATACAAAACAGCCAGAGAAACATTGTAATGAATACAATTTGGCCAAATGCCCTGCCTGCGGCATCCGGACCCAAGTATAAAACCGTCGCTGCCATCATTCGCGACGCGGTACATGATGGACGCCTCAAGCCCGGCGGGCGCTTGCCGCCTGTGCGCGAATTGGCGTGGCAGTTGCGCATCACGCCGGGAACCGTGGCGCGGGCCTATACCGTGTTAACGGACGAGGGCGCGCTGGTGGCCGAGGTCGGGCGCGGCACATTTGTGGCTGAACCCGCCAAGGCGGCCGATACATCCGCCGACCCGCTGATCGAGATGGATGTGGTGCCCCATAAAGCCGGGCAGAGCCGCACCTCTGAAAGTTACGCGGTTAACCTCTTCTCGCCAGCCTTGCCCAATGTCGGGCAATCAGATTTGCTGCGCCGGGCGCTGGCCAAGGTCGCGCAGGCTCCGGCTTCAGGCTTGATGCATTACCCAACGCGGGCGGCGCAAAAGCCTGCCCGCGAGGCCGCGCTGCATTGGCTTTCCGAAGCAGCCTTGGGCGCGATTACAGAAGAGGACGTGGTGCTCACCCATGGCGGGCAGGGGGCGATTGGCCTCGTTTTGCAAGCAATCCTTGAAGGGCGGCGACCCACGGTTCTGGTCGAAGAGTTGGCCTATCCCGGTTTTCGCCGCGTGGCCGAGTTGCTGCGCGCCGAGGTGGTTTCAGTGCCGATGGATGCGCATGGCATCATCCCCGAAGCGCTCGAGCGCGCTTTGATCCAGCATGGCGCGCAGGCGCTCTGCACCTCGCCTGAAGTGCATAACCCCACGCTGGTCTTTACCCCGATTAAGCGGCGACGCGAGATTGTCGCGGTCGCTCGGCGTCACGGGCTTCAGATCATCGAGGATGATTGTTACCGCATGGGCCCTACGCGCGCGCCCAGCTACCGGCTGCTGGCGCCTGACTTGGGGTGGTATATCTCGTCGGTTGCAAAAACCCTGTCGCCAGCCTTGCGCCTCGGCTTTGCCATCGCGCCCGAAGGCAAGACCGCACAGCTGCGCCGGGCTGTGGAGCATGGGTTCTTTGGCCTACCAACACCCATGACCGATCTGGCCGCGCTGGTGCTGGGCGATCCGGAGGTGCAAGTGCTGGCCGACAAAGCCCGCGATATCTATGGCACCTATTCCACTTGCGCCAAAGAAGTGCTGTCGGAGTACCGTCTATCCGCCAATGGCTCGGTGCCGTTTTTATGGCTGGAACTGCCCGAAGGCTGGCGGGCCACTGCCTTTTGCCAAGCTGCCGCCGAGGCCAGTATCAAAATCCGTGCCGCTGAAGAGTTCGCCGCCCGCGACGCGCGAGTGCCCCATGCCGCACGTATTGCCATCAATGCGGCCCACGGGCTGCAGTCTTTCCGCAATGCCATGCTTCGGTTGCGGGCGCTTTTGGACAATCCGCGTGAGCAAATCGGCATTTAAATCCTGAATCTGTGGGGTAAAATAATACCTTATTTGTAAGGCGTTGTTTTTGCTTTGTTAAATAAGATTTGCTGCGCTTGACGTGGCGCGTGGTGCCTTTATAACCCGCCCATCAGATCGGGCAGCTTGCTATCTATGCTGCCTATCCTTCTTTTTAGGAACGACCCATGAAAACCTTTACTGCGACACCGGCAGATATTGACAAGAAATGGATCATCATCGACGCCGAAGGCGTGGTGCTGGGCCGTCTTGCCTCTATCATTGCTATGCGTCTGCGTGGCAAGCACAAGCCATCTTTCACACCTCACATGGATTGCGGCGACAACGTCATCGTGATCAATGCTGAAAAAATCCAGATGACCGGCAAGAAGCGCGAAGAAAAGCACTACTGGCACACCGGCCATCCCGGCGGCATCAAAGAACGCACCAAGGCCGATATCCTTGAAGGCGCGCATCCAGAGCGGATCGTGACTATGGCGGTCAAGCGTATGTTGCCCGGCAACCGTCTGAGCCGTCAGATCATGACCAATCTGCGCGTTTACGCGGGTGGTGAACACCCACATGAGGCGCAAAGCCCCGAAGTTCTGGATGTGAAATCCATGAACAAGAAAAACACGCGGAGTGCATGAGCATGGCTGACGAAATCAAAACACTCGAAGGTCTGGAAGCTGTCGCAACTGACAGCTTGGCGACTGCTGCTGTGGTTGAAGACGCTATCAACCGCGAGCCCGTCCGTGACGCGCTTGGCCGTGCCTATGCCACCGGCAAACGTAAAGACGCCATTGCGCGCGTCTGGATCAAGCCCGGTTCCGGCAAAGTCACTGTGAACGGCAAAGAGCAAAACGTCTATTTTGCCCGTCCCGTTCTGCAGATGATCTTGGCACAGCCATTCTCCATCACAGGCACCGAAGGTCAATTTGACGTGGTTGCCACCGTGAAAGGTGGCGGTCTGTCCGGTCAAGCGGGCGCGGTAAAGCACGGCGTTTCGAAAGCGTTGCAGCTTTATGACCCCACTTTGCGCGGCGCGCTGAAAGCGGCAGGCTTCCTGACCCGTGACAGCCGTGTGGTTGAGCGTAAGAAATACGGTAAGGCCAAAGCGCGTAAGAGCTTCCAGTTCTCCAAGCGTTAAGCTTATCTGTTTTCAGATTTGGAAAAGGCCGCCTTCGGGTGGCCTTTTTCGTTTTCAGAATGCGGGGCGATTTGAAGCCGAACGGGGGGCCAGCCCCCCGAACCCCCCGGGATTTTTAACCAATTGGAATATTACGTGCCGCAGAATGTCGCGGGAACGATCTCATCCTGAGAAGGGGGGCGCTCTAGCTCTGGATCTGTAGAGAGGTAGGGCGCTGCCAAGCCGCGCATGAGCCGTTCAAAGAGCGTTAGATCACCAGCAGCGGCGCTTTCTATCATCTGTTCCATGCGATGATTGCGCGGGATGATTGCAGGATTTGCGGCGATCATTGTGGCTTGCGGGTCTGCCTCGCCTGCGATGCGGGTCTGGTGCTGCGCCTGCCAAACATCAAAGGCGGCGCGGTCTGTGAACTGATCGCGTGCACCGGGTGTGCCCAAGGCGCGGAAAGTGTTGGTGAAATCCGCACCGTCCTTTTGCATCAGGTCGAGCAGTGATTGGATCAAGTCATGGTCCTCGGGGCGCGGCGCGCTGATGCCGAGCTTTGCTGCAAAGCGGCGCAGATAGGCCTGTTCAATCAGATCAGGCATAGAATGCACAATCTCGGTGGCTTCTTCGGCGGCGGTTTCTTTATCATCAGCCAGTTGGATCAGCGCGGTGGCCAATTGCGCCATATTCCAGACCGCGATGTTGGGCTGGTTTCCATAGGCATAGCGTCCTTGGCTGTCGATGGAGGAGAATTTCCGACCCATATGGAATGCATCCATAAAAGCGCAGGGGCCATAATCAATGGTTTCGCCCGAAATGCTGCAATTGTCGGTGTTCATCACGCCGTGGATGAAGCCCACGGACATCCATGCTGGGATCAGTTCAGCTTGCGCCGCGACCACGGCGCGCAGCAACCCCATCGGGTTTTTGGCCTGTGGGTAATGCCGCGCGATGGCGTAATCGTTGAGCGTTTGCAACTCATCCAGCTGGCCGCGATGGGCAAAGACTTGAAACGTGCCGACGCGCAGGTGGCTGGAGGCCACCCGCGTGAGCACTGCGCCGGGAAAGGCCCCGGCTTCGCGCCAGACAGGCTCGCCTGTGGCCACGGTCGCAAGGGCGCGGGTGGTGGGAATGCCAAGCGCATGCATCGACTCGCTGATCACATATTCGCGCAGCACGGGCCCAAGCCATGCGCGCCCATCGCCGCCGCGCGAATAGGGGGTGCGGCCTGAGCCTTTGAGGGTGATGTCACGGCGGTTGCCGTCTTTGTCGAGTATCTCGCCCAGCAAGATTGCCCGCCCATCACCAAGCTGCGGGTTATAGCTGCCAAATTGATGGCCCGCATAAAGCTGTGCCAAAGGGTCAGCCCCTTGGGGCAACTCATTGCCGCCAAAGATCTGTGCCAATTCTTCTGGCGGCGCGTCCGGTACGCCTAAAATCTGTGCCAGATCCCGGTTGAACGCCAAAAGCCGGGGCGCTTTTACCGGGGTCGGGTGTTGCCGCGCATAAAAGGCATCCGGCAGGGCGGCATAGCTGTTGTCAAAGGGCAGTTTCAAAGGCGTTTCGACATGAATATGTAGTTGTCGCGCGGCTGGAACCCGGCGCGTTTATAGAGCGTCATCGCGCGGGTATTGGTCTTATCGACCTCCAGATGGATGGCCCGCAGCCCGCCGCCAGCCAAAGCGCGGGGCAGGGCGATCAGCGCCTCTGAGGCAATCCCGCGCCCTCGCACGCCGGGCCGGATGTATAGCTCGTCGATGATTGCATCAAGGCCGCCAAATTCCACGGACCAGCCAAAGGTGATCACGATATAGCCAATGGGCGCCCGCGGCGGGCCAATCAGATAGGCCGCACCATATGGGATGCCATCCAGCAAAGGTTCCACGCCCGCGCGGCGCGCCTCATCCGAAAGCGTGATGCCTTCTTCGCTATGAAAAGCGCTGACCAAAGCCAAAAGCCGGTCCAAATGTTCCGGCTTCCCAAGGGTGAGATTCGCGCTCACAATCTGGCCAGTCGTTCGGTCAGCAACGCAAAGAACCCATCTGCATCCAGATCGCCCATAAATGTGGCATTGGCCGGACGGTCCGTCACGCCCCACCAATCGGCCACAGTCATGCCCATGGTCAGTTCAGATTGCGTTTCAATTTCCACATTGATGTGCCGCCCTTTGAAAATCTCGGGCTTGATCAAATAGGCGGTCACGCAAGGATCATGCAGCGGCGCCCCGGAGGAGCCGTATTTTTCTTTATCGAACCGCTCGAAGAAATCGGTCATCTCAGCCACGGCAATACCCACCGCGCTGCCAAGTGCGCGGAACGCATCATTGCGCGGCTTGGTGACCAGCGCTTTATGGGTGACATCAAGTGGCATAACTGTGATGGGCGCGCCGCATTTGAGCACAATATCAGCGGCTTGCGGGTCGACATAAATGTTGAACTCTGCCGTGGGGGTGATGTTGCCACCTTCGAAATAGCCGCCGCCCATCAAGACAATCTCAGCGATTTTTTCCGCAATGTCCGGCGCTTGTTGCAAAGCCGTTGCAATGTTGGTCAGCGGCCCCAGCGGGCAGAGCGTAACCGTGCCGGGCGCATGGGCGCGCAGCTGTTCAATAATGAAATCAACCCCATGCCCCGGTTGCAGGGCCATTTTAGGGTCGGGCAGATCAGGGCCATCCAGCCCAGATTTGCCATGCACATGTTCCGCCGTAACCAGCTCTCGGCCCAAGGGGCGGTCACAGCCAGCAAAGATCTTCATCTCAGGAAAGCCTGCCAACTCACAGATAATACGCGCGTTTTTCTGCGTCAGCTCGAGCGGAACATTGCCCGCGACACAGGTGATCCCCAGCACGTCGATCTCTTCTGGGCTGGCAAGCGCCAAAAGGATGGCGACGGCGTCGTCCTGTCCGGGGTCTGTGTCGATGATGATTTTGCGCGGTGTCATGGGTAGGCCTTTAAGATGTTGTTGCCGGACAGTCGCAAGGCTGGTTGCTGATGTCCAGAGAGCGCAGTTTTCTTGGCAGGGCTCAGCCGATGCGGTAGCCTGACGCGCATGAGCAACACCAAGAAAATTTACATCCACGCCGGGGCCCATCGCACCGGCACCTCCTCGTTTCAGCAATGCCTTGCGATTAACCGCCCTGCGCTTGCGGGGCTGGGGTATGATCTGGCCTATCCGGGCCGTGACGGCGCGCCCGAGGGCACATTGGCGCTGCAATTGCCCAGCCCGCGCCACGGGGTGGACCGCAATGGGCAATTCATCGAACGGGTCAAACGCGCCATCCGAACGCACAGCGCGCAGGCTGATAAGCCTTTGATTCTCTCGGAAGAAAACATTCCGGGCGCAATGCTGCATTTTCACAGGGCCCAGTTTTATCCCGCCGCTGCCGCTCGGCTTGATGTGCTGCGACAAGGCATTGGCGGCGGGCCTGAACATGTGCTGCTTGTGGTGCGCGACTATAAAAAACTCTTTGAATCCGGGTTTCGCAAACGGGCCGAAGACAACCCGGTTGCGCCTTTCGCCGAGCGGTATGAGGGCTATCGCCAGATGGATCGCGGATGGCCGGAAATTGTTGCGCTGATCCGCGATGTGCTGCGCCCTGTACGGCTTAGCATCTTGCGTTACGAAAGCCGCGGCAGCTCGGTCGAACTGCTCAAACATCTGGTGCCGGAACTGCACTCGGCGCAGCTGCAAGAACCTGAACGCCTCGTCAATCTCAGTGCCACCGATGCCGCGCTGATCGCTCTGCAAAAGCGCTATCACGCCGGTGAAGAGCTGACGCGCGAGCAATGGCAAGGGGTGATCCTCGATCATGCGAAAAATCGTAAAGACTTAGGTTTTACAAGCTACCCCAATGACTTATCGGAAGAACTTGAACAGCGCTATGCGCATGACCTAGGCGTGCTGGCTGCCATGGACGGGATAGAATTCACCTAAGCTTTGCCCGCTTTTTCATCGGCTTTAACCGCATCCCAAAGCGCGTCCATCTCAGCCAAATCGCTGTCTTGCGGGCGTTTGCCCTTTGCGGCCAGCCGCGCTTCGACGCCCTCGAACCTGCGGGTGAATTTGGCGTTGGTCCGGCGCAGCGCCGCCTCAGGGTCTAGCCCCAGATGGCGGCCCAAATTCGCCATCACAAAAAGCAGATCGCCAAATTCTTCCTCAACCTCGTCCTGGCTCAGGCTGTCACGCGCTTCGACCAATTCAGCGGCTTCTTCTTTGATCTTATCAAGCACATTGCTGGCATCGGGCCAATCAAACCCAACCCGGGCCGCGCGGTTTTGCAGCTTGAGCGCCCGCAGCAGCGCAGGCAGGCCAATCGCCACCCCATCCAATGTGCCGCGCTGCGCCTTGCCAGCGCGCTCCTGCGCCTTGATGGCTTCCCAATCTGCGGTCTGTTGCTCGGCGGATTTATCACGCGACTGATCGCCAAAAACATGCGGGTGGCGCGCCACCATTTTGTTCGAAATATTGCGCACCACGGATTGAAATGTGAAATGCCCGGCCTCTTCGCCCATCGCCGTGTGATAGACCGATTGCAGCAGCAGATCACCCAGCTCACCCTCAAGTTCAGGCCAGTCGCGCCGGGCAATGGCATCGGCAACTTCGTAAGCCTCTTCAATGGTATAGGGGGCAATGCTGTCGAAATCTTGCTCAATATCCCAAGGGCAGCCGCTTTGCGGATCGCGCAGGCGTCGCATGATTTCGAGCAACCGCTCAATGCCTGCCTCTTCGTCGTTGATCAAATCCTGCCCCATTGCGTCCGCGCCTTTCCTTGTGTCAGATGCGACCTGATCAAAGCCACGCAAAGGAGTCTAGCCCCATGGTGATCGTGAACAGAATCGCGGATTTCGCAAATGACATGACAGCGTGGCGACAGCATTTGCATACCATTCCAGAGTTGAGCTTTGACTGCCCCAAAACAGCGGCCTTTATCAAGGCGCGGCTGGAAGAAATTGGCGTGGATGAAATTCACGAAGGCATCGCTCAAACCGGGATGGTGGCCATCATCAACGGGCAGGGCGAGGGCGGCACCATTGGGCTGCGCGCTGATTTTGACGCGCTGCCCATCACCGAGGAAACCGGCGTCGACTATGCCTCGACCCATCCGGGGAAAATGCACGCTTGCGGTCATGACGGCCATACGGCGATGCTGTTGGGGGCGGCAAAATATCTGGCGGAGACCCGCAATTTCTCTGGCCGCGTGGCGCTGATTTTCCAACCCGCGGAAGAAGACGGCGGCGGCGCGGAAGTCATGTGCCGAGAAGGCATGATGGACCGTTTTGGCATCACCGAAGTCTACGGCATCCACAACCACCCGGGCAGCGACGTGGGGCATTTCATGACCGCTCCGGGCCCGCTGCTTGCGGCGGTTGATACGGCCACGATCACTCTCACCGGGCGCGGCGGCCACGGCGCGATGCCGCATGAAACCATCGATCCGCTGGTGGCGGCCTGTAGCATCGTGCAGGCGATCCAGACGATCATCACCCGCAACACCCATTCGGCGCAGGAAAAAGTGATCTCGGTCACCCAGATCCACAGCGGCTCGGCCAGCAACGTGATACCTGAGACCGCGATGATCCAAGCGACGATCCGCACCTTTGATCCAGACACCCGCAACCTGATCCAAAAACGCTTTTACGAAATCGTCGAGGGCCAAGCGGCCAGCTTTGGTCTGCAATCGCATATCGATTATGACATCGGCTATCCGGCCACAGTGAATGATCCCGAAAAAGCCGCCTTTGCAGCCACCGTGGCACGCGACGTCTCCGGCGACGCTGCGGTAAACGCGGAATTCCCCAAAGTCGCAGGGGCCGAGGATTTTGCCTATATGCTCGAAGAACGTCCCGGCGCTTACCTGTTCCTTGGCGCAGGCGAGGGCGCAGGGCTGCACCACCCGAAATTCAATTTCAACGATGAGATCGCGCCAATTGGTGCCTCTTTCTTTGCCCGGCTTGTCGAAACCGCTCAGCCTTTGGGAGCGAAATAATGGCCCTTGAAGACGCCTCCAAACAAATTGATCACGCCTTCACCCGCGAAGACCTCAAAGGCCCGAGCTTTGAGCTGACCTTCGGCGGCGCGCCATCCTTCCTGCGCCGCCGCTATAGCAAGGACCTGACCGGCGTGGACATCGCGGTGACGGGTGTGCCCTTTGATCAGGCGGTCACCAACCGCCCGGGCACGCGGCTTGGCCCCCGCGCCATCCGCGAGGCCAGCTCCCTGCAAGCGCCCGATGCGCCTTACGGCTGGGATTTCGACGTGCTGAGCGAATTTGCCATCGTAGATTACGGCGATGTGGCGTTTGATTACGGCCATGTGGCCAAATTCCCCGATACGCTGACCGAACATATCCGCGGTATTCTCAAAGCCGATGTGGCCTCCGTGGTGCTTGGCGGCGATCACTACATCAGCTTCCCGATCCTCAAAGCCTATGCCGAGAAATACGGTCCCATCAGCTTGCTGCATTTTGACGCCCATAGCGACACTTGGGCCGATGATGACATGACCCGGATCGACCATGGCACCATGTTCTACAAGGCCGTGAAACTGGGCCTCGTTGATCCTGCGACCTCCGTGCAGGTGGGCATTCGCACCACCAACGAAGACACGCTGGGGGTGCATATCATCGACGCGGCCAAGGTCCACGAACAAGGCCCAGCGGAGACCGTGCGCCAGATCAAAGAGATCCTCGGAAGCCGCCCCTGCTATCTGACTTGGGACATTGATGCGCTTGATCCGGCCTATGCGCCCGGCACCGGCACCCCGGTCTGGGGCGGTCTGACCTCGGCGCAAGCAGCGGCCATGCTGCGCGGGCTGGCGGGCATCAACATTGTCGGCGGTGATGTGGTCGAGGTTTCGCCGCCCTTTGACACCACCGGGGCCACGGCCATTGCAGGTGCCCATGTGGCCACAGAAATCTGCTGTCTGCTGGGCGCAAGGATGCGCGCAAAATGAGCCAGAAAAACCAACCCATCAGCGGCAATGAACTGGCGCGGTTCTCGGGGCCAAACAGTTTCATGCGCCTGCCACAGGTCAATGATCTCAAAGGGTTGGATGTTGCAATGATCGGGGTGCCGCTGGATATCGGCGCCTCGTGGCGCTCTGGCACCCGCTTTGGCCCCAAGGAAATCCGCGCCGAGAGCGCGATGATCCGCCCCTATAATCTTGCCACCGGGGCCGCGCCCTTTGACAGCCTGCAAGTGGCCGATCTGGGCGATCTGGCAATCAATACCTTCTCGCTGGCTGAAAGCTTGCGCATCATCGAGGAAAGCTATCACGAGATCCTCAATTACGACGCCATGCCGCTGGCCATGGGCGGCGATCACTCGATCACATTGCCCATCCTGCGCGCCATGGCCAAACGGCACGGGCCGGTGGCTTTGGTGCATGTGGATGCCCATGCGGATGTGAATGATCTGATGTTTGGCATGCGCGAAACCCATGGCACGGTGTTTCGCCGCGCCTATGAGGAAGGGCTGATCCAGCCCGCCAAAACCTACCAAATCGGCATCCGCGGCTCTGGCTACGGCGCGGATGATTTTACCGAAGCCGCAGGCTGGGGCTTTCAACAATTCCCCGCGCATGAGCTTTGGCACCGCTCGCTGGCGCAGCTTGGCGCAGAAATTCGCCGCGATATCGGCGATGCGCCTTGTTATGTCACCTATGACATCGACAGCCTCGATCCCGCTTATGCGCCGGGCACTGGCACGCCGGAAATTGGCGGGCTGACCACGCCGCAGGCGCTGGAACTGATCCGCGCGTTAAAAGGTGTGAACATCGTTGGCGGCGATCTGGTCGAGGTTTCGCCGCCCTATGACACGTCTGGCAACACCGCGCTGACCGGGGCGAATATCCTATTTGAAATGCTCTGCGTGCTGCCCGGCGTGGCCTACCGTTAAGCGATTGAACATAAGAAGGCAGATGATGAGTACAGGATTTTTGATCGGTGTCGCGCTTGGCGTGGCGGCTTTGGGTTATATTCGGCTGGCACCGCAGGACCTGTCGCGCTGGCACCAGCCCATTGAAGGCAGCCAAGACCGCACTGGCACGGGCGAGGCTCTGCGGGTGGTCCAAGGCGGCGCGCCCGAATTTGCCGCGCTGCATGATGCGATGATGCAGATACCGCGCACCAAGGTTCTTGCGGGCGATCTGGCCGCTGGGCGCATCACCTATATCACCCGCTCGCTGGTGATGAGCTTTCCTGATTATACCACAATCGAGCAGTCAGGCACGCAGATCAAACTGCTGGGCCGCCTGCGCTTTGGCAAATCAGATCTGGGGGTGAACGGAAAACGCCTCGACGGGCTGCTGCGCGCCGCCGGCCTGCGATGAAAGGCAGCCTTCGGAGACCTCGCGCCACATCGGCACATTAAGCGACATCTGGCACTGGGCCATGAACATCCGCCCATCCACCGACAGGCAAATCGTCTCGCCCAGCTCCACCCGGTTGTGGCTCCGGTCCGTGCAATAGCAATCGGCCACCTTGGCCTTGGCCGGGGCGACATCTGCCGCGACGGGCAGGGCCAACAGGCATATGAGGGCTGAAATGCGTGTCATTCATGCAATATACCACAGGCTTGGCCCTTGACCAAATCCCTTCGATAAAGGACATGAGAGCGATGATCCCCATGGACCGCCTTGCCCAAATCAAAGACCGTTTCGAATATCTCGAAGCGGCCATGTCCACTGCCGGGGGCGATATTTCGAAACTGGCCAAGGAATATGCCGATCTGCGCCCCGTTGTGGAACAGATAGCCGCCTACCGCCAATTGCTCGATGATCTTGCCGATGCCCGCGAGATGCTGGCAGATCCCGAAATGGCCGAGCTTGCCCGCGATGAACTGCCCCGTCTTGAAGCCGCCCGGCCAGCAGCCGAAGCCGCGCTGCAACTGGCTTTGCTGCCCAAGGATGAAGCGGACGCCAAACCTGCCATGCTGGAGATTCGCCCCGGCACTGGCGGCGATGAGGCCGCGCTTTTTGCAGGCGATCTGCTGCGCATGTACCAACGCTACGCCGAGGCGCAGGGCTGGAAACTCGACCTGATCGAATACCAAGAAACCGAGCTTGGCGGCATCAAAGAGGTCGTCGCCCATATCACGGGGCTCAATGTTTTTGCCCGGTTGAAATTCGAATCCGGTGTGCACCGGGTCCAGCGCGTGCCCACCACCGAAAGCGGCGGGCGCATTCACACATCCGCAGCCACCGTGGCCGTGCTGCCCGAAGCCGAAGACGTGGACATCCACATCGACGCCAATGACATCCGCATCGACACAATGCGCTCCTCTGGGGCGGGTGGCCAGCACGTCAACACCACCGATTCTGCGGTGCGCATCACCCATATCCCCACCGGGATCGTGGTCACCTCTTCGGAAAAATCTCAACACCGTAACCGCGAGATTGCAATGCAGGTGCTCAAGGCGCGGCTCTATGATGCCGAGCGCCAACGGGTCGATAGCGAACGCTCCGCCAGCCGCGCCTCGCAGGTTGGCTCCGGCGACAGATCCGAGCGTATCCGCACCTATAACTTCCCCCAAGGCCGCATGACCGATCACCGCATCAACCTGACGCTTTACCGTCTCGATGCTGTGATGCAGGGCGATCTGGACGAGATTATCGACGCGCTGACCGCCGATGCACAGGCGCAGATGCTGGCGGAAATGGGCCAATGACCGGGGCAGGGGCGTGACCACCGCCTCCGTGGCCATGGCCCGCGCCGCCGCCCAATTGCGCGCCGCTGGTGTACCCGACCCGGCCCGCGATGCACGGCTCTTGTTGGCCCATGCCGCCGCCGTTGATGCGGCCCGCCTGACCTTGATCGCACCCGAAGAAATCTCGCCCGAGATTTGCGAGCGGTATGAGCATCTTGTGGCCCTGCGCGCCGTGCGCGTGCCGGTCTCGCAACTGATCGGCAAACGCAGCTTTTACGGGCGCGATTTCGCCATTAGCCGCGATGTGCTCGACCCGCGCCCCGAAACCGAAACCCTGATCGAAGCGGCGCTTTCAGAGCCCTTCGAGAGGCTGCTCGATTTGGGCACCGGCTCTGGCGCAATCCTTGTGACGTTGCTGGCCGAGCGTCCGGCTGCAAAAGGCGTCGGCGTTGATCTGTCGGAAAACGCCTGCCTGCAAGCGAGCGCAAATGCGGTGCAGCACGGCGTAGCGCCGCGCGCGCAGATTGTGCAATCCAACTGGTTCGAAAATGTCGAAGATCGCTTTGATTTGATCGTATCCAACCCACCCTATCTGGCCCGCGCCGAAATGGATGATGTCGCGCCCGAACTTGCCCTGCACGAGCCGCGCATGGCGCTGACAGACGAAGCCGACGGGCTGAGCGTTTACCGCATCATCGCTGCGCAGGCCCAAGCCTACCTGACGCCGCTGGGCCGGGTCATGGTGGAAATCGGTTGGCAGCAAGGTGCCGATGTGCGCGCGATATTTGCCGCCCAAAGCTGGGCCGAAATTCAGGTTCTGCCCGATCTTGATGGGCGCGACCGTGTGGTTTGTGCACAGGTTCCAGCGTAAATACGCCATTTATTAAGAAAAATCGTGTCATCTGGTGGAAATAGGGTTGCCCAGCCCTGCCGCGCATGTTTATTCAGGGGTGTTGCAGCGGTGAATGCCTCTTACGGCCTCCCGCGCGGCGATATGCCCAACATGTCGTTTAGGCCCAGTTATAGTGCTCCATGCACGGGCTTTCGATCAACAGCACATAAGGCTGAAGTTTTCATATGAAGTCGTCAAGATCCCGGTCCCGGTCCAAGAACAATCGCAATCGTGGTGGCAATCAGGGCGGTAACGTCGTGAACCGCGTGTTTGACAGCTCTGGCCCAGAGGGCAAAGTGCGCGGAACCCCGCAGCAGGTCATCGAAAAATACAATCAACTGGCGCGTGATGCCCAGCTGTCCAATGACCGCGTTGCCATGGAAAATTTCCAGCAGCACGCCGAACATTACCTGCGTTTGCTCAGCGAGGCGCAGCGCGAGATTGATTCCAAACGCGAAGAGCAAGAGCGCATCAACCGCGACCGCCAAGCCGAACGTGACCGCGAGCGCGCCGATCGCCAAGAGCGTGACGGCAACAATAACGCCCCTGCGCAGCAGCACCACTCGGATCAACCCAGCGTTGATCGTGGCGATCAGCCCGCACCTGCCGCCGTGGACAGCCCAGAGCAAGGCGAGAGCAATCTGGTGGACACACCCGAGAGCAAACCCAAGCCTAAACGCGCGCCGCGCCGCAAACCCAAACCCAAAACTGACGGGCAGGGCGCCAATGATGATCAGCCAAGCCCGCAAGGCAGCGGCGATCAACCAGAAGCCGCAGAATAACCCTCTCTAAGCCCCGCAAATTGCGGGGCTTTTCTTTTGGGGCGCGGCAGTTTTTTGCCCTTGGGTGATTTTCTGTCATGAAACCTGCGCATAGTGGTATTATGCGGGTCAAACACCACCTTCGGGAGAGATCGCACATGACCATTTCGCTCAATCGCCGTGGCTTTCTGGCCAGCACCGCAGGCTTCATCGCGCTGCACCCGTTTTCCGCCCATGCCGCCAGCAATCAGGCGCATCTGCGGATCATGGAGACAACCGATCTGCATGTGCATGTGTTCCCCTATGATTATTACGCCGATAAACCCAGCGACACCGTTGGCCTTGCGCGCACCGCCAGCCTGATCAACGACATCCGCGCCGAGGCGTCAAATGCGCTGTTGATCGACAATGGTGATTTCCTCCAAGGCAACCCGATGGGCGATTACATCGCCTATGAACGCGGCATGAAAGAGGGCGATACCCACCCGGTGATCCAAGCGATGAACACGCTTGGCTTCGACGCCTCGACCCTTGGCAATCACGAATTCAACTATGGTCTCGATTTCTTGATGAAATCACTGGCCGGGGCGAATTTCCCCGTGGTCAGCGCCAATGTCGCGCTGGAACTGGGCAGCGATCCCACCCGCGATAAAACGCTGATCCCGCCTTTTGTGATCCTTGACCGGATGGTCACCGATGGCACTGGCACTCAGCACCCGATCAAGGTCGGTCTGATCGGTTTTGTGCCGCCGCAGATCATGAACTGGGACCGCCGCCACCTCGAAGGCCGTGTACAGGCCCGCGATATCATAGAAACCGCCAAAGCCTATCTGCCGCTGATGAAAGAGCAGGGCGCCGATATCATCGTGGCCCTCTCGCATTCCGGCATTGGCGCAGCAGATGCCAGCGATGGCATGGAAAACGCCGCCGTGCCCTTGGCGGGGCTCGACGGAGTTGATGCCATCCTGACCGGGCACAGCCATCTGGTCTTCCCGTCCCCGACTTATGGCGATTTTGCCGGGGTCGACGTGGCCGCAGGCACGCTGATGGGCACCCCCGCCACCATGGGCGGTTTCTGGGGCAGCCACATGGGGCTCATTGATCTATTGGTTGAGAAAGACGGCAATGAATGGCGCGTCGTCTCGGCTCAAACCGAAGCGCGCCCGATCTCGCGCCGCGAAGAAGATCGCTCCATTACCGCGCTGGTCCAGAGCGACGCTGGCGTTTTGGACGCCGCGCACAGCGAGCATGACGAAACCCTCGCCTATGTGCGCCGCGCCGTGGGCAAAACCGATGCGCCGCTGCACAGCTATTTTGCGCTGGTGGCTGATGACCCGTCGGTGCAAATCGTCTCGCAAGCCCAGCTTTGGTATATCGCTCAGATGATGCAGGGCACGCCGCATGAAGGGCTGCCAATCCTCTCCGCTGCCGCGCCGTTCAAAGCAGGCGGGCGCGGCGGGCCTGAGTATTACACCGATGTCCCCGTGGGGGATGTGGCGATCAAAAACGTCTCGGACCTCTATCTTTATCCCAACACGGCGCGGGCGGTGCGGGTGACGGGCCAACAGGTCATGGATTGGCTCGAACGCTCTGCGGGCATTTTTAATCAAATTACGCCGGGCGCGCAGGATGCCGCGCTGATCAACCCTGAATTTCCCAGCTATAATTTCGATGTGATCGATGGGGTGAGCTATCAGATCGACCTGTCGCAGCCCTCGAAATTCAAGGCCGATGGCGAGATCGCAGACCTCGAGGCAAGCCGCATCGTTGAGCTCACCTACCAAGGCGCACCGCTCGATCTGGACGCCGAATTCATCATCGCCACCAATAACTACCGCGCAGGCGGCGGCGGTAAATTTCCCGGCGCCAGCGCCGAGACAACCGTATTTGAAGGCCCCGACACCAACCGCGATGTGATCGTCCGCTATATCGTCGAGCAAGGCAGCGTCAGCCCCCGCGCCGATAACAACTGGTCGTTTGCGCCCTTGCCCGGCACATCGGTCCTGTTTGACACAGGCCCCGCAGCGCAGGCCTATCTGGATCAAGTCCCGCTGATCATCGAGGCCGCAGGCAATGGGAACGACGGGTTTGCACGTTTCCGCATCACCCTGTGATCCACACCGATTTCAAATCAAAACAGGCCGGGGATCACCCGGCCTATTTTTAAACTTTAGGTTTTGCGAACCTCTCGCGCCAAGGCGCAGAACGCTTCAAGCGGCACCTGCTCGGCCCGCTCGGTGGGTTTGATCCCAGCAGCCAGCAAACGGTCCTCAATATCTGGCGCTACCCCTTTGAGCGCAGCACGCAGCATCTTGCGGCGCTGGTTGAACGCCGCCGCCACAACCCGGTTGAGCGTTGCCGCATCCGCCTCGAAACGTGGCTTGGGCAGGGCGGCCAGATGCACCACCGCACTTGAAACTTTGGGCGCAGGCGTAAAGGCCTCCGGCGGCAGCGACATCACAATGCGCGGATCGGCCCGCCACTGCGCCAACAAGGCCAGCCGCCCATAGGCCTTTGACCCCGGCTGCGCCACGATCCGCTCCGCCACTTCGCGCTGGAACATCAAGGTCAGGCTCTGCCAATAGGGCGGCCATTGGGGCGGTGTCAGCCAGCGCACCAGCAATTCCGTGCCCACATTATAAGGCAGGTTCGCCGCCACCCGAATGGGCGGTGTCAGATGGGCCAGCGGATCAATCTCAAGCGCATCGCCGTTGATCACCGTCAATCGCCCCGGATAGGCGGCTTCAATCTCGGCCAGCGCAGGCATACAGCGCGGGTCTTTCTCAATCGCCAGCACCCGCCGCGCGCCTTCAGACAGCAATCCGCGTGTCAGCCCGCCGGGACCAGGTCCAATCTCCAGCACATCACAGCCGCTCAGATCCCCCGCCAAACGGGCAATCTTGGCCGTCAGGTTCAGATCCAGCAGGAAGTTTTGGCCCAGCGATTTGCGAGCCTGCAAACCATGGGTGTCAATCACCGAGCGCAGGGAAGGCAGGTTATCAATCATTGGCCGCTCATCCGCCATGCCAGCCGGATCGCTTCGATCATGCTGGACGGGTTCGCAATGCCTTTCCCGGCGATGTCAAACGCGGTGCCATGATCGGGCGAGGTTCGGATAAAGGGCAGGCCAAGAGTCACATTCACACCTTTGTCGAAATCTATGGTTTTAATCGGGATCAGCGCCTGATCGTGATACATGGCAACCGCCGCATCATACCCCGCGCGGGCGCGGGCATGGAACATCGTATCCGCAGGCAACGGCCCGCGCAGATCATGCCCCTCGCGAATCATCTGCGCAATCAACGGCGCAATCCAATCAAGCTCCTCGCGCCCCATCGCCCCGGCTTCGCCCGCATGGGGGTTTAGCCCGGCCACGGCAATCCGCGGCTGCGCAATGCCAAAACGGTCCTTCAACCCCTGCGCTGTGATCTCAATCACCCGGCGCAGCTTTGCAGGGGTCAGCGCGCTTGGCACGTGGCTCAGCGCAATATGGATCGTCGCGGGCACCACCCGCAATTGATCCGAGGCCAGCATCATCACAACCTCGTCCACTCCGGCCAGCGCGGCCAGATATTCTGTATGCCCCGGATAGGCAAATTGCGCCCCGTCGATCAGCGCCTTTTTATGGATCGGCGCGGTGCAAATTGCGCAGGCATCACCCGAGCGGGTCAACGCCACAGCGCGGGCGATCACATCAATCACCCCTTGGGCATTGGCCGGATCGGCGCTGCCACTTTGCACGCGGCCTGCAAACTCATGGGCCAAAACGGGCAGGGCGGTCGCACTGCGGGCCTGCGCCACATCTAAGATGACCTCAAATGCTGTGCCGCTTGGCAAAAACCGAGGATCGCCCAGCCAAACCATCGGCACATCGCGCGCCAAGGCAGCCCAAGCAGCTGCGGCAATCTCGGGGCCAATGCCGCCGGGCTCGCCGCAGGTAATGATCACAGGTTTTGCCTGTGCGCCGATCTGGCTCATTTGCGGACGATACGGGCATCCGCCCGCAATTGCCCTTCCAAGCTTGTGGCATAGCCTGCCAAACGCCGCTGGCGCAGATTATTGGCCACGGCTTCGCGGTCCACATCGGCATTTGCCGCTTTGGTGCGGTTGCACATCATCAGCAAAACAAGGGTCTCGCCATTGTTGCGCGTCACCACAGCCGAGGTCTCGCCTGCGTCCAGCTTGCTCAGCTCAATGGCAATATCTTGCGGAATTTCGCCGGGGCTTTGCGTTTTTCGCTCCAGCACCTCGACGGGTTGGCCCTTGGCCACACCATAAAGATCATCACAAACATCAATCTGCGCCGTCACATTTGCCGCAGTTTGCAGCGCCGCCTCTGAATGGCCGCCCGCAATGTAATAGCTGGCATATTCAATCGACGCGATCTCGGCTTGCGGCGCGTCGGTCTCACGAATGTCGCGCAGCTGGAACAGCGCCACAGCATTGGGGATCGGCAGCGGCGCGGTCACTTCGCCGGGGCTCAGCGCCAACAACAGCGGGCGCAAACTGGCTGGCAGTTGCGAAACCGGGGTCCATTCCAAACGCCCGCCACGGCCACGCGATGCGGTGGCGGAATATTTGCGCGCAAAGGCGGAAAATTGCTCTGCCGAACCGGATTGCGAGATTTGCTCTGCAAGGCTTTGCACCTGCGCGGCGCGCTGCGGCGGGGCAGGGATGATGATCTCAGACAGCAGCACCTCAATGCCCGATGTCCCGGCCTCTGCGGCCAAGGCGCGGTCGATCTCGGCTTCGGTGATCTGCACCCGGCTGCCATAACGCGCACGGATATAATCGCGCCACGCCACGCCATTTAGCACAAAATCGCGGAAGGTCTCTTCGGCCACCCCCGCCTGACCCAGCGCTTTAACAAATTCCTCAGTGCTCAGATCGGCCCGGCTGGCAAATTCCGCCAAAGCCGCGCGCGAGGCGTCCGCGCTTACCCGCAACCCTGCGTCGCGTGTGGCCTCAAGGCGCAGCCGCTCGTCGATCAATGCGTCAACAACCGTGTCTTGCGAGGCGCCGGCCGCGTTCAGCACTTTCATGAAAAGCAACCGCTGCTGCACTTCAAACTGCGTGATCGCTGCGCCATTCACTGTGGCCACAGGGGCAAACAGGTTCTGCGCTGCCAGCGGCGCCGCCGCCAAGACCACGCCCGCCAGCGCCATCGTTTTCAATCGGGTGAAGGGGGTCACAATCAATTGCCACATGAGCGTTGGTATCTTTCTATTCCGGTATCGGCGGCAAAGCCGCGCAGGCCGATGTTAAAACCGATATTCGTCGAGGGCTCAACACTTGTTGAGGAGGAATAGCTGCGCTCAACCGTCAGATCGAGCGAAACACATTCGTTTTCATAGGTCAGACCCAGACCGGCGGTCGATGCCCGGTCACTTTCGATGTCATAACGCCAGCTTGCCGCTGCCGTCCAAGTATCGTTGATCTTATAGGCACCATCCAGCGCAATCTCTGACACTGGATCATCGCGGTCTTCATCCGCGTCCGCCTCCAGCCACACATAGCTGCCGCCCAATCGGCCCTTTTTAAAGACCCAATTGCCGCGCAGCTCTGCTTTGGCGAAATCCAGATTGCTGTCGAACAGCCCGCGCGCCGCAAAGGCCAAACCAGACTCAATGCTGATCTGCCCCGCCACCAAAATATCCGATGACGTGCCCGACAGGCCCGATGATGCCGTAAAATCGCTATCTGCATCGCCGCGGAACACTTGGCCCACGCTCAGATATGTATCCCAGCCATTGGGATCGAAACGCGCCCAGTTGAGGCCCACCGCAGCCACCGCGCCGCGCTCGCGCCGGTCCACTTGGGTGAAGCGCGACAGCGATAGCAGATTGCCCTCGTCAAACTCGACCCGCGTCGATTCCTCATTGGGAATAGCCAGCCGCGATCCGCCGCGCCATGCCAATTGCGCAATTGGTTCAAGCACTTGCGACACACCATTGGCCGTTTGCCGCGCCATGGGATAACGCAGCGCAACGGTCGCATGGGGCGCAATTTCCGTGTGGGTCTGGGCGTAGGTCGCGTCTTGGGTGATGTCGAACACGCTAAAGGACGCGCCCGCTTTGCCCTCCACCCGCAGGCCTGCGCCCAAGGTGGTGCTGCCAAGCCATTCCGCCGTGCCATTGAGGCGGCTCACGTCGCGCCCATCCACGATATCATCGGGGTCCGGACCATCCACATCGAGCGCGGAAATCCGGCGATGCGTATGGGCTTGAAGGTTCAACCGAAGCTCGCCGGGCACCGCCTGCGTGAAAATCCGCCGTTCATATTCGCCATCCAGAATGATGGTCGGCAAGGTTTCATTCACTTCGCCATCGCGCAAAGATTGGAAATTCACCAGCGAGCCGCGCACATATTCATCGCGGGTCACCCGCTCAATGGTCAACTCGCTCTTGAGCCGATCCGCATCAGAATAGCTGTAATCCTTGAGATATGACTCATCCGACGCGCTCTGAACGGCCAGCCGCAGGGTGTAATTGCGCGGCAAATCGAAACTGCCCTCGGCAAAAACATAGCCGCGATCACTGTCGTCCAGATCATCCTTGGTCAGCGCACCATTCACCTCAAGGCTGCCATTGCGAAACGCTTGCCGATAGCGCAGCTCAAGCGTGGTGGTGGCCGAGGACAGATAGGGCGTCAAGGTCAAATCCTTATAATCCCCGATCTTGATGAAATAGGGGATCTTCAGACCCGTTCCCAACAATGTCGTCGTGCGAATGCTGGGGATCAAAAAACCCGTGGCGCGGTCTTGGGTGGGATCAGGCAGGCGCAGACGCGGCAGGTAAAACACCGGCACATCGCGAATGCGAAACTGCGCTTTGTCGAAATAAAGCTGCTTCTCCACCTGATCATGGATCACCCGCTCTGCGCGGATCTGCCACAGGGGCGCTTCGCCATTTCCGCAGACGTGGCAAGAGGTTACGGAAGTTTTGTAAAGCTGGCTATAACGCCCTTCAACCCGGTTGATCTGCGCTGCCGCCAGTTGCAAACGTTGGTTCAGCACAAGCCGGGCCGATTGCAGCAACCCCTCACGCAGCCCCTCATCAAGCTGCGCCGCATCGGCCAGAATAACTGTATCGGTGCCTTCGCTGATCACAATCGGGCCTTCGATTGTCAAACTGCCGCTGGTTTGATCATACCGGATGGTGCGGGCCTGAAGACGCACCCCATTTTGAAACGCCTCCACATTGCCTTGCGCCACCAGCACCCGGTCTTGGGTGATATAAAGCTCATCGGCCACCAGGATCGCGGGCTTATCTTGCGCCTGCGCGGCAAAGGGCAGGGCGGCCACAAGGGCGATCATCATAAATTTACGCATGCCGCGCATCAGCCATCCTCCGCATGCAGCAACAGCCCCAGCGCCAGCATGACTGATGCAACCGGCGCAGCCCAAGCGGCCAGCAATATCGGTATCTGGCCATTTTCGCCCAGAATATGCGCAAAACTACGGATGAAATACAAACCAAACCCCAAAAGAACCGCCGTCAGCACCGCCACACCAGTGCCGCCAAACCGGGTATGGCGCATGGTGAAGGCACTCGCAACCAGCACCATCGCCACCAAGAACAGGGGCCGCGCCAATTCCGCTTGCAGCCAAACCTTGTGGCGGCGCGGCGAAAACCCGGCCTGTTCCAACTGGCGAATAAACTCAGGCAGCGCATAGATCGACACGGCTGCAGGCTCGCCAAAACTCTCGCGGATGCGCTCCAAGGTGAGGGTCGAAGGCATCTGATAGGTCACATGAAACTCTGATCCGGCTTCGGCATTCAGCCCATTGCCCAATGGCCAAACCTTGGCATTGCGCAGCAACCATTTGCCTTCATTCAGTGAGGCGCTATCTGCCTCGATCCGCTGCGCCGGACCCTCGTCAGTTGCGTAATTGATAAAGGTCACATCAAACAAAACCGATGCATTGTTATTGGACCGCAAGGCGCGGATCACGCTCTGCCCCTTGTTGCTGCCTTGGCGCAGCCAAAGCCCCTCGTCGCTGATCGACAGGGCCGATGCCCCGCCGCTGCGATAGCTTTCCGTCAGCGATAAATACCGTTTCGACGTGGCCGCCACAATCGGGTTGAGCGTCGACACCGCCAGCACCCCAATCACCAGCGCCACCACCACAGGCGCCATCAAGGCCTGCAACGCCGAGCGCCCCGCAGCCCGTGTCACCACCAACTCCGAGGACCGCGCCAGCGAGATAAACAGCACCACCGTGGCCAAAATCATGATCAGCGGTAAAATCAAATTGATCGTCTGCGGCGCATTGAGCAGCGTCAGCCCAAGCAGCGCGCCAAAGCTCAAATCCGCATCCGAAAACCTGCGGCTCTGGTCAATCAGATCCACCAGCACCACCAGTGACAACAGCACAAAGGTGATCAGCAAAAACGCCAAAAAGAACCGCCGCGCGAAATAGAAATGCAAAATCATGTGCTTACCTGCGTCTGCGGGCGGCGCTTATACCAGTTGGGCCGCGATGCATGGGCCAAAAGCCCCAGCACAAGCACACTGCCAATCAGGCTCGGCAGATAGATCAGCGGCCACATATCAGCATCATTTTGCACCTTATCCACCAAACTGCCGCGCAGCCCGTCAATCGCTATCAGCAAGCCAAAGGCAATCACAATCTCGCGCCACACGCCAAACCGCGAAAACCCGCCGACCAGCAAGGTGGCAAACCCCACCATGGCTGCGACGATACAGAAAAACGGCTGGGCAAACCGTGCATGCAACTCTTCGGCCAAATCGCCCGCACTCACATCTGGCTGTTGCATCAACTCGGCCCGCGCGCCCAGCAGCTTGGGCGTGTTAAGCTGCGCCGCCACCAAATCCCCCTCTGCCGCCGGGGTCACAAGGGCCGAAATATCAAAGGAGAAATCCTTGAACCGCGCGGTGGCCAACCGATTGTCCTCGGCATTGAGCCGCTGCGCGAGCCCGTCCACCATAATCAAGGTGCTGCCCGCGCCATTGCGCACCAGATAGGCCTCGGCAGCGGTGTAGATAATCCCCTCGCGCGCGGATCTTCGGTCTGACAGGAACACATCACGCAGCACCCCATCCGCATCGATCTGCCGCGTGTAAAACGTCACCTGATCGGCGGGATGCAAAAACGTGCCTTCGGTCAGAAGCCGCGCCGTGATGTTTTGCGAAATCTCCGCCTCGCGCTGTTTCAGACGGTCCTGCGCCATGGGCACCAGAAAATGCGCGAGCACGGACATCATCAGCGCCACAAATATCCCGTATAAAAACACCGGCCGCGCCAACCGCCACGGGCCAATGCCCGTCGATTGCATCACCGTGAGTTCAGATTCGCCCATCATCCGGTTCGTCACATAAACCGACCCGGCAAATGCCGCGATGGGCAGCACCGTGGTGATCAGACGCGGCATCCCCAGCGCTGCAAATTCCGCAAAAACCAGCGCCGATTGCCCATCCCCGATCAGCCGATCAAACAGCACAACCGCCCGGTTGATCCAAAAGATCGCAACCAGAACAAGGGCAAAGAACCCAAACAGCACCAGAAGCTGCGACAGCATATAGCGGTCAAATTTGGCCACTCATTTCCTCCGGTATGCTCTTTTGGCGTTTGCAGGCGATCTTAATGTAAATCTTTCCCCGCGAAAACTGCTATCTGGCCTTTGCTGGGGCGGCGCGTTAGGTCTGAGGGAAACCATGCACAAGAGGGTTCCATGCCACAGCTCACGCCGCTTCATTTCATCGCAACCGACATTGACGCCATTGCGGATCATCAAGGGCGGCTGGCCGTCATCGTGGATGGCGCGGGCAAGCTGGACAAGGGCGCAGCCCGGGTGAACCGCCTGACCAAAGGCGCGCTGAAACGTGCCGCCCAGAGCGAAGCCTTTGGCGCGCTTAAACCGGGCGATCTGCTCAGCTTGGCCTATCCCGCCGGGGTTGCCGCCGAAGCCGTGGATGTGATCCGCGCCGCGCCCAGCTCTGATATCGCCGCATGGCGCCGCGCCGGGGCCGCATTGGCCAAAACGCGCGGACAGGCCGATGTGCTGTTGCTGGCAGGCTCTGCGCGCCGCGCCGCCGAGCTTGGCTTTGGCCTTTTGATGCGCGATTACCGCTTTGAGGCCCATAAATCTGCCCCCAAACCCGCCAAAGGTGCGGTGCAGATCATGTGCAGCAAGCCCGAAGACATGGCGGCGGAATTTGCCCCGCTGCGCGCCATCGCTGAAGGCGCGCATATGACCCGCGATCTGACCAACGCGCCCGCCAATTTCCTGACCACCACCGCCTTTGCCGAGCAGCTCAAAGCGATGGAAAACCTCGGTCTTGAGGTCGAAGTGCTGGAGGAAGACAAACTCGCCAGCCTCGGCATGCGCACATTGCTCAGCGTTGGCCAAGGCTCCGACAGCCCCAGCTATGTTGTGGCCATGCGCTGGAATGGCGGGGCCAAAGATGCGGTGCCGCTGGCACTGGTCGGCAAAGGCGTGGTGTTTGACACAGGCGGCATCAGCCTCAAACCCGGCGCGGGCATGGAAGACATGACCATGGACATGGGCGGCGCGGCGGTTGTCGCAGGCGTCATGCGCAGCCTCGCTCTGCGCGGGGCCAAGGCCAATGTGGTTGGGCTGGTTGGCATCGTGGAAAACATGCCCTCGGGCAATGCCACGCGCCCCGGCGATGTGATCACCTCAATGAAAGGCGACACGGTTGAGGTGATCAACACCGACGCCGAAGGCCGCTTGGTGCTCTGCGATGTGATGTGGTACGCGCAAGAGCATTATAAACCCGCCGCCATGGTCGATCTGGCCACGCTGACCGGTGCGATCATCATCGGCCTTGGCCATGAAAACGCAGGCGTTTTCTCCAATGACGACACGCTTTGCGATCAATTCCTCGCAGCCGCCAAAGCCGAAAACGAAGGCGCGTGGCGCATGCCTCTGGGGCAGGGGTACGACGACCTGCTCAAAAGCCGCATCGCAGATATGAAAAACATCGGCGGGCGTGCTGCTGGCTCGGTCACCGCCGCGCAATTCCTGCAACGTTTTGTCCAAGAGGGCACCCCGTGGATGCACCTCGACATTGCCGGGGTGGCATCGGTGAAATCCGAAACCGCGCTGGCACCTGTGGGCGCCACAGGCTGGGGCGTGGCCGCGCTCAACCGGTTGATCCGGGACCAGTTCGAGCAGGGCTGATGGGGTCCGCGTATTTCTATCACCTGACCCAGCGCCCCTTGGTGGACACGCTGCGCAATCTCACGGAACGCTCGCTGGCCAATGGCTGGCGGGTGGCCATTCGCGGCCAAGATCCCGCAGGCCTTGAGGCGCTGGACAATGCGCTGTGGCAAGGCCCCGAGGGAAGCTTTTTGCCCCATGGCATGGCGGGCGGCGCGCATGATGCGCTGCAACCTGCGCTGCTGACCACGGGCACGGATCTGCCCAATGGCGCGTCTTGCGTGATGGCGGTGCACGGCGCGGCGGTCTCAGCCGAAGAGGTAGCCGCGCTGGACCGGGTCTGCATTCTCTTTGACGGCTATGACGAAGAAGCCGTGCAAACCGCACGCGGCCAATGGAAAACCCTCACCGGGGCCGGCGCAAAGGCACAATATTGGTCCGAGGAATCCGGCCAATGGGAAATGAAAGCCGAAAGCAAATAGGCCCTAGCGCGTCAGGATCAATTCGCCGCGCGAAATCTCGATCCGCCCCCACCGCTCCAGATACCCCATACCCAAAAGCGATGTGCCCATCTCGCCTTGATTAACCAATGCATGCACCCGGCTGTCTTCGACCCCGGCAAGGGTCACATTGTCCAAAGTCACGGGCGCAATGCGCACTGTGCCATTGGCGGTCTGCGCTGTGCCCAGATATTGAAGCGCCGCCGGGTCCAGCCCTGCACGCCGCGCATCCTGCGCCGTTAGAACAATCTCGCTCGCGCCCGTATCCACCACAAACCGCAGCGGCGCGCCGTTGATCTCAAGGGTCAGATAATAATGCCCGTCCTGCGCGCGCGGAACCGCAAAACTGCTCTCGCCCAGCCGGGTGATGCTGTCACGGTTCACACTGCGCTGCACATCTTGCCACAGGCCCACAGCCACCAGCGCGCCCAGAAAAATGAACCCCCAAAGGGCTGCATGTTGCAAAGTGCGGTTCATGTTTTCGCGGGCCTGAAAGATGAAATAACCGCCGATGAAACACCCAAGCAGCAAAAGATAAATCAATCTGGCAAAATCAAAATCTTCCATCAGTCCCTCAAGCGCGTGTCACGCCTATAAATAGGCGCGCCGCGCCGCTCTGTCAGCCCACAGAGCCGGAGAAATTGAAATTGCTCAGCCCATCGAGCACAAATTGCACAGACAGCGCAGCCAGCAACATGCCCAAAAGCCGGGTGATCACATTGATCCCCACCTTGCCCATGATCCGCTCGAGCGAGGAGCTGGCCAACATGGTCACCCCCATCACCAACAGCACAAACCCGGTAATCGCAATCACTGTGATCAAGCCTTCCGCGCCGGGTTTCTCCCCGGTCAGCAGAATAACCGAGGCAATCGCACCGGGCCCCGCAATGAGCGGAATGGCCAGCGGGAACACACTGGGATCATCGTGATCATCTTCCTCGGCGGCCTCTTCGGCTTTGCCCTCGCGGCGTTTGCTGCGCCGCTCAAACAACATGTCGAGCGCGGTGATAAACAGCAAAATCCCCCCCGCAACCCGGAAGGCAGGCATGGAGATACCGATAAAACCCAGCACCGCTTCACCAAAGGCGGCAAACACCACCAAGATCAAAAAGCCGATGAAACAGGCGCGCCACGCGATGCGGCGCCGCTGTGTGGCGGACATGCCAGGCGTTAACGCCAAAAAGATCGGCACAAAGGCGATCGGGTCGATCACCACAAACATCGTGACCAAAGCAGTGATCAAATAGGCGCTATCGAATACCATCAATATCCCTTTCGGCTCGGAAGGCTGGTTGCCCTAAACTATAGGGCGAGCGCGCCGCCTGTCACCTCTCGGCTTGTTCCAGCTTCTCGGCGGCGGCCATCCACAAGGTTTCGGCCCGCTCCAATGCGCCCATAACTTCGGCATATTTGCGGTTCCAAACTTCAAGCTCGCCCACCTTATCCTTTTCGTAAAGGGCAGGGTCGGCCAGCTTCTTGGCCAGCTTTTCGCGCATGTCATTGAGCTTGGTCACCCGCTCTTCGCTTTTGCGCGATTCCGAGCGCAGCGCCAAGATATCCTCGCGGCTGGCCCGTTTTTGCGGCGCGGCCTCGGTTTTGCTCTTGGCCTTGCCCTGTTTGGCAGGTTTCTCCACCGTCAGCAGCATCTTGCGATAGGCTTCAAGATCGTCGTCATAAGGCTGCACCGTGCCATTGGACACCAGCCAAAGCCGATCCGCCACCATCGACAGCAAATGCATGTCGTGGCTGACCAAAATCACCGCGCCGGAATAGCGCGTCAGCGCCTCGACAAGCGCTTCGCGGCTTTCAATATCAAGGTGGTTGGTCGGCTCATCGAGGATCAGCAGATGCGGCGCATGCAACGTGGCCAGCAGCAGCGAAAGCCGCGCCTTTTGCCCGCCGGACAATCTGCCCACTTCGGTCTCTGCCTGCTCAGGCCCCAGACCAAACCCTGCCAATTGTGCCCGAAGCTTGGACACCATCACACCGGGTTTGGCGCTGACCATGTGCTGCAAAGGCGTTTCATTGATATGCAACTCATCCACCTGATGCTGCGCAAAGAACCCGATGCGCAGCTTGGAGCTTTGCACAGATTTCCCGCCCATCAGCTCAAGCCGCCCCGAGAGCAGCTTGGACAGCGTCGATTTACCCTGACCGTTTTTGCCCAGCAGAGCGATCCGGTCATCTTGGTCAATCCGAAGGTTCAGCCGCGACAAAACCGGCGTGTCAGCCGTATAGCCGACCGAGCCGTTCTCGATGTTGATAATCGGCGGCGACAGCTCTTCCGGCTCGGGGAAGGTGAACACTTTGCGCGCGGCTTCTTCCGGCGGCGTGATCATATCCATCTTTTCGATCATCTTCAGACGCGATTGCGCCTGTTTCGCCTTGGACGCCTTGGCTTTGAACCGGTCCACAAAAGATTGCATGTGATCTTTGCGGGCCTGCTGTTTCTTGGCCATCGCCGCCTGCACGGCACGCCGTTCGGCGCGCTGGCGGGCAAATTGATCGTAGGGCCCTTGGTAATAGGTCAGCTTGCGCTCATCGAGATGCAAAATCCCGCCCACAGCCCGGTTCAGCAATCCCCGGTCGTGGCTAATGATGATGACCGTATGAGGGTATTTCGCCAAATAGCTTTCCAGCCAAAGCGCGCCCTCAAGGTCAAGATAGTTGGTCGGCTCATCGAGCAGCAGCAGATCGGGCTGTGCAAACAGCACCCCAGCCAGCGCCACACGCATCCGCCAGCCGCCCGAAAAGGCGCTGCATGGCATCAATTGTTCACTGGCCTCAAAGCCCAAACCCTTGAGAATCGCTGAGGCGCGCCCTTCGGCGGACCACGCATCAATATCGGCCAAACGGGTCTGAACCTCGGCAATCCGTGTGGGATCTGTGGCCGCTTCGGCCTCGGCCAAAAGCGCGGCACGCTCGGTATCGGCGGACAGAACCGTGTCCAGCAACGAGGTCTCGGAGGAGGGCACTTCTTGCGCCACACCGCCGATTTTGGCCTTATTGGGAAGGGTGATCGCACCCCCATCAATCGGCAGCTCGCCGCGGATCATCCGGAACAGTGTGGTCTTACCCGCACCGTTTCGGCCCACGAGCCCAACCTTATGGCCATCAGGAATGACGGCAGAAGCCTCTTCGAACAGAGGTCTACCTTCGACGGAATAGTTTATATCTTGAATACGCAGCATGCGCGGGGTTTGAACCAAGCCCGCACAAACGTCAATCGCAGCTTTTCATAGGGTAGGGGCCGTGCTAGACGCGCCGCAAATAACCCATCCCGAAGGAGCAAGCCAAATGGCCCTGGAACGTACATTCTCGATCATCAAGCCCGATGCAACCCGCCGCAACCTGACCGGCAAAATCAACGCCAAATTCGAAGACGCAGGTCTGCGCGTTGTTGCACAAAAACGCATCCACATGACCAAAGAGCAAGCCGGCGTTTTCTACGCTGTGCACGCCGAGCGTCCTTTCTTCGGCGAATTGTGTGACTTCATGGCCTCCGCGCCAGTGGTTGTGCAGGTTCTGGAAGGCGACAACGCCATCGCGAAAAACCGCGAAGTTATGGGCGCCACCAACCCAGCAGACGCAGCCCCCGGCACCATCCGCGCTGAATTTGCCGAAAGCGTTGGCGAAAACTCCGTTCACGGCTCCGACGCCCCAGAAACAGCTGCCGTTGAAATCGCGTATTTCTTCGCTGGTCTCGAACTGGTTGGCTAAGCCGGTCTTGGCCCTCGGGCCATGCTAAAAATAGGGCCGCGCATCATTGCGATGCGCGGCCTTTTTCTTTGAGCGTTTCCTCGGTTTCAAAGCCAATGCCTTGGCGGGCCAAATCGCGGTGCAGCAGGTTCACATTGCGGATATTGGCGTTCCACGTGGCGTCAAAAAAATCACCCAGCAGCGGCACCATGCCCGCGGCCGTATCCACGCCAACATTGACGGCCATCCGCGCCAATGCCCGGCGCGATGCGCCCAAGCGGTGCGATTCCTTGATGATATAGGCCGCAGGCAACATGGTCAGGACATCGCCCACCACAGGCACCAGGCCCAAAATGGAATCGTACCCCACCCGAAGCCCCAGAACAGGCAGGCGATACGCGTTATCCATCCGCTGCGCCAATTTGCGCAGCCGCGCCAGATCACGCGGCAACTCCGGGCAGGGGGGATCAATCAGCTCTTTGCTTTGCATGCATTACAGATAATTCACTGCCCGGGCATTTCATCCCTCGGCCCAAAAAAATGCGCGTGGGCTGGGGCATTTTAAAAACACAAATATTGCGCGGTATACAAAGGTATACCATCGACCTTTTCCCCCGAACCCGCTAAGAGAGGGCAAATCCCTCTTTATAGGAGTCGTCGATGTCCGATATCATTTACACCAAAGTGGACGAAGCACCGGAACTGGCCTCAGCCTCTTTCCTGCCAATCATTCAGAAATTTGCCGCCGCCGCAGGCGTTTCCGTGGGCACCAAGGACATCAGCCTTGCAGGCCGCATCCTTGCAACCTTCCCCGAGTATCTGAGCGAAGATCAGCGCCAATCCGATGATCTGGCCGAACTTGGCCGTCTGGTGAAAACCCCCGACGCCAACGTGATCAAACTGCCAAACATCTCTGCCTCCGTGCCCCAGCTTGTGGCCGCAGTCAAAGAATTGCAGGCCCAAGGCTACGCGCTGCCCGACTATCCCGAAGCGCCAAAAACCGATGCGGAAAAAGCCGTGCGCGCCAAATATGACGGCATCAAAGGCTCCGCTGTGAACCCGGTGCTGCGCGAAGGCAACTCTGACCGCCGCGCCGCCAAAGCCGTAAAAAGCTTTGCCCAGAAAAACCCCCACCGCATGGGCGATTGGTCCGCTGACAGCAAAACCCATGTCTCCGCCATGTCCGGCAATGACTTCTTCTCCAACGAAGTTTCCGCCACGCTGGAAAAAGACAGTGTTGCCAAAATCGTGCTGGAAACCGCATCTGGCGAAACTGTGCTCAAAGAGGGCATCGCTTATCCTGCGGGCACCGTGGTTGACGCAACCTTCATGAGCGCCGCCGCCCTGCAAACATTCCTCGCCGAGCAAATCGAGGCCACAAAAGCCGAAGGCACGCTGTTCTCGCTGCATATGAAAGCCACGATGATGAAGGTCTCCGACCCGATCATCTTTGGCCATGCAGTCAAAGCCTTCCTCGCGCCTGTCTTTGAAAAGCACGGCGACGCGATGCGCGATCTGGGCGTGAACCCCAACTCCGGGTTGGGCGATCTGCTCTCCCGCGTAAAAGGCAACGCGGCGATCATGGCCGACATCGACGCCTGCATGGCGGCCCGCCCGCCCATGTATATGGTCGATTCCGATCGCGGCATCACCAACCTGCACGTCTCCTCTGACGTGATCATCGACGCCTCCATGCCCGCGCTGATCCGCGCAGGCGGCAAAGGCTGGGGCCCTGATGGCAAAGAAGCAGACAGCAACTGCGTCATTCCCGATAATTCTTATGCGCCGGTCTATGACGAAACCATTAAGTTCTTCAAAGAAAACGGCAAACTGAACCCAGCCACCGCTGGCACCGTGCAAAACGTCGGTCTGATGGCGCAAAAAGCCGAAGAATACGGCTCGCACCCCACCACGTTCGAGATCCCCGAAGCGGGCACCGTGAAGATGATCCTCGACGATGGCACCGTGCTGCACAGCCACAAGGTCGAAGCAGGCGACATCTGGCGCTCCGCCTCCACCCGCAAGGCGCCCATCGAAGATTGGGTCAACCTCGCCATCGACCGCCAAAAAGCCGAAGGCTGCAGCGCAATCTTCTGGCTCGACGCAGGCCGCGCCCATGACGCCGAACTGATCGCCTATGTCAAACCCATCCTCGACGCCAAAGGCGTTGCGGATAAGTTCGCCATCATGGCCCCCCGCGAAGCCACCCGCGCCTCGCTGGAGATCATCACCAAAGGCGACAATACCATCGCCATCACCGGCAACGTGCTGCGCGATTATCTGACCGACCTGTTCCCCATCTTGGAACTGGCGACCTCGGCAAAAATGCTCTCCATCGTGAAGCTGATGAATGGCGGCGGCTTGTTTGAAACCGGGGCAGGCGGCTCCGCGCCCAAACACGTGCAGCAGCTGGCCGAAGAAAACCACCTGCGCTGGGACAGCCTTGGCGAATTCTGCGCCCTTGGCGAAAGCCTGACCTTCCTTGCCGACAGCAAAGGCAATGAAAAAGCCCGCGTGCTGGGCGAAGCGGTGGATGCCGCCACCCAAGGCATCTTGGACAACGGTCATTCCCCTTCGCGCAAAGTCGGTGAGCCGGACAACCGCAGCAGCCACTACTGGTTTGCTCGCTACTGGGCCGAAGCCTTGGCCCAGCAATCTTCCGACGCTGATCTGGCTGCGCATTTTGCCCCGATTGCCAAAGCCTTGGCCGAAGGTGAGGCCAAAATCTTGGCTGAACTGATCGACGCCCAAGGCGGCGCGGCTGACCTTGGCGGCTACTACCGTACTGAGGCTGGCAAAACCGCCGCTGTGATGCGCCCTTCCGCCACGCTGAACGCGATCATCGGCTAAACGGACCCCAAAAAAGACGGGCTGCGCATGTTTTTCCCTGCGCAGCCCATAAGACAATGTGATTGCTGAAAAATTAACGCGGAGCGGTTTTTTGACCGGTGTCGCATTTGTATGAACATTTATTTACCCGGCCAAGCATTGCCTGTGAGCGTTTTCATGGTAAGTAGCTGCCACCAAGGGCGAATTGGTTAATTTACCTTGGGTTAAGCTGGCCAAATGACGCCGATTTGACCCAATTTGCCGCAAAAATGCGTTTTCCGAATTTAATCGGTTAGAAAATTGTTGATTTTTCATCGGAAGAATAGCTTAAAGCGCATATTCAATCATAGGTTATTAAATCATGTCTCATCCCGTAGATATCCACGTTGGCCGCCGACTGAAGCAAATCAGGAACCTGCGACGCCTCTCACAAGCGGATATCGCCGCGAAGCTCGATATTTCTTTTCAGCAAATCCAAAAATACGAATCTGGTGCCAACCGCATCTCTGCCAGCCGGCTTTTTGATCTGGCGCAGATTTTCCAGGTTGAGCCGCGCTACTTCTTTGACGGGCTGATGAAAGCCGAAGATGTGGCCGAAAATGACGATTCCGATATGCGCATCATCCGCGCCATTGCCGCCATCGACGACACTGCCGTTCAGGCGCGTCTGCTGGCGCTCATCGAAAACATCGTCAGCTCGTCGCAAAGCAGGGTTCATTAAGCCCCAAAGCGACGATAACGAACCTGGGCCATGCGGCGGGTATCGCAGGGCACCACAAGCGCTTGCAACTTATTGGCGTAAAAGTCACAGCCATTAACCTTTCTGAAGGAGTGGCGGCTTTTGGCCAAAACCTATTTGTCTAAACTGAACTGAACCGTATAGAGTCGACATTAGTCTGTATCTATTCGCCGGGGTTTTCATCTGGAACACATGCGCCCGACGCTTTGAACCTTAAGAAATAAACTGGTTTCGCTTACAGACGTTCATGTTCACATAAACGCTGCGGCGTTTACCTTTTTTGGCTCTACTCTCTGATGTCCATCGTTGATCTTAGCAAACTCCCCCTCCCTGAAAACGATTTCCGCTCGTTTCTGGACGACGTTTGCGCCAAGCACGAACTTGACTATGCCGCCTATGCGGGCATGGACCCGTTCACGCAATCGGTCCGGGGTTTTGTGAACTATCCCGACGCGTGGCAATCGCATTACACCTCCAAAGGCTTTGAGCGCAGCGATCCTTCCTTGATGCTCGCCAGCAAAAGCATCGCCCCTGTGGATTGGGGCCGCCTGCGCGACGAGGAAAGTTTTCAAACCATCTTTAAAGATGCCCATGATTTTGGCATTTCCAATCAGGGCGTCACGATTCCCGTACGCGGCCCTTACGGCGACGTGGGCCTGTTCAGCGTGACGCGCAATTGCTCTGACGCCGAGTGGAAACAGCTCAAACAAGAGATTCTTGGCGATCTGCAAATGGCGGCTGTGCACCTGCACGACCATGTCGCCAACATCAGCGCGGTCACACGCAAGCTCAGCCACCCGTCGCTCTCGCAGCGCGAAGTCGAGATTTTACAATGGGTTGCTGCCGGAAAATCGCAGCAAGATATCGGGGATATCCTCTCCATCTCGAACCGCACGGTCGAAGTGCACTTGCGCTCCATCAGAACCAAGCTGGCTGTGCTGTCCACACCGCAGGCCGTTGGCCGCGGCATTGGCCTTGGGCTGATTTACCCCATCTAATTTGGTTTTTTGCTCGCATTACGGGATTCCCCCAATAGCGCGCAACCCATCGCTAAGGCACCTTGTTTCCACGCACTGGGGAAATAGAGGCATACCATGATTATAATCGTTGATGGGACAAACCGCCATCTTTACACAAAACTGGTTGATGAGATGTTCGCGCTGCGTGCGCGGGTATTTGGGGACCGTCTCGGCTGGGAAGTCGAGATTGAAAATGGCCGGGAGATCGATCAATTCGACGCACTCGATCCGGCCTATGTCATCGGGGTAAATGATGACAACAACGTGGTGTCCTGCGTTCGGGCATTGCAAACCACCGGGCCACATATGCTGTCCGATGTGTTTTCCAGCATTCTGGACGGGGAGCCACCTTTGCGCAGCCCGACCTTGTGGGAATCAACGCGGTTTTGCGTAGATACCGACGTGCTGGACCGCAGCAACACCAGCAACTCGATAAGTTACGCGACTTGTGAGTTGATGGCTGCATCGCTGGAATATGCCCGTGAAAGCGGCATTTCCGACATCGTGACCGTGATTGATCCGGTGATGAACCGGGTGCTGAAACGCTCTGACTGTGCACCATATGACTATGTGGGCAAAACCACACCTATGGGCAAAGTACGCGCCATGGCTGCGCTGCTGGATTGCACACCGGACCGGATCGAACGCATCCGCAACTTCGCGGGCATCACGGGCGAGATCTTCTGCGATGCAGAGCGCCGCTTTGCACTCTCCGACGCGGGCCGTCCCGCCGAGGAAAGCCCAGCGGTTCAGCAAAACACGCATGTGCTGCTCAAGGAATATTGCGAGGATCAGTATTTCGATGCTGCAACCGAGCATGATCTGGAAGAGGCCAAGCGGCTTAACAATCTGCTGTCGCAAGCAGGCCTGCTGCACCAGCAATCAAACTGAACCGCAGCTTTAAACATTCCCCTTCCGGTCCATTGCCGGGAGGGGGCTTCCCAAGGATCGCGCGTTCGCGCCGCGCTTGATCCCTCCGGCTGCCTAAAATTGCAGCGCCGCCAGTTGTTTGCCCTAACAATGAGCGGATTTTTTTGCCCTACGCCGCTTCAGGCCGGGAAAAACGCGCTTTGCCAGATTTTACACTCATGCTAAAGATAAGCATGTGAAATTGCCGGTCCCTTTTAAGTTGTGTGCCGTTGCTTTGCGCAACGACGCATTGTTGCGATGCGCAATCAAAAGCGGGATCAGGCGGGGAGCTATCAAAAATTGCATCTGGGAGGAACTCATGCAAAAAATCACCGCAATCACCTTTGCCGCAGCCTGTGCCTTTGGCACGCAGGTCGCCGCAGAAAGCCATGTTGACCGGACAGGTTGGCCCGAAAGCTTTACCGTTGGCACCGCGTCGCAAGGCGGCACTTATTTTGCCTACGGCTCTGGCTTTGCCAACCTTGTGGCGGACGAGCTGGGCATCTCTGGCGGCGGCGAAGTCACCGGTGGCCCCATGCAAAACATGGCGCTGGTGCACACAGGCGACGCGCAATTTGGCATGACCACCATGGGCCCTGCGGCGGAATCGCTGGCAGGTACAAACCCCATCGCGCCGGGTCTGCAAATGACCAATGCCTGCGCCATGTTCCCGATGTACCAAACGCCGTTCTCCGTAACCGCGCTGGCTTCCTCGGGCATTAAATCCGTCGCAGACATCCCTGCGGGCGCGCGTATCGGCTTTGGTCCTGCGGGCTCCACCTCCGACACCTACTTCCCGCGCATGATGGAAGAACTCGGCGTCGATTTCGAGCGCCGCAATGGCGGTTGGTCCGATCTGGGTGGCCAGCTTCAAGATGGTCTGCTGGACGTGATCGCCTTCGCGGCGGGCGTGCCAATTCCGGCCGTGTCACAGCTCGAAGTGCAAACCGATGTGAACATCATCGAGTTCAACGAAGACGAGCAAGCCAAGATCATGGCAGCCTTCCCAGTGTCGGCTTTCGAAATCGCGGCCTCCACCTACACCACGCTCGAAGCGCCTGCACGCTCGGTTTCCATGTGGAACTTTGCCATCGCAAATTGCGATCTGCCAGAAAGCTTCGTGAACGCGGTTGTGGATGTGGTTATGTCCGACAACGAGCGTATGGTGGGCATCCACCGCGCTGCCGGTTCTACCCTGCCTGAAAACTGGGACAAGAACGGCGTGCTGAAATGGCACCCCGGCGCAGCCAAGTGGTTCACTGAAAACGCAGGTGCCGATATTCCTGCTGACATGATCCACGGCAACTAAATCACCTCAAAGGCGGCGGCGCATCTGGCGCTGCCGCCTTTTTGCCTATAATCGCCCGCACTCACCCTGCGCGGCGGAGGCTGCGCATAATAAATTCGCTTTAATTTCGCCGACCTGCCTCAAAGGGACGGCTTTCCTTGGAGGTGGCAATGGTCCAGCAAACAACCCAGACCGATGAAGCGGTGATCGCTGAAGGCGTCGATGACGAACCCGTCGAAAGTAATCGGCGGCTTTACGAAGGACGCCGCATGCAGATCATGGCCGCTTTGGCAGCGGTCTATGCGTTGTTTCACATGCTGGCCCTGAACGGGGTGTCGATCTCCGATTACACGGGCATAAAAATTCCGCTTTTGCCGCAATTCCCGATGGAGACATGGAATTTCCGCATCATCCACATTGCCGGGGCCTTGGGTCTTGGCTTTTTGGTTTATAATGCGTTCTCCTTCACCGATCGCAACAGCGAAGGCACGCGCGGCCCTTGGGGTAAAATCGCGCTGCTGTTGATGATCCCGGCGGCGCTGTCGCTGGGCACGGCGCTGTGGTTTGCGCAAACCATTGCGGCGGGCGATCTGCCCGTGATGGGCGGGCTCACCACATGGCCTGCCTTCAAAGGCACGCCGATTTATACGCAGGAAATCTGGTATTTCGGTCTGCCGTTGCTGCTGGCCAGCTTTGGCGGCATCATCCTTGGCTGGATGGAGCAGGCCCCGCGCGACCAGTTTCGCGGCTCTGACATTCTGCTGGCCCTGTGCAGCATCTCCGCCGCCGCCTATCTGATCGCCATCTATGGCACAGCGGCGCGCAACTCGGTTGGCACACCTTTTGTGCCCATCGGCGTGGCATTTGCCGCCACCGCAGGCTCGGTCCTGATCCTAGAGCTGACCCGCCGCGTGGCTGGCCTCGCATTGGTGATCATCACCGGGGTGTTCTTGCTCTATACATTTACCGCGCATCTGTTGCCGGGCATTCTGGCCGTGCAAAGCCCCTATAGCTGGCAGCGTTTCTTTGGCCATGTCTATTCCGATGCTGGCATCCTTGGCCCAACCACAGCGGTATCTTCGACCTATATCATCTTGTTCATCATCTTTGCCGCCTTCTTGCAGGCGTCCAAAGTGGGCGATTATTTTGTGAACTTCGCCTTTGCTGCTGCGGGACGTTCGCGCGGCGGTCCGGCAAAAGTGGCAATCTTTGCCTCTGGCCTGATGGGCATGATCAACGGCACATCAGCAGGCAATGTGGTGGCCACAGGCTCGCTCACCATTCCGCTGATGAAAAAAGTTGGCTACCGTCCCAAAATGGCTGGCGCGGTAGAGGCTGCGGCTTCCACAGGCGGCCAGATCATGCCGCCGATCATGGGGGCAGGGGCCTTTATCATGGCCGAAATCACCGGCATCCCCTACCAAGAGATCGCCACAGCGGCGATTATCCCGGCGGTGCTTTACTTCGTCTCCGTCTATTTCATGGTGGATTTCGAAGCGGCAAAACTCGGCATGCGCGGCATGAGCGAGGACGAATTGCCAAAATTCGCCAAAATGCTGCGTCAGGTCTATCTGTTCATCCCGATCATCATCCTGATCTATGCGCTTTTCATGGGCTATTCCGTGATCCGGGCGGGCACGCTGGCCACCATGGCGGCGGCTGTGGTCAGCTGGCTCACACCTTTCCCAATGACCCTGCGCGGCATCGCCAAAGCGTTTGAACTGGCCGGCATCATGTCGATCCAGATCATCACGGTCTGTGCCTGCGCAGGCATCATTGTGGGCGTGATCTCCCTCACCGGTGTGGGCGCGCGTTTCTCTGCGGTGCTGCTTGATCTGGCGGCAACCTCGCAATTGCTGGCGCTGTTCTTTGCCATGTGTATCGCGATCCTGCTGGGGATGGGCATGCCCACCACGGCGGCCTATGCGGTGGCGGCCTCTGTTGTTGCGCCGGGTCTGGTGCAATTGGGCATCCCGCAACTGACCGCGCATTTCTTTGTGTTCTACTTCGCCGTTCTGTCTGCCATCACGCCCCCTGTGGCGCTGGCCAGCTATGCGGCGGCGGGCATCTCGGGCGCAAACCCAATGGAAACCAGCGTTGTCAGCTTCAAAGTCGGCATCGCCGCCTTCATCGTGCCTTTCATGTTCTTCTACAACTCGGCGCTGTTGATGGATGGCACATGGTTCGAAGTTGGCCGGGCTGCAATCACCGCGATCATTGGTGTTTTCTTGCTCTCGGGCGGGGTCCAAGGCTGGTTCTGGGGCCAGCGCGCGGCATGGTTCATCCGCCTCGCGCTGATCGTCGCCTCGCTCTTCATGATCGAAGGCGGGCTGATCACCGATCTGCTGGGCGTCAGCGTCATGGTCGCGGCATGGCTGGTGCAAAAGATCTTCAATCCAGATCCCAATGCCAGCATCTCGGTCAAAGGTGCCGATTAAACAATAAAAAAGGCCGGAGCATCTGCTCCGGCCTTTTTCTTTGGGCTTAGGCCGTGCCCTTGCCGCGCAGCACATCCTCGGCAGAGGGTGTCGCCAGATCAAAATAATCCAGCGTCCCGGCATAGCCATTGCCGCCCATCCGCCCAAGTGCATCGAGCTTTTCGTGATCCGAATAATAGGTCTTGGGGTCGATGATATCCTCGCGGATATGCGCCCGCACAATCCGGCCCAAGATGATCTCGCGCGCCGAGCTTACCGCAATGCCCAAATAACGCTCACATTCAAACGCCACAGGCGCTTCGGCAATGCGCGGCGATTTCACAACTTCGCCGGGCAGGGCGGTCAGACCCGCCATGGCAATCTCATCCACATCCGCATCCACCCCCGCAGCCGTGGCCGCCATCGCCGCCACATTGGCGCGGTCCACGATGTTGACGGTAAAACACTCGGTCATGCGAATATTATAGGCGGTGTCCTTAAAACTCCGGTCCGGCTTGTTCTCAACACCCAGCGCAAGGATCGGCGGATCAGCCGACAGGCAGTTGAAAAACGAATAGGGAGCGGCATTGGCAATGCCCTCGGGGGAAATCGTCGTGACCCAGGCAATCGGACGGGGCACAATTGTCCCGATCATGACCTTATAGGCATCGCGGGGTGACAGATCCGCAAAATCAAACGTGTGATACGCGTTAGCTTGGGTCAATGGGACAGTTCCTTACCATAGTGAGACAGAATTGATTGAATGTTTTGCGGCTGCGGCGAGAGCTCCGCACGCCCTGCAACCGCGCCAAGGTGATGATCCATAATCTCATTGGCGCGGGCATCATCGCCTGCGCGGATCGCCTCGATGATCTGCGAATGTTCATCCACAGCGCAGTCCGACGAATGGCTGCGCGCATACATCGACATGATCAGCGAACAGCGCAGCACCACCTCCGACACAAACCGCGCCAGCACATGATTCCCCGTCAACTCCGCCAGCAGAATATGAAACTCCCCCGCCAACCGGATCGACACAGGCCCATCTTTGCCTTTGACCCGCAATTCACTGCGCACATGCGCCTCAAGCTGATCGTATCCAGTTTCCGGCATGCGGCTGCACAGGATACGGATCACCTCATTCTCCAAACAGCGGCGGGCCTCAAACACATGTTGCGCCTCTTCCTGCGAGGGCTCAGCGACAAAGGCCCCCCGGTTGCGCCGGGTGATCACCAAGCCCTCATTCTCCAGCCGTACCAGCGCATGGCGCACAATGGTCCGGCTGACGCCAAACTGCTCGCCCACCGTGTCTTCGGGCAATCGCATACCCGGTTTGAGCGCCTGCTCGATGATTGCTTTGCGCAGCAGATCATAGACCGTGTTGGTTAGGGTGTTTTTGCTCTCACTCATGAAATTCGCCTATCAAATTTGCACAATCCATATCGTGCACGATTTTCCCAGTCAATTGGATACAATTTTCTTGCGGCACGGAATTGCCTCTGTCTACAAGTAAACATCGTATCCAATTTCAGTGATTCTGAAATACAATCTTTTCAACCGGGGGTCTCAATATGAATATTCGTCAAATTTTGCTCGCTACGGCAGCAGTTTCCAGTCTGGCAGGGGGTGTGCAGGCGGAAAACGTGCTCAAATGGGGCGCGAACCGCGATATCGGATCGCTTGATCCATATTCCTACGGCGACAGCTTCACCATCAACGTGCTCAACCACGTCTATGAAGGTCTGGTGCGCTATAACAAAGATTTGAAAATCGAACCTGCGCTGGCCGAAAGCTGGGAAATTCTCGACGATAAAATCACCTGGCGTTTCAAGCTGCGCGAAGGTGTGACATTCCACAATGGCAACCCGTTCACGGCCCAAGATGTTGTGGCATCCTTGACCCGCGTCAGCGATGAAACCTCACCGCTCAAAGGCAATCTGCCCGCCTATGTCAGCTCCAAGGTGGTCGATGACCTGACGGTCGATATCACGCTCAATGGCACCTATCCGCTGCTGCTGAATGATCTGACCAACATCCACATCTTCGACGAAGAATGGATGACCGAAAATGACGCCCTGATGCCCACCGATATTGGCGCAGGCACCGAAGGCTATGCCACTTATAACGCCAATGGCACCGGGCCTTTCATTGTCGAAAGCCGCCAGCCGGATGCAAAAACCGTGTTTGTGGTGAACCCTCAATGGTGGGACACACCCCAGCACAATCTGGACCGGATCGAACTGACCCCGGTGAACTCCGCCGCCACCCGTGTGGCCGCGCTGCTCTCGGGCGAGATCAGCTTTACCAATGACGCCCCGGTGCAAGATTTGCCCCGCTTGGCCGCTGCGCCCAACGTCGAGGTGCTCGAAGGCGTTGACCTGCGCACCGTGATGGTCGGCTTTCCTTTCCGCGAAACGCTGACCACAGGCGAGCCGAACCCCTTTGGCAACCGCAAAGCCCGCGAAGCGCTTTACAAAGCTATTGATCTGGACCTGATCCAGCAAAAAGTCATGCGCGGCAAATCCCGCATCGCTGGTGCCACCATCGCCCCCGCGATCCCCGGCTATACCGAGGCGCTGGACACCGTGCCCGGCTTTGATCTGGACGCCGCAAAGACCCTGCTGGCCGAAGCAGGCGTGCCCGAAGGGCTGGAGTTCGAGTTCAACTGCCTCAGCGACGGTCTGGTGAATGAAGAACAATTCTGCCAAGCTATCGCATCCATGTGGAGCCGCATCGGCCTGTCACCCAAGCTTGATGTTGCCCCCCGTGCGTTGCAATCGCCCAAGCGTACCAACGGCACCACTGATCTGTACACGCTGGGCTGGGCCACCTTGCCCTTGCTCGACAGCTATTCGCCCCTGCTGCAAATCTTCCACTCGAAAGATGGCAATGCGGGCGTGTTCAACTGGGGCGGCTGGTCTTTCCCCGAACTAGACAAGCTGATCGACGCCGCAGGCAGCGAGCTTGATCTTGACGCCCGTCTCGCGCTGCAAACCGAGGCACTGCAAATCGTCAAAGACGAGATCATCATGATCCCGCTGCACCAACAGCCGATGGCTTGGGCCGTCACCGATGAGGTGGTCGAGATGCCGCTGTTCTCTGACGCCAAACCGCGCCTGTGGTTCGCCCGCGTCGGCTCCGGTTCCTGATGCTGCCCGCCGGACCGCCCCGCGCGGTCCGGCACCCCTCTTGGGCCTTTGCGGCCTCCTAAAACATAACGGAAACCCCAGATGATTGCTTTTCTGCTCAAACGTTCGGCAAATGCCGCCTTTGTCATGTTGGCTGTCGCATTGCTGGCCTTCACGATCTTTCGCTTCTTTGGCGATCCGGTCGAGATGATGGTCAATGAACAGGCAACCCAAGCCGACCGGATAGAGCTGCGCGAGCGGCTGGGTTTGAACGATGGTTTTGTCACCCAATATACCCGCTTTGTCGGCAACGCGGTGCAGGGGGATTTCGGCATTTCCTACCGCAACCAACAGGACGTGATGGTGCTGATCAAAGACCGCTTTCCCGCGACCTTTGAACTGGTGCTGGTGGCCACGGTCATCTCGCTGGTGGTGGGCATCCCCGCCGGGGTCATCACCGCCGTCTACCGCGACTCGCGATTGGCCAATATGCTGCAACTGGGCTCGATCATCGGGGTGTCATTGCCAAGCTTCGTGGTGGGGATATTGCTGATCCTGGCCTTTTCGGTCTCGCTGGGCTGGCTGCCTGCTTTTGGGCGCGGCGACACGGTTGATATCGGCTGGTGGTCCACCGGGCTGCTTACCTCCTCGGGCCGCGCTGCGCTGATCTTGCCCGCCATTTCGCTGTCCACCTTTCAAGTGACGTTGGTGATGCGGCTGGTGCGCGCCGAGATGCTCGAAACCCTGCGCGCCGATTACATCAAATTCGCCCGCGCCCGCGGAGTGCCTGCCGCCGCGCTGCATTGGCGCCACGCGCTGCGCAACTGCCTGATGCCGGTGATCACCCTCACAGGCATGCAGATTGGCAATCTGATCGCCTTTGCGCTGGTCACAGAAACCGTCTTTCAATGGCCGGGCATGGGGCTGCTGTTCATCCAAGCGGTGACCTTTGTCGATATCCCGGTGATGGCCGCCTATCTGCTCATCGTTTCCTTCATCTTTGTCGCCCTGAACACGCTTGTCGATATCACCTACGCATGGGTCGACCCGCGCCTGCGCGATGACACGGCGCGCTCTGGCGGCGCCAATGGCTAAGCTGGAGTCTCCTATGCAAAACCCCGCACCCCTTACCGCACAAACGCCCCCCCGCCGCAGCGCATGGCACCGCCGCCTGCGCGAAAGCGATCTGTGGTTTTCCTTCCGCGCGCACCCTTCCGCGATGTTCTCAGCAGCGCTTTTGGCTCTCGTTACGCTAACGGCGCTGCTTGCACCGATGATCACGCCGCAAAACCCCTATGATCTAGCCGCGCTAGAGCTGTGGAACTCCGAGATTCCGCCTTTGTGGGAGGAGGGCGGCCAATGGCCCTATCTGCTGGGCACCGATACCCAAGGGCGCGATATTTTCTCCGCGTTGCTCTATGGCTCGCGGATTTCGTTGATCATCGGCTTTGCCTCGGTGCTGCTGGCGCTTTGCGTGGGCCTGACCCTTGGGCTCGTCGCAGGGTATTTTGGCGGCTGGGTTGATAATGTGATCATGCGGGTGGGCGATGTGCTCTTGTCGATGCCCTTCATCTTGATCGCCATCTTGATCACCGCCATAGCCACCGCTTCGCTGCCCACGGGGCTCAAGGATGTGCTCGCCGCGCCGATCTTGATCTTCGCCATCGCCGTGCCCTCATGGGTGCAATACGCCCGCACCGTGCGCGCCTCGGCCATGGTCGAGGCCAAAAAGGAATATGTGCAGGCGGCAAAACTGATCCGGGTGAAATCTTGGCGGGTGATGCTGACCCATATCCTGCCCAATTGCATGACCCCGATCATGGTGGCCGCAACGCTCAACTTCGGCCTTGCGATCCTCTCCGAGGCCACGCTGTCCTTCCTCGGCGTTGGCATGCCGCCTGATCAACCAAGCCTTGGCACGCTGATCCGGATCGGCAATCAATATCTCTTCTCGGGCCTGTGGTGGATCGTGGTTTTCCCCTCCATCCAGCTTTGCTTGATCGTCTTGTCGGTCAATATGATCGGCGACTGGCTGCGCGACGCGCTCAACCCTAAACTTCGGTGACCAAAATGACTGCACTTACCCTCAAAAACACCCGCCCCATGGGCGCGCCCGCCACCGATCTGCACATCTCGAACGGCCTCTTTGTCGCAAACCCGCCGGAAGGCGCGCAGATCATCGATTGCGCAGGCCGCATCTTGATCCCCGGCCTGATCGAGGCGCACACCCATCTGGATAAATCCTTGCTGGGCCTGCCGTGGTATCACAACGAGGTCGGCCCGCGCCTGATCGACAAGATCAACAATGAACGCGAGGTCAAAGTCTCGCTTGGCCTCGATCCGCAAATCCAAAGCGAACGCCACGCGATTTTGGCCATGTCGCATGGCTGCACCCACATCCGCAGCCATGTGGACGTTGACACCCATCACGGTCTCGCAGGCATCGAAGGCGTCATGCAAACCCGCGAAAAACTCGCCGGGATGATCGACATCGAAATCGTGGCTTTCCCGCAATCGGGCATGATGACCCGCCCCGGCACCGCCGAGCTGATGGATCAAGCCCTGTCGCTGGGCGCCGATCTGGTGGGCGGCATCGACCCCTGCGGCATGGAACACGACCCCAAAGGCCATCTCGACACGGTCTTTGCACTGGCTGAAAAACACGGCAAACCCATCGACATCCACCTGCATGAACGCGGCGCGCTTGGCTGGTTCTCCATGGAGGAAATCATCGACCGCACCGAGGCACTGGGAATGCAGGGCAAAGTCTCCATCAGCCACGCCTTCTGCCTTGGCGATGTGGACCGCGCCTATGTCACTGGCCTGCATGAGAAACTGGCGGAAAACCGCATCCACATCCTCACCACAGCGCCTGCCTCCGCGCCCGTGCCCGCCGTCAAAGAACTCAGCGCTTTCGGCATTTTGACCGGAGCAGGGTGCGACGGCATCCGCGACACATGGGGGCCTTACGGCAATTCCGACATGCTGGAAAAAGCCATGCAGATCGGCATGCGCAACAACCTGCGCCGCGACGATGAAATGGCGCTGGCGCTCGACATCTGCACCTTTGGCGGCGCCGCGATCTTGGGCGTTGAAAACTACGGGCTTGGCCTTGGCTGCGCTGCCGATTGCGTGCTGGTCGAAGGCGAAAGCCTCGCCGAAGCCATTGTCACCCACGCCCCGCGCAAACTGGCGCTCAAAGCAGGCCGCGTCATCGCGCGGGATGGTGCCTGCGTGATCGAGGCCCCGTAATGGCAAAACGCATCCTTCTGAGCGCCCGCTGGGTCATCGGCCATGCTGACAATCGCCATACCGTTTTCGAAAACGGCGTGGTGGTGATCGAGGGTGATCGCGTCCTGCATGTAGGCGCGGGTTTCGACGGCGAGGTGGCCCAGCGCATCAATTATGGCCAAGCCATCATCTCGCCGGGCTTCATCGACCTTGACGCCCTGTCCGACCTGGACACCACCATTCTGGGCTATGACAACGGCCCTTCATGGCAAAAAGGCCGGGTCTGGCCGCAAAGCTACGTGGCGCGCGGCCCCTACGAGATGTACAGCCCCGAGGAACTGGCCTTTCAAAAACGCCACGCCTTCGCCCAGCTGATCCGCAATGGCATCACCACCGCGCTGCCCATCGCCTCGCTGTTCTACCGCGCTTGGGGCGAAACAGTGGCCGAATTTGAAGCCGCAGCCCAGGCCGCGGTGGATCTGGGCCTGCGCGTCTATCTGGGCCCGGCCTATCGCACGGGCGGCCAAGTCACCGATGACGCGGGCAATATCACCGCCATTTATGACGAACCGCGCGGGCTGGCGGGCCTTGCCGAAGCCGCCGAATTTGCCGCGAACATTACCGCCAAGGGCCACCCGCTCATTCGCGCAATGTTCGCCCCCGACCGGATCGAGACCTGCACCCAAAGCTTGCTGCAACGCACCGCCGACATCGCCAGCGAGATGGGCGCGCCCGTGCGCCAACATTGCAGCCAATCTCCGGTGGAACTGCGCCTCGTCCACGCGCAGCATGGCTGCGGCCCCATCGAATGGCTGCATAAAATCGGCGCATTGCGCGGCAATTGGCTGCTGCCCCATGGCACCCACGCCACCGAGGCCGAATTTGACCTGATCGCCGCCGCACAGGCTACGCTGGTGCATTGCCCACTGGTCGCCGCGCGCCATGGCGGCATGCTCAACAGCTTTCCCAAATGCCGCGCCAAGGGCATCAACATCGGCCTCGGCACAGACACCCATCCCGCCGATATGATCTTGAACATGCAGATCGGCATGATGACGGCGCGGCTGGCCGATGGCATGACAGCGATCCGGGCCGAAGATATGTTTGATGCCGCCACACTTGGCGGCGCGCAGGCGCTTGGCCGCGCTGATCTGGGCCGCCTCGCGCCGGGCAGCAAGGCCGACATCGCCGTGATTGATCTGCGCGGCGCGCTGCAAACCCCCGATCCGGTGCAAACCATAATGACAGCCACCTCTGGCCGCGACACCCGCGACGTCTGGATCGATGGGCGGCGCGTCATGCAAGACGGCGAGATTCCAAATCTGGACGCCGCCGCTGATGCCGCCCGCGCCCAGCGCCAATTTGACGGGCTGGTGGCAAAATACCCCGACCGCACAGCGGGCCACCCCGACCTTCATGAAATCTTCACCCCGAGCTATAAAAGGGCCACACCATGAGCGATGTTGTGCTCGACCTGCGCAATCTGCGCGTCGAATTCCCCACCCGAAAGGGCGTGCTGACCGCCGTCGATGACATCTCGCTACAGATCAGACGCGGCGAAATCCTTGGCATGGTGGGGGAATCCGGGGCTGGTAAGTCCATGACAGGCATGGCCATTTTGGGCCTGCTGGAGCCGCCGGGCCGCATTGCCGCCGGGTCCATTCACCTCTCGGGAGACCGGATCGACACGCTGGATGAGCGCGCCATGCAATCCATCAGGGGGCGGCGCATCGGCGCGATCTTCCAAGATCCGCTGACCTCGCTCAACCCGCTGTTCCGCGTAGGCGATCAATTGGTCGAAACCATCCGCCTGCACACGGATCTGAGCAAATCTCAGGCCCTTGCCCGCGCCAAAGACCTCATGCGCGAGGTCGGCATCCCCGCCGTCGACGAACGCATCGACAGCTACCCCCATCAATTCTCGGGCGGCATGCGTCAGCGCATCGTGATCGCCCTCGCGCTCTGCGCCGAACCGGAATTGATCGTGGCGGACGAGCCGACCACCGCGCTCGACGTCTCCATCCAAGCGCAAATCACTGCGCTGCTCAAACGGCTCTGCCGCGAGCGGGGCACAGCGGTGATGCTGGTCACCCATGACATGGGCGTGATTGCCGAAACCGCAGACCGCGTGGCGGTGATGTACGCGGGCCGTCTCGCCGAGGTCGGCAGCGTCGAAGACGTCACCCGCCGCCCGCAACATCCCTATACCGCCGGGCTGATGGGCTCGATCCCCTCGCTGCGCAACGAGGTGGAAGAGCTGCAAATGATCCCCGGCGCCATGCCCCGGCTTGACGCCATCCCGCAAGGCTGCGCGTTCAACCCGCGCTGCACCCACGCAGGCCCTAAATGCCGCCGCGATGTGCCACAGATCGGGGCCACCCAAACCGGCGCTGCCTGCTGGCTGCAAACCCAAGGAGAGCTCGCATGAACATCCGCCCCAACGCCATCCTCGAAGTCGATGCGCTGGAGCGTCGCTTCGATGTCTCCGCCCCTTGGCTCAACCGCCTGATTGAACGCAAACCGCGCCGCACCCTGCGCGCCGTGGACGGGGTGGATTTCGTCGTCCAGCGCGGCCAAACCCTCGCCTTGGTGGGCGAATCCGGTTGCGGCAAAAGCACCATCGCCAAACTTGTCACCGGGCTGCACCAACCCTCAAGCGGTAAAATCCGCTTCCACGGCGACCGCGACCGCCTGCAAATGATCTTCCAAGACCCATTCGCCAGCCTGAACCCGCGCTGGCGCGTGGGCCGGATCATCGCCGAGCCGCTGCGCACCTTGCGCCCCGACACGCCCAATGATCAGGTCATGGCGCGGGTGGATGCGCTGCTGCGCACCGTGGGGCTTGCCCCCGCTGATGGCAAAAAATTCCCCCATGAGTTTTCCGGCGGCCAGCGCCAGCGCATCTCGATCGCCCGCGCCTTGGCAGGCGAGCCCGAGTTCCTCGTCTGCGACGAGCCGACCTCCGCGCTGGATGTCTCCGTGCAGGCCCAAGTGCTCAACCTGATGAAAAAGCTGCAAAAAGACATGGGCCTGACCTATCTTTTCATCAGCCACGATCTGAGCACAGTGCGCCACATGGCCGATGTGATCGCGGTGATGTATCTGGGCCGCATCGTCGAAATTCAGCCCACAGCGGATCTTTTTGCCAATCCGCTGCACCCCTACACCCGGCTGCTGCTCGACACGATCCCCGATCTGGAAAACCCCAAACGCGACCGAAGCCCCATGGTGGGCGAGGTCCCATCGCCTATCTCTCCGCCCTCGGGGTGCAGCTTCCACCCGCGCTGCTCCTTGGCCTTTGACCGCTGCAAACAAGAACGCCCCGAACGCCGCGCCGCTGTGCATGCGCGCCGGGTCGCGTGTTTTGCCGCTGAAACCACCTAAGGATTTCCAAATGTATGATGAAACCTTCCTGCGCCGCGCGATCGAGATCTCTGCTCAGGCGCTGCAAACCCCCGGCACCGAACCTTTTGGCGCGGTGATCGTCAAGGATGGCAAAATCGTGGGCGAGGGGATCAACCGCTCCTTGCTGCACCACGATCCCACCTCCCACGGCGAAACCGAAGCGATCCGCGACGCCTGCCGAAACCTCAAAACCGTCGACCTGCGCGGCTGCGATCTCTATTCCAGTTGCGAGCCCTGCGCGCTTTGCGTGGCGGCCATGAACATAGCAGGCATCGCCGCGCTTTATTTCGCCGCAGACATGGGCCAAGCAGGCCGCGCGCTTGGCGATCTGCCCGAAACCGCCCGCTTCCCCGTCGACGTAGACCGCCTTACCCATGAATGCGGCCACCCCCTGTCTGAACGCCACATGCCGTCCGAGCAACACCTCGCCCAAGAAGCCTCAGACATTTTGCAAAACTGGGCCGCCGCGGCGCTTGGCCAAAGCTGACTTTTACGCTCAAACGGGCAGGGCGCCGCTACCGCGCCACCACCACACCGCGCTGCGGGCCCGGCTCTGCAAAATGCGCTTTGCAGGCCGCGACAAACTGCTGGACCAACCGGCGGGGCCGCGACTTTTGATAGGCAATGGCCAGCGTCAACGCAGGCAGCGGATCACAGATCGGCACCCCCACCACCGCGCCGCCGCCATAGGTGGTCGCGGTGAGGGGCTGCATGTTGAGAATGGCACAGCCATGCCCCGCGCTCACCAAACTGCGCACCATCTCTGTCGAATTGGCATAGGCGGCAATCGTCACCTCGCCCGCCAGCCCCTCCAGCAGGCTGCGATAATAAGCGGATGCCACCGGGCGATTGAGCACCACAAGCGGCTCCTTGCTGATCTGCGCCATAGAGACGCTCTGCGCGCCCGCCAGCGGATGATCCTTGGCCAGCAAACAATAGGCCGGGGCGGTGACTAAAGTTTCAAACTCAATGGCCGGGCGCACATCCTCGCAGACAAATAAAATCACATCATAAGCACCGCTAAGCAGCCCTTCTTGCGCGCTGTCATTGTCGCATTCATCCAGATGCAGCGTCACCGCGCTGGGATCAGGCACAAAGTTTCTGAGAATTTGCGGCAAAAACGCCGGCGCAATTGGTGCGTAATACCCCACCCGCAACGTCCCGCTCAGCGCGGTTTTCAAACCGGCCCCCTCGGCCAGAACGGCGCGGTAATCCTCAAGCAACCGCTCAAATTTCTGCGCCACGATCCGCCCGCTGGCATTGGCCTGAACCCCGCGCGCCCGTTGCCGGGTCAGCAGCTCCAGATCAAAACTTGCCTCCACCTGATCAACCGCCGTGGAGAGCGCCGAAGCCGCGATATTCAGCTCCGCCGCCGCCTTGGCAATATTGCCATGGCGCACAACAGCCGTGAAATATTCCATCGCTTTGAGGGATAGGGCCATCACTACCTCTGAAATTCAGCGCTACTTGTCATCTTTAATCTGTTTTTCATGACATTCGCTTTGTGTCAATTTCAACCTAGCTGCTTTGCAACCTCAGGTGATCCAAATGGACGAAACGCCCCTCAAAGGCTGGAACCATCTCCCCGATGTTCCGCTGCAAGTCTCTCCGCTGTTCCGCTGGCCCCTGCGCCCGATGGATCTGCTGGCGTGGGTCTGGAACTCTTGGTTCTTGATCACCGAGAAATTGATCATTCTGGGGCTGGCCCTTGTGTCCTTCTACTGGTTCCAGCCGCCGCTGGCGCAAACCCAAACCCTCGCCTTTGGCTGGATCGCGGAAATCTACGCGCGCAATTTCATCTTGATGTCCGCCGTGGCAGGCGGCTTGCACCTTTATTTCTACAGCTTCACCAAACAGGGCCAGCGGCTCAAATATGACCCGCGCCCGCTGATGAAAAATGGCAAGCAATTCACCTTGGGCGGCCAAATCCGCGACAATATGTTCTGGACACTGGCCAGCGGCGTCACGATCTGGACCGCCTATGAGGCGCTGATGTTCTGGGCCATGGCCAATGGCTATGCACCAATGCTCACATGGGCGGCCCATCCGTTGTGGTTTGCGGCGTTATTCCTGCTGATCCCGATCTGGGAAAGCTTTTATTTCTACTGGATTCACCGCCTGCTGCATGTGCCGTTCCTGTACAAACGTGTACATGCCTTGCATCACCGCAACATCAATGTGGGGCCGTGGTCTGGCATGTCCATGCACCCGGCCGAGCATGTTCTGTTTCTCGGATCGGTCATGATCCACTGGGTTGTCGCGGCGCATCCGCTGCATATCCTGTTCCACATGCAATATTACGCGCTGACCGCCGCAACCACCCACACGGGCTTTGAGGGGCTGGTGGTGAAGGACGAAAACCGCCTCAAGCTCGGCACCTTTCATCACCAAATGCACCACCGCTATTTCGAATGTAACTATGGCTCGCTGGAAATCCCTTGGGATAAATTCTTCGGCTCATTCCATGATGGCACCAATGCCGCGAACGAGCGGATCAAAGATCGCCGCAAACGGATGATGGGGCGCTAAAACCCAGCGCCCCACAGCCCTCACGGCAGGAAAATCGCTTTGATATTGGCAAATTCCTTCATGCCAAACCCGCCATGTTCGCGCCCATAGCCCGAATTTTTCACCCCGCCAAAGGGCATATTCGGATCAGCCGCACCATAGGAATTGATCCGGATCATGCCCGTATCAAAATGATCGCGCGCCAGCGCCAGCGCCCGGTCTTCATCCTTGGAGAAAATCCCGCCGCCCAAACCATAGCGGCTCTCATTGGCCAGACGCATGGCATCAGCATCATCCTTGGCCCGGATCACCGATGCCACAGGGCCAAAAATCTCGTCATCATAGGCGGGCATCCCCGGCGCCAGATCGGCCAGCACCGTGGCAGGATAATAGGCGCCTTTGCGCTCCGGCGCCTTGCCGCCGCACAGCACCGCCGCGCCTTTCTCGACGCTCTCATCCACCTGCGACTGAACCGTCTCGAACTGCTCTTGGCTCGACAAGGGCCCAAGCTGCGAGGCCTCATCAGTGGGATCGCCCATGCGCACCTCCTTCATCTTGGCCACAAAGGCGTCAACAAAAGCGTCATAAACTTTATCCGTCACGATAAACCGCTTGGCCGACACACAGGTCTCCCCGTTGTTATAAAGCCGACCCATGACCGAAAACTTAACGGCCGTCTCAATATCGGCATCTTCCAGCACCAGATAAGCGTCGTTCGAGCCCAGCTCCAAAACGCTTTTCTTCAGCGCCCTCGCAGCCTCAGCCCCCACATGACGCCCCGCGCCATCGCTGCCCGTCATCGTCACGCCGCGCACCAGCGGATGCGCAATCAGCTTATCGCTCGTTTCATGATCAATCACGATCACCTGAAACAAATCCTCAGGCAGCCCGGCCTCAATGCACAATTCCCGCAGACGCAAACCAGACCCCGTGCAAATGCTCGCGTGTTTCAGCACACAGCCATTGCCCGTCATCAAATTGGCCGCCAACACCCGAACAGGTTGATAAAGCGGGAAATTCCACGGCTGGATCGAATAAATCACACCAATCGGCTGATAGCTGACAACGCCGCGCTTGCCATCTGGCCCGTGCGTTCGCTCTTCATCGGCCAAGGCGCTTGGCCCATGCTCCGCTGCATATTCAAACAGCGCGGCACAAATCTCGACCTCGCTCAGACCGTCTTTCAACAGCTTCCCGGTTTCCTCGGTCATCAACGCCGCCAACTCATCCGCATGATCCCGAAGGTTCTGGGCAATTTTAACCAAATACGCCCCCCGGTCTTCATGAGACACGCCGCGCCAGTCCAAAAATGCCGCGTGGCAGGCCTCCAGCTTCGAGACAGCCTCCGCCTCGCTCATCAGCTCATAGGTCGCAATCTCTTCTTCGGTCGCGGGGTTGATGGTGGTGATCTTAGACATGCTCGCTCCTTTGCCGTTTGAACCAGAACAGGTGGCACGCGCCAAAGTTCCCCCAGACCAAACACGAAAAAGTGCCGGAACTTTCCTTGCCGCCAAGGGTTTGCCCCTGATCGCGCCGCAGATGTCCGCGCGCCCATGACCGCACAGAAGAGGCCCCCATGACAGACAGCAAAAAGACGCCCCCAACCACCACGGATGCGGGGATCCTTGTTCAAAGCGACGAGCATTCTTTGACTGTCGGCCCCGATGGGCCGATTGTCCTGAACGATCATTACCTCCTTGAGCAGATGGCGAATTTCAACCGCGAGCGCATCCCCGAGCGCCAGCCTCATGCCAAAGGGGCAGGGGCGTTTGGCCAGTTTGAAACCACCCATGATGTCTCGCGCTATACCAAAGCCAAGATTTTCCAACCCGGCGCAAAATGCGACACGCTTGCCCGCTTCTCAACCGTGGCAGGCGAGCGCGGCAGCCCCGACACATGGCGCGATCCGCGCGGCTTTTCGGTGAAAATGTACACCGAAGACGGCAATTTCGACATGGTCGGAAACAACACGCCGATTTTCTTCATCCGCGACCCGCTCAAATTCCAGCATTTCATCCGCAGTCAAAAACGCCGCGCCGACAATGACATGCGCGATCATGACATGCAGTGGGATTTCTGGACCCTCTCCCCCGAGAGCGCCCATCAGGTCACCTATCTCATGGGCGATCGCGGCATTCCCAAAACCTGGCGCGAAATGAACGGCTATTCCAGCCACACCTATTCTTTGGTGAACGCGGAAGGCGAAAAATTCTGGGTGAAATTCCACTTCCACACCGATCAAGGCGATGGCAACGCCTATTTAAGCCAAGACGAGGCCGACAAACTCGCCGGCTCCGACGGCGATTACCACCGCCGCGATCTGTTCAACGCTATCCGCGATGGCAACCCGGCAAGCTGGACGCTCAAATGGCAAATCATGCCCTATGAGGACGCCAAAACCTATCACCTCAACCCTTTTGATCTGACAAAAGTGTGGCCTCACGCCGATTACCCGCTGATCGAGGTCGGCAAACTGACCCTCAATCGCAACCCAACCGATTTCCACACCGAAATCGAACAGGCGGCGTTCGAGCCCAATAACATGGTGCCGGGCATCGGCCTTTCGCCCGATAAAATGCTGCTGGCGCGCGGCTTTGCCTATTCCGATGCCCACCGCGCGCGGCTTGGCGTGAACTACAAACAGATCCCCGTGAACAGCCCCAAATCCCCCGTGCACAGCTATTCCAAAGACGGGGCAGGGCGCACGCAAAACGCCGCCGATCCGGTCTATGCGCCCAACTCCTACGGCGGCCCGGCGGCCCATCCCGCCCCCGGCCCAGAGGCTGGCCTCTGGCACGCCGATGGCGACATGGTCCGCCAAGCCTATACGCTGCGCGAGGATGACGATGATTGGACGCAACCGGGCAAGCTCATCCGCGAGGTCATGGATGCCGCCGCCCGGTCCCGTCTGGTCGATAATGTCGTCGGGCATCTTTGTGACGGGGTCAGCGAAAAAGTGCTCCAGCGCGCCTTCACCTATTGGCGCAACATCGACGCAGATACCGGCGACAAAATCGAAGCCGGGGTGCGCGAGAAACTTGGCGGTGCATCGGTCGCCCCCGGCCTTGCCTCCGCCAAAAGCATCACGCCGGATCAGTAATCCAAAAACCACCAAGCGGGGCACATTGCCCCGCTTGCCCGCCATTCCCGTCGCCATTCCCGTCTAAAAGTAAGGCTCAATTTCCATGAACACCCTCCCACGGATTGCGCTCATCGGGGCGGGCCCAATGGCAATTTACACGCTTAAAAACCTGCTCAAAAGCCAAACGCCGTTGGACATCACGCTGTATGACCGCGCCGCGCATGCAGGCGCGGGCATGCCCTACCGCGCGCAGATGAACGCCGATTACATGTATTGTAACGCCTTCAGCAAAGAGATCCCGCCCATCACGCGGCGGCTGGTCACGTGGCTGCATGACCAGACGGATAGCTTCCTCGCCGCATGGGATCTCACCCGCGACGACATCGATGCGCGCGATTTCTACCCCCGTGTGCTGATCGGAGAATTCCTTTGCGCCGAACTTCGCGCCCTGTGCGACGAAGGCCGCAGCGCAGGTCACAGCATCACAATCTTGCCGCGCCACGACGTGGTCGATGTGGTCCCAGAGAAATCCATGGCGACGCTGCACATCCGCGGCCCAAACGGCACGTCCATCGCATCCTACGACAGGCTTGTGCTGGCCACAGGCCACAGCTGGCCCAAATCGCCAAAGATCGGCGCGGCTGATCTGGTCTCGCCTTGGCCCTATAGCCGCATCACCGCGCTGCCCCCCGGCAAAATCGGCATCTTGGGCTCCTCGCTCTCTGCCATTGATGTGATTGTGGCGCTTGGCCATGAACATGGCTCTTTCATCGAAAAGGCGGGCAGGGTGGATTGGTTCCCAAAGGAGGGCCGCGCCGCGCTTGCGGTCACCATGGTCTCCCACAAAGGCATCATGCCCGAGCCGGACTTCTTCTACCCATACCCCTATGAGCCGCTCACCCATGTGAGCAAAGCCGCCATCAAAGCGGAAATTGCCAAAGGCTCCCAAGACCTTCTGCGCCGCAGCTTCGCGCTTTTGATCGCGGAACTGAACGAGACCGCGCCCGAGTATATGGCCGAACTTGGCCCCGAGGCCCAAAGCATCGAAGGCTTTGCCGAGGCCTATTTCGACCACCGGATGCGCCTTGGCGGCCTGCGCGCGCTGCGCGATACGCTCAAAACCGCCGAGAACTCCAAAGAGGCAAAACAAACCCAGCCGCACCGCTATGCGCTGCTGCGCGGCCATGAGAATTTCGAGCTGATTTTCGAGCATATGGACGATGATGATTGGCAGCTTTTCAACGCCGCGCTGATGCCGGTGTTTGGCGATTGCTACGCCGCGATCCCGCATATCTCGGTGCGCCGGGTGCTCGCCATGTACGAGGCCGGAGCGCTGGAGATCATCCCAACCGGCCCTGAGGGATCGTTCAAAAACACCCCCTCGGGCGGTGCCTGTGTCACAACCATCGACGGTGATCTTGAATTCACCGCTCTGATCGACGCGCGCGGCCAAGCTCCCGCCGCTCTGGGCGATCTGCCATTCCCCACGCTCGCCGCCTCGCTGGCCGATCCCGACGCCGCGCTGATGGCGCCTTACCGGCTGAGCCTCAAGCCAGAACCGCACAGCGCAATCTACTGCCTCGCCATGCCGCAAATCCTTGCAGGCCACCCGTTTTCTCAAGGTCTCGCCAATTGCGCCGAACATAGCCGAACCGTTGCGGGTGACATCCTGCACAGCCTCAACGCCGCACGCGCCTGACCCTGCTTTAGGCATAAAACGCGGGGGGTAAACTCCCCACCTCGCCTTGGCCTATGCCGCCGCGCGCCTGCAATTTATTTACATTGCTTAGTTTAGTAATAATCCTGTAATTCAACTCAAAGAGTATCATTTAGATTGCTTTTTAACTACCCGAATTTCTTTACACATCTGGACATATCATGGCCTCAACACCTCTCTCCTCCATCACCTGGAACAGCGATCAGTCTGATCTGAACGTCTCCTACCATTTCATTGACGCTGGCATCACCATCGACGGCAACACCGCCGTCGCAATGGACAGCTTCACCCGCGCCCAGCTGCAAAACCTCTTCACCACCGTCTCAACGATGACGAACCTGACCTTCACCCAAGAATCCACCTTGGCCGATGCTGATTTCCGCATCATGCTCAATGGCGATCTGGAAGCAGGCACCGATGGTTTCATGAACCCTCCGGGCGAAGACGAAGCCGGGCTAGGCGTCTTTAGCGACACGGGCGAAGAGCACCGCGAGATCGGCGGCTACCACTATATGGTTATGGCGCATGAACTGCTGCACGGGCTTGGCTTGGCGCACCCGCATGATGATGGCGGCTCCTCCACCATCATGAACGGCGTGACCGACGCGTTTGATGATTTTGGCGCGTTCGACCTGAACCAAGGCGTCTACACGGCGATGACCTATAACAACGGCTTCCCCGGCGAAGCGCCCGCGCCAGAATCGCAAACCTATGGCTATGAAACCGGCCCAATGGCGCTGGACATCGCCGTACTGCAAGCCAAATACGGCGCCAACATGACCCACGCGACAGGCAATGACACCTACCGTCTTGACGGCGAAAACGGTGTGGGCACTGGCTGGACCAGCATCTGGGACGCTGGCGGCACCGACGAGATCACCTATGACGGCGATCTGGACATCACCATCAACCTGCGCGCGGCCAATCTGGAATACAAAGCAGGCGGCGGCGGCTGGGTCTCCTCGGCTGACGGCATCGCAGGCGGCTTTACCATTGCCTCGGGCGTCACCATCGAAAACGCCTCCGGCGGCGCGGGCGATGACGTGATCCTTGGCAACTATGCGGCCAACACCCTAAGCGGCAGCGCAGGCGACGACGCGCTCAGCGGCGCAGGTGGCGATGACATGCTCACTGGCGGCAAAGGCGACGACGAGCTTAAAGGCGGCAAAGGCGCCGACATGCTCAATGGCCAAAACGGCGGGGATTTCCTCAAAGGTCAAACCGGCGCGGATGAATTGCGCGGCGGCGGCGGCAGTGATGCCTTGATGGGCAACAGCGGCGCTGACTTCCTCAGCGGCGGCAAAGGCAGCGACCGTTTGATTGGCGGCGGCGGCAACGACAATCTGCAAGGCGATGGCGCAGCAGATTTCCTCAGCGGCGGCAATGGCAATGACACGCTTGATGGTGGCCGTGGCCGCGACATGCTGACAGGCGGCGCAGGCGCAGACACATTCGTCTTTGCCGTGGCTCCGCAGAACGACCGCATCACCGATTTTGCCAGCGGCACAGACGCGCTCGACCTCACCGCGCTTGGTGACATCACCGCGCGCATTGTGGAACTGGGCAACGGCTACTCTGTCCAGTTGAACACCGACAATGACGGTCTGTTCGACGATGGCGCGATCTTCTCGAACAACCTGATCACCCAAGACGATCTGGTTCTCGCCTAAACATCTCTCCCCCAGCCGCGCCGCGCGCATGGCTGGGGGAATTTCGCCTAAACCAGCGCCCCGCGCGCCGCCAGCGCCTCCGCGCAGGCCCGCGCAATTGCCACTTCCGCATCGGTGAAACCGGGGCCACTGCGCAAGAAATTGATTGTCCCCAAAACCTGCGCGCCAGCGACCACAGGCATGTTCAACACCCCCTGCAATCCCAGCCCCAAAATCGTCTCATGATCCGAAAACGCCCATGCGATATCCGCAGGGCCAAAGCCGATATTCACCTGCCTGCGCGTCAAAACCTTTTCGCCCCATGGGGTGTCGCGTTTGGGTTTGCGCCCGCTCACCGGATACACGTCAGGCATCGTTGAATAAAGCCGCTCGACCTCCATCTCGGCCGCATGAAACCGCATCGCAGTAAACAGCCCATTGGGGATCGCAGCGGCGCAAATCGCATAGGCGTCGTCAAGCGGCGTTGCGGGATCTTCGATCCTTTTCAAGGGGCTAGGGCCCGTTGCTGCGGTGCCTGCGCGGCGGCTGTCTGCAATGGCGCAGGCCCCGTCTGCTGCACGCATCGCCAAACAAATGCCGCCCGCCATCCATGTCTCCTCGGGCCAAGCTTCCACATCATGGCCCTTGCGCGTCAATTCGGCAATCTGCGCCGGGGCAAGATCCGCCTCATAGAGCACCTTGTTCGGATGCACGTCATGCGGCGCAAAACTGCCCGGAAACGCATAGCTCGCCACACGCGGCGCGCGGATCGCCTCGGCGGGCGCCATGCCCAGATCCAGCATATTGAGCAGCACTTGGATCATCGCCTGCACCTGCACATCGCCGCCGGGCGTGCCCATGGCCAACCACGGCTTGCCATCTTTAAGCGCAAGGATAGGGTTGGGCGTCAATCGGGGCCGCTTGCCCGGCGCCAGCGCATTGAGATGCCCCGGAATGGACCGTGATTGCGATCCGCGCGACGATACCGACAGGCCCGTGCCGGGGATTGCCTGCGTGTCGTAACTGGGATCGCTCGGAGTTGCGGAAAAGATATTGCCCGCGCTATCAATCACACTCACATGCGAAGTATCGGCGCAGCCCACATGGAAAACCGCAGGCGCGCCAGACTGCGGCACTGCCGCCCCCGGCGCAGGCAGCGGATCAGACGCCGCGCCAATGCTGGCCAATCTATCGGCAATAAATTCATCAGAAACAAGCATTTCCGGTGGCACCTTCATGTGATCAGGGTCGGTAACAAACGCCTCCCGATCCGCAAACACCCGCTTCAACACCTCGATCAGGAAATGCAGGTCCAGCGCGCCATCTTTGCAAACCGCCTCTGGCCCCGCCGCTTCGACCATCGCCAATGTCTCGGCCATGGAAATCCCTTGGCACCACGCGCCGCAGCAATGTACCTGAACCCCGCGAAACTGCACCGGAATCGTCGGCTCTTCGCGCACCTCATATTCCGCCAAATCCGCCGCCGTCAAAAGCCCGCCATTTGCCGCGTGAAAATCAACGATCTTCTGCGCAATCGGCCCCTCGTAAAACGCCGCCCGTGCCGCCGCCAGCCCCTCGCGGCGATCCCCCGCGCAGCCCGCCTCGGCAGCAATCATCGTCTCCAGTGTCCAGGCCAGATCGCGCTGAACGAACCGCTCGCCCACCTCTGGCGGGCGGCCCTCGGGCAGGAATATCTGCGCCGTAGAGGCAAACCGCGCATATTTCTCCTGCCGCGACGCGACAAAATTTGCAAACAGCGGATAAACCTCAAACCCGTCTCGCGCCGCCTCCAACGCTTCTTGCGCGACATCGGCAAACCGCAATGTGCCCTTATCCGACAGGGCTTTGATCCAACTGGCGGGGGCCGCCGGGATCACCGTTCGCATCAGCCCCTCGGGCACATGATCTCCAAAATCGCGGTGCATCTGCTCAACATCCGCAGCAGCAGGCCAACCGCCCACGCCGTCTTGGCTGGTGACTTCGCCGCTGGCCGCATCAAACATGATGATCGGCGCAACACCGGCAATCGAAACCAGATCAGGCTGCACAACCCCAAGCGTTAGCCCCGCCGCCACACCCGCATCCACGGCATTGCCGCCCATCCGCAAAATGCGCTCCGCCGCGCGCGTCGCGTTCGGGTGGCCGGTCGCAACTGCCCAATTTTCAGTCATGCCGCTCAACCTTCTCACTGCCTAAAATTCAGCGACAAGCTACAATAATAACTACGCAGTTGACAAGCGTTAAGAATAATTACTACCGTTATGTATGAGCGATCCAACCGCAAAACTTTCCCTCGCCCCGCTGGCGGCGCAATGGGAGGCCACCGCCGATACAGGCGTGAAATACATGCGTCTGGCCAAGGCATTTGGCGCCTGCATCCATTCCGGCACCTATATGCCCGGCGGCCATCTGCCCAAAGAAACCGAGATTTGCGCGGCGCTGCCCGTGGGCCTGTCCACGGTGCAAAAAGCCTTGGGTCAATTGGTCGAGGAAGGGCTCATCGTGCGCCGCCGCAAGCTGGGCAGCTTCATCGCGGACCGCAACCATCAGGTGCCCGAGGTCCATGTCTACCGCTTCCGCGATCCCGCCACCGGCGAGGAAATGATGCCCTTCACCCGCGTGGTTCGGGTGCAACGGGTGCTGGCGGCAGAATATGGCGCGCTGCTCACTGAATTTGACGCCGAAGAGGTGATGCGCATCGACCGTTTGGTCTGGGTGGCTGGCGCGTCACCCGCTTACAGCTCGTTTTTCATGCGCTGCGAACATCACATGGCCGAGGAGGGCGCCGATACCGAAACCTTCCACGGCGCGTCCTATCACCGGCTTCTGTGGGAAAGCTTTGGCATGCGCACAGCCTCAGTGCGCCACAGCGCCAGCGCCGATCTGTTGTCGCGCCACGCCTGCGAACAGCTTGATCTGGCCGCCCCGCATATCGGCATGATCTGGGACGCAAAAGAATTCGACCGCGACGGCCTGCTGCTGATCGTTCAGCGGTTCGAACTGCCACGGGGCCACCGCCCCATGGAACTGGTCGAGGGCAAACATGGCCTTTGACCTGCGCGAATTAACAAATAAAAACAGTGGAGTATGACATGAAAAATGCACTTATGATCGGCGTCTCTTTGGCGGCGCTTGCCAGCCCGGCCTTGGCCGAATGGAACCCGGACGGCCCGATCCGCCTCTGGATCGGTTACGGCGCAGGCGGCGGCACCGATGTTCAGGGCCGCACCCTTGCCAAAGAAATCGAAGCCCTGCGCGGCTGGAAAATCATCCCCGAAAACAAAGCGGGCGAAGACGGCACCGTGATGTCAGCCCAGCTGAAATCCGAAAACCCCGACGGGCAAACCTTGGGCTTCGCCATCACCACCACCTATGATTTTGCGCCGATGAACAGCGACAATCTCTCGCCCGAGGATTTCACCTATATCACCACCACCGCAGGCTCTCAGATGGCTGTTCTGGCCCGCGCCGACAGCGGCTGGAACACGCTCGAAGACCTGCAAGCCGCGGCAGCGGGCGGCGAGCAAATCGTCTGGGCCAATTGGGGCACACAGGTCGAAGCGGGCGCTGAATTGGTGGCGCGCGGCCTCGACATCACTGTGAACCACCTGCGCACCCAAGGCGGCAAAGGCGCGCTTAACGCGCTGGTCTCGATGGATGCCAATGTGGGCTGGGGCGGCGGCGTGCAAAAACCGCTGGTCGAAGCGGGCGTGCTGAAAATTCTCGCCTCTGCTGAAACCGCGCCCGTGGCGCTCGACCCCGAAAAACCCACGTTGAAAGACATGGGCGTCGATCTCAACCTTGGCTATCAATATATCATCACCGCCCCTGCGGGCATGTCCGAGGAAATCCGCGACGAGATCGCCTCCGTGGTGGCCGAGATTCTCGCCAATCCCGAAAGCGAAACCCGCCAATTCATCGAAAAACAGTATCCGCCAGCGCCCATCGTCACCCAAGGCGACGCCCTGCGCACACAGATCCTGACCACCTATGATGCCAATATCGAGATGATGAAAGTCTTCGCAAAATGAGCGATACCCCCGAGGAGATCAACAGCGGCGCAAATGGGCGTTGGAACCTATGGGTGGGCCTTGGCACACTGGGGTTTGTCGCGCTGTGCCTGCTGGTCTGGTTCCCTCGGGACATTGGCAGTGGCTTTTTGCAACAAAATCTCACCGGGCGCACAGTGCCCGGTGACAGTTTCTTTCCCATTCTTCTTGTTGGCTTAATGGTGCCGCTCGCGGCGCTGTTGATCCTGAGCCAACTTGGCGCAAAACGCGGCAAAAAGGGCGGCGAATTGGTTGGCCGGATCAGCCTGCGCAACCTTGGCTTTCTTGGCCAATGCTTGGCTTTGACAGGGGCCAGTTTGCTGGTCATGGGCCTGACCGGACCCGCCCTGATCTGGCTCACCAACGCGCTTGGCGTGACCGCCTACAGCAGCTACCGCGCCGCATCGGCTGATTTCCCCTTCGACGTCTCGGGGTTCTTTTTGGGGGCGACACTGCTCACTTGCGGCCTCATCGCAATGACCCGGCACCGTTTGCGCCCGGTTGATCTGCTGATCGGCGCGGCCACCGCTGCCGTGCTCATCGTGATCTTTGACGGGCTGCTTACCAACATCCAGCTGCCCCCGAACGCCGACCTTTAAGGACCCATCATGGACCTTCTTTTGCAATATATCGGGCTCGGCATGAGCTCAGTTTTCTTTGGCGCAGAGGGTGCATTGCATCTGATGCCCGTGTTCATGGTCTTGATCGGCGTGCTGGTGGGCATCTTGATCGGCGCAGTGCCGGGCATGTCCGGCCCCTTCGCCATGGCCATTGCCTTGCCGATCCTCGTGTCGATCTTTGGCTATGGCAATGACGCGCTCTACCCGGTGCTTGGCTGTCTGCTTGGCATCATGAAAGGCGCCACAGTGGGCGGCGCAGTCCCCGCGATCTTGTTCAAAACACCCGGCACGCCCGATGCGTTCCTCACCACGCTCGACGGCTACCCGATGGCGCAAAAAGGGCAGGGGCGCAAAGCCATCCAAACCGCGCATTTCGCCTCCGTCATGGGCGATAATTTCTCCGACATCGTGCTGTTCATTGCCGCGCCAACCATCGCTGTCGCAGTCGAGCGCATCCTCGGCCTGCCGGAAAAATCCGCGCTCATCATCCTGTCATTGTGCTTCATGGCCGCCGTGGTCGGCAAAGCGCCCCTCAAAGGGCTTTTGGGCGGGCTGCTGGGCATGTTCGTCTCACTAATCGGCTCAACCATGTCAGGCAACGGCCCTCGGCTTACCTTTGGCTTCCCCGAACTTGGCAATGGCCTGCCGCTGACCTCCGCCGTGCTTGGGGTCTTGGTGATTTCCGAAGTGCTGATGTCCATCGAGGAAATGCACAGCGCCCGCAGCGGCCAAGACATCGCCCGCAAAGCCCCCAAAATGGGCCCGCGCCTCACATGGGCGGAACGGGCGCGCATGTTGCCGGGCATCTTGCGTTCCGCGTCAATCGGCACGGCCATCGGCGCTCTGCCGGGGATCGGCACAACCACAGCCGCCACCCTTAGCTATGACATGGCCAAACGTCGCTCTGCCACACCCGAAGCTTTTGGCCAAGGCACCCCGGACGGGGTTGTCGCCACCGAGGCCGCAAATTCCGCCGTCTCCGGCGCAAACCTGATCCCGGTGATGAGCCTTGGCATTCCGGGCAACTTCGCCGCCGTCTTCATCATCCTAGCGGTTGAAACCATTGGTGATTTCTCCTTTGGCCCGCAGGTTTTCCAATTCACCCCGATCCAAGAGATCGAAGGTTTCGGCACCATCCTCAACAGCAACCTCGTGCTGGCCTTTGGCATGTTCACCATGATGGTGGTCGCCAATTTCTTCAATTGGACGCTGGGCGGCTTTTTGATGGGCTTTCTGGGCCATCTGGTGCGCATCCCCAAATCGGTCATCCTGCCGGTGATCATGACGGTCTCGCTCACCGCCGCTTACGTCCAAGACGGCGGCTATCTGGGCCTGCTCACCGCCGGGGTCTTTGCGCTCATCGGCTATGCGCTGCGGCGTCTGGAAATCTCGATCTTGCCTTTTGTGATCGGCTTCTTGCTGGCCCCGACCCTCGAAGGCCTCGTGCGGGGTTCCTTTACTGCCTCCGGGGGCGATGCGTTTTTCTTGCTGAAATCGCCCATCGCCTTGGTCATGCTGCTGATCTCGGGCTTCCTGCTGGCGCGAATGTTCCGCCAAACCCGGTGAGGTCACAGGCGGCGGCGCGGGCAGGGGCCAAAGCCCTCTCGCGCCGCACGCACCCCCATTGAAACACCGCGGCTTCAGCTGCGATATTCAGGGTTCTCAAAGCCGAACCGCGCGCCCGCGTCCCACGCTGTCCGGTCATTGCCTTGGTTCGGATAGCCCCCAGCGCTTTTCAAAATCCGCGCCAGATGCATCAGGTTCCACGTCATGATCGTGGTGTTCCGCTGGGTGAACTCATTGTCAAACCCGACACGCCCGCCGCCGTCCTTTTCGTCACCATAAGATGGCCCGGGCCCCGCCTCGCCAATCCAGCCGCAATCGGCTTGTGGCGGCACGGTATAGCCCAGATGCCCCATCGCATAGCCAATCGTCATCGCCGCATGTTTGATCCCGTCCTCATTGCCGGTGATGATGCTGCCCGCCACTTTGCCATAAAAAACCGATTGGCCCTTGTCGTTCAATTCGCCCGACATGCCATAAAGACGCTCGATCAAAACCCGGCAAACCGAAGATTCCTCGCCCAGCCACAATGGCGTGCCGACAACCAAAATATCCGCCGCCAGAACCTTCTTCCAAACGTCCGGCCAATCATCGGCGGCCCAGCCATGCTCTGTCATATCGGGATAAACGCCCGGCGGTATCTGATGGCTCAGCATGTGCAAATGCTCAACACGAACACCTTGCTCCGCCATGATCTTCGCCGAGGCGTTCATCAGCAATTTGGTGTGGCTCTCGCTGGGCTGCTGCTTCAGCGTGGTGTTGATAAATAGGGCGCGCAGATCGGCAAACTCGGCCATGGTGATAAATCCTTCCTGTTTCGCAAAGGCCGGGCACATCTCAAAATGCGCCCGCGCGTGTTTTGCTCACAAACAGGTAGGTCCAGCGGAATAAAAATCCATGCCGCGCAGGTCAAGGCGCGACAGGAAGTTCAACAAAACTCGCTTAACATCGCCTCGTAAATTTCAGTGGCCTGATGAATTTTATCAACTTCGCAATATTCATCGGTCTGATGCGCCAGCGCCGGATCGCCGGGGCCAAGTATCACCGTGGGCGTGTTCTCAAGCGCAGGCTGTAAAAGCGCGGCATCGGTGAAATAGCTAACACTGGCAGGGATCGCGGCATCGCCAGTGCGGGCCGCGCTAATCTCGCCAATGCGGGCCACCAGCGCCTGCGCCGGGTCCGTCCAAACGGGCGGTAGATCAAGGATCGTGGTGATGTCGGCATCATCCCCTGCAAGCTGCTCGATTTGCGTTTTTAAATCGGCGTGCTGCATGGGCGGCACACTGCGCAGATCGATCTCGATCACCGCAAGATCGGGCACCGAATTAACATTAAGCCCGCCGCTGATCGTTCCCACATTAAGGGTGGGATGCCCCATCACAGGGTGTTTCCCCGCGTCAAAAGTAAAGCTTTCCAGCCGCGTGATAAACCGCGCCGCTTTCAAAATGGCGTTATCCCCGCGCTCGGGCATCGACCCATGTGCCGTTGTGCCGCGGCTTGTCGCCCTGAGCCAAAGAACACCTTTGTGCCCATGGGCTGGCCTGTTGAGCGTAGGCTCCGCCACGACAAGCGCCGCCACCGCAGGCAGCGCCGCGGTTTGCACCAAATGACGTGCGCCGTCACATCCGGTTTCTTCGCCGCATGTGATCAGTAAAACCGCGCCGGGCCCTTGTTTTAAACGCTCCGCTTGGGCAATCGCCGCACAGACAAACGCCGCCACACCGGCTTTCATATCGGTGCTGCCGCGCCCATAAAGACGCCCCTGCGTGATGCTCCCCGCAAAAGGATCCACCTGCCAAGGCTGGTTGCCCAGCGGCACCGTGTCGAGATGCCCGGTAAAGGCCAGCGGCTTGCCCGTGCCATTGCCAATTTGCGCCACAAGATTTGTCCGCCCATCGGGCATGGCATGCAGCTGCGCGTCAAACCCCGCAGCTTTGAGCAGATCATATAAAAGAGCCGCACAGGCTGTTTCATTGCCCGGTGGATTGACCGTATCAAACGCCAACAGGCGCTGGGTCAGCGTGATAACATCCATGTGCAGCCCTCTCTTAGATGGTTAAACGTCGCCTGCGACCCATGCGACCATATTGCCGAACAGCTTGTCATAGCCTTCCCAAGCAAGGAACGCAGGTGGTAACCAATGCTCGCTCATGTCCGAGGTCCAGGCCAGCGTGCGCCCTTGGCCATAGGTGCCCGTCGCCAGCAAAGGCAAACTGCGCTGCGCTTCTGGCAGCGAAAGGATCAATTGAACATCTGGCGCATCTTTGAGCACAACCTCATTCACCCCCAGCAGATAGGGCCATTCGCCGCTGATGCCGCTCAGCACCGGATGGTCCGCATTGTTAACCACAGGGGTACAGCCCTCTGGGATCTCGACACGGTCGTCGCAGCTCAAACAGGTGACGGGCAGGGCGGTTTCAACAGTGGTCTTATGCCAGCGCGCTTTGCCATCAATGCCTTGGAACGAGAAATACCCGCCAATCATGATCAAACCGCCGCCCTTATGGGTCCATTCCGCCAATAGGTTCACACGGTTTGGCACGCGCTCGCCCCGAAGCCAGACATCAGGGTGCAACAGCAAAGTATTTGCGCCTAGGTCTGAGATGATGATGACATCATATTCATCCAGACCTTCCATCGTCGTGGGGAACTCGGAGGCCGCCTCATGGGCTGGCATATGGGTCACGTCATAGTTCGACCCTTCCATACCCGTCATGAACCGCTTGTTGCCTGCGTGGAACGTGACGCTGCCGAATTGGTCAAAGCCTTTATAATGGGTCGAGGAGCTTACCCAAGTCTCGCCAACGAGGAGTACTTTTTTCATCTGTTTTATCCTGAAATGATTTTGCGTGCCAATGCACGGCGTGGATTGGTGACAACAAGTGTCGAAAGGTCTGCCTCGGTAAGGCCATGACGCAGAAGTCGGGGAAGGAAATGGCGCTGCACATGGGCATAGCCATTGCCGCCATATTCACAGAGCATCATCTTGATGAACACATCCTGAGAGAGCAGGATCTTATCGCCATGGCCAAGACGAAACAGATCGCTGATCGCGGCTGCATTATCTTCATCAGAGGGGCATTGAACCGCTTGATCTGCATACCAAAAATCCATGCCGATCATGTCATATTCCAGATATGCTCCGCGGTCGGCTAGGCTGCGTTGATAGGCAATGTCTTTGCCCGAAGGGTTCATATGGCACAAGATGACCCGGTCCAGCGCCAGACCGTTTTGCGCCACCAGATCCAGAACCTCATGCGCCAATCGGAACCAAGCGGGCAGGTGGATCATCAGCGGCAAGCCGGTCTGTGCGGCGGCAACGGCCGAAGCTGCCAGAACGGTGCGCTCTGCGGCGGTAAAATCTGCGCTGACGCCAATTTCACCGATGATGCCAATCTTGGTGTTCTGCGCGCCAATCCCGTGGGTGGCCTCGGCAATCAGCTCATCCGTGATGTCGCGCTGCGACATTGAAGGCAGGTAATCAGGGTGCGAGGAATGCAGATAATACCCGGCCCCCATCACAATATTCAGCCCGGTTGCGCGCGCAATGCGGGTCAATGCTTCGGGATCGCGGCCAATGCCTTTGCACGTGGGGTCCACCACCGTCGCGCCGCCCTCAGCGGCAAACAGCATCAGCTCTTTCACCGCCAGCGCCTCATCATCCAGCGCGCAATTCTGGCGATTGGCAAATGGATCATTGCGCAGCTCAGACAGGATGCTGGGCGTGATCGGCACGTCAAGAATGGCCGAAGTGAACCCCGGCTCATGCCCGCGCCACCAACACGAACAATCGTTCAAAATATGCTCATGCATCAAGGTGATCCCAAGCTCATCGAGCGGCACCGGACCCAAAACACTCATCACCGTATCTTCAAAAACCGCCGTCATAGGCTTGCACCTTTGCCACAAGAGGGAACGCCGTAAGGCGCCGAATGAAAGGCAATCTCAAGCCGGGTCACCCGGTCAAAAATGCCGCAAAGCCGCTCTGCGTCTTGCGCGTCGCCATAGGTATCAATGGCCTGCTTTAACCAAAGCGCCTGCTCTGCAAACTCGGGCTCTGCATGCAGATCAACCCAAGCGCGCAGGTCCGGATCGCTGATCTCTCCGGCTGCCGCCTTGCAGCACCACGTCCAATACATCCATTCCGCCGCAAACATCGCCGTTAGAATATCGGTGAACCGCCCGGTTTGCGCGATCTCCAGCATGCCCGGCCCAAAGTCGGTTTTATCCTCTGGCGCGGGCGCAATATCCAGACGGGTAAACACCTCTTCAAAATAGGCCACCTGCGTGTTGGCAAGCGCATCCAGAACACCAATCAGCCACCGCTGCGCCGTGATATCCGGCGCGCAGGCCACCGCATGGGCAAATATTGAAATCGCGGTTTCAACAAATTGCCCCTCATATGCCAGATAGCGGTGAAAAACATCCCGCCCCAACCGATCTGCGCAGATGTCTGCGACAAATTGGTGGGACAACATGTCATTCAAAACCGCTTCATTCGCAGCGAGTATCTTGTCCGACAGCAACATGATTTAACCGCCAAGTGCCGGCGCTGCCGCCGCGACAAAGCTTTGCACCCGTTTTGCTTCCACAGGGTTCCACCAAACGCCGCCCTCTTTAAGCGAGGAGGCCACGATCACAGCGCTCGCAATGCTCAAAATATCGGTGATGTTGCCTTCCGTCACGCCAGAGCCAACCAGTACGGGCAGGCTGGTCGCATCCGCAACTTCCGCGATCTCTTCCATCGTGGCGCTGTTGCCTGTGCGCTGCCCAGTGGCGATCACGGCGTCCACGTCGAAAAACGCCAAGTCGCGGGTCAACTCGGCCACGCTGCGGTCTGCGGTGATCGAATGGCTGCCGTGTTTGACATGGCTATCCGCAAAAACCTTGATGCCTTCCCCGCGCAGCGCCGAGCGATAGCGCATGGCTTCCGCCGCACGGCCTTCCATGAAACCTTCATTCGCCACATAGGCATTGGCCCATTGGTTAACCCGAATAAATGACGCGCCGGTTGCCCGCGCAATCGCAAAGGCCGGGATGGGCGCGTTGGCCAGAACATTGATCCCGATTGGCACGTCAAATTCGCGTTTGATCCGGTCCACGACCACGGCCATGAAAGCCGCTGTTTCATACCCGATGTCATCGGGCTTGGAGAACGGTACATCGCCGTGGTTTTCCACAACCAGTCCGTGCAACCCGTTGCTGATCAGCGCATCCGCATCGCGCATACACGCGTCATAGATTTGATCCAGCGTCTCGCCTTTATACCGCGGCGAGCCGGGAAAAGGCGGGCAATGGATCATGCCAATAAGCGCTTTGGACCGGCCAAAGGTCTGTTCAATGGCATTGCCGGAATTGTCAGAGATTTCTTGCATCGTTGCTGTGTCCTTTGCCGTAGCTGCCTTCTGCGAAAGACGCAGCTACAGCGATATTGAATGTGTCAAGATTTGCGGGAGAATTTGAAATTCGCCGTGAAAATCCGGGTGTTAAGCCAGATCGCAATGAGAATGATCGCGCCGGTGACGATCTGCGTGAAGAACGGTGAAATATGCATCAAGATCAAACCATTACCGATAACCGCGATGGAAAGAGTGCCCAGCAACGTGCCCAAGATCGAGCCGCGCCCCCCAAAGAGCGAGGTGCCCCCAAGAACCACAGCGGCAATCACTTGCAGCTCAAACCCCACCGCCGCGTTGGATGACCCCGAGCCAAGCCGCGCAGCAATCAACAGCGCCGCAATCGCGCAGGCAATACCCGACATCATGTAGACCGAAGCAATGATCCATTTGGACGGCATGCCAACACGGCGGGCCGCTTCGGGGTTTGACCCAACCGCAACAACTTGGCGGCCATACATCTGGCGGCTGATGACCACCGCAGCCAAGGCCGCAATCAACAAGGCGATCACCGCAGGCACAGGCAGGCCCAAGATCGTGCCGCGCCCCAAGGCAAAAAAGCCGGGCACATCTTTGATCGGGATCGAATAGCCTTGGGTCATATAAAGCGCAAAGCCGCGCAAAATTGACAGGCCCGCCAATGTGACGATGAACGCCGGGATGCCTTGATAGGCGATGAACCACCCTTGGGCCAAGCCGATGGCCGCGCCAAACAGCAACATCCCCAGCACAACCACAGGCCAGGGCAGGCCGTAAGACAGCACAATTGCCGCCGTCGCGTTGACCAACGCCACTTGCGAGCCAACCGAAAGATCAATCCCCGCCGTGATGATCACAAATGTCATCGCAACAGCCACAATCAAAATCGGTGCCGCTTGGCGCAGAATGTTAAGAATGTTGCCAACGCTCAGAAAAACATCCGTTGCGAGAGAGAAAAAGATAACGCAGGCCGTGAAAAAGAACGCGATAGACAGCACTTGCGCATGGGCCGTTAGGAAATCCGCAAGGGATGATCCCTGTCCGCGCTCGGTGTAGGATGTGCTCATATTTCTTCTCCCTTGCCGACGATCAACTTGACCAGATCTTCGAGGCTGGTGTTGGCAATCTCGCGCTCGGCGACTTTTGTGCCTTCGTACATAACCGCGATTTTGTCGCAGACGCGGAACAGATCCTGAAGCCGGTGGGTGATCAAAATAACCGATACACCGCGGGCCTTTACCCGGTTGATCAATCGCAGAACGGCTTCAACTTCGGCCACAGCAAGGGCAGATGTCGGCTCATCCATGATCAAAACGCGCGGGTTAAACGAGGCGGCGCGTGCAATCGCGATGGCCTGTCTCTGCCCGCCAGAAAGCTGCGCAACCTTTGCGTTTAATTTGGGAATTCGAATGTCGAGATCATCAAGCATCTCGCGCGCTTTTTCGCGCATCTTGGCATTGTCGAGAAACGAGTAATTGGTCATCTCACGGCCCAAGAACAGATTGCCCATCACATCGATATGGTCACACAGGCTCAGGTCTTGGAACACCATCTCAATGGAGCGGTCGCGCGCATCCGCAGGGTTTGCGAATTGGACCTCTTCGCCATCAATAGAAATCGTGCCGCTGTCGGGAACATAGGTGCCAGAAATGATCTTGGTCAGCGTGGATTTACCCGCCGCATTGTCACCGATTAGCCCAAGACACTCGCCGGGCGCGACATCAAGATCGACACCGCGCAGCGCTTCAATCGAGCCAAATGTAATCCGGATACCGCGCAGGGAAATGCGGGGTGGAACAGCGGGTTCTAAGGCAGTGTCGGAGGGCACAAGGCCCTCCGATGTCTTAACCATGCTTTGCGATGGTGTTGTTGTCATTCGAACATGCCTCGGAAATCGTCTACGTTTTCGCTGGTGACAATGGTGATTGGCACGGCGATGGAATATTCAACACTGCCGCCCGAATGCAGCGTTTTCAGCGCGTCAAATGCCGCGGCACCCATGCCTGCGGGGTCTTGCTGGATCACCGCCGCCACATAGCCTTCGTCGATGCCATGGATCGCTTGCTCCGTCAGATCCCAACCAAAAATCTTCACGTCATTTTGCTTGCCTTGGCTCTCGACGGCTGCAACCGCGCCCAGCAAAGCAGGCTCGCCCGTCGCATAAAGCGCCGTGAGATCCGGGTTGGCCGTGATCAGGTTCTCTGCGGCAGTCAGCGCAAGATCTTGCACGTTCTGGCCATCAACCACACCCGCCTCAACCACACCTTCAGCGCCCGAGATTGTTTCTACAAAACCGTCTTGGCGGATGTTCTGAATGGCAGAGTTAAGCGCGCCAACAACACCGATTTTCGCCGCGCCGTCCATGTCCGAGGCGAGGTAATCAAGGAAAAACGCCCCCATATCCGCGCCGGCACTTTTGTTGTTCACGCCCACTTGCGCGGCTTGTGGCCCCTCGGGCAGCACCGCATCAACCGCGACAACCGGAATGCCTGCATCGGCGGCTTGCTGCACCGCTGGCATGATGCCATTCACGTCAATCGCAACAACGATAATACCCGCAACACCCTGCTGGATATAGGTCTCGATCGCGCTGTTCTGTGCGGATGGGTCATTGTTGGCATTGAAGATCACCAGCTCGTCACCCGCCGCCTCAGCTGCGGCTTCTGCACCGGCATTCATTTGGTTGAAAAACAACGCTTGCTGGTTGATTTGCACCATCGCGTAGGTCTCGGCATAGGCGGATGACGCCATCAAACAAGCCGCAGCAGCGGTTGAGAGTAGGGCAGATTTACTAAAAAGTTTCATTTGGTCTCTCCGTTGGAAGGTTTGTGTTTATTGTCATTTTAACGGTGGTTTCTTATTCTTGGCCGACCGGATTAACCGAACCACGTTCGATCAATTCCACCGGCAAAAGTTCCGTGTGCGATGTGAAACCCGCTTGCGCCCAATCGGGGCTGAACAAGATATCAACCGCCCGTTTGCCCAGCAGATCTACCGGCTGGCGCACGGCTGTGACGGCGGGCGCAAACAGATGCAAAGACCGCGCATCATCAAAGCTGATGAGCGAGAAATCTTCAGGAACCGCGATGCCGCGCTCTTTGAAAACCTCTAAAATCCCGATTGTCAGCTCATCTGACCCCGAAAAAATCGCGGTTTCCTGATTGGCCTGAGCCAGAAACTTCTCCGCCAATTCGCGGCCCGAGGTGGGCGAGTGATCGCCCAGAAAAAGCGTGGGCGCGATGCCCGTACCCGCCCCATCCGTCAGCCCTTGCTCCAGCCCGGTAAGCCGCATTTTGGTGCTGTGCAGGTCAAGCCCACCGCCAAAATAAGCAACATGACGATGCCCTGCGGCGCGCAGATGCTGCCCTGCCAATATGCCGCCCTGTTCATTGTCGCACAGCAGGCGCGGCGCAACGCCGCCGGGCACGTCCTCATCCAAGATAACCGCGCGGGCAAATTCATTAAGCTGCCGCGCAACCTCAACCTCAGGCGAGCGGTTGGTGACAAAGATCACCCCATCAACCCGGTTTTGCGCGGCCCGCTTGAGCGCCTCTAACTCGCGGTCACTTTTGTTAAATGTCGCATGCAGCAACACCATCGAATGATGCGCGGTCGCGGCCAGTTCAATCGCCGCCGCCAGCTTGGCAAAAAAAGGGTTCGCAATGTCGGGCAGGATCACCGCAATCGTGTCCGAACGGCCAAGGCTCAGGCGGCGCGCATGCGGGTTGGGATGGTAATCAAGCTTGGTGACAGCCGCGTCAATCCGCTCGCGGGTGGCCTCAGGAAGCTCAAGCGTGCCGTTCAGATACCGCGACACAGTGGTCGAGGAAACGCCTGCTTCTTGAGCAACTGTCTTAAGGTTGGTCCGCGATTTCATCAATGAGCCTTCAAGCGAGGGAAAAGACGTTTTTAGCTAGTAAAGCCGTTTACTAAACCCTTTTACCATTGTTATTCTCGATTCTGTCAAGCAATCTTGTGAAGATATTTCCGGCCCTTCCGGCAGGCGATTAAAACTTAAGCAGCTGTAGGTTTCCGTGAAAGGGGACGTGATGAAGGCCTTTATTGTCGGGAATATTGCGATGGATCAAACCATTGGCATCGAGAGCTTTCCAAATGAAGGAGAGTCGATCTTCGGCAGTGGCATCTCGAATGATCTGGGCGGCAAAGGGGCAAACCAAGCGATTGTATTGGCGCGCACGGGGGTGCAAACCATCTTCATCGCAGCCATCGGAAGCGATGCGCAAAGCCAGCAAATGCAGGATTTTCTCGCAGACGAGCCGGTAATCTCGCGGCTGATCAAACGCCAAGGCCGCAGCAGCGATACCACCGTTGTGCTCAAAGATGCAGCAGGCGGCAACGCCAATATCGCAACCGCCGATTGCGCGCGCAGTGTCGAAGTCGCAGATGTTTCACCGCTCATGACAGATGCTGTTGCGGGCGATTTTTTGGTGCTGCAAGGCAATCTGAAACTCGCGACCACAGCAGGTCTCATCGCGCAGGCCCAGCAGAAAAACATGCGTGTCGCCTTCAACCCGTCGCCCTTCGATCCTAAATTCATTCCCTTATTGCCGGATTTGGACATTCTGTTCCTGAACGAGCACGAAGCGGAGTTGATCACAGGCATGGCCGAACACGCCGCTGTGCAAAAGTTGCTGGATATGAACGTCAAAACAGTGGTGCTCACCTTGGGCGCCCGCGGCGTTTTGCTGGGCCAAAAACATAGCGATGAACCGGTCATCACGGCCATTCCCGCGCAAAAATGCGAGGTCATAGACAGCACCGGGGCTGGGGACACGCTACAAAGCGCCACCATCGGCGCCGCCTGCCTGCGCAATGGCGAGGTCTGCGCCGCAGACCTAAAACTCGCCGTGCGCGCCGCAGCGCTCACCGTCTCGCGCATCGGAGCCAGAGCCGCATTTCCAACAAAAAACGAACTGGCGGAGCTGATGGCATCTGGCATCAACGCCTAAACGCTGCCCTGAACGATCTGGCAAATCCCGCGCCGGCCAAGCCAAAGCCGCTTTGCGCTCGCCTTGTGCACCGCCTGCGCTATTTGCTACCAAGATCGCAACCGGGCCGGGGTTGCCTGCGGACAATCTCGTATTCATCCCGGCGCTCTGGCAACAACCTCACACCGAGAACCCTAATTTTTGGAGCTCCCACCATGGCCACCACAGGCAAGCAACTGTTTACAACATTGGACGCAAACGGCACTTTGACAGTCGGCGTCGAGGACGTCACGTTTGCCGACCCCACAGGCAATCAGGTGCTGGTGAAAATGGAAGCCGCGCCGATCAACCCATCCGATCTCGCCATTCTGGTCGGGGCGGCTGATCTGGAAAATGCCAGCTATTTGCCGGGCAAATTTGTAGCCACCGTGCCCGAACCGTTCAACGCAGGCTCAAAAGCCCGCCACGGGATGAAACTGCCCGCCGGAAACGAAGGCGCGGGCACGGTTGTCGCCGCTGGCGACAGTGACGCGGCCAAGGCGCTTGTCGGGCAACGGTTCGCCTGCGTGCCGGGCAATGCCTACAGCCAATACTGCCTCGCCGACGCTGGCATGTGCCTGCCGCTCGGCGATCATTCAGCAGAAGACGGCGCCAGCGCCTTCGTCAACCCAATGACCGCTCTGGGCTTCACCGAGAATGCCAAAATGGACGGGCAGGGCGCAATCCTGCACACGGTTGGCGCATCCAATCTGGGCCAGATGTTGACCCGGATTTGCAACGAAGATGGCATCGGATTGGTCAATATTGTCCGCAAGGAAAGCCAGGTCGATTTGCTCAAAAAGCTTGGCTCTACCCATGTCGTCAACTCTTCGGATGAGGACGTGATGCCGCAGTTGAGCGCCGCAATCGAAGACACCGGCGCCTTCTACGGCTTTGATCCAATTGGCGGCGGTCAATCGGTCGACATGGCCTTCAAAGCCATGGAGCAGGTCGCAGTGCGCCAAATGACAGAATACTCTCGCTATGGCTCGAACCAGCAAAAGCGCATGTTTATCTACGGCCGTTTGGACACGGGCGCCACGCGGTTGTCGCCAAGCTACGGCTTTGGCTGGACGCTGTCGGGGTGGCTGCTGTTTCCCTTCTTGCAAGCAGCGGGCACCGAAACCGTCACCCGCATGCGCAAGCGCGTGCTGGAAAACCTCACAACGACCTTCGCCAGCACCTACAAAAAACGCGTCAATCTCGACGAAATGCTGACCAAAGAGGCGGTCACCGATTACCGAGCGATGAAGACGGGCGAGAAATACCTCGTCACGCCTTGGTCGTAAGGGCTTTCCCCGATCTGAGCAGGGCTCGAAGGGGGTTTTAGATCCCCTTCGAGCCATCAGAAGGCCGCCCGAACGGATTTCGCGCCAGAGGGTTTCTCTGAGATCCGTAAGGGGCTGGCTCATAATTCTTAGGCTGGTTCACCCAGGCCCCAGTGGGTTGCAACCTTGGGCCGATTTTAGCAGGCTTGAACGCATGACGCCTCAAATGCCGCTACTCGTATTTACAGACCTTGATGGAACGCTGTTGTCGCATACTGATTACAGCTGGGATGCTGCACGTCCGGCACTTGAGGCTCTTGCAAATATTGGTGCGGGGGTCGTCCTGGCCAGCAGTAAAACTGCACCCGAAATTAGTGTGCTACGCCAAGAAATGGGTTTGCAACGGTGGCCCGCGATTGTGGAAAACGGTGCGGGCCTGCTTGCGCCCAACACACAGGCCATCACGGACCATTCTATTTACGCCCAATTACGCGCCGTGCTGGATAATATTTCAGCAAACCTCCGAAGAAAATTTTGCGGCTTTGGCGATTTGGATGCGCTGCAAGTTGCCGATCTGACGGGGTTATCACCTTGCGCGGCCAGCCTCGCCAAGCAGCGGGCGTATTCCGAACCCGGCACATGGTCGGGTAGCCCGCTCGAAAAGGTCCAATTCCTTAAGGAACTGAAGGCAAAAGGCGTCGCCGCCCGCGAAGGAGGGCGTTTTTTGACGCTCTCATTTGGTGCCACGAAAGCTGACCAGATGGCCCAAATCAATGAAGATTTTGCTCCGCTTTGTACCATCGCCCTTGGCGATGCGCCCAATGATGTCGAGATGCTGGAGGCCGCCGATTTCGGCGTTGTCATTGCAAACGCTCACGGTCCGCAGCTACCTTTGCTTGAGGGCGAAACGCAGGGGCGGATCATGCGCACACGTCTTGCCGGACCCGAAGGCTGGAACGCGGCAATCACGGCCCACCTCGCGCGCCTGAGACTGAAGAAAAGGACAAATCCCGATGGCTGATTTTCATCAAAACGGAAACATCACAACGCTCCATAACCTGCGCACGCGATCTGTGAGCGAATTGACGTCCGAACTTCAGAGCTTTGCGCAAACGCGCAAAATGTCGCTTGTTTTGCCCTGTCTGTATTCTGAACTAGAGACAGATGCGATGCCCCGAATTTTGGATGAATTGGCAAAGGTTCCCTACCTGCACCGTATTATCATCGGGTTGGATCGCGCGGACGAAACCCAATATCGCCACGCCAAAGAGTTCTTTAAGGGGCTGAACCAAAATCATATCGTGATTTGGAACGACAGCCCGAGAATGACAGCCCTCGCGGAGCAACTTGTTGCGATGGGGCTGGCCCCATCCGAACCGGGTAAGGGAAAAAACGTCTGGACTTCAATCGGATACCTTATCAGCTGTCAGGATAGCGCAGTCATGGCAATCCATGATTGCGACATACTTACCTACACGAATGAGATGTTGGCGCGGCTGGTCTATCCTGTGGCCAATGGGAATTTCCCTTACCAACTGGCCAAAGGCTATTATGCCCGTGTCGGGCAGGATCGTTTGAACGGGCGTGTGTCCCGCTTGTTGGTCAGCCCGTTACTGATTGCGTTGAAGAAAGTTGTCGGAGACCGAGATTACATCGATTACCTGCGCAGCTTTCGCTATCCGCTTTCCGGTGAGTTCGCGATGCGTACAACAATGCTACCGGATCTGCGGATACCCTCTGACTGGGGGCTCGAAATCGGGATCCTGTCTGAGGCATGGCGCAATCTGGCCCCGCAAGCGGTCTGTCAGGTGGAAATCGCTGATCAATATGACCACAAACATCAGGTATTAAGCGAGGATGACGCTGAAGCAGGTCTAAGCCGCATGTCGACCGATATTTGCAAGGCTATTTTCCGTAAACTCGCGGCAGACGGCACAGTCTTTACACCGAATGTTTTTCGAACACTCAAAGCAACATATTACCGCTGTGCGCTCGATGTGATGGAAGCCTATTACAATGACGCCAAAATGAATGGCCTCAGCATAGACCGCCACCAAGAAGAACGCGCGATTGAGTTGTTCGCAGAGAACATCATGCGCGCAGGCCAGTTCTTTTTGGACAACCCGCATGAGACCCCGTTTATCCCGACGTGGAACCGTGTCCACTCGGCTGAACCGGGCTTTCTATCTGCACTGCGCGCCGCCGTCGCGGCTGATCAAGCGGAATTTGTCTAAGCTCGGTTGGTAATCCACATACATTGATAGGGGGCGACGGTCATTTCGGATACCGTCGCGTCTATTGCCGCGCCACTTAACAAATCAACCCAGTCTTGGTCTTCAATCAGATTGAGTGCGACGGCTGGAATCGTCACCTCGGCATCGCTGACATTGTGAAGTGCGAAAATAGATTGATGCCGATCAAGGCTTTGCCGCCAGATACCAAACACGCGGTCATCGCCCATGTTGACGGTGAATTGCGTGGCATTCGGATGGAACGCGGCCTGTTGCCTGCGAATTTTCAGACGGGCAGACAGGTCCGAAAGCACGCGGGCATTTGGCGTAGACGGATCGCTCAGCAAACCACGCAGCGCCGGATAATCCCAACGATGACGGTTGATCGCACGGCTCATTCCGCGATGAGCGACCCCCTCGTGGTCATTGGGCGTAGCCAACATCGCATGTATGTAGAACGCGGGTATGCCCTCAAGCGACATGACAATTGTCTGCGAACTGATAAAGCGCGCATGGTGATGCTCATCTGGCCCGTCAAAGGTCCGGGACATTGCGTCATAAAATGTGGTGTTCAACTCGTAAGGGCTTTCGCTGCCGTCCGGCATCGTGCGCATCGAAACCAACCCGCCAAGGTCTTTGACGGTGTCTATGACCTTTTGCTTTTCATCCTCTGGCAAAATGCCTTCGGCGGGGCGCATGCCAATCCCATCGTGGCTTGCCGTGAAATTGAGATAAGCACAGCCCATTGGGGCCGGTGGCATCCCGCGCTGCCACTGCCGCAGGTATTGGGCATTGCCTGACATCATCGCGTGCAAAATGAGCGGGGGCAGCGGGAAATTGTAGATTGCGTGGGCTTCGTCTCCCAGCCCGAAATAGCTCAGGTTCTCGGCCTTTGGCACATTGGTTTCGGTCAGCAGGATGATTTTTTCGGAGGCGAAGTCACACAGCAACCGCATCAGTTTGATCACAGCATGTGTCTGCGGCAAATGGATCGACGGCGAGCCAACTTCCTTCCACAAGAAAGCGACCGCATCAAGCCGGATGATCTGTACTCCGTTATCGACATGCAAGCGGATGATCCGCAGGAATTCCAACAAGACTTCCGGATTGCGAAAGTCCAGATCAATCTGGTCATGGCTGAACGTACACCAAACGTGGCGCGGACCTGTATTGGTTTCGACCTCGCGCAACAACGGTGTTGTGCGTGGCCGGACAACCGCGCTTAGATCGTCTTCGGGCGAGGCCTCAAAGAAGAACGTGTCATAAGGTTTTTGCCCTTGGCGGTAGGCATTGAACCAATTGCTTTGGCTCGACACATGGTTCAAAACCAAATCCGACATCAGCGTGAAATCTTTGGCAATCCGGTTAATGTCAGGCCAATCGCCAAGTTGCGGATTCACCTTCCGAAAATTCGACACCGCAAACCCGTCATCGGAAGTATATGGAAAAAACGGAAGGATGTGCACTGCGTTCAACGCGTCTTTTAGGTAACGATCCAAGAAATCAGACAGCAGATCCAACGGTTTGTGCTCTCCGTCCATAATCGAATTGCCATAGGTAATAAGCAGGGCATCTTTCTGTGACCAAAGCAAATTCCCGCGCTGGCGCCCGCGCTGACGCCTGACTGTGCCTTCGGGCCAGAAAGCCTCAAGAACCATGCTAGACAGAATAGCGCTGTCAATATCGGGATAAATCTGCCCGAGAAGGCGCGCTAATTTGGGGCCAATCGAATGCGTAGGGGCTTTCATTGAAACTCCACTCATAATTTTTCGTTGCCTCACTTTTGGTACCACGTGAAGCTCCGGGCCGCGAGAACGTGCAGCCAAAAAGACATTTTTGTCAGAAATATCTGGCACCATTCTAAAATTTTAACAGCACCTCGCCCCAATTGCCTATCGGTTAAGCAAAACCATCACAGTCGTATTGCGAGCCATTCAAAATGCCTCGATACATCATGCGACGTCCATTGAGGTTGGGAAGTTCAAAGCGGGCCTTTGCCGTGGATAGGTTGGATGTCCGCTCAAGGCCGCTCGCCGCGTTTTGCCCCCAATCAAAACCGCCCAACCTCACCAAAACGGGAAGGCGGATAGCCCAGATAGGATTAATCAGACAGCGTCGCGCAAGCGCAACGCAAAGCATCGACTGTACGGAGCTTCAACTATTCTTCCGAGAAATGTACCTGAATTATCCACGCTTCTTTCGAAACGTCTATGCCATTGAACCCAAAGGGTAAAATGGCTCCGGCGGTAGGGATCGAACCTACGACCAATTGATTAACAGTTATAGAAATCCGGTTTCACAGGCTTTCATGCCGTTTCACATCCTTTCAATAATGCACTGTTTTTGCTCTCATAATTGCATTTCTAGCCGGAAATACTATCTTGTGGTTTCAATGATCGGTGGCGACTCGGTGGCGATTCCCCCCTCAAGTCGCACCGGGAGCCCGGAGGCCAGAATGCCCGTTATCAAGATCGCCCGCCGCACCATCGCGGCAATCGAGACCCCCGAGAAGCCCGTCACCTATTACGATGACGCATTGAAAGGCTTCGGGCTCCTCGTGCGTCCGTCGGGTTCGCGCTCGTGGGTTTTGGAATATCGCCCGGGCGCCGGGGGGCGCGGCACGGCCAAAAAGCGCGTTGTGCTGGGCTACCCTGAGACCGTCACGCCGGAACAGGCCCGCGATATGGCGAAAGACCTTCTCGCCAAGGTGCGTCTCGGTGCCGATCCTGCGGCCGAACGCGCCGAAGCCCGTGCGGCTGACACGATTTCCGAGATTGCAGCCGAGTGGCTTTCCCGGCACGTTGAACCCAAGCGCAAGGAGGCCACCGCAAAGCTGTATCACGCGGTTCTCGATACTCACATTTTGCCCGCCATTGGCTCTCGGAAGGCCGTGACGTTGACCCGGAGCGACGTTGCCAAGCTGCACGGGGCGATTGCTCGCAAGGCGACGGGCGCAAAGAAGACCGGCTCGAAACGCACGGCCGCGCAGAAGACGAGGGGCGGCCCGATCATCGCCAACCGAGCGCTGGCCGTTCTCAAAGCGATGTTCTCGTGGACCATTGACCTTGGCCTTCTCCCCGAGGGATCGCAGAATCCGGCGTCCGGTGTGGAAGCGTTCAAGGAGAAGGGCCGCGAACGGTTCCTTTCCTTGGAAGAAATGCAGGCCCTTGGCGCTGCTCTGACCCTTGCGGAAACCGATGGGTTACCGTGGCAAGTGAACGAGGCAGCACAGGGCGCGAAGCACCTGCCTGCGCCCGAGAACCGCCGTGCCCATTTCGACGTGCATTCGGTGGCGGCAATTCGGCTTCTTTTGCTGACCGGCGCCCGGGTTCGGGAAATCCTTGATCTTGAATGGGCGCATGTCGATTTCGGGCGGGGGATGCTCCGATTGCCCGACTCGAAGACGGGCGCCAAGGTGATCGTTCTGGGAGGGGCTGCGCTGGCCTTGCTAGACGGGCTGCCGCGGATCGGGCGCTATGTGATCGCCAGCACCTCGGCGGGGACCGAGAACGAGAAGCCCCGTGCGGACGTGAATCGCCTTTGGCGCGCGGTTTGCCGTGAAGCCGGAATCGAAGGGACGCGGTTGCATGATCTGCGCCACTCCAACGCGGCCGTGGGCGCCGGTGCGGGCCTGAGTCTGCACCAGATCGGCGCTTTGCTCGGGCATTCGCAGGCGGCCACGACGAAACGTTACGCCCACCTTGCCGCCGATCCGCAGCGCCGTGCGGCTGATTTGATTGGAAACGAGGTAGCCGCCGCGCTCGGCTTGAGGGCGAACTTGGTGCCGATTGACGGCAGGAAACAGGGGAAACAGGCATGACCGAGGAACACACGCTGGGCGCGGCCTGCGGCCACGATGATATTGCGCACCTGCCGCCCAAGGAACGGGCTAAGATGCGGCGGCTGCGGGATTGGCTGGCCGCGCGTTCTTGGAAGCCTTCGCAGGCGATGGCTGTGCTGTGCGGCTATGATCCAGAGGTGGGGCGCAACACCTGCGCCGCCGATATGTCTTTCCTCCCGGGCGCGGATGATTTCTACGGAGTCCCGTTCGGTGCGCGGGAACCCGATGACCTGCGGGCACTGGATGCCGGGCTTGAAGATCAACACGGCTATGTCGGTGGGCTGCACCTGACCACCATGCCTCCCAAGGAAGCAATAGCGAAGACGATTGCGGCCGAGATGCCGATTCCGTGGCTGAAAATCGCCCGGGACGATCCTGAGTGCCGGAAATACCTGCCGCCCGAGGCACTGGACACCTTTGCCGATGCGCCGCGTGTCCCGCTGATCGCAAGCGAAGTCGCCTCGCTCGGGGGGCAGGCCAAGCGTGACAAAGACCGTCAGCGCGCGAAGTGGCACCCGCGCCTAGAAAAGCGTCTGGCCGAGGGCTGGGAACCTGCGGAAATCCTCGCCGAGTTTGAGGTGGAAGACGACGCCCCTTTTTTGGGTGGTGCGCAAGAATCAAGGAGCGCAAGGGGGGCGACTAGGAGTCCGAGTGCTGGCGATTGGAGTCTAAGTGCTTGCACTTGTTTTGATATTTTGAAACTTCGTGCTGTGGTGTCCGGGCCAATCAAAACCCGGAGACGAAAATGCAACTCGACAATCTGCCGCTCTATATTGACACCCAGACCGCCGCGAACCTGCTTGGGATTTCGCGATCGTCGCTCGAAAAGTACCGCCACTTTCACGACCGCAAGGGTCCGCCTTTCGTGGTCTTCGGTCGTGGCGCGATCCGCTACCACACCCCGAGCCTCCTTGAATGGGCCGAGGGGCGCACCGTTCGCTTCGGCGCGGGGTCCGCGTAATGACCGGCGCGAACCTCACCCCGTATTGGAGCCGCTGGCGTCGCAAACGCAGGACTAAATACCTGCGCGCCGGGGCGACTCCCTCGCAGGCCGAGTCCGGTTCATCCCTTGAGGCCCAAGGCCGCCAGCGGATTGAGGAGACCGCCGGGCGCCGTGTCGCGCTGGCCGCTCAGTTCGGGTTGATCCCGGGTCGCGACGGTGGCGAAACGCTTGGCTTCTGGATTGACCCGGGCCTTATCGACCCAACCGAACGGGATGCCGCCTATCAGGCGCTCGGCGTTCACGCAGTCGCGTTGCCTTCGTCCCTTCTCTGTACAGGGGGTGCCTGATGACGTTTGCAGGATTCAAAGACGTGGCCGCCGCGCTGACCGAGGCCCGGGCCGCCTTTGCCGATGCCCGGGCGGCCGAGGAGGCGAACCGCACGAGTGCCGCCGCCCTGCGCCATGAGCCGAAGCCCAGCCCCGAGGTGCAGAAATGACCGGCAAATTCGCCCCCGTCTACTCTGAGAACGACCGCTTTGCTCGGGCGGCATCGGTCTCCCGGGGAGGGGCAAAGATGACCGATAGGTGCGTCTCGATTTACCCGTGGAGCTTCAGCGCGACCCGCGCGGGGACACGGTGGTTTTCGTCTATCCTTGCCCGATCTGCGGCACGAAATACACCCACGGCACCGATCCCGCCATGATCGCGGGCAAGCCAAGCCACCGCGTTGCCCATTGCCCCGACCCCGAATCCCGCCCTCGGCGCTACCGCGAAACCGACCGCCATCCGTGGGGCTCTTCCCTTTACCTCAAACCGCAAAAATGAATGCGCCCCAGCGTTGCACCGCCGGGGACGCGAAAGTCTGGAAGTCTTGAAAGATGAAAAATAATACCGCGCGGGCGCTGCCCGATCAAGAGTTGCGGCCCCGGCTGGCCGATCTGGCCGAAGCCCCCGTTTGGGCTGCGTGGCAGGAGGAGATGCAGAACGGACGCTGGACCAAGCCGCCGCGCAACCCGAAAACCGGAGGCTTCGCGAAGACGAATAACCCGAATACCTGGGAGAATAGGGCTACCGCCCAGCGCCGCGCTGACGGTTTCGAGACCGAGCGGGCCAAGGGTGTCGGGGTGATGCTGGCGCCGCTGCCGGAACAACCCGGCTGGCGGGTGTGCGGGATCGACTTGGACGGCTGCCGGGACCCTGAGACGGGTGAAATTGCCGCGTGGGGGCAAGCTGTCGTGACTCGGTTCGATAGCTATGCGGACGTATCGCCCAGCGGGACCGGCGGACATGTGCTGTTCCTCGCATGGGATAAGGACATTGAAAGGCTGCGCGAGGAAGGTTTGATCCGCCAGCAGCCCAATGGTGCCCCCGGTGCTGGCCGCGCTTTCGCGCTGGGGGAGCATACCGAGATCGCCCTTTTCGTTGAGCGTAAGTTCCTGACCGTGACGGGCGACATGCTGGGCAAGACGGATGAGCTTCGGCCGGTCACGCTCGAAATCCTGCGCTGGCTTCTCGAAAACCACGGGCCGAGCCTGTCCGTTGATCTGCGCAAGGATGCTGCGGCCGAAGTCGAGAGCCGGGCAGATGCTTCCGGCTCGGGTTACGGGTTCCGATTCATGTTGGCGGCTGCGCGCCGTGGGGCGACCGAGGAGAAAGCACGGGAGGAGATTGAGGTCGATACCGGGGACGCGGGCGAGTGGTGGGCGCGCGTAGGTGGTCGGCAGCGGGATCGTGCCGTTGAGCGGGCGTTTTCGCAGGTCCATGCCGAGCAAGCTTCCCTTCTGGACGACCTGCCGGACGATGACGCGGCCGGGCTTTCCGTCGAGGAGCATGCCGAAATTGACGACCTCGTGGGGGCGACGACGACCGACTCGGCGTCCAAGCTCGGGAAGCCCAAGGTTGACCGCGCGACGGCGCGGATGAACGAGCGTCACGCGGTGGTGCGCCACGGTGCCAAGACGTGGATCGCAGATTTCACGGGAGAACAGATCGAACTTGGGCCGGTGGAAGGGATTCACGCCCTTTATGCGAACGATCTGGTGCCCGCCGGAGTAAAGGGGGCGATGGTTCCGGTTTCCAAGCACTGGATCACCTCCCCCGGGCGGCGCACCTATCACAGCATTGTATTTGATCCGGGCGGCAGCGCCCCCAAGAGTGCGCTCAATCTCTACTCCGGCCTTGCCGTGCAGCCTGACTTGAAAGGCTCGTGCGAGAAGATTGTCGCGCACGTTCGGGATGTGATCGCGGCGGGGAACGAAGCGCATTTCCGGTATGTCATCGGGTGGCTTGCGGACCTCGTGCAGAACCCCGGTCGGAAGCCCGGTGTTGCCCTCGTGCTGCGTGGCGGCAAGGGAGTGGGCAAGGACACGCTGGCCGAGATCATGGGGCGGATCATTGGCCGCAAGCACGTTGCCCACATCATCCGGGCCGATGACCTGACCGGGCGGTTCAACGCCCCCTTCGCCACTGCGCTCCTCGTCCACGTCGAGGAGGCGTTTTGGTCAGGCGACGTGAGTAAGAAGGGCACCCTTCAGGCGCTCATCACCGCGCGCACCCAGCCCATCGAACGGAAGGGTGTTGATCGGATCGAAGTCGAATCCTTTCTGCGCGTGTTGATGACGACCAACGATGAATGGGCAGTTCCGGCCTCGGAGGATGAGCGCCGCTATGCGGCCTTTGACGTTTCGGACGTTCATCAGCGCAAGGCCGGATGGTTCGGCCCGCTTTATGATGAGATCGAAGGAGGCGGACCCGCCGCGTTTCTTGCCTATCTCCTTTCGGTTGACCTTGCCGGGTTCGACGTGCGCGACGTTCCGCAAACCGAAGCCCTCCGGGATCAGAAAATCGCCTCGCTTCGGGGCGTGGAACTCTGGTGGTTCGAGGTGTTGGAAAAAGGGGATGCGGCCGAGTTCGAGGCTTTCGGGGATTGGTCTGACCCGATCACTGTGAAAAAGGAGGCGGTGAGGGCGAGCTATAAAGCTGCATTGCGGGAAAGGCGGTTTGGCGGTGATCCCGTTGTCGAGTCGGTTTTCACCAAAGATTTGAAGCGGCTTTTGGGTGACGAACTGGCCGAAAAGAGGCCCCGCGTTGATGGGACGCCCGGGCCGCGCGTGTTTGTCTTCCCTTCGCTAACTGAGTGCCGTGCGAAGTTCGAGCGTTGGCTTGGGGCCCCGGTGCAGTGGGGTGATGCTGACGCCGGGGTGGACGATGACCCGGAAGCCGTGGCCTTGATATGACGCGCAACCCGGGCTGCGGTGTTCCTCGTTTGCCGTGGTGGTGGATTGTCCGGAACGGGGCTTTCGGGTGGGCTTGGGGGTGATCCGGGTGTTCCGGGCAGTGATTAAAGTGCGGCTATTCGTAACCCATTGTTTTTGGTTGGGTGATCCAAGTGTACCAAGTGAACCGCCCTTTTTCGGATAGTCTTTTAGATATGCTTCTCTACGCCCCCTTTTCTCCGGGGGGTGGTTTTCCCAAACAGATTCCTCAGACGATTTGCCTTTTACTTGGATCTCTTGGATCAATTGGATGGGAGTAGTGTAAAGCATTGAAATGTAAGGTGTTTGTGCGATCCGGGTAAAGCGTCCCGATCCGAACTGACCCGGATCACCCGGACCAACCCCGAGGCGCTGGGCCGCCGCTCTACCGTAGCTGGCCGTCCGGGTGCCGCTCAAGGGTTTGCCGACTTTCCCAGCTTTACCGAGCTTCCGGCCGTTCCCACGGTTCCCCCCTGAGCTATGGCAATCTCGGGGGCGCAGAAGTCGCGGCATTTCCCGCTGTACAGAAATTTTTGAATCAGAAACCCGGTTCCCCTCGATTCTAGAAAATCTTGGCCAAAACTCATGACTTCCAAAAAAACTTCGCGAACCGGGGCTCCGCGCACCCCGTGGGATTAGGGTACCCCTAAGAAGGACCCGAGCGCCACTCGCCATCCGCCCGCCTATGAACTCGTCTGCCCGCATATTGGCGTGGGCGCAGTCAGCGACAGCACAACCATCTGGTTCTCCGTCGTGGCACGGCGGCGCTAACAAGTACTAAATGCTCGGATGCCAAAACAACGTGGATGCGTTTTCTATCGCATGCTAATGTAAATCTAATGGGATTCATTCCGAATAAAAAAATCACCGGGCGAGTAGTAAAATGAATACGGAGATCAAATCACTTGGCGCCTTCGTCTGGTCTATCGCGGAACTTCTCCGAGGCGATTTTAAGCAATCCGAATATGGTAAGGTGATCCTGCCATTTGTCGTTCTTCGTCGTCTTGACTGCATCCTAGAGGCGACTAAGCAAAACGTGCTCGACATGGCAAATTCGCTGCCGGAAGACATGGATGATGAGGCCCGCGACACCCTGCTGTCGGGTGCGGTTGGGCAGGATATCCGCATTTACAACCTCTCACGCTTCACCTTCACGTCGCTCAAGGGGCAGGATGCAAAGGACATCCACAAGAACCTGATCGACTACATCACTAAGTTTTCGGGCAACGTCCGAGACATCTTCCTCGACAAGTTCCTGTTCACCGACCAACTCAAACGCCTGAACGATGCAGGTCTGCTGTATCAAGTCTTTGACAAGTTCTCGCAGATCGATCTACACCCCAACGCCATTTCCAACCTTGAGATGGGGTATCTATTCGAAGACCTCATCCGCCGCTTCTCGGAAATCTCGAACGAGACGGCTGGTGAACATTATACCCCGCGCGAGGTCATCCGTCTGATCGTTTCGCTGCTGCTAATCAACGACAAAGATGCGCTGACTGGGTCGGGCGTCATCCGACAAGTTTATGACCCTGCTGCGGGCACTGGCGGGATGCTTGCGATTGCTGAGATGGAGATGAAGGCGCTGAACGACCGCATCCGCGTCGAGCTCTTTGGGCAGGAACTCAACCCCGAGTCCTTCGCGATCTGTAAATCAGACATGCTGGTGACGGGTCACAACCCAGAAAACATCGCTTATGGCAACACGCTGACCCAAGACGCCCACGCCTCCAAGCGCTTCCACTACATGTTGTCGAACCCGCCCTATGGCGTGGATTGGAAAAAATACGCTGACCCGATCAAGGACGAGGCGAAAGATGATGGCATGGACGGGCGCTTTGGCGCGGGTCTGCCGCGTATCTCGGACGGGCAGTTGCTGTTCTTGCAGCATATGATTTCCAAGATGCGCAATGACGAACAAGGCTCGCGCATTGGCATCGTCATGAACGGCTCGCCGCTTTTCACTGGCGGGGCCGGGTCGGGCGAAAGCGAGATCCGCCGCTGGATGCTGGAAAACGATTGGGTCGAGGCCATCATCGCGCTACCGACCGACCTTTTCTACAACACCGGCATTCAGACTTATGTCTGGCTCCTGACCAATCGCAAAGACACGGCGCGGCGTGCCAAGGTTCAACTGATCGACGCCAGCGGGGAGCGCTTCTGGAAATCCATGCGGAAATCCCTTGGGTCCAAGCGTCGGGAAATCCCCGAAGATGCGACCGAAGAGATCGCGCGCATCTACCACGACATGCTGAACGGCAATTCGGGCTGGGAGGATGTGTCGAAAATCTTCAACACGACCGACTTCGGGTACCGCGAAATCCGTGTCGAACGCCCGCTGAAACTCGCCTTTGCTGTAACGCCCGAGGCGTTGGAGGCACTGCGCGAGGCGAAACCGTTCCAGAAACTCGACGCAGACGACCAGACCCGAGTTCTGGACGCCTTGCAGGATCACTTGCCCGGCGATGAGCGATGGACCTGTCGCGACGACTTTGACAAGGCGCTCTCTGCCGCCTTACGCAGCAGCGGCGTCAAGATCGGTGCGCCGGTGCGCAAGGCAATCCTGTCTGCTCTGTCGGAACGCGACGAAGACGCTGAGGTCTGCACCGACAAGAAGGGCAATCCTGAACCCGACACCGACCTGCGCGATCACGAGCTGGTACCGCTGAACGAGGACTGGCACGCCTATGTGCAGCGCGAGGTTTTGCCCTTTGTTCCCGACGCTTGGGTGGATGAAACCCACACCGACGCGACGGACGGGCGCGTGGGCCGTGTGGGCTATGAAATCAACTTCAACCGCTACTTCTACAAGTACGTGCCCCCAAGACCGCTGGAAGAAATCGACGCCGAGTTGAAGGCGCTGGAATCCGAGATCGCAGGTCTGTTGCAGGAGGTGGTCGAGTGATTTTTTGCCTGTTCCGCGCGGTTCCTTCTTGTTTCTTTAAGTTCCTTGGCATACTTATTGGGTCAACAAGACCCGCCACGCCTCGGGCAGAGCTTCGGCTTTGTACTGCGCACCCCGGCGGGTTACTTGTTTTTGGGGTGGGCAAAATATGAAGTTTGCCAAGCCCGCGATCTCCGTAGATGACCAACTCGAACTGCTGAAACAGCGCGGCATGACCGTGTCTGACGAAGCGCGCGCGCGTCACTACCTCAAACATATCTCCTACTACCGGCTGCGCGCCTACTGGCTTCCGTTTGAGGGTGCAAAGCAAGGCGATGCGCACTGCTTCAAGGATGGCACGTCATTTGACGATGTGCTGTCGCTCTACGTCTTCGACCGGCAGCTCCGCCTTTTGGTCATGGACGCTGTTGAGCGGGTCGAGGTGGCGATCCGGGCCTCTTGGGCGCATCACATGGCGATGTCGCACGGACCGCACGGCTATTTGGACCAGCAGCACTATGCGAAAGTGCGCCACCATGCGTCGATGGTGGACAGTCTGACCAAAGAGTTCGACCGCTCGCGCGACACCTTTGCCGAGCATTACCGCACAAAATACACCGACCCCACCTTGCCGCCCGTCTGGATGGCGGCAGAGCTTATGTCCTTTGGTTTGCTGTCCAAGTTCTACGGAGGGTTGAAATCTCGTGCGGAGCGTCAGGCCATCGCCAAGCCGCTGGGGCTGGACGAAAAGGTGCTGACCTCTTTCGCGCACCACATGAGCCATGTCCGCAACATCTGCGCCCACCATGGGCGGCTGTGGAACCGGCGGTTCACGATTCAGATGATCGTCCCGCGTTACCCGGCGCGACTGGCCGTCGCGATGAAGGGGGCCGACGCGCGGAACATCCACAACACCTTAGTGACCTTGGACCAGATGCTGCGGATCGTTGCACCGGGAACAACGTGGTGTGACCGGGTCCGTGCGCTTATGGCAGAGTGTGCTTTCGCCAACCCACAGGCGATGGGGTTCCCCGAAAGTTGGGAGCAACAGCCGATTTGGAAGGCGGCGCAAGGTCAGGAGGTGGTCAAATGAGTGAACCGTTTCTGTCTCTGCCTATCGCCGACGGCATCCCCGAAAAACGCGCTCGCTTTCTGTTCCGTGTTCGCAGCGAGAAGGCACGCGCATACGACGAGCAACTCGCGGCAACGCAGTCTCACGGAGTTCTTAGTCAAAAACGCTTTATGCAGATCACAGGAAACAAGGTCGTCGCTGCCTTGGCTGGGACTGACAACTTCACCCACGTCGATCAAGATGACTTTGTAATCAGCCTTCGCACATTCGAAGGAGGTGTTGAACGCGCGACGGAACCCGGTTGCATCAGTCCCGCGTATACTGTCTTGGCACCGTCAAAAGAAGTCGAGCCGACATTCTTTCAATACCTGCTGAAATCACAAGTCTTTATATCGCATCTGCAAACCACCGTGACTGGGATTCGCGATGGAAAGTCTGTCAAGTTCGAGAACTTTGCGAACATCGTTCTGCCTGTCCCCGATCTCGCGACCCAACGCCAGATTGCAGACTTTCTGGACCGTGAGACCGCAAGAATAGACCTGCTGATCGAGAAAAAGCAGCGCTTGGTGGCGTTGCTGGGAGAGAAACTCGACCGGACCGTTCGCGCATATCTTTCGGGCGAAGCAGATTATCCAAACGAAGACCAACGATGCGCAACTGGCATTGGGTATCTTCCCACGGCGCCGAAACATTGGTCCGTCGAAAAGATCGGATGGCGCTACCAGATTCAGTTGGGAAAAATGTTGGACAGCGCCAAGCAGACCGGCGAGAACCTGCGAAGGTATTTGCGGGTTGCTGACGTGCAATGGGGCAAGATCAACACTGATGATCTTCCCGAAATGGACTTCTCGCCGAGTGATCGCAAACGCTTCCGCTTGCAGCATGGAGACCTTCTTGTGAACGAAGGCGGATCGTATGTTGGTCGGTCCGCTGTTTGGCGATCAGACGAACAAGAGGTCTACTATCAGAAGGCACTACATCGAGTTCGCCCACGAAGCATCAAACGTGATAGCGCCGATTTTCTCTACTATCTCATGTGGTTCGCGACGAAATACGGCGTGTTCATCGCAGGAGGCAACCAAACTACAATTGACCATCTGACAGCGGAGGCGTTCGGTCGCTACCGCTTCGCGTTCCCGACGTTGGAAGAACAGAAACAGATTAGTGAACGCTTCAAGTTCGAGGAGGCGCGGAACGACGCGGTGTCGACCAAAATCAACGCCTCCATCGGCCGCCTCAAAGAATACCGCTCCGCCCTGATCACCGCCGCTGTCACGGGTCAGATCGACGTGACGACCTACGCCAAATCCGGCAGCCCCGACCGCCGCCTTGACGCCATCCAAGAGGAGATGGGCGCGTGAGCGAGTGGCGCATTCCATTCGAGGGTGGCGCAACTGAGTCCCTGCTTGCGGCCATACGAGCCGCAGAAGCCAGCGAGCGACGGGCCATGGCCCAGCGTGGCTTCATGGAACTATTGGTCGAAAAGTTCAAGGACATCAAAATCGAGATATACGCGAAGGAACATCCGCCTCCACATTTCCATGTGAAGACCAACAACGGAAACGCTAGTTTCACAATTTCAGACTGCGAACTCGTTGACGGTGACTATTTTTTGGCGCGACGTATGAAGGAAATCCGCAACTGGCACGCCCAGTACAAAGACGAACTAATCGATTGTTGGAACAAGACACGTCCCAGTGATTGCCCAGTTGGCGAGTATCGAGGAAAACTCTGATGACCGACACCCACACCACCGCCGATATTCACCGCGAAAAGGTCTTTGAGTCCCACATCGTGGCCTGCCTCACCGGCGAACAGGGATATATCGAACGCGACCCGTCCCATTATGACGTGGCCCATGCGCTCGACACCGAGTTGCTGTTCCGCTTTCTGAAACACACGCAGCCCGAGGCGTGGCAGGTGCTGGAAGACCATTACAGCGCGCAGGCAGAGGCGGAGGTTTTGAAACGTCTCGACAAGGCGCTGAAAGACAACCCGACCCATGTCGTGCTGCGTGAAGGCATCAAACTGGTGCCGAATATCCGGTTCGCGCTGTGCTTTTTCAAACCCGCGTCGAACCTGAACCCCGACCTGACGCGCCTATACGAGGCGAACATCCTGTCCGTGATGCGTCAGGTGACCTATTCGGCGAAGAACAAGAACGCCATCGATCTGGTGACCTTCGTCAACGGCATCCCGGTCGCGACGCTGGAAGTGAAAAACTTGCTGACCGGGCAGAACGTCAAACATGCCGAGAAACAGTATCGGCAGGACCGGGCCCCGGCTGGCGAACCGCTCTTGACCTTCAAGCGCGGTGCCATCGTCCATTTCGCGGTGGATCAGGACAACGTGTCGATGACGACGCGCCTGATGAACGGCAAGACGCGGTTCCTGCCGTTCAATCGCGGGCGCGACGGCGGTGCCGGAAACCCCGATGTGTCGGGCGAAAACCGGGTCGCGTATCTGTATAAGGATCTGCCGGACACGAAGGCGGTGTTCTCGCGCGAGGTGCTGCTCGACCTGATCGGGCGGTTCATCCACCTTGAACGCTCGGGCGGCAAAGAGGTGGTGATCTTTCCCCGGTTCCAGCAATTCGATGCCGTGCGCAAGGTCTTGGCGGACGCGCGGTCCAAGGGCGCGGGGCAGAATTACCTGATCCAGCACAGTGCCGGGTCGGGCAAGTCAAACACCATCGCGTGGACCGCGCACCAGATCATCAACCTGCATGACACGGGCGACCAGCCGCTGTTCGACACAGCGATCATCGTGACCGACCGTTTGGTGCTGGACCGGCAATTGCAGAACACCATCGGCGGGTTCGCCCAAACCGAAGGCGTGGTGAAGAAGATCGACGGCACGTCTCGCGACCTGAAAGACGCAATCCTAAAAGGTGCGCGGATCATTATCACGACAATCCAGAAGTTCGGCACCGAGCATCTCGCGACGATATCGGGTCAGGGTGGCAGGAACTTCGCTGTGATTATTGACGAGGCGCATTCGTCCCAATCCGGCAAGGCGGCGCAAGCGATGAGCGATGCACTGACCCGCGATGCGACCAGCTCCGACGATATCGAAGACATGGTTCTGGCCTTTCAAAAGGCGCGTGGGCCGCAGAAGAACATCTCGTTCCTCGCCTTCACGGCAACGCCGCGCAATGTCACGTTGGAACGGTTCGGGCGCATCGGACCAGACGGCAAACCGCACCCGTTCCATCTTTATTCGATGCGTCAGGCCATCGAGGAAGAGTTCATTGTCGATGTTCTGAAAAATTACACGACCTATGGCGCGTACTACCAGCTCGAAAAGACCATCGAAGACGACCCGGCCTTCAAAGGACGCAAGGCGCAGTCGCGTGTCGCGCGCTATGCCTCGCTGCATCCGACCGCCATCGATCAAAAAGTCGAGGTGATTGTCGAACACTTCCGCCGCCATGTTGCGGGCAAACTAAACGGTCAGGCGAAGGCGATGATCGTGACCCAAAGTCGCGAACATGCCCTGCGCTACTGGCAACAACTCAACCTTTACATCGAAGACAAGGGATACGCCGACCTTAAAGCGTTGGTCGCGTTCTCGGGCGATCTGACCGTCGATGGCAATGTCTGGACCGAGGCGACCGCGAACGGCTTTGCCGAAACCGAACTGCCGAAAAAGTTCGACACCGACGAATATCAGATCCTTGTCGTCGCCGAGAAATACCAGACCGGATTTGACCAACCCAAGCTTGTCGCGATGTACGTTGACAAGAAGCTCGCCGGGTTGCAGGCAGTGCAAACCCTTGCCCGGTTGAACCGCAGCTACGGGAAAGACAAACCCACATTCGTTCTCGATTTCCAGAATACGATGGAAGAGGTCAAAGAGGCATTCGCGCCCTTTTTCGAGGCGACCGCGTTGGAAGAACGCACCGATCTGAACCAAATCTACGACTTAGAACAGCGTATTTCATCCTCGACCTACATTCACAAAGACGAGGTCGAGCGGTTTGCCGATCAGTTCTTCAAAGGTGATTTGACGAGGCAGGACCGCCTCAAATTGGAGGGCACTGTCCGTCTTGCGGTCGACCGGTTTGAGCTGGATGAAGACGAGGCGCAACAAGAAGAGTTCCGCCAACTTCTGAAAAGTTTCCAACGTTTCTATGCTTTTGTGGCGCAGGTCGTGTCGCTCAACGATGCTTGGTTGGAGAAGCTCTACGCCTACACAGCTTGGTTGTCGCGCCTTCTGCCATCTCGAGATGTGCCTGCCGATATCACAATCACCGACGACATGCTGACCCTGTCCGCGTTCAAGTTGCAAAAGGGCGAAGAAGGCAGCGCGTCGCTGAATGCAGGGGACACGCGCACGCTCGACCCGATCACCGAGTTCGGCGCAAACCCCTACACCGAGGAAGAAGAGAAATCGCTGTCCGAGATCATCGACTCTTTCAACGAACGGCACGGCACCCAGTTCTCGCGTGAAGACTTCCTGCGATTTGAGCGGGTGACCCGCGACATCATGGACGAGGAAATGACCGAAATGGTCAAGAACAACCCAGCAGACGTCGTCTACAACGCATTCTCCCAGGCGTTCTTTCAAGGCATGGTCCAAATGTTTCAGCAAGACAACGAGATGCGAAATATTGTCATGACAGACAAAGAGGCACGCGAGCAAGCGACACGGCACTTTTTCAAGCGGGCACAGCGTAAGGCGCAAGGAAAGTGATTAGGTAGGTTACGATGGGATCGATTATCAACAAGGATGCAATGCCTGCACAGTTTCCAACTCACGCCCATGAACCTAAGTTCTGGGAGGCACTGGGACGAGCTGTCGCGACTTTCGGGTTTCTTGAGCAGACGCTAGCGAAGGCAATCTTCGCCCTGACTGGCACAAAGTCCTATTCGGAAGACGCCGTTTCTGAGGCGTTTGAAAAGTGGGTGCCGAAGCTTGAAAAGGCACTTTCTGATACGCTGAATCCTTTGATCGACACGTTCGCTAAAGCAGTGAATGAGCACCAAGATACAAACATACGAAATTTTGACGACCTTTTGGATGAGCTTCGAAAAGCGTCAAAAATTCGTAACGTGCTGTGTCATGGCTCATGGCAAACACCAGACGAGAATGGCGCGTCGGTCCCTTTCTATATGAACAGAAAGAAACTCATCTTCGACAGCGCCATCGATTGCGCTTATCTGAACCAAGTTCAAGCTCACGCTCAAGAGCTAATCTGTGAGGTCGTGAACACCGTCACCCACATGGGGTGGCAGTTTCCTGGCTCGAACGGTCCGGGTGAGCCAGTACTTAGAAAATAACCTACGAACTTGCGAAACGGATCTTTGACAATTTGATTGATGGGAAAAGGCGATGGCAACGTGCATTTGCGGATGTGGAGAAGAAACGAAGGGCGGCAGGTTCCGCCCCGGGCATGATCAGAAACTGCGTGCCGCAATTGAAGATGCCGCAGGAGGACTGGAACATCTCAGAGTTCTTGTCGAGAAGCATATCGGACGCGAGATCATTGCGGCAAATCCTAACGGGTGAAGGAAGCGCCCAAAGCAAACGTTTCAATCCAGCGTGGCGACTCGGTGGCGATTCAACCCGCCGTCGCCGTAAGCTAGAAAACCAAAAAAGCCCTCAAGTCACTGAGACTTAAGGGCTTTTTATGGCTCCGGCGGTAGGGATCGAACCTACGACCAATTGATTAACAGTCAACTGCTCTACCGCTGAGCTACGCCGGAACGGTCTGCGCTATTTAGCAATGAGTTTTCCCGGCGTCCAGAGGGTTTTTGAAGATTTTTGCGATTAAATTCACAAACATCTAAATTCCGCCTTTTCATGCAGCTTCCCAACCGGGGCGACACGGTTTTTCCCGTATAAGTCAATGAGATGCGCAAGGACGTTGCGGGTCGCGGCCCCCAAAAGCGCCGCAGGCACCTCCGCATAGATTGCCGCCGCAAGGCTCTGGGCATCACGCGGCCCTGCCGCCAAACCTGCCAATATCGCAGCCTCGCGCGAGTGGCGGTGCGCAATCAGCCAATCCAAGCGCGCCGCAGGTGCCGTCACAGGGGCGCCATGCCCCGGATAGAACACCTCCCACTCCCGCGCACGCAGCTTGGCGCAAGACGCCATAAAATCCGTCAAATCCCCATCGGGGGGCGAGACAAGCGAGCTGGCCCAGCCCATCACATGATCTGCGGTGAAACAGGCGCGGCCCCAGCCCAAACTGATGTGATTGCCAATATGCCCCGGCGTATGCAGCACCTCGAGCTGCCAATCACCCCCCTCAATCATTGCGCCATCGGCCAGCAATACATCAGGCTCGAACGCTAGATCGACCCCTTCGCCGCCGCCCGCCAACCCGGCCTCGGCCAGCCCACGCATCACCGCGCTGTTACCTGCGCCCGCCGGGCCAAACGCCAGCACCGGCGCGCCTGTCTCCGCGCTGAGCGGGCGGGCGAGGGGGGAATGATCCAAATGGCTGTGGGTTACGATGATATGGCTCACCTTTGCCGCGCCAATCCCGCGGAGCAGCGCCTCCAGATGCGCAGAATCGTCCGGACCGGGATCAATAACCGCCAGCGAATCCCCGCCCAGCAAATAGCTATTGGTGCCGCGATAGGTCATGGGCGAGGGGTTCGGCGCCACAATACGCCGCAGGCCGGGCGCTAAAATCTCGGCTTCGCCAATGGGCGGATCAAAGTCATCTGGCAGCAGCATGGTTTCACCTTTCAGGCAGGGGCAGGGTGGCCTAATGTCTAGCCATGTTCTTTGATTGGCTCAAACGCTATGTGCCGCGCGGGATCTACCCCCGTGCCGCGTTAATCTTGATGCTGCCGGTTGTGGCTTTGCAATTGGTGGTCACGGTGCTTTTTGCCCAGCGGCATTTCGAAGGGGTCACCCATCAAATGACCGACACGGTCGGGCGCGAGATCGCCTTGATCATGGAGCGCGCCAATGGGGCGCCCGATCCGCAATCTGTCCCCGAAACCGTGCGCCGCGCGCTGGGGCCGCTCGATATTCCCACCCATGTGGTGCAATCCGTGCCGCATGATCCCGGCTTCATCTGGTATGATTTTTCGGGCCGCGTGCTGCACAGCCGTCTGGCCGATATGCTGCCGGGGTTCTTGCAGGCCGATCTGAGCGATTCCGATAAAGTGGTGATCTATGTGCAGGGCGCGCTGGGGCCCGTCGCCATGCAAATCCCCCGCAAGCTGATGACCGCGAAAAACCCGCACCAGCTCTTTGTTTATACGCTGTTTTTCGGCGTGGTCCTGACGGGAATCGCCACGATCTACCTGCGCAATCAACTGCGCCCGATCCGGCGGCTTGCCCGCGCCGCACAGGCTTTTGGCCGCGGACGTCACATGCCCTATGTGCCCGCGGGCGCCACCGAGGTCCGCGCCGCAGGCAGCGCCTTTGTCGACATGCGCCAACGCATTGAACGTCACATCGAACAGCGCACACTCATGCTCTCCGGCGTCAGCCACGACCTGCGCACACCGCTCACCCGCATGCGCCTGAGCCTCGCGCTGCTCGACGACGAAGAAGCCGGCCCGCTGCTCGAAGACGTGGACGACATGCAGCGCATGCTCGACGAATTTCTCAGCTTCGCCAAAGGCACCGCCGAAATGGCCCCAGAGCCGCTCAAACCCGCCGAACTGGTCGCTGACATCGTACATGACGCTCAGCGCGCCGGGCGCGATGTGACGCTTTTGCCCATCGAGGGCGACAGCGACGCAGTGGTGCAACTGCGCGAAGTGGCCATGCGCCGCGCCGTGGATAACCTGATCTCCAACGCCGTGCGCTACGGCGCGCGGGCCCAAGTCACCGTGATGATCAGCGACAAAGCCCTGCGCATCCGCATCGAAGACGACGGCCCCGGCATCCCCGCCGACCAGCGCGCCGAAGCCCTGCGCCCCTTCACCCGCCTCGACAGATCGCGCAACCAAAACAAAGGCGGCGGCGTCGGACTTGGCCTCGCCATCGCCACCGACATCGCCCGCGCCCATGGCGGCGTGCTGCGTCTGGGCGAGGCGGAAAACCTCGGCGGCCTACAAGCCGACATCGTGATTGCTAGGTAAGCGTTACTGTCTTCCCGAGCTTAGGTGTTTGCCTCGCATCTGAATTTCCACAGCCCGAGTGCCCAATTTGCTTCAGCTGTGGGATCGCCGCCCCCACGGGCAGATTAAGAGTATTCGACCAGACCCAGCAAAAGAGCTTTATTCAGGTCTCCCCCTTCCAGAAATGTTGCGCCGGGTGGCCAACATATTTGCAAGGCGCTCAAAATCTTCTAAGTCTTCGGCAGAATATGGGTGGATACCGTAACGATTTAGCGATTCAAACAGTTCGGGCTTTAGAGCCGCAGGAAAGTTTTCATAAAAACTTTGATTATAGCTTTCAAAAAAATTCAGAGACAAATTTTTCGCAATCTCGTATGCCTCAGGAGGGATGTCGGATACCATTTTTTCGGCAATTTCTCGCCCGAAATTCTTTACAAACCAAGACGCCATAGCGTCGACAACCATAGACTGACCAAACTCATATTGTGGCTTTGAAGGATACACTATGGTGGGGATGCCAAAATTGGCCCCAAACTTCTGTTCAAAATATGATAATAAAAGTGACTTTCTTATGAATTTCTCGGAACCTGGCGTAGATAGTGATTTCAGAGAATCGAGGGCTTTCTCTGGATAAGCTTGCGTGATTATTTTTGCGGTTCCCACTTCTGTAATGCCAATAACATATGGTGCTGAGATAAAGCCACAAGCTGCAAATGGTGGAAAAGTCTTATTCGCCACAAGAGGTGATGGTTTGGCAAAAGCTTCGGGGGATTGATCCATAATGCCCCCAAAGGTGAGGAAACGGCTTTTTGTGTGTTTTGCCGTCAAGATTGCGCCAATCCCCATAAACGACCACGAAGCGGCTCGCAGGGAGGTTTCTGCAATATTTGTTTCTACCAACAAGGGGGCGAAATGGTTGAAACTCAGCCTTTCGCGTTCAAAATTACCGCCAAAATCCATCGTGACCAACTTGGTGGATTTGGGCATAATTGCCAGTGCAGCCAGCGAGTCAAACCCACCACTAAAAGATAGTGTAACGCCGGTCTCGTCTCGTCGCCATTGCTCCTCCTCGCAATTAGAGGCTGCGGTCGGCAAGCATAGAGTGAAGTCCTGGATTCTCGATAGGCATTCAGCACTTACCGGAAAATCGAAATGGATTTCTGAGTATTTCCGCGCTGCAATGGTCGACAAAGAATGCGCAATCAGGTCATTTCCAAACTCAATAGAAGAAGGCGCCTTAAATTCGACGGTTTCCTCTTTGGCACCCTCAATCGAAACTGTGACCGAAAATGAGTTGGCAGTCGCTTTCAAGTCAGTAAAAACTATTTTGCTCATATGAACTCCCGTTGCATGATTCAGGGGGGTATCTTAGGTATATAGCGATAACTTATTTTTGAGTAGTTTTTTCGGTTCTTCGGAACTGATCTCGTATCTGGCAATTTAAGGGAGTTTGGGGGCGATCGCTGGTTAAGCCGAATTCTGGCTCAATGCATGGCGGTTGGTAGGCCCGGCAGGACTTGAACCCGCAACCAAAGCGTTATGAGCGCTCTGCTCTAACCAATTGAGCTACAGGCCCGCCAAGAGTGATGGGTATTTTGCAGCCGCGCCAAGGTCAAGCCTGAAGCGGCCCAAACTGGCCTGAAACCTATGCAAAAAATGCAGGCCTTGCGCCAAAGGTGCCGCGCAGCCCCGCGCAGGCGCAGACATGCATAGACATAGACCCGCCAAGTTGCTAACCGAGGCGGCAATTGGTCTTGGGGGCGAAAAATGGCGGAAATCATCAAGAATGGCATCACCTATGCGGATGCTGGCGTGGACATTGACGCGGGCAACGCGCTGGTGGAACGCATCAAACCAGCGGCAAAGCGCACGGCGCGCCCCGGTGTCATGTCGGGCTTGGGCGGGTTTGGCGCGCTGTTCGATCTCAAAGCCGCAGGCTATAGCGACCCGGTTCTGGTTGCCGCCACAGACGGTGTGGGCACCAAATTGCGCATCGCCATTGATACCGGCAATGTCGACGGGGTCGGCGTTGATCTGGTGGCTATGTGCGTAAATGATCTGGTCTGCCAAGGCGCAGAGCCATTGTTTTTCCTCGACTATTTCGCCACGGGCAAGCTTGAGACCGAAAAGGCTGCCCGCATCATCGAAGGCATCGCCTTGGGCTGCGAGCGCTCCGGCGCGGCGCTGATCGGCGGCGAGACCGCTGAAATGCCCGGCATGTACCCGGCGGGCGATTTTGATCTGGCAGGCTTTGCCGTGGGCGCGATGGAACGCGGCGCGGCGCTGCCCGAGGGCGTGCAAAACGGCGATGTGCTGCTGGGTCTGGCCAGCGACGGCGTGCATTCCAACGGCTTTAGCTTGGTGCGCCGCTTGGTGGATATCTCCGGCCTTGGCTGGGAGGCCGATTGCCCTTGGGCGACGGGCACATTGGGCGCGGCATTGCTGACCCCAACCCGGCTTTATGTGAAATCCTGCCTCGAGGCCGTGCGGGCAGGGGGCGTGCATGCGCTGGCCCATATCACGGGGGGCGGCTTGACCGAAAACATCCCCCGCGTGCTGCCCGAAGGCATGGGCGTCGCGATTGATCTTGATACATGGGAGCTGCCCGGCGTCTTTGATTGGATGGCCCAGACCGGCAATATGGAAGCGGGCGAAATGCTCAAAACCTTCAACTGCGGCCTTGGCATGGTCCTCGCCGTGAGCGCCGAGCGCGCCGAAGCCCTAAGCGAAGTGCTGCGCGCCGCAGGCGAAACCGTGACCGCCATCGGCACCGTCACGGACACAGGCGATGTGCGCTACACAGGCGCGCTGCGGTGAGCCAAAAACGCGTTGCGATCTTTGTCTCTGGCGGCGGCTCCAACATGGAGGCGCTGCTGGAGGATATGGCCCGCCCCGGCCATGCAGGCAGCCCCTGCGTGGTGTTCTCCAATGACCCGCAGGCAGGCGGGCTGACCCGTGCCGCCGCCCGCGGCGTGCCAATTGCCGCCGTGGATCACCGCCCCTTTGCCGGTGACCGCGCCGCCTTTGAGGCCGCGATCACCGAGGCGCTGGCCCCCCATGCACCCGATATGATCTGTCTGGCCGGGTTCATGCGCAAATTGACTGGTGATTTCACCGATCAATGGGCGGGGCGGATGATCAACATCCATCCCTCGCTGCTGCCCAAATACAAAGGGCTGCACACCCATGCCCGCGCGCTCGAAGCAGGCGACACCTTGCATGGCTGCACCGTACACGAAGTCACCGCCGCGCTTGATGATGGGCCGATCTTGGGCCAGGCCACCGTGCCGATCCATCCGGGCGACACGCCGGGCGATTTGGCCGCTCGGGTGCTGGTCCAGGAACACCGTCTCTACCCCGCAGTGTTGCGCCGTTTCGCCGCTGGGACCCGCGATATTCTGACACTTGAGAGTTGATCTGGCAAAAACTGCGCTGCTGTTGTAGCACTTGCCGGGCCAGATATGAAAAGAAGAACTTGAATGAGAACCATCTCAACCACCGAAGACCTCGCTGAATTTTGCAGCGAGGCCGCCAACCACGCTTATGTGACAGTCGACACCGAATTTCTGCGCGAGCGCACATATTATTCAAAACTCTGTTTGATCCAGCTGGCCATGCCCGGCACCGATGACAGCAACGCGGTTCTGGTCGATCCGCTGGCCGAAGGCCTCTCGCTGGAGCCGCTCTATACGCTGTTCCGCGACACTTCGGTGGTCAAAGTCTTCCATGCAGCCCGCCAAGATCTGGAAATCTTCTACGTCGATGCCAAGGTCTTCCCCGAGCCGCTGTTTGATACCCAAGTTGCAGCCATGGTCTGCGGCTTTGGCGATCAGGTGGGTTATGAAACCTTGGTGCGCAAAATCACCCGGCAAACCTTGGATAAAACCTCGCGCTTTACCGATTGGTCGCGCCGCCCGCTGACCGATGCACAGAAAACCTATGCGCTGGCCGATGTTACTTTCTTGCGGCAAATCTACGAATATCTGGCCGAAAAGCTCGAAGAAACCGGGCGCAGCCGCTGGGTCACCGAAGAGCTGGAAACCCTGACCTCGCCCGATACCTATGACGCGCCGCCGCAACATGCGTGGAAACGGGTGAAAACCCGCACCAACTCGCCGCGCTTTTTGGCGATCCTGCGCGAATTGGCGGGGTTTCGCGAATCCTATGCGCAAGAACGCAACATCCCGCGCAACCGCGTGTTCAAAGATGATGCGCTGGTGGAACTGGCGTCCAACAAACCCAAATCCATCGAAGAGCTGGGCCGCTCGCGCCTGCTGCTGCGCGAAGCGCGCAAAGGCGACATCGCCAAAGGCATCTTGGACGCGGTGCAGGACGGCATTGATTGCCCCAATGAAAACCTGCCGCAACCAGACCGCAGCCGCGATAAACTTCAGGTGAACCCGGCGCTGTCTGATCTGCTGCGGGTGCTGCTCAAGGCCAAAACCGAAAGCACCGGGGTTGCGGCGAAACTCATTGCCTCTGCGTCGGATCTTGATGCGATCTCGGCGGGTCTGCGCGATGTGCCTGCGCTGAGCGGCTGGCGGCGCGAAGTCTTTGGCGAAGACGCGCTGCGCCTGTGCGACGGGAAAATCGCCCTGACCGCAAAAGGCAATGACCTCAAAGTGGTCACGCTGTAAAAAGCTTGGATGCGCGGCGGTTTAGCGCCGCGCGACCCGGGCGTTGAGCAAACCTTCAACCCGAATGCTGCGCACATTGCGCAGCGCCTGATTGGTCACATGGCGCGCCGCTGTGACCTCGCGGGTCTGCGGCTGACCTGCCGCTGTGCCCTCGGCCACAATGCCTTCAAAACGGTAGGACAACACACCGTCAATCGGTGTTTCATCCTCGGTCAAAGGCGTCAAACGCACCTCATAGCGGCCCTGACGCGCCGCGCGTCCCGTGGCGCGAATAACCGCGCCCCCGGCCACTTGTTCTACCGTCAGATCAACAATCTCTTCGAAGGGCACACCGTGATACACGGCCTGCTCTTGGCGCTGCTTTTGAAACAGCCCCGCGCGCTGCGGGATCAGCGGGTTGGTCGATGCCGCTTGCACAGGCTCCGAAACGCTGCGGCCAAACCAATTTACCGGGTTCAGCGCGCTGCCGCGTACATAGCCGCAGCCGCCCAAAAGAACCCCCGCAATCAACAGGGTAGAAATGGTCTTGCGCATGATAATCCCGCTTCGCTGCTCGTCTTTCCCTGAGTTACCGCAAAGCCTCGGCTTTGGGAAGGGGTGGACCTTTTGCAATGGGCATCTTACCCAACGCATATCACAAGGCAACAAGAGGCAGCCCATGGCACAGGCAGGGTTCGAAGAACTGGTCGAAGATTTTGAGTTTCTAGAGGATTGGGAAGACCGCTACCGCTTGGTGATCGAACTGGGCCGCGACATGGAGGCGCTTGACGAAGCGCTGCGCGTGCCTGCTACCAAGGTCGATGGCTGCGCCAGCCAAGTCTGGCTGCATGGTAATTTCGACAGCGGCAAACTCCATTTCGACGGGGCCAGCGACGCGATGATCGTGTCGGGGCTGATCGCTGTGCTGGCGCGGCTCTATATCGGGCTTAGCCCGGCGCAGGTGCTGGAGGTCGATGCGCGGGCCGAATTTGGCCGGTTGGGGCTGAATGATCACCTCTCGGCACAGCGCTCCAACGGGCTGCGCGCCATGGTGGAACGCATCCGCGAAACCGCAGCGGCGCATCAAGGCTAAATAGCCGGACCGGGGCCAGCCCCGGACCCCGGGATTTTAAACCAATTGGAATTTCAAAGGGTTTTGAGCGCGGTTTCCAGATCGCCATAACCGGTGAAGCGGCGCTCAAAAGCCAGCCCCAGCGTCTGGGCGCAGATCTTGGCTTTTTCGGTCAGGGCCGGATCATCGGTCTGGGCCTGATAGACCAGCTTTTCGTAATTGCCAAAATACATGTCCCGCAGCTCGGGGTGGCGGTCGAGCCCCATGGGTTTCATAATAAACGCATCAAACTGTCGCACCAGAAAATCGGTCAGGTAGAATGTGGTGATTTCACATTCACTTGTCTTTGCAAACCGTTCATTTCCCTCGAAAAAACTATAGCAATGCGGCCCGGCGACCATCTGCACGCCCATGGTTTCGCAGGCGGTTTGCAACTGTCCTCCCGTGCCGCAATCAGCATAGACCACAAAGATATCCTCATAGGCATCGCGGTGTTTTTCCACCGTGCTGCGCACCGCATCTGTGATCTTATCGGGGTATAGATGGTATTTCGCGGGCAGGCAGGTCAGGTCCAGATGGCTCCAACCATTTAGGGCTTTGAGATCCAAAATCTCCCGGGCCAGCGCGCCGCAAGCGATCAGCAAAATCCGCCCTTTGGCGCTTGGGGCCAGCCCGGTTTCTGTCAAGATCTCGTCTGCGGGGATCATCGGCGCAGCTTTCGCGCCGCGCCCGCTGCAATCAGCGCAAGGGGCAGGGCGATCGCCATCGCTGCCGGGCCAAGCGTCGAGATCAGCCAGACCGTCAACGCGGCCAGCACTATCACCGTCAGGATCAGCAGCAGGAAATATGAAATGGGCATGCGGGGCCTCCTTACCTTGGAATGTAAGCCTCCCGGCGCTTGGAAAAAAGGCCCCGCCTGCAAAGACGGGGCCTTATGGCTGCGCGCTGCGGGCGAATTACGCCTGCGCGCTGTTATGTTTGCGGCCCATCCATTCCTTGGCGGTTTCCACCGCCACGGCGGCATCGCGGCAATAGGCATCGGCGCCAATCGCCTTGCCAAACTCTTCGTTCAGCGGCGCGCCGCCCACCAACACAATGTAATCATCGCGGATGCCCTGTTCGATCATCGTGTCGATCACAACTTTCATGTAAGGCATGGTGGTGGTCAGCAGCGCGGACATGCCCAAGATATCGGGGCTCTCGGTCTCCATCGCTTCCAAATAAGCCTCAACCGCGTTGTTGATGCCCAGATCGACCACTTCAAAGCCTGCGCCTTCCATCATCATACCGACAAGGTTCTTGCCAATATCGTGGATGTCGCCTTTGACCGTGCCGATCACCATCTTGCCCACACGCGGCGCGCCGGTTTCCGCGAGCAGCGGCTTGAGGATGCCCATGCCGCCCTTCATCGCATTTGCCGCCAAAAGCACTTCTGGCACAAACAAAATCCCATCGCGGAAATCTGCGCCCACAATGGTCATACCGCCCACCAACGCTTTGGTCAGCACGTCATAAGGTGCCCATTTGCGCTCCAGCAAGATGCCAACGCCCTCGATGATCTCTTCTTTCAGACCGTCGTAGAGATCGTCAAACATCTGTTGAACCAACTCTTCGTCGTCAAGCTCGGACAGGATGATTTCGTCGTCGTCAGACATGGGCTTTCCTTTGTTCTTTCTGGGCGTGATTGACCACGATGCTTTCCGTTTTGTCAGAACGCATCCATCTTACTATTCGGTTTGCGACACCAACGGCACTTGACGCGACTTTGCCGATCAAAAATGCGCTATTTGGCCGCAGGGCGACCTCGCGCAGGCTTGAGATGTTCCGTAAATGTTCTATACAGACCCCATGGATAGGGAAGATCGCAATTTCAGGCTCAAGGGCCGCGGCACGGCCAGCAACCACGCGGGACGGTTTGAGCCGCTGACCCGCGAAGCCACCAGCGATGGCTGGGACAGCGGCGCAGGCGACCTGCCGCTCCTGCGCACCCAAACCAGCATCGAACGCCCGCGCAGCGTGATCAGCTATAACAAATCCCCCGACCTGCCGTTTGACCGCTCGATCAACCCCTACAGGGGGTGCGAACATGGCTGCATTTATTGCTTTGCCCGCCCCAGCCACGCCTATCTGGGCCTGTCGCCGGGGCTGGATTTCGAAACCAAACTGGTGGCCCGCCCGGAGGCGCCGCAGGTGCTGCGCCGCGAATTGGCCGCGCGCAGCTACCGCGCCGCGCCCATCGCCATTGGCACCAACACCGATCCCTACCAACCGATTGAAAAACAACACGGGATCATGCGCGCCTGCCTTGAGGAATTGCGCGCCGCCAATCATCCGGTGGCCATTGTCACCAAAGGCAGCCTGATTGAACGCGACATCGACATTCTGGCCGATATGGCCACGCGCAATCTGGTGCGGGTGGGGATTTCCGTCACCAGCCTCGATGCCAAACTCTCCCGCCTGATGGAGCCGCGCGCCCCTGCGCCCGCGCGCCGAATCGCGGTGATCCGCGCCTTGGCAGAGGCGGGCATTCCGGTGCGCGTGATGGCCGCGCCCATGGTGCCGGCGCTCACCGATCCCGAACTTGAGGCGATCTTGACCCAAGGCCGCGACGCGGGTGCCTGCCACGCAAGCTGGATCATGCTGCGCCTGCCGCGTGAGGTCTCGCCGCTGTTCCAAGACTGGCTGGCAACCCATTACCCAGACCGCGCCGGGCGCATCATGTCCCGGCTGCGCGAAATGCACGGGGGCAAGGCATACGACACCGCTTGGCACAAACGCATGCGCGGCGAAGGCCCCTACGCCCAGATCATCGCCCAGCGGTTTACCGTGGCGATCAAACGGCTGGGGCTTGCGCAAACCGCCCCCGATCTGCGCTGCGATCTGTTTCGACCCCCGGCGCGCGATTCCCGCCAAATGGCGCTGCTGTAACATCAGATTATCCAGGCTCATGACGCGTCTATCGCGCCTTGCGCCGGGCAAAATACACCGTCGCCGCGACCAGCGCCAAAAAGGTAAGGCCTGGATAAAGCACCATAATCTGGAAATCCTCACCGCTCAGCTCAAACAGGCCGCGCATCTTGCAACTGCCATTCACATTGCCAAAGGCACAGGCCAGCCCGCTGACATAGACATAGGCACAGGCCCATAACAGCGCAAAACCCGCCGCCAGAATGCCAAAAAACCATGCCATGGATCAGCTGCGGCGGCGGCCTCGGCGCTCGCGCGGGGCAGGGGTGTCATCCCCCGTGCCATCGCCCGCCGAGGAAAACCCGCCCAATTCCGCTTCGATCTGCGCCAATTCAGGCGCAGCCCCGCGCGGCGTGGAATCCAGCGCATCGCGCATCCGTTCCAGATGCTCGGGCATGGTGCCACAGCAGCCGCCAATGATCGACGCGCCGCAATCGCGCGCCATCACCGCATATTTCGCCATCAATTCAGGTGTGCCATCATAGTGGATATGGCCATCGTGGTATTTGGGAATGCCCGCATTGCCCTTGGCAATCACCGGCACGCTGCCGCCTTTGCCTGCAAATCCCAACACCGTGCGCAGCAAATCAGACGCGCCTGTGCCGCAATTCGCGCCAAAGCCCAGCGGCTTATTCTCAAGCGCGCCAATCATCTCCGCCATGCCTTCAGAGGTCATGCCCATCATGGTGCGCCCGGCGGTGTCAAAACTCATCGTGCCGCAATAGGGCAGGCCGGCCAGCGCAAACCCTTCCGCCGCTGCGCGGTATTCCTCTGGCGCGGAAATCGTCTCAAGCCAGCCTATATCGGCCCCGCCCGCCTTCAGCCCATCCGCCGTTTCATGGAACATCTCAACTGCCAGCGCATGGGACAGCGTGCCAACCGGCTCCATAATCTCGCCCGTCGGGCCAACCGAGCCTGCCACAACAATCTTGCGCCCGGCGCGGTCTGCCACTTCGCGGCCAATCTCTGCGGCCACACGGCTCAGCTCATGCACCCGCTTTTCCGCGCCATGCAGCTTGAGCCGCGAGGCATTCGCGCCAAAGGAATTGGTCAGGAACAGATCACTGCCCGCATCCACAGCGCCTTGATAAAGCTTGGTAATCTTGCGCGGCTGCTCGACATTCCACATTTCTGGCGCATCGCCAGACATCAGCCCCATGTTAAACAGGTTGGTGCCTGTGGCGCCATCGGCCAACAAAAAGCCGCGTTGCGCAAGAAGGTCGTTAAAAACATTGGTCATCTGAGATTCTCCAGCCGGGTGGGCTCTCGTTTCACGCGGCGCGCGCTGAATCAAGTTCATAACTGTCATGAAGATTATGAGCCGCGCTCAGCTCCGCCTGCGCATTCTTGACATAACCACGAATCTAGTTATGTTTCTTCCCATGATGAAACACAGTGACGCCGCCCATTCCCTTGCCGCGCTTGGCCACGACACCCGGTTGACGATCTTTCGTCTGCTGGTGCGCGCAGGCGTGGATGGGCTCAATATCTCCGACATCGGCCAGCATCTGGGCATGGCCCCATCCACGCTGGCCTACCACCTCAAAACCTTGGTCGAGGCCGATCTGGTGGCCCAAGAACGCCAAGGTCGCCAGATCATCAGCCGCGTAAACTTCGCGGCCATGCATGAAACCGTGGCATTTCTGACCTCTGAATGTTGCACCGGGGTGAAACTGTCACAAGAAACCGCCGCCTAAGGGGAAAACCCCTTTTTTTGCGGCTTAAAGAAACTATAAAATTAAGGATATGGATATGACTGACCTCAGCTCACACCGCACCGCAGGCCCTTTGGCCGCGCTGCACCATCTCTGGGCGCGTGAAAAAATCTGGCTGTTCTCTGGCGCATTGCTGGCGGGTTTGCTGATCTTTGCGCCGCCGCTGGGGATCAGCACCCTCGAATTTACCGCACAAAACCTCGCCAATGTCGCGCCTTTCTTGCTGCTCTCGGTGGCCGTGGCGGCCTATGCCGGGGCCACTGGGGCGGATGGGCTGATCGCGCGGGCCTTCACCGGATCACCGCTGGTGATGATCGCGGTTGCGGCCATTGTCGGCGGGCTGTCACCGTTTTGCTCCTGCGGCGTGATCCCCCTGATCGCCGCACTGCTCGCCATGGGCGTGCCGCTTTCGGCGGTCATGGCCTTTTGGCTGGCCTCTCCGGTGATGGACCCTTCGATGTTTGTCCTGACCACAGGCGTGCTGGGGCTGGAATTTGCCATCGCCAAAACAATCGCAGCCCTCAGCCTCGGCCTTTTTGGCGGCTTTGCCGTGCATTTCCTCTCCCGCGCCGGGGCGCTGTCTGATCCGCTGCGCAGCGGCGTTGGCAATGGCGGCTGCGGCGGCGCAAAAATTCGCGCAGCCCAGCCCGTCGTCTGGAAATTCTGGCAAGAGTCTGATCGCATTGGAAAATTCTGGCGCGAGAGCCTTAAAACCGCGCTGTTCCTCGCCAAATGGCTCACCTTGGCCTTCATCCTCGAAAGCCTGATGCTGGCGTGGCTTCCCGCCGATCTGGTGGCCCGCAGCCTTGGCGGCACCGGCATTGCCCCCATCGCCATCGCCACACTTGTGGGCGTGCCTGCCTATCTCAACGGCTATGCCGCTTTGCCGCTGGTCGGCGGGCTGCTGGGGCAGGGCATGGCACCGGGGGCAGGGCTGGCCTTCTTGGTCGCAGGCGGGGTCAGCTCGCTGCCCGCCGCCATTGCTGTCTGGGCGCTGGTGAAAAAAGAGGTGTTCTTTCTCTATCTCGCCCTCGCGCTGATCGGCTCTTTCACCCTCGGGCTGCTGTTCCAAACCTGGACCGCCCTGTGAAAACCCCGCGCCGCTCATAAAAAGCGCATAAAAAAAGTGCAGGCCTTTTCGCAAGGCCTGCACCATTCACATCTTATATCTATCGCAACTGCCTCAGGAAACTTCGCTGAGCAATTGCGCTTTGGCCTCGGCCATCTTCTCCGCCATCTTGGCGCGAATGGTCGCCTCATCGGCCTTATCGCCCAGATCGCCCGAAAGCTTGCGATAGACATCCTCGTCGCCCGCTTCCTCAAAATCGGCCTTAATCACTTCCTTGGCATAGGCCGCAGCCTCATCGCCCGACTTGCCCATCAGCTCGGCGGCCCAAAGCCCCAGCAATTTATTGCGCCGCGCTTCCGCTCTGAATTGCATTTCCGCATCATGGGCGAATTTATTCTCAAACGCGTTCTCGCGGTCTTTAAAGCTGTTGCTCATTACTTGGCTCTCCGAATGGAAATTAACGTTCCTTCAAATATGTGGCTTTGCGCCCCCGCACACAAGAGGGGGCAGCGTGCTTGCAGCGCAAAGAACGTTGCACTATGAGAAGCGCAGGCAAGGGACGCACCCCTTTCCGCCCAATCTAAGGGGATGCACATGGCCCGGCGCAAAAAAATCTACGAAGGCAAAGCTAAGATCTTGTACGAAGGCCCAGAGCCCGGCACGATCGTCCAATATTTCAAGGATGACGCGACAGCTTTCAACGCGCAGAAAAAAGACGTGATTGATGGCAAAGGCGTGCTGAACAACCGCCTGAGCGAGTTCTTCATGACCGGCCTGAATCAGATCGGCGTGCCAACGCATTTCATCAAACGTCTGAACATGCGCGAGCAACTTGTTCGCCAGGTCGAGATTATTCCCCTCGAAATCATCGTGCGCAACTTTGCCGCGGGCAGCATGTCCAAGCGGCTTGGCATCGAAGAGGGCACGCAATTGCCACGCCCCATCGTTGAATATTGCTACAAAGACGACGCGCTTGGCGATCCTTTGGTGACCGAAGAACATATCGCAGCCTTCGGCTGGGCTGGCCAACAAGACATGGAAGACATCTTGAACCTTGCTCTGCGGGTCAATGATTTCCTTTCCGGTGTCATGATGGCCGTGGGCATCCGTCTGGTGGATTTCAAAATCGAAATTGGCCGTGTTTATGACGGTGAATTCCCGCGCCTGATCGTGGCCGATGAAATCAGCCCCGACAGCTGCCGCCTGTGGGACATCGAAACTGGCCGCAAGCTGGACAAAGACGTGTTCCGCCGCGATCTGGGCTCGCTCACCGACGCCTATACCGAAGTGGCACAGCGTTTGGGCGTTATGCCTAAAAACTCGCAGCCCATCACCAAACCGACATTGATCAACTAAAAGGTCCAGCCCATGAAAGCGCGTGTGCATGTTATGCTGAAAAACGGAGTTCTTGATCCGCAGGGCGAGGCCGTGCGCCACGCGCTGGGGGCCTTGGGCTTTGACGGGGTCAATGGCGTGCGCCAAGGCAAGGTGATCGAACTTGATCTTGCCGATGGCACCTCCGACGCCGACGTGACCCGGATGTGTGAAAAGCTTCTGGCGAACACGGTGATCGAATCCTACACGGTGGAGATGCTCTGATGCGCGCCGCTGTCGTTGTATTCCCCGGATCGAATTGTGACCGCGACCTCGCCGTGGCGTTTGAAAACGCCGGTGCCGATGTGACAATGGTCTGGCACAAAGACAGCGAACTGCCGCAAGGCATTGATATCGTTGGCGTGCCCGGCGGGTTCTCTTATGGTGACTATCTGCGCTGCGGCGCGATTGCCGCCAATTCGCCGATCTGCAAATCGGTGGCCGATCATGCGGCGCGCGGCGGCTATGTGCTGGGCGTTTGCAACGGCTTTCAGGTGCTCACCGAAACCGGGCTGCTGCCCGGCGCGCTGCTGCGCAATGCGGGGCTGAAATACATCTGCCGTACGGTGGGTCTGCGGGTCGAAACCACGGCCAGCGACTACACCAGCGCCTATGCGGCTGGCGATGTGATCAACATCCCCATCGCCCACCACGACGGCAATTACTACGCCGACGCCGACACAATCGCGCGCCTGCAAGGCGAAGACCGCGTGGCCTTCACTTATACCGACAACCCCAATGGGGCACAGGCGGATATCGCGGGCATCCTCTCCGAAAACCGCCGCGTGCTGGGCATGATGCCCCACCCTGAACGGGCCGCTGATGCGGGCCATGGCGGCATGGATGGAACGGCGCTCTTCCGCGCATTGGCCGGGGCGCTCACCACAGCCTGACTTGAGCTAGATGCGGCGCTGGCGTAGATTGCGCCCATGGAAACGCCGCAAACTCAACGCCCTAGCACCGCCGTCTCGTGGCGGGTACGCATTGCCCTTGCGGTGATGCTGGTGCTGGCCGTTGTGGTGATCTCCACCACCAACCGTCTGCTGACTGACCGTTTCACCGAAACCACCCGCACGCGGGCCGAATTGCGCCTCGCGCTTTATGGCGGCAACCTTGTGGCCGAACTGCGCCAAAACGCCATCGTGCCGCAGCTTCTGGCGCGCGATCCCTCGCTGATCACCGCGCTGCGCTCGGCGGATTATTCGCTCTCCACCCAGCGGCTGATTTCCTTTGTCGAAGAGATCGGCGCAGCCTCGCTGATGCTGTTCGATATCGACGGGCGCACCGTGGCAGCAACGGACCGTAACCATTTGGGATCAATCCATAAATCCCAACTCTACTTTGTCGATTCAATCCGCTCCAACGCCACGATTTTCTCTGTGATCCCCCGCGAAGCAGGCGGCTACCGCTTCTTCTATTCACGCCGCATCCAAGACGGCGGCACCACGCTTGGGGTGATTCTCGTCGAGGTGGATCTGCAAAAATTCGAACGCGCTTGGGCCGGGATCTCGGATGCGATTATCGTCACCGACAGCACCGGGGAAATCCTGCTCGCCACCGAGAGCACATGGCGCGGCGTGACCGAGGCCGAAGCCTTGGCCAATCAAACCCCCGCCAGCGCGATAGAACGCGCGATCCAAGCCACCACCGATTGGACAGCCATCCCCGCCGACGCCTATGTGCAGGGCGAAGCGGTCATGCGCCAAGAAAGCCGCATCCCGTTTCGCGGCTGGCGCATCGCCAGTTTCACCACCTATGCGAGCGTGCGCGAGAAGGTAAACGGCGTGCTGGCCCTCGAAGTCATGGGGTTTGCCATCCTATTGGCCCTGACTTTCTACGCGCTGAGCCGCCGCACAGCGGGCAAGGCCGCGATTTTCCAACATGAGTCGGCCAAACTCCGCGCATTGAACCAAGCGCTACAGCGGGAAATCGCCGAGCGTAAACGTGTGCAAGAGACCCTCGCCGTGGCTGAACAGACGCTCGAGCAATCAAGCAAACTCGCCGCCTTGGGCGAGATGTCCGCCGCCGTCAGCCACGAGCTGAACCAGCCGCTGGCCGCGATGAAAACCTATCTCGCAGGCGCGCGTCTTTTGATGCGCCGCAACCGCCCCGAAGAGGCGCTGGCCTCCTTTGGCCGGGTCGATGATCTGATTGAACGCATGGGCGCGATCACCCGCCAGCTCAAATCCTACGCGCGCAAGGGCCAAGAGGCGCTTTCCCCTGTAGATATGGGCGATGCGCTGGCCTCAAGCCTGTCGATGATGGAGCCGCAACTGCGCCAGCGTCAGGTTCAGATCAACCGCATTCTGCCCGATCAACCCGTGCGCGTCATGGGCGATAGGATGCGCATTGAACAGGTGCTTGTGAACCTGCTGCGCAACGCCATTGATGCCACCAAACTGGAACGCAGCCCGCTGGTCGAGATCATTCTCACCGCAGGCGAGACCGCCACGCTCACCGTGCGCGACAACGGGCCGGGGATCGAAAATCTCGATGCTTTGTTCGAACCTTTCTACACCACCAAACAGCCCGGCGACGGGGTCGGCTTGGGCCTTGCCATCTCGTCAGGCATCGTAAACGACCTAGGTGGACGGCTCACAGCCCGCAACGGACAGGCCGGCGGGGCTGTATTTGAAATGCAACTGCCTATCTTAGGCGAAGACGACAAAATGAAAGCGGCGGAGTGAACATATGGCTCAGGCTATGAAGATCGCGATTGTGGATGATGAACAGGACATGCGGCAGTCGATCAGCCAATGGCTGGCCCTGTCTGGCTATGACACGGAAACCTTTGCCAGCGCCGAAGAGGCGCTCAAAGTGCTCGGGCCCGATTACCCCGGCATCGTGATTTCCGACATCAAAATGCCCGGCATGGACGGGATGCAATTCCTCAAGAAACTGATGGGCTCAGATAGCGCGCTGCCCGTGATCATGATCACCGGCCACGGCGATGTGCCCATGGCGGTCGAGGCCATGCGCGTCGGCGCATTTGATTTCTTGGAAAAACCCTTTAACCCCGACCGCATGAACGAGCTGGCCAAAAAAGCCACCGCCACACGCCGCCTTGTGATGGACAACCGCGCCCTGCGCCGCGAGCTTTCGGATGGCGGCCAGCTGATGAAAAAGCTGATCGGCCAATCTCCGGTGATGGAGCGTCTGCGCGAAGACATCCTCGATCTGGGGCAGGCCGATGGCCATGTGCTGATCGACGGTGAAACCGGCACGGGCAAAACCCTCGTCGCCCACGCGCTACATGCCGTCGGCAGCCGCGCTGGCAAGAAATTCGTGCTGGTCAGCTGCGGCGCCTTCGAGGAAGACGCGCTTGCCAAACGTCTCTTTGGCCCGATGCAACCCGAAGACGCGCAACTGCCTGCCATCGAAGAAGCCCGCGGCGGCACGCTTGTGCTCGAAGACATCGAAGCGCTGCCCGAAACCATGCAGGCGCGCCTGCTCAGCGTGATCAACGAACAAGGTACCCCCGCCGAAACCCGCATCGTCGCGATCTCGAACCTGCAAGAGGCCGGGCGCACCTCCGAAGACGTGCTGCGCTCTGATCTCTTCTACCGCTTGGCTGCGCTGCGCATCACCGTGCCGCCGCTGCGCCAACGCGGCGAAGACATCCTCACACTCTTCACCCGGCTGAGCGAGCAATTTGCCGATGAATATGGCTGCGACGCGCCCCAAGTCAGCGCCCAAGAGGCCGCGCAATTGCTGCAAGCGCCGTGGCCCGGCAATGTGCGCCAATTGATCAATGTGGCCGAACGCGCCGTGCTGCAATCGCGCCGGGGCTCGGGCACCATCGCCTCGCTGCTCATGTCAGACCACGACGAGATGCAGCCCGTGATGACCACCGAAGGCAAGCCGCTCAAGGAATATGTCGAAGCGTTTGAACGGATGCTGATCGACAACACCATGCGCCGCCACAAAGGCTCGATTGCATCGGTGATGGATGAGCTGTGCCTGCCGCGCCGCACCCTGAACGAGAAAATGGCGAAATACCAACTCCAGCGTTCTGACTATCTATAAAAACAGCCGCGCAAATCGGGGCAGGGCGCGTGGCCCTGTCCCGGTATCATGCGTTACGGCCTAGCCGCGGCCCATCTGATAGATGGATTGCGGCGTGCCGCCATCATCGGTCAAACACATCCAGCGCGACTGCGACGCAGGCGTGTCGATGATGATCTGGTTCAATTCGATAATCGGCAAGGTCGTGTTCAAAACCGCGCCCGCATCTCCGGTTTCGGATTTCACAGCCGTGGTACACAGCCGCGCCCCGCGCGCTTCGCTGCGCACTTCTGGATCGGAATCAAATTCCGCCGGGTCACAGGCGGCAAGGGCCAATACGGCGATGGTCAATGTTGGTGCAAGACGCGTGAAGATTTTCATCTCTTCTCCTTAGGCAGTCGATTTGGCAGCGCGCCCCCCCAAAGGGCACACCAGATTGTGAGCGACCCTAATCAGATTGCCCAGACGGGGCAACAGGCCAATCACGCCGCCTAATTGGGCGTCAAACCATGGCATTGCCTTTGCAAAACACCGCCTATTCTTGGGTTTCCTTCACGAAAACTTCACAAAACGGGGCTAGCGAGGGGCGATACAACGATTGCCCATTGTATTTGTTGCACGGCTGCCCTTATCTAGTTGTCAGGGAACGCGCCACAAATCGGCCCGCCCCAACACAGAGTTTCGCTGCCCGATCCGCCGCCTTGCGGTGATCCGGCAGACCGATTGGGCCTTATTGGCCACCGAACTGCTGATGCTGACATCTGACCAAGGTCCGAGACAGCACAGTTATAATGGACCCGGCAGCAGATACCCTGCGCCGTGTCGGAGAAGAACCGCGATGACGCGCGCCGAATTGAAGAGAAGACCACCAAGAGCCCCTTTGGGCCGGTCTCGCGCTGCGTCTCCAATCGCCCTGACTAGACATATCCCACATCGCGCCGCACCCCCAGGGCAGCGGCACAGGTCGTGGGCATGCAATACGGAAATATGCCAAAGAAAATGCTTATCGATGCCACCCACGCGGAAGAAACCCGCGTCGTGGTGGTGGACGGAAACAAAGTCGAGGAATTTGATTTTGAATCCGAAAATAAACGCCAGCTTGCTGGCAACATATATCTCGCAAAGGTAACACGGGTCGAACCGTCGCTTCAGGCGGCGTTTGTCGACTACGGCGGAAACCGCCATGGTTTCCTCGCCTTCTCCGAGATTCACCCGGATTATTACCAAATCCCCGTGGCCGACCGCCGGGCGCTTCTCGAAGAAGAAGCCGCCTATGTGGAATCGCTTGCCGAAAAGGATGACGAGGACGAGAAACCAAAATCTCGCTCCCGCAGCCGTTCGCGCAGCCGCAGCAAATCCAAAGCCGAAGAGACCGTCAGCGATGACGCAATTGTCTCCTCCGAAGAGGTTTCGACCGAAGAAGTTTCGACCGAAATCGAAGGCATGGAAACGCTTGATCTTGGCGCCGATGACACATTGGAAGCCGAAGAGATCGGCTCGACCCTCGATGACACCGCCGATGAGGCCGCGCCGCAGGGCGAGGGCGATCACGGCGATGATGATGACGCGCAAGCAGACGCAGCCGCCAAGGATTCCTCCATCGAATCCGTGGCCGATGAAGATGACAGCGACGACATCCGCCCTGTGCGCAAACCGCGCCCAAAACGTTATAAAATCCAAGAAGTGATCAAGGTGCGCCAGATCCTTCTGGTCCAAGTTGTGAAAGAAGAGCGCGGCAACAAAGGCGCAGCGCTTACCACATACCTGTCACTGGCGGGCCGCTATTGCGTGCTGATGCCCAACACCGCACGCGGTGGCGGCATCTCCCGCAAAATCACCAACGCCGTTGACCGCAAGAAACTCAAAGAAATCGCCAATGAAATCGAAGTGCCACAGGGCGCTGGCCTGATCGTGCGCACCGCTGGTGCCAAACGCACCAAGGCGGAAATCAAACGCGATTACGAATATCTGCAACGCCTGTGGGAACAGATCCGCGAGCTGACGCTGAAATCCACAGCGCCCGCCAAGATCTACGAAGAAGGCGATCTGATCAAACGCTCGATCCGCGACCTCTACAACCGCGACATCGACGAAGTGTTTGTCGAAGGCGAGCGCGGCTACCGCATCGCCAAGGACTTCATGAAAATGATCATGCCGTCCCACGCCAAAAACGTGAAACGCTACGAGGAAAACCTGCCGCTCTTTGCGCGCTATCAGGTCGAAAGCTACCTCAGCGCCATGTTCAACCCCACGGTGCAACTGCCCTCGGGCGGCTATATCGTGATCGGCGTGACCGAAGCGCTTGTGGCGATTGACGTGAACTCTGGCCGCGCCACCAAAGAAGGCTCGATCGAACAGACCGCGCTCAAAACCAACCTCGAAGCCTCTGATGAAGTGGCCCGCCAATTGCGCCTGCGCGATCTGGCTGGTCTGATCGTCATCGATTACATCGACATGGACGAGCGCAAGAACAACGCCGCCGTCGAAAAGCGGATGAAAGACAAGCTCAAGACAGACCGCGCCCGCATCCAAGTGGGCCGCATCTCTGGCTTTGGTCTGATGGAAATGTCCCGTCAGCGTCTGCGTCCCGGCATGATCGAGGCCACAACCCAGCCGTGCCAAGCTTGCCACGGCACAGGTCTGATCCGGTCTGACGACAATCTGGCCCTGTCGATCCTGCGCCAGATCGAAGAAGAAGGCACCCGCCGCCGCTCACGCGAAGTGCTGGTCAAAGCCCCTGTGGGCATCGCCAACTTCTTGATGAACCAAAAACGCGAACATATCGCCCATATCGAAGAGCGTTACGGCATGTCCGTGCGCATCGAAGGCGACCCCTCGCTGGTCAGCCCCGATTTCTCCATCGAGAAATTCAAAACCGCCACCCGTGTGGTGCGTCCGGTCTCTCATGTTGTGTCGGTCGACACCTCGCTGATGGATCAGATCGACGAAGCCGAAGCAATCATCGCTGATGAGGCCGAAGCCGAAGCCGACGCAAGCGAGACCTCCGAGGCACCCGCCGCGGCGACGCCAAATGGCACCGACGACGAGAACCGGCCCAAACGCAAACGCCGCCGGCGTCGGCGGGGTGGCCGTGGCCGTAATGGCAACGGTGAGAACGGCGAAAACGGCGAGAATGGTGAAAACGGCGATAACGCCGAGGGCGATACGCCCGCAGACACCGATCAACCCGCCGAAGCTGCACCAGCAGGAGCTGCCGAGGCACCCGCCGAAGCCAGCGAAGAGACGCCTGCTGACAAGCCAAAGCCCCGCAGCCGCTCACGCAGCCGCGCCAAGGCAAAGCCCGCAGACGGTGCACAGATAGTTGCTCAGAGTCAGACGGATGTCATACCGCAAGATTCAGCCGCTGAACCCGCCGCTGAGGAAGCCGCTGAGCCTGCAAAAGCCGAGGAGGAAAAACCCAAACCTCGTGCCCGCCGCAGCCGTGCCAAAAAGCCCGCAGTGACCGAGGCCGCACCTGAGGCAGCCCCTGCAGAAGCCCAAGCAACACCTGCCGACGCTCCCGCAGAAGCTGCTGAAAACGCTGAGGAAAAACCCGCAGCCAAGCCCAAGCGCACCCGCCGCAGCAAGCCCAAAGCCGCAGCCCCAGCGCCCGAAGCTGAAGCAGTAGCCCAAGCACCTGCGGACCCCGCGCCAGAAGCCGCGCCCGTGGCCCCTGCACAAGCCGAAGCGCCCGCAGAACCAGCCCCAGAGCCGACGCCTGCGCCGGCACCTGCGCCAACCCCGGAACCTGCCGCCGCCAACGCCGCGCCAGCCCCCGAGGAAGCGCCGAAAAAGAAACGGCGCGGTTGGTGGTCTCTTGGCGGGTAACCCCTGCTAAGATGCTGACAGAACACTAAAAAAGGCGGGCTTTGCGGCCCGCCTATTTCTTTTCGATGATAAAGATATGGCCTGCGCCATCGGCCTCTTGATGGATCAGAAGATGCCCCGATTCCATGCAATAATGCGGCACATCGATCACCGCTGCGGGATCATCCGTGCGCATCCTAAGCCGCGCGCCGCGCGCCAGTGCCGACAAACGCTTGCGCGCCTTCAGAACGGGCAGGGGGCACAGCAGCCCCGTGGCGTCTAATTCATGATTTTCATTCATATTATTCGCGTTACGCCAATATGTCACAGCTTGTCCACAGTCTTGTGATCGCAAACCGCGTGACGCGCCCTGCGCGCGCCGTTAAACAAACCTTATGTTTGGAATAGATATCATAGACGCAAACCTGCTCCCTGCCATGACCGTGGCATTGGCTGCTGGCATCATCAGTTTTCTCAGCCCCTGCGTGCTGCCCATCGTGCCGCCCTATCTGGCCTATATGAGCGGCGTCACAGCCAATGACATTTCCACCGGAAAAGTCGGGCAACGCAAGGTCTTAGGGGCCGCATTGTTCTTTGTGCTGGGCCTGTCCACGGTGTTTATGCTGATGGGGTTTGCCGCCTCCGCCATCGGCAGCCTGTTCTTGCAATGGCAAAGCTGGTTCAACGCGCTGGCAGGCATCACCGTCATGGTGTTTGGCGCGCATTTTGTCGGCGTCTTCCGCATCGGCATCCTCGACCGCGAAGCCCGGCTCGAGGCAAGCGCCCAAGGCGGCAGCGCCTTTGGTGCCTATGTGCTTGGCCTCGCCTTTGCCTTCGGCTGGACCCCCTGCATCGGCCCGCAACTCGGCGCGATCTTGTCACTCGCCGCAGGCGAAGCCTCCGCCAGCAAAGGCGTCACCTTGCTCGGCGTCTACGCCATGGGCCTTGGCTTGCCCTTCTTGCTGGTCGCGGCCTTCTTGCCCAAACTTGGCGGCACCTTGGCCTGGATGAAACGTCACATGGCGCAAATTGAACGCCTCATGGGGCTGCTGCTTTGGACCATCGGCCTGCTGATCCTCACCGGCGGCTTTAGCGATATGTCCTTCTGGTTGCTCGAAACTTTCCCTGGCCTTGCCGCACTTGGCTAAGCCGGGGATGGGCGTCTTACTTTAGCCGGAAAACCGCGCTAGCATGGCTTGAGCAGGCAAATGCACGAGCCATAAAAACCGATGACCAACATCAATTCACAACGGGTGAAAACCCGCCGGGTGTTCTACATCCCCGGCTATGATCCGATCCACCCTCGCCGCTACCGAGAGCTTTACCGCAAGGAAAGCGCCGCTCAGGCGGCGATATCCGGCTATAAAATCGCCCTTTCCGCCAACCCTGCGGGCCGGGATACCTATGGCTGGCAGGTGCGCGGCGACATGGACGGCGCGGTGGTAAATGCCGAAATAGAGGTGCTGGTTTGGTCCGACATCGTGCGCCAATCAATGAGCGGCTCTATCCCCGAAACCTATTTGCATCTGGCAAAAACCGCATGGGTCTATATCCGGACCGGCGCGCTTTGGCGCTTGATGCGCCTGCGCAAAGGCCCTGTTATTGCTGCGCTTTATCCCGTTGCCATGTTGCTGCTGCAACTGCTGATCGGGCTTGTTGCCGCTGCATCCACCACCTTGGCGGGCAGGGCGCTTTTGCCCGCGCCATGGGGCCTCCTGCTGGGGCTTTTGCTTGGCGCGGCGCTCTGCGTGCTCATCCTGCGCTGGTTCAAGGCTAAGGATGGCAAGTTCTACGCCTATTACCTGATGCATGATTATTCCTACGGCGCCCGCACCCAAGGCGCCAATCGCCCCGAACTTGAAACCCGGATGGACCAATTCCGCGCCGCCATCGCCCAAGCCCTCGCCAGCGATGTGGACGAGGTGCTGGTGGTTGGCCATTCCTCCGGCGCGCATCTGGGCGTCTCGGTGCTGGCCGATCTGATCCGCGCAGGGCAGGTGCCGCCATCCGGCCCCGCGCTGGGGTTTCTCAGCCTTGGCCAAGTGGTGCCGATGGTCTCGTTCCTGCCGCGCGCGTGGCGTCTGCGCGCCGATCTGGCCTTCCTTAGCACCCGCACGGAACTCACTTGGGTCGATGTCACCGCCCCCGGCGATGGCTGCGCCTTTGCGCTATGCGATCCGGTGAGCGTCTCGGGCGTGGCCCCTTCGGATAAGCGCTGGCCCTTGGTGATCTCCGCCGCCTTCACCCAAACCTTGAGCGCCGAACGTTGGAAAGAACTGCGCTGGCGCTTCTTTCGCCTGCATTTCCAGTATCTTTGCGCCTTTGACCGGGTCAAGGATTACGACTATTTCCGCATCACCGCCGGGGCGTTGACCTTGGCCAAACGCTATGAAAACCGCGTGGCCTCAAAATCCAAGATCGACACACCGGTCAATAAATTCACGAGCACAGCGCCATGAAGCTCCCGCCAAAACCCGCCAGCCGCCCCGACAAAGTCTCGCTCTGGCGCTATGCCAAACTCTTCCGCAGCGACATCCTCTCGGCCCAGCCAGCACGGCTCTATCGCGGCTGGATGGCCGAGTTCAAAACCCCGTTCTTCCGCAGTTTCCTGCTCAATCAGCCCGATCTGGTGAAAACCGTGCTCAAAGATCGGCCCGATGATTTCCCGAAATCAGACCGGGTGGGCGAGGGGCTGCGGCCCTTGCTCGGAAATTCGGTGTTTGTCACCAATGGCGAGGTTTGGAAACGCCAACGGCGCATCATTGATCCAGCCTTTGAGGGCGGCAGGCTGCGTGAAAGCTTCCCCGCAATCTGGGCCGCGGCCGAGGCTGCCACCGCCCGTATGGCCCCCCATGAGGGCCATTGCGTGGATATAGAGCCCCTGACCAGCCACGCCGCCGCTGATGTGATCTTTCGCACCTTGTTCTCTATTCCCATCGAACACCATCTGGCGCAGGCCGTGTTCGACGAATTTAGAGTTTATCAACGAAGCCAACCTATCTTGAACCTCGCAGCGTTTATTCCGCTGCCGGACTGGATGCCGCGAATGTTCCGAAAAGACACCCGCGCCAGTGCCCGCAAAATCAGAGCGCTGATCACACAGCTTACCGCCGACCGAATGGCGCAAATCGAAAACGGCACCGCGCCAGATGATCTGGCCACCAAGATCATGACAACCGCCGATCCGAAAACCGGCGAACGTTTCACCACCGAAGAAATGGTCGATCAAGTGGCGATCTTCTTTCTCGCGGGCCATGAAACCAGCGCCTCTGCGCTGGCTTGGGCGCTTTATCTCATGGCGCTCTATCCCGAATGGCAAGACAGATTGGCCAAAGAAGCTCAGGCGCTAGAAAAATGTGATTTTTCAGTGCTTTCCAAGTTAAAGCTCACCCGCGATGTGTTCCGTGAAACCCTGCGCCTCTATCCGCCTGTGCCCATGATGGTGCGCCAAGCTGCAAGGCCCGAACGCTTCCGCGACAGGCTGGTGCCAAAGGGCTCGCAACTGGTGGTCAGCCCGTGGCACCTGCACCGCCACACGCGGCTCTGGGACAATCCCGACGGGTTTGATCCTGCCCGCTGGCACAGCGAAAACGGCCAAAAATGCCAGCGCGAAGCTTTCATCCCCTTCAGCGCAGGCGCGCGTGTGTGCACTGGCGCGGGGTTTGCCATGATCGAAGGCGTATTGCTGCTGGCCCACCTGCTGCGCGATTACCGCGTCAGCTGCGCGCCCGAAGACACGCCCGTGCCTGTGGCCCATCTGACCGTCCGGTCACAAAGCGGGATCAGGCTGCGGATTGAACGGCGGTAGGTTCTATCATCATCCGCGCATATCCTTTAAATATTCCGTGAATGGAATCAGAAACAGGGCAGCAAATGGCAGATCAGAACGCACAAATGGCATCGGGCAAAGGTTTTATCGCGGCGCTTGATCAATCGGGTGGATCAACCCCCAAGGCGCTCAGCCTTTATGGCGTTGAGCCCAGCGATTATTCCGGTGATGCGGAGATGTTCCAAGCCATGCATGACATGCGCGCGCGCATCATTCTGGCTGATGATTTCACCTCCGAAAAGGTGATCGGCGCGATTTTGTTTGAACGCACGATGAATGAAACCATCAACGGCAAACCCGTGGCCGAGCTGCTGTGGCAAGACCGCGGTGTGGTGCCGTTCCTGAAGATCGACAAAGGTCTGGATGATCAGGCCAATGGCGTGCAGCTGATGAAGCCGATGCCCGGTCTTGAAGCGCTGTTGGCCGAAGCAAAAAGCAAAGGCATCTATGGCACCAAGGAACGCTCGGTGATCCATGAAGCCAATGCAGATGGCATCAAAGCCGTCGTCGCCCAGCAATTCGAAGTGGGCCGTCTGGTTGCCGCCGCGGGTCTGGTGCCGATCATTGAGCCCGAAGTGAACATTCATTCAGAGACAAAGACGCAGGCCGAAGACCTCTTAGCCGACGAAATCATGAACCATCTGAACGCGTTGCCCGATGACATTGATGTGATGCTCAAGCTGACCTTGCCCAACACGGCCGGGCTTTATGATGCGCTGGCGGATCATGCCCGCGTGGTGCGAGTGGTGGCGCTGTCCGGGGGCTATTCCACGGGTGAGGCCTGCGCAAAACTGGCGCAAAACAACAAAATGATCGCCAGCTTCAGCCGTGCCTTGACCGAAGGCCTGAATGTGAAAATGTCCGACGCCGAGTTCAACAAGGCTCTGGGCGGCAATATTGATCAGATTTATCAGGCCTCTATCGCCTGATCCTCGCTCAAATCTGTCTGATACTAAAAACGCCGGAGGAAACCCCTCCGGCGTTTTTCTATTCTACGGTACTGCGCGCTTTAACTCGCTCAGCACATAGACCCGAAGCGCCGAGGCCAGACCGGAATCCACCCCGCGCGCTTCGTCAATCTCGGCCACCAAAGCATTGATCGGCATTCCCTTTTTCTGCGCAATCGCGCGAAGTTCCTGCCAGAACGGTGTCTCCAGTGAAATCGACGTGCGATGCCCATGCAGAGTGACCGAATGCTTCTCGGGCCGCGCGCTCATGTCTCGCGCTTTTTGCCTTCTAGGTTGCGGGCGATCTGTTCTGCTCGTGCTTTCAGCGCTTCTTTTTGCGCCTTGCTCTGGCCGAATTTTACCGCGTTCTCATCCGCACGTGCCCGGCGCGAGGAACGGTCTTGTTCCTTACGCGCCTTGCCGAGGTTCGTGACCTTGCTCATTTTGGTCCAATCATATTTTCAGGGCGCACAACGCGCTCGAATGTTTCTGCATCCACAAACCCAAGGGCAATTGCCTCTTCCTTGAGCGTGGTGCCGTTCTTATGCGCCGTCTTGGCAACTTTGGTCGCATTATCATAACCGATTTCAGGCGCCAGTGCGGTCACCAACATCAGGCTTTCGCGCATCAGCTTTTCAATCCGGTCCGCATCCGCCTTGAGATCCACCACCAAGTTATCGGTAAAGGCCGAGGCCGCATCACCCAAAAGCTGCATGGATTGCAACACGTTATAAGCCATCATTGGCTTGTAAACGTTAAGCTCGAAATGACCTTGGCTGCCTGCGAAACCCACGGCGGCGTCATTGCCCATCACATGGACACAAACCTGCGTCAGCGCTTCGCATTGGGTGGGGTTCACTTTGCCCGGCATGATCGAAGAACCCGGCTCGTTTTCCGGCAAGATCAGCTCGCCCAAACCGCAGCGCGGGCCAGAGCCCAGCAAGCGAATGTCATTTGCGATTTTGAACAGCGAAGACGCCACAGTTTTCAAATGGCCCGAGATTTCGACCATCGCGTCATGCGCGGCCAAAGCTTCGAATTTATTGGGCGCGGTGACAAAGGGCAGGCCGGTGATTTCGGCCATGTTATGCGCCACAGTTTCGGCCCAACCTTTTTTGGTGTTGAGCCCCGTACCCACGGCAGTGCCGCCCTGCGCCAGCTCATAGATCCGGCCCAGACCGTCACGCACCCGTTGCAGCCCCATGGCCACCTGATGAGTGTAGCCCGAGAATTCTTGGCTCAGCGTCAGCGGCGTTGCGTCTTGGGTGTGGGTCCGGCCGATCTTGATGATGCCGTCAAATTCTTCGACCTTGGCTTGCAGCGCGTCATGCAGTTTTTGCAGGCCGGGCAGCAGCACATTATGGGCGGTGGTGGCCGCCGCGATATGCATCGCTGTGGGGAAGGTGTCGTTTGACGACTGCCCCATGTTACAGTGATCATTGGGGTGTACCGGGTCTTTGGAACCGATGGTGCCGCCCATGATTTCAATCGCACGGTTCGCGATCACTTCATTGGCGTTCATGTTGGATTGTGTGCCAGACCCTGTCTGCCAGACCACCAGCGGAAAGTTATCGTCAAACTTGCCTGCAACCACTTCGCTGGCCGCTTGGACAATGGCTTTGCCGCGCGCCTCGTCAAGCGCGCCTTGCGCCATATTGGCCTGCGCGCAGGCCTGCTTGATCACCCCAAGAGCGCGCACAATGGCGATGGGCTGCTTTTCCCAGCCGATGGGAAAGTTGATGATGGAACGCTGTGTCTGCGCCCCCCAATATTTATCGGAAGGGACCTCAAGCGGGCCAAAGCTATCGGTTTCTGTGCGGGTATCAGCCATCAGACGGCTCCTTAATGACGCGTTGTTTGCAAGCGGTTTACCGCTGTGGCGGCAAGGTTGCAATTACGCGTGCACCCGAAGCGGTCAATGTTTGCGGAAACTGTCCAATGAAACGATCTCTGCGTCCTTTGGAGCCTCTTCGGGCACTTCCAATTCGCTCTCATGGGTCTGCGGCAGATCAATGGTTGCCGCGTCATCATCGGCTTCGGGTTCTTGGCTCTCGAACCGCAGTCCAAATTCCACGGAAGGGTCCACAAAGGTGCGGATCGCATCATAGGGAATATAGAGCGGCTCTGGCGCTTCACCAAAATTGAGCGTGATGCCAAACCCGTCGGCGCCAACCTCAAGCTTGTCAAACCAATGCTGCATCACCACGGTCATTTCACCGGGATAGCGGTCAGACAGCCAATCGGCCAGTTCTGCGTCAGGGTGGCTGGTGTCAAAGGTGATGAAAAAATGATGCGCGCCGGGCAGACCATTGGCGGCAACATCGTCCAAGACGCGCCGTATCAATCCGCGCATCGCGTCATGCATCAGATTTCCATAGTCAATGCTGTCGCTCATTGCGGTCTCCGGCCGTTGATTGAACTCTAACATACGGGATTCTTAGGCTAAGGAAAGGGGCTGCGTTCAGATCAGCGCGATCAAAACGCCCGCAATCGCCAAGAGACCAAGTGCAGTTACAAAGCCTTGGCGCAGCCCAAGCATGATCCCCGCAGCCAAGAGCACCAGCACGCCAGCGATGGGATTGAAACTGGCCCATTCCGGTTGGGGAATATTGGCCCACACCGGCGGGTTCACTTGGCCAAACAGCACATGCAGCGCAAACCATACCGACAGGTTCGCAATCACCCCAACAACAGCCGCCGTGATGGCCTGCAACGCGGCGGCCAGCCGGGGCTGCGCGCTGATCCGCTCTAGATATGGCCCTGCAAGGAAGATCCACAAAAAACACGGTGTGAAAGTCACCCAAAGCGCCAGCAGCCCCGCGGCAATTGCGCCTGTAATGCCCGATTGCGCGAAACCAGCCAACAGCGCGACAAATTCGGTCACAAGGATCAGCGGTCCGGGCGTGGTTTCGGCCAGCCCCAGTGCGTCGATCATTTGCTGCGTGGTGATCCAGCCCATGTCGGTCACCACGGTCTGCGTCATATAAGCCAGCACCGCATAGGCACCGCCAAACGTGACCACCGCCAATTTCGAGAAGAACAGCCCCAGTTCCAGCAAAAACTCTTGCCCGAGCAGCGCCAGCAGCAGCAGTGGCGCAGCCCAAAGCGCGCCCCAGATAGCCGAGGTTTTGAGGCTTTGTGCCGGGCGTGCGGGGGCAGGGGATGGCGCCACCGCTTGCGCCGGGCCCCTCCGCGCCAGCCCCCAAAGCCCCGCGCAAAGGATGATCAGCGGAAAGGGCAGGCCAAAGATGAAAAGCGCCACAAAGGACAACAGCGCCAGCGCCCAGCCTTCTGCGCCATGCAGTGCTTTGCCAGCGACCTTTTGCAGCGCTTGAAAAACAACAATCACAACCGCCGCTTTGATCCCCAGAAACGCGGCCTGAACAAGCGGCAGATGTCCAAAAGACAGATAGAGCAGCGCCAGCGCGCCAATCACCAAGGCACCGGGGATGACAAACAGCAGCCCCGCCATAAGCCCGCCCGCCACGCCGCGCAGCCGCCACCCGGCATAGGTCGCCAGCTGCATCGCCTCTGGCCCCGGCAACAGCATGCACAGCGACAGCGCCCGCAAAAACGCCTGTTCGCCCAGCCACCCGTGACGCTCTACCAGCTCGCGGTGCATCAAAGCGATCTGCGCGGCAGGCCCGCCGAATGACAGCCAGCCAATGCGATTAAAACACTTGAAAAGCACCCGAAAGCTCGGCGGTGTCGCGGTGTCTGGGTCTGTCATGAGGCCAATCCTATTCGCTCGCCTGCGCCTCTTACCAAAGGACCCGGCGCCGTGAAACTTCGCAATGGTGAGCTATGCAATCAAGCTGAGGTTTTTCCCTCGGTACAGCTTTCTTCATCGGCTGCGGGCAGGGTCAAAACGAAAGTGCTGCCTTCGCCTTCGGTGCTGCTGGCCCGCAATGTGCCGCCATGCGCCTTGGTGATGTCGTTGGAAATCGCGAGCCCCAGCCCCGTGCCGCCAAATTTTCGTGTCGCGCTGGAATCCACCTGATGAAACGCCTCAAATACCCGGTTGATTTCCTGCGCTGGAATGCCGATCCCGGTATCGGTGACGTGGAATTCATACGTCTCGCCCACACGCCGCGCATTCAAGGTGATGGTGCCACTGGTGGTGAATTTGCTGGCATTCCCAACCAGATTAAACAGCACCTGTTTGATGCGCGTCGGGTCCACATTCACCATCCCCGAACAACCAGAGGCTTTGAAACCAAGCCCTTTGCCGATGATCATCGGGCGCATTTGATCACCGACTGCTTCAATGAGGCTATCTACCGTGACACAGGTCGGCTCAATCGACAGCGTACCGGAATCGATTTTCGCAAAATCCAGAATTTCATTGATCAGGTTGAGCAAATGCGTCCCCGAGGTTTCAAGCTTCACCATCATCTGCGCCATTTGCGCATAGAGGTCTTGTATCAGCGGCCCGGCGGTCGATTTAAGCGCTGCGTCCTCGCTAAGCAACCTTTCCAGTTTGCGGGCGGCGGGCAACATATGTGTGTTCTGCGCAAGCTTAGCATGGCCCAGAATGACCGTCAGCGGGGTACGCAACTCATGGCTGAGATTGCCCATAAAGTCGGTCTTGGCCTGATTGGCAGCCTCAGCGGCGTGCTGTGCGTTTTTCAGGTCTGAGATATCAATGCGCAGCCCAACGATGCTGCCATCATCCACCAGCCGGTCGTAGGTGTTGATGACCCGGCCATCTGACAGGGTTTGTTCAGCATTTGCACCGCCCTGTTTGATTTGGCGCATCCAGTTGTTGAACCATTCCTCTTCCTGTCCAACCGCTTCGGGCACCCGGCCACGGTGAATGGAGGCCCAGACAATTTTTTCGTAACTGACACCATTTTCGATCAATTCAGACCCGGCATGCATGTCTTTGTAGTTTTGATTAAACAGCACCAACCGCCCATCGGGGTCAAACATGACAAATCCATGATCGAGCGTTTCAATCCCATGGGAAAGCTGGCGTTCGGCAATCCTGCGGTTGTCGGCCAGCCGCGTCACAAAATGGATGATAACCAGCGCCGAGAGGATCGCAATAATCCGCACCACCCAACGTTTGGTGTATCCCGGCTTGCGCACAGGCCAGCCGCCATCAGGCGCGGCGGCCAGCTTCCATTCGCCAAAGGGAAAGGTGAAATCAAGCAGGATCGGGTTTTTTGATAGGACATCACGGCTGCCGAGCAGTGCGCTTTGAGGATCATCCGCTGCGGCATCATAGATCACAATATCCATCTTATCATCGATCTTGGCGAGGCCGATATCCGCGAGGAAGCTTTCATAATCGATCACGATGGCCGCGATCCCCCAAAGCTCCAATGTCCGCTCAGGCGAGACCACATAAACCGGCTTGCGGACGATCAAACCGCGCCCACCTTGGACAAGATCGACCGGCCCGTTTAGCGTGATTTCGCCTTTTCGGATCGCTTCTTGCACAGCGGGATATTGATCCGCATTGGTGCGGTAATCAAAGCCGATAGCCGCTTGGTTTTCCTTGCGTGGATAAACCATGGTGACGATCTGATCGGGGGCCAATGCCACGTTAAGCACGGCTTCGCTGCTGCGCAAAAACTCCGAAGCCAGCAAGGAGAATTGGGTTTGACCGATTTCAGGGTTTTCGCCAATCACTGCGGCCAGTTCATTGACCTTTAGTACGGGCGCATAAATTCGGGTCTCTGCGAAAGAGCGTAGCTCGCTTAGGTCGAGCGCGGCGTTCAGCCGCTGGTCCTGAATGTAGGCACGGTAGGAAAGTTCTTCGATGCGATGCGCAAAAGTTAGAATCACAAGTGCAAACACCACCATGCCGCCAAGCCGGATGGGATTGCTGAGCAGCTTTTGCCACCAGCTTTTGGGCGAATATTGGGTGGAATTCTGAAGGATATTGTTCACCGCTGCCTAAATTAGCTCCTCTAAGGGCGTGCTATCTAGATAGCCCTTCGCGGCATGGTTACCTCAAAGGTTAACGGCGACACCAGTTACTCCCGCTTAAGGTGTTAATTTCACCAAACTGTGGCCGAAATGACCGCAATTTTCACCGTTGCAGCGCGGATCACTAAAATTCCAGCAGCTGTGCGCAAACAACCATCGAAGTAAAATGAGGGGGAGTAAAGTGCAGGCTTCTGTTGCCAGGTGCCTGCGAACCCCGCCTAGTGCTGCAAAGCACTAGGACTTAGATTTCAGTATCTCCGGTCGCTTACGCGGCCATTGCTACTGGAGCACGATTGTCATTTGCAATTGTACAGTTTTCGCCGGTAACGGTGGCAGACAGCCGAGATAAAGCTAACCCCTTTAGACGTTCGTCGATCCTATTTCGACCCCATAATCCCCAAATGAAGGATGATATGGTGGAGTCGCCGGGTACCGCCCCCGGGTCCGAACCGCTTATTACGAGCGCGTTTATATCCATAGTCCCGAAGGACAGGTTTAATATAGGCCAGCGGGCGCGGAATGCAATGGGGGAGCGGTGAATTCTAACCAGATTTGGTTGCCCGCTGCGCCATCGCATCGCGGCCAAGTTGGATTGTGTATTCCGCGAGTTTTGCGATGGTATTTTCAACTTGCAGCGCCTCGCGTCGCTCGATCGCATCTGCGATTTGCGTGTGTAGGGCAATGATTGCGTCGCGGGATCGGGCGGTAAAAGTAATCATATTCATCAGCGGCTGCATGGCCTCGACCGCACCAGCCAATTGATAGCTGAGCACGGGGTTTTGGGCGGCCTCGACCAAAGCGCGGTGAAAGGCCACATCAGAGGCGCAGAATGCTTCGTCAGTCAGCCCAGGTTGGGATTGACGGTGAATTTCTGCACGCATGGTCGCCAGTTGATCCGGGCTGCGCCGGATTGCCGCGAGCGGCGCGCAGGCGCGTTCCATGGCATAGCGGGCTTCGCAGGCGGTCTCGAAGCTCACCGCGTTCATTGACAAGAGCAACGTCGAGGTGGTGATCTGCTGGCCCTGCGCTTGCTCAAAGCTGAGCCGATTTACAAAGGCGCCGCCGGTTGCCCCGCGCTGGGTCCGGATCAAGGATTGCGCCGCCAGCCGTTTGAGCGCTTCGCGCACTGTGGGCCGGGAGACGTTGAATTTATCCGAAAGCTCGGCCTCGGAGGGCAGGCGTTCATCAACGATCAGCGCCCCTGACACGATGGCATCGCGAATGGCGCTCGCGATTTGGGCCGATAGGTCGGCGCTGCTTTTCGGATCAATTTTCATTTGTCTTACAATTAAATGTCTGACAATAGTTTAGCAAGGATTCTTGGCTTTGGGAGGGGCTTATGCCGCATTTGATGCGTTCTGGTCTTTGGATCGGCTTTTTTGCCGCGATCCTTTGGGCGTGGACCGTGATGGTGCAGATGAGCACAGGGATGGGGCTGGATATTCTGGGCCGACCCGATGCCATGGCCGAGGCGATGCGCCACATGGATCCAAACATGGATATGGCGATGCCCATGGCCGAATTTGTGCCGCTGGCGCTGATGTGGTCAATCATGATGGCAGCGATGATGTTGCCTACGTTGATCCCCACTTTGCGCGCCTATGAAGATCTGATGTGCAGTGCAAACGGCAGCCGGGGGGGCTGGCTTGGAGTGGTGCTGGGCTATAGCGTTATTTGGGCCGGGTTCGCCGCGTTGATCGCAGGCTTTCAGGTGGCTTTGTTGCAATGGGGTGTGATCGATATGCTGGGCATCGCCCGGAGCCCGTTTGTCGCGGGGTTATTGCTCATGGGTGTCGGTCTATTCCAATTCAGCCGGGTGAAAGAAATCTGCCACGGCGTGTGCCATGCGCCTGCGATGTATTTCCTTGGCCACTGGCGCGCAGGTACGTCTGGCGGGCTGCGCATGGGGCTCTCGCTTGGCGCGTTCTGCGTTGGCTGCTGTTGGGGTTTTATGGCGCTGGGGTTTGTCGGCGGGGTGATGAACCTTGCGTGGATGGGTTTGGCCACATTGTTCATGGTCATCGAGAAACTGCCCCAAGTTGGGCATTATGTCACAAAACCATTGGGGTTTGCCCTGATCATCGCCGGCGCGGCGGTGATTGGCGCGCCGTTTTTTACAGGAGGATAACATGTCTGCACAGCCAAAACCAAAGGCGCCGGAATGGGCCATCAAGGGGGAGCTGTTTTTGAACTGTTCCTGCACCACATTTTGCCCCTGCGTGGTCAGCCTCGGGGCGCATCCGCCCACCGAAGGGCATTGCCACGCTTGGATGGCGATCGCGATTGATGAAGGCCATTATGAGGGCGAAGACCTATCCGGCCTGAACGTCGGCCTCTTGGTCGATATTCCGGGCCGCATGGGTGAGGGCAACTGGAAGGTCGCGGCCTATGTGGACGAGCGCGCGTCCGAGGCGGCCTATGACGGGTTGCTCCAGATTTTCTCCGGCGCGGCGGGCGGCACGACGGGGCTGTTTACCATGTTGGTCAGCGAAATCATCGGCGCAGAGCGTGCACCGGTTGAGATCGTACGTGAAGGGCGCAAACGTTCCATTGTGATCGGCCGCAAAATCCAAGGTGAAATTGAGATGATTGGCGGCGCGGATGCAGATCATCCGGTGATGGTCAGCAATTCGAAATATTGGATGGGGCCAGATATCATCGCAGCGCAGGGCACCAAAAGCCGGGTGCGCGATTATGGCCGGATTTGGGATTTTGGCGGTAAATCCGCAGAAATTTGCCCGATTGATTGGAAAGGCCCCAATTCCTGATCTGGTCCCTGAAGCCATTTGCGTGGCTTCGGGATCTTCCTGACTTTAGAGAATTTTTGTACCGGAGTATCTGAGATGGCCTTGATTTCACCGTCGCGCCGCCTGCGCCGCACGCCGTTCTCTGAAGGTGTCGAAGCCGCTGGGGTGAAAGCCTATACGGTGTATAACCGCATGTTGCTGCCCACCGTGTTTCGAAGTGTCGAGGAAGATTACGAGCATCTCAGAACAGCCGTGCAGGTTTGGGATGTGGCCTGCGAAAGACAGGTCGAGTTGCGCGGCCCGGATGCGGCCAAGTTGATGCAGATGCTGACCCCGCGTGATTTGCGCGGGATGATGCCGGGGCGCTGTTTTTATGTGCCGATTGTCGATGAAACAGGTGGCATGTTGAACGATCCGGTGGCGGTAAAGCTCGCCGAAGACCGTTGGTGGATTTCCATCGCTGACAGCGATCTGCTGCTCTGGGTCAAGGGCATCGCCAATGGGTATCGACTTGATGTGTTGGTGGATGAACCCGATGTCAGCCCCCTAGCGGTACAAGGGCCGCGCGCCGAGGAGTTGATGGCGCGGGTGTTTGGCGAGGCCGTGCGGGCGGTGAAGTTTTTCCGCTTTGGTCTGTTTGATTTCCAAGGGCGCAGCCTTGTGGTTGCGCGGTCTGGCTACTCCAAACAGGGCGGCTTTGAGATTTACGTTGAAGGCGGCGATATCGGGATGCCTTTGTGGCATGCGCTGTTTGAGGCGGGGCGTGATCTGGATGTTCATGCCGGCTGCCCCAATTTGATCGAGCGGATCGAAGGCGGGTTGCTGTCATATGGCAATGACATGACCGATGATAATACCCCCCATGAATGCGGGCTGGGCCGGTTTTGCGACACGCAAACGGCCATTGGCTGTATTGGCCGGGATGCGCTGTTGCGGGTGGCCAAAGAAGGGCCCGTGCAGCAAATTCGCGCGATTGAAATTGCCGGGGGCGCGTTGACGGGGTGTGATCGGCCGCTGCCATTGATGGCGGGGGACAGGCGCGTGGGGCAGGTGACCTCGGTTGCCTATTCGCCCGAATTTAAAACCAATGTGGCCATTGGCATGGTGCGCATGACCCATTGGGACCCCGGCACTGTTTTGCGTGTCGAGACGGCGGATGGCGCACGCGAGGCGCAGGTGCGCGAGAATTTCTGGCGCTAGCGCCAGTGGCCCCGGCGGATGCCTCCGGCGGGGATTTTAAACCAATTGGAAAAGCAGGGCCGCGCGGCCCAGACAGGAGACAATATGTTCAATGCATTGATGGTGAATAAAGGCGAGGACGGCAAAACCAGCGCCGAAGTCACGCAGATCAGCGCGGATCAATTGCCGGATGGTGATGTGACGGTGGCGGTTGAATATTCAACGGTGAATTACAAAGACGGTTTGTGCATTGGGCCGGGCGGCGGGTTGGTTCGAAACTATCCGCATGTGCCGGGGATCGATTTTGCAGGCACGGTCGAGGCGTCGGAGGATGCGCGCTATAAGCCCGGCGATAAAGTGGTGCTGACCGGGTGGCGCGTGGGGGAAGCCCATTGGGGCGGCTATGCGCAAAAGGCACGGGTGAAGGCGGATTGGCTGGTGCCGCTGCCTAAGGGGCTTGATAGCCGTCAGGCGATGGCTGTGGGCACGGCTGGGTTCACCGCCATGCTGGCTGTGATGGCGCTCGAGGATCATGGGATCAAAGACGGTCCGGTGTTGGTAACCGGGGCTGCGGGGGGCGTTGGTTCGGTCGCAACGGCGATCCTTGCGAATTTGGGTTATGAGGTTGCAGGCGTCACCGGGCGGCCCGAGACGGCGGAGTATCTGACCGCGCTTGGGGCGTCGAAAATCGTGGCGCGCGAAGAGTTGAACGAGACCGTGAAGCGCCCCTTGGAGGCAGAAACATGGGCGGGCTGTATTGATGCGGTTGGCGGCGACATGTTGGCGCGGGTTTTGGGCCAGATGAAATATGGCGCATCGGTTGCGGCTGTTGGTTTGGCGGGGGGCGCGGGGTTGCCTGCGACGGTTATTCCGTTTTTGCTGCGCGGTGTGAACCTGCTGGGCATCGACAGTGTCATGCAGCCCTATGACAACCGCCTTCGGGCGTGGGAACGGATCGCCAAAGACCTGCCGATGGACAAGCTGGAAGCCATGGTACAGCCTGCGGTGCTATCGGATCTGCCGCAGCTTGGTCGGGACATTTTGAAAGGTCAGATCAAGGGCCGCGTGGTTGTTGACGTAAACGCCTGAACGCGAATTTTGGGCTGAAATTCGAAGCGGCGCCCCCTTTTGGGAGGCGCCGCTTTTTGTTGTTTTACCGAAAGTTTATTCGGCAGGTTGGGTTTGCGGCTCCACCTGGTCACGGCGTCGATCATTGATCATCGCCTTGATCAGCGAGATCACCATCGCCACCATCACCATGGTGAAGGGCAGGGCGCCGATGATCATTGCGTCTTGCAATGCTCCCAGCCCGCCGCCACCAGCCAGCAGCAATGTGCCAATCACCAAGGTGAGGATGACCCCCCAGATGATCCGGTGCAGCACGCCGGTTTCTTCGGCGCCACCGGACATGATCGTGTTCATCACCAAGATGCCGGAGTCGGCGGAGGTGACGAGGAAGGTCATGATCAGCACCACACACATGATGATAATGCCCTGCAAGAACCCGCCCGAGAGCATTTGTTCCAGCGTCACGAACAGTTTAGCCGAGTTTGACGCGCCAACGATGGCGGCCTTGGCCTCTTCGCTGTTGAGGGACAGATCGATTGCTGTGCCGCCCAAGATGGTCATCCATGCAAAACACACCAGTGAGGGTGCGATCACCGCGCCGAGGACAAACTCGCGCACGGTGCGGCCTCTGGAGATACGTGCAAGGAACAGGCCAACGAAGGGGGAGAAAGCAATCCACCACGCCCAGTAGAAGGTGGTCCAGCCAGCCTGCCAGCCAAAGAGCCGCCCGCCTGTGCCTGCGCCGTAGGCCGCCGCAAGATCAGCTTCGCTCAGTTCTGCGCCGCTTTCTGTGACGGCAGCCGCGAAGCCCGAAGCGGAGCCCCATGGGTTTGTGGCCGCAGAATAGACCGCCTGTTGCTGCTCTGCGCTCAGAGCCAAGACGCTTGCAGGCGCATTGGCGGAGAACATATCAGCCGAAACAGGGCTATAGGCAGAGAAGCTCAGCGACAGAAAGTTGATCAGATAATCAACCAGCGCCGTGCCATAGGTGGTCATCGCAAAGACGAACGAGCCGAAGAACACGAAGGTCAGCAGCAAGATCAGCGACAGCACCAGATTGAGGTTGGAGAGGTATTTCACCCCGCGCCCAACGCCTGATACGGCGGAGATGATCGACATCACCATGATCACGACCAAAGCAACGATCAGGCCGGTTTTTGTGGCCACGGGCGTGTCGCCTGTGGTGTCCATCAACCAGTTCGCGCCAGTGATGGCGTAAACGCCGTCCACCAATTGGCTCACGCCAAAACCGATCGTGACCGAAACGCCCAAGATCGTCGCGATAACCCCCAGAACATCAATAAGATGACCGAAGGGGCCATTGGCAAAACGGCCAATCAAAGGCGTCAGCGCCGTCCGAATGGTCAGCGGCATGTCACGGGTATAGGCGTAATAGGCGAGGCTGAGCCCCGTCACCACATAGATTGCCCAAGCGTGGAAACCATAATGCGCGAAAGTGTAGCGATAGGCAGAGCCTAGGGATTCTTCGCTATTGGGGACCATGTCGCTGGAGAGCAGAACGGGGTTGGAGCCCCAAAGGCCCAAAGGCTCGGCTGTGGCGAAGGTCATCAGACCCACACCCAGACCTGCGCCAAACATCATGGAAAACCAGCTAAAGTTGCTGAATTCGGGCTTTTCGCCGGGCTGGCCCAGCAGTTGTTTGCCGGTTGCCGGAAGGATTGCGACGACAAACAGAAAGACCGCAAAAACGCCAACCGCAAGGATGTAGAAAGTGTTGAAGCTGAGCAGCAATTGCGTGTTCAGCGCGCTTAGCGTGCCTTTGGCGCTCAGCGGCCAGATCAGCGCCCAGAGGACCAAAAGGACCATGCCGATTTTGGAAATGAGAGCAATTGGCAGGCTGTATCCTTCGTAAAATCCAGCCTCCTCTGTGTTGATCTCGACTTCCGTGAATGGGGGTTTAACTGTCATATACTCGTCCCTGTTATGTATTGTTGTTCATTGCCGTGACCATGAGGTCCGGGCCATTGTTGTCACAGTGCCAGCCTGCCCGCGCAGGTTCTATGCAGGGGGCTGGTGCGCCCAGATTAGGGCAGTTGCGTCGGTTGCGTTTCGCTTTTGCGACATATTTGTGCAGAAATCGACCCCGAATTCCTGTTTGCGGCAATTTATAGGTGAAATGCGGCGTGACCTACCTGCGTGCGGATGCAGAGCCTGATGAATCAGTTGCTAGATCGCGCCCCTATTTCTCGACTTCAAAACGCCGGAACCTAGCTTGCCCAGCGGAGAAAAATTATTTCTCGCGAGGTGTCGAGTCTTTGCGCCCTGGTTGTTAGGCAGGGGGTAAGTCTTACAGGGACAGAGTGAATAAGCCTGAAGGAGGCAACCTATGACACAATCAGAAGAGACGGGCTTGCCCGATCAGTTGATCGATCAAATCGATTACGAGGTCGGGCAGGACAATATCGAAACCAAGATCGGGCCAGTGCCGATCGACATCCACAACCCGGTGTTTTTGATCGCGGGTCTGGCCATTGTGGCCTTTGTGATTGGCGCGATGGTCGTGCCGGACCGCGCGACTGATCTATTCACCGCGATGCGGAATTTTGTCACCGGCAATTTTAGCTGGTTCTTCATTTTGGGCGGCAACATCTTTGTGGCTTTCTGCCTGCTGTTGATCATCACCCCGCTGGGGTCTGTCCGTCTGGGCGGCGCTGATGCGCAACCAGATTATGGCTATGCCGGATGGTTTGCGATGCTTTTCGCGGCTGGCATGGGCATCGGGTTGATGTTCTATGGCGTCTCAGAGCCACTGGCGCATTTTGGCACGTCACTTGCCGAAGGGGCCGGATCACCTGAAAGCTGGGCACCGCTTGCGGGCGCGCCCGGCGATGTTGAAGCTGCACGCCAACTTGGCATGGCGGCGACGATCTATCACTGGGGTTTGCACCCTTGGGCGATGTATGCGGTTGTGGCGCTGGCGCTGGCACTTTTCAGCTATAACAAGGGCTTGCCGCTTTCTATTCGCTCGGCTTTCTATCCGTTGTTTGGCGACCGTGTCTGGGGCTGGGTTGGCCATATCATCGATACGGTGGCTGTGCTGGCGACGATCTTTGGGCTTGCAACCTCGCTTGGACTTGGTGCTGAACAGGCCGTTGCGGGGATGGATTTCCTCTTTGGGTCTGGCGAAGTTCAGGAAAACACACGCCGGGTCTTTGGCTTTAGCTATGGCAACCAATTGCTTGATGCTGATGGCGCCGAGATTGGCCAGTCGGGCGCGGGTCTAAAGGTTGTGTTGATCATGATCATCACCGCGATTGCGCTGGTCAGCGTGATGGCGGGGCTTGACGGCGGGGTGAAACGTGCCTCGGAAATCAACATGGTGCTTGCCTTTGGGCTGCTGATCTTTGTTCTGATCGTGGGCCCAACAGCCGATATCATCAGCAATTTCTTCAGCTCGATCATGGCATATATCAGCTATTTCCCGGCGCTGAGCCAACCGTTTGACCGCTCGGATGCGAATTTCAGCCAAGGCTGGACGTCCTTCTATTGGGCGTGGTGGGTCAGCTGGTCGCCGTTTGTGGGCATGTTTATCGCCCGTGTGAGCAAAGGCCGTACCGTGCGCGAATTCATGGTGTGCGTGCTGTTGATCCCCAGCTTGGTCTGCATCTTGTGGATGACGGTTTTTGGCGGCACAGCGATCACGCAAGTGGTCGAGCAAGGCTTTACCGCCGCAGCCGACGCCGCTTTGCCAGTGCAGCTGTTTGAAATGCTCAGCCAGTTGCCATTTGCCACGATCACGTCGGTGATTGGTATCGTGCTGGTCATCGTGTTCTTTGTCACCTCGTCGGATTCCGGCAGTCTGGTGATTGACACGATCACGGCGGGTGGCAAGACCGATGGTCCTTTGCCGCAGCGGGTTTTCTGGTGCATTTTCGAGGGCTTGCTGGCCATTGCGTTGCTGCTTGGCGGCGGGCTTGCGGCGCTTCAGGCGATGGCGGTGACCACTGGTTTCCCCTTTGCTGCGCTGTTGCTGTTGATGTGCGTTTCGATCTTCATGGGGCTGCGCTCTGAGCGTAAGGCGCTGCGGGATCAAGCGAAGAAATAGCGGTTGGACCGCAGCTAAAACATAAGCGAGAGAAAGCCCGGCCGCAGATGCGCGCCGGGCTTTTTTATGGCCTGCGATAAGGCGGCGCTTGACCTGAGAGGCGGGCTGCGCGAGGCTTTGATTATGAGCTTAGATATTGAATTCACCCGCGCACAATTCCCTGCATTTTCAGAGCCTAGCCTGAAGGGGCAGGCGTTTTTCGAGAACGCTGGCGGGTCGTATACCTGCCAAGCGGTCATTGACCGGATGCAGCGGTTTTACACCCAGCGCAAAGTGCAGCCCTACGCGCCTTATGAGGCCAGCCAATTGGCCGGGGCGGAGATGGATGAGGCACGCAGCCGGATGGCCGCGCTGCTGGGGGTGGAGAGCGATGAGCTGAGCTTTGGCCCCTCGACCACGCAGAACACCTATGTGTTGGCGCAGGCCTTTGGCCAGATGATGCAGCCGGGCGAGGCGATTGTGGTGACCAACCAAGACCATGAGGCCAACAGCGGCCCTTGGCGGCGGCTGGCGGCGCAGGGCATTGAAATACGCGAGTGGCAGATCGACCCCGAGAGCGGGCGGCTGGAGCTTGAGGCGCTAGAAGACTTGCTTGATGAAAGCGTGCGTCTGGTGTGTTTTCCCCATTGTTCCAACGTGATAGGCGACATTAACCCGGTCACAGAGATCACCGCGCTGGCCCATGCGGCGGGGGCGTTTGTCTGTGTGGACGGGGTGTCTTATGCGCCGCATGGTTTTGCCAATGTGGGGGCGCTGGGCCCGGATATTTACCTGTTTTCCGCCTATAAAACCTATGGGCCGCATCAAGGGCTCATGGTGATCCGCCGGCCTTTGGGAATGCTGCTGCCGAACCAAGGGCACTCGTTCAACGCGGGCACGCTTTATAAGCGGTTCACCCCGGCAGGGCCCGATCATGCGCAGGTCGCGGCCTGCGCGGGGATGGCCGATTATGTGGATGCGCTTTATGCCCATCACTTCACGCAGAAGGCAGGTGCAGAGGCGCGGGGCGAGGCGGTTCATGACCTGATGCGGGCCCATGAGAGCGAATTGCTGACCCAATTGCTGGACGCTGTTAAGGCGCGAAATTCGGTGCGGCTATTGGGGCACAATGTGTCTGACATGCGTGCACCGACTGTCGCGCTTGAGCTAAGCCGTCCGGGCGCGGAAGCGGCGCAGGATTTGGTGAAACACGGCATCATGGCGGGGGGCGGCGACTTCTATGCGGTGCGCGCCTTGGGGGCCATGGGCATTGATCCGGCCAAAGGCGTTTTGCGGCTGAGCTTTACGCATTACACGTCGCAGGCGGAGATGGACCAACTGCTCAACGCGCTCGATGATGTGTTGTAAAACGCCTTGACCTTGGCGGGGCCGCCCTAGGTTCTGGGCAACAGCTATTAAGGTTTTTCATGTGAGCACCCAGCCCAATTCACCGCCACCTGTTTTGATGTGGTTTCGCCGGGATCTGCGGCTTTCGGATCATGCGGCGCTTCGGGCGGCCTGTGAGACGGGACGCCCGGTTATTCCGATCTTCATTCATGATGAACAGGTGGCGGCATTGGGGGCTGCGCCGAAATTCCGGCTGGGGCTGGGGATTGGCGCGTTGGCGCAGAGCTTGGCCGAGAAAGGCAGCAGGTTGGTCCTGCGCCGATCCACAAATGCGCTAGAGGCTTTGCAAGAGGTGATTGCACAGTGCGGGGCGGAGGCGGTTTATTGGAGCCGCGCCTATGAGCCAGCCGCCGTGGCGCGAGACACAGAGATCAAAGCCACGCTCGAGGCTGCGGGCATTGCGGTGCATTCAAAGCCCAGCCATTTGATGTTCGAGCCATGGGATGTCGCCACCAAACAAGGGGGTTACTATAAGGTTTACACCCCGTTCTGGAACACGGTGAAGCAGCGCGATGTAGCCCCGCCGCAGCCTGCACCAAAAGCCATAGCCGCGCCGCAGGCATGGCCGCGAAGCGATGATCTGAAAACATGGCAGATGGGCGCAGACATGGCGCGGGGGCGCGCCGTGGTGGCGCGGTTTGCGCAGGTTGGCGAGGCATCCGCGCAGGGGCGGCTGGGCGCTTTTATGGCGCATGGGGTGGATGGATACCGCGAGGCACGGGATTTTCCGGGGGAGGATGGCACATCGCGCCTGTCGGAGAACCTGTCGCTGGGCGAGATCAGCCCCGCGCAATGTTGGCACGCGGGGCGGCGCGCCATGGAAGAGGGCAAGCGCGGCGCGGAAGTGTTTTTGAAAGAATTGGTCTGGCGCGAATTTGCCTATCATTTGATGTGGCACACGCCGCAGATTTTGGACCGCAATTGGAAAAGCGATTGGGACGCTTTTCCGTGGCGGCGCGATGAAAACAGCGCCGAGGTGATGGCGTGGAAACAGGGGCGCACCGGGCTGCCTTTTGTTGATGCAGCCATGCGCGAGCTTTATGTGACGGGGCGGATGCACAACCGGGCGCGGATGATTGTGGCGAGCTATTTAACCAAACATCTGCTGACTGATTGGCGCATTGGGCAGGCGTGGTTTGAAGACTGTCTGATTGATTGGGACCCGGCCAGCAACGCGATGGGTTGGCAATGGTCGGCGGGCTCTGGCCCCGATGCCACACCGTTTTTTCGGGTGTTCAATCCCGAGACCCAGCTCGATAAATTTGACCGCCAGCGGGATTATACATCGCGCTGGATTGCCGAAGGGCGCGGCGCGCCGCATGGTGATGCCTTGGCGTTTTTTGATGCGATTCCATTGGCTTGGAACCTATCGGCGCAGGATGATTATCCAAGCCCGATTGTCAGTGCAGCCGAGGGGCGGGCGCGGGCCTTGGCGGCCTATGAACAGCGCGGGTTTTAAGGTAAACTCTGTGGAGTTTTTACCGCATATGGCGGCGCGCGTTAATTGCCTGTAGATATTTTTGCGCGACACAGACTACGGTGGCCGCAGGTTTTCAGGGTTAAGGAGTTCGCCCCCTATGCCAAGTGCAGCGCGCCTTGTTGCGGCCATTTGTTTGGCCATTGTTGCTTATATTGTGTCGCAGATGGTGAAGCCGCTGATGCCGGATGGTACGGATTTTGGCTATTTCGACGTTGTTAATGTGTCGTTGGGTGTGCTGGTGGGCTGGATTGCCATGGGTAAACGCGGCGGGCGCGGCATTGTTTCGGGGATCAACAACGGGTTCACCGGGGTGTTCTTGTTGGTTTTCTGGGCTCTGTTTGTGCAGGCCTGTAACGAGATGACGGCGCTGGCGATGAAAAATCGCTATGATAATGTGTTCGAAGCGATCACGGCAGTTTTCCAGATCGGCGCGGAATATGGCGTGACGATTGCGACATTGCCTGTCGGGCTGACCTTGGTGGCCAGCGCGGTGATTGTCGGGTTGTTGACTGAAATTGCCCATAACCGCTGGCTGTAACTCATGAGAAATCTGTTTTTTTACGGCACGTTGCGGCATTTGCCGCTGCTTGAGCTGGTGCTGGGGCGCGGGCTTGATCACATCAAGCAAAGCCCTGCGGTGCTGGGCGATTATGCGGCGCTGAGCGTGGCGGAAGGGCCGTTTCCGGCGCTGACGGCGCAAAGCGGGGCGCGCGCGGAAGGTGTGTTTGTTGAGGGATTGGATGCGCGTGATATTGCGCGGCTTGATTTTTACGAAGGCAGTTTTGCCTATGATTTGATTGAAACGCGCCTTGAGGGCGGGCAAATGGCAGAGGTTTATTTGCCGCAGCCGGGGCGTTGGCAGCTGCGCGATGCGTGGTCGCTGGCGGCGTGGGAGGCCGAGTGGGCCGCGCTGAGCGTTGAGGCGGCGCGTGAGGTGATGGGGTATTTTGGCGTCAAATCGCGCGCGCAGGTCGATGCGATGTTTCCGATGATCCGGGCGCGGGCGGCGTCAAAGCTGAATGCGGCCAACAGCCGCCACGGGGCGGGGTTGCTCGGCGGTGAGGTGCAGGTGCAAAGCCACAACCGAGCCTATGCCGATTATTTCATGTTTGACGAATATCAACTGCGGCACAGTAAATTTGACGGATCATTGTCGGATGTGCTGGACCGGGGGGTGTTTGTGACCGTCGATGTGGCGATTGTGCTGCCATATGATCCGGTGCGCGACCGGGTGCTTTTGGTGGAGCAGTTTCGCATTGGGCCGTGGCGGCGCGGCGATAAGCCATGGCAGTTGGAGCCCATCGCGGGGCGGCTGGACCCCGGCGAGGCGCCTGATGATTGCGCGCGGCGCGAGGCGCAAGAGGAGGCGGGGATTTCAATCGGCGCGCTTGAAAAGATCGCGGAATGTTACCCGAGCCCCGGCACATCGACCGAGTTTTACCATATGTATGTAGGGATTTGCGATTTGCCCGATGAGGTGGCGGGGCTTGGCGGGTTGCCGGCAGAGTATGAGGATATCCGCTCGCATTTGCTGTCCTTTGAGGCGCTGATGGCGATGAATGCGGGCTGCGCGGTGGCCAATGCGCCGCTGGTGACGGCGAGTTATTGGCTCAGCCATCACCGCAACCGCTTGAGATCGGGGCAGGGCGCGGCTACATCTTAGGGCAATGCAAAGAAGGGGCTATGCCATGCAAGTTGCGCGCGATCTAGAGGCTGCGGTCGGAAACACACCACTTATCCGGCTGCGCCGGGCCAGTGAGGCCACGGGATGCGAGATTTACGGCAAGGCAGAGTTTATGAACCCCGGGCAATCGGTCAAAGACCGCGCGGCCCTGTTCATCATTCGCGATGCGATTGCGCGGGGCGAGTTGAAGCCCGGCGGCACCATTGTCGAGGGAACGGCGGGCAACACCGGGATCGGTTTGGCGCTGGTCGGCGGCTCCATGGGGTTCAAGACCGTGATCGTGATCCCCGAGACGCAAAGCCAAGAAAAGAAGGACATGTTGCGGCTTGCGGGGGCGGAATTGGTGGAAGTTCCAGCCGCGCCTTATCGCAATCCTAACAATTTTATTCGCTATTCCGAGCGGCTGGCAAATGAGCTGGCGCGCACGACGAATGAGGGCGTGATCTGGGCCAATCAGTTTGACAATGTGGCCAACCGCCAAGCGCATATTGAGACCACCGGGCCGGAGATCTGGGAGCAGACGGGCGGCAAGGTCGATGGGTTCATTTGCGCCGTGGGGTCGGGCGGGACTTTGGCCGGGATGGCCATGGCGCTGCAACCTAAGGGCGTGAAGATTGGTTTGGCCGATCCGGATGGCGCGGCGCTTCACAGCTATTTCACCACGGGTGAGTTGGCCACGGAGGGCGGCTCGATTGCGGAAGGCATCGGACAGGTGCGGATCACCAAGAACCTGGAAGGGTTGAAGCCTGATTTCAGCTATAACATTCCCGACAGCGAGGCGCTGCCGGTGGTGTTTGATCTGATGCAGCATGAGGGGCTGTGCCTTGGGGCGTCATCGGGCGTGAACGTGGCGGGCGCGATCCGCATGGCGCGTGAAATGGGGCCGGGGCATATGATTGTCACGGTGCTGTGCGATTTCGGCACGCGCTATCAATCGAAACTGTTCAACCCTGAGTTCCTGCGCGAAAAAGGGCTGCCGACGCCGGAATGGCTCGAGCGGGCGCCTGCTGACATGCCAGACGTATCGCAAGACGTATGAAGCCTATGGGACGTGTGATGCGGGCGTGGCTTGCGGCGCTGTGCCTTTTGGGCGTTTTAGCGAGCGCGGTGCAGGCGCAGGAAATTACCGGCATCGACGTGCCCACTTGGGAAGAACTAGCGGGCCGCACCGAAGAGGCGATTGACGACGCGGCGCGCAGCGATGAGGCGCTGGAGGATTTTCGCAGCCGTGTGGCCGGGTATCGGGCCAAGTTCGATGAGGCGCGCAACGCCAATTCTGACAGGATCGCGTCGCTGCGCGAACAGATTAACGCGCTGGGGGAGCCGCCGAAGGAAGGCGAGAACGCCGAAGGCGAAGCGCCAGATGTAGCGGCCAAACGCCAAGAGCTGGAATCGCAGCTCTCGGTGGCGCAGGCCCCGGTGCAGACCGCCGAGGCCGCGTTTCGGCGCGCCGATGCTTTGGTCGGGCAGATCGACGGCATTTTGCGCGACCGCCAGACCGACAAGCTGCTTAAACGCGGGGTTTCTCCTTTAAATCCAGCGCATTGGCCCGAGGCATATGCCAGCCTCAGAGCAGGCATGACGGGGCTCACTGACGAGGAAAACGCCGAAGTCACAGAAGAGGTTGGCCCTGAATGGCCTGTGCTGGTGGGCGGCGGGATGTTTGGGCTGCTGCTGATTTTCCGGGGGCGCCGCTGGGCTACGGGCATGGTCGAACGGCTGCGCCGCCGGGGCACGCGGGGCCTTGGGATTTGGCGGTTCATGCTGTCGCTGTTGCGGATTGTTATTCCGTTCTTGGGCCTTGCCTTGATCGCTGTGTTGCTCACCATGACGGGTCTGTTTACGGCGCGGATGGAGAGCTTGCTGCTGACGATCCCGCTGATTGGGGCGTTTTTACTTGGGTTCCGCTGGGTCTCTGAGCGGATGTTTTCGCGCGATGACGAAGAGGCGCTGATCCTGCTGCCGCTGGAGCAACGGCGCAATGCGCGCTGGTTGGTTTATGCGATTACCGTGTTGATGGTGATCGATATTCTGCTCGGCGAAGTGCTGGATTTTGAGGCCGCGTGGGACATGGCGCAGCCGATTTTGACCTTTCCGATTACCGCGCTTACGGCGGGTTTGCTCTATTCATTAAGCAAATTGCTGCGCGGCTATGAAGAGACCCAAGAGAGTGACACCGCGGGCGAGGCGATCCGGTCGAGCACCTTGGTGCGGGCGGTGCATGGGCTTGGCAATGGCGGGATTGTTGTTGCCTGCGCGGCGGTGCTTTTGCATGGGCTGGGCTATTACAATGCGGCGCAGCAGTTGCTGGGGCCTTATGTCACGACCTTGGTTTTGCTGGGGCTGATCGTCGCGTTGCAGCGGTTTTTGGCAGATGTTTATGGCGCGGTAACAGGTATTGGCGTTCGGGCGCGCGAAGCGCTGATGCCTGTGCTTTTTGGCATGGTGCTGCTTTTGCTGGCGCTGCCGGTGTTGGCGCTGATCTGGGGCGCGCGGGCCACGGATTTGCTGGAGGTTTGGGGCGTCTTCACCCGCGGGTTTGCGGTAGGGGATACGCAAATCTCGCCCACGGATTTCCTGACTTTTGCGGTGATTTTTGCCATTGGATATACCGCCACGCGGCTGGTGCAGGGGATGTTGCGCAGCAATGTGTTGCCCAAGACCACCATCGATGTGGGCGGGCAGAATGCGATTGTGTCGGGGCTTGGGTATGTGGGGATTTTCCTTGCGGCGCTGGCGGCAATCACCGGGGCGGGGATTGATCTGAGCTCGCTTGCCATTGTGGCCGGGGCGCTTTCGGTTGGGATTGGTTTTGGTCTGCAAAACATCGTATCGAACTTTGTCTCGGGCATTATCTTGTTGATTGAACGGCCTATTTCCGAGGGCGATTGGATCGAGGTTGGCGATCAGATGGGCTATGTGCGGGATATTTCCGTGCGCTCGACCCGGATTGAGACCTTTGACCGAACCGATGTGATTGTGCCCAATGCCGATCTGGTGAGCGGCACGGTGACCAATTACACGCGCGGCAATACGGTGGGCCGGGTGATTGTGCCGGTGGGCGTGGCCTATGGCACCGATACCCGGCGGGTCGAGGGGATTTTGCGCGAGATTGCCGAAGCACAGCCGATGGTGTTGGCCGCGCCTGCGCCTGCGATTTTATTCGTGAATTTCGGGGCAGATGCGCTTGAGTTCGAGATCCGCATGTTCCTGCGCGATGTGAATTACATGATGTCGGTTAAAAATGATGTGAACCACATGATTGCAGAGCGGTTTGCCGAGGAAGGCATCGAGATCCCGTTTGCTCAGCGTGATGTTTGGCTGCGAAACCCTGAGGCGTTGAGCCGCAAGGAGCCGCCAAGTGACGCATAAGCTCTATTTGGAGGACCCGTATTTGCGCGAGGCAGAGGCGCAGGTGGTGGGGCATACGGGCGAGGGCGCGGTGATTTTGGATCGCAGCGTGTTTTATCCAAGCGGCGGCGGGCAGCCCGGTGACAGCGGGTGGCTGCGCTGGCGCGGGAATGCGCTGCCGATTGCCACCAGTGTGAAGGCGGATGCGGGCGCGATTGCCTTGGTGCCGGCAGAGCCGATGGCGCTGCCGCCGGTGGGCACCAAGCTGGTTCAAAAGCTCGATTGGGATCGGCGTCATCGGCATATGCGGGTGCATAGCGCGCTGCATCTTTTGTCGGTGGTAATGCCCTTTGGGGTCACCGGCGGGGCGATTTCGGCGGGCTATGGCCGGATTGATTTCAACATGCCCGACGCGCCCGAGGATCGCGGCGAGATTGAACAAACGCTCAACCATTTCGTCGAGATGGACGCGCGGGTGAGCGATGGGTGGATCACCGAGGCCGAGCTTGAGAAAGCGCCGCATCTGGTCAAGACCATGGCCGTGAAGCCGCCGCGCGGGGCCGGGGATATTCGGCTGGTGCGGATTGGCGAGGAGGGGGCATTGATTGATCTGCAACCCTGCGGTGGCACCCATGTGGCGCGAACCGGGGAAATTGGTGCCCTGCGGCTGGGGAAAATCGAAAAGAAAGGCCGGATGAACCGGCGGGTTTATATTCATTTAGAAAGCTGAAAAAACCTTTGATTTGCCTCTTGCAAACCAGGCGCAGGTCAAGGTAAACCGCCCCTCACGGACAGGTGGCCGAGTGGTCGAAGGCGCACGCCTGGAAAGTGTGTAGGCGGGAGACCGTCTCCAGGGTTCGAATCCCTGTCTGTCCGCCATACCCCCTAATAGACTATCAGCATTGCGACCTGGAATTACGTGTGGTCCAGCATGTTTTTTCAAAAGCCCTTTCGGTGGCAGCTACAAAAAAAGCGCCCGAAGGCGCTTTTTGACAGGACTGAAATTTGGGTGTTGGGCTGTTTAGCCACCCCAGGACCGGACCACGCCGCAATCCATATGGACGAAGTTGGAGCCGGAGTAGCGGCCAACGCCGCCGCCTTGGCAGGCAACTGCTGCGCGGGCCATTTGGCCAACGGAGCGCGAGGCGAGGCGCAGATCGGCGGCCTGGCCGCGCATGTGCAGAGAGTTTTTCGCAACACCGCCAGAGCGCGAGCGGAGCATCGCGTTGGTTTTGGGGCTGCGGTAACCGGAAAGAAGCATGTAGGGTTCGTTCACATCCATCAGGTTATGCGCGGCTGCCATGATGTCGACGGTGCGCAAATCGATGTTTTTGATGTCATCTGTGCGCCAATCGCGCATAAAATGATTCACCTCTTTGACCGCGTCTTTGATATACTTACCTTCGATCCAATAGATCATGTCGAGCCGTTCGCCGGTTCGGCCTGAGTACATTCGGATGCGGCGGATATCGCCAGCGCCGCGCAGGAAACCTGCCGCGCTTGAGAAGGTGGGGGTTGCGGAAATCGCTGTGGCTGCGAATGCGCCAAGAATGCCGCGTCGGGTGATGCCCGAAGAGTTGATGCCTGTCATGTGCTCTTGTCCCGTCGTCTGCCTGTGGACCCGTGATGTTACACGGGCAACTCATCTTGTCCCCAGATGCAACGTCACTATTACATACGCAGAATCATGAACCAAGTGCTGAATCCGATTGGTTCCATCTGCCTGCAAATTTAGGCGATATTTTGCGCATTTTTCGATGATGTGGCGTAAAAACCACCAAATGCGGTGTGATTATTGATGCAGAGGAGCCGCATTTTAACCTGTTATTTGCATGTTCCCATGAATGTGTGTGGACAGGGCGGTGCAAATCCCTGACAAGAAATTATTGAGCAGTGTCAAGATATTCGGGGGCCTTATGCAATTTGCGACAAAGCGATCTTTCTGGGGAAAGACGGTTATGGCAGGGGCGATTGCAGCCCTGATCGGTACAGCCGCGCCGCTGTCGGCGCAGGCCGATGTGATGGGCGGGGTGACCGCGTTCAAACAAGCCGTGGCCGAGGCCGCGTCGCGCGATGAAGACATGGCGCAATTTTACCGCGATGCGGGATTCGATCCGATCTGGACCGGGCAGAGCGACGCAGATCGTGCCCGGCGCGCGGCGCTGCTGGATGCATTGTCGCGGGTCGAGCATCACGGGCTGTCCGCCAGCCGCTATGATGTGGCGGGTTTAAAAGCGCGGCTTTCGGCGGTGCGCAGCCCGCGTGATCGCGGCTTGGCCGAGGTCGAAATGACTAAGGTCTTTTTACAATATGCCCGCGATGTTCAGACCGGCATGCTGGTGCCGTCACGGGTCAACAGCGCCATTGTGCGCGAAGTGCCTTACCGCGAGCGGGCGAGCTATCTGGCGGGGATCAACGGGGAGAACCCGGCGAAATTCTTGCGCTCGCTGCCGCCCAGTTCGATGGAATATAACGCGCTGATGCGGCGGAAAATTGCCATGGAGCGGTTGAGCCAGCAAGGCGGCTGGGGGCCTGCGGTGCCTGTGTCCGTGCTCAAACCGGGGCAACAGGGCAATGCCGTGGTGGCGCTGCGCAATCGGTTGATTGCCATGGGCTATCTGGAGCGGTCGAGCAGCATGATCTATGATGCGGCGATGCAGGAGGCTGTGCGCAGTTTTCAGCAGGCGCATGGGCTGGAAGAAGACGGTGTGGCTGGAGCCGGCACCATGGAAGAGATCAACAAGAGCGTTGAGGTGCGTTTGCGCTCGGTCATCGTGGCGATGGAGCGGGAGCGCTGGATTAACCAAGATCTGGGCGAGCGCCATATTCGCGTGAACATCCCCGATTTCACCGCGAAAGTGATTGATAAAGGGCAGGTCACGTTCGAGACCCGTTCCGTTGTGGGCGCCAACCGCGAAGATCGGCCCACGCCGGAATTCTCGGATATGATGGATCACATGGTGATCAATCCAAGCTGGTATGTGCCGCGTTCGATTGTGACCAATGAATATCTGCCTGCGCTGCGCCGCAACTCCAACGCGGTCAGCCATATGGTGATCACGGATAGCCGGGGCCGCAGGGTGAACCGAAATGCGGTGAATTTTAGCAAATACACGGCGCGGACCTTCCCTTTTTCCATGCGCCAACCGCCCAGCAAATCCAATGCGCTGGGGCTGGTGAAGTTCATGTTCCCCAATAAATACAATATTTACCTGCATGATACGCCCGCCAAGAGCCTTTTCTCGCGCGATAGCCGCGCGTTCAGCCATGGCTGTGTGCGGTTGAGCGAGCCGTTTGAATTTGCCTATGCGCTGCTGGCCAAACAGACCGATGACCCAGAAGGGTTCTTTCATGCGAAGCTGCGCACGGGGGCCGAAGCGCGGGTTAATCTCGAGCAGCCCGTGCCGGTGCATTTGATTTATCGCACGGCGTTCACCTCGCCGCGCGGGGATATGCAGTATCGCCGGGATGTCTATGGGCGTGATCGGCAAATTTGGGACGCACTGGCCAAGGCCGGGGTGGCATTGGGCGGCGTTCAAGGTTAACTCTTCCGCAGATGGGATTTGATCCCGGACGAAGGAGCGCCAAATATGAGCCATCGGGTGAAAGACATCGCAACCGCATTGGGGGCGACGGCCTTTGGTGAAACGGATCTGATCATTGCGCGTGTGGCCGAACCGGCCAGCGCGGGGCCAGATGATTTGGCCCTCGCGATGAACCCAAAATATGCGGAGAGCCTTGCCGAAGGGCAGGCCAAAGCCGCGATGCTTTGGGAAGGGGCCGATTGGCAGGCGCTGGGGCTGAAGGCTGCGATTATTGCGCCGCGCCCGCGTTTTGCCATGGCGGGGCTGACACGGATGATGGATGCGGGCCAAGGTTTTGCGCCCGGCATTCACCCCTCAGCGGTGATTGATCCCGAGGCAGATTTGCCCGATGACATCAGCGTTGGCCCGCTGGCCGTTATTTCCAAAGGTGTGAAAATCGGGCCGGGCGCGGTGATTGGCGCGCAGTGTTTTATCGGCTGGGATGTACAGATTGGCGCAGGTGCCTTCCTGCGCGAAGGGGTGAGCATTGGCGCGCGCGTGCACATTGGCGATGGGTTCATTGCCCAGCCCGGCGCGCGGATTGGCGGCGATGGGTTTTCCTATGTGACCGCAGAGCCAAGCAGTGTTGAATCCGTGCGCAAAACCTTGGGCGATCAGGGGGCCGCTGAGGCGCAGCCATGGACGCGCATTCATTCGCTGGGGTCCGTGCGCATTGGCAATGAGGTGGAAATTGGCATGGGCGCGACGATTGATTGCGGCACCATTCGAAACACGGAAATTGGCGATGGCACCAAGCTCGATAACCAAGTGCATCTGGGCCATAATGTGGTGATTGGCACCAACAGTCTGATTTGCGGGCAGGTTGGCATCGCGGGCTCTGCGCGGATTGGCAATAATGTGGTACTGGGCGGGCAATGCGGCGTGAGCGACAATATCTTTGTTGGCGACGGCGTGATTGCGGGCGGCGGCACCAAATTGATGTCGAATGTGCCTGCCGGGCGAACCATGCTGGGCTATCCGGCCACGCAGATGGACAAACAGGTCGAAAGCTATAAGGCGCTGCGCCGTTTGCCGCGCCTGTTGCGCGATTTTGCTGCCCTGCAAAAGGCGGTGATAAAATCCGATCAGGCCAAACCTGATCCAGACAGTTAAATCAACCATGAGATTGGCGGAGAACCCTCATGTCCCTAAAAGACCAAGTCATTGCAATCATTGCTGAACAAGCGATGGTCGACCCTCAAGATGTGACGATGGACAGCACGTTGGAAGGTTTGGGAATTGACAGCCTTGGCCTTGTTGAGAGCATTTTTGCGATTGAAGAAGAGTTTAACATTACCGTGCCCTTCAACGCCAACAACCCGTCGGAATCTGATTTCGACATTTCCACGGTGGCCAGTATCATTGCCGGGATAGAGCGGCTGAAGGCCGATCAGGCCTCATGAAACGGGTGGTCATTACGGGCGCGGGGACGGTCAATGCGATTGGCCATTCCGTGCCGCAGACCCTTGCCGCGATGCGCGAAGGGGTTTGCGGGATTGGGCAATTGGATGTGCGCGATGTGGAGCGCCTGTCTATTCAAATCGGCGGGCAAGTGCGCGGATTTGAGACCGAGGGGCGGTATAACCGCCAGCAGCTTTCGCTTTATGATCGGTTCACGCAGCTGACCCTTGCCGCCGCCGAAGAGGCGATTGCGCAATCGGGGTTGGAATTTCACGGCGAGCTTTCGGCGCGTTCTGGTGTTGTGCTGGGCACAGCGGGGGGCGGGGTTTCGACATGGGATGATAATTACCGCGCGGTTTATGAAGAGCAGAAAAACCGGGTGCATCCGTTTGTTGTGCCAAAACTGATGAACAATGCAGCGGCCTCGCATGTGAGCATGGAACATAATCTGAAGGGGCCGTCGTTTACGGTATCGACGGCCTGTGCCTCGTCCAATCACGCGATGGCGCAGGCGGCGATGATGATCCGCTCAGGGATGGCGCCTGCGATGGTTACCGGCGGGTCGGAATCCATGTTGTGTTTTGGCGGGGTGAAGGCATGGGAAGGGCTGCGGGTGATGTCGAAAGATGCCTGCCGTCCGTTTTCGGCCAACCGCAAAGGCATGGTGCAGGGTGAGGGCGCGGGGATCTTTGTCTTCGAGGAATACGAGCATGCGCGCGCGCGCGGGGCGGAGATTTTATGCGAAGTGATCGGCTTTGGCATGTCCTCGGATGCGGCGGATATTGTGATGCCGTCGAAAGCCGGGGCGGCGCGGGCGATGGAGGCGGCGCTCAAGGATGCGCGGCTGGACCGGACCGAAGTGGGCTATATCAACGCGCATGGCACCGGGACCACGGCCAATGACAAAACAGAATGTGCCGCCGTGGCCGGGGTTTTTGGGCCGCATGCGGATCATTTGATGATCTCGTCGACCAAGGCGATGCATGGGCATTTGATTGGCGGCACCGGCGCGGTGGAGTTGCTTGCTTGTATCATGGCGCTGCGCGATGGGGTGATTGCCCCCACGATTGGGTATCAAGAACCCGACCCGGAATGTGCGCTGGATGTGGTGCCAAATGAGGCGCGCGAGGCCAAGGTTGATGTGGCGCTGAGCAATGCTTTTGCCTTTGGCGGTTTTAACGCGGTGATTGCGCTGCGCAAAATCTAGGCCGCAGCGCGGGGCCAATAAAAAACCCGCCGCGGCGCAGGCCACGGCGGGTTTTATGTTGCGATTTTAGGCGCTTACTGCTCGATGACAGAGGTTTTGCCATAGGCGGCGGTGAAGCCTTTGAGCGACAGGTTCAGCAGCACTTTTTGATCAGGCGCCAGTGCGGGCACGATGGTGATCGTGGCCTTTGCGCCGTTTTTGAACGCGGTGACATCGGCTGGGGTCAGGCCCAGACGTGCGTAGCAGCCAACCGGGTTGCAGAAAGCGTAGGGGTAGCGGCGCGGTTTGCCGCCATCGACGGCGATGTTCAATTGCTGGGGCAGGGAGGTTTCGAGCGGCACAACGATGGTTGCGCCCGCTTCGGCCTTGCCGGAGCCGGGCAGACGGAAGAGGGAAACTTCGGCAACCGGCACGCCTTCGCCATCGTCAAGCAGCTGGTACATCTGGCAAGGCTCGTCCGCCTCAGCGCCCTCTTCGCCTTTGATGCAGCGCAATTCCCATTCGTCAAAGTTTTCGCGGGTGTAGGGCTGGCCGATCTGGGGCTCGCCGCTGGCGTCTTCGCCAAATTCCAGCTTTTCTTCGACAGCATCTGTGGCGGCAGGGGCCGCAGGCGCTTCGGTGGTCGCAGCGGGCGCTTCGGTGGTTGTGGCGGTTTGTGCCACCAGCGCGGTTGCAGCCGTGGTGCCCATCAGAGCGGCGATTGAAAGGGTCGCGAAATATTTAAGCATGATCGATCCATTTTCGTTCAGTTAATGCCCCCTAACATGCCGCGCGTGGAATGTCAGCGGGGCCAGCAGCAGGGGCGCCCCTAAAAGAGCGGTTTCCTGCGCATTATTCCGCGATTGCGCGGTGTTGCAAGCGGCAAAGCTGCCGCTGCGGAGTAGGGTGAATATTTGATTAAAAAGAAAAGAGGGCGCGAAACGCGCCCTCTTTGAATTATTGTGTTTTCTCCCCGTCGGACTGGGCCGACTTATGACGCGTAGGTTACGAAACGCCGTTGAACCCGTCAACAGTTAAAAGAGACACTATGTCACAGGGGCATCAGCATTTTTCTGCACGCCACGGAAAAAGGGCCGTACCCGAAGGCACGGCCAGTCTGACAGGGAGGAAACGCACGCCGCACCAAAGGACATGAATGCCGCGCGCAAATTCACTATGGCGCGGAAAAGTTAAGTTTGTATGCTCGCTTGGGCCGATCCCGGGTGCCGGGGCGGTTTGGTTTTCCAAAAGGAGCGAGCAGTGTCGGGCGGAATTTTTATTGGCGGTGGCGGCGAAGATTATGCGACCCAGCAATTTCTGAGCCTTGGATATGCCAATCGGCATGGCTTGATTGCGGGGGCGACGGGCACGGGTAAAACCGTGACATTACAAATCCTTGCGGAAGGTTTCTCAGCCGCTGGCGTGCCGGTGTTCCTGTCTGATGTGAAGGGCGATCTGTCCGGGCTGGCGCGGCCTGGCTCCGAAAGCGGCAAGTTGCATGTGCCGTTTTCCGAGCGGGCCGCGACGATAGGTATGGAGGATTTTACCTATTTGGATTTCCCGGTCACGTTTTGGGATCTGTTTGGCGATCAGGGCCATCCGGTGCGCACCACCGTATCAGAGATGGGGCCGCTGCTGCTGGGGCAGTTGCTTGATCTGAGCGAGGCGCAGGAAGGGATTTTGAACATCGCTTTCCGGCTGGCTGATGAAGAAGGGTTGCCGCTGTTGGATCTGAAAGATCTTCAGGCGCTTTTGGTGTGGATTGGCGAAAATGCCAAAGACCTGTCGCTGCGCTATGGCAATGTGTCGACGGCGTCGATTGGGGCGATCCAGCGGCGGTTGCTGGTGATTGAAAACCAAGGCGGGTCGAAGCTTTTTGGGGAGCCTGCGCTGGCGTTGTCGGACCTGATGCGGGTCGATGAAAAGGGCCGGGGGGCAATCAATATTCTGGCGGCAGACAAGCTGATGGGCGCGCCCAAGCTTTATGCGACATTCTTGTTGTGGTTGCTGTCGGAGCTGTTTGAGGAGTTGCCTGAGGTGGGCGATCCGGAGAAACCCAAGCTGGTGTTCTTTTTCGACGAGGCGCATTTGCTGTTTGATGATGCGCCGAAAGCCTTGGTGGATAAGGTCGAACAGGTGGCGCGGCTGATCCGGTCCAAAGGGGTTGGGGTGTATTTCATCACGCAAAATCCGGCGGATGTGCCGGATGATATTCTGGGGCAGCTGGGCAACCGGGTGCAGCATGCGCTGCGTGCGTTTACCGCCAAGGACCGCAAAGAATTGCGTATGGCAGCAGAGACTTACAGGGAGAACCCACGGTTTTCTACCGAGGAAGCCATTCGCGAAGTGGGCGTGGGCGAGGCGGTGACATCGATGCTGCAACGCAAGGGCGTGCCGGGGATTGTGGAGCGCACATTGATCCGGCCACCGTCGTCGCAATTGGGGCCAATCACGCCAGCCGAGCGGGCCGAGATCATGGCAGTATCGCCCATGTCGGGGAAATATGACGCGCCGCTGGACCGGGAATCTGCCTTTGAAATCCTGCGTGGCCGGGCCGAGCAGGCAGCGAAAGAGGCCGAAGAGGTTGAGGCCAAGATTGAAGCAGCAGAGGCCGCGCCAGACACGCCCTCGCTGCGCGAGTTCAAGCAAGCGCGGCGCTATGCGGGCAAGGGCCGGGAGAGCGGCTCCGCGACCTCGCGGGCGCGCAAATCCGATGATGGCTGGGCCGGGGATTTGGGCAGCGCGGTGTCGCAGGTCGTGATCAAGGAATTGAAAGGCACCACGGGGCGGCGCATCGTGCGCGGCATCTTGGGCGGCCTGTTCAAAGGACGCTAAGACGAGTGCTAAAAAGGGGCGGCCCCACGCATAGGGCCGCCGCTTTGCTCAGCTATAGGCACCTGCGGAATAGGTCAGCTCATAGCTGTGGCTGTAGAGTTCGAAGATGATGCCGAACGGGTCTTCGACATAGACCATGCGGTAGGGTTTTTCGCCCGGAAAATATTCGCGCACGGGCATGCGTTGCTTGCCGCCTGCGGCGACTATTTTCGCCAAAATACCTTCTACATCAGGATCTTGCACGGCGAAGTGAAAGGTTCCGTGGCGGCGGTAGTTGAAGTTTTCCTCGGGCGCTTCGTTGCCGTCAAACTCAAAGAGTTCAAAGCCGATCCCGTCCGCGGTGGAGAGATGCGCGATGCGCAGGCTGGTCCAACCGGGGCCGAAGACATCGGTGCACATCTGGCCGATGGCACTGCTGTCTTCGGTGACCTCACTTGGGTGCATGATGACGTAGAAGCCCATGACTTCGCTATAGAATTTCACGGCGGCATCGAGATCGGGCACGGAGAGGCCGATGTGCGAGAAGCTGCGGGGTGGTGTGGTCATTTTATGCTCCATTTGGCAATTACGTTGCCTCTTAGATAGCGGGGCTTGCGGGCTGCGTGAAATTATCATCTGGTATATAGATGATAACGAACGAGTATGATTTATGTTGAATGCGATTTGGCTGGAGAGCTTTACCACTTTGGCGCAGACCGGGCATTTCACCCGCGCGGCGCAGCGGTTGAACATGACGCAGCCGGGGGTCTCGCAGCATTTGCGCAAGCTGGAGGCGCAGCTGGGGCAGGCGCTGATTGCGCAAGATGGCAAGAGCTTTGTGCTGACGCAGGCGGGCGAGGCGGTGATGGCGCTTGGGCTGGCGCGGCGGGCGCAGGAACAGGCGCTGCGGGCGGAGATCGAGGGGGATGATCCGGCGCGCGGGGCGGTGCGCGTTGCCTGTTCGGGGAGCTTTGCGCTGCTGCTGTATCCAAGGCTGATTGCGTTGATGGGGCAAGCTGAGGCGCTCTCGCTTCATGTGGAGGCAGCGCCGCAGGCGCGGGTGCAAGCCATGGTGCTTGAGGGGGAGATTGATCTGGGGGTGCTAAGCGAGGCCCCGCGCCATCCGAGGATCACGGCGCAGAAGATCGGCACGGAGGAGCTGTGTCTGGTGCTGCCCCATGGAGCGGCGCCAAGCGCGCCGGATTTTGAGGCATTGGAGGCGCGGGGGTTTATTGCGCATCCTGATGGGTTTGCCTATGCCGATGCGCTGTTTGGCGAGAATTTCGCCGGGGATTATCAGGGCGCGGAGCATCTGCGCCAGCGCAGTTTCATCAATCAGATCAGCCAGATACCCGCGCCAGTGGCGCAGGGTGTCGGCTATACACTGTTGCCGCGCAGCGGGGTTGAGGGGTTTGCGCACAAAGCGTTGCTGCGGGTGGTGCCTTTAGCCAAGCGGCAACATCAAGACCTGTGGCTGATTGCGCGGCGGGGCCGAGAGCAGCATGCGCGGCTGCAACATATCGCCCGGATCATCACCGATGTTGGCGCGCGCCTAAGCCGTTTGGCGTAAAAAAGCCCGCCGGAGGGATGTCCGGCGGGCTTGGGGTTTTGGCGGTGAGCGCGCGTCTATTTTTCGGGGATCAACCCGCGCGGGCTAAAGCGCAGCACCACGATCAGCACTATGCCCATGGTCAGCAGGCGCATATGCGCGGCGCTGTCGATCAGGTGGCTTTTGAGCGGTGAGCCGTCGGCCATGCCGGAGGTGATGACCTCCATCAGCCACAGGCCCATGGGTTCGACCTGAACCCAGAGGAACCACATCAAGAAGCCGCCCAGAACCGCGCCCCAGTTGTTGCCGGAGCCGCCGACAATCACCATGACCCAGACGAGGAAAGTGAAGCGCAGCGGCTGGTAGGTGCCGGGGGTCAATTGCCCGTCGAGCGTTGTCATCATCGCGCCAGCAATGCCGCAGATGGCAGAGCCGAGGATGAAGACTTGCAGGTGGCGGGCGGTGACGTCTTTGCCCATGGCTTCGGCTGCGGTTTCATTGTCGCGGATGGCGCGCATCATGCGGCCCCAAGGGGAGTTGAGGGCCTTTTGGCTAAGCCACAAGAGCATCAACAGCACGGCGGTAAACAGCAGCGCATAGAGGAACTTGACCCAAAGGGTTGAGCCTTCGACGGGATCAAAGCCAAGGCTGGCGGCGCGTTCCACAAAGACGGTGGAGGCTTGTAGATCAACCTCGAAAGGCACGGGACGGGGCAGGCCGATCACGTTTTTCACGCCCCGGCTGAGCCAGTCTTCGTTTTTGAGCACGGCGATGATGATCTCGGCCACGCCAAGTGTGGCGATGGCGAGATAGTCAGAGCGCAGGCCCAAGGCGGTTTTGCCGATCACCCAAGCCGCCCCAGCGGCCAGCAAGCCGCCCACAGGCCAAGACACCAGTGGCGACAGGCCAAGCCCGCCAAGATAGCCAAATTGCGCAGGGTTTACCGCTTCGATCGCCTCGACGGCGGGGTCGAACACGGCGCGGAAGGCAAAGAAGCCGCCCACCACAATGACAATCAGCGTGAGGGTGCGGTGCCAGCCCGGCGCCATGCGTTTGGCGGCCATTGTGGCGGCCACAATGGTGCCTGCGCCCAAGAAGATCAGCGCAGCAAAGACGCCAAGCGCCCCGGCGGACCATGCTTCTTCGACCGGGTCCATGCCGATCAGCACAGCCGCCAGCCCGCCAAGGGCGACAAAGCCCATGACGCCCACGTTAAACAGCCCCGCGAAGCCCCATTGCAGGTTCACGCCCAAGGCCATAATCGCAGAGACCAGCCCCATGTTGATGATGAAAATCGCGTTGTTCCACCCCTGCATAAAGCCGGTGAGGATGATCAACCCGAAGACGATCCCAAAGAGGGTGATGTTGCGTGCAGATCCGGTCATACTGACTGCCCCTTGAATAGGCCCGTAGGCTTGAACAGCAACACAATCAGCAAGATCACGAAGCTGACCGCGAATTTATAATCGGTGGACATAAGCTGGACCAATCCGTCCGGTTCGAGGCTTTCGGGCATCAGATAGACCAGCACTTTTTTCCACGCATAGGTGATGGTGACTTCGCTGAAGGCGATGACAAAGCCGCCCGCAATCGCGCCCAGCGGGTTTCCAAGGCCGCCCACAATTGCCGCGGCAAAGATGGGCAGCAGAAGTTGGAAATAGGTGAAGGGTTTGAAGGATTTATCCAGCCCGTAGAGCACACCTGCCACAGTGGCGAGGCAGGCCACGATGATCCAAGTGATCATCACCACGCGTTCGGGGTTGATGCCCGAGAGCAGCGCCAGATCTTCGTTATCGGAATAAGCGCGCATGGATTTGCCCGCGCGGGTGCGGTTGAGGAACCAGAACAGCAAGGTCACAACGATGATTGCGGTGACAATGGTGATGCCTTGGGTGGTTTTGAACGACAGGCCTTCGGCCAGCCCGGTGGATTGTTTGAATTCGCGCGCCGAGATGATGAACCGCTCGCCGTCGAGGAAGTTTTGATCATCGGGGCCGATGATAAAGCGGGTGACCCCGTTCATGATGAACATCACCCCCATGGAAACGATGACCAAGATCACCGGTTTGGCCTTTTGTTCGCGGTAAAACCGGTAGACCAGCCTGTCGGTGAGCAGCAGCAGCGCGATGGCACCCAAGATGCCGATAGGCAAGGCGATGAGCGCGGTGGGCAACGGGCCAAGCGACACGCCTTTGGATTGCAGCCACCAAGTGACCAAAATGGTCACCATGGTGCCAAAAGCCATCGTGTCGCCATGGGCAAAGTTGGAAAACCGCAAGATGCCGTAGACCAAGGTGACCCCAAGCGCGCCAAGCGCCAGTTGGCTGCCATAGGCGACACCGGGGATCAGGACATAGTTTGCGATGGCGACGATTGCGTTGAGAAAATCCATCGCATTAACCTCCCAGGAAGGATTTGCGGACTTCGGGATCGGCCAAGAGCTCTTTGCCGGTGCCGGTGAAGGCATTTGCGCCTTGCACCAGAACATATCCTTTGTCTGCGATTTCAAGAGCTTGGCGCGCGTTCTGTTCCACCATCAAAATGGGGATACCGGTGCGCGCGACCTCGATGATGCGGTCGAAAAGTTCATCCATCACGATGGGAGACACGCCTGCCGTTGGCTCATCGAGCATCAGAACTTTGGGCTGGGTCATCAGGGCGCGGCCCACGGCCACCTGTTGACGCTGGCCGCCCGAAAGCTCGCCTGCGGGTTGGTTGCGCTTGTCTTTGAGGATGGGAAACAGGTCGTAGACCTGTGCCATTGTATCGCGAAAATCATCGGTGCGGATGAAGGCACCCATTTCGAGATTTTCCTCAACGGTCATGGAGGTGAAGATGTTGGAGGTCTGCGGCACAAAGCCCATGCCTTTGACCACGCGGGCCTGCGGCGACAGGCCTGTGATGTCTTCGCCGTCAAGCCGCACATGGCCCGAGCGCACATCCAGCATGCCAAACACGGCCTTCATGGCGGTGGATTTGCCCGCGCCATTGGGGCCGACAATCACCGCGATCTCGCCTTTGTCCACCGCGATGGTGCAGCCATGCAAGATGTCGGGGCCATTGCCATAGCCGCCGGTCATTGTATCGCCGATCAAGAACGGCCCGCCGGGGGCAGCAAAGGATTTGCCGGTGGATTTTGGCATCTTGCTGCCGAGACCTTTGGGGTTGCCGACAGAGAGGTCTTTGTTGCCGCGGTCGCTATAGGGATCTGTGCTCATGCGCCCACCTGTGCTTTGTTTTTTAGACCTGTGCCAAGATAGGCTTCGATGACCTGTTCGTTGGCTTTGATCTCGGCCAAGGTGCCTTGGGCCAGAACCCGGCCTTCGGCCATGCAGATCACTGGATCGCAGAGGCGGCCAATGAAATCCATGTCATGTTCGATGACGACAAATGTATAGCCGCGCTCGCGGTTCAGGCGGATGATCGCGTCGCCAATGGTGTTGAGCAAAGTGCGGTTCACCCCGGCGCCGACCTCGTCGAGGAAGACGATTTTGGCGTCGACCATCATGGTGCGCCCTAGTTCCAGCAGCTTCTTCTGGCCGCCAGAGACTTGGCCCGCTTTGTGATCGGCCAGATGTTCGATGGTCAGGAATTCAAGCACTTCATCGGCTTTGGCGCGCAGGGCGCGTTCCTGATCGGCGATGCGGCGGCGGCCAAACCATGTGTTCCACAAGGTTTCACCCAGTTGATCGCCGGGCACCATCATCAGGTTCTCGCGGCAGGTCATGGAGGAAAACTCATGCGCGATCTGGAAGGTGCGCAGCAGCCCTTTGTGGAACAGATCATGGGGCGGCAGCCCGGTGATGTCTTCGCCCTGCATCAACACGCGGCCAGAGGTGGGTTTATGCACCCCGGCAATGACGTTGAACAGCGTGGTTTTGCCCGCGCCATTAGGGCCGATCAAACCAGTGATCGTGCCCTCATTGATTGTCAGGCTTGCGCCGTCGACAGCGTGAAAGCCGCCGAATTGTTTGTAAATATCGTCCACGACGATCATAAATACCATCCCCATCCCGGCACATTCATTGCGCCTGTTCTGATGTTGAAACAGCCCGGACGGGCCGGGCTGTTTCGCGTCTGTTTGTTAAGGTTATTTGAAGCCAATGGTTTCGTTTTTGCCGTCTTTGACTTCGATCATGCGGTAGGTGCCCGCGCTTTCGCCGGGGCCGATCAATTCAACGGCAGAGGCACCGACATAGTCGATGTCTGTGCCCGCTTTGATCAGCTCAAGCGCTTTTGCCAGCTCGCCGGGATAGATTTTCTCGCCGGGGGCATTGGCCACCTCGAGGATCTTTTCCTTGTAATCGGCTGGATCGGTGGAGTTTGCCGCCTGCATGGCGAGCAAGAACAGCGCCGCTGCGTCATAGGCTTCGGGCGTGTAGGGCGATGTGGCGTCAAAAGCGTCGCCAACCATGGAGACAAGTGTCTCAATGCCATTGCCTTCGGAGCCTGCGATCTGGCCGTAAGAGCCGTTCAGGTCATCGCCTATGGTTTTGGGCAGGTTTTCACCAATCATGCCGCCGGGAAGGCCAAAGACGCTCCATGCGCCTGCGTCCAGCGCGGATTGGATGATGCCTGCGCCGCCTTGGTCGAGGTAGCCTGCAACAACCAGCAGATCACCGCCCGCAGAGGCAAGCGCGCCCACTTCAGCGGAGTAATCGGCTTTGCCGTCTTCATGGGCGGCCACGATGGTGACCTCGCCGCCTACGGCTTTGAAGGAGGATTCAATCGCATCCGCCAGACCCTTGCCGTAGTCGTTGTTGGTATAGGTCAGCGCGATGGATTTCACGCCGCGTTCTTGCAAGATTTCGGCCATGACTTCGCCTTCACGCGCGTCGGAAGGCGAGGTGCGGAAAAACAGGCCGTTGTCTTCCATGGTGGTCAGACCGGGCGAGGTGGCGGAGGGCGAAATCATCACCATGCCGTTGGGAATGGCGACGTTTTGCAGCACCGCGCCTGTCACACCAGAGCAATCCGCCCCGATGATGCCATGCACGCCTTCTGCAATCAGACGCTCGCCGTTGGAGACGGCCAAACCATTGTCGATACAGCCGCTGTCTGCGCGCATGGACACCACGGTGGCGCCATCAAGCAGCATGCCGCTGTCGGTGACTTCTTTCATCGCCAGTTCCGCGCCGCCAGACATGGGGCCGGTGAGCGATTCAATTGGGCCGGTAAAGCCGAAGAGCACGCCGAGTTTGACTTCTTTTGCGTGACCATCCGCATAGGCCGCGCCCGCAACAAGTGCCGCAGCCGTTGTGGCCATAAGCAAGTTTTTCATTTGTATTCTCCCTCGTTGGAACATGAAAACCACGTTCGCCAAGGACGGTATGGTGTGACCTGTCGAAAGAAAAGATAATTTTTCAACGGGCCGCCCCGGCCAATGCTGTTTGACCGGGGCGGTATTTAAACGGTGAAAATATCAGCGGAAGCCGACTGTCACCATCTTGCCGTCTTTCATTTCGATCTCGCGGTAGTTGCCCGCGCTCTCGCCGGGGCCGATCAGCTCAACCGCTGAGGCGCCTTCGTAATCGATGTCGCCGCCGTCTTTGAGGATTTGCAGGGCTTTGGCCAATTCACCGGGCTGGATCTTTTCGCCGGGCGCGTTGGCCACATCCATGACTTTGCCTTTGTATTCGGCAGGATCATTGGAGCCTGCGGCCTGCATCGCCAAGAGCATCAGCGCGGCAGCATCATAGCTTTCAGGTGAGAAAGCGTTGGTTGGCTCAAAGCCTGCGGCTTTGCCCATCTCGATATATTTGGCCGGGCCATCGCCATCTGCGCTTGGGTGCTGACCAAAGGAGCCATCCGCGATTTCGGCAAAGTTCTTTTCGAGGGTCTCGGACACCATGCCATCGGGGAACATGAATGTGTCGAACGCGCCGGAATCCACCGCGCCGTTCACAATGCCCGCGCCGCCTTGGTCGACATAACCCGCAACAACCAACACTTCGCCGCCAGCAGAGGCCAAGGCCCCGATTTCAGCGGAATAATCCGCTTTGCCGTCTTCGTGGGAGGTGTTCAATGTGACCGTGCCGCCCGATTGGGTGAAGGCGGTTTCAAACGCATCGGCCAAGCCTTTGCCGTAGTCGTTGTTGGTGTAGGTCACGGCAACCTCTTTGATGCCGCGGTCGTTCAGGATGTCTGCCATAACCTGACCTTGGCGCGCATCGGAAGGAGATGTGCGGAAGAACAGGCCATTGTCTTCGACATCAGACAGGGCAGGGGATGTGGCGGAAGGAGAGATCATCACCGCGCCGTTTGGAATGGCGACGTTTTGCAAGGATGCGGTGGTTTCGCCCGAGCACATGCCGCCCACAATGCCGTTCACGCGGTCAGATGTGACCAGACGCTCGGCGGAGGAAACTGCCATGCCTGCGTCGATACAGCCGGTGTCGGCGCGCACGGATGTGACGGTGCCACCATCAAGGAAAGTGCCCGCTGCGTTGACTTCGGCAATTGCCAATTCAGCGCCGCCTGCCATGTCGCTTGCCAAGGATTCCAGCGGGCCGGTGAAGCCCAGCAGGATGCCGATTTTTGTGTCGGCATAAGCGCCGGACGTCAGCAAAGTGACGGCTGTGGAAGCCAGAAGAATCTTTTTCATTTATATCTCCGAGTTGTATTTTTTATATTTCTGATCGGAGATTAGGAGGCGGTTTTCGAAATGAAAAGAGGTATTGATGCAATTTTAGGCGGAATATAATTTATTCCATACTACTGTAGGTTATTCAAACAGATAGCCGTGCCGCATGGCTGCCGCGTTCGCGGTAGGGCGTGGTATCGTAATGCGCGCGGTAGCATTTGGAGAAATGCGAGGGCGAGGCAAAACCGCAGGCCAGCGCCACGTTAATCACGCTCATATCGGTTTGCATCAGCAGGTTGCGCGCTTTTTGCAAACGCAGCTCCATGTAATAGCGTTTTGGGCTGCGGTTGAGATAGCGGCGGAACAGGCGCTCGAGTTGGCGGGTGGACATGCCGACCTCTTTGGCGAGGCTGGAGGGGCTGATCGGCTCCTCGATATGACTTTCCATCATCTGAATGACTTGGCTGAGCTTTGGGTGTCGCACGCCGATGCGGGTGGGCACGGAAAGCCGCTGGGTGTCTTGGTCGGTGCGGATCGAGGAATAGATCAGCTGATCGGCCACAGCATTGGCCAGATCTTCGCTTTGATCATCCGCGATCAGCTTGAGCATCAGATCAATAGAGGAAGTGCCGCCCGCCGTTGTCATGCGGTTGCTGTCCACGACGAAGACTGATTTCGTGAGCTCAACCTCTTGGAATTCCTCGGCGAAGCTGTCCTGGTTTTCCCAGTGGATGGTGGCGCGTTTTCCGTCCAGCAGCCCGGCCTTGGCCAGTGAATAGGCGGCAGTGCACAGCCCGCCGACCTGAATGCCCTTGCGGGCCTCGCGGCGCAGCCAGCCCAGTAGGCGTTTGCTGGTGGCGTCTTGGACATCGATGCCGCCGCAAAGCAGCAGCGTGTCGTCGCGGGTCATTTCATCCAGATCGCCATCAAGTTTGAAGGCAGTGCCCGCAGAGCAGGTGACAAATTCGCCGCCCTCGCCAATGAGTTTCCACGAATAAACCTCGCGGCCCGCCATGCGGTTGGCGATGCGCAGGCTTTCCAATGCGGCGGAAAAACAAAGCATTGTGAAGTTTTCAAGCAGCACAAACACAAAGCGCTTTGGCTTTGTGGTGTCGAGCGGAATCCGGGTTGCGGGACGTGGATCAGACATCGCGGCTGCCTTTATATGCGCGTCGTATCAGGCGGCGATTGGGTCGCCTGCGACAAGGGTTGTCGCAAACCTTGCCCACGCCCGCTCCCTTAGGTCAAGGGTTTCAAATCGGATATGGTAACCTTGGTCTGTGTTTCGTATAGAAAAAGCGCAACAATCCGCATGTTCCCACTCACTGGGGGCTGTGCAAAGGAAAGGCCAAAACGATGACAACCTGGAGCAAATCAAGCTGGCGCAACAAACCGCGTATTCAGATGCCCGACTATCCTGATCAAGCTGCGCTGTCTGCGGTGGAGACGGAATTGTCGCGATATCCGCTCTTGGTTTTTGCAGGCGAGGCGCGCCGGTTGAAGAAAAGCTTGGCCGCTGCCAGCCGGGGCGAGGCGTTTTTGCTGCAAGGCGGCGATTGCGCCGAGAGCTTTGATCAATTCAGCTCGGATGCGATCCGCGACACGTTCAAAGTGATTTTGCAGATGGCGATGGTGCTGACCTATGGCGCGAAAGTGCCTGTGGTAAAGGTGGGGCGCATGGCAGGGCAATTTGCCAAGCCGCGCAGCGCGCCAACAGAGACCGTGGGCGGGGTGGAATTGCCCAGCTACCGCGGCGACATCATTAACAGCCTTGATTTCACGCCCGAGGCACGGATTCCCGATCCGCAGAAAATGCTGCGCGCCTATACGCAATCGGCGGCGACGCTGAACTTGCTGCGCGCGTTCTCGACGGGCGGTTTTGCCGATATGAACCGGGTTCATTCATGGACCTTGGGCTTTACCGATGCCCATGAGATCGAAAAATACAGCCAGATTGCCACGCGCATTCAGGACACGATGGATTTCATGGCAGCGGCCGGCATCACGGCGGCGACCACTCATGAATTCTCGACGGTGGATTATTATACAAGCCATGAGGCGTTGTTGCTGGAATATGAAGAGGCGTTGACGCGGCTTGATTCCACATCGGGTGAATGGCTGGCCGGGTCGGGCCATATGATCTGGATCGGGGACCGCACGCGGCAGCCCGATGGCGCGCATGTGGAGTTTGCCAGCGGTGTGCAAAACCCGATTGGGCTTAAATGCGGCCCCTCGATGGAGCCGGGTGATTTGAAACAATTGATGGCCAAGCTGAACCCCGAAAACGAAGAGGGGCGTTTGACCCTGATTGCGCGTTTCGGGGCGGGCAAAGTGGGCGACCACCTGCCAAAGCTGATCCGTGCGGTTGAGGAAGAGGGCGCCAAGGTGCTGTGGAGCTGTGATGCGATGCATGGCAACACGATCAAATCCTCGAACGGGTATAAAACCCGGCCCTTCGATTCGGTGCTGCGCGAAGTGCGGGAATTCTTTGCGGTTCATGCCGCCGAGGGCACCGTGCCGGGCGGGGTGCATTTTGAGATGACCGGGCAGGACGTGACCGAATGTACTGGCGGTGTGCGCGCGGTGAGCGATGAGGATCTGAGCGACCGCTATCACACGGCTTGCGATCCACGGCTGAATGCCAGCCAATCTTTGGAGCTGGCTTTCCTTGTGGCAGAAGAACTCTCGGCGCGGCGCGGTGCGCAGGCGGTGAAAGCTGCCGGGTAAGCGCCTGCGTTTATAGCCTGCAAAGGTTAACGAAAAAGCCGCTCCAATTGCTTGGGGCGGCTTTTTCTTTGGGTAATTTTAAGGAAATCACCGGTTATTCTTTGGTGCGGATCACCCGCAGATGCGGAACTTGGGTGGGTTTGAAAGGGCTGGCGGGCTCTGAAAACCCGGCGGCGGGGGTTCTGTCTGGCTCGGGCTCTGGCGCATATTGGGGGCGCAAGGATTTGGTCGCCAGTTGCGCAATTTCGAGCCGCCGGGGCGCGATGCCAATCTCGCCTTGGACCACAAGGCAGCCCAACAGGCGGCTGATGTCGCCCATGTCGCTTTGGAGCGGCAGCAAGATCATGCGCCCTTCAAGGCGGCTTTGGCCTTGGCCCGCTGGCGCGACCAGAGAGATCGTGGAAGTCGCCGGCATTTCAAAGACTTCTTCGAGTGTGTCGGCCAGTTTGCGGCGCTGTTCGGGGGTGAAAAGCGCGGTGAGGGGCATGCCGCGCACATCCATCCCCATCAGCAGGCTGAGGTGATTGCCCGCCACTCTGAGCCTGGCGATGCTGGGGGCGATGCGTTCGACTATAAAGGCGTGAGCCAAGGCCAATTCGATGCCGCGCGGGTCAATCTCTGAACGCAGCGGCACAGTGCGGCCCCCGCGCAGCGCTTCCCAATAGGCCTCAACCTGCGCAAGGGCGCTGTAGCTGCTATGGGGTTGATAGTCAGACATTGTAATCACATTTTTTGGCATCTTGTTCATCCAAGCACCTGAGTTGACTTAAACTTTTCTTATGTGACGCATCACACCGTTGACGGGTTGGGCCCAAAGCGGCCTTGGCGTTGACGGTGCAACCAAAACCTCGGTTGCCTGCATCACGGTTACTGAACCATGAATAAATCAATTCTGTGCTAATTGCTTCATAAACGAAACACCTGGTTAAATGGTTAACATTTGGCTGATAGGTTACAAATTCATTAGCACTTGCCCCGAACCTGAGTTTGCAGGTAGGGCGGGCGGGAAATTTGTCCAGCAAGTTATCACTGAAAGAGGCCAGAAATGATCCGATCCATGACGGGATTTGCCGCCAAAAGCGGGGTTTTTGGCCCGTTCTCATGGGATTGGGAGCTTCGGGCCGTCAATGGCAAGGGGCTGGATATGCGCCTGCGGGTGCCCGATTGGATCACCGGGCTTGAGGTGGCGCTGCGCAAGCAGATGGGCGGGCAGGTGCTGCGCGGCAATGTCACGGCGTCATTGCGGCTGAGCCGCGAGAGCGGGTCGGGCAAGGTTGAGGTGAACGCCGAGCAGCTTGATGTTGTGCTGGCCGCGCTTCAGCAGATCGAGGCCCGCGCCATGGATGCGGGCGTGTCGCTGGCACCGTCCAAGGCCAGCGATATCCTGCCGCTGCGAGGGGTGCTGGAACAGGCGGTCAATGAGGATGATCCTGCGCCGCTGCTTGAGGCGCTGTTGCTTGATTTTGCCCCGGTGCTGGCGGCATTTAACGAGATGCGCGCGGGCGAGGGTGCAGCGCTTGGCAAGGTGCTGGCTGTGCAGCTTGATGAGATCGCGGCGTTGACGCAGGCGGCGGATGATCTGGCGCAAGAGCGCAGCGCGGATCTGGACGCGGCCCTGCGCCGCAATCTGGCGCGGGTGGTGGAAAACACCGATGGCATCGAGCCGGGGCGCATTGCGCAGGAATTGGCGCTGATTGCGGTGAAATCAGATATTACCGAGGAATTGGACCGGCTGCGCGCCCATGTGGAGGCGGCCCGCGCCTTGATTGCCGAAGGCGGCGCGGTGGGGCGCAAGCTGGATTTCTTGATGCAAGAATTCAACCGCGAGGCCAATACCTTGTGTTCCAAAGCGCAGCATAAGATGCTGACGGCGATCGGGCTGGACCTGAAGGCAGTGATCGACCAGATGCGCGAACAAGTTCAGAATGTGGAGTAACCTATGAACACGGACCGCCAAGGGCTTTTGATCATCCTCAGCTCGCCTTCCGGGGCTGGTAAATCGACATTGGCCCGGGCGCTGCGCGCTTGGGATCCGTCGATTTCCTTTTCCGTGTCGGCCACCACCCGCAGCCCGCGCCCCGGCGAAGAAGATGGGCGCGAGTATCATTTTGTGACCGAAACCAAGTTCAAGAGCATGGTGGCGGACCGCGAATTGCTCGAACATGCGCATGTGTTTGGCAATTTCTATGGCTCGCCCAAGGCGCCGGTGCTGAGCGCGATGGAGACGGGCACGGATGTGCTTTTTGACATTGATTGGCAGGGCGCGCAGCAGATCCGCAACTCGACCCAAGGGATGAACACGCTGACGATTTTCCTGCTGCCGCCGTCGATTGGCGAGTTGAAGAAACGTCTTCTGGCACGTGGGCAGGATGATGCACAGACCGTGGCGCGGCGGATGGAGAAAAGCTGGGATGAGATCAGCCATTGGGATGGCTATGATTACGTTTTGGTGAATGATGATTTGGCCAAGACCGAGGCGCAGTTGAAATCCATCATCATCGCAAGCCGCTTGCGCCGCTCGCAGCAAACCCATTTGAATGATCATGTGCGCCGCTTGCAGGCTGAATTTGAGGATTTGTCATGACGCTTTTTGCTTTGGGCGATAAACGCCCCGATGTGGACCCTGATGCGTGGGTTGCCCATGATGCCAATATCATTGGCGATATTGTGTTGCGCGGGGGCAGCTCTGTCTGGTTTGGCTCGACGCTGCGCGGGGATAATGAGCGGATTGACGTCGGCGCGGGCAGCAATGTGCAGGAAAACTGCGTGTTTCATACCGACATGGGGTTTCCGCTGGTTGTGGGCGAGAATTGCACCATTGGCCATAAGGTGATGCTGCATGGGTGTACCATTGGCGACAATTCCCTGATCGGGATGGGCGCCACGGTTTTGAACGGCGCGAAGATTGGCAAGAATTGTCTGATCGGGGCAGGGGCTTTGATCACCGAAGGCAAGGAGATCCCCGATGGATCGCTGGTCATGGGGGTGCCGGGCAAAGTGGTGCGGCAGCTTGATGCGGCGGCGATTGAGGGGCTGCGCCAAAGCGCCGAGCATTATGCGCAGAACGCGGCCCGGTTTCGCGCGGAGCTGCGCCCGCTGTGACGCAGATTGCCGCGGATATGATTGCGGCAATGCCCTTGCCGTGCCTTGCGATTGACCGTGCCGAACGGATTGTCGCGCTCAATGATCCGGCGCGGCGGCTGCTGGGGCGGCAGATCGAGGGGCGGCATTACATCACGGTGCTGCGCCAGCCTGCGCTGGTTGAGGCGGTGGAAAACTGTATGGCTGATCGCAAGCCGCGCCGCGCCCGGTATCTGAGCAGCGAGGGGCAGCAAGAGACCACCTATGATGTTCATCTGGCCCATGTGCCGAGCCGCAATCTGGTGCTGCTGAGCTTTTCTGATGCATCGCAGGCCGAGCAGGCCGTGCAGATGCGGCGCGATTTTGTGGCCAATGTGAGCCATGAGCTGCGCACGCCATTGACCGCGCTGATGGGGTTCATCGAGACCCTGCGCGGCCCGGCGCGCGATGATGTTGCGGCGCGGGAGCGGTTTTTGAAGATCATGAGCGGCGAGGCCGAGCGGATGAACCGTTTGGTGGGTGATCTGCTGTCGCTGAGCAAGGTCGAGGAAGAAGCCCGGATGCGCCCGCGCGATGTGGTGGATTTGCAAGATATTCTGCGCGCCACCCTTCGTAACCTGTCGCCCATCGCGGTGGAGGCAGAGATTAGACTGATGCCGGTGATGCCCAGCGGTCCGATCCTTATTCGTGGCGATTCGGATCAACTGATTCAAGTTTTCACAAATCTGGTGGAAAATGCGATCAAATATGGCGGATCGGGCAAAGCGGTGAAGGTTTACGTGCAAACCCATTTGGATGATGGGGCGCTGCGCGGGCCATCGGTGCGGGCGCAGGTGATTGATGAGGGGCCGGGCATTGCGGCGGTGCATCTGCCGCGCCTGACCGAGCGTTTCTACCGCGCCGACAATCACCGCAGCCGGGATTTGGGCGGCACGGGGCTGGGGCTCGCGATTGTGAAGCACATCGTTAATCGCCACCGAGGGCGGCTCAAAATCACGTCAAAACCGGGCGAGGGGGCCACGTTTACCGTGATCTTGCCGATGGATGAGGGCGAGCAGTGAATTTCTCCCTTGGGAGAGGTTAAAATTTCGTTGGTTTTGGCCTCTGTCATAAAACTGTAATGTTCCTGTCACACAAGCGCAGCATGCCGAAACTACTCGGTCACCTAAGGCCACCAATGGGGGTGGTTTTTAGAAATCTGCTGACAGGAGACATTATGTCACTGACAAAACTCACAACATCTGCTCTGGCCATTTCGGCATTCTGTGCAACCACTGCCGCTGCGCGCGATCAGGTTCAGGTTGCCGGTTCTTCAACCGTGCTGCCCTATGCTTCGATCGTTGCCGAAGCCTTTGGTGAGAACTTCGATTTCCCGACACCTGTTGTTGAATCCGGCGGCTCTTCCGCTGGTCTGAAGCGCTTTTGCGAAGGTGTTGGCGAAAACACCGTAGACGTGGCCAACGCCTCGCGCAAAATCCGCGAAAAAGAGATCGCGGCCTGCGCCGAAGCCGGTGTGACCGACATCATCGAAGTGCGCATTGGCTATGACGGAATCGTTTTTGCCTCTGACATCAACGGCAACTCTTTTGAGTTCACGCCGGTTGATTGGTACAAAGCCGTAAGCGACAAAGTTGTGGTAGACGGCGTGTTGGTCGACAACCCCTACACCACATGGGACCAAGTGAACCCTGAGTTCCCAGCCCAGCCGATCCAAGCTTATGTGCCCGGCACAAAGCACGGCACGCGCGAAGTTTTCGAAGAAAAAGTGATCCTCGCGGGTTGTGAAGAATCCGGTGATCTCGAAGCGCTGACCGCGTCTTTGGGTGATGAAGATGCGGCGGAAAAAGCCTGCATGACCCTGCGCAGCGATGGCCGTTCGGTGGATATCGACGGCGACTATACCGAGACATTGGCGCGCATCGAATCCAACAAAGACGGCATCGGCGTGTTTGGTCTGGCGTTCTACGAGAACAACACAGACAAGCTGCAAGTTGCGACCATGTCAGGTGTTGTGCCTTCCACCGAGAGCATCTCGACCGGCGAATACCCCGTGTCGCGTCCGTTGTTCTTCTATGTGAAAAAAGCGCATATCGGCGTGATCCCTGGTCTCAAAGAATATGCTGAGTTCTTTGTTGCGGATGAGATCGCAGGCCCCGATGGCCCCTTGGCTGAATATGGTCTGGTGTCCGATCCAGAGCTGGCCAAAACCCAATCCATGGTTTCCGACGAAGCCGTGATGGGCGGCGGTTCCTAAGCCATTCGCAAGTGACCGAAGGTCGGGGGCTGCGCGCCGCGCGGCCCCCGATTTTCACAACAAATACCTAGCCGCAAGGTAATTTCCGATGAACGTCCTGATTGAGACGCTGACCAATCCGTTTTGGATTGCTGTAATAGTGCTGGCGCTAGCTGCTCTTGGCTATGTCGCGGCACGGGGCCGCGCGCTTGGCTCGGCCAATGGCGATGCGCGGCTGCTGCACTCTCTTCCTTCTTATTACGGGTATAACGCGGCCATGACCGTTGCGGTGCCCAGCCTGCTTGTCATGGTGATTTGGCTGCTGGTGCAGCCGATGTTTGTGCAAAATGTGGTGATTGATCTGATCCCCGATGTGGCGGTTGATGATGGATCATCCATCGGCTTGGTGATGAGCGATGTGCGCCGCCTGGCCGATGGTCTGGATGCGGCGGTGTCCCAAGGTGCGATGAGCGCCGATGAGGCAGACACATTGCGCACGGAATTAACCAATGTGCGCGAAAAGCTGGCGGCGGTTGGTGTGGCGCTTGGCTCTGATGTGAAAGCATCGGTGCTGTTTGCCGCGCAGCGCTACCGGGCGCTTAATGCCACTGGATCGGCGATTATGGCCGCGGCGGTGATTGCGCTGGCGCTGGCCGGATTTGCGCTGGCGGTGTCCAAATCGCGGGCAGAGTTTCGCGCCCGCAACGTAGTAGAGCGCGGCATTCTGGCGCTGCTGGTGTTGGCGGCGTCTTTGGCGATTTTGACCACCATCGGCATTGTGTTTTCCATGCTGTTTGAATCAATGAATTTCTTCAGTCTGCATGATTGGAAAGATTTCTTCTTTGGCGGCGAATGGGCACCGAATTTTCGCGGCGATAGTGATCTGTCGATTTTGCCGCTGCTTTGGGGCACGCTTTATATTTCGGTCATCGCGCTTGCTGTGGCGGTGCCTGTGGGGCTGTTTGCGGCGATTTACCTGAGTGAATATGCCAGCCCCGCCATGCGCTCGGTGGCAAAGCCGCTGCTTGAGATCCTCGCCGGTATCCCCACAATTGTTTACGGGCTTTTTGCCCTGCTGACCGTGGGGCCGTTTTTGGTGGAGATATTCGGCGCGGGTGGGCCGCTGGGGTTTGAAGGGGTGCGCGATGGGCGGCCTTTGATGACCGGGGCCACAGCCGTGATCACGGCGGGGCTGGTGATGGGTATCATGTTGATCCCGTTCGTTTCCTCACTGTCTGATGACATTATCAATGCGGTGCCGCAAAGCCTGCGGGACGGCTCTTATGGGTTGGGCGCAACGCCGTCTGAAACCATCCGCCAAGTGGTGCTGCCTGCGGCATTGCCGGGCATCGTGGGGGCCATTTTGCTGGCGGCTTCGCGCGCCATTGGCGAGACCATGATTGTGGTGATGGGGGCAGGGGCCATTGCACGGATTTCCGGCAACCCGTTTGAAGCCATGACCACCATCACAACCCGTATCGTCAGCCAATTGACGGGGGATACGGATTTCGCCTCTCCAGAGACGCTGGTGGCGTTTGCACTGGGTCTGACACTGTTTGTCTTGACCTTGGGGCTGAACGTTCTGGCGCTCTATATCGTACGCAAATATCGGGAGCAGTACGAATGACCGACATTTCCAATTCTAGCGAACCACGCGGCGCTTCGCTGTTGGTGCAGGACGCGCGCACGCGCCAGCGCAACAAAGCAGAGAGCCGTTTCAAGCTCTACGGATTAACCGCCATTGGCTTTGGTGTGCTGATGCTGGTGATCCTTGTGGTGACGATTTTCTCCAAAGGCACAGGGGCGTTTCAACAGACTTTCCTGAGCCTTCCAGTGGAGTTGACCGCTGCCAAGCTGGATAAAAAGGGCAACCGTGATCTGGACGACATTAAGAAAGTGTCGACCTTTGGATACGCGCCGCTGCTGGCGGCCGGGTTCGAGAAAATGACCGCAGAGGCGGGGATTGAAACCGAATTATCGCCCAAAGAGATGGCCGATATCCTGTCACGCGGGGCTGCGGCCCAGATGCGCGACGAGGTGGTCGAGAACCCTGATTTGATCGGCGAGACGGTGAATTTCGAGTTTCTCGCTTCCAGCCGGGTTGATGGCTACCTCAAAGGCCGGGTGAGCCGCGACAGCATTGCCAATGACAAGAGCATCAGCGCCGAACAGCTTGATTTTGTGGATCAATTGATTGCCGCGGACATTGTTGAAAAGCGTTTCAATCTGGCGTTTATCACCGGCACGGATGCATCGGATCAGCGCCCGGAGGCCGCCGGGATTGGCGTGTCGATGGTGGGGTCGTTCTTTATGATGCTGGTGGTTTTGGGGCTGGCCCTGCCGATTGGCGTGGCCGCGTCGATCTATCTGGAAGAATTTGCCCCAAAAAACTGGCTGACCGATATCATTGAGGTGAACATCTCGAACCTCGCGGCGGTGCCGTCGATTGTGTTTGGTATCTTGGGGCTGGCGGTTTTCATCAACTATATGCACCTGCCAAACTCGGCGCCGCTGGTGGGCGGTTTGGTGCTGACCTTGATGACATTGCCGACGATCATCATCTCTACACGGGCCTCGCTTAAATCTGTGCCGCCATCGATCCGCAATGCGGCGTTGGGGGTAGGGGCCTCGAAGATGCAATCGGTGTTCCACCATGTGCTGCCCTTGGCCGCGCCGGGCATTTTGACCGGGACGATCATTGGTTTGGCACAGGCTTTGGGGGAAACCGCACCGTTGCTGCTGATTGGGATGGTGGGCTTTATCGCCTCCAACCCGCCGGAAGGTCTGGCCGAAGGGCTGCTTTCCCCGAACTCTGCGATGCCTGCTCAGATCTATGAATGGGCCAAGCGCGCCGACCCTGCGTTCTATGAACGGGCCTGGGGTGGCATTATCATCTTGCTGATCTTTTTGATCACCATGAACGCGGTTGCAGTGATGCTGCGCCGCCGTTTTGAGCGGCGCTGGTGATCCCATGCGCGACTATATTAAGGAGTCAGACGTGACCCAAGACAACGTCAAAATCGCCGCCAAAGGCGTCCAAGTTTACTACGGCGATACCCACGCGATCAAAGATGTGAACGTGGAGATTGCAGATAAAACCGTCACGGCCTTTATTGGCCCGTCGGGCTGCGGGAAATCGACCTTTCTGCGCTGTATCAACCGGATGAACGACACGATTGATGTGTGCCGCGTCGAAGGCGATATCTTGATCGATGGCGAGGATATTTATGACCGCAAGGTCGATCCGGTACAGCTTCGGGCCAAGGTCGGGATGGTGTTTCAAAAGCCCAACCCATTCCCCAAGTCGATCTATGACAATGTGGCGTATGGCCCGCGCATTCACGGCATGGCCCGCAACAAAACCGATCTGGATGAGATCGTCGAGCGTGCCCTGCGCCGCGGGGCGATCTGGAACGAGGTCAAGGACCGCTTGCATTCGCCCGGTACGGGTCTGTCGGGCGGTCAGCAGCAGCGTTTGTGCATTGCGCGCGCTGTGGCGACCGAGCCAGAGGTGCTGTTGATGGACGAGCCATGTTCCGCGCTTGACCCGATTGCCACGGCGCAGGTTGAGGAGCTGATTGACGAGCTGCGCGAGAGCTATTCTGTGGTGATCGTGACGCACTCCATGCAGCAGGCCGCACGGGTCAGCCAGAAAACCGCGTTTTTCCACTTGGGCAATCTGGTGGAATTTGGCGACACAGATAAGATCTTCACCGCGCCGGAAGACCCGCGCACGGAAAGCTACATCACTGGCCGGATTGGATAAATCATGCAAGATAACCAACATATTTCATCCGCTTTTGACCGCGATCTGGAAGGTATTCAGGCGCAGATCATGAAAATGGGCGGGCTGGTTGAAGACGCCATTCGCCAAGCTGCCAACAGCCTTGATCAACGCGATCCAGAAGCCGCTGAGACCGTGCGCAGCGCGGATAAGGCGATTGACGGGCTCGAGAATATGATCAACGAGCGTGCTGCGCGGCTGATCGCTTTGCGCGCGCCGGCGGCGATTGACCTGCGGGTTGTGCTCTCGGTGATCAAGATCAGCGCCAATCTGGAGCGGATCGGCGATTACGCAAAGAACATGGCCAAACGGACCAGTGTTCTGGTGACGATGGACCCGGTCAGCGACAGTTCTGGCGCCATTCGCCGGATGGCGCGGGCGGTGGAAGCCATGCTCAAGGATGCGCTTGATGCCTATATCCAGCGCGACGCGGATCTGGCGCGCGATGTGATCGCCCGTGACGAAGATGTGGATCAGATGTATAATGCGCTGTTCCGCGAATTTCTGACGCATATGATGGAAGACCCGTCCAACATTACGGCCTGTATGCATCTGCATTTCATCGCCAAAAACACCGAGCGGATGGGCGATCATGTGACGGCGATTGCGGAGCAGGTTGTCTATCTGGTCACCGGCGATCACCCCGATGATCAGCGCCCTAAGGCCGATGAAACATCTGTGGTGCCGGAGAGCTAAATTATGTCTGCTCAAGTCCTTCTTGTTGAAGACGAACCCGCGCAGCGTGAGGTTTTGGCCTATAATCTAGAGGCCGAAGGCTACACGGTGCGCCGGGCTGAAAATGGCGAAGAAGCGCTGTTGCTGGTCAAGGAAGCATCGCCGGATTTGGTGATTTTGGACTGGATGATGCCGCTGCTGAGCGGCATCGAAGTGTGCCGCCAGCTCAAATCCACCGAGGCCACGCGGGACATTCCTGTGATCATGCTGTCTGCGCGCAGCGAAGACGTCGACAAGGTGCGCGGCCTTGATACGGGCGCGGATGATTATGTGGTCAAACCTTACAACCTCAAGGAGCTGATGGCGCGGGTGCGCACACAGCTGCGCCGTGCGCGCCCCGCAGTGGTTGGCGGCGCGCTGAGCCATGAGGATCTGGTGGTGGATACCGAGCAGCACCGGGTGAACCGGGGCGGCGCAGAGGTGAAGCTGGGGCCGAAAGAGTATAATCTGCTGCTGACCTTGATCGAGCGACCGGGCAGGGTGTTTAGCCGTGAGCAGCTGCTTGATCATGTTTGGGGCCGCGATGTCTATGTGGATGCGCGGACGGTGGATGTGCATGTGGCACGGCTGCGCAAAGCGCTGAGCCAGTTTGGCGGCGCAGACCCGATCCGCACGGTGCGCGGCGCGGGTTACGCGCTGGGGTAAACGCGGATTGATGATGACAGACCTGCGGCCCGTTGATGTGATCGGCGGGCCGCAGTGATTCCCCCTTGGGCGGGTTTGGACATGTGCCATGGGTCGGTTTCATGCTTAAGTTTTGAGCAGCGCGGAAATATTTTTGCGGCTTGGGTAAATGATCAAGTGTGGGCTGACCTTAGGGCGTCGAGCTGGCGATGCGGCGCCCTCGGCTGCGGCAAACAAGGGTCAAAGGGGATTTTACCCGCAGACCCGGAAACCACGTATAATATGATCAAATCCAATATCCACTCATATAAATATTTAACATAATACTGATTATACGTATTCCGTACTAACGTTTTGACGCGCGCCCCTGCGCCATTTATTGCCCGGCATGCAGGACCAAAATCCGCCGATCCGCATGGGGCAGCCACACAGCGCCCCCTTGACACAATGCGCGCTGCATCTGCTTACTTAGTTAACAATCAGGGAAAAATCATGATCGAAATCGGTAGCGTCGTTAAGGCGTTTGGCAGCGGGAATTCTCGGTTCTTGGCATTGGACAATGTCGATGTGACCATCCGCGAGAACGAATTTTTCACACTGCTTGGGCCTTCTGGCTGCGGCAAGACGACTTTGCTGCGGATCATTGCCGGTTTCGAGCATCCAACATCGGGCAGCGTGACCATGAAGGGTCGCGATCTGCTGAGCGATCCGCCGCATCGGCGTCCGGTGAACACGGTGTTCCAAAGCTATGCGCTGTTTCCACATTTGACGGTGGCGCAGAACATCGGCTTTGGCCTTGAGATGCTGGGCACGCCCAAAGATGTGATCCGCCGCACCGTCGATGAGATGATGGCGCTGGTGAAGATGACAGAGATGGCAGACCGGCAGACAAGCCAGATTTCCGGCGGGCAACAACAGCGGGTTGCCTTGGCCCGCGCCCTCGCCCCGCGCCCGCAAGTTTTGCTTTTGGATGAACCGCTTAGCGCGCTGGACTTCAAGCTGCGCAAGGACATGCAGCTTGAGCTTAAGCGGCTGCAAATGGAGACCGGGATTACCTTTATCTTTGTGACCCACGACCAAGAAGAAGCGCTGACCATGTCGGACCGGATTGCGGTGATGAACAAGGGCTCGATCCGGCAAATTGGCGGGCCGCGCGACATTTACGACCACCCCGCAGAGCGGTTTGTGGCTGACTTCATTGGGGATACGAATTTCATCGCGGGCGAAGTGCTTAAAGCCGGCGGCGGCATGGCGGATGTGAAGCTTGGCTCGGGCAAGACCGTGCAAGCGCGCGCGCCGGAAAGCGGCCAGCCCAAGGGCAAGGTAACGCTGGCGGTGCGGCCCGAACATGCCACTGTGACGGGCGAAAATGACGGGCTGTTGCCCGGGACAATGACCGAGATTGTCTATTTCGGGACCGGCACAAATTACCATGTGCGCCTTGATGACGGCAGTGATTTCATTGTGCGCGTCCAGAACCAGCCCAATATGAACGGCGGGTTCAGCAACGGCGACCGGGTGGCGGTGGATTTTGCCGCTGGTGTCGGCCAGATCCTGAAGGATTAAGCGATGAGCGATCTTTCCCTTCCTGCTGCCAAACGTGCGGCCCGGGTGCGGTGGCTGCTTCTGGCCCCTGCCCTGATCATCTTGGTTTTTGCGGCCAGCGGCCCGCTGCTGATCACCTTGGTTTATTCCTTTCTGGAAGCCGGTGATTACGGCGGTGTCGAATATAATTTCTCTTGGGATGGCTGGTTCAATGTGTTTTTCCAGCGCGATATCTTTGAGGATACGCTGGGGCTGTCAGACGCGCATCTGAGCATTTTCTGGCGCTCGGTCAAGCTGTCGATGATGACCACGGTTCTGTGTATTTTCTTTGGCTTTCCAACGGCTTACTTTATCGCGACGCGGCCCAAAAAGCAGCGCGATCTGTGGATGTTGCTGATCATCATTCCGTTTTGGACCAACCTGTTGATCCGCACATTTGCGGTGGTTGAGCTGATCCGGAACGAGGGCACAGTGAACACGGTGCTGCTTTGGGCCGGGATCATCGACGAGCCGATCCAGATGCTGTTCACCGAGTTTTCCATCCTGATTGGCATGGTTTATGTTTATTTGCCGCTGATGGTGCTGCCGCTTTATGCGGCGCTGGAGCGGCTGGATTTCAGTCTGGTTGAGGCGGGGTATGATCTTTATGCGACGCGGTTCAAAGTGCTGCGCCGGGTGATCCTGCCCTTGGTGAAATCGGGGATGATTGCCGGGTCGATCTTGGTGTTTGTGCCCTCGCTTGGAGCCTATGTGACCCCGCGTGTGATGGGCGGCGGCAATCAGTTGATGATCGGCAATCTGATCGAATTGCAATTTGGCCAAGGGCGCAATTGGCCGCTTGGTGCGGCGCTGTCGATTACGTTGCTGGCGATCGTGATGCTGGCGCTGATGGCTTATGTGCGCACGGCCGATAAGGAGGCGCCTCATCATGGGTAATCGTTCTGGGTTTAATGTGTCCCGGCAGCCGGGGTTTGTGGCGATTGCGACATTGTGTTTTGTGCTGCTGTATCTGCCGATCATCCTGCTGGTGGTTTATTCCTTTAACGCGGGCAGTTCGATTGCGATTTGGGAAGGGTTTTCATGGCGTTGGTATCAATCGGCATGGGCCAATGAGCAGGTGCAAGAAGCCACCATGCGCAGTTTGGTCATCGCCTTTTGGGCGTCTTTGATTGCCACCAGTGCAGCGGTTCTGGCGGCGCTGGCCACCACCCGCACGCGCAAGTTCAAAGGCAGCAGCGCGGTGTTCGCCATGATCAACCAGCCCTTGATGGTGCCCGAGATTGTGACCGCTGTGGCGCTGTTGATCTTCTTTGCCTCGATCAAAGTGGCGACGGGCTATACCGGGCTGCTTTATCTGGTGATTGCCCATGCGGCGTTTTGTATTCCCTTTGCCTATCTGCCGATCCGGGCGCGGCTTCAGGGCATGGATACCAGTTTAGAACAGGCGGCAGCGGATCTTTATGCGCCGCCCTTCCAAGTGTTCCGGCGGGTCACCCTGCCCCAGCTTTGGCCCGGTATTCTGGCGGGCGCGATGTTGGCTTTTGTGATTTCGCTGGATGATGTGGTGATCACTGAGTTTGTGAAATCTGCCGGACAAGATACACTGCCCACCTATATGCTGGGCCAGTTGCGCCGCGTTGTAACGCCCGAGGTCAATGCGATTTCTACCGTGTTGCTGGGGATATCCGTCGCCATGGTGATTGCATTCACCGTGCTAAGCAAAATGAAAAACTAAACAATAAAAACGGGAGTCTACCAATGAAACTGACCAAAACACTCACCGCCATGTCGCTGGCGCTGGCCAGCCCGGCCTTTGCCGAAGGCGAGCTGAACATCTTTAACTGGGGCAATTACACCAGCCCCGAGATGATCGAGAAATTCGAAAAAGAGACCGGGATCAAGGTGACGATCACCGATTATGACAGCAATGACACGGCGCTGGCCAAGGTCAAAGCGGGCGGTCATGGATATGATATTGTCGTGCCATCAGGGACTTACGTGCCGATCTTCATCCAAGAGGGTCTGTTGCTTGAATCCAAACCCAATGAAATGGAAAACTTCAAAAACATGGACCCACAATGGGTTGATGTGGGTTTTGATCCGGGCCGGAACTACACTGTGCCATGGCAATGGGGCACGGTTGGCGTGACCGTGAACACCGCCGTTTACAGCGGCGACATCAACACGGCTGCGGTTGTGTTTGACCCGCCTGCCGAGCTTCAGGGCAAGATCAACATCGTGCCAGAGATGAACGATGTGATGGGCATGGCGATCCATTATGTGGGCGGCGAGCAGTGCACGGCTGATAAAGAAGTGCTCAAGGAAGTGCGCGACGTGTTGCGGGCGGCAAAACCGCATTGGGTGTCGATGGATTACGGCATGATCGAGAAATTCGCCAAGGGCGATGTGGCCGCAGGCACCAACTGGAACGGGGCGTCTTTCCGCACCCGTCTGAAAAACGAAGACATCGCCTTTGGCTATCCGCAAACCGGCTATTCCGTCTGGATGGACAATGCGGCGATTTTGGCCGATGCGCAGAATGTGGAGGAGGCAAAAACCTTCCTCAACTTCATGATGGACCCTGAGAATGCGGCGATGCTTTCGGCGTTTGCGCGGTATGCGAACGGGATCAGCGGCTCGGAAGAATTCATGCCAGAGGATATGAAATCTGCGCCTGAGATCGTTGTGCCAGAGGAGTTGAAAGCGGCAGCTTATGTGGCGCGCACCTGCCCGCCAGAAGCCACCAAGCTTTACTCCGCGATCTGGACAGAGCTGCAAAAGTAAGCGCAGCCCCCTGTTGAAATATCTTGCGGCCCCGCTTTGCCGGGGCCGCTTTCAGTTTTAGCAAAGAGCCCCCTCATCATGTCCCCTACCCCTGATCTTATCATCCATAACGGCGCGCTGATTACTTTTGATCCGGCGCAGCCAAGCGCGCAGGCCCTCGCCATCAGCGGCGGCATCATCACAGCCGTGGGCAGCGACGCCGATATCACCGCGCTGGCCGGGGCACAGACGCGGATGGTGGATGCAAAGGGCGGCACGGTTTTGCCGGGGTTCATTGACAGCCATGTGCATTTGTTTGGCGGCTCGGTCGAGCTGAGCTGTTTGAGCCTTTATGGCGTGGCGGGGCTTGAGGCGATGAAAGCCGCGATCCGGCCCTATGCGAATGCCAATCCCGACGATGATTTGGTGTTCTGTGTGATGTCGGATTACGGGATTTTGGGCACGGGCAAGACGCCGACGCGCCATGATCTCGATGCGGTGCTGGCCGAGCGTCCGCTGGCGCTGTTTGCGCCCGATCACCACACGGTTTGGGCCAATACGGCGGCGCTTAAGGCCGCAGGGCTGTTTGACGGCGGCGCGGTTGATGCCGGATCGCAGATCATGATGGGCGCGGATGGCAAGGCCAATGGGGAGTTGCTGGAGCCCGGTGCCTATGGCCCGGTTCTGGAGATGACGCGCCATGGCGGGCGCGAGATGCTGGGGCTGGTCACCGGGCGTGATCCGGTCCCTGCCCCCACGTCAGCGCAGCGCGAGATGGATAAGGATGCCATTGCCGCCGGGCTGCGGCATTGCGCGGCGCAGGGGATCACCGGGCTGCATTTGATGGATGGTAATCTGTATCAGATGGAGTTGCTGTCGGAACTGGAGGCCGAAGGGCGGCTCATTTGCCGAGCCATGGTCCCGTTCCATTACAAAGGCACCGATGATCTGGCACGGATCGCAGCCGAGGGCGCGCCGATGCGTGATGCCTACCGGGGTGACAAGCTTTGGTGCGGGCATATGAAAATGTTCATCGACGGTGTGGTGGAAAGCGGCACGGCGCTGATGTCACAACCCTATCCCGGCGAGATGGGCGCGGATGGCAATCAAGGCGATGAGGTTTTCACCCAAGAGCATTTTGTGGCCGCAGCGGTTGAAGCCGACAGATTGGGGTTTCAGATCGCCGTGCATGCGATTGGCGACGCGGCGGTGCGGCGCACGATTGACGCCTATGAGGCCGCTCAAAACGCTAATGGCAAACGTGACAGCCGCCACCGGATTGAACATCTGGAGGTGATGCATGTGGAGGATATTCCGCGGCTTGCGGCACTTGATATTGTCGCCTCGATCCAGCCGGGCCATGCGCCGCGCGGTCATATTTTCCCGCCCACCGGCGTGGGGCAATATCTGCATGACCATCAGATCCCCGGTGCCTATGCCTGGCAAGATATCCGCGAGAGCGGCGCAAAGGTTATCTTTTCCACCGATTGGCCCGTGATCCCGGTGGATGTGATGCCCAGCATCAAAGCTGCCATTGCGCCGCTGGATATGGGGCCAAAATGGCCCGATCAAAGCCAGAGCTTGATGGACACGCTAGCCAGTTATACCCGCGACAATGCCTGGGTCGAGTTTAACGAGGATCGCAAAGGGGTGTTGGCACCGGGCCGGATGGCCGATGTGGCGGTGATGAGCCATGATCTGCAAGCGCTGCCGCCTGCGGGCATCACCGAGGCCAGAGCGGTTTTGACCGTGTGCGACGGAGCCGTGACCTTTGAGCGCGGCTAATCTGCCAAGCTATTCTAGCATAGGTAGTAGTTCGGCAACCTGCGCTGGACAGCGGGTCGCTTGGCGCGCTAATTCTTAATGAGTAATATTTTACTTGGTAACGGAGTGCGCCATGCCATCTGTCCTGATCTTGAACGGGCCCAACCTTAATCTTCTGGGCACCCGTCAGCCTGAGGTCTATGGCGCGACCACGCTGGCCGATATTGAGACCATGTGCCGCGACAAAGCCGCGGCCTTGGGTCTTGGCTGCGACTGTGCGCAATCGAACCATGAGGGCGTGCTTATTGATTTGATCCACGGCGCAGGTGCGCAGCATCAGGGGATTATCCTCAATGCGGGCGCCTATACCCACAGCTCAGTGGCGCTGCATGATGCAATTGCCTCGCAGGACGTGCCTGTGGTGGAAGTGCATTTGAGCAATATCCATGCGCGCGAAGCGTTTCGGCATAAATCCTTCATTGCCCCTGTGGCCTTGGGGCAGATTGCCGGGTTTGGCGCGCAGGGTTATCTGATGGCGATAGACGCGCTGATTGCCCATTGGGGCAGCACATGAGCCTGCGCGCCCATCTTCACCAAGTTGCCGATTGCACCCAGATCGAGACCCTGTGGGGCCTCCATTGCGCCAAGATGGCACAGTTCGGGTTTGACCGGCTGCTTTATGGCTATACGCGCTATGGCACGCCCCAATCCTTTGGCGATCCAGACGATTTCATCGTCCTGTCCAACCATCCCAGCGGCTATACCGATACCTATGTGGGCCAGAGGCTCTATTTCCACGGGCCGATGGTGAATTGGGCGGTCGATCACGTGGGCGCGGGCAGTTGGTCGGTGCTTCATGAGAAGATGAAAACCCAAAGCCTGACCCCGTCTCAGCAGCAAGTGGTTGATTTCAATTATAAATGGGATGTGACTGCGGGCTATTCCATCAGTTTCAACTGTGCCTCGACACGTTCTATGGGGGCGATTTCCCTGACCGCGCGGAAGGGGATGGAGCAGAGCGAGGTTGAGGAAATCTGGGCCGAGCATGGCGATGATATTTTGCTGATGAACAATGTGGCGCATCTGAAGATCCTCACCCTGCCCTATATTCCGCCGGGCCGAGTGCTGACCCAGCGCCAGCGCGAGGCGCTGCAATGGGTGGGCGATGGCAAGACCACGCAGGACATTGCCACGATCATGGGGCTGACCACGGCCACGGTGGAAAAGCATCTGCGTTTGGCGCGCGAAGCGCTTTCGGTGGACACCACAGCGCAAGCGGTGTTGAAGGCGGCATTTGCCAACCAAATGTTCGTTCGCGACAGTTAACCTGCGGTTTTTCTTTTCAAAATGCCGATTTTTTAATCACTTGGTAAGGATTTCCATACTACCCATACGTGACGCGAAATAGCATCATAGGTATATTCCGACTCGAAGGTGTAGGCACCTGGAATGAAAACGATCCGAAATTCTTTGAGATTACAAAGCTCTGCGGTTCGCTGGTGTGATGGGTCCTTGTTCTAGACCTGTCGCATCAGGCCTATCGTCTTAGGCAGATATGCCCTTACGGTTTCTTTCAATCACACAAAAATAAGAAAAGCGGCGCAAGTTTCCTTGCGCCGCTTTTTATCATTCGCTTCGAGAAGAAGCTTAGCCTTTGGCGGCTTTGGCAACTTCAGCGGCGAAATCTTCTTTGACCACTTCAATGCCTTCGCCCACTTCAAGACGCACAAAACCTGTGATGGTTGCGCCAACTTCTTTTGCGGCATCGGCCACTGAGAGGTCAGGGTTAACCACGAAAGATTGGTTCAGCAGGGTCACTTCGGACATATATTTCTTCATCCGGCCCACAATCATCTTTTCGATGACGGCTTCTGGCTTGCCGCTTTCGCGGGCGATATCCATCTGAACTTGCTTTTCTTTCTCGACCACGGCTGCGTCGAGATCATCTTCGGACAGGGAGGCAGGGTTCACAGCCGCGATGTGCATCGCAACTTGTTTGCCAAACGCATCGTCGCCGCCATTCATGGCAACCAACACGCCGATTTTACCCATGCCGGGGGCTGCTGCGTTGTGCACATAGGACACAACGGTTTCGCCTTCGATGGTCTGCATGCGGCGCACGGACATGTTCTCGCCGATTTTGGCGATGGCGTCGGTGATCACGGTTTCAACAGGCTTGCCGCCCATGTCAGCCGCTTTCAGCGCGTCGATGTCGGAAACGCCCAGAGCCACATCAGCAATGCCGCTGACCATGGATTGGAATTCCGCGTTTTTGCCAACGAAGTCGGTTTCGGAGTTAACTTCAACGGCAACGCCTTTGCCGCCTTCAACTTTAACAGCGACCAGACCTTCAGCGGCGGTACGACCGGATTTTTTGGCCGCTTTGGCCAGACCTTTGGTGCGCAGCCAATCGGTTGCTGCTTCCATGTCGCCGTCATTTTCTGTCAGCGCTTTTTTGGCGTCCATCATGCCTGCGCCTGTCGATTCGCGCAGTTCTTTGACCATAGATGCTGTGATTGCCATCTCTAGGCTCTCCTTTTGGAATCAGTCGGGCCCATTGCCCGTTGGGAAACATGTTCACGGGGCTGGTCATCCCTGCCCCGTGTTACAAGTTTATGACAGGGCTTAGCCTTCGGCTTTTGCCACTGTCTCTTGCGTGGATTCGATATCCAGCGGGGCGCCATCGGCCATTGCGTCATTCGACACGGTCTCTGTGGAGGCTGCGCCAACTTCAACGCCGCCATCGATGGCTTCTTCGACGGGTGCTTCTTCCATTGCGCCCAGATCAACACCGGCTGCGCCCAATTGAGCGGACATGCCGTCCAGAGCTGCGCGGGAGGCCAGATCGCAATAGAGCGAGATGGCACGGGCCGCGTCGTCATTGCCTGGGATGATGTAGTCTACGCCGTCAGGCGAGCAGTTGGTGTCAACCACGGCCACAACTGGGATGCCCAGTTTGTTGGCTTCGGCGATGGCCAATGCTTCTTTTTTCACGTCGATGACGAAGATCAGGTCAGGACGGCCGCCCATTTCGCGGATACCGCCCAAGGAGGCTTCGAGCTTGCCTTGGTCACGTTCCATGCCCAGACGCTCTTTTTTGGTCAGGCCTTCGAAGCCGCGCTCGGATTGCTCGTCGATGGATTTCAGACGGTTGATCGACTGAGAAACGGTCTGCCAGTTGGTCAGCGTGCCGCCGAGCCAACGGTGGTTCATGTAGAACTGGGCGCAACGCTCGGCTGCGTCTGCAACAGGCTGTGCCGCTTGGCGCTTGGTGCCAACGAAGAGCACGGAGCCGCCTTTTGCAACGGTGTCGCGGATCGCTTGCAACGCCTGGTCCAGCATAGGAACAGTTTGCGTCAGGTCCATGATGTGGATGCCGTTGCGCGCACCATAGATGTAGGGTGCCATACGTGGGTTCCAGCGCTGTGTCTGGTGACCAAAGTGAACGCCTGCTTCGAGAAGCTGGCGCATGGAGAACTCAGGAAGAGCCATGTCCGTTTTCCTTTCCGGTTTAGCCTCATCGGGGGTATGACAGGGATCTGCCAACCGGCGGACGCGCAAGGATGTCTCCCTCACAGGCCCAACCCCGACTGCGGGTTTTAGGTGCGCTGCCCATACCGCAGCATGGGATGGGGCACAAGCCCTAAGGGGGGATCGGGGTGAAATAGGCTTGAAACAGTCAGTAACCCTGCCTTGGATCGGCAACCCTAAGTAGAGAGATGTGGATTTTGTTTAACCCTAGGTTAAATCTACGTTAGCTACCTTTTAATGGTTTGAAACTTATAGAGTGAGCAAAAGGCACGCGAGATGTCTTGCTTGGGGGATCGGGATGGAAACGGCGCATATCCAATTTATGACAGCCAGTGATTTGGCGCGCATCGCATTGGGCAAGCCCGATGCCCATGCCTCGGCTTTGGCGTCTTTGGCGCGGGGCAAGCGCAAGGATTGCGTGACATGGGTGAGCGGCGGCGTCGAGGCGGAAGATACGGCGGGGCATTTTGCGCAGCTGCTGGCCATCAGCGCAGAGCCTGCCGAGATCAAGGATGATCTGGCCCGGCAAATCCGCGCCCTGTGTCAGGCCCCTGCCCTTCAGCCCTTTGGTGTGGTGCTTTCGCAATATACCGGGCCGCTCAAAGCGGCGGTGGCGGCCTCTGCTGGGGATGTGAGCAACCCGCGCCAGCTTTGGATTGCCACGCTTGATCCGCAGGGTTGGAACAAGGCGGCGGAGCAGAACCGTCTCACTTTGCTGGCCGAGATCAGCACGCCGCAGAGCGACAGCCGCGCATTGATGGAAAAGCTGCAAAGCCGGATGGGCGCCGAGCCGATTGCCACGATGGATATTCTGCGCCGCGAGGTTTCGGAGATTTTCTCGGCCTCAGGCGTGCCGCTGGGCCAGCGCATGACCATGTTGCTAGAAGCGGCCTGTTTGATGATGGGCATGGATGGCGGGATCATCACACGCCAGAGCGGCGAAGGTTTTTTGATCAATCATGCGTCACATGCGGGGCTTAAAATGGTGCCATCGGCACCGAACCCCAGCCTGAGCGACGTGGTGGCCGCCCAGCCAGAGCCGGTTTGCGAAGGTGATCTGCTGCGCTCGCATTTGGGCAATATGCAATCTCTGCTCGGCGACCGGCCCGGCGCGTATTTTGGCCAGCGCATCATGTTTGATGGTCAGGTGCAGGGCACGATGGAGTTTTTCGCCAAAGACCCGCGCCCCGGCGGGTTTCAAGATTGGGAAAGACTGGTGCTGTCGACCCTGTCGCTCTATGCCGCGCCCTATGCCTATTTGATGGAATAATCGCTGCGCGCCATGTCCGCATGGCCTGCGCGCACGGCGGTTTCTGCCGCCAGTGCCAGTTCTTTGCGGCTGGCAAAATCCCGGACCATCAGCGGCGGGTGATAGATCAGCCGCGCAGCGCCCTGTCGGGGTTGGGCCAGCACATAGAGCAGGTGGCTGCCAAAGCTCATATCGCCCCACCAGCCATAAAGCCGCGCCTGCGCGCCGGGCGGCGGGATAAAGCGCAGCGAGATTGGCTGCACCGCCATGTCGTGGCCAAGTGCGGGGTCAAAGAATGCCTGAAACAGCGTGGTTTTAAAGGGCAGAACCTGCAACCCGTCGGTGCTGGTGCCTTCGGGGAAGAACATCAACAGATGCCCTGCCGCGAGGCGTTCGCGGAACTGCTGGGTTTGGGCTTGGGCTTTGTTGGCTTTGCGCTCGATGAACAGCGTGCCAACGGCGCGGGCCATGGGGCCGATGCCGGGCCAATGGGCGACCTCTGATTTGGAGACAAAATAGACCGGCGCGGCCACGTTGAGCGCAAAGATATCCAGCCAGCTGGCGTGATTGGCCACCATGGCGCCGCCGCTGCGGATGGGCGCGCCGCGCAGCTCAAAGCGGATGCCGATGAGCCACAGCCCCGCGCGGCAGGCAAACCGCGTGATATAGGGCGTCACGGGGCGGCGCGGGCCAAAAAGCGGGCGCTCAAACAGCCGGAGCAGCATCAGCAGCGCAAGGCACAGCGCCAGCAAAAGCGCCAGCGGCACAGCGCGGCAGATCACCCGCAGCCAGCCGATGGGCGCAATTGGCGTGACGGGCGGCTCTTGCCCCGCGCCCCAGCTTGGTGTCATGCCTCTGCGCCGCTATAGATGCGGGCTTGGCGTTCATTAAGCTGCGCGGTGTCCATGATCAGGCAGACGTCAACGGTGTTGAACGCATGGTCGATAAACGCCCCCTCGCCCACACAGCCGCCAAGCCGCAGATAGGCTTTGATCAGGCTGGGCACTTGGCGCATGGCGGCGGGGCGGTTGATCTGGTCTTCGGGCAGCAGATCCAGCGTTTGGAAAGGCGTGCCTTTGGCGCGCACCCGCAAGGCAGGCGGCGCAAGGTGGCGGTGGTGCAGCAGCGACAGCGGCTCGGCCAGCGCGGCAGGATCGGTGCCGTGAAAGCTTGCCACGCCAAAGAGCACTTCGACCTGATGCTGCGCCACATAGCGGGCCAAACCGTTCCACAGGTAATGCATCGCATGGCCGCCCCGGTGATCGCGGTGCAAACACGACCGCCCCAGTTCCAGCAGCCTGCGCCCGCTGCGCAGCAAGGGCGTGAGATCATATTCAGAAGCGCTGTAGAAGCCGCCCGCCGCACGCGCCCCATCGCAGGTCAGCACGCGGTAGACGCCGACGACCTCTTGGCTGGTGTCATCGATCAGCAGCAGGTGATCGTAATGCGGATCAAAGCGGTCTTTTTCGAGCTTTTGCGCGTGATCGACCCCCTCGCCCGTGCCGCCAAGCTCCTGCACAAACACGTCATACCGCAGCCGGTGGGCCGCATGGAGATCTTGCTCGGTTTTTGCCAATCGCACCGTGTAAGGGGCAAGGCCGGAGAGTTTCATTCGCAAATGCCTCTTTGATGTGCCCGCCGTGATACGCAATCGAACAAATGGGTGCAATCTTGTCTGCGCGGTTTGCGCGGCCTATGGGGGAAATCCCCTAGGCGTTTCTTGCTATGCGTGCAAAGCTATTCTTGCGGCGTTAACCTTTCGGAAACCTTAATCACGCAGCATGCACGGGCAGCAAACCGATACGGAAGCTATCAATGACCAATTTACCCTCATCGCGGAAATTAACCGTGATTTTGCCTGCGATGTTGCTTTGCACCTGCCCGACACCCCATTCGGGGCGCTCTGGGTGGCGCACCAACATGCCGGGCGTGAACATCGCGTTTAAATCATCCATTGCCGTCTCCTAGCCCGAGGGGGAAAGTTATGAGTGTGACCAACGCCCAGCTTGCGGCTTTGCTGAGCAGTCGGATCTGTCATGATCTGATATCGCCCATTGGCGCGATCAACAATGGGATCGAATTGCTGGGTCTGTCGGGGCATGTCTCGCCAAACATGCCCGAGATCGAGTTGATCAACCAGAGCGCGGCAAATGCCAGTGCCCGCATCAGATTTTTCCGCATCGCTTACGGGGCGGCGGGGGATCAGATGATCCGCGCCGAAGAAATCCGCGATATTGTGAAAAACCACTATGCGGGCGGGCGGATCAGCGCGGTTTGGGAGGGCAGCGAGCCGCAACCAAGGCGGGCGCTGCGGCTGGCGTTTCTGGCGCTGCAATGTCTTGAGACCGCCCTGCCCCTTGGCGGGCGGATCGATCTATTCGAACAGGAAGGGCAATGGACCCTCTGCGCCTCAGGCGAAAAGTTACAAATTAACGATGATTTATGGAAATTGCTCGACGGCACGCCGATGCCCGACGATCTGCTACCGGGCCATGTGCAATTTGCCCTGTTGCCGATCTTTGCCGCCGAAAACAATGAGGACATCAGGGTGCAGCGCGAACCAGATCAACTGTCGATCCGGTTCTGACGCGGGAATTTAGGCGCAGGAATTTAGGCACTGGGATTTAGACGCGGGTCGCCCCGTCGCCAGTGACCTGATATTTGAAACTGGTCAATTGCTCGGCCCCAACCGGGCCGCGCGCATGCATTTTGCCGGTGGCGATGCCAATCTCTGCGCCCATGCCAAATTCGCCGCCATCGGCAAATTGGGTGGAGGCATTGTGCATCAAGATCGCGCTGTCGAGCTCGTTTAGGAAACGCACAGCTGCCTCTGCATCTTCGGTTACAATGCAATCGGTGTGGTTCGAGCCATAGTTGCGGATATGCACCATGGCCCCGTCCAAATCAGGCACGGTGCGGGCGGCGATGATCATGTCGAGATATTCATGGCCCCAATCGCCCTCGGTGGCGGGCACGGTGCCGTCGATCGTGGCAAGCGCCGCATCTGCGCGCACCTCCACACCTGCGCCGAGCAAGGCGCGGATCAGCCCTTGGCCGATGGTGGATACGGCTGCTTCGTGGATCAACAGACATTCTGCTGCGCCGCAAATCCCGGTGCGGCGGGTTTTGGCGTTCATCACGATTTTGAGGGCTTTTTCGGGATCGGCATGTTGGTCGATATAGATATGCACGATGCCTTCGAGATGGGCAAAAACCGGCACGCGGGCTTCGCGTTGCACCAGCCCGACCAGCCCTTTGCCGCCGCGCGGTACAATCACGTCGATTGTATCGGTCATGATCAGCATTTCCTGAACCGCTGCGCGGTCGCGGGTGGGGACCAATTGCACGGCGTCTTCGGGCAGGCCAGCGGCGGCCAGCCCCTGCTGCAAACAAGCGTGAATGGCGCGGGAGGAATGGAAAGATTCAGAGCCGCCGCGCAAGATCACCGCATTGCCCGATTTGAGGCAAAGCGCACCCGCATCGGCGGTCACGTTGGGGCGCGATTCATAGATCACACCAATCACCCCAAGCGGCGTGCGCACGCGTTTGATGTGAATGCCGGAGGGTTGATCCCATTCGGCCATAACCTTGCCCACGGGATCATCTTGCTCGGCGACGCTGCGCAGGGCGTCTTCGATGGATTTGATGCGTGGCTCGTCGAGCATCAGACGGTCCATCATTGCATCGGTTAGGCCTTTTTCGCGGCCAAACTCCAGATCTTTGGCATTGGCGGCGATGATATCCGCGCGGGCGTCCCAGACTGCATCTGCCGCGCCGATCAGGGCGGCGCGTTTATGCTCCGGGCTGGCGATGGCAAGCTTGGTGGCGGCGGCTTTAGCTTTGTTGCCAATTTCGGCCATCATCTGGGGAATGTTTTCGCTGTCTTTCATCTGCCTGCGCCTTTGGAGGGGGGTTCAGATTTTAGCCCTTCGGGGAGGATTTTGAACCAATTGGAAAATTAAAGTGCCATATCGTCACGGTGGATCAAAGCGGCGCGGCCCGGATAGCCTAGCAGCGCTTGGATTTGGGCGCTTTGGTGGCCTTTGATCTGCTCCGCTTCCAGATGGGTATAACGGGCCAGACCATTGCCGATTTTGCGCCCTGCCGGGTCAAGCAAAGCGACGCTGTCGCCGCGATCAAACGGGCCTTGCACGGCGGTGATCCCGGCGGGCAGCAGGCTTTTGCCGCGCGAAAGGGCTGCCACGGCCCCTGCATCGAGCGTGACCGAACCGCGCGGTTTCATGGCGGCGATCCAGCGTTTGCGGGCGGCTTGGGGGTCTGTGTGGGCGGTGAACCAAGTGGCATTTGCGCCCTGCTCAAGCGTTTTGAGCGGGTTGAAAGGCGAGCCTTCGGTGATGGCCATGGCGCAGCCTGCAACGGTGGCGGTTTTGGCGGCCATCAATTTGGTTTTCATGCCGCCTTTGGACAGGCCCGAGCCTGCGTCGCCGGCCATTTCTTCGATTTCGGGGGTGATTTCGTCGATCACCTCAAAGCGGGTGGCGGTAGGGTCATCATTGGGATTGGCGCTGTAGAAACCATCTACATCGGAGAGCAGGATCAACTGGTCTGCGCCCACGGTCACGGCGATTTGCGCCGCGAGACGGTCGTTGTCGCCAAAGCGGATTTCATCGGTGGCCACGGTGTCGTTTTCATTGACGATGGGCACAACACCGAGGCTGAGCAATTGCTCGAGCGTGGCGCGGCTGTTGAGATAGCGGCGGCGGTCCGCGCTGTCTTCGAGGGTCAGCAGCACTTGGCCGGTGATAATGCCATGCGGTGCAAGCGCCTCTTCATAGGCGCGGGCAAGGCGGATTTGGCCCACAGAAGCCGCCGCTTGGGATTGCTCAAGTGCGAGCGGTGTGGCGGGCAGGCCAAGCACGCCGCGCCCCAGTGCGATGGAGCCGGAGGAGACCAGCACCACATCCATGCCCAGCTCTTTGAGCCAAGCCACATCCGCCGCAAGCGAACGCAGCCAATCGCCGCGCAGATCGCCCGAGGCCCGGTCTACCAGCAGCGCCGAGCCGATTTTTACAACGACACGTTTGGCGCGGCTTAGGGTTGCCAAGGCGCGCTCTCCTCTTGAGGGCGGTGGCGCAGGCGGTCATCGTCGATCTGGCCGCGCAGGGTGCGCAGCACTTCGATCACGCCTTCGCCCGCCACGCCGGACATTTGCATCACGGACCCGCCGCAAGCTTTTTCCAAGTCAGAACAGGCAGCTGCGCGTTCTTCTTCATCCAAAGCGTCGACTTTGTTCAGCACGGTTACGCGCGGTTTGGCTGCCAGGTCGCCGCCATAGGCTTCGAGTTCGGTGATGATAGTCTGGTAATCGCCCGCCACGTCTTCGGAGGTGCCATCCACCAGATGCAGCAGCACGGCGCAGCGTTCCACATGGCCCAGAAAGCGGTCGCCAATGCCCCTGCCCTCATGCGCGCCCTCGATCAGGCCGGGGATGTCTGCGACGACAAATTCGGTGTTATCCACGCCCACCACGCCCAGATTGGGGTGCAAGGTGGTAAAGGGGTAATCGGCAATTTTGGGGCGCGCGTTGGAAGTGGCGGCCAGAAAGGTGGATTTGCCCGCGTTGGGCAGGCCCAACAGGCCGACATCCGCGATGAGTTTCAGGCGCAGCCAGATCGTGCGTTCAACCCCGTCTTGGCCGGAGTTGGCGCGGCGCGGCGCTTGGTTGGTGGCGGATTTGAAGTGAAGGTTGCCAAAGCCGCCATTGCCGCCGCGCGCGATTTGAACGCGCTGGCCCAGTTCGGTCATGTCCGCGATGACGGTTTCTTGGTCTTCGTCGAGGATTTCAGTGCCCACAGGCACGCGCAGCACGATGTCTTCGCCATCTTTGCCGGTGCGCTGTTTGCCCATGCCGGGTTTGCCGTTATCGGCAAAGAAGTGCTGTTGGTAGCGGAAATCGATGAGCGTGTTCAGCCCGTCGACGGTTTCCACCCAAACAGAGCCGCCAGAGCCACCATCGCCGCCATCCGGGCCGCCATATTCGATGTATTTCTCGCGCCGAAAGCTGATGCAGCCGCCGCCGCCGGAACCGGACCGGATGTAGACTTTGGCAAGGTCGAGAAATTTCATATCGCGTCCGTTTCGTTCAGAGTTTTCGCGTGTAAGTCCACGTGGGCACCGTTGTCCCGCGTGACACGCAATAGGTTTCGGCATCCCCAAGATACTGGAATCCCGCGTTGGTCAAGACCCGAGCCGAAGCCGGGTTGTCATGAAAGACAGAAGCGAACATGGCCGCATTGCCCAGCGGGTTGCTGGAGACAAGCGCCTGTACCGCGTCTGAGGCCAAATGGGTGTTCCAGAAAGCCGGGGCCACCCAATAGCCAATTTCGCCTTGTTTGCGGTCAAGCCGCGACAGGGAGATCACCCCCATCAATTCGCCCAGATCGGACTTGAGCCCGTCCATCACCCAGACATCTTCATCGCGCGGCTCGCTCATGGCGCGGCTGACGTAGCTTTCGATCACACCCGGTGGCAACGGGTGCGGGATGGATGTGGTCATATGGGCCACGCGTTGATCGCCGGCATAAAGGCTCAGCAGCCCTGCATCGGATTGGCGCACAGGGCGCAGGTTAAAACGTTCCGTTTCAATAACGGGTTGTTGGGTAATGGGGTGCATTTCCACTGTCATGTTCCTCCTCCGAACAAAACAATTGCAAAGATATTATTGCCCTGCAGGCCTGTGGTGAACAGGTTTTTTGCGGAGCGCCGTGTAATAGGGTCTGCGTTAAATGGCAGCTGTGTGACAAACATGGGAAAACTTCCCCGTAAAATGAAAAAGGGACCGGCTGGCTCGCCGATCCCTAAAATTTTTAAACCTTTTTGGGTACGGCTTATTCAGCGGCCTCCGCCACCGGCAGGACCGAAATAAAGGTGCGGTTTTTGAGACCTTTGTGGAAGGTCACATTGCCGTCAACAGTTGCGAAGATCGTGTGATCTTTGCCCATGCCAACACCCTGGGCTGGCCAGAATTTTGTGCCGCGTTGACGCACGATGATGTTGCCAGGAATGACAACTTCGCCGCCGTATTTCTTTACACCAAGGCGACGACCAGCTGAGTCGCGCCCGTTACGGGATGAACCGCCTGCTTTTTTATGTGCCATTTGGTCTCTCCTTAGCCTTTAGTCAGTTCTTTGGCTTGTTTGATCCACTCTTCGCGACCAACACGCCCTTTGAACGACAGTTTCTCTTCAATAGCTTCCACGTCCGCATCTGTCCATGCTGCGATCTGAGCGAAGGTTGTGATGCCTTCACCATGCAGCTTTTTCACGATGACGGGGCCAACGCCGGAGATTTCGCTCAGGTCGTCGCCGTCTGTGGCGGCTTTCTTAGCTGCTTTGGGCGCCGCTTTTGCGTCGGCCTTTTTGGCAGCTTTCTTGGCTTTGGCAGGTTTCGCTGCCGCGTCGTCGGCTTTGCCGGTGATTGCAGCGATTGTGGCGGCGCTCACTGAGCCCGTGCCAACAGCAGCCATCACATCGGTTTTGCCAGCGCCGGATGCGAGGATCTCAGTGATCTTCACGAGGGTCAGTTTTTGACGGTGACCCTTGGTGCGCTTGGAGCTGTGCTTCCGGCGACGTTTTACGAAGTGGATCAGCTTTTCGCCTTTGATCTGGTCAACGACTTCGGCTTGAACGCCTGCGTCTTCTACCAGAGGCGCGCCAACTTGGGGTGTATCACCACCGAGCATCAACACTTCGTTGAATTGAACTTTTTCACCAGCGCTTGCAGCAATACGTTCAACGCGCAGCATATCGCCGCTCTGAACTTTATATTGCTTGCCGCCTGTCTTGATGACCGCGAACATGGGCCTTTTCCTTTATCTTGCCGCGTCCTGTGGCTCCGGTTTGCCGGATTGTGCAGCCATTGCTGCGCCTCGAACTGCGCGCTCCCATCGGAGCGTCATGAAATAACAAAAGGCACCCAAGAGCTGGGCACCTTCCAATCGTGAGGGGCATTTGCACCACAGACCGCCCAATGTCAAGCGCGGGGCGGGGTTAAAGTTCCTCTGAGGCGATGTTCAGGGCGATGGTTCGCCCAAGCGCGAAGGAGATTTCATTATAGGCCGCATCGAAGCCTTCAAAAAAGCCCCGGTTCATTGCTTGCCCCGCCTCTGTGGCGGTGAAATCGATGTAGGCTTGCAGCTCTGCGTCGCTGAGCGGGCTATAGGCCAGCAAGAAGAACCCTGCCAGCCAATTTGCCGTGTCATCGGTAACCGCGTCCTGCTCGGCCATCACATCGGCCAGCATTTCGTCCTCGGACATTTGCATTTGCCCGCCCGCCGCAAGGCCGCGCAGAAAGTGAAAGTTTGAGTTCATGGCGCTGGTCACGTTGCGCTGGGTCAGGTCGGAGACCTCGATCATTTGATTGATCTGGGCCAGCCGCGCATCGCCTGTGCCTTCCAGTTCGAGCGCCTTGGCGCGGGCGGCGTCTTCTGCGGCCGGGTCCGCCAGTTGCCGCCGGGCGGCGTTTTCAAGATCGATGATCTTTTGGCCCAGATCGGAGGCGAAAAATTCGATGCTGGCTTCGGTTTGCGCAGGGCTGAGCGCGCCGTCCAGCGCGCGGCGCAGGGTCTCGGCCAGACGGTCGGGGTCATAGATCGCCTCGACCTGCACCTGCCAGCCTGCACCGCCGCGCCCCTCGAGCATATCGGTGTTCAGATCAGCGGCGTATTCTTGCCCCTCATCATATAAAATCCCCACCAGCTCGCGCAGTTTCAGCGCATCCATCAACACCGTTGTGCGCGCATCGGCCCACAGCGGCAATGTGGTGAGCAACATCAAACAGGCGGCCAGCAATGCGCGCATTTATAGATCCTGACTGGGCTGCATGCCCTGCAAACGGGCCGCGACCGCCTCAAAGCGGTTGGCCATGATTTCATATTGCACCGCATTCATCAGCGCATAGACCTGTTGCATGTCAGGATGGGCCAGAACTTCAGCGTATTGCGCGATTTCTTCATCAGAAAACGCCTGATAGGTAAAGGCTGCACCTTCGAGCGAGGATTGCTCGAGCGAGCCGCGCAGCACGTCTTCTTGTTCGCGCAGCGCCTCGCGCAGGTCGGGCTCCTCCATTTGCAGCTCAATCACCCCTGCCCCGGCTGCGGCCATCAAAAAGCGGATTTGCACCTCTTGGATCGCGCGGATGGAGCTGTCGCCCACATCGCTGGCCTCGTTCATCTGGCGCAGCAGATCGGGGCGCGGGCTGTCGATGCCCTCAAGCCCCTCAAGGATCTGTGCGCCGCTTTCGGTTTTCAGCCCTTCGGTTTCGGTCATGTGCGATTTGTTTTCGGCGACCACCAGACGCTGTCCCAGATCACTGGCGTAGAAGCCTGCCGCGTGATCCAGCAGGTCATCGGTCAGGGTTTGCGAAAGGATATCGAGCGCCATGTCATGCATCACTTGCGTGTCAAAAACCTCGCCCACCAGACGCGACCATTCCGAGCCGAAAGCCTCTGCTTCGACGCCCAGCATTTGCGGCGCGGAATCTGCCGAAAGGCGAATGCTCTCGAGCGCCACATCAAAGCCGGTGACTTCGAGGAAATCCTCCAACCGGGCGCGATCCGCCGCCTGCGCCGGTGCGAAACTAAGGGCAACGAGCGAAAACAGCCCCAAAATGAAGGCCAATCGAGGTAAAATACGCATGGGCGGTCCAATTCATTACAAGTTCTTAGGGTAAATCTAGGCCTTCCGCAGAGCCGTGCAATGGAAAAGCCAAAAATTGGCTCAAGCCCGCCATCGCCGCCTCTTGCCACGGCTGCGCTTTGCCTCTAAACGAGCCCACCAGACCCCCGCGGAGAGGTGCCGGAGTGGTCGAACGGGGCGGTCTCGAAAACCGTTGAGCCTTCACGGGTTCCCAGGGTTCGAATCCCTGTCTCTCCGCCACAAAATCCATAGCGATTTTGGCATATTATCAAGCAATAACAGCTAGTTATACAAATTTGACCCCGCTGCGGTCCGCTAATTCGGCTTGTTCTGCAACACATTTCGCCGCACAATTCGCCACGCAAGCACTTTGCGGGGGATCGGCCATGACCATAATGAAGCGCGGCAATAACTACCATTTGAGAAAGCGCGTGCCGCGTCGGTATCAGGACGTGGAAGAGCGCAAGAGCGTGTGGGTCAGCCTGCATACGGACTCCATGAGCGTCGCTCAACAAAAGGCGGACGCAGCTTGGCAGCACATCGTCGAGGGCTGGGAAGCCCGGCTTGCCGGAGACACAAGCGACGCTGAAAAGAGATTTGAAGCCGCCAAGAAACTCGCTGCCGTGCGAGGATTCCGCTATCTGCCCGTGGAACGTGTGGCCGTGCTGCCCCAAGAAGAATTGCTTGCCAGAGTCGAGGCCGTCCAAGAGCGGAAAGATGGCAGGCCCGATATGCACGACGCCAATGCCATCATGGGCGGCGTCTCTGCCCCTCCGCTTACAGTCACACGCGCATTGGAACTCTATTGGGGCTTGGTGAAAGACAAGACGTTGGGCAAGAGCCCAGACCAGCTCCGTCGCTGGGAAAACCCGCGCAAGAAAGCCGTCAAGAACTTCGTGGACGTTGTAGGCGACAAGGCCATTGGCGACATATCGGGTGACGACATGTTGGACTTTCGCCAATGGTGGCTGGAACGACTGGAAACCGACGGGCTCACACCAAATTCGGCCAATAAAGACATTATCCACCTTGGCGACGTGCTGAAGACTGTGAACCGCATGAAGCGGCTCGGGCTGGTGTTGCCTCTCTCCGATCTGAGCTTCAAGGAAGGTGAGGCAAAGCAACGCCCGCCATTCTCTACAGACTGGATACGCGACAGGCTCTTGGCCGCTGGTGCGCTGGATGGGCTCAACAATGAGGCCCGCAGTGTCGTGTTGGCAATGGTCAACACCGGAGCGCGGCCTAGCGAGCTGGTGGCCCTCAAACGCGATGAGATAAGGCTTGGTGCCACTGTACCGCACATTTCGATAGAGCCGATTGGTCGGACCGTGAAGAGCCGTAACGCCCGGCGGGTGATCCCTTTGACCGGCGTTAGCCTGAAAGCAATGGCGCAAAATCCCGACGGTTTCCCAAGATACTATCTTAAGGACGGTGCCATTTCGGGCGCGGCGAATAAGTATCTCCGGGCCAATGGGCTTTTGGAGACGCCAGAACACTCTCTTTACGGTTTGAGGCATAGTTTTGAAGACCGTATGTTGGCAGCGGGAATTGATGAACGGATCAGGCGTGACCTATTAGGCCACGCCCTTGGCCGAGAGCGGTATGGCGACGGGGGTTCCCTCGCCAATGTACAGAAGTTGCTTCAGTGCCTCGCGCTTTGAATGATGGCCCGTGCTCGGGCCACCACATCGTTGGCGGCGATGGCTTCCAACTCGGCAATGTCTGCGTCTATGCGCTGGAAGATCGGCACATAGACCGGATTATCATCCACCATGTGCGCAACCTTTTCACGCGCAGCTCTAAGGCGTTCGAGTGACTCCATTTGTTTTTACCGTGACAGGCGCATTGCGTGGAGAGATGCCGCGCTGCACTTAATTACACGAGGTGGTCAGCCCCCGCGCTTGAGTGGCCGGGTGATCCCATACACCCGGCCACAAGGTTCAGAACGTGCCGTTAAGGCGGACGCGGACGGACCCGGAAGGGTTGCCCGCTGCCGAGACGGCCACACCGATCTTGGTGTTGCCGCTGGCCGTGCTGGTGACAGCAGAGTCGGCAGCCTTCCAATAGATCGCATCGCCCACGGCCAAGTCATCGGTGGAGACTTTGGGCATTTCGAAAACGCCGGTCGTGACAATCACGAGCGGATCGCCAATGGCGGCATCACCGGAAGCGATGCCAAAGAGATTGCCGAGCTTGACGCCATCGCCAGAGCTGGCGGCGGCCACGGCGGTGACGGTCAGGTTGTCACCGGGTTGCACGAAGTTGCGCATGTTAGAGTCCTTTCGAGGTACGGAAGTTGAGGGTTGTTGGCGTGCGACGCCCGGCCAGCTCGGCAATATGCCGATCCAGAGACGCCAGAGCGGCGGCCATTTGGGCGTCGGACTTGTATTCGACTTCTTCGCCGTTCTGGTCGCGAAAGCGTCGCACGCCACCCGCACGCGCCTTCAAGAGCGCGTCACGGGCTTGCGTGAGCTGGTCGAGCGTCAAAGCCATTACGAGGTCGCCACACGTTGAGCGCCACGCCAGTCGAGCCAGCCCGCGCCAAAGTCGAGGAAGCCCCGGAAGGACAGTCCCAGCGTGTCCCAGCTTTCGCGGCGCTGAACTTGGACGCCCTCGGCCCCGCTCATGTAGGCGTAGCGAAGGCAGGCCAGCCGTGCCGGGTCAGCAAAGAGATACCACGTGCCCGACGGTAGGCGCGGCTCCACTAGCGGCTTCAGCTTGCCTGCGAAGGGGTTCACATCGGCAGTGCTGCCGGGTTGGATCGCGGCAAGAATTTCCTCGGCCTCGGTTTCCAGATCGGCAGGCACCAGCAGGTAGCGCGGCGGGGCGTCGATGATCGTTTTGCCGTCGGTGCCGGTGCGCAGGCGCATGGCTTCGCGGTTCTCGGTCAAGGTTGCCTTGGACGGCAGCCCGGCGGTGCCGCCGATGTTGCCCCGGCTTGCGTCGAAGACGGGTGTGCCGTCGCGCATGTCCGGATTGCCGGTCAGCATCGCCACCATGATCGCCGCTTCAGTCTGGGCAGCGGCTTCGCCAAAGGCGCGAACGGTATCGCCCAACAGGTTCAGGCTATCGCCCAAGATGAGATTCCGGGTCAGGTCGATCCGACGGCCATAGGTCTTGAGGTTGATGGACTCGCCCTCTTCGGCCCGGCTGGTGGCCGTGAACTCGCCGTTTTCCGCCATCTCTTCCAAATCGCCCATTTCGCCAAGGCGAATTGCCGTGCTGGTCTTAAAGTCCCGGAGCGTTTGCTTGCGGCAAAGCGCCTTCAGCGGGCTTTCAGCCGAGCGATAGGACGCCATCGCGGTCTTGCCGGTCGCGTTCATGACGGTCAGGGCAAAGTCGCTGGTGCCGTGCGCGGCGGCGCGGTGCAGCACTTCGTCGCGGCTCATGCCGCGTGTGCTGGTGCCCATACGCTCCACGGATTCGCGGGCCATGTCCATGAGGCTCACGTCTGCATAGGTGCGCGACGCCTCGGGCAGCTCTTCAAGCCCGCCCATGCGATAGGCCAGCGCTTCGGCTTGCCGGGTGCGGATCGTGGCCGGGTCTTCGTTCGAGCCATGCACACGCACCACGGGGGCCGAGCGGCGGCTTTGCTCAAGGGAGTCGAACACGGCAGCCTTGGCTGCGGTCATATCGGCCTCTTGGTCAATGAGCTGGTCGGCCAGCTCCGGGCCGAGCCCGGCAGATCGGACAAGCCCCCGGATGTCGCTCCGGCGTTGCGTTTCCACCTCTTGCGACGAAAGGGTTTCAATAGTCTCAGGCATGGGGGACTCCTCTTGGTGCCTCAGTCGTGCGGCGGGGTCCGCCGGATTAGAGGTCAGCGTGACCTCGGTGAGACGCCACCCGGTCGGGCTCTTGACCCGGCCTTGCGGCGTGTTTCGTTCGGCCCATCCAGTGACGCGGTAGCCAATACTGACTCCGGTCAGGGTGCCGTCTTTCATCCGCTGCCGGATCGGCTCGGCGTCATCGGCGGACGTGATTTCGATTTCGGCCACCACGTTGTCGCCTTCGATAGAGACCGAAAGCACGCGGCCAATCTGGTGGCGGACGGACGAAGTGTTGTGAGAGTCCAGAACGGGCAACCCGACTACATTCGATAGGTCCAGCGTGTCAGCGGTCAGAACCTCTAGAACCTTGCCCCGGGCGTCGCGGCGCGTGACAGGCGACGGGGTGGCGATCACTGCCGAAACGCGGCGTGTCTCCGGGTTGTAGCTGTTGGGCCGAAACGCAGCCCGCATCAAAACATCATCAAGGGGCATTGGTGGTTTCCTTTGCGCTGAAGGTGAGGCCAAGCTCGGCTTCGCGGGCGCGGTCGTCAGCAATCTCGCGGTCCAGCTCGGCCACGTTCCAGCCGAGTTGTGCGACGGCTTGGCGGCGGCTGGTCAGCCCCATTTCGAGGGCTGCACGGGCCGCTTCCATGTCCTTTTGCGGGTCCACCTGCATCGGGCGTGGCGGCAGCCATTCGGCCTTTTGGGCGGCAATAAGGTCCGCCGCATCCAGACGCCCGGCAACGTATTCGTCGGTGACGAAACGCCGGAATACCGGATTCAAGAATTGCGGGACAAGCGTGTGATAAACGTATTGCTCCACCTTGGCCCGGAACGGCAGCAACCCGGCCCGCAAGCTGGAATAGTTGGCTTGGCTCAGATCGCCGTCCACGAGGTGCTGGGGCACGCCCAGCCCGGCGGCAATCTGGCCCAGCGTGAGTTTGGCGAAGGCAATGGACTCTTTGGCTTGCTCGGGCGCGGCAAACTTGATGTCAGTGCCACCCGGCAAGACACGCACCACACCGGGTTCAAGGGAGATGTCGCCACTATCGGCTTCGGGGAAGGCTTCACTCGCCCCGCCCATGTTGGTGGTGTCGGTGACAAAGCCCGCAAACATGGAAGAGATTTTGAGCCCCACCAGCATGGCGTCTAGAGCTTGGTCCAGCTCATTGATGGTCAACAGGATCGGGGCGAGCTGGGAAATTCCGCGAACTTGGCCGGGGCCGAGCTGGCGGAAAATGTGGATCACGTCTTCAGCCGGAACGCGGATAGACTCTTGCGCAGTCGGGAAAAGGTCGGTCGGGCGTTGCGGGCGGAAATGATAGGCGCGGCGCGTGCCATTGTCGGCAAACTCTACGCCCGCCACTACATAGCCGCCGTTGGCAAGCTCGCGGGTGTCGGACTCGTCCAGCGCCTCGGCAGGGTACTGCCGCCACACGGTACGCCCGTCCCGGTGCTCGGCCACAAAGAGGGCTTCGCCGTCCACGATCTCGGCCAGCACGGCGGCGGCGGTCATGCCGCGAAAGTCGGTGCGGCCTTCGGCGTCCAGATCGGCGTCGGAAAACGCTTTGTCGATCAGTGCGGCCACGTCCTTGTCGGGGTAAGCGGAATTGGCTTCGATACCCGCCCCCACGGCCTCGGCCACCATCGCGTCCACGGCGTTGCGGATATAGCCATTGTTTGCGTAAGCGTGGCGAGCGCGGGCGCGTACCGGAATGGCGGCTGCCAGCGTCTCGGTGCCGTGCGAGCCGAATGTCCTGAAGCCCGCGCCGCGACGGCCACCGGCAGCGGCCTCAATGGAACGGACGTCCACCGGGGCCGCGTCGCGTTTGAAAGGATTGAGGCGGGACAGCAGAGACATTGGATCAGCCCACCAGCGGCTTCAGGACGTGGTGAAGAGGAAGGACGATCCATGCGCGGCGCGGCATAATTGCAGAATCGTTCGGCGTCGGGTCATTTGTGATCCAGCCCGAAACTTCGCGGTCTTCCTCACCCTCCACGGGCCACATGGAAAATTCGAGGTGCAGGAACATGGGTTCGCCGTTGCGGATGCGAGCCACGGCCAGCTCCATGCCGTCAGGCTCCACCACGTCGGCCTTCCGGGCGCGAGGGTCCACGGTTTCCATGATCGTGGCGACGGCTTTGAGCGTGTCCATTTCTTGCTTCACGCTGGCAAGGGCATGAAGGACAAGCGCACGACAAAGGCCGTTTCCGTCAAAGAGTGCGGGGGCGGTCGGGCCAGAGCCTCCACGCATGGACGGCTTTAGCGCCCCTTCTCGGATTTGCGCCCGAAGCTGGCGGGCATGGAATGCTTCAGAGTTGCCAGTGATCGGCGCGAGACGTTGAGCAAGCTCACCAACGGATAAGGGGTTAGAATTAGTCATGGTGCCTCCAGAGAGTTTCTGAGGCTGATTCCTACATTAAAAAATGAGCTTGTCAATCAAATGTAGAGCAAGTATTAATTGAGTCGTAGGGTTGGTAGCCTACAATCGAGAGCCAGTGGCCGGGTGGGATTTCTCTGCTTTACCCACCCGGCCACATGAAATTTGCCCGGTCTGACCCGATCACGGGCAAGTAAGGGGGCGCGGTGATCCCATAAATCTCCACGCCCCCACTAATACCGAGAGAGCCCATGCCGACTAAACGCCAAAAAGAAAAAGCTGAGCGAGATGCCCAGCGTTTCCTTCGCCTTATCCTGAAAGGGTGGCGCGTGGAGACAATCGAGGAATTGCCCGAAGCCGCCCGCAACTCGCTATTGGAACAATTAGAGGGGAAGCGGAGCCGTTTTGACTGATGAATCGCGAAGTTGAGAACTCAAAATTAGAACTTCGGCCACTGCAAGATGACCTTATCCTTATTTATTTCATCCAGACGGGCGCGTAGGTCCACTTTCTCATTTTGTATGAGCCGAGACCAACCAATAGTCGTCGGAATGGACTGTGTCGTTACGCGCTGGTCTTGCGAGGACGCTCTCGCAATGAACTCAGAGGTAAAAACCGTTTCCAGATCATCGCCCAAATGATGCTGCATGTCGCGCAAATTACTAGCAACGCAGGCGACAATATTATCTCCAAAAATTAAGGTTTCGTCCAGTCCGGGGATGTATCCTTTGTGAACAATACGGTTTCTAAATTTACGGCAATCTTCGCTTAACAGATTTGGCTTTGAGCCGAAGTAGTTCAACCAGAGCATGACGAACGCGCCAAGTTGTCTCTCTGACTGCTTGGCCATATATTTCCAGCCAGCGTCCAAGGATGCACGGTCAACGCCTTTGTAAAGTGATAACTGATTAATGCAGAACTCATAAAAATTTTCTAAGCAGGATGCGAACGAAGTAACAGCTTCGCGTGGGTAACCATCTACCAGTGCGTTCATTCCTAACTCGAAGAGTACTTCATGCTTTGGCTGCTGAATGACCGTAAGGGACTGGTGTCCATTTGGGCATGTCATGTTAAAGAACCGTGCGTCATTAACGGTCACCACAAGTGGCCGGAAGTCGGCGATTCCGTTTTCCTGTATACAGTCCATGCAGGTTAAAAGAACTTTCATCTACTATCCCTCAAGCCATTTACTTTTCGCAACGGTAGCGCGGCGTTTCGGCATTGTCACCGCTTCAATCTCTTCGGCGCGGCGGTCCACGTTGGCGTTGACCAAATTGCGCACGGCCATTGCATAGATGACGCAATCCAAGGACTCTGCCCGGCGGCCCGGGGTGCGTTCCCATTGCCGGATCGGAGCGCCCATACGATACCGCACCACAAGCCGCTCTGACGCGAGTTCTTCATAGAAGCGCCCTTCCAGCGTGTCAGAGAAGCGAACAGAGCGGCCACGGGTCAGACGGTTGATTAGCTGCCCCTTGAGCCCGTCCACGCCCACAATGAAGAGCCGTGCGCCCCGTGTGTCGCTTGCTTTGATCGCCTGCCGGTCGCCAGACGCACCTTTCACGGCATACACACGGCGGCTCATACGAGGGCGGCAGAAGCCAAGGACTCGGTCCATAGTCACGCCGTCGCCAGCGTCGATAGCCGTGGCGTCCACCCGCAGGAAGCCGCCTTTGGGGTGCTTCCAGACGGTGCGCAGGGCGTCGTCAAGCTCGGCCCACACGTCATCGCTCATCGGGTCGCCATAGATCACGTCTTGGCCCAGAATGAAGACCTCATCCCGACTCCAGCCCACGAAGATCATTTCAAGCCGGTCACGCTGCACATCCACGCCACAGGTGACGAAGAGCACTACCGGCGGAATCGCGTCGGGCAGCGCGAAAGGCTCGGCCCGGGCGGCCAGCGCGGCGTCGTCGATCTCTTCGGCAGCTTCACGCCAGCCTTGGCCCATAAGGGTGTTGGTCCAGACTTGCAGCTTGTCCGGGTGTGGCTTCGATTCCAGAAACTCTTGCGCGATTTTGCCCCAGCTCGCGTTTGCCAGTGTGGAAACAAGCGCATTGAGCCTGAAGCCCGCGTGCCCCTCCACTTCGGGCTTTGTGATCCGCCAGCGCCCGGCGGTCACCATAGCGGGCTTTTGCCGCTCTTCGGTCACGGCTCCGCAGCTCGGGCACACATAGGCGGCCTTCAGGGGCTCGCCTTCGGGCCATTGGATGTCCGCCCACGTGATCTCGTGGAAGTCGCCACAGTGCGGACACGGACATTCATAGACGCGGGAGTCGCTATTGGCGTAGCTCCGCAGCACGTTGGACGTGGCCTCAAGCGTTGGCGTGCTGCCCAACACGATCTTGCGATTGGGGAAGCTCAGAGTGCGGCGCTCGGCCAGCGTGAGCGGCGAGCCTTCGGGACCGGGTTCCATCGCGTCGGCTTCGTCGATCAGCAAGACGCGGACGTTGTGGCGGCGCAGGTTGCGGGGGCTTTTGGCGGCCACCACCTTGAGGCTGCCACCGGGGAAGCGGCGGGACAGCAAGGTGTTGCGTCCAGCTTCGTCGGCCTCGGCGGACATGAGCCCCTTCAGCTCGGGCGTGGCCGAGAAAATCGGTTCCAGATCGCTCACCACATAGTCGCGGGCGTCGGCTTCGGTCGGCTGCAATACCATGATCGGCGCGGGCTCATTGGCGATGTAGGCGGCCACAGTGCCCGACAGCAGCGTGGTCAACCCGACACGCACCGGCTTAACCACCGTCACGCGCTCCATAAGCGGGTCGGAAATGGTTTCCGCGATGCCGCGCTGATACGGCCATAGCGTGACCCGCCCCGGCGTGGCAGAGACGCCCTCGGGCAGCCGCATGGTGGTTTCGATCCAATCCGGCAGGCTCAGACGCGGCGGTGGCTTCAGCGCGGCCATAGCGTTACGGCGGGTCAATGTCAGGGTGTCACTCATGTTCGGCAAGCTCCAATAGCACGTCGCGGACTTCTTCATCGAGCGCGGCAAGATCGTGGGGGGTAAGGTGGCCGAGCTTGGAAGCGGCCCGGCTTGGCAATGCAAGAAAAGCGGCACACACGTCACGCAGGACGCCAGCCCACGCCCTTTCGACTTCGCCAGCCGCGATCAACTCGCCACGGGCACGGGCATTGGCGAAGGCGATCTTGTCGGCTTGCTCTTTTGCCAGCCGGAGCTTTTCGGCGGCCAGCTCGGTATCGGCACGGCGGCCAGTGGCTCCGGCGCGGGCGTGGTCGCAATAGGCGCGGATAGCGGCCCGGAGCGGGTACTGTTTGGCGGCGTTCCGGGGGATGATGCCATCACGCCCTAGCGTGTGGACGCGATTGCCCGAGATGCCCAGCCACCCGCCAAGCTCTTCGGCACTTACCTGCTCTTCCGGCGGGGCAGCCACCAGCGCGTCGATTTCTGCCAACTCTTTCTTAGTAATCATTGCTCAAGACCTCTCGGTAACGCCGGTAAAGGCGGTAAATTTCGTTTTCCCGTGTGAAAATATTTGTGCAGCGGTAAAGACCGGGGCTCTGCGTTACCCCCGACGCGACCAGACGGGAGGGACCCGCTACGGTAATGCCGGTAATCTCGGTAACGGCGGGAACGCTCGCCCCACGGAATGGGTGGATACCCACCGTTCGAGGGGTCCACCTGCAAGCCGTTGTAATTATTGACTTTATCTTCAGGGTGGATAGGGTGGATACCTTTTCCCCATTGTAGTGCCAGAGCCCTACCAGCCACCGGGCGGGCAGCCGTCTTGCTTCCCCAGTAGTTTTTTCGGGAATAGGTATCCACCCTATCCACCAGACGAATTTCGCCATACAAAACAGGTGGTTGCGGGTGGGCACCCCTATCCACCGAGGTATCCACCAAGGTATCCACCTTCATCACCGCGCCCTCCGCCAGACGTTGCACCGTTTGGTCTTGTGCTTCGTCCAGCCCAATTCCTTGAGTACGTTGCCCGCCCGCATTTGGTCAGCGGGGGTATGCCGTCCCGGCAAAATCCCCAGAGCCCCACCCAGGACTTCCGAAACCGTCACCTCTTCCCGGGGCGCGGTTTCCCCGCCGAAGTCGTCAACCGCCCCTCCAAGCCACTGGGAAACGTCGTCCGCCCAGCTATCAGAAACATAAGCGGCAGCTTGAACCGGCGCGGCGTGCTCGGCCTCAAAGTCGCGATCCAGCCACCACGGTTCGCCCGCCTTGAACGCGGCCACGGCTTCCGCAAAAAGCTGGTCGCGCTCGGCGGCAAGTGCCTCAATGTCGATTACCCGCGTTACCGTCACCGGCCAGAAGCGCCGCCCGCCCGTGGCATCCCGCAAGAACTGGTCTTCGTTCGTCGTCCCTACAAAGACACACTGGCGGGGGAACGCTTCGTCAAATTTGGCATAGGGAAGCCGCACCCGGTCAACCGCCCCCGAAAGGAACGCCTTCAGGTCTTCGGACTCACTCTTCCGGGAAGGTGCCAGCTCGGCCAGTTCCACCAGCCACTTGCCTTGCAGGTGGCGGATTGCGTCCGTCTTGTCGCCACGGATAGACGGCAGCGTGTCGCTGAAATACTCGCCCCCTGCCAAGACGCGGCAAGCCGTGCTCTTATTCTGGCCTTGTCGCCCGGACAGGACAAGCGTGTGGTCTTGCTTGCATCCCGGCTTCATTACGCGGGCCACCATCGCAATTAGAAACTTCCGCCCGACGGTGCGGACGTAGGGCGATTCCTCGGCCCCCGCGTGTCGCACCAGCCACGTGTCGAGCCGCCCCGTGCCATCCCAAGCCAAAGCGTTTAGCTGGTCGCGGATCGGATGGTAGGCGCACTGCCGAGCGACGGCGTGGGCAGCATCGGCCACCAATTCCTTGCCTACGGTTTCGAGTCCTCGGCGTTCCAGCGCCATGCGGGCGAGCGACACGGCGGAGTCGGTGAGCTGCCCGTCCCGCCATTCGTCGCGGCCATTCATGAGATTGTGCGCTAGCCCCGGCAAGATCGAGTCGAGGTTGCGCCCGAGATAGACAGTCGTGTTGAAAAGATTGATAACCGGCTTGTCGCCACGCATGAGCGGCGTGCCCCATTCGACTTGAGTCAGCGCCTTCGCGCCGAACACTAGCACGTCAAGCTCCGCTTCCTCTTCCGCGTCGGGGCCGTCGAAGTCTTCGGTAGCCGTGGCCGCCTGCCACGCCTCAAAGTCGGGGTGCGTCCACCCGGCGTCCATCGCCGGGCGCAAGATCGCCCAGACGCTCGCCCGCTCGCCAGTATAAGCGTCTTCGCGGCACCACTTGGACTCGGCTTCGTGATAATCATACCCGCCCCAGCCTTCGGAAAATTCGTGCCAAAGAGCGTTGCCCTCTTCAGAGCCGCCGGTTTCGTCCACGATGATGCGGCAGACCTTGAACCACTCCGCGTCAGACCCGAAAAGGGCTTCCCGCTCAGACAGGGGCAGAGACAGCAACGCATCCCGGAGCACGGCGAAGGGAAGCCCCGACGGCTCGGCACCAGAGCTAGCCCGGATCGCACGCGGCTGCATAGGCATGTTTTCCGGCCACATGGGCAAGCAACTCACTTCTCGAAGGTCGGCCCAAAGGTCCATATCGCCCAATTTGAAGGAATAGCCCTTAGCCCCCGGAGCCACGGCAAAGCCACGTTCGCCACGCACATCTACGCCCGCCAGACCGTCTTTCTCTTGGCCGACGCTGCACCGAAGGCCGGGCTTGTGCTCAAACCACAGGTGCAAGCCACCGGAAGTGGTCTCCACCACAAAGGGCGACTCCGGCTCAAAGCCAAGCTGGCGCAAAGCCTCTACGCCGTCCTTGCCGTCTTTCCAGTCAAGGTCCAGCACGGCTATCCCAGACGGCTCGCCAGTCGGGAAGGCGGGCATGGCGTCGGGCCACCTCTTCCACCACTTGCGGATTTGGCTTTCGCTAGTCACGGCTGCACCCTTCCATTTCACAAGCGGACGCTTCTTGGCGTCCACCGGAAAGACAGGGATTCCAGCTCGGGCAAGGTCCAGAGCGGCTTGCGTGAAGTCGGTTTTTTGGGTATGCTTTGTCATCGGTTTTCCTAATCATCGGTTGTCGATAGCACCGGTTTTCTGTCAGTCTTTCGGTGCAAAGTTTCAAAGCCCCCATCGGTAGCAGCCGGTGGGGGTTATTCATTTTTGGGGATCGGGATGGGAGTGCTGGTGTTACGTGATTTCGCAACACAAGTTGCAACACATTTTGCGCAACACTGAAATTATAAGATACTGATAATATTAGGTTATTAGTGGAAAAAGTTAGAGACTGACGGACTGTCTCTCCGCCACTACCACCCCAAATCCATGCGTATTTCGCCGATTGTGGAACCCCGCCGGGTTGGCGTGCGTTTTCGTCTCAACGGGCTATTGGCGGGGGATATGAGATATTTCTTCACCTTTGAGCTTTAAACCGATGCTGCGCATCCTGTTGAAAGATGTTGAGGGAATTATGGAAAATACTGTTAAAATCAATGCCAATTACCAAGTGGCCAAGTTTGCGCCGGATGCGTCTGCGTTGCGCCAGGCCGCTGCGGAAGGGTTCCGCAGCGTTGTGAATTTTCGCACGGCGCAGGAACAGCCTGATTTGGCGCCGGATGAAGAAGGTAAGATCGCAGCGCAGGCAGGGGTTTCCTATTTGCATTACCCGGTTGCTCCAGATGCATTGGACCATGAGTTGGTGGAAGGGTTTCGCCATAAGCTGGCCGATCTGCCCACGCCGATCTTGTTTCACTGCGCCTCGGGCAAACGTGCGGGCGCGATGGTGTTGATGGCGCTGGCGGCCAATGAAGGGCTTGATGGCGAGGCTGTGATTGCCAAGGGCCAAGCGCAGGGGCTTGAATTGAGCCAAGAGAAGATCGGGAATTTTGTGAAATCCTATGCGGATCGCTATGCCAAGACCTAGCGCCGTGTCCTAACGCTGTGGTCTGAACATTCTTAAATCTGCCTATTCCCTGCCCCGATAAGGCCGCAAAATGCGGCCAGACTTTCCTTTCACACGATGAGAGGGAAGCCGATGGCACGGATTTTTGTGGATCAATTCAAGGCGCGGCATGGGCGGATGTTCGAGTTTTTGCGCCAGCAAACGCAATCCACGCAAAGCTGCGCGCGGATCAAGAACATTCAGGCCAGCGAAGAGGCCCCTGAGGTGATCGAGACCTTCAAACGCCGTGCGCTGCAATCTTTTGCGGCGCAGGCTGATGCGCAGGTACATGCGGGGCATTGAGCCACGTTGCCTTGCAATACAGTCGCCTCGCAATGAATTTGAGGGCTGCGGCGTTGGTGTATGGCAATAATAGGCCGGGCCAAATATTGGCCCAGCCTGAAATTTTTAGAACTGCTTAGAATTGCAGCTCAGCGCTCAGGCGCAGGGAGCGGCCCGGCTCGTTCAGCGTGTTCACGTCTGAGAATTCCTGACCATAGGTTGCCCGGCTGGCGTAGCTTTCATCAAACAGGTTGTTGATTTCGGCCCGCAGGGTCAGGTTCTTGACGCCGCGCGGCTCGTATTCAGCAAAGACATTGGCAATGGAATAGCCCGCGAGGGTTGTCCCCTGCCCGCCTGTGGCGAAATCATAGGTGTCGTCGTAATCCAGCGCGATCTGCGCATCGCCGCCCAGCAAGATGCCGTTGTCAAAGCGGTGCGCCACTTGCAGGGTGATAAACTCGCCCATGGGCATGGTCAGGTAATTGCCAGTGTAGGAATCCGCGCTGCGACCGTCGAGCTCTGTGTCGATGCTGGCGAAACCGGCGCGGAAGAACCCGCCCTCCCACGCAGTGCCGAGGCCGAGTTCAAAGCCGCGCGAGGCGACATCTGTCACAAGCGCCGGGCCGCCCGAATAGGTCGGGGTGCGGGCATTGTCGATCTGGGTGGAGAAAGCTTTGCCGTCGAGCACCCAAGCCCCAAGATCATAGCTGGCGGCGAGATAGATGTTATCGGCCGTGACCGCTTCGATCCCCGTGTCAGGATAGGCCCATGCGCCGTTCAGGATGTAGTTTTCCGCCAGAACAGCGCCGCCCCAAACATGGGAAAGCCCGCCCGAGAGGGTCAGACGGTTTGTGACGTCAACCTCGCCGGAAATGTTGCCGGACAGGCCTGAATCCGAAAATTCGGAGCCATCGGTGCCTTCAAATTCCTGAAAATCGGCGCGCATGCCAAATGACAGCCGGGAAATCTCGCTTGGGGTCATGCGCAGCTGGGCAAAAAGCCCAATGTTTTGCAGCTTTTCCGAGGGGCTTTCATTCCATGCGGCGTTGCTCAGAGAGGTATAGTCGAGCGTGGCTTTGTCGGCATAGAAATCCAGACCCGCATTGACCTCGCCCCAGCCCAGATCAAACCGGTTGGAAAGCTCGCCATTCACGCTGGTGGTTTCACCTAAAATGGTCTGGGCGGTGCTGAGCGCGCTTTCATCGTTGAAAAGCTCGGTGCCGCTATAGGCCAGCCGCATGGTGGGGTTCCACAGGGCGGTGGGCGCGGTTTCGGCATAGCTCAGCACGATGTTGGTCCGCTCCAGCGCATAGGGGCGGGTCAGCGGCACCGGGCGGCCGCCGATGATCTCGCCGATATTGGCGCGGTAGGGGCGCGCCTCATCGTCGGTAACCTGCTCGTAGGACAGCTCAAAACGGCTGCCGCTTTGGGTTTCATAGGCCAGTTTGCCAAGCCCGCTGAGCAGGTCTGTCCCAGAGCCGATGATGTCATCCCCTGCCCCGTCGCTGCGCAGATTGCCGGTGGAGGATTTCAGGAACGCCAAATATTCCAGCCCGCCTGTGCGCCCGTAAACCGTGAGGTTATTCGAGAAAATATCGCCGTTGGAATCATATTCGAGCTTGTAGCTGCCGCCAAAATCATCGCCTTCGGCCAGGAGATCCGCCGCGTCTTTCGTCTCGTATGACAGCGATCCCGCCAAAGCGCCGGGGCCGGAATCGGCTGCCGCTACGCCCGGTTCGACCTTGGCCGCCTTAAGCAGCGCAGGATCGATCAGCGTGGTGGTGTTGTGGTGGAAGACTTTGTTGTTCTGGCGCGCCCCGTCGATGGTGATGGCCAGATTGTTTTCCTCAATCCCGTTCACATAGACTTTTTGCGACATGGGAATGGAGCTGCCGACAGAGATCGTCGGCTCGGCGACAAACAGTTCCGACAGGTCGGCGGGATTACTGAGCGCGATGCCTTCGCTGGTGACGGAGATTGTGTCTTCGCCGCCGCCCGGCACGGTTGGAAAAGACAAAACGATTGTACCAAGGAAGGCTTCGTTTTCTTGGGCAAGTGCGCCCATGGGCAGCAAAGCGGAGGCCAGGCAGAGGCTGGCATAGGTTTTATTCATGATAAGTCCCCAGTGTTTTACAGGTGGCTGGGGAGTATCCGTGGCTGCCTTTTGTAAATCTCTTAGGGTTTTAGTCAGGTAGCGCAAGCGCGGGTTACCGCATTGCCGCCAACCTGTCGCCGTTAGGCCACAGGCGGCGGCTGTACTTTATTCTTCGATCTGGCCCTTGAAGCCGGTGGCCACCACAAATTTCTCGGAACTGTCAGAGCGGCTGGCCGGGGGTTTGATATTGCCAACTTTGGCAAAGCGCTGCTTGAGCAGTTTTTGCAAATCACCCTCCGCGCCGCCTGCCAGAACTTTGGCGACAAATGTGCCGCCCTCTTCGAGCACGTCAAAGGCGAAATAGGCCGCCGCTTCGCAAAGGGCGATGATGCGCAGGTGGTCGGTTTGTTTATGGCCCGAGGAAGACGCCGCCATGTCGGACATGACCACATCGGCCTTGCCGCCCAGCCATTCCTTGACCTTCAGGTCTGCGTCATCTTCGAGGAAATCGAGCACATGCAATTCGCAGCCCGCGATGGGCTCCATTTCTTGCAGATCGACCCCCAGAATGGTGCCAATCGCTTTGCCCGACCTTTCGCCCAAAGCGTTGATGCGTTTCACGGCCACTTGGCACCAGCCGCCCGGCGCAGCCCCCAGATCAACCACCCGCGCGCCCGGCACGAGGAACCGAAACCTGTCGTCAAGCTCTAGGATTTTATAGGCGGCGCGCCCGCGATAGCCATCGGCCTGCGCGCGTTTTACATATGGATCGTTCAACTGGCGCTGCAACCAGCGGGTCGAGCTGAGCGTTCGCCCGCGGGCGGTTTTCACCTTTACCTTCAGATCGCGCTGGCCCCGGCCAGAAATGTTCTTGCCGCCCCGGCCTTTGCCGCCGCCTGTGGGAGTGTTTGTCATCAGAACTTTCCTTCTTCCAAGACGCCATCGGCGCTCATCTGCGCATAAAGCAGACCTTCGCGCAGACCGCGATCGGCCACTGACAGCCGGTCTGTCGGCCAACAGCGCATTAACGCCTGTAGGATCGCAGCGCCAGACATGATCAACGCCGCCCGGTCCTGACCAATGCGCGGATCGGCGCGGCGCCCGCCCGGACCCATGGTTAAATACGAGTGGATCACTTTATCGATCTGCTGGGAGGTCATCCGCAGCCCGTCCACTTTGGTTCGGTCATAGCGTTTCAGCCCAAGATGGCTGGCCGCCACGGTGGTCACTGTGCCAGATGTGCCGACAATCTGGAATGCCTCTGTGGGGTGCAAATCCGTATAGGGCGAGAAATCAGCGAGATTTTCCTCGAAAAACCAGCTCATCAGGGCAAAACGCGCCGCGTCGTCTTCGACGTCTGAGAATTGATCGCGCAGGGTTGCCACGCCAAGCGGGACGCTGATCCAATCGACCACGCGGGCGGCGGGCAGATCAGAGATCGCCTGAACAAACCCCGTGTGCAGCCGCATGATGGATTGCGCGCGGTCTTGCGGGGGCACTTGGGAAATGTCGATCCAGACCAGCTCGGTTGAGCCGCCGCCGATATCCACGACCAGCAGGTTCTCGGTCTTGCGGCTGACCAGCGGCGCGCAGGAGATCACCGCCAGCTGCGCCTCTTCTTCGGGTTTGATGATGTCCAGCCGCAGCCCGGTTTCGCGCTGCACCCGTTTCATGAATTCTTCGCCATTCAACGCGCGGCGGCAGGCTTCGGTGGCGACAAGGCGCATCCGGCGCACTTTGTTACGGCGTAGTTTTTGCTGGCAGATGCGCAATGCCTGTATGGTGCGCGCCATTGATCCGCGCGACAAGCGCCCGGTTTTTTCCAGTCCCGATCCCAGTTGAACGGATTTGGAAAAACTGTCCACCACATGAAAACCGCTGCCCTTGGGCTGAGCGATTAACATGCGGCAGCTATTTGTGCCCAGATCAAGGGCCGCGTATAGCTCTTTCGATCTGGACGGAGCTGATGCGGGGCTCAGTGCCGTCGTACGTTCGAGCGCGCCCGCACCTTTGGGACGCTTTGGCGCCATGTGATGCGCCTTTCATATCGAGTTGCCCCCAAGCTAATCCTATGGGGGAGCACGTGCAAGGGCGATTGCCGGAGCGCTTGGGATGCGCCCCCCGCGCGCGGCTCGCGCCCAGCGTCATGATCTTCATGAATATTATGATCCTTGGGCCGTCTCGTCATATCGCCAGCGCTTCGATAAAAAGCACGGTGTCGCGGATGACGCGCTGTTCGTCGAAAAACGGCGCTGAGATCGCTGGCAAGGCGGATATTCAAGTGAAAACCATAGATAGGAATCGAAATGGCAGATGTGGTGATCGTTTATTGGCGTGACATGCCCGCTCAGGTTATCGTTGGCAAAGGCCGGCGGGGCGTGAAACGGCAATTGCCCGAACGGTTTGAGCAAGCCATTGACCGTGCGGCGATGAAAACCGGCGCGGCGGGCACGGATGAATATCTGGCAGAGTGGCGCAAGGCTGCGCCCTACACGGTCGAGGGCGAAGACAATGCCGTGGCCGATGCCGAGGTGGCCCGTATTGATGCGGAGTATACCCAAGCCCGCATCAAGGAACTGATCGCCAGTGATGGCTGGGCCTAGCGCCCCCATCCCTGCCCCTCTGACTTGAAAGGACATGCCGATGGCCCTGCTGAATTTCCGTAAAAAAGCCCAGCCCCAAGACAGCACCACCCCCGAGGTTGAGGCATTCTTGCAGGATTTCTCGATTGAAGTGATGCCCCGCACCGCTGAGAAGGTCGAGAATTTCAAGGATATCCTGCCAGCAGGCACGCGGGTTTACATCGCGCATATCGAAGGCACGCCTATCGAGGATATGGTCGCCACTGCTGCGCGTCTGAACGCAGATGGGTTTGCGGTGATGCCGCATTTCCCCGCCCGGATCATCAAAGACCGCGCCACATTGGCCGATTGGATCGCCCGCTATCAAGGCGAGGCAAATGTAAAACAAGCGCTGCTGCTGGCGGGCGGTGTTGCCGCGCCCTACGGCGATTTTGACAGCTCGATGCAGCTTGCGGAAACCGGGCTGTTTGATCAGGCCGGGTTCGAACGGCTGCATTTTGCGGGCCATCCCGAAGGCAACCGCGACATTGACCGCGACGGCACCAACGCCAATGTAGACGCCGCGCTGCGCTGGAAAAACGAATTCCAAAGCCGCACCGATGCCAAGCTGGCGCTGGCCACGCAATTTGCCTTCGAGGCAGATCCCATCATCGCCTGGGCCGATAGCCTGCGTGCGGCGCAGATCACCCTGCCCGTGCATATCGGCATCGCTGGCCCCGCCAAATTGCAGACGATGATCAAATTTGCCATTGCCTGCGGCGTTGGCCCCTCGCTCAAAGTGTTGCAAAAACGCGCGGCGGATGTGACCAAACTGCTCTTGCCCTATGAGCCGACCGAGGTGGTGCAAGCCTTGGCCGCCCATAAGGCCGCGCATCCCAACTTTAACATCACCCATGTGCATTTCTTCCCGCTTGGCGGGATAAAAACCAATGCCACTTGGGCTTCCACTCACGGCGGCGATGCTGCCAAACCTGCAAACGGCTGAAATTAGGAACCAATATGACGCGCACAATCATTGAATCGAAAACGAAAACCGCCGTCATCGGCTTTGATGAGCCGTTTTGCGTCATCGGAGAGCGGATCAACCCAACCGGGCGGAAAATTCTGGCCGAAGAGCTGGAACGCGGCGATTTTTCCCGCGTCGAGGCCGATGCCATCGCGCAGGTCGCCGCCGGGGCCACGGTGCTCGACATCAATTCGGGCGCGGTTTTCTCCAATAAAATGGCCGAAGACCCGCGCTATGCCGACAATAACTTTGTCGAGCCGATGCTGATGACCGAATTGGTTAAAAAAGTGCAGGCCGTGGTGGATGTGCCTTTGTGCATCGACAGCTCCGTGCCCGGAGCGCTGGAAAACGGTCTGGCCGCTGCCGAGGGTCGCCCGCTGCTCAATTCTGTCACCGGTGAGGAAGAGCGGCTCGAGCTGGTTTTGCCCTTGGTCAAGAAATACAACGTGCCTGTGGTGGCGATTTCCAACGATGACACGGGCATTTCCGAAGATCCCGATGTGCGCTTTGCCGTGGCGAAAAAGATCGTGGAACGTGCCGCAGATTTTGGCATTCCGGCCCATGACATTGTGGTCGATCCGCTGGTGATGCCCATCGGCGCAATGGCCACTGCCGGGCATCAGGTTTTCACCCTTGTGCGCCGTCTGCGCGAGGAATTGGGCGTGAACACCACTTGCGGCGCGTCCAACATCAGCTTCGGCCTGCCGAACCGTCACGGCATCAACAACGCGTTCTTGCCCATGGCGATTGCGGCGGGCATGACCTCGGCGATTATGAACCCCGTGGCGCTGCCTGTTGGCCCAACCAGAATTGCGGAAAAACGCGCCGAGGTCGAAGCGCTTGGCCTCGTGCTGCCCGAAGGCATGGATGATGAAACCTTCTGCCAGCTTTTTGGTCTGGGCTCTACCAAGCCGCGCGCGGGCAAGGAAATGGAAGCCATCCGCGCCGCCAATTTCCTGACCAATAACGACCCGCATGGCGGCGAATGGATCCGCTTTAACAAGGTCGCGCCAAAAGCAGGCCATGAGGGCCGTGGCCGCGCAGGCCGCACCGGGGGCCGCCGCCGGGGCTAAGGCCGCGCCGCCTCTCGCGGGGCAACGATCCATACAATATAATGCCCGGTGAGGTTCTCGCCGGGCATTTTCTTTTGTCTTTTCATTGTTTGCGCGGGCAAAAGGTAACCCCGTCTTAACCGGCAGCCCGCTACAACCGCTCTATGATTGTTTTTCCGGCGCGTGGAGCCTTCCCATGAAAATTCCCTATTCCGCCGCTGCCACAGCCGAATGGGCGGATATATGACGGACACTTACTGCCTTCCGGGCAAACTTGACCTCTCGACGGTGCAAACCCTGATGGAGGATCTCTCGCCGCTGGCGCAGGGTGATCTGACCCTTGATGGCAGCGCTGTCACCCATCTTGGCGCGCTGGGGGCGCAGCTTTTGCTGGCTGTCTCTGCCAATGTGCGCGCCCATCACGGGCAATTTGCCGTGCTGAACCTTCCAGGCCGGGCGCTGGATCAATTGGCGGCTATGGGGCTGTGCCCCCAAATACTCGCGGAGGGCAGCACATGAGCATGGAAATACTGGCCGTAGATGACAGCCGCACCATGCGCGACATGATCCGTATGGCCTTGCTGCCTGCGGGATTTACCGTTCACACAGCGGATGACGGCGCACATGGCATCGAAATGCTCGCGGGGATCACCCCGGACGCGATTATCACCGATATCAACATGCCAAAAATGGACGGTTTTGAATTTATCACCGCCGTGCGCGCCCAAGAGCAATTTCGCGCCACGCCGATCTTGGTGCTCACCACCGAAGCCGCCCCAGATCTCAAAACCCGCGCCCGAGCAGCAGGCGCCACAGGGTGGATCGTGAAACCTTTCGATCCCACCAAATTGATCAAAGCGCTGCAAATGATCGTAGGGTAGAACCATGCCAAACAGCGACCCAATGGCGGAAATCAAAGCCTCCTTCTTCATCGAATGCGAGGAATTGATCGAGGCGTTGCAAGATGGGTTGCAAGCAATGGAGACCGCCACGGATGACCCCGAAACCATCCATGTGATCTTTCGCGCGGTGCATTCGATCAAAGGCGGCGCAGGGGCATTTGGCCTAGACCCACTGGTGCATTTCGCCCATGGGTTTGAAACCCTCCTCGATCTGGTGCGCGCGGGGAAATATACGCCCACCGCCTCTGCGCTCAAAATCTTCTTTCAGGCGGCGGATCACCTCTCTGATCTGGTCCGCCTGTGCCGCGATGGCCGCGCCGTAGATAGGGTTCTGTCCGATCAAATTTTGCAACGGCTAGACCAACTTGTGAACGTACCGCCCGCCCCCCCGGTGCAGCCCGTGCATCATTACCAGATCACCTTTGCCCCCTCGACAGAGCTTTATGAGACCGGCAATGAACCCGTGCATTTGCTGCGCAACCTGCGCGAATTGGGGCAGTGCACCATCACCTGCGACCTCAGTGATCTTCCTGATTTGGCGGAGTTTTCTCCCGAAACGGCCTATTTGATTTGGCATATCGACATCGAAACCTCTGCCGATGCAGCAGAGCTTGCTTCGATCTTTGAATTTGTCGAAGGGCTTTGCCACCTTGAGATCAGCGCCGTTAAACCAAGGGATGTCTCTGCTCCTTTGGCCGCTGATCCGCCAAACCCCGCATCCGAACCGCAGGCAAACCCAACATTGAGCGTGCCAACGGTGCCAGCCACCGACGCCCGTTCTGTGGTCCGGGTAGATCTGGAGCGTATTGAGAGGCTGATCAATTTAGTGGGCGAATTGGTGATCAACCAAGCCATGCTGTCCCAAAGCCTCGAACAGGCAAATCTCTCTCCCTATAGCCCCGCCATGAACGGGCTTGAGGAATTTCAGCGTTTGACCCGCGACATCCAAGACAGCGTGATGATGATCCGCGCCCAGCCCATTAAATCCCTGTTTCAACGCATGTCTCGAATTGTTCGGGAAACATCCGCATCTTTGGGCAAGGATGTGCGCCTGCTCACCGAAGGGGATGCTACCGAAGTAGATAAAACCGTGCTTGAACGTCTGGCTGACCCGCTGACCCATATGATCCGCAACGCCGTCGACCATGGTTTGGAAACCGCGCAGACGCGAACAGACCTCGGCAAAGCCGCGCAAGGTACAATCAGGCTGAGCGCGTCTCATCGCTCTGGCCGTGTGGTAATTGACATTGCCGATGACGGAAGCGGTATTGATCGCCAAAAAGTCCGTGCACTCGCGATCGAGAAGCGCCTTATCGCTCCCGACGCTCAATTATCCGAGGCCGAGATCGATAATCTATTGTTCATGCCAGGTTTTTCCACAGCGGGATCGGTTTCAGAACTTTCTGGCCGCGGCGTAGGGTTGGATGTCGTGCGCAGCACCTTGCAGACGCTGGGCGGGCGCATCACCATCAAATCCTCAGCCAAAACCGGCACCTGTTTTTCCATCTCGCTGCCCCTGACACTTGCGGTTGTTGACGGGATGATCATCCGGGTATCCGGCGAGACATTGGTTTTGCCGCTCAACGTCATTGTCGAAACCATCACATTACGCCCCGGCGACATAGAAGAGATCGGCCCGGGCGCAAAAACCGTCCGCATCCGGAATAAATTTGTGCCCCTATTCGATCTCGGTGTCGAATTGGGGTATCGCCCCGCTCTGCCCGATTACGCAGATTGCGTTGTGCTGCTGATCTTGCTCGACGACGGGCAGCGCGCCGCCTTGGTGGTCGACGGCATTCAGGACCAAAGGCAGGTGGTGATCAAAGGGCTCGACGACAGTTTTTACCGCGCCCCGGGGATCGCAGCCGCGACCATTCTTGGTGATGGGCGGATCGCCCTGATCCTTGATCCAACCGACATCATCTATAACGCCATGGGGCAAGCCACTGAACCAACCGCCCAATTGGTCGAAGGGATCTGACAGATGAGCAATGTAGAATCCACAGACGCCGCCGAATTGCTGACCTTCCAACTCGCCGGGCATGAATATTCGGTGGATATCATGTCAGTCCGTGAAATCAGAGGTTGGTCGCAAACCACCCCGCTGCCCCACGCGCCCGACTATATGAAAGGTGTGATCAACCTGCGCGGAACAGTTCTGCCCGTCATGGACCTTGGGTCGCGGCTCGGCTTGCCCCCTCGGCCGCAAAATGCACGAAACGTCATAATCGTGGTGAAAGTGGAAGAAATTGTAACCGGATTATTGGTTGATGCGGTGTCCGACATCATTACGGTCACCTCTGATGATCTGCAAATCCCCCCTGACATGGGAAATAGCGATGCCACAGGTGTTGTCAGCGCATTAACCTTGCTCGACGATCGCATGATCCGTGTTCTGGATTTAGCAGCCACAATTTTGATCCCACGGGCGCAAGTCGCATGACGGCGGCACCTGCGCCGGGCCAATATCTTGATGAGCCTTGTTTCCACACCATATCCGAATTGGCCTTTCGCGAATCTGGTCTTCGCCTGAGCGAAGCAAAAAGGGTCATGATACAATCGCGGCTGCGCCACCGCCTCAAAGCGCTCTCGATGAGTGATTTTCCGGCCTATTGTGATTTTGTCACCTCAGAGGCCGGCGGCACTGAACGGCGCCTGTTGATTTCCGCCCTGACCACAAATGTTTCGCATTTCTTTCGCGAAAGGCATCATTTCGATAGGTTGACTGAGCATGTAAAATCCCAACACTTGCCACGCCTGCGCGCGGGCAAACAATTGCGGATCTGGTCGGCTGGCTGCGCCTATGGTCAGGAACCGATTTCGGCGGCGATTGCATTGCTGGAGAAATTGCCCGCACTCGCTGAATATGATCTGCGTATCCTCGCCACCGATATTGATAGCGAAGTCATCCGGACTGCCCGCAATGGCGTCCTGCCCGCGCGGTTGCTCGAAGAGTTACCTGCGCAGATTTTGGCCCGTTATTTCACGCCCGAGCAGGCTGGCTACAGATTAGCGCCCGCTTTACAGAAGATCATCCAGTTCAACGAATTGAATCTTCTTGCCCCGTGGCCCATGCGGCGCAGATTTGACATGATCTTTTGCCGCAATGTGGTGATTTATTTCGATCAAGAAACGCAAAACAGCCTTTGGCCGCGTTTTCATCCGATGATTAAACCTGGCGGTTTTCTTTTTCTGGGGCATTCGGAAAGAATTATCGACCCAAAGAGCAAGAAGTTCACGGCTGACGGGCCGACGACCTATCGGCCAATCTACAGCGAGCTGGAATAAGCCATGGAAAATCGGGAAAACGCCAAATTCATGCAGGTTCCGAGCCCCTATTTTTCGGGGTGGGTTGGCCAATGATGTGTCCGCAGCCACCCGAAACCACTTTGGCGATCGAGGTATTCCTAGAACGGCTGACCGCCCAATTGGATGGGTTGGTCGCGCAGGTTTTCGAATTGGAGCGGACCATGGGCGAGACCTTTGCCGATCAGGGCCAAGTGCCGCATCCGGCCATCATCCAACTTCAAACCTTAGATTTTTTGCGGCAATCACTGGAAGATCTCGCTCTACTGACCTCTGTGAGCGCGGGGGCAATCCAAACCGGCACGGGCCCTCAGCTTAGCCTCGCGACCACCGCTGAAAAACTGCGCTTGGATACAACGCGGGCGATTTTAAGCACTCAAAATGAAGTTCCGGTTACGCCCGATCAGAATTATGGCGATCTGGACCTGTTCTAACGCCCCCCGGCCGATGCGACGTCAGATAAATCCAGAGCGCCAGCGATCAAGGACCATCGATGGGGGCGCCGCCCCTTCTGTTGCAAGCTTTTGTCTTGCGGCGCCGATGGTGGGGCGAAACAAAATATGCCGAGCGACATGCCCGCCAAGCGATTGGGCGACGCAATTAATTCCTTCACGTGCAAGATAATCCAGCGTAAAATTTGCGTTCGCCTCTCCGATATTGGAGCGGCTCTCCAGCATCTTTGCGCCGCCAAAGACCTTGGCTTGCAGCCGATTTTTTGCCGCGCCTTGACGGATAATACCATCAATTAGGGTTTTTATTTCATCCACATCATCCTCTCTGGGGTGGGTTGGGTTTTGCGGACCCGCGATTAACATGTGGTTCATACCGCCAAGACGGGCGATCGGATCCCACAAACAACAAGAAATGCAACTGCCAAGCAGGGTCGAGATCACCACGCTTGGATCATCTGAGATGTGAAAACCACCTTGCGTGATGGTGATCCGGGTGGTTGGGGACATTACCCGGCCATATGGCCCGGTCGCAACCGATGCGCCCCCACCCAATCATTGATCGCCGCGCCCATTTCACCCAAATCCACCTGCCGTGTGGCATAACCGGATTCCTGTGCGATCCGAGGCATCCCATAGACCACGCAGCTAGCGGCATCTTGGGTGAAAGTCGTCGCCCCGGCATGGAAAAGCGCGCCCAATCCTTCCGCTCCATCGCGGCCTAATCCCGTCATCAAGGCGGCGATTACATCGCCCTTCGCGAAGGCCGCCGAGGCGAACAATGCATCGACAGAGGGGCAATGAAGCCCATTGGCAGGCAGATCGTTAAGCTGGCAGACCCAGCCACCATTTATCCGGTCAATGCGCGTATGCTGGCCCGCGGCAGGCGCAAAGACCACATCTCCGGGGGTGAGCGGCGCGCCGTCTTCGGCGAGCCACACCCGTTGTGGCAGCTTGCTGTTTAGCCGCTCAGACAGGCTGCGCAAAAATTGATCGGGCATATGCTGCACAATCACGACGGGTGGCCCCGAGGGGTTCAGCCCTGAAAGAACAATATCAAGCGCTCTGACGCCGCCCGTCGATGCGCCAAGCAAGATGATTGGAGATCGCGCACCCGGGGCATAACGTGCGGGGCGCGGCCGGCTTTGGGCAGCAAAGGGCTGTGGCTGGGTCTGGCTGCAAGCCGCGTGATAAACCCGCCGGGCAATGTCCTGTGTCAGGAGGGATTCCCCCTGCCCGCCCGGTTTGACAATGCAATCCACAGCCCCGGATGTGAGCGCGGCAATGGCGGCCTCAGAGCCCTGACGCGTTGCGGCGGAGAGCATAACAACCGGCATCGGCCGCAGCTTCATCAGACGCGACAAAAACTCCAGCCCGTTCATACGGGGCATTTCGATATCCAAGGTGATCACGTCAGGCTGCATTTCCCGGATCACGTCACGGGCGACAAAGGCATCACAGGCCTCACCGACAACTTGGAGTCGTTTGTCTTTTTCCAGTATAAAACGAAGCCACGCCCGCAGGGTCGCCGAATCGTCGACAATAACTACCCTTTTAGGTGCCGCGTTTTCAGGCCCGAAATTGCCTGTCTTTTCTTCCCCACCCAGCCCCATCATCGCCAGCGTTTCTGAATAAGCGAAATCACCAACATCACGACGTGCTACCTTATTTTGCCTTTTTCATAAGGCAGGAGCATCTGAGCAATCGGTGAATCTTTCCTTAAATTCCGAAAGCTTGCACCGGGTTTTATCCTTCTATGGTTAATTTCACCCGCCCGGTTTTTCACGGCGAAATCTGGCAAAACCGCGACTTTCAATCACAGGTTGCCGCCAACCCGCCTTTGGTCAGTCACAGTTTAGTTAACTTTTCCCTATTCCCCTAAGGCTTGTGTTGTTTACGAGTTAACGAGGTTCCAAATGCCCGACTATACTTTCAAGATCTACCGACTGGTGGACATAGGCGGATCACCCGGTTTCGAAATCGCAGGTGAGGTCACCATCAGAGATGATGACGGCAACCGCGATGATATCCTCGACGATATCGAACAAGCGGGCGTCTCAGAAACCAATGGCGATCAGGAGATTATCGCCTCCACTGTTTCTGAGCTCTCTGTGGGCGATACATTCCGCGCCCGCGGTGAGAACGAAATGACCAATACCGAAACTGGTGAAACATTTGATAATGTTATCGATGTTTTTTCAGAAACGGCCGGGATCGCCGTGGAAACGCTCTATATTTTCACGGCTCCGCCGCCCAGTTGGTTCTTTGACACGACCAATCGCACCCGCGTGCGGACCAATGCCGATGGCACCACGCCCTATGCTGATATCGCCTGTTTCACCCGCGGCACCATGATCCGCATTACCGGCGGGATGGAAGTGCCCATTGAGGAATTGAACGTGGGCGATTGCGTGCTGTGTGATCGGGGCAAACCGCGCCGCATCAAATGGATTGGATCAACCGAAGTGTGCGGTTACCGGTTGATGACAAAACCCAATTTGCGGCCAATCCGAATTCGTGCAGGAGCGCTTGGCACAGGTTATCCGAATGAAGATTTGGAAGTGTCACAGCAGCACCGCGTTTTGGTTAGATCCAAAATCGCTGAGCGCATGTTTGGTGAAACTGATGTGCTGGTGCCTGCGAAAAAACTGTTGGAACTGGACGGGGTTGATGTGGCCGATGAGGCTCAAAAGGTCGAGTATTTCCACATTCTGCTTGATGAGCATCGGTTGATTGTCTCGAACGGCGCGCTGACGGAAAGCTTATTGACGGGCCCCCACGCCATGGAAGCGGTTGGGCTTGAGGCGCGGGCCGAGATCGAAGAGCTTTTTCCCGAGGTAACCGCCCCCGATTTTTGTCCCGTCCCTGCGCGTTTGGTTCCCAAGAAGGGCAAGGAAATCAAACAATTACTGGCGCGTCATGCGAAAAATGACCAGCCGCTTTTCGCCCGTTTATGAAGCAATGCAAGGCCCAAGCCATTGCACCTGAAAAGACTTTGATGCGGGGAAGTGGCGGACCGTAGAGGATTCGAACCTCTGGCCTCTGCCTTCGGAGGGCAGCGCTCTATCCAGCTGAGCTAACGGTCCCGCTGGGGGCGGTATAGCCAGCCCCCGCGTCTGCTGCAAACGGAAAATCAGCCAAAAAGCTCATGGGCTAATTCCAATGCGTCGATCAGCACGTCTACCTCGTCTTTTGTGTTATAAAGACCAAAGGATGCGCGGCAGGTGGCGCTGACGCCGAAATGGGTCATCAGCGGTGCGGCGCAGTGATGTCCGGCCCGGACCGCCACGCCTTTTTTGTCCAAAATTGTCGAGATATCATGGGCATGCGCTGCGCCTTCGAGGGTGAAGGAGAAAATCGCGGCCTTGTCTGGCGTGGTACCTTGCACCTGCAACCAGTTCAGCCCGGCAAGGCGTTTGGCCGCATAATCGCGCAGCATATCTTCATGGGCGGAGATGTTATCCATGCCCAGCCCCATCATATACTCAAGCGCCACGCCCAAGCCGATGGTTTGCACGATGCCGGGGGTGCCTGCCTCGAACATCATGGGCGGGCTGTTATAGCTGATGGCGTCTTTGGTGACTTCGCGGATCATATCGCCGCCGCCCATGAAGGGGCGCATCTCGGCCATACGTTCGGATTTGACATAAATCGCGCCGGACCCAGACGGGCCATAAAGCTTATGCCCGGTCACCGCATAGAAATCACAGCCGATGTCTTGCACATCAACGGGCATATGCACCGCGCCTTGCGAGCCGTCGACCAACACCCGAACCCCTTTGGCGCGGGCCGCCTCGCAGATGGTTTTCACATCAACTTTGCTTCCTAAGACATTGGAAAGCTGTGTAATTGCAATCAACTTGGTTTTTGGACCAATGGCGTCAATCACCGCCTGCGGATCAAGTGCGCCGGTGCTATCCACATCCACCCATTTGAGCACAGCCCCTTGGCGTTCGCGCAGAAAATGCCAGGGCACGATATTGGCGTGATGCTCCATCACGCTCAGCACGATCTCATCACCGGCCTCCAGCATTGGCATGGCCCAGCCATAGGCAACCATGTTGATGCCTTCGGTGGTGCCAGAGTTCAGCACGATCTCATCCTCGGACCCGGCATTCAGGAAACGGGCTACCGTGCCGCGCACAGCCTCGTATTTGTCTGTCGCTAGATTAGAAAGGTAATGCAAGCCACGGTGAACATTGGCATATTCCATCGAATACGCTGTTGTGATCGCATCAATCACCACCTGCGGTTTTTGCGCCGAAGCCCCGTTATCAAGATAGACCAGCGGCTTGCCATTGACCTCACGCGCGAGGATCGGGAAATCTCTGCGGATCGCGGTTACATCATACATCGGTTGGCACTCCTATTACGGCCAGTCCTATCAACGTGCCCAGCACGACAGCCCCCAGCAGCGCGCCCAATGTCGCCCCCACCAAAGTAAGTACCGCCGGGGCAAGCGAGGCAAATCGCAGCCCGGCGGCAATGAAATTCACCAGCAGCCAAATCCCAAAAAGACCAACCCCAAGCGCCAAAAGCGCGGCAATGCCCGGCGAGACGATGGTGATGACCAAAAGCGCCGCCTGCGCCGCAGCGCGCAGCACTTGCAGCCAGACGATCAAACCCAGCAGATCGCCAAGCTCGCCCTTGCCGCCCAAAGCACGCCCTGTCCAGAACAGCGCATGCACAATGACAACCATGGAGCCTGTCAGGATCACATAAAACGCCAAAGGCTTTGAAAACACGGAAGGAAATTCAGGGGGTGGCGGGGTCATCTGCAAGGAAAGGGTGAACAGGATCGTGTTGATCGCCCCCACCAAAGCCAGCGCTGTCCAAAGGGCATCGCGGCTCAGACCATAGGTCAGGATCTGGCGCGCGGCATCTTGCGGATTTTGCACAGTGCGCAGCGCCAGATCAATGAGGGGGCGCGGGATCATGCGGATGTTTCCTCTGCTGCGATCAGGCCCGAAGCCCAGAACCAGCCAAATATGATGAGCCAGATCACAGCCACGATCTGAAGCTGCGGCCCCGGGCCAATGAACCCTGCCACAAGACCCAGCAGCAGTGTCACGGGCGTCGCAGCCAGCAGCGCCCAGAACAGCGTCAGCCGAATGTCATGGCCGCTAATGCTACGCCGCGCCACTTTGGAAATGCCCCAGACAAGGCCGGAAAAACCGAACAGGATCAACGGCATGATAAAGATCCACAAAAACGCGCTCCAATACAGGCGCACGGCAAGCGGGCCTTCTGGATCAAGCTCGGCTTCGCGGGCTTGAAACGGCGCTTGCGCCACAAAGATCAGCGCGCAGGCCACCAGCAAGAACATGAGGTTGCGCACCTCGCTGTTGCCCTGCGCCAAAAAGCGGCGCAGGACGGTTTTGGGGCCACGGTAGGTGGCGGTGATATCACGGGTCAGCGACATCAGGCGCTTAGCCGCGGCGCCGCAGAAGCCAGCCAGACAGCCGCTCTACCAATGCATCACGCAGCTCTTCTGCCTCGATTTCCTCAACCGCTTCGGCCAAGAAGGCCAAAGTCAGCAGATCGGTTGCTTCGCCTTCGGGCACACCGCGCGAGCGCAGATAGAACATCGCGTCCTCGTCAATCGCACCCGAGGTCGAGCCATGCGAACAGGCCACGTCATCGGCATAGATCTCAAGCTCTGGCTTGGCGAGGAACTGGCTGTCGCCGTCGAGCAGAAGCGATTGGCTGATCTGATACCCGTCGGTTTTCTGGGCACCGGGCTGCACCAGAATCTTGCCCTGAAACACGCCCGTTGCGCCATTGCGCAGGACTTTCTTGAACACCTGACGGCTTTCGCAATTCACCGCATCATGGGTGATGAACACGGTGTCATCATGCAGAAAATCGCCATCGCCCACACAGGCGCCCGCCACATGGGCTTGGGCATCATCGCCGGTCAGCTCAATCACACATTCATTGCGCGTCAGCACGCCGTTCACCGTGAGGGTGAAGGATTTGAACAGAGATTCCTTGCCCAGACGGGCAAAAATATGCGTCGCGGCACGGCGTTCATGGTCGCGCCCTTGGGCCCGCACATGGTGGAACGCCGCGTTATCAGCCACGTCCACTTCGGTGACCATGTTCATGCGCGCCGCAGCCGGACCATCTTCGAGCAGCGTGAGTTCCGCCCCGGCATCAAGCTTGATGACATTGTGCAAGATCGCGTCAGAGGTTTCTGAGGCGTGTTGATAGATCACGCTCACCGGCTTGGAGGGTTTGCCCGTCACATGGATCAGCACACCGTCAGTGGCCAGCGCCGTGTTGGCCGCCGCAAGCGGGCGCGCCACAGGGGTCTGACCCTTTTCCTCAAGCACACCGTAAAGGCCGGCGGCCCAATGCAAATCGCTGCTTGCTTCGGCCAGACGGTCGATCGTGATGCCTTCGAGCGCCAGATCATCGGAAGCCTGCGCGTCAAACACCCCATCCACAAACACCAGCTTCAGCCGGTCCATGCCTTCAAAAAGCGCCGCTTCGTCATTGTCAAACAGCGCCGCCTTTGGCGCTGACGCTTGGGTCAGCGTATCGGGGCGGGTGTATTTCCAATATTCATCGCGCCGCACAGGCAGGCCCGTGGCACGCAAACGCGCCAACGCGCCTTCTCGGGCGGATTTCGCCCAAGGCTGCTGCGGCATCTCGCGGGCTGCGATAAATGCTTCGGTCGGGTCTTGTTTCATTGCCGCTTCGGCCATTACGCCACCTCTGCGAGGATGTCGGCATAGCCATTGTTTTCAACTTCCAAAGCCAGCTCTGGCCCGCCGGTTTTCACAATACGGCCATCGGCCATGATGTGCACAACGTCAGGTTTGATATGGTCGAGCAGGCGCTGGTAGTGGGTGATGACCAAAAAGCCGCGCCCTTCGGAGCGCAGTGCGTTCACGCCGTCAGCCACCAGTTTCATGGCGTCCACGTCCAGACCGGAGTCCGTTTCGTCCAAGATGCACATCTTTGGCTCAAGCATCGCCATTTGCAGGATTTCGTTGCGCTTTTTCTCGCCGCCGGAAAAACCCATATTCACAGGGCGTTTGAGCATATCGGCGTCGATCTTGAGGTCTTTTGCCTTGGCGCGCACCACTTTGAGGAACTCAGCCGCAGACATTTCTTCTTCGCCGCGGGCTTTGCGCTGTGCGTTCACTGCGGTGCGCAAGAAGGTCATGTTGCCCACGCCGGGGATTTCCACGGGGTATTGGAATGCCAAGAACAGGCCCGCTGCGGCGCGCTCTTCTGGCTCCATGTCCAGCAGGTCTTGGCCTTCAAGCTCAGCCGAGCCGCCAGTGACTTCATAGCCGTCTTTGCCCGACAGCACATAAGACAAGGTGGATTTCCCCGAGCCATTGGGGCCCATGATCGCATGCACTTTGCCTGCTTGAACTTCCAGATCAACACCTTTGAGGATCTGCTTGTCTTCTTCTTCAAGTTTGACTTGCAGGTTTTTGATTTTCAACATTTTCTTACCTTTCATCGCGCCCGTTTAGGGGCCGTTTATTCCGTGGCGCATTGACTGCGCCGCTATGTCATTTGGCAGCGTCACGCTTCCAATATTCCTCAGGCAACAGCGCCGCGTAACCCGCAGGCAATGTCGCCTTGACCGCGCCGCGCGCGGCCAATCTATCCAGACACAGGATCGCCAAATCCTGCGCGTCATACACACAGCCCGCAAAGAGAGCTTGGCATTTGAGCTGATCGTCGCTCAGATCATCCAGCCCTTCCATCCGCCGGATATAGACCGCATCGCCATCAACCAGCTGGCTGGCACTGCGCGTCGCATCCATCCGGTCTGCCTGAGAATTTGGCAGAAGATGGGATTTATACGGCAGCAGTTTCAGCAGCACAAAACCTTGTTTCTCAAGTTCGGCTTCCAACTGGCCCCAGAGCGGCTCGTCTTCATAAAGCTTGTAATACCGCACCTCGGTGATGACCGCGACGGCATCCGCCAGCTTTTTGCGCCCGCCGCCGATGATCGCCAGTTCAGAGCCCTGCACATCGATTTTGAGCAGATCGACCTGCGGGATTTCTTTGATCTTATCCATGGCCTGCAGCGTCACATCGACCTCGCGCACATGGTGCAACTGGCCTTGCAGCTTGCCCAGCCAATCAAGGCAGGCTTTGCGCAGTTTGAAGATCGAGGTGAACCCGCCCGAGCGATAGACATTAAGCACGGCTTTGCCGGGTTTGCCCAAGGCGGCCTTGATATAGGTCTCGTTGTCCTGCGCCGCGTCAATCAGCTGGTCATACGCCGCGTCTTGCGGCTCAAACCCCACCACGGTGCAGGCCCCCAATTTGCGCAGCGCATCATAGGCGGGCACATAGGCAGGGTTGGCGCCCACATCGCACACCACCGGGCGGCGCGCGGGCGCCGCCTGCTGGGTCAGAAGCGCAACACGCGCCTCAAGAGATGGGGAAATCGCTGTCATGATGTCACTTCCCTGCCTGCGCGGCCTTGGCAGAGGTTGGCCCCGAAAGACCCGCCTCTGCCGAGTGCCTTAGCCGACAGACCCTTCAAGCGAAATGGCCACAAGCTGCTGAGCTTCCATGGCAAATTCCATTGGCAAGGCCTGCAACACGTCTTTGCAGAACCCGTTAACCACCAATGCCACGGCCTCTTCTTCGTCCATCCCGCGCGAGCGGCAATAGAACAGCTGGTCGTCATCCACCTTGGAGGTTGTCGCCTCATGCTCCACGCGGGACGAGTTATTTTTGACCTCGATATAGGGCACCGTGTGGGCGCCGCATTTATCACCGATCAGCAAACTGTCGCATTGCGTGTAGTTGCGCGATTCCTTGGCTTTGGGGTGCATGGAGACCAGCCCACGATAGGTGTTCTGGGCTTTGCCCGCGCTGATCCCCTTGGAGACAATGCGCGATTTGGTGCGCTTGCCCAGATGGATCATCTTGGTGCCGGTGTCGGCCTGCTGCATGTTGTTGGCGATGGCGATGGAGTAGAACTCGCCTTGGCTGTCGTCGCCGCGCAGAATGCAGGACGGGTATTTCCACGTCACCGCTGAGCCGGTTTCCACTTGGGTCCACATCACCTTGGCCCGGTCGCCCCGGCAATCGGCGCGTTTGGTCACAAAGTTGTAAATCCCGCCTTTGCCGTTCTCGTCACCGGGATACCAGTTTTGCACGGTGGAATATTTCACCTCAGCATCTTCTTCGATGATGATTTCCACCACAGCGGCGTGCAGCTGCGATTCGTCGCGCTGCGGTGCGGTGCAGCCTTCGAGATAGGACACATATGAGCCCTTATCCGCGATGATCAACGTGCGCTCGAACTGGCCAGTGTTTTCCGCGTTGATGCGGAAATAGGTGGAGAGTTCCATCGGGCAACGCACGCCCGGCGGCACATAGACAAACGAGCCATCAGAGAAAACAGCAGAGTTCAGCGTGGCATAGAAGTTATCCGCAACCGGCACCACAGAGCCGAGGTATTTCTTAACCAAATCAGGATATTCGCGGATCGCCTCGGAGATCGAGCAGAAGATCACCCCCGCTTCGAGCAGCTCTTTTTGGAAGGTTGTGCCGACGGAGACGCTGTCGAACACCGCGTCCACAGCCACTTTGCGCGCCTCGGCTGGCATGTCGCCTGCGCCTTCGACGCCTGCCAAAATAGCCTGCTCTTTCAGCGGGATACCCAGTTTCGAATAGGTCGCCAGCAGCTTTGGGTCCACCTCATCAAGCGATTTGGGTTTGACCATCATGCTTTTGGGGCGGGCATAGTAATATTGGTTCTGAAAATCGATTTCAGGGTAATCGACCATGGCCCAGTCAGGCTCGGTTTTGGTCAACCAACGCTCATAGGCTTCGAGCCGCCAATCGGTCATCCACTGCGGTTCTTCGTTCTTTTCGGAAATCAGCCGAACGATGTCCGGGGTCAGCCCCTTGGGCGCGTATTCCATTTCGATGTCAGTGGACCAGCCGTGTTTATAGGCCCCGCCAACTTCGCGCACCGCATCCACGGTTTCCTGATCAACGCCGTCTTTTACAATATCGTCCAAGCTCATACCCTTCTCTCGGCCTCTCAGGCCGCCCTCATCTCATGTTTGCGCCGCTTATCCGCCCAAACTTGGGCGAACCGCAACACATCATCTTTTGTTGTCTCAAGCCCCAGCGATACCCGAATGGCACTGCTGGCTTCTGTTTCGTTCATGCCCATGGCCTGCAAAACACTGCTGGCACGGACTTTGCCGCTGGAACAAGCGGAGCCTGCGGAGATCGCAAAGCCGCTCAAATCCATCTGCATCACTTGCGTTTCGCCCTTCCAATCGGGGGAAATCACGCAAGAGGTGTTGGGCAGACGCAGCGCGCCTTTTCCAACTAAAATAGTAGGCATTCCAGATTCCTCAAGGGCCGCTTCCAGCAAATCGCGCAGCATTGCGATCTCTTCCCAGCGCCCCGAAGCCACATCTTGCGCCGCAGCGCGGGCAGCGGCGGCAAATCCGGCCATGCCAATGACGTTTTCAGTGCCCGAGCGGCGGCCCATTTCCTGCCCGCCGCCTTTGATCTGCGCGGGCACTTCCTGGCCCCGGCGCAGCACCAATGCGCCAATGCCTTTTGGCCCGCCCAGCTTATGCGCCGAGATCAGCGCCATCCGCGCGCCAGAGGCGTTGAAATCGCACGCCAGCTTGCCAAAACCTTGGGTCATATCGCTCACCGCGATGCCTTGCGGCAGGTCTTGCACCACGCCGGTTTCGGAATTGGCCCATTGCAGGGCGCTTTGCCCCGGATCGGTCATCTGCGCCCTGCCCTGCGCATCGACCGGCAGTTGCCCCCCCGTCCATGCGCGCACCGCATCATGTTCAATCGCGGCGCTGTGCAAATCGCGCCCGGCGCAGGCCAAACCTGCGGCCTCGGTCGCGCCAGAGGTAAAGACAATATCCGCCCCCTGCGCGCCCATAGCCTGTGCAATATCTGCCCGCGCTTGCTCGACCAGAGATTTGGCCGCGCGCCCTTCGGCATGCACGGAAGACGGGTTGCCCACCAAATCCATCGCGGCCACCATCGCATCGCGCGCCTCGGCGCGCAGCGGGGTTGTGGCGTTATGATCCAGATAGGTTCTCATAGGCCGGACATTTCATCCGGCGCTTCGTCCACCACATTCACCACGGCAAAGAGGTTCGGCACAGCGGGGCACGGGGCCAGCTCGTTGCAGATCACATCGCTCAGGCGGGTCTGGTGCAGATAGACATAAACATGCGCCGAGAGCCCTTCCCACAGCCGATTGGTCAGCGATTGCGCGCGGCTGCCCGATTGGCCGCCAGAGACGCCCGCGCCTTTTTGCAACGCATCAACATTCTCATCAACAGCGGCCAGAATATCCGCCACACGGATGTCCGAAGCCGCCCGGCCAAGCCGATACCCGCCCCCCGGCCCGCGCACCGATGCCACCAATTCGGCCCGGCGCAGCTTCACGAAAAGTTGTTCCAGATAGGGCAGCGAAATGGACTGGCGCTGCGCAATATCCCCCAGCGACACCAGCTCGCCCGCAGGCTGAAGCGCGATGTCAGCGAGGGCCACCATGGCGTAGCGTCCTTTGGTCGAAAGCTTCATTGCGTCCTCCGGGGGTTTTGACCCCTGTTTGATTGACCTTTGCCGCGCAAATCCGTAAAGGGTTTGCCTGATCGTCTATAAACCATCGATCCACGAATTAGAACCGTTCTAAGGTGCCAGATAAAATTCGTCAAGAATAGCGCACAACCCCGCAGATAGGACCACATATGCCCGAGGTAATTTTTCCCGGACCAGAAGGCCGCCTCGAAGGCCGCTACCATCCCCAAAAAGAACGCGACGCACCGATTGCCATCGTGTTGCATCCCCATCCGCAGTTTGGCGGCACCATGAATCACAAGGTGGTCTATAACCTGCACTACGCCTTTTACAACATGGGCTTTACCGTGCTGCGGTTCAACTTCCGCGGCGTGGGACGCAGCCAAGGCGAATATGATCAAGGGATTGGCGAGCTGTCCGATGCAGCATCGGCGCTTGATTACCTCCAATCGATGAACAACAACTCCAAACATTGCTGGGTTGCTGGTTTCTCCTTTGGCGCGTGGATCGGCATGCAATTGCTGATGCGCCGCCCGGAAATCACGGGTTTCATCTCTGTGGCGCCGCCTGCCAATATGTATGACTTCTCCTTCCTCGCGCCCTGCCCGGCCTCTGGTCTGGTGATCAACGGCTCGGCTGACCGCGTGGCACCGCCCGCCGATACCGTGAGCCTTGTGAACAAGTTGCACGAGCAAAAGGGCATCACCATCACCCATGAAGTGGTTGAAGGCGCAGGGCATTTCTTTGAAGAGCCGCATATGGACACGTTGATCGACACCACCACCGATTACGTAAAACGCCGCCTGACGGAGACCTCGCGCTGATGGATCCTGCGGTCACAGATATGGCCAATAAACTGGCCGAAGAATGCCTCGCCGTTCAAAAAGAGACCGGCGAGGACAGGCTGTTTATGGAAGTGGGCGATGTGCTTGGCGCGTCATCCCAAACCTTGGAAGAGGCGTTTCTGACCGCGATCCGCACCCGGATGGCACAGCAAAAGGGCCGCGAGTTTCTGGCCCGCAAGCTGCAAAACCACCGGGCCGCGCCAAAATGAACGCGCGGCTCGACCAGCAGATTGCCTTTCTCAACGAGGCCGACAAGCTCAAATCAATCCAGCGCGGCACGTTGATCTGTGACGGCAGCCGCGCTGAAAACTCCGCCGAGCACAGCTGGCATTTGACGCTTTATGCGCTGGTGCTGGCCGATCAGGCGGGTCCAGATGTGGACATCACCCGCGTGATCAAAATGTTGATCCTGCATGATCTGGTTGAGATCGACGCGGGCGACAACCCGATCTTTGGCGATTACGTGGCCACCGATATGGAAGCGGCAGAGCAAAAAGCCGCAGACCGCATTTTTGGCCTGCTGCCCGATGATCTGCGCGATGATCTGCGCGCCACATGGGAAGAATTCGAAGCCAATGAGAGCGCGTCGGCGCAATTTGCCAAATCGCTCGACCGGTTCCAGCCGCCCATGCAAAACCTCGCCGCAGGCGGCGGCAGCTGGGTGGAATACAACGTCACCTACGAACAATTCCTGAGCAAAGTCGGCGCAAAAATCAAAAATGGCGCGCCGGGGCTGTTTGATTATGCCCGCCGCCATGTGGGCGCATGGTTCACGCGCCAAGGCGATAAAACGCCCTAGGCAAAGCGCCGCTACCGCGCTTGGACAGGCCGGGCAAATCCGGTATGGCTTGGGGCAACCCAACCCAACCAAAGGATCCCGCCCATGAGCAAGATCAAGGTGGCCAACCCGATTGTGGAACTCGACGGCGATGAAATGACCCGGATCATCTGGGATTTCATCAAGAAAAAGCTGATCACCCCCTATCTGGACATTGATCTGAAATATTACGATCTGGGCATTCAGGCCCGCGACGATACGGATGACCAAATCACCATCGACGCGGCCGAGGCGATCAAGAAATACGGCGTGGGCGTAAAATGCGCGACCATCACCCCCGATGAAGCGCGGGTGGAGGAATTTGGCCTCAAGAAAATGTGGCGCAGCCCCAATGGCACCATCCGCAACATCCTTGGCGGCGTGATCTTCCGCGAGCCGATCATCTGCAAAAACGTGCCGCGCCTTGTGCCGGGCTGGACCAAACCCATCGTGGTCGGGCGGCATGCCTTTGGCGATCAATACCGCGCCACGGATTTCAAATTCCCCGGCAAGGGCAAGCTGACGATCAAATTTGTCGGCGAAGATGGCACCGAGATCGAAGAGGAAGTGTTCGACGCCCCGGATTCCGGTGTCGTCATGGCCATGTATAATCTCGACAAATCCATCATCGATTTCGCCCGCGCCTCGATGAATTACGGGTTGGTCAAAGGTTGGCCCGTGTATCTGAGCACAAAAAACACCATCCTTAAACAATATGACGGGCGGTTTCTTGAGCTGTTCCAGCACATCTATGAGACAGAATTCAAAGAGAAATTCGAAAAAGCAGGCATCACCTATGAGCACCGCTTGATCGACGACATGGTCGCCTGCGCGATGAAATGGAACGGCGGCTATGTCTGGGCCTGCAAAAACTACGATGGCGATGTGCAATCAGATACGGTGGCACAGGGCTTTGGCTCGCTGGGGTTGATGACCTCGGTGCTGATGACGCCCGATGGCAAAACCGTCGAGGCCGAAGCCGCTCATGGCACGGTCACCCGGCATTACCGCCAGCATCAAAAAGGCGAGGAAACCTCGACCAACTCCATCGCCTCGATCTATGCATGGACGGGCGGGCTGAAACACCGCGGCAAGCTCGATGGCAATGAAGCGCTGCTCAATTTTGCGCTGCTGCTGGAAAAAGTGGTCGTTGATACGGTGGAAAGCGGTCATATGACCAAAGATCTGGCGCTGCTGGTCGGCCCGGACCAAGGCTGGCTGACCACGATGGGTTTCCTCGAAAAGATCGATGAAAACCTGAACGCCGCACTTAAAGGCTAGTCATAAAAAAGGGCCGCAGCGATGCGGCCCTTTTTACGTCTGTGCGCCGCGCTCAGGCGACGATTTGCAAAATGCTCGGCTGGAACGGCTCAATCGTGCAATTCTCGCCCTCAAAGCAGCAAAAACTGCCCTTTGGCACCTCGATCCAATCGCCATTGATGCTCTCGTAGGGCTCAGAGGCCACGGCCCAGCCTTGGTTCTGCGCATCCCAGCGGTAAAACAGTGACGGCGCCAGCGCGTCCGAGGCATAGCGGATCGCATAGAGCCGTGTTCCATCCGCCAGCGCCGCCGTCAGGCGCATATGCGGGGCAACCCCGGTTTGCACCGAGAGCGCCTCAAGCCGGGCCACGGCCTGTTCCATCGCGGCTTTTGGATTGCGCTCAAGCCCATAACCGCAGGCAGTCAGGAACAGCGCCTCGCTGTCTGTTGCGCCAAGCCGGCAGGGATATAGCTCATCCGAGATCAGCGTTTCAACCTGCCGCCGGATTCGCTCGAACCCACCGATCTGACCGTTATGCATAAAGCTCCACCGCCCCTGCACAAAGGGATGGCAATTGTTGCGGCTGGTCGCGGTGCCCGTCGAAGCGCGCACATGCGCCATAAACAACCGCGACGAGACTTGCTCGCATAGGGACCGCAAATTGGGATCAGACCACGCCGGATAAACATCGCGGTAAAGCCCCGGCACCGGGTTTTTATCGTACCACGCCAGCCCGAACCCATCCGCATTGATCGTGGTTTTGCATTTGGACGCTTCGCGTGATTGATGGATCAGCGAATGGCCCGGATCGCTGACGATCTGGCGCATTAAAATCGGCGCGCCCTGCCACGCCGCCCAACGGCACATGTTTTAATGCCCCCGGTTGTGCGTCCGATCATAAAGCGTCGCGATGATCTTGCTTGCGGTTTTCTCAAACAGGCAGGGGATAAACGCGTGCACCAGCGCAGCGCCAGCGGCAGCAAAAAGCAACCCGGCGAATTTCATGGCGAACAGCATATGTTCAAAAAAGCTCTCGTTTACCTTGGCGGGATGGTCGAGAAAAATACGTGCGATCATGAGTTTGGCTCCTGCTTATGCTGTTTGAGACAGATTATCCGTTTTTATCCGAGCATTTCTCCCAAGCTGGGGCGATATTCCTTTGATTGCGTGAATATTTCCCAATAATATGACCATATGGATAAAATTGACCACATAGACCGCAAGATACTGGCGGAATTGCAACGTGACGCTGGACAATCGCTGGATTCGCTTGGCGAAAAAATCGGATTGTCGCGCAATGCCTGTTGGCGGCGCATCCGCCAGCTCGAAGAGGCCGGTGTGATCCGCGCCCGCGTGACCCTGCTTGATCCGGCGGCCCTGGGGCTGGGGCTCAACGTCTTCATGTTGATCCGCACCAATGCCCATGCGCCGGACTGGCTCGATAAATTCAAACAGGCCACCCATGCCATGCCAGAAATCCAAGGGGTCTACCGGATGACCGGCGATCTGGACTATTTGATCCGGGCGCGGGTTGTGGATATGGCAGGCTATGACGCCTTATACCAAAGGTTGATCCGCAAAGTGCCGCTGTCCGATGTCTCGGCCAGTTTTGTGATGGAAGAGATCAAAGAAACCACGCAGCTTCCACTTTAAGGTCACACCTCAATAGATTGATACCAAAGGAATTTGAAATGCCCGCCTATCTGATACTTGTGTTGGCCGTGCTCGCGGAAACCATCGGCACCACGGCGCTGCAAGCCTCGCAGCAATTCACCCGGCTGGGGCCTTCGATCATTGTGGTGGTGGCCTATGGCATCTCTTTTTACCTGCTCTCCATCACGCTCAAGGTGATGCCTGTGGGCGTGGTTTATGCGCTTTGGTCCGGCATGGGGATCGTGTTTATCGCGCTGATCGGCTATTTTGTGTTTCACCAAATGCTTGATCTGGCGGCCATCATCGGGCTGGCAATGATCATCGCGGGCATCGCCGTGATCCACCTGTTCTCAAACGCAACACCGCATTAACCACGCCAACCCAAGCGCGGCAGCAAGGTCACGCCTTGGGCGCGTCTGCGCGCAAACACGCTTTTTGTCTGGTCTTTGCTGCGCCTGCACGGTATGGGCGCGGCAACTCCTGACATGAAGGTATACCTATGGACCTGCGAAACATCGCAATCATCGCCCACGTTGACCACGGCAAAACCACATTGGTGGACGAGTTGCTCAAGCAATCAGGCACCTACCGTGAGAACCAAGCCACGACCGAACGGGCAATGGACAGCAATGACCTAGAGCGCGAACGCGGTATCACTATTTTCGCCAAACCCACATCGGTGGAATGGAAAGGCACGCGGATCAACATCGTTGACACGCCCGGCCACGCCGATTTCGGCGGCGAAGTAGAGCGTATCTTGTCGATGGTTGACGGGGTTGTTCTGTTGGTTGACGCGGCTGAAGGCCCGATGCCACAGACCAAATTCGTGACCTCCAAAGCGCTCAAGCTGGGCCTGCGCCCCATCGTGGTGATCAACAAGGTCGACAAACCCGATGGCGAGCCAGACCGCGCGCTGGATGAAGTGTTTGACCTGTTTGCCAGCCTCGACGCCAATGACGAACAGCTCGACTTCCCTTCCATGTATGCTTCGGGCCGTTCCGGCTGGGCCGACATGACCCTCGAAGGGCCGCGCAAGAACCTCGACGCTCTGTTCGAGCTGATCCTTGAGCACGTCCCTGCTCCAAAGCAGATCGCGGATAAAGAAAAGCCTTTCACCATGCTGGCCACCACGCTTGGCGGCGACCCTTTCTTGGGCCGTTTGCTGACGGGCCGCGTTGAATCCGGCACGCTCAAAGCAGGCCAGACCATCAAAGCCATGTCGCGTGACGGTACGTTGATCGAAAACTTCCGCTGCACCAAAATCCTCGCATTCCGGGGTCTTGAGCAGACGGCAATCGAATTGGCCGAAGCGGGCGACATCGTGTCGATTGCAGGCATGACCAAAGCCACCGTGGCCGACACATTGGCCGAGCAATCCGTGAGCGAAGCGATCCCCGCCCAGCCCATCGATCCGCCAACCATCACCGTGACCTTCGGCATCAACGACAGCCCGCTGGCGGGCCGCGACGGCAAGAAAGTTCAATCGCGGGTCATCCGCGAGCGGCTGCACAAAGAAGCCGAAAGCAACGTTGCGATCAAAATCTCTGACACACCCGGCGGCGAAGCCTTCGAAGTGGCAGGGCGCGGCGAATTGCAAATGGGCGTTCTGATCGAGAACATGCGCCGCGAAGGGTTCGAGCTTTCAATCTCGCGTCCGCAGGTTCTTTTCCAAGACATTGACGGCGTGCGCCACGAGCCCATCGAAGAAGCCACAATCGACGTGGATGACGAATATTCCGGCGCCGTGATCGAAAAGCTGACCGGCGTGCGCCGCGGCGAATTGGTTGAAATGAAACCTGCTGGCGCTGGCAAAACCCGCATCGTGGCCCATGTGCCATCGCGTGGGTTGATCGGCTATCACGGCGAGTTCCTGACCGATACGCGCGGCACCGGCGTGCTCAACCGGGTGTTCCACGCCTGGGCACCGCATAAAGGGCCAATTCCAGGCCGCCGTGCGGGTGTTCTGATCTCCATGGAGAACGGCACTTCGGTTGCCTATGCCCTTTGGAACCTCGAAGAGCGCGGCAAAATGATGATCGGCGCGCAGGCAGATGTGTACACCGGCATGATCATTGGCGAGCATAGCCGCGACAATGATCTCGAAGTGAACCCGCTCAAGGGTAAAAAGCTGACCAACGTTCGCGCCTCTGGCACGGATGAGGCGGTACGTCTGACCACGCCAATCACCTTGTCGCTCGAAGAGGCAATTGCCTATATCGATGATGATGAATTGGTAGAAGTTACGCCAAATGCGATCCGTCTGCGCAAGCGCTTCCTGGATCCGAACGAGCGCAAACGTATGGCCAAAGCGGGCTAAGAACCTTCGGGACTGAAGGGGCCAGCCCCTTCAGACTTCCCCGGGATTTTAGACCAATTGGAAATGAAAAAGGCCCGGTGCAATTTGCCCGGGCCTTTTTGTTGTTTAGAGAGGTTCGCAGTTACTCGCTGGTTTCGACGATCAGCAATTCACGCTCGGATGCGTTGCGCGCAAATTCAAGCGCGGCTTGGTAAGCGTCTGAGTGGTAACATTTTTCAGCGGTTTCCACATCGGGGAAACGGGCGACCACATTGCGCGGACGCTCTTTGCCTTCAAGCTGCACAAAGCGGCCACCGCGCGCGATAAACTCGCCGCCATGCGCCGCAATCGCAACGCTCGCGCCTGCTGCGTATTTCTTATAGGCTTCCTCGTCCGAGACGGTGACATGTGCAATCCAAAGTGCGCCCATCCTTAGGCTCCTTCTATCAGGGTTTTCACGGCTTCAATCGCCGCCTGTGCATTTTCAGCGCTGGCGCCGCCGCCTTGGGCCATGTCTGGCCGCCCGCCGCCACCTTTGCCGCCAAGCAGTGCAACGGCGGCTTTTACCATATCCACGGCGGAGAGTTTATCGGTCAAATCCGAGGTCACGCCGCCCGCAACGGCTGCTTTACCGCCCGTATCGGCGATGAGCAGCACCGCACCGCTGACCAGTTTGGCCTTATGTTCATCCACCAGCGCGGGCAAATCCTTGCCCGTCACGCCTTGGAGCACCATGCCTACAAAAGCAACGCCGCCCAGATCTTCGGCCGCTGTTTCCACGCCGCCACTGCCCGCCATCGCCAATTCGCGGCGCAGCTGCGCCACTTCGTTGGAAAGCGCGCGGCGCTCGTCCATCAGAGCTTTGACACGCGCAGGCACATCATCCGTGCTGGTTTTCAGCTCGGAAGCGGTCTGGGCCAGCAGAAAGTCTTGGGCGCGCAGGTGGTCAAGCGCCGCCTGCCCCGAGAGCGCTTCGATCCGGCGCACCCCGGCGCTGCTGGCACTGTCGCCCAGCAAAACAAAAGCGCCAATGTCACCTGTGCGCGTGACATGCGTGCCGCCGCAAAGCTCCAGCGAATAGGTCACGCCGTCGCTGCCTTTGCCCGAGCCATCTTGGCGGCCCATGGAAACCACACGCACCTCGTCGCCGTATTTTTCGCCAAACAGCGCCTGCGCACCCAAGGCGCGGGCGTCATCTGGGGTCATGATCCGGGTTTCGACCACTTCGTTTTGGCGGATGAAGCTGTTCACCTCGGCCTCGACCTTGGCCAATTCCTCGGCGCTGAGCGCCGCACCATGGCTGAAATCGAACCGCAACCGATCCGGCGCATTGAGCGAGCCGCGCTGTGCCACATGATCCCCAAGCGCACCGCGCAGGGCTTCGTGCAGCAAATGCGTGGCCGAGTGGTTGGCGCGGATATCACCGCGCCGGGCATGATCTACTGTCAGTTTGGCGGCTTGCCCCTTGGCAATCTCGCCTTCCGTGACGGTTCCGAAATGCACAAAAACACCTGCGGTTTTACGCGTCTCGGTGATGTGTGCCTTGCCCGTTGCGGTGGTGATTTCGCCTGTATCACCCACCTGACCGCCGGATTCGGCGTAAAATGGGGTTTGGTTCAGGGCGATCTGAACGCTCTGCCCTTTGGCGCAGGTTTCCACTTGATCCGAGCCAGCCACCAGAGCGGCAATTTCGCCCTCGGCAGTTTCCGTGTCATAGCCCAAGAATTCCGTGGTGCCATGTTGATCGGCCACGTCAAACCACACCGTGGCATCCGCCGCTTCGCCCGAACCGGACCATGCGGCGCGGGCCTTGGCTTTTTGCTCGGCCATGGCAGCGTCAAACCCTACAGTGTCCACGCCAATGCCGCGGTCACGCAGGGCGTCTTGGGTCAAATCAAGCGGGAAGCCGAATGTGTCATAAAGCTTGAAGGCTGCGGCGCCGGGCAGAACCCCGCCTTTTGACAGGCTCGACGCCTCGTCCTCAAGCAGTTTCAAACCGCGATCGAGCGTCTGGCGGAACCGGGTTTCTTCAGCACGCTGCGTGTCTTCGATCATGCTTTGCGCGCGGCCAAGCTCTGGATAGGCGGCGCCCATTTGCGTGATTAACTCGGGCACCAAACGGTGCATCACAGGGTCTTTTGCCCCCAGAATATGCGCGTGGCGCATGGCGCGGCGCATGATCCGGCGCAGCACATAGCCGCGCCCCTCATTGGAAGGCAGCACCCCTTCGGCAATCAAAAACGAGGTCGAACGCAGATGGTCCGCAATCACCCGGTGATGCACATTGCCCGGCCCATCGGGATCGGTGTTGGTGGCATGGGCCGAGGCTTCGATCAGGTTGCGCATCAGATCGGTGTCGTAATTGTCGTGTTTGCCTTGCAGCAGCGCGCCAATCCGCTCGAGCCCCATGCCTGTGTCGATAGATTGCATGTCCAGCGGGCGCATGGTGCCATCGGCAAATTGTTCATTTTGCATGAACACGAGGTTCCAGATCTCGATGAAACGATCGCCATCTTCATCGGGGCTGCCCGGCGGGCCACCCGCGATATGCGCGCCGTGATCATAGAAAATCTCGGTGCAAGGCCCACAGGGACCGGTCGGGCCCATGCGCCAGAAATTATCATCGGTGGCGATGCGAATGATCCGCTCATCGGGCAGGTTCGCAACCTTTTTCCAGATCGCATGCGCCTCATCATCGGTGTGATAGATCGTGACCAACAAACGGTCCGCATCGATGCCAAAATCGCGCGTCAAAAGCTGCCATGCAAAGGCGATGGCGTCTTCTTTGAAATAGTCGCCAAAGCTGAAATTCCCCAGCATTTCAAAGAACGTATGGTGGCGCGCCGTATAGCCCACATTGTCCAGATCATTATGTTTGCCGCCCGCGCGCACACATTTTTGCGAGCTTGTTGCGCGCACATAATCGCGGCTCTCAACCCCGGTGAACAGGTTCTTGAACTGCACCATACCGGAGTTGGTGAACATCAACGTCGGATCGTTGCGCGGCACCAGCGGGCTGGACGGCACAACCGCGTGCCCCTGCCCGCCATAGAAAGAAAGGAAGGTCGAGCGGATGTCGTTGAGCGTTTTCATGGGCGGTCTCTTTAGACAGGGAATTTAGGTTTATTTCAGATAACTGCCACAAGAAGGACTGTCCACAGAACCTTGCGAAAAACCCTGAAAACGCAAAAGGGCGCCGCGAGGTGCAGCGCCCTTTTGAGAGGGGTAAATCGAGCGGAATTTACGCTTCGACTACATCACCCCCTTCATCTTTGCTGCCGGCAAAATCCAGCCCATGTGCGGCGCGGATTTTATCTTCGATCTCATTGGCCATGGCGGTATTTTCCTTCAGGAAGGTCTTGGCATTTTCACGCCCCTGCCCGATGCGCTCATCGCCGTAGGAGAACCACGAGCCGGATTTATCAACCACGCCCGCTTTCACCCCCAGATCGAGCAATTCGCCCATCTTGGAGATGCCTTCGCCATACATGATGTCGAATTCCACCTGTTTGAAAGGCGGCGCGACTTTGTTCTTAACCACTTTTACACGCGTTGCGTTGCCGACCGTTTCATCGCGGTCTTTCAGCGCGCCGATGCGGCGGATGTCCAGACGCACGGAGGAGTAGAACTTGAGCGCATTGCCCCCGGTGGTGGTTTCGGGCGAGCCAAACATCACGCCAATTTTCATCCGGATCTGGTTGATGAAGATCACGGTACATTGGGTCCGGCTGATCGAGCCGGTCAATTTACGCATGGCTTGGCTCATCAAACGGGCCTGAACGCCAACCGAGCTGTCGCCCATATCGCCTTCAAGTTCGGATTTTGGCGTCAAAGCGGCCACGGAATCGACCACAACCATGTTGACCGCACCAGAGCGCACCAACGTGTCGGTGATTTCCAGCGCCTGCTCGCCCGTGTCGGGCTGCGAGATCAGCAATTCGTCAATATCCACGCCCAATTTGCGCGCATATTGCGGGTCAAGCGCGTGTTCCGCGTCCACAAAGGCGCAGACGCCGCCAGCTTTTTGCTGCTCAGCCAAGCAATGCAGGGTCAGCGTGGTTTTGCCCGAGGATTCCGGACCGTAGATTTCCACAATCCGCCCCATCGGCAAGCCGCCAATGCCAAGCGCGATGTCCAGCCCAAGCGAGCCTGTGGAGCTGGCCGTGATGTCTTGAATGGCGCCCTCAGCGCCAAGTTTCATGATCGAGCCTTTGCCGAACTGCCGCTCAATCTGTGCCAGTGCTGAATCAAGCGCCTTTTGCTTGTCCGCGGATTTTTTGTTGTCCATTGTCAATAAATCTGCCGTTGCCATGTTCTTTTCCTTAGTGTCACAGTGGCCGGGCAGCAGCAATGCGAAGCTGCAACATGGCCGGGGTGAATGCTACATGTTCCGTTAATGTTCTATATGAGACCAAAGAGAGAACATTTCAATCAAATTATTGTCTCACCATCATTCTTTCCTATCGGTTAAGAACTGGTTACGATTGGAATGATTTTTATATTTGCAGGCTTCCCGCTCGCTAATATCGCCATACTCAGGAGCGCAAATGCTTGTTTTCTTTCAGGAAAGATTGGCGTTTTTATCCATGCCAAAAACTGGCAGCACGGCCTATGAAACGGCTTTGGCGCCGCGCGCTGATTTGGCTATTTTGAACCCGCCGCTGCTCAAACATGCCCCGGTTTATCGCTATAATCGTTTCATCCGGCCGATGTTTAAAAATGTCTGCGATGCGGAGATGGAGCTGATGGCGGTGATGCGCGAGCCGATCAGTTGGCTCAGCAGTTGGTATCGCTACCGCCAGCGGCCCTTTATGCAGGGCAAGAAAAACAGCACCCATGACATCAGTTTCGATGATTTTGTGCTCGCCTATATGAAAGGCAAACGCCCCAGCTTTGCCGAGGTTGGCAGCCAGCTCAAATTCATGGAAACCCAGCCCAATGGCACCGGGATCACCCATCATTTCCGTTATGAAAACCAAGAGCGGTTGCAATCATTCCTGTCAGAGCGGCTGGGCGTGACGCTCAATCTGGGGCGCGAGAACGTCTCGCCTGTGCTCGACACGCCGCTCTCGGCGGAGGTTGAACAAAGGTTTCGCCAAAAATTTGCCGATGAATTTGCGCTTTATGACAGTATTTTGTGACGTAATTTGTAACCGTGCCATAGGCGGTTAACACAGCTGCCGCTGTACGGTTTCTGTCAGGTCGGTGAGCGAGAAAGGCTTGGGCAGGAACACCGAATTGGCGATCTTATTTTGCGTCTCGCCAAAACATTCCTCCGCATAACCTGATACAAACACCACCCGCACATCTGGGCGCATTTTTTGCGCCTCGCGTACCCAGGTTGGCCCGTCCATGCCCGGCATAACCACGTCGGTTACAAAAATATCGACCTTGAGGGTTTCATCTTCAAGCGTATGCAGCGCGGCCTCGGCGCTTTCAGCCTCCAGCACCGTATAACCGCGCAGGCGCAGCGCGCGGCTGGCAAAGGCCCGCACCGGCGCCTCGTCTTCGACGAGCAACACCACACCTTCGCCCTGCGCAGGCGGGCGCGGCGGCTCAATCGCAGGTGTCTGCAGGGACGCAACCGCATGGGCATCTGCGCTAAGCACTGGGAAATACAGGCTAAAACATGTTCCCACCCCGGCGTCGCTATCAACAAAAATATAACCGCCCGATTGTTTGATAATGCCATAGGCCGTGCTCAGCCCCAGCCCCGTCCCCTCGCCCGTGCGTTTGGTTGTGTAAAATGGTTCAAATACTTTTTGCAGATTATCCGGCGCGATCCCCATGCCCGCATCGCGCACCATCACGGTGACATAATCCCCCGGCGGCACTGTGGCCCGGTCGCGCACCAAAGCCTGCGCCAGATGTGTGCCCTGCGTGGCGATGCGAATCTCGCCGCCGCCGGGCATAGCATCGCGGGCATTCACCACCAGATTAACCAAAACCTGTTCAATTTGCCGTTTATCGGCGCGAATAGGGGCAATCACCGGATCATGGCTCAGCGTCAGGGTGATTTTTTCACCCACCAACCGGTTCATTAGATGGGTCAGATCGGCCAGAGTATCGCGCATGTCCAAGGTCTCGGGCCGCAAGGTCTGTTTGCGCGAGAATGCCAAAAGCTGCCCAACCAGCGCCGCCGCACGGTTGGCATTCTGGCTGATTTGCATCAAATCGCCGTAATCCGGGCTGCCCTCGTCATTGCGCAGCAACAACAGATCACAATGGCCTGAAATCGCCGTCAAAAGATTGTTGAAATCATGGGCCACGCCGCCTGCAAGTTGGCCAATTGCCTGCATTTTCTGGCTTTGCACAAATTGCGCTTCGAGGGATTTTAACTCCGTCGCATCGCTCAGCACTGCAATCAACCCCGGCTTGCCCTGCTCCGTCACCCGGTTGAGCGTGACTTGAACAAAAATCTCTTTATCGGTGCGTTTCAGGCGCAGAAATTCGGTTCTTTTCACCAAACGCCCGGCCATACTATCCTCCAGCCAATCGCTCACCGGACGGCCCAGCCCTTCCATCAATTCGCCGAGCAGGCAGCCATGGGTTAACGCCTCGCCAATCAGATCAGCAGCGGAATGGTTAAAGGAGTCAATCTGACCGCTGCCGCCGATTTTGATCATCGGCACAGGCAATTCTTCCAACGCGTGCCAATCATGGGTGCGCGTCGCCATGCCGGTGTGATTCTCGAGAAAATACAGCGCTCTACGGCCTGCCCCGGCGTCGACTTCGGCAATCAACATCTGTTTTGCGCCGCCCGCAGAAGCAACCTCCATCACCTCGCCAGAGCGCAGCGGCAGATGGGTGAATATGCGGTCCAATGTCTTGACCCGCCCGCCGATCAACTCGCGTGCGGCGTCATTCATGAACAAAATCGTGCCCGTGCGCCCCACCATGACCATCGGCAGATACAGCTCGCCGGGGCTGCGGCTGACCCGGCTACCCGATAGCAGCTCGGCGCGCCAGACAAACCCATCTGCCCCCATATCATGGGCCGAAATGCGCAGATGACCATCGCGCGTTACCATATCTTCGCGCGCGGTGCCTTTGATCCAAGCGCGATTTTGCAACCGAAACACCACCGCCCCCGGATTGGCCAGTTGCCCCGCCAAAACCCCGCTGATCGTCAGGCCCGGCCCGCGCCCAAAGAGCTGCTTTGCGGCCTCGTTCCGCTGGCGAATGCGCCCGTCGGAATCGGCCACGATACAGGCCACACTGTCATTGGTAATGAACCCGGCAATGGCATCAAACACGCTATTGCGCGCCCGGTCCGCATGAAAACTGCGCATCTGCACCAAGCAAATCAACAAGCACAGCGTCAGCGCAGCAGCCCCAAGCGCCAGTTGCATCATATGAACCGGAATAAAAACCGCAGCCATCGCCAGAAACAGCGCGCCCAGCCCGATCACCCGAAAGCGATTGCGCGCAAGCGGTGCCAAGCGCAAAGCCGTGGCCCGCTCTCTGCTTTGAATGCCAATCTCAGCTTTCACCCTTGCCCTCCAAACGGCGAATCAGGGTTCTATTACGCGCAAGAAGGGTTAACCGCGCATTAATCATGCAGCGGTTCAAATCTCTCCCTTAACACTTCTCCCCCGAATTCTTCCGGAGGTTGAGTATGGGTGAGATTACTTTCGGGTCAAGTGTGCGGTGAAGAAACCATCCCCGGCGCTGTCTACATCAAATTGTTGCTGCCAGTCGCATTTCCACGCCGCATGTGCCGCCAAAAACGCGTCGACGCGGTTTTGGTTTTCGCGGGCCAGCACCGAACAGGTGGCATAGGCGAGCGTGCCGCCGGGGGCGACCAGATCGGCCGCTTGGGCCAGAATTTCATCCTGAATACCCGTCAACTCGGTCAGGCGTTCTTCGGTCAGGCGCCATTTGCCCTCTGGGGCACGGCGCCATGCGCCAGAGCCGCTGCAAGGCGCATCGCAAAGCACCAGATCGAATTTGGGCATCGCCGCCAACTCGGCTGTGGCGACATAAGTCACGTGGCAGCCTGCGCGTTCGGCGCGGGCGGGAATGTCCAACATGCGGCGCGGGTCGATGTCATGTACAAAAATCTCGCGGTCCCGGTCCATCGCCATGGCCAGCGCTTTGCCGCCGCCGCCCGCGCAATAATCCAGCGCCTGCCCGCCTTGCGGCAAAGCTTCGACAACGGCTTGGCTGGACGCGTCTTGAAATTCCACAAAACCATCCGCAAAGCATTGACCTTGCCGGATTTTCCGCTCACCTCCCGTCACGGTCAGCGCGCCTTCGGCAAGCGGGTTAACCGCCGTTTCCACACCTTCATCTGCCAAGGTATCCTGCGCGGAGGCGCGGCTCAGCTTGGCCAGATTAACCCGCAACGTAATCGGCGCGCGGGCCTGCAACGCTTGAGCCGTTGGCAATGCGGCATCGCCAAGGCTGGTTTTGAACTCTTCGATGAGCCACTCCGGCAGGTTGAACTGCGCGGCATCGCCGGGCTCTTCTGCCGGGGCGCTTTGCTCTTCTTCGCTCAGCGGCGCGGGCGCGTGGCCTTCGCCGTGAAACAGCGCATCGAGATCCAGATCTTGCGCCCGCAACGTGCCGATCATCAACGCGCGGCCTGTCTCGCCCTGACCTAAATGCGCCGAAAGATTCCACTGGCGCAGCGTGTCAAACACGTGATCGCGAATGGCGGCGCGGTCCTTGGAGCCTGCAAAACGGCTGCCCCGCGCCCAGCGGGTCAGCGCCTGTTCAACGGGCATGCCTTCCCCCACCGCATCCAGAATTTCAATGGCAGCCGCCACGCGTGCACCGGGGGTCATGGCGCAAGGATTTCTGTAAACATGTGGGAAAAAGCGAGGAACATAGGTTTATCCGATCCGGTAGTTGGGGGATTCGCGGGTGATTTGCACGTCATGCACATGGCTTTCTTTCAGCCCTGCGCCGGTGATGCGTACAAATTTACAATTGCTGCGCATCTCTTCGACCGTGGCGCAGCCCGTATAGCCCATGGCTGCACGCAAACCGCCCACCAATTGGTGAATAACCGCCGTGGCGCTGCCTTTATAGGGCACTTGGCCTTCGATGCCTTCGGGCACCAATTTGTCGGAAGCCGCGTCTTTTTGGAAATAGCGGTCAGCCGAGCCCTGCGCCATGGCCCCAAGCGAGCCCATGCCGCGATAGCTTTTGAAGCTACGGCCTTGATACAGAATGACTTCACCGGGGCTTTCATCGGTGCCCGCGATCATCGAGCCAACCATAGCGCAAGAGGCGCCAGCCGCGATGGCCTTGGCAAAATCACCGGAGAATTTGATGCCGCCATCGGCAATCACCGGAATGTCGCCGCCTGCTTTGGCGCAATCCATGATCGCCGTTAGCTGCGGCACACCGACTCCTGCCACCATGCGCGTGGTGCAGATGGAGCCGGGGCCAATGCCAACTTTGATCGCATCCGCGCCTGCGTCGATCAGCGCGCGGGTGGCCTCAGCGGTGGCCACATTACCTGCAACAATCTGCACGTCATTTGACAGATCCTTGGCGCGGCGCACAGCGGCGGCCACGCCTTCGGAATGCCCATGCGCCGTGTCGATCACGATCATATCCACGCCAGCATCCACCAAAGCGCCGGAGCGTTCATAGCCCGCATCCCCAACCGTGGTGGCCGCAGCCACGCGCAAACGGCCCAGAGAGTCTTTGCACGCTGTGGGGTTGAGCACCGCCAATTCAGTGTCTTTGAGGGTCAAAAGACCGGTCAATTTGCCCTGACCATCCGTGACCAACAGCTTTTCAATGCGGCGGGCCTTCATCAGGCTGATGGCTTCTTCGCGGTCCGCAGGTTCATGCAGGATCGCCAAATCATCGGTGCTCATCATGACGCGCACCGGGGTTTTGTCATCGCTGGCAAACCGCATGTCGCGGTTGGTGACAATGCCCACAACCCGGCCCTGCGCATCGACAACCGGGAAACCGGTGACGTTGTAGCGCGCTTGCAGTGCCTTGGCGTCGGCCAAGGTCTGATCGGGCGTCAGGGTGATCGGGTTGTACACAATGCCGCTCTCGAAGCGTTTGACCCGGCGCACTTCGCGGGCCTGTTCTTCGATATTCAGGTTGCGGTGCACAACGCCCATGCCGCCAGCCTGCGCCATGGCAATCGCCATGCGCGCCTCGGTCACAGTGTCCATGGCCGAGCTAAGCAGCGGGATGTTTAGTGATATGCTTTGCGTAACCCGCGTGCGGGTGTCCGCCGTAGACGGCAGCACTGAGGAAGCGCCGGGGACAAGCAATACGTCGTCAAAGGTGAGGGCCTCACGAATCTCCATGGGGTATCTCCATCGGGGTGTCTCGTTTGGCGGTTTGCTATCTCATGGATCTTCTGGGTTGGAAAGGTCAAACGGGGAAAATCCTTGGTTTTTGCGCCCTGCCCCTGCAAAGGCGCGCCGCCCGGGTGCATCGGCGCGCGCGCAGGAGTATTTGAAGAAGGGTGAAGCGAGCAGTTTGACGCGGCTGCGGCATTTTTTGCCGCATGCCGCCTTCCGCCTGCCGCAGGGGGCGCTATGGTGCAAGCAAAAGACGATAGGAATTTTGGTATGAGCAGCGATCCACTGGTGATTTTCACGCCCTCGGGCAAGCGCGGCCGCTTTGCGGTGGGCACTCCTATTTTGGCCGCCGCACGCGAGCTTGGCGTTGATCTGGATTCCGTCTGCGGCGGGCGCGGGATTTGTTCGAAATGTCAAATCACGCCGGGCTATGGTGATTTTTCCAAACATGGGGTCACGGTAAAACCCGGCGCGCTGTCGGAATGGAACGCTGTCGAGCAGCGTTATCAGGACAAGCGCGGGCTCAAGGAAGGCCGCAGGCTGGGCTGTCAGGCCACGGTGCAGGGCGACGTGGTAATCGATGTGCCGCCAGAGAGCCAAGTGCATAAGCAAGTGGTGCGCAAACGGGCCGAGGCGCGTGACATTGTGCTCAACCCTGCTTCCAAGCTGTTCTACGTCGAGGTGGCAGAGCCTGACATGCATGACCCTTCGGGCGATCTGGAGCGGCTGCGCAGCGCCCTCAAGGATCAATGGGAAATCGCGAATGTCTCGGTTGATCTGCATATCTTGCAGGAGATGCAGCCCGTTCTGCGCAAAGGCGCGTGGAAAGTTACCGTGGCCGTGCATTTGGGCGATCATGAAAATGCGCCGCGCATCATGCATATCTGGCCCGGCTATTACGAGGGGTCGATCTATGGGGTGGCCATTGATCTGGGCTCTACCACCATTGCCGCGCATCTGTGCGATTTGCAGACCGGCGAGGTGCTGGCCTCCTCTGGGGTGATGAACCCGCAGATCCGCTTTGGCGAGGATTTGATGAGCCGCGTCAGCTATTCCATGATGAACCCCAAAGGCGCCGAGGAAATGACCCGCGCCGTGCGCGAGGGCATCAACGGGCTGCTCGCTCAGATCAGCGCCGAAGCGCAGATTGATCCACGCTTGATCGTGGATGCGGTTTTTGTGTGTAACCCGGTGATGCACCATTTGCTGCTGGGGATTGATCCGTTCGAGCTTGGGCAAGCGCCCTTTGCGCTGGCCACTTCCAATGCGATCCGGCTGCGCGCCGATGATCTGTCGCTGAACATGCACCTGTCGGGCCGGGTTTATCTGTTGCCGTGCATTGCGGGCCATGTGGGCGCGGATGCCGCCGCTGTTGCCCTGAGCGAAGCGCCGGACGAATCCGAAGATCTGGTGCTCATCGTTGATGTGGGCACCAACGCCGAAATCTTGCTGGGCAACAAGACCAAGGTTTTGGCCTGTTCCTCGCCCACTGGCCCGGCCTTTGAAGGCGCGCAGATCAGCTCGGGGCAGCGTGCCGCCCCCGGCGCGATTGAGCGGGTGGAGATTGACCCCGAAACCAAACGCGCGCGGTTCAAGGTGATCGGCTCTGACCTGTGGTCCGATGACCCGGATTTTGAGGCCGAGATCGCCAGCACTGGCGTGACCGGGATTTGCGGCTCGGGCATCATCGAGATGGTCGCCGAAATGCGCATCCACGGCATTGTCGATGCGCCGGGCCTGATCGGCACCGCCGAGCAGACCGGATCAGACATGGTTTTTGCCGATGGGCGCACCAATTCCTATCTGGTCTATGACGCCAGCGAGACCGGCGGCATGCGCATCACCGTCACCAACCGCGACATCCGCGAAATTCAAATGGCCAAAGCCGCGCTTTATTCCGGCGCGCGCCTGCTGATGGATAAGTTTGGCGTCGATAAAGTGGACCGTGTGGTGCTGGCCGGGGCCTTTGGCGCGCATATCAGCCCCAAACACGCGATGGTGCTGGGCATGATCCCCGATGCGCCGCTCGATAAGGTCACCTCGGCTGGCAATGCCGCAGGCACCGGGGCGCGCATCGCTTTGCTCAACACCTCCGCCCGCGCCCAGATCGAAGAAAACGTGCGCGCCATCCACAAGGTCGAAACCGCGATCGAGCCGCGTTTCCAAGAGCATTTTGTGAACGCCTCGGCCATTCCAAACGCGGTGGAACCCTTCCCGATCCTCAATTCCATCGTCACCCTGCCCACCGCCACATTCAACACTGGCGGCGGCGATGGCGAAGGCCGCGGCGGGCGCCGGCGGCGGCGCGGGTAAACGCTCTTTGCGCCCCTAAAACAGGAACACGCGATGACAGGTAACACAGATCAAGCGGAATTCTGGGCCTCGCAATCTGGGCGCAAATGGGTCACCCACGCGGACCGAATGGACCGGGTTCTGGCCCCGGTGCTGGCGGCGGTCCTCACTGCCGCTGAACTGCGCAAAGGCGATGCAGTGCTTGATATCGGCTGCGGCACGGGGGCCAGTTGCCGGGCCGCCGCGGCGCAGGTGGGCGGCTTTGGCCGGGTGCTGGGAGTGGACATCGCCCCGCCGCTGCTGGCGCTGGCAAAACAGCGCTCGGCCAAGCTCAGCCATGTGGAATACCGCCGCGCCGACGCCGCTGAGGCCCCTCTGGGCGCGCGGCAATTCGAGGCGATGATCTCGCGCTTTGGGGTGATGTTCTTTGCCGATAGCAGCGCCGCTTTTGCCAATATCGCCAAGGCGCTCAAACCCGGCGGGCGCGTGGCCTTTGCCACATGGGGCGCAATCGAGGCGAACCCCTGGTTCACCGATCCCGCGCAGGTGGCCAAATCCGTGCTGGGCGCGCCGCCCAAAACCGATCCCGATGCCCCCGGCCCATTTGCCCTGCGCGACATCGGCAAGACCCAAGAGATGCTGGCGCGCGCGGGGCTCATCGATGTGCAGGGCCGCGCCCTAACGCTTGCCTTGCCTGCGGGCAAAGATGCCGCAGACGCCGCCGATCTGGCCAGCTACATCGGCCCCGCCGCCCGCACGTTGGAACATTTCAGCGCCTCCCCCGAACAAAGCGCCGAAGTCCAAACCGCCCTCGCCGCGCGCTGGGCCGCTTATGATGCGGGCAATGGCCCTGCCGTGCCCGCCCAGATCAACATCTTCACTGCCCGCGCCGGATAATTTCCGCCACCCCCCGGCGACCCCATGCAATTTCCTGCCCGATGTTGCTTGACGCCAGCGCGCCCCGCGCATAAATCATCCTCACTGGCGCGCGGGTATGGTGAAAAGGTATCACGGCAGCTTCCCAAGCTTTAGTTACGAGTTCGATTCTCGTTACCCGCTCCAGCCAGTTTTCCAAAATCTTTGTTTGAAACACAGAGAAGGTTGGAAAATATATCAGCCTTTCAAATTTTTATAAAGTGCTAGAGAGCTTTGGTTTTCGTACCGGTTTCAGAACTTAATCACAAAATGGACCTTCCACTTCAACGCCTTCTGTTTTCAGATCAGGATCGCTTAGAAGTAGATCAAAACGTTTGAATAATCCAAAAACCTCAGATGGTTTAAATGTGGTGTCGACTGCCCTAACCCTTTTGACTTCGCTGCCATTACAATCCTGCTCCGAGTACAGGTAGGCCAGAACACCAATCTCTGATATACTCGTCGACGAATTTTCATTGATCAAAATTCGAAAGCCAGCGAGACGCTCAGTCTGGGTTGCAACGCCTCGACTGCGAAGCTCTGATATTAAGTTATGATTGTCATTATTATCGACTGCGGCTTCACCTTTGAAATCAAAGTATTTTACCGGGCCTTCACTAAATCTCATATGAATATCCAAATCCTAAAAATTTAACTTTCGAATCTCTGTGAATATAATCCGTAACAAGGATGTTAAAAACATTGAACTTTTCCAAAGAAGTTCAATCCCTAGTTAAATTCTTCGTGGCAAACCCCAAGCATCGCCCACGGCCCCGCAAGTGCCGCGTGCGACATACCTCAGCTCCCCATCAACACATCACCAAATTGCTCGCGCAGGGTGCGTTTGAGCACTTTTCCCGTGGCATTGCGCGGCAAGACATCGGTGAACACCGCCCGGTCTGGGATCTGCCATTTGGCCACTTTCCCCTCAAAAAACGCCAGCAATTCCGCCTCTGACGGGTCTTGCCCCGGCGCTTTGACCGCGATGAGCACCGGGCGCTCGTCCCATTTGTCGTGGCGCGCGCCGATTACAGCGGCATCCGCCAATGCAGGATGCGCAATGGCGAGGTTTTCAAGCTCGACCGAGCTGATCCATTCGCCGCCCGATTTGATGATGTCCTTGGAGCGGTCCTTGATCGACAGATACCCATCAGGGTCCATTGTGGCCACATCGCCCGTGTCAAACCACCCCTTGGTCAGGGTCTCGGCCTGCGTGGCGCGGAAATACGCATCCAGAATAAAATGCCCGCGCACCACCAGATCGCCTTGGGATTTACCGTCATGGGGCAAGGGCTTGCCCGTTTCGTCCCAAATCTCAAGCTCTACGCCAAAAGGCGGGCGGCCTTGGTTTTCACGCAGCGCATGTTGCAATTCCATAGGCAAATCGCGGTGTTTGGCCAAGGGGATGTTAACCGAGCCCAGCGGCGACATCTCTGTCATGCCCCATGCATGGATCGTATCCACACCATAGCGCTCGCGGAAAGCCGCAATCATCGACGGCGGACAGGCAGAGCCGCCCACGATGGTTTTCTTGAGGCTTTCCAGCCTGCTGCCCAACTTCTCCGCCTCGCCGAGCAACCCCAGCCAAATGGTCGGCACCCCAAGCGCCAAGGTGATCTGGTGGCGGTCAATCAGCCCCACAAGCGAGGCCCCATCCAATCCCGGCCCCGGCAAAACCAGCCGCGAGCCAGACATCGCCGCCGCATAGGGCGAACCCCAGGCGTTCACATGGAACATCGGCACCACAGGCAGCACCACATCCATCGCAGACATGGCAATCGCGTCAGGCGTGTTGGACGCAAAGGCATGCAGCACCGTTGAGCGATGCGAATAGAGCACCCCCTTGGGGTTGCCCGTCGTACCGGACGTATAACACAGGCTAGAGGCGGCGTTTTCATCCAGCGCAGGCCATTGATACCCCGCATCCCCCTGCCCCAGCAGATCATCATAAGCAATGATACCGGGCAGCGCCTGCGCGGCATCGCCCAGCTCGGCTTCCATCAGCACGATGTGCTTAAGATGCTCCAGCTTGTCTCGGATCGCAGCGACCAGCGGCACAAATGTGGCATCAATGAACAACACCTCATCCGCCGCATGGTTAAGGATGTAGATCAATTGTTCGGGAAACAGCCGTGGGTTGATCGTGTGGCACACAAGGCCGGACCCAGAGACGCCAAAATAGATCTCCAGATGGCGGCGGTTGTTCCACGCAATCGTGCCGCAGCGCGCCTGATCGGCCAGCCCAAGCCCGCGCAGCGCAGAACCAAGCCTGCGGGCGTTTTGCCCCACCTGCCGCCAAGTGCTCTGTTCCTCGCCGCCGCCGGTGTTCACGGAAATGATCTGCGCGTCGCCGTGGTAATTCTGCGCATGATCCATCAATGATCCGATGGTCAACGGCAGTGTCATCATCTGACCCAACATTGCTCTTCCTCCCTTATCCCTTGCGTTCAACCTGACCAAAGCGCTGCGCTCTTGCAAGAGCGCGGCGCTCAGAATAACCCTAGGTCATGAATACACCCTATCACACACCGCTTTCCCCCGAGCAGCAGGGCGCGCTGGGCATCGCCCCGGCCCAGCCGCTCGCCATGGCCGATCAGGTGCGCTTTTCCGAATTGGATGTGCTGAACCACGTGAATAACGCGGTCTATATGGAATGGTTTGAGCGGCTGCGGATCCGCTATGTGCAAGATTGGGGCCTGTCGAAATATGACAGCCAAGATGACCCGCGCATCGTGATCCGCTCTGGCACGATCCATTACCGCCAAGAAATGCGCATGGACGAGTCCTATGTGGTGACTTGCCGCTGTGCAGGCTTTCGCAAAACCTCCTTTTCGCTGCACCAAGAGCTTTGGTCCGGCGGCGCGCTGCGCGCCACGTTTGACTGTGTTATTGTGATGCTCAAACCCGATGGCAGCGGACGCTATCCGATCCCCGAGGCACTGGCCAAACGGTTTGGCAGCGTCGATCTGGCCAGCTACGAAGGATAAGCCCATGCAGATCACCATCCGCCCCGTCCAGCCCGGCGACCGCGCCGCGTGGGAAAAGCTCTATGCCGGTTACGCCGCGTTCTATAAGGTCGAGCAAAGCGACGAGATGCGCGCGCGGGTGTTTGATTGGCTGATGGACCCGGATCACGAAACCTGCGGCCTTGTGGCCGAAGTCGACGGCATGCTGATCGGCCTCACCCATTACCGCCCCTTCGCCAGCCCGCTGCGCGCGGCGGTAAGCTGTTTTCTCGATGACCTCTTTGTCGATCCCGAGGCGCGCGGCACGGGCGCGGCGCAGGCGCTGATTGACGGTGTGGGCGATGTGGCGCGGGAAAACGGCTGGGCGGTCGTGCGCTGGATCACCGCCGATGACAATTACCGGGGCCGCGGGCTTTATGACAAACTGGCCAAACGGACCATGTGGATTACCTATGACATGGCGCCCTAAGCCTAGGGGCCATAGCCTACCCAAGGACATCTGATGAATTTTCTGCAAATCACCTCGCTCTTGATCGTCTTGGCGGGGGTGTTTGGGGCGATAAACTATCTGTTTTTGCGCCTGCCGTCTGCGATTGGCATTTTGATCGTGTCGCTGGTGGCGTCTTTTGTGCTGCTGGGGCTGGACCTGCTGGTGCCGGCGCTGCAAATCGCAGACACCGTGCGCGGCTTTGTGACGGGTTTGGATTTCTCCGATGCGCTGCTTGAAGGCATGCTGGGCCTGTTGCTCTTTGCCGGAGCGCTGCATGTGAAACTCTCGGATTTGCGGCGCGAATGGCGGGTGGTGGCGCTGATGGCGACACTGGGCATTGCGCTCTCGACGCTTATTGCGGGGCTTGGCTTTTCATGGCTGACGGGCATGCCTTTGCTGGTGGCGCTGGTCTTTGGCGCGCTGATCTCGCCCACCGATCCGGTTGCGGTGCTGGGCGTGCTGCGCGAGGCGGAATTGCCCAAAGCGCTTGAAACCAAAATCGCAGGCGAGTCGCTGTTTAACGACGGGGTCGGCTATGTGGTGTTTTTGGTGCTGATCGGCTTGGCCTTCCCCAGCGAAGCCCATGGAAATGTGGCAGGCAACGCCGTCTGGGACGCCGCAGCCCTGTTCATCCAAGAGGCACTGGGCGGTGCGGCACTGGGGATCATTCTGGGCTGGTTGGTGTTCCGCGTGATGCGCCGCATCGATGATTATTCGCTCGAAGTGCTGCTCACGCTGGGGCTGGCCTTTGGCGGCTATGAGCTGGCGGTCTGGCTGCATGTCTCTGCGCCGATCATGGCGGTTTGCGCCGGACTGCTGATTGGCGATGTGGGCGCGGCAAAAGGCATGTCGGAAGAAACCCGGCAATATGTCGATGCGTTCTGGAAGCTGATCGACGAGATTTTGAACGCGGTCCTGTTCTTGATGATCGGTTTCGAGGTGTTTGCCATCGTGTTTGACGGGGATCTGTTCCTGACCGGGATGTTCGCGATCATTCTGGCGCTGCTGGGGCGTTTGGTGGCGGTGGCGGTGCCGATCTTGATGCTGCGCCCCTTCCGCCGCTTTGACGCAGGCGTGATCCGCATCATGACATGGGGCGGGTTGAAAGGCGGGATTTCCGTCGCGCTGGCCCTGTCTTTGCCGGATGGCGAATGGAAGCCGCTGATCCTGACCTGCACCTATCTGATCGTGGTGTTCTCGATCATCGTGCAAGGGCTGACCGTGGCGCGGCTGGCCAATAAACTTGGCCGCTCGCCCGATCTGGTCTGAGGGAATTTGAGTATTTGAAGAAGGGTGAAGCGGCAGGATTTGCGCTGCCGCTTCAGTGCTATCAATCGGCGCTCTGCCGGTGCAGATAGGCCACCAGCTGCGCGGTGGAGCCGTCTTTGCCCTCGGCGGATTGGCTGCCCTCGACGATGGGTTGCAGCGATGTGGCCAGTTCCTTGCCCAGCTCGACACCCCATTGATCAAAGGAATTGATGCCAAGGATCACCCCCTCGACAAAGACCCGGTGTTCATAAAGCGCAATGATCTGGCCAAGGGTGAAGGGGTCCAGCTTGGGGTATATCAGCGTGGTAGAGGGGCGGTTGCCCGGAAACACCCGGTGGCGGGCTTGGCGTTCCAGCGCGTCACCGCTCAGGCCTTTGGCGGCCATGAGCGCGCGCGCCTCGTCCAGACTGCGCCCGCGCATCAGCGCCTCAGATTGCGCAAGGCAATTGGCGGTGAGCAGTTGGTGGTGATGCGCCAGATCAGGCTCGTGACCTTCGGCGGCCACCAGAAATTCGCAAGGGATCACCCGCGTGCCTTGGTGGATCAGTTGGTAAAACGCATGCTGGCCATTGGTGCCCGCCGCGCCCCAGACCACAGGTCCGGTGGGGTCGGGGCTGTCTGAGCCATCCATGCGCACGGATTTGCCATTTGATTCCATTTCAAGCTGTTGCAGGTAATCAGGCAACCGCCCCAGCCGCTCGTCATACGGCAGCACCGCGCGGGTGGCATAGCCGCAGATTTGATTGTGCCAAATCCCCACAAGCGCCAGCATCATCGGCAGGTTTTCCAGTGGCTTTGCCGCGCGGAAATGCAGATCCATCGCCTGCCCGCCACGCAGAAACGCACGGAAAGCTTGCGGGCCAATCGCGATCATCAACGACAGACCAATCGGCCCCCAGACGGAATAGCGCCCGCCAACCCAATTCTCAAAGCCAAAGACCCGGCTTGGATCAATGCCAAAAGCCGTGGTTTTATCTTCGGCGGTGCTTAGGGCTGCAAATTGGGTTTGCGGATCGCCGCCATGGTCTTGCATCCATGCCCGCGCCGTGCGCGCATTGGTCATGGTCTCGATCGTGGTAAACGTCTTTGACGCCACAATCACCAGCGTGGTTTTGGCATCCAGCCCGCGCAGCGTATCCGCAATATGCGCGCCGTCCACGTTGGAAACAAAATGACAGCGCGGCCCGTCGTGATAGGGCGAGAGCGCCCGCACCGCCATGGCAGGCCCCAAATCAGAGCCGCCAATGCCGATATTCACCACATCGGTGATCTTTCCGGCGCGGATGTCTTCGGCAAACCCCTCCATTCGGGCCAATGTACCCAGCACATCGGGCATCACGTCATGGCCATCCACCATCACCGCATCGCCATCCAGATTGCGCAGCGCGCTGTGCAGCACAGACCGGTTCTCTGTCTGGTTGATCTGCGCGCCCGCAAACATGGCATCGCGCCGCGCCGGAACATCAGCGGCTTCGATCAGCGCCAGCAGCGCATCGCGGGTCTGCGCATCAATGTTGGTTTTTGAATAATCCAGCAGCATGTCACCAGTTTGAGCCGAAAAAGCCTCGGCGCGGGCGGGATCATCAAACAGGCTAAGCAGGCTGCGGGATTTATGGCCCTCAAACAGGGCGCGAAGCGGGGTAAAATCAGTCATCATGGGGCCCAATGCACAGTGATATCAGACAGAACAGCAGCGATAGGTGCCTCTTGCGGCGTCAGCTCCTGCGCGCGTTCCAATGCGGCGCGTTTGGCATCCCCAAAGATCACCAGATGTTTCGCCAATGCCCCTTCGAGCACCTGCGCGCTGAGCGAGATGCGCGGTGTGGCTTGGCTGGTCACTGGCACCAAAGCGGGCGCATCCTCGGCCAGCCCTGCTGCCAAATCCGCAGCGCCCGGAAACAGCGATGCCGTGTGCATATCCTCGCCCATCCCAAGCAGCAGCGCCGAGATCGGCAGATGCGCGGCCAAGCGCTCTGACAGCGCCTCCGCCGCCTGCGGCAAAGGGCGCGCCGCATCGTAAAACGGCAAGAACTGCGCCGTGGCCGCGCGGCTCGTCAACAGGCGTTTGCGGATCAGCGCGGCGTTGGATTGCGCGTCGCCTTCGGGCACCCAGCGCTCGTCGGTCAAGAACACCTGCACATTGGCCCAGTCCAGATCAGCGGCGCAAAGACTGTCAAACACGGGGCCCGGCGTGGTGCCGCCGGGCACCGCAAGGCTGGCCGTTCCATGGGTCAGCAAAGCATTCTCCAGATTGCCTGCCAATTGATTGGCCAGCCCAATCGACGCCATATCTTGGTCGATATATTCCTTGAAAATCATAGCTTTACCTTTCGCCATTCCCGCCCATCCCGGCGCATCAACTCGCTTGCATCAATGGGCCCATCAGAGCCGCTGTCATAGGGTTTGGGCACGTCATGGCGCGCCTCCCAGCCCTCGATAATCGGATCGGTCCATGCCCAGGCGGCCTGCACCTCATCGCCGCGCATAAACAAGGTCTGGTTGCCGCGGATCACATCCATAATCAAACGCTCATAGGCATCCACCTGTTCCACATCATCGCCATGCAGCGCCTCGGCAAAGGTCATATCCAGCGGCACATCCACAAGCCGCATGCCGCCGGGGCCGGGCTCTTTGATGGTCACGCCAAGGGTGATCCCCTCATCGGGCTGCAACTGAATCGAAAGCACATTGCGGTGCCGCCCTGCGTCTTCGGCAAAAATCGAATGCGGCGTGTCTTTGAATACCACCGTGATCTCGGATGAGCGCGCCGACATGCGCTTGCCCGTGCGCAGATAAAACGGCGTGCCGGCCCACCGCCAATTGCTGATATGGGTCTTGAGCGCGATAAAACTTTCCGTGCGCGAGCGCGGCGCATCCACCGCGCCGCGATAGCTGGGCTGCGCATCGCCCTGCCCCGCCTCATATTGCCCCCGCACAATGTGATGGGGCAACACCGGATCAAGCGCGCGAATGACCTTGAGCTTTTCATCACGCACCGCGTCAGGGTCAAACCGCGCAGGCGGCTCCATCGCGATCAGGCACAGCAATTGCATCAAATGGTTCTGCACCATATCCCGCATCGCGCCTGATTTATCGTAATATTCACCGCGCCCGCCCACGCCCACGCTTTCGGCCACTGTGATCTGAATGTGATCCACATATTGGCTGTTCCACAGCGGCTCAAACAGCATATTGCCAAAGCGCACCGCCATCAGGTTCTGTACCGTTTCCTTGCCCAGATAATGGTCGATCCGGTAAATCTGATCCTCGTTGAAATAGGTGGCCAGCGTCGCATTGAGCGCCCGCGCCGAGGCCAGATCGCGGCCAAAGGGTTTTTCCACCACAATCCGCGCCGCCTCATCGGCCATGCCCCATTTCTGAAGCCGCTCTGCCAGATCGCCAAACAATCCCGGCGCCACCGAGAAATAATAGGCCTCAATCCGGCCCGAGCCTTTCATCTTCTCTTGCAGCTCGGCCCAGCCGTTTTCACCGCGCGCATCAATCGCCACATAGCTGACTTGCTGCAAAAACGCGGCCATCACGTCATTGGGGCCGGGATCGCCAAATTCAGCAATCGCCTCGGCCACCATGGCGCGAAATCCCGCATCATCCAGATCGGTGCGCGCCGCCCCGATGATCCGCGCATCGCCGGGCATCTGCCCCGATTGAAACCGCCGATACAGGCCCGGCAAAATCTTGCGCCGCGCCAAATCTCCGGTGCCGCCAAAAATCACCAGATCAAAAGGATCCACCGGAATGACCCGAGATACCATCAAAACCTCACCTTCGGATGCCCCGCACCCTTGCAATTTCGTACCGTTCCCGGCCTCATACCCTGATCGCAAAGTATCACAAACCTGTGCGATACTCTGGATAGGGTTTTCCTACACGCCAAGTTAGCCTAGCAGATTGAACGGCAAGGCAAAGGGATCGCGGACATGAAAGACAGCATTGGCGCAAATCAGGGCAAATTTATAGATCCGGCGCGCACCGCCAAGGGCGAGCCGCGCGCCAGCGTCTCCCTGACCGCGCCTGAAACCCTGTGGTTCAACACCGGCACACTGTGCAACATCGAATGCACCAATTGCTACATCGCCTCCAGCCCCAGCAATGATGCGCTGGTTTACATCACCGCCGAGGAGGTCACCGCCTATCTGGAAGAGGCCGAGACGCTGGGCTGGCCCCTGCGCGAGATTGCCTTTACCGGCGGCGAGCCTTTCATGAACCCCCAGATGATCGCCATCACCGAAGCCAGTCTTGCCCGCGGCTTTGATGTGCTGATCCTGACCAACGCCATGCGCCCGATGATGCGCAAATCGGTGCAACAAGGGCTGCTGCGCCTCAATGCGGCCTATCCCGGCAAGCTTGAATTGCGCATCTCGCTCGATCATCACAACCGCGATCTGCATGATCTGGAACGCGGCGCGGGCGCGTTTGATAAAACCCTGCAAGGCATGGCATGGCTGCGCGACAATGGTTTTGACATGGCCGTGGCCGGACGCTCTGTCTTTGCCGAAAGCGAAGGCGAGGCCCGCAGGGGCTATGCCGATCTCTATGCGGCCCATGGCTTTGACATCGACGCGCAAAACCCCGGCAAAACCGTTTTGTTTCCCGAAATGGACGAGAATATCGAGGTGCCCGAGATTACCACCGCCTGCTGGGGCATCTTGGATGTCTCCCCCGCCTCGGTGATGTGTTCCAGCAGCCGCATGGTGGTCAAACGCAAAGGCGCAAAAGCGCCCGCCGTGCTGGCTTGTACCTTGCTGCCCTATGCGCCCGAGTTTGAGCTGGGCGAAACCCTCGCCGAGGCACAGCGCGACGTGCCGCTCAACCACCCGCATTGCGCCAAATTCTGTGTGCTTGGCGGGGCCAGCTGCTCGGGCTAACCCCCACCTACCTAATGCAGAGTGAACTCTCCGGTGACGCTACGCCACTCGCCGGGGCTGATCAATTTGCGATGGGTGAACTGCACAGAATGCAGCGGGCCTTCGATTTCCGCCTGCCAGAATTCCACAAATTTGAACAGGCGCGGGTGATCCGGGGCCAGATCATATTCCTGCCAAACGAAACTGTTCAACACATGGGTGTAGTCAGGCATGTGATAGAAAAATTCAGCCGTGGTCAGCCCGTAGCCTTTCAGCATCAACTCGGTTTCTGATTGGGGCATTTGCACCTCCTGTTTTGCTCTGTAAGAAGCAGCTTGGCAGGTAATTTTTACTTTTCAATGAATACAATGTGTTAGCACTTCTGACGCGCTGCTGCCAAAGCCTTTTGGCCACAGGGATTGCACCTTATATGCGCCCTGCGATATAGTGACCCGCAAGATATAGATGTCCGATAAAAAGCAGTCCAAGCAGATGAACGACACGCCAGAAACACCTGAAAACGATGATGAAAACACGCCAAGCGTGCCGGTTTACGACGGGCCCAGCGTCACCATCGAAGAAGAAATGCGCACGTCCTATCTGGATTATGCCATGTCGGTTATCGTCAGCCGGGCAATCCCCGATCTGCGCGACGGCCTAAAGCCGGTACACCGCCGGATCATCTATTCCATGTACGAAAAGGGCATCACCCACGATAAGTCCTATCGTAAATCCGCCAAATCTGTGGGCGATGTGATGGGCTCCTATCACCCCCACGGCGACAGCGCGATCTATGACGCCCTTGTGCGCATGGCCCAAGACTTCTCTATGTCCCTACCGCTGATCGATGGTCAGGGTAACTTTGGCTCGATGGATGGCGATGGCGCGGCTGCGATGCGCTACACAGAATCGCGTCTCGCCAAAGTCACGCAATTCATGACCAATGACATCGACAAAGAAACTGTCGATTTCATGGACAACTACGATGGCAAAGAACGCGAGCCTTCCGTTTTGCCTGCGCGTTTCCCCAACATGCTGGTCAATGGCGCGGGCGGTATCGCTGTGGGCATGGCGACCAACATCCCGCCCCATAACTTGGGCGAAGTGATCGAGGCCACATTGGCCCTCATCGAAGAGCCAGACCTGACCTCCGAACAGCTGATTGAATATATCCCCGGCCCCGATTTCCCCACAGGCGGGATCATGCTGGGCCGTTCCGGCGCGCGCAAAGCCTATCTCGAAGGCCGCGGCTCGGTTGTGGTGCGCGCCAAAACCCGCGTCGAGGAAATCCGCAAAGACCGCTGGGCCATTGTGATCGACGAAATTCCCTATCAGGTGAACAAAGCCACCATGATCGAGAAAATCGCAGAGCAGGTCCGCGACAAGAAGATCGACGGCATCGCCCATGTTCAGGACGAAAGCGACCGGAACGGCGTGCGCGTGGTGATCGAGCTAAAGCGCGACGCCACCGCCGAAGTTGTGATGAACCAATTGTTCCGCTTCACGCCGATGCAAACCTATTTCGGCTGTAACATGCTGGCCCTCAACGGTGGCCGCCCCGAACAGCTGACCCTGCGCCGCTTCCTCACCTGCTTTGTGGATTTCCGCGAAGATGTGGTGGCACGCCGCACCGCTTACCTTCTGCGCAAAGCCCGCGATCGCAGCCATATCCTGTGCGGTTTGGCCGTGGCCGTCACCAATATCGACGAGGTGGTGCAAACCATCCGCTCCTCTTCCGACGCAGCAGAGGCGCGCGAAAAACTGATGACCCGGCGCTGGCCTGCGGCAGAGATTCTGCCCTATATCGCGCTGATCGATGATCCGACCCATACCGCCAATGACGATGGCACCTATAACCTCTCGGAAATTCAGGCCCGCGCCATCTTGGAACTGCGCCTGCAACGCCTGACCCAGATCGGCGTGCGCGAAGTCACAGACGAGCTCGAAGAACTGGCCGCCAAGATCAAGGAATACCTCGATATTCTGGGCTCCCGCGAACGGATCATGGCCATCATCTCCGAAGAGCTGCGCGAAGTTAAAGACCAATTCGCCGTGCCGCGCCGCACCGAAATCGTCGACTGGTCCGGCGATATGGACGATGAAGACCTGATCGCCCGCGAGGACATGGTTGTGACCGTGACCTCCGGCGGCTACATCAAACGCACCCCGCTGGCCGATTTCCGCAGCCAGCGCCGCGGCGGCAAAGGCGTGTCGGGCATGGCCACCAAAGAAGAAGATGTGGTCACCACGCTCTTCGTGGCCAACACCCATACCCAACTGCTGTTCTTCACCACCGATGGCATGGTCTATAAACTCAAAACATGGCGCCTGCCCCAAGGTGGTCGGACCTCCAAAGGCAAGGCAATTGTCAACATCCTGCCGATCCCTGTGGGCGTCTCCATCGCGGCAATCATGCCGGTGGACCGCGCCGAGGATGAATGGAACGATCTGCAAGTGGTCTTCGCCACCTCCGCAGGCACCGTGCGCCGCAACAAACTCTCCGATTTCACCAATGTCATGCGCAATGGCAAAATCGCGATGAAATTCGAAGGCGAGCATGAAGGCACCACAATGATCAACGCGCGCATCGCCTCCAATGATGATGACGTGATGCTGGTCACCAACTCGGGCCGCGCCATCCGCTTCCCCACCACCGATGTGCGCGTCTTCAACTCGCGCAACTCTGTCGGGGTGCGCGGCATCAAACTCTCCGGCGATGACAAAGTGGTCTCCATGTCCGTCATCCGCCACTTCGAGGCCACCTCCGAAGAACGCGTCGCCTACCTCAAACAGCGCCGCCTGATGGCTGGCCTCACCGATGAAGACAGCACAGACAGTGACGACGAAGAAGAAAACGCCGTCGCAGGCCAACTCAGCACCGAACGCTACGCAGAAATGTCGGCGGTGGAAAACCTGATCCTGACCATCACCGCCAAAGGCGCGGGCAAGCTCAGCTCCAGCCACGACTACCCCGTGCGCGGGCGCGGCGGCATGGGCGTCACAGCTTGGACCAAGGGCATGTCCCATGGCCCGATCATCGCCTGCTTCCCGGTTGAAATGCCCGATCAAGTGATGCTGGCCACCTCAAAAGGCCAATCCATCCGCTGCCCCGTCGATGGCATCTCCTTCCGCTCGCGCAGCGCAGGCGGCGTCAAAGTCTTTGACACAGGCCGCGGCGAAGAAGTGGTCAGCGTTGCCTGGATCGCAGACCAAGGCGACGAAGACATCGAAGGCACCGGAGAAACTGAAACCGGCGCGGAAGAAAGCTAAAACCGCCCGCTTCACCCTTCTTCAAATACTCAAACGAAAACCGGCGCTGCATCCCTGAAACGCCGGTTTTATCTTGTCTCACCCTGCCCGCACATGGCGCGGGCAATCCTATTACAGCTTATAAATCGCGCTGAACTTCTCGGTCAGATACGCCAACAGCGGCGCTTCACTTGGCGCTTGGCCCGCCGCCTGCGCAATCACCTCACGCGGCGCATAAAGCCCGCCATGGCGCTGTACATTCTCGCGCAGCCACCCTGTCGCAGGGCTGGTATCGCCGCGCGCCAATGCGGCGTCCAACTCAGGCAGCGCCGCGCGCATCGCGCTGTTCAAACAGCCCGCATAAACATTGCCCAGTGAATAGGTCGGGAAATAGCCAAACAGCCCCACAGACCAATGCACATCTTGCAACACCCCATTGGAGGCCCGATCCACCGCAAAGCCAAAATCAGCCTCGAACCGGTCATTCCACGCAGCCTCCAGATCATTTACCTGCAAATCGCCCGACATCAAGGCGCGCTCCAGATCGAACCGCAGCATCACATGCAGGTTATATTGCAACTCATCGGCCTCGGTGCGGATAAACCCGTCATTGACCCGGTTCACCGTGCCATAAAACGCCTCTTCATCCGCAATGCCAAAATCACCAAACGCGTCTTTCATCTGGCCAAAAAGCCACCCGGTAAAGGCTCGGCTGCGCCCGATCTGGTTCTCGTAAATCCGGCTCTGGCTTTCATGCACCCCCATGGACACACCGCCCCCCAAAGGCGTCAGCAGGTAATCGCGGTCAATGTTCTGCTCATAGGCGGCATGGCCAACCTCATGAATTGTCGAATAAAAACAGTTGAACGGATCATGCTCATTGGTGCGGGTGGTGATGCGCACATCAAGCCCCGAACCGCTGGAAAACGGATGCACCGCCTTATCCACCCGGCCCCGCGCCATGTCATACCCAAAGCTTTTGGCCAGCAGCCGCGTCAGCTTCATCTGCCCCTGCTCGTCAAAACGCCCGGCCAGCTTTGGCGGCGCTTCTGCCTCGCGCACAGCGGCGCGCAGCGCGCTCAGCCCCGGCCGCAGCGCCGAAAACATCGCCTCAAGCGCCGCGCCGCTCTCGCCGGGTTCATAATCATCCAGCATCGCGTCATAGACATCGCCGCCCGCCGCCAGCGCTTGGCCTTCCTCGCGCTTGAGCGCAATCACCTCGGTCAAAACCGGCGCAAAGGCTGCAAAATCATCCGCGCCGCGCGCTTCGGCCCATTGCCCCTGCGCGCGGCTGGTGACCCGCGCAATCTGCGCCGCCAGCTTGCCCGGCACTTTATTGGCCCGCTCGAAACTGCGGCGGATATGCCGCATCTGCGCGGCCTCAACCGGGGCCAGCGCAGCGTCATCAATCTGCGCCAACCAATCGCCGAGCTGGGCTGCGTTGCGGCGCGCATGCAGCACGCTTTCCATCGCCGCCATTTCCTCGGCCCGCTGCGGCGCCGCCTCACGTGGCATCATGGTCTCTTGGTCCCAACCAAGCCGCCCCGCCACCTGTGCCAGCGCCTCGGTTTCGCGTTGAAATTCCATCAATTCATCATAGGCACGCATGTCTCAGGCTCCTCTTAGGGATGTGGCAATAGGATAGGCCGACAGATAGCGCGCCCGCAGGATCAACACCCACAAAACCACAGCCATCAACTGGTGCAACAGCCCCAGCGCCAGCGGCGCGGCATAGATCACCGTCATGATCCCCAGCAAAATCTGAAGCGCCACAGCAGACATCACCGCATTAAATGCAAACCGCGTGGCACCATGTGCCGATTTGCGCCCACGCAGCCAAACCACCACGGCAAAAATCGCCAGAACATACCCCGTCATCCGGTGAATGAATTGCACCAATCCGGGGTTCTCAAACAGGTTGCGCCAACCAAGCCCCTCCAGCCAGATGCTCGGCGGCAAAATCTGCCCGCCCATCAACGGCCAATCGGTATAGCTGCGCCCCGCATCAATCCCGGCCACCAAGGCCCCGATCAAAATCTGCAAAAACGCAAAATGCATCAACCCGGTGGCAAGCGAGAACGGCTTGGCCTCTTTTGCCCGGCGCGCCTGCATCAAATCACGCTCAGAGCGGCCCAGCAAAAACACATCCCACGCGATATAACCAAGGATCACAAACGCCAGCCCCAGATGCGTCGCCAACCGATAGCTCGCCACATCGGTCATGCCCGCGCCTTGCGTCACGCCCGAGGACACCATCCACCAGCCAATCGCGCCCTGCGCGCCGCCCAATGCACCCAGCCAGATCAGCCGCCCGTGCCAACCGACCGGCACCTGCCGGCGCAGCGCAAACCACGCATATCCAATGGCCCATACCAGACCAATCACCCGGCCAAGCTGCCGATGGCCCCATTCCCACCAATAGATGCGCTTGAAATCATCAAGCTCCATCCACTTGTTTTCAATCTGGAATTCGTCGATCTTCTGGTATTTTTCGAACTCGGCGGCCCAAGATACCTCATCCATCGGCGGCAACGCCCCGGTGATCGGCGCCCATTCGGTGATCGACAATCCGCTGTCGGTCAACCGGGTCAACCCGCCCACCGCGATCATCAAAAACACCAAGGCAAACAGGCCCATCAGCCACATGCGGATCGCCCTGCGCGCGCCGCCGCGCCCCGTATCGATCCCGCCTTTTTGCGGTGCCGGGCGCTGCGTCTCGGCCTCGCCCACTTCCTCAAATAATTTGCGCGTCTTGGCCATATTTGCCCCCGAGTTTCTTAGGTGAAAAACAGCTAATGCAGCGGCTCCAAAAGGTCTAGGACTTGTCCTTCCACCGCACCATTTGCCGCAGCATGCCATGCAACATCTGCACATCCGCGCGGGTCAGCGGCAATCGCGACCACAAATTGCGCAGGTTCAATTTCATCGACGCGGCCTTGTGATCGGGAAAGAAAAACCCTGCCTCTTCCATCCGCTCTTCATAATGCCGCGAGAGCGCCTCGATCTCGGCCCCTTCGGCCCAATGCGTGCCCGCAAGCCCCGGATCAACCGCCACAACCTGCGCCGCTTGGCGGCGCCACTCATAGCCCATCAACAACACACATTGCGCCAGATTAAGCGAGGCAAACTCCGGGTTCACCGGCACTGATACAATAGCATTGGCCTGCACCAGATCTTCATTCTCCAGCCCGGCCCGCTCAGGGCCAAACAGCACAGCCACTTTTTGCCCCGCCGCAATGCGCTGCACCGCCTCGCGCATGGCAGCCTCAGGGCTGTACACCGGCTTGGTCAGATCCCGCGACCGCGCCGTGGTGGCAAAAACAAAACTGCAATCTTGCACCGCGCTGGCCACATCATCACACAGCACCGCATCATCCAGAACCCGGCCTGCGCCCGAGGCCATGGCCACCGCCGCCGGATTGGGCCAGCCATCTCGCGGCGCAACCACCGTCATATTGCTCAGACCAAAGTTCAACATTGCCCGCGCCGCCGCACCAATATTCTCGCCCATCTGGGGGCGCACCAGTACGACACGGGGGAAAGGCGGGTTTTCTACTGTCTCATTCATGCCCGCCCCATACGCCCCAGCAGCCCCTAGGTGCAAGAACTCCTGCTTCCAATTGGCTTAAAATCCCCGCCGGAGGCCTAAAATCGAATTTTCTTTACCCGCCAGATCGGCTAGAGACATCGGCAACCAAAGGAAAACACCCCATGGACGCTCCAGACCGCCCACAGCTCTACCTGATTTCACCCCCCGAGTTTGATCTCAGCAGCTTTCCCGACACATTGGCGCGGGTGCTCGACAGCACCGAAATCGCCTGTGTGCGCCTCGCCCTGTCCAGCCGCGACGAGGACACGCTCTCGCGCGCGGCCGATGCGCTGCGCGAAGTGACCCATGCGCGGGACATCGCGCTGGTGATCAATGATCACGTGATGCTGGCCGAACGGCTTGGCCTCGACGGGGTCCACCTCAGCGACGCCGCCCGCTCCGTGCGCCACGCGCGCAAAGAACTGGGCCCAGACGCCATTGTGGGCAGCTATTGCGCAGGCTCGCGCCACGATGGCATGTCCGCAGGCGAAGCAGGCGCCGATTACGTCTGTTTCGGCCCCACCAAACCCAGCGCGCTGGATGATGGTGACCATGCCGAATTCGACCTCTTCAAATGGTGGTCCGAAGTCATCGAAGTCCCCGTGGTGGCCGAAGGCATGCTCGACGCACAAAGCATCAAACTGCTCACGCCCCACACCGATTTCTTCGCCTTTGGCCCGGAAATTTGGTCCGCCGAAGATCCCAGCGCCGCGCTGAAAACTTTGACAGACCACATGGGCTGATGCCCCTTTTGCCGGGCGGGGTTTAGAAAAACACCCGCTCGGCAAACCAATAAGCCCCCACCAGCGCAATCACACAAGACGCAGGCACCGCAATCCGCGCGCGGTACCACGGCTTTTGCGCGCACCAGCCCACAGCCAAAAACGCCAGCGCAATTACCGTGAGCTGTCCCAGCTCAACCCCGATGTTGAACCCGATCAACGCGGGCAAGAACTGCGCTTCGGGCAGGCCAAACTCCCCCAGCACCGAGGCAAAACCAAGCCCGTGCAACAGCCCAAAGCCAAAAATCACAAGCGGCCGCCACGCGCTCAACCGCGATAAAAACACATTCTCAACAGCCACATAAACAATCGAGGCCGCAATCAACGGCTCCACAATCGACCCCGGAATGCTGACCCACCCCATCGCGCCCAAAGCCAGTGTCACCGTATGCGCCAGCGTAAAGGCCGAAACCTGCCAGATCAGCGGACGCAGCCGCGTGCTCAGGAAAAACAGCCCCAGCACAAACAAGATATGATCCAGACCTTTGGGCAAAATATGGTCAAACCCCACCGGGATATAGCTGGCAAAGGCCTGCCATGCGCTCTGCGCGCCGCCGCCCGCAATGGCAATTGGCCCGCTGCTTTGACCGCCTGAAATCAACCCGGTAAACGGCGCCTCGACCCCTTGCTGGCGCAGCACCAAATCGCCCGCGCCCTTGGGCCATGCGGCGCTCATACTATCCGCCCCCTCGGGCAGATCGCCGGATAAATGCCACAGGGTCTCGCGCGGTAAATCGGGGTTGGTTTCGGGCAAAACCTCAATCGACAACGGCGCAAGCTGCACCGCACTGCCGCCCGCGCTCAGCAGGGGCAAAGCATTGAACCGCTGCAACAATTGCGGAGCCAGCGCCGCCAACTCCTCGCCGCTCATGGCGCGCAGCGCATCATATTGCGCGGCTTGCGGCGCATCATCGGTGTCTTGCACCTGATCGAGATCAATTCCCGCCAAAAGCGCCTCAAGGTTCAGCGTGATCCGCAGCTCGGCGAGCCCCTTGCCTGCGTCCAGATCCGCAATGCTCGGCAAAACCTCATGGGCCTGCGCCGCGCTTGACATTGCCAGCAGCAGCCCCATCGTTCCAATGACCCGATAGAAAGCCCCCAAAATGCGCCTTATCCCCATCATCCCTGCCCTTTTTCTGATCTGTAGCGCACCGATGGTGCTTGCTCATGAGTTTTGGATTGAACCGGAAAACTATCAAGTGCAACCATCGAAAAGTTTTTCTGCCGATCTGCGCAATGGCCAAGAATTCAGCGGCACCGCGCTTGGTTTTTTCGAAAACCGCACCCTGCGCTTTGACACGGCCATGGGGGATGCCATCGCCCCCGTCGAAGGCCGCATGGGCGACCGCCCCGCCCTGCAAAGCCAAACCCCGGACCGCGAGGGCCTTTGGGTGTTGCTGCACGAGGCCGCGCCCTCAACCGTCACCTATAAAGAATGGGACAAATTCCTCAGCTTTGCAAAACACAAAGACTTCCCCGACGCGCAGACCACCCATCTGGCCGAAGGTTGGCCCACCGATAAGTTCCGCGAAACCTATACCCGCCACTCCAAAGCGCTGGTCGCCGTTGGCAATGGCGCCGGATCAGACCGCGCCTACGGGCTGGCCACCGAATTTGTCGCGCTGAGCAACCCCTACCTGCCGGATTTTTCCGGCATGATGCAGGTGCAACTCCTCTACCAAGGCACAGCCCGCAGCGACGCCCAGATCGAAGTCTTTGACCGCGCCCCCGATGGCACCGTCACCATCACCCTGCACCGCACCGATGCGCAGGGGAACGCGGCCATTCCCGCAGCGCCCGGCCACAGCTATCTTTATGACGCCGTGGTGCTGCGCCCCGCGCCGCGCGGCGATGCGCCCGATGCTCCGGTCTGGGAAACCCTCTGGGCCGCGCTGACTTTTGCCGTGCCCAAATGACGCGCCCGCTTGCGCGCAACGCCGCGCTGCGGCAGAAGGGCAAAATGGCTGCTAATTTTGACATTCTATGCATCGGGTCCGTCCTTTGGGACGTGATTGGCCGATGCGAACGCCCCATGCGCGAAGGCTCGGACATGCCGGGCCGCATCACCCGCCTGCCCGGCGGCGTGGCAATGAACATTGCCATGGCCCTGGCGCGCTTTGGCCTGCGCCCCGCCCTGCTTAGCGCGGTTGGCCGCGATCCGGAGGGCGACGAGCTTATCTCCGCCTGCGCCGCACGCGGCCTCGTCACCGATTACGTCTACCGCTCTGATGATCTGCCCACAGACCGCTACATGGCCGTCGAAGGCTCCAACGGGCTGATCGCCGCCATTGCCGATGCCCATTCGCTTGAGGCCGCAGGCGATAAAATCCTGCGCCCGCTTTCCAACGGCCAATTGCCCGCCCCCTTCACCGGGGCCGTGGCGCTTGATGGCAATCTCACCCTCGATCTGCTGGCGGAAATTGCCCAAAGCCCGCTGCTGGCACAGGCCGATCTGCGCGTGGCCCCGGCCTCGCCGGGCAAAGCGCTGCGACTGCGGCCCTTTTTGCAACACCAGCGCGGCACGCTCTACGTCAATCTCGAAGAGGCCGAATTGCTCTGCCAAGAGGTCGGCTTTGCCGATACCGCAACCGCCGCGCAGGCGCTGCTGGCGCGCGGCGCTCAGCGCGCTGTGGTCACCAATGGCGGCGCTGCGGCCTGCGTGGCAGATGCGCGCGGCCAATGGTCCCAATTACCGCCCCCCGTTTCCGTCACCCGCGTGACCGGCGCGGGCGATACTTTCATGGCCGCCCATGTGGCGGCAGAACTTGGCGGAGCCTCCCCCGAGGCTGCGCTGAACCAAGCCCTCGAAGCCGCTGCGCTTTATGTTGCCGGAGAAACCGCCATATGACCCTGCCCATCACCTATTCCGCCGAAGTTTCCCGCGCTCGCAGCACAGGCGGCGCAATTGTCGCGCTGGAAAGCACTATCATCACCCATGGCATGCCGTTTCCGCAAAATGTCGAAGTGGCCCGCCAAGTCGAACATGACATCCGCGCCGCCGGGGCCGTGCCCGCCACCATCGCCGTGATCGAAGGCGTGCTGCACATCGGTCTTGAGGCCGAACAGCTCACCGATCTGGCCCAAGCCAAAAACGTCTCAAAACTCAGCCGCGCTGACATTGCCGCCTGCATCGCGACGGGCGGCACGGGTGCCACCACCGTGGCAGGCACCATGATCGCCGCCGCCATCGCAGGCATCGACGTCTTTGCCACTGGCGGCATCGGCGGCGTGCATAAAGGCGCAGAAGACAGCTTTGACATCTCTGCCGACCTGCTGGAACTGGCGCAAACCCCCGTCACTGTTGTGGCAGCCGGGGCCAAAGCGATTTTGGACATTCCCAAAACCATGGAAGTGCTCGAAACCCAAGGCGTGCCCGTTATCGCCTATGGCCAAGATGAGTTCCCCGCCTTCTGGAGCCGCTCCTCTGGGCTGGCTGCGCCTTTGCGCATGGACAGCGCCGCCGACATCGCAAAAGCCCAGCGGATGCGCCGCGCCATGGGGCTGACAGGCGGCCAACTTATCGCCAACCCCATCCCGCAGGCCTTTGAAATCGCAGCTGAAACCCTCGCGCCCATCATCGCGCAGGCCCAAAGCGAAGCTGACGCCCAAGGCGTGATCGGCAAAGCCGTCACCCCCTTCTTGCTGGGCCGCTTGTTTGAGCTGACCGAGGGGCGCTCGCTTGATGCCAATATCGCCCTTGTGCGCAATAATGCGACACTGGCGGCGCAGATTGCCATCGAACTGGTTACGAAAGAGTGAAAAATGGCGGGCCAAGCCATTGTCGCGGCATATAAAAGACCCTAGCTCTAGGGCATTGCCAAGGGAAGTTGCGCGCCATGAACACGCCATTTGATCCAGAGATTAACCAACCGCCGCGCCGTGGGTTGATTGCTCGATTGCGCGCGTCTTTTCTGACAGGTCTGGTGGTCATCGCCCCCGTGGGGCTGACCATCTGGCTGATCTGGACGGTGATCGGCTGGATCGATGGCTGGGTTTTGCCTTTTGTGCCAAAGGCCTACCACCCCGACAGGCTGATCCAAGATCTGCTAGGGCTTGATCCGCTGTCGCAAATCAACGTCAAAGGCCTTGGCGTGGTGATCTTCTTGGTCTTTACCGTGATTGTCGGCTGGCTGGCCAAAGGCATCATTGGCCGCAGCATGATCCGCTTTGCCGAAAGCTTGGTCGAGCGCACCCCCGTGGTTCGCACCATCTATTCCGGCATCAAACAGATTTCCGAAACCATCTTTGCCCAATCCGAGCGCAGCTTTGAACATGCCTGCCTGATCGAATATCCGCGCCGGGGCATCTGGGCGATTGGTTTTGTCTCGACCGATGCCAAAGGCGAAATTGCCCGCAAATCAGACCCGAGCGGCCAGATGATGTCGGTGTTTTTGCCCACCACACCAAACCCCACCTCTGGGTTCTTGCTGTTCTTGCCCACGGCGGATGTGATCTTGCTCGACATGAGCGTCGAAGACGCGGCGAAACTGGTGATCTCCGCAGGGCTGGTCTATCCAAACGGCCTCGCCAACCCGGACGAGCCCGATCTGGTCGAGCTGATGGACCGGGTCGACGAAAAAGTCGATTAGGCGAACATCTCGCGCAGATCAACCGAGCTTTGCTTGCCGATTTTATCCACGTGATCGCGCAGGAAAGTCTCTGCCGCCACAATCCCCGCCTGTTTGAGCACCATCAACACGCCCGGATTGGGCAGCATCTTGGTCGCCACCGACAATTGCGCCATCAGCGCATCATCGGCAATCATATGCACCCGCACCCGCGACATGCGCCCCTCGGGCAATGTGCCATCCTCCAAAAGCCGCTGCACAAAATCAATCGCCCGCAATTCGCGCAGCAAGCTTGAATTGAAACTGATCTCGTTGATCCGGTTCTGGATCTGCTGCGCGGTCACAGGTATGTCCTCGCGCTCCAGCGGGTTGATGTTGATGATCACAATATCCCCCGGCAAATCCTTTTTATACAGCGGAAACAGCGCCGGATTGCCGGTATACCCGCCATCCCAAAACGCCTCGCGCCGCCCGGTTTCCGCATCATCAATCTCGACCGCTTGAAAGACGCTGGGCAAACAGGCCGAAGCCATCAACGCATCAGGGCCAATCTCATCCTCGCGAAACACCCGCACCTTGCCATTGCGCACCCGCGTGGCGCAGACAAAAAACTGCGGGCGGTCCTTGTCGCAAACATATTCATAATCGAATTTCGACACGATATCAGCCAGCGGATTGCGGTAAAACGGCCCATAAGCATAAGGCGACACGGCCCGCGACCACGCGTCCGTGGCCTGAAACGGCAAGGAATATTCCAAAGCCTGGCTGATCGCCCCCGCGCCAAAAGGCGCCATCCAATGGGCCATGCGCATGTCGTTCAAACCCGCGACCTTGGCCCACAGCCAATCGAGATTATCCCGCGCGCCCTGCCGCCCGCCTTTGAGCATTCCCGCTTTCAACGCCGCACCATTAAGCGCCCCCGCCGAGGTGCCCGACATGGCGCAAATCTCGATATCCGGCTCTTGCAGCAACCGGTCCAAAACGCCCCAAGTGAACGCGCCATGCGCCCCGCCGCCTTGCAGGGCCAAACTGATTTGTTTCACCTTCATGGGCGGCTGCGCTGGATAAAGATTTCAGGCCTCCGGCGGGGATTTTTTCCCAATTGGAAAGTCAAAGCGCCGTCCAGCCGCCATCGACACTGATCGTAGTGCCGGTGATCTGGGCCGCCGCGTCCGAGCATAGGAACGTGGCGGTGCCGCCCATCTGCTCGGTTGTGGCGAATTCTTTGGAAGGTTGGCGCTTGAGCATGACATTCTTAATCACCTCTTCGCGGCCCATGTTGTATTCTTTCATCGTATCGGGGATCTGCGCCTCGACCAGCGGGGTCAGCACATAGCCCGGACAGATCGCATTGGCGGTGATCGGCTCCTCTGCGGTTTCCAGCGCGGTGGTTTTTGTGAGGCCGACAATCCCGTGTTTCGCCGCGATATAAGCCGATTTGAACGGCGAAGCGGTCAGCCCATGCGCCGAGGCGATGTTGATCACCCGGCCCCAGCCCGCGCTGCGCATCATCGGCAAAGCGGCGGCGGTGGTGTGAAAGGCAGAACTGAGGTTGATCGCAATGATCGCATCCCATTTATCCGCCGGAAAATCAGGGATCGGCGCCACATGTTGGATGCCCGCATTGTTCACCAGAATATCACAGCGCCCCGCATCGGCGATCAATTGCCGGCATTCCGCGCCTTTGGACATATCCGCTTTGATATAGCGCGCTTTGATGCCAAAGGATTTGGCGATCTCTTCGGCCAGCGCATGATCTTCATCGCGGTCGGTGAAGGAGTTCAGCACCACATCTGCGCCCGCCTGGGCCAGCTCGCGGGCAATCCCAAGGCCAATGCCCGAGTTGGATCCGGTGATGATGGCGGTCTTGCCTGTCAGGTCGATCGTATAGGCCATGGCGATATCCTTTGCGTTTGCTGCGCCTGCATCATGGCGCGCCGCATATGCAATGTGAACGGTCTATTTGCGCCGGGGCTTCGCCTTGGCGTAATCGCGCTGGCAAAGCCGCGCTGCCCCATGGGCCCGGGCCAAAAAAAACGCCCGCACGAAGCGGGCGTTAAGTTATTGAGGCAGGTTTCATACAGGCAAGAAACCTATCGAGCAGTGAGGTCTTTATAATCCTTTCACCGCTCAGGGCCAAGCTAAAAGTTTGATAAGGCGGAAAGACCCCGGTAAGCCATAGGTCAAACAAATAAGGGCAGAGCGGGATTGTTGCTAAAATGGGGCTGAATTTTTTCCAAACAGGTCGGGCCGTTGCGGCGATTTCTTCAGTGATTCTCTGGGGAGGAGTCGCGGGCGCTGCGCCGCAACACGGGATATCTATGTATGGAGACCCTGCCCTGCCACCTGATTTTGTGGTTCTGCCCTATGTGAACCCCGATGCGCCAAAAGGCGGCGCGATCACTTTGGACAACACCGGCGGCTTCGACAGTCTCAATCCATTCGTGCTCAAGGGGAACTCTCCTTGGCAGCTCGCCTTCTTCACCCATGAGAGCCTGATGGGGCGATCCCAAGATGAGCCTTTCTCGTTATACGGGTTATTGGCCGAATCGATTGAGGTGCCAGAGGACCGTTCTTGGGCCGAATTCACCCTCCGCGAGAATGCCCGATTCTCTGACGGCAGCCCCGTCACGGTCGAAGATGTGATTTTCTCCTATGAGCTTCTGGGCAGCGAGGGGCACCCCAAATACGCCGGGTTCTGGGCGCAGGTCGAAAGACTGACCCAAACCGGGCCGCGCAGCCTCCGCTTCACCTTCAACACCGATAACCGCGAACTTGCGCTTTTGGCCGGCATGCGGCCGATCCTCTCCAAGGCGCAATGGCAGGGCAAAGATTTCGCCAATGCGCGGCTGGATGACATCCCGCTGGGCAGTGGCCCCTACCGTGTGCGCGATTACGAGGCCGGGCGGCACGTGACCCTCGAGCGCAAACCGGATTATTGGGGCGCGGATCTGCCGCTGCGCCGGGGCACGCATAATTTCGACCAGATCCGCATCGACAGCTATGGCGATGCCACCGTGATCTTTGAGGCGTTCAAAGCTGGCGCCATCTCGGCCATCCGCGAATTCAACGCCGAACGCTGGGCTGCGCAATATCATTTCCCCGCCGTCCAGCGCGGCGATGTGGTTAAAACCGAAATCCCGCATCAAAAACCATCGGGCATGACCGGGTTTGCCATGAACACGCGCAAACCGCCCTTTGACGACTGGCGCGTGCGCGACGCCATGATCCACGCCTTTAACTTCAGCTATATTAACGACACGCTGACCGGCGGCGCGCAGCCCCGGATCAGCTCCTATTTCTCCAACTCCGAACTTGCCATGCAGCCCGGCGCCGCCGCCCCTGATGTGGCCGCCCTGCTGACCCCTTTTGCCGCTGATCTGCTGCCCGGCACCATCGAAGGCTATGACTTGCCCCAAGGCGACGGCAGCGCGCGCAACCGCGCAGGCATCCGCAAAGCCCAGCAGCAACTCGCGGCGGCGGGCTATTCCGCCGAGGGCGGCACGCTGCGCGGCCCCGATGGCACGCCGCTGGAATTCAGCATCCTGCTCAACAGTTCCAACACCGAAAACATCGCCATCGCGGATCTTTACACCCAAGCGCTCTCGCGGCTTGGGATCACCGCCACAATCGACCGCGTGGATGATGCGCAACTCTTTGCCCGCACAGGCAGTTTCGACTTCGACATGGTGTTCATGCGCCGCGCCCTGTCGCTCAGCCCCGGCAACGAGCAGCGGTTCTATTGGGGCTCCGAGGCCGCGCATACCCAAGGCTCGCGCAACCTGATGGGCATCACCTCTCCGGCGGTGGATGCGATGATCGACGCCATGCTTGCCGCCAAAGGTGACCGCGCGTTTCTGGCCGCCACCCGCGCGCTCGACCGGGCGCTGACCGCCGGGCGTTATGTGGTGCCGTTCTGGTCCTACAGCGAGGGGCGCATCGCCCATGACGCGCGGATGAAATACCCCGGCGTCTTCCCGATCTACGGCGATGGCCCCAATTACATGCCCGAACTGTGGTGGTGGGAGGAAACCCCCGCCGCGCAATAACGACATGTTGACCGCGCGCCGCCCCCGCATTGCACCCCGCTGCACTGGACGCGCGCGCACGGCCCCGCTATGCCAAACCAAGGCCCGTGTCATTCGACACCGCGCCTAAACCCACCTGCCCGCGCGGCCCACCGGGCGCGCAGGGCAAAATACAGCGACGCGCCCTGCGCAAGACATTCGAGGCATCCCATGACTGACGCAGCCCCCACCGGCATTAAACTAGACATCATGTCCGATCCGATCTGCCCATGGTGTTTCATCGGTAAAACCCATCTGGACCGCGCGCTGGCCGATCACCCCGATCACCCGTTCATCATTGAATGGCACCCGTTCCAATTGAACCCCGACATGCCCCGGGGCGGCATGGACCGCCGCGCCTATCTCGAAGGCAAATTCGGCGGCAAAGAAGGCGCCGTGCGCGCCTATGCCCCCGTCGTCGATCAAGCGGAAAAATCCGGCGTCGCGATCAATTTCGAGGCCATGAAACGCACGCCAAACACGCTCGACGCGCACCGCCTGATCCATTGGGCAGGCATCGAGGGGCGCCAAACCGCAGCGGTCTCGGCCCTGTTCAAAGCCTATTTCACCGACGGGCGCGACATTGGCGATCACGAAGTGCTGGCCGACATCGCGGATGGCATCGAAATGGACGCCGCCACCGTGACGCGCCTGCTCAAATCGGACGCCGACGCCAAAGACATCGCCGAGCGCGACGCCCACAGCCGCCAGATGGGCGTGAATTCCGTTCCGACCTTCATCGTTGGCGGCCAACATGCGGTGCCCGGCGCACAGCCGCCCGAACTTTGGGCCAAAGTCATCGCAGAACTGACCGGCAAAACCGCCTAAAGCCCCCTGCAGCTGCATTTTCCCGCAAAAAGCGCTTGGCCTGATTCGACAAGCAGCGTATCGTGACCTGCATAAAGGGGCAAAGACCCCAACAAAAAGCGATCAACATCGCAGCAGTAAATCGAGCGGGTGACAGGAAATGAACCATCAAACGGGCCGCCTCGCGGCAGCGTTTGCAGCACGTGCCCCGGCGCGTGCAGCTTCGCAAACACAGCTAAAATCGGCGCAACCAAACCGCATGCCCCTGCCTTTGGGCACGCAAGGCTGCGCGCCATGACATTCTATACCCCCCATCCTTTGCCGCCGCGCGTTGTGTTGACCTACGGCAGCTTTGACATGTTCCACCAAGGCCATGTGCGGCTGCTGCATCACCTTTCGTCGATGGGCACCGAGCTTATCGTGGGCTGCGCCACCGACGCCTATAACCGCACCAACGGGCGCGATTGCCTGATGCCCTATGCCGAACGCCGCGCCGTGCTGGAAAGCTGCCGCTTTGTCAGCCGCGTGATCGCGGAAGAAAGCTGGGAGCAAAAACGCAGCGACATCGTGAATTACAACGTCTCCGTGCTGGCCATGGGCGATGAATGGGCCGGTCAATTTGACGGGCTGGGCGATCTGGCACAGGTGATCTATCTGCCGCGCGGCCAAAGCCAAACAGCGCGCAAAATCCGCGCAGATTACGGCATGGCGGCGCTCGCAGGCTAAGCCGCCCTTTGGCGCGCGGCATTTCTCGCCCGCGCGCCATTGTGTCACATGCAACCTTGGGTTAACGATTTGGCGTGCCACCTAAATTTGGTGCCACCAAGCCGGAGCCTCCCTTGTCCGATACCCCTAAAAACCTCCCGATGAGCCGCAGTGAATTTGTTGCATTGATCGCAATGCTCTTTGCCACCATTGCGCTTTCCATTGATGCCATGCTGCCTGCGCTGCCTGAAATGGGCAAAACGCTGGCCCCCGACACGCCCGAGCGCGCCGGGCTGATCCTCACCTCCTTTGTGCTTGGCATGGGGCTTGGCACGTTTATCACCGGGCCGCTCTCCGATACATTTGGCCGCCGCCGGATCGTGTTTCTGGGCGCGGGGCTCTATATTCTATGCGCAGGCATCGCCGCCGCCAGCCAAAGCCTTGAGGTGATGCTCATTGCCCGGCTGGTTCAGGGCCTTGGCGCTGCTGGCCCGCGCATTGTTGCGCTGGCGATTGTGCGCGATCTGTTTTCGGGCCGCCAAATGGCCCAGATCATCTCTATTGTGATGATGATCTTCACCTTGGTGCCCGCCATTGCCCCCACCATGGGCGCGATGATCATCGCCACCTCCAACTGGCGCGGCATCTTTGTGGCCTTCATGGTGTTTTCCGCGATTTCAACGCTTTGGCTGGCGCTGCGCCTGCCTGAAACCCTGCCGCCCGAAGAACGCCGCCCGCTGCGCCTCTCTTCCATGTGGGCCGCTGTGGTGGAAATGTTCTCCCATCCCACCGTGCGCCTGTCGATCTATGTACAGACCCTCGCCATGGCGATGCTCTTTGTGCTGCTGATGCTGGTGCAACCGATCTACGCCGATGTCTATGGCCGCGCCGAGAGCTTCCCCTATTGGTTCGGCGCCGTTGCCGTGCTCGCCGGCACAGCCAGCTTGCTTAACGCCCTGCTTGTGGTGCGCCTTGGCATGCAGCGCCTCGTGCGCTGGACCTTGGCCATCCAGATCCTGCTCTCAGGGCTGTTTGTCGCCTTTGATCTGGGGGCCAGCAGCTATGGGTTCGCCTTCTTTGTGATCTGGCAAACCTGCCTCTTTGCGCAGGCCGGGCTGACCTTGGGCAATCTCAACGCCATCGCGATGGAACCCATGGGCCATATCGCGGGCATGGCAGCCTCGGTGATCGGCGCGGTCTCGACCGTGCTGGCCGCTGTCATCGCCTCGCCCGTGGGCATCATGTTCGATGGCACCACCCGCCCGCTCAGCCTGTCGGTCTTTGTCATGGCCGTGCTGGGATTTGGCATGATGCTGCGGATGAAAAAGGTCAGCGGGGCGGATTAACGCCGCCCCGGCTAACCCGTTTTCTCAGGCCTGCTTGGCCTTCTTGGCCGCGCGCTCCTTGGCGATCAACGGCTCGGCCAGATCACGGGCAATGGCAAAGGCCCCTTTGATCTTATCGGTGTCATTTTTCCAATCGCGGCGCACGACAATCTTGTTGTCCTTCACCTTGGCCAGCCCGCGCTGATCTTGGATAAAGCTTACCAAACCCTCGGGCGAGGCGTATTTGTCATTGTGGAACTGAATGGTCGCGCCTTTTGGCCCGCCATCCAGCTTGGCAATCCCGGCCCGTTTGCACATGGCCTTGATCCGCACCACCAGCATCAGCGTGTTCACCTCGCGCGGCAGCTTGCCAAACCGGTCAATCAACTCAGCCGCAAACCCTTCGAGCTCGACCTTGGTCGATAGGCTCGACAAACGCCGGTAAAGCCCAAGCCGCACATCCAGATCCGGCACATAGGCCTCAGGGATCAACACAGGCACACCCAGATTGATCTGCGGCGCCCATTGATCATCGGCCTCGCTCAACCCTTCCATCTCGCCCGATTTGATCTTGGCAATCGCCTCTTCAAGCATGGATTGATAAAGCTCGAACCCCACATCGCGCATCTGGCCCGATTGCTCTTCGCCCAGCAAATTGCCCGCGCCGCGAATGTCCAAATCCTGACTGGCCAGCGTGAACCCCGCCCCAAGCGTATCCAAACTGCCCAGCACCCGCAGACGTTTCTCCGCCGTGGCGGTCAGCTTGGCCCGCGGCTTGGTGGTCAGATAAGCATAGGCGCGGGTTTTGGAACGCCCCACCCGGCCCCTGATCTGATAAAGCTGCGCCAGACCAAACATATCGGCCCGGTGCACAATCATCGTATTGGCCGTGGGAATATCGAGCCCGGATTCAACAATGGTCGTCGCCAGCAGAATGTCGAATTTGCCATCGTAAAAGGCATTCATCCGGTCATCCAGCTCGCCCGCCGCCATCTGCCCATGCGCCACCACATAAGACAGCTCAGGCAGTTGCGCCTTCAAAAACTCTTCAATCTCAGGCAGATCGCTCAGACGCGGCACAACAAAGAACGATTGCCCGCCCCGGTAATGCTCGCGCAAGAGCGCCTCGCGCAGCGTCACCGCATCAAATTCGCTCACATAGGTCCGGATCGCCAAACGGTCGACGGGCGGCGTGCCAATGATCGACAGATCGCGCACCCCGGTCAGCGACAATTGCAGCGTGCGCGGGATCGGCGTCGCGGTCAATGTCAGCACGTGAATGTCACTGCGCAGCGATTTGAGCCGCTCCTTATGGGTCACCCCAAAATGCTGCTCTTCGTCAATCACCAAAAGGCCAAGGTTCTGAAACCGGATGCCCTTGGCCAACAGCGCATGGGTGCCGATCACAATATCACAGGTGCCTTTTGCCATGGCATCGCGGGTCGCGGCGGCCTCTTTGGCGGTGACAAACCGGCTCAGCTGGCGCACCTCAATGGGAAAGCCGCGAAACCGCTCGGCAAAGCTCTTGTAATGCTGCCGCGCCAGCAAGGTCGTTGGCGCAATCACTGCCACCTGCGTGCCCGACATGGCCGCCACAAAGGCCGCGCGCATCGCCACTTCGGTTTTGCCAAAGCCCACATCGCCGCAAATCAACCGATCCATTGGGTTGCCCGATGTTAGATCATCCATGACATCGCCAATGGCGCGCAGCTGATCGTCGGTTTCCTGATAGGGGAAACGCGCTGAAAACGCGTCCCACATGCCCGGCGGCGGCTCCAGAACCGGCGCTTTGCGCAGCGCCCGCTCGGCGGCAATCCGAATGAGCTTATCCGCCATCTCGCGGATACGTTCCTTCAGCTTGGCCTTCTTGGCCTGCCACGCGCCGCCGCCAAGCCGGTCCAGCAGCCCCTCGTCATGGCCATATTTCGACAGAAGTTCGATGTTTTCAACGGGCAGGTACAGCTTGGCCTGCTCGGCATATTCCAGCACCAGACATTCATGCGCGGCACCGGCGGCGGTCACCACCTCCATGCCCAGATAACGGCCAATGCCGTGATCCACATGCACGACCAAATCGCGCGGGCTCAGGCTTTGGGTCTCGGTCAGGAAATTCGCGGCACGTTTCTTGCGCTTTGGCGCGCGAATAAGCCGATCCCCCAGCACATCCTGCTCGGAAATCACCGTCAGCCCCGGCGCTTCAAACCCGTGCTCCAGCGCCCAAACCGCCAGATGCAGCCCGCGTTTGCCAAGCCGCGTACCATCGGCAATCTCGATCGCCGCGCCAAGGCCCTCATCCTCAATCAGCCCCGAAAGCCGCTCGCGCGCCCCCGCCGAATAGCTGGCAACCAGCACCGGACCTGCGTCCAGTTTCGCTTTAATATGATCCGCCAAAGCCCCAAAAAGACTGATACTTTCCTGCTGCCGCTCTGGTGCAAAATTGCGCCCAATGCGCGCGCCTGCATCCAAAACACCGGGGCCTGTGGGCTGCGGCAACGGGTTAAGCTGCACCACACGCAAATCCGCAATCGCCGCCTCCCATGCCGCATCCGTCAGATACAGCCCCTCGGGCGGCGCAGGCTTATAGACGCTGTCCATCTTCGAGCGGTTCGCCATGGCGATCTTGCGCGTTTCATATTGATCTTGCGTGCTGTCCCACCGCGCCAACCGCGCCGGGGTCAGCCCGCTATCAAGCATCCAAGACGCCTTTGGCAGGTAATCAAACAGGCTTTCCAATTTCTCATGGAAAAACGACAGCCAATGCTCGGCCCCTTGGTGTTTGCGCCCCGCCGAAATCGCCTCATAAAGCGGATCATCCGTGCCCGCCGCGCCAAATTCAATCCGGTAGGTCTGGCGGAACCGCGTGATCGCCGCATCGTCCAGAATAACCTCGCTGACCGGGGCCAGCTCCACCAGATCAAGCTTCTCAGTGGTGCGCTGCGTCGCCGGATCAAACCGCCGCGCCCCGTCCAGCACATCGCCAAACAGATCAAGCCGCACTGGCCCCAGATCGCCGGGCGGGTAAATATCAATGATCCCGCCGCGCACCGCGTAATCGCCCGGCTCCATCACCGTGGGGCTTTGCACAAAGCCCATGCGCACCAAAAACGCCCGCAGCGCGGCCTCGTCGATCCGGCTGCCCACCCGCGCACTAAACGCGGCCTCGCGCAGCACCTCGCGCGCTGGCACCCGCTGGGTCGCCGCCGACAGCGTGGTCAGCAGCACGAATTTCGAGGGCATCCCATGGGTCAGCGCCGCCAACGTGGCCATGCGCTGCGCCGAGATATCCGCATTGGGCGACACCCGGTCATAGGGCAGACAATCCCAGCCCGGAAAGGTAACCACCGGCAGGTCAGGCGCGAAAAACCGCAGCGCCGCAACCATGGCCGCCATGCGCTTGTCGTCGCGTGCCACATGGGCCACCGCCCCGCCGTGCTTGTCCAGCTCAGCCAGCAGTGCCTTGGCGTCAAACCCTTCGGGCGCGCCAGAAAGTGTGATGTGATTTGGCGAAGTCATGCGGTCTAATTGGCCCTCGCGCTGCAACTGTCAACCGCCAAGCAGCCTAGCCCCAAGGCCCAACAGACAGGTTTTGATACATGCCCCAGATCGAGGTCACAAAGATCGAGACCATGCCGATGATCTGCGTATAAAGCCGGTGGCGGTTCAACCGGCGGCGCAGCTGCTCGCCTGCGCTCTGCTCTTGCTGGATCAGCCGCGCGGTGCTCAGGCTCAACAGCCCAACCAGCGACAGCGGAAACCCCAACAGGAAAATCGCCTGCGCAAATTCCATGCCGTAAACAAACCCCAGCAGCACCAGCATCGTGAGCACAAAAAACCCAAAACCAAGCAGCCAAAGCCCTGACATCTTTGCAATATAAAGCAAACGGTTGGTCTTGATCCGCACCAGATCTTCCAGATCAACCTCCGCCTGCTCGCCGTGGCGCGCGGCCCGAAGCACCATATCATATGGCACCCCCAGCACCCAATGCGAGGTGGTCGACCACACAATAGCCAACATGATCCAGAACCATAGGTTCGAGAACGATCGCATGTCGATCAGTTCGAAAAGGGCTGAATACCAATCCAACAGGGAATTCCCGGCCTATCTACAAGTAATTGCTTCTCTTAACGGGCATCGAAGGGCGTGCCTACCCCTTGAGGACGGCAAAAATACGTGGCAAGCCAATCCCAAGAACAGTGAGGTATTTTTGCATGGGTATCGCCCCTTTCCCCGCCGCCCGGTTCCGCCGCGCTCGGCAATCCGCCGCCATCCGCAATCTGGTGCGCGAAAACAGCCTCTCGGCTGGTGATCTGATCTGGCCGGTCTTTGTGCGCAGCGGCCAAGGCCTGACCGAAGACATTCCCTCCATGCCCGGCGTCCAGCGCCGCTCGGCAGACCTGATGGGCGATCTGGCGCGCCAAGCGGCTGATCTGGGCATCGGTGCCATGTGCATCTTTCCCTACACAGGCCCCGAAGAGCGGACCGAAGATTGCGCCGGCGCATGGGATCCGCAAAACCACGCCAACCGCGCCATCCGCGCCATCAAACAGGCCGTGCCAGAGATGGCCGTGATGACCGATGTGGCGCTCGATACCTATAATATCAACGGCCATGACGGGTTTGTCGAAGATGGCGAGATCGTCAATGACCGCACCGTCGAGGCGCTGGTCAAAATGGCATTGGCCCAGGCCGAGGCCGGGGCAGATATCATTGGCCCCTCCGATATGATGGACGGGCGCATCGCCGCCATCCGCCACGCGCTTGAGGCCGCAGGCCATCAAAACGTGATGATCCTGAGCTATTCTGCCAAATACGCCAGCGCGTTTTACGGCCCCTTCCGCGATGCGGTGGGCGCTTCTGCCGCGCTGACTGGGGACAAGAAAACCTATCAAATGGACCCGGCCAATTCAAACGAGGCCCTGCGCCTTATTGAACGCGATCTCAGCGAGGGCGCGGATATGGTCATGGTCAAACCCGGCCTGCCCTATCTGGACATCTGCCAGCGGGTCAAATTCCGCTTTGGCGCGCCCACCTTCGCCTATCAAGTGTCGGGCGAATACGCGATGATCAAAGCCGCTGGCCAAAACGGCTGGATCGACGAGGAACGCGTGATGATGGAAAGCCTGATGGCGTTCAAACGCGCAGGTTGCGACGGGGTGCTAACCTATTTCGCCCCGCAAGCCGCGCGGCTGCTGCAAGGCTGAACACCTGCCCAAAGGCACACCCCTTGGGCGGCATCCCGCCAAAACGGGCAAAGCGCATGACAAGCAGCGCTTTTGCGCCTATACTCTGCCCCAAGCCGAAAAATCGGCACCGTGCAGATGTTAAATCAACAATTACAGGCAGTTCACATGAGCAATCTGACCCTTTCCCGGCGCGCCTTCACCCTTGGCGCGATGGCGTCCCTTGGCGTCTTGGCCGCCTGCGGCAATGGCATCGGCAGCCGCGGCTCCGCCACAATCGACGCCCGCGTCGACGCCACATTGGCCGAAATGTACCGCAGCTATCCCAACACCCGCAATCTCGCGGCAAAGGCGGATGGCATTCTGGTGATGCCTCTCGTGACCGAAGCAGGGCTTGGCCTTGGCGGCTCTTACGGGCGCGGCGCGCTGCGCATCGGCAATGTCACGGTGGATTATTACTCGGTGACAAAAGCCTCCGGCGGGCTGCAAATCGGCGCACAGCAATATGCCCATGTGCTGTTTTTCATGACCCAATCCGCCCTCGAAGACTTCCGCCGCTCCGCAGGCTGGGCCGCAGGCGCGGACCTTGAATATGTGATCTCTGATCGCGGCGACAGCGTGAATGCCGAAACCACCACGGCCCTCGCCCCTGTGCTCGCCGCCGTCTTTGGCCGCGCAGGCCTGCGCGTCGGCGCAACCCTCGAAGGCACCAAATACACCCGCATCATCCCCTAACTAAGGGCGCGGGCAACTGGCCGGGCGAATGCGTCCGGCCAGCATCTCTCACAGACGCTTGAGCAAACTCGACGTGTCCCAGCGCCCGCCGCCCAGTTTTTGCACATCTTTGTAAAACTGATCGACAAGCGCGGTCACCGGCAGGCTGGCCCCGATCTCATCGCCCGTCGCCAGACAAATCCCCAAATCCTTGCGCATCCAATCCACGGCAAACCCGTGCTCGAACTTATCGTCCAACATGGTCTCATGGCGGTTCTGCATCTGCCAAGACCCGGCGGCCCCTTGGCTGATCACCTCAACCACGGCGCGCCCGTCCAGCCCGGCTTTCTGCGCAAAATGCAGCGCCTCTGAGAGACCCTGCACCAACCCAGCAATGGCAATCTGGTTGCACATTTTGGTCATCTGGCCCGCGCCGCTTTCGCCAATCCGGCGGCAAATCTTGGAATAAACCTCCATCACCGGCAAAGCCCGCGCATAGGCGCCTTCATCGCCGCCGCACATGATCGAGAGCACGCCATTTTCGGCCCCCGCCTGCCCGCCTGAAATCGGCGCATCAATGAAACTGATCTGCGCCGCATCCGCCGCGGCATAAAGCTCGCGCGTCACTTCGGCGGACACCGTGGTGTGATCGACAAACACCGCCCCCGGCGCCATGCCCGCAAATGCGCCATCCTCGCCCAAACAGACCGAGCGCAAATCATCGTCATTGCCCACGCAAGACATCACAAAATCCGCGCCCTGCGCCGCTTCGCGCGGGGTGGCCGCCGATGCACCGCCATAGGTCTCGGCCCAGTTTTCCGCCTTGGCCGCCGTGCGGTTATACACCGTCACCGCATGGCCCGCTTTTTGCAAATGGCCCGCCATCGGCGCCCCCATCACACCCAGCCCCAAAAACGCCAGTTTTGTCCCTTGGTTTCCCATTTGCTTTTCCTCTGTTCCGCGTTGCGCTAAAGCTTTGCCTTATTACCTATCACCCTGACTTTCGGGGTCAATTCAAACCCCGGCTGCGGAGACCTCATGGCAATTTTCTTTCGGTGGCTCATGCGTTTGGCAGCAGCTTTGGTGCTGCTTTCCTTGTTTGGCGTGATGATGGTCTATTGGCTCGCCGCGCGCAGCCTGCCTGACTATTCCGCAAAACTAGAGGCCCGCGGCCTGACCCAGCCCGTCGAGATCGTGCGCGACAACGCCAATGTACCGCATATTTTTGGCGAAACCGACAATGACGTCTATTTCGCCTTGGGGTTTGCCCATGCCCAAGACCGCATGTGGCAAATGACCGTGATGCGCCGCACCGCCCAAGGGCGCCTGTCTGAAATTTTTGGCTCCCGAACGCTCAACATCGATAAATTGCTGCGCCGCCTTGATGTGTACGGGCTGTCTGTAAAATCCACCGCCGCGCTGGATGACACGACCCTCTCTGCCCTCGAAGCCTATAGCGCCGGGGTCAATGCCCGCCTCGAGCAAATCAACGCCGATGCGCTGGGGCGCGGCGCGCCAGAGATGTTCCTCTTTAATGCGCCCATGGCCCCGTGGAGCCCCGCCGATTCCGTGGCGATTGTGAAACTCATGGGGCTGCAACTCTCGGGGCATCTGGACGCCGAAGTGCTGCGCGCGCGGGTCTCGCTGGCCCTGCCCGACCCTGCGCGTGTGCGCGACATCCTGCCCGATGTGCCCGGCTCCGGCATTGCCGCCCTGCCTGAATACAGCGCGCTTTTCCCCGATGTGCCGCGCCACGCGCAGGCCCGCCAGCTTGAGATGGACCCGCTCTCGCCCTTCAAACCCTTCGCCTTTGCCGGCGCATCCAACGCATGGGCCGCCGCGCCCTCGCGCTCGGCCTCCGGGGGCACATTGCTGGCCAATGACCCGCATCTGGGCTTCACCGCCCCTGCCATCTGGTATCTGGCACGGCTGGAGCTGCAATCTGGCGGCGTGATCGGCGGCACCATCCCCGGCCTGCCCGTTGTGCTCACCGGGCGCAGCGCCGATCTGGGCTGGGGGCTGACCTCCTCCTATCTGGACGACCAAGACCTGTTCATCGAAGAGCTGAACCCGCAAAACCCCCAAGAATACCGCACGCCGGACGGGTATAAACCCTTTGTCACCCGCCGCTCGATCATCCGCATCAAAGATGAAGAACCCGTGACCGTCACCCTGCGCTGGACCGATAATGGCCCGGTGCTGCCCGCGACCCATTACGATCTGGGCTCCATCACCCCGCCCGGCCATGTGGCCTCGCTGAGCTGGACCGTGCTGAGCGGCCGCGACACTTCCATCGCCGCCGCCATGGCGCTGATGCATGCCAAAACCGTGCAAGAAGGCATCGCCGCCTCCGAGGGCTACATCGCCCCGTCGCAAAACCTCACGCTGGTGGACCGCGAAAACATTGGCATGAAACTCATCGGCGCCATGCCCAAACGCGATCCCAACCACCAAAGCCAAGGCCGCCTGCCTGCCCCCGGCTGGAGCGCGGTAAACCGCTGGCAAGGCACGCTGCCTTTCGCGGATAACCCCGAATTCATCGACCCGATTGGCGGGCTGCTGGGCAATACCAACAATAAAACCGTCAACCGCGCCTTCCCGAACCACGTCTCGTTCCTGTGGGGCGACACACAGCGGGTCCAGCGCTGGCAACGCCTGATGCAGGCGCGCCAAGTGCACACCCGCGACAGTTTCATCGAAGCCCAGCTTGATACGGTCAGCTTCACCGCCCGCTCGCTGCTGCCGCTGATCGGGGCCGAGCTGTGGTTCACCGGCGAAGCCGCCCCCGATGGCACACCCGAGCGCCGCCGCCAACGCGCCCTCACCTTGCTGGCTGGCTGGTCTGGCGAGATGAACGAACATCTGCCCGAACCGCTGATCTATGCCGCTTGGCTGCGCGCGCTTCAGGCCCGGCTGATCCAAGACGAGCTTGGCCCGCTTGCCGCTGAATTCACCCATGTGGAACCGCTCTTTATTGAACGGGCCTTCCGCAATGTGGATGGCGCAGGCGTGTGGTGCGATGTGCTGCAATCCGCCCCCACCGAAACCTGCGCCGAAATGGCCAAACTGGCGCTGGATGACGCGCTGATCTGGATCGACGAGCAATGGGGCAGCGCCTTTGAAAGCCTGCGCTGGGGCGATGCGCATCAGGCCACCCACGACCACCCGGTGCTGGGCGAAGTGCCCGTGCTGCGCTATTTTGTGAACATCCGCCAATCCACCAGCGGCGGCGACAACACCCTGCTGCGCGGGCGCACCAAAGGCACCGATCCTGATCCGTTCTTTAACCTGCACGGCGCAGGCTATCGCGGCGTGTATGATTTTGCCGACCCGGACAGCTCGGTTTTCATCACATCCACCGGACAATCGGGGCATTTCTTGTCGCGCCATTACGATGACATGGCCCAGCTTTGGCGCCGCGGCGAATACATCCCCATGTCGCTCGACGAAGACCTCGCCCGCGCCGCCTCCGTTGGCATCACCGTGCTGAGCCCGGCACAATGAACAACCCGATGATTAGCCCCAAAAACAGCGTTGTCCTTTTCAACAAACCCTACGGGGTGCTGCCGCAATTCACCGACAAAAGCATGGCGGATAATCCCCGCCCCACCTTGTCGCAATTCATTGATGTCAAAGGCGTTTATCCCGCCGGGCGGCTGGACCGCGACAGCGAAGGGCTGATGGTGCTGACGGATAATGGCGCGCTGCAAGCCCGCATTGCGCATCCCAAATTCAAACTGCCTAAAACCTATCTGGTGCAGGTCGAAGGCACGCCTGACGCTGCCGCGCTAGAGGCCCTGAGCAAAGGGGTTGAGCTCAAAGACGGGCTGACCAAACCTGCGCTGGCCCAGCAGATCGACCCGCCCGATCTGTGGCCGCGCGATCCGCCTGTGCGGTTTCGCAAAACCGTGCCTGATGCTTGGCTGCGCCTCACCCTGCGCGAAGGGCGCAACCGCCAAGTGCGCCGCATGACCGCCCATGTGGGCCTGCCCACGTTGCGGCTGGTGCGGATGTCAATCGGGCAATGGCACCTTAACGCGCTGGTGCCGGGCGCATGGCGTTACGCCAGCGAAACCGGGCCCTAAGGCCCGGCTGCTTAAATCTTCTGAAACGCGGCTTCTTGCGCCGCAGACCAGCGCACGCTGAGCTCAAACCCTGTCTCGGTCTGAACTTCCTGCGTCACCACTTCTTGTGCAAAAAGCCATGCGCGCTTGCGCCCTTCGGCAAAGCTCAGGGTCAATTCCGCCACGCGCACCGCGCCTTGCAGCGCCTCGGCCACCGCCGATTGCAGCCCATCCAGCCCCTCGCCCGTGATCGCGGAAATCGCCAGCACATTATCATCCCGGCTGGCCCGCGCCCGCAGCGCCGCAGCTTCGTCCTCGGGCAACACATCAAGCTTGTTCCAAATCTCAAAGCGCCGCGTCTCTTCGGGCACCCCAAGCGAGCCTAGAATATCCTCGACGTTACGCGCCTGTTCTTCGGTCTGCGCATGGCTGATGTCGCGCACATGACAGATGATATCCGCCGCCAGCACTTCCTCCAGCGTGGCGCGGAAAGCCGCCACCAACTCGGTGGGCAAATCGCTGATGAACCCCACCGTGTCCGACAGGATAATCTCAGGGCCATCTTCCAGCGCAAGACTGCGCATCGTGGGGTCCAGCGTGGCAAAGAGCATGTCTTTCACCATCACATCCGCCCCGGTCAACCGGTTGAAAAGCGTGGATTTCCCGGCGTTGGTATAGCCCACCAGCGCGACAATCGGATAGGGCACTTTGGCCCGCGCCGCCCGGTGCAACGCACGGGTTTTAACCACTTTCTCAAGCTGCCGGCGCAACCGCACCAATTGCTCGTCAATGGCGCGGCGATCCGCCTCGATCTGGGTCTCGCCGGGGCCGCCGACAAATCCCAAACCGCCCCGCTGGCGCTCCAGGTGGGTCCAGGCCCGCACCAGCCGCGTGCGCTGATAATTCAGCGCGGCCATCTCGACCTGCAACACCCCCTCGCGGGTGGCGGCGCGGTCGCTGAAAATCTCCAAGATCAGACCGGTCCGGTCAAGCAGCTTGACCCCCCACATCTTCTCCAGATTGCGCTGCTGCACCGGGCTGACGGAACCGTCAACCAACACCAGCTCAACCTCGGCCTCTTCCAGCTGAAGCTTGATTTCTTCGATCTTGCCCGAGCCAAAAAGCGCGCCCGCCTGCACAGAACGCAGCGGCACAATGGCAGATCCTACAACCTGCAACTCCGGAAGCGCTTCGGCCAAGGCAACAGCCTCGGCCAAGGCGGCAACAGGTTCGCGCCGGTCTTTATTTGATTTGATCTCTGGATGCAGCACCCAAGCCCGCGTGAAACGTGGCCCGTCGCTGTCATCGATCTGAAACTGAGGTTTGCTCAAGAAGCGTCTTCGCCCTCATACAGCGAGATTGGCTGGCTCGGCATGATTGTCGAAATCGCGCCTTTGAAAACCAGCTGCGATTGACCATCCCGGCGCAACAACACGCAGAAATTGTCAAACCATGTGATCACGCCTTGCAGCTTCACACCGTTGATCAGGAAAATCGTCACGGGCATTTTTGCTTTGCGCACGTGGTTCAGGAACACATCCTGTAAGTTTTGTCTTTCAGACGCCATGGGTCTTCTCGCCTTTTTTCTTGTCTGGCACCCGCAGATCGGGCCCCCCCTTCGGATCAGTATGAAGACAGCCGCAGGGAGTTTCCAGCCCCAAAAGGCTCAATTAGACGTGGTTTTCAGGCAGCTTGCGTCATGCGCGCCACAGGTCGGGGGTCAAAAGCGCGATGATCGCCAGCGTTTCGAGCCGCCCCAGCACCATTGCCGCACATAAGATCGCCTTGGCAGGCAGCCCCAGCTGGATCAGCGCAATCGGGCTGTCGGCGGCCACTTGCAACAATGGCCCGGTGGTCGAAAGCGTCGCCACCGACATCACCAACGCCCGGTCAAACTGCACCCCGACCGAGGCCAGCGCGATGGTAATCACCGCCAGCGACAGGGCAAACAGCATGAAAAAGATCCATGCAATAAACGCCCCGTTGCTCTGAAGCCGCCGCGCCGCAGCCCCCGCGCCGCTGACCGAGTTGGGATGCACCAGCCGCTCCATCTCGCGCACCCCGTTGCGATAAAGCGCAAAAACCCGCAGCAGCTTCACCCCTCCCGCCGTGGTGGCCACCCCGCCACCAATCAACGCCAGCCCCATCAAAATCAACCCCGGCGTCGGCAGCGCCGACCAATCTTTCGCATCGGCCCAGTAATCCGAGACAAACCCCGTGGTGGTCAGAAACGACATCACCGTGAACACCGACCCCCACAGCGCCATCAGCGCATCAAGGATCGTGCTGCCCCCATCCACATCAAGCGCCCCCATCCAGTGGCGCAAAAACAAGATCACCGGCACCCCAAACACCAGCGCCAGCCCCATGCGAAACTCCGGATCGGTGCGCAGCCCGCCTTGGGTGGCCGTAATCGTGTCTTGGCTAAAGGTCAGGCGCGACAGGGCAAATACCATAAACAGCACCATCACCACCTCGCCGTTCCACCCGGCGGTGGCATTCTCCACCCCGCCCACTGGCGAAATCCCCGAAGTGGCCATCACCGACATGGCATGGCACAGCGCCGTATGCGCGTTCTCGCCCGTCACAATCAGCAACAGCCAAAGCACCATGGTCAGGCCCAGATATATCGGCAGCAAGGCCCGCGTCGCGCGCAGCAGCCGCCGCCTTGGGTCCACCGCCACCATCCGCTCGCCGCTCACATCGCGCCGCCCCGGCTCGGCCTGCGCCGTCACCTCGAACCCGCCCAAATGCAGCGGCGCCAAAATCGCCACGGCGCATATCCACATCAGCAGCCCGCCAAACCAGCCCACCTGCGCCCGCCACAAATGCAAGGTCGGCCCCAGCCGCGCCGGATCATCATAAAGCGTCGCCCCCGTGGTGGTGAACGCGCTGACCATCTCGAAATACGCATTGGCATAGCGCGTGGTCGGCAGGGCCTCGACAAAAGGAATGGCAAGGATCGCAGGCAACAACACAAAGGCGCTGAACAGCGACATCAGCGGCCCCAGCGCCCCATGCCCCGGCTTGCGCCCCGCATGGGCCACGGCAATCATCGCAAAGATGAACATGCCTAGCACCGCCCCATAGAAAAACGCCCGCGCCGCCACGTCTTCATTGGCCACACGCCCATAGATCGCCGGCACCATCATCGAGGCGCTCATCACCCCGAATAACAGCAAAAACAGCGGCAATTGCAGCATTGTCTCTAGGAATTTATTCTCGCGGCGCAGGGCACAGCCTCCTTGGGAATGCGGGCTGACCCTTGATAATCACATGGCGGCCCGATTGTCAGACTGATTTTTTGGCGCAGTCGGCCATGCCGCCCCGCGCCGCCGCCCTCAGGCCCGCTTTTGCGAGGCCGCCACAGCGGTAAACCCGTCCTCTGCCGCCAGAAAATTATGGGTCAGCATCGACGTGAGCTTTGAGCGCGCCGAGAAAAACGCCCCCACCCGGCAGGCTTGCGCCGCAAAATCGGGATGCACCCCCGCATCATCATATTTGCGAATCCGCGTCTTGCTGAGCCAACCACGCTTGCGCGATTCCTTGGCAATCAGCTTGACCCGCTGCACCACATGGAAGGTCAGATAGACCGACAGATATTCCAGATACGCATCCAGATCATGCCCGTTGGCCGGATCATAGGCATCTGTGACCACCTCCAGCATATCCTCCGGGCGCAGCGGCCATGCCTCATCGCCCATCAACCACGCCAAATCCTCGGCCCCGTGGCGCATGCCGCAATACTCAAAGTCAAACCAACGCAGCCGCCCCTGCGCATCCAGTGCCGCATTGCCCGACCTGCAATCCCATTTCACAAACTGCCCCGTATGGCCCGACAGATGCGCCATCACGGCATTTGCATCAAATTGTTCAGAAATCCCGCCGGACAGTTCCTTAAAGAATTTCACCGCCCCCACGAAATTTTCCAGCCATTCCGTGTTGGTGCCCAGATGCGGCAACATCTCATGCAGCTTGGTCTGGCGCGCCGCCGCGTGAATGCGGAAAATCGCGGCCACAGCCTCTTGCGCCAATTCCTTGCGCTTGGCCCCGCCGACACGGGCAATCTCGATGTTCAGCCGCCGATCACCCACGTTGGATTGAAACATCACCTCGCCCACAACGCCCAAAACCTGCGGCTGGTCATCGCAAAACTTGCCCAATTCCGTCAGCACAAAAGCCTCCAGATGGGTGCGCCGGAAATTCGGGCGCAGCGTGGCAAACACCTCTTGATCGCCCATCTGCAACAGCAAGCTCGCCCGATCTTCACCGCCCGGCGCTGCCACATCTGTCACGTCGCGGCCAAAATGGCTTTCCGCTGCCTGAATGATGCGCGCGCGCGGCGAAAGTTTAGAGGTATCGCTCATGTTTTGCCCCACATGGTTGAGTTTCCCAGCCCCATAACACCCAAGGCTGGCCCCCGGTGCGACAGAATCATGTCAAATCCATGATGCCAGCTTTGCACGCCCTGCGCGATTGTTCCGCTTATCGAAACTGTCTCTGGGGAGCGGTCTGATTGTTTTGGTTATTTTACGAAAAAATGCAACCTGGACGATTAATCTCCGCTTTTCCTTGAACAATGTGGCGCAACCAAGGCAATCCTGCGTGATGATTAATGCAACTTAATAGGGTGCGCTGCGCCAATCTCCCGCCCGACGGGAACAGGCGCGCCACTGGGGATAAGGACAGGGTACATGGGTAAGCGATATTCAGATTTCAGGACCGCCGAAAAAGTAGACGGCGGCAGCGCCAGCAGCACAAAATCCTACCATAACGGCGGCGTCGAAGGCAGCAGCTTCTCCGCTTGGTACGACAAACACCTGTCCTCCCATTTCCAAGATGACGACAAAGACGCCAACGGCTCCGGCTCCGGTGGCACCAAAGGCTCCGGCTCAGGCGGCACCAAGGGCTCAGGCTCCGGCGGCACCAAAGGTTCCGGCTCCGGTGGGACCAAGGGCTCTGGCTCCGGCGGCACCAAAGGCTCAGGCTCAGGCGGCACCATAGGCTCCGGCTCGGGCGGCACCAAAGGCTCCGGCTCCGGCGGCACCAAGGGCTCAGGCTCCGGCGGCACAAAAGGTTTCGGCTCGGGCGGCACAAAAGGTTCAGGCTCCGGTGGCACCAAAGGCTCCGGCTCCGGTGGCACTAAAGGCTCCGGCTCCGGTGGCACTAAAGGCTCCGGCTCGGGCGGCACCAAAGGCTCCGGCTCCGGTGGCACTAAAGGCTCCGGCTCCGGCGGCACCAAAGGCTCCGGCTCGGGCGGCACCAAGGGCTCAGGCTCAGGTGGCACCAAGGGCTCAGGCTCCGGCGGCACAAAAGGCTCCGGCTCTGGCGGCACCAAAGGCTCAGGCTCAGGCGGCACCAAAGGTTCCGGCTCTGGCGGCACCAAGGGTTCCGGCTCCGGTGGTACTAAAGGCTCCGGCTCCGGCGGCACCAAGGGCTCAGGCTCGGGCGGCACCAAAGGGTCCGGTTCCGGTGGCACAAAAGGTTCAGGCTCCGGCGGCACCAAGGGCTCCGGCTC
>JBPOFD010000010.1:0-63534 GCA_051252055.1 Sulfitobacter sp.
CGCGATGCCGCACAAGCGGAGCTGGAAACAACGCGGCAAACACGCGATGCCGCACAAGCGGAGCTGGAAACAACGCGGCAAACACGCGATGCCGCACAAGCGGAGCTGGAAACAACGCGGCAAACACGCGATGCCGCACAAGCGGAGCTGGAAACAACGCGGCAAACACGCGATGCCGCACAAGCGGAGCTGGAAAAATCCCGGAAAGAACTTACCGAGAAAGAAAAATTGGACGTAGCCTACAAGGAACTTTCGGCGGCCTATGACGCAATGGAAGAACGTATTGAAACACGTGTCCGTCACCGTCTCCAAACCACCGAAAGCGCTCTGGAAAGAACACGCAAAAACCTTGTGACAACACGTGAACGTATGGAAAACACCAAAGCCGACTTAGCGCTATCGCGCGAAAACCTCAGCAAGGCACGCGCGCGTGCAGAGAAGGCCGAAGTCAACCTAGCCGCACTACGTTCACGCATCGAAGAACAGCGAGAGATAGCCGCTGGAGTTCGTTCGGAACGAGCGGCGCTAAAAGCAAAACTCGACGCAACAAACAACCAACTCAGTACTCTTCAAAAGAAAACTTCAAGTCAGGCCGAACTATCCAGTCTCCGACTTCAGAAAATGAAAGAACGCGGTCTTGCCCTTAAGCAACGCGACGCAGCCCTCAAGAAACGCAGCGAAGATCTGAAAATAGTCGAAGCGCGCGTGGCGCAGCTCCTCGCCAGCAGCTCTTGGCGACTAACAGCGCCCCTGCGCGGGATCAGCCGTGTTTTGCAAGGACGTTCCCCACGCGGATAAACTCCCCCGCTGCCGCGAATATTTGATTGGAAACATTATGAAAAACCAAACCAGCCCCCTATACTGGATTGCCCAGCCGCCAATTTTGGCGCTCCGGTGTTACTGACGAACATGTGCTGACCACGCAGGATTTCTGGGAAAAGAAATTCACCCTTGTTCCCGAAGATAAAATCGCCTCTGCGGGAAGCTGTTTTGCCCAGCATATCTCCCGCAGATTGGCCACGGCAGGCTATGACTTTCTTGATGTAGAACCCGCCCCGCAGGGCCTGCCACCTGAGAAACATCAAAAATACGGATATGGGGTATATTCTGGACGTTATGGTAATATCTACACCAGCCGCCAGCTGTTGGAACTCGCCGAAGAAGCCACCGGGGCGCGGCCTTCCCTTGACTATTCTTGGGAGAAAGACGGCCGGTATTTTGACCCTCTGCGCCCCGGGGTCGAACCCTCAGGCCTTTCTTCACATGAGGAAGTGATGCACCACCGAGCGTATCATCTGCGCTGCCTACGTGATTTACTGCAACAATGTGACGTCTTTGTTTTCACTTTTGGTCTTACCGAGACATGGATTTGCGAGCGCAGTGGCCGTGCCTTGCCCGTGGCCCCCGGCACCATCGCAGGTGATTACGACCCCGACCTTTACAAGTTTCACAATCTCACCCATGCGGAAGTCTTGGCCGATATGCAAAAGTTCATGCAATTGATGGACGACCTGCGCCCGGAGAAACCGCGCCGCTATCTCTTTACTGTATCGCCCGTCCCTTTGACAGCCACCGCAACCGCCCAGCACGTGCTGCCAGCCACAACTTATTCAAAATCAGTGTTGCGCGCCGTAGCCGGAGAGCTTGCTCAATCCTCGCCAGATATTGATTATTTCCCTTCATACGAAGTGATATCCTCACATTGGTCGCGCGGGCATTTCTTTGCCCCAAATCTCAGATCAGTGCTTCCTGCCGGGGTCAGTGCCGCCATGCGGATCTTTTTCCAACAACACGCAGCCGGCGGCGCACCAGACCTGCCGGAAACGCAGCATCAAACAGAAAAATCAACAAGCGGTTCATCAGAAGATGCCGGCGCAGATGATCTTATGTGCGAAGAAGCGCTTTTGGCGGGATTTGGGCAATGACAAAAAAGTTTCTTTTCTTGGGCACGTCCTATCTGGGCGCAATTCAGCAAGGCTGGAACCAAACGGACACTTCTTATTCCGGCGCGTTCATTGGCTTTAACGCACCAGCATTGACACAACACTTAGAAAGAGGTTGGTCCGTAGAAGGCAGCATCTTAAATATCGGTTTTAGCGCTTTCACGGCTGGTTTAGGGGCTGTGCCAAAGTTAACGAAAACCGATAAAGACAGTTTTTCGGAACTTGCTGCCCAGGACAGTATTAAGGTAGACCTGACACATTATTCGCATATTGTGTTTGTAGATATGTTCTTTCGCCCGCTGACTAGGGTTGCGCTAAATCGCTCTGGACATCCGGAAATCGGAAAAGTCCCCGCGTCGAAAGAAATGATATTGGAGACAGAAATCCCCGGATTTATGGGGAACATGCACCTAAAAGACCACCCCATTCGCGGCACGATCCCCAATCGTTCGAGCGTTCCTCTGATGGAGCAAGTTTGCCGCCACGCCCCTGCGGCCTCGGTGGCGCTTATCGCCTCGCCTCGCCCTCCCGTCAGCAATACTCCAAAACGAAATGATTATTCAGATCTTAGAAAGTCTTTTGATTTCCTCGACGAACTCTATTCTGAAAAAATGAATTCTATCGGTATTTCCTATCTCCGGACACCGCGCGAACTCCTCGATAATCATGGCAGTTTGACACCCAACCATTTCTCACGCGGCCCCCATCGCAATGATCCTAAAAAATTGGACGGCCACATGAATGCAGAATACGGGGTGCTTTTTGTAAAGCACATCCTTAAATGGAGCGAACAAGCTGACGGTCAATGACCTAGCTTTACCCATAAAAATCCTGAAACAAATTCTGCTATCAAGCTATTGCTGAAGGGGTAGCAAATCAGTCATCTCTTGGACTGAACGTTTTACACAATCGAGGATCTCGCGAGGGGCCTGACGTAAAAAGAAATGCCCGCCCGCGAATTGGTGGTGCTGAAATGCAGAACCACAATTGGCCCATTTGCCCATCGACGCTGGCGAGATCAGAGGATCATCGCGCCCCGACAGGGCGATGATTGGTATTGGTAGAGGTTCGATCTGTTCTGGCTCGTACGTCTCGATCACAGAAAAATCTGCTCTCAAAACCGGTTCCATTAAATCCCATAGCTCTGGATAGGCGTCAAAGGCCATATTGACTGGGTCGTAGCCACGAAGCTGCTCGAGCAGGGCAGTTTTTTCTAAGCTATGCATCTTTATTTGGCGCTGCATTGGCGGTGGCATACATGCAGAAACCACCAGCGCTTTTGGTAAAGGCAGATTACATTTCATGCGCCGAAGACAGAGCGCATAGCTGACAACACCGCCCATGGAATGACCAAATAAAATGTGAGGCTGCTGCATCGTGTGGCTCAACTGCGCGTCAAGCCAATCTAGAAGCGGGTTCATTCGAGTAAACGGGGTTTCCCTGATTTTGCCTTCACGCCCCGGCAGGCAAACGGGATGTACTCGGAAGCATGGGTCAGGATGGACCGTCCAAGGATAGTAGAATGCGGTCCCGCCGCCAGCAAACGGGAGGCAAATCAGATCCTGCAAAGCCAAACTACTAGTTTTCCCCGAAACTTAACGGTACCCGACTTGGCGGCCACGTCACTGGCCCTACCCCACTTCTTGATGGGTACTCCAAGACATTCTCAACATCGCCGTTTGTGATCGGGGTGCCTTCACCAGCTGTTTCTTCATCGAAGAGAACTCTCTCTCCATCACCTGTAGTTATCGATCGCGGTTCTTTCGGCTCAGGACCTGATGGTATGGCTGGCGTGGCTTCTGATAGCTTCTGCGGCTCGAGCGCTGTGGTGCTGGTATCCAAAATGAGCGGTAGCCCGGTTTCAGAATTACCAATCACAACAACCTTGGCGTTGTTAGATTCCGCAAGCTTCAGTGTCGCTTCGATTCCGCGCCAACGCAGATAGCTTTCTGAAATTGCAGGTGCGACGGTCTCTTGGAATTCACGAATACCTTGGCCCTCGATCTGCTTGCGCGCGCTTTCCAGTTTTTCTGTTTCTACGCGGAACTTATATTCTTCAACCCGTTGTGCTTGCTCCAACTTTTGTTCGATCGCGTCTTGAAGAGACTGCGGCAGACGCACATTTTTGATCAGAGTGTCTTCTAATACCACTAGGTCTTGGGTTATATCTTGTGTCTGGCGCTCATCGATACCATCGGGGTAATCATGGGACACCACGCGTTTATAGATCTCGTTTTGAACTGTGACACGCTCAAAACTGTAGAGGTCTTCGGCCTTAAATCCTGAAATCACCTCACGTGCCACAGATCCAACAACCGGAATCAGTAATGTTTCCAGATAATTGGGCCCGACATTATCATTTAATTCAACAATGTTATTTTTTACGGCGCGCCAACGGAAGGTAAGAGTAATTTCCATGTGCAGACCGTCAAGAGATACAACCTCATATGATTGATCAAAGGTTTGGAGCCGAATATCATACGTATAGAACTTGTCCCATGGGAGAATGAGATGTGCACCCTCCGCAAGAGGGCCGTCCGACGTGTTCGCCGAGGTCCAACTCAATCGGTGCCAAACAACGCTCGTATGACCTACGGGTGTGGTTTTGACCATTAAGTCCCACAAGAGAACAAAACTTACTAATCCGATGAGCACCGCAAAGCTGAGCGCATTGGACAAACGTCTTAATCTGGTTTTACGCTTCGGGTTCATTCTTGCACCTCAAGGTTCAGGCGCCCGACTGCCATATGCGCCCGCCGATCGCAGCAATCGAAATACTGTTCATCATGGGTGGCCGCGAGGATGGTTTTGCCTGCGGCCTTCAGGCCGGGTAGAATTTCGCGGTAAAAACGTCGCCGCGTCTCAGGATCTTGATCGGCGGCCCACTCATCAAGAACCAAAATCTGCCGGTCCTCGGCCAGAGCCAATGCCAGACCAAGTCGCTTTTTCTGGCCCGTTGAGAGTGAAGTTGGATCGAATGCGCGCAAATCTGGGCCCAATTTCTCTCTGATACCTAGGTAGGTGATCCAATGTTCAAATCTTTGCAATCCTTCGTCGTCCAAACCGTATGGTTCCGAAAAAACGTGGAAATCCGCAAAAACAGTTGAGAATAGATTGCGATACTCTTGTTGCTGATAAGGGGGAGTTGTCACACCGTTCAGCAAAACATCGCCATCTAGACGTGGATAAAGACCCGTTAAGACACGCAAAAGCGTCGTTTTCCCTGATCCGTTTCCGCCAGTCATAAACACAATCTCTCCTCTCGAAAGAGAGAAGTTGATGTTGGTGATGGCAAACCCGTTTTCGCCGCCATGCTGATAACTGACATCAGAAAGTTCGAGGCGTTCGAATGTTTCGGCTTCCTCGCTGACCGCATCTTGTTGACCATGTTCAGCAAGCTCTGCGATACGTTTTTGAAATGCATCTATTTCAGATAGCGCAAATTGAGCCGTCGTTATTTGTTGCAGTGTCTGGACCACCGCGCTGATCGGGCCGAGAAGGAAAATCACGGCGATCATGATCTGTGAGATATTTAGAGAAGCATCTTGTGTCATCAACGGCATGATGAACACCACCGATCCGACCATGAGGTAGGAGGCCGAATTCCCTGTCGCGATCATTCGCGCGAAATGGCCAGCTGCATTTGTCCGGCCATCGGCGAGTTTTCTTGACCGGATTTCCAAGTCTGTAAAAAATGCAAAACGCTTGGCGGCATTGAGGTTTAGCTCTTTGACGCCCCGCACCAGACCTTCGGTCACTTCCCGAAATTTCTCCTCGGCTTGCGCGGCGTCTCGCATGTCTTCATCAAGCAGACTGCGGCTCGCCAAAAAGCCAAGAACGGTTAACACCACCACAACTGTCGTTAACGCCGCCGCCAGTGGCGATAATGAAATCAAATAGGCGAACATGAAAACCAGCAGGATTACACCGTCAACACCCCCGATTATCGGCACCAGCGTTTGGGACAGCGAAGAATAATGCCCGCCGACACCGTCCATCACATTTCTTAATCCAACCTTTTGAATATCTTGCAGTGACAGGCCCAAAGCATTTTTTGCAGTGCCAAGACGCCGGTCATGTAATGCCGTTTCAATAGCCTGCGCCGCTTCGCGGATGAGATAATTTTGCGCCCAGCGGTATATCACCAAAAGGATTAAAAAACCGAAGGCCATCAGGCGCGAGTAACTATGGCCCTCAACTTCATGCGCTTCCGCATTCAGTAAAAACAGCACCGCCGTCCCGCAAGTCGCAGAAAGAAGTGCTACCAGCCCAAGGTTGAAAAGGCCCGGCTTCCCGATAAGCGACCACATTTGGATCAGGCCAAAGCGCGGCTTGGCCTGATGTGTCCGGATGCCCGAAGCCATGAGTCTTAAAAGTTTCTCGCCCAGCCCATCGGACCGGGGCGCCTTGTTGGTCATGTAATCAAGAACTACTATTTTTTGGTTGGGTGAGAAGCAAAACGATGACCATGGTCAATGGCGTCAGGACAATAGCAAACAAGAAAGCACCGCCAAAACCCAAGGAGCGATCACGGCCTAGCAGACCTACAATCGCGCAAAAGGAAAGATAGGTTATGACGAAAACAGGGCTCATAAGTGGTGATCCTATTTAGCTTTCGCGGCTGCAAAATCTGCTTTCAGATCCTGCTTAACGGCATCAACGCTGAAATTCATCAGGTTCCCCCCACCTTCAAAGTGGCGAACGAATGCTTTGCCAATTGCATAGGTAGATGCAGACGCAAATGCCGCCATACCCACGCTTCCGACCAACGTCCCCGTGAAGGGAACAAGTTTAGCAGAGGAACCCAGAAGGCTAGCACTGATGGCGGCAGGGGCTAGCGTTCCGACAAGCGCCGCCACAATTGCTTTGACGTTTTGCTCATCCGCTTCCAAATCATATACTGCGGCAAGCTTGCGAACCATATTCGCCTGAACCGCACCGATTGCAATCAGATCAAGATAGGGTAGCGGCACAACGCCACCCGCTGCAGACCATTTCACCGAAGTTGAAATAATCTCAGAAATTTTCTCATGCCGTTCGTCGACAGCATCGGAGGTGGTATCTTTCGCAATCGTTGCAGCAGCCATAACTTCACCCTAATATCGTTTTGAGAATAAATGAGATCAAGAACGAAACGGCCCCCAAAATCATCTGTGATGATGTCCAGAACTATTCGGCAAGAGCTCTTCAAAGTCCACTCATATTTGCGACAAAGAGACAGTTTTATTGATATTATCAGGCTGGTTACGCGTTCAACTCAATATGCAGCATTTTTCAGCGAACACGGTGGTAAAAGGCTTAGTTTTCTAGGGGCACGTAATCGATATCTGGGAATCTTCGCAATTGGTGTGTTCCGGCTGGCCGTTATGCCATTTCCAATTACCACGATTTTACATTTTCTGGCCGTTGAGCACGACCTGTGAGGATTTTGCCCGTTTTACTCGCCTAGATAGCCAAAGTTTCGATATCCTTCATTGATGGACGCCTTAATGAGTGCAAAACTTAGGCATCGGTTTCACGGGCCTCTCGCCGCTGTTGGCAGAACCCCAATCTGGCTCTCTGACTTCTGCGGTTTGTCCGAAATCAATCTGTCCGTTTCAGGCGCAGGGCTGATTTTCGTTTCTACAATATATGCGCTCGATGGACCAACGTCCCCCCATCATCTACCCGTAGATATTGCATTAGAAGCCAAGTTCGGCAGCGATTTCTTGCAAGTCGATGCCCCCCAATGGCGAATGCGTGTCTATCGTCACATCCTTTTGAATTGCCCGTCGAAGCGCGCCGCCAAAAGCTTCCGCAGTCTCGCGCGAAACCAAAGCCAAATCTGCACTCACAGACAGAAAGAGGCCCCGATCACTGCCATGCGCTAACACGCTTATGCTGTGGCCTGTGCGGAATTTGGGATCAACACCCTGACCCAGACCCTCCCAATCAATCTGCAACCGTGAAGTGCCATCATGCGCCACATGCCCCCCTGATAAATCGCCAAGGTAGTTCAGCGCAAACGGCGCTTGGGCCTCGGCAAGATCGATATTTTTCCCGCTTGCCCAAGCCAGCAACCCAAATCCGAGGCCACCACGCGGCAATTGTGACAGAAAATCAGCGGCGGAACCCGCTTCGATCACCACAGGCGTTATTCTGGTAAACCAGCCTACGACACCAGAGGCATCAGGCAGATGGCGCGGCAAATCCCGGCCGTGAGTTTCCAAATCAATCACAGTACGCGCCCAGCCCATCACTTCTTCAGCGGCGTCTGCCATGGCGCGCAACAAACGCGCCTGCATCTCTGCCCCTTTTTGTAGGGGCCGCGCCGCATCCGCAGTTGGAATATCCAAACGAAGATGCAGCATGTCGCCCTCCGCCTTTCCCTCAGGCGTCTGAGACTTGGCCAAACGAGCGACATCATCCCAAAACGGCTTTTCTGTCGTGGTTGTCGGCGACTGCGCTTCATTGGCCAGCGCAGCAGTTACAGCAGCAAAGCGGGTGGTCATCATCGGCAGCGGTTCGCGCGGATCACGCAGCAGCTGTTCAAGTTCCGAAACAAGGATACGCCAAGAAAGCATATCTACGGACAAGTGGTGGGCGACCAAAAGCAATTGGTCAGCTTCCGCCCCACGGAGCAAACATGCGGAAAAAAGACGGCTTGCCCTTGGGTCAATCCCCTCGTGGATACCCTCTGCAATCACTTCGCGTCTCTCTTCCAGCGCCTGAGGGGAAACATCCCGAAGGTCCTCCACCTGAAGAACGGGCAAGCAAGAGGGGTTCGCAAGTTCTTCAATTTGGTTTCGCTCTTTGTCGAACGTCAAACTTAGTGCGGCATGCCGGCGCACCAAAACCTCCAATGCTTGCTCAATCACACTGGGCTCCAATCGCTCTGGCAACGTGACCAGTACTGATTGGTTGAAACGGCGGGTGATATTCGGATGACGGGACATGAACCACGATTGAACCGGATGCGCAGGAACCGGACCGCTTATTTGAACCGTTTCCTTGGGTGTAGATAGACGCGCAATCCCAGATAGCGCAACAGCGCTTTGGTGGTGCAACAATTCGGCAGCCGTTAATTCGATATCGTCAGCGGCCAACACGCCAACAGCCCGAACAGCCGAAATCGAATCCCCGCCCAATTCAAAGAAGCCTTTTGCGGGATCCACACTCTGTCGCTCGAGAACCCGTGCAAAGACCGCAGCAATTCGGCGCGCCAAGTCGGGAATCTCGGCGTGCTCCACCGCCGGCAGGTGAGAGTTCTGGGCAACAAGATCTGGCAGCTCGCTATGTGCCAACTTGCCATTAATTGTGCGCGGCAGCGTCTCGATTTCCCTGAGGATCCCGGGGATGCCATATCGCGGCAGGTGGGCGGCGGCATGGGAACGCACGCCATCTAAGAACCCATCCTCAAAAATGCGCGGCTTGCCGGCAGCATCGAAGAGATGATCATGCAGAGGACTTTCGCCAAACCTTGATGACATATGCGGAACCGGCAGGTTGAAAGGGGATATTTCATGCCCGCCACGCATGACGGCTCCGTCAACGACGAAATCCGGATGACGCCCACCTTTGTCCAGTGTGCGGGTGATCTTGGCGACAATGCGATCACCTTTTTTAAGAGGCGTTCCAACTGCTGCGAGCGGCACATAAACAGGCAACCAACTTGAAGTGTCGCTAAGCACATCAATCCGCCGGTTCGCGCCGACATCCATCGTCAGCCAAAGCACAAACCCTGTCATTTGCCCATCGCGTAGCACCTCAAGTTCGATGTCGTGCTCACCTTCGAGGGCCATGTCCTGAGTGAAATCCAAAGTCTCGAAAGCATCAGAGCTACTGAGCAGACAGGCACGATCAAATCTACGCAGGCAGAGCCGAAGATCAAAGGGACGTCCGCGTTGTTCGAATATTCGGGTTACGTAATCTGCCGCCACAGGTGAAAACCCCGGATCAATCTGAGAGAGCGGCAGATCAATGGCGGCAATCCTGGTCACGCTCGCGCGCGGCAGCATGTTTTCTGGATGGCGCAGATTTGCGCGAACACCATTGAGGATCACCGCCGCGCCTTCTGATCCTCCAATACCGCCGACAATTTCGGAAATGCACCAATCTGCGGGTTCAGGTAGCACGACCTCGGTTGCATCACCGGTCAACACTGTAATCTGTTGCTGCATCCCTGCCTTGGCCACAGCTTCGCGTGCGCGTTCGGCGATTTCGGGATTTATTTCCACCGCGTAGACATGCCGCGCACCGGCCTCAATGGCCATACGTGAAAGTATCGCGTAAGGGCCGGGCCCGACCTCTAATACCGTCTGTCCCGGCAGGTGCCGCTGAAAGCCTTCTGCATAACGGGCGTTGCGGCTTTGGTCACCGGCCATCGCTTGATAAACCACGTCATCATATACGAAAAATTCTGCAATGGAGGGCCAAGGGCTTGCGGGCCCCGCCGCCTTGAGCACCCATGCACCCAGCGTCGTGCGCCCCCCTGCCCCCTTCACCGGCGCCGCGATTGCACGCGCCACATCCGGTGCCTCATTCAACCGTGCCTCAACCTCTGCCAACTCAAGCCGCTGCCCTGAAATTTTAATCTGATCATCACGGCGGCCCAAAAACAGCACCGCACCATCATCGCGCAGAACGCCGATGTCTCCAGTCGCGTATTGACGCACCCCCGTTGCATTCGACCTGGCAAAAGATTGATCCGTCAATTCCTGCTGCCCGAGGTATCCACGGGCAAGCCCAATGCCGTGCAGCATGATTTCGCCGGGAACTCCGATAGGCACGGCGCGGCGAGAACCATCAAGTAATGTCAATCCGGTGCCCATGATGGGCAGGCCAATAGGAACCCCGCCTATGGCATCTTTGGGCTCTACAAAATGCATCGTAGAACAAACTGAGTTTTCTGCCGGACCATATGCGTTAATCAAACGGACATGGCCGCCAAGGCGTTCAAGCTCTTCCGGGCGCGCAGCCTCTCCCGCCGTTATAAGTACCTCCAAGGAGGGCGGCAATGCAGCGCGCGCAACGTCCAAAAAGCTGGGCGGAAACGTGACGTGCGTAATCTCGCCCTGCGCCATCACGCGTTTTAGCGTCGCCGGATGTTCCAACATCTCACGGGCAGGAATGACCAGCTGCCCACCTGCCCCTAGGGTGACAAAGACTTCGGACACATGAGCGTCAAAAACTGGCGCTGCAAATTGCAAAAAGCGGCTGCTTGATGAAACGCCAAAGGCGTCAATCTGCTGATGTATCATGTTGGAAACAGACTGGTGCTCGATCATCACGCCCTTTGGCGTCCCCGTCGAACCGGAGGTGAATACAATATAGGCAAGAGAAGCGGGTGTCGCGCGGTCAATTGGCGTTTCACTGGGCGCGATATCTTGGGCCCTGATGACCTCAACGGAGCCGTATGCCCCGCTGTCAGCAGCAAGCATCAAACGCGCATCCGTGCTGCGCAACACTGTTTGAACGCGGGCATCAGGCCAGCGTTCGTCCAGCGCGACCCACGCGCCACCTGCTTTTAGAATGCCCAAGATCGCGGCCACGCCCAAGGCCGATCGCGCACCAGAAACCGCCACTATCTGATCGGCTCCTACGCCTTGGGCGATCAGCTCATGCGCGATGCCGTTCGACAACCGATCCAACGCGCCATAACTCAGCGTGCTGTTTTCATCACAAACAATAGCAATGGCATCTGGTGTCGTTGCGGCAAATTTCGAGAACAATGCCGTTAAGGTCCCGTCCCCTGCGGCGTCTCCTGTCCGGTCGAGCAATCCGAGCATTTTTGTCTGGGCAGAATTAAAGGGGCTTAACTCCGCAATAACACGCTGGGGCAAAGCGGCACTTTGTTCGAGAATGGTTTGAAAATGGGAAGCGATCCGAGCGATCTGTTGGCTATCAAAAAGCGCGGTGTCATAATTGAGGTCTAGCACAAGAGCGCCCGTGCGGCTGTCATGTGTGACATGAAATACAAGGTCGAACCGACTGAAAGACCATTCCGTGTCGCTGCCAAATGCCGACATCTTGACGCCCTGCAAATTTAGCTCTGGGCGATCCGCGTCAAACAGAACCAGCATAACATTGCAAACAGGGTTTCGTGACAAATCACGCGGTTCATCTAAATTATTGACCAATCGGTTGAACGGCCAATCCTGATGGTCAATCGCCTCATGCGTACGCTGCGTGATATCTCCCAGCGTCTCGACAAAGCTAGCGCTGCGATCAAGCGAGACCCGTAGACAGAGCGTGTTTGCGAAAAACCCGATTTGATCAATGATATCGGGGTGGTTGCGACCATGCACAGGCGTGGCAATGACCATATCCGGCTGATCTGCGCGTTGATCCAGCGTTATCGCGAGCCCGGCAAGGAGCGTATTGAACAGGCTGGTGTTGTTAGCCCGCGCAAGCGTGGGTAAATCATGGGCCAGACGCCCAGAGAGATCCCATCGAAGTGTCGCACCCTCGAATTGTTGGCGCGCCGGACGCGGCTTCGCCTCAGGCAATTCTATGGCGCGCGGGGCACCGTCCAAGCAAGTTTTCCAATAGTCCTTCAGGCGTTCGCCGTCCGGACCGTCCAGCCGCGCCTCCTGCCATTGAACCACGTCGCGGTATTGCAGCGCGGGAGCGGCCAACGCGGCGCCAGTTTCGTAGGCTTGACCGATCAATTTCACCACAGTGTTCAGGGATTCACCGTCGCATATTGCATGGTGGAACGTGATCACCAAAAAGACAGCCCCGCCCTGTGGGGCATGGGCCGCAACAACACGCAGCAACGGAGCGTGCCCTAAATCAAAGGGACGTTGCCGTTCGCGCGCGAGCATATTTTCAGCTGCGCGTTCAAAGGGTAAGTCGTCCGGCAGGGCAAGAGTTTCGATGCGAAAGCTGTGGTCCCGCGAGATGACCGACCTTGGTATACCATCCACTTCTTCAATGCGGGTGCGAAAGATATCGTGACTTTCAATAAGATGGGCAAAGGCACGGGCCAGCCTATCCAAATCCAGACCTCCCTCCACGCGAAACCCATAACAAAGATTGTATATCGCAGGGCTGAAACCCAATTTCTGAAATGCCCATAACGGTTCTTGCGTATCCGACAATGGATCGTTCAAAGCCGCTGGTGCTCTGGGGATCGGCTCCATTGCCGCCGTTGCACCCAGATCAGAGTTCTCAAGAATTTCAGCCAGCTTTCGAATTGTTCGCGCCGCGAAGAAATCGGCAATCCGTAGCTCTATCCCGATTTCGCGATAGATTGCGCCGAGAACCTTAATCGCCTTCAGGGAATCTCCACCAAGATTGGCGAATGGCGTCTCAACCCCGACGACCTCTAACCCGAGTATTTCCTGCCAGATCGCTTCGAGCCGTTGCTCGGTTCTTGTTTCTGCACGAACAGGACCATCATTGCCGTGCACCAACGCCTCTGGCCGAGGCAAAGCGCGCTTGTCTATTTTGCCGTTCATCAGCAGCGGCAAAGCAGCCAACGGCACGATAAACCGCGGCAACATATAGTCAGGCAGGGTTTGGGACATTGCCTCGCGCAGCGCGTCCTGAGACACCGCATGACCTGTCACAAAAGCCACAAGAAACGGATCGGCGGGATCATCGCGATTGATAATCACCGCACAGGTTTCAACATTTGGCAGGCCGCGCAGTGTCGCTTCAACTTCCGATCCTTCAACACGGTTGCCTGCGATTTTCACCTGATTATCCCGCCTGCCCAAACATTCAATCAACCCATCAAGGCGGCGCCGTCCCATATCACCACTGCGATATAGTATATCATGAGCCTTGGTCCCAAAGGGGTTGCGCTGAAAGCCGGCGCGGGTCGCTTCGGGATCATTGAGATACCCAAGCGAGGGATAGGCCGTGCGAATGCAAATCTCCCCGATCTCGCCTGTAACCGCGGCACGGTCAGCTTTTAGTATCAAGATATCAGTATCGGGCAGGCTTTGCCCAATAGCGAGCATGCCATCAGGTAGATCGGCATCAGGGCCAACAGGGCAGAAAACTTTGGCAAGCGTGGTTTCTGAAGGCCCATAAAGGTTAACAATTGCGGCCTGAGCAGCGTCACCTGCCACGGCCCGCCACGATTTGATATCGCGCCCCAAAAGCGGCTCACCTGCCAGAAACAAGTGTCGCAGCGCCTGCGGCGTTACACGCGCCGCTTCAGGCGTCATCGCCAACTCAGTGGTAAGCAGGCGCAAAACGCTGGGCACACAGTGTAGCAAAGTGACTTCGTGATCCCTCAACCAACCGAGCAACTTTCGCGGAGCGGCGATAAGCTCATGAGGGGGCACGGTGACCTGCCCGCCAACAACCAGCGGCACCAAAATATCCCGCAGACTTACGTCAAAAGTAACGGGCGCCAACTGCGCGCTGCGCGTGCGATCATCCAGGCCAAACCGATGGCATTGCCAGTCCACAAAATGGTTCAAACTTTTGTAGCGCCCTAAAATGCCTTTAGGCATGCCAGTCGAACCTGACGTGAACATGACATAGGCTGCGGCATCCGGGCCCATATCTGTCAGTTCCAACGCGGCAGGCTGGATATCCCCTAGCGCGGCGCGGGGTAATGTGGGGGCGATGTTCTGGGCCAGATCGTTATGTATATCTGCATATAACAGGCCCACAGGTCCGGCACGGTTCAGCATCGCATTGATGCGGGCAATTGGCAAAGAGGGGTCAATTGGCATAAACGCAGCGCCGCTGGAAGACACCCCAAGCATCGCCGCGATCTGTCCGGCACCCGGCGCGGCCAAAATAGCCACGACGCGTGCCTTGGCTGTCCCAACTGGCAAACGCGACGCCCAGACGGCCACCCCTCCGGCCTGCTGCACCAGTTCACCCCGAGACATCACGCCATTTGCGTCAATGATCGCAGGCGCGTCAGGGTTCTGTTGGGCTTGGGTCAGGATCGCATGGCGAAAATCTAGCATGGGGGTAATAGCCTTGTCTTCAGGTTAGGTGCCACTCGCGCAGCGGTTCATAGTCTTGCGATCTCAGGTGATGGCCAGATCAAATGCATCCATCAGAATCTCGGTTGTGAGCACGATCATCAAATAGTCGTCTTCAAACGTCTGGCTCACCTCAAAGCCCGGGCTTTCGTATTGGGCACGCAGGCGCGCAACGGTATCGGGATTGAAAACGCCTCGACGTTTGATCGTTTCGGGCGATAGAAGATCCATAACCCAGTCCTGACGCTTGCGCAGCAAATGCGGCGTGCCTTGCGCAACAAAGCTGAACTTGCGGCGCTGCCATAATTCGGGCGGCAAATACCGCGCGCCCAAGGTTTTCAGCATGTATTTTTCCTCGCCCCCCTTCAGCATCAACGCAGGCGGAATGCGCCGCGCCACGTCAATGACACCGGGGTCCAGAAACGGATAGCGCGCCTCAACACTGGCGCAATATGCAACCCGGTCGGAATGGTCAGCAAGGAGGTGATCAGGCAGACGAAGCTTAAGGTCGAGATACGATCGTTTGTGGAAAGCGCTCCGCCCATCCAGCTGCGCAATGTCTACAGGAGACGCCGTGATTGCCGAAAAATCACCTTGCCGCGCCAGCAGTTCTTTGGATAACAACGCGCCTGTCAAATCAGCATGAGCGACATAATCTCGTTCATAAAAGAACGCCTCATCCCCCCACAATCGGGCGCGGGCCTCTTCCTCAATCATATCCTCAATGTCGCCCCCGTATCCAACATCACGGGTCAGATCGAGCCGGTAACCAACGTAACCGCCAAACAACTCGTCTGCGCCTTCACCCGTCAGCACCACCCGCATTCCTTGCGCCGCCACCAACCGCGCCAGCACAAGCGTACAGGCGTTATAACTTTCCTTCAGGGCGGTTTCCCCCGACACGACAATCTGGCGCAAATTTTGCAATATATCGTCTTCAGTAAAGTCGATCTGATGGTGGATTGATCCAATCTGGTCCCTCACAATTGCCTGCCATGGGCCTTCGTCTATGGCACGATCGGGGAAATTGATTGAAAAAGAATGACGCTTGGCACCGGGGTCAATCTGGTGGGCCATTGCGGCAATCAATGCGGAATCCAACCCGCCGCTAATATAGACACCAACCGGAACGTCAGCAATCAAACGCCGCGACACTGCACCGCGCAATGCCGCGTCAAGCTCGTCCAGCAATGCGGTTTCATCGCCCGCTGTGATCGCAGTATCTTTTGGGAAATCATAATCCCAATATTTTTGCTCGCGCACTGTCCCGTTTTCGATCACCAGAAGATGCCCCGGGCGCAGCGCATGTACGCCCTCAAACATCGTCCGAGGACTAACAAGCCCCGGGAATGTCAAGATCTGGCTCAACCCGGCAGGGTCCAAATGGCGGGGCAACTCCGGATGCGCCAGCAGTGCCTTGATCTCTGACCCGAACACGATACCGTCTCGCACATGCGCCCAAAACAGCGGCGCGATGCCTGTCTGATCCCGCCCTAGGACAAGCCGGTCGCGGGCTCTGTCATAAACAGCAAAGGCAAATTGGCCGTTAAGCTTACATGCCAAATCAAGCCCATCGCGTGCATAGAGATGCGGGATCACCTCAACATCACACCGGCTAGCAAAATGCGCACCCTGCCCTGCTAGCTCAATGCGCAATCTTTCGTGGTTATAGATCTCGGCATTTGCCACAGCCGCAATCTGGCCGTTTTCGGCAAACATCGGCTGTTGACCGCCAGCAAGGTCCACGATCGAAAGGCGGCGGCACCCCATTGCGATGCGGTCCGTGATGAATTTCCCCTCTTCATCAGGGCCGCGGTGACGAATGGCATTCAACATGTCTGGCAAAGCAGCATTGTCTTGGTCGGATATCCCAGAAAACCGGTAAATCCCTGTAATTCCGCACATTGCTCAAAGCCCCCCGAACAAGGGATCATCAGCGTCGAGCATACCTTGAAAACCGTCTTCCTCTTCCCCGTTCAGGCTTTCCAACATCCTCAAGGGGCTAAGATCAGGCGTCGATATCACCCCCTCCAACAATCGGGCGAAATCCGACAAAAACCAATCTATCGTGACACTGTCGAACAGCGCTGTATCGTATTCCAGCACCAACTCGATCTCTGGGCGGTCTTCGACCATGAGATTGAGGTCATACCGCGCTGTGCGCGTCTGATCCGGCAAAGCCCGCAGGCCAAGTGGCCCCAATGTTCCAGTTGTCGCAGCGTTGTTTTGCACCAGCAAAAGGATGTCGAACACCGGATTGTGACCCGGTTCTGGCCGTATCTCCAGCGCGTCCAGCATCCGTTCAAACGGCACCGTTTTATGGCTCAGCATGGCGCCGGTTTCATCTGTGGAAGAACGAAGCCAATCGATCAGCGGAACGGAGAGATCAAGATTAAGAACATGCGGCAGGATATTGAGATAAAACCCAAGCTGGTCCTCGGTTTCTATCGCGTTACGGCCTGCATCTGCTGTGCCGATCACTGTCGGACCAGAGCTTTCCCCGCGCAACCTCAACAATATGTGCAGTGTCGCCGCACAGGCGGAAAACAACGTGGCACTCACATCCGCCAGCCGAGCGCGCAATGCCGCGCTGGTGTCTGCATCCAGTTGGTACCGCGCCATTTGCCCGCGCCCCGACCGTTGCGCGCCGCGCAGCGCATCTGTTGGCAAGCTGACCACCGTTTCCGCGTTGCTCAAACGGTGGCTCCAATGTGCCAAGGCAGCCTCAACCGCCTCTTTCGCGGGCTGATCTGACTGCCAGCAGGCAAAATCGCGGTACTGGATCCGAAGCGCTTCGGGTTGGCGGGTAGATGAACCAAGTCGGGCCGCATAAAACCTTGAAAGATCCGCCAGCATGATAGGAACGGACCAGCCGTCCGAAATTATGTGATGCAGATTGAGGACCAAAAGCCATTGCTCTGCAGTCAGCGGGCCAAGTCCCACGCGCAGCAATGGCCCCTGAGACAAATCAAAGACATGCGAAAACTCGGGGTCAAGCGCATGGGCCACCCGTGTCTCGGTATCGCCCTCGCAGGTCGGCAATTCATATATGTCGACACCTGCACCTGACGGATCAACAATCTGAACAGGAACACCTGCGCGCTGCACAAATCGGGTGCGTAAAATTTCGTGGCGGTCGACAATATCGCCAAAGGCCTCGGCCAAAGCCTTTTTATCAACCGGCCCATCGATGATAAAACCGCCCACCATATTATACGCGGCGGACTTTGGCTGTGCGGTCTGCATCGCATAAAGCCGTGTCTGCGCTGAAGACAACGGATAGCTTTCGGCGTCGGGCACTGGCTCGATCGCCGCTGTGGTCTCTACCGTAGAAGAGCTTTCAATTGCGGCCAGCCCTGCAACACTTGGTGTTGAGAAAAAATCACGCAAGCTGATCGTCATGCCCAACTGTGCCCGCATCCGCAGCACGGCCTTGTTCGCCATTAAACTATGTCCACCAAGGGCAAAAAAGCTATCAGCCCGCCTGATCTCGGTTAGCCCAAGCAGCGCACAGAGGATTTCCGCGATCTGTGTCTCAAGCCCTGGACGTGGCGGCGCTGCATCCCCTTCGGCGCCCAGCAGCCTATCCGTTGATCCGCGCAAAACTTTGCGGTCAATTTTGCCGTTCTGTGTGAGCGGCAGTTGATCCACAACAAAAATCCGTCGCGGGATCATGTAGGCTGGCAAAACTGCCGCGAGATGTCGGTCAAGCGCTTCTGGATCAACCGCGCTTTCAAGAACCACCCAAACCGCCAGTATCGCCGCACTCCCGCTATCGCCCAGCAGCCCGGCGGCCGCCGCGCGTACACCGGTAAAACTGCACAGGCCACTCTCCACCTCACCCAGTTCAATACGGTAGCCCCGCAACTTAACCTGATCGTCGGATCGGCCCAGATAAGTCACCTCGCCATTCGCACCCATCCGCCCAAGATCGCCTGACCGGTAGAGCCTGCTTCCAAAATTATGTGGATCGTTGACAAACCGCGCCGCTGTCTGTGCTGGTTGCCCCAGATAACCACGCGCAACACCTGTGCCGCTGACCACGATTTCACCTTGAACACCATTGGGAACCGGCCGCAGATTACGATCCCGGATCGTCACCCCATAGCTCGGCAGCGGCGCACCGATCGGGCTATCGCTACGGCAAAGGTCCGCCTTGCTCAGACGGTGGAATGTCGTGTGAACTGTCGTCTCGGTTATGCCAAACAGATTGATCAACTGACAATCTGGGTACTTATTTTGCCAGGGCTGTAACACGGTTGGGGTCAATGCCTCGCCCCCAAACCACACCGCCCTGAGGGCGAGGTCGTCATCATGTGGTTCACTCAATTCAAAATCAGAGAGCGCGCGAAATGCGGACGGCGTGATGCTGAGATGTGTCACCGAATTTTGCGCCAATACCGATCTGAAAGCGGCCATATCTTTGCGCGCCGTTTCCGGCACTAAAATAACCTCTCCCCCCGATAACAAAGCGCCCCATATCTCCCAGATCGAAAAATCAAAGGCCGCAGAGTGAAACCAGCTCCATCTATCTTTGGGGGCAATCGGATAGATATCGCCCTGCCCCAGCACCAACGACAGAACATTGCGATGCTCTACAACAACGCCTTTCGGTCGGCCTGTCGATCCCGAAGTAAAGATCACATAGGCAGCATCATCGCCCTTCAAATCGGGCAATTTAGGGTGCGGCCCTTCGATCAGATAGGGGGCTGAGATGTCGATAATTGAAACATCGGGCGGCAATAAATCTGCCCCAATCCCTTCGCTCAGAAGAACACAGCGCATATCGGCATCTTCCAAGATCGCTGCAAGTCGGTCGCGTGGGGCATCGAGGTCTAATGGCACAAAAGTTGCCCCTGCTTGCATCACCGCCAACATGGCACGGACATAGGCGGCCCCGCGTGGCAGCAAAATGGCAACCCGATCACCGCGCTGGACACCAACGCCCATAAGGCGGTGCGCCAATGCAGCTCCGTCGCCCACAAGTGCCCGGTAATTTATCGTGCCTTTTTCGTCTCGCAGCGCGGTTGCCTCTGGGTGAGAATTTGACGCCGCTGCCAGAGCCTCGGGAATGGACATAAAGGGAATTCCCTCAAAACCCCGGCGCGGCGCGGTTACTGCAATCAACGGTGCCACTTGAGCGTCCGGCATAAGCGGCAACAAGTCGAAAGGCTGCTCCCCCTTTTGCGGAATTTCCTCCAGCAAATGCACCAACATATCCCCCCAATGAGCGATCGTTTCATGGTCGAACATGCAGGTGTTGAAAGTCAGGTCTAACTCCAGCCCGCCATCAGGGCGGCGCAAAGAGGCCAGCACCAGATCGTATTTCCCCCAACCGCTCGCAGCCGGGGTGATACGGGATGCGATATCCGCGTCATTGCGCACCATCAGAATATCGAACAGCGCCGTGCGGCTCATGTCATTTTCTGGCCGAAGGTCCAGAACAACCGCATCAAAATCCGTTTGGCCATGCATTTCTGCCAGACGCGCGGTTTGGGCAATTTCCGAAATCATATCGTCCGTAGTGCAATCAGGGCGCACCGGGATGTTCAGGGTCACCAAGTTATCATGCGCAGCCAGCCCCGTGCCCGCGCGCGGGCAGGTTTGCCCCAAGACAACGGAATCCTGACCGCTTAATCGGTGCAGCAGCGCCACAAACCCCGCCAGTACGGCATCATCAAATTGCAAATCCCGCTGGCCGACAAAGGCATCAAGCGCAGAACAAGCCTGTGCACTTAAGCAAACCGAAGTCCTGCCTCGGCCAAAAACGTGCACCGCGGCGCGTGTTTTATCTACAGGTAGCAAAAGACGGGGCGGATTTGTACCAAGCGTATCGCGCCAAAACGCAAGATCCTCGCTCGAACGTGTATCTGAGACCGCAGGCGCAACATTTGGCGCTGTCAGCTCCGGCGACACCTCACCATGCAATAGGGCTGCTGCAAGTAGGTCAAGCCTTCGCGGATCTGTAATGATGTGATGCGCGACAAGTACCATGCGCGCCATTCCATCAGCGCTTGATACGCGCCCAACCCGCAAAAGAGCTCCCTCAGACAGATCAAATGGCGCATCCACAAACGCATCGACTGCTTCTGGCCTAAGCTCGGCGCACACCGGAGCCCCTAGCTGCGCAGCTCTGATGCGCGGCTCATCTGCTTGCATATCGAAAGCATGAGCCAGCCCCGGCACTTGACGGTAAAGCTCGGACAATCTTTGCGTCAGGTGAACGGCGTCGACCTCACTGTCCAATTTGTACTGTGCAGCCATGTTGTAATAGGTCGGGGCCGCATCATAGAGCACCCCATTCTCGAAGCGATCCACAAACCACAACCGTTTTTGCAATGCCGTCAGCTCTGGTATCTGGCTAAGAAGCGATGCGCTGTCTGACCCTGTCGTTATTGCAGGGATTGAACGGGGTTTTAGCGGAACAATACCGCCGCCTGCTGGTCCGTCAGGGTTGTTGCATATGTGTTCAAGCGCCTCAAAAATACAGCCAACCAACGCTTCGACCCGCGCATCCGAATGGATAGCAGTCGCGAAAGTCACATCAAGGGCCAAACCGCGGCCCGTTTCGATAACGTAGAACGACAAATCAAACTGCGTTGTCGGCAAGGTCATTTCCGCAAACTCAAAACCCAGCTCCGCCCCCAATTGCGAGAGCGCCCGACGGTCATCATGCGTGACACAAATTTCGAATAGCGGGTTGGCCGATTGGTCGGGCTCTAGGCCAAGCGCAACACCGATCTCTTGCAAACTAATGAGATCATGGGCCGCCGCTGCCAATAGCTCAGCACTGACATCGGCTATTCGGTCTGACCAGCTTTGGTTCGCTGTCAGATTAAGGCAAAGCGGCAGGGTATTGGCGAAAAGACCAATGACTTTATCCATCCCGGACTGGCTGCGGCCAGCACTGACGGTTCCGATCACCAAATTGCTCCGGCCCAGCTCGGCCCCCGCATAGGTGGCGATTGCCGCAAGGATCATCTGAAACGGTGTTGTGCGCCTTGCACGCGCACAGTGCTGAACGCGCCGCAACAAGTCATCCGGCATTTGGCGCGAGACCCGCGCCCCGGCAAATGATTTTTCCGAAGGCCGCGGCCGATCCCCCGCCAGCACAGTCAGCGCAGGCGCATCTGCGGCCTTGTCCTTCCAAAATGCCAACGCTTCGGCCCGAATTGCCTGCGCTCCATGAACCCAACCTGCATGATCGGGGAAATCGCGCGCCAGCATCGGCAACGGCTCTGCCGAAAGCGCAACACGTTGATATGCATCGAGCAGGTCACCCACCATGACCTCAACGGACCAAGCATCGCTTATGATATGATGCAGGGCCAAGACGAGCACAGATCCCCCATCTTCGACATCCATCAAACCAACGCGCCAAAACAGCGCGCCTTCTTGCTCAAAGGGCCGTTGGGCAAAGGCATCCAACACCTCATCCGGAATCGCAGTGGCGTACAATCGTTCCGCAGCCAAACCCTCGGCAGGCGCGGATGCGATGATTTGCTCCAGCCGCTCTTCCCCCCATGCAAATGTCGTGCGCAGGCTTGCGTGGCGCCGGGCAAGCTGACCCATGGCTAGGTTCAGCGTATTCTCCGAAAGGCTATGCGAAAAATCGAGCCGCAGGCAGATGTTATAAGCAGCCCCTGCTTCGCTCACTGCTTCAAGCAAGTGCAACTGTTGCTGCTGTGGAAGTGCGGGCACCCTGCCCCCGTCCTGCGGTACAAAGGCCTGTTGGATGGGGCCAGTTTCATGGGCGCTGTCCGTCAGGGCAACGGCCATCTCCACAAGCTGCGACTTGGCAAAAATCGCTTCAAGGCCAAGCCTACAGCCAAGCTGCGCTGAAAGCCGCCCCTGCAACCGGACCGCTTGCAAGCTCCCCCCGCCAAGGTCAAAAAAATCTGCAAAAGGCGTGCTAACGGGCACGCCAAGTAACTCTTCCCAAATTTTGGCCAAGCTCTGTTCAGTGTCCGTCAGGGGCCGGTCAGCGTGGCGCGGGCCACCGCTTGATACCGGATAGGTCAACGGATCTTGCGGTTTCGATGTCGTTGGGCGGTGGTCTGGTACTATCTCCTGAAACAATTCAAACGCTTCTGCCACGGTCAAATCAGCAGTCGTCAAACGCGTCGCAGCGATCAGATAAGCATCAAGCCATCTCTGTGCAGTCCGCGTTGAAAAACGGTCGCTATTCCAATCAAAATCAAGAATGACGTGGTTCCCGATCCGCAGAAGATTCAGGAAAAGATCCGAACGCGCACCTGCAATGGGCGCAGGATGCAATACCGCTGCGGCCATCCCGACCCCCAAATCAATCGGCCCGTCTAGATTAAACAGCGCATGCCGTGCTGGCATGCTGACCAAAGGGGGGCGCGCGCCCGGGCGCATAATCTCCGAATGTAGACGGCGGCCTAATTCGGCCAAACTCATGCCCGGTGAGATATCGACACTCACAGGGCGCACAAAACTAACGTTCCCAGCAAGGTTTAAACAGCCCGACAACGCCTGCCCCGCGACGGGCACACCAACTGTTATTCGGTCCTGACCAGACAGCCACCCCAGAAGCGCAACATAAGGCGCCATGAAACCGGCAAGCGGCGTAATCCCTGCCCCGCGAACAGCCCGTGCCATTGCCTCATAAAGGGGCGCAATATCTGTCCGGGTGATGCGCGCACCATTGGGTGCCACGGCGTCCGGTTCAAATCCGTCTGCTGGCAAATCTAATGACGTGATTGGTGCATCCAACCTATGAAACTCAACGTCTTTTTCCCAAAGGTGGTATTGATCCGGCGCGTCCGCAGGATCTAGCGTTTCTCCATCGAGGCACTTGGCAAGATCGCTTAGGATCAAAGCAAGCGACCACCCATCAAACCCCAGATGGCTGCTGGTGAGGGCCATTACCTGTTCGCCGCCGTCCAGCAGGCTCAGCCGTATTGGCGCGCGGTCAAAGGCAAAAACATGCGTCAACGCATGACTGGCCCAACTGTCTAGCGCAGCATCCAAACCGCCCTGCTCAATGTTCAAAATACAGTTTTCAAAAGAACCTGCTGCCGCATCTCCGACACGCCGCATGCCATCTGGCGCGGGGCATGCCCTCAATGCTAGGTGGTGCTTACACACCTGCGCCCAAGCATGCGCCACGGCTTCTGGCGCATAGCGCAGCTCTCCCAAACGCAACATAACAAGATCGGTCCACGTCCCTCGCCGTACCGAACCTGCGTGATGCCGCAGCGCCACAGATCCAGCGCCCCCAGCGAATGCCGATGGTGCAGGTGCTCTGCCCCCAAACCAGCCCGCCGCTTTCAACGCGGCGACACCCGCGCGGGTGGCCTCAACGATCTGATCAACTTCAATATCACCATGGGCTGTAGACAAGAAACAGTTGCGCTGTTCCCAAACAAACACGCCATTATTCAACAAATGGGTGTTCAATATCTCGGCCCCGGGGCCGAAATTAAACCGAAAAAGCGAGCCGAACCGTTCCATATGCACAGGAACACCCTCGGCTAGAAATAGCGTGTCCAATCTCTGGCACATCTTTTCCGTTCGTTCCGCAAGCTGCTCAAAAAATGATCCGTCATCCGCGATGATATGGTCCAGCACACAGCGCGCCGCGGTCAACGCCATGGGATGCCCATTGAATGTCCCTGCCACAAAAGCAGTGCGTGTACCCGGGATGCTATCGTCGCCATAACTCCAGGCACCGCCATCAACGGCGTCCATAAACCGCGCTTTTCCAGACAATACACCAATCGGCTGACCATGGCCCAAAACCTTGCCATAGGTCACCAAATCAGCCTCGATGCCAAAAATCTCCTGCATACCACCAGCCGCAAAGCGGAAGCCCGAAATCACTTCGTCAAATAAAAGCGGCACGTCGTGGGCGCGCGTAAGCGCACGCAAAGCGCGCAGAAATTCAAGTGGACGGTTTTCAGGGTTACGGCTCTGTACCGGTTCAACCAGCACAAGCGCGATGTCATCCGCGTGGCGCGCAATGACGTCGAGCCCCGCCATATCACCATAATCAAGCGTGATGACGGGATCGACCATCCCTTGTAGCGTGCCATCGGTCATCGGCGCGGCTTGCGGGGTGCCGTCTTCGTCAACCCATCCGGTCGCCAAAACGCCGTCAAAACTGCCGTGATAGGCACCTTTGAAGATCACGATACGCTGTCGGCCCGTTACGGCACGCGCAATGCGCACAGCACACATGATTGCTTCGGTACCCGTCGAGAAAAAGGCGCTCCGTTCTGCCCCCGTAAGCCGGTGTATCCGCTCCGCCACCTGCTCAGCCAGCGGTGTTGCAGGTCCAATGGCGGCCCCTTGGTCCAGCTCATTATGAAGCGCTTTATTGATGAAATCAGGCTTGTGACCAAAGAGATAGACGCCGAACCCCATCGTCACGTCAATGTAGCGGTTGTCATCTACATCCCAGACATATGCACCCTCCGCTCGGTTGACCAAAAGGGGATAGGTCAGCTCCTTCAGGTCTGGTGCAAATCCGAATACCGAACGCCCATTTGCCACGTGTTTGCGCGCAGAAGCTGCACCCGCCTTCGAACCTGCGCTGCGCCTGTTCCACTGGGCGCTCAAATCCGCCACATGCGCTTGCTGCGCCGCGCTAAGGTCAGAGGCATCCGTTTTGGGTTGCCGAAACAGCCCCTTGATTTCAGCGCCGACAGGGCGCGCAACTGCCGGTACAGAGGCGGGTTTGTCAGGTGCCACCGCCGCTCCGCCTGTCATCACCTGCAACTGGCGCGCAATCACATCTTCAACCATTTTCAACTGCGCGCGCATCACACTCGCCATAGTGTCCGGCTTAGAAATTACGTCTACGCCTTGGCCCTGCTCCGCCGCCGCCGCAACTGGCGCCGGACGCGATTTTGCCAATAAATCCGCCAGCTTGCGCGGCGTTTCAAATGTCTCAAATAGATCCCGCAACTCGACCTTCAGGTCTAAACGCGTCGACAGCGCACGTTGAAGCTGCACCATCCCCAAAGAATCCAAACCCAAAGCGGTCAGGGACGCATCGGCAGATATTTGCGCGACAGCAACGCCAGAAATTCGTGCAACAATCGGCAATATCTCTGTTTCCAAAACATCATTTGGCACAGCAGCCGTGATAGCAGGCATCGCAACCGAAGCTATTGCCGGCATCTTGGGCGGGGTGGCCGACGCAACCTGACGGCGCGGCATCACTTGATCCACCATCGGATGACGTGGCAACTGATCGCCATACGCCCCGCGCATGCCGTAGTATTTTTCCCAATCCACATGCGCCCCATGGCTCCAAGCCCTGCCTACCACAGAGGCCACCGCCTCTTGCGTATTTGCGCCGCCGATCCAGATTGCATCCGGCGCCGCCGCCCCTCCCAACCGAGACAGACCAGCACCCGGTCCCATCTCCAGAAAAATCGCATCCCCCGATGCGGATGCCGCCTGAACAGCCTGTAAAAACCGCACAGGTTGCAGCATCTGGTCATGCCAATATTGCGCGGAGCCAAACACATCCGCAGGAGCCAAGGCACCCGTCAAAGTGGAAAAGACAGGCAGCAGCCCCTGCGCCGTTTGCAGATCAAGTCCGCCCAAAAGCTCTTGCGCGGCTTGCGCCATCGCAGGGCTATGAAACGCCCGCGTCACCTGAAGCGGTGCCGTAATATAGTCAGCCAATTCGGCACGGGACCGCAGCTCCGAAATTTCTTCGACAGGCCCGGCAAGAGTGAGGGCTTTGGGCCCATTATAACCTGCAATAACCGTGTCCTGTAGGCCTCGTGTCAGGTTTCGAGCAGCATCTTCATCGGCCCTCAGCGCAAGCATTGCGCCCTCGCCTGCACTGCTTTGCATCAACCGGCCCCGCCGAACCGCCAATTGCATTGCAGTTTCAATATCAAGCTGCCCCGAAGTGACCGCAGCGCCAATCTCACCCACGCTATGGCCCAGCACTGCGTCAGGGCGCACCCCAAGTTCCGCCCAAAGCGCCGCAAGCGCATAGCCGAAGGCAACAAGCGCCGGTTGCGATAGGTCTGTCTGATTGATCCGCGTTTGGTCCGCCAATCCCGCGCTATAAAGCCATTCGGCCAAACTCTGACCCTGAATTTGCCCCGCCGCCTTCGACGCGACATCAAACGCTGCGCGGAAAACGGGCTCGGATTGGTATAATTCCGCCCCCATCGCCGCCAATTGGGCGCCCTGCCCTGGATAGACAAATATAAGGCGCGGTGCTGTTTTTGCCTTGATCCATGGCCCGCAAACCGCCTCCGCCAATGAGCCTTCGGCAGGTAGCAGCAACGCTTTGCGCCAAGGCCCTGTTGCCCTGCGGCACGCTTGTCCTGCGGCCAAGCTAAAGCGGCCCGCAGGCTCCTTACCTTCAAGATGCGCCATCCAAGCGCCTTGCAACAAGGGGGCCGCCGCCTCGGTTTGCGCCGAAAGCGGCAGTACGGCTGGCCTTGGGTGCCCCTGCGCCGCCGGCTCTGCTGGCTTGACTGGCGGGCTTGCAACGATTGCATAGGCGTTGGTCCCGCTCATCCCGAAGGACGCAATACCAGCCAAACGCGGGCCACTGGATGACCAATCCAACCCCTGTGTAACCGGTTTGAGCTCGCCAGATTCCCAATCAAATCGGTCATTCCACTGGCTGCAAAGCCGATCAGCGGGAACGCTCCCCTTCTCTAGCGCCAGTAGAACCTTGATAAGACTTGCAATACCCGCCGCCGCTTCCAGATGACCAATGCGGCTCTTAAGAGCCCCAATGGGCAAAGGACGCCCCGGCTTACCGCGCAAAACATCCTTGAGCGCTTCAAGCTCAATCGGGTCGCCCAAAGCCGTGCCTGTGCCATGGGTTTCGACCCAATCCAGATCGCCTCCGCCCAATCCGGCCTCTTGCAATGCGCGGCGCAACAAATCGCGTTGGGCGTTCCCGTTCGGCGCAGTGACACTCGCGCTTTGCCCGTCGTGATTAAGCGTGGTCGCCAAAATTTCGGCACGCACACTATCCCTGTCCTTATGCGCATCCGCCATCCGTTTTAGCACAACAAGCCCCGCGCCCTCTCCCCGACCATATCCATCGGCTGCGGCGTCAAAAGTTTTGCACAGGCCATCAGGCGAAAGCGCACCCATCTTATGCAACCCTGCGTGTAAATCCCGCGACAGGATGAGGTTCGCAGCCCCCGCGATTGCCAGATCACAACGGCCCTGCCGCAACGCTTGTGCAGCAAGATCCAGCGCGACGATGGAGGAGGAACAGGCCGTATCTACCGCCAGCGCGGGTCCGCGAAAATCAAACACATGCGCCATCCGCCCCACAGCAATGCTGCCCGCGCTTCCAGAAACTGCGTATGGCGCAAGCGCGTCCCCATCAGCGATAATTTCGCCACGCCCCGTTGCAAGACCGGATTCGCTCAGGCCCACAAAAAGCCCCACCCTTTGGCCGCGCAGCTGCGCCGCATCCAAGCCAGCATGTTCTAACGCCTGCCAAAGCACCTGCAAAAGCAGACGCTGGACAGGGTTCATCGCCTCGGCTTCCCCGCGCGCAAGCCCGAAATGGGCCGCGTCAAAACTGTCTATATTTGACAGCAAAGCCGCCGGCGGCAGCGCCGCGCACTCAGGGCCTTGCGCCCAGCGGTCTGCTGGAACCTGCGTGACCACAGGGCGCGGATTTGTCAGAAAATCCCAAAACTCTTCTGGCGTATCACCGCCGGGGAAACGACATCCATAACCAATAACCGCAATTCGTGCATCTTCATCAACCTGCCGGATCAACGGCAGTGTCACAGCTTCGGTGCCACTCGCGGAGGTGCTGCGGATCAATGCATCCGCCAAACCACGCGGAGTTGGATGATCAAAGAGCCTGCCAATCGAAATCTCCTGCCCCAGCCATGTTCCCAAACGGGCACAGAGCGCCATGGCCTGACGCGATGACATGCCCTGATCCATCAATCCAATCGCCGGGTCGATGGCGGCCCCACAAAGCTGGGCCGCTTCTTGGCAAATCCCTTCGGCTACCGCAGCCACATGGCCTTCGGCAACCGCGCGCCGCAAAGGGGCGCCGCCGGTGGCCGCAGCGGCGGCGTCGCGGCTCAATTGATCGTCATAATCTCCTTGCTCGATTGCACGGGCCAGCGCGTGGCGTTGCAGTTTACCACTTGTTGTGCGCGGCAAATCTCGCACCAAAAACACGTGATCAAGAGCAACCCCTGTCCGGGCCAACACATGGGCGGTAATGGCCCACCGCAGACCCTCTGCATCTTCCGTGCGGCCCCGCGCGCGCAAAAAGGCAAAGGTCTTTTCCCCGCCGCCAGCCGGATCACGCCCTTGCGTAATGGCGATTTGATGGATCGGCGACAAACTCGGCGTAGCTTCAGCGATCCTCTCCAAATCTGCCGGATGATAATTGCGGCCCCCTGAAATGATTACATCTTTGGCGCGCCCGACAATGACAAACTCGCCATTGTGCATGAAACCAATATCACCGGTCGCCAACCACCCGTCTGGCTGCAAAGCCTCCGTGCTTTGATCGGGACTGTTGCGATAGCCGCGCATCATCGCAGGGCTGCGGACCTGCACATGCCCCACCGTGCCGGGCGTCAGGGGCGTCATATCACAATCGACAATCCTCATCTCTATCCCGTTTGCCGGAAGGCCAAGCAAAGGCAGTTCTACGCCTTCGGGATCATCAGAAATCAGCAGATCTACCCGCTGGCCTGGCTCAAGTGCCCGGCGGGCCACATGAACCGTATCGAGCCCTGACCGCATGGAAATCACAAGAGTTGCTTCGGCAAGCCCGTAAGCTGGCCAAAGCGACGCAGGCGTCAGCCCGGTATCCGCCAACCGGTCCACAAAATCACGAAGCACAACCGGATCAAGAGGTTCCGCCCCCAGAACAATTGAACGCAGGCCAGTCAGATCAAACTGCGCTGCGCGTTCAGGTTTCAGCAATTTACTTACCATTTGCAGCGCCATATTCGGGCCGCCAGTGATCGTACCCCCGTGATCATCCAGCGCACGCAACCAAGACAGCGGCAGGCGGGCAAAATCATCGGTCACCATTAGCACCTGAGGCAATCCGCTCAGCATGGGCAGAATGTGAAAGTGGAACAATCCAAAGTCATGCGACATCGGCATCCAGTTCACGAAACAATCATCCGCCGTCACCGAAAGCGTTCCCTGAAGTATCGCTGTCTGAGCCACAATCGCGCGGTGGCTTAGCTCAACACCCTTCGGATCACCTGTCGATCCCGAGGAAAACATGATCACGGATATGGCGTCAGGATCGGGCGTGTACCCTATCAAACTTGGGTCGGCATCGTTGGGTATATTGCCCTCAAGATGATCAAACCGCTCACCTGAAATGACAAATGCGCCTGCGACCTCTTCGACATCGGCAAGCACTTCTTGGCAATCGGGGTCTTCGGTTACAACCCACGCACGCCCCAACACTGAAATAGCGGCCCGCGTACGCTCAACCTGAACCGCTGTCCCCATATGCGGCATTGGCACCGCCGTGAGCCCCGCCGCTTGGCAAGCCCAAAAACCGCAGGCAAACGCCAAAGGATCGCGGTTCACAAGCAACACACAATCGCCAGCCCTAGCCCCGGCATCGCCAAGCTGTTTGGCCAGCTTGATCGCGATCTTTTCCAATTCTGCCGTGCTCAGAGAAACCTCTTTGCCTGTTCGAGAGAGCCTGGTTATTTTCCCAATGCCCTGACGCGAAACATTCAAGAAGGATGTCCACAGGTCCGATATTTCAAGGGGTTCAGGCAGGTTAAGATGAGCAAGAAGGTCGTGGCGTATCAAGAGCGTACCTCTTTTTCCGAAAAGTCGGACCGATTGGATACCGGACGTTTCAAAGCGTCCGGTCTTATATGAATGTCGACCTTTGGTGCGGGCCTATCCACAAGCCGGGATGCGATCAAAGACCGAAGTGGCGCCGCCCATTGTGCAAGATAGGGGGGATGAAACAGGCTAAAGTGGTTGGCCCCGCAGCTGAGCACATCAGGTGGGGTTTTGCTCACCCCCGACATCCGGTCCCTGCGGGTTTGGGCCACCGCCCCATCCGGAGCTGCCAGCACATAGACCACGTCATTTTCAAGAGGCCCCGCCGGTGTATAGGCGCGCTGCTTCGCACGGCGCTGCGCGAATTGAGCTTCATATTCCCCAACCCGAGATTCCGGCAGGGAACCACGTAAAACGGTCATCACCTGTGACCAATATCGGCGCGTGTCCAATTGGATCTCGCTGTCACCCTGTGCACTCAGGTCTTCCCCGGGCAATCGGTCAAGAAGGATCACCAGCGGTAGGGCACCCCGCGCCGAGAGCTGCCTCGCCGCTTCAAACGCCAGATCTGCGCCAAAAGACCACCCCAACAAGACCTGATAACCGCGCCCTCCGTCTGGCGCTTGCTCCAAAATCCAGCGCACCATTGAGGGAACATCGGTTGCGCGATCTAGGGGCGGCAAATCGTCTACCCCATCGACAGAAAAATCCAGAGCCTGTGCATAAAGGAATTCGGAATAGATGCTGGAATTGCCCATCATCCCCGGAAAGCACAGCATTTGAGCAACCTCGTCCTGCCCCCAAAGCCGCATGATGGGCGATGGGTTTTGCGCCCCTTCGGCCACGTCTCCAATACGGGCCACGTCAATCTTTGACGCAAAATCATGTAGAACTGGCGCATCATTGAACCATCTCAAGGGCACACGCAGACCCATCTCGCGCTCCAAAAGCGCAGAAATCTCGATAGCGCGAAGTGAATGCCCACCAAGCAGAAAGAAATCATCGTCACACGCGATCCCTTCCAGACCTAAAATTGCGCTCCAAATCCGCGCAACTTGCTTCTCGGTCTGAGTACGCGGGGGGCCACCGCTGCCCGAAACTGCAGGCATATCCTCTAGCGCAGCCAGCATGGCGCTGGTGTCCGTCTTACCGTTCTCGGTCATCAAAAGCCGTGACAAGAACACAAATCGCTGAGGGATTTGTGCAGCAGGTAAATCACGCGATAACATTTCGCGCAGACGCGCGGGGTCGGGCGCGCCATCGCCGATTTTGATAAACGCGATCACTTGCGCGTCGGCCCCCTGCCCCCTGATGGCCACCGCCGCTTCTTCGATCAATGGGTCACGCAGCAACGCCAATCGGGTTTCTTGTGGATCAACGCGGTGTCCGCGGATTTTATGGATGCCATCGCGGCGTCCAATAAACACCAAACCGCCTTCTGGCGTGACCTTGCCCAAATCTCCGGTCCGGTAAAACCGTTGGCCATCAATCAAAGTGAATCCATCTTCTGGCGCGGGGGAAAGATAGCCGCGCGCCACCGCCGCGCCGCCCACTGCGATCTCGCCGCACAGACCAATAGGCAAAGGATGTCCCTTACGGTCGACAATGCGAATTTCAGTCCCCGTCACGGGCGTTCCCAAACTGCTCAGATCACCGGGCGCCCATTGATGAATGGGGCGAGGCTGCGTCATGGAACAGCCAATTGTCGTCTCAGCGGGCCCATAATGGAATGCCAGCTCCAGCCATGGGCACAGCTCCGCAAGCTGGGAAATTTGCTCGAAATTAGGGCTCTCGCCTCCTAAAATGAGCAACCTCCACTGCGACAACGCCGCAAAACGATCTTGCCGCGGCGCACTCAGAAGCAATTGAAGAAAGGCAGGCGTGGCTTTGATTACGCTGATTTTCTGATCAGCCATCGTTTGCAATATGAAATCGGGATCCACTGCCGCCTCGGCCCCCAACCAGAACACCGATCCGCCCGCTGAAAGCACCCCGAAGGCCGTGGTATAGCCAAGGTCAAAAGCCGGTGAAGTAATCTGTAACGCCCGATCTTGGGCTGTAAAAGAAAAGGTCTGGGATGCGCTTTGACAATAGTTAGCAAGCGCATCATGCGGCACCGCTACACCTTTTGGCGTGCCGGTCGAACCGGATGTGAAGATACAATATGCAAGCGCCGCCTCGCCCTCTTGCGAAAGATCAACCTCGGGGTCCTGCGTCAAATGCCGCTCCGGAAGCCCAAGGATCAACTTTGGTCTGGCCGCGTCCAAAACCTGTTGTTGACGCGCAGCAGGCCACGCTGGATTGATCGGCACAAAGGCCGCTCCAACCTGCCAGCAGGCCAAGGCCTGTATTACAAACGCGGGACTTTGGGGTGCGGCAATTGCAACCCGGTGGCCTTGGCCTACACCTGCATCCGCCATCGCGGCTGCGACGTGGTGAACCTCCAAAACCAAGGCTGCACGGTCTAGTGTTGCCGTCCCCGCCCCCAATGCAATTGTTGCCGGGTCTTGCGATCTGATCACATCGGCCAAAAGCGGCGCAGGCGCCCCTGTTTTGCCATAAATCCGGCTCGCAAGATTATCCGAAGTGCAAATTGGCAAACCAAGAACCGCCATGGAAGGGCAACTCATCAGGCGGCCCAGCATATCCAGCAAGAGAGACAGCACCATCTCGACCTGCTCGGCAGGCACCCGGTTCACATCATGGCGCGCCTCCAGATATGGGCGCTCCCCCATTGAATACCCGATCTGGAAATCATAGTGATCCCAGCTTTCCACCTCGTAATCGCACAGCTTCAATCCCAAGTCGGGGAAGTTAAGGCTTTCGGCCTGCCCCCAAGCAAGCGAGGACGGACGCCCGATCATAGTGTGATCCATCCCGTCAGCCCTTAACCCGCCCGCCGCAAGTATGTCCGCCAAGGGCAACGCAGACCAAAGCTGCCCATCGCGCAACTGCGCCTGAACGTCCTGACAAATTTGAATAAAATTCTCATCCCCCGATAAATTGACCCGCACTGGAAGCGTTGCCGCATACAATCCAACCGAACGATCAATATCTGGTAAATCATGACCACGATTTGCCGACACCGCGCCAAAAACCGCGCTGTCGGCATCCCCGAGCCGTGCCAATAGAACGCCCCAAATTGCATGAAGCACAGCGCTCGACGTCACCGAGTGGCGCGCAGCAAAGCGGACCATTTCGGCGTTTAGCTCCTCTGGCAGGGGTTTGAAAATGGCCGATTTCGCACCGGGTGCACGCGCCCCGTCCAATATCGGCAAGGCGACCATTTCAGCGCCGCTGAGGATCGAATGCCAATAGGCTTTGCACGCAGCACCGCGCCGGGCGGTCTGGCTGTCGGCCAATATCCCATTTGTGGCACGCGCAGGTGCATCAAGCGCCGGTCCGCGCCCCAATCCGCGTGCATATAGTGCCATTAAATCATCAATCAGAGTGGGCGCAGACCAAGCATCCAGAATTATGTGATGGAAGGTGACAATCATTCTACAGGAGCCATCCTGAGAAGGGATCAAAACCACCCGCAACAAAGGATCCCGCGCCAGATCGAACCGCACAAGCCGCTGCTCGCGGGCCAATGAGGCAACGGTTTCCGCCCCTTCTAATGACATAGTCTCAATTTTTGGTGCACGTGCGACAAGAACCGCTTGCATTGCCTTGCCTTCGCGGTTGCGCACAAAAGCCGTCCGCAATGCCACATGCCTATCCGACAATTCCCGCCATGCATTGGATAACATCAATACATCGACGTTCCCGACCAAATTACACGTAAACTGCTCAATATACGCCGTTTGTCCGTCCTGCGGCTCCAAACTGGCCTCAAAAGCGAAAAGGGATTCTTGCAGACCGGTCAGCGCATGCAGAGATTGAAGCTTTTTCGTCAAGTGAATTCCGATGCAATTTCAAACGCCAGCGAGTCTGAGCAAATTTCCGTTTTCGACAAACACACGCTATGCTGGAAGCAACGGTTGGTAAATACAACCTAAGCTTTTAAGCCCGGTTTAATTTCCCCAACTCGGCAGATCACGAAGACCCAAATTTATGCCGTAATTTTAAGCAGTTTCATTGCACTTTGGCTTCCCCAACGCCGAGGCCATTGCTGAAATCCGTCTGGCGTCCGAGAAACCAACCTCAAGGCGACTCGCACGACAAAACTGACGCGCAGAGCACTTGATGAAGCCTGGTCGTGTCTCATTGCATTTTTATGAACATTTCCCCCTGCACCGGCACAAAAATACGGCCAATTCAGGAAACCCTCCAACAGCAGATCATACCGCAATAATATTAATTTCTATTGCAATGCAGCAACTTATATCATCAAGTGCGATTTATTCTTGTTTGGTGATGCTGTCTGTCAAATGATCATTAACTAAGTGGGTATATTTGCGCGTTACGAGTGCCGAGTCGTATAACTCTTGAACTTCACGCAAACAAATGCTGTCGCTATCGGCCCTTTATAGGCTTGGATTTGCGAGCACCATTTTGATTAGGACAACGCTTGCATCGCAATCGTCTCAAGCATTCAGAGGGCTATAGCTTTATATATTTTTTAGAAAATATGTTGAGGAAAAATTCTCGACTTAGCCAATTACCCCAAAGGTCAATTGCTCCGTATGGCGACACATGCAGCGTCTTCAGAGATTGCGCTTGGGCGCCTGACTGCACCATTTGCGCCTCGTAATTGAATAGCCAAACTCCGACCAAAGGACCCCCCCGAAATGCAGGCAACTATCAGCGCCACTGATCGTGCGAATGTCCTTGTCGAGCACGTGAAAAACCTGCCGGGGATTGTCGAAGCTGCGCTGTATGACGTAACTGAAAATCATAAAATTACGCGCGTTTTGGCCATTGTCGGCCCCGGTGCCGTATTGCTTTGGCAAAATCCGCCCGATTTGCTCTCGGACGTCGATGTCATATTGCCCGTAACAGCCCTACCTCCTGTAGATCGATTGGCGGAAATACCCCTCTGGAGCGCATCAACGCTTCAATCTACTGAGGCCAAATTGGTTAAAAACCTCGGTGTATCGAGGGCAGTCATCAGCCTTGAATGGGATGTCACCCCCGCTCAAACAGCCCGCATGACCACCTTATCTACCCTCGGCCCAACCAAATTCGAAAAGCCCCGAAACATCGCATTAGGCGCGGCGCTTTCAAAAATCCCGGCCCTCATCAAGGCCGAAGATTACCAACCACCAAAAGACCACCCCCAAACCCTCAGTGAAGCCATTTTACGTTTGGGAACCAGCGCAAATGAAATAGTCGCCTACCGTGCGGATGGCTCCGTCGATCGGCTAGAGTATGCCCCGCTCTTGCGCAGGGCCCAGTTGCTTAGCGCCGGATTGAAAGCAAAAGGAATGCGCAAGGGCGATATCCTCCTGTGCGATGTGGCTGATCCAATCACCTGCGTGATTGCCATGTGGGGTGCCATATTGGCGGGGATGATACCCGCCCCCATCGACGTCCCGCACGCCAATTCCCCTCCCGACGCATTCGGCCGTTTAAGAACCGCCGCCGAAGTGTTGGGCAACCCTGCGTTACTTACCGCCAATAGGGCACCCGACACCTCGATAGAAGGATTGGCGACCTATGATATTGACGCATTATGTGATGCCAAGAACGCGCCCCAAATACCCGCTTCTGTAGCGCCCGAAGATATTGCGGTGATCTTGCTGACCTCCGGCAGCACAGGCCGGCCCAAAGCGGTCCTTCAATCGCATCGCGCGGTGCTGGCAATGGTCGGTTCGGCACTGCAAACCTCCTGCGGCGTCACCTCGAGCGACCCTGTTTTCAACTGGATGCCACGTGACCACGTTGGGTCTGTTATGTTCGCCACTTTGGGGGCCGCTGTTACTGGCGCCAGTCAAATTCACGCAGAGACCGCCGCAATTTTGGCCGATCCCGCCCAGTGGCTCGAGATTGCCTCCGCTGAACGCGCAGCCCTGACATGGTCGCCAAACTTCTCTTTCGCACTAATTGCAAAGGCGGCTCGCGCGGCTCCAAAGGAGTGGGACCTAAGCAATATGCGGGCCATTTTTAATGGCGGTGAGGCCGTGACCGAAGACACGCTTCGCGATTTCTGCGCTGCAATCGCGCCGTATAAATTTGGCGGGCAGCATGTGATCATCCCTTCTCTGGGCATGTCTGAGACCTGCTCAGCCGTCACCATAGGCCGCTTGGGCGCTCCGCACGGCCCATACACAAGCCTAGGCCCAGCTGTCCCCGGTTCGAGCATCCGGATATTAGGGGAAACCGGAGCCTTGTTATGCGAGGGTGAGATTGGCCGCATCGAAGTGGCCGGGCCGCAGCTTTTAAGCGGTTATCTTGGTCTTGAGCAGGCTGTGAAAGACGGCTGGTACGACACCGGAGATCTGGGCTTTATTGCCAATAACGAACTTTACCTGACCGGGCGCCTCAAAGACACGGTCAATGTCAACGGCGCCAGCTACTTTGTCCATGAATTGGAGACCGCCCTCGCTGGCGTTCAGGGATTGAACCGCAATGCGTTCGCCGCAACCCCGTTGCAGTCGAAGGGAGCCACGACCGAGCGCATGGGGGTATTTTTCTCCACAGACCCGGATGACGGAATTGACGATCCCGTCGCTCTGGCCTCCGTGGGGCGCGCGATCCGTTTTCGGCTGGGAAACCGGCTGTCACTTGCGCCCGACATATTGGTGCCAGTCACCCCCGATGAGATCCCCCGCACGAACATCGGCAAGGTTAGCCGCCGCACCCTACAATCGCGTTTCGACGAAGGTGCGCATGATACCGCCGTGCAGCGGATCGACAAAGCAATGGGCACGGCGGGCTTTGATCCGGTCGCGGTACATATGCGCTGCTGGCAACCTGCCGCGCCCGCAACGGTCCCTAATCCAGATGCAGATATCACCGTATATGCAACAGCAGCAGACGCCGGAATTTTAGGCGCGCGCAACCGGGTCATTTTGATTGACGATGATCTTGCTGCTGACGCCATCCCGAAATTGCCATCAGATGTGAGCGATCAAACGATCCTAATGCTTGCCCCTCTCAGCAATCGCGGCACCCCTGCGGAGCTGAGCGCCTATACCGCGCTGACCCGCTTAGGCACCGCAATCACCGCCCTTCCCACCGCCCAGCGCCCGGCCCGCGTTCTGGTCGTCACCGGCGGAAGCCTTGCCACAAGCCATGCAGACACCGTGGTGCCGGGCCACGCCCTCCTTGCCGGGTTGGTCCGGTCTTTTGCGGCCGCATTGCCAGAAGTGAAGTGGTGTTTGGCAGACATCCCAAGAGATTGCATAGGCCAAGAATATCAGCGCATCCTTGGCACGACAGAGCCGGTAAGCGCATATCGCAACGGTGCGTGGCAGGCACCGCGCTGGCGTGCGGAGGACTTGCTCGAGCCTCAAACCCACTGTGATCAGACATGGATCGTAACGGGGGGGCTTGGCGGGATCGGACGCGCGGCATGTGCGGAACTGCTGCATAATAATGGCGCAGCGATCATCATCGGCCGAACACCCGAAAGCGATTTAGACGCAACCAAAACCGCCAGCCTGCAAGCCCTGCGCGCAGCAGGCCCGGTGGCCTATATCGCAAGTGATCTTGCCGCGCCCGACATCGCCGCCAAAATCACAGCCGCCGCGCAAAAAATGGGCCGCAAGGTGACCGGCTTGCTCCACCTTGCGGCCAATCTACCCAAAGAAGACAGCGGGGCTGAAACCTCGCAGGACGGATTTGCTCGTGAATGGGCCCAAGCTTTGGCCGCGCAAGATATGATCTTTCGCTTGGCCAGCATCTGGCCGAAATTGCGCTTGGTACTTGTCGGGTCGATTACAGGCCAACTCGGCAGCCCCTTGCTGAAATACGCAGCGATGAACGCCGCCCTTGCGGAGCGCGCTCAAGGGACACTCGGCGCGGCCATTGATGTTTCCTATATGAACCTCTCGTGCTGGGAAGAACGCGGCATGAGCCGCGGCAGGACAAACCGTTCATTGCTCCATGCAGGCGGCCTTCTGACCCTAACCGATAAAGCAGGCCTTGCGCTGCTCACACATGCGAAACACGCAGGTGCGGGGCTGCGCATTGGCGGGCTGGACACAAGACACCCCCGGCATGGGTGGATGATACAAGGCCAAGCCGCAATGCCGGTTTTGCGTGCCTGTGTCTGGACCGAAAACCAAGACGCGGTCGGTGCCTTGCCCCTCCAAGGACAATCGCTCCCGGCCCATTGGGCACCCTTGCGCAGTGTGGGACAAATCCCGTTCAAAGCGGACGGCACTGTCGATTACCAACAGCTCACATCCGCAACCGCCATAGCGCCAGAAGCCGAAAATGACCCCGTCGCGCAGATTGTGGCGCTGGCTATGGCCGAGGTTCTGGATATGCCCGGCATCCATGTTTCGAGTGATTTCTTCGCCATGGGGGGCAGTTCACTGCAAGCCACTCAGCTAACGCACCGCATATTTGAGCTGCTTTTTACAAAACTATCGATCGCTGGGATTTTTCGGGCGCCCTACCCCGCCCAATTGGCACAGCACCTGCGGGAATGTGAAGCCGAACCGGGTCTGGTGGACGCCGCCGCCCATGCGATCCTCGACCTTATTTCACAAAAGGCTGGATGACCTGAATGACCAACCTAAAGGCCGTCAACCTCGCCGCTGTCTCCGCACGTCTAAAAGCCGGCGGGTTCGAACGATTGGCAGACACAAATTCGACCGGTCGGCCAAAGGGGGCTGCCCCCTGCGCCAGTGCGGCCGAACGGCGGTTTTGGATACAGGAACAGCTCGACCCAACATCTCGCCCCAATACCTTGGGCTATTGGCTGGATTTTGATCACCCGGTCCCCCCCGCCGCATTGCGGGCCGCGCTTTCAACATTGATTGCGCGCCATGAGGTTTTACGCTCAACCTATACTGAAAGTGACGGCATATTACACGTATCCGTTGCGCCCGGTGGCGCGCCTCCGATTGGTTTGGCGTTAGACAGCGCCGCGCCCAATGACCTTTCCGCCGCGCTCAACGACATGCGGCTTTCCATGACCGATGGGCCCGTTTGGCAGGTGCGCCCATTGCTCCGTGAGGACGACATTGCAGGTATCTTGATCGGCACCCACCATTCTGTGATGGACTGGGCTGCCATCGAAACTTTTATTAACGAGCTGCTGGCAGTGTTGGCAGGCACTGGTTTAGGCCCTGCTCAACAAACCCTCGATCACACCTATCGCCACGACCAAGAGCTATTGCCCCGCCTCGATGCAATGAAGCGATACTGGACCAAGCGGCTAGAGAATTGCCCGGCCGAATTATCCCTACCAACGGCAGCGCCAAGCCGTGAACACCCGACCCCGACCTATGCTGCAAAAGACCTAACAATCGACGCAAACCGCGCGGCAAGGCTCAAGAGCTGCGCCGCAAAATTCCGAGCAACGCCGCATACCATTTTCCTTGCAGCCTACGGAATAGTGCTCAGCCGATTAAGCCTCAGCGCTGATTTGGTTGTCGGCACAGCCGTTTCCACCCGCGCGCCGAACGATACAGCTTCCACCTTGGGCTGCTTGTCTGATCTGGTGCCTCTGCGCTTATCGCTCGAACCTCAAAGCAGCATAGCCCAGACCATTGCGCAGCTTCGGACAACATGCGCCGAAGATATCGAAAATGCGCCCCTTGGCCTTAGCGATATTGCGGCCTGCGCAGGTATTGCGCGGCGGGGCGGCAAAGCTCCTTTGGTGCAAGCCATTTTCAATCTGTTACCTGAATGGCAACAGGGCGCGGGCGCAAAGGGGCATATCGTCCATTCCCCAATTGCCCGCGCAGATATCGTGCTGGAAGTCCGCGAAACAGCGGGATTTGATCTGCGGCTCGAACTGCGCTCCGGAATAGGCCCCGACGGCTTGCTCTCTAGCTTTCTTGACTGTCTGGATGCCGTTCTGGCGGCATTCGAAAAAGACGGGTCTACACCGCTGCGCAACATCCCTTTGCCCGCCGCGATGCCGCAAATCCCCTCTGCCCCACCTCTCCCTGCAACTGATCTGGGCCAGTTCCTGTTTAACCGCCTCAAGGGCCGCACTGGCCCCGCCATCGTCACACAGCACGCCACACTATCGTTTAGCGAGATAAAAGAAAAAGCAGAAGCGATGGCAAAAAGCCTGCTCCGGGCGGGCTTAAAACCGGGCGACCCCGTCGCCGTTCACCTTCCCCGCGGCGCCGATCTCGTTATTTCGACATTGGCCTGTTTACGTGCTGGCACCGTGCTTGTCCTGCTCGACCCTGCAAACCCTGTGGCCCGGCGGCGTGACATTTTACGCAGTTCAGGCGCGCGATACTTAATCGCTTGGGACTTGGAACCCGAGCTGCGAGACTGCGTCGAAACCGTCGCCTCACCTGCGCCAAGTGCAAACGCCGCTTCCCCGGCTGACTGGCCCCGACGCAAACCCACGGACACCGCCTATATCGTTTTCACCTCAGGCTCGACAGGGAAACCAAAGGGCGTTCTGGGAACCCACGCAGGGTTAATCAACCGGCTGCTTTGGCTCGAGACCGCCTATCCTTCGTCCCAAAACGATATCGCACTGCTCAAAACCTCCCCCTCTTTTGTCGATTTTTTCGCCGAACTATTGGGGCCCATCGCCTCCGGCATCCCCCTCGTCATCGCCAATGACGCACAAGCATCAGACCCCCTCTCCCTGTCCGAACTGATCCTCGCGCGGTCAGTGACACGCATCACGGCTGTGCCAAGCGTCTTGCGCAGCTGGTTGGACCATGTCCCAGATTTTCGTGCCCGTTTTGCCAGTTTGCGCCTATGCATTTCCAGCGGTGAAGCCCTCACACCGCCCCTTGCCAATCGGTTTAAAACCTCTCTGCCTGACTGCGATCTGATCAACCTTTACGGCTCGTCAGAGGTCGCAGGCGATGTCACCTTCCATGAAGTCGCCAAAGGGCTTGATCCGCTGCCAATCGGGCGGGCCTTATCCGGCAATGCTGCGGCTGTCGTTGATCCCGCGGGCCGTGCTTTGCCGCCGGGTTTCCCCGGAGAGGTCGCGGTGGCTGGGATCGGCCTTGCCGCCGGATACAATGAACTCACCGCGCTCACAGCGGAGCGGTTTTGCGCAACGCAGGCTTTTGCAAACCAGCGCGCATTCCGCACCGGCGACTTGGGTGTTTTGGACAACAGCGGGCTGCTCTACTTGCTTGGACGCCTCGACAATCAGATCAAAATTGACGGCGTGCGGGTCGAAATCTCCGAAGTAGAGGGGGTTATCGAGGCGATTGCATCTGTCAAATCTTGCGCCGTCATCCCCAGTTTGGGGAGTGATGGCGCGCCCCGCCTGACAGCTTTCGTGACGGGTGATCCGCAACTCCGGCCCGGTACTATACGCGACATAGCGCGGCGCCGGCTGCTCGGCTCGATGGTGCCGGGGCGGATCATAATCCTCAACGCTTTGCCACTGGGATCAACGGGCAAGATCGACCGCAAGGCTTTGGAAAAGCTGGCCGGCGAGACGCAGTCACCTGAACCCAGCTTGCCCCCCGCGCAAACACCTCTGACACATCAGATTGCAGATATCTGGGCAGACGTATTGAACACCCCGAAACCCAACGCAAACGCAGATTTTTTCCAACTGGGCGGTACGTCCTTGCGGGCCATTGTCGCCATGTCAAAGATCGGACAGCTTTTAGGCCGGGTCTGCAATGTTGCTCTGTTGTTTGAAAATCCGCGTCTTGGCGCGCTGGTTAACGCCTTGTCCGAGGCGAACCTTTCGCTTCCGCTGCCCAAGCACAGCGCAAACCCTGACCAAGGTGAATTGACGGCCAACCAAAGATGGCTGTGGCGCGCCTACCGCGACACCCCCAATAGCGTGGCTTATAATCTGGCGGCAAACTACAAAATCGGCGGGGCGCTCGACCTGACCGCTTTTGCAAAAGCTGTGTCGGGCGTATTTGCCAACCATAATGCACTGCGCACGCGGTTCATAATGATGCAAGACACACCCGCGTACCATCTGGCAGACGTCCCCACGCCAGAGGCCGCGATTACGGTGATCAACGATGCCACCACCCCGGCCAATGATTTACTGCAAAATGCCGTGCAACGGCCCTTTGCACTTGACCAAGAATACCCTGCCCGCTTCACGCTTTATCGGCGCAACGAAGGGTATCTCTTGATCCTCGCTCTTCATCACGTGGCGACCGACGGATGGTCGGCGCAGGTAATTCTGGACGAGCTATCAAAACTCTATCGCCACTTCACAAAAGGCACAGCAGAGCTGCCCCCTGCGGTCCTGCAAATCGGTGATTTCTCCCAGTGGCAAAAAACCATACGCCCTGAGTTGGAACCGCGGTTGTCCGAATACCTAAACACGATTGCCAATGTGCAGGGCCCCCATCTGCTGGGCGTTAATTCGCCCCCAAAACAAACCGGGCCAGCAGCACGTGTCACGGTTGACCTCGCAGGGGATCAACTCGCTCGGATCGCGGCAGCGGCAGGTGACACCCGCATCAACGCATTTACCGTCAGTTGCGCGGCATGGGCTTTGGTTTTGCGCGGATTTTCCGGCGATGCGCCCTTTTTGATTGGCGTTCCCCATGCTGGTCGCGCGGCACCGGGCCTAGACCGCGTCGTCGGATTTTTGGCGAACACCGTCCTGCTTGCGCTTCACCCTGATCCCGCAGACCCATGGCAAGAGGTCCTGCACGAAACCCATGAAGCCCTGTTGCTTGCGTCGCGGTTTGAACATTTACCGCTGGATTGGGTCACGGAACGTGGCAGCGGCTGGTCCGCAAAGAGCGACGAAATCCGCACGATGGTCATTCCGCAAGACGGGTTTAATTGGCAAATGGCGCTGGAAGACGTGGAAGTCGCAGAGATATCTCAGGCCGCAACGCCGCAGGCCCGGGTTGATCTGTCACTGAATTTGCAAAAGACGCCGGATGGTCACAGCCTAGAGATCGAATATGATGTAACGCGGCTGCCCAAAGCCCGCATAACGGCGCTGGCCCGCGCTCTGAGCGCAATCCTAAATACTGCACAAAAGGACGATGGCCCCTCCCAGCGAAACCTACCTTTAAGCGGGCCTAACGATCCTGCCGCCTTCCTGAATTCACCCGATGCCACGCCCGGCCTTGAAACACGGATCGATCAAGTTCTGGCCAAATGGGCGCAGCAGGACCCCGGCGCCATAGCGACACAGGGCTTTTCAACGCAACTGCCTGCCTCGCAACTCGATATGATGGTGACGGCCAAATCGAACCTGCTGATAAATGCGGGCTATGGTGCGGGATCAGTCATCGCCCTAGCGGCAGAACGAGGACCAGATTGGTTGGTCGCGCTTCTCGCCATTTGGCGGGCAAAGGCAACAGCCGTCATCATTGACATCACTTGGCCAGAGGATCGAAAGGCCCAGATTTACGAAGATGCTTCCGTTGATCTGATCTTGCAAAGCACCTTGTTAACCTCGCCCCCCAAGACCGCTCCGGTTAAAAAAGCCACAACATGCGCCAATACTGCTGCCGCGCTCGTCTACACATCCGGCACCACAGGACGCCCAAAAGCTGTGGCGATAGATCATGCCGCCTTGGTACGGTTGGGAACAGCCTTGGCCGAAACACTTTTACTGGCCCCCGGCGACCGGGTTTTACAAGCGGCAGCGCCCGCCTTTGATGTCGCACTATCGGATATTGCAATGGCCATTTGCGGGCGCGCATGCCTTTTCGTGCTGCCGCAGGCTGATGTGATGGCAGGCCGACATCTGCGCGATACCCTCCGAGACAACCGTATCACCCACATGCAAGTCGCCGCTGCGGTTCTGAGCGCCACAGATGTGGGCACTTTGCCCGACCTGCGCGTGGTCGCAGTCGGAGGCGAAGTCTGCCCGCATAAAACCCTCTGCGATTGGTCCGAAGGCCGCGCATTGTTTATCCTCTACGGCCCGACAGAAACGACAGTGACAGCCTCGGTCGCAAGGTTTGACGCAAACCTCCCTGTTGCGGCGTTGGGCCGACCAATCGCAGGCTCAGGCATCGCTATTTTGAACGCAGCGGGCCAAGTACAACCGGCTGGGATCGCTGGCGAATTGGTTGTTACGGGCAATCAGGTTGCGAAATACGCGGGACATGCGGCGCAAACCCAATCGTCTTTTGATCAAGCCACCTTTCTAGATCACCCATCCGCCATGTACCGCACTGGTGACCGCGCGTGGCTAAATGATGATGGGCATCTGATCTTCCTTGGCCGCGCGGATCGGCAAATCAAAATACGCGGCACCCGCATCGAACCTGCATCCATCGAGGAATTGCTTGAAACCCATGCCGACATTCGCCGTGCTTTTGTTGCCGCGCCTCCTCGGACAGACCACCGCTCACTTGTCGCGTGGATTTTGCCCCATCAAATTATCGACATAACCGCGCTGCGCTTGTGGCTCGGCGCAAAACTCCCTGCCGCAATGGTTCCCGATCGATTCATATTGCTGGAAACCCTGCCCCTGACCGCAAACGGTAAAGTCGATTGGCAGGCCCTGCCCACCCCGCCGGAAACACCAATCGCAAGCGATCCCGCGCCGTTCACACGGCCAACGACACTGGCAGAGATGGAGCAGCATGTCGCTCTGGTTTGGGCGCGAACCCTGAAACGCAAGAGCGTCCCGCATAACTTGAGTTTTTATGACTGCGGGGGAAACTCCCTTCTCATCATCGAATTACAAACCGAATTGGAAAAAACCTTAGAGATCGCCATTCAAATTGGAGATCTGTTTTCCAACCCCACCGTGACGGCGATGGCTGCGCTTTTATGGGATCAACTGACCGACTTATCCAACGTGGAGTTTGAACTATGAGGCCATTGTCCGCATTACTGGGCGCTCTTTCCGAACTGGGCATCGCCCTTGAGGTCAAAGGTGACAAGCTTCGTATTTCCGGTCCCGCAAATGCGCTTGGCCCCAGCTTGCGCGCAGAGCTGGCCAGCCGAAAACCCGAAATTATGGCCCAGCTTGCCCAAACAGATACAGCGCAAACTGATACAGCCCAAAAAAATACAGCACAGCCAATACCGCTTTTGCCAAACCAGCGCCGGCTTTGGTTCATTGATAAATTCACCCAAAGCGCCACAGGGTTCGCCCTGCAAACCGCATTGATCCTACCTGGAAAGTTCGAGCCGCTCGATTGGCAGGCGGCACTTGACGCGCTGAGCAAATCTCATCCCGTTTTGAACACACAAGTGATCGAAGTGGATGGGGTTCCCCATCTCGCATCTCGCGCGCAGCCTCTTGCGCTGCATATTCACATGGAACCACTCCCATCTGCGCTGCCCCCTTTCGCCGAGCTGCGCCCAACGCTTGATGCGCTGATGCGTTGTGACATTTGGCCAAACGGACCAGACGAAACCATGGTTGTTGTGTCGGTTCACCATATGATTTCCGATCAGCAATCGATGGGAATTATCACAAATTGCCTTTTGGCAGCCATTCAGCGCGAACCGCTCGAAAAACCATCCCAGAGTTATCTGGACATAATGGCCAAGGCCGCCACAGCATGCAGCGCAGATCAGGGCGAAGGGCTCGCATATTGGACCAAAACCTTGGCCAATGCCCCTTCAGAACTCACGCTGCCGTTTGATCGTCCGCGTCCGAAACAGCGGGGAAATCACGGCGCGGTCCACCGTTTCACCCTCCCCAAATCGGCGGATCTTACCGCCATTTCCCTGCGCTGCGGCGCAACACCATTCGTGACTTACCTATCCGTTTTCGCCCAGCTTTTATCACGCTGGAGCGGCCAAAAAGAGGCGGTCATCGGTTGCCCGATGTCGGGCCGGCACCTGCCCGGCACGGAAGGGACGGTTGGTTTCTTCGTAAACTCCGTCCCGCTCAGGCTCGATCTGGCCCAAGATGACATTGCGACGCTTATCGCACATGCCAAAGGCGTGCTTATTGGTGCGATGGAACACCAAGAGGTTCCCTTCGATCAAATCGTAAACGCACTCGCGCCCGAACGGCATTTGAACCGAAACCCCTTGTTCCAAGTCATGTTTGTTCTGCAACAGACGGGCGGCGCTTCTTTGAAACTGGGGGGCAAGGATGTCGAGGTTCTGCCCGTCCCACCGCTTGCGCCAGATGTCGATCTAAGCTTGGCGCTCGAACCCGGCCCCGATGGGCTTCAGGCCTATCTGGAATATGATCCAGAAATCTTTGACGCAGAAACAATAGAAGTTTTCGCAAGCCAATTTACTTCTTTGTGCAGCCATTACAATGACATACCAACAAAAGACGCGGCACTGGCCCAGTGGCACGGCGGCACTCAACCCCGGCCAGAGCTAGATATCGGGCAATTGCTCGCAGCACATCTGGCGAGTTTTCCGCCGGACCACCCCGTATTGCAAGACGCCGATGGGGTGCTTGAACGATCTGCTCTTGAACAAAGAGCACTTGCTGTCGCCCATGAACTTGAGTGCAAAGGAGCCGGGTCTGGCAGTCACATTGGTGTCTGCCTCGACACGACCCGCGACAGGCTCGCTGCGATGCTCGGCGTCTGGCATATTGGCGCAAGTTTGGTGTTCTTACCCCACACTGGCCCCGCGCAGGTGCGCCGTGACCGGATCGCCCAAGGCGGCCTGACCCATGTGATCGGCGCGACCGGCGGATCAGTAGAATTGCCCACAGACGTGAAAATGGTCGCCATGGACGCAGTACAAGAAGGCCCGGCCCCAAAGCGCCGCGCCGCCACTGGGCCTGCGTATCTTTGCTTTACCTCCGGAACGACAGGTGCGGCAAAAGCCGTTGCCGTAGGACATGCAAGTCTGGTCAACCATGTGATCAGTATCGCCGAGGCGTTTGAACTGACCCCCGCCGACCGCGTTTTGCAATTTGCCAACCCGAGTTTCGACATGGTGTTTGAGGATATGTTGCCTGCGCTTTTATCAGGCGCCACGTTGATCGCTCCGCAATCTAAAGACCTGCAAGCATTGGATCAATTCGAGAGAATGCTTACAGAATACGGCGTCACGGTTGCAAACCTGCCCGCGCCCTTTTGGCATAGCTGGGTGCAGGAAATGGCACAGCTTGACGGGTCTGCCCCCACCGCGTTGCGGCTCTTGATCACGGGTAGTGACCTTGTGCAAAGTGATTGCGCGCGCCTCTGGCGCCAGCATTGCCCGAACGTGCGTTTCCTCAGCGGCTATGGCCTAACCGAAACAACCATCACCGCGCTACTTCACGAACCTTCTCTAGATCCTGCTGACATTCCCGCTGGTGCATTGCCATTGGGCCTGCCGCTTCCGAATATCTCACTGTCGATCATGGGCCCCGATGGCACTGCGGTCCCGCCTTTGGTTGTCGGAGAGATCGCGATTTCAGGGCAGGCTGTCGCTGACGGCTACCGGGGGGCCGAGGAAACCGGGCGGTTTAAAACAGGCCCTGAAGGCCGGTTCTATCTCACGGGGGATCTGGGCCGTATGCGCCGCGATGGCGCGCTGGAATTTCTTGGCCGACAAGACCGGCAGGTCAAAATTCGCGGAATTCGTGTCGACCCAAGTGAAGTGGAGGCGTCATTTAACACATTGGACGATGTGACCGAAGCCGCTGTGATCGCCCGCCCAAATGCCGCAGGGCAGTGGCAATTGGTCGGCTATTATCGCGGCCAGCAGAGCAAAGCAGGCACTTATTCCAAAGCACTTGGCGCGCGTTTACCCGCTGCCATGGTCCCCACGCATCTCATTGCTCTGGAGCGGCTTCCGCGCACTGAAGCCGGCAAAATTGATCGCCGCGCATTGGAACGTTTACCGCTAAACGCCCCTCAGGCACCAACCCGCGATGCCACGCCCCATGAGCTCCGTCTGGCCGCGATTTTTGCCCAAGTTTTACAATGTGAAACGGTTGGCCCAGACGATAACTTTTTCTCCCTTGGCGGAAACTCGATTTCCAGCTTGCAGATCGTCGCGCGCGCCCGCAGAGCCGGTTTTGACCTGACCGCCGCGCAGGTATTCGAGCATCAGACAGTTGCCGCGCTTGCGGCGCATGTCACCATAAACAGCGCCGCCAATACCCGCGCCCGAGAGCACGGCACCCTGCATGCGACCCCGATCCTTGCTTGGTATGCGACGCAATTTCACCAACCTTGGCGACAGTTTAACCAATCCGTCATGTTGGCCCTGCCAGATCACCTGGATCCAAAGGCGCTAACCTGTGCGCTTGGTGCAATGGTCGCCCCGCATGAGATTTTCGCGCTGACCGTGGATGTCACCAAAGACACCCCTTACAAGATCGCTGAAACAGCTCAAGCGCCTGTTCTGTATATTTGTTCTGGCGCAGAAGACCGTGATCTGGACATCGCCCGATTGCAGCAAAGCCTTGACCCGGCAACAGGGCGCAATGTCGCGGCGTTGTGGTTGCAAGATGAAAACCGCCTCTTGCTCACGATCCACCACCTTTGCGTCGATGTGCTTTCTTGGGATATTTTGCTACGTGATCTGGAAGCCGCCTATGAAGCGATATTGGCAGGTCACGACCCGGCAATTGCGCCGCGCGGAACTTCCTTCAGGCTCTGGGCTGAACGGTTGGAGCACCTGGCCGCATCTCCAGAAAGCACAGATATTCTCGACGGTTTGGTAAAAACACTCAGCGGCCCGGTCAGCCCCTTGATTGCCTCGCCTGATGCGAACTGCGGCACGGATGCAAATGCCGTTGCGATCCGCTGTGAACTGCCTGCGCGCATCAGCTCCGAGCTGCTGCGCAACGTCCCCGTCAGCTACGGATTGCGCATGGATGAAACCCTCATCCTCGCGCTTCTGTTGGTCCATGAACGCCGCGGCGGCACTGGCTTGCGCATTGATCTCGAACGCAATGGCCGCGCCTCGCCTTTTGCGGATTTGAACCTTGCCGATACTGTCGGATGGTTCACGGCGCTATTGCCACTCCGGCTAGATGCCGGTGATGACATTGCCGCGCTTGCCGCGCGGGTCCGCCGCGCAACGGCAGAAAGCCCGCTCGACGGCTTGGGCTATGGGTTGATGCGCTATGGCGCGGATCCAATCAAATCACAAACGCTGGAAACCCTGCCGGGCGCAGAAATCTTGCTGAATTATGTGGGCATTTTGACAGGCTGGAGCGAGGGGCCCTTTCGTCCAATAGACGCAGATTGCGGGCCAACAATAGCACCTGAAACACAGCGCAGCCATATGATCGAACTCAATGCAGGCGTTGTCGCTGGCTGCATCCGCTTGGAACTGATGGTGCCCCAAACCGCCGCTGAAACCGCCACCGATGTCATCGGACAGCTGCAAACCGCGCTTGTCGACATTGCCCATCATGCGCGCCGGGCAAGGTTTGGTTTGGAGCTGGGCGATGACGTCGACGACGTGTTGCCCGTGACCCCTTTGCAAAACCGCATCTTGCTGCACTCGTTGCACAAGTCCGACACCTATATTGATCAAATCCATTTCCAACTGGACGGCCCCTTGGATATGGGCGCGATGCAACGCGCATGGGCCACCCTCACAGACAGACACAAAGGGTTGCGCACAACTTTTGCCTTTGCTGCCGATAACCGGCCCGTTCAAATCATTCGCAAAAAATCCACCGTCGATTGGCGCAGATTGGACTGGCGCGATCTGGACGCGCCTCAGGTGCAACCGATGTTGCAAAACCTGATGAGCGCTGACCGCGATGAGGGGCTAGACCTTGAAACCGGCCCTCTGATGCGCATGCATATGGTGCAAACTGGCGAGACCACACATCAATGGATCTGGAGCGCCCATCACCTGATACTAGATGGCTGGTCCGTCTCTGTGGTGATGCAGGAATGGCAAACGCTTTACGAAACATTCTGCGAGGGGACATCACACAGCTTACCTGTCGCGGCTGATTTAGCGGATCATTCCGCGTGGCTGGACCGTTTAGACACCAAAGGCGCGCGCGCCTTCTGGTCGGAATACCTATCGGGAACCGCCCCCACGTTATTGGCGCCGCACCGCGAAACCGGGCTTGCGGCAGAACAATCCGGATCAGATACCATACCGCTATCACCGGATGTCATGGCACAAATGAACGCGTTTGCGGCTGATGTTGGCACAACCCCTGCACTGGTTGCACAGGCCGCTTGGGCACTGGTGCTGCGCCGTTATGGTGCGCCGGACTCCGCGGTGTTCGGGCTGACGATATCGAACCGCCCCGCCGAGATGCCAGAGATCGAAGATCTGGTGGGTATGTTGATCAACACCATTCCCGTCCGTGTCGATTTAAACGCAGACGAAACACCAAGAGCGCTTTTAACGCGGATGACTGTCGCCGCACAGGCATGTGCTCAATGGTCCAACCTCGCCTTCGACGAAATTCTGGACGCAAGCGATCTCCCCGATGGGGCATTGCCATTCGACAGCCTGATGGTTGTCCAAAACTATCCCCGCCCCGAAGGGTTAACATCTGGCGGCCTCAGCCTCCATCTGGCCGAAGTGTTTGAACGCACTGATTTGCCGCTCACGTTGCTTTTGCAAAGTGGCACAGACCCCTCCCTCACAATTGTCTGGGACGGTGCCCAGATGCCCGCTGCCTTGGCGCAACAGCTTTTGCGCCACTGGCACAAAGCACTTCAGCAGATTACGGCGCAGGCAGACGCGCCAATTTGCGAGGCATCAATTTACACCGCCGCCGATCTTCACACACGTCTGGCACGGGCACAGGGCCCCGCCCCTGTTGCCAACACGCCGCGCGCGGTTTCCGCAACACGCCATTGGGCGCGCTTTGTGCCTCACTACCCTGCCCTCCTCGCTGATGATGCAAAGCTTACCTACGCAGAGTTGGACAGCGCTGTGCAGGGCTTGGCATCCCAGCTTCTGGCACAAGGAATGCCCGCAGGCACAGCCATTGCAATACTGCTACCACGTTCGGCCCGCGCCATTGTCGCCTTCCTTGCTGTCTTGCGGGCCGGGGGCATCGCGGTGCCCGTTGATCCGACATATCCCACGGACCGGATCGCTCATATTCTGGGCGATTGTGATGCAAAACTGGTTATCACCGATATTTCTGGCGCAAATACTCTGGCTGACGACAAGCGCAAAACTCTCCTGCTCGAAACGCTGGATCAAATCGTTGGCTCGCCCATAGATCTGCCCCTGCCAGCCAGCACTGCGCCTGCATATTTGATCTACACCTCAGGCTCCACCGGCCTTCCAAAAGGCACGCTGACCCATCACGGCGGGATCGACAATATGATCGCGGCGCAGCAGCACGCGTTTAATCTGGGTGCAGCAGATCGCGTGTTGCAATTTGCTTCCCTGTCTTTCGATGCCTCCGTTTGGGAAATCTTTATGGCCCTTGGCGCGGGTGCCCAACTTTTTGTTCCCAGCCGAACAACCGCTCTCGCAGGCGCAGACCTTGCAACCTATCTGGACCAATCCCGCATATCGATTGCAACGCTTCCGCCCGCTGTTATCACCGGACTGCCCGCAACCCCCTTGAAAAACCTCAAAGCTCTTATCGCTGCCGGAGAAGCCTGCCCACCCGGCCTCGCCGACCGATGGGCCGGGCAAACGCGCTTTTTCAACGCCTACGGTCCCAGCGAGGCTTCGGTTTGTGCCACCTTGCATGAACATTCGGCAGGCGGCTCCGATGTTCCCATTGGCCTGCCGATTTCAGGCTGCGCAGCCTATGTCGTGGATCAAGACAACCATCTTGTTCCCTTTGGAGGGACGGGCGAGTTGGTGATTGGCGGCGCCGGTGTCGGGCTGGGCTATCACGCACGGCCTGAACTTACAGCGCGGGCATTTTGCCGTGACCCTTGGCGCCAAGACAAAGGCGCGCGCATCTACCGAACTGGCGATCTGGTTGCGGTCAAAACTGACGGTTCCCTGTTGTTCCGGGGGCGCAAAGACCGACAAATAAAACTGCGTGGATTCCGCATCGAACCGGGCGAAATCGAAAACGCACTGATGCAAATCAGCGGCGTCGAACGTGCCCTCGTCAACAGCCAAAACCCCGGCGATCCCGGCGCCGCCCTGATTGCTTGGGTCCTGCTGCAACGCGGCACCCAGCTTGATCCCGCCGCATTGCGCGCACATCTCGCAACACAAATCCCCAGCCATATGGTGCCGAACCGCGTCCACATAGTTGATGCCATTGCGCTGACGCCAAATGGGAAAATCGACTGGGATGCCCTCAGACGCAACAGCGCGGCAGCCCCCGCCGCACATCCGCCCCAAGCCGCCGAGCCAGAAGAGAGCCCGCCACAGAGCGACCTCACCAAACTGCTCACCGATATCTGGGCCGAACTGCTAGGCAGCCGCGCATTTTCATCCGATCAGAACTTTTTTGATGCTGGCGGACATTCATTGTTGCTGGTGCGCATGCAGCCCATGCTGTTTGAAACCTTCGGCCTACAGGTCCGGATTCCCGATCTATTTAAAAACCCAACCATTGATGCTCTGAAAAAGCTGCTGCTTGCGCAGGCTCCGCACCTAAACGACGCCCCCGCTCCCCTTTTGGCCCCACAGCCCAGCGCACCTCAGCCGCGCCTAAATGCCTCACCGCCAAATGCCATGCCAATTGCGATTGTCGGCATGGCCTGTAGATTTCCCGGAGCCGCTGATCTCGATGCTTTTTGGGACCTGCTCGAACAGGGCCGTGAAGGGATCAGCGATCTCTCCCGTGACATACTTTTGGCCGCAGGCGAAACCGCAGCGCAGATCGAAAACCCCGCATATGTCGCGCGGCGCGGGTCGCTGGAAAACACCGAAGCATTTGACGCCGAGTTTTTCGGCATTTCCCCGCGGGACGCCCAACTGATGGATCCGCAACATCGGCTATTTTTGGAATGTGCGTGGCACGCGCTGGAAGACGCAGGTCAGGTGCCGCGCAGCGGGCAATCCACCGGTGTATTTGCAGGTTCAGGCTATAACACTTGGCTGAACGAAGTTTTACGCCCGGCAGGTGAAACCCTGACCGGATCGGCTGGGTTCCATGCCGTCACTGCAAACGAAAAAGACTTTTTGGCAACCCAAACGGCCTTCAGGCTTGATCTGCGCGGTCCCGCCGTTTCTGTTCAAACCGCATGTTCCACCTCCTTGGTTGCCGTCACCCAAGCCGTCGCCGCATTGCGCAATGGTACCTGCCAAACCGCAATCGCAGGCGGCGTTGCGCTCGGATTTCCCGCCAATCGCGGATATCTTTTTGAATCCGACATGATCTTATCGCCAGACGGCCATTGCCGCCCCTTCAGCGCCGATGCCGCAGGCACAGTCCCCTCCGAGGGCGTGGGCGCTGTGATACTCAAGCCCCTTGATCAAGCAACGGCTGACGGCGACCGCATTTACGCCGTGATCCGGGGCGTTGGCATGGGCAATGATGGCGCCCGCAAAATGAGCTTTGCCGCCCCAAGCGCCGATGGGCAGGTCGAGGCGATGCGCGCAGCTCTGAAAGATGCCGGATTACAGGGCGCTGATGTCGACCTGCTTGAGGCGCATGGCACAGGCACCTCACTGGGCGATCCTGTTGAGATGACCGCGATTGCCCGCGTTTACGCAAAACGCCAGACGCCGCTTTCGATCGGGTCAGTCAAAGGCAACATCGGCCATTCAGATGCCGCCGCCGGCATTGCAGGCTTCATCAAAGCGGCACTGAGCCTTCACCGCTCAATTATTCCCGCCAGCTTGCACGCCGAGCGCCTAAATCCCCGCCTCAACTTGGCCGACGGCCGCCTGCACATCGCAACCCAGACAACCCCATGGGCCCAATCACAACGCCCCAACCGCGCCGCCGTCAGCTCGTTCGGGATCGGCGGAACAAACGCGCATGTGGTGCTAGAAGCAGCGCCCGCTTCCGTCTCAACAACACCTCACCCCAGCGACGATACAGGCAAACATATCTTGCCAATCTCAGCGCACACTGCCCACGCCTTGCAAACACTTGCCACAGGCCTTGCAACACAGCTGAAAATGAATGCGGTGTCTTTGGCTGATGTGGCCTCATCCTTGCAATCGGGCCGGGCCGCATTGCGCTATAGAACCGCCATTGTCGCCGCAGACCGCGCAGAGGCGATAAGCGCGTTGCAGACCATCACCCCGGCAGAACCCGGAACACCGAAGGCCGCCTTCCTATTCCCGGGTCAAGGCACACAGCACCTGATGATGGGCCGTGCGGCCTATGACCGTTTTGCGGTTTACCGCGATCACTTGGATGATATCGACGCCAGACTGGCTCCGGTTCTTGGCTTGTCCATCCGTGCCCTCATGTGGGAAGACACCCCCGCCGCAGCCGCACGTCTGCGTGATACCCGCTATGCCCAATTGGCCGTCTTTGCGGTTTCCGTTTCTACTGCGCGCCTCTGGTTGGATCTGGGGGTGACGCCCGCTGCGGTGCTGGGGCATTCCGTTGGGGAATTTGCCGCCGCCCATATCGCAGGCGTTCTGGATCTGGACGAGGCCCTGCGCCTGCTTAACGCGCGCAGCCAGCTCATCGCAGCCCAGCCCGCAGGCTCGATGCTGGCCGCCGCCCTATCGCAAACCGAAGCACAGCCGTTTCTCTCGCCAACCGTGGGGCTCGCAGCAATCAACAGCGCAGAGCAAGTGGTGTTCTCGGGCCCCCAGCACGACATACAATCCCTTTACGAACAGCTACGCACCAATGGCGTTGCCTGCCGTAAGTTGGACACATCCCATGCGTTCCACTCAACCATGATGCAACCCGCCAGAGCGGCGTTTGCCGATTTGATTGACCCTACCAAGCTGTCACCACCAAAAATTCCGATGATTTCAACGGTCACTGGCGACTGGGTCGAAACGGACACATTGCAACGGCCCGGCTATTGGGCAGATCACATCTGCCAACCCGTGCGGTTTTCCTCAGCATTGCGCCGGCTTGAAGCGGCTGGCAACATCACGGGGCTCGACATCGGGCCGGGGCAAACTGTGGCCACTCTCGCAGAAACGGGCGGCGTTACCTGTTTGGCCAGCCACGAAGCCACCACCGCAGATCGCAATACCGATACCATGATGGCGACCATCGCCCGCATGTGGTCACTTGGCGCCCCCATCAAGTGGCAAGCTCTGGCGCAGAACATACACCCCAAAGTAACCCTCCCCCTTTATCCGTTCGAGCGGCAAACCCACTCACCACTCAAAAAGCCGCTCGCTCAGGATCTCCCCCCCAAGCGCGCCAATGCCGATGAGTGGTTCTACACGGTAGGCTTCCAGCCCATTCCGAAACCGCCAATGGCACCGCTTCTCGGGCCTGTTGTGATCGCAACGGACACACCCCATGCCGCAACGGGCTTACGAGGCCTGATGGGCGTGAACGACACCGCCAACGTCATTGATCTTATGACGGCGCCCCCGGCCTCCGCCTTCGATGGCCACCACCCCCCTCCCTCGGAGTTGCTGCTCATCGTCAGCGGCGCACATGCCGACACCTGCACCCTCGTGCAAAATGCACTGGCATTGATCCGTGAATTTGCCAAACAATCCAAAGGAAGCGGCGGCATCCGCCTCGTGACCCAAAACGCAACCGCCACATTCCCCAATGAAAGCCCCCAGCCCATGCTGGCCGCATTGCGCAGTGCGATAGAGGTCTTGGTCTATGAATACCCCGAACTGGCGATTTCGGGCATCGATCTGGCCGAATTTACAGATCAACCCATCGAGGTGCCAATCGCGCAATTCCTTTCCTTGCGCCCTGACGGATATTTTGCGCCCTGCATCACAGAAATGCCTTTGCCAGACCAACCAGATTGGCCGCTTCCAAGCGCAGCTAAAGTATTGATAACCGGCGGGTTTGGCGGCGTTGGCTCTGCAATTGCAAACGCATTGGCGCGCGATATCCCGAATGTGAAGTTGCTTCTAACCAGTAGGACAGACCGTCCAAATGATCCGTTGTTGGAACGGCTTCGCAAAGCCGGTGCAACCGCAGAAGCGCTACACGTTGATGTCGCCCTCGGCGCCGCCGCCGGAGAATATCTAGCCGCCCATGGCCCCGTCGATCTTATCATCCATGCAGCAGGCACCGCTGATTATGGTGGCATTTTGGCGCGCAGAGATGCCGCATCCATCGATGAGGTTCTGGCCCCCAAGATTTCCGGCCTGACCGCTCTCGGCCCTCTTTTGGACCTATCGCCCCAGACACCTTTGGTTTTTTGCTCGACATTGGGCTCACTCTTGCCTGCCGCCAAATTCGGGCAAACCGCCTATTCAGCGGCCAATTCCTATCTCGACGCATCGGCCCTTCACCGCAGCGCACAAGGGCGACCAACGGTTTCAATCAATTGGGACGACTGGGTTGGCGCTGGCATGACCGAAGACAGCCGCGAACGCGCAGGCGAGGCAGGCCTAAACGATGACAATGGCTTGCGCCCGGATGAAGGAACAAACGCGTTAAAGCGCATCTTGCACGCGCGCTGCCCCCAAATCGCTGTCTCAGTGCGCGATTTGCCCAAGCTGGTAAACCACAGCATCCGTCGGCTTTCATCGCCACCTCAAACCCCAAATGGCGCGCCCCCCGAGAGGCGCCTCAACCCGGCCGAAGACCTGCAAGAAAACCTGCTGAAATTATTTCGAGAGGCGCTCGGAGACCCCAGCTACACAGCGCAGGATGATTTCTTTGCGCGCGGCGGGCATTCGCTCTTGGCAATGCAGCTTTTGGGCAGAATCCGGGACCAATTAGGGCATCCCTGCGCATTGTCGAACATCTTTGAGACCCCAACCCCCATGGCATTGGCCCAAGCACTCCAAGACGCCTAGATTTTGAATAAACTCATAGATTTATTTTCCCCCTATCTGGTCTGCTCAGCGCAGCGGACCAGACGAGGCTTTTCAGCTTCTAGGACAGAAGGCACCAACGCCAAAGCAGTCGGGCCCGACACGGTCGGCGGTTTCGATCTCTGCCAAAAGGTCGGCCATCCGCTGTGCGGCTCCGGCACTGTTTTGCTCTCGCATTTCCGGCAGGAAAGCCGCAAAACTATCTACACCGATTTCCATATCAGCCTTCGCAAGCATGTAAGTCTATTCAAAAATGCAGACGGCTCAGCCGCCTGCACCTTAAGCGCCGGCCTAAGTGGTGCTTGCTCCATCCAGCGCCGCCTTAAGGACATTCACTGCGGTCTGAAGTTCGGCCACCTTGTCCTCTGAAGTCAGACAACCTGTCTCAACATCAAAATGCTCACCAAAGGGACCAAATTGGAAACCCGCGACAACATCAGCTCCGTAGAACGGGAACGCTCCCATTGCTGCACTGTGGACATGTTGGCCACCGCCCGGTCCGGGTGACGTCGCCATCACCAACACTGGTTTTTTCTGGAACATGGCCATGTCGATACGGCTGCACCAATCAAAGATATTCTTAAAAGCCGTTGCATAGCTGCCGTTGTATTCCGCGAGTGAGATGAGTAGCGCATCGGCGTTTCCGATTTTATGGAAGAACGCTTGGGCTTGTGGTGGAATCCCAGCAGCCTGACGCTCGGGGCTATAGATCGGCATCTCATAATCATTCAGATCGAGAAGGTCCGTATCGACCCCGCCCGAAACGCTGTCGTTCAGCACGTCTGCCGCATGGGCGACAAGGCGTTTGTTGATCGACTGGGTGCTATTGCTGCCGGCAAAGGCGACGATTTTGTAAGTCATAGAGCGTTCTTTCTTAGTAGGGCTTAGGCCGCGCGGCCCAGTGGATCACTGATCTGTACGCGGTGCAGGTAGATCACGGCGGCACAGATCAGACCAAGGACGATTGCGGGCATGGCCGATGGGCCAAGAATGAAGAGGTGCGCCAGAACTGCACCGACCATTGTTGCACCCAGCACTGCGGCACCTGCCACCTGTTTACCTGGCAACCAGAGCAAAAACGGAGCGGTGACTTCAATCAAGCCGGTCAAATAGCGGAACCATTGGCCAACGCCGACGGCATCAAATGTGGCAACCATCATTTCGACACCGGCCAATTTCGCAAGGCCCGCCGCAACAAAGGCCAATGTTAAAAGGCCGCGCAAGCCAAGTGAGACATATTTCATCGTTAACTCCTGAGATGTAATTCTTCTTGTAGAGCTTGATATATTGCTGCAAAATCGCAATCAATACGTTATAAATGGCACTTAATGCGCGAAAATGGCACAGGTGAGTTTATGGATAAATGGACAGAATTGCGTACCGCCTACTACGTTGCACGGCTGGGCACGGTCAGCGCCGCTGCCGACGCATTGCATCTTCACCGCGCAACCGTGAACCGACATATTGACGCTCTTGAAGACGAGATGGGCGGCAAGATTTTTTTGAGGCACGCACGAGGATATACGCTGACGGAGGTCGGGCAGGATGTCCTGCGTGTTGCCCAGAAAGCCGAAGAAATGATCGTGGATTTGGCTGGGCGGGTGCAAGGCGGCACAGATCAGATCGAGGGCAAGATCAAGCTGACAATGCTTGCCCCTTTCGCTGGATTGCTCCTGGGGGCCATCGATCGGTTTCGGACGGAAAATCCGCAATGCACCGTGCAAATTGACGTGGGCGAGGACCTAGCTCGCTTGGAATATGGCGAAGCGCATATCGCGCTTCGCGCCGGAGCAAAGCCCGAACACCCAGATTACGTGGTCACGCATTTCGGTGACATTGGGTTTAACCTTTATGCACATGATAGCTATCTGGACAGCAAAGGCGTTCCAGACGCAAAGGATGGCTTTGAAGGCCATGCTTTTGTACTGCCAGACTTCCCCCATGATCGAATGCCTTTTGGCGAGTGGGTAAAAGACAATATCCGCCCTGAGATGAACGCGCTTTCTTCGCGTGACATAGGCGTCATTGCAGAGGCGATATACGCAGGGCTTGGTATTGGGTTCATCAGCGATGCCGAAGCAAAAAAGCGCAGTAACCTACGCCCCGTTTTGCCGGCAAATGCCGATTGGAAAATTACCGGTTGGATCGTCACGCATGTCGATCTGCATCGCACCGCAAAAGTGCAGGCCATGCTGTCTTGCATCAAAGCGCTTGGGCCGAAGTCAGGTCAGACCATAAGCTGACAATATACACGAACCACATCGCGGGGACTCTGCTGCAAAGAATATTGGGCTCGCCCACAGCATCTAAGCGACAGTATCGATGTCCGAAGCGGGCCGCATATCCGGGACCCATGCTGTTTGCATCCCGAAAACGGTTTTTAACTGCGTCACAGAAAGACGTTAATATGGGCTCGAAGCCGACCTACGGTGCGGATGAAAACTCCACGTGCTGCCAAACGTCTGTTTTCTAATTCGTGGAACCATTACTGCGCAACTGCGGCGAAGTTCTGTTCTTCACATCTGGCGCAGCAAACAGACCAAAGCTGCCGCTGGCCGATGTGATCAATGCCGCGACGCAGCGTCTCCATAGCAGACCTTAAGCCCGTTTCTTCAGACGACGGTTGGGCGATCGACACGACGCGCAGATACCGACCTTTGCCAAGTCGCGCCCCCCCTTCCCCAGTGTCAGAGCGTGATCGGCGCTACAGAACTTTGGCAACACGACCGATGTCGCCGCGACTTCCCCGAGGCAGTGTATGAGATGGCGTGCAACACAGTTCGGCATGTCGATTACCGTGGCACGGGCGACGCCGCCATCGCTTTGCAGTTTTCGACTATTTGCAATTTGCGTTGATCCAAAACAAAGGATGAGCGCCCTGAAATGATGGGCGCTCTCTCTTATCATAAATGCGCAAGTGGCTCGCACCGCAAATGAGATCAGGCCCGGGTTATCCCCACTTCATCTCACCGGTCAAAACCTTGGCACCGACGTTCAATGCAACGCCCATGCCCAGATCGGGATAACGGGCTGTCATTGCAGCGATCAGGTCTTCGGAGCCGGTGGCCTTGTCGAGCTCCTCTTCCAATGCCAGAAGATACCCCTTCGTGAATTCAACGGCTTCAAGGCCCATTGGTGCGTCCGGCGTCATGTGACCGGGAACGACAACCTGCGGATTGCGGGCGATGATGGCGTCCAGATTGGTAACCCATGCGGCGCGCTGTTCCTTGGTCGGTGTGTCCGCGGTCCAGACATGGGTGCCGGAAAAGACCATCACGCCACCAAACACGGCTTGCAGATCCTCGACCCAGAGGTAGCGGCGGTTGGCCAGCCCTTCGGCATTGACGATCTCTACATGATGGCCATCCACCGTCAGGGCCGTGCTGTCGTCGGCGGCCGGAATGATAACCTCATCAACCGACGCTGGACCGTTTTCGCCCAATTGCGGGCCCCAAGTTTCGACTTTTTTTGCCACATTGGCATTGATGGCCGCGACGGTTTCGCTGGCTGCAATAACGCGGGCCTCGGGAAAGGCTTCGGTGATTGGGCGCAGACTGAAGTAGAAATCAGGGTCACTTTGGCTGATGTAGATCGTGGTCAAGGTCTTGCCGGTTGCTTTGATTTCCTCGGCCAGCGCGCGACCGTCGGGAAGGGTAAAGCCGCCGTCGATCAAAACGGCCTCGGTGTCGCCCTGGATCAGAACGGGCGCACGGAAAAAACCGTTTTCACCTGCAGGGAAATGTGTCCAAGTCAGGCCGTTCGCATCTGCAAAGGTGATGCCGGGTGCAATCAGGGCCGCTGCCCCGGCGGCGGTTGTGAGTTTCAGCATGTTTCTGCGGTTCATTGTCGTGTCCTTTCGTTAAAGTGGCATCAGGCCAGCCCGAGGGCGGCGAGTACCGTATCGGGTCCGGAATAAAGTGTGCTGGCATCCAGCCCGCGGCAGGTGCCATCGACCTCAGCAATCAGGGAGGGAACGCCCTGCATGTTGTAGGTCTCCATCAGGTCGCGAGCCTTTGCGGTGCGATCGCGCACCTGCCCTGCAAGGGCGGCGTCGGGGGACAAGACCCGTGCAGATGCGTCCATAAGACCGAGGTCTCCAAGCAAGTTTGCGACAACAGCAGACGAGGTTATATCCTTGCCATCGACATAGCGCGCCGTCTGAATAGCGCTGAGCACCTCAATCACCCGTTCCGGGGCTGTGTCCGCCACAACCGTGACGGCCAGCGTCGCCACGGTGGAATCCAATAGCGCATCTTCGGCGCCCAGCACCTTGTCGCGGTAGGCTTCGGAGAACTGGAGGCCAGTTAACGCAGCAATGCGCTGGTCATTCGCCCAAGCCTGCGCTGCAAAGCTTTTCATTGGCCGCGCGCCACTGCCGGCGAACATCCCGGTGGCCTGCGGGTGCAGGTCAATATCAGGATGTTTTGCAAGTGTGCCGATGGTTGTCGAGGCACCGTAGCACCAGCCGCAAAGCGGGTCGAAAAGGTAATGCAGTGTCACTGTCTGTGTCATGGTTTGTCTCCTTGGGGATGGATATAGGCGCATCCATTGCCCACGTTAAGGCAAACGATTTTGACAGTCCGTATGCCAAAGGCTAACAATGTGAGCATGTCCAAAGCACATAACCTCAACAGGCTGGCCTATTTCGCGGCTGTGGTCGAAACCGGTTCCTTCACCAATGCCGCAGACCGCCTTGGCGTGACCAAAGCTGTGGTCAGCAGTCAGGTGACGCAGTTGGAGCAAGAACTGAGGGCGACGCTGCTGGTGCGCAACACGCGCAAGGTCAGCGCCACCGAGGCCGGCCTGCTTTTCTACACGCGCTGCACATCGATCTTGAACGAGGCCGAAGAGGCCTTCAGTGAGATGTCCCAGCTTACAGAACAGCCCGTGGGCACATTGCGCATGACCGCGCCGAATGATTACGGCACGGCGATTGTAGCCCCGCTTGTCGCAGCGTTTCGACGCCAATACCCCGATTGTCGGGTTGAGCTGTATCTGGGCGACAATCACAGCGATCTAATGGCGGGTGATCTGGATCTGGCCATTCGGGTCGGGTGGCTTCGCGACTCGACCCTGTTGGCACGCAAGATGGGCGGCTTCAGGCAGCTTCTCGTCGGCACGGACAACAGCCCTCTTTGGGTCGATGACATCCGGCACCCTAATGATCTTTCCGCCGTATCGTTCGTCGCAAACAAGGCGCTGCCCGACCCCCTGCATTGGCTGTTTGAAAATTCTACCCGCGAAACGGTCTCCGTCAAATTGCAAAGCGAACTTTCAATCGACAGTGCCCCCGCGATCATGGCCGCCGTAAAGGAGGGAGCAGGTCTGGCAATCTTGCCGGATTATCTCGTCCGTGACCATCTGGCGTCGGGTGCACTAACCCATGTGCTGCCCGATTGGCATCTGCCCGAGGGCGGCATCTTCGTGGTTCTTCCTGCGTCGAAGTTCCGCGCAGCAAAGGTGTCTGCATTCACGGAAATGCTGCGGCAAGCGGAGAAGAGACGGGTCTTGGGCGGGGGCGGCCAATCGGCGGCGCACGACTTGACGCGTCCTGAATTGTCGCCAAACCACTTTTCTCAACCGCAGTGAGCGTTCAAACCGATGTCGATCTGTACGATCGATTTATGCTAAGAGCGTTTCATCCATTCACCAACCCAGCGAGTAACGGCTATTTCAAATAATGATTTCCAGAAGGCTATAACGCTTCGCCACTTGCGCGTAATTGCCGCGTTGTCGGACCTGAAACTGGTTGCGCGGGTGTCGGAGGAGCTTAATGTAACTCAACCCGCTGTCTCCAAGCAGATTGCAGAACTGGAAAAAATAGTCGGCGTTCCGATCGTAACCCGCGATCGGAACCGCCTTTTCTTAACCGCAATAGGGCAGCGTCTGGTGGATCATGCCAAGCAAGCCCTCAATCAGCTTGATCGGGCGGCTTTCGATATCGAGGCGATGGCGAGCGGGATTTCGGGTGCCGTTACTGTTGGCGTCGTCAGTTCGGTCGCACCAACCCTTTTGCCAGGCACGATTGCGCTCTTCAAAAGCAGCACGCCGCAGGCAAGCATCTCGGTCAGAGAAGGACATTTCGTAGAGCTTCTTCCAGAGTTGCAAGGCGGTGCGTTGGATTTGCTGATCGCCAGGATCTGGCAGCCCCGGGAACTGTCTGGCATTGAACAGCT
>JBPOFD010000011.1:0-56833 GCA_051252055.1 Sulfitobacter sp.
CCCCTTTAATAGTGTCGTTATCGGCCTGCCCGACCAAGCGATCATCACCGCTGCTGCCCTTGAGAAGATCATTGCCGCGCCCCCCCGTCAGCGTGTCATCCCCCGCCCCCCCATAGAGCAGATCATCACCGCCGTTGCCCCGGATCACATCATCCCCGCCTTTGCCCCGGATCGTGTCATTATCAGGAGTGCCAACCAGGGTATTGTTGCGGTTATTGCCTTCCAGATAGATCCCCCGCGTGCCGATATAACCCGAGGTATTGCTGCGCAGGCCCAGATCCTGCGCGGAAAAAGTCAGGTCGGTAAATTCAAAAAATGCCACGTTAAAATAGTCATCTACCCCTTGTTCAGAGACGATTCTAACGCCCCCACCCGAAAGCGGGATGATACCGAAATAATTGCTCGAGACCCCCACACGCGCGCGGTCTGCCCCTTCGTGGCCATCGATAAAATCATTGCCCAAACCGCCTTCGAGCAGATCATCTCCCGTCCCGCCCAGCAGCGTGTCATCACCCTCGCCGCCTGTCAGCGTGTCATTCTCTGTGCCGCCATCGAGCCTGTCGCGCCCTTCGCCGCCCTCCAACAGATCAGCCCCGGCCTCGGCGATCAGCGTGTCATTCCCCTCTTCGCCAAAAAGCCGGTCATTCCCGGCGCCGCCCCAGATTTGGTCATTGCCCGTCCCGCCAAAAAGCCGGTCCGCCCCGCTGTGGCCCCAGATCCGGTCATGCCCGCCCAGACCGCTGATGGTGTCATGGCCGCTGCCCCCGATCAGCCGATCCGCCCCCTCCGTGCCCGTCAGCGTCAGCCCATAGCGCAGCGCATAGGTCTGCGCATAGCTCAGCAGCCCGTCTGTGAATTCAAAGCTTTCAATGTATTCATAGATATCCGTGCCGTAGCTTGAGACGATGCGCAGCCGTTCTGCCCCCAATTGCTCCACGGTTCTGACATCCCGCATCGAGATTTCCATAACCGCCAAATCGCGCCCCGCGCCGCCATTGACCCTGTCGTTCCCCGTGCCGCCGGACAGCGTATCATGGCCGTCCTCCCCGTATAAAAGGTCGTGGCCGCTGCCGCCGCTCATCAGGTCATCATCATCGCCGCCCCAAAGCGTGTCATTGCCGCTTTCGCCGCGCATGTCATCGCCGCCTTTGCCGCCATAGAGCAAATCATTGCCGCTGCCGCCCAGCAGCCTGTCGCCGCCATCTTCGCCGCGCAGCGTGTCATTTCCCCCTGCCCCGTTCAAAATATCAGCGGCCCAGCGGCCCACCAACAGATCCGGGCCGGACCCGCCTGTGGCAATCACCACGGGTGGGTCAAAATTACGGGTTGGGCCTGCGCGGATCGCATCGCGCAAATCGTCAAAACGCAAGCTGCCCGAGCGGGCGGAATAGACGGAAAGCCGTTCGTCATGCCAACTGATCTGCACGCCGCCAGAGATCGAACGCATGCTCAACTCGTCGGGGTTTTTGTAATAGGCCCAACCCGTTAGATCGATCTGGTCGCTGGTCACATCAAAATCATTGATCCGGTCAACCTCGTCATCATCAACCAACACAAACAGATCGCTGCCAGAGCCGCCAACCAGCGTGTCCACCCCGCTGCCATCAATCAAGATGTCATCGCCCGCCCCGCCGCTGACCCTTGCATTGCCACTATAGGCGGTCAGCACATCATCACGTGCGCTGAATTCCGTGCCGCTGCGCGCATAACGGGTCAATCCCACATTCGTCAGATCAGCGCTCAGATGGGTCACGCCCGGATCGCTCTGGCTGGCGGCCAGCACATGCAGCTTCCCCCCCGCATGGGCAAGCGCCAGATCGGTCACCCCAGAGAGGCCCGATTGTGCGGTATCGGCAAAAACATCCAATTGAACCAGCCGCCCCCCCGATGCCAAGACAAAGAGGCTGATCCCGTCATCGCCGCCCCCCGCCACTACATAGCTGCGCCCGTTAATTTCGATTGAATCCACCGCTTGCACAGCCGCAAAACGGCTGTCCCGCGTGTCGCCCAAGTGGTCCGCAATCCGCAATGTGCCGTTGCTGCGCAGCCCCAGCACAGTCAGCCCGCCGCTGCCCTCCATGGCCGAGGCAACAACCGCATATTCGCGCCCGCCTTCTGTGGCGCGAACCATATCCGTGGGCACCATCAACCCTTCGCCATCCTGCGCGCCCAGCCCATCACGCAGCACCGCATTACCCGTTGAATAGAGCCTATAAAGGCTAATACCGGCCTCTGCCGGGCTCCAGTTGCTGGTGGTTATCCCTTGCGCGGCGGTCACAATGTAACTTGCGCCGCTCAGATTAAGGGTGACCATTTCGATCACCCCATGGGCATAGTTACCGCTGTGGTCTCGCTCGAAATCACGAGACTGCAATGCCGTGCCATTTAGGTCATAAACGCCAAAACCATTGCCCCAAGGATTGGCCAATGCCAATTTACCAATCGCCTCGGCCCCCGCCGATATTGCGCCGCTGCTGCTGGAAAGACCGCTGAGGTTTCGGGCGGTGCCGATCTGGCCTGACAGGCTGATGTCATACCGTGTCAGCCGCCCTGCCCCCAGCCCTCCGACCAGCATCTGCGCCGCGTTGCCCTCTTCCATGAGGGTCATCTCAACAAAAAGCGCCGCGCCCCCTGAGGGGCTATAGCCCTGCCGATCTGCCCGCAGCAGGCTCCCCTGCCCGCTCAGCCGATATCCGGCCATCCCCCCATAGGCGCCAGTGCTGGTGAAAATAGCAAAACTGTCAGCCCCTTGCAGCAGTTCAATTTCACGAATTCCGTAATCATAACGGTCAACACCGCTGTGCAGCGCAGCCTCAAAACGCAGTTTTTCCATTTTGCCCCCCGGCACAAGCCAACGGGGAAAAATTGCAAAATACCTATGTCAGAAGCCGGGTCTAAACTATGGCAGAGCTGCGGTTCTCTTTTGTAAATTACTTAAAATTGCTTAGAAAAAATGTTGTTTTTCAATGCGTTAGCCAGACCTCAGTAAGCAGAGCTCCGCTGGGTCATGAGAATTTCCTGATGCCGCTCGATTGCGTCATCCAGATCATCAAAATATTCCAGCTTGCCGCGATTGAGCACAATGCCCGCATCGCAGTAATTGCGCAGCTTATTCATCTGGTGGCTCACCATAATGGCGCTGGCACCTGCAACGCGGTCCAGAAACACCGCTTGGCTTTTGCGGCTGAAACTGGCGTCGCCCACCGCGGTGATTTCATCAACGAGATAGGTGTCAAATTTGATCCCCATGGACAGGCCAAAGCTGAGCCTTGCACGCATCCCCGAGGAATATGTCTTGATCTCATTGTCGATCTGGCGGCCCAGTTCGGAAAAATCGAGCACGAAATCCAAAAGCCCTTGGGTATCCACCCCGTAGATGCGCGCAACGAAACGCACGTTCTGCCGCCCGGTCATCTGCGGATGCAGCGATCCCCCAAACCCCACAGGCCAAGACATGGTGCCATCCGTCACCACCCGCCCCGTATCGGGCGGCTGCACGCCGGCGATGATATCAAGCAAAGTGCTCTTGCCAGCCCCGTTCCGCCCCAAAAGCCCCAGTGACTTGCCGGTTGGCAAGGTCTGGTTCAGCTTGTTGATCACCACCTTTTGTTGCCCGCGTATCCAAAAGCTTTTGGACAGGTTTTCAAAACGCACCATGGCCGGTCTACTTGCTGTCGCGGATTGAGTAATAAATGAGGACGGCGATCGACCATGCCAACATCATGAACAGCGCCGCCAGACCAAAGGTCGTCCAGCGTTTGGGATATTCAGCCGTGCGCGGCAGGGTCGGTTGAATATACGTCGCCAAATATCGGCTCTGACGCGAGGCATTTGCGTTGGAGACATCATAGGACACCAATGCTGCGCGATAGGTTTCTTCGGCAAATTGCCGGTCCGCTTGCAACCCTTCATACTCGGCCAGAAGCTCGGGATAGGCCTCCTCCCCCAATGAGGAGACATCGCCCGAAGCAACTGATGCACGTTCTTCGGAAATCCGGGCCCGGATGACATCAATGGTGCGCCGCACTTGAACGTAACGGGGATCGCTGGTGCTGGTCTGGCCGCGCAACAGATCTTGTTCAATATACGCATCGGCCAGTTTCTGTTGTAGGCTGTTCACCACCCCAAGCCGCCCTTGAAGATCGGTTTCGGGATCAACGATCTGAGTGCGCGTGCGAAATCGGATCAGCGCTTCGCGGGAATTGCGCAAACGCTGGCGTGCCTCTTCCAAATCCTGCTCCGCATAGCGCAGCGTATCTGCACGCGCCTGCGAGTTCAGCTCATTGATCAGCTCTTGCGAATCTTCCAAGATCGCGGTGGCAATCGCCTGCGCAACCTCGGGTGAAAAGGCCCGAACCTGTAGTTCAATCAGCTTGCTGGCTTGGTCATAAGACACCGTGACGATCCGGCTCCAGTAAGACAACAGATCTTCGGGCGAGGCATCGGGAGGCAACGTATAAAAGGGATCTTGGTCATGCGGCACCGAGTAATGCGCGCGCAGATCAAAGCGGTCTTGGATATTGTCGACCAGAACCTGACTTTGCATAAATTCATACAAGATGTCCGTGTCGGTCTGCGTACTGCCGCCGCCAATCGCGGCCAACATGGTCGACAAGCCTAGCGAAGTGCCATCTTCACTGCGCACCGTGAACCCAACGGTAGAGGCATATTGATCCACGGCCCGCACCGCGAGATACCAGCCCACAACGATCAACGGCAGGATCACGATCAGCATAAGCGAGGCGAGAATCCCAAAATGGCGTTTGCGCATTTTGGCCATTGGCGCCACGGGGGCGACACGAATATCGCTGTAATCGTCTTTCCGGCCTCTGGTTTGCTTGCGTTCCTTGAGGGTTTTTGGCGCGCCTGGCACCGGATCACCTGGCTGTACAGGAGCCCGCCCCTCGATCACGCGCTGAATGCGGCGCTCTTCCTTTCGGAAGGCCCGCAACTCTTCACGGCTCAGATGTGCCAGATCGTCTTTTGAGGCGCGCTCAACCCCGGGCACCGGACGTGCCCCAGCTGGTTTCGCAGCGTTTTCAGCGGGTTTCACCTCAGGTGCGGCAGCGGTGGACGCCTCGGCCCCGCGCTGCGCGCCGGGCAGGCTTGGCGATGCGCGGTGGTGAAATACCGGCGCCGGAGACGGCACGGCGGCGGCTTTACCCTCTGGCAAGTCTGCCTCTTTTACGGCCCGTATTTCAGTGGCCTGACCTTGTGCCTCATCTTGTGTGGCCCCCTGCTGCTCGGCAGTGGGTTTTGCTTGGCGGTTATCGCTCTGTGGCAAAACAGGCCCTTTCCAAAACTTGATTGAACCCCGGAGGTTAATTCTACATATTACAACTCATAACGCCAGTGGCGATGAAAGTCCGACACCATGGCTGATGCCTCCTCCACATATCACCCCGCCCCGGCGATGGAACCTAAAAAACAAGGCCGACGGCTGCGCACCATCACCGCGCTTGTCCTGCGTGAAATGCAGGCCCAATATGGCAGCTCCCCTGGGGGGTATGCTTGGGCGATCTTGGATCCTGTGGGCAAGCTGGCGATTATGGCGGTCCTGTTTTCCTTTGTGGTCCGCGCTCCCTCTTTGGGCACCAACTTTATTCTGTTCTACGCCACCGGTTTTTTGCCCTTCACCTTGTTCAACGCGCTTACCGGTGTGACCACAAACGCCCTGACATATTCCCGCTCACTGCTGACCTATCCTGTGGTGATGTGGATAGATGCGATTGCCGCGCGGGTGCTTTTGACCGTGCTGACCAATATGGTGGTGGCCTATCTCATTATGCTGGGCATTCTTAACCTCTATGAAACGGGCGCTTCGCTGCATTTCCTGCCGATCTTTGTCGCCTATAGCGGCGCAATCATGATGGGGATTGGCGTGGGGCTGGTGAATGCCGTGCTGATTGGGTTTTTCCCGGTCTGGCAAACCATCTGGTCGATTTTGACCCGGCCCTTGTTTTTGATTTCCGGCGTGTTGATGATCCTCGAAGATCTGCCGCGCAATGCACAGGAATATCTGGCGTGGAACCCGCTCATCCACCTGACCGGCTCAATGCGCGAAGGTTTTTACCCGCTCTATAAGCCGCAGTATATTTCCTATACTTACGTCTATCTCACGGCGCTGCTTTTAATCGCCATTGGCATCTTGCTCATGCGCCGCTTCCACCGGCAGTTCCTCAAGAAATAGTCTCTGATACGGCCCATTCACGGACCTGAGCAAAGCTGGCGCCGCGCCGTCCTTTGATGCCATCACACAGCGCCCGGCGCAAAAGAGCCTGATATATCTTGCGATCCGCCCCATAGCGGCCACTCTTGCGCCACCAGATAAACGCCTTGAGCGCGGCCACAGGCCAGAACAAGACCGGCCCCGCCGCACGGCGATACACCAGCAGCTGATTGCGATACATGTAATAGACTTTCCACAGCGGTTTGATCGGATGGCTGCCCATCTCTGTTCCGCAATCATGGACATAGGCCAGCGCAGGGTCAAAGGCGATCCGCCCGCCGCCTGCACGCAGGCCCAGCGTATAAAGCACATCATCCCCATAGATGAACAAACGCCCATCGGGATAACCCGCCTTCTCCAGCGCATGTTTCGCAACGAACAGCCCCACAAAGGACCCCCCGTCTACCTCGCGGGGGTAGGGCGCATCATAGTCGCTGTCGGGGATGTGAAACCCGCCGCGCCCGCCGCGTAGCGCCGCCCAGAAACCCGAAAGGCTCCAGAATGGATTGATCCAGGGCCGGTTCATTTCGCAAATATCGCCATCGGGGAAACGCACAGCAGCGAGCCATGCCTCATGGCTGCTGCGATCCTTGGCGTGGAAAGCTTGTAATGTTCCGGGGGCAGGGCGGGCGTCATCATCGGCCAGCAGCAGCCAATCAGGGTCAAGCTGATCCACCGCATGGCGCATCCCCGCTTCAAAACCACCAGCGCCGCCCGTGTTCTCAGCCAGATGCAGCAGATGCAGCCGCGCGTCTTGCTGGCTCTCCAACCATTCAGCCGTCCCATCGGTCGAGGCATTGTTGATCACCAACACCCCAGCCAGATCAGCCGGGTCTGTGTCCAGCAAAGTGCTCAGAGTCTTTTGCAGCGGGGCCAGTCGGTTAAAGGTCACGACCAGCGCGATAAGGCGAGGATTTTTCATCCCCCGTCATTGCGAGGAAAGCGCCGCGCTGTCAAATAAGATCAAAGCGGAAAATGTTTCGCGCGCGAAACATCCATCCGCTAAAACAGTCTCTAAAGCAGGATAATAGAGTCTATTGCTTGGACAGCCACACCAGCAATTTTTCCCGCATTGCCGGGGTGAAGGCCGGCCCGGAAACCAACAGCGCGCCATTTGGCTGCGCATCCGCCAGCAGCCCTTCAGGCATGGCGCGCGGGCTGGCCTGTGGTTTTTGCACTGCGGGCCGGGGCTTGGGCGCCGCGCCGCTCAGCATGTCGCGGATAAGCTCCGCCTCTTCCTCGGCAGTCTGCGGTGGCGTTTTTTCCAACGCGCTCCGCAAACTCTCCGCAAAACCGCGCCGTTCCCCCAATGCCTTCGCGAGGGCCAACCCGCCCCGCTCGCCCAATGCCGTAGGAAAGCGCAGCGCCCCTCCCAAGCCCCGAACAATCGCAAGGAAACTGCCAATTTTCGACCGTTTTGCCCGGCTCGCTGAGTGGTAAATTTTCTGAAGCGCCTCTTTTTCAGAGGAAAAAACCCCCTGTTTCACCGCCACAGCCACAATATGCGCGCGCTCATAATAGCTCAGCCCAACCCGTATCTCATTTTCCTCGACCATCGCGAGATAAGCTTCGGCCGCATCATCCGGACTGCGCAAAAGCGCGAGGGCAGGGCGGGGGTCTCCCTGCTCAGAAAGCCTTGTTAGAGCCTGAATTCGCCGCCACCCCGAGATCAGCCCGAATTTCCCGCCCCCAAGATCGGCCAGTTCAATTGGTGTTTGCTGCCCCCGCGCCGCGATGCTTGCCACAAGGCTTTGCATGTCTTCTTCGTCCACGCTGAGCCGGTCGCGCACCAGATAGCCCATATCAATGGATGCCAGCGGCACCTCAAGGATCATCCGCCCGGTGGCGCGGGCGCTGGACATCTCATCGCTCAAGGCCGCCAAAGCCGCAGAGGCCGCCGCATCCCCTGCCACATGGGCAATCGGAGGGCGGGCGCTCTGCGCATCATCATGCAGCCCGGAAAACGCTGATTTCGTCTCTAACGCGGGCGCGGTGGCAGGGTCCATGGGGGATAGGCGTTTGCGTCGGGCCATGTCAAAAACTCCTTCTCATGGGAAATAGGCGCCGTGTTTCGCGCGCGAAACATCTGCCCGCTTTCATTCTGCCGCCTGCGCCGCACGGGCCAACTCGTCGCGCCGCCATGCGCCAATCAGCAATTGTTTGAACGCTGCATAGGTCGCATCAAATGTCTCGCGGCCCCGCGCATAGGTTTCGCGGTTGAAATCACGATAGTCAGCTTCATAGATGCCCTGCACCTGCTCTCCGGCCTGTCCAATAAGCGCGGTGAACCCTTGGCGATGCGGCGAGAGGACGTCGCCCAGATAGGCATGCATCAGCCCGGCAAGCTCTGCCTGCTGGGTGTCATCATACCGGGTAATCACCGCCCGCACGGCATCCCACTCAAAATTTAGCCCTTCGCGGCCCAAGGCCCGCGCCGCCATGTTTTCGCTCTCCTCGATGGAGCCGAATGTCGCATGCAGCATGTCAAAGAACCGCCCGGTGGAATCGAACTCCAAAAATGACGCGCCAAGCGGGACCAGCAAGATATCGGCGGCGGCCAATCCGTTGATCGTGAGATAGCCAAGGGCAGGGGGGGTATCGAGGAAAATGATGTCATATTCCTCCAGCACCCCGTCGGCCTCCCAGATGTCGGCCAGCGCTTCCCAAAGCTTCCAGCCACGCCCCTGCATCCGCCAGACCGGGATTTGGAATTCTGACCAGTATAGGTTCAGCTGTGCGCCGATCAGATCGATATTCGGCCAATGGGTGGATTGGATCAGATCGCGGGTCTTGATGCCAAGCGCACTGTCGAGCGTGTCATCAAGCGGCAAGGGCGGCTCGTTCCGGTCTACCCGGCGCTGGTTATCGGCCTGCAAATGTTTGGCATAATGGCGCGCAATGAGCGGAAAGACGGTTTGCCATTCATCATTTACCTTGCCGCCAAAGACCGAGGTCATCGAGCCTTGGCTGTCCAGATCCACAACAAGCACCTTATAGCCATCCAGAGCGGCTGACATGGCCAGATGCGCGGCGGTAGAGGTCTTGCCCACCCCGCCTTTGAAATTGGCCACCGAGACAATTTTCGCAGGCTCCCCCTTGGGCCGGTAAGGTTGATAGTTCTTCGCCTTGGACCCTTCCGCCGCAAAATGCGCGCGCAGGCGCAGGACTTCATCAAGGGTAAACCATTTTGCCCCCCCCGTGGTCTCAGATGTCCCCTGCGGCAGATCTGGATGCGCCTTGAGCACGCGCCGAAAATGGCCCGCCGCAACAGGGATCAGATAGCGGGTGATTTCCCAAGTCGAAAACAGGCGCAGCTTCCGGCCACCGCCCTCTTCCAACCCCCGGCTGGCCAGATCATTGCGCCCTGCCGCACAGGCCCGGGCAATGGCTGAAAAATCCTGTGTCGTGGTGGGATCACCAAGCGCGCGCAAAGCCGCGTCAGGATCAATATTGAAATAAGGGGGCAGGGGGGCCTCGGCCATGGGAGATCTTTCGCTGCTTTGCTCAATGTGTGCCGTTTTCGGCCTCATGCGGCAAAACATAGCACATCAAAGATAAACCGCAACATGGCTGTTTCGTGCTTATATTTCTCTAGCATATTTCAGGGGAAATTGGGCGCAAAACGCTGATTATCTGCTCAGATTGGCAAAAAATCTGTTGTTATAATATGTTATTTATATGTTACGCAGCCCACCCCTCTGAGGCAAGCCATTGATCTAATTTAAGCTTTTGGTCTTTCTGATCAAACCAATGACTCTGAAACCACACTCAAGCGACTCTGATACCCCGCGACTGCGACTCTGATCCCACATTCACCGCTCTTCGAATCGTGGACGGGGGCTGTGGATAACTCTAGGGTGTTTGCCAGTAGCGTTAGTAAAACCCCGAAAAGAGGGAACTGGCCAAATGCCCCGATCAAGAGGGCCCCACAGGCAAGCAGTAGATGAGCAAACTTCCAGACCGGCATCCAACGGGCGATTTTTTCGTTTGCGACATTTTTGATGCCGCTCCCAAAGATGATTTGGGCTCGATGGAACATCCGATTTTTTCACTCAGCACCCGGCCTGATCGGCGGGTGCTCAGCTATGCCCATAACGGGACCTCGGTGGATGTTGTACCTTCGGTGCGCGGCCGGGCGACGATCCATGACAAAGATATTCTGATCTATTGCGTCAGTCAGTTGATGGCTGCGCTGAATGCGGGCCGCGAGATCTCCCGCACGTTGCAGCTGCGCGCGCATGACTTGTTGGTGGCCACCAACCGGGAAACCTCCGGCGATGGCTATGCCCGTCTGCGCGATGCATTCGAGCGGTTGGCCGGCACACGCATTACCACAAATCTGGCGGTTGGTGATTATGAGACCACCAGCGGCTTCGGGCTTATCGAGAGCTGGGAGATCGTCCGCCGCTCCAAAGGCGGGCGGATGGTCAGCGTGACGGTCACCCTCTCGGAATGGCTGTTTCGGGCTGTGCTCAACAAATCGGTGCTCACGCTCAGCCGCGATTACTTCCGGCTGCGCAAGCCGCTTGAGCGGCGGATTTATGAATTGGCCCGCAAACATTGCGGCCGCCAGCGGCACTGGAAAATCTCGGTGGCCACCTTGCATCACAAAGCAGGCAGCGCCGCGCCTTTGCGGGTTTTTCGTGCCGCTCTGCGCCGGATGATCGATGATGCCAACCTGCCCGATTACACCATGGCCGAAGAGCCGGGCGACATCATGCGCTTCACCCGCGAGGCCAGCCGTGACGCCCCCCCTATGTCGCTCAAACCAGAGACTTTCGATCACGCCCGCGAGTTGGCGCCGGGGATGGATGTTTATGCGCTTCAGGCCGAATGGCAGAACTTCTGGGAAGAAACCGGGCGCAAGAAACTCACCAGCCCAGATGCCGCCTTCTTAGGCTGGCTCAAGGGGCGGGCAGGGCGGCGCTAATTCACCCTTCTTCAAATACTCAAAACCGGCGGCGGATCTGCTAGATCCAGCCGTTTAGGCTCTAATAAAGGGCGGCTGTGTTGCGCGCCAACATTTCGGCGCTGAACCGCTCCCGCGCAAATTGGCTGGCCGCTTTCGAGAGCGTGCCCAGCCGCTGCGGATCTTCACTCAGGGCCGCCAGATACCCCACCATTGCCGCCACATCCCCATCGGGGAAAAGCTGCCCGGTGTGCGGGCTGTCGATGGCTTCACCCATGCCGCCCACATCGAACCCTGCAACGGGCCTGCCCAAAAGCTGGGCTTCAATCACCGTGTTGGAAATGCCTTCGACGCTGGAGGTCATCAATCCGATGTCAATCGCGCTCCACCAACGGCCAATGTCCGATTGGCGGCCAACAAAATGCACATTCTCGATGCCGCGCTCAGCTGCATAGCGCTGTGCAGGTAACAGCAGCGGCCCGTTGCCCAGCATGATGAACGCCAGTTTTGCGCCGCTTTGGGCTGCGGTTTGCTGCGCCACATCCAGCCAGGTGAAGGGGCGCTTTTCTTCAGTAAACCGAAACGCGGTGCCGATGACCACGGCATCTGCATCAATCCCTAGCTCCCTGCGGATATCGGCGCGGGCTTGCGGGTCAACGTGAAATCTATCCGCCTCAATCCCGTTATAAATTGTGCCAAAGGTTCCGCTTGGTTGCTCCAGCCATTCCTCATAGGCGCGGGTGGCCTGAGTGGCGTTGGAATAAAACGCCGCATTGGGGTGGCGTGCCAAAAGTTCGCGATAGGCGTTTTGCATATAAATGTTGTTGTCATCGGCACGCTGGCTCAATTGACGGTCATAGCTGGGCGGCAAACTGCCCCAGCGCCCAACAAAACGTGTGTTTCCCAGATGTATTGCGGCCATCCCGGCATTAAGGATGGCTTCGTTTAGAATGCCGTGGACCACATCAGGTTGAAATTCATGGAGCGCCGCGCGCAATTGCACCATGACCTGCGCGCGCGCGCGCGGCAGCATATGGGCCAGCGCGGGGGGCTCGGCGGGCAGGCTGCGCGCATGGGAGAAATATTCCACAGGCTCGATCCCCGCCGCGCGCACATCCTCCAGCAGGAAACTGCTTTTGGCGCTTTGCGTCAGGTTCGTGCAGAACAATTGCAACTGGGAAATCCCATAGCCTTCGGGATCGCGTGCAAGGCTGCGAAGCAAGACGGAGCATTGCCGCTCTGCGCCGCCGGGGCCCAGCGAGTCGATCACCACTGCCACCCGTTTGCCCGGCGCGGCGGCAGGATGGGTGATATTTGCAGGTGCCGAGAGGCTCACCGGTTGATCCGCCGCCAGCCTATAGGCCACAGTGTTGGCCTGAAACGCCTCCGGGTCGGCACTGATCGCGGCGCCGCTTTGCCCGGCCTGCGCCACCAATTGATCTAACTCGGTGGCAATCACGGGATGGCCGGGACGCAAGGAAGGGTCGGCTTCAAACGCGGCAATGCAATGGCCCCAATACCCTGAGTGATAGCAAAACTTAAGATAGGCAGAGACCAGCGCCCGGTCTTTGGGGGCGGCGGAGATTGCCGCTTGGAAAATTTTGCGGGCAGTGTGTGTCATCTGGCCTTTGCCAGCCAGCCGCGCCAGTTTTACGGGGGTAAAATCACCGGATTTTTCCAGCTCTGCCAACCGGCGGCTGACGTCTTCGTGGCGCCCCGCCTGCCCCAATAGGGTGAATTCAACTTCCAGCACGTCGAATGCATGAGGGTCCAGCGCCAGCGCGGCACTGATATCGGCATAGCTTTCTTCAAAGTTTTCGCGCTGAAAATGTATTTTTGCCCGCAGGCTATAGGTGAAACTATCAGGGCCAAGCACTGCAAAACACATTTCGGCCAGATCCAGCGCCATGTCCGGGTCGGTCAATGTGACAGGCCCGCGGCTGTAACTGGTGATCAGGCTGGCCAACTCGGCTCTGTTGGTGGCAAAGAACCGCTCTGCGGCTTGGGGCTCCAATTGTTGCAGCGCATGGCCAAGGCTGCGGATTGCCACATCCGTCTGTTCAGGGGCAATCACGCGCGGGAAAAGCCGCAGGTAACGCGGCAGCCAGTCATGCGGGTGCAGTTGGGCCAGCACCTGTTCCAATGCCTGCGCTGTCTGAGGGATTTTCCCGGCATGGGCAGATTGAGACAGGCTGTTAAGCCGCGCCAATGCCCCGCGCTTTGCACCGGCTTGCTGCGCGGCAAGGCAGTTGTCGACAAATTGGTTCGGGCTGCGCGGCGTGCCGGGATAGCGCGCGACCTGCTCGAACCATTCATTGACCGCCTGTTCGGCATGACCGCCGTCGGCCAGCAAGGCTTGGCGTTTGCGCATGGCATCATGGATCAGGGCATCGGTGCGCTTCTCCGGCTGTAGATCTTTCCCCCGAAAGATGGCTATTTTTTCCACAGCGGCCGCATCATCGCCCATAAGCACCAACAAGCGGATTTCAGGGCGCAGGAATTCGTCGGCATCAGGCCAGCGCTGTCTGGCCTTTTCCAAATGCGAGCGGCTGTTTTGGAAATTGCCATTTTCATAAGCGCGCGTGATCTGCAAAAGCGCCACGCGGCGGCTGAAATCTGCTAAAACTTCCGTGTTAGTCTCTATTTTTCCGAGATTTCGCAGCGCAATCTCGGCAGGCTCAACCTGCCGCAAGCCAATCAAACACTGCAATTCTATCTGGATCAACTGGGCCGTTCCGGGCCAGCTTTCCTGTGCATGGCGCACCCGCGAAAGCGCCTTTTTCAAAGCGCCTTCTTGGATCAAACCAAGGCAATGGGAGGCTGCCTCTTGGGCATTGCGGGCGGGCCAGCGCCCGGCGGGGGCGCTGTGGGGGGGCTGCGAAAACCGCCGAGCCACACGGCGTCCTGCCTCAATGACGCGGCGGAGTTTGTTCATAGCCCGTTCCTTAATTCGCCTGAGCAGTTTAGATCCGCAGATCAACCTCTTCCTTGGGGAAGATCCCCTTGATATCGGCTAGGATCACGTCTTTGCTGCCATAGCTGCGGATTTTCTCGGGACCCATTTCGTGGAATTCGCGGTGGCCCACGGCCACGACAATGGCGTCATAATCGCTGCCCGGAACTTCGGCGCTGATCTCAAGCCCATACTCATGGCGCGCCTCAGCCGGGGCAACCCAAGGGTCGACCACATCGACCGCGCAGCCATTGCGCTGAAAGCTCTGCATCAAATCCAGCACGCGGGTATTGCGGATATCGGGGCAGTTTTCCTTGAAGGTAAAGCCCAGCATCAAGACCTTCGCGCCTTTCACCACAAGCCCTTTGCTGATCATCTTTTCGATGATCCGCGTGCCAATCCAATCGGCCATGCCTTCATTGGTGCGCCGCCCTGCAAGGATGATCTCTGGGTGATAGCCCACTTCCTGCGCCTTATAGGTCAGGTAATAGGGATCGACCCCGATGCAATGCCCGCCCACCAGTCCGGGGCGGAAGGGCAAGAAATTCCACTTCGTGCCCGCCGCCTTGAGCACGTCGAGCGTGTCGATGTCCAGCAGGTGGAAAATCTTGGCCAATTCGTTGATCAGCGAGATATTCAGGTCGCGCTGGGTGTTTTCAATCACCTTGGCAGCTTCGGCCACTTTGATGGAAGGCGCCAGATGGGTGCCCGCGGTGATGATATCGCCATAGAGCGCATCAATCAGCGCCGCCGCTTCTGGGGTGGAGCCTGAGGTGACCTTGGTGATCTTGGTCAGCGTGTTTTCTTTATCGCCCGGGTTAATGCGCTCGGGGCTATAGCCCAGATAGAAGCCTTCATTGACCTTCATCCCGCTCAGCTTTTCAAGGATCGGCGCGCAGACCTCTTCGGTGGCGCCAGGGAAAACCGTGCTTTCATAGATCGCGATATCGCCTTCGCTAAGCACCTGCCCGATGGTCTCGGAGGCTTTGCGGATCAGCGTCAGGTCAGGCGTATAATGCGCGTCGATCGGTGTCGGAACCGACACAATATAGACGTTACATTTACGCAGATCCTCAAGATCGCAGCTCAGCTCCAGATGCGGCGCAGCGGCCAGATCCTCGGCTGTCAACTCGCGGGTGTTGTCCTCGCCGCGGCGCAGCTCTTCAATTCGGGTGGGGTTGATGTCGAAACCCACGGTTTTGCGGGTTTTGCCAAATTCCGCAGCCAGCGGCAGCCCAACATAGCCAAGGCCGATAATGCCGACCACCAGATCATCCAATTGATGCACCTTGACGCTCCTGAAACAACCGTTGCCACAGCTTTGCGGCTTTGGTTTTAAGTCTTTATATCGTGATAATCCAAATACCAAACGACGAAGTTTTTCACCCCGGTTTGGATCGGGGTGCTGGGCAGATGCCCGGTCAGCGCCTCGAGCAGCGATGCATCAGCCCATGTGGCCGGCACATCTCCGGTTTGCATGTCCATGTAATTGCGGATCGCCTTGGTGCCGAGCTCATCTTCAATGGCTTCGATGTAATCGAGCAGCTTCACCTTGGTGGAATTGCCGATGTTGACCGTGCGGTAAGGGGCGGCTGGGCTGATGTTATCTTGCGCAGGCAGGGCGGCGCGGGCGGTTTCATCCCCGACAGCGGGCGGCACCGCATCAATCAGGCGGCGGATGCCTTCAACCAGATCCTCGACATAGGTAAAATCGCGATACATGTCGCCATGGTTGTAAATGTCGATCGGCGTGCCTTCGATGATGCCCTTGGTGAATTTGAACAGCGCCATATCGGGACGCCCCCAAGGACCATAAACGGTAAAAAAGCGGAACATCGTGGTGGGCAGGTTCCACAGATGGGCATAGGAATGGCCCATCGCCTCATTGGCTTTTTTCGTGGCCGCATAGATGGTCAGCGGCGTGTCGCATTTTTGCTGCTCAGAAAAAGGCATCTCGGTGTTGGCACCGTAGACCGACGAAGTCGAGGCCATCAGCAGGTGATCAACCTGATGGATGCGGGCATTCTCCATGACATTGAACGTGCCCACGATATTGCTGTCGATATAGGCGCGGGGCTGCTCAAGACTGTAGCGCACACCGGCCTGCGCCGCCAAATGCACCACCACATCGGGTTTGAAAGCGTCAAAGGCGCCCGAGAGAGCGTCAAAATCTTCAAGCCGCTCGGTCACACATTGGAAATTGGGGCTTTGCAGCAGCATCTGATGGCGGCGCTCTTTGAGGCTGACATCATAATAATCGGTGATCGCGTCATACCCCATGACGTTAAACCCGTGCTTCAATAGCAAACGCGCCAGATGAAACCCGATAAAACCGGCCGTGCCGGTGATCAGAACTTTGCGTGTTTCAGTCATGTTTGTGTGCCCCAATGAAACGGGGCGCGGGGGTAAATTCTGGCGTTTTTCATATTGTATCCACTGTCAGAAATGCCGTTGCACTGCCAGTATAAATTAACATGAGGCAGACCAAAGGCACGGTATGGACCTGCTTCATCATTCAACCCCGATAAGCCCCAGCGGTGGCCGCAACCATTTGGGCAACCCCAAAGCGCTCGCGTGCAAAACTCTGCGCCCGCGCGTGCACACCATCCCGCCAGGCCGGATCAAGCGCCTGCTCAATCCCATCCGCGATCTGTGCAGGGCTGGGATCGGCGGGCAGCACGATGCCGGTTTCGCCGGGGATCAACGCTTCGGGCAAACCGCCCACCCCGGTCACAACCCCCGGCACGCCCAGCATTTGCGCTTCGGGGATCACATTTGATGTGCCTTCATAAGATGAGACCATGAGCACCGCATCGCTGATCGCCAGATGCGCCGCAATATCGCGGGTCAGCCCGGCAAAAATCACCGTATGGTCAATGCCCAGCTGTTTTGCATAGGCTTGGGCCCCGGATTTCAACCGGCCATCCCCCATCAGCAGAAACCGCGCATCAGGGCGGCGGCGCAGCAGCTCGGCCGCGCCCTCCAGCCATAGATAGGGGCGTTTCACGGCAGAAAACCGGAAGGCGCTGGCGATGACAGGGGCGGTGGGGGCAAAGTTCAACCGCTGGCGTAAGTCTCGCTTTCGCGTCTCTAACGTGGGAAAATCAAAGGATTCCGGATCGACCCCCAGATAGATTGGCGTGATTTTATCCGCCCCGATCGACAACCAATCGCCAAAATCATCTGCGCTGCTCTGGCTCAGGGTCAAGATATGCACCGCAGGCTCGCGGATCAGCTGCTGATAGCCGCAGGTCACATGCGCAATTTCCAAGCGCCGCCCGCGCGGCGCCATGCTGCGCGCGCCCAAAAAGATCCGCGGCACCCCGGCCAGACAGGCGGCAATGCCCCCCGAAATATTCAGCGGATCATACCATGTATGCACCAGTGCGGGCTGCGCCTGCACAAACAGATCGGTGAAATAGCCAATTTCGCGGGCCACGCCGGGAGGCAGAAGAGAGAGCGCCAAGCGGATGTCATCTGCCGCATGCAGCCCGGTTAGCTGAGGTTGATAAAATTCGGGCGGGGGCGCCGCCACTTTCGCGCCAATTTGCGCGATCCGGCTTTGGTAGAAATCCGTATTTGCGCCTTGCATACTGGCAGGAATGACCAGCGGGGGCAGGGGGCTGGCAGGGTGTTTGTTCAAGCCTGACAGGGTGTTAAAGACCTGCCGCTGAATGCCGCCGGGACCAAGCGAAGGCAGGATATAGGCAGCTCCGCCCGATGCCCGCCCCGGTTTTTGCGCCGCTGCGATATGAAGCAGGGCGCGGATGCCAATCTCGGCGGGGCTAAGCGCCGCGCCGCCGGGCAAGGCCAAACGCTCGGCCAGTTTGATGGCGGTGGTGGCCTGATTAAGAAAATCGCGCGGGGCAGGGGTGTCTGGCGCGGCGCTCTGCCATTCGCGGGCCAATGCGGTAATTTGCGCCGCGCTGCCGCCAAGCTGGGCAAGGCCGGGCACCAGTGCCGCAAGGGTCTCGCGGCCCCGCTGCGGCAAGCTCTGCGCCAAAGCAGCAAGGGCGGGCTGCGCGCGGGCCGACGCCAAGCCTTGCGCGGTCAGTGCAAGCGCCGTCAGGCGGGGCTCATCACCGGGGGCGCGGGCAATAAGCTCCAGCAAAACCTGCTCTGCGGCCACTTCGCCTTCGCCCATGCGCAGCGCGGCAAGATACCCCTTTAAGTTCTCGGCATAGGTTTCGGGATCACTTTCAAGCAGCGCTTCCCAGATGGCCTGCGCTTTCCTTGGCTCGCCTTGGCTGTGCAGGGTCATGGCCAATTCGCGCTGCCCTGCGGGCGTGGCGAGCATGGCCTGATCCAGCAAAAAACCGCTGCATGACAGATCACCAGCGGCGCGCAGCGCGCGGCTCAGGCGCAGGCGCTGCGGCGGCGACAAATCTACAGGGTTAAGCGCGGGTAGCACCCGGAGCGGGACCAGCGCTGCCGCGCCTTGTTGGCAAAGCTTGACCGCAATTTCTGTCATCAAGGCGCTGCGGTCCCCTTGCATCACGTCTTGGCGAATGCTCGCCCCCCAAGCCAAAGCATCCGCGCGGCTGAGCAAAGCCGTCAGCCCTGTCAAAAACAGCAGATGCCGAAACGCCATCGCCTGAACCAGCGGGGGTAAATCCTTGACCTCGGCGCTGTCAAAGATGCGGGTGGTCGCCGCGACAAAAGCCTCGGCTTTGGCTGGGCTTCTTTTGCCTGCCGGGTGATAGAGAAAATCCCAGATCAGCGTGAAGTCTTCTCGCCGCGAAGATGCACGCGCGCCAAAGCTGGCCGCCGCCTGTGTCAGATGCCGCGCTGTGCCAATCGCGCCAAGGGCCAGCAACTCAGTGGCCACTTGCGGCAGGGCCCGGGCGGCATCACCCTGCGCGTGTGCCGTCTCCAGCCCGGCCAGAAAGGCGCGGCTGGCAGGATGATCAGCCCCTTGCGCGGCGTGCAAAAGCGTATAGGCGGCCAAGATATGGCCTTGTTTTTCAAACTGCTGAACCTGCGCCATATCTGCCAGATCGGTGTTTAAACTTTGGTGCAATGCCGCGGCCTGCGGTGATATCAACGTGCCGCCTTCGGCCCCGGCTTGGGCGCGCAGCGCTTTCTCTGCCGTTACAAATATCTTGCGGTACAGCCCCCGGTTGCCCTTGGCGGGAAGCAGGGCCTCCAACTGCGGGCGCAGCTTTTCGATGGTCTCGAAATCCTCACGCTTCAGCGCATTTTGCACTGCCGCGCGCAGCTGCCCGCTTGGGTCTATCTTTTGCGGTCGCCTTGGCTTCGAACCCGCGCGGCTCAGCCGCCGAGAGAGCACGCTAAGGATGTTTTTTAGCTGTGACATTACGGGCCTATTCCGATCCAAGCGCATTTCTCGCAAGACTACATTTTTTCGCGCTAGGAGAAAGAGTGTTTCAGCTCTGCACGCTCAATAATTTAACATAATCAACATTATAGTGACTTATTATGTACACGGCTGGTTTCCCTAACGAAGCATACCTTCTGTATCGAAGCAGAGGCTTGAAGCCAGAATGCCGATCTCAGAAATTGCGGCTCGCCTTGGTCGATCACCTTTGACCGCGCCCCGAGTTCTCCGCCTGGCGCCCTCATTATGCGGTCATTTCGGCTGCACACTCGTTCCACCGGCAATGTAAATAACCTGACAATGCCGGTGTCTTATGTCTCCTCTTGGTGGCTGGCCGATGTTCTGCGTGTTGCGCAGCGCCTCGGCCAGCCAGAGCAAGCCGCCAATCTCTCAGGTCTCTTTATGAGGCTTGAGCAGCGGCAAAGCTTTGAAATTTATCGGTTTAGACCTATGAGTGCGACATTACCAAATCAATTTTGCTCTCCAGTCCGGCAGGATAAATCTCGATAGCTTGGGCGGGCTCTATCTGGCCAAATGCCTTAGATCTCCAGCCTATAGCCTCAGAACCCAATTTTGCAGTTTTAAAAGAATGCCGGAATTTTCCATGCACCACCATACTAAGGCTTGCCGCACCGTTGGTTATTAAAAACGTGTTTCCGTCACAGACTACTTCAGCTTCATTTGGGATAATGAAGCGTTGGACAAGGTCATCGTTAGAGATATTGCGGCCGGCCAAGTCTAACAAACTCAAAGACCATGGGCTATTGAGGGTGACCCTGCGGCTCCAGCTAAGATCAAGCTCAGGCACAGCACAGGAGCATTGTATTGTATCGAGACCTTCCAGCTTCGCTCGGCGGATATTCGCAGAGTAGTTTGGGAATTTCTTAACAAATTCTGCCCGTCTAAAATGATCAAATTGCTTCAAAAAGAACCCTGAGTGTCCCCTTTGAGAGTTCAATGCACGTGATTGAATATCGTTCGTATTGTACGTGTACAGTCCCGAGTCCAGAAGCAAATAGTCTCCGCTTGACCACAGGCATATAGCGGTATCATCCATTTGTTTGTGCGTTTCGCTGCGTCGCCCAGAGATGACGGAGAAATATGTACTATCAGATTTGGTAACAAAAAACCCGCTCTCTTCAAAGAAATGGGTGCCACTCACAGAAGGAAAGCGGGTCGGATATGCCCCACTTTCGCCAATTGGTGGTATGTTTCCATTTGGAAGAACGACTTTGTATAGAGCTTCTTCTACTTTTTGATGAGCAGAGTTCATCAGTGACTTAAGGGCATCATCTTCACCGAATTCATCGAGGAATGACACTGCACTAGCAAGATACTTTCGGAAGAAATCCTGATAACCTGGTGTATTTTCATTACACCATCCTTGATCATCGAACGTATTCGCTAAAAATGACCTTAGGAAACAAAAGCTTTGATTCAATACTCGAGAACACTCTGGCTCCTCGAGTGTACCAAGTGACGCGGCCTGAACTCCCGAGAACGCCAACATCATTCCATGGTTGTTTTTTGCAAGATAACGATCCTCGACCTTCTGAACAGCTTCCCTCAAAATAGTCAGTGCGCATTCTGACGCCCCAGTGCCCCCGAACCTCGATACAATGTGGAGCATCGAGCTGATCCGAACAGCCGCGCAATGGTCCCAGCTAGATATTTTATAAAGCTCCTCCGTCCCTTCAAATCGGTTTATAAATGTAACAAGTATTGCCTGGATAATATCTTGACATTCTATCTTTGACAGAAAGCCAAGTGAGTAAATCCACATTTTTGTTGAGACATTTTCGACAATTTGCGGGTCATCGAAGTTTGGCAGATCGGGATTGAAGGTAACTATTGCCTTATTAGGTGTTGAAAGTGCCCATGAGCTTTCGCCTTGGATTTTCCAGCTGGCAAAACTTATATCAGGAAACTTCTGCCAGTAATTGGCAGGAATACTGGCAATATCTCGCATGGTGTAATCAATTTCCTCAAAAAAATCATTCAACATAAAACTTGATGCCTATCCATTAATCGGAGGCTGGTCGACAAAAAATGCAATTTAGGGTTGTTTTAATTTCTTAAATTCATGCATAGCGGTCTCAACTGGCCAGCCAAGTTTCATATCCTGGCTTGAGCGGATTTCCACTCCCCCGTTCCGTCATCTCCCATGCCGTCTGGGCGTACCATCGTTTGAGTTGAGCCTGCGCCATGCCCGAGGAATTGCTGGCCGAGCGAGGCGGGATCGTCTCCTACGAAACCCTTCGTGTTTTGCGCCAACCGTTCGCAGCGCAGGGCCACATTGGCGATATCAGCTCATTCAATAACGTAGGGCCGAAGTGGCTGACTGCGTTGGTTTTTTGAGTAGGGCCAAGAAACCAGACCCTTTGCCACACCGCCGCCCCGCGTTATGCTGCGGCAAACGCCCCGCCATGCGCGCGCAGGCATATGCAAAGGATAAAATGTGGCAATGAGGCTATGGCCCCGCCCCGCGCAAGCGGATCTGGAACGACTGCGCGCCAGCGTTATGTTTGATCCGTGCTGGTATCAGGCGCAGCACCCTGATCTGGCCCTATCAGCCATGGATCCTGCGCGGCATTTCCTGAGCTATGGCGCTTGGCTGGGCCGTGATCCAGGGCCCTCGTTCAACATGCCATTTTACCACGACACCCACCCCGGCGCGGTGCGGCGGGGGTTAAATGCGCTGCTAGATGATCTGGCCGATCCGGATGCCGCCGTAGCCAGCGCCGATCCGGGTCGCGCGCTTTGGGCTGCGGCGCATGAAGCGCAGCGCAGCGGCGACTATGCGCGCGCCGAAAAACTGGCGCGCCCGATTTTGGGCGATGCACGGGCCTATACCCTGCCGGTGCTGGGTGCCAATCAGGCGCTGGCGCGCGGTGATATGGCGGGGTGGCTGCAGAATTTCAGTCTCTACCTAGGACATTTTGACCTGCCACCGCTGACACTAACCGCACAGGAAGGCCCGCTTTTGACGCGGCTGGGTGCCGCGTCCTCGGGCCCGCAATCGGGCGATGCGTTGATCAGCGTGCTGATGCCGGTCTGGAATGCCGAAACCACAGTAGCCGCCGCCGCGGCATCGATCCTGACGCAAAGCTGGGGCAATCTAGAGCTGATCATCGTCGATGATTCCAGCTCTGATGGCACTTGGGCCGCGCTGCGCCAGATCGCGGCCCGCGACGACCGGGTCAGGATCATGCGCAACCCTGAAAACGTCGGCCCCTACGTGTCGAAAAACCGCGCCCTGCAGGCGGCGCAGGGCGCCTGGATTACCGGGCAGGATGGCGATGATTGGTCACATCCGCTGCGGCTGGAAAACCACATGAAGGCCGCCCGCGCGGCGCAGTTGCAGGTCAGCGTCGGACGTATGGTGCGCATTCAGCCGGACGGCCAGATCGGCACTATGGTACAAAGCGATTACTGCCCCGACGGTGTGGCGCGGCGGGCGTCGATTTCAGCTTTGTTTGCCCGTGATGTGCTGACTCATCAGCTTGGCTATTGGGACAGCGTGCGCGCCGGGGCCGATAGCGAAATGTTGAGCCGGGCGCGGTTGCTGTTGGGCGATGGCTTTGCCGAGCTGGACCAGATCACCATGATCTGCCTCGATCTCGCGGGCAGCCTGACCAATCACGCGGTTGTCGGCGCCCGCAAAGGCCGAGCGATTGAAAATCACCCGCGCAGCCAATACCGAGATGCCTGGCTGGCTTGGCATCAGAGCGCCCCGCCCCTTGAGGCGCTATTCATGCCTTTCCCGCAAAGGGACCGCCCCTATCCCTGCCCTGAGGCGATGGAAGTGGGGGGCTGACCCAAGGGTAAACAAATCTTTTGCAAAGAAGGCTAGCGCCTATGCTGCGTCAATTTCTTGAATATCCGGGTCAAACGGCTGGGGAGGCCAAGGAAAACACGGGGGCGACCATGCGCGCCGGCTTTCAGAGCGCCAATTTGGAGGCGAAGCTTCTCGTTCTCGTCGCGCAAGGCCCTTATTGTTTTGTTCCGCCGAGACACCCTGTTCGCCTCCTCCAAGAGGTCACGTAACAAGCGCTTTTCCGCTTTGCTGAGCGCGCCACTATTCATCGATGATCTCCCCCGTCATCATGGGATTTCTCAAAACTTATGGGTGTTACGCTAGGCGCGGTTTCTAGCCCCTCTGGGTTAGGACCTAAACATTTTTGAAATACCCCTTAGGGGGCTGGTGATACGCCAAGACGTACTGGTTTCCAAACTTTTTACGCGATGTGAAAGCGCCTCGATTTGCTTCTTAAGCTTTCTATTTCGCGCTTCCATTTCGGTCGATTCGGATTTTTGAGAGCTGTTTTTTGAGGAAATACTGTCAATCTCCATGCCTAAAATCGCGACTTCAGTTATCCTTTGGTTGATTTCCTCATCTCGGTCAGCCAGCTCACTTTCCAAAGAAGCTACTTTACCCTGCAGAGCTTCATAATCAGCAATGCGTGCCTCGGCTTGCGTCGTTTTGACGTTCAATTCTTTGATTTGTTCATGCAGGGCAGCATTTTTTTCTTTAATGTCGAACGCCTCCGCCTGGGCTACAGCGACCATACCAGAGCGTTCTCTATATTGACCGAGTGTTTTTTCGGCCTGTGAACTCACTTCATCCAGCTTGCCGCGCAAAGTATTTAATTCCTGCGCCGCTTTCGTATGAGCCTCCTGTGCAGCCATCAGATTTTTCTCAAGGGATGTGACGGCAACGGTTTTGCTGTGAAGGTCACCCAGACGACAGAAAACATTTTTGACAGATAGATACCCTGCTTCGCCGGGCTCGAGGCTGGTTAGTTTATATAGACGATCATCATGATGCTCGCCAAATAGGCATACCGTACCTACTCCTTTCTCGAAGAGCTCGAAGGTCTTGTGATCTGAATATAGCTTTCGCATATATTCTTGCCCTTTCGGATCTGAGCTTCCCTTCAGGAATACAACAACCCCGCGGCTTGACATATTGTTAAGCCATTTCTCTTCTATTTCGAGCGACAATTCCTCAGAGACAGGCGTATTTAAAAGCAGCAGGTCAATTTTCTTTTCATCAGACAGAAAGTCTGTTCCGGCTTGGTCTGTATCTCTTATGAGCGAGAAGTCAGAGTAGTTTTGCGCATTATAGGCCCGGTAGCCGTCCAAACCGTTGCCGTTTTCACTCTGCGTAGACATACCCAAGCAAAGGCTGTCTAGCCCAATTTTATCGACGGCCTGACAGAGCGCAAAGTGGGGCGATGGGTCAGACATACCCAAGGTAACCGCATAGCGTGGTTTGGTCGCCTCGGTTAACCAGAAGATCAATGGAATCAACTGGGCGTTTGAGGCGTCTTCAAGGAATTTCGGGCGCCAGAAAAGGCTTTGAGAAGCAAGCGGGGGGAGTACATCTACGCCTTGGGTTGCAATTTTATCATCGAAACGATTACTGATATTTTTAGACATGGATGCTTGGACTTTCGTAACAGCCTTGTAAGTTGGTTTGCGCCTATTTGGCTAGCGTCGAAGCCGCCTGCAAGAGCAAAGACGGATACCCTGCCGGGGGCGGGCGATGTTCAAGATTGGAAGCCTCTTCCACCTCACGTGGTATGCGCGGATTGAATCGGGCCAGGATGCCTCACTACACCAGTTTCAGAACGCTTTGTAAAATGATCAAAATGCGAAAGCGTGCTCGATGACATGGATGGCTTCGAACGCCCTCAGCTTGCGCTTGGGGCCATGCAAACGTTAAGATCGAAGATCTACTGTGGTAAGGGGTCAGCAACCTATGTCACTACTTCTGTCAGGTACAGTCAGATCTTACTTTCTCATAGCCTATAGGAATTAAATGCAGAGCGCATCAGACGATCACAGCAAAGCACCTTTTATGCCAGAACAGGAGGTATCCTACCTTACATCCTGCTATGAAAAGGCGCGCGTTATTCTCGAATATGGGTCTGGTGGGTCTACCCGGATCGCGTCAAAGATGAGTGGAAAGCTGATTTTTAGCGTAGAAAGCGATTATGGGTGGGCCAACGCATTGCAAGAAGAGATCGACGCCTCAGCGCCCCGATCTCCGGCAATTATCTATCATTCGGATATTGGCACAACGGGACCATGGGGCCGTCCTATTAGTATGAACTCATGGCGGCAATTTTTTAGATACCCCTACGATATCTGGGAAGAGCCATTTTTCCGGCATCCCGATACCGTATTGATCGATGGCCGGATGCGTACAGCTTGCCTTGTCGCAATAATGATCAAATGCGAAAAGCCTGTGACAGTTTTATTTGACGATTATGTCGTCCGGCCAATGTATAGCGAAATTGAAAAAATACTCCCTCCGGCGGAGATCGTGGGACGCATGGCATGTTTCAAGGTCGATCCGGGCTTGATAAAGAAAGAAAATATTTCCTTTGCCATCAAGCAATTTGCCATGGCTTCAGTATTCATGGAGGGTGAGGAATTTTACCACCGCGAGGCCCCACCTTGGTAGATGTATTTCATTGCCACATTTACCCTAGCTTCTTGTAGAAACCATTTTGGTAAGCGCATCTACATAAGATTTTTCATCACCAAGCCTGCTAGATATCGACCCGGTGGGCAAAGTCGCCTTCGACAACGGGCTTCCCGGCTCGTATAATGCCCAGATCGGACGTTGCGCACCCAGATAGTCGCTGAGTTTAGAAGGAAGGTAGGGATTTATTCTCTTTATCCCAGCCGTCTTGGCATCATTCACAAGAAGAAAATCCATTTCCTTGAAGGCAGCCATACAGTCAAAATAAGCCATTCCGGGATGTATCACTACGTCAGAAGCGCCACCTGCAGCCTCGATCGCTGCCTCGACGGATTTTGGGTCCGGAGAGACTATATGAAGCTTAACCTGGTTTGGATAGTTCGCCCCCACCTTTTTCAAGGAAGAAAGAACCTCGTTAAGCCCCCTTGTGGCATAAAAACTGCCAAAGAACCCAATATTTACGGGGCCCTCAGGAAGGGAAATTTTACTTTTCCCTACTGTATAAAATGCCTCGGCAAGGGTCGGGTGAGGGGAGATTTCTGACTTTCCAAAAGCCTCTTCGCGAAGATCTTGCATCCACGGCTGGGCAAGCATGTAGCTGCGTTGGTTCTCGTTTGTGAAGATTAAGGAATCCGCCAAAACGTATGGAAGAAATTCAACCAAATGAAAAAGGTTTGTATGGTGCTCAGAGGCAAGCCCCCCTTCTTGGACGAATTCTTTTATCCCGGAGGCCTTAACCCAGTCTTTCGACAGGGGGCTGTGACGCTCTTTCCCATGGATGTCTAGAACAAGAGGATCAGAAAACTCTGCCACCCAACGAACCGACGGGTATTTACCTTTGATCAGCGCAGCGGCCAAATGAGAAGCGGGCCACATTGCACGGGAGTAAATTGTCTTGATATCGGTTTGCTTTCGGAGTTGCTCAAAATTCCGAAGAGTTTGATCCGCGAATTGTTGTGCACTATCTCCTCTCGAAAAAGATGCGGGCGTATCAAGCTCAATGTGTTTTGCTAGTCTTGGCGCAATTTCAGACGCCAGCTCGTAGCTTTTTTCACGATAATTCTGAAGGTTGTTTGAAATAGCAATTACAGGTTTTTGCCAATCCATCACTCTCTTCATCATAACAATTGAGGACGTGTCATTATAAGGTGGGAAGCAATAGCTAATTACAACAGTGTCCGAAAGCTTTTCATTTACATAATTTGTAATATTTCTATTTATGTTTTCTTTGCGGCATAGGGATAAGAAACCTACGTATCGATTCATATTTTTTTTAAGATACCGGACAATAAATCCCGCTTGGCCAATATACCTTGATTGAATAATCTCTTTTGCCGCCGGTGAAAGCTCAAAAATATATTTACTCTCTATGCTTTGCAGTTTTTTAATAACCTGAAGACGCTCGCCGACAGAAAACGCAAACCCCCCTTCTTGGCGAGAGACAGACCCTGTTCTGACTTCGCGGAAATAGATCGCACTTTCTACAGCTTCCGGAGCATATATTTCCAGATCGTTCTCGACGATTACCTGAGTCCAGAAAACAACATCTTCGCCACTCTTCAGGTTGATATCAAAATCGTATGACAACAGGCAAGAGGTGGGTGCCAGTTTTGCACAGGTCATACCTAGCGCGCCCCGCACGGCATATGGCCTCCTAATAAACCCATCTTTGTTTTCCGCCCTAGCAGTCAAAATTTGCTTATATACGGAGGATTCCATTGTCCCAGAACCATCAAAATCTTCGATTTTTGCCAGCACGATCCTGTCTATTGCCGCACTGTCTAGAAGTATTTGAACGAATTGTTCCGATAGGTAATCGTCATCGTCTAAAAATGTCGTATAGGCGAAACGCGCTTGGGAAAGACCGTGATTGCGCGCATTTGAAGCGCCTGGCTGCTCTAGTCTTAAAAAGTTTATATCTATGTCGGGGTTATTTTTAGAAAACTCTGCGACGATAGCTTCCGTCCCGTCTTCGGAACCATTCGCCGCAATAATGATTTCAAATCGATTCCGAGACGCGCTCTGCACCTTGATACTTTCTAAAGCGCGCGTGATGCGCCCGGCGCCCATATATGTTGCCATCACAATTGACACGCCCTCTGGCCGCGGCGCCAGAATATTCTTTAGTCTTTCATCGCTTTCAATGCCGACACTATATGCCCGGCGCGCAAGGGATGGGAGAGTTTCGGTATACCCTAAATCCCTCAATCTTCGCATCGACGTGAATATGAGTTTCTTTTTCTCAATGTTTTTCATGTACTTAACTTTTCAAATCTTCCGGCATCCACGCAGCGCAGCGCTGTGCTGGGATATCGATATTTCCCTTTTCCAGAACCAATTGTTACCCACTAGGGGTCAGCTTAAATTCTCATGCACCAGACCTGGAACAGCTTTTAAGAGGCGAGCAGATGTTTTCGCCCAGCTTCGTTCGGCCAAAACCCACTCCCGTGCAGCCTTGCCGCGATCATGTCCCAGCTCCGGAGCGGTCAAAAGTTGATCTAACTTCCGAGCTAAATCATTATAATCGCCGTTTGTGAAGATCGCGCCGCGCTTGTTCGCAGTATCTATCATTTCTTTCAGAGGCGCGACATCTGAAACGATCACCGGCTTGCCCATCGCCATGGCTTCCAGTGGTTTTAAAGGGGGGACCGTTTCAGTAACTGGTTGAGATTTCCTAGGGAACGGGGCGATATCTATCAATGAATACCACCGTTTGACCTCTTCATGCGGAACTCGGCCCGGCATGATCAACCAGTCGGAAATCCCGACCTCATTGGCAATGCTAGATATCATTTCAGCGACCGCCATACGCTTGCCTGCTGCGTTTCCTTCATCTCCAACAATTAATAGCCTAAAAACCCTGCCTTGCGCCCTGAGAATTCCTGCCGCGCGAACCAGATCGTCCAAACCTTCATATGCTAAAAGAGAACCGACATAGCCAATCACCGGCACAGCGGAGCTTATACCGATTTTGGTAGCCAGTTCTTCATCTCTGCTTTGAGGGGTAAACAGGGCGCAATCCACGGCATTTGGTGCCAGATGAATATTGCTGGCGTCGACACCTCTTCGAAGCAATTCCTGCTTCATCCCTTCGGTCAATGTGACGACGTTTTGAGCATGCGTGGCTGTGAGAGTCTCTAGAAAGACCTGTCTTTTATAGGAAAGGGTTTGGGCATATTCTGGCTCTCGGGAAAGGCGGGTAAGCTCCCAAAAACCCCGGACTTCATATATAAATGGAAGGCCCAATTCGCGCGCGGCAATCAAGCTGGGCAAAGCGATCTGGTGGTTAGATGCTGAAACCACATGGGTGGCGCCCAGCTCTTGCATCTTTTTTTTCACAGCATCGACGGAATCCAGCTTGAACCGGGCGCTGGTATCAAGGCGCGGCTGCGGGATGCTGAAATATTTAACCCCATCCACCTCCCATGAGGGCGGTGCCAATTCATTCGCCTCTCCCATGTCAGCAGGAAAACCCGGCCTTGTGACGCAAAAGACATTCACCCCTGCCTTGTGGATCGCTGCTAGCAGCCCCTGGCTACGTGTCGCATACCCCATCGATACAAAGGGAAGAGAGCTGTGCACCATATACGCAATCACAGACGCCTGTTTGGTCTGCCGTATCGGGATATGTTTTGCCTTCTCAAGACGCCTTTGAAGCAGAATTATCTCTGCAAGTTCATCTTCCACCGGATTGACAAGGCTCCGATCGCCGGCCTCCCCTTTTTCTTGCTCTAGAACCTTGTCCGTTAAGGAGAGCAGCAGCTCGAAATCCTGCGCTTTTTTTGCGGCGGAAAAAGCCGCTTTGAGATGGCTGGCCTGTTTAAACGAGGTGAACAAACGTTTGTATAAATGCGCACCCAGCGAAGGCGATTTTTCGACAAAGATACTCTGCGCGGCGATCTCCATAAGAAAGACAAAACGCGCGCTGTCGCCCTGCGCCTCTTCCCAAAGAAGCTCTTCCAAAGCGGAGGCACCGCCTGTTTCCGCCGCACTACGGTGCCGGGACAATCTATCGAGGGCGCCTTTCAGCAACGTGCTGCGCTGCGCTTGTTTAGTACCGACTTCACATTCGGCAGCATAGATTACATCATATGCACGCCCGGCAAGTACTGAATTCTGCCCCGGTGCTGTCTCAGAATATATCACAGTGGGGCATCTGAGTTGTTCGACCGCATCCAGCAGAATATCGGTTTCATTTTCCCCCGCCGCTGAAATAACCACGGCAGGTGAAAACACGTCAACAAGGCGCCGGTATAAAGATCTCCGTTCGGCGCGTGTTTGCTCGGGGTCCGCACATAGATGAATATATTGGAGCCCTTCTTTTTCTGCTTCCAGTTCAACTATTTTTGGTCGCCGGCCCAAATACTCTTCCAATAGGCCGGGCTGTGTTGCCACGATCACGTCAAACCCGGCCCAAGCCAAGCCGCGAAAGGTTTTATGTTCTGAAACTGCAAGAGAATCTTCGCCGAAAAAGATACATCGCTGGACGAGTATCAAGACCCGACGCCGGTTCTTAGGCACGGCTTTCGCCCTTGTCCGTAATACCCGCGGCGTCAATCACGGTCGGTTTGGCGGCAATATCTTCCATGCTTTTTACAAAAGCTGAGTGTTTGACCAGACCTGCAACCACATCAGCCTGTGACAGGCCTTCTGCTAGGCTAACCAAACGGATATCCGATTTGGCAAGAGAGGCGGGCAGCGCCTGAATATGAGGCTCAACAATATCGATGGCAAAACCGCTTGAGGCCAGGCGCGCACATATTGCCATTGCGGGACTTTCCCGTAAATCATCGATATCTGGCTTGAACGCCAGCCCCAGACAGCAGATGCGTACCGGCTTGGACGGGTTTGATTGCTTGGCCTGTTCAGCCGCGGCCAGGATCTGATCAACGACCCAAGTGGGCTTATGATCATTCACTTCGCGGGCTGTGCGAATAATACGCGCCTCTTCCGGCGCCGAAGCCACGAGAAACCAAGGGTCCACAGCGATACAATGCCCCCCGACACCGGCGCCGGGCTGAAGAATGCTAACCCGAGGGTGCCGGTTGGCAAGCCGAATAAGCTCGCGCACCTCGATACCATGGCGCGCGGCAATCAGCGAAAGTTCGTTTGCAAAAGCGATGTTTACATCCCGGAAGCTGTTTTCAGCCAGCTTGCACATTTCCGCAGTTGCGGCATCGGTAACATGGCACTCACCTTCCACCACAATCTTGTAAAATGCGGTGGCCATCTGGCTGGCCCGCGCTGTCAGCCCGCCAATAATACGGTCATTGGAAACCAGCTCTCGGACAACATGCCCGGGCAACACACGTTCAGGGCAATGCGCGACCTGGATATCTGCATCTTCCCCTGCTTGATGCGGGAAAGTCAGATCGGGGCGTTCTTCGGCCATCCATTCTGCCATCTGAGTTGTTGCGCCCACCGGGGATGTCGATTCCAGAATGACGAGATTTCCCGCTTTCAGCACAGAGGCGATTTTCCGAGAGGCCTTTTCAATATAACCAAGATCCGGGTTGTGCTGATCATCAAAAGGCGTGGGCACCGCCAAGACGAAAACATCCGCCGCCTCGGGCTCTGTCGCGGCGCGCAAATATCCTTCGGAAACGCTTGCATGCACAAGCATGTCCAATTCGGGCTCAACGATATGTATCCCACCCGAATTAATTGTATCGACCACATGCTGAGAAACATCAATTCCGATTACCTGTTTGCGCCGGGATGCAAAAAGCGCAGCGGTTGGCAGCCCGATATAGCCAAGGCCGACAATCGAAATTCTGTCGATGTTCATGGGTTGGTCCCTTTTTAGTAGAAAATACTACCGGCCCATTAGTGCCGGCAAAGATATGCTTGGATCACCCGAGCACGGCTTAATTGTGTGAGGTCAGGATCTTTGCAATTTGTGCCGCAGCAGTTCCATCGCCGTAGGGGTTATGTGCCCGCGACATTTCTTCCCACGCCGCTTTGTCGTCAAGCAGTCTTTGGGCTTCCCCTGCAATCCGCTCTGGGTCTGTCCCCACAAGACGCACTGTGCCAGCAGCAACAGCTTCTGGGCGCTCCGTGGTATCACGCATGACGAGAACTGGCTTACCCAGCGACGGTGCCTCTTCCTGTATGCCGCCGGAATCTGTCAAAATGAGATAAGACTGGCGCATCAACGCGACAAAAGAGGCATAATCGAGCGGGTCGATCAAATGAACGTTTTTCAACTTGCCAAGAATACGGTGTACCGGCTCTTGGACCTGCGGGTTCAGGTGAACCGGGTAGACAACTTCGACATCGTCACGTTTGGCGATTTCCGCCAAGGCTTGGCAGATCCGCTCAAACCCTTCTCCAAAATTTTCGCGGCGATGGCCTGTGACAAGAACGACCCGCTGATCGGCTCCAAATTCCGGCAGCCCTGGGATCGGGGCTTTGAGGCGGCCATCGTCAAGACGTGACACAACCTCCAAAAGCGCATCAATCACGGTATTGCCTGTCACATGGATCGCAGTGTCATCGATTGCCTCTCGCCGCAATGCTGCCGCAGCCCCCTCAGTTGGGGCAAAATGCAGGTCTGCCAGCCGCGCCGTAAGCAAACGGTTCACCTCCTCTGGCCAAGGCGCAAACCGGTTCCCGGTACGCAGCCCCGCCTCGACATGGTGAACAGGCACACCTTCATAAAAACCGGCAAGCGCAGCAGCCATGGACGTGGTTGTATCGCCATGAACCAGCATACAATCGACAGGGTTTTCTTTAAGTGTCTGGGAAATGCCGTCCAAGATACGGGATGTCAGCGCCGAAAGACTTTGCCCGGGCCGCATCAAATCAAGGTCGATCTCTGGTTCAATTTCAAATAGTTCGAGAACGCGATCCAACATTTCACGATGCTGAGCTGTCACGCATACCAGCACTTCACAACCTGGTTGCTGGCGCAACGCCGCCACAACGGGTGCCATTTTAATCGCTTCCGGGCGCGTTCCAAAGACAACCATGATCCGCAACGTAATAATCCATTAATAATGTGTTTTCAGGGTCTACTTATCGACAGTAAGTTATAATTTGCAACATGGTTTCATGCGGGATGATGGGTTTACAACTGTGGTGACCAAGCCCTTTCAGTATAGTTGCTGTCCACAAAAGAGAGTTCGACCACATGGAAGAGACTGCCCCGTCAAAGGAACGATGTTCTGAAGCCAGCCAAACCCACGCCCGCGAGATGCAGCAGCGGTTCGAAGAACTCGCGCTGCTGACCCGCCAGCTTGAAGCACAGGGGGAGGCGCTGGAGGAGACGAAAAAGAAGCTGGCCCAGAGCGCGCAGAGAAACAAACGCCTCACCGCCGAGCTCGCCGCCTGCGTGAAAAGCCGCCAGAGCCTGCTGAACAGTCTCTCATGGCGCATCACCACGCCCCTGCGGGCAGTGAGCGGCCTGCTGAGACGCCGCTAGGCGGTTTACACGCCGCATCAGGCACGCCCCGCTCCGCCTTGCGTTGACAGCCTTGCGTTGACAACACCCAAGGCGCTGGGTAGGCCAGCGGGGCCGTTTAACGGGGGCTATGCAGCCCCTTTGGCGTGCCCCTTTTGCCGGTCTTGCGAGGATCTTGTGAACGCCACGTTTTATACCGCCTACCATATGGCGGCTCCCCTGATCGAAAGCCGCTCGGTGCAGCCCATCCATGTGGGCCGTGCCCGCGCAGCCGCGCCTTTGGCCGGTATGATCGGCGATGACAGCGGCGATCACATCTCGCCGCGCAACCCCGGCTATTGCGAGCTGACCGCGCTGTATTGGGCGTGGAAGAACGATACGGCATCAACCCATCTGGGGCTGATGCATTACCGCCGTGTGCTGGATATGGAAAACCAACACCCTCAGCGCGCCGAGACCCGGCTGAGCCGTTTTGACATCCCCGCCTATTGCGAAGGGCTTGAAAACTGGCTGGAGGCGCACGAAGACATAGATCTGGTCATCCCGCGCGCCCATGTGATGGGCCGGACCATGCGCGACAATTATCTGGGCGGGCACCACCCCCAAGATTGGGATCTGACGCGCCAGATCATTGCCGAGCATTACCCCCAAGATCTTGAGGTCTTCGACAGCGTTGCAGGCAAATACGAGGTGCGTCTGGGCAATATGTTCCTGATGCGCCGGGAGTTGTTTGAACCCTATTGCGCGTGGCTGTTTGACATTCTGTCCCGGCTCGAAGCCTTGGATGTGCCGCGCGAAAATTACTCCACGCAGCAATCGCGCTATCTGGGCTATGTGGCCGAAAGACTGCTCACCGTTTGGCTGGCCAAGCTGCGCCAGACACAGCCAGAGCTGAAAATCCACGAAGTCGGCATTTTGAACCTTTCAGAGGCGCTGGTGGTGCCGTGGACGCAAGGCGCGGGGTTCAATGCCCCAGATCAGATCAACATCGCCTTTGCCGCTGACCGCGCCTATCTGCCCCACACGGCGGCGATGCTGGCTTCGCTGCTGGCGCATGCACGCGACGACCGCCAGTTGAACCTGTTCTTCTTGCATTCCAACATCGAGGGGGCCGATCTGGCCCTGCTGCGCGAGGTGATCGCGCCCTACCCTTTTGCGCGGCTTTTGGAAATCAACGCAGGGGCGGTTTTTGACGGCAGCTACCGCTCAGCCAGCCGCGCGCCCTCCAACACCACCTACAATCGGTTTTTGCTGTTTGATCTGCTGCCCGGCATGGAACGGCTGCTGTATGTTGACGTGGATATGATTTTCTGCGGCGATGTGGGCCAGATTTGGGATCATGACATCGGCGATGCGCCTTTGGCGGCGGTGACCGATTACATCATGACCCGCACCCTGACCGGGCCAACCCCCACCATCGATCCTGCCGTGCCTGACCTTTACCGCTATCAACGCGACCTGCTGGGGCTAAGCGATGCGCAGATTGCACGGTATTTCAACGCGGGCCTGCTGCTGTTGAACCTGCGCCAGATGGACATGGCCAAGGTCAGCCGCGACCTGATGGACATGGCCCTGACTGGCAAATATCTGTTCCGCGACCAAGACATCATGAACGCCTATTTCAAAGGCGAGGCGGCGCAGCTGCCCGCGCGGTTCAACGTGTTCAATACCGTGGCCGAAGGCTATGGCCGGGTGCCGCGCGCCGGGCATGCCGAAGCGATGGGCGCCAAACGTGATCCGCTGATCATCCATTACGCGGCGGGCGATTACAAACCTTGGAACGGCGAGGCGGTGCCCATGGCCGCGCCCTATTGGGCCGCGCTGCTGCGCACGCCGTTCTATGCTGAGGTGGTGGCAGCTTTGCCCGCCAATCAAAAGGCGCGGGCCACAAAATACAGCCCCACCGTGCGGGCAGGCATTGCCCTCGCCGAGCGGTTCCCGGGCCTGCGCCCCTTCTTGATGCGCGGCTACGCCAAGCTGCGCCAGCTTCGGAGCCGCGGGTGAAACGCGTGCTGCGCCGGGCCGCGGCGCATCTGCGCCCCGCGCCCCAAGCCGTCAGCCAAGATCGCCCGCGCTATTTCATTGCCTCGCCCTATAAAACGGCCACCACAACAGTGGGCGCAGCCCTGATCGAGCTGGGCGCCGGACAGCGCGACATGCGCTATGCCCGCGCCGTGATGCAGGCGCACCGGGCCGAGATTGCCGCGCTGACCAAAGCCGTGCCACGGGACATAAGCGCCAAAGACTACCTCGCGGCGCATGGCCCCGAGGTAAGAGAGCGCCTAAAAGGGTTGCTGCCGCATCTGGAGCGCTATGATGTGTTCTCCGATGCGCCTTTTGGCCATAGCCACATCCACCCGTTCATCCTCAAGGCGCTGAGCCCGCAGGCCCGGTTCATCTGGGTGAACCGGGGGCAAAAAGACTGGCTCGCCTCGGTCCGAGCCTGGGAAGAAAAACACCCCGATGTCTATCCGCGTCATGTGGAATGGGCCCGCGATGCCGATGCCCGCGCCAAACTGCTCTGCCAGATGCGCCGCCAACGCCTGCGCCGCCTGCGGCGGTTGGCGCAAGACTTCCCGCATGATTGCCTGATGATGGACATCGCGGATCTGCAAAGCTGGAAAACACTGGCCGATTTTTGCGGATTGCCCGCACCCGAAGGCGCGCCCGGCCAGCATAATGTGAGCCGCGCGCACTCGCCAGACTAGCGAGGCCTAGCCGCCAGCACGCACCATTTTGCCATTTTCAAAGTGAATGCCGCATTCGGTCTTTTCACTATCCGCCCAGCGGCCCGCACGCGGGTCTTCGCCCGGCGCCACAGCGCGGGTGCAAGGCGCGCAACCGATCGACAAATAGCCCTCTTCGCGCAGCGGGTGCTGCGGCAACTTATGGCGTGCGATATAATCCGCCACCTCGTCGCTGCTCCATTCCAAAAGCGGGTTCACCTTGATCCAGCGGTCCTGCGTCTCGAACAAAGCCATATCGGCGCGGGTGGCCGCCTGACCGCGTTTGCGCCCGGTGATCCAAGCCGAAAGTGGCCGCAGCGCCGAGAGCATGGGCAGGGTTTTGCGCACATGACAGCACAGATCGGTGTTGCGCTTATGCAGATCGCCATCCGGGTCATCCGCCGCAAGGCTGGCCGGACGCGGCGAGATGGTTTGGATGTTGCACAGGCCCAGCCGCAGCACCAATTCATCGCGGTAGGCGATGGTTTGCGGGAAATGTTTCTGCGTATCGAGGAAAATCACCGGCACATAGGGATCAATTTCCGAAATCATGTGCAACAGCACCACCGATTCCGTGCCAAAAGAGGACACCAGCCCAATCTTGCCTGCAAAATCCGTGCCAATCACGGCTTCCAGCACGTCTTGGGCGCTGCGCCCGCCATGACGCTGAGACAATCCTGCGGCGCGGTCGCGCAGCTCAAGCCGCGCATTGGTTTCAAATGTGGTCATATCAATAAGCTCAATCTGGTTCTTGCCCCTATCTATCACCATTGCCCCCCCAAAAGGCAAACCGACTGTGGCAAAAAAGGAGCCTGTTCGCCTGTGACGGGCAACGTGCGGTTAGTTTACCACTTTCACAGGGTTTTCCCGCCTGATTGTCCCAACGCAGCAAGAGGGAATTCACGATGCCAAGCCAGAACAGCTCCATTCTGGGCCTGCCGCTCATCCAGCCCGCGCAGGCGCAGAAACACGTCACGCATAACGAAGCGCTCCGGCTGCTGGATGTGTTGGTCCAACTGGTGGTCAGCAGCCGCAGCACCAGCGCGCCGCCCGTTGATCCGCCCAATGGCCGCCGCCATATCGTGCCCGCCGGGGCCAGCGGCGCATGGGCCGGGCAGCAGGGCATGCTGGCGGTCTATTGGGAAAACGCATGGGTCTTCCTGACGCCCTTGGCCGGATGGCAGGCATATGTGAAAGACGAGGACAGGCATGTCACCTATCAAACCGGCAGTTGGCATGAGGCCTCAGCCCTTCAAACCCTGCCCCTGTTGGGGATCAATGCCAGCGCCGATGCCACCAACCGGCTGACCGTCAGCGCGGCGAATGTGCTGCTCACCCATGAGGGGGGCGATCATCGGCTGAAGATCAACAAAGCCGCCGAGACCGACACTGCCAGCTTGCTGTTCCAAAGCAATTTCAGCGGGCGCGCAGAAATGGGCGCGGCGGGGAATGATGATTTCTCTTTGCGCGTCAGCCCCGATGGAAGCGCATGGACCACCGCCTTGCAGGTGGATGCCAGCACTGGCCGCCCGGCCCTGCCACAAGGGCTGGAGGTCAGCGGCGCGATCACAGGCAGCGCGGCGGTGGGCACGGTCTCGCAGGTCGGCGGCGCCAGCACAGGCGCGCTTATCGAACGCGGCAGCACGGCCACGGGCAGCTATACCCGCTGGGCCGATGGCACGCAGATCTGTCATTTTGACGGGCTGGAAATTTCCGCCGCCTCGGGCAGCATTGTGCAGGCAACATGGACCCTGCCCCAAGACATGACCGGCCCCTATAGCCTGTCGCTCACCCTGCCTTATGGCGCTTCCAATTGGAGCGATCCAGCGCAGCGGAGCAATGTTTCCGCCCTTGTGGCAGAGACGGTAGATGCCAGCAGCGCGCGGGCCGGTTATTACCCGATTGCGGGGCCCGTTACGGCGACCATCTCGCAATGCGCCATCATCGCCGTGGGCCGTTGGTACTAGCCCCAATGCAAAAGAGGCCCCACATGGGGGCCTCTTTTTAACAGTCTTTAGGAGGACCGATCAGCTGCGCCAGAGCGACACGCAAGGGATCTTGGTCTTATCGCAGCGCTGTGCATATTTCTCAGCGATTTCTTTGACTTCATCCATCACGCCATCACCCAGTTTGATGGGCGACAGGCCAAGGCCCAAGAATTTATCATTGGCCACATGCAGATCGTTTTCATCCGCTTCGTTGCGCGGGTTCTCCAAGAAGGCGATTTCCGCGCCCATCTTATCCTTGATCATCTGCGCCAGATCACGCACCCGGTGGGTTTCTGTCATCTGGTTGAGAATGTTCACCCGCTCGCCTTTGGCAGGCGGGTTTTCCAGCGCCAGCTCGATACAGCGGCATGTGTCTGAAATATGGATAAAGGCGCGGGTCTGACCGCCGGTGCCATGCACGGTCATCGGATATTCCACCGCTGCCTGCATGATGAAACGGTTCAGCACGGTGCCGTAATCGCCATCATAGTCAAAGCGGTTGATCAAACGCTCATCCTTGCGGGTTTCATCGGTTTGGGTGCCCCAAACGATGCCCTGATGCAGGTCGGTGATCCGCGTGCCGTCATTCTTATTGTAGAAATGGAAGAACAGCTGATCTTGCGATTTTGTCATGTGGTAGATCGAGCCGGGGTTGGTCGGATACAGGATTTCCTGCTCGCTTTCACCCTTGGGCGTGTCGATCTTGACCTTCAGATAGCCTTCGGGAATCTGCATGCCCGCGGTGCCATAGCCGTAAACGCCCATGGTGCCCAAGTGCACCAGATGCACATCGAGGCCCGATTCCGTGATCGCGGCCAGCACGTCATTGGTGGAGTTCAGGTTGTTGTCCACAGTGTAGCGTTTGTGGCTGGCAGATTTCATCGAATAAGGCGCGGCGCGCTGTTCGGCGAAATGGATGATCGCGTCAGGCTTTTCCTCTTTGATGAGGGTCAGCAGGCGATGATATTGTTTACCCACAGTAAAGTTGTGGAATTTGATCTGTTTGCCGGTCAGCTCTTCCCAAACTTTGATACGCTCCCCGATGGGGCGGATCGGCGTCAGGCTATCCACTTCCAGTTCCAGATCGATTTTACGGCGGCTCAGGTTGTCAACGATGATGACCTCATGGCCACGGTTCGACAAATAAAGCGCGTTGGGCCAGCCACAAAAACCGTCCCCCCCTAAAATGATCACCTTCATATTCAACGTCCCTCGGCATGTAGAATGGATTTCGGCCTTGTATGTGGCAAACACCACCAAAGGCAAATACTTAAAGGGCTAGAGCCCTTTGTGCAGGTAAAATCGGGGCGCTTTGGCCACCTTTTTACGGCAGCTGCGCCGGATCATAGCCAAAATGCTCAAAATCGCGGGCATAAAACCGCGCAACCAACGCCGCGCTTTGCGGATCATAGGCCGCTTGCACCGATTTGGTGCGCTTCCCGGCCCGCTCGGGATTGGCAGGCAGGTTCAACCGCGCCGCCAAAGACGCCCAGCCGCCGGAAAAATCCTCCAGCTTGCCAATGAAATCATACTCTACCGCATCCACCGACAGGTTGATCCACTGAGGCCGCCAATGCGCGTTCTGCTTTACAGGGTCTTGGGCCACAATCGTCGCCACAAACCGCGCAAAATCAGGCAGCTCATCTGCCGCAAACCCGGCTTCTTCGCGCAAACGCCCGCCTTTTTGCGGCTCGACAATCTTGTTCAGATAGGCCGATTGCAACCGCCGGTAGGGGCAGCGCACAAAGCTGAAAATGAAATAGGACTGGCTGCGCACGCGCAGCTCTTTCATCGTCAGTTCGGGAAAGGTCAGCAGCGGCGATCCCTTGTGATTATGCACCGAACGTTCGGGCAGATAGGCAAGATCGCCCAATTCGGCGCGCTGCAAGGCCAGCTTGATCGTCGAGCAGGCCACCTTGGGGTTGTTGACGTAAATCGCCTCGCGCGTTTGCGAGAGGTGAAAGGTCTTGCGAAACTGCGCAGGGCGCAGGGCGGATTTACGCGGGAAAATCCGCGCAGAGGCCGCGCGGCGAAACAGTTTCATGCGCTTCCCTCCACCATATAATCGCCCGGAGGCGGCGCCAACTCATAGGAAATATCCTGCGCAGGGCGCTGCCAATGCGACATATCAAGCCCAAAATCAGTCTCTAACCTGGCGGCAAACGGCAAAACCAGATCCTCTTGCAGCTGGGCAAACGCACCTTGCGCCACGCCGCTGGTCCAGCTTTGCGCGCGGGTTTGCGCGGCCTGTGCGGTCTCGGCGCTGACCGCGCCAAAGGATTTGGAATTGCGCGGCTGCGCACAAAACACCAGCTCTTGGGCGGGGATGTGATAGGACTGGCCATCACATTCCAGATCAAGCCCCGCCACGCCGCCATGAATAAACCGCGGCATGACGCCTGCGTTCACATTGCCGCGTTTGCGGAACCGCGCCATCAGATCGCGCCGGGGCAGGCCCAGAAAATCACAGATCCGCGCCTCGAACCCCGGCAAGGGCACATCAATGTCGCGCTCATAAGAAAGCGACAGAATCTGCTCGGCTGGGTAAAGCCGGTAAAGCGTTTGCAGCGCGCTGTGCAGTTGATCAAAACGCGTGCGCAGCACCTTGGCCGCGTCAAACTTCACCGCCCGTGCGCCGCGCGCGCCGCAGATGTTCTGCAAATAGCGCGAATAGGCCTGCTCGATCGGGTGGCGCAGCACATAGATCATCTGCGCTTTGGGCCCCAACGTTTCATGGATGCGGGTGATGGCATCGGCTTCCAGATAGGCCGGGCAAACCTCGCCCACACGGGCAATCTGCGCATCCAGATGCGCAAAATGCGACAGATACCACTCAAGCCCTTTGTCGAAATGCTGATTGTAAAACAACAGCTCTTTGGGCCGCGACAATCCGGTATCGGGGTTTTTCTGAAACACCCGGTAAATCAGCGAGGTGCCCGCTTTGCCTTGGCCCAGCACCACAAAATCCGGCAGGCGGCTCATGCGGTTTCTCCGGTCATCAGCGCACTCACCGCCTTGGTATAGCTGGCTTGATCGCGGGCGGCGATCAACGTCTCGCGCAGCGCGGCTGCATTTGCGCGGGCCGCATCAGGATCCCCCAAAACAGTGTCTATTGCGGCGCAATACGCCGCAGCATCCGCATCTGCGGGCAGGGCCTGCGCCATGCCGGGCTGCAAGACTTCCGCGGTGCCCCCCACATCGCTGCCCACCAAAGGCACGCCCGTCATGGCAACCTCAAGCAAGATCGAGGGCACCCCATCCCATGCCGCCGTATAAAGCCACAAATCCGCCTGCCCCATAGGCAGATCGGCAAAATGCGCATAGGTGCCTTCATGGATCACATTATCCGGTTTTGCAGGCAAAAGCGGCCCGCCTTCCATCACCGCCGCGCCCCACATGCGAAAATCAATGTCAGGCCGCGCGCGGGCAATCTCATAGAGCAGCTCTACCCGTTTTTGCGCATCAAACCGCCCCGACCAGAACACCTGCGGGCGGCGGCCCTGCAACGGCGCAGGCGCGGCGGCCACGGGAATGGAGCGGTCCACAGGCGCGCTCAGCACCACCATTTTCTCCAGATGCTGCGGGCCCATCATATGGCGCGCGCGCAGGTCTTCGACCAAGGCATGGCTGTCGGTCACAATGGCCGAAAGCACATCAAAATGCCGATACACCCGGCTCAGCGGATAGCCCGCCGCATAGCCCAGCGGGCTTTGCTCGTTGCAAAACAAACAGCCGATGATGCGGAACGAGGCGCGCATGGCCAACCCATATGGCCCAATCGCATCCCACATCAGGCGGGAATTGACGTTGAACACCACTTCAGGGCGCAGCGCGCGCAGGAATTGCACCAGCACCCGCGCGGCTTCTTCAACGCGCAGCCAAGTGACCTGACTGGACAGATCCACATGGCGCACCCCGTCCGGCACCCGGCCTTTGGGCAATTTGCCTGAGGCTTCGGTGCTGACCACCACAATCTCGTCGGCGCTGAACCCCTGCGCCAGCGCATGGGCGATATGCCCCTCCATGCGCCGCGCCCCGCCCCAACGGGCACGGTTCACACAGATCACCGCGCGGGCGCGTTTCAGCCCCACCTGTTGCCCCATCTCGAAACAGGCCGCTGCACGGTTCACCACAACATTGCTGTGGAATGGCGGCACTTTAACCTCCAGCGCTTCTGGCCAAGCCGCCGAAATCAGCGGCTCAATCTGGGCCGCACGCTGCGCCATATCGCCCAGCCCCCCGGTCTCCAACCGGCTGCGCAAATCGCGGAACCGCGCATTGAGCAGGGCCTCTGCCTCCTGCGGGGTCAGGTCCAGCATCTTGGCCATCACCTCGAACCGGTCATAAGGCGCGCCGATATAGCCTTTGGCACGGCCTTCGCGCAAAAAATGCCCCAAAGCGCGCGAGGGATCATCCCCCAGTTCGGGATAGCGGCGCAGATAGAATTCCTCGCCAAACAAAGGCAGGGCGCGGCGGCCTTCGGCGGCGCCTGCGCGCAGATAATGGCTCACCGGGTCCAGATGTTTATGGACCAGCAAATCGGGGCGGTTGGCATAATACAGTGCCGTGTCGAACACTTCGGCAACAGCCGTATAATCGCGGCGCAACCACGCTTTGCTTGGGTTGCTGCGATAGCGGGTATGCGGGATGCGCCGCGCCAAAATATCGCCCGCATGGCTGGGCAAGGGGGCGGGAATATCAAGCTCCTGCCCGCGGCGGCGGGCCAGATAGGCTTGCACCCGCGTGCGCAGGCTCGGCACCTGTGATTTGGGCCAGAGCGGCGCCTCGAGCACCTCCGCTGGCACCGGGGCGCGGTTCAGCGGCGCGCCCAATTGGGCAATCTGGTCAATCGCCATCCCGTCCAGCGCGCGCACAATGGCTTGGCGTGCGCGGCTTTCGGTCACCAATGACGTATCGCGGCGGCGTTTGAAAATAATCGTGTCGCGGGCGCTCACATGGCGCCACCCGGCAAACATGGTTTCAACGGAAAACTGCCAATCCTGAAAGCTCAGCCCGTTGGGAATGTCGCGGCTGGCATAGGGGATGGTTTCATGCACTTCGCGCGGACACAGACACATGCTGTCATAGTAATTCATCGCAAAGAAATACCACGGCGTGAACATCCGGTCGTCCTGATCGGGTTTGTAATAAACCGATTTCGCCCCATCAAACAGCCAGTTCAGCTCGGGATGCACAATGCGCTTTTCCCCCGCCTCGCGGGCCGCAGCAAGCAGCTTACACCCCTCCGAGAGCCAGTTCTCGGACACAAGATCATCCGCATCAAGAAAGGCGATAAACGCGCCTTTGCTGCGTTTCACCGCCGCATTGCGCGCCCGGCCAAGATCACCTTCTTGCAACTCGATACGCGCCCAGTGGTCCAGCGCGCCTTGCTTGAACCAAGCGGCGCAATCGGGCGTCGCATTGTCCAAAACGATGATCGGCTCGACGGTGAAACCTGCGGCGCGGGCCGCCGCAATGGCCGCATCGGCCGATTGCATTGTCGGGCCTGAAACCAGCGTTTCGTCATGCGCGGTCAGAATGACGCTCAGATCAATGGGGGATGTATTCGCCACGGTTGCCATGCTTTCATGTTTTCTGCCCGTTTCGTTTACGCAAACTGCGCCTTGTTGACAACGCAGGCCCGCACAATCGCCGCTACCCCTGTTTTCGGACCCCCGCCCTATTTGCGCCCCCGCGCGAATTTGCGTAGAGACAAACCAACAGACATCATCCGAAAGACTGTCATGAAAAACTCTTCTTCGCTAATCCTCGTGGGCGGCTATGGCTTTGTGGGCCGGAACATTCTCGACAATGTGCTTCAGGACGAACAATTCGCCCATCTGAGCCCGGTGATCATCGACAACCTGTCCAACCCGGCCCCCGGCCATGAAGCGCTGGACCTGCCCGCCCATATCGGCGGCTATGACAGCCCAGAGGCGCAGGCCTTTCTGGACCAGCAAGAAACCCCCGAAGGCGGACGGGTCTTTGTCTTTCTGGCAGGCGAAACACGGGTGGCAGAATCCAAAGACCGCCCGCTCGATTTTATCGATGCCAACATCGCAGAGCCCGCGCGCTTTGTGATGCAAGCGGTGCAGCCGGGCGATCACTTCATCCTGATCTCCACCGCAGGCGCGCTGTTTGATGGCACGTTCGAGGTGTCCGTCGACAGCCCCTATTGCCCCAAGAACTTCTATGGCGCGACCAAAGCCGCCGAAGAAATGATCTTGGAAAAGCTGGTCTCCCTGCGCGGCGGCACGTTCCGGGTGATCCGCCTGACCAATGTGTTTGGCAAATATTCCGACAATAAGAAAAGCGCGATCCACGCCTTTACCCGCGCCGCCATCAAAGGCGAAAGCGTGTTTATCAATGGCGATGGCCAGCAAAGCCGCGATTTCATCTATGCCGGTGACGTGGGCTATGGCATCGCCACTTTGGCGCGCAAACTGGCCGCCGGAGAGCCGACAAACCCGGTCAACATGCTGGGCGCGGGCCATTCCACCTCCTTGATGGATGTGGTGAACGCCATCGAAGAAGCCACAGGCAATGCGCTGAAATACGAAAAAGTCCCCGCCACGGAATTGCTGGCAACCGAGCCGCGCGACGTGATCGCCAATGGCAAGGATGTGAAAGTCTTGCTCGAAGACCACATCACGCCCTTCGTCGACGGGATCCGCGAAACCTACGATTACTACGCGAAATGAGCGGCCCTATTCTCATCGTCGGCGCCGGCCTGTCCGGCGCCGTGATCGCGCGGCAATTGGCCGAAGCGGGCATCTCCAGCCAGGTGATCGAAGCGCGCGACCATGTGGGCGGCAATTGCCACACCACGCGCGATGCGGAAACCGGGGTGATGCTGCATGTGTACGGGCCGCATATTTTCCACACCGGCGACCGGGCCGTGTGGGATTACGTGAACCGCTTTGCGCGGTTTCGCGAATATCGCCACCGGGTGATGACCACAGTGGGCGAGCGGGTTTTCTCCATGCCCATCAACCTGCTGACCATCAACCAGTTCTTCGGCATGAAAATGCGCCCCGAGGAAGCCGCGGATTTCATCGCGGCAAAAGGCTCGGGCAACAGCGATCCGCAAAGCTTTGAAGATCAGGCGCTCGCCATGGTCGGCCCAGAGCTTTATGGCGCGTTTTTCAAAGGCTACACAGAAAAACAATGGGGCTGCGCGCCCAGCGAATTGCCCGCGTCGATCCTCAAACGGCTGCCGCTGCGGTTCAATTATGATGACAGCTATTTCAACCACGCCCACCAAGGCATTCCCGAAGATGGATATACGCCGATGGTCGCGGCAATGCTGGATCATCCCAAAATCACGCTGTCGCTGAACACCGCCTTTGATCCGGCCAACGCCCCCGCAGATGCCCATGTGTTCTGGTCCGGCTCGCTGGATGGCTATTTTGGCCACAGCCTCGGGCGGCTGGGCTATCGCACGCTGGATTTCGAACACCAGCGCCTGACCGGCGATTACCAAGGCTGCCCGGTGATGAATTACGGCGACAGCGATGTGCCCTATACGCGCATCACCGAGCACAAGCATTTTGCCCCTTGGGAAACCCACGCCAAGACCTTGATCACGCATGAATATTCCCGGGCCTGCGGGGCGGATGACATTCCATATTATCCCATCCGGCTGGTCGATGAGAAAGCCATGCTGGCGCAATATGTCGAAAAGGCCAGCGCCACGGCCAATGTCACCTTTACCGGGCGGCTGGCGACCTATCGCTATCTGGATATGGATGTGTGCATCCGCGAAGCGCTGGATCTGGCGGAGGCCTTTTTATCTGCGCGCACCGCAGGCAGTAAACCGCCCGTGTTTTCCGGCGCGCCCCTCTGAGAGGCCCGCCGCTTGAGACAGGCGGCGGCATTTGAGTATTTGAAGAAGGGTGAAGGCCCGCGTCTTGGGCCTTCTCTCGCAAAACATCCAGATCAACCTGACATGAATTTTCATTGGTGAGCGCGCCGCGCTTCGCTATGGCTGGGTCATGGATACTACATTAATCAAAACATTTGTCGAAGTGGCCAATACCGGGTCTTTTGCTGCGGCCTCTGACCGGTTGTTTGTGACGCAATCAGCCGTTTCCTTGCGCATCCAGCGGCTGGAAGACAGTTTGGGCCAGCTGCTTTTCACCCGCTCCAAAGCCGGGGCCATCCTGACCTTGGAAGGCGCGCAGTTTCACCGCTATGCGCTGAGCATGTTGAAGATCTGGGAAGAGGCGCGCCAGCAGATCGCTGTGCCCGAGGGCTATAGCCAAAGTCTGGTGATTGGCGCGCAATATGCGCTTTGGCCGCGGCTGGGGTTTCGCTGGCTGGATGCGCTGCGCGAAGCGCGCCCCGACCTGAGCCTGCATGCCGAGCTGGGGATGAGTGACCGTCTGACCCGGTTTTTGGTCGAAGGGGTGATCCAGGCTGCGCTGGTGTACATTCCCCAACTGCGGCCGGGGTTGATTGTGGAACCTGTGCTGGAGGATGAGCTGGTGTTGGTGGCTTCCTGGCCCGAGCCCGAATTGGGGCAGATCACCGGCGAGGAATATATCTTCTCCAACTGGGGCCCGGAATTCACCCATGCCCATGCCAGCGCCCTGCCCCATCTGGCCAATCCGGGGCGTTCCATGTCGCTGGGCACCTTGGCCGCAGATTTCATCGTGAACCGGCGCGCGGCGACCTATCTGCCGATCCGCGCCGCACGCCGCCAGATTGACGCACAAAGACTGCATATTGTGGCGGATGCGCCACGATTTTCTTACCCCGCATGGGTGATCTGGCGCGAGGATACGGACCCCGCATTGGCCGCATTGGCCCGCGATACGCTGCGCAATGTGGCGCAAGCTGCTGATGAAGAACAAAAAAGCCTGTAGATATCCTATAGGTAGAGCAAAATCCTGTATCGAAATCCGGTTTTTCAAATGAATAATACTCATCTCAAACCCGAATAATCTTAATTTCTGTTACGGATAAGCGCGCCATATATCGGCTCCAGCAGAGATGCTCGGGCCTCATTCGGGGTCCGGTCACCCCTTTTGGGAAAGGAATGACCCAATGGAAAAATTCACCAAACTGGCTGCCGCCTCCGCTATTGCGTTGATGGCTGCCGCACCTGCATTTGCACAAGCTGCTCTGACAGGCATCGAAGGTTTGAACGACCAAATCGATGACATCACCGAAAAAGCAACAGATGATCTGGCTGATGCCAACGACACTGACCGCTTTGGCGCTTCAGGCGTTGCACAAGGCTGGCGTGGCTCCTTTGCCCTGTCCGCTTCGGGCACATCGGGCAACACCGACACCGGCGAAGTTTCCGGCGCGGGCCGTCTGACCTATGGTCTGGGCGACTGGAACCACCTGATCGGCTTTGCTGTCGAATATGGCGAATCCAATGGCATCAAGAGCGAAGAGAAATTCTTTGCCACCTATGAAGCCAACCGGTATTTCACGCCTGAATTCTATATGTTCGCCTTGGGCCGTTACCAATATGACGGCGTTCTGGTCGACGACAGCGACACCATTCTGGACGGCTCTGAAACCGATGCTTTCATCGGCTTTGGTCCTGGCTACCGTGTTCTGAACCAGCCAAACCACACATGGCGCGTTCAAGCGGGCCCCGGCGCGCGTTACTTCAAAGACGCAACTGGTGTGTCTGAAACCGAAGTCGGCTTCATCGCCTCCTCGCGTTACTTCTACTCATTCAGCGACACCGTGTCCTTCACCATGGACACTGACATTCTGGGTTCCGAAGCCAACACCGTTGTTTCCAACGATGCTGGTGTGAACTTCAAAGTGTCTGACAACATGTCGACCCGCATCAGCTATCGCACGGATTACAACACCGATCCCGCGGCCGGGCTGAAATCCACAGACAACACCGTCGGTGTGTCGTTGGTTATGGGCTTCTGATCTGATCTTTCATGAGCGTGTTCTCCTCGGTTCACGCCCATGACTGAGATGAGAGAGGGGGGCAGGGAAACCTGCCCCCTTTTCTTCGTGACACATGCGCGACTTGGGCTTTGCCCCGAAATGTCATAAAAATGCCTGACCGCCCCGCTAGGCCTGACCCAAAGCGAGCGGCAGAAACAGGCAGGAACAAGAATGACGCGCATCACCCCGGTGATCCTTTGCGGCGGCTCGGGTACACGGCTTTGGCCTGTGTCCCGGCGCAGCTATCCCAAACAATTTGCCAAGCTGATCGGGCCGGAAACGCTTTTCCAAGCCTGCGCCAGACGGTTGCAAGGGCCGCTGCTGGGCGCGCAGCCCGGCGTGGAATTTGCCCCGCCCATTGCCATCACAAATGCCGATTTCCGGTTCATCGTGCCCGAGCAATTGCAGCAGGCCGGGATTGACCCCGGCCCCGTGCTGATTGAACCCCAAGCGCGCAACACCGGCCCTGCCGTGCTGGCCGCCGCGCTTTACGCCGCCGCCCAAGACCCCGAAGCCTTGCTGCTGGTGGCCCCCTCCGATCATGTGATCGAAGACATCCCGGCCTTTCATGCCGCCATCGGCCACGGCATCCGGGCCGCCTGTGATGACGGCGCTTTGGTGACATTCGGCATCACCCCAACGCGGCCTGAAACCGGCTATGGCTATCTGGAATTGCCTGCCCGCCCCGACGGGCCGCAAGCGGTTGCGCTCAAGGCGTTTGTCGAGAAACCCGATGCAGCCCGCGCCGCGCAAATGCTGGAAAGCGGGCAGTTCTTGTGGAATGCGGGCCTCTTTCTGTTCTCGGCGCGCACATTGCTCGAGGCCTATCAGGCCCACGCCCCGCAACTGCTCGGCCCGGTGGCCGATGCGGTGGAACAGGCCCAGGTTGATTTGGGCTTTTTGCGGCTGGCGCCCGAGGCATGGGCCAAAGCAGATGACATCTCGATTGATTACGCGGTCATGGAAAAAGCCGATAATCTGGCCGTGGTGCCGCTCTCTGCGGATTGGTCGGATCTGGGCTCATGGGATGCGGTGCGCCAGCAAAGCACACCCGATGCGCGCGGCGTGGCCCTGCATGGCACGGCCACGGCAATTGATTGCGACAACACATTGCTGCGCGCCGAAGACAGCAATATCGAATTGGTCGGCTTGGGGCTGAAGAACATTCTGGCCGTGGCCACCGGCGATGCGGTTCTGGTCGCGGATATGTCGCGCGCGCAAGATGTGAAACTGGCGGTAGAGGCTCTCAAGGCCAAAGGCGCAAAACAGGCCGAAGCCTTTGCGATGGATCACCGCCCTTGGGGGCATTTTGAAACGCTGGCGCTGGCCGACCGGTTTCAGGTCAAACGGATCGTGGTCAAACCCGGCGCCGCATTGTCCCTGCAAAGCCATGTGCACCGCGCCGAACATTGGATCGTGGTGGCGGGCACCGCCCGTGTCACCATCGATGACGAGGTCAAACTCGTGGGCGAAAACCAATCGGTCTATATCCCGCTGGGGGCCAAACACCGGATGGAGAACCCCGGCAAACTGCCCATGGTGCTGATCGAAGTGCAAACCGGCGCCTATTTGGGCGAGGATGACATCATCCGTTACGAAGATATCTATGCGCGCGCGCGGGAGCCGAAGAAGAATGCAGATTGAAACAACCGATCTTGAGGGCGTGTTGGTTCTGACGCCGCCGCGCTTTGGCGATGCGCGCGGATTTTTTGCCGAAACCTACAACCGCGCTGTGCTGCAAAGACACGGGGTTGATCTGGAATTTGTGCAAGACAACCACTCGCTCTCGGCGCAAACCGGCACATTGCGCGGCCTGCATTTCCAAACCCCGCCCCATGCCCAAGCCAAACTGGTGCGCTGCGGGCGCGGCGCGCTTTGGGATGTGGCGGTGGATTTGCGGCGCGGCTCCCCCAGCTATGGCAAATGGTTCGGGCTGGAACTCAGCGCCGAGAACGGGCGGCAATTGCTGATCCCGGCGGGGTTTGCCCACGGGTTTGTCACCCGCCTGCCCGACACGGAAATCTGTTATAAATGTTCGGGCTTCTATGCCCCCGGCCATGAGGGCGCGCTGGCCTGGGACGATCCTGATCTGGCCATCACATGGGATGTGGAGCAGCCGCTCCTGTCCGAAAAAGACGCAGCCGCCGGAAAATTTGCCGATTTTGATACGCCCTTCGAGGCCGCCGCATGAAGCTGCTTGTCACAGGGGGCGCAGGCTTCATCGGCTCCGCCGTGGTGCGCCAAGCCATTGCGGCAGGGCATCATGTGGTCAATCTTGATGCATTGACCTATGCGGCCTGTCTGGAAAATATTGCCTCTGTGTCGGGGCATCCAAACTATGTGTTTGAACAGGCTGATATTTGCGATGCACCTGCATTAAACCGCATATTAGAGACACATACACCCGATGCGATCTTGCATCTTGCGGCGGAATCTCACGTTGATCGTTCCATCGACGGGCCCGGCGCATTTATGCAAACCAACCTGATCGGGACCTATACGCTGCTCGAGGCCGCCCGCGCCTATTGGCAGGCCCAAGGCCGGCCTGCGCAGTTCCGCTTTCACCATGTCTCCACCGACGAGGTCTATGGCTCGCTTGGCCCCGAGGGGCAATTTACCGAAACCACACCCTATGATCCGCGCTCGCCCTATTCGGCGTCAAAAGCAGGCAGCGACCATCTGGTAAATGCATGGGCCGAAACCTATGGCCTGCCGGTGCTGCTGACCAATTGTTCGAACAATTACGGCCCCTATCACTTTCCCGAAAAACTGATCCCGGTGGTGATTTTGAACGCGCTGGCGGGCAAGCCGATCCCGATCTATGGCGCAGGCGAGAACATCCGCGACTGGCTCTATGTCGAAGATCATGCCGATGCGCTCTTGACCGTGCTGACCCGCGCCGCCCCCGGCAGCCGGTATAACATCGGCGGCGAAAACGAGGTGCGCAACATCGATCTGGTGCGCATGATCTGCGCTCTGCTTGATGAAATGCAGCCCGGCCAAAACCCCTACGGTGATTTGATCCGCTTTGTCACGGACCGGCCCGGCCATGATGCCCGCTATGCGATTGATCCGGCGCGCCTGCGCGCAGATCTGGGCTGGCGCCCTTCGGTCACGCTGCAACAGGGGCTGGAAAAAACCGTGCGCTGGTATCTGGACAACCGCGACTGGTGGCAGGCGCTGCAAAACCGCGATGGCGTGGGCAAAAGACTGGGCGTCGCATGATCTTGGTCTTTGGCAAAACCGGGCAATTGGCCCAAGCGCTTGGCCGTCACGGTCATGTGCAACTGCTGGGCCGCGATCAGGCTGATCTATGCGATCCGGCGGCCTGCGCTGCGTGGATTGAAAAAACCGATGCCCGCGCCATCATCAATGCCGCCGCCTATACCGATGTGGACGGCGCCGAAAGCGATGCCGCCACCGCGCATCAGGTCAATGCAGTGGCCCCCGGTGCCATGGCCCGTGCCGCTGCGGCCCGCGCCCTGCCTTTTGTGCATGTCTCGACCGATTACGTTTTTGACGGCAGCGGCACAGCCCCTTGGCGCGAGACAGACCGCCCCGCCCCCGCCACCGTCTACGGCCAGAGCAAACAAGCCGGCGAAGAAGCAATCTGCGCAGCCGCAGGCCCCCACGCAATCTTGCGCACCGCTTGGGTGTTTTCCGCAACCGGCAAAAACTTCCTGCGCACCATGTTGCGGCTGTCGCAAACCCATGACGCGCTGCGGGTGGTCAATGACCAATATGGCGCGCCAACCCCGGCGGATGATCTGGCCCGCGCCTGCCTGACCGTGGCGCAGCGGCTTACCTTGAAAAACAGCGGCATCTATCATTTCACCGGCGCCCCGGTGACCAGCTGGGCCGGGTTCGCCGCCGAGATTTTCGCCCGCGCAGGCACGCAGATCGACATCACCGGCATCCCCTCCTCGCACTACCCCACCCCCGCGCCGCGCCCGCTCAACTCGGCGCTTGATTGCAGCAAGATTGCGCAGGTTTTTGGCATCCCCCAGCCCGATTGGCGCCGCGGCATTGATCTTGTTTTAAAGGACCTCTCATGACCCCGCGCAAAGGCATCATTCTGGCAGGCGGTTCCGGCACCCGGCTTTATCCGATCACCCAAGGCGTGTCGAAACAGCTGTTGCCGATCTATGACAAACCCATGATCTATTACCCGCTGACCGTGCTGATGCTCGCAGGCATTCGCGAGATCGCGATCATCACCACCCCGCAAGACCAAGACCAGTTCAAACGCTGTCTGGGCGACGGGTCCGACTGGGGCCTGACCCTGACCTATATCGTTCAGCCCTCGCCCGACGGGTTGGCCCAAGCCTATCTGCTGGCAGGGGATTTTCTGGCTGGCGCGCCTTCTGCGCTGGTGCTGGGCGATAACATCTTCTTTGGCCACGGGCTGCCCGAATTGCTATCCGCCGCCGATGCGCAAACCACCGGGGGCACCGTCTTTGGCTATCACGTGGCCGATCCCGAACGCTACGGCGTTGTGGGATTTTCCGAAGATGGCGCCGTGAACCAGATCATCGAAAAACCGGCTGTGCCGCCGTCTTCTTATGCGGTCACCGGGCTCTATTTTCTGGACGGCACCGCGCCGGACCGCGCCGCCCGGATCACGCCATCACAGCGCGGCGAGTTGGAAATCACCAGCCTGCTCGAAGATTACCTCGCCGAGGGCGCTTTGACCGTCACCACCATGGGGCGCGGCTATGCGTGGCTCGACACGGGCACCCATGAATCGCTGCTCGATGCGGGGAATTTTGTGCGCACCTTGCAATTGCGCCAAGGGCTGCAAACCGGCAACCCCGACGAGATCGCTTTTCTGCGTGGCTGGACCAGCCGCGAGAAACTCCAAGCGCGCGGCACGGCGCTGGGGAAAAACGCCTATGGCCGTTATTTGCTGACATTGGCGGGTGAACCCGGGCCCCGCTAAAGAAACGGCGGAAAAGGGCTGACCCCTGCCGCCCCTTTCGGTGTGATCCCGCCGGGAATGCCCCTGTGCGCGTTTTTCTGTTTAAGGTTAAAACCGCGTAAGAAAAAAGGCGTTAATGAGCAAATTCTGGTCACAAGCTGGCCATAAACCCCACCTAAAAAAATCCGGTAATAGTCGTTAGGATTTTCACATGCCTACAGCCGCCTCTTCTTTTGAGCACGCGCTCTTAGAACTTATCAATGCCTCGCGCGCCGCCGAAGGGTTAGGCGCGTTGACGATGGAATTGAACCTGAACCAATCGGCCAATGATCATTCGCAATGGATGACCGACACCACCACTTTCAGCCATACTGGCGTGGGGAACAGCACCTCTCGCGAGCGGATGGAAGATGCGGGGCTCGATCTCTCCGGCAGTTGGGGCACGGCGGAAAACATCGCCGCCCATCCGGGGTATAATTCCGAAAACGACAGCCCCGCCGCACAGGCGCGGGCGATACATGAAGCTTTCATGGACAGCCCCGGCCACCGGGCCAATATCATGAACCCCAGCTTCACCCATGTTGGCATTGGCATCATCTATGGCCCGATGGATTTTGGCGGCACCACCGCCACCGCCGCCATTGTGACACAGAATTTTGCCTATTCTTGGGGAGAGATGGACGAGGATATTCCCGGAAACACACCAAGCAGCGCCGAGACCGTCGATCAAAGCGCCCCCAATGACACAAGCACCCCCGCCGAGGTCAGCGACGAGACCAGCACCGGCAACGATCAAATCACCGGCACCCCCGATGCGGAGAAAATCACCGGCCAAGCCGGCAATGATACCATCGACGGCAAAGGCGGGGATGACACGCTGGATGGCGGCGCCGGGAATGACTTCCTCAAAGGGGGCCAGGGGGATGACATCTTGCGTGACACCCAAGGCAACAACAAGATGAATGGCCAAAAAGGCAATGATCTGATCGAAGCGGGCGCAGGCGATGACCGGCTCAATGGCGGCGGTGATCAAGACACGCTCAATGCTGGCGCGGGGGATGACTTCCTCAAGGGCGGCACAAGTGATGACATCCTCAATGGCGGCACGGGAAATGACAGCCTCTCGGGCAACCTCAATGATGACACGCTCAATGGCGGGGCCGGGAATGATCTGCTCAAGGGCGGCGGCGACGCCGACCAGCTGAGCGGCGGCGCTGGCAATGACACGCTCAAGGGCGGGTCGGGATCGGATGTCTTTATCTTCGAGTCCGGTCATGATGTGATCTTGGATTACACCCCCGGCAAGGATGTGATCGAATTGGATGACGGGTTGAGCTCACGCAGCATCGCCGCGCTGCTCAACGGATCGGTCAGCCAAAGCCCCAATGGGGTGGTGATCGATTTTGGCGGGAATAACTCGCTCGAAATTCAGGGTGATTTCAGCCTCGCCCAGCTAGAGGCAGACCTGTCTTTCTTCTAAAATCCCTTTGTTAGAGACTTAAAAGGGCCGCATCACGCGGCCCTTTTCTCATTGAGACATGGCTTTGCGCAGCCCAAGAGCCAATCAGAAAATCTCGATCTGACCTGCGACATCGCTGAATTGACCCGGTCTGATATCCTCCAACAGCAGCACATCACCCCGCCCGAAATCAAGCAGCAGATCCCCGTTCTGCGCCGTCCCGAACCGGTCGATTACCGCCATGCCATTGCGCGCGCCCGCAAGCAGCGCCGCCTCCAGATGCAACTCATCGCGCCCGATATTAAAATCAAGCACATGGTCGCGGTCATCGCCGCGCTCAAAGATAAACACATCCGCACCCGCGCCGCCCTTAAGCGTATCATTACCGCCGCCGCCGCTGAGCTGGTCCGAATGACCGCCCCCGTTCAACAGGTCATCGCCGCCGCCGCCCTCAAGCCAGTCATTGTGCCGATTGCCAAACAGCCAATCGTCGCCTTTGCCGCCATTGAGCACATCCCTGCCCGTGCCGCCTTTGAGGAAATCGGAACCCCCTCCGCCATTCAGCACGTCGCCGCCACCGCCGCCTTTGAGCCTGTCGTCGCCGCGGCCCCCAAATAGAACATCATTCCCGGCCTGCCCGACCCCGACATCTGCCCCATGGCCAAGGATCAACAGGTCATCACCCTGCCCTCCCGCCAGAAAATCATTTCCGGTACCGCCATTAAGCTCGTCGCGGCCTTTTCCGCCGCTCAGCTCATCCTCTCCGTCACCGCCCATGATGGAATCGGCACCGTCGCGGCCATAAAGCTCGTTATCCAGATCATTACCGATGATTTTATCGTTGCCGCTGCCGCCAAGCGCGCCTTCGATCTCGGTGCCATAAGCAATTGTAAAGCCGCCCTGAATACCATCCGCCGCTGATAGATACCCGCCGCCGCCCGGCGCATCTTGCAAACTGGCCGCGCGCAGATCCAGCGTGACATCGCGCGTGCCAAAATAGCGCAGCGCATCCCAGCCGCCCGCATCCCAAATCGCATACCAATGCGTGCCCAACTGGTTTTCATCGATCAGGTCATAATTACTATCTTCCACCGCATATTCGGTATTGGCCCCGTATTTTTCCTGTAGAACCGCAATATCAAGCGCCATGGGCCCGACCTCATACCCATAGTCTAACCCGGCGGTTTCAGCTCCCCTACCGCCTGCTTCCAACAGACCATTGTTATAGGTCATCGCAGTATAGACGCCTTGGTTGAGCCCGTTTGTTCCCAAATCATCAAACGCGCCAAACACACCAGACAGAATGCCAGACCCGCCGCCCCTGTCATGCGGGTGGGCCAAGCCCATCCCGTGCAACACCTCATGCAAAATCGTGGTGTAATGAAAACTGCCCGGGGCCAAAGCGCCCTCTGCGCCATCCCAGTGATTGACATTGAACACACCAAACCCTGCGCCGATCTCTGAGGGGGGCACCATCAACCCCAAGTCGAACGGGTTCATCTCGTCGACATCGGCCATCAGCCGCAGATCCGCTGCCGCATAATAAGATGTCTCCCGAAAGCTCAGCTCCGTGACATCTTCGATCAACTGAAAGACCAGACGGAACAGATCTTTCTCATAGGCTGTGAAATATTCCGCCGTGACATCCTGCCCCAACCAATAAGAATCGGCGGCGCTTGCGGCGGTCCCGGCAGGTGCAAAAGAATAGGTCACAATCTGGCCACCGCCCGAGGCGCCCAAGACCGCGCTACCCCAATCGATTGCATCCAATGCAGGAGAATTTGCGAGGCTCGGAGGCAGAAACGAATTCATGCGTAATAGTCCTTTGGAAACTCTTTACCCTTTAAGTTTCCCTGCATATTTGCCGCTTGTCCAGCAATCTTGGTGCACAGGTGGTGCACAGTTGGTGCACGGTCTGTGCTAGAAGAATTCAATGGCTCCTGCCAACCCGCCAACATTGCTATAGCCTTCGATGAGCAGCACATCGCCGCGGCCAAAATCCAAGACCAGCCCCTCTGGCGTGACCTCTGAAAAAGCGTCCATAACCTCCCGTCCATTGCGCTGACCGTTCAGAAAATCCACATCAATCAACAGCTTGTCGCGTCCCCGGCCAAAATCGATGATCCGGTCATATTCATTGCCGCGCGCAAAAACGAATTTATCAGCCCCTGCGCCGCCTTTGAGCACGTCATCGCCTTTGCCCCCGTCCAGCCGATCGCCGCCCCCGCCCCCATTGAGCGTGTCATTCCCCTTCTCCCCCCGCAGATCATCCGCCTTCGCATTGCCCATAATCCGGTCATTGCCTTTGCCCCCCGCGAGGTAATCAGAGAAGTTTCCGCCTTTGACAAAATCGTCTCCTTTGCCGCCAAATAAAATATCAACCCCGCCCCCACCATTGAGCACATCATCGCCCTTAGCCCCTTTAATAGTGTCGTTATCGGCCTGCCCGACCAAGCGATCATCACCGCTGCTGCCCTTGAGAAGATCATTGCCG
>JBPOFD010000012.1:0-56821 GCA_051252055.1 Sulfitobacter sp.
GAAAACGCAAGAAACCCAACCAAATAGGCAATAGCCAGCAAAAACGCGGCATAATCCGAACATCGGCATTATGGACCTTATGCCGACGTCGGCATAAGGCCCATTGGACCCGCCATCCCAGGCGCCTCGATCGCAGCTTCGGTCGCAAACGCTGGGGCGATGAAGGTTATGCCCAAGAAGAGCTTGTTGCCGAACTCGGGGCTGCATTCCTCGCAGCTGACCTCGGTTCGTCGCCTGAACCTCGCGAAGAACATGCCGCCTATATCGCGCATTGGCTCGAGGGCTTGCGCAATGATAAGCGGTTCATCTTCCAAGCTGCGGCACACGCGCAGAAAGCTGTCGATTATTTGCATGAGTTGCAGCCAAAATCGGACGAGGTCGCCGTTTAGGCGGCCTCATTGCCTCGCAAAATGCAATCTACAGTATGATGTTTTCCTGATCTTGAACTGTGACAGGTTGTTTTCGAACCATATTCAATGTTCTCGGTCGCAAAGCTCGTGATCAGCGAGCGCGGCCAGCACGTAGCAGTCTTCCGACACGCCGTGCCCGTCGCAGCCTTTGGAAATGCGGGTAAGCTCTTTCTCCAACAGTTTGAGCCGTTTGATCTTGGCGCGCACGTCGGCGAGTTGTGAGGTTGCGATGTCGGTTGCCGTTTCGCAGGATCGGTCCGGGTGCTCCTGCAACTCAATCAGCGATGAGATCGCCTCGATCGAGAAGCCCAAATCGCGCGCGTGGCGGATGAAACTAAGCCGTTCCAACCCCGCTTTGTCATAGCGCCGCTGATTGCCGCTTGTGCGTTCAGCCTCCGCCAAGAGGCCCATTTCCTCGTAGTAACGGATGGTCGGCACCTTGACCTTGGTGCGTCTTGAAAGCTCGCCGATAGAAAACATCAAAAAACCTCTTGAACCTCTAGTCACTGGAGGTTGTACATAGAGTGGGACACAGCTGCAAGAGGCAACCATGACCGATAAATTCCTGTCCCCGACCCCCATTCTCGACTTCAACGCCGCGCCCATCCAAAACCTCATTGCCGCGCGCGACTGGCTGTCGCTGTCGCAAACGGACCGCATTGGGGCGGCTTATGATTTCGTGCGCAACGAGATCCTGTTTGGCTACAACGCGAGGGATGCGCTGAGCGCGTCGCGCATCCTCGCGGACGGCTATGGCCAGTGCAACACCAAAGCAACCTTGCTCATGGCGCTCCTGCGCGCTCTGGGCGTGCCCTGCCGTTTTCACGGGTTCACCATCGACAAATCGCTGCAGCGCGGTGTGGTGCCCGAGTTCGCTTATCCGCTGACGCCGCAAGACATTCTGCACTCTTGGGTGGAGGTCTATCACGACGGCGAATGGCTGAACTTGGAGGGTTTCATTCTCGACGCACAGGTCGTGGCCGCATTGCAAAAAGCTTTCCCGACCCGCAACACGCTGTGCGCCTATGGGGCCGGCACAGATCACCTGCAAAACCCGGATGTCGATTGGCGCGGGGCCAGCACTTACATCCAAAAGACAGGGATCAATCAGGACTTTGGCGTATTTGATAACCCCGACGATTTCTATGCCGACCACGTCCAACTGACGGGGTTGCGGGGTCTGTATTTCCGCAATGTCGTGCGCCACGTGATGAACCGCCGCCTCGCAAAGATGCGCACCGGCCATGTGCCTGTAATCCCCGGCGGCGATCAAAATCTCGCGCCATCGCAACCGTTCTTGAACAAACTGGAGGCGATCTGATGTCGGGATGCTGTGGACATGACGCCAAATTCGAAGGCGTATCGGACGACTACAAACGGCGGCTTTGGATTGTCATTGCGCTGAATGCAGCGATGTTTGTGGTCGAAATGGCGGCGGGTCATTTGGCCAAATCGCAGGCCCTTCAGGCCGACGCGCTCGACTTCGCAGGTGATGCGCTGACTTACGGAATCTCGCTCGCCGTGATCGGCGCGTCCCTGCGCGCACGCACCAACGCCGCGCTGTTCAAAGGGGTCAGCCTGTTGCTGATGGGGCTATGGGTGTTCGGCTCCACCGTCTACCGCGTCTTCTATGTCGGCGTCCCGACGGCCGAGATCATGGGGGCTGTCGGCTTTCTCGCGCTTTTGACCAATCTCGCAAGTGTTCTGTTGCTGGTACGCTACAAGGACGGCGACGCCAATGTGCGCTCGGTCTGGCTCTGCTCGCGCAACGACGCCATCGGCAATGTCGCGGTGATGTTTGCGGCCCTCGGTGTTTGGGGCACGGCAAGCGGCTGGCCCGACCTGATCGTCGCAACCGTCATGGCGGGGCTGTTTCTTTCTTCAGCCTATCAGATCGTGCGCCAAGCCCTCGCGGAGCGTCGCGAGATGATTGCGCATGGGCATGGAGAGGCTTGATGCATGATTTAGGTGCAGGGATCCTTGTCGGTTTTGGGCGGATCTCGGCGCCAGAACGCGCTCACCCAAGAATGCCCGGCCAGTTGTTCAAGCCTGCCGCGATATTGCCGGGAATGTCTTGGCGCCATAGCTCTTGCGCGCGAAGGCTTGCGTTCAAATACAGCTTCCCCTCATAGATCGTCCATGCTTCGGGGATCGTCGGTGCGAGATAGCCGCGCGATGCCGCAAAGGCGCAGTAGCCGCCGAACGCGGGGGCATAAGCTTCAGGATCAGACGCGAATTTGGCCGCAGTGTCTTGGCTCGAAAAATGCCATTCGGCGCCTTTCCAATTGAGCGCGTGCGACGCCGATCCTGCTATGGGTTTTTCCTGTTCGAAATAGCCGATGGGATCGATCGCATTGATCGCGAAAGGGTTTAGAAACACCTCCGCTTCAGCCGCCAGAGCGGCCCTTGGGGACAGAGCTGCGGCGGCGGGCAGTGCGGCCAATAAGCCGAGGGAATTGCGGCGTGTGAGCATGGTTGGTCTCCTCTCGAATGGCACAAGCCTACACAATTTCCATTTGAGATCCGCATTTTTGTTTCTTTGGCACCTATCGCGCTTGGACACACGTTGCGTAGTCGCGTCACTTACCTTCTGTTTTCTTCGTGATGCAATCTGCGTGACCTGGTCCGCCGGCCGGGCGCGTGCCATGCCCGCCCCCTTCAAGCAGAACTTTCCCCTGCCTGCTTTGCAGTCATTCCTCGCGCGCCAAAGTTCCGCCTGACAGCCGGTCTAAACGGTCACCGCCTTTCGTTTGCATCGAAAACAAAAGGAGATCGACATGACCAAATACTACACCGTCACCACCCCCGAAACTGGCAAAGATGGCAAAACCCGCTTCCCAAAAGTGGGTGTGGCTTTCCCTCAGAGCGAAGGTTCCAAGTCCGTCATGACCATCCAGCTCTTTGCAACCCCCGTGAATGGCGAGCTCGTCCTCTTCGAGCCGAAAGCCGACATCGATGACGGTCAGGTCACCGAGTGAGCCGCCGGAGAAGGGGCCGTGTGCCCCTTCCACCAAGCCTCGCCGTCAGCTCAAATCGAAGGAAAACCAACATGGACCGTCTACCCCAAAACCATTCTTGAGCAACTCGCCGCCAATGGCCGCGCCAATCACGAACGCATCGAAGCTGGAAGGGACACCATCGACCACCCTCCGGTTGTAAAGCTCTTCGCGCCCGATGGCGGTGCCACCTGGCTCCTGAGCGAAACCGACCCCGAAGATCCAGATATCGCCTTCGGACTCTGTGACCTTGGTTTTGGGTGTCCCGAGCTTGGTTCAGTACGGATGAGCCTCCTTTACACGCACCGTGGCCGCCTTGGTCTACCGATTGAGCGCGACCTCCACTTCAAAGCTGCCGAACGGCTCGGCACTTACGCCGCGCGTGCGCGTGAAGCCGGTGGGATTGTCACATGAGACCAAAATCCGCTCCGGTCCTGTCAGCGTCCTAGGGACGCTGATCTAGGGTAAAGAATAGAGCTTTGCATTATTCTCTCATGGCTTAAATGGTGACTCCCCATTCCAATTCATATTTGCAAAGGCTGTCCTCTCGGGCGGCCCTTTTTGATGTCTCAACAGTTCATCTCGCGGCGCGGAAAACAAAGATGAGTAGTGGTTCTGTCACCTTGCAATTTGCCCGATGGCACGCCGCCACCAGCTTTGACGTCAGTGATATCAATCGGTCAAAGCACGTCCATATGCCTTCCTGATATATCGCTATAGAGAGAGGGAGTCATTGACATAATCGTATGAATTATATAAAACGTAGTAAGAAGAGACATTGGCAGGATATGCCCAATGTATACACATTATGTCCGAGGGGTCTGAGATGGGCCGAGCCCGTAAAAACTTGAAGCTCGAACAACGTATTGAAATCGCTAGGCGGTACAAATCCGGTGAAGCCGCGCGGGAGTTGTCAAAAGAATTTGGCGTGTCCATGCGGCACATATCTCGCCTCGCAAAGGAGGAGGTTGGTGAGGGGCTGGCGATGCGCGATCCCTCCGAGGTCGTCACGTTCCGAGCCACACAATCCGAACTCCTTGCGTTTGATGCGGACTGGCAGGCGCGCGGCTTTGCCAACCGCAGTCAGGCGTTGAAAGCGGTGGTACGGGCCCGCTGCGGGTTCATGGATGTTGCGTCGGATGGGCTCACTGGGTTTGTTGATGCGTGGCGCCAGTCGCGCGAACTGACCGACACGGGTATGGCCTTGGCCAAGGCAGTGCGGCGCGGACGGCTGGAGCTTGTCGAGGAGGATCGGGCATTGGTCTCTGAGCTCGTCGAGCTGGCTCATAAGATGACCCGGGAATTGAGCGCGATGAAGGGCCTGGCGCAGACCCAACGCGGGGCAGGGCTGCCGGAAGCCATTGATGGCGGCGAGGATGTTCTGACTAGGGTAGAGGTGGAAGATGAGCGATCCGGTTCAAAATTGGACCGGGTTTCGCGGTCTCTCGGTAAGCCTCAAACGCGACCCCCGTTACATGATTTGAATGCGAATATCCGGATCGTTCGACATGGCTGATCCCCTTGCCCTCTACACCACAGTCATGGGGCGCCTTTGGGAAGACGAACGCATCCGTGGCCAGGCGCAGGCTAGAATTGATGTGCGGCTTGCAGGACGCCGGCAGGGGCGAAGCTACGCGCGGGTGGGGCGGCTCTCGGTGCGCAACATCGCGAAAGTGGCGTCGGGCCAAAGTCGGGCGGCGGTGTTCAAAAGGATCAGGGCAGGGGGGTGCAAGACGCGCGCCTCCCTCGGCAATCAAATTTCTTACATCAATGATAAGGCCGTCTTCACCTACTCGACGATGACCAATCCGCTTGATGAGTCAGCGGTCCTGACAGGAGACCAGAAAGACGAAATCATCGAGGGATGGTCCGAGACCTGGCGCGGCACCACCAAGCTTGGTTTTACCTCACACATGCTTTTGTCCTTCCCGACCGATGTCAGCACCGAGAAGGTCCGTGATATCGCGCTCGACTGGGCGGAGCATTTTTTCGAGAGCGGCGCGTATGGCGATCAATGGGACTACGTGTTGGCGGTGCATGACGACCGGGCGCACCGGCATGCACATGTCGTTCTGAACAATCGCGGTCTCGAGCAGGGGACTTGGTTCTCCTGCTGGGCTGAGGGCGTGATGTCGCCGCAGCTTATGCGCGAGAAACAAGCAGAGATCGCCGAGGGCTATGGCGTGATACTTGATGCCACAACTCGACTTGAGCGCGGCATCTTCACGAAGGCCGCGGGCATCGAGGAGATTTACCGCGCCAAGGCCGAGGCCCGGCTGCCGCGCGAGATCGCGATGACGCCGGAAGAGTCTTCGATTGCTCAAGGTCAAACCGTGGGCTTTGCTAAGGACTACGCCAAGCTTGCCGATCTTTTGGACCGCATGGATCAACGTCATCTGGCCCGCGCCGTTCGGGCGATGGCCAAGGGGCTTGGCACAAACACCCCTTACCAGTTCACCGCAGGAGAGATTGAGATGAAGGACATTCAAACCGTCGGGGACGCGATCGAGTATTCCGAGCGCACAATTGAGGCCCTGCGGCTCAAAGCTGAGGAGTTGGACGCAGAAGCGCTCGCCAGTTTCGAGATTAAATCGGCCCCTATCATTCGTGACCTTTCCCAGATGGTGCCGGACCCGGACCTGCGAGCGCGGTTTGGGCGAGAGCTGGCCGAGCCTTATCCTCCGGGGGCAGGGGATGCACGGCTCATAGAGGCGCTGCGGTCTGGGAAAGATGAGGTGCTGGAAGATATTCTGTCGGGCGCGCGAGAGGCCGGCATCGACGGTGACGACCTGGTTGCACGGATCGCGGCTGGCGGCACCACCAACTACGGGTTGGCACAAGATTGGGTCGAGCGCGACATGGAGGCTGTGCTGGCCAAAGATGGCCTTACTGTTGAGGCGGCGAGTGACGAGAAGCTCGATGCCGCGCTCGAAAAGGTCGATGGCGTGATGGACCGCCTTATGGAACGAGCACGTGAACTGGGTGTACCAGTTGGGATGGGGCTCAAGGCAGATGGCGGCGAGGAAATCTCGTTGATCGATGATGCGGATCCCAATCTCAAGTCAGGCTCGAATACCTACCTTCAGGATCTGGCCCACAAATTGAAAGAAGGCCAGCTCTCTGAAGAACAAGAAGAGGTAATCGAGCGCACACTTCAGGCAGAGCTCCTCACAGAGTTGGGTGAGGAAGGCCTGGCTGAGTTGCGACGTGGAAACTATGAGGTGTTGGAAGAGGCGCTGCCGAGCAAGGTCGATCAGATCACTGTGACGCAGGAATTTCTCGAAATGGCGCATGAGGAAACCGGTGATCAGGTCTTCACCGACCGCGCCGCGGCCCTACAGCAGGACAAGGTAACAGAAGTGGCCAGGCAGATGGCGGTCGAAAAAGAGCAGCCCCGTGAACTCGGGCGCGACCTTGACGACGACCTTTCCTTCTAACGGGAGCCGCGAAAATGAAACCCATCCCACTTTGGGCCGCCGTGCCCTTCGGTCTGATCTGTGGCGCGTTGCTCGGCACGATCATCGCTAGTTTCTATCTGGAAATTGCGCTCGGCACCGGCTTTGCACAGTTCGATATGTTTGCAGTCTGGCGCGCAGGCGTGGGGGTACGCCATGCACATCCCGAGGCGTTCAAAGTTGGCTTCGGCGCAGTTGGTTTTGGAGCGCTTTGTTTAGGGGTTCTCGCCGCTGCCTGGACCTGGAAACGCGAGCAAAATGACTACGGCTCCGCCCATTGGCAGACAAAGGCGGAGCTTCGCAAGAATGCTATGCTAAAAACCCCGGGCACGGGTTTCGTCTGCGGTAAGCTTGGCAAACCGAAATCCAAATCTGAGTTCATTTCTTCGACTGAAATTCCCCATGTGATGATGGTAGCGCCAACCCGGGCCGGTAAGGGTGTAGGTTTTGTCATCCCGAACCTGTTGTCATTTGCCGGATCGGTCGTCGTGCTCGACGTCAAAGGTGAAAACTTCGAGAAAACCTCACGGCTTAGAGCCCTTAATGGCGATGAGGTGTTTCGGTTTAGTCCGTTTGACTGGGCCAATAGCTCACATTGCTATAACCCGCTCGCCCGCATCGCCGCCTATCCCAGCTTTGCGCAACAATTCACTGAAGTGTCTATCTTGGCGGATCTGTTTCTCGACAAGGACAACAAGACCCTCGACACATTCTCCGAAGCAGGAAAATCCATTTTTGTTGCGGCTTGTTTATTGGCAATCCAGCGGGGGACCCCGTCTTTGGGCGAGGTGAACAAAATTGTATCTGCAGGTGACTATAAAAACGCCCAATACAATGCCTATGCCGAAGAGGCGAAAGAAGAGGTTGTTCGCGAGCTCTGGACCAATGCCGCCAGTGCCTCGTCGCGGCTTCTAACCTCGAACATCCAGGCGCTTATGACCGCCGGTCTCAAGCAATGGGACAATCCAGCGGTCAGGTCCGCTACAGGGGTGAGTGATTTTGACTTTGCCCAGTTCAGACGCAAACCGCATTCGCTGTACATCGTTGTTTCAGAGGATCACATCACAACGCTTGCCCCGCTCCTGCGTCTCATGTTTGCGGATCTCATTGCCAGCCTGCGTCTGAACGAACCCGGCGCCGACGAGCCCTGGCCCGTCATGATGATGATCGATGAATTCCAGCAGATGGGGGCCATGCCTTACCTCGAGCGCGCGATTCATTCGCTGGCCAGCTATGGCGGGCGGGTGGCAATGATCGCACAGTCATTGGCCGCGTTGGATCGAATCTATGGGCCTGAAGGTCGTGAGAGCCTTGAGAACGGGGCAGGTCTCAAACTCTATATCACGCCAAGAGATCAACGTACGGTGCGAGAAGTGTCGGCTGCGGTTGGCAGCACCACGCGCGAGGCGGTGACGCGCATGTATGGGCGCAACAAAGGGGTCCTTGGCGCGACGTCCACTAGCGCGCGGTTGGAGGAGCGGCCACTTCTGTCAGAGACCGAGGCGCGGCTGCTCGATCCAGATGATGTGATCATCCTCGCTTCACCTCAACACCCAATCAAGGCGCAGCGGATCAAGTACTACGATGATCCGTTTTTTAAGGGGATGATTGATCAGCAAGAGGGCAGGGAGTTTCCGTACCCACCAAATGTGGAAGGAGTAAGTCCTTGGGTCGATACTGAGGCAAACGTACCAAATTCCAGTTCGCTAGATGAGACATCCTCCGTGAGATCTCGCCGACGCGAGGCGCGCGCAATGAAGACCAAAAAGCGAGTGATGATGTCGGAGACGTTGCGAGCGGAGGAGTTGGACAGTGAGCAATATGTTCCGCCGCAGTGGGAGCAAGTGTTGGATCGCCAGGAGAGTTTTATAGATGAGTTGTTAGCGGATTGACGGCCCATTGCTGCCGATCATAAGTTGGCCAGACGCTTCGTTGCAGCATTCTTAAAGCGGACGTTGATTATGTTGGAGCTTTTGTGCCGTCAGTTCAGAAGCACGGATCGCAAGCGCCATCTGCACCAAGTAGCCTAGCCAAACTTCGGAATCCGAGATACCATCAACACATCCTTAACTTTCGAGTATCCGGCGATGAAAACACCAATTTTTGTAAGCTTTGATTTCGATAACGACCGACGGCTCAAAGACTTCATAATCATGCAGGCACGTCGTGCCGACTCGCCGTTTCAAGTCATTGATCACTCTTTGAAAGAGGCGGCACCCGAGCGCAGTTGGGAAACTAAGGCCTCTCGTGCAATTGCTCGCTCTCGCGTTGTCTTGGTGATGGTTGGCCGTGAAACATATCGCGCGCCGGGCGTACTCAAAGAAATCTCTATGGCACGTCAACACGGCAAGAAAATTGTTCAGATCATCGGTTACAAGGATGGGGAATATACTCCAGTCAAAGGAGCAGGGCAGCTATATAGATGGAACTGGGTGAACCTGAAGAAAATTCTCGCATAACAGCTTCGAAAGATCGCAAGCCAGAATGAAGCCATTTTATGAAATCTGCATGTTCGGTCGAACCGAGAACGCCTCCGGGGAATTAGAAACCGCGTTGGCGGATCATTTGTCCGAATTTGATCTGAAGATCGGCGACGAAGTCACTTTGGATCGACTTGGGTCAATCAAGACTAAAAATCCAAAGTGTGCCTCGGTCGGACTGTTTTTCGGCGACGATCCAGCACCCGCATATGATCGGCCCGCAGCTCTCACAGACTACGACCCCATCATCCCTGTCGTCTCTTCACTGGACCGATGTAGTGTTGAGTTGCCGCCAGAAGCATCCCCGTTCAATGCCATGGCGTCAAACGGACCAAACGCGTCAGTGAGGATAGCCTCTGCGGCCGCCGAGTGCCTCGGACTGGTGCCAAGTCGGCGCCGGGTATTCTTAAGCTATCGTCGAATAGAGTCACGAGAGGTTGCGCTTCAGCTGTTTGACGAACTAAGTCAACGTCAGTTCGATGTCTTTCTTGATACACACGAAATCAGACCGGGAGCGTTGTTTCAGGACGTTCTTTGGCATCAGATGAGCGATTGCGATGTCATGCTCATGCTCGACTCCAAATCCTACTTTGCAAGCAGGTGGACATCGGAAGAATTTGGACAAGCAAATTTGAAGAAGGCGGCAATTCTGCGGATTGGTTTCCCAAGAGTCACGCTCGACAAAAACTTGACTGTGACGGATACGGTCGAACTCGAGAAATCAGATTTTTTGGCCGACGGCACGCTAAATGACACCGTGCTTGATGACGTTGCCGATAGCCTCGAACGGCTACGAAGTAAGAGTGTGGCGGTCCGGCAATCATGTCTTGTTGGCTCACTTAGAACGGCGGTTGAACTAATGCATGGTGATGTCGGAGATGCTGGTCAGATGCGTCGTGTCATGGCCTCATTCCCGACCGGTGAAAAGTTGCAGGTTTACCCGATTGTCGGCGTGCCGACATCAGAGATCATCAACAGGATTGTGCTCGATGCGGGCACAGAGGAATGTGCCTTATTGTACGATCACGTCGGCGTCCTGGAGAGTTGGCAAGAACATTTGGAATGGCTTGGCCAACGCATTGATCGCTTTCATTGGATAAAGGCTGGGTCTTCCTTTCAGGATCTGCAGGATGTGTTGTCATGACAGATGAACCCGCAGTTTTCCTTTCTGCCGGCGTTCCTCAAGAAGGCCGCCTTGGATCAGAGGACTTTGATCCTTTCCTGATCAAAGAAGCCGTATCGGCCCTGATTGAGGTTGTCCTCGGACGATACCTGCTTGTGTGGGGCGGACAACCAGCCATCACGCCGATGATATGGGAAGCCGCGAAACGGTATGACGTCTCCTATCCCGATGTTGTGACTCTCTATCAAAGTGCTTTCTTCAAGGATCGTTATCCTGAAGAGAACACGAAGTTCGGAAACTTCGTCGAAACACCGGCAACACCTGGCGATCAAAACGCCAGTTTGGAACGTATGCGAAAGTCTATGCTGTCGGGGCACAACTTTACGGCCGCCATTTTCATCGGCGGAATGGAAGGCATTCGCGACGAATACAACCTTTTTTCCAAGCTCAACCCAAAAGCAGTCCTCCTTCCTATCCCGTCTCCTGGTGGATATGCCCGTACGCTATTTGAGCGGACAGAAGGCCTTCCGCCGGAACTGAATAGGGCCGTCGATTACACATATTGGCTCTATAAGCTGCTCGAAGTTGATCTCGCAACAAAGCGCCGAGCTTCACTCAAGTAGATGGGCGAACGATTGGCATCCGGTTTGTGCGTAGCAGGCCTTCAGACAAAGGCTTGCCCCATACTCGGGAGTAGCTCTCTCTGCTCGGAATGTGTATAAAGTTCGCAGGCGGCTACGATTTGTCGTGCTCTGCACATATTCTGCGGAGTTTTGCAGTCGCTGTATTTGTAGCATTTTTTCGAAAGGTTTTTCTATGGCCCGTAGGTGTTTTTACAGCTTCCACTACATTCCCGATAACTGGCGCGCTGCGATGGTGCGAAATATTGGAACAATTGAAGGCAACAAACCTGCTTCAGACAACGATTGGGAAGCCGTCAAAAAAGGTGGTGAAGCTGCTATCAAGAAATGGATATCCGGTCAGATTTATGGCCGATCTTGCACGGTTGTTTTGGTTGGCTCACAAACGGCAGATCGTAAATGGATCAACCATGAGATCATCAAGTCTTGGGATGATGAAATGGGCGTTGTTGGATTCTACGTCCATGGCTTAAAGAATAAGGACGGCAACACCACCGCCAAAGGCAACAATCCGTTTGACTACATTGGATACGGCGATACTGGGAAGAAGTTGTCGTCCATAGTCAAATGCTACAATCCGCAAGGCTCAAACAGCAAAGAACGGTATGACTGGATTTCCAAGCACCTTTCTAATGCAGTTGAAGAAGCAGTCAAAATTCGCAAAGAAAACTAAGTCCAACCCAACTGCATATATGGCAAAAGAGAGACATACTCTATTGGTCTCAATGATCAATCTTGAATGTCAGCTTAGCTGGTCGTCTTTCACGGGCAGTATCTATAAGGATATGGCTACAAAAAGCGAAAACCCGCGAGGACCTTTTACGGCTGTCGCGGGCATCTAAGAGTTTGAAGACCTAACTTTGTCTTCGATTGCCTCTTTGTATGGCGAAAAACGCCAAGATGTCAAGAAAAACGGTCTAGACCTAAAAGGGACCGTACGGAGCGGTAAGGCCTTGGTTTCAAACATTATCTCGCAAGAACGGCTAACAAAATATCTGAAAGCAGCCGGATACGACCAAAGCCGAGCACTGGCACTCTATGGGTGGAACATTCAAATAAGTGAAGCCTTTTTCCCTGTGCTAGGTGCATCTGAAGTTTGCCTGCGCAATATCATCTCCGCCAAGTTGGTGGCCCTCTATGGGCAATCTTGGTGGGACGATCCCGTTTTCTTGGCTCAGATCAGGAAAAACGGTACGAGGATTGTCAAAACAGCCCGCGACAAGCTGAAAACCCAGGGCGCCGTCACAACAGGTGGCATGACAGCCGAACTCAATTTTGGCTTTTGGGTCAATATGCTTCTTCCTCGCCACGAACCCGTGTTTTGGCCAGATCTTCATGTCGCTTTCCCTGATCTACCGGCGGCTGTCACCTATGATGCCCTCTACAGACGATGTGATGCTGTCCGCGAATTTCGCAATCGTGTATTTCATCATGAGCCAATACTGAATCGGAACATCACCAAGGAATACAGCCAAATCATGGAATTAATCACTTGGCTCAGCCCTGACAAAGCCAAATGGATCAAGCCATATTCACGTGTCATGACGGTCGTGCGACAGAAGCCCAAATAGAAAACATGCAAACTGAACCGCGTTTCTCTAGCAGCAAGTGCTACCTAGAAAAACACTCTTCACATAGTGACCAGATCCTTCAACGAGCGAGCGCGCAGTCAAGGGAAGCTCTCGCACAGCTCTGGTCACATCATCCAGCTCGATCTGTTGCGCGCTTTCAGGGACATCGATGCGAACCACGTTTTCTTTTCCAGCGAGCAAAAATGCTTGCCCCAAGGCATTTTTCGATTGAGCCCTGAAAGCTGCTAGAAATGGTAGTGCAATGGCCCAGTCTTTGAGCCCACCGTTCTGAGCACGCTCACTCAGGGAAAATGTTTCCTCACCAGTTCCAATGGATAAGATGCGTACGTTTTCCAAAGGAACGTCAAAGCAGGCAACTGCATCAACTAATGCATTCATGATCGGATTGTTAGCAAAGAGACCGCCATCAACCATGATGTAACCGTCATCTTGAACCGCAGGAAACACTGTAGGTGCTGCGCTGGTCTGCAGCGCGATATCCACCATTCGCTTGTGCTGATCCAGCGTATAGTCAGGATGATGCGGTGTTTTGTAGATAAACGGTTCTCCGTGCAGCCCCTCAAAGCAGGGTATGACACATCGGATCTGCGCAGCGCCAAACAATTCGTTACCGAATTCCTCATCGAGAGCAGAACGCAGTTTTTCTTGGTCATACTTTGGTTTGCTGACGGATTTAACCAGACGGATCAATCTGTCAGTGCCCACCAAGGGCGGAAAGATGTCCTCACCTTTGTCGAGATAAATGCGAAGCGCATCCTGTGCGGTCAGCCCCTTTGCTAAGGCAAGCGCAATGATCCCGCCCGTCGATGTGCCTGCAACCATATCGAAATGGCTCGTGATAGGGCTGCCTGACAGGAAACGATTCTCAAGTTCTGCAAGGTATGCGGCCGGAAAAACCCCTCGGATACCACCACCATCGATGGATAGTATCTTAAACAGACGATTTGGCGGCCATGGCTGTTTGACGCGTCTGTGTTGAATGGTGCCGTCCGAGCGGCGCGGTTTGATTTGGTTCATTGGGCTTACTCCAGATCAGTACTTTCTAAGGGGGGTGTTGGGTGTCGTCCTCCGCCTGTCCAACGTCCCGTCATCAGCCAAAGTTCGTAGCAACTAAGCCAATCCAATGTCCAAAGCAGGATGGTTTGTGAGAGCAACATCGAGCCATCCCACTCATCGTTTTTTGGGTCGTAGAGACAAAGGGTTGGATCGTTGGCAGGTGGGTAAACATGGGGAAGTTGTCCTTCTTCATTATCGGGAAGACGGATCAACTCAGGAGTGAGAACTCTGACATTAGGTACGTCAAAAAGGCGATAATCGATACTCACCTTATACCTCTGAAATTGCGGGCGAAGTTGCCCGACCCATCGGACACTCTCAAAGCACTGCTGACGTGGTTTGAGTGCGGGCCAGGTTGCCTTCATGGCGGCAATCTGGTCCTTGATGAGGATCTGGCGCGGCTTCATCAGATTTTCTTTCCGAAGAACGTATGATCACGCCCAGACGCAATTGCTTTTGATGATCTCACAACCGCCGCACTAGTGGAGGCAGAAGGGATGATGAGCTTTCCGGTACGTGTGTATTGCTGAAAACTGCTTTTGATCGAGTGCCCGATCTCATTGGCGATAGAATCGGCGGCGCGTGTTACGACCTGACCCCCAAATTGATTTCGCATCCATTCCATCATGTGGGGAGGCGACATCTGACCGCGCTTTAGCTGCTCCAATCCTGCAACCAACTCTTTGAGTTTTTTGGCATAGTCATCTTGCTGGCTGATGCTCTCGGGCCAGCGATCTGTGAAGACATCCAACTCATGGCAGGGATTGTTCACGTTGATCAGTTGCCCGTAAAGCGATGCATTCTCGATTTCAACGATCATGAAACTCGCTTGGCGGATGACCATATCTGTCAATGACGTATTAGGTCGTGCCGCGGCTGCGGCGTAGTACGACAACAAGATCGAGGGCGCGACACGTCCCTCGTAGTCCGCAAACTGAATGTTGCGAAATCGCTTGTGGAGTTGAAGAGCCAGGGTAGCGGTATTCTTGACGACGAACTCAGTTGGTTCTGGAACATCGTCGACATCCGCGTCGGCACGATAGTTACCCTTGTTCAATACTTCCCAACGCTTGGCAAAGCTGTCCACGACGCGCTGCTCAATGGGTGTACGATTGCGATAGTGATCTGCAAAGCCATATGCATTCATAGGCACCATGTGGTCGTCCATTGAAGCCACTGGGCCCTTTGCGTGACAAATATGGCTTTGTCGGTCGCAGGTGCCTATCTCTCGGATCGACGGAGAGATATCCAAATGCATGCCGTCTTGATAGTACAGCGTGACGCAGCGCGTTTGGCGGACGACTTTCAGTCCTCGATATCCTTTGAGAGCCTTTTCCAACTCTATCAAAATCTGCAGAGGCGACATGAAACGAAATCGAACACCTAACTGTGCAACGATGTCGAGGTCGTATTCGTCATCGGTGCCTTTGGTCGAAATCGTAGCGTCGATGGACATCGAACCTTGTGGGTAGAAGTGTTCGATTTGGTCCTTGAAGACGCTGGACGTCGATTCAAGGTGATTGCGTACCGCTTCGTAGCGGTCGACTGCCTTTTGATGCAGGCTCGGTGGAAGTTGGATGCTGAAGGCGATTTCAGCAAGAAGGCGATCTACTGGATCGCTAAAGGGGTCGATGCCATGCGGCGGGTTCATCATATTCAATTTTCTTCTCCATGTCGGGTTCAAGGGCAGTTGAGCTGCGGATTTTCATGTTGTCCTCCCAAGGTTCATTCACGATAGATTTATCCACTATATCGCTATTCCGAACATATATGAATCTTGCGCCCCAGAGTCAAGGGTGCTACGGTTCGTCTACACCGAACAGAACTTTTTGAGTGGATGAGCCATGCCTCCCAAAGCCAAATTTGGTACGAGAATCAAAGAATTGCGCACAGAAAAGAAAATGACATTGGACCAGCTAGCTGCTGCGACAGAGTCGTCCAAGAGCTACATTTGGGAACTTGAAAACAAGAACCCACCGCGACCATCAGCAGAAAAGCTATCAGCCATCGCAAAGGCGCTTGGCGTGACTGTTGACTACCTGTTTGGTGCGGATGAACAGACAAAGGCCGAAGCCGAGGACGTGGCCTTTTTTAGAGAATATTCTGAGATGCCTGAGCAGACGCGCATTCAGTTGCGTGCCATCGCGAAAACACTGACAGCAAAGAAAGACTGACTGTGCCGCAAAAAAAGCTGTCTCAGGCAATAAAGCAATCCAACCAAATCACTCTGATGTTGGACCAGGTGCTTGGAAGTGACAGATTTGATCGTGGCCCAGTCGACATCGCAAACCTTGCACTAGAATACTCGTCTCACACCGCGCCAGAGTCGCCAATCCGTGAGGTTTTGGACTTGGACATCCCAGGCTGTATGGGGGCGCTTGTCTACGGCGAGAGCAAGCCGCGCCAATGGACGATTGTGTCCCATATTGGTCAATCTGATGGACGCAAGGCCTATACCCTTGGTCATGAATTTGGTCACTACGTCCTCCATAGAAAGCTGATCGATGAAGACGAAAGGTTCGATGGGGGTATCTGGTGCGACGAGAGCAGTGTCTTGCGTCGCGAAGGCGTCGACATCGAGCAGGAAGCAGATGAATTCGCGGCTAATTTATTGATGCCGTTTCACGACTTTCGTCGGCAAATTTCAGCAAAGATGGTTCCGAGTTTCGACGACTTGGGCACAATCGCTGAAAGATATGGCGTCTCTCTTACTGCCGCTACACTTCGGTGGCTAGAATACACGGAAACTCGTGCCCTGCTTGTTGTTTCCAACGAGGGATACGCGCATTGGGCAAAAACCAGTAAGGCCGCGCTAAAGACTGGTCATTTCATCAAGACACGAAACACCATGTATGAGCTCCCAGTATCTGCATCCGCTGTGACTAAGGATTTTCGACAAGAGACAGTCGATGGAATTAGCCAACCCGCAGGTGTGTGGTTTGATGAGCCAGTGGTGGAGATGTGCATTTCTTCAAAACGGTACGAACAAGAGATGACGCTGCTACATCTTCCGCGCATAGAACCTGTTCATCACGCCGATGAGATCGAAGAAGACGCATTCGATAAGTTGTCTGAGCCTTTCAGACGATAGCCATGTCATCTATTGTTTTGCCCCTGCGCAGCTGGCCAACGAGTTGAGAACGAGGCGCCCAAGTGTTCTAATGGTCTGCATTGCCGAAAAGGTGCGCTTGCTTTCGTGCCTGCAGCAAACTTCCGCAATCCGCCCTTTCGACCTTGTCCTCCTTCGGCCCATAAGAGATATTGACTGATGGACAGACATGTTGCGATGACGAACAATCAGCAACTTTCGTAATGACAGTATGGTGGGAACCATTGGCAAATTGGCGGTCTCACTCAGTGGCTTTTAGCCAAACCATGCCGTCAAAGGCACCAAGCTTAGCCTTATCTTGGGTGTCGTATAGGCGGCGGGCCTGAGTTGTGACATCAGTGCTTAGCCGGGTAATCGTTCCGCTCCAGCCGCTATCTTTCGGGAAGACAACAATGTGGAACCCATCTGTTTTCAGGTAATGGTTTCCACTTTGCGAGACCTTCCATTTTCTTGTCAGCCAGCGCGCGCGCCGCTGTGCCAGATTCTTGCTTTCAGATTCCCGCTTTGACGCGGCCGCGTAATTTTCCTCCATCTTGCCGGCACAAACACAACCGCACTCGAGAATGTGGGGATAGTCAGGGTGCTGCATTTGGTGAACATATCGGATGTCCTGATTCTCGCACATTTCACATTGGGTGGCGGGTTCACCGAGATCCTCAAGCCCGATGCAGGCCCAGCCTTTTTGGGGAACACCTTGTAGCGACCACTTTCCAAACGATGACATTTCAGCCCCCCTGGCCTTTAGACACAGGCAGCTTGATCAGATAGCCACGCGCCAGCTTCTGTTTGATCAGATCGGAAAGGGCGGATTCAGCCTCGGTTTTTGTCGCGTACCAATCGTGGCGATGCCGCCCCCAAGTCCCAAAACGCCCCCACTGCCGGTGGACGCCGTGTTGGTCGAAGAGGTCTTTGGTCAGCTCCACGGAATAAAACCGGTTCATATTGAGGGAGGGGTCTTGGCGGTGCATGTCAATTTGCATCGATCTCCTCCTCACTCATCGGAACATAGTCGATAGAGACCCGTTCTAGACGAGGCTCCTTTTGCTCAAGACCCCATCGGCGCTCCGTGTAGAACTCAAGTGCTTTCCGGGTTCTGGCCTCAAGCACGTCTGAGGAGAACCCAAATTCAATGCGGACCACGCGTTGCTGCGCCTCAGTCAATCTTGAATGCGGCTTGAGTTTCAGGATGGCCCAGGTGAACCAATCGTCATCTCGAGGCACCGCCTCGGCTGGTTTGGTTTTTGCGAAAGACTGATCAGGATCTATGCGAGCAGGATGGAAATCACGGAAGCCCTCACGCTCAAAACACCAGGCACGCACGTGCAATCTTACCCCGTCAGAGGCAAATCGCACTGGCGCGATCCAGCGAGTCATCGGCTCTGGGTCTCGCATCGATTGATAAACGATCTTCGTTGCCTCTTTGGCCCTGAAGGCACGGTAGAGCGGCCGTAAGACACGCAGGTCCTGAGTGCGCATCAAATCTGGCAATCTATCGAATGCGGGAGATGGTGCGCCGACCAAGAGTTGCTCCAGCTCCATCGAAGACGCTTTGCCGGTGAGCCGTTCAAAGCTGTGATGGGCAAGGTATTGGCGCGACGACGCGTCATAGTGCAGTGCATCATTTGGCGCTTCGGCGAGGTAAGTCCGAAAGTCGAGAGCGGCCTGCGCATTCGAAATACCAAATCGCTTGATCAAGGAAGCACGAGTCGCTGCACCGTCCCAGAAAAACAGTCTGTCGAGGTATTCCAGGCGCGCACGTTGGGCATGTTTGAGGTCTTCGAAGGGCATGGGGGAAGGATATCTTGACTCCCCGCTATTGTCCATATAGTTTTTGCATGTGTAATAATTGACGGTGCGAAATGAGAATACTTCATACGGCAGATCTGCACTTAGGGCGGCAATTCATGGGCTTGAGCCTCGAGGAGGATCACGAGGTCATCCTCGACCAAATCCTTGAGGCGCTCGTGATCGAGAGCGCCGATGTTCTTGTTATAGCAGGAGACGTTTTTGATCGTGCCTCGCCACCCAATTCATCAATCCGGCAGTTCAATCGCTTCCTTAAGCGTGTGGCAGAAGAGACCAAAGCCGCGGTGGTGATGATCTCGGGAAACCACGATTCCGGTGACCGGATCGAGGCAATGTCTGTTTTCTCTACCGCGTCGAGGGTGCTGGTGCGCGGAATCACCGACGCCGTCGAAACTCCGCTTATACTGCGTGATGAGCATGGCGAGATCGCCTTTTCCGCGCTGCCCTTTTCCTATGAATATGCCGCGCGGGAAGTGTTCGGGGATGAGGGTATCAGCACGCCAGCAGATGTCATCGCGGCCCAGATCTGCGCAGCGAAAGGTCAGGTGCCCGAAGGGGCGCGTTGGGTCATAGTGGCTCATGCCTTCGTTGCGGGCGGCGCGGTCGGTGAGACCGAGCGCGCCCTGACACGGGTCGGCGGGATCGAAACTGTGCCCTCTGATGTCTTCGACGGGGCGGATTATGTTGCACTGGGGCATTTGCACAAGCCGCAGGAAGTAGGAGCTAGCCATATTCGGTATTCCGGCGCACCGCTCGCGTTCGGTTTTGACGAGGCGGGAAGCGAAAAATCCATGACTGTCGTCGATCTCAAAGCTGAAGGAGTCGACATCCGTACCGTAGCTTTCCGTCCGATCCGGCAAGTGCGCTCACTGACCGGGGCATTCTCGGATCTTCTGGCAGGAACACCGTCTGAAGATTTCATCCAGGCCAATCTAACGGATGAAAACCCTCTGATAGATCCGATGAAGCGGTTGCGTGCGACCTACCCCAATGCCTGCCATCTGGCCTACGACCGACAGGGTCGGGCTCCGGAGACCAAAATGCTTAGCGGCGAGCGAGCAGCGGTCACGCCGATAGATATGGTCGGCGACTTCATAAAGGTTGTGCGCGGCCGGGAGCCAAATGCCGCCGAAGTCGCGATCGTCGCGGACAAACTGCACGCAGCAGCCTCCGGGGAGGAGCAGGCATGAGACCCATTCGCCTATCGCTTCAAGCCTTCGGGCCGTTCGCAACAACCGAGGTGGTGGATTTCCGCTCCGCGCTGGAGACAGGGCTGTTCGGAATCTACGGCCAAACAGGGGCTGGGAAGTCGACGTTGTTTTCGGCGATGTCTTTCGCGCTTTTTGGGGCGCCAACCAAGACCGATCAGGAGCCACGTTCGCTGCGTTCGGATCACTCTGCGCCTGATCTACCGACAGAAGTAGAATTTGTCTTTGAACTGGGTGCCAAGACCTATCTGATCCGTCGTCGTCCGGCGCAAGAGCGCCCGAAGGCGCGCGGCGAAGGGACCACAGATGACGCCGCAGAAGCCTCGCTTTTCGACGTCACCGGGATCCCGGTCGACACGCTTGGCCCGGGCCAGCCAGGCCGTGTCATTGCTGAAAAGAAGGTCTCGGTAGTTGGGAAAGAGGTCGAGGCGCTGCTGGGTTACGGGGCAGATCAGTTTCGACAGATAGTGCTCCTGCCGCAAGGCAAGTTCGAAACTTTCCTTGCCGCAAAAACTGATGCGCGGGTCGAGATACTGCGCGATCTCTTTGACGTGAAGATCTATCGCGATCTCGCTGCCCGGCTGAAGGAAGAAGCCTCAGAGGCAGAAGGAGCGTTGCGCGACCAGCGTGCACTCTATGTAGCCCGGCTTGAGGAACGCGGCTTCGAGAGTGCCGAGGCACTGGAACTAGGAATTTCTGCGGCGGAAGCCAAGGTAGCAGAGAAGCAGGGAATTCAGCAGATCGCAGAGGCGGCGAACGAAGCCGCGCGCAAGGCGCTGACCGAAGGCGAACAGATCGAAAAGGCTTTTGCCGCCGTCGATACAGCGCGACAGGCGCTTGACGGCCTCGAGGCAAAAACTGGTGAGGTCGAAGCTCTGGCCAAGCGGATTGAGGCAGTCAAGAATGCCTTGCAAGCCCGTGATCTTGAGACGGCTTTGCACGATGCGGAGTACGACAGACGGATTGCGGTAAATGCCGTCACCGAGGCCGAAGCCGAACTCAACATCGCCACTGGCGCGAAGGAGCAAGCCGCGCAAAAACTGGTCGAGGTGCAGTCGGGCGAGGAGCAACGGCGGCAGGTTCAGGCCGACCTGATAAAGCTGGAGGCGATCGAGAACCAGGTCGGGCAGGCAGCGGAGCTACAGAAAGCGCTTGATGAAACTGCGAAGGACGAAGCGTCGGCGAAGAAGGCGCTGACCGAGGCCGCAGAAGCACGCGAATGGCTCCAGTCTAAGCGCGACGTGACCGATCTGGAGCTTGAACAGGCGCGAAAGACCGAGGCGGAGCGAGGTAAGCTGACTGGCGAACTGGCCGAGGTCAATCGGGAACTGGTCAAGGCAGTGGCGCATGCAAAGGCGCAGGGAGCCGTCGCGAATGCCGAACAAAAGGTCGAAGGCGCATCGAGCGAACTGGCGACAAAGACCGAAGTGGCGGAAGCCGCCGATGCGGCCTTGATTGAGGCCGAGGCACGGCTTTCGCGCACGCAGGCGATCATTTTGGCCGAAAAGTTGACCGAAGGGATGCCCTGCCCGGTCTGTGGTTCCTACGATCATCCTACGACGGCCCATGGCACGCCCGAACAATCTGGTTTGACCGAAGCGTTTCGTAACGCGCAGGCACAGGCGAGAACCGCAACCGAAGCCAGGGTTCGGGCAGAAAGCGAACTCGGCAATTGCCGAACGCGGCTCGACGAAAAGAAACGGGCACAGGACGAACAGGAACGACCTGATCGCCCGTCGGCGGAACTCGAATCTGAAATCGTACGGTTGGAAGGCACTGTCGCCGAGCTGGGAGAGGCCGTCGATATTGCCGCGATGGCGGAGCGGTTGGCCGATCTCAAGCGGAAAGTAACCGAGGCAGAAGCCGCCGAGGCTAAGGCACGCACGGTCGCAGGCCGGGCTGAGACCGCTTTGGCCGAGGCACGAGCCAAGCGCGATACAGTTGTTGGGACCCTGCCGGAAGGTCTTCGTACGCCCGAGACGGTTGTCGCACGGCGGGAGGCTTTGCAAGACGAGCAAAGACAACTCTCCGAGGCGCTGGAACTGGCGACGCAGGAAGACCGAGCGGCCAGCGAAGCGCTTACCCGTGCTCAAGAGCAGTTCGAAGCAGCAAGACGGGCGCGCGACGCGCTGGCGCTGCGCGTGGAAAAGTCGCTGGGGGATTTTGGCGCTCGGCTGGCTGAGGTCGGGCTGGACAAAGCAGGATATGAGGCTTGCAAAACGCATTTTCCGACCCTCGATACCGACCGTAAAACGGTTTCCGATCATCGCGAAGGTCTGATCGCGGCGCGCACGACATGGCAGAACGCTACGGCCGCTTGTGCGGATCACGAGCGCCCGGACCTCGCCCCGCTTCAGCTGGCCCTCGATAATGCTACCCAGGAATTGAACGGCGCCAACGATGGGCTCTCCTCGTCCAGAATAGATGTATCGTCCCTGACCAATTTCAAGAAATCGCTGGCCGAAGCCTTGGCCGAAACCGAGCGGCTTGAATCCGAAACCGGTCCGCTTCGGGGGCTGGCCGATTTGGCCAATGGCAAGAACGATTTCAAGATGACGCTCGAAACCTTCGCGATTGGCGCCATGTTCGACCAGGTGCTCGGGGCGGCGAACATGAGGCTCGACCCTATGACACGCGGGCGCTACCGGCTTGCACGCGGGCTCGAGGCATCGGGTGGGCGCGGCAAGCGCGGGCTCGAAATCGAGGTCTTTGACATCAACACTGGCAAAGCGCGTCCAACGGCTACCCTGTCCGGTGGCGAGACATTCATCGCGGCACTAGCTTTGGCGCTTGGGCTCGCCGATGTGGTCGAGAGCCTGTCTGGCAAAATCCGGATGGATACTATCTTCATCGACGAAGGCTTCGGTAGCCTCGACACCGAGAATGGGGCGGGCACACTGGACCAAGTAATCCAGGTTCTTGCTGCGTTGACAGAGGGCAGTCGGGCTGTGGGTCTGATCTCGCATGTCGGGCTGGTGCAGGAGGCCATACCACAAGGCTTCTACGTACGTTCGACACCGAGCGGCAGTAGAGTTGAGGAAAGAAGGGGGCTAGGATGACGGAACGGTGGTATTACCGAAAAGCCCACAACCGCCGACTGGTGACGGGGCGAACAATCTCTGTCCGTGGCGGTTGGGTGCTGCGGAATAGTCAAGGAAGCAGGAAGGGCGCGTCATTCAAACGGACTTGTCCAATATGCGGGGCACCGATCCTAAGTGTTCGCATGCCCAGAGGTGGGTTGGTCCACTTCGAGGGACGTAAAGGCCTGACACGGATCAAACACCCATGTCTGCATCTTGGTGAGGGGTTGAGTGGGCGACGCGACGAGGACACTCCAGATCTTTTCGGTTTGCCATGATCGGGCCGCGAAGCTTTTAGAAGTCCGAACTGCTTACTGAATGAACCTGCCCCAGTTACTCAGCTTCGCATACCAAGCAAATGAGCATCGGCGAAGCATTTCAGAATTCGTCCGCAATTACCCTGGGTTTGCGTGCCCCCTATGTTGAATGACTCACTTACGCGAAGCTCCCCCGTAGAAATTCTAGCCCTGCATCATTTCCTGGCTGAATTCAGACGCCAAGTATCGCGATATACGATACCGAGTGCCCTAAACATTTCAGTGTATAGGCGTTCACGTGTCGGGGTGCAGCATGTCGCATAAAGCGCGCCGAGTGCGGTCCCCACTTTTTCAATCGTTTCGAAAACGGCTTCAGGTTGAAAATTTGAGTCAGGGCCAATTTCTTCCAATGCAGTTCTGAGCGCCGTCACCTCATCGACCAAAATGATCATTTTGGAGCTTCTCTCGCTCCTGCAGCAAGTGTCGCCTAGTTTTTTCAACGACAGTTGACACGTTTCCAACGCGGCAAAAGCATTGGTCAATGGATCCCGGTTTTCAGTCGTCATGGTCCTACCCTTAGAATACTTCGATATGTCGTGGCACTCAGCAAGGTTCCGGTTCGGTAAGGTCAATAAAGTTTTCCGGGCTGCAAGTAGGAGGGGTGGCAGCTTCGCCAAAGCCGCATCCCCCATTTGGACGTATCCGGTTGGTCCGGAGGAGAAGTCATTTCAAAATTAGTAGCTCGGCGATGCCCCGTTTCCCATCAACACGTCCCAATTGCACAATCACATCGATTGATTTTCGGATGTAAGTTTGGACTTCGGCAAAAGTCAGTGGGGTTCCTGCTTGCAGGACCATGATTGCCAATCTGTCTATCGCGAGCTCCGCCGTTTCAGCGTGAATCGTTGAGACGGAGCCGCCATGACCAGTGTTGATCGCTTCTAGATAGGTGAGCGCTTCTGACCCTCGAAGTTCACCCACCACGATACGATCCGGCCGCATTCGAAGGGAAGCCTGCAAGAGGGCGCCGGCTGAACGTGGACTTTCCTTGATCCGGTCCGCGAGAAAACATACAGAATTGGGCTGATGCGGGAACAATTCCAACGCGTCTTCAATGGTAATAAGCCGCTCAGAATTCGGAACATGGGTCAAAAGGTGGCGCGCGAATGTGGTTTTGCCTGTTGATGTTCCACCGCTCACAAGAATGTTGAGGCGGTTTTCAACCAAAAGTCCAAGTGCGCCTGGAAGATCGGTCTCGGCCTGTTTTGAAACCCCACTTAGTTTCTCGGAGCGAAGATCGTTCAGTGAGACCGCCTTACCTTGTAAATAGGCGGGCTCATAGGTCCGGATGTCAGTCTTGCCAAAAAGCCGGACGGTAATCGCCGCGCCTTGCTCTACGGCTGGGGCAATCACGACCTGAACCCGTAGAGGCCGGCCGCGAAACTCCACTTTGCCCGATACCAAAGGATTGTTCTCTGAGACCTTGGCTTTGGCGTCACCAACGATGGTTGTCCCGAGATTGATGGCATCAGCTGGATCAACGACTTGATCGGCGTATTCCATGGCAGCGGATCCACGCCGTTCAATCCACAACCGGCCATCGGGGTTTATGGCCAGTTCAATCACATCGTCATCGCTCAACCAGCGCTCGTATGGCGCAAGGTAGCGTTCAAGATAGGACGTGGGCAGGGATGTTTCGTTCAATGGATTACGACGTCCCTGTCCACAAGAACGGTTACGCTGGCACCCTGGTCAACATAGATTGTTGGCGCCAATGAAACTTGATCCGCTATGACCGAGCTGGTTGCATCAGAAAGATCCGAGCCAACATTAGCGAGCACATCTGCGGCAGTATCATCTTGAACCCGATCTGCAGCAACGGAGGGTGCGGCACCGATGATTGAGATCAAAGCGGCCCCACCAAAGCGTTCAAAGAACTTGGAATCTACCTGGCCAGACAGGCCGGACCGACCAAGCTGGTCTCCACCGACGGCGGAGATTTCTATCGAGGTGCCGTCCGGCGTCAAAATTCGGGTCCATAGGATAAGGATGCGCTTTTGGCTCACCTCGATACCGGAGCGATATTGGCCAAAGAGTCGTGAGCCCCGCGGGATCAGAATTTGATCGCCGGAAAACGCAGGTACGGGTTCAGAGACAACCGCGACGACATTTCCGGGCATGTCGCTGTTGATTGCTGTTTGCAGCGCAGCCTGGACGACCGAACCTTGGGCGAGGGTGCGATCTGGAAATGCCATGCGGGAGGCTTCCTCGACCTCAAGCGGACGAGCTGCGGTTTGCAGATAGGCCTCGTTCTCGGTGAGAGGTGCACCCTGTTCAAATGATTTTGTTTGCGGCGTTCCCAGAGAGGACGTTTCAGAACCATTGCCATCGGTATAGACAATGGCAGGTGACCTGATTTGCGCGGTGAGAATTTCCGCCGCTTCTTGCTCAGCTTCTCGTCGTCGCTGCGCTTCCTCTTGCCGTCGTCGTTCCTCGAGAAGCCGCTGATCTGCAATGAGGGCGCCTTGATGCAACTCGGCCTCGAGTGCTTCTCGTTGCGCACGCTCAGCATCCAACAGGCTTCGCAGACTGGTCATGCGGGATGCGTTTTCTCTTTTCAACGAGGCCAACTCGCGCTCCCGTTCCGCGATTTGACCCTCCAGTGCCTTGTTTTGGGCATCAAACGCGTCACGCAGGTCGCCGACAGCGGCTTGAATTTCAGCATTGCGCTCGGATTGGCTGGCGGCGAGGGCCTCGCGCAGACGGGCGAGTTCGTCGAGCACCTCGCGGCTCGGTTCGGGAGCCGATGTAGCTGGCACTTCTAGCGCCTCTTCAACTGCAATCAGCGCGTCATTTACGCGACGGTCCGTCTCATCAGGAGGAAACTCAAGCCGCCCACCACTGGGGCGTCCGTCCTGAAATGGCGTAACTTCGGATGTTTCAAGTTGCGCGGGAGCATCCTGCGCAGAGGTTGCCAGCCAATAGGCAACCCCAGCACCGCCCAGTCCCAGAGCGATGGCCAAGGCTCCTATGCCGATGCCACTGGGCCGAGTTTTCGTCTTGCCTTCCTTGAACGTGTCGAGGCGTTTTTGCAGATCTGGATTGTCGGCCATGGTCAGTTACTCACATAGATTGCGCTACGGTCCCGCACGACGCAGAGCGCCTCGTCGCCAATCCGCAGTGTCCAATTGTCATTCACACCGAGCACGCGGACGGTGCTGCCATCCTGGGTCCAGTTGACGGTGCGTTCGCGACCTATGTCGTCAGCTTTAAATATCGCGGGCTGGCGGCCGTTTTCCGGGAAGGTGAAATAGGTGTAGCGCCCGTCGTCATAGACTGTGGCCGGGCGGAAATCGCTGTCGCCAGAGACGAGGTAGTTGTAGTTTCGCGGAGCCTTAAAGCCTTTAGCTGTGGTGGCTTGTGTGCGACGTCCGTCCTCCGGATAGCGAAACCGTACTTCGAAAAACATTCCCGTCCGATTTGGGATCGAGCCTTCGCGTAGATGGAACGAATAGCTTCGACGATTTGTGATCACCGTCATGTTGGTGGATGCCCCTTCAATATGGGGTTTTATGGTCAATACGTTTCCGATCTCAGGGATTGGGTCGACCTGGAAACTCTCTGTGTCGCCAACGATCACGGCCTCAAACCGCTCCCCACGACCGAAGTGGATCGTTGTTGAATGGCGTAGATCAGTCTCGATCCGGAAAACTTGGTTTTCGTTGTAGTCGGCGTAGCGGATGCGAACATCGAGCGGGCCGCCTGTTGGCGTGACTTCGGCGAAAGCGGTGGCTGGAAAGGCAAGTGCCACGAGTAAAAAAGGCAACAAATTCATAATCAGTCCTCAAGGGTTTCAGCATCGACGCGGTAGGAAGTGACCACAAAGCCAAGGGGGTTGGCCCACACGTCTTGCAGGCGTTGCCGGGTTTCTGGTTGAAATTCATAGGCAAGGGTCGCGACGTAGGGACGGATCACAGTTTTTGTGTCGCGCTCGCGTCTAAGAGTCCGGGTAAAACGCACCTGGGCAACTCCGGGCTCGATTTGGTTTACCGAACGGATGACCACATCGATCTTCGTCTCGCGGCCATAGATTGAGATAGGATAGTCTTCGTTGGTGGAAGACCACAGATCCCGCAAGGTGCGGGCCGCATCCCCTTGGGAGCGATCGAGCACCGAATTGATGCGTTGTGCGCCATCGGTGAGATCATAGGTTTCACGATCGTCGACGTAAGAAACGAGGTTGGCCTGTATGATGGCATCGCTTTCGTCGAGGGTGAGGGCTGCGACCTGTGCCACCCGGTCCATTTCACCTGTTTCTTTGTCGACGACGACTACGAAGGTTTCGACGGATTTGAGTGGAAAAAGGGAGACTGCACCAAGAAACCCAGACAGCCCGACGACCACGCCTGCCGCTGCCACGGCATACGCGAACCGTTCTCGCCGCCTAGGTCCATAGATGAAATCAGCCTCGAATGCGTCACGTGTTTTGCTCATGGATTAAGTGGCCTCGTTGGAGCTGCGAATGGATTTGGCCCGCGCGAGGACGGCGCCTGGGGTTTGCCGGATTATCTGGCCGGATTTGACAGCGCCATCGCTCGTGGCTTGGCGCAATTCATGCGGTGTCTTGCCGGTGGCGACACGTGCAGTTGCACCTATGCCGTAGTCGCTTACATTGACCATGCCGTGACGTGCGAGACCCGTGAGACCGACGGCATTGGAGGCGATCCCAACCACACCGGTCAGGTTCGAGGCAATGTAAGGCACTGACGCCATGATGCCCGCGCTGAGGATCAAAATGACGAGGAAAGGCAGGATCAGGCTCACCGTGGATACGTTGTCTGGATTGGCCGAAGACGCTCCAATACTTTCAGCAATTGCAACAATGATGCCTGCGGCGCCGGCCGCGGCCACTGGCATCAAAGCATAGCCGACCGTGGCGCGGGACCAAGCCTCGAAGAGCGATTGAGTGGGTTTGAAAAGAGAGGCCAGGATCATGAAAGGCGCAATGACGATCATCAAAGTGAAGACGATCTTGGCGAAGGCGATGATCCCCGCGGTAACAGCCGCGAAGATGGCCGAGAGCACGAAGAAGATTGCGCCCAGAACCGCGCCAAAGACCCAGCCTGCGTTGTCCCCGATCGCATCGCCATAGGCGGTGATGCGATTGACCATTGAATCGAGGCTTTCATAGACGCCGGCTTCGTCGCCAGATGCCGTGAGAGACAGGATGCGGGTGCCTATGGCATTCGGAACGTCTGTTGCGATGCCGTAGATTACTGAGAAGTTGTCCCAGCTTTGCGCAAAGAGGCCAACTAGGGCCAGTTTGGTTCCGAAGGCAAATCCACTTCCGAAACTCATGGGGCGCAGCTGCATTACCACGTTGACGCCCAGTAGCATTAGCAAGACGATCGAGCCGATGGAAATCACATCACCAATTTGGCCTGCCGTTTGGATAAACCCTGCTTCCGCAACGGAATCGATGGCGTTATCCACCTCGCTGAGTATGTCGCGAATGATCCCCATTAATCAGAACAAACCTTTTCGAGCTCGGCTTCCAAAGAGTCGGCTTGTCTACGAAGTGCGATAACATCGAAGGGGAACTTTGGATTGGAAGAGGTTTGGAACCGATCGCGTTCTTGGATTGCCGCGTTCCAGTCGGCCTCGTTGAATTGGCAATCGCAGTTGCGCGTTTTGATTGCCTTCTCAGCGGCGATGACGCGAAGGATTTCTCTATAGGCATTGCGGACAAAGGCGAAGGAATGTAGCTCGCGTGGCGGACGCGGCGCAACGCAGGCCTCAAATGTTTCTTCTGGCTGCGCCATGGTTTCAAAGCTGCCTGAGGTTTGCGCGAAACCCACTTCGACGAAGACCAGAAATAAACCAAGCGCGACTACGAGACGTTGGGTCATTCTGGCACCTCCATGGAACGAAAGCGCCGTTCGGCGGCGAGAGTGGCAGCATCGACAACACCGAGTTGGCCAGCGCTCACGCCCTGGGCCGCTTCTAATCGCCAGATCTGAGTCATGATGATCCCAAGCTCTGCGGTGACACGGGTGTTGAGATCGACCGCCGCCTTCAACCCGTCTTGATCATCGATGACGCGCACCATGGTTTCCAAACGTTCAAGGCTGGCCCCGGCTTCCTCATGAGACTCCTGTGCTGCCACCGAGAGCATGGCACTGGCCCCTGCCGAGGTTGCGAGGCGGTTGTCCGAGGGTTCTGTGGAGGAGGATAGATCCGACAGTTGTGAAGAGGTGAGCCCTGTTCCGTTGAGTGCAGTCTCGACCTGGCTTGCCAATCCAGATCCGGAGACAAATCCGGATGTAAAATCGCCACTAGACAAGGCCTGCAGGGTTTCGAGAGGTCCGACCAAGGCACCCCGCAGCTCTTCGAACTCGTCGATGGACGCGAAGAGTTCGCCCAATCCGTTGCCATTTATCAAGGAGCGCAGCTGGGCCTCGAGATTGTCGAGTTGCAGGAGTTGGGTTTCCAATTCACGGCGCAGCGTGGTCAGTTGTTCATGCTGGATGCCGAGGTCTTCGGCCATGTGTTCGAGCTGCAGGAGGAGCTGGCGCAACGCTTGCCCATCAAAAGTAGGCACGCCTTGAGCTGAGGCTGGTGGCGTGACAAGAGCAAGGGAAGTGCAAAGTGCAAGCGCGGTGGCCGCGCTGAGTAGAATGCGTTTCATTGGGATACCTCCATGGCCATGAATTCTCTTTCTTCCAATCGATCCACGGTGAGATGCTGGGTATGGGCCGCCTCGCGCATCTGGTTTGCAGCCATCAGTCGAACGCGCAGGGAGAGGATGCGGGCGATCTCGGCTCGTGCGTAGGTGTTGAGCTCGACTGCGGCTTTCACATTGGGCTGTTCATCAATCTGCCGGATGATGGCCGCGAGACGGTTCACCACTTGCTCGGTCGTCGCACTGGCATCAGCGGCGTAATAGAGGCTGGCGTCTGCGATGTTGGAATACTCCGCCAGCGTCATATCGGCGGGTGACAGAGTGCCAAGCGCATCTGCTCCTCCGACCACGGCCAAATATTCATTGTAGAAACGTGAGATGTTGCGCACGTAGCCTTGGGTTTCTTGGAAGGGTGGGACACCACCATATTGGTGCACCCGACCAGGCCCAGCGTTGTAGGCCGCCAATGCGTGCGGGATGTTCCCGAAGCTGTTCAATTGAGTGGTGATGTAACGCGCACCGCCGCGCAAGTTTCCCATCACGTCATATCGGTTGACCCCCATATCAGAGGCCGTGCCAGGCATGAGTTGGGTAAGACCGTAGGCACCAACCGGACTTTGAGCAGCGACGCTGAACCGGCTTTCTTGCTTGATAAGGGCTTGGAATAGGCAGCGCCATTGGGTGGGGGACAGGCCAGCACGTGCCACGCCTGGTGATCCGGCATATTCTCCGGCGACCTGTACGATCATCATCTCAATGGTTTCGCGACCCTCGCCGAAGAGACGGCTGTCCATCGGGTGGATGGAGGCTGGCGGATAAACCGCCGAGGCTGGGAAGTTGGCCGACTCCTCAAGCGACTGGGTATTGAAACCCTGTCCGGTGATCGCACCGGTGATCTCTTCCAGCACATTTAGCTGTTCGGCCTGAATTTCAGCCAGTTGCTCTTCAGTGGACAGAACCTCACGCTGTGTGGTTGCGTCCTCGTCCATCTGACCAAAAATTGCGCTTAACTCCCCAAGACCTGAAGTGTCCTGAACCGGCACACCTTGCGCGAGTGAGACGAAAGGCAAGCTGACAAGCAGACAGAATTTGGCTGCAAATATGAGAAGCGTGGCCCGCATCAGCCGCCCTGCACCGGCTCGAATGTACAATCACTATCGATGTAGGGGGATTTGCTTGAAAAGCTGAACGGCGTGGTCGCGTTTCGTGAGACAACGGCCTCTCCGTTTTTCCCGAAGCAAGGGGAGGTTTTCTCAGTGTAGTTTTCACAGGCAGCGACGCCGATAAGGATGATCATCAACAAGGTCACACGCATGGTTTTCTCCAGAAGTCAGGGTTTGTGCGCCAATCAGATCCGACTTGCGCTTCTCCGGTCCGTCCACCTCCCAAAATTGCAACCAGATCCCCAAGGGCGGACAGATCAGCATCGACAAAGAGGCTGTCGCCGGCAGAGCGGACCAGCGCGATGCGCTGACCTGCTGTTGGCTGCGTGAGAAGATCGGCTTCTTTTTCCGAGACGCGTAAGAAGTCATAGTCAGCCGGCGCAGCGCGATCATTGGGGAAGAGAATTTGGGTGGGGACAGTTTCGACGATGGTTTTGCCAACCCGAGCATCGCGTAGCTGGCTGGGATATTGCGTCATCATCACCACGACGCAATTCATCTTGCGAAGCGTTACAAGCCAGTTTTCAAGCCGCGCGCCGAAATATGGGTCATCAAGAAGCTTCCAGGCCTCATCGAGCACGATGATGGTTGGGCGGCGATCTTCTACCACGCGTTCAATTTGGCGAAAGATAAAGGAAAGCACCGCCATGCGCTCGGTCGACATATCGAGGATTTCAGTCATGTCAAACCCAACAATGTCACTGTCGATTGCCAGGGTGGGGCCTGAATCGTTCGGGGCAAACACCCAGCCATAGCGTCCACCCGGAGCCCATTCTCCGACGCGCGATTGCAGCTCGCCGCCGTCGTCGAGCGCGCGAAACAGTGTCTCGAAGCTCTCGAAGGATTGCAGTGTAGAGCCCGCTTCGGCGTTTTGGCGGACGGCACTTTGGATATGGCGCGATTGTTCGCCAGTCAGGGTGCCCTGTGTGGACAGGAGAGTTCCTAACCAGTCCGACAGCCAGGCGCGGCCCCGCTCATCAGTTTCGGTGGCGAGGGGATTGAGGCCTGTGGGCACCCCGGCCCGGACCTCGTGATATTTGCCGCCCAATGCGCGCACGGCCATTTCAAGCCCGCGGTCCTTGTCGAAGAAGAACAGCCTTGCTCCTGCGCGTTGCGATTGTGCCGCTAAGAACGCGGTTGTCAGTGTCTTGCCGGTGCCTGTGCGACCCAGCACCAGGGTGTGACCAACCGTTGGTTCCTTATCTACGTCGCCGGCCTCGTGGAAATTGAAGCGGTAGCCGGATGTTCCGACGCTTGGCAATATGGTGATGGGCGCACCCCACGGGCTGTCAGCGGCGTCCCGCCCTTCGACAGACCCATGAAGTGCCGCGAAGTCGGCGAAATTGATCGATGAAATGGGCGTGCGTCTCGCCCGGTAGGCAAAATTGCCCGGGTTCTGCGCAAAGTAGGTTGCCTTTAGCGCCATGTTCTCGCGTACAATAACGGCCATGATTTCCTGACCCGTACGCTTTATCTGGGCCGCGGCGCGCTCAAGTATATCGCGGCTTTCTGCATAGATGGCGATGGAGATGTGATGGTTTCCGAAAGCAATGCGACCGGCCTCTTGGTCATCGGCCGCAATCGCGAGTTGGTCACGAAGGGACACGGCTGCATCGTCTGAGGCGTGCATCTGCCGGATGATCCTCTGGATACGCTCAGCCATGATGTTCGTCGGGATCGGGGTGAACGAATTGGTGATTACCATGTCGAGCGGCAAGTCCAGACCGTCGAGCAGCGTGACATCCGTCAGTGCAGGATAGGACTTGATGCTGAACAAGGCCCCAAATCGAGTGGAACCGGTCATCGCACATTTGATCCGGACGGTGTCACCTTCAAATGTCGCACGGACATCCCCCAATTGATGCGAAAGGGGCAGGGCGCCTTGACCAAAGGCGACAGGTGCAAACACGCCCGAGTTCAGTGTGTTCAAAAACCCAAGCCATTCGCCGCCGGTGGAGGTCAGGCGCTTTGGCTTGGCATTGGCGAGCGCCACGTCGAAGAATCCAACGACTTCGTTCAACTCCTGCATCCGCGCTTCGCGATCTTTGACCCAACCCTTGCGGGCGAGGCCGTGCAGGAATGGCAGGCGTGACGTTATCTCTGGGCGACGTAAGATCGTGAGATAAAGCTGTGTCTTCTTTGGCCCTAAGCCAGCGACATGGTGCTGCCAGCGCCGATCTATTTCTGCGGCAAAGCTGTCACCTTTAATGGGGGGCAGCGAAAGGTCCTGTGGCACCGATACCCGATGCACGTAAAAGCCGAAATGGTCGCCAGTTTGGGACACGATCGCCGCAACAGCTCTGCGCAAGGCATCAAGTTCCGCCCCTGGCGTAGTCATCGCATTGAGACCATCAAGGCGCAGGGTCGCCATCAGATCACCCTCACGCAGGATCAAGATGTTGTCTGACGCCTGTGCGAAATACGGCAGGTGCTCTGCGAGAAAACTCTCGTTGGAAAAGACGCCACCATCTGCCGCCACAAAAGCGGGGGAGGTAGATTTGCAGCCATCAAGCACCAAAGCTATCCCCCCCATGAACAGATCGGTTTTTCGTCGAACGAACCGACCCGTAGGACACTCGAAGTACTTCGAAAAAATGGGGTTCTTTATCCGCCACAAACCAAAGAACCGGATAGGCGATGATCCCGATCAAAAAGAAAATCAAAGACTTGGTCCAAATGAACGGCAAAACCACGCCCATAGACAAAACCACAAGGTAACCCACAGGCAGGCCAAAGTATTTTGGCGGTCGGGCAAGTCCCAGAAAAAGAGGGGATCGTTCTACCATTAAACACTCACAACTGAATTAAACTACACGGGTCGGCTCTTAGGTGAAGCCATCGACAATGGTACCCGCCGAAAAAATCAAGACGATCCCAATGATAACCGAGGCAAACCAGCCCCAGTTCAACCGTCCCATCATGCACATAAATCCCGTACCGATTACGGCCAGAGTGGCCACAGAAATTCCAATGGGACCTGTGAGAGCCGCTTCAACCGTTTCGAGCATAGACTGGATTGGTGAGAGGTCTTGAGCGTGTACGGGACGTGCGAAGAACGAGAGGGCTAAAACGTTGGCATAAAGGTATTTTGGACTGAAGTTCATCATAGATTTCCTATCTGGGGTCAGTTCAGCTCGATGACGAGTGGCGCACGAGTACCGGTCCGCATCGCTAGTCGAGCCGCGGGTTTTTCGGGTGTTTGTTCGGAGAGCCGCGCGCGAATTCGGTGAATGCGAGCAATGTATTTTCGCGTCTCAGAAAAGGGTGGGACGCCGCCATATTCTGAGACACGATGGGGACCTGCATTGTAGGCGGCCAGAGCTAAGTCGATGCTGCCGAACTCGGCAAGTTGGGCGAGAAGATACCGCGCAGCACCTTCGAGGTTTTGGTTGAGGTCAGTGCGATCGACTCCCAATTCACGTGCAGTTGCAGGCATCAATTGGCCAAGCCCATAAGCTCCTTTTGGGCTTTTGGCGAACGGGTTGTAGCTGCTTTCAGCTTCGATCAGCGCCTGAAATAAGACATGCCATTGTGTTGGGGTCAGGCCCGCGGCCTGTAGGCTTCGGTTGGATGCATGGCGTTCAGATGTGGCACGAATGGCCCCATGGATCGCGTTGGCAGCCTCAACAGGCGGCGGACGCGTGTCTTGTGTGATCGCCGCCGCATGTTGTCCATGATACGTCCAGTTGGAAGTCCTGACGGTACCGTCAGGTCCGATCACCATCAGGTCCGCCTTCGCCCTCTGGGGCGTCGCGGAAATCGAGATTGATAGAAACAGGGCGGCCGTCACCATATTTGACATGGTGATTGACGAGCCCAGGCCAAAGCGCGAATTGGCGTACTTTGGGCCCGTGCTTTTGGACCTTGGCTGCGACCAGGATGAGTTCTTCGTCCCCAACTGAATAGATGCACTGGTAAAGCGGCTTGCCGTCACCTGTGCCCCCCACGAGCTCATATCGACAGGTGAAATCAACATTCCTCGCAATGAGGTCTTTCACACCATCCAGTGTGATGAGAATCAGATTTCTTGCTATCGACATGGTCCCTCCCTTCGAGAGACCTTCATACATGATGCAAAGGACACGGAAACTATAGTTAGAGTCAATATATATAAAACGTAATTAATTTATAATTATGGAATTTTGATAAATACATCCCTAGATTGAGCCAGGAGGAGTGCAAAATCCGGAGGTCCGATGCGCCATCTTGTCTATAGTCTTATCCTTTCAGCTGCGATCCTACCTGTCTCGACCAAGGCAACACGCGCGTACGATATGGATTGCGCTATCATGCTTTGTATGGCTGGAGGGTTTCCGCCAAGCACAGTGTGTTCAGCTGCCTACGCAACCATGGTCCGCCGTGTATTGCCCTGGCCTGTACGCCCTCCGTTTGGAATTTGCAGTTTTGCGGCCCTGCCGGTTGAACTGGGAGGGGAGGGTGGCAACGCAGAGTTGGATATTTCGGTGCCAGAGCATGCTTGGCTTCGAAAGACACGGGTCCTTTGGTTCTATGCTCGGAGCTACAAGCGGGACGACGAACCTAGAAAATGGAGTTGGTACGTCCGCTCATGTGACCACGAAAACAAACGATGCCACTACACCGTTCGTGTCAGCGGGTCACGCGCGTCGTGGCCGATCAGTTTTGACAGTGAAAACAATCAGACAATTCTGTTTCCGCAACGCAGCAGCCGGAACCATTCATCCCATCGTGCGGTGATGATTGAATACGGTGATTTCGAGGGCAACATGGACCACACTGAATGGTTTTCTTACTAACTGCGCTCAGATGAATTTAGGGGATGCTCTATGATCTGAACTTCTATTTCTGATTTTTCAACGCAATCAGGGCGGACAAACCACGTCCGCGTTACTTGGCTATTGTTCCAGCGATAATCACGCCAGACCACTCTCGAAGACCCTGATATTTCCGTGACACCTTCCCTGATAGGAAAGGCTGTTAGGCGCTTGTTACTCATGAAATGACTTACTTGTTACGTGTTAGGTGAGGGTTACTAGGTACGGGCCCGCGGTTTAACCAACTCGCTCGGATCAACGCCAAGGGCCAGGGCGATGCTTTCCAACGCAGAAATAGACATGGCATTTCGGCCGTTTTCGAGCTTGCCCATATAGCTGCGACTAAGGCCCGCAGCAAACGACAGAGCTTCCTGGCTGAGCCCTTTGGCCCGCCGAGCATCTTGAATGTTTTGTCCGACGCGCTCTTGCAAGTTCATGACCAGATATCGGCCACGTGGAACACGATTTAGCCACGCAATATAGTGCGCATTCAGCATGTGCGGAGTCGAAATTTTCAGATATTCTTTTGTGGTTATGGTGCTCGGAAGGAGTGACCTGTGGGAAAACTACGCCGCGAAACTTAGAAATACGGCTCTTTTTCCTAGAGAGTATGGAGTTAATAAACTCTTGAACCTCTAGTTGCTTTAGGAAGTAATCAGGATGCATCAATGCGAATCCGAGGAATTTCCAATGCCACATGACAGCCTTTCGCCTGCGCACGCTCAATCAACTACACAGGGAGAAGCATGTGGAAGCTGTTGTGGAGATAAAACTGTGGAGGTGACGCAGGTGAAGGCCTCGGACGGCCGCAGTTTCCATGTCGCTGGGTTGGACTGTGCTGAAGAAGTTTCAATCCTTAACCGTGTTATCGGCCCTGAGGTTGGCGGTGAGCAGTTTCTGGCATTTGACGTCATCAATGCACGCATGACAGTGCTCGACGGTGGAACGAACCCATCCTCCGAGGTGATTATTGCAGCTGTTGGCACCACCGGTATGGTTGCAAAGGTGTGGGATGCCGACGACGCCAGTGCGGATCAGGCGGCTCATCTTAAAAAGCAGAAACTGTTCACTGCGCTTAGCGGCGGTTTTTGGGCGGCCGGGTTTACCTATCATCTCGTCGAAACCGGCATCAGCGGGGCCATCGGTATCTTCTCCGGCCACGGCGAGGCTGACATGCCGATAGTTGAGATGTCGCTGTTTGCCGCCGCGATCTTGTTCGGCGTGTGGCTGGTTGCACCCAAAGCGTGGTCCTCTGCGCGACGATTGTCACCTGACATGAACCTGTTGATGGTGGTGGCCGTAATTGGCGCAATCGCGCTCGGCGAGTTCTTCGAGGCCGCCACTGTCGCTTTTTTCTTCTCGCTTTCGCTCTATTTAGAAAGCTGGAGCGTTGGTCGTGCGCGCAACGCCGTGTCTGCCCTGCTTGATCTGGCTCCGCCAACAGCCCGCGTGGTTTATGACGACAACTCCGAAGCTGACATCCCTGCCGCTGTGGTCGCAATCGGTGCAAGGTTTATTGTGCGTGGGGGTGACCGCATTCCGCTCGATGGAGAGGTTGTCGACGGGGCGGGGGCCGTCGATCAGGCGCCCATCACGGGCGAAAGCGCCTTGGTCCCCAAAGACGTGGGCGACGAGGTTTACGCGGGCACGATCAATGGCGAGGGTACGCTAACCGTTCGAGCTACCAAGGCTGCGTCCGACACCGTGCTGTCAAAAATCATCCGCATGGTAGGTGATGCGCACGCGCGCCGTGCCGAGGTAGAGCAATGGGTGTCGAAATTTGCCCGTGTCTACACGCCGGTGGTCATGGTCCTTGCCATCGTTCTGGCCTTGGTTCCACCTCTGGTGTCCGGGGGAGATTGGGAGGACTGGTTCTATAACGCGCTGGTCCTTCTTGTTATCGCTTGCCCCTGTGCATTGGTAATCTCCACGCCCGTTTCCATCGTTGCTTCCCTCGCTGCATCGGCTCGAAATGGGGTGCTGATCAAGGGAGGGGCCTATGTTGAAGCACCTGGCCGAACAAAGGCGCTGGCGATGGACAAAACGGGTACGATTACAATGGGTGAGCCCGAAGTCGCGGCAGTCTACCCAATTGGTGGCGCATCTCATAGCAATCTGTTGATGCGCGCTGCGGCTTTAGAAGCACGCTCGTCTCACCCGCTTGCACGTGCAATTTTGCGTCGCGCTGAACACGACAGTCTTTCCTTTGCTGCGGCTGAGAACACACGAAACGTGCCGGGCCGAGGCCTTGAGGGCGAAATGGACGGCCGGTTGATTTGGTTAGGGTCGGACCGATTTGCCGCCGAAAAAGGGTTCGGTTCCGCGATCCCTGCCGCACTCCGTGATCGCATCGAAGGGGCCGGAAGCACGCTTGTGGTCGTCGGCGACGAAGCTGGAGTCAGTGGCATCTTGGAGTTGCGCGACCGCATCCGTCCAGACGCCAAGAGTGTTGTTTCACGTCTTCGCGCACAGGGCGTCGAAAAAGTTGTCATGCTGACGGGAGACAACGCGGCAACAGCGCGCGCGGTGGCCGCAGAAGTGGGCATTGACGAGGTGCGCGCCGAGCTCCTGCCTGAGGATAAAGTCATAGCCATCGAGGAGTTGGTCACGCAATTCGATACCGTTGCTATGGTTGGGGACGGCGTGAACGACGCCCCCGCGATGGCGCGGGCGCATTACGGTATTGCCATGGGCGCTGTCGGTTCGGATGCCGCAATCGAAACAGCGGATATCGCGCTAATGACCGATGATATTGGCAAGGTGCCATGGCTGATCGGCCATTCGCGCCGCACCATGATGATTATCAAGCAAAACATCGGCCTATCGCTTGCGACCAAAGCCGCTTTCGTGGCGGCAACCGCTTTCGGCATGGCTTCGATGTGGGGCGCAATTGCCGCGGATGTAGGCGTATCCCTTCTTGTGGTTGCCAACGCGTTGCGGCTTCTGAACGCAAAGGATGACCAAACGCGGCCCAAAGGCGGCAACCGGCTCGGTGAGGATATGGCTCAGGGAGCCTTGGCGCACGGGCATTGATCGTGCTTCGGTGTTACGATACCGACGCAAGAGTAGACCACGCACAAAAAGGCACCGCATGATGATGGTCGACAAATTTCCAAGACGTTTCATCCTTTTGGGGGGGGTGTCCGTATTCCTGACAGGATGTGCGAGCAAGTTTAGCACTTACACCGGACCGGAGGTTGCGCGCCTTCGCCTGTATAAGTCAAAGAGAGTGCTTGTTCTCGATGGCAAGGAGGGCGTGCTTCAGACCTATCCCGTCGGACTTGGTTTTTCCCCTGAAGGGCATAAACAATTCGAGGGGGATGGGCGCACGCCCGAGGGAACCTATACAATCGACCGTCACAATCCCGACAGTCTATTTCATCTGTCGATTGGTATTTCCTACCCCAATGCCGCTGACCGTGCCTTTGCGAAAGCCAATGGAAAATCGCCCGGTGGGGATATATTTATCCATGGGGGTCCGAGAAAGGGCGTTGACCCGATGAACAAGCAAGATTGGACAGCCGGGTGCATTGCCCTCACCGACCGGCAAATTGAAGAGGTCTATGCGATGGTACGTGATGGGACGCCGATTGAAATCTACGCATGAGAGCTTCGTCTCGGAACACCTATAGTAGCGATCTAGTGCTCCGTGGCGCATTGTTGCTCAAAGCCACCGCCTTACCTGTTTTCTATAGGTTTCGTATTCGGCCCCAAAATTTTGGAGTAGTGCGCGTTCTTCCCCTTTGATTTGGCTTTCATTGATCACAATAACAAACAAGGGCAGGACCAAGAACGAGGCAATACTGCCGAGATAAAAACACCAACCCGCCAGCAAAAACGCCATGCTCACATACATCGGATTGCGCGTAATCCTATAAACGCCTGTCACCACAAGATGCTGCGCCTTGGAGGGGTCGCGAGGGTCTATGGTCGTGTCATTGGAGCGAAAGTTACTCAAGGCTACGATGAGGAAACCTGCCCCAGTTATGCCGAAAACCCAGGCCAGAGAAGAAGCGAACGCGCCTCCAAATTGCCAAATGGGAACAAATCTGTTCAGAGCCCAAGCGATGACGGCGGCAGCGGCGACGTGTAGTATGGGAGGAATTTTCATTGGCAGCTCTTCTTTTTCCGCTCCATCTGTACTCCCTCAAGGGCCTTTAGGTTCAAGAGATATTTGAGCGTGGTTTCGAAAATTGGTGAATGTCTGAGTTACGAAAAATCAATTAGCTTATGGTAAATTGTCAGTCGAAACGGCGTCTGAGGAATACGTTGAACGCTTCAATGACGACTACCATTACAATTACGGCCATCGTTACACTCGCTGCCTTGTCGTACTGGAAAGAGCGTATGTAGCTTTGAATATAGAAACCGATCCCACCGGCCCCAACGATCCCTAACACGAGCGATTCACGCAGGTTTAGCTCAAAACGGAAAATTGTGTCGCGAGCGACTACCGGCGCCATCTGTGGCCAGATTGCATGCCGAAGTCGCAACAAGGGTCCCGCTCCCGCACTTTCAAGCGCCTCAATCGGGCCGCGTGAAACACCATCGATGGCTTCGGCGTAGAACTTGGCAAGCATCCCTGACGCGTGGAAGGCAACAGCGATAATGCCAGGTAGAGGGCCAAGCCCAACCGCGCTTACCATAAGCATCGCCACAAGTATCAAGGGGATAGCGCGCACAAATGCCAGAAGAGTTCGCACCGCGCGGTGCACGACGGGTTGCACCATTGTCTCTGAGGCGAGAATTCCCAGCGGTACGGATAGGAATATGGCGCCAAGCGTGCCAAGTATCGCAATCCGCAACGTCTCGGCGCTCCCCTTCCAGATCTCGTTCATAACCGTCGAGTTCGGCGGGAACATGCGGCCGAAAAAATCTGCAATGCGCGGGCCGGCAGAAAGCAGTCGCGACAGCTCAACGTCAGAAGTCAGCAGGGACCAAAGCACGGCACAGGCAATCAAAACCCCAGTCAGAAATCCCCCAAATTCACGTGACCGCATCAGTTTACAACCTTGAGTTTTGCGCTGGATGAGTTTTGGGCGTCTCCGTAGAGTGCCGACGTCGCGTCTTCGGACAGCTCTTGTGGGCGAACACTAAATGCGATCCTGCCGTTACGCATCCCAATAATGCGATCGGCAAAGCGGCGCGCCAGATCGGGTTGATGCGAGGAGAATACCGTCGTCGCGCCGCGCGCTTGAGCGGCGCTTTTGAGCAGCGATAGGATGTCCTCCGCGCGCGCGGGATCAAGGTTGCTCACGGGTTCGTCCGCAAGGATCAATCTTGGTTCCTGTGCGAGGCAACGCGCGATGGCCACCCGCTGCCGTTGACCGCCGCTGAGCGTGTCAACGCGCCGCTCCGCGAGATCGGCGATCGCACAATTTCCTAGTGCTGCGAGCGCAACCTCCAGGTCCAAGTCGGAGGCTTTCCCCCGCAGTGCACGCCAAAAGGGCATCCGCCCAAGCCTCCCGTTCAAGACGTTACGGATTACCGTCGAGCGTTCGACAAGCCCAAACTCCTGAAAGACGAAACCTGTATCGGCACGTTTGGACAGCGGAAGGGAGCAAACGGGATCGAAATCTGTGCCAAGAACACTGACCTGACCCAGCCAGTTTCGCAAACGCCCGTCCAGCAGCGTCAACAAGGTGGTTTTACCCGCGCCGGAGGGACCCAGGAGGGCAACGCATTCACCTTCCGCGATGTCAAGAGACAGCTGGTCAATGGACGGTGTTTGTGCTCCTGTATGGAAATAGCTCAGGTCTTCGATGTGAACGGTGTTTTTTGTCATAGCAGCCCGTAGCGCCGCGCCATGTCACGCACGTCATCGAACACTGAAGGGTCGGTTTCGACATAGCCATCGGGACCGTAGAGATGGCGCAGCTTTTCTTGGTGTTCGGGTTGATTGAGTTTCATCATAGCGGCAACAAAGCGTGCACGAAGCTCGGCATCTAGCTCAGGGCGCGCGATTACAACATGGCTTGGGATGGGATCGCTTTCTGCGATCCATGTGACCTGTGATTGTTGTTCAGGAGTGAGCAGAAGGTCGGCGTATTGGCTGGCGCCGGCGGCGTCGACCAAACCCTCTGCCATGGCTTGCATCGCCTGTTGATAGCCGCCCGCAAAGAAGATGCGGCCCAAGAAGTCTTCCGCCGCGGAGGGGGCGGAAATAAGCCCTGCGCGCTCGAACTCCGAGAGGGGGTACATGTAACCGGATTCCGAGATTGGGTCGGCAAATGCGATGTCCTTGCCCTCGAGGTCGGCCGGCGTTTTAAATCCACTGTCGTGGCGCACGAAAATCCGCCCAGTGTAGCTCGGTGCATCGCGATAGATTTCCGACAAGAGTGGGATGGCACCGATTTCATTTTCGGCGAGTACGAAGGGCATTGCTCCCATGAAGGAGATATCGGCGTCACCGTTGCGCAGCGCTTCGACCGCGGCTGCGTGATCGATGGTCACAAACCCTTCGACCGGCAAACCGATTTCTGAGCTCAGCCAAGTCGTAATTATCTCGATATCGCCCAGCAGTTTGTCAGGGTTCTCCTGAGGGATGAATGCCAGACGCAACGGCGCGGATTGCGCCAGTGCAGGTGTCAATTGTACGGCCAATCCTGCGCTCGCGAGGATGAGAAGGTTGCGGCGGTTCAAACGCGGCATGATTAGTACGCCCTTTCTTCTAGTGCTGTGGCATCTTCTTTGAATTGGTTCCAATTGGTCAGTGCACTCGCCCAGTCTTCACCTCGTACGGCGGTGCCAACCTCAGTGAGCTTGTTTGCAAGCGCATAAATTTCGGGTCGCGCCGAGAGATTGGCCATCGTGCCAGCATCCGCAGCCAGATCTGTGGCGACCGTATCAGTCAAGATCAAGATGTGCTTGGCATCGCGTTTGGGAAGAAGCGTATCGAGGGTCGAGGCGAAGGTCGTAAGCTCTGCGAATGCCAATCGGAAAGGCGTGTTTGCGGCATCGAATGTTTCATAGGGTTCGTCTGCGGCCCCAACCGTTTCGAGATAGGCGGTCAAATCTGACAGTTCAGCTTCGGTAAGGCCGAGGCCCTTGGTGTCATTGAACCACTCCACCACGCTTGCCAGTGTCGGTAGCGAACCATCGTGGAAATAAGGTGCCGTGTAAACGGTGCCGAGTAGAGTTGGCGTGTCCATGGCCCCAGCCAACGACCCGTCGTAGGCGGGAGCCACAGAGCCAATATCATGCGATTTTCTGTCTAGGAAATTCCCTGAAGGGGTGTGACAGCTAGCACAAGATTGATCGCCCATGCCGTCAAAGGGTTGGTTGAAAAGTGTTTCGCCTCGGCGAGCAGCCTCGGGGGCGGCATCAGTCAACTGGCCCTCACCCGTGACCATGGAGTTGGGCAGGAAGTCGAATTCGGTCATATAGGCGACCAATGCGTCCAGAATGAGGGGCGTGGGTTCTTCGCCTGCGAATTCATTCACGATTACATTGCGAGTGAAATTCCTAATTGAGCCAAATCTTCCATCACGTCCATATGGCCCAGTGAAGCGAAGCCCTCGCAGGCTGGGAATATCGATCGGGTCATCGCGGCGGTCGTTGAACATCGGGTTGAAGAAAGCACCATCCACGTCCACCGCACCAGGCTGATGGCTCGCGCCGGGAATGAAGAAACGCTGATTGATGTCGGAGCGATTGTGGCAAGTAGAACAGGCAATACCCAGTTCTTTGGCCGGTCCGCCGAAAATATTTGCGCTGTCAAACAACATGTCACCATAGGCAATGAGGGGCAGATCGGCTTCGTCGATCCCTTGTTCTTCGAAATTCAACACCAGAAGCGGCAGCGGATCCTGATCGAACAGGTCGGTTCCCGGCGGCAAGGCTGCAGGCAGAGTGACGGGTTGCCCCGTCCGCGCAATCAGTTCGGGCAAGGCAGTTAGTGTCGCGCGCGGAGTTAAGTCTGCGACAAGATAGTTTGCCGCCAAATATGAAGAAATCTCGTTGCGCGCCGCTAACATCACCTCAGTATTCTGCTCTACACCGCCAGCACCGAGCACACGCGCCGAACCTGTCGCATTCATGAGTTCCAACCAGGCGCGCCCCAACGAACGGGCGCTGGCAGGATCAGCCGCTTTGATATGATCAGCAAATGCGCGGTAAATTTCTTTGGCTCGTGCAACGGCTTGACCAGAGGTGGAAGGGTCATTCGCAGTAAGAGCGACATCCAATTCTTCGTCGATTCTTAGGGCGATCAGACGGGTCGCTGATGCGAATAGGGCATGTCGATCCTCCGTTGCCAGAGCGCTTTTTATGGCGTCTAGGTCAAGAGTGCTCTCACGTCCCAGCCAATCAAAGGCGCCGGCAGAATAGTCAGATCCGCGATAGGGTTCTTTCCAAGCTTTTTCCACTTTTTCCCAAGGAACCGGAGCAAGGTTGCCCAAAAAAAGGGTCAAACGATAGGCGGCAGCTTCGGGAAGCCACGGTGCCTCTTTGGCGGGTGTCCCCATGGAAGGGCCTACCATCACCGATAGGGTGATAATCATAGATAGGATCGCGCGTTGTAGGTGCCGGGACACAAGTCACTCCATAAAAAAGTTAGCCTTGTCTAACTTATTCACCCAAGGCAAACTTGTTGTCAATCTCTTATTGATAGGTCAAAGTCCCGACATGAATACGAGATCACCGCAGCCAAGTGAGAATTTCACGCCCATCACAAACAATCCCGAAGCCCAGGCCGACGGGTTTGCGCATGTGCGCAACGCCCATGAAAGTGAGATTGCGGAAGACTATGTTGAACTGATTGCTGAACTCATCGACCTGCACGGCGAGGCGCGCCCGGTCGACATTGCAGAGCGTTTGGGGGTTAAAGCCCCGACCGTTACCAAAAACATTTCACGCCTCAAAGCGGCCGGCTTGGTGCATCGAGAGAAGTATCGTTCAGTATTTCTAACCGACAAGGGTCGGACCCTCGCCGAAGTTTGCCGCGAACGCCACAGGATTGTGGTCGCGTTTCTAATGAGTTTGGGGATCGATGAGGCAACAGCTGTGCGAGACGCAGAAGGCATTGAACACCATGTCAGCGACGCAACGCTTGCGGCCTTCAAAAACCAAATTGATTGGCCTGTCTGAGGCGCAAGAGGTCTCTAAGTCGCCACTATTTGTTTCTGCTGTGTCTTGAGAAAGGTCGCGCAATTAGCAGAGCGCCTCCGCAGAAAATCGCTGCATCGGCCAAATTGAAGGCCGGCCAGTGCAATTCGCCAATGTAAATGTCCAGAAAATCGGTGACTGCCCCAACTCTTAGTCGGTCAATCGCATTCCCCAGGCCCCCTCCAAGTATAAGCCCCAACGCGACGGCTTCCAACCGCTCCTTCGTTCGCGCAATCAAGGCTATCAGCCAGAGGCAGACGCAAACGGCAAGAAAAATTAGCGCCCATGACGGGGCGCCACTCAGCATGCCAAATGATATGCCGCTGTTGCGGTGATAGACGAGATCAAAACCCGGTAGGACGGAGTAACCTGCGCTTAACGCGGATGCGTTATTGACGACAAGCAGTTTACTGAATTGATCCAAGCCAACGGCTACAACCGTTCCGAGCACACCAAAGCTAAACCTTCGCGCCATGTCCAGCTACTCGTCGCCAGGATAGCTAGAGTAGACTTCCGAAGTGCCATCGTTTTTGATGAGGAAGACGTCATAGGCCTCCCGCCAGCGACCCTGGTCCATGCCAGGTGAACCGAGTGGCATTCCCGGCACAGCAAGACCGATCGCGTCAGGTCGCTCGCTGAGTAGTCTGCGAATGTCATCCGCTGGAACATGCCCCTCAATTACGTAGCCCTCTACTAAGCCCGTGTGGCAAGACACCATACGTTGCGGCACACCCATGTCGAGTTTGAAACGAACAAGAAGCCCTGCAAACATGTCTTCGCCCGTGGGGCCAAAGCCGTTGTCTTCAAGATGATCCATCCAGGCAAGGCAACATCCACAGCTACTGGTCTTTTTGACGTCAATGGATGTGGCCTCAGCGAGTGCCTGAGAGGCAAGGCAAATAGCAACTGCTACGGCAAGCGTGAAGGATTTCATTTGGCGGGGTCTCCTATTGTTTCAAGGACGCGGCGGATTTTTGGCACCGCAAACTCACGAGGTTCATGGTAATCGACGGTGGTGACAAACTGCCCGTCGGCAGCGAATAAAAAGACGCTGGCCGTATGGTTCATTGTGTAGTCCCCATCTTCTATTGCGACTTTTTCATAGCTCGCGCGAAAACCCGCTACTGCACGTTCCGTTTCTTCAGGTGTGCCGCTCCAACCTTGGATAGCTGGGTGAAAAGAACCTACATAGTCGGCCAAGGCCGTACCGCTATCGCGTGCGGGGTCGATGGTTATGAAAATAACCTTCAATTGCGCAGCTTCGTCGCTTAGATCGTCGAGCCACCCTGAGATATCTGACAGTGTTGTGGGGCAGACATCGGGGCAATATGTGAATCCGAAAAACACCAAGGAGGGACTACCCAATAGCGTGGCGGGCCCAACGGTTTCCCCGTCTTGGTCAGTCATCTGAAATGCCATCTGGGAAAGTGGAAGAGGGCGCGCACCACCCGGCTCAGGTGCGCCAGGGCCGTCCACCCTCCACCAGCCAATAAAAAGTGCGACACCAAGTATGCAGCTCGCAAACGCAATTAAAGTGAGGAGCGATCTTGTGCGTGTCAATCCTGCGGTCCTCGCGCCGCAACGCCCAAAATGGGGACATTGACTGTGAGCTGTCCGCCATCGGCGAAGTTGAATGTCAAAGAAAAGTTTTCGCCTTCAACCATTTTTCGTTGCAACTTCATTAGCATGGCATGTTTACCTCCTGGTTCAAGTGAGACGCTTTCACCTGCAGGAATTGTGATTTCGCCGGCCGGAGCCATGGAGCTTACCCCATTGGCATCCGTCTTCGTTTCGTGAATCTCAGGCATCATGGCCAAGGGCGTCTCCAGCCCCACGAGAGAGACTGGGTCCGAGCCCGTGTTGCGCAACGTCAGATACGCCACGCCGGGGCGTTTTGTCCCAATCGAGGCGCGCGACCACGCGCCTTCGACAACAACATCTTGCGAGCCTGCGGTCGAGGCTGTGGGCAGTCCGATCAAGGCGCTGAAGGCGATGGCGGTGATGAAAGCATATTTCATGATATTGTTCCTTGTCGCTGTCTGATTATGATTTGCTTGCAGCGACTTCCGACGCAACCAGCGCGCGCAATTCATCAAATCCGAAGGGGTCTAGAGGCTTGCCGTTGACAAAGAACGTCGGCGTTTGTTGCACGCCAACCGTTTCGACATCGGCCTTGTCTTGATTGTATATTGCAATGACGTCAGGCGACTTCATCTGTGTCATTGCCTTTTCGATATCCAATCCCGCGCCGCCTGCAATCTCGCCGATTTTTTGGACATTTGCATTGCCATGGGAGGCCCATGCATTTTGGTAGACGATAAGTGCTTGCAGAACCTCTTCGAACTTGCCCTGCATGCGTGCGGCCTCAAGAAGCTTAATTGAAACTTCCGAGATCTGGCCGTGAAATGGTGTGTAGCGTATCACCACGCGCACATCCTCAGGATACTCTTTCATGATATCTTTGACGGCTGGATAGAAGGCGGCACAGGCCTCGCAGGCCGGATCAAAGAATTCAACGATCGTGACGGGCGCGTTTTCGGGACCAAGGATAGGGGAGTACGGGCGCATCAAGGCGTCAAAGACTTCGGGGGCAACAGAGGCAACATCGGTCGCAGGTTGCGAGCGGTCTGCGAACCAGGTTGCACCACCGAAACCAGCGATACCTAATGCGAGGACGGATAGAATAAGCCCACGTCGATTCATGATTGTTTTTCCTTGAGTGAAAGCGCCGATAGCACGCCGATTGTGGCAAAAGCTGCTATAGCCATAAGCGGGATTGGGATGCCGAGAAACAGTTGATTGTCATCGGTACAAGAGGGGCCGGTTTCCGTGCACGGCTTCACCGCCTCTGGGATTACGCCGAGATAAAGGCCCATGTGATAGAGTGCGACGGCCGTGCCTCCCAAAGCCAACGCGACACCATATCGGCCTATCCGGGGGTCCTGCCACCAAAGGCCGAGGCCAAGGATGATCGCCAGCGGGAACATGAAGGCGCGCTGGAACCAACAAAGCACGCAAGGTGTCTGTCCAAGTACTTCGCCGATAAAGAGCACAATAAGCGAGGAGGAGAATGCGATGGCCCAAGCCAAACCTAATGCGGTTTCTCCGTTGATTCTTGTCATCGCGTTCAAATCCTTTGCCTTAGGTCTGTAAGTATTTCTTCAGCTGGGGTGCCATAAGGCCAGGACTGCATAAAACCAGCCTCAGGACCAAAGAGGAACAGGTGAGATGTGTGACCCATTGTATAGCCGTCTGGGGCGGTCGCTTCTTCGATTCGCTCGAAATAGATCGGGAAAGTCTCCGCTGTTTGCGCAATTTGGTCGGGCGAGCCGGTTAGCCCGATGATGTCAGCATCAAAGGGGCGGACGAATTCGGCAAGCACATCGGGCGTGTCTCGCTCAGGATCAATCGAGATGAAGATCGGTTGAAACTGTGCAGATTCTTCGCCCAGCCCTGTCATGACGGCCGCCACTTCGGCGAGCGTTGTCGGGCAAACATCGGGGCAATTTGCGAAACCGAAGAAGACCAGCATCCACCGTCCGGCGAAATCGCCTTCGGTCTGAACTTTCCCATGATGGTTGGTCAGCTCGAATTCTGCACGGAATGCAGGATCATCCTGTCGCGGCAAATATCTGACCGAGAATTGTATCGATGCGAATCCGAGAATTGCGATCGCAACGGCCGCCCAAAGCCCTTTGTTGATTGCCGAAAGCTTCATTGTTCGTTTTGCGCCTGATCCCATCTATTATTGACGGCACTTTAATTGTTCTAGCAGCTAGAGGTTCAAGCTGTTTCGTGGCCAGATGGCTGCGTGTCACAAATTAGTGATCTTGGCCTTGGCTTGCACTACATATAAGCTAAACCTACTAAAGCTTTAGAAATGGAGGCTAGATGCTTACAATTGGAAACCTCGGAAAGAAAACCGGCACAAAGGTTCAGACAATCCGCTACTATGAACAAATCGGCTTGATGCCCGAACCGGGACGCACGGAGGGCGGTCAGCGTCGCTATAGTGCTGTCGAAGTTGATCGTCTGTCATTTATCCGCCACGCTCGTCAGTTGGGGTTTCCTCTTGAAGCAATCCGCGAGCTTCTCGCGTTAAGTGACAGTCCAGATCACTCGTGTCACGAGGCGGATTCCATTGCCCGTCGGCAACTCAAACAAGTCGAATTGCGGATGGATCGGCTGAAAGCACTACAGACTGAACTAAAGCGGATGATCCAAGAATGTAGTGGTGGCAACACCGCAGACTGCAAGGTTCTTGAAGTCTTGCGCGATCATTCAGAGTGCCTAACCAACCACGATCAAATCGGAGGCTAATTCATCGTGGACAAGAGAGTTTAGGAAGTCCCTTGAACCTATAGTTGCTGTAGCAACTACATCTTCTCTTAGACGATTCGAGGAGATGAATTATGCCCAGCAGCGATCCGCTTCTGTCAGCCACTAAGATCCTAAATTTCGATAACCCTTCGATAAATCGATTGGTGCGAGATAGAGGGTGGAGTGCTCTCACTACCCATGAACGTATTGGTGCAGTTTACGATTTCGTACGCAATGAGATCGTTTTTGGATATAATCGATCCGATGACATCACCGCCTCAGAAGTGCTCGCCGACGGGTTTGGTCAGTGCAACACCAAAGGTACACTTTTGATGGCGTTGCTGCGCGCAGTTGGCGTGCGTTGTCGTTTTCATGGTTTTACCATCCACAAAGAGCTGCAACGCGGTGTCGTGCCCGAGCTCGTCTATCCAATTGCGCCAAGCGAGATCATACACTCGTGGATCGAGGTCGAGACCGAAGTGGGCTGGCAAAACCTAGAAGGTTTCATACTCGATGCCCCGTTTCTGGCGGCACTTCAGGCCACATTTCCGAATACTTCCAACCTGTGCGGTTATGGCGCGGGGACCGATTGTCTGGCTTCCACACCTGTTGAGTGGACAGGAGGCAGTACCTACATTCAGAGAACAGGGATAGTTCAGGACTTCGGCACATACGATGCGCCAGATGAATTCTATGCCGACCATTGGCAGGCATTTGGTGCCGTAAAGGGCCTGCTTTACCGGCACATCATTCGACATTGGATGAATGCCCGTGTACGTCGTATTCGTGCGGGAAGAGTTCCAAAAATTCCGGGGCTTACCCATCCCAATCATAGCCATAAGGAGGTCCGACATGCCTCATGATCATTCTCACGCGCATATTGATCCCGCGTCTGGGGATCGGCGTGTTTTCATAGCGATTTGGGCCAATGCGCTACTGACGGTCGCTCAAATCGTCGGGGGCATCTTGTCGGGAAGTCTTGCCCTTATTGCGGATGCATTGCACAATTTTTCGGACATGGCATCGCTCGTTATTGCCTTCGCGGCGCGTAAGATCTCGAGACGTCCCGCTGATGAGCGAATGACTTTCGGCTACGGCAGGATCGAAGTCGTCGCAGCGCTCGTCAACTACACCACTCTGATTATTGTAGGTCTTTATCTGATTTATGAAGGCGGGATGCGGTTTTTCGAGCCGACCGAAGTAGCCGGGTGGACCGTCGTAATTCTTGGCTCGGTCGCGCTTGTGGTCGATGCATTGACAGCGGTTTTGACCTATTCCATGCAGAAGGGCAGCGTGAATATTAGGGCTCTATTCTTGCACAATTTGTCGGATGCCTTGGCCTCAGTCGCTGTCATCATCGGTGGGTCGCTTATCTTGCTGTACAATATGTGGTGGGTCGATCCCGCTATCACGCTCATTATTGCAATCTACATTCTCTACCTCGCGGTGACTGAAATCGGTAGCCCTATCCGTACTCTAATGCTCGGAAGCCCTCCCGATCTTGACAGTGATGCTGTCGTTGCGTCCCTTCGGGATGTAGATGGCGTAAACGATGTCCATCATGGTCACCTTTGGCAGATGCAGGAGAACCAAGCGGCGCTGGATTGCCATGTCGTGACCGATGACGGCGCATCCAGCGAACTGATCAAAGCAGCCGTGAAAGCGCGCCTCGCCGCAGAGTTTGGTATCCAGCATTCCACGCTCGAATTGGAATATCTGGTGAATGCTCACAATGATGCGCAACTCTATGGGCATGAGGCGGGAGATCACTGATGGAAGAGACATCTCTGTATCTAGGCTTGGGAATTGCCGGCGTGACCCTGTGCTTGATCCTTTGGTCGATTGCCTTTCCAAGGCGCCGAATTTGGCCCCCTAAGAATTTCACGCGGGTCACACCTATTCTGGTTTGGGCGCCTACCCTTTCACTCTTTGGCATTCTCATATTGCTGGGCATTTTAGGGTGGGGCAGTCTGCAAATATCAAGCTGGGTGCGGTTTGGGATTGGGATACCGCTAATCATAATCGGCCATTTCGTCGTGTGGGCCGAAGTCGTTCACTTCGGGTTACCGCAAACAGGCGGCGCGAAGGGGGCTTTGCGAACAGCAGGGATGTATCGCTTCTCGCGTAACCCTCAGTACGTTGCCGACATCGCTATGGTTGGCGGATGGATGATCCTTTCTGCAACTCCATTGGCGTTCGTTTTGGGGGTGGCAATTGTCGTTATTCTGATTGCCACGCCATTTGCCGAGGAGCCGTGGCTAAAGGAGGAATACGGATCGCAGTACGAAGAGTACAAGGCATCTACACGACGGTTTTTATGAATGACTTGGCAGCCCTGAGGGCGGAGTTAGGGCATTGCAAGCTGGCAACATGACGGGGCAGACACGGAACAAGTTTAGCCGATAATCAATCTTATGTTAAAATTGACCCTACCACATGGATCTCCATTGGTATTTGTCGGAAGCGGTGAATTAGGGATTCGTCGTAGCCATACTGAGTGTTTCACTTTCTTTGAGAATACTTTGGAGATCAGTGACAAGGATCCTCGCTGAGACCTTTCAGAATGGGGCAATCTGGGCGGTGATCTCCGGCACATTCATTGGAAAGATGTGTCAGTGTTTCATACATGGCTTGGAGATCGGTAATTTTGGCCTCGATTTCTTCCAAATGTTTGCGTGTTATGTCTTTCACCTCAGCGCTTGCGCGAGTTTCGTCCTCATAGAGCGCCAGTAAATTGCGGCATTCGTCGATGGAAAACCCCAAGGCGCGGGCGCGGCCAAGAAAAACCAACTTGTGGAAGTCGGATTCACGGAAGACACGGTAGTCGTTTGTGTCGCGCAGCGGTTTAACAAGCCCAATGTCCTCATAGTAACGGATGGTTTTTGCCCGCAAACCGGTGCGTTTGGATACTTCGCCAATGTTAAGGTTCATTTGGCCTCCTAACTAAGACATTTCTAGGAACTCGATGGGGTGACCGGGCGTCCATTGACTGCCAGGGATCTAGTCGCTCAATACGGGCTTTACCCATCGTAAGCGAAGTGCATTCGTTAGCACAAATACGCTGGATAGCGCCATCGCTCCGGCTGCCAACACCGGTGATAGGAGCACGCCAAAGGCCGGATACAAGATACCTGCTGCCACAGGGATAAGCAGCGTATTGTAGCTAAAGGCCCAGAACAGGTTCTGTCGGATGTTACGCATTGTACGCGTCGAGATGTCAAAGGCATTGACCACTCCAGTTAGCTCGCCAGACATCAATACGACATCGGCCGCTTCGATTGCCACATCTGTGCCAGTGCCGATCGCGATGCCTACATCTGCGGTAGCCAACGCTGGCGCATCGTTGATTCCGTCGCCAACGAAAGCCAGCTTGCCACGCTTGCGCAACTCCTCCAACGCGGCAACTTTCCCCTCAGGTAGTACCTCAGCGACAACAATATCAATCCCCAGTTCAGTTGCAATTGCGTGGGCGGTGCCCTGATTGTCCCCGGTGATCATTGCCACGTTCAGACCAAGTCCATGTAGAGCTGAGATGGCTCGAGGGGTCGCAGGTTTGATCGGGTCTGATACCGCGATTGCCGCTGCTATTTTCCCGTCAATGGCGGCATAGAGCGGCGTGCGGCCTTTGAGCCCCAATGCGTCACCGGTTTGGGCAAGTGTGCCCATGTCGATTCCCTCGCGCTTCATGAGCCGATCTGCGCCGACAATAACCTGTTGACCGTCAACAGTTGCCTCAACGCCGTAGCCAGTGAGGGAGGAAAAGGCAGTAACTTCGGCGCTCTTCAGCCCTTTCTGAACGGCCGCGCGCGTAATGGCTTCGGCGATCGGGTGTTCGGATTGCGCCTCAAGTGCAGCAACAAGGCGAAGTACCTCATCTTCGTCGAAGCCGCCTGCAGCGACCAGGTCCGTGAGCTCGGGACGGCCCTGGGTCAACGTACCGGTCTTGTCAAGCGCCACCACTTTTGCTTCCTGCAGCATTTGCAGAGCATCACCCTTTCGAAAAAGAACCCCCATCTCTGCGGCCCGACCTGTGCCGACCATGATTGAAGTCGGCGTTGCCAGACCCATTGCGCAAGGACATGCAATGATCAACACAGCAACGCCTGCGATCAAGGCAAAGCTCAATGCGGGATCTGGACCAAATAGTAGCCATGTTCCCACAGTTATGGCGGCTACCACCATAACCGCAGGAACGAACCACGATGTAATGCGGTCGACAAGACCTTGGATGGGCAATTTGGCCCCTTGCGCCTGTTCGACCATCTGGATGATTTGCGCCAGCATTGTATCTGCGCCAATCTTGGTCGCCCGAAAGACCAAGGCGCCTGTGCCGTTCACGGTCGCCCCAACGACTTCGGCGCCTACACCTTTCTCGACGGGCACGGGTTCCCCGGTGATCATACTTTCATCAACATAAGATTTGCCGTTGGTTACTGTGCCATCCACGGCGATTTTCTCACCGGGGCGAACATGGATCAGGTCACCGACCATAATCTCTTCGATTGCTAGCTCGACGACCTCGCCCCCCCCGTTCAACACGCGCGATTTTCGCCTGAAGCCCGACCAACTTTCGGATTGCCTCGCCTGTGCGCCCTTTGGCGCGAGCTTCGAGGTAGCGACCCAAAAGTATCAACACAACAATTACGGCCGCGGCCTCATAGTAAACGTTGACCGTGCCCTCAGGCAGAAGGGCTGGGGTGAATGTCGATACTAATGAGAACCCGTAGGCCGCCGAAGTGCCGAGCGCTACAAGCGAGTTCATATCCGGCGTACCTTTCAATAGCTGGGGAAAGCCCTTTGTGTAGAAGCGCAATCCAGGGCCGAACAATACGATTGTGGTCAAAAAGAATTGTAGAAGCCGGCTATTTTGCAACCCAATATTTTGCTCAATCCACATATGCATTGATGGTACTAAATGGCCGCCCATCTCGATCACAAACACAGGGAAGGCCAATAGGGCTGCAAAAAGCGTAAGTCGTCCCAGTTTTTTGATATCAGCGGCTTTGCGGTCCTGTTTGCTGAGGTCTTCGCCATCTTTGACCTTGGCCGGATATCCGAGCTCGGTTGATATCCTTGCCAATTCCGCCGGAGTGATTGCGCCGTTAACATAGCGGACCGTCGCCGCCTCTGTCGCCAGATTGACTTGCGCGTCGATGACCCCCTCGCTGGCTTTGAGTTTGCGTTCGACCCGACCAACGCAGCTGGCACAGGTCATGCCTTCGACATCTAACGTAATCTCGTTTGTTGAGGCGGGATAGCCTGCCTCCCCAAGAGCATCAATCATAGCAGACAGGTTAGCCGGTTCGGAATATTGCACCTGTGCAGTTTCATTTGCCAGATTGACCGCAGCTTCGTTCACACCGGCAATACTCGACAATGTCTTTTCGACACGTCCGACACAGGACGCACAGGTCATCCCGTCAACCGAAAATGTAAGCACTTGATTTTCTGACATGACACACTCCGCGATTCGTCGTTTCAAAACCGACTAAAGGGGGTTCCAGTTAGGGTAGGGTCAAGCGCCGTAAGTCGAATAATTTGTGCTTGACCCTACCCTATGGGAACCTGCCCCTCTTTCTTTGAATCTAAAAAGGAGAAAACTATGAGTAAGTTCAATGTACCCGATATGACCTGTGGCCATTGTACGGCTTCTATTGAAAAGGCCGTAGGGTCGGAAGACGGCGACGCTGTTCTGAAATTCGATTTGGAGGGTCGCACAGTAGAAATCACAAGCCGGCTCAGCGATGATGAATTGGCGCGTCTATTGGAGAAAGAAGGCTATACAGGAACGATCGCCGCTTGATCTGTGGCTTATTGCTTCAGTGTCGGGACAAGAATTGAGGGCTTGAGGGCGGCTGTTTGGCACCCTCAAGCCCTAATAGAGCCTGCGGCTGTCTATGCCGCTTCGTATTCGGTGAAAGTCTCAACTGAGCCGTCTTTTCGGATCAAATACACTGTATATGCATCACGCTCGTTTTCGGGACCCATACCGGGCGACCCCCATGGCATACCAGGCACTGCCAAGCCAATAGCGTCGGGACGCTCGGTCAGCAGCCGTTCGATATCCGGTGCGGGTACATGGCCTTCAATAATGTACCCGTCAACATGAGCCGTGTGGCACGATGCCATTTCGTCACTGATCCCGCTGTCGGCTTTCAACTGAACCAAATCATCGTAGGGAACGTCGCGAACCTTAACGTCGAATCCAGCGCTAGCCATGACGTTGATCCAGGCACCGCAGCACCCACAATTCGGATCTTTAACGACTTGCATCAACGGGCCCGTGGCGGCGATGGCTGGAACAGCCATTGTGAAGCCAGCGGCGCATAGGCCACCCAACACAGCGCGGCGATTAAAATCTAACTTAGTCATGGTACTTTCCTTTCTGACCAGACATGTCTGGCGCTTTTTGTCTCACCTGTATCGAATTGGTTCGATCTCATTATAACGAAGGTCAAGAGGTGGTCGTTCATGTGCCGTCTTCCATCTGCTCCCCTAAAGTCCGCCCTCTTTGGGTTTCGCGCATTCGCTCCGGCCAAGTGGATTTGATAAAGGCCAAAATATCCCAGATCTCTTGGTCGCTCAGAAGGTCCGCAAAGCTCGGCATGCCGCTGTTGAAATTTGTCACGCCACTTGCCTCTAGAGCGGCCTTCCCCCCAAACTTCGTGTAGTTGAACAACAGTGCATCTCCATGGTGCCATGTATGGCCCGTTCGATCGTGTGGTGGGGCGGGAAGCGAGCCGTCATCTTTCGGGCTGCGCCAATTCGGCTCCCCTTCCAGCTGCACACCGTGGCACGATGCACAGTTTTCCGCGTACAGCATCTCACCGGCTTCGACGCTCGACTTTTCGGGCTGTTTGGCAATGTTTGGCTTCTCAAAGGCAGCGCCAAGGGTGAAAGCAAGTACAGAAATGCCAACAATGAGTATGAAACCAAAAGTCAGAATATGTGACCGAGTCAATGTCGTGCTCCACGATAGAATGATTGAAGGGGAAGGCCTGTTTTCATGATACTTCAACCCAAGTTGCCATGCCATCTGCGCTATGACTAAGCATATGACAATGAAGCAACCAACGACCTGGATTGTCGAAAACGCATACAATTTCGCGCGACTCTCCCGACGCCACCAAGAGTGTGTCTCGCAAAGGGCCTAGTGTCCCGTTGTCAGTGATTTCGCGGAAATGGTGACCATGCATATGAATTCCATGGGAAAAACCGGTTGGGTTCAACAAAATGAGCCGGGCCGTTTCACCCCGCCGAAACTTACCAAAAGGTCTGTTTGGAAGCCCTGATACCCCGTTGAATGCCCAGCTGCCATGGCCAGAGTGATTTTGATCCCCCTCCCCTCCCCGCATCAAGAGTTCGAGAGACTGACTAACTCGGCCGGGTTTGCGGAGAGTATGCTTCGGCAACGCGGATATTGGACTTCGATCTGGTGCAGAATTTTGCCCAACCAGGGAAATGGATCCGTGAATAGCCCCTAGATTTGTAGACGCCTTGCTTGGTAATTTTAGAAGCAAGGAGACAGTGATGTCAGGGATTAGA